>OY761989.1:962500-2470148 GCA_963665165.1 Arenicellales bacterium | reverse complement strand
TTTTTGTCTGTACCGACCAGCAACGCTCCGACAGCCTGGGCTGCTATGGCAACGCCATAGCGAATACGCCGAATATCGACGCGATTGCCGCCGCGGGGATGCGGTTCGATCGGCATATCACGCCGATGCAGATCTGTTCACCGAGCCGGGCCACCATGGCCACCGGGTTGTATCCCAGACATCACAAGCTGGCCGTCAACGGGATGGCCCTGCCCGACGATGTGCCGACGCTGGCCGATTTCCTGGCAAACGCCGGTTATACGACCCATAGTGTCGGCAAGCAGCATCTGCAACCCCTGCTGGCCCCGGCTGACAGAAAGATGCCGGATTCCAGGGCATTCTGGAAAAAACCGGAGTCTGCCGGCTGGCGTGGTCCGTATTATGGTTACCAGACCATCGACCTGCTTCTGGGTGAATCGGATACCGCTCACCTGGCGGGTCATTACGCTGACTGGTTGAACAAAAACCATCCGCAGGCGGCAAAATGGCTGGCGCCGGAAAGCGCCGATGAACCGCCGCCCGCAGACCTGGATGAGGTCTGGGTGAGTAAAATTCCTGCCGAACTGCATTACAATACCTGGATTACGGATTGTGCCGTCCGGTTCCTGAATCGACCCCGCTCCGGGGACGCCCCGTTCTTTCTGTTTGTTTCCTACCCGGATCCCCACCACCCGTTTGACCCGGTGCAGCCTTACGCGAACCGGTATCATCCGGATGATATGCCGTTGCCGCAGGTCGAGGGCGATGAATTGTCCAGAATGCCGCCTTATTATGATCGGCTTTATCCCGAAGGGCAGGGGTTTCGCGAACTGTACTGGGCAGCGCACGACGACATGGAAGCCGGTTCGATGATTACCACCCGGGGGATCAGCGATCAATCCATGCGCAAGGCAATCGCATACACCCACGCCATGACAGAAATGATCGATGACGGCGTCGGCGCCATCGTGGACGCGCTTGAGAGCAGTGGCCGGGCCGACCATACGTTTATCGTGTTTACCTCGGACCATGGCGAACTTCTCGGCGACCATGGCCTGCTGCACAAGGGGCCGCCGCCGTATCGCCAGTTGACCGAGGTCTCGCTGATCATGAGCGGACCCGGTATCCGGCCGGGGCAGACCACCCGCGCCCTGACCAACCATATCGATCTGGCGCCGACGCTGCTGGATGTTTCCGGCCTGCCATTCGACCGCAATCAATTCGATGGCAGGAGTCTGGCGCCGTTATTTTCCGATCCCCGCCATCCTCTGCGCGCCTGCAATTTTGGTGAATATCACCCGACAGCGAAACCTGAACTGTACAACCAGACCGTCTCTACCGACCAATGGAGATTTACGGTCTATCCGCATCGTCCACAATGGGGCGAGTTGTTCAACCTCGACGACGACCCCGGAGAGCGCTTCAACCTGTTCAACCAGACGGGTTGCGAGGACATCCAATCCGGATTGTCCGCCATTCTCGCCAGCCGTTTCCCCCCGCAACCCGCGGTGGACAACGAAGTACTCTGCAAGTGGTAAAGGGCGCGCCCAGGCTCAGTTACAGACCGTCCGCCGCATGGACCGGCATCATCCCGGGCGCTGGACTATCTGAAATCCCTGTAGTACCATCATTCACCGCAATTTCCTGAGCGCCCTGTTACAAAAAACCATGCCCCGGCCTGAATTCTCGACAGTGGTTGATTTACACCGTTATCCGGTTGACCGGCTGGATGCCGGAACCGGGGTTGAGTTTGCCAGACAATGCCGCAGGCAATATCAGGAAACCGGTCTTTGTGTGTTGCCGGATTTCATATTGCCGGTCGCCCGCGAGCGCCTTGCCAGAGAGGCCGGGGAGTATATTGACGATACCTACTTCTGTGACAGTACCCATAATGTGTATCTGACTGAAAATCGTGAAGGGGCAGCCCGGAACTCTGTGGTCAATCGACAGGAGCAAACTTTTGTCGGTTCGGTGGCTTATGATCTGATACCGCAGGATTCGTTGCTCAAAAGTCTGTATCAATGGGACCCGCTGAAGGATTTTGTCGGATATGTGCTGGATAAAAAACCGTTTTACCGCTTTGCGGACCCGTTCGGAGCCTGTTCGGTGAATGTTTTTGTCGAGGGGGGCAGACATGGCTGGCATTTTGACGAATCCGAATTTACCGTCACGTTGATGCTCCAGGCTCCGGAATCCGGGGGCGAATTCGAATATGTGCCGTTGATCAGGGGGTTGGAGAATGAAACCGGGATCGTGAGGGATGTACTCAACGGAGATCGCCGGAAGGTCGTGAAACTGCCATTCACTCCGGGTACGTTATTGATTTTCGGTGGACGGCAGACACTTCATCGTGTCACGCAGGTTGGCGGCAAGCGGCCAAGACTGGTCCCTGTGATCTGTTATTCCGAATCTCCCGGCATGCAAAACAGCGAGGTGGTTCGCAAGCTGTTCTGGGGGCGCGCGAATCCGGGCGATCCTCTGGTCTGCGGATTGCCTGAAACCCGTCTTTGAGATCAATCGAATGTCCATCGTATCCATTTCACAACGCCAGGTCGAGACATTCCATCGCGAGGGAGCCATCTGCCTGCGCCGGGCGTTCTCCCGGGAATGGCTGGAGTCACTGGCCGCAGGGGTGGAGAAGAATTTCGAGAACCCCGGCCCATACAGTACGCAATATACCCCTCGCGGTCAGCCCGGAGGTTTCTACGATGATTATTGCAACTGGCAGATCATCGAGGAATACCGGGATTTCGTGCTGAATTCACCGGCGGCGGAGATAGCGGCCCGACTGACCGGTTCGGACTCCATCCGCATCTACCACGAGCATGTGCTTGTCAAGGAACCCGATACCAGGGAGGTGACGCCCTGGCATCATGATTTGCCATACTGGGGTGTCGATGGGAATCAGTTATGTTCGATCTGGCTGCCGCTCGACCCGGTTCCAAAAACAGCCTGCCCGGAGTTTATCGCGCAATCCCACAATTCCGGAGTGATGTACTATCCCAGACTTTTCGTCAACCATGAAAATTATGCGAGCGGGCATGACGGGTTTGAAACGATTCCCGATATCGACGGCAATCGAAGCCGGTACGATATCCTGTCATGGGACCTTGAACCCGGCGACTGTATTGTATTCCACATGAGAACGATCCATGGCGCTCCGGCCACGACCGGCCTGAAAACCCGGCGGCGGGGGTTTTCGACACGCTGGCTGGGAGACGATGCGGTCTATGCCGTTCGTCCATGGACCACATCTCCGCCTTTTGAAGAGGTCACGCTGACTGCGGGGGCGCCGATGGAGCATTCCGCTTTTCCGGTTGTCTGGACGGGTTGAGAACCCCCTGCCGGCTGGGCCGGGGATGACGGATGGCGCGGGGGTGAAATCCAGGATGGACCGGACCATGATTGCGTTGACCCTGAATACCAGATTGGTATAGTTCGGTCTTTATTTTTTACTTTCAAGAGATTGGGATTTACATGATGGGCAAACCGGTCAATATTCAGGGACTAGCCGTAGACGAAGGACTTTACAATCTGGTGGAAGATGAGATTCTGCCGGGAACGGGGGTGGATTCGGACCGGTTCTGGGGCGGACTTGCGCAAATAGTTGAAGAGCTTGGCGGGAAAAACAAGGCGCTTCTCGACAAGCGCGACGATTTGCAGCGCCAGATCGATGACTATTACAAAAACGGCAAGGACCCGCTTGATGTCGCGGCGCACAAGGCTTTCCTGCAGGATATCGGCTACCTGGTCCCTGAAGGCGGGGCCTTTGAAGTCACTACTGAAAATGTGGACGAGGAGATCAGTGAAA
The DNA here is from genome assembly GCA_963665165.1 of Arenicellales bacterium. Classification (GTDB taxonomy): domain Bacteria; phylum Pseudomonadota; class Gammaproteobacteria; order Arenicellales; family Poriferihabitantaceae. The sequence goes on along the minus strand of OY761989.1, from coordinate 2,466,358 downwards.
TTGCCGGGCCGCAACTCGTCGTACCGGTCGATAATGCGCGTTACGCATTGAATGCGGCCAATGCGAGGTGGAACAGTCTTTATGACGCTCTGTATGGCACCGACATTATTCTCGAAGTGCAGGGCTGCAAAAAAACCGCAAGATACAACCCGGTGCGGGGCGCCCAGGTCATTCGTTATGCACGGCAGTTTCTCGACGAGGCGGTTCCCCTGGCGGTAGGCAGCCACGCCTATGCGGTCAAATACAAGGTTAAATCGGGAAACCTCGTTGTCGTGATGGGAGACGGCAGTGAGACCGGACCAGGTTGGCGGGAATGCTTTGCCGGTTATCGCGGCGCTCCGGAAGCGCCTGACAACATCCTGTTCAGACACAATAATCTGTATATCGATATCTGTATCGGCGAAGGCTATTTTATCGGCAGAGGGGATCTGGCGAACATATATGATATCCGGATTGAATCGGCATTGACCACAATAATCGATTGTGAGGACTCTGTCGCCGCGGTTGACGCCGAAGATAAAATCCGGGTTTATCGTAACTGGACCGGCCTGATGAAAGGGACCCTTAAAGCCAATATTCGCAAGGAAGGCAAGTGGGTGGAAAGGACGCTCAATCCCGACCTTTCGTACATGGCGCCGGATGGCAGCCCCTTTCGTGTGCACGGTCGAAGCATGATGCTGGTGCGTAATGTGGGGACGCACATGTATACCGACGCGGTCACTTGCCGGGGAGAGGAAATACCGGAGACATTCCTGGATGCGATGGTTACGGCGCTGGGCGCCATGCACGATCTGGTTGGAACGGGCAAATTGAAAAACAGCCGCAAGGGGAGCGTCTATATCGTCAAGCCCAAGATGCATGGTCCCGAGGAAGTGGCGGCGGCAGTCGAGTTGTTCGAATATGTGGAACAGGCGCTTGGTCTTGCGGCCAATACCCTGAAAATCGGTATCATGGACGAAGAACGTCGTACTACGGTTAATCTCAAGGAGTGTATCCGCGCGGCCAGGGAGCGCGTGATTTTCATCAATACCGGCTTTCTGGATCGGACCGGTGATGAAATCCATACCTGTATGGAGGCCGGGGCGGTCATACCCAAGAATGATATGAAGCTGTCTGCCTGGTTGCTGGCTTATGAGGACTGGAATGTCGATGTCGGGCTTGAGTGCGGTATGCCCGGCCGTGGTCAGATCGGCAAGGGGATGTGGGCCGCGCCGGACAATATGATGGCCATGATGGAGCAGAAAATCGCACATCCAAGGGCAGGCGCCAATACGGCTTGGGTGCCATCGCCGACAGCGGCCAGCCTGCACGCGATGCATTATCATCATGTCAATGTCAATATCCGGCAACAACATTTGAAATCCTGTTTGCGGGCCAATCTGGATGATATCCTGACTATCCCCGTCCTGGGGAGCCGGACGGTCAATCACAGTGAAATCATCAAGGAACTGGAAAACAATGCCCAGAGCATACTGGGATATGTCGTGCGCTGGATTGACCAGGGGATAGGTTGTTCCAAGGTTCCGGATATCAGCGATGTCGCGTTGATGGAGGATCGGGCGACATTGAGGATTTCCAGCCAGCATATTGCCAACTGGCTGCATTTCGGTGTAACGACTGAAAAACAGGTGCGTAAGGTATTCGAAAAAATGGCCGGTGTGGTGGATCGGCAAAACTCGCAGGATCCGGCCTATACTGCGATGTCGGACGATCCGGATAACAGCATCGCGTTTCAGGCGGCGTTGGATCTGGTGTTCAAAGGCAGGGAAACGCCCAATGGGTATACTGAACCGGTACTGCATGCCCGCCGCAGGCAACTGAAATCCGCCTTGAGCGCGCGTCAGGGCTGAATTGTCGGAAAATGCAAAAGGAATCCTGTGCCTGGCAGGCGCGCTTGTTTTCCTGACAATCAGTGATTCCATTATCAAGTGGCTGAGTCCGTACTATGCATTGCATCAGATCATGCTGTTTCGCGCATTGTTCGCGCTTCTTGTCGTGCTGGTTTTCATCTTCTTCGGCGGCGGGGTCCAATCACTGAAAACCCGTCGTCCGGCGCTGCATCTTTTGCGTGGAATGTTTCTGGTTTTCGCCAACATGTTTTTTTTCCTGGGACTGGCAACGATGCCGATGGGGGAGACGGTGGCGCTGTTTTTTATTGCACCCTTGTTCATCTGCCTGCTGGCCCAGCCGATTCTGGGGGAAAAGGTCGGGGTGACCAGTTGGGCCGCAATCGGAATCGGGTTGATCGGGGTGTTGATCATGGTGAGACCGGGTACGGACCTGTTCCGGATTACTTCGCTGTTACCCATCCTCGCGGCGTTGATGTATGCGGGAATGCAGATAGTCACCAGAAAACTGGGCCTGCAGGACCGGGCCAGCACCATGACATTTTATATTCAGGTCTGTTTCATTCTGGCGAGCGTCGTGATCGGACTGATTGTTGGTGACGGGCGGTTCGATAACAGCGGCAATCCGACTGTCGGGTTTTTGCTGCGGGCCTGGAGAATGCCGGATTTTGCCGATTTGCAGTTACTGGCGCTATGCGGATTCGTTGTAGCCTTCGGCGGCTACCTGATATCCCAGGCTTACCGTATCGGGCAGGCTTCCATCATTGCGCCTTTCGAATACACGTCTTTACCCCTTGCCCTGATGGTGGGTTATCTGATTTGGGGGGATTGGCCGGACATCATTTCATTTGTCGGCTGTGCATTTATCGTTGGCGGAGGATTGATCGTCGCTGTTTTCGACAAACGACTGGTCGCCGAAATCGGCGTCCGCAAAAGGGCATGATTCGTAATGCCGTCCCATTCAGTCAAATTAATCGGCTCGCGAGTTTTTCCGGTCCGAAACGAACTGTATCGGTGACCGGCAAGCGGGTTTCATCCTCCAGTCTGGCTATTTCCGACAATGCTTCGCGCTCACTGACCATCGAAGTATTGAGCGCCACGCCGATGGTCGTGGCCGGGGTCAGGGAGCCGCAAACTGAAGTCAACTCTTCATTCAGCCGGATAAATTCTTTCAGTGGCGGTATTTTGACCGATTCCGGGTTCCGCAACCGGGTCATGTGCGAACGATGACACATGACCAGATGAGTCGCACAACTGCCCCTCATCAGCGGCAGGGTGGCGGTGCTGCCGGGATGGAGAATCGAACCCTGGCCTTCGATCAGGATGACGTCGGAATCTTCTGTTTCCAGCACCATGGCTTCAACCGCTCCGCAGGCATGGTCCACCTTGTAGGCGTCCAGTGGAATCCCCTTGCCGGTAATGGTGATCCCGATCTGTCCGGTCGCGAGAAATTCGGTTTTCAGTTCAGGATGGCGGCCACGAATCCATTTGTGGATTTCCAGTCCAGCAGTCATTTTCCCAACGGCCATGTCCGTACCGACCAGTAATACCCGTTTGTTGTCGAGTGACGCGCAGCGGCCACTGGCAATATCCGGGATGGCCGCGGGTTGCCTGACGTCCCAGATCCATTGCCCTGGCAAGAGACGATTGCCATAGCGGTCATTCAGATTGTCATGCAATCCATTGACAATACAGAGGCCCTGATCGATGGATTCAGAAATCGCCTTATCCCACTCCGGGGGGATCCGTCCGCCTGAAGGAGCCGTGCCCAGAACAAGCGCCTGGGCGCCCATCCGGACGGCCTCCTTGATCGAACCGGTTACCGGATAGTCGAAAGGCATTCCACAAACCTCGCTGACCTTTTTGCCCTCGTGCGTGGAGTCGATCACACAGACGACTGGATTGGGGCTGTACCGCATGACGCCAAATCCCATTTTCCCGTAATCCGTGTCCAGATTATCCTCCATGTAGATGGCCAGTTTCCGGTTTTTCTCAAGCATGATATTGTGGATTGATCGTGGCGCCATGACCGGGCAGGTCATTCGGCATGACCATGCCGTCCACCCAGGCCGCTCCGGTGCAAGGGTCTGGCGTGAGGTTCAAATGTGAATCGAGGTCGATATGATCCATCAGTCCGGAGATGGCGGCGCCCGCTGAAATCGACATGGAAGATTCACTCATGCATCCGATCATGGTTTTCAGGCCGTATGATCTGGCTACTGCGATAATTCGCAGCGCTTCGGTAATACCTCCGGATTTCATCAGTTTCAGGTTTACCCCGTCAACATACTGCCACCACGACTTTACATCGCTGGAAACCCGGCAGGACTCGTCCAGATAAACAGGCAGGGGTCTGTTCCTGAAAATCCTGGGCAGATCTTCCTCCTGTCCTTCCTTTATGGGTTGCTCTACATATTCAGTATTGCGTTCCGCCAGCCATTTCATCATGTACAGGGCGTCATCTGTACTCCATCCTCCATTGGCATCCACCCGTAAACCGATTCGTGCCTTATCCGTACTTTCGAGAACCTGGGCAAACGCCGCCTGATCCGCTTCGACCCCCTCGGGCGATCCAAGTTTGATCTTCAAAAACCGGATTGTGGGGTCTTCGAGAAGCAATGGTATCAGGTCTTTGATCACTTCGGGAGGATTGATGCCGATAGTCACTGAAGTCGGCGCTTTTGGCCTGCCCAGACCCAACAACCGATAAAGGGGAAGTCCGGCTTTTTTCCCCAGCCAATCCCAAAGGGCCATATCAAGTCCCGCCAATACGCAAAGGGGCAGGCCCCGCCGGATCCCCCGGTCATGAATCTGATGGACGGATAGCGGTTGCAGGCCGGATGGCTCCAGATCATGGCCGAGGAAATTTTCCAGTCTGGTTTGGGCGGACTCCACACTGTCTTCACCTTCGCTTTTTCCCGGGCATATCTCACCCCATCCGGTAATATCCTGACAGGTGACTGAAACGAAGAGGTTGTCCGAACCGGTTTGGACGCCGCGACTGATCGCCAACGGAAAGCGTTTTTCAAGATGAATCACCCTGAAACCGAATTTCATGGCGTTCGTTTGTGGCTGCGTGCAGGATTCATCCGGGCGCTGGCCTGTACCGAAGTCACACAAACCAGTTGTACGATGTCATCCACGCCGCATCCTCTCGACAAATCATTGACCGGACGGTCGAGACCTTGCAGGACAGGTCCAACCGCTGTTACCCCGCCGATTCGCTGCGCGATCTTGTAGCCGATATTGGCGGATTGCAAATCGGGGAAAATAAAGACATTGGCTGGCGCCTGTACCTGAATGCCGGGCGCTTTTCGTTCGAGGATTTCAGGTATGACCGCGGCGTCAAATTGTACTTCACTCATCAATGCGATGTCCGGTCGTTTTTCCCGGATGATCTGCCCGGCCCGGATGACCTTGTCCACATGCGGGTGGCTGGCGCTGCCGGAAGTCGAGAATGAGAGCAGGCAGACTTTCGGGTCCAGTCCAAGCAGGGAAATGGCGCTGTCCGCCGAGGCGATTGCGATCCCGGCAAGTTGAGGCGGGTCGGGGTCAATGACCAGGGCGCAATCCGCATACAGGGCGGTGCCCTGGACAGCCTGATGGGGCAGGTCGTGCTGCATGATGAAAAAACTGGAAACCAGACTGGAGCCCGGACTGGCGCCGATGATCCGCAACGCGTTCCGGACTACATCCGAGGTGCGATTGACGGCCCCTGCCACGCATCCATCGGCATCACCGGACGCAACCATCAACATGGCGAATACCAGCGGATCCCTGATTCGGGTTTCGGCTTCTGCGCGGAGCATTCCACGGCGCTGATTGAGTTCCAGGAGCCTTTCCGTGTAGTCATTTTTAAACGCTGAGGTTTCCGGGTCAATGACTTCGATTTGCCCGCTGTCCGGGAACGGTCCGGGATTTCCGATCAGGATTATTCCGGCAAGCCGCTGACGAGAGATCGCCATGGCCGCTTCCATGATCCTGGGATCGTCCGATTCAGGCAAGACGATTCGCCTGGTTTGTTCCCTGGCCTGGTCAAACAGTCTTTTAAAAGTCTTCATGGCCGGAATCGGGCAACACCTGGGAATCCGAAGCGTTCAAAACCGCATCCAGCCATGCGGGGATGTGGTTTTGGAACAAGGCCGGCCGCGGCTATACGAAATCCTTGTATTTGGCCAGATGTCTGACCGGTTTTGACAAGGCATCCCGGCGAAACGGGTCGCCGAGTTCGCGTGTACACATGATTTCAATTACCGTGGATTTGCCGTCATTCATCTGCATGTCCACTGCCCGGGTCAGGGCCGGGCCGACGTCTTCAAGCTTGTCCACAACGATACCTTCGGTCCCCATGGCTTTGCCGATTTCCGCAAAACTTTCATTGTCCAGTTCTCCGGCCACAAACCGTCGGTTGTAGAAATCGACCTGGTTCTTTTTCTCGGCGCCCCATTGCCGATTATGGAATACGACGCCGGTAACCGGAATATCGTGACGAACCGAGGTCATGATTTCAGACATGCTCATCGCCCAGGCGCCATCCCCCGAGTAAGCGATAGCCGGTCGGTCCTGCGCTGCACACTTGGCTCCAATCATGGTGGGCAGCGCGTAACCGCAGTTACCCCAGCTCATTGGCGCGAAAAAACTGCGCGGGCGTTCAAAGCGCAAATAGCTGTTGGCGATGGCGCTGATGTTGCCGATATCGGTCGATACCATCGCGTTTTCCGGCATGGCCCGTTCCAGTTCACGGAGAACCTGCCTGGGGTGCAGCCAGTTTCCCGCTTCCTCGCCTTGTTCCTGGATCATGTCCAGGCTGTAATCATCCTTTTCATGAATCCATTCATCAAGCTCCGCTTCCCATGCCGCCTTTTCGGCGGCGATCGTGTCAGCGCGTTCCTGGCGGGTCGCATCGCAGGCCAGGGAAAGATTTTCGAGGCGCGCTGACAACGCTTTGGCCGATGCTCCGGCATCCCCACAGATGCCAACGGAAATTTTTCTGACCAGCCCCAGCATTTTATGGTCTGCGTCTATCTGGATGATTTTTGCGTCCTTCGGCCAATAATCAATACCGTATTGCGGCAATGTGCCGAAAGGTCCAAGCCGGGTTCCCAGCGCAATCACCACATCCGCCTTGCTGATCAGTGACATCGCGGCTTTTGATCCATGGTAACCCAGCGGCCCGCACCACAACGGGTGGCTGGCAGGGAATGAATCGTTGTGCAGGTAGCTGTTTACCACGGCAGCGCCCAATCGCTCCGCCAATACCCTGCATTCATCCACCGCGTCGGCCATGACTACGCCGCCGCCTGAAATAATGACCGGGAATCTGGCTGCTTCCAGCATTTCCGCCGCTTCATTCAGGGTCTTTTCCCCTCCCGGACCGCGGTCCAGTTTCATCGGCACGGGGATATCGATATCGACCTCACTGTAGAAATAATCCCGTGGAATATTCAACTGGGTGGGGCCGATTTCCGACATGGCGCGGTCAAAACAGCGCGCCGTGTATTCGGCCATGCGGGCGGGATTGTTTACATGGCCCTGGTATTTCACGAACTCCTGGAACATCGGCAACTGGTTAGCCTCCTGGAACCCGCCCAGTCCCTGGCCCATGGTGCCGGTTTCCGGGGTAATCACGACAACCGGGGAGTGTGCCCAGTAAGCGGCGGCAATCGCCGTGACGCAGTTACTGATGCCCGGGCCATTCTGACCGATGACGACGCCATGCCGACCACTTACACGGGCGTAGCCGTCGGCCATGTGTCCCGCTCCCTGTTCATGGACCACCGGGACCAGTCGGATGCCCGCGGGCGCAAATATATCCATCGCATCCATGAATGCCGACCCCATGATCCCGAAGATGTCGGTCACCCCATTGGCCGCCATTGTTTCCACAAAGGCTTCCGATGTTGTCATTCTTGCCATTACATGATTCCTCTGGTTGAAATACGGTCAAAAATTCGAGTGGGGAAGCAGTCGGCCATGTCAACCGCCGAGCGCATGGACCGGATCGACATATTCATATCCCAGATCCTCAGCCACTCCACGGCAGGTGATCTTGCCGGCATGCACATTCAAGCCATTGCGAAGGTGCGGATCATCCAGCAACGCCTGTTTCACTCCCTTGTTCGCCAGACTGGCCGCGAATGGCAGAGTGACATTGTTCAGCGCGTAAGTCGAAGTGCGCGGTACGCCTCCGGGCATGTTGGCAACGCAATAATGCACTACATCATCGACTACAAAGGTCGGTTCCGCATGGGTGGTCGCTTTCGATGTTTCACAACAGCCGCCCTGGTCAATGGCGACATCCACGATTACTGACCCCGGTTTCATGTTTTCAACCATCTCCTTCGTGACCAGTTTCGGCGCTTCGGCGCCGGGGATCAATACGCCGCCGATCACGAGATCCGCTTCCGTTACATGTTTCTCAAGGGCATCGGAGGTGGAGAAAACAGAGTTGGTTGAACGGCCAAAGTGTTGCCAGTGCCTTTCTATCGAAACCGGGTTGTTGTCCACTACCCAGACGTCAGCGCCCATACCGACCGCGATATGGCAGGCATGGGTGCCTACGACACCGGCCCCGAGAACGACTACCTTGCACGGGTCGACCCCGGGGACGCCTCCCAGCAGCATGCCGAGTCCGCCATGAGGCTGTTCGAGGCAGTAAGCGCCCGCCTGGATTGCCATGCGTCCGGCCACTTTCGACATGGGCGCCAGCAGGGGCAGTCCGCCGACCGGAGAGGTCACGGTTTCGTACGCGATGCAGGTCGCTCCACTGGCTACCAGGTCCCGGGTCTGTTCCGGGTCAGGAGCCAGATGCAGATAAGTATAAAGAATCTGCCCCTCCCTGAGCATGCTGCGTTCCACCGCCTGGGGTTCCTTGACCTTTACCACCATTTCGGCGCTGGAAAAAACTTCTTCAGCGCTGTCAGTTATCGTGGCGCCTGCGTTTCGATATTCCTGGTCCGATGCGCCGATGCCGGCTCCTGCACGGGTTTCCACTATGACCGGATGTCCGTTTCTGGTCATTTCCCGGACACTGGTCGGCGTCAGGCCGACACGATATTCATGATTTTTGATTTCCCTGGGAACACCTATAATCACAAGATCACCTCACTGGATTGGCGGCGGTTGATTCAATCCGCACAATATTATGTTGAAGTGCAAAATAGGTTTTCCGGGGTTGTTGTTGTAGTACCAGAAGAAGATATTGCAATGTACCAGATTTCCGGCGGGTCAATGGCAGGCCTTGCCCCATTTTTTCAGTCTCCAGTAATTGTAGGGCCACGGAGCGACAAAACCCGCGGCCAGCATGATCGGAATGACCCACCAGGTGAGCACGGCGCCGCCTGTTAAAGACCAGTCCACCAGATTCATCGTGGCTTCCATGCCCACCATCGACACGATACTCATACCCGTGGCCGTATGCAGCGCTGCCGCCAGTGACATCCCCTTCCGCCAGAGAATGACTGTCTCCAACGCGATACTGGTGAGCACTCCATTGATGATGGCCAATATCATGATCGACAGCGTTGGCCAGGGAATGTTCATTATCTGGAAGTAGGCGATGGTGCCGAAATCTCCGATCGAACATCCAAGCAGGCACCAGAAGGTGTTTTTGGCGCTGGCGCGCCAGGTTGGTTTACAGCGCCAGAAATTGTCTGGCAGCGTATCGGATAGCATTTGTCATGGGTTGATAGTCTGGATCCTGAACCACAGTATAGCAGTCATGGACCCGGTATCCTAACCGGGTCAGGCATCGGGTGGTATACTGGCCAGGAAAGCGATTGAATCGAGTAATGTCGCACAGCATATCAAAAGGGAGATCCTTCATGGCCGTTCAAAAATGGAACCCCTCTGCCGAGTCGGTTTGTATCGTTGACGGGCAGGACCGGATGGTGCGGGTGGCGGGACGGGATGAAATGAGAAAAGACGGACTGCTCCACAGGGTTACTTTTATACTGGTGTTCAACGCGCGGGGTGAGATTCTGGTACAGACACGAACGATGTCCAAGGATTGGTATCCGGGGTGCATCGACCTCGCCGCCGGTGGTGTGATGACCTCGGGAGAAAGCTATGAAGAATCAGCGGGTCGGGAATTACAGGAAGAGCTCGGTATCCGGCCAGTCCTCGAATTTGAATTCAAAATCTATTTCGAGGACAACAATTCCAGCCCATCGGCAAGGAGCTGGGGTTCGGTCTATTCCTGTTTGTCCGAAGGCCCGTTTGTGTTGCAGCCGCAAGAAGTGGATCGGGTTTGTTTCATGGCTATCGGCGATGCACTGAAAATTCCTGCGGACAGAATCACCCCCGATACCAGACTGGCGCTGCTCGCATACACCGTCGGGCGTTGTCAGACGACTGCGGGATGAATCGCACGGGAGATTAGTACAGTATAGGTATGATTTTAGGATATACTGCAAAATACCATAGTGTTGGGGTACACTGGCAGTGTGCCAAACAAGTTGAAAACCCATTCTGGAGGATTCAAAATGAAAATAAACAAAGTCAATGTGCTTACCGGCGTTGCAGCGGCCCTGTTGATCTCGGCCAATGCGATTGCAGCAACTGATCTAACCGTATACACAGCGGTCGAGGCGGAGGATCTGAAGAAATATGCCGAACGCTTCAATGAGGATCATCCGGATATCACGATCAACTGGGTGCGGGATTCGACCGGGATCGTCACCGCGAAATTGCTGGCTGAAAAGGAAAACCCGCAAGCCGATGTAATCTGGGGACTGGCTGCAACCAGTTTGTTGCTGATGAAAAGTGAAGGCATGCTCGAAGCCTATGCGCCAGCAGGACTTGAAGGACTTGACGACAAATTCTACGACAAGGATTCACCGCCTTCGTGGGTGGGTATGGATGCCTGGGTTGCCGCAATATGTGTCAATACCGTGGAAGCCGAAGCCAATAACCTGCCGATGCCCTCGTCATGGCAGGATCTGACCGATCCGGTGTACAAAGGCCATATTGCGATGCCCAACCCCAACTCGTCCGGCACCGGATTTCTGGACGTCTCCAGCTGGTTGCAGATTTTCGGTGAAGACGAAGGTTGGGCCTACATGGACGCACTGCATGCGAATATCCACCATTATACGCATTCCGGCTCCAAACCCTGCAAACAGGCTGCATCGGGTGAGGTTGCCATCGGGGTTTCCTTTGCCTTCCGTGGCGCCAAGTCAAAAGCCAAGGGCGCACCGCTGGAAATCATTATTCCATCAGAGGGTATCGGATGGGATATGGAAGCGACCGCTATTGTCAAGGGGACCGATAATCCGGAAGCCGCCAGAACCCTGGTCGACTGGTCCATTACGGACAAGGCGAACATGATGTATAATGAAGGCTATGCGGTTATTGGAAAACAGGCGTTGGCGAAACCGGTCGAACATTTCCCGGACAATATTCCGGAAGCCATGATCGACAATGATTTTGAGTGGGCCGCAAGCAATCGCAAACGCATACTGGCGGAGTGGCAGTCTCGTTACGACTCCAAATCGGAACCCAAGAGCTGACATGACAACAATAATCATTTAGCGTGATTCCTGCCCGATTTCCGGTGTTCCGGGGGTCGGGCGGCGTTTTTTTCAGTTCGTGAAATCCGTTTCCGCCATGCCCGAAAATACTCAGTGTGAGCCGTACTTGAGAATTTCCGGGTTAACCAAGAAATTCAATGACTTTACCGCGCTCTCGGAAATTTCCCTGGCGGTCTATGAGGGGGAATTCGTCTGTTTTCTGGGGCCCTCCGGATGCGGTAAGACTACATTGCTGCGCGCCATTGCCGGGCTCGATATCCAGACCTGGGGACAGGTGGAACAGGCCGGGAAGGATATCTCATCCCTACCCCCGTCGATGCGGGACTTCGGGATCGTGTTCCAGTCCTACGCCCTGTTCCCGAATCTGACCATAGAGAAAAATATCGGTTATGGCCTGGAGAATCAGAAGCTTCCAAAAAACGAGATAAACAGCCGTGTCGGCGCGCTTATGGAACTGGTCGGCATGTCCGACCAGATAGGCAAGTATCCGGCACAGCTTTCCGGAGGCCAGCAACAACGGGTGGCCCTGGCCAGGGCGCTCGCGATATCGCCGGGGTTGCTGTTGCTGGATGAGCCGCTTTCTGCGCTGGACGCGAAAGTCCGGGTGAAATTACGCCACGAGATCAAGGAATTACAGGCCAAGCTGGGAGTCACGACGATTATGGTGACACATGACCAGGAGGAGGCGTTGACCATGGCGGATCGTATAGTCGTGATGAAGGATGGCAGGATTGAGCAGGTTGGTAACCCTCAGGAGATCTACAATTGGCCGCAGACCCGGTTCGTCGCCAATTTCATTGGCATGATGAATTTTTTCCCGGCTTCCGTAACCGATGAAAACCGGATCAGCGCAGGGCAGGTATCCTTGAGTTGCGCTGCCGGTGAAAACCGGGTTGGCGCCGCGGTGACTGCATCCATTCGTCCGGAAGACATTGCGGTTGGCCGGCAGGATCAAAACCGGATGGATGCCAGAATTGAGGTGATCGAGTTCCTGGGCGCATTTGTGCGGGCGGAGTTGTCGATCGACGGATTCGGGTCAAGCCGGCTGTTCGCCGACTTTTCCGCCAATCTGGTTCGCAGCGAACAGCTTGCCGAAGGCATGGTCATACCGATTACGCTTCCCGCCGACAGTATACGCATCTATCCCGCCTGACAGAACCCGGTTGTGAGCGCAGTCAAACAGGCGATCAAGGCGAAGTCGAGTCGTGATGACCGGCAAATGCTGCTGTTCATGGCAGTGATCGCGTGCTACCTGGTACTGGCGCTGGCCTTCCCGCTTTACGCCATCCTCTCCAGAAGTTTCAAGAACCATGACGGGGATTTTGTCGGGCTGGAAAACTATATCGAATATTTCAATACGCCGTCGTTGACCTGGTCCATACAGAACAGCCTGACCGTTTCGATTATCACGACATTGATCTCAGTCACGATTGCCTTCCTGCTTGCCTACGGCCTGAACAGGAGCTGCATGCCATTCAAGGGACTGTTCAAAATGATTTCCATGGTGCCGATACTGGTGCCGTCGTTGTTACCGGGTATTGCGCTGATCTACCTGTTCGGCAAACAGGGGATGATTCGCTGGCTTTTGTTCGGCCATGAAATTTACGGACCGATAGGCATCGTCATATCCGAGGTGTTTTTCACCCTGCCCCATGCGTTGATTATCATTACAACCGCATTGTCGATCGCGGACGCCAGACTCTATGAGGCGGCAGATTCCCTGCAAGCCAGCAAACCACGGATTTTCTTTACCGTGACATTGCCGGGAGTGCGGTATGGATTGATCAGCGCGGCGTTTGTCGTGTTCACATTGACGATCACCGATTTCGGCGCTCCCAAGGTGATCGGCGGCGACTTCAACGTGTTGGCAACCGATATCTACAAACAGGTCATCGGGCAACAGAATTTTGAAATGGGCGCTGTGGTGAGTCTGGTGCTGCTCTTGCCGGCTGCCCTGGCTTTTGGCGTGGACCGGATTGTCCAGAGGAAACAGGTGGCGTTGCTTTCCTCGCGGGCCGTTGCGCTGGAACCCAAGCCCGACAAGGTATTTGACCGGATCATGCTGTGCTATGCCATTGTCGTGAGCATATTTATCCTCGGCATGCTGGGGACCTGTCAATATGCCGCCCTGATCCAGTTCTACCCTTACAACCTGACCATGGGGCTGAGCAACTATCAGTTTGATTTGATGGATGGAGGCGGCTGGGATTCCTGGTACAACTCTCTTCAAATGGCGTCATGGACCGCAGTGGTCGGTACGGTCGTGGTCTTCCTCGGCGCCTTCATGGTGGAAAAGGGAAGGAAATTCAGATACGGGAGAAACCTGTTTCAATTTCTTGCCATGCTGCCGATGGCCGTGCCGGGTCTGGTGCTGGGACTTGCCTACATTTTCTTTTTCAATTCTCCTGACAACCCGTTCAATTTCCTGTATCACACCATGGCGATTCTGGTGATCAGCACGATCACCCATTTCTACACGGTATCCCACCTGACAGCGGTCACTGCCCTCAAGCAAATGGATCGGGAATTCGAATCGGTCGCGGCGTCGTTGAAAGCTCCTTTCTACAAAACACTGGGCCAGGTTACTGTACCGGTGTGCCTGCCGGCCATACTGGATATCAGCATTTATCTTTTTGTGAATGCGATGACGACGGTTTCCGCAGTCGTGTTTTTGTATGGACCGCACACGGGGCTGGCCTCGGTGGCGGTACTGAATATGGATGATGCGGGAGATATCGCTCCCGCCGCCGCGATGGGGATGATGATTTTTTATACCAATGTCACGGTCAAGCTGCTGCACGGCCTGTTGTCGAGAGGGGTGCTGAAAAAAACCCAGTCGTGGCGCACCCGCACCTGAACCCGGGACTGGTTCTGGTCGATCCCCATTCTATTCGATCCCCGCTGATTTTTTGCCCGGTCTTCTTTTGAGTCGGATGTGTAGATTCGATGGCATCATCGTGAACGCCAGATGCTCTTCAACCGCGTCTCCCGCCTGTACAGGCTCCAGGTCGAAGTTGCGGCAAAGCATGGACAATACCATCCGAATTTCAAGCAGTGCGAGATTACGTCCCGGACACAGTCGCGGGCCCGTTCCGAACGGAATGAAAGCCTGGCGCTCATGGGGGCAATGTTCCTGTTGAACGAGCCAACGGTCGGGATCGAATCGACTTCCATTGGCAAAATTTTCGTCACGGGTTGCCATTCTGCGAGCCAATATGTTTATTGGCGTTCCTCCCGGGATATGGTAACCCATGATTTCCACATCCGGAATCGACTGGATTACCTGCAACGGAGCAACCGGCCTGAGTCGCATCACCTCATTACAGAATGCGTCAAGCGTCGGGAGTTTACTCGCCTGTTCCATGCCCAGGAAGAGTCTGTCGGGCTCGGACAACGAATCCACTTCCTCCCTTATCCGCTGAAAATGTTCCGGGTATGCAGCCATGTAGTGAATTGACCAGGCGACCGTATTCGCTGTCGTGTCTTCACCGGCCAGAAGCAGCGTACCCACATTGGCAAACACCTCCTCATCAGAGAATTCTGAATCTTCCCGCTCCAGTTCCGACAATATGGATTCCAGAAAATTGGTTGGCGCTTGCGCCAGGTCCGGTTCCGACCTCATCCTCTCCCGAACGGTACGAACCATATCGCCCACCTCCTCCTGCAATGCGTCCAAAGCGCGGTCCAGGGCACGGTCAGACGGAAGACGAAAATATCGCCAGACGGGGAATGGTAATAATACCCGCCGATGAAGCATCGGAAAAACCTTGTCCAGATGGCGCTGGATCACGGGTCCTTCCGTTTCCTGGGTGTTGGGATCGATACCAAATGAAACCTGCATCGTGACATCCACCGTGAAGCGCATCAGGTCCTGGCAAAGGTCGATTGGCTGTCCTTCGTCTGCCGCCCGCCGCCAGCGCCGCAGCAGCCTTTCCAGCATCACCTGCAACATCGGAAACAGGGTTTTCAGCCGGGTGCGGTTCAGGGCTTTCATGACAATACGGCGCTGACGGCGCCAATCTTCGCCTTCAGACGCAAATACTCCCTTCAAGCGCATATCCGTAGCCGCCGCCTCAAGAATTGAGGCCCGTCGAAAGCCCTCCGGACGGTCAAGCAACATACGTTGAGCGGCGATACGATCCGAGATGACCAGTACGGGGCGGAAGGCATAGTGGATCAGGTAAATATCCCCATACTTGTCTGCCCATTCCTCCATCTTCAGGTGGATGCGGTTAACGGGGAGTTGGTGCAGGTTGCCGATCAGGGGCAAACCGGCCGGGCCCGGAAGATCACGAAGTGACTTCAGGCGGCTTTCCGTTGAGATGGGCTGTTCCATGGCATGATTTCACGGCAGCGCCGTGATGCCGCCATCCACGACCAGGGTGGCCGCTGTGATGTAGGCGGCATTGTCAGACAACAGAAACAGACAGGCGTTGGCCATATCCGCAGGCCGTCCAAGACGCCCCAGCGGGATACTTTCAGCGATTTTTTGCTGCAATTCCGGTTTGTCTTCCCATCTTTCCTGCATCGGCGTCAGGGTTGGGCCGGGGAGAATTACATTCGAGCGAATCTGTTCACCCGCGTACTGTATTGCAAGGGATTTCGAGAGTCTGATCAACGCCGCTTTCGAAGCTCCGTAGGCGTCCTGGGGCGCCGGGTCGCCGCTTAACGCATCAATTGAGGAAAAATGAACCATGGCGCCCCGTCCCGATTTCCGGAGGAAAGGAACCACGCTTTTGACCAGCAGAACCGTGGCGCGCAAATTGATGTTCATGACCTGGTCCCAGACCTCCATGTCGATCTCTTCCGCTGCCTTGTCCTTGCCGAACCAGAGTGCGCCGACACTGTTGACCAGATAGTCAATGCCTGAAAAACGGTCGTGGAATTGTCGTACCGCGGAGTCTATGGCTTGTTGATCGGTCAGGTCCACCGCAAGGTAAAGCGATTTCCCGGGACCGGATTCAATTGATTCCGGAGCAGGCTTGATGTCCATCATCCCGACCTGAATGCCCCGGCTGATCAACTGGTTGGCTATTTCCAGTCCCATACCGCCCCCCGCTCCAGCAACCAGCGCTGTCCTGCCTGAAAATTTCATAATGCGATACCCGTAAGAAACCGTTTCCGGAATACGGTTTTTATATCATCAACCGTATTCCGTTCCAATTACAATCGCTTACTTTAATGAGGTTCAATAGTATAATCATGGCGGCAACCGATAATCAAATCACATACGAATGCAGGTGAAAATATGAAAGGCAGGATCGGCGACATTATGAAACAGGCGCAGGCCATGCAGGAACAAATGCAAAAAGCCCAGCAGGAACTGGCCAGTATCGAGATTACCGGCCAATCCGGCGCCGGTCTGGTGGAAGTCGTCATGAGTTGCCGATACGACGTCAAAAGAATCATCATTGATCCTGAACTGATGAATGACGACAAGGAAGTGCTGGAAGACCTGCTTGCCGCCGGATTCAACGACGCGGTTCGCAAGGTCGAAAAAGCCACCGAAGAGAAAATGGCGGGACTTGCGCCAGGGTTGAATATTCCCGGATTGAAATTGCCGTTCTGATGACGGACCCGCGTTCAGTCGGAGGGTTGAAACAGGCCCTGCAGCGCCTGCCGGGGGTCGGCCCCAAATCAGCCCAGAGAATCGCGTTTCACCTTCTGGAAAGAGACCGGGAAGGGGCGTTGCAGATCAGCGAGGCGATTCGTCAGGCCTTGTCGATGGTCAACCACTGCAAGCGATGCAACAATTTCAGCGAGTCGGATATTTGCCCGATCTGCGCCTCGGGCAAGCGGAACCCGAAAATATTATGTGTGGTCGAAACCCCGGCCGACCTTGAAGCCATTGAGCAGGCCGGAGTCTACCAGGGTATGTACTTTGTCCTGATGGGGCATTTGTCCCCACTGGATGATATCGGCCCGGATCAATTGGGTATTGACCAGCTTTGCGCGCTGCTGGACAGGGAGACGGTTGACGAGGTGATTCTGGCTACCAACCTGACTCTGGAAGGTCAGGCTACCGCCGGCTTTTTGCTGGATTTGTTACAGCCGCGGTCAACCCGGGTTACGCGGCTTGCGCGCGGGATACCGATAGGGGGTGAACTTGAATACATGGATCCGGGTACGCTGGTTCAGGCGTTTTCAGACCGGGGTCCGTTTTAGACGACTGGATCACCATTAACGGAATGGTACGAATTGCGGCCTGTCTGGAATATTGTGGTGTCGGTTACCGCGGCTGGCAACGACAAAGCCATGCGCCGTCGGTGCAGCAGGCGGTCGAGTCAGCGGTCAGCAAGGTCGCCAATCACCGAATGGATGTGGTGGTCTCGGGTCGAACCGATACCGGGGTTCATGCCATTGGTCAGATCGTCCACTTTGACACATCGAGTCATCGGATCGAAGACCAATGGGTGAGAGGGGTGAATACCTGGTTGCCGGACGACATATCCATGATCTGGGCCCGTCCGGTCAGCCCGGATTTCCATGCCCGATTCAGCACCCGCCAGCGTTCATACCGGTATGTTCTGTTGAACAGGCCGGTCAGCCCCAGCTATCTTCATGGCAGGGTGACCTGGTATCGGGCGCCACTGAAACTGGAACCCATGCAGGAAGCGGCGAGACAACTCGTTGGTCAGCATGATTTCAGCGCGTTTCGCGCGGCGGGGTGTCAGAACCGGAATCCGGTCAAGCGGGTCAGCCTGATTTCGCTCGGCCAGACCGGCCCCTGGATATGGCTTGATATTACCTCAGACGGATTTTTGCATCACATGATCCGGAATATCATGGGAGTGTTGACCCGAATCGGGGAGGGACTGGAGCCTGTCCGGTGGGCCAGGGAGGTGCTGGACAGTCAGGACCGCAAAGCCGGGGGGATCACGGCACCCGCGGACGGATTGTATTTTGTTTCGGCGCAATACGACAAAAAATACAATTTGCCCGCCCCGCCGGAAGTATGCCGGTTTTGGTAGAATACGCCATGATTCCGACAAACGACCAGCCTTTATCGGTAAGAATCAAAATTTGTGGTGTGACTTCACCCGAAACGGCAGTGCATGCCATGAATGCGGGCGCCGATGCCATCGGCCTGATGTTCTACCCGCCCAGCAAAAGGAATCTGACGATTGAACAGGCTGTTTCCATCAACCGGGTGGTCCAGCCTTTTGTATCCCAGGTAGGCGTTGTGGTCAATCCTGAAAGATCGTCTCTGACCAGGATACTGAAATCGGTTCATCTTGATTATCTCCAGTTTCATGGCGACGAACCGGCAGAATTCTGCCGCAGTTTTGGCCTGCCCTATATCAAGGCGGTACGGGTCGGCCAGACTCTGGATTTACCCCTGGTCGAGGATCAGTACCCCGATGCCCGGGCCATTCTGCTGGATAGTCAGGCGGATGGCGTTTATGGCGGCAGCGGACAATCATTCGATTGGGGAGCCGTACAATACCAGGGCCGTAAACCGGTTGTTCTGGCAGGAGGCCTGACTCCCGGGAATGTCGAACAGGCGATTTCAGTGGTCCGGCCCCATGCTGTGGATGTCAGCAGCGGGGTGGAAACCGACGGCCGCAAGGATCTGCAAAAGATCACCCGCTTTTGCGCGAATGTCCTGAACCGCCACCCGCAACAATCACCCGGATTCCGAACAACCCGATGAACTGGTTCGACAAAATACTCCCGCCTAAAATCAAAACGGTTGGCAGGATTCGCAAAAAGGGAGTCCCTGAAGGGTTATGGAACAAATGCACCGGATGTCAGGCGGTGCTCTATGGGATGGAATTGCAACTGGCTCTGCAGGTTTGTCCGAAATGCAATTACCACATGCGTATCGATGCCAGGACCCGACTCGAATCCTTTCTCGATGAAGGTTCGATTGAGTGGATCGGTGAGGAGGTGCGTCCGGTCGATGCCCTGAAATTCAAGGACAGCAAGAGATACAAGGATCGTCTGGCCGATTCGGGAAAATCAAGCCAGGCTTCCGAGGCTCTGGTCTGCGCCACGGGTCAACTTAATCTTCGACCCATTACTGCCGTGGCTTTCGAATTCAAATTCATGGGCGGTTCAATGGGTTCGGTGGTCGGTGAGCGCTTTGTCCAGGCTGTCCATGCCAGCATTGAACAGCGTCAGCCTCTGGTCTGCTTCTCCGCTTCAGGAGGCGCCAGGATGCAGGAGGCCCTGTTTTCGTTAATGCAGATGGCGAAAACCACAGCGGCCATTTCGCAGTTGAAAGACCAGGGCATCCCTTATCTGTCGGTATTGACGGACCCGACCATGGGAGGGGTCTCCGCCAGTCTGGCGATGCTGGGAGACATTATTATTGCGGAGCCCAATGCGCTGGTCGGATTTGCCGGTCCCCGGGTTATCGAACAAACGGTCCGTGAAACCCTTCCTGATGGTTTCCAACGATCGGAATTTCTGCTTGAGCATGGCGCTATCGATATGATTGTCGATCGCCGCGACATGGTCGACCAGATCACGTCCCTGCTTGACAAACTGGGATTCAGCGGCATGGACAGCGCCGGAGAACCAATCCCGGATGACGGGGTTGATTCCTGAGGGTGGCGCCGCCGGAACCGATCCGCGAGTGGGTTGAATGAGGTGGAATTTGAGTCATACACCCTGAAAGACTGGCTGGTACACATCCAGAGACAGCACTTCAGGACCATTGATCTCTCGCTTGACCGCATTACCCGGGTCTGGACCAATCTTGGGGGCGAATGTACCGGATACACGATTGTCGTGGCTGGCACCAATGGCAAAGGCTCCTCGATCAGTATGCTGGACGCGGTTTTTCGACAAGGAGGCAAGCGCACCGGAGCCTATACTTCCCCGCATCTTGTCCGCTATAACGAGCGCATCAGAATTTGTGGACAAGCCGTTTCCGACCATGAAATCCGTGACGCATTTTATCACATTGAATCATTTCGTGACGGCATTCCGCTGACCTGGTTCGAATACAGCACATTATGCGCGCTGGTTATTTTCCAGAGGCGCCGGGTCGAGGTCGCGTTGCTTGAGGTGGGTATGGGGGGGCGGCTGGATGCGGTTAACATGGTGGATAATGACCTGGTTTTAATCACCTCGATCGGGCTTGATCACGAGTACTGGCTGGGCTCGGACCGGGAGAAAATCGCCGCGGAAAAAGCGGGTGTGATCCGGCAGAACGGGCTGGTTGTCTGTGCCGAGAGTGAAATTCCGGACAGTCTGATTGAAATCGCCGACCGCAAGCAGGCCATTCTGGTCGCGGCGCAAAGAGATTATTTCGTCGAGGCGCAACAGGAAACCATCAACTGGAGCAGCGGCCATGCCGCCGTTCCTGTTCCCTGGAGGCGGCTCGAACGGTTATCCATACCCTTGCAGGGCGAGCATCAGAAAGCCAATCTCGGCGGCGCCGCGGCTGCACTGGCGATCAGCAGCGCGCGTACCGGCCTGGAGGTTGCAGACCTGCGGCCGGGACTCGGCAAATGCAGTCTGGCGGCGCGCTGTCAGGTCATCCGGAAATCCCCCGATGTGATCGTCGATGTTGCGCACAATGAAGACTCGGCCCGGCAATTGGCCGGTTATCTGAAACAACAGCCCTGTTCGGGGCGGTCCATTGCCGTGCTCGGTATACTGGAAGACAAGGCAGCGGATAAAATCATTGCTGCAATGTCCACTGTGGTCGATCAATGGATCCTGGCCACCCTGACCGGAGAGCGGGGCCAGTCCTCGCAGGCGCTCGCCGGAAAATTAACCTCAGTTCTGGAGAGCGTCGTTCCGGTATGTCATGACTGTCCCGCAGATGCTTATCGTGATGCAATCTGTCGGGCGGAGGCAAAAGACAGAGTGGTAATATTTGGCTCATTCTATATGGTCGGTGATATACTCGGTTTTCTGGAAGGCGATAAATGGCGATAAAGCAACCAAAACCGCAACCCGGGTATCAACTCAGGCATCGGCTTACAGGTGCAATCATCATCGTTACATTTGCAGTGGTGGTCATTCCATTCCTGTTGCATTCGCCCGCGCCTGAAGAGGGCAGCCAGGCCGGTGATGACAGCGACACGATAACCGAACCGGACGGCCTGACGGAAAGCCGGGCGCCCGCCTCCCCTGTCGAACCTTTGATCATTGAGCCTGACAAGGCGCAATCACAGTCAGAGGAACCGGTCGACTCCGTTTCGCCGTCGGCTGCCAGTCAAGGTGACCGGCAGGATCAGCAGGGAAGGCACGATGACCAGCCGGAACCGGAAGACGACCGTGCAGGGCAGCAGGCGGCAGTGACCACGACCGCCGACACCATACCGGAAACCGGGCAGGCCTGGTTTGTGCGAGTGGGTACTTATGTCAATATCAAGAATGTCAATTCAATCTCGAAACTGCTTGCGGATAATGGCTTTGAAGCGCGTCACACTGAAGTGCAAACGACCAACGCCAAAGCGGTTCGCGTATGGCTCGGCCCTTACTACGACCCGGAAGAAGCCGAGCAGGCCAGGCTTCAGGCAAGAATCCTGACCCATGAGAAGGTGTATGTCACCGAACAGGCGCCCTGATCGATCCGGCCTGGTAAAATCATGATCATCGTTGACATCGCCATTCTCGCTGTTGTTTTTGTCTCATTGGCAATTGGTCTGGCGCGGGGGTTCATCCGGGAAGTCCTGTCGTTGTTTTCATGGTTGGGCGCATTATGGATTGCCTATACCAATGCGGTCACCGGAGCGGGCTATCTGGAAAACCACATCACCCAACTGCCGTTTCGCGTGGTCATCGCCTTTGCCGGTATTTTTTTGGTTTCCCTGATTTTATTTTCCATTGTCAGTCACTTGTTGTATCGTTTGCTGGCGATAGCGGGAATCTCCGGAATCGATCGCTCCCTGGGCCTGTTGTTCGGTTTGCTCAGAGGAATCGTGATCGTAGCTCTGCTGATCGTGGTGGCCGCCTTCATGGATTTCACTTCGAAGCCGTGGTGGCAGGAATCACTGCTGGTGGATTATTTTGATCCGGTGATTGAACTGATACGCGTCCTGTTACCGGCTGATCTTGCCAATTATATGGCAACCATTACCAACTGAATTACGACTATGTGCGGACTCATTGGCATACAGGGCAACACACTTGCCAACCAGGCGTTATACGATGGCCTGACTGTGGTACAGCATCGTGGCCAGGATTCAGCGGGTATTATAACCAGTGACGGCAACCGGGTATATCTGCGCAAGGACAACGGACTGGTCCGTGATGTTTTTCGTACCCGTCATATGGTCCAACTGCGCGGCGCCATGGGCATTGGCCATGTCCGTTACCCGACCGCGGGAAGTGACTCGCGGGCGGAAGCGCAGCCCTTCTATGTCAACTCGCCATTCGGTATCGCACTCGCCCACAACGGCAATCTGACCAATGCCGATACGCTTCGGAATGAATTGTTCGAACAGGACCTGCGCCAACTCAATACCTCTTCCGACTCCGAGGTGCTGCTGAATATTCTGGCCCACGAACTGAAAGAAGCAATCGGGGAATCCAGTTTGCGCGCTGCCCCTGACGATGTGTTCAATGCGGTCAGCGGCGTATTCCGCCGTTGCCGGGGGGCTTATGCCGTTACTGCAATGATCGTCGGGGTCGGTATTGTCGCGTTTCGCGACCCCTGTGGAATCCGCCCGCTGGCATACGGAATCCGGCGGGACGGGGGCGAAACCTCTCACATGTTCGCTTCAGAGAGTGTGGCCATGGATGTGCTTGGTTACAGTCTGGTCCGGGATATTGCTCCCGGGGAGGTCGTGCTGGTGGATTTGCAGGGCCAGGTCCTTTCTTCCGTCTGTGTTGACAACCCGAGACATACACCCTGTATTTTCGAATATGTGTATCTGGCAAGGCCCGACTCGATACTGGATGGCGTTCCGGTCTATCGGTCGAGAATCAATATGGGACAGCGCCTCGGCCGGAAACTGAAACAGGACTGGCCACAGCATGACATTGATGTGATTATTCCGGTACCCGATACCAGCCGCACCGCTGCACTGGAAATGGCGAAAGCCATGGAACTGCCGTACCGTGAAGGATTTATCAAGAATCGGTATATCGGCCGCACCTTCATCATGTCCGGCCAGACCCAGCGGCGAAAATCCGTGAGACAAAAACTCAACGCCATCGCCTCGGAATTCGACGGGAAGAATGTTCTTCTGGTTGATGATTCGATTGTTCGGGGAACCACTTCCCGGCAAATTATCGAACTGGCCCGCGAAGCAGGCGCCAGGAAAGTCTACTTTGCATCGGCGGCCCCTCCTGTACGTTATGCCAATGTTTATGGAATTGACATGCCTTCCCGGTCAGAACTGGTGGCGAGCAATCGAACCCGTGTCGAAGTGTGCGATGAAATTGGCGCAGACAATCTGATCTACCAGGACCTCGACGACCTGATCCGGGCAGTGCAGCAGTGCAACCCTGCACTCCGGGAATTCGATACTTCCTGTTTCGATGGCAGGTACGTTACCGGCGATGTCTCGGCAGAGTACCTGCGTCACGTGGACCGGATGCGCAGCGACGGCGCCCGACCAGGCAGTAAAAACGAACTGGACATATCGGATGTCATGGACGTTCATGAAGAGGGCGGTTGAAGCCCGTATCCTGATTCGCCTGGCTGTCAGCCAAGCGTTATTTCATCGCCGAAGTTTTCCTTGTAGCGTGCTTCGATATCACTCTTTGCCGGTGTATGGTTCTGTGTGCCGGGCTGTTCGATCTTGATCCCTCCCATCAGGGATGCGAGCCGCCCCGTTGACAACCAGTCCCATTGGTTGGCGACGCCAAACAACAGCCCTGACCGGAATGCGTCACCACAACCGGTAGGGTCCCTGATTTCCGAGACCGCGACCGGGTCGATGTGGAACTGCTGGCCATTCGTATGGATATCGGCGCCTTTGCCGCCCCGCGTGACAATCAACGCCTCGACCTTGCGCGCCACTTGTTCCAGAGACTTGCCTGTTTTTTCCACCAGCATTTCAGATTCATAATCGTTCACACACACCCAGGTCGCCTGATCGATGAATGTGTCGAGCTCTTCACCGCTGAACATCGGCAGCCCCTGGCCGGGATCGAAGAAGAAAGGAATACCGGCTTCGGCAAATTGTGCGGAATGCTCGATCATCGCGTCCCTTCCATCCGGAGCGACAATGCCAAGGCCGATCTCACCGGCGTCCGAAACCCGGTTATGATGGGCATAATTCATTGCGCCGGGATGAAACGCGATGATTTGATTGTTGTCGATGTCTGTTGTCAGGAAAGCTTGAGCGGTGTAGGTATCCGGAATTTCGGTCACAAACTCGTCATTCAGCCCGGTTTCGGCCAGGCGCTTGCGATAGGGGCCAAAGTCCTCTCCGGTTGTGCCCATCGGTACCGCGTCCCCACCCAGCAAATGCAGGTTCCAGGATATGTTGCCGGCGCAACCGCCAAATTCCCTGCGCATCTCCGGGACGAAAAAACTGACGTTGAGAATATGCACCTGCTCGGGCAGGATATGGTTTTTGAACCGGTCTTCAAAAACCATGATGGTGTCATAGGCAAATGAACCGGTAACCAGCGTTCTCATGATGCAAATCCTTTCAATCCGGATTATGAGTTGTCTGTACAGTGTTTGCAGGTGCCAAAAAGCGTAAGTGAATGGTCCTGGATCGTGAAACCATGGTTGGAAGCCACCTTTTCCTGCTGCTCTTCTATTCTTCTGTCAAAAAATTCAATCACATTGCCGCACTTGACACAGACCATGTGATCGTGATGGTCCTCGTCGTTCAACTCGAATACCGAGCGTCCGCCTTCAAAATTGTGACGAATCACCAGACCGGCGTCTTCGAACTGGGTCAATACCCGGTACACGGTAGCCAGGCCAATGGTTCCGTCCTCTTCCGACAGGCTTTTATAGATTTCGTCCGCGGAAAGGTGGCGTACTTCACTGTCCTCAAGAATGGAAAGTACCCGTAACCGGGGCAGCGTGGTTTTGAGGCCTGCCTGTTTTAAGTCGGAACTGTCCACTTGTCGAATTCCAGGATTTTTTGTCCGGGTATGGCCATTACCCTGGAGTGATTCAGGAATAAATGCCCAGACCGCGATTGTACCATAACGCGTTGATCGAATGGCCGCATATTGCGGTTATCTGCAGATTTCGGGAAGGTCTCCGGACAGGCCCATGGCGAATCCGGCCAACCGGTTTTTAAGTGGAGTGACACCATCGACCAGGCCGAGTCCGGTCTGGCGCGCGACCCTGAAAATTTTCTGTTCCTTCGCAAACAGCGTCTTGAAACCCTTCATGGTTTCCAGCACCAGCGTATTTTCCCCTTTTCTCCAGCGCTCGTAGCGGCGCAGGACAGAATGATTGCCGATGTCGATATTCCGGTCTCTGGCAGCGTCCGTCACTTCGGTGATAGCGGCGGCATCCATGAACCCGATGTTCGCGCCCAGCCCGGCGAGCGGATGGGTGGTATGCGCGGCATCCCCGCACAATGCCGTGCGTTTTGCGATGTAGGTACGGGCATGTTGTTGCACAAGTGGAAACTTCGAACGGCTTTCACAGCTGGTCACCGCCCCGACATGCCGGGCGAAGCAGGAACCAAGGGCATCGCGGAATTGCTCATCGCTCATTGCCATTACGCTGTTTGCGAATGTGTTGTCGCAAGACCAGACGACGGAACTGGTTCCATCCCGTAAAGGCAGTAACGCGACTGGCCCGGTGGGCAGGAAGGCCTGCCATGCAGTGGCCTGATGCGGCTTTTCAGTCACAACCCGGGTGACGATGGCGTTTTGCCGATAGTCGAAAACCGAAGAATCGATTCCACTGATCTCCCGGACCCTGGATTGTGCGCCATCCGCCCCCAGCAACAATCTGCATTGCAAGGTCTGGTCGTTATCGGTGAACAATGTCAATTTGTCCGCTTCAACATGGCGTTCGCTGAGTCGGGTGTTTTCGAACAGCCTGACGTTGTAATTCTGTCTTGATTTTTCAATCAGAGACGAAATGATAACGCTGTTTTCAATGATGAACCCCAATTGCCGCTGCCCCATCGCCAGTGCACTGAAGGATATTTCGATGTCACTGTTTTTTTCCCATACCCGCATGGACCGGTAGGGACTGACCCGTTTGCCTGTGATACTGTCCCAGATACCCAGCGCCGCGAACAGGTTTGCGGATGCGGTATTGATGGCGCTGACCCTGCCGTATCCAGCCGGGTCCGGGCATTCGCTCACCGGGCCGATTGCCTGGTCATCCAGCAGGGCGACCTTCAATCCCGACCGGGCGAACAGGCAGGCGGCGGCGGCGCCCACCATGCCGGCCCCCGAAATCACAATGTCGTGGATCTGGCCGGATCGGGTCATGGCGCTGGACGGGGCGGCAGGCCGTCGAGTGGCAGGCCGAGTGTGAGTGGGCTCTGTTTCCCCGACATGCCCATACTCCTTTTCAGTAAAAATCGTTTGGCCGGGGGCAGGTGCCCGATCACTGTGAGTCCCAGGTTCCGGGCCAGGCCAACGCTGGCGGAATGATGGGTGAACAAGGTAATCAAGCCATGGGTGAAACAGTCGACCATTCGTATGTCGCGAGTTCTCGATGCGACATATTTTTTCAGCATGGCCTGGCTGCCCAGTTCATGGTTCGGGCACGGATGTATGGCTTCTGCCAGAACGGCCGCGTCCCTCAATCCCAGGTTGAATCCTTGTCCCGCAACGGGATGTACGGTATGCGCCGCATTGCCGATTATCACAATGCGTTCCGTGGACGGTTTGCGCAGGCGCAGGCGCTTCAGCTTGTAGACGCTCCGTTCACAGGGGTTGCTGAAGTGACCGGCGCGGTCACCGAATGATTTTTGCAGTTGATCTGTAAAACCCGGGTCATCCAGGCCCATTCTGGCCGGCACATTTTCATTTCCGGTGGTCCATACCACCGCATATCTGTGCTGGTCGCTGCCCTGGACTCCCAGGGTGGAGTGAGGGAGCAGCGCAAGGGGGCCTTCGTCGGTAAAACGCTCGTAGGCGCGTCCGTGATGAGGTCGGTCGACATCGACAATACTGAGAATCGCGGATTGGGGGTATTCCCGCAGTTGCGGTTTATGGCCCAGTCGATCCGCAATACCGGACTGGCCGCCATCGGCAAGCACCACCAGCCTTGCAGTGACGTGTCGGGTGGTTTCGGGCAGGGCCAGGGTTACCGTGCACCGGGTCGGACCCGGATTGATTTCGGATACACTGCCGGGGCAACAAAGCGTCAGCCCGGTGATGGACCGCAGTTCCCGCCAGAGCGCCTGACTCAGTACGCTGGCCGGTACGACATAACCCAATGCGCCAGTCCCCGCATGGCGACGGGAAAGCCGGGCTTGTCCCAAATGGCCCCGGTCGGAGACGTGAATATCCTTTATGGGTTCGGCCTTTCGGGATGCGATATCCTCCCACACGCCTATTGCGCTGAAAACGAGTTTCGAACCATAGGTCAGGGCAATGGTGCGCCGGTCGGAGCCAGGCCGGTCATCGCAACCGGGAGACCCTGATTCAACCAGCAACATCCTTTTTCCAGAGGATTTCAGGGCTACGGCCAGACTGGCCCCGACCAGTCCTCCGCCGACGATAAGGACATCGAACAGATCCGTTGTATCCGCCGCCTTCATCGATCTGCCATCGCCGCTTCGATTTCATCGGGTTCCTTTGGCGCGTTCCGGGACAGAATCTCACATCCCTGACTGGTCACATGGACATCATCCTCGATCCGGATTCCGATATTGTGCCATCTTGGATCTATGTCCTCGCTGGAATCGATGTAGATGCCGGGCTCGACAGTCAATACCATGCCGGGCTCCAGCAGCCGCCATTGACCATCAATCTTGTAGTCACCGACATCATGCACATCCATACCCAGCCAGTGTCCGGTGCGATGCATGTAAAATCTGTGGTAGGCCCCGGTCTCAATCAATTCATTGACCTCGCCTTTCAGCAACCCGATATCCACCATGCCTTCGGTCAATGCCCGGACCGCGGCCTGATGGTAGTCGTTCACGCTGCGTTGAGCCCGAACCTGTTCCAGGGCCGCTTTCTGGGAGGCGAGTACGATTTCATACAATATTTTTTGTTCGCCGGAGAATTTGCCATTGACCGGAAATGTCCGGGTAATGTCCGAGGCGTAACAATCCAGTTCGGCGCCGGCGTCAATCAGGAGCAGGTCGCCGTCACGCAGTTCACAATTATTGTCGATATAGTGGAGAATGCAGGCGTTTTTCCCTCCTGCAACGATTGAAGGGTAGGCTGGATATTCGCTGCCCCCAAGCCGGAATTCACATTCCAGTTCGGCCTGTACCTGGAATTCCTTCTTGTCGGGAGCGGCGTACCTCATCGCGCGAATATGACCCGCCGCCGCGAGTTTCGCTGCGGCGCGCATCCGTTTGACCTCTTCCCCGTTTTTGATCAATCGCATCTCATGCAGGATATTACGCAAATCAATGTACCCGCTGGGCGGGTGGAGACCGGACCGGAGTTGGCCCCTGACGATATTGGTTGCGGTCAACAGCTTGTGGTCCAGGTCGGGATACCGGCCGATCATGCCGTAGATCTTTTTACGACTGTCCAGTAATCCGGGAAGCTGGTTATTGAACTGGTCAATCGGAAAAGCCTGATCGGCGCCATATTGCTCGACCGCTCCGCGCAAGCCTGTCCGCAACCCGTCCCATTGTTCCTTGTCGGCGTCCCGTTCCCGGCAAAAAAGCAGAAACTCCCCGTCACTCCGTCCGGGCGCGAATACGGCAATGGCTTCCGGCTCGGGGAAATGGGTAAGATAATAAAAATCGCTGTCCGGTCTGAACGGGAACCGTACGTCGCTATTGCGGGATTGATGGTGTGCCGTGGCCAGTATGGCAATGCCGTCTCCGATCATGTCGATCAGGTCCTTTCGTCGGTCAGCGAATATTTTCGGGTTCATATCTTGTTTGTACGGTGGATCCGGATTGGGCGGCGCCTGTGATTTCATCATATATCAATTGCACGCCGACGCGTAGATATTCTTCGATTTCCGTAATTGACTTTTCGGCTTCTTCCGGGCTGGCTTCTTCGAGGTACAGTCCACCCATATCCATGATGTCCTGGAGTATTTCGCGAATAGTCCCGTTGCTGTCAGAAAACGCAGAGTCTCCGTCGTGCAAAAAACCCTGCATGTAGCCGCCACACCAGTTGGCAATTTCATCTGTTCTGATTACAGGGCTTGTGCCATCATCCGGTAGCAGAAGACGGTATGTCAGGCTGGATGACTGTAAATCCCTGAGTATCAACTCGAATAACCCCTGTAGCAGGGTTGAATCCTGATCGCTGTTGAACTGGAACAGATAGAGTTTATTCTGAAGGTTCTGTACAGTAATCCCCCTGCACGCCAGACCGGTCAACAGCCCGTGCGCTTCCGGGGCGCCGCCGTTGAAGGGGGTCAACCTCAGTTTCCGGTCCAGTTCCGGATAGATTTTCTGTTGAAATGCCATTGCAGTCATTGGATAATACCAAGAGCGGCCAAACAAGAATATAAAATAAAGTTTTAGGAAACATGCAGGTGGAAGATTCCATTCAGAAACTGGAGCAGCGCATCGCGGACATACTCGAATTGTGTGAAAATATGAGCCGCGAAAATGAGATACTGAAAATGGACCAGCAAATGATGCGCAACGAATTTGCCGCGTTACAGGAAAAAAACAAAATAGCGCGTGATCGGATGGAACACATTATCGCCCGCCTGAAATCCATCCAGCCATGACCCGGTTCGCTGCCTGAAAAGCAATGGAATCCCTGCCCGACCAGAAAAAACTGAGCGTCAAGGTCCGTGTCATGCAACGTGAATTTACGATTGTATGCACGGATGAATCTGAAGTCGAAGGGTTGATCGAGGCCGCCGCATACCTGGACAAGCAGATTCGTTCGATTGCCGCGAAAGGCCGGATTATGGGCCAGGACCGTTGCGCTGTGATGGCGGGATTGAACATCAGTTATGATTTTTTGCAACTGCAAAAATCCGTTGATACCCGATATACGGATAATTCACGGCTGGATTCCCTGCTCGAACGTATCGACAAGGCGGTCGGCAAATTCGGGGAAACCAGCCTCTGATGGTGCATACCGGACAATATGGCCATATTAATCGGTAATTGACCAGACTTCGGCTGTGTTTTTTTCGATTCTCTGTTAAACTGGACGCTGGCGTTACCTGCGGTGTTCGATAGAGTTCTCCGTATCCCTTAGAACCTAACATAACATCCCGGGTGCAGATATGAACGATGGGTGAGTATGACCACAGCCGACGCTGGCGCGATTCCCGAAGTTGTTCTTGGCACCCACTTGAATCTCCCGGTTCAAGGTAAAGTGAGCAGCGGCACACGTGGGTAATGCTGATTAAAGCCTATGCCGCCTTCCAAAGTACAAGAGCTGTCAGGGCCTGGTGGGATTCCCGATGTTCAATGACGATGCCCGGTCCGGATTGGCAATGACGCGTCCGCTGCGCCCGGCCCAGACAAAGTCATTGTTGAGGAAGGAAATGCGAAATAAACGCAATGCCCTGGGGCCGGCCCGGCAGGACGCCGCGTCTGCGGGGTTGCTGGATCGATTGTTGTCGATCATTTCATCCGATTCTGTCCGGATCATTGCCATGTATCTGGTGAATGACGGTGAAATTGATCCCGTGAGGGTGATGCAATGGTGCTGGGAAAATGCAAAAATAGCCACTGTGCCGGTCGTGCAAAAAGACAGCGGCATACTGGTTTTTGCAGAAGTGACTCCGCAAACCCGATTCAGGGAAAACAGGTTCGGGATCAGGGAGCCGGTGATTGCAGAAACCCGGATTGTTACAGCGCGGCAACTCGATGTGGTTTTGTTGCCGCTGGTCGCTTTTGACCAGACCGGGAACCGCCTTGGTATGGGAGGGGGATTTTATGACAGAACCTTCGAGTTTCTGGTGAATACCGATGTAACCGGACCCGAACTGATCGGAATTGCCCACGAAATTCAAAAAGTGAAACGAATCAACGCCGAACCCTGGGATATTCCGTTGTCAGCTGTGGTCACGGATAAACAGGTCTATTCCTTCTCACGTCTGCAATAAACCGGAACATGAAATACTGGCTGATGAAAAACGAACCTCAGGCGTTCTCGATTGACGACCTTGAGCGGGTTGACGTCGAACCGTGGGATGGAATCAGGAATTACCAGGTCCGGAATTTTATCCGGGATGAAATGGCGGTCGGGGATCAGGCGTTTTTCTACCATTCGAGCTGCAAGGTTCCGGGCATTGTCGGCGTCATGGAAATCGTGAGTGATGCTTATCCTGACTACACCGCCTTCGATCCGGAAGAGCATTACTATGACCCGAAAAGTGACCCGGAAAATCCGACCTGGCTGATGGTCGATGTGAGATTCGTGTCAAAACTGAAAGAACAGATCACATTGCGGCAGCTTCGGCAGTACGCTGAATTGTCCGACATGCGAATTTTGCAAAAGGGCAACCGGTTGTCGATTACGCCACTGGATAAAAAGCACTGGGACTTTATCCATCAATTGATTCGGCGTTGCTGACCATGCGGACCCTTTACCGGCGCGCCCGATTCACGCTTTTGCGTTTTGGAAAACCCTGCTTTGGGGCGGCAATATGCCTGATGACGCTGGTATTCATGGCAGGCTTCACCAGCCCGCCGTCTTTTTCATCCGAGACTGGAAATAAAACCATGGTAAAAATGACTACAAATAGGGGAGAGATTGAAATTGAGCTTTATCCGGATGAGGCGCCGGCCACAGTCAGGAATTTCGTTGAATATGTAGAAAGCGGTTTCTATGATGGCACCATATTTCATCGGATCATCCCCGGGTTTGTTTTGCAGGGCGGCGGATTTACGCCGGATATGAATCAGAAAAAGACCCGCTCGCCCATTGTCAACGAAGCGGACAATGGTTTGAAAAACACCACAGGCGCCTTGTCCATGGCACGAACGCCCGCCCCGAACTCCGCCACTTCCCAGTTTTTCATCAATCTGGTTGACAATTCTTTCCTGGATTTCACCGCGAAGACCCAACAGGGATGGGGTTATGCTGTTTTTGCCAAAGTGACGAGCGGTATGGATGTGGTGCAGGGAATGGCCGGGGTATCCACGGGCAAGGTCCGGGGGCACAGCGATGTCCCGCTTGAGCCTGTGATCATTGAAAAAGTGGAAATGATGTCCGCGTCGGCACAGGACTGATTGACTGTTCTGACCGGTAAAACCAACTGATTCGATCTGGCTACTTGGGCAAGAAACTCTTCATTCAAACATTTGGCTGTCAGATGAATGAGTATGATTCATCGCGTATGGCAGACCTGCTTGCGTCCAGCCATGATTTTGAGCGGGTGGATGATCCTGCCCAGGCCAACATGCTGTTGTTGAATACCTGTTCGGTGCGGGAGAAGGCGCAGGAGAAAGTGTTTTCATTGCTGGGCCGGTGGAAACAGATCAAGCAGGCCGACAAGGACCTGGTTATCGGTGTCGGCGGCTGTGTCGCCAGTCAGGAGGGTGAGATGATCCTGCAGCGGGCGCCTTATGTGGACCTCGTGTTTGGTCCGCAAACCCTGCACCGGCTTCCGTCGATGCTCGACCAGGTAATGGATGAACGTCAGCGCGCTGTCGATATTTCCTTCCCTGAAATAGAGAAATTCGACTGTCTGCCGCCGCCCAGGGTCGAAGGGGTCAAGGCTTATGTGTCCATTATGGAGGGATGCAGCAAGTATTGTTCGTTTTGTGTCGTGCCTTATACCCGCGGTACCGAGTTCAGCCGTCCCTTTGATGACGTCATTACCGAAGTGGTCGGACTGGCCTCGCAGGGCGTGCGCGAGATTTGCCTGCTTGGCCAGAACGTGAATGGATACCGCGGACTGACTCACGATGGCGGAACGATGGAATTCGCGCAATTGCTGCATTATGTCGCGGCGGTGGAAGGTATCGACCGGCTTCGCTATACCACTTCCCATCCAATCGAGTTTACTGATGAGCTGGTCGAAGCCCATGGCCGGATCCCGGAACTGGTCGGCCATCTTCATTTGCCCGTGCAAAGCGGGTCGGACCGGATTCTGAAGCGGATGAAACGGGGCTATACCGCAGGGCAGTACCTTGCATGGATCGGGAAGCTGAAGTCCGCCTGTCCGGGAATATCACTTTCCTCCGATTTCATTGTCGGCTTTCCAGGAGAATCGGAGCAGGATTTCAAGGATACGATGGACTTGATTGAACAGGTCCGGTTCGATCACAGTTTCAGCTTTATCTACAGCCAGCGGCCCGGCACTCCGGCCGCCCAACTGGCCGATGACATCGGCATCCTGACCAAAAAAGCCAGGCTCGCCGCCCTGCAGAAAAAAATCAATGAATATGCCGCCGGTTTCAGCCAGGCGATGGTCGGGACCGATCCGGTCGTTCTGGTCGAAGGCCCGTCGAAGAAAGACCCTGAAAAATTGTCCGGGCGCACAGAAAACAACCGGGTAGTCAATTTCTCCGGTGACCGGTCATTATCCGGCGGCTTTGTGCGGGTGAAAATCACCGAAGCCCTGCCCAATTCGCTCCGTGGGGTTTTGTTGCCTGCGGACAGACACCCGGTTGTCTTCAACTCATCCACTGATCCGACTTGACGACCGAATCCATCCATTTCCAACTTCTGCCTGCGGAGAATGATCGCTTGTCGGCGGTTTGCGGTCAACTCAACTGCCACCTCAGACAAATCGAAAATCATCTCGGTGTCAGGATCATCAATCGCAGCAACAATTTCAGTGTGGAAGGGGTGCGCTCCGATTCCCGACGCGCCGTGTCCGTGGTCAGGAAACTGTTTGCCATGACTGAATGCCCGGGCGACTCGATTTCAGCCATTGATGTACATCTGGCTCTGGTCGATACCAACGATTCCGAAACCAATACCAATCATCCTGACTTGCCTGTGATCCCGAAGAATCAGAATTCCCGTAATGAACCCGCCCCCGATGATGATGCGGATGAAGTGATCATTCGATTAAGAAAGAATCTGATCAGAGGGCATAATCCGAGGCAAAAAGCCTATCTGCGCAGTATCCGCGATAACGATATCAGTTTTGGTATCGGGCCGGCCGGTACGGGTAAAACCTATCTGGCGGTGGCCTGTGCCGTGCATGCACTGGCGGAAAACGAGATCGAGAGAATCCTGCTGGTCCGGCCAGCCGTCGAAGCGGGTGAGAAACTCGGTTTCCTGCCCGGAGATATCGGACAGAAAATCGACCCCTATCTGCGTCCGCTGTTCGATGCGCTCTACGAAATGCTGGGTTTTGACCGTGTCGGAAAATTGATTGCCCGGGGCACCATTGAACTGGCGCCTCTCGCTTATATGCGCGGCAGGACATTGAACGATTCGTTCGTCATTCTGGATGAGGCGCAAAATTCGACTGTGGAACAAATGAAGATGTTCCTGACCCGGATCGGGTTCGGTTCCAAGGCCATCATCACCGGTGACATCACCCAGGTTGATTTGCCCAGGGGCCAGCTTTCCGGACTGAAACACTCGCAGAATGTGCTGACCGGCATCCAGGGAATCAGTTTCACTCATTTCAAACCACAGGATGTGGTTCGACACCCACTCGTCCAGCGAATCGTGGAAGCCTACGAGGAAAGCAATAACCGGATGTGATCGGTATGGCGGTGGATTTGCAACTGGACGTCAGCGATGCATCGTCCCTGTCATCACTCGGCCAACTGGACCGGCGTGTTGCATCCTGGGTATCCGCGACTTTTGCGGCAGCGGGCCGGAGTGATGACCCGGATCTGACCGTCCGCGTCGTTGACGCACGGGAAATGACCCGGTTCAACCGCAAATATCGCGGCAAAAACCGACCTGCCAACGTACTGGCATTCCCGTTTGAAAATGTGGCTGAAGTCGAGTATTCCTATCTCGGTGATATTGTTATCTGTCTTGATGTTGTGAAAACTGAATCAAATCAATTAGATAAATCCATTCAAAACCATTTTGCCCACATGGTGGTTCATGGTACGCTACACTTGTGCGGATTCGATCATCAAGATCAGGGAGAGGCCGAGGATATGGAAATCCGGGAGCAACAGGTGCTTGCAGAATTCGGGTTGGCCTGAACCCGGCATACCCGGCTGTCGCCGGATCTTCAAAACCGGCATTCCATACCGGAATATGATTAAAATTCTGCTTGCCGCGTTTGCAGGTGTCCTGAATACCCTGTCTTTCGCGCCATTCAACTGGTGGCCTTTGGGCCTGGTCAGCTTTGCCATCCTGTTCGGTGTCTGGCTGGTGTGCAGTACCCGGACCGCTATATGGTGCGGCTTCGCGTTTGGCGTCACCATGTTCGGAGTCGGAACGTCATGGGTGTATGTCAGTCTGCATACCTACGGCGGGATGTCGGCAATTGTCGCTGGCCTGTTTGTGTTCGCGGGCATCTGTTTCATATCCATTTTTCCGATGCTTTGCGGCTGGGTGCAGTCTCTTTTCTCGAAATGGAGCGAAGCGCTTCGGTTGTCGATCATCATGCCGGTATCCTGGATATTGTTCGAGTGGCTCAGGGGCTGGATGTTTACCGGATTCCCGTGGCTGTCAACCGGTTACGCCTGGCTCGATACCCCTTTGTCAAATTATGCCCCGATAGGAGGAGTCTACCTGGTCGGGTTGATCGTGTTGTTGAGCGCGGGGCTGGCCGCCTCGCTCGTAAGGCGCCTGTCGGTATTGAATGGCATTGCCGGTTTGTTGTTGATCGCGGTCTGGGCAGGAGGGTGGCTCCTCAATCAAACCGCGTGGACCCGGGCTGAGGGGGAGCCGGTTTCAGTGGCGATTGTCCAGAACAATGTGTCGATTACACAAAAATGGGATAGCGCCCTGACCAGCCGTATTATTTCAGATTACCTGTCAAAGAGTCGACAGCACCAGGACGTGGACCTGATTGTCTGGCCCGAAGCTGCGGTTCCGGAATATACCAGTCGGCTTGCAGACGGGTTCTGGTCAGAGATTCGTTCGCATCCGGCGGATTTTATTTTCGGTGTACTGTATCGGGATGAAACGGATGGGCAGAGGAATGATTATAACAGCGCGGTTGCGGTCACCGATGAGCAGGTCATGATCTACAGGAAGCGGCATCTTGTTCCGTTTGGTGAGTATCTGCCCCTGCGCAGCGTGTTGGGCGTGTTGGCGGAAACGGTGAGTATCCCGATGTCTGACTTCAGCGCCTGGAAGCAACCGCAATTGCCGTTGATTGCCGCCGGAAACAAATTTGCGGTCACGATTTGCTTTGAGGATATATTCCCCAACGAGTCGAAAGACCAGGTTGCCATTGCCGGGGCCCTGGTCAACGTCAGTGAGGACATCTGGTTTGGTGATTCACTGGCTCCGCATCAGCGACTTCAAATGGCCCGCTTCCGTTCTCGTGAAAGTGAGCGTCCGATGCTGCGATCCTCCAACAATGGATTGTCATCGTTGATCAACTGGAAAGGGGGAATCGAAGACTATGCGCCGCAATTTGCCCAACAGGTGCTCAAGGGATCCATCCAGCCGCGAACCGGCGTTACTCCCTATGTTGTATTCGGGGACAAACCGGTGTTTATCCTTATGGCCCTGCTGTTGTTCGGCGCTTTCATTGCCAGAAGCCTTACCGGAAGGCGTTAGCTGATTTTCCGGCCTCCCTGTTGCGGTCGCAGAAGTGCTATAATGCCGCCGGTGAATTTCCGTTCAGTGGCATTTTCAAGACAGTTCCCTTCAATTCCGATTCAGTTACGAGGCTAACCCATGACGACGCAATCCATTCAATTTCCTACTCTGGCGGACACATTATGGGGAAAACCGGGCTTGATGCGTCCGTTGATCCTGGCTCTGGCCGGCGCCGCTTTACTGACCTTGTCAGCGAAATTGAAAATTCCGTTTTATCCGGTTCCGATGACCATGCAGACTTTTGTCGTACTGGGGCTCGGCATGATCTATGGATGGAAACTCGGCGCTTCCACAGTCATCCTTTACCTGGCCCTGGGCGCGTTCGGTTTGCCGGTGTTCGCCGGCACTCCGGAAAAGGGTCTGGGTCTTGCCTATATGGCCGGTCCGACCGGAGGGTATCTGCTCGGTTTTGCGCTGGCCGCCGCCGCCACAGGCTATCTCGCCGAAAAGGGCTGGGACCGAAAAATGGTCAGCACATTCCTGGCCATGCTGGTTGGCAACATCATTATCTATGTTCCCGGCTTGATCTGGCTGGGGCAGGTTGTGGGTTGGGACAAGCCGATTCTGGCATGGGGACTGACACCATTCCTGTTCGGTGACCTGCTGAAAATCGTACTGGCCATGATCATCCTGCCGATGGCGTGGAAACAGTTGACCAGCGGTATGGGCAATCAATAAGAACCAATCCGGTTCGCAGGCCGCCGCGCCGCGATTTCTCTTGAAACCGGTCGAATACGCCGCCCCGGACCTGGGGTTTGATCGATCCAGTGTCAGCGCCAATGCGCTGACGGTAGTTGACAGGCTTCAGGGCGCCGGGTTTGACGGCTATCTGGTCGGCGGCTGTGTCCGGGATTTACTGCTCGGTCGCTGTCCCAAGGATTTCGATGTCACCACCAATGCCAGCCCGGAACAAGTCAGAAAACTGTTTGACCGCGCCAGAATCATCGGCCGGCGATTCAAACTGATACATGTTTCCTGTGGCCGGGGCTGGCGCAATCGGGAAGTGATCGAAGTGGCGACCTACCGGGCCGCGCCCCAAAGCGGGAGGAAGGCTGCCGACCCTCGATACAGGATTATCCGCACGGGCAGGATTCTCGATGACAATGTCTATGGCTCGATAGACGCTGACGCCACTCGCCGGGATTTTACGATCAATGCGCTGTATTATGATCCGGGTGAGGAAATCGTACTTGATTTTGTCCACGGAATGGAAGACATCAGGACGCGCACACTGAGTGTAATCGGTGACATCCGGACCCGGTTTGCCGAGGACCCGGTTCGCATGCTCAGGGTGGTCAGGTTCCAGGCAAAACTGGACCTGAAGGTGGGGCCGGAGGTCACAAAAGCGATCAGGAAATACGCGTCCCTTATCGAGGATGTGCCCGCTGCCCGATTGTTTGAAGAAATACTGAAGTTGTTTCATTACCAGAGTGGTTCGGATACCTGGCAGGCACTTCGTCAGACCCCCCTCGCGCCGGTCCTTTTCCCACAGACCTTCCACGCCATCGGGAGCAAGGAAGGGAGCCGATTGGAGGCATTGATCGTCGCCGCGTTAAAAAACACCGATGCCCGTGTTGCCAGTGATCAACCGGTTATTGCAGGGTTTATTTTCGCCGTGTTGTTGTGGGGGCCATTCAGGCAGGAACTGCAAAGGCGGTACAAGTCGGGATTGAGCCGCGACCAGGCGTGCCTGGTTGCGGGCGAAGAGGTATTCAAGGTTCAGGACAGAACGGTTTCGGTGCCCTGGAGAGCCAGAAGCTCGGCCATCGGCATCTGGGAATTACAGGCGGCGCTTGAACTCAGAACCCCGAAGGCGACCAGCCGTGTACTGCAACGACGGTGGTTTCGGGCAGCGTATGATTTCCTGTTGCTGCGCAGTCAGGTCGGGGAGATAGACCCCGAAATTGCCGACTGGTGGACCCGCAAGCAGGAAGACGGCGAGTTTTCCCGACCACTCCATCCCGCCCCGCCCCTGCCTTCCCGTAGCCGGTCCGATGACTCTCGCAAGCGGCGTCACCCGATGGGCAATGCCCGCCCCGACCAGCCGGGAACGGGTAGGAGAACCCGGTCCCGAAGGCGTAGAAGAAGCGGCAACCGCCTGTAGCGCAGTGGACTGAATCGGCCGATCCAACAGAACGATCCGATAAAACATGGCACAGTATTTCCTGGTCCATCCGGTCAGCCCCCAGAGCAGGTTGATCCATCAGGCGGTTGAAATCATCAAACAGGGTGGTGTGATCGCTTATCCGACCGACTCGAGCTATGCTCTGGGATGCGCTATTGGCAGCAAGAAAGCGATGGACAGGATTGCAAAGATCAGAAAGATCAGCAGCGAACATAACTTTTCCCTGGTCTGCCAGGATTTGTCTGAATTGAGCCTGTATGCCAGGGTGGACAATGATATGTATCGGTTGTTAAAACGCTTTACTCCGGGGCCTTATACATTTATTCTCGCAGCCACCCGTGAAGTGCCAAGGCGTCTGCAAAACCCGAAACGACGGTCAATCGGTTTGCGAGTGCCCGATTATCCGATTGTAAAAATGCTGCTGGATATGTTACAGGAACCGATTATGAGTTCGACATTGATATTGCCGGGGGAGGCTCTGCCGATGAATGACGCTTCCGATATTCGCGAAATCCTGGAGCACGAAATTGACCTGGTGATTGATGGCGGGCCTTGCGAAAACAAACCCACATCCGTCGTCAATCTGGTCGGCGGCATCCCGGAAGTCCTGAGAGCGGGCAAAGGCGAAATCGACTTCTTCATCCAATGAACGGAATTGAATACAGAAAATGACCGCAGACGAATCACCGGGCGTGAGCCGGAAGGATGAAAACAACCGGGTGCTGTCCGGTATGCGCCCGACCGGCCGATTGCATCTGGGGCATCTCCACGGCGTTCTGGAGAACTGGGTGAAGATGCAGCGCGACTACGAATGCTACTACTTCGTTGCAGACTGGCATGCCCTGACCACTCATTACGATACCCCGCAGACCATGAATGAACATGTCTGGGATATGGTGGTCGACTGGCTGGCGGCGGGAGTGGACCCTGAACAGGCCACCTTGTTTATTCAAAGCGAAGTGCCCGAACATGCGGAACTCCATTTGATGTTGTCCATGGTCACGCCGCTCGGCTGGCTGGAACGGGTACCGAGTTTCAAGGACCAGCAACAAAAACTGAAGGATCGGGATCTGGCAACCTATGGCTTTTTGGGTTATCCGCTGTTGCAGTCCGCGGATATCCTGATGTATCGCGCGGCCTGGGTCCCTGTGGGAGAAGACCAGGTTCCCCATGTTGAACTGACCCGGGAGGTTGCCCGCCGATTCAATTACTTTTTCGGGCGGGGTCCCGAATTCATGGACAGTGTCGATCAGGCGATCCGG
The DNA here is from genome assembly GCA_963665165.1 of Arenicellales bacterium. Lineage (GTDB taxonomy): Bacteria > Pseudomonadota > Gammaproteobacteria > Arenicellales > Poriferihabitantaceae. The sequence continues at coordinate 2,425,926 of OY761989.1, read as the reverse complement.
CAAATGGGCAAGAAATCCGCGAAAGCCTTTTTTCGTTTGCAACGGGCCTGGTCGGAGCAGGGCGACAGGAAGGCCCATCAGGAAGGGCAGGATCTGATTCGCGGGCAGGCCAATATCAATCAGGACCAGAAAGACCGTCTGGCCGGTTTTTTCGAAGGGAAAGGCAGGACCATTTTACCGGAGCCGGAAGCGCTGCTGACGGAGGCGGCCAGGATGCCCGGTCTTGACGGACAGAAAATGTCAAAGTCCTACGACAATATCATCGCCCTGAGAGATGACCCGAAGCGAGTCGGAGAGTCAATCAAGGTGATGCCGACCGACCCGGCCAGGGTTCGATTGACAGACCCCGGCGACCCGGAAAAGTGCCCGGTATGGCAGTTGCATCTGGTGTACAGCGATACGGAAGTTCGGGAATGGGTCGATTCCGGTTGCCGCGCGGCCTCCTTCGGCTGTCTGGCATGCAAGCAGCCATTGATCCGGAAAATCCTTGAAGAGCAGGACGAAATCCAGCAGCGCGCCCGGCCCTACGAATCGAATCCGGATCGGGTGAAGGAGATCATTCACCAGGGCAACCGGAAGGCTCGCGAGACCGCTCTTGAAACCATGCAGCTTGTCAGGGACGCGGTCGGCACCCGATACGGATAGTTGATGTCCAGTACCCGTCCCGCCAAGCTGCCCGCATCGGTATTGATCCATGGCGAAGCGCTGGAAACCTGGCCCCAGGATCTGTTCATTCCCCCGGACGCACTGGAAGTATTTCTGGAAACCTTCCAGGGCCCGCTGGATTTGCTGCTTTATCTGATTCGCAAACAGAACTTCGATATACTGGACATTCCGGTTGCGCTGATAATCAGGCAGTACATGGAATATGTCGAGTTGATGCGAAAATTCCGCCTCGACCTTGCGGCTGAATACCTGGTGATGGCGGCCATGCTGGCTGAAATCAAATCCCGCATGCTGTTACCCCGCGTGCAACCGGAAGAAGTGGAAGAAGACGACCCCAGGGCGGCGCTGGTTCGCCGATTGCAGGAGTATGAGCGATTCAGGCAGGCTGCACAGGATATCGACAGCCAGCCTCGTCTGGAAAGGGAGCTTTTTCTGGCCAGCGTCGGCTTCCAGGACCCTGAACCGGTCAAGATTGAATCCAGGGCATCGCTGAATGACCTGGTGGTCGCGTTCAGAAATGTCATCGAGCGTTCCAGGGTGAACCGGAATTTTTCAATCGACCGGGAAGGTCTGACGATGCGGGAGAAAATGGCGTTCATTCTGCGTAAAATCCAGAATACTTCACGCTTTGTGCGGTTCGAAGAGTTTTTCGATCTCAGGCAGGGGAGAGCCGGGCTGGTCGTCAGTTTCATGGCGATACTTGAACTGGTGCGTGATGATATGGTGGTTGTCGTGCAGAACGACCCGTTCGGGTCCATTCATGTGAAAAGAAATGAGCAGTGAAGCGCCCCGGTCCGAACTGAAAAATATAATCGAATCCCTGCTTGTTGTGGCCGAGGCCCCGTTGAGCTTGTCGGCGATCCAGTCTGTTTTCGACAAGGATGCCGCGCCGCGGTCCGATGAGGTGGAAGCGGCGATCCGGGAATTGCAGTGTGATTATGAATCACGCAGTATCGAAGTCAAAAAAATCGGGAACGGTTACCGTCTTCAAACCCGGGCCCGGTACGCCCAATGGATACGGAAACTGCTTGCCGGACGCCCCCCGAAATTATCCCGGGCGCAGCTTGAGACGCTGGCGATTATCGCCTACCGCCAGCCTGTGACGCGAGGCGATATCGAACAGGTCCGGGGGGTGGCAGTGAGTCCGGAGATCATGCAGCGATTACTGGAAAGGGAGTGGGTCAGGCATGCAGGGGTCAGGGATGTTCCGGGCCGCCCGGAGCTATTTGTGACAACGCCGCAGTTTCTGGCTTATTTCAATCTTGAATCGCTCGGTGACCTGCCCCCGTTGATGGAGCAACGGGAATTCGCCGAAGTCGCAGAGGACCTGGCAAAGGATTCCGGACTTTCGCCGCCGGTGGAAGCGCTGCCGGATGTGCAGGCCAGCGATGCCTGATCCGGTTGAACGACAGAGACTGCAGAAATATCTTGCCGCGCTCGGGGTCGGCTCCAGAAGAAAAATCGAACAATGGATCGTTCAGGGAAAAATATCGGTGGATGGAAAAATCGCCCGTCCGGGCGACCGGGTGGCATCGGGATGCCGGATCCGTATTGACGGTAAACCGTTGCGGACGCACTATGACCGGAATCGTCAGAATCCGCAGCAATTACTGCTTTACAACAAGCCTGAAGGTGAAATATGCACACGTTCCGATCCTTCAGGCCGGCCGACTGTCTTCAGAAACCTGCCTGCGATAAAAGGACAGAGATGGGTGGCGGTGGGGCGGCTGGACATCAACACCCGCGGCCTCATGCTGTTCACCAATGATGGCGGGCTTGCCAATCACCTGATGCACCCCAGGCTTGGACTGGAGCGCGAATACCTGTGCCGTATATTCGGCGAGGTAACCGGGAGCGGTATCGAAAAACTGAAATCGGGAATAAAAATAGATGGCGCCCTGACCCGCTTCGACCGGGTTTGCGCGCTGAACAGGCAGGCGGGAGACCCGTCCAACAGTTGGTATTCGGTAACGATAACCGAGGGCAGGTACCGCGCCGTGCGCAGAATGTGGGAAGCCATTGGTTGCAGGATCAACCGATTGAACCGGATCCGGTACGGCGCTATCGCGTTGCCGCGCGGGCTGAAGCCGGGAAAATGGATCAAGCTGCCGCCGGAGGCCATCGACCTGCTTTCCCGCAACCAGGATAAAGGCAGGATATTCACGCCAGGGGTGCCGAAGAAGCGAGGATCCAAGGCGCGATAAAAGCAACCGGCACATGTTTCCCACCACCCGCCTCCAAAACAGGCCGGCAGGTGAAGGGCAGGAAATTATGGCTCCGGATGATCGTACTATCCGGCCGGTTCACCCGGCCAGCGGCGGTACGGACAGTTGGCTGCCGGTGATGTGTCCGGAGTGGCCGGACAGCAGATAGAGGTAATGGCGGATGATTTCGGGGTCGTCGGCGTCGCGTAACCGACGGGTATCCTCGCCCGGATAGAATTGCTTTCGCAGTGCGGTTTTTACTTTTCCGCAATCGAGTGTGTTGACCCGGATATTCCGGTTTTCCCATTCGCGGGACAGGGTTTGGGACAGGTTTTCGATGCCTGCGAAGGCGCTGCCGGTCGCTCCCCAGTAGGCTGAGCCGCTACGTCCGCTTGCCAGCGTTGAAAATATGATTGAGACCGGATTGTCGTGTTTGAGCAGCGGATACAAAGACCGGGTCAGATACATCGGGCGTATCAACTGTTGATCCAGAACCTTCTGCCAGGCAGGCATATCACTGTGTGCGACCGGGGTGAGCGGCGAACCCCACATCGCACAATGCACGAGGCCATGGATTTCGGAACAGGTCCGGCCCAGGGAATCCGCCAGTTCCATGAACCCTTCAGGCTGTGCGCGGCGAATATCAAACTCGACCATCATCGGTTCCGGACAGCCCGACTCACAGATCCGGTCGTAAACCGGAATCAATTCCCTTTGTTTCCGGTCGAGCAGCATGACGGCCGCCCCCGCCCGCGCCGCGGCCAGACTGACCGCGCCGCCGATTTCCGATGCTGCGCCGGTAACGACAATATGGCTGTGCGCCAGGGAAACCGGGTCCGCGCTGAAGTTTTCGGCAATGTCAATCGAATCCGGCATCTTGAGAGGGATGTGTTTTGTGCGGGTCGTTTTCCAGCAGTGATTTGAACGCGTGATAGGAAGGCATCTTTCGCAGGCCGCCCTGGCGGTGGTCCACCAGTCCGTAGCCGGGATTGATCAGTTGCCACCAGTAGACACGCTCCACCCAGCCTGTGCCGAGTGAAATCCTGAAATACTGTTTCAGGTAGTCAGCCTGAGTGGCTTCGTCCACGGTCGTTGCCGGATGTCCGGAATTGGGGGTCCAGGGCCGGGTATCCAGAAGCGGCCAGTTTGTTTCCGTGATCCACAAATCGTCCTGAGTGGTATTGGACAGTTTGAGCATCGCCTTGTTGAGCCGGATTTTGCGCTCAAGGTTGAAGTAACCATATTGCCTGCCATAAGCGGAGCCGCGGCGGTTGACGTAAAGCAGCGCAGCGCAGCCGTCCATATGGTATCGCCAGGCATTGAACAGGGTTCTCTGCATCAGGAGGGGTTCGAAATCAATGATGGATGAACCCAGCAGGCGGATATGCGGATAATCCGCGCGAACCTCATCCGCAGTTTTGAACAGTCGAATCGCGTCACTGGTATTGCGGCATCCCCATTTTGACCGATTCACGGCATTGCCAATCTTGAATATGCCGCAGCGCCCGGAAAAGGCGCTGAAAATTTCATGTAGCCGGTTTTGCCATAAATCGGCGCTGAGTACGCTCTCCCTGTCCTGCAGGATATTGATCACGACCCGGTTGTCTTCAAATCTCTCCAGGAATTTCAGGTCGCGGTCAAACTGGTCGGGTTGCCATACCGGGATTCGCAACAACAGATGCCTGACTCCCAGTTCTTCGATCATTTCGACATGCGCGTTCTGCCATTGTTGTTCTGAATTGATACCGAGTCCGGCGAAATCCGCCATCGTTTTATTCTGGCGTTTCTTCAGTTGGCTGTATTGCCAGGCCACGCCCCCCGCCAATCCGATTGCGGTGAAAACCACCTTGGCGTATTCACACAGATTGGCCGCGGAAATTCTGTTTTTATCCGCTTCCGGAAGGATATAGGGCTGGCAGGACCAGGGATCCCACCAATCAGGGTGTTGATTCATTAATTCTCGAATTCTCGTTAATTGTCAATAAAATCCGGTCAATCTCGCCGAACTGGACTCCAAAATGGATTTTTGCGATAATCCGGCCCCGTTGTTAATCGTCGGTTTGCCGTGACCAGAATTCTTGTACTGCATGGACCTAATCTCAATTTGCTTGGGGCCAGGGAGCCCGGGCATTATGGGCTGACCAGTCTGGCTGAGATCAATAACCGGCTGATGCAACTGGCCAACACCGATGGTGTTGAACTCGAGTGTCGGCAAAGTAACGCTGAAAACGAGCTCGTCGACTGGATTCAGCAGGCGCCTGGTGAAAGTGTGGATTTTATCATCATCAATCCCGCTGCGTTTACCCATACCAGTATTGCGATGCGAGATGCGTTCAGCGCGGTCAGGATACCCTTCCTGGAAGTGCACCTGTCCAATGTCCACGCCAGGGAGCCTTTTCGCAAAGTTTCCTATTTTTCGGATATTGCAAGGGGGGTGATCGCCGGCCTCGGGCCGGCGGGTTATGAATCGGCCTACCACTTTGCTGTGTCGGCGCTTCAGGTGTCCGCCCGGGACACGTAACGGAAACACTGGTTGATACTACGATTCTGATGGATTTGAGGAAGATAAAAAAACTGATCGAGTTGCTGGAAGACTCCGCCCTGCTTGAAATGGAAATCACCGAGGGTGACAGTACGATCAGATTGAGTCGCGCTGGCGCTGGCGCTGTCGGCGTTCCGGATGCGCCCCGGCAGGCTGCCCCGGCGCCCCCTGTGGATCCCCGGACGGTCCGGGAAGCGCCGCCTGTCGCTCCAACCGCTTCAATGGATACGAACGAAGTGGCCGGGATTGTGGTCAATTCACCGATGGTCGGGACATTTTATGATGCGTCATCCCCGGATTCCAGTCCGTATGTTTCTGCCGGAACGGTGGTTAAGCCGGGAGATGTCCTGTGCATTATCGAAGCGATGAAAACCTACAACCAGCTGGAGGCGGAAGTGGCCGGGACGATTAAAGAGATTTACAAGAAGAACGGCGACCCGGTCGAGTTCGGGGAACCCTTGTTTCTGATTGCCTGATCTGTTTTATTGGTTGACATGATGAACCAGATCGAAAAACTGGTTATCGCCAATCGTGGTGAAATCGCGCTGCGAATCCTTCGCGCTTGCCGGCAACTGGATATATTGACGGTGGCGCTGCATTCCGAGGCAGACAAGGATGCCAAGTATGTGCGTCTGGCGGATGAGTCTGTGTGCATCGGACCGGCATCCGCCACGGACAGCTACCTCAATATCGCTTCGGTCATTGCGGCGGCGGAAGTGACCGAGGCGAATGCGATACATCCCGGTTATGGTTTTCTTTCCGAAAATCCGAACTTCGCGGAACAGGTTGAGCGAAGCGGATTTGTGTTTGTCGGGCCGACCGCTGACACGATCCGGACAATGGGAGACAAGATTTCCGCGATTGCCGCAATGCGCGCGGCCAATGTGCCTTGTGTTCCGGGGTCCGATGGACCGTTACCCGGGAACCTGGATGAAGTGAGAGCGCTGGCAGGGCGAATCGGATATCCGTTGATGCTGAAGGCGACCGGCGGTGGCGGCGGCCGGGGAATGCGGGTCGTGAGGGATGAGTCCGGATTGCACGATGCGATCCATACCACCAGACAGGAAGCATCTGCGGCATTTGGCAATGATGTTTTGTATATGGAGCGGTTCCTTGAAGCGCCCAGGCATGTCGAAATCCAGGTGCTGGCAGATACTTATGGCAATGCGGTTCATCTGGGTGACCGTGATTGTTCAATGCAAAGAAAACATCAAAAAGTGATAGAGGAAGCTCCCGCTCCGGACATCTGCGAGGAAAAGAAATCCGAAATCGGCAAAATCTGTGTGGATGCCTGCAAGCAGATTGGTTACCGGGGCGTCGGCACTTTCGAATTTCTCTACCAGGACGGGGAGTTTTACTTTATCGAGATGAATACCCGGATTCAGGTTGAGCATCCGGTAACGGAAATGATTACAGGTATCGACTTGCTGCAGGAACAGATACGGGTTGCGGATGGGCAGAAACTGCGATTTACGCAGGACCAGGTCCAGTTGAACGGACATGCGTTCGAATGCCGCATCAATGCGGAAGACCCGAAAACATTCATGCCTTCACCGGGACAGATTACGCAGTACCACATGGCTGGAGGCCCCGGGGTCCGGGTTGATTCCCATGTCTACAGTTTCTATGTGGTTCCTCCTTATTATGATTCCATGATCGGAAAAGTGATTACCCATGGCATGCACCGGACCGAAGCGCTGGCAAGAATGAGTGGCGCATTGCAGGAAATGGTGGTGGAAGGAATAAAAACCAATATTCCGTTGCACAGGGAACTGGTTCAGGACCCCGGGTTTGTCAAGGGGGGCTGTGATATCCACTATCTGGAGAGGAAATTTTCCATTACCTGAGTGTTTTCCAGATGTTGGTAGATACCGCCACCCAGTCAAGTTGCAGTCAAGTAGCATGAGTGAAAATCGTTTTTGCTGTTGCCCGCACTGCCATACCATTTATCGTTTGTCCGAGGAAAACCTGAATCGTCAGACCTCTCACTTTCGTTGTCATGTCTGCCGTGAAGTGTTTGATTCACGCATCCATACGGTTTCGAAGACCGATCCGGGATTTGTTTCCGGGCCGCCCCGGCTCCCGGATACGGGGGATAAGCGGGATCGGGACATGGCATACACACCCGGGGACAATCGCGCCTCGGGAGGGGAGGCCGACCAGATCAATGACGGCTCGATGGGGGCTTCGGTGTTCAGTGATTCAACCGGCGTTGAGGTTGAAGAATCCGGGAAGTCTTTCGAGGACGGGAAAAACGGGTTCGATCAACCAAAACTGCCGACCCAGCCTGTACTGGAAGAGGTGCCGTTAGCCTGGATGAGCGAAAACACAGCGTATGAATACATAAAGGACCGGCGTGAACCATTGATTGCGCTGGCGTGGTGTGTTGCTTCCGTGGGCCTTTTTATATTGCTGTCGTTGCAGATAAAGTATTTTTATGTGGAGAAGTTCGCCCAGGACCAGTCCTTTCGCAAGTACCTGGTTGGATTTTGCAAGATCGCGAGCTGTGAACTTCCGCCGCTGGAATCCCCTGACCTGTTTACTATTGCCAATACGAAAGTCGATCTGCACCCCACTCAACCCGATGCGCTTCGCGTTACCGTGAAACTGTTCAACCGGGCCGGGTATTCCCAGCCTTATCCTGATTTACGGATTACCTTGACAGACCGGGCGGGTCGGGTAGTCGGACGCAGGTCTTTCCCCCCCCCATCCTATCTGGCGGCAGGCAGTGAAAACATGGTGGGTGATGGTGAACTGGTATCCTTGTTGTTCGATCTTTCCAGACCCCATGAAAAAGCGGTCGGGTTTGCCGTTGATATTGTTACGGATTGAAGCCCGCTATCCGGGGCATAATATGATATCGAGGGTATGCGCCAATGCGGGGAAACAGATAAAATGGGAACCGAATCATGACCAGAATCATCCGCAGAGCGCTGATCAGCGTTTCTGACAAACAGAATCTTGTTGAACTGGCCAGGGCCCTGTCCAGACATGGCATCGAGATATTATCGACCGGTGGAACTGCGGGCCTGCTTGCACGGGAAGGCATCCCTGTCGTTGAGGTCAGTGAACATACCGGGTTTCCGGAAATGATGGATGGCCGGGTAAAGACCCTGCATCCGGCCATCCATGGAGGAATTCTCGGTCGCCGCGGGATGGATGACGAGGTCATGTCAGCGAACGATATCCAGCCGATCGACCTGGTGGTGGTCAATCTGTATCCATTCCGGCAAGCGATTTCCAGACCCGATTGCAATCTGGCCCGGGCGATTGAGAATATTGATATTGGCGGTCCTGCGCTGTTGCGTGCGGCCGCTAAAAATCATGCCGATGTGGCAGTGGTTGTGGATGTCGATGATTACAGCCGGGTGACGCGGGAACTGGAGGATAATGGCGGCGCTGTTTCAGATGAGTTACGGTTTGATCTGGCCGTGAAGGCATTTGAACATACTGCGGACTACGATGATGCGGTTGCCAACTACCTGGGGATGTTGTCGAAGCGGGGCTCCAGCCGGTTTCCCGGGACGCTCAATCATCAATATGTCAGGAAACAGGAAATGCGTTACGGCGAAAACCCGCATCAGGCGGGTGCGTTTTATATTGGCCGCAACCCTGACCGGGCCAGCGTTTCGGCTGCCGTGCAGATTCAGGGCAAGGAGTTGTCCTTCAATAATATTGCGGATACCGATGCCGCGCTCGAATGCGTCAAGCAGTTTTCAGGTGGAGATGGTTACGCCTGTACCATTGTGAAACACGCCAATCCGTGTGGCGTCGCGGTCAGGGATTCGCAGGAGGCGGCTTACCGGTGTGCCTGGCGCACTGACCCTGAATCCGCATTTGGCGGTATAGTGGCCTTTGATACTGAACTGGAAACTGAAACCGCCAGGGCTATTGTCGAGCAGCAATTTGTGGAGGTAATCATTGCCCCGCGAATAACGGATGGAGCCAGGCAGGCACTCAGGGAAAAGCGGGACGTCCGGGTGTTGGCGTGTGCAACCGGGAGCGAAGGGATACCCGTGCCCGATGCCCAAATCCTGGATTTCAAAAAAGTCAATGGCGGGTTGCTGGTACAGCAGATTGACGCGGCTCTTTACCAGAATCTGGATGTGGTCACGAAACGCCATCCGGACGAAGATGAAATGCGGGATTTGCTGTTTTCATGGAAAGTGGCGAAGTATGTCAAATCAAACGCCATTGTCTACGCTTCGGACAATGCGACCATCGGGATTGGCGCAGGGCAGATGAGTCGGGTCAATTCAGCCAGGATTGCCGCCATAAAAGCGCAGCACGCGGGATTGCGGGTCGAGGGAGCCGTGATGGCTTCGGATGCGTTTTTCCCGTTTCGCGATGGTCTGGATAATGCGGCGGGCGCTGGCGTCCGGGCCGTGATTCAGCCGGGCGGTTCCAGGCGTGACGCCGAGGTGATTGCGGCGGCGGATGAGCATGACATTGCCATGATATTTACCGGAATGCGTCATTTCAGGCACTGAATCCGGATTTTCCGGTCAATAAAAATGGAAGAACCCAGATACAAGGTCATTTTGAGCGGGAAGGCGCTTCCGGAGCGGAGCCGTGACGAAGTGCTGGAAGGATTGGCCGGTTTGTTCCACTCGACCGCGGCTGCGATGGAGCGGGTCTTGCAGGGACACCCGACACCGCTCAAAAAAGAGTATAGCGAAAGCCAGGCGACCGAACTCTGCCGAAAGATTGAATTGCTCGGGGCGCAATGTGATATTGAGGAAATCAGGACTGAAAGAACCGTTGAGGAAATAGTTGAGGAGGCAGCCGAAGAGACAGTCGGCCAGAAGATGGAAATCGTTCATGAAGCCCCCCCGGAAAGAGAAGCCCCCCCGGATGGAGAAGTTCCCCCCGAAAGAGGAGATTCCCCCGACAGCATGGAGTCTGGAAAAGTGCAGGATCTCCTGATGGGATTTGTCGGTGTCAATACGGACTACTACCGGCGCCAGTTCGCCCGCTTCGGGAATCCTGATCGGCCATCATTCAGGTTGTCATGGCATTGGCCGGCTTTTTTCTTCTTTTTCTTTTGGTCGCTGTACCGGAAAATGTGGGGGATGGCCGCATTTTACCTGGTTGTCGGAACCAGCGTGACGATCATGACAACAGGTGGTCCGGGGTCGGTTTTTTCCCTGGTCTGGCTGATTTTCTGGCCTTGCGTGGCAAACTGGCTTTACTACAGAAAAGCGGTTTCCGGAATCCATCGGGTATTGGAAAACCCCGGGATGAAAGACGATTACATGTCCAGGGGAGGGGTCAGCAAGGGTATGGTCTGGGTGGGTGTGGTGATCATGATCGTGTTGTCGATGTGGCTGGCAAATCATATGGCGCGTCAGTTTGTGGAAGAATACGGCGAGGAAATAGCAGGGGTATTGCCCGGTTCCGGTACACAGGTCACCCGGGACGGGGCTGTTGTAAATGTGACCCCGCAGAGCGGCTCCGGGCTGGTCGAATCCTCGTTGACATTGAGCTATCTGGCGACCACCCTGAAACTGCTGATTGTCACCAAAGGGAACGCGGACAATAATGCGGCGGTGACCGGGTTTATCGAAAAATTGAACCAGGGGGAATACACCGATGGTTGGGGAAATGAAATTCTGGTCACGCAGGAAGTGGATCGTTATGTTCTCTTTTCAGCGGGCCCCGACCAGACATACGGTACAGGTGATGACATTCTTCAGGCAGTGGACCTCAGGTAATAAAACAGCATGAAAGTACTGATAGTCGGTGGAGGAGGAAGGGAGCATGCGCTGGCATGGAAAGCGGCCCGGTCGCCTTGGGTGGCCGAAGTATACGTGGCGCCCGGAAATGCGGGAACGGCTATGGAAGGCTGCGTCCACAATGTGGATCTGGCTGCCACGGATATTGACGGGTTGATCCGATTTGCCATGGATAATGAAATCGGACTGACGATCATCGGACCGGAAGCCCCCCTGGTGCTGGGTATTGCCGACGCGTTCAAGGCGGCCGGCTTGAAATGTTTCGGCCCCGGTGAGTCCGCGTCCCGACTGGAAGGATCGAAAACCTTTTCCAAGCGGTTTCTTGCCCGCCATTCGATTCCCACTGCGGCTTTCGAGAGTTTTGTCGAGGTGGGTCCGGCGCTGGACTATCTGCGAACAACCCGTTGTCCACTGGTGGTCAAGGCGGATGGCCTGGCCGCGGGCAAGGGGGTGGTCATTGCCGAAAACCGGCAACAGGCCGAACAGGCGGTCAAGGATATGCTGACCGGAAATCGGTTCGGCGAGGCCGGACACCGGGTTGTGATCGAACAATTCCTGCACGGAGAGGAAGCCAGTTTCATCTGTATGGCGGATGGGATAAACATCCTGCCGATGGCCACGAGCCAGGATTACAAGAAAGCCGGTAACGGCGATGCCGGCCCGAATACCGGAGGAATGGGGGCCTGTTCCCCCGCACCCGGATGGACCGACGAAATCCATGCTCGCGTGATGGACCGCATTATCCGGCCCACTATAGATGGTTTGAGAGCCGAAGGCATGCCGTATACCGGATTTCTGTATGCTGGTTTGATGATCGGGAATGATTCGATTCCAAGGGTTCTGGAGTTCAATTGCCGGTTTGGAGACCCTGAAACCCAACCCGTGTTGATGCGAATGCAATCCGATATCGTCGCGCATTGTCTTGCGGCGCTTGATCGGAAACTGGATCGGGAAATAGCGGTGTGGGATCCTCGACCGGCCTTGGGGGTGGTGATGGCGGCCAGGGGTTATCCCGGCGAGTATCGAAAAGGCGAGGTGGTCAGGGGCCTGGACGGGCTGGATTCGGATGACCTCAAAATTTTTCATGCGGGAACCCGGTTTGAGGATAACCGGGTATTAACCAATGGCGGCAGGGTCTTGTGCGTGACGGCACTTGGCGAAACCATGCAGGAGTGCCGGAGCCAGGTTTACCAGGCGGCGGACAGGGTCCATTGGCCAGGAAGCTGGTTTCGCAGCGACATCGGTCACCGCGCGCTTGATTCAGCCCTGAATCCCTGATTCTTTCCAAAAAGCGCCAGACAACGGTTAAAATACCCGGCTACGAGGGCTGATACCCCGTTCGGGCCAGCTAACGATATGTAAACTTAATTTCCATAATACAGATGAATAAACCGTTTGTTGCAGTTTTAATGGGGTCGGATTCGGATCTGCCGGTGATGCGCGCCACTCTTGACGTGCTGGATAGTCTGGGCGTGTCCTGGGAGGTCAGGATTACTTCAGCGCATCGCACTCCCGCCGCCACCCACACGTATGTAAGGGAAGCCGAGTCCCGTGGCTGTGCGGTGTTTATTGCGGCAGCGGGCCTCGCCGCGCACCTCGCTGGTGTGGTCGCGAGCCTGACTGTCAAACCGGTGATCGGGGTGCCAATGGACGGAGGGCCGCTTAATGGCCAGGATGCGTTGCTTTCCACCGTACAGATGCCGGGCGGTATTCCCGTCGCCAGTGTCGCGATCGGCAAGGCGGGGGCAAAAAATGCCGGCTATCTCGCTGCCCAGATCCTGGGGGTTTCAGATGCCGATGTCGAAACCAGGGTCAGGAATGAACGGGAGCGGAACGCACAGGGCATCATGGAGAAAAACCGGAATCTTCAGGAATCATTGGGTGAATGACATCGGATTTTCGAAAGTACCGGAAATAAATTGAATCTGGCGTCAATACGCGATGCGGCATCCATAATCAGGCAGGGAGGCGTCGTCGCCTATCCAACGGAATCCTGTTATGGGCTCGGGTGCGATCCGGACGATTCCCGGGCAGTCCGTCGAATTCTCCATATCAAGCGCAGGAAAAAAGAACAGGGGCTGATCCTGGTTTCAGACCATATTTCCAGGATTATGAGATATGTCAGATTTTTCCCGGCCGCGACTCATCAGGAAGTTTTGGCCAGTTGGCCCGGCGCTTCCACCTGGCTGTTGCCTGCGAGAAAAAATGTTTCAGGCTGGGTCGTGGGAAATCATGCGTCAATTGCTATCAGGGTCTCCCGACATCACGGGGTTCGCGCGCTCTGCAGGAATGCGGGGATGGCGATTGTTTCCACCAGCGCCAATCGCGCTCGCCGGAAAGCCTTGAGAACCGCCGAGGCGGTCCATCTGGAGTTCGGCGATGAAGTGGATTGTATCATGGAAGGGTCAATCGGTACGGACACCCGGCCATCCGTCATCCGGGACGCGGTCAGCGGCGCCATAATCAGGGCCTGACGGCATCGACTCGTGAACAGTGGCCTTGTCAACCAGAAAGCCGGATTCCCGGATATGGGTGATGTTGCGGTTTATCTTGAAGACCTGCAAAACAATCTCTGTTCCGCAATCGGGGAGCTGGAACCGGATCGTTCATTTCGCGAGGACAGGTGGCGGCACGAAGACGGTGGAGGCGGAATTACCCGGATCATTGAAGAGGGGGATGTATTCGAAAAAGGCGGGGTCAATTTTTCTCATGTGTCGGGGAAGCAGCTTCCCGCGGCATCGACATTGTCAAGAAAAGGGATTGCCGGCAAGCCGTTCGAGGCAGCCGGCGTATCCGTCGTCATGCATCCGGGAAACCCGTACGTCCCCGCGGGCCACATGAATGTGCGGTTTTTTATCGCGGACCCGGAGTCGGATTCACCGGTCTGGTGGTTTGGCGGGGGTTATGACCTGACGCCCTGTTACGGTTTTACCGAGGATTGTGTGCACTGGCACAAAACAGCCCGCAACGCCTGTCACAGTTTTGGCGATCAATTCTACCCGTCCTTCAAGCAGCGTTGCGATGAGTATTTTGTAATCAGGCATCGCAATGAGCCAAGAGGTATCGGAGGGTTGTTTTTTGATGACTTCAATGAACTCGGCTTTGACAAATCCTTTGATTTCATGCAAAGCATCGGCAACAGTTTCGTGGATGCCTACCTGCCTATTGTCGAGAAACGCAAGGATTGCCCCTTCACTTGCAAACAGCGGGAGTTCCAGAAATATCGAAGAGGCCGCTACGTGGAGTTCAATCTTGTCTATGACCGTGGCACATTGTTCGGCTTGCAATCCAGAGGTCGAACAGAATCCATACTGATGTCCTTGCCGCCCAGGGTGGAGTGGAAATATGACTTCAAGCCCGAGCCAGATAGTGAAGAGGCGAGACTGACCGATTATTTCCTGATTCCCAGGGACTGGATCAATTCATAAGAATCCCGTGCTGACACTTTACCGGATTGCCCTGTATATCGCGTTTCCCGTGGTCTTGATCCGTTTGATCATCCGGGTTTCCAGAAGTCGCCGGTACATCAATCGACTGCCACAGCGGTTCGGGTTTGGATTGCACACCGGCGGTTCATCCGGTTACGGCAACCGGATATGGATACACGCGGTTTCCGTAGGCGAGGTGAACGCGGCGATTCCACTGGTCCATGCATTACAAACGAATTACCCTGACCGGCGGTTTACCATCACGACCATGACGCCAACCGGGTCTGACAGGGTGGTTCAGAATTTCAATCATACGGTTGACCACTGCTACCTTCCCTATGATTATCCGGGCGCGGTAAAACGATTTCTGAATCGGATGAATCCGTGTATGGCGATCATCATGGAGACGGAAATCTGGCCGAACTATATCGTTGAATGCCGATGCAGGAATATCCCGGTGATTTATGCCAACACAAGACTCTCGAAGAAATCCTACCAGGGATACCTGAGGTTCAAAAAGCTGGTTTCCCCGATACTGGGGAAGGTTGATTATTTCGCGGTTCAAACCCGGGCCGATTCAGAAAGACTGGTCCACCTCGGCGCCAACCAGGATTGTGTCGAGGTAACCGGGAGCATGAAGTTTGAACTGGACATTCCGGCCAGCACTCTGGAAGCCGCCCGATCGGTGCGTCGGAACCTCGGTTTCGACCGTCCGGTACTGGTCGCGGGGAGTACCCGTGAGGGGGAGGAGGCGCATGTGCTCAGGGCTTTTTCCGAGGCCAAGCGCATGATCCCCGATTTGTTGCTGGTATTGGTGCCAAGACACCCTGAACGTTTTCGGAAGGTGCACAGGCTCTGCTTGCGGTCGAAATACAAAACCGTCTTGAGGACTCGATCAAGCGGGGTTATCGATAGTGATGTCGATATTTATGTCGGGGATACCATGGGAGAACTCACCCTGCTGATCGCGGCGGGTGATATCGCGTACATTGGCGGCAGCCTGGTTCCCGCCGGAGGTCATAACCTGCTTGAAGCCTGTGCGGCGAGTGTGGCTGTGATTTTTGGTCCCCACATGTTCAACTTCCAGGAAATTTCCGACATGGTGCTTGAAAAAGGAGCGGGAGTCCAGGTTATGAATACACGGGAACTGACCGAAGTGATCGTCCGGTTTGTGAATGATCCAGTACTGAGGGATCGATATGGTTCTCATGGCAAGGGGTTTGTTGATGAAAACAAGGGTGCGTTATCCAGAATTCTGAAAATTGTTGATCGTTCGATAAACACTGTCAAAACAGCGGCCTGATGTCTTCCGGACTGGTCTGGTTATTCGTCGGTTCGCTGCTGGCATCGACTCTTGTTCCGGGAGGCGTAGAGGTATTGCTCTATTCCCTGTACCAGTCAGGCCAATACGGTGTGGTCTCCCTGTTGCTGGTCGCGACTGTTGGCAATACCCTTGGCGGCATCATCACCTGGTGGGTCGGGACGCTTCTGTACCGCGGCCTGGCGCATACCGGATGGCATGAAAGGATCGGGTCGGTCTTCAAGCTCAGCGACACATCCCTGGACCGGGTCCGGAAATGGGGAGTCCCGGTTTTGTTTTTCAGCTGGATGCCGGTTGTCGGAGATCCATTATGTCTGGCGGCGGGTTATTTGCGGCTCCCCTTCTGGCCCTGCACAACCATGATTCTTCTCGGCAAACTGGCCCGCTACGCGGCGCTGCTCTGGATATTTTCACGCTCATGAGTGTGTCGGAACTGTTCAGGTGAGCGCTCCGCCGCAACTGCTTCCGGCCCCGGCGGTACAGCCATAGCAATGGCTGCCAACGGTAATCAATTGATTACCCAATTGACGCATATTGACATCCCATAGCAATTTTCTGCCGGTCGCTTGCAGCGGCAGACTGAGCATCTGGTTGAAATCGCAATCATAAACATAGCCCTGCCAGTCCACACTGATCAGATTGCGGCACATCAGCGAGGATACCGTGGCCGGGTTGAAATTATCTGTCAGAAGTTGCTCGTAGCTTTCGAGTTGCCCGGTTCTTTCCAGAAAGTGCCTGAACCGGTTGATCGGCAGATTGGTAATCGTCAGCAGATTATTGAAATCAATATCGAAGTCCTGTTTCAGACGGGTTTTATAATCCGATTGCAAGCCAGCCTGGTCAGGAGGCAACTTTGGCCCAACCGGGTTGTAGACCAGATCAATCACGAGGTTCCGGTCCCGGCCATAACCGAACCGGTTGAACTTCTGCAAGCCGGCAATACTTTTGCCAAAAACCCCTTTGCCTCTTTGTTGATCGACATTCTCCGGGGTATAGCAGGGAAGGGAGCAGACCAGGCGGATTTTGCGTTCAGCGTACCATGCCGCCAGGTCTTCCTGGCCGGCTTCAAACTGCACGGTGATATTGCACCGCGATGTGACCCGGACCCCGTTTTCGATCAGTCCATCACACAGTTTCCTGAAGCCGGGGATCATTTCCGGCGCCCCGCCGGTAATATCGGCAGAACGAACGGGATTGCGTTTTACCCAGTCCAGCACTTTTGCCATGGTTTCCCGGGTCATCATTTCGGTGCGTTTCGGCCCCGCTTGAACATGGCAATGCTCACACGCCTGATTGCACAGGTAGCCGATATTCAATTGTAATTCGGACAGGGCCGCACGTTTCAGGGGAAAGCAGCCATTGGCTTTCAGGGTATCGTTAAAATTATGTCGTACTGCCATATCCATGGGATTATTCGAGGCCGGATGTTCTTGTCGGAAATGCTGCCAGACGCGAGTTTCAATAGCAATGGCAGTTTACCTGATATTAGTGGGGTTGTTTTGTCTTTAAGTTCCCTGGAATTCATAAGCGGAATCGCACAAATCACGAATCAGGCACTCGCCGCATTTCGGCTTTCGTGCAATGCAGGTATAGCGGCCATGCAGAATCAACCAGTGATGGGCGTTCAGTATGAATGGTTCGGGCACTCTTTCAAGCAATGCCTTTTCCACTGCCCGTGTATTCTTGCCTGGCGCAATGCCGGTACGGTTGGACACTCTGAATATGTGGGTATCCACGGCAATGGCGGGCTGTCCGAAAGCCGTATTCAGTATTACACTGGCGGTTTTTCTGCCTACTCCCGGCAGCGCTTCGAGTTCTTCCCGGGTACGGGGCACCTGGCCGTCATGCCGGTCAATCAGTTGCTTGCAGGTCTTGATGATATTTTGTGCCTTGACATTGAACAATCCGATAGTCCGGATATATTCCTTCAATCCCGCTACGCCGAGCTCATGAATGGCGGCGGGGGTATTGGCCACCCTGTAGAGCTTGCCGGTAGCCAGATTGACCGAAACGTCGGTAGCCTGGGCGGACAGTATGACCGAGATCAGTAACTCGAACTCGCTCCGCCAGTCCAATTCCGTGGTTGGCTCGGGGTTTTGTTTTTTCAGCCGGGTGAAGGCTGTGGTTATTTGCTGCGGGTCCATAGTGGAGTGGAGGATGACCGGTGTTGCATGGATTTTCTTTTCACGGCGGCTGAAATTTCCCGCTGTATCCGCTCGCGCGCCAGAACCTGTTTCCGGCGCTTGCGGGCGTTATTGAATTTTTCAATCCTGACCAGTTTCTGACCGGTCCGGAATCTGGCCTGATCAACCTGCCGGGCAGAAAAGCCGGGCCAGGGGCTGGGCGTGTCATCCATATTGCCATTTTCCGTGGTCACGGGTCGAACCAGATCAATGCAGTCGGTCGGGCAGACCGGAACACACAGTTTGCAACCTGTGCATTCATCGGCGATCACGGTGTGCATCCGTTTCCCTGCGCCGACGATACAATCCACCGGACAGGCCTGGATGCATAATTTGCAGCCGATACATTCAGCTTCCCGGATCCATGCAATCCTCTTCGGTTCGTGTTCCCCGTAATCGGGGTTCAGTTCGACAACCGGTTTGTCCAGCAATTTCGCGAGAGCGGCAATCGTGATTTCCCCTCCGGGGGGGCATTGATTGATTTCCGCTTCGTTGCGCTCTATGGCCCTGGCGTACTCCCTGCAGCGGGGATAGCTGCACAATGTGCATTGTGTTTGCGGCAGACACCGGTCAATCCGGTCAACCAGTGGCAGGTTCGACGTGGAAGTCATGACAGGTTGTGGCGGGTATCCATTAGAATCCGGTAGGTCGCGGCAGGGTATATTGTATGGTTATAGTGGCTGAAGTAAATGCAGGCAGTCAATATCAAGTATATAATGCCGGTCAATCAAACACATTCCTGAAGTACGGTATTGAATGAAACCCAATCCGGGTTTGACCGGCGTGGATTTGCTGCTGAGTCCCGCCCACAACAAATCGACGGCATTTACTGAAGAAGAACGGGACCGGCTGAAATTGCGGGGCCTGCTGCCCGCCGCGATTGGTTCTATGGACTCCCAGGTTGACCAGGCGCTGGCAAATTTACGCCGCAAGGATAGCGCCCTGGAGAAATATATTTTTCTGTCTGCCCTGCAGGATCGCAACGAACGGTTGTTTTACAGGATGGTGATCGAACATATCAAGGAGATCATGCCGCTTATCTATACCCCGACGGTCGGTCAGGCATGCAAGGAGTTCGCGAATATTTTCAGAAAGACGAAAGGTTTTTACATTACCGTACGGGATCGGGGGAGAATACGGGAAATTCTGGATAACTGGCCGCACCGGGATATACGGATCATTGTGGTCACGGACGGGGAAAGGATCCTCGGCCTGGGGGATCTGGGAGCCAACGGCATGGGTATCCCGATCGGGAAACTGAGCCTGTATTGCGCCTGTGCCGGGATTCATCCCGAACAGACACTACCGGTCATGTTCGATATCGGTACCGATAACGAGGAGTTGCTCAATGATCCCGTTTATCTGGGCACGAGACAGAAAAGATGCCGGGGTGAAGACTATTACAGTTTGATGGATGAATTTATCGACGCTGCCAGGGACGCTTATCCCGGAGCGCTGATCCAGTTTGAGGATTTTGCCTCACAAAACGCGTTTGCATTGCTTGACAGATATCGTGACGACATACTGTGTTTTAATGATGATATACAGGGTACGGCGGCAGTCGTTCTGGCCGGGGCCTACGCTTCCACCCGGATTTCAGGTGTGCCGTTCAGGGATTTGAGATTCACTTTCATGGGCGCCGGTTCCGCGGCCTCCGGAATAGGAGCCATGATTGCAAAGGCGCTCATGGCGGAAGGTCTCAGCCATGAACAGGCCCATCGGCGTTTATGGTATTTCAACAGCAAGGGACTAATCACCCGGTCCGCAAGGAATCTGGCGGATCACATCCGGCGCTTTGCCCATGACCTGCCCGATTACCCATTTATCGAAGCTCTGGATGTTCATCGCCCTGATATACTGATCGGTGCAACCGGACAGCCCGGTATGTTTTCGGAGCAAATCATTCGCAAGATGGCCGATATCAAATCCCGCCCAGGTATATTTGCGTTATCCAATCCGACCAGCCGCTCGGAATGCACCGCCGAACAGGCGTACCGATGGACGGAGGGTCGGGGCGTGTTCGCAAGCGGCAGTCCATTTGGAGAGGTCGTCCATGATGGCCGGATTTTTCGGCCTGGCCAAGGCAACAATTCGTATATCTTTCCAGGTATCGGGTTGGGGATGACCGCATGCGGAGCCAGGACGATACCGGATTCAATCTTCCTGGAATCCGCGAAAGCCCTGGCTGGCGCGGTGACTGAAGAAGATCTCGAGGCCGGTTCGATTTATCCCGAAATCAATCAAATCCGCAAGGTCTCCTTCACGATTGCCAGAGCCATTGCCGATTTTGCCTGGCAACACGGCATTACCCAGGAAGCGCCCCCGGAAAACCTGACCGAACACATCCAGGCATCCATGTACGACCCGGTTTACTGAAGTGGCCCGGTTCGACCGCCTCCCCGGAGGTGAACTTCCGGCGATTCTGAAGTACACTGTGTGTCCGGAGTTGCGTCAAGCGAAGGGTATGATGAAAGAGCGATTTATTGTTTTCCTGATGCAGGGTACGCGGCCGCTGCGAATCCTGATTTTCGGGGGTATTTTCCTGGCCTGGCTGGTCATGGTTCTGCTCGCCTGGCTGTTGGGCATCGAGACCGATATCGGCGGCGATATCGTGATCTCGAATATCGTGCTGATCATCGTATCGCTGTTAATCGGTTTCGGAGTCGCTTTCCGGATTTTTCGGTTACTAGAAAACGCCAAATACGAGCGTGACCCCCCAAAGAATTCCTGATCGGTTGTGCGCGGCGCGCCGGCAATGCCGGTTTTCGCACGCAAGCCTTGCTGTTGCAGGCCTTTCAGGTGAATCCGTCAGTTCCTGACCAGGGGATTCAGGTACTGCGGCGCGGGCTGGGCGCTCCGGGCCCAGCGTAGAAAGGAGGTGGGGAGCACAGGAATTTTGCTGTCAGCGGGTTGGCGGGGCGATGTGGCTTTCTCCTTGTGCGTTTGCGGGCGCCAATTCGTAGCCAGCTCGATAAATGCTGCACAAGCCGGGTTGATATAACCGTAGCGGTGCCAGATCAGGCTGACGGCGTGCTGCGGCAGATTGGCCTCCAGTTTTATTGAGTGCAGATTACTCCGACTGTCGATAATGCTCTTTGGCAGGATGGTGGCAAGCCGGCCGGACTGGACAAGTTCGAGAATGACACTGACCGAGTTGGTTTCTATCGAGATCTGCGGGGTGAGTGAGTGTTTCTCGCAGTATTCGTCAATATGCTGGCGCAGGGCAAAGTCCCGGTTGAGCAATACCATGGAAAGGGGTGAGTCAGTTTTCGGCGTCTTGCCCCGGGCAAACCTTGCAAGCGGGTGTTTGTCGCCAACGGCGAGGAACAGCGACTCGTTGAACATGATCCGGGTTTCGAATTCCTGGACATGCACATTATTTGCATTGGGTTTGGTGAACGCGATGCCGATGTCGATGGTGTCTTCAGTAACGGACTGTTCGAGGTATTCCTGCGACATTTCGAAGGTTGACAGGATAATGCCGGGGTGCTGATGATGGAAGCTGTCGATCAGGTCATAGGTCAGGTGATCGGTTATCGGCGTCCAGCCAACTCTTAACGTACCCCGGCTCAAATCCCGTACGTCATTGACCGCGCGAGCGCCTGCGATCATCTCGGCCCGCGCGCGCTTGGCGAACCCATGGAATATTTCACCTGCATCGGTCAGCCGGACAGTGCGTCCGGGCCGGATCAGCAGCCGGGTCTGGAGCAAACTCTCAAGCTGTTTGATCTGTTGCGAAAGCGAAGGCTGGGAAACATGCAGGGCTTCCGCGGCCCGGGAGAAACTGCCATATTCAACGATTGTCAGAAAGTACTCCAGCGCTCTGGGGAATATGATTTTTCGGTACATGGCGGTCACTGTTTTCCAGCCTGTCCCGAACATCCGGATGACGGCCGGGATTCAGGCGGATGAAATTATCCGGATTTTCTATAATGATAACTATAGTATCATGAGTTCCAATAATCCACCGGGTCAGAAATTCATCCGAAACTATAAGTTTATCCTATAGACCTGATAGGATAAAGTGACTTGACTTGATGGGATAGTTTGTTACTCTTTCAAGGACAGACTCAGCGTAAACTAGAGTTTTATAATTTGGATGGCGATGTTTCCGCCGGACTTGAGAATAACAAAATAAAGAGCGCTTTTGTCGCGCAGAATACATCGCCGGGCATACGAACCAGTACCATTGAGGAGATCTTCCAGACATGCCTTCATCTACCCGAGATAGAATCATGCGGCATCTGGATATTGTCAAACAATTCCAGCCTGCCCTGCATAGCGAAACCCACGCACCCTCTCCCGATATGGTTGATGATGACCACTATCGCGCCTACACGCGCTCGTCACATGATGTTGGCGGCGAACCGGATATCCCGATCACCTGGGAAGAGAAGGAAGAGGAGATTTGGGAACACAATACTTTTGTCACTTGCGAGGTACTGGCCTGGCGGGGTGTCTGGAATGCCGAGGAGCGCCGGCGTCGTCAAAACGTTGATGTCGGACAGACGATTTACCTCGGCCTGCCGTACTACGGCCGCTGGTTGATGACCGCGGCACTGATCCTGGTCGACAAACAATATGTCAGCCTGAGCGAGCTTCAGGACAAGATTCACGAGGTGAGGCAACGTTATGAGTAACAAACCGATTTACGACCGCGAACATCATGTCAAGAAAGCCACGGGGATTGGCGACCCCCAGTGTTTTGCCGGGGAAGCTTCGCCGGCCCGGTTCAATGTGGGAGACAGGGTCCGGGTACGTGACCTGCCTGACCTGTTCTATACCCGGACGCAGACCTACCTGCGTGGAACGGAGTGCACCGTTTCTGCGGTTGTCTATGAAAGTCCGGCCGCCGAAGACGAGGCCTGGGACAATACCGACCAGGTCGAATGGTTTTACAGCCTGGTCTTCAGGCAGAGTGATCTTTGGCCCGATTATCCGCAGGCCTTTGGCGGCGATACGCTGGAAACCGAATTGCCGGAGCGTTGGCTGGAGTCGGCCTAGACCCTGCGCCGGAACCCGCACTCGCTCGAATTGACGAAATAACCGTTTGAGAGGAAAGATAAATGTCTGACGATCACAAGCACGCACCGATGGTCGATGAAGTAAGCGAATTTGAAATCCTGGAAATCGCGGTTCGCGAACTTGCCATTGAAAAGGGCCTGTTCACCCAGGAGGATCATAATACCTGGACCGAGTATATGCATACTCTCGGGCCGTTGCCGGCGGCGCGCCTTGTAGCCAAGGCCTGGCTGGACCCTGAATTCAAAAAACTCGCGGTCGAGGATGGCGTCAAGGCCAGCCTCGAAGTCGGGATTGATTGGGTCAGAACCATGCCGACCCGGTTCGGCACCCCCAGCGACTATTGCAGCTTCCGCGTCATGGAAGATACGCCAACCCTGAAGCATGTCGTGGTTTGCACTTTGTGTTCCTGCTACCCGCGTCCGATTCTGGGCCAGTCTCCCGAGTGGTATCGTACGCCGAATTATCGTCGTCGTCTGGTACGCTGGCCCCGGCAGGTATTGTCGGAGTTCGGATTGCAGTTGTCGGAAGAAGTGGAAGTCCGGGTGGTCGACTCCAACCAGAAGTCCCGCTTCGTGGTACTGCCGGTTCGGCCGGAAGGGACCGAGGGCTGGACCGAGGATCAATTGACCGAAATCATCACGCGCGATTGCCTGATCGGCGTGGCCGTGCCGAAGCCGGGCAAGACCGCGAACGATCCCCGCCCGGTTCGCAAGGCGTTGAAGCCCTACAGCCACTAGACAACCGCGCGATGCCGATATGGCCCTGATCAATCCCGAAAAGATTGCGCTCGACGAGGAAATGCGGGCGCGCAATCTTGAAAACTCGCCGATTGGCTTACTGGAAGAAATCAGGCGGGAAGGCAGTTGTTGGGAGGATCTGGCGTCGAAATGGAAAGTGGATAATCCCGACCCGCCCTGGAAAATATGGCTGGATGCCACATGCGAAGTCCTGGCCGATAAAAATTGTGCCTTGCCGGCGTTGGAGCGCCGGTGGGAGGAAGACGATCTCAGCGAGGAGTTGTACCAGGATGTTCCTTTCCCTGAGCGGCAGTTGCTGGCCCTGGCTCATTCGATGATTCGGCGCGGCCTGATTGACGAGAAGGAACTGGCGGCACGCAAGAAGGCGGTGGAAAAGCGCCTGAACATGGTGGACCAGAAAGACGGCGAGCTGGATAGCGTGGCAAGTTGTACTTGAATATTACGACGATCAAAAAGTGAATAGTTCTGCAAGCTCCAGTGGTGTCCACATCAGTGTCGATGAACTTTCGCATAAATACACGCACAAATCTCCCTTTACATTCGAAAATGTCAGTTTCAAGGCAGAACCGGGAGAAGCCCTGACCATAGTCGGACGATCCGGATGCGGCAAGTCAACGCTGCTTCAGGTTGTCGCGGGATTATTGCCTTATTCGATAGGCAAGGTTCGACTGGATAATGAAGAAGTCGTTGAACCTTCCTCGCGGTGGGTCATGATGTTCCAGGCCCCCCATTTGTTTCCCTGGATGAATGTTCGTCAGAATGTCGGCGTCGGCCTGCGCTTTGCGAATTGGCCGAAGGATCGCATTACGGACCGTGTCGATGAGGCGCTTGAACTTGTCCATCTGGAAGAGTTTGCCCGCAAGAATACCCAGGACCTGTCAGGCGGCCAGCAACAGCGTGTCGCGCTGGCGCGTTCACTGGTCATGGAACCGGAGATGCTGCTTCTGGATGAGCCCTTCTCGGCGCTGGATGCCTTCACCCGCGCTTCTCTCCAGCACGATGTGCGCCAGATCGCCAAGCAACTCTGCATCAACGTAGTCCTGGTTACCCACGATATCGACGAGGCCATCCTGATGGCTGACCGTGCCCTGGTGATGGCGGGTTCTCCGGGCAGGATCGTACATGATTTCAAGGTTGATCTTCCGGATCCGCGTGAGCGCGGCGATCCGAAAGTACAGGAAATGCGTGCCAGACTGATGGGAATTTTCCACGATGCCACGCATGTACCGCAGGAAAGCGGGGAGGAAGAGGATGTACTGATAATCGATGAGCCGATCATGGAAGATGAACCGATAGTAGCCGACCCGACAAAACTTGAGTTTTCGGGCCGCAAGTATAGCCAGCCTGGCTGGACGTAGGTGGCATCCGGCCGCCGAATTTGACACTGCGGAGGAATGAGAATGACTGATATGAAAAAAATTTACGCGAAACACGGTGACGGTATCCAGGATCCGGAGCTTGTAATCGAGTGCGACCCCACCTTCAAGGGTATCCTTGGATCGTCGGTCAATCGACGCGAAGTGCTGCAACTGGGCGCCGCCGCCACTGCGGCCGGGTTTACCTTGCCAACCTCCAGCCTGGCGCAGCAGACCAACTGGGATCCGGTGGTCAAGATCGGATACATTCCAATCACGGACTCGGCTGCGTTGCTGGTTGCCCATGAATTGGGATACCTGAAAGAAGAGGGTATCGATTCGGTTCGGCCAACGCTCATTCGAGGATGGTCTCCGCTGGTCGAAGCCTTCGCCTCCTACCGTTTCAACCTGACCCATATGTTGATCCCGATTCCGATCTGGATGAGGTACAACAACAATTACCCGGTCAAAATCACCGCTTGGGACCACACCAATGGTTCTGCAATCGTGGTGGGCAAGAATACCGGTATCAACTCGCCGGCCGATTTCGGCGGCAAGCAGTTTGCAATGCCATACTGGTACTCGATCCACAACATTGTATCGCAACGCCTGTTACGTGATGCCGGAATCACGCCGGTCATTCGTCCGCAGGATGCTGAATTAGGGCCAAATGAGTGTAACTTCCTGGTACTGCCACCACCGTCCATGCCACCGGCGCTGGCTGCCGGCACGATTGACGGTTACTGCGTAGCCGAACCTTTCAACGCCCTGGGTGAACTCAAGGCGGGGGGCAAGGTGCTCCGGTTTACCGGTGACGTCTGGAAAGGCCATCCCTGCTGTGTGGTCGTCATGCACGAAGAGAATACGATGGATCCGGACCGGGCGGCATGGGCGCAGGGTATCCACAATGCCGTGGTGAGAGCACAGATCACGCTGGCCGAAAATCGCGAGGAAATGGCTGTGATGTTGTCACGTGACGGGCAGAAGTACCTGCCATTCCCGAAAGCAGTAATCGAGCGCGCCATGCTGTTCTACGATCCCGCCTACTACAACAATCCGCTTGCAATCAAGCATCCGGAATGGGGTATGGACCGGATTAACTTCCAGGCCTGGCCATACCGCTCGGCGACCGAGCTTGTGGTCAACGATTTGAAGCAGACTGTCGTTACCGGCGACGATGTATTTCTGGATGGCCTGTCACCGGAAAAGGTGGCCGACGATCTGGTCAATTACGAGTTCATCAAGAATTCACTCGAAGCCAACCCGAAATGGCGTAACGATGTCAGCGTTCCGAAAGGGGATGATCCCTATACGCGAACGGAAGTGGTTCAACTGTAGGACTGCCGGATTGCGTCCGTACAGAGCCGGAATCAGGATATGAGCATGGATCCGAGCCAGCCTCGGTTCTGGATCAAAAAGTACAGCCTCAAGTTGTTTAACTGGGTGGCCGGACTGCTGATCCTGTTTGTGCTCTGGTGGCTGGGCGGTTACCTGATCTACCTGAATCCCGACACCACCCATTTTTCGGACTTCGGGCCAATTCCGACCTTCCAGGCTTTTCCTGTGCTCTGGGGCGATGGAACGATACCGGATGCGATCAAATCCAGTGGCTATCGGCTCGGTATCGGGTTGTTGATCGCCACTGGCTGCGGTATTCCGATCGGCATTCTGCTGGGTCGCAGCCGCACGTTTCGTGAACTGAGTAATTCACCATTCCAGTTGCTGCGCATGATCAGCCCGCTGTCCTGGGAACCGATTGCCGTCATCGTTTTCGTGACCTGGAACCAGGCGATCATATTCCTGATTGCGGTAGCTGCGGTCTGGCCGGTTGCTTTCGCAACCGCAGCCGGCCTGGCGAAGGTGGATCCGGCCTGGTTCAAAGTTGCCAGAAACCTGGGCGCCAACCCCTGGCACCGTCTGACGCTGATCATCATTCCGGCGATCACGTTCGATATGTTGACGGGAATTCGCGCCGCCCTCGGAGTCGCCTGGATCGTATTGGTTCCGGCAGAGTTTCTCGGCGTAACTTCGGGTCTCGGCTATTCGATCGCGGATGCGCGTGAAACGCTGTCCTACAACCATCTGACCGCGATGGTGCTGACAATCGGTGTCATCGGCTACATTCTGGACAGTTCCTGTGTGTTGGCTATCAAGCGGTTCAGCTGGCACAGGGGGGATGAAGCCTGACGGCGTCTGTTTTTTTTAATTATCCAATCATACTAACGAGTTAACGAGGAGAAAAACAAAATGAATACTTTAGCAACGACTACGGCAATTAGCGCACCGACTGTCGGCGCTCGTGTGCTGGCTCAACTGGTAGCGGCGCTGATCCTGGGTTCAGTCATTCTGTACGGAGCCGGGTTTTCGAATATGGGAGCCGCGCACAGCGCTGCCCATGATGCCCGTCATTCACAGGGCTTCCCTTGCCATTAGTAGCCGTTGATCGCTGGTAGCCGCCGGCCCCGGCTTGATCCTCAAGGAGCCAGAATGACCAACAAGATCAGTATCATCTGTTTGTCGGGCGAACACGAAAAGCTGCAGATGGCGGCTATGGTGGCCTCGGTTGGAGCCGCATCGGGAGATGAAGTCACGGTCTTCTTTTCCATGAACGCGATGAAGTACTTCATCCGGGGCAATGAGGAGGTTGTCCCGGCCCAGGGCGAATTCGGTTCCACTGTCCTCTGTCGTGAAGGTGTGCCTTCCTTTCGGGATCTGTTCCAACAGGCGGCAGAGCTGGGTGATGCGGCCCTGCTTCCCTGTTCGATGGCGATGGACCTGCTGGAATTGAAGGACGGCGATTTGATGGGTGAGTTCGGCCCGTCGACCGGCTTGACCAAGTTCCTGAGCGATGCGGAGGGAGCGCAAATTATAACTTTTTGATGCTAGAATATCTGCATAAGGGAGGATGATATGAGTGAGCATAGAGTCATTGACGCAAAGAATACGTATTGTCCGGGCCCGTTGATGGAATTGATCCGGCACGTGAAACAGGCGGAGGTCGGTGACACACTCGAACTGTTGTCAACCGACAGCGGCACCGCTAACGACGTTCCCGAGTGGGTCGCCAAGATCGGCCATGAACTTTTGAGCTCGGAGCAAATTGATGATGTCTGGCACGTCACGGTGAAAAAGGTCAAGTGACCCCGTTCCGGTTCACTGTGCTGAAAGACGGAAAATTGAAATGAAAATTCTGGTAGTGGGTGGCGGCACCGGTGGTACGATCATCGCCAACAATGTCGCCCGGCGTCTGGCGTCGGAAATAAACGCAGGCAGAGCGAGTATCACAATGCTGTCGGCTTCCGACCGCCACATGTATCAACCCGGCCTGCTGTACGTTGCCTTCGGGCAGATGATGCCGGATGAACTGTATCGGGACCAGGCGAGCCTGCTTGAAAGTTCCATAGAGTTTCATGTCGATCCGGTTGGGAATTTCGATCCTGGCAACAACCGGGTGACGACGGCGAGTGGCCAGGTTCATGATTACGACCTGCTCGTTATCGCAACCGGTTCGCGCATCATGCCGAAGAACATTCCCGGCCTTAACGAGGGCGCCGAAACCTTTTACACCGAGGAAGGGGCGATCAAGATGTTCAAGGCCCTGCGGGAATTCAAGGGCGGAAGGGTCGCCACCATCGTTGGTGTGCCTCACAAGTGCCCTATTGCACCGGTGGAGGTGACTTTTTCACTGCACGATTATTTCAAGTCTCGCGGCATTCGCGACAAGGTTGAAATCAAGTACCATTATCCGATCAACCGGATTCACAGTATCGAAAATGTGGCGGCCTGGGCGGAGCCCGAGTTCCGGCGCATGGGTGTAGAGTACGAAACCCTGTTCAACGTCGAGGAAGTCGATGTCGAAAACAAGATCGTCAAGAGCCTTGAAGGCACCGAATACCAGTACGATCTGCTGATCTCGATTCCCGAACATAACGGGGTTGAGGCCGTGATCAACAGTGATCTTGGGCAGGATGGCTGGATACCAACCGACCGGCACAAGTTGACGATGGATGGCCATGACAATGTCTATGTGGTAGGTGATACCACCGATCTTCCGGTCAGCAAGACCGGGTCGGCAGCCCACTTCCAGGCTGAAGTCATTGCCGAGAATATCGCTTCGAGGATCAAGATAGGCACACCGGTTACAGAATACGACGGCAAGGTGTATTGCTTTATCGAAGCCGGTCACGACAAGGCAACCTACGCAATGTTCAACTATGATTTCCCGCCCGACCTGAAAGAACCGAACAAATCCATGCACTGGTTCAAGGTCAGTTACAACAAGATGTACTGGACCAGTGTCCGCGGACTACTGTAAGGCGGATAATCGATGACCTCCGGACCGGAAAACGAGAATAGCAACAGCCTGGAAAAGAGCCTGGAAGGATTGGCCGAAATCGGTACCGTCATCGCCGCGGCCAAGGATGCGCTGGACGATGGCATGGTCGCCAGAATGGCTTCGGCGTTTTCCGAGGGTATCGTGTTGCTGGATCGCCTGACCCGCAACCAGGCCCTTGTCCGGTTGCTGCAAAATCTGGACCGGCCAGAGAACCAGGCATTGCTGAAAAGCCTTTCGGACGCGCTCAGCAAGACCAGTGTCGAATTGTCTTCTGCGGAGCCGGCAAAAGGAGGGCTCGGCAACCTGATCAGGCAATTGAACGATCCAGGCACGCAGGAAGGCCTGCGTATACTTGCCACGCTGGGTAAGCACCTGGGGCCGGGTATACGTAAATAGCCGACTGACAGGGATGGAACAAGGCGGTATCGGATCGCTACGGTAGCTGCCAGTCATGATTCATGTATACGAATTTTTCGGTGACAATCCAATTATCGGCGCTTTGATGCTGGATACGGACCGCCGGTCTCCACTGCGTTCGATACGCGTCAGCAAACCGTTGCTTCGCGCTCCTTTTATCGAAGCGGAACACGCCGGCGGTACGATTGAGGTCCATCAGTTTGCAAAGGATGACTTTTCCAGTCACTGGGCGGAGGCGAGATTGCTGTTCACCCTGTTGACCGGCATGGAAATCAAAATGGATTTTAATCCGGGCGCCCTCGACCGGGAGGCGCAACGGCGGGCGGAAATCCTGCAGATTCGCGATCAGGGTATCGAAGCCTCGAAGCGTCTGTTCGAACAGGGTCTGTACGACGAGTTTATCGGATGCTATGGCCCGGACTGTGAACAGGTTCCTGAGGAGGCGGCGCAAATGCTGGACCAGGCGCGGCGCCGACTCGCGGACAGCTTGCCGCGGGCTTCACGGTACACCGGTTCCGGAGTCCGCCCATGAAACTGTATGATTTTGCCCGCTCGGGCAATTGCTACAAGATCCGGTTGTTTCTCTCGCTGATTGACAGGCCGCACGAGACCGTGACGGTTGACCTGTCCAAAGGAGAGCATCGTGAGCCCTGGTTTCTCGATCTCAATCCTGAAGGCTGTGTACCGGCGCTCGTCGATGACGGGCTGGCGCTGCAGGATTCGGCTGCCATCCTGGTGTATCTGGCCAGGAAGTGGGCCGACCGGCGCTGGTTCCCGGAGGAGGCATTGGCGGCGGCGAGGGTGACTCGCTGGCTGGCTTTCGAGCAGGGTATGATGCGCTACGGGCTGGCCCGGGGGCGGTCCATTGCGCTGAACAACCCGACCCGGCTCATTGAGACCGGTAACCTTGAAGAGTGCCGTCAGATCGGCGCTGGCGCGCTTGACCTGCTCGAATCGCAATTGTCGCAAACGGCCTGGCTGGCCGGGGACGCCCATCCCACGATTGCCGATATCGCGTGTTATCCGTACAGCCTGCTTGCCCCTGACGCGGGCCTGT
The DNA here is from genome assembly GCA_963665165.1 of Arenicellales bacterium. Lineage (GTDB taxonomy): Bacteria > Pseudomonadota > Gammaproteobacteria > Arenicellales > Poriferihabitantaceae. The sequence continues at coordinate 2,394,899 of OY761989.1, read as the reverse complement.
CACTGGAGCCTTATCCGGCGATCAGGGAGTGGTTCAGGAAAATCGAAGCCTTGCCGGGTTACCGGATTATGTAACATCACCAGGTAAATCATGATTAGTGAATCTGAAGCGCTCGACATCGCCACACAGTACTTGCACGAGGAGTACCAGGCATCGGGGCTGTCCGTGGCCGTCACGGGTCGCAGCGTTGAACTCAAGGACAGGGACGAGGAACTCACGATGATCGGTCTGTACGGAAAATTCTATTCCGTGACTTTTCATTGCGATATTCAGCCAAGCGCGTTCGACCCTGACTACATTATCCTGCTCATTGATGCACAGACAGGAGAACCGTTCTGGTATCCCGGTGAGCACTAGCTGCCGATCCGGCCCCGGACAGATGATGTCGATGCTCAACTGGCGGTTGGCAACCGCTTATGATAGAGTGGATTGCCCGGACAAAGGCTATTTTGATGACTGTTGCAGACCCGCATTGCCGATCCCATTCGCTGGATGAAGAAACCGCCGGACGCCTGATCAGCCGGCTGGAAAGCCGTGCGCAGGATGCCGTGTTCACCCGGCTGTTCGACCGTTATGCCGATACCCTGGAGTTTTCCGACGATTCACTGACACTGGAGGTGGGATGCGGAACCGGGGCCATGATTCGCTCGCTGGTGGACAAACCGAATTTCCGCGGCCATATTGTCGGTGTCGATCAGAGTCCGGCGTTCGTTGATGCGGCGTCCGGCTTCGCCGACGATGCAGGTATTGCGGACCGGGTCGAATTTCGTGTCGGCGATGCGCATGATCTTGACAGTGAAGACGAACAATTCGATCTGGTCATTGCCCACACTGTGATCAGTCATGTCGTTGACCCGCAATCGGTTGTCAACGAGTGCGCCCGGGTCCTGCGTCCGGGAGGATTGCTTGTTGCTTTCGATGGCGACTATTCGTCTTTGACCTACGGGTTTCCTGACGACCCGGAACTCGGACGGCGTATGGACCGCGCGCTCGCCGAGACCACCTTCCAGAATCCGCTGATCATGCGGGACCTGATCAAGTTGCTGCCGGAAAGTGGTTTTGACATCGAGGATACTCTTGCCGAGGTCGTTTCGGAAATCGGGGAGGCCAGCTACTTCAAGTCCTTTGCCGACACTTACGCGCCCATGGTGGCGAGCGGCGATATGATGGGTTCCGGTGAGGTGGAACGCTGGGTCAACGGGCAGGCCGAACTGATTGCCAACCGGCGATTTTTCGCCTCATGCAACTACTATACCTATCGGTCCCGGCGCGTCTGAAAGGCAGTTCCCGGAACGTCGGTCAACGATCAAAATAAATCAGGTGGCTGATGTCCAGCTGGATGCCCAGGCTTTCTCCGACATCGTGGTCATGATGGGATGGAACGAGAGTAAGTACCCGGGTGCCGCTCGGTAATGCCAGTGTGTACAGGTAGCTCTCCCCGCGGAAGGCTTTCTTGATGATCCTGGCCGTTGTGGGGCTGTCGTCGTCGTGAATGATGTCATCGGGCCGGATCAGTACCTGGACTTCCTTTCCTGAGCCGGGTTTGATTTCTTGCAGGTCATGTTGAATCCGGTCATCCGATATGTCACCGGTGAGGTCCTGTTCGCCGTACTGTGACAGTTCACACTGGATTTTGCCATCGGATACCAGGACGCCATTCAGAAATACGCCATCCCCGACAAAGTTCGCGACAAACCGGGTTTCAGGCCGATGGTAAATATCATAGGGAGTCCCCCATTGTTCTATCCGGCCCTTGTTCATGACTCCGACCATGTCGCCAAAGGTGAATGCGTCCTGTTGGTCATGGGTGACCAGAATGCAGGTGGCGCCGATCTCCTTCAACAAGTCCCGGACTTCCTGCCCCAGGCTTTCACGCAGTTCAAAATCCAGATTGGAAAAAGGTTCATCCATCAACAGCAGCCCTGGTTTTGGCGCCAGCGCCCGCGCCAGCGCTACCCGCTGTTGCTGCCCTCCTGACAGTTCATGAGGATAACGCTGGCTGTAGTCGGAGAGGTGGACGTATTCCAGTATTTCTTCAACGACCGCTTTCCTGGATGACGGTTCTTTCCCATACAGCCCCGCTTCGATATTTTTTTGCACCGTGAGGTGTGGAAAGAGGGCGTAGTCCTGGAACACCATGCTGATGTTTCTTTTTTCGGGGGGAATATTGAGCCGGGCGCTGGAAATACGGGTTCCGTTGAGAGTGATCGAGCCGCCAGTCAGTTTCTGGAAACCTGAAATCGCTCTTAATACGGTGGTTTTCCCGCAGCCACTCGGGCCGAGCAGGCAGGCCAGTGTGCCTTCTTCCAGGTCGAAGGAAGTCTGGTTGACCGCATTCTCATTTTCGTATCGGCAACTGATGTTATCCACTTTCAGGATGGATGGCATGGACCTGGACGCGGTATCGAGTTGTTCGGGAGCAAGAATCAGTCGGCTTTTTGTTTCAGCAACTGAGAATACGAAATTGTTTTGCTCAAGACAACAACTGGAATCAATCCGGCCAGGACGATCATCAACGCGGACAGGGCGCTGTATTCTATCATTTCGTCCGAAGCGAACAGGTACACGTGGGTAGCAAGCGTTTCAAAATTGAAAGGCCGCAGCAGCAGGGTGGCTGGCAGTTCCTTCATGCAATCGACAAATACGATCAGCATGGCGGTAAAGATGCCGCTTTTGACCAGTGGAATGTGAAACAGGCGAAGGGTTCTGAAGGGCGGGTGGCCCAGGGTGCGGGCAGCCATGTCGATGGACCCCGGAACCTTGGAGAAACTGGATTCGATGCTGCCTGTGGAAATCGCGAGAAAACGGATAATGTAAGTGAGTACCAGCGCGAAGAGGGTGCCGGTCAGTATCAGTCCGGTCGAGAAGCCGAAATGCAATCTGGCAAGGCCATCCACCCGGTTCTCGAGCGTGGTCAGGGAAATGACGATTCCCACTGCCAGAACCGAGCCGGGAACCGCATATCCGAGTGATGAGATTTTTGAAAACGAAGTGAGCCAGGACGGGGTGATGATTCTCCGGGAATAGACAATCAAAATGGAAATGGCGGCGCAACTGACCGCGGCGATGCTGGAGACGGTCAGGCTGTTGAATGCGTATTCACGAAACTCCGCAGTCCAGGACTGGTCGAAATACCGTACCCCGTAGCTGACCAGGATGGCGAAGGGGATCAGGAATCCGGCCAGGACCGGCAGAAAGCAGAGGGTAAAGGCAATCCATTTGTAGACGCCGTGTAACGGGATATTTTCCCGGCGGACGAATCTGCCGGTATTCTGGTAAAACCGGATTCTGCTTCGTCCGGCATGTTCCAGAGCCAGCAGGATCAGCACGAAAGTAAGCATGACCAGTGCAATCTGGGCCGCCCCGCCCAGATTGTTCATGTTCAGCCAGACATCGAACAAGCCCGCGGTCAGGGCATGTACGGCGAAATAATCCACTGTTCCGAAGTCGTTCAGTGTTTCCATCAGCGCCAGGGCGGTGCCGATGGCGATACCCGGCCTGGCGATGGGCAGGGAAACAAACAGAAACGTATTGAAACGGGATCGGCCCATCAGGCGGCATGCATCGAACAGGTGAGGGGATTGTTCGAGAAATGAAGACCGCGCCATCAGGTAAACGTAAGGGTAAAGCACCAGACCCATCAGCATGATGGCGCCACCCATGCTGCGCACGTTCGGAAACCAGTAATCCCTGGCGAGTTCCCAGCCGAAGATTCCTCTCAGCGCTCCTTGAACCGGCCCGGCAAATTCGAGCAGATCCGTATAAAGATAGGCGATCACATAGGCAGGCACAGCCAATGGCAGCAACAACATCCATTCGAAAATTTTGTCACCGGGAAACGAATAGGCGCTGATCAGCCAGGCGGTGGTGACCCCCGTCAAAAAAACCGACACCCCGACGCCGGTCATCAAAACAAAGGTATTCAACAGATAGCCGGGCAGTGAGGTGCTGACCAGGTGGGGCCATATATTTTCTGTTGGTGAAAAGGCCACCCAGATGATGGCCGCCAGTGGCAACAGGGCGACAAGCGCCACGCAAGCGACGCCTGTCCCCCAGAAGCTGATCCCAGGCCCGGATCCTGGGTGGCCAGGGTTTGCGTCGGCTGTGGGAACGCTCAATTGTCGTAGCCGACACGATCCGCGATTTTCGAGGCTTCAGCGCGATTGGCCGCGACCGCTGTCAGGCTCGAGTTGTCCGGTTTGAATGTGCCCCATTCCCTGACCGCGTCCACCAGTTCAATACCGGGCTTTACGGCATATTCCCCGTTGAGTTGCGCGTACATCTTCTGTGCGGTTTCGCTTGCCAGGAATTTCATCAGTTTCAGTGCGTTGTCCCTGTTCGGTGCGTGTCTGGTCATCGCCATTCCGCTAACGTTCATGTGCGTACCGCGGCCATCCTGGTTGGGGAACACGACATTGACCGCGTCTGCCCACGCTTTCTGGTCCGGATTCGTAATCATTTTATACATGTAGTAATGGTTGATTATGGCGATATCACAGACGCCTTCCTTGATCGCTTTGACCTGCGCCCGGTCATTGCCTTCCGGTTTGCGCGCCAGGTTGGATTTTACATTCTGCAGCCATTCCTGTGCGCCTTCCACTCCATGATGCACGATCATCGAAGCGGTTAGTGCCACCATATAGGGGTGCTTCCCGGACCGGGTACAGATCAGGCCCTTGAATTCGGGTTTGGCGAGGTCTTCATAAGTCGAGACCGCGCCATCGGCGACCCGGTCTTTGGAGGTGACGATAAATCGGGCCCTGGAGGTGAGGGCAAACCAGTGGTTATCCGTGTCCCTGAGATTTTCCGGAATATTGTCAAACAGATCCTGATCGGTTACTGCCTGGGTCAGGTTCGCGTTCTTGATGTCTGACAGGCGAGAGATGTCCACCGTGAACACCAGGTCAGCCGGGCTGTTTTCACCTTCACTTTGCAACTTCTCCAGCATTCCCTTTTTAGCGAAAACAACATGGACCGCGATACCCGTGTCCTCGGTAAACCGCTCAAACATGGGTCGAATCAATTCCGGATTCCGGTAGGAGTATACATTGACCTCTGACGAGGCATGGACCGCTCCCACAAGCCCGATAAAAAGTACGGAGGCGATAACAAGATATTTCGGTTTCATGGCAAAGACCAATGTGGATAGTAAGTGGAATGCAAATGATATTCTAAACGCAAATAATTATCAACATCATTATCATTAAGTTTTTACACTCCGGTTTTTACTTCTGTTTGTTCCGGTCAAAAGGTACAATCGCCCATCATCCCGAAGTTTCACCGATACTCCGCAAAATATGAAAAACACGGTCATACGGCTCCTCTGCCAGGCGGTCAGCGCGTCTGGAATTCCGGCTGTGGCGGGTGGATCGGTTCTCGATCTGATCCGTGTCGAGCGTACCCGGGATTCCAGTCATGGGGATTTCGCCTGCAACCTTGCATTGAAGCTCGCCAAACCGCTTGCACGGAACCCCCGTGTCCTGGCGGAAGAAATCGTTGCGGCCCTGTCGGCTTCACAACTGGATTCGGAACAGATCGGGAAAGTCGAAATTGCCGGACCCGGATTTATCAATTTCTATTTCCGGCGGGAGGCTTATTATAATCTGGTCAGCCATATACAGGCTCACGACAATGACTATGGCCGGAGCGATTCAGGTCATGGCCAGCGTATCATGGTGGAGTTCGTTTCCACCAACCCTACCGGTCCGTTGCATGTCGGTCATGGCCGCGGCGCCGCCTTTGGTGACGCGCTGGTTCGTGTGTTAAAGGCAGCGGGCTATGATACGCATAGCGAATACTATATCAATGACGCTGGCCGGCAGATGGACATTCTGGCATTGAGTGTGTGGATACGCTATCTTGAACTGTGTGGCCGCGAGACCTTTTTTCCGTCCAATGCCTACCAGGGTGAATATGTAAAGGATATTGCCGAAAGATTAAGGCAACTGAAAGGCGATGCCTGTTGTGCGGATACCGGAGAGCTTTTCCGTGACTTGCCGGAAGAGGTCGAACAGTCAATCGACCTGCTGACCAGGCGTTGCAAGCAGGTTCTGGGGCCAACAGACTACGAAACGGTGTTTGATCTGGCCTGTGACGCGATGGTGGAGGATATCCGCCAGGATCTGGAAGAATTTGGCGTGGTGTTCCAGGAATGGTTTTCGGAAAGAAGCCTGCTGGATCGAGGGGACATCCGTCAGGCTGTCGAGACACTCCGGAAAAACGGCCATATTTTTGAGAAAGAAGGCGCCCAGTGGTTCAGGGCAACCGATTTCGGGGACGAAAAGGACCGTGTCGTAGTCCGGGCCAACGGCGCTCATACCTATTTCGCGTCTGATATTGCCTATCATTACAACAAGGCGGAACGTGGTTTTGACCGCATTATCAATATCTTCGGTTCAGATCATCACGGTTACACAAAGAGGATCGAGGCTTCTTTCGAAGCGTTGGGCAATGACCCGGAACGCCTGAAATTTCTACTGGTGCAGTTTGCGGCGCTGTATCGCGGTAACCAGAAAGTTTCAATGTCCACGCGTGACGGCGAGTTTGTCACGTTGCGGGAATTGCGGGAGGAAACCGGAAACGATGCGGCCCGGTTTTTTTATGTGCTGCGAAAGCCCGACCAGCACATGGAGTTCGATCTTGAACTTGCGAAGTCCCGGTCATCGGACAACCCGGTCTATTACATCCAGTACGCGCATGCAAGAATTTGCAGCGTTTTCAGGCAACTCGACGAAAAAGGCATGCCGGCCCCCGGGGATGCCGCCGCCGACTACAGCTTGCTGACTGAATCCCGGGAAATGGATCTCCTGGTTGCGATGTCGCGTTTCCCGGAAGTGGTTGAGCTTGCGGCTGGCAGCTATGAACCGCATCAACTGGCGTATTATCTGCGCGATCTCGCTCACGCGTTCCATACCTATTACAACGCCCATCCGTTTCTTGCCAGCGAAGATGAATTGAGACGGGCGCGTCTGGGACTGATTGACGCTACGCGGATTGTGATTGCGAATGGCCTGGCCATGCTGGGCGTAACCGCGCCGGACAGGATGTAGCCGGCGCCCACCAGGAAACAGGATCGTGCCCCAGGCAAAACGAACAACCCGCAAGCGTTCAGCGCCGCCCAGGCGTGGATTATCCCACGGTTTCGGGATGCTGGTTATCGGGATGATTACCGGTTCACTGGCAACCATCCTCTGGCAGGGGATGCGGATTGGCGATAGTGGAACCGGAAGCGGTATTCGCAAGGTGGTCGAACAGTCCCTGCAGCAGTCCAGAGAGGAGGACCAGGAAACCGCGGGGGCGAAGATCGACAACACAGACAAACCGGCAGAGCAACAGACCAGTTTCGATTTCTTTACGGTATTGCCCGAAATCGAGGTGATGGTGCCGGACAATCAGCCGCCGATTCCTTCGCCATCGCCTTCTTTGCCGCCATCGTCCGAGGCCGGAGATGAAAACCCCGATCCTTCCGCAGACGTTCAGGTGGCGTCGAAGAGAAGCGCATACATGTTGCAGGCAGGCTCTTACCAGAAAAAAACCGACGCGGAGCGGCTTAAAGCCGAATTGGGGCTTTGGGGGCATGCGTCGCAGATACAAAAAGTCACAATCCAGGGCAGGGGCGATTTTTATCGCGTGCGGCTTGGCCCCTGGTCCGATTATGAAAAAATGGTGAGCGCGGACAAGAGCCTGGCTTCTTTCGGCATCAAAGCCTTGAGACTCAAGATATCCGGGGGTGGGTGAGAGTGATGCCAGTGATGCCATGGCCGTTGTTCGTATAGGGACACGCACCAGCCCACTCGCGCTCTGGCAGGCCAACCAGGTCCGCGAAGCGCTGCTGTCCACCTGCCGGGGATTGCGGGTAGAGTTGGTTGAAATCATTTCCGAGGGCGACAAAAACCTGGATGTTCCGTTATCCCGGGTGGGTGGCAAGGGTTTGTTTCTGAAGGAACTGGAAACCGCTTTACTGGATCGGGAGATCGATCTGGCCGTTCATTCGATGAAGGATGTCACGGTCGAACTTCCCGAGGGTCTGCATATCCCGGTTTATTGTTCCAGAGAGGATTCCAGGGATGCCCTGGTCTCGAACAAATTCAGTTGTCTGGATGAATTGCCGGAAGGCGCGATCGTCGGAACCTGCAGTTTGAGAAGGCAATGCCAGATAAAAGCGAGTTATCCCCGCCTGCAATTGAAAAATCTGAGAGGAAACGTCAATACCCGGTTGCAGAAGCTCGATTCCGGCCTGTACGATGCCATTATCCTGGCCGTAGCGGGTTTGAAGCGGCTGGGAATGGAAGACCGGATTTCCCAGATCATCCCGACATCAATCTGCCTTCCTGCGGTCGGGCAGGGCGTAGTCGGGATTGAATGCCGTGTGGACGATGTGGATATCCATCCATTGATTCTGCCGTTGAATGACCTGCAATCAGCAACCGAAACACGGGCGGAGCGTGCCGCGAATGAGTGCATTGGAGGGGGTTGTCATGTGCCCGTCGCTTTTCATTGCGAGCAATCAGGACAGCGGCTGACCCTGCGCGGCCTGGTCGGGGAGCCGGATGGTTCCCGCGTGTTGCGGTCTCAAGGGCAGGGCTTCGTTTCAGACCCTGTGCAATTGGGTGTTGCGGTGGCAGAGGATCTGGTGGGTCAGGGGGCAAAGGCTATTCTCGACTGCGTTTATCGCGATGCGGACTGAATCGCTGAGCGGACTTCGGGTTCTGGTTACCAGGCCCGCTCCTTTGGGCGATGACATGGCCCGGCTAATTGAAGAACACGGCGGCACAGCGGTGAAGTTCCCGGTCATCGAAATTTCAATGCCGGACAGCTTTGTCGCCCTGGATGCTTTGTTGCGCCACATTCAGGATTTCGATTTGCTGGTTTTTGTCAGCGCCGCCGCTATGGAGGGATTCGTGACCCGGATGGAGCAACGGGATATCCTGATCCCCGGATTCCTGAAAATCGCCGCAATGGGACCCAAAACCGCCAGACTGGGGCGGGACATGGGGCTGAATATCGATTTCGTTCCTGAACCGGGTCCGGGCAGTGAGGGACTGCTGGCTTCCTTACTGGACAGGGAGAGAGGCATGGAGTTGAAAAATACCCGGGTTGCCATATTGAGAGGGCAGTCCGGCCGGGACCTGCTGAAAATCGAGCTGGAGAAACGCGGCGCCGAGGTCGCCCTGGTTCCCTGTTATACAAGGAGAATCACGAGCCGGCCGATACAGCCGGTTGTCGATATCTGGTCCGCCGGGAAAATTGATGTGGTGTTGATCACCAGCGTTTCGATACTGGACGGGCTGGTTGAATTGCTGGGCCCGAAAAATGCGGTATTGTTGCTTGAGTCACCGGTGGTCACGATCAGTGAACGTATCCGGGACCAGTGCATCCGGCGCGGTATCGCCTGTGTCCGGGTTGCAGGGGGCGTTTCGGATGATTGCCTGATTGATGCCCTGCCAGAGGCGGCTAAGGATGCGGCAGACACAAAATGACAAGCGCGGTGGGTTGCGGTAGGATTGATGTACAGGGAGAGATGCAAAGACAAGGGCGGCTGAACAGATTGAGCAGGTAAACAGGAAAAATGGCAGAAGATAAAGTCAATGCACCTTCAAAGGGCCGGGTCCCGCCGAAGAAGAAGACCGCAGGGGTGAAAAAAAGCCCGGTCACTCGTCCCGCCGGTTCGAACAGACAGGCCATTGTTTCATGGTTTGCATTGTTCCTGAGCGTTGTTGCGGCAGGTACAGGTGGATATGCCTGGTACCAGGGAGTCGTGGAATCGAAATCGAATGCCGGGCAACAGGAAACCAGGTTGAATCTGATCGAGCAGCGAATCGGGCAGCGTATCGACGGGATTGAGCAGACGCAAACCGGTCGATTTGCCGACATCAGTACCGGGGTCGATGAACTGGGAGATTCGCTTGTCCGGACCGATGCGGATATCCGTGAACAGATACAGGACATCCGCAACGAGATAACGGATCAGGAGCATTCGATCCGGGAACGGATCCAGGATGAAATCGATACGCTTTCCGACCGGATTGCGGAGCTGCGCTTGCAACTCGACAGCAATCTTGACGATTGGGTTCTGGAAGAAGTCGAACAACTCGTCCTCATTGCCTGGCAACGCCTGCAATTCGCCGGTGAGACCGGTTTGGCAAAACAGGCGTTGCAACTTGCAGACCAACGTCTGAAACAACTTTCCGGTTCCAGCGTGAATGAGGTCCGCAGATTGCTGTCTTCGGATATTGCCGCGCTCGACCGGATTCCGCCGGTTGACGTGTCCGGCCTGTTGAACGAGTTGTCTGTGCTGTCCGCACAAGTCGATACGCTGCCGCTTGCGGGCGACATCGTACTGGATGCGAATACCGGTGCGGACGCAGGCCGGGAAAAGGAGGGTGAGTCGCAGAGGGCTGATTCACAGGAGAATGCGGATGAAACCGCGGGGCTTGATCGTTACCTGAAACCGGTGATGGACGCGGGAGCCGCGTTGCTGACGAATCTGGGAGACCTTGTCCAGGTCGAGAAGAACGGCAACCCGGTCAAACCGGTGATTTCCGCGGAAATACGCGAAATGACCTATGCAAGAGCCAGACTGATTCTGGAATCGGCCCAGGTCGCGCTGGTTCGGGAAAACCCCGGGTTGTACAGCCACCGGATCCATGCTGCCAGTGAGTGGGTCGAACAGAATTTCAATCGTGACGATGTCCTGACCCAGGATTGGATACAGAGACTCAACCGGGTTGGATCATCGTACCAGGCCCCCGGAATTCCCGATATTTCAGAGACGTTATCCGCGGTCCGCGCTCTGGGCGGGAGCGTGCCTGCCCTTTGATCATGAAACTGTTTGCCACCACAATCATCGCATTGATTCTGTCCGTCGGACTGGGCATGCTTGCCGTCGACGATCCGGGATATGTTGTCCTGACCAGGGATCCGTATGTGGTGCGGCTGCCCTTGCTGTTGTTTATCGGCATCCTTTTCCTGGCCTTCGTATTGTTGTATCTGTCACTCAACTTTATAGCAAGCCTGTTTCGGGCGCCGGAAAAATATCGTAAATGGAGAATCCGGAGTCAGGAAAACAGTGCGCAGCAGCATACCATGCAGGGCTATGCGTACCTGATAGAGGGAAACTGGTCGAAGGCCGAATCGGCGTTGCTGAAAAAACTTGAATTCAATAAAACGCCATTGATGAACTATCTGGGCGCGGCCTATGCAGCGCAGCAACAGGGCTTGATGGACCGAAGGAACCGCTACCTGGATGAAGCGCTGGCCAGACATCCCTCAAATGAACTGGCGATCAATCTGACTCGCGCCAGACTGCTGTATCATGCCGGAGAAGTGGCTGAATCCAGGGATTATCTTGAGAAATTACGAACCACATCTTCGGGGAATGCGGCTGTGGCAAGGCTGCTGGCGGATGTTTACAAGGATTTGGAGGATTGGGATTCATTGACCGGGCTGGTTGCCGCGTTGAGGAAACTGGAAGCGTTTCCCGAGGAAGAGACGAAAACCCGGGAACAGCATGCCTTCGAGCAATTGATCTCATCCCCGGCGCTGTTGCAGGGAGAACCGGACCGGTCGGCCAAAACCTGGAAATCGTTACCCGGGAAGAAGAGAAAAGACCCGGATATGATCGTCACTTACGTCAATCAATTGATCAAAGCCGATAAATTGAAAGAGGCGGAAAAAGAGCTTCGAACAGCGCTGAACCGCCGGGGACTGGATAAAAAACTGGTCAGTCTGTACGGCAAGGTGAGGAGTCCTTATGTCCATTATCAGATTGAACTGGTCGAATCGTTCATGAAACGGCACGGTAACGACCCGGATCTGTTGCTGGCCCTGGCCCGATTGTATCGTTATGAGAAGAACTATCCGAAAGCGAAGGATCTGTATAAAAAATCAATCGAGGCCGGAGCGCAGGATGAAGCCTGCCTGGATCTGGCCTCGCTTCTGGAGCAAATGGGGGAGACCGATGCGGCGTTATTCTTTTTCAAGAAAGGGGTCGGCGGCCTGCTGACCGGCCCTGACCGCCGAACCGGTGCGGCAAAAGGTGAAATCGTACTGGCCGGTCATGATTCCGGTATGATCAGGGAGGTGGTCGGCCATGAGTCAAAAACCAGTGCAATGCCGGTCGTGCGCTGACCCGGACCGGCTGGACCGGAGAGTGGTTCATGACTGGTTGGCAAACTCAAAGGAATCGAAATGGAAGCGGTCCGGGGCCATGCCTTTTTTCAGCAGACTGCTGCGTACGCAATCAATCATGATGGGCGGGCCGCTGGCGTAGACATCGAATGGTTCGAACCGGTCATAGGTCCTGCAGACGGCGTCATGAACAAAACCTTTCTCGCCGCGCCATGATTCGGACGCGCTCCCGGACAATACCGGGGTGTATTTCAGGTTCGGGCAGGAATCCAGCCACTGCCGTACCAGGTCATCCAGATAGAGGTCCTGTTCATCACGGGCGCCCCAGAACAGGTGAATGCTCTGGTTATGGTTGCGTTCCATCGCATCTTCAATCAACCCCTTGATTGGAGAAAACCCGGTACCGCCGGCAATCATGATGATCGGTGTGTCCGCTTCGGATTGAAGGATGTAGGCGCCGAACGGGCCTTCAAACCGCAGCAGGTCGCGTTCCCTCATTGAATCGAACACGCGGGGCGTAAAATGCCCGTCCGGTACATTACGGATATGCAACTCCAGGCCATGTTCCATCGCATGCTGCGGCAGATTTGCAAGGGAAAAACTTCGTCTCTGGCCATCCTTCAACAGGATGTCGATGTATTGCCCCGCAATGAAATTGAATTCCTGGGTTTTGGGGAGAGCGAGGAAAAGCCGGACCACATCCTCCGCCAGCCTGTCGATTTTGCGAACCCGACAGGGCAAAACCTTGATTTGAACGCTAGTCCCGGTCACGATCTCCTCTACGTCAAGGACCACGTTTTCGAGTGGTTTCGCCTGGCAGATCAGGACTTTTCCCTGTTCCCTTTCCTCGTCCGGCAGCGCAAAATCCTCATAGCTGCCATAATCCACCCTGCCGCTGACCAGGGTGCATTTGCAGGCGCCGCAGACGCCGCTGCGGCATCCATAAGGGTAGATCCGATTATCTTTCAGCGCCGCGTCGAGGATGGTTTCATTGTCATCGACAACGAAAGTTGTACTATTCCGTTTGTTGGTAACCGAGAAAGGCATGGTGAGGATGACCCGGAAATGAAGGTAGCCCTATATATAGAGTAAACAGCAGGTTGTCAATAATATGCCAGAGCTTCCTGAAGTCGAAACGACCCTGAATGGAATTCGTCCCTTTTTACAGGGGTTGAAGATCGCCCGGCTCCACATTCGGCAAAGGAACCTGAGGTGGCCGGTTACCGGGAACCTGGAAAGCGAGGTAAGCGGGTCCAGGGTCGTCCTGTTGCAGCGAAGAGGGAAATATATCCTGGTCCACCTGGAACGGGGCGGATTGATTGTCCACCTCGGGATGTCGGGCTCCATGCGTGTGTTACTGAATGACGAGTCACCGGGCCGGCATGACCATTTCGATATCATTAACCAGCATGGACAGATCATTCGATACCGCGATCCCAGGAAATTCGGTTGTCTGCTCTACACACCGGACGACCCGCTGCGGCATCCGAGATTGATCGGTCTCGGTGTCGAGCCGCTCAGTGACGATTTCACCGGACATGGCTTGTACCGGTTGTCCAGAAAACGGACTGCGCCGGTCAAGTCATTTATAATGGACGGCCGGATCGTCGCTGGAGTGGGTAATATCTATGCCAGTGAGGCGTTGTTCCTGGCCGGAGTCAGCCCGATTCGGCAATGCGGGAAAATATCCCGGCTTCGTTACCAGCTACTGGCGGAGGCCATCCGGACCGTCCTGATGAGGGCGATCAGGCAGGGAGGGACGACACTGCAGGATTTTGTCGGAGCGGACGGGACATCGGGATACTTTGCACAATCATTATCCGTCTATGGGCGAGAGGGTGAAAAATGCCTGAAATGTCCAGCCGGAATCAAACGGAGGGTGATTGCCCAAAGGTCCACATTCTATTGCCCCCGGTGCCAGATCTGACAGCAGGGATATTCCGTCCGGACGCCCGGTTTCGACAAATGGATTGGGCTGTTTTACAATGGATGGAGGTCATGCACGCTAACGGAATATGAAAAAACCAAAGCGCAACTGACTCCAGCCATCTGACATTCCGGTATGGGTTCTCACTTCAATCCGGCGCTCGCGGCGCTCGTATTCACGGCAGGCATGTCAATGAGTTACGCGACTGCGGCTGTCGGCGATTTCTATTTCAGAGCCGGGTTGGGCCCCGACCGCGCGACCGGCGCCACATTCATGGATCTGGACTGTTCGAGCGCTTCACCTGCGGCGCTGTACGGTTGCGGCCAGGGCGGTGACGGGGCGCCGTATCGTTCGACCGGGGATTTCGGACAGGGCGTCGCTTTCGAACTGGGCTTCGGCCATGTCACCACGCCGACGCTGAGACTGGAATGGCTGGTCGAATACCGTCCGGGCCTGATTTTTGATGGACAAACCAATTTTCTCGATCCGGGGCGCCAGCAATCCGTGACGGCGGAATCATCGGTTCTCTCCGGGATGCTGGCCGCCCATGTCGATCTGCCTGCACTCGGGACGCCGGAGTTCGTTCCTTTCGTCGGGGCTGGCGTCGGCGTCGCCCGCACGCGGATCGGCGAGATGCGGATGACATTTCCGCGCACGATGACGGTTGTACCGGGCGCTGCCCGGACCGGGAGCGCATGGATGATTTCGTTCGGCGCTGCAACCAGGCTGACTGAGCGTACGACGCTTGAACTGGCTTGGCGCTATGCCGATCTTGGTGAGGTACGCACAGGTCAGGGCGAAGGCCAGGTGGTCTGGCGAGACGGGAGCCACAAGCCGCGGATACTGGATCTCGCCGCGACTCGGGCCAGGTTTCGAAGCCACGGGCTCCGGCTTTCCCTGCGCTACCTGTTCTAAGAAGGCATATTCGCGATACGGGATGCAGGCGCCGGAGCCGGGCAAGGGTTTTGACGGAAACTCGGGAAAAGACTATAATCCGGTAGCTTTCCACTATGTGGCGGCCTTGACGCGCACATGCCCTGACTTTCAGACAATTTATATTCTCAGTGACGAGGACATTATGGCTGTACAAAAAAATCGCAAAACACCATCAAAGCGTGGCATGCACCGCTCCCACGATAGTCTCAAAAAACCGACCGTCTCGATTGATCCTGTTACCGGGGAGGAGCACAGGCGCCACCATATTACTGCCGACGGATATTATCGCGGGAAGAAAGTGGTCGAAGTCAGAGTTGGAAATTGACATTTCACAGGCAGCACATTTTTCAGGGCGGTTTGTGTTGTAGCTACAGTGTTTGCCGCTTCCGGTAAATGACCACTCTCTCCATTGATGCCATGGGAGGCGATAATGGTCTGGATGTCACAGTTCCCGCAGCGTTCGATGTCCTGAAGGCGCATCAGGATGTCGAGTTGATTCTGGTCGGGAACCGGGACCGGATTGCCACAGAGATTAATCACCATCGTGACCGTCGTAAGTACATCGACGACCGGATCACGATTCAGCACGCTTCAGAAGTGGTGACCATGGACGAACCTCCGACTTCCGCCGTGCGCAGGAAAAAGGACTCTTCCATGCGGGTGGCAATCAATCTGGTCAAGGAAGGCAAATCGGATGGATGCATAAGCTCCGGCAATACGGGTGCGCTGCTGGCCGTCGCAAGGCTCGTGTTGAGAACCATTCCAGGGATCAATCGTCCTGCAATCTGTGCGCCGCTGCCCCGTCGTGACGGCCAAACCTACATGCTTGACCTGGGGGCGAATGTGGATACCCCGCCGGAAATCCTGTTGCAGTTCGGCATAATGGGGACGCAACTGGTGCGTTGCCTGAATGGAAATGCGAATCCGAGTGTGGGATTGTTGAATATCGGGGTGGAGGAAATGAAAGGTTCCGATATGATCAAGTCAACTGCGGAGCTTTTCAAAAAAAGCCAACTGAATTATGCGGGCTTTGTCGAGGCGGATGAGATCTATCTGGGGAAAACCGATCTGGTGGTATGCGATGGCGTTCTCGGAAATGTCGCGTTGAAGGCCTCCGAAGGGGTCGCGCAAATGATCATGAGTGTGATTAAAGAGGAGTTTACCCGCAATATCGTAACCAGGGGGGCGGGATTTCTGGCTACCCCCGGACTGAAAGCGGTCAAGACACGCCTGGACCACCGCCGATTCAACGGCGCCAGCTTTCTGGGATTGCGGGGCACGGTGGTTAAATCCCACGGCGGGACTGACCGGCTCGGTTTTCGTCATGCGATTGAAGTTGCTATCGAGGAAGTCGAGAAGAATCTGGTAGAACAAATTCAATTTGCGTTGGCGGAAACCTTGCATTGACGCAATTTGCCGGCCAATAGCAATCGCATTCACGGACTGATGAATTATTCCCGAATCATAGGTACGGGCAGCTATTTGCCTGAAAAGGTGTTGACTAATGCCGGGCTTGAGAAAATGGTTGAAACCAATGATGCCTGGATTCAATCGAGGACCGGCATCCGGGAGCGAAGAATTGCGGCGGAGAATGAATTCACCTGTGATCTGGCCGAGCGCGCGGCGTTGGCCGCGATCGAGTCCGCCGGCATATCCAATCAGGAAATCGACCTGATTGTGATTGCCACGACCACTGCGGACCAGGTCTTTCCAAGCACGGCCTGCCTGTTGCAGCATCGGCTTGGAATTGAAGGTCCGCCGGCGTTTGACGTGCAGGCAGTCTGTGCCGGATTCATGTTTGCGGTCGATATCGCGGACAAGTTTATTCGCACAGGGAGCGCCAGGACCGCGTTGGTGGCAGGGGCCGAGACCTTCTCCCGGATTATTGACTGGACAGACCGGAGAACCTGTGTATTGTTTGGAGACGGGGCGGGCGCCGTAGTAATGCGCGGGGATAACCAGCCTGGAATCCTGTCCACCCATCTGCATAGTGACGGCAAATACAAGGACTTGCTGTGTGTTCCGGCGGGTGTGTCCAGAAATTACCAGGCGATCTGTTCCGGCACCGCGTTTACGACCATGCAAGGGAGTGAGGTATTTCGCTGGGCGGTGAAAGCGATGAGTGATATTGTCGGGGAAACACTGACGGCCAACAACATGGAGATTGACCAACTGGATTGGCTGGTTCCTCACCAGGCGAATATCAGAATCATCAACGCGGTTGGGAAGCGCGCCCGGATTCCATCCGAAAAGGTGGTCGTGACTGTGGATCGACACGGTAACACTTCTGCCGCATCCATTCCCCTGGCGCTGGATGAGGCGGTACGGGACGGGAGAATCCAATCAGGACATCATGTTTTGATCGAGGGATTTGGCGGAGGATTTACCTGGGGTTCGGCCCTGATTAAATTCTAGCCGCCAGCCGCGTCAGGCGAATAACAGATGAAATACAAATGAACAACGAATTGCATACAGCAGGTGAATCCAATGGAAAATCTGTTAAAGGATAAGGTCTGTCTGGTGACAGGCGCGACCCGGGGAATCGGCCGGGCGATTGCCTGCGCGTTTTCCGGGCAGGGCGCTATCGTTTACGGGACTGCGACGACAGAACAGGGGGCTGAATCGATTTCCGGATACCTGAACCAGTGGGGGCCAGGCGGTCAGGGTTGCAAACTCGATGTCAGGGATGACAAACAGGTCAGGGAATTGCTGGCCATGATTACGCAGAAATCAGGCAGCCCTGGCATACTGGTCAACAATGCTGGCATTACTCGCGACAATCTGTTATTGAGAATGAAGGAATCGGAATGGGATGACATTATGGATGTCAATCTGAAATCGGTTTATACCTTGTGCAAGGCCTGTGTGCGGGGTATGGTCAAGGCTCGCCATGGAAGGATAATCAATATTGCCTCTGTAATCGGGCTGACCGGGAACGCGGGCCAATCGAATTACGCGGCGGCCAAGGCAGGGTTGATCGGCTTCTCGAAATCCCTTGCCCGGGAAGTCGCCACCCGAAACATCACGGTGAATTGCATTGCGCCCGGATTCATCGAAACCGATATGACTGAAGCATTGACCGATGAACAACGCAATTCGATCACACAGAATATACCGTTAGCGAGACTGGGTTCGCCCGAAGATATTGCTTCTGCCGCCGTTTTCCTGGCCTCGGACAAGGGGGGGTATATCACTGGAGAAACCCTTCACGTTAATGGTGGAATGCATATGGATTGACACATCAATAACTATTGGACTTGTTTCGGTCGATTGTTTACTATCCCACCTGTCCAAAAGATCAAACTCCTGATTCTTTCACACATCGGACTCCATGATTCAGGTCAGGTATGTTTGTGGTGTCAGGTTATAACCATTACTCATTTATTTGGAGGCTGAAACTCGAATGAGCACAATTGAAGAACGTGTAAAGAAAGTCGTTGTTGACCAGCTTGGCGTCAGTGAAGATCAGGTCACTATGGAGGCATCGTTTGTCGATGATCTTGGCGCCGATTCATTGGACACCGTCGAACTCGTTATGGCGCTGGAAGAGGAATTCGACGCTGAAATTCCGGATGACAAGGCTGAAAGCATTGTCCGGGTAAAAGACGCCGTGGATTATATCGAAGCCACTTCTTCCGAGACCTGATTCCGGATGAATGAACAATAGACGTGTCGTCGTTACCGGTATGGGGGCAATCACCCCCGTTGGAACAGGATTGGAGTCTTCCTGGCAAGCCATGCTGAATGGCGAAAATGGAATTTCTCATATTACGCATTTTGATGCTTCATCCTGGCCATGCAGTTTTGCCGGCGAGGTCAAGGATTTCGATCCCATAGAGCTTGTTCCGGGAAAGGAAGCCAGAAAGATGGACCGGTTCATGCTGCTCGGTATGGCCTGCGGCCTGGAGGCATTCGCTGATTCCGGCATCCAGGTCTGTGAGGCCAATGCGGACCGTATCGGTGTCTATATCGGTTCCGGAATCGGGGGGATCAATACGATTGAAACGACGACTGACCTTTATCAGGCCAGGGGCGTTCGCCGGGTTTCGCCCTTTTATATCCCGATGACTATCACCAACATGATTTCCGGGAACCTGTCGATCAGGCTGGGTTTGAAAGGCCCCAATCTGTCCATGGTCACCGCATGCAGTACCGGAACCCATGCGATTGGTGAAGCGAGTCGCCTGATCGAATATGGTGATGCGGATGTAATGGTGGCCGGTGGCGCCGAGGCGCCCCTCTCCCCGACATCCCTCGCCGGTTTTTGTTCGGCCAGGGCGTTGAGCCGCAGAAATGACGATCCCGCTACCGCAAGCCGCCCCTGGGATACCGGCCGTGACGGGTTTGTAATGGGCGAAGGGGCCGGAGTACTCGTACTCGAAGAATACCGCCATGCGAAGCAAAGAGGCGCACGGATTTACGCGGAGTTGTCCGGGTTCGGAATGAGTGGAGACGCCTACCACATTACCAGCCCGTCCCCCGGAGGAGAGGGTGCGGCGCGCTGTATGATTAACGCGTTAAAAAATTCCGGCAGGAATCCGGATCAGGTCCGGTATTTGAACGCTCATGGAACATCCACTCCGCAGGGCGATATCGCTGAAACCCTGGCTGTCAAGTCGGCTTTCGGGGATCATGCCGGAAAATTGATGATCAGCTCCAACAAGTCGATGATCGGTCATCTGCTCGGCGCGGCTGGCGGAGTGGAAGCCGCAATGACCGTCATGGCGATTTACGAAGGAGCCATCCCGCCCACCATCAACCTGTATGACCAGGATCCGGAATGCGACCTTGATTATGTGCCGAATGAAGCCAGGCAGGAAGGTGCGGAGGTTGCCCTCAGTAATTCTTTCGGATTTGGCGGAACCAACGGAACACTGGTTTTTAGCAGGATCTGATCTTTTCGGCGGCCACGGAAACGCGATCCACAGGCGGACGGGAGAATCAGGCCGATGACGGAACATGGAGCAAGGAGGTTGTGGCGGGCCACCCTGGGGGCGATTCTGGCGGCAGGGCTGGCGGCGGTATGGTTCTACTATTATTCCATCTCGAAGCCGCTTCAGTTCGGTGACGAGGTGTACCTGATCGAACGGGGAAAATCGGTATCGCAGATCGCGCGGGACCTGGTCGATCAAGGCATTCTCCCTGAGCCCTGGTCATTGAAGTTGTATGTCCGGTTCAACAAGGTCGGGCACCTGATCCAGGCTGGAGAGTACAAATTTCCGGACGGTATCCGGCTCTCCGAATTTGTGGACAGGCTGGTTACCGGGCAAGGCCAGATCGCGGTCCGGATCACCCTGATAGAAGGATGGACATTCAGGCAGATGCGCGAGGCCATCAACGAAGCGCCAAAGCTGAAAAAAATAACCACTGACTGGAGCGATGATCGAATCATGGAAGAACTGGGTCATTCCGGGTTGCACCCCGAAGGACAGTTTTATCCGGATACTTATGAATATCGGCATGGTGACATGGATCTGTCGATTTACAGGAAATCTTTCCTGCTGATGCGCGATAAACTTGAGCAGGCCTGGCAACAGCGGGACGATGATATTCAGGTCAAAAATCGTTACGAGGCCCTGATTCTTGCCTCGATCATCGAAAAGGAAAGCCAGGCGCCGGAGGAACAACCGCTGATTTCGGCCGTGTTCAACAATCGTTTGCGGTTGCGAATGCGCCTCCAGGCAGACCCTACGATCATTTACGGAATGGGTGACGACTACAAAGGCAGAATCAGGCGAAAACATCTAAAGGCCGATACGCCCTACAATACCTATACCCGATCCGGCCTGACGCCGACTCCGATCAGTTTGCCCGGGCAAGGCGCCCTGATGGCCGCGGTCAATCCCGCGAAGTCGAAATCACTCTACTTCGTGGCTTCCGGCGGGGGAAGGCATCACTTCTCGGACACCCTGGAAGAGCACAATGCGGCAGTGAGAAAATACATTCTTAAAAAATAAGACCGGTAGACATGTATAAAGGGTTGTTTATCACAGTGGAAGGGTCGGACGGCGCCGGAAAGACCACCCATCTTCCTTTCCTTGAACAGCTTTTGAGCGAGGCCGGGCTGGAAGTCATTGTCACGCGGGAACCCGGTGGAACCCGGCTTGGGGAGGCGCTGAGA
Organism: Arenicellales bacterium; assembly: GCA_963665165.1. Classification (GTDB taxonomy): domain Bacteria; phylum Pseudomonadota; class Gammaproteobacteria; order Arenicellales; family Poriferihabitantaceae. The sequence continues at coordinate 2,373,786 of OY761989.1, read as the reverse complement.
GAGATTCTGCTGCATCAGCCGGATAACCCGATTTGCGGTAATACTGAACTGTTGCTGATGTTCGCGGCCAGGATCGAGCATCTCGAACAAGTCATTCTTCCGGCGGTGCGATCCGGAAAATGCGTCTTATGCGATCGATTCACCGATGCCACTTATGCCTACCAGGGGGGTGGCCGGGGGGTTGACGGGAACCGGATAGCGATGCTTGAAGAGTGGGTGCAAAAAGGATATCAACCGGATCTGACTCTGGTTTTCGATGTGTCGCTGGAAGTGGGCTTGAGCCGGACCCGGACCCGGATCCGGGAAGAGCGGCCTGACCGGTTTGAACAGGAGAAAACCGCATTCAAGGAGTCGGTTCGCAGGGCCTATCATGACCGTGCGCGGCAATATCCGGATCGCATCAAACTGGTTGATTCCAGTCACAGTATCGAGGAGACGCAGGATGTTCTGGTCCAGCATGTCAAGTCCCTCCTCGAATCCCGTCCACTTCGGCCTACAGCCGGATTTCGAGCATGATATATCCATGGCAGTCAACGGATTGGGGTCGAATAACCCGCAACGCCGGACAATCCCATCACGGCATGCTGCTGACCGGCCGGTCCGGCATCGGCAAGCGCGAGTTCGCGTTGCAGTACTGCCAGCTCCTGCTTTGCGACCAGACCTCTTTGAATCGGGTCGAACCATGCGGCGACTGCCGGAATTGCCGTCTTTTTACAGCCGGAACGCATCCTGATTTTCATGTTCTGACGACGCAGGCCGAAGTCGTAAATGGCCGGTCAACACTGATTTCCCGGTACAGCGGCCGATATCACGACAACAGGGATCGGAAGGCGAAACCCGGACAAATCATTTCGATAGACCAGATCCGTCTCCTGATCGACCGTTTTTCAACCCATTCGCATATTTCCGCGAATCGGGTCGCACTGGTTCTGCCAGCGGACGCGATGAATATCAATGCGGCCAACGCGCTGTTGAAATTGCTCGAAGAACCCCCTTCCGGCGCCCTGTTCGTCCTGGTCACTGCCGAGCCCGATCGATTGCCTGCGACCATTCGGAGTCGCTGCATGGGTTACGTCATGGCGACGCCCGACCCGCAAACAGCCCTCGACTGGCTTGGACGGGAACTGGCCGCGGAATCGGGCCTGATTGCCCTGAAACTGGCCTCGGGCGGTCCGGTGGACGCGAAAACCCTGGCGGATGAAGGGTTGCTTGAGATCCACAGGAATTACCTGGAAGGATTAACCGGCTTGTTGTCAGGGCGTGTTCCTGCCCTGGAACTGGCGAGTCAATTCTCGAAAATGGATTTTGGCCGGATACTGGTCTGGTTACAGCAGTCTGTGATCGACCTGGTTAAATGGCGACAGACCGGATTGAAGCCGGACTGGACCAATGGATTCGAGGAGCGCTTTCTGAACGCTTCCATCGAGAGACTATACCGGCTTTATGATAGAATCAGCCATTACCGCCGCATTTCACGTGACCCGCTCAACCAGCAACTTGTGATTGAGGATTTGTTGCTGACCCTGCAAAAAACAGTTCCCTGATTCGATTTTCATGCAACTCGTAGACTCCCACTGCCATATCAACTTCGATCCTCTTTGCCAGGATATCGAAGGCCTGATGTCCCGGGCGAAGCAAAATCAGGTCGATTACATGTTGTGCGTATCGGTCAACCTGGAGGATTACCCGCAAATCGAGGAACTGGCTGCACAATACGGGAATGTTTTTTCATCGGTGGGGGTGCATCCCAACTATACGGATTGTCTTGAACCGGAGTGCGCCGAGCTGGTTGACCTGGCCCGGAACCCGGATGTGATTGCGATCGGAGAGACCGGCCTGGATTATTTCAGGAACCAGGGAGACGCGCCCTGGCAGAAAAAGCGGTTTGAAAATCATATCCATGCGGGCAGGGAATCCCGAAAACCGCTGATCATCCATACCCGTGCAGCCGCCAACGATACCATGGATATGCTGGAGGCCCTGGAAGCCAGGGACTGCGGCGGTGTGATGCATTGTTTTGCCGAAGACTGGGCGACGGCCAGGAGGGCGCTGGATATCGGCTTTTATATTTCATTTTCCGGTATCGTGACGTTCAGGAATGCGGAATCGCTACGGGAGGTTGCCAGAAAAACACCGACCGATCGAATGCTGATCGAAACCGACAGTCCGTATCTGGCGCCCGTGCCCCATCGCGGAAAGGTCAATGAGCCGGGTTTCGTTCGCCACACGGCAGAGTTCCTGTCCGGCTTTTTGTCCGTGCCGCTGGAGGAACTGGCCGAGACGACCACGGACAATTTCTTCAGGCTTTTCCCTCACGCCAGTCGTTGATCATTTTGTTATGGTTATAAATCGTGTTGCCCGCCCGGATGGGAACGGATGAACCGAAGCGACGATTATTACCGGAAATTGAAATCCCTGGTCAGGAGCCTGCCCGATGTGCCTGAGCCGGGTATTGTCTTTCGGGATATTACGACCTTGCTGAAGGATGCGGAAGGCTTCGGCAAAACCGTTGACGAAATGGTGAATTTCTATCCGAAAGAGGAAATCGACAAGGTGGCGGGAATTGACGCCAGAGGTTTTATCCTGGGCGGCGCAATCGCCCACCGGCTGTCGACTGGATTCATCCCCCTGCGAAAACAGGGAAAATTGCCGTGGCATACCATAGGACAGGACTATGTACTGGAATACGGGGAAGACCGGCTGGAGATTCATACCGACGGCGTGGAGAAAGGAGAGAGAGTCCTCCTGGTGGATGACCTGCTGGCCACGGGAGGGACAGCGACCGCCGCCATCCGGCTGCTGGAAGAGGCCGGAGCGAGAATCACGGGATGTTGTTTCGTGATCGATTTGCCGAAGCTCGGCGGCTCGGAATCCATCAGGCGGTTGGGCCATGACGTGAAAACCGTGCTCGAATTCGACTGAGCCGCTGGTCCGGCTGCGGATTCAGGTGCGTTTGTACCGCCCTGGATTCAGACCGGGTTGAAGCCTTCCGGCGCTGACCGTCCGTACTCGCCTTCATTGAACAGAAACCCGATCAGGTGCTTTTCGATCAGGTCCTGATTCGAAAGGTCGGCGGAATTCAGTTGATATTCATTGATGATCATCACCGACCTTTCCAGCCATTGCTGCCAGGCGTCGCGGGATATATTGTGGTAGATTTTTTGGCCCAACTCCCCCGGATAGGGCGGTTTGTCGAGACCTTCAGCCTGCTTGTTGAAGAATACGCAGTGAACAGTATGAGTCATGGTTGGCCCGGTATGGATGAAGTCTGCAAAATGTCGCGCCAGATTGTGCCAGAGTGGTCCCGGACAGATTTCAGGGTTGTCGATTGCTTGATATTGTATACAATAACACTATATAGATAATTCCGCCTGATTCAATAGAGGATTTCAACATGAGTGAATATAGTCAGATTCTAACGGAGTCGGATCTGGTCGTTACGGATGCGGCAAAAGACAAGATTTCCGGACTGATCAACGATACCAACGGGGATGCGTCCGCGGTCAGGATTTTTGTGTCCGGTGGCGGCTGTTCCGGCATGAACTATGGCATGACCTTCACGGAAAAAGCGGAAGCCAGGGACAGCGCGATGAGCGATGACAATGGTTTCAGACTGGTGGTGGATCCTTTCGCGTTGAGCTTTCTGGGAGGCGCCGAAGTGGATTATGTGGATGACGGGGTCAATGCGACATTTGTTTTCAACAATGTCTTTCAGGCCGTTGGCGGTAGCGGAGCCTGCGGAGGATGTGGTGGCGGCGCCTTTTGAGCCAATCCCTGAAACCATTTCGAGAATCCCGATCAAATCCGGCCCGACCCGTCGGCCTGCGGATTCGGGCGGGGATGATGACCGTATATCCCCGAATCGGCCGGGGAGTCAGGATCCGGCTTCCGGCACCGGGCTGGTTGTAGAAAAATCCGCGGTCAAGCCGAAAAAGCCCCCGTTATACAAGGTTTTACTGCTCAATGATGATTACACTCCGATGGAGTTCGTGGTCTACTTGTTGATGCGCTATTTTGCGATGAACCAGGAGCAGGCGGAGCGGGTCATGCTGCAAGTACATACAAAAGGGATTGGAGTCTGCGGGGTCTTTCCACGGGAGATCGCCGAAACCAAGGTGCGTCTGGTCATGAATTTCGCCACTGAGAACCAGCACCCGTTGCAGTGTACCCTTGAACGGGCGTGAGCGGACGTGAACAGGCGGAAATGAGGAAATCCGATGCTTTCAGAACAACTTGAAATCGCGTTAGGTCATGCCGTATCCCTGGCCCGGAAAGAGCGCCATGAATTAATCACGGTCGAACATCTCCTGCTTTCCCTGCTGGACGACCGCGAAACCAGGCATACCCTGGTCGCTTGCGGAGGCAATATCGAGAAGCTCCGCAAATCCCTGTCCGAATATCTGAAAACCGAGATTTCCGTTGTTTCCGACGATTCCGAACCTCAACCCGGCATGGGATTCCAGAGAGTGCTCCAGCGGGCCATCATGCATGTGCAGAGTTCGGGAAACAAGGAAGTAAAAGGAAATAACGTCCTGGTTGCCGTATTCGGTGAGAAAGAGTCCTTCGCGGTCTACTTTCTGAGCCAGCAGGAAATAACCCGGTATGACGTAGTCAACTATATTTCCCACGGGATCACGAAAATTTCCGAACCGGGTCGCCTCCCTTCCCCTGAACAAGGGGATGAGTACCGCATTGAAGAACCGGAAGACGAGCCGGAAGGTCCGCTGGAGGCCTATACGATCAATTTCAACCAACTGGCCACGGACGGGAAAATCGACCCGTTGATAGGCCGGCAAAAAGAGCTTGAGCGCACGGTCCGGATTCTTTGCAGGCGCCGGAAAAACAACCCCCTGTTCGTCGGTGAAGCGGGTGTCGGCAAGACCGCAATCGCGGAAGGGCTGGCCAGGAAGATCGTGCGGGATGAAGCGCCCTCGGTGCTCAGCAAAAGTACGATATACAGTCTCGACATGGGCGCCTTGCTGGCAGGCGCGAAGTATCGGGGCGACTTTGAACAAAGATTGAAGGCGGTCCTGAAAGCGCTTGACAATGAACCGGGGGCTATCCTGTTCATCGATGAGATTCATACCATAATCGGCGCCGGCGCGGTCTCCGGCGGAGTCATGGACGCATCCAACCTGCTCAAGCCCGTGCTGGCATCCGGAGACCTGAAATGCATTGGTTCGACGACTTACAAGGAGTACCGGGGCATTTTTGAAAAAGACCGGGCATTATCCAGGCGGTTCCAGAAAATCGACATCGTCGAACCCAGTGTGGATGAAGCGGTGGACATATTACAGGGATTGAAATCACGTTTTGAAAAGCACCACGACGTCAAGTATACGAGTCCGGCGTTGCGGTCTGCGGTCGAGCTTTCGGCCCGCTATTTGTCTGACCGCAAACTTCCGGATACCGCGATTGACGTAATCGATGAAGCCGGAGCCAAAACCCGCCTGGCTGAAGGCAAGGCCCGCAGGAGAACCATCGGCGTCAAGGAGATTGAAAACATGATTTCCGACATTGCCCGAATTCCTCCGAAACATGTATCGAGTTCGGACCTGAAGTCGCTGAAAACCCTGGAGCGCGACCTGAAAATGATGGTTTTCGGGCAGGATGCCGCGATTGCCGCGCTGGCCTCCTCGGTCAAGATGGCGCGGGCCGGAATGGGGAATACCGAAAAACCGATTGCATCCTTCCTGTTTTCCGGCCCGACCGGCGTCGGCAAGACCGAAGTCACCAAGCAGCTTGCCAGTACACTGGGCATCGAATTCATCCGGTTCGACATGTCCGAATATATGGAGCGGCATACCGTGTCGCGGCTGATCGGCGCGCCGCCGGGCTATGTCGGGTTCGATCAGGGCGGATTGCTGACCGACGCGATCAACAAGCACCCGCATTCGGTTCTGTTGCTCGATGAAATTGAAAAGGCCCACCCGGATATCTTCAACATTCTGCTGCAAGTGATGGACTATGGCAGCCTGACCGACAACAATGGCCGCAAATCCGATTTCAGGAATGTAATCATCATCATGACCACCAACGCCGGGTCGGAACAATCACTGCGCGAATCCATGGGTTTCGTGCAACAGGACAACAGCACGGACGACATGGCGGCCATCAAGAAAATCTTCACCCCGGAGTTCCGGAACCGGCTCGACAATATCATTCGATTCGACGGCCTGGACGGCAAGACGATCCTCCATGTCGTGAAGAAATTCATCATGGAACTGGAGCAGCAACTGGCGGAAAAACAGGTCAGTCTCGAAGTCAGTGAATCCGCCATAAAATGGCTTGCCGACAAAGGCTACGATGCCACCATGGGCGCCCGGCCAATGGCCCGTGTCATCCAGCGGGAAATAAAGCAACCGCTGGCCGAAGAACTGCTGTTCGGGAAACTGAAGAAAGGCGGCCAGGTAACCGTCACCTGCAAAGACGACCAACTGGAATTCGAAATCAGTCGGATCTGATGGGGGTAATTCCCCCCTTGAGGGGGAATCGGTGATGCAAGGGCGCAAGCCCGCAGGAGAACCGATGGGGGCAATGGCGAACCTGACAAAAAGAAACATTCGTTTCATAAGATATTGACAAGGAAACGAGCGTTTCTTAAACTTTCGGGTCAGGAAACGAACGCTTCCCAGCCATGATTCGCCAGACCGGTCAATATCGCATTACCAGAATCTCCGGAGAGGAGGTTCGCGCCTTTGTTCCATATCCGTTGCCTCCATCCGGTCCACCGCTGATTCTGGATGGCCCGACCATGGAACTGCTCGCAAGCGCACAGACCGAACTGGCTCGTCTTGCTGTGGCGGGTTCGATTGTGCCGAGCCTGGATTGGTTCCTCTTCGGTTTCGTTCGCAAGGAGGCGGTGATCACATCGCAGATCGAAGGAACCCAGGCTACGTTGCGGGACGTTCTCACTTTCGAGACCACGGATAAAAGCGACCGCCCGGATGATGTCGAGGAGGTCTGCAATTATGTGGCCGCTCTCATGTACGCACGGGAACAACTCGCGCAACCGAAAGGTTTGCCATTGAGCATCCGCTTGCTGTGCAACGCGCATCGGATTCTGATGAATGGCGCGCGCGGCATGGACAAAATGCCCGATGAAATCCGCCGGTCACAGAACTGGATTGGCGGCAGTCGGCCCGGCAACGCCCGTTTCGTTCCGCCGCCTCCCGGGGAGGTCGCCGACGCTCTCGGAGCGCTGGAACAGTGGCTGCATCTGGATGACGGTCTTCCGCCGCTGGTCCGGGTTGGACTGGCGCATGTGCAATTCGAGACAATCCATCCGTTCCTGGATGGCAATGGCCGCATCGGCCGGTTGCTGATTACGTTGCTGACCGGGCATTGGAGACTGCTTGAGTATCCGTTGCTGTACCTGAGTCTGGCGTTCAGGCGTGAGCAGCAGGAGTACTACACGCGGTTGGCGGCTGTGCGCAGCGTCGGTGACTGGGAGGGCTGGACCCGGTTTTTCCTGGAGTGCGTTTGCGAGGTCGCTGCCGACGGAGTCCGTGTGGCGCAGGCGCTCCACGCCATTGTGGCGCGCGACCGCAGCCGTATTACCGCTCACGACCGGTCAACCCTTGTCGCCGTTCAGTTGCTTGACTACCTGCCTTCCAACCCGATTGTTACCGTTTCCAAAGCATCGGAACTGCTTGGCGTGACCGCGCCGCCGGCCCGCAAGGCGATTGAACTGCTGGAAAGTATCGGTGTGCTGGGCGAGATTACCGGCGGGCGGCGCAATCGCGCATATGCTTATCAGGAATACCTGCAAATCCTGACAGGCGACGAGGAGTGATCCGTAAACGCCCTGGTTGCAAAGTCTCACAGAATAGCAATTAATGTGTTGCTTTTATGGGGAAAGGAAACTAATATATTTCTTTTTTTCAAAAAAGCAATTTATATGTATACAATGACAGCCACTTTACTCCAGCAACTGAAAAAAAGACGATTGGCATTAGGGCTTAAGCAAAACGATATGATGTTGCGAGCAGGTATATCCCGTCAGCAATACCAGCGTTTGGAGTCCAAAGGAAATCCCAGGCTGGACACCCTTGACCTGATTGCCAAGGGCCTTAACAGCGAACTGATGCTTGTTCCAAAAGAAAAGTCCAGCGCTGTACTGGCGGCGCTCGAAGATGCAGAGCCGGGACGAAAGTTGTCGAAACAAGCAATGGAAACAGGAAAGAAAAGTCTGGTCGACGATCCATGGCGAGGCCTTTTGGGGGATGATTAATGAGTAACGGCGGCGCAGATGAAGTCAATGTGCTGAGATTGACGATACACGGAAGGTTGGTCGGCTATTTGACCGGTTTTCAGAACGGACGAAATATACTGAGCTTTGCGAACGAATTCAGATTTGATGCGGCCCGTCCGACGTTCAGTTTAATTACCCATCCAGGATTCCCCCACTCGGACAAGTTGATGTCGAAACCCTGGGTGCGAAACCAGAAGCTGCATCCCACATTATCCAATTTGTTGCCAGAGGGAGCGCTAAGGGAATGGATAGCGCAAGGTCTCAAGGTACATGTCGATAACGAATTCCATATTCTGTCGTATCTGGGACAGGATTTGCCTGGCGCCCTGGTTGCCGAGCCTATGGAACCGGACGATGTGCCAGACAATATCCTTCCCATTCACGGAAAAGCCAAAGTCGTTAAATTCGAGAAGGTTACTGATGAGAAAAAATTCTCTTTAGCCGGTGTGCAGATGAAGTTTTCCATGAAGGAAAAGGAGGGACGCTATAATCTATCCAAAGGCTACACCCTTGGCGACTGGATTATCAAGACCCCTTCAACCCAATACCGGGATATGCCAGTCAATGAATTCACGGCGATGACATTGGCATCCATGGCGGGCGTTGATATACCTGAAATCAGGTTGGTCGAATTGGATAAAGTTGGTAGCCTGCCGCAAATCAGGTTGCCGGATGAAAAGCTCGCATTTGCAATAAAGCGCTTCGACCGTCATGAAGGTCAGCGAGTTCATACGGAAGATTTTGCTCAGGTTTTAGTGAAAGACCCTCATGAAAAATATAATTCTGCCAACTATGAACAAATAGGAAGAATTCTTTACAGCTTCTCCGGCGATGGACTGGCAGACTCTCAACAATTGGCCAGGCGACTATTGGTTAATATTCTACTCGCCAATGGTGATGCACACCTGAAGAACTGGAGCTTGCTCTATCCAGATCAGGTTACACCACAACTTTCCCCCGCTTATGACATTGTCACTACCAGTGTTTATATTGATGGTGAAAAGCGCTACGCGCTTAATCTGGGAAAAACGAAGAACTGGTATGAGGTGACTTTTGCAAACTTCGAGGCTTGGGCCAAACGGGCGGGGGCGCCATGGCGCGCCATAAAACCGCACCTTGATGACACCATGGAAAATGCCCGAAGTTTATGGCCCAAAAAAATAACAGAGTTGCCCATGAATGACAGGCACAAGATGAGACTCAGGGCTCATTGGGCCAATCTGCAAAAAGATTTCCGGATATAAGACTTTGTTGTTTGCCTTTGCTCAACCGGTGGTCCGGGCCGGCTGCTTTACAAAAAACGGTTGGGCTGTATCAATATCGGGCTGTTTTGATATGATAGGTCTGATATGTACAACGCAAGGGGGCGGATATGAGCAAAATTTCTGAGATTCTGGATCAAAGGAGCAAGGAAATCTGGAGTGTACGTTCGGATCAGCCGGTACTGGATGCGATCAGGCTCATGGCTGAAAAAGGAATCGGCGCTTTACTGGTCATGGATGACAGTCGTCTGGTCGGGGTCCTGAGCGAGCGGGATTATGCTCGAAAAGTGATCCTGGAGGATCGTTCGTCCAAAAACACCCTGATCCGCGAAATCATGACCCGTGACGTATTTACCGTCTCACCGGAAAGCAATGTCTCCGAATGCATGACGATCATGACCGATAATGATTTTCGACATTTGCCTGTTCTTCAGGGTGACGAGGTGGTCGGCATGATCTCGATCGGAGACCTGGTCAAGGTAGTGATCCGGGAACAACAGTTCACCATCGACCAACTCGAGCACTACATCACAGGCTGACGGGCCCGGCCCGGCAAAGGGCCGATAAATCCGGCACGGGAAAATATTCCCGCCAATCCTGGGCGGGCATCCGCCGCGCAACCCGGTATCGTCACGGCAAGGACTCTGCTGGAGCGCAAGTTTGTTTGCAAATATAAAACGAGCCTTTAGATTATATATATGTTATATTTACAAACCAGGTAGTATGGTAATGTCTTGTTGATGCCATGATAAAGCGAAGACTGGGCCCCGCGATTCTGGACGCATTGCAGGGGTTCCCCATAGTTTATGTGACAGGTCCGCGACAGGCCGGGAAAAGCACCCTGGTCCGGAGTCTCGCGGTTCAGGCATGGCCTGCCGATTATATTTTCCTTTGATGAGGCTACCCTGCTTGGAGCGGCAGAGGCCAATCCCGAAAGCTTTCTGCGCGCCTATGAGGACAGCCTTATTCTGGATGAGGTGCAGATGGCGCCAGGTCTTTTTCGGGCGCTGAAGATGCTGGTCGATGAAGCGAGACAGGGAAACAAGGCAAGCGCCAATGGGCGTTACCTGCTGACCGGTTCAGCCAGCATGATGGCATTGCCCAAACTGTCGGATGCCCTGGTGGGCAGAATGGGTGTACTTACGCTGTATCCGCTATCTGCACTGGAAATATCGGGAGGAAAGGGGGATTTCCTGCCCCGGTTAATGGATAACGGGTTCAAACCCGAAACAATCAGGAGAAAGCGGACTGTTGTCGAGATCATGCGGCAGGCAACCTTCCCGGAAATAACCGATCAGGGTGAAGACAGGCGACGGCAATGGTTCGAATCCTATATCACCACCATCCTGCAACGGGATGTCAGGCAGATTGCCGATATAGCCAGACTGGGCGTATTGCCGCACTTGCTACAGGTACTGGCAAGCCGGGCCGGCGGGTTGATCAATGAGGCTGATATCGCAAGGTCAACCGGGCAAAATGCGGTTACGACAAAAAATTACCGCATTCTTCTGCAGATGCTGTTCCTGACATTCGATGTCAAGCCGTGGTACAGGAATGTGGGTAAACGCCTGGTCAAGGCGCCAAAAGGCTATATCATGGATACATCCCTGCTTTGCCATCTGCTGCAAGTCGATATGGCCAGGGCGGCGATCCGGGACCCTCATGTTTTTGGGCATCTGTTCGAGAATTTCGTTGCTTCCGAACTTTTGAAACAACTGTCGTCATCAAGCGGCAGGGCCGAACTCCATCACTTCCGAACCAGCGATCATAAAGAAGTGGACTTTGTACTGGAACAGCCCGATGGCAGGCTTGCGGGAATTGAAGCAAAGGGCCGGGATGCGGTGACCGCGTCCGATTTCAAGGGGTTGGAAACGCTGCGGCAACAGGTGGGGAACGACTTTGTTTGCGGTATCGTGCTTTACCGCAACAATAAAATCATTCCCTTTGGAGATAGGATGTGGGCTGTGCCGGTCGAGGCCATGTGGGATTAGTCTGTCAGGGCGAATGATTCATCACCATATCAGGCAATCGTATTCCATGGGCCACCATCCGCCAGATCCCGAATGTGTAATGCATCAGGATATCGGCGCCGGATTCCATCCGGAGGACTGGAAAGTGGCTTCCAGACTTGCCAGAAAGTAAACATCATCGGCACGCTGATACCCCAGCAGATCGTTCCCTTTTTAGTCTGGGTTATAGAAGGAGTACAGGCCCGGTCTCTCTATACCAATGCAAGGGCCTGTTCCATCGCATCGTGCTGGAACGCGGCGGCAAAGGCATTGATCTCGCTGGTGGATGCTCCTTCCTCCAGAAGGGACTTGCGCCAAGCCTCGCTCACAATGGTTGCCATTCGGGACGCCATCTTTTTTGCATCCTCTTGTTCAATGTCGAAGAATCTGGCCGCCTCAAGCGCAAGCGTCAGCGAAGCGTCGAATGGCTCGCCCTCTAATATGCCGGTTTGCAGTGTGCGTTGACGACCCGGTGCGGGATTGATGTCGAATGCCGGGGAGAGACGCCACCGGCCCCTGCCAACATACAGGAACCCATGGTTCTTCAAATGATCGTCGGTATTTGATACGAGGATCGTAAAGATGAGCCGGCTCCAGAGTTCACGAAGGTCATCGCGTGGCTGACTGGAAATCTGGCGAATGATGTCCGCGATCTCCGTATAATACCGTCCTTCGGAACCTTCCCAATCGAGAGCCGCTCGCGCCGACATGTAGGGAATACGAACTTCGCCCCGACGGTCGAACCGCCGGATTAGCGCCACCGGGCTATCGCTACGGACAAGTTCAAGGTGGGCTTCCGGAACGTACAGACCGCACCTTGCAGCCAGCTTCAACGTGGCAATCTCGGCGCGCTCCACGGCTCGCCGATCATCACGCGAGGTGAATTTTGCGATCCATAGTTGTCCTTTCCCCTCAACGCTCGCTTTCGGGCGGGCGCCGCCAAGAGAGCCCGCCACCCCCGCAAGATCCAACACGGCTTCTTCTGCACCCTCTGGATCACGCTCGAACTGATGCGCCAGTGTTCTCAATCTCTCAAGTTCGACCAACTGTGGCACAGGCGGGGATAGCCTGGACAGCGGTTGCAAATCGTCATTGAGAAAACGCAAGGCGCCTTGGCGTGTGCGGTCATCGGATAGTGTCAGATAGTCGAACTCGGTAAGACCGCCGCCGAGTGCGCGAGTCATCAAGGCACGGCCCCAGGAATCAGGCGCCGCATCCTGAAAACTGTTATGCAAAGCGTTACGCCGGTCACCCCGACCGGACGCAAAAAAGCCTCCTGCCTGCAACGGTAAGCCGGGTGCGAGTTGGAAACCGTCTCCTGCTTCCAGCCATGCACGGTCGTATTCGAAATGAGAATGCTGCCGACGACCATCACTCTCGAACCGCAACCGACCGACAACACGCTTTGCCTGGCCCAGTGCGACAACGGCTTCGGGCATCAGAAGCCGACTCCTTCATCGTCCGCTCTGTCACTTCCTGAATCGCCTCGGCCGCCGGATGCGGATTGACCGGGCAACTTTTTCCGCCTGACTGCAATTCGCTTCGGTAACCGGTTGCGCTCCAGCAGTAATGCCGTATCGTCCGAGGCTGGGTCAAGCAGATTGCTGATACGGTCGATTTCTCCAAGAACCAGGCACGCCATCGCCAGGGTTCCTGTGCTGACACCGTCATCGCCTTTTTCAAGTCGCATGATGGTGCGAGCCGAAACGCCAACGCGGTCCGCAAAATCCTTGACGGACATTCTGCGCTTCAACCGCGCTGTCTTCAGGTTCTCCGCCATCTGGCGCAGCGCTCTTTGAGCGCGTTGGGATTTTATTCCAGTAGCCATATTTGTCCTCTGATACAGTATTATATGACAAATGTGTCAACTAGCAAGGAAATATTAAATGTTCCTGCGTGACAACCAAGTCTTTTACCTGATCTTCTCTTCCGCCTTGTATACTGAATCCATACATAAAGTTGATATTTTTGCCTTAGTCGTTCATAATTCTTCCAGGTTAGAGGAAAGATTGTGGCCATGAAGTTCGACGAGCGGGTTCTGTCTGTAAACGAAGCAGCCAAGGTTACAGGTGTGCCCTTGAAACAAGTGCATCGCATCATAGATGCGGGTCTGCTGGGTGATGCCGTAAGGCGCGAAAAGGGCAGTCGGGTCATTTTGGGCAAGGCGCTTGTCGGTTTGAAGTTCGCTCATGAAACGACGGATATATTGACTCTCAAAGGAAGGATGGGCTTTATCCGTTATCTCCTCAATGATCCCGAAGTCAAGACAGTCCGGGAAGATGCTGTTTCAATTGATGTTCGCCCGATGAAAAGTGATGTGCGGCGCAGACTGACGGCGTTGGAGAAGGCAAAGAAGATGATTACGATTGACAAGGATGTTCTCGGTGGCGCGCCTTGTTTTCAAGGCACTCGGGTTGCTGTCCATGATATTGCTGAAATGATTGTCAATGGTGACGATGTCTCGGCAATCCTGGCTGCATACCCGATGCTGACAGAAGGGCTTGTTGATGCTGCAGTTACCTATGCAGATGCTTATCCTCGTCGCGGCCGACCTCGTCAAAGGTCACTTTGGCGCAAAAAAAGTTTGCTCTCGTCGAATGAAGTCACTTTTGACAAGTCGTCTCGGGCCTTGTGAGATTTCTTGTTGACGAATGTCTCAGCCCCGGTCTCGTCTCCATCGCTCGAGACCGGGGCTTTCCCCAGTCAATGCACGTCACTTGGCTTGGCCTAACGTCCAGGAAGGACTGGGCTATCGTTCAGCGTGCTGTTAAAGACGGGTACGTACTGGTCACCAACAACACTACAGGTTTCACATCGCTTGTTGGGCGCGAAAAAGTGCACGCGGGTTTGGTTTGTTTGAATGTAGCTCCTGGTTTCATGAGTCTGGATGTGCAGAAACGTCTGTTTGAGCATGCACTGGATCAACTAAAGGAGAAGAAGGACCCCACTAATGAAGTTTTGGAGATTACTCTCACAGCTGATCAGACAGTCCGGGTTGATCATTATCTATTGTCTGCGTAGCCAGGAGTGTGTTGGGCGCCCGTTGCTTACGCAGTTTTGACCAGTTCGGAGATTCGCTTTTGCAGAAGGGACCGCCGCATCTCATAGAACTTGAGAAACCCTGTCATTTCCTTCGGAATGTCATCAAGCAAATAGAGACCAGAGTACTGCCGACGCTCCTCGTTGTCAGGATACGTCTTTTTCATCCAGTCGAACGGTAATTGCGCTTGCTTCCCGCGATTCACGATACCATCCAGCAACTCACGAACGGATATCCCTGCATCACGCTGTCGAAAAGCTTGCAAATCTGCTCTGGACTCCAGACGAATTCTCGTTGAATTGCCGGTAGCACGTATTCATTCTTCTGGTCATCTGCACCGGGCGTTTCCGGCATGGATGATGGCGTTGAACAGATTGACCAGCTTAAGCTGATCAACCTGGTTAATGGGGGTTTTGCCGATATCCGGATTGCCGACGACAATCGCCAGAGACTGGGCTCTGGATATAGCGACATTAATACGGTTTTTACTGAACAGGAAATTGAGTCCTCTGGGAGATTCACTGGCATCGCTGGTACACATGCTTAAAAACACGACTGGCGCCTGTTGTCCCTGAAATTTATCGACACTGCCTACCCTGGCTTTATTACCAAGCGCGATACTCAACTGGTTGACCTGTTGGTTATATGGCGCCACAAACAGCATGTCGTTCCAGCCGATTGGGCGGGTCGGCGGCTCATCATTTCCTGTATGGAACGTTCGGCCAATCAAGTCGTTTGCCAATTGTTTTATTACAGAGACTTCCTCCTCGGACGCCTGTGCATTGCCTTCGTGTTGAACCGGAACAAATACAACCCCGGAATCAACATCAAGAGGACCACTGTAACCCGCAGGCACCTCTATGATTCGCTTGTCATTATCCCGGTGTGGTTTCAGCTTCCCTTCGTAGACGTGTTGGCTGATGAATCGATTCACTGCCGAGTGCATACGGTAGGTCGAGTCCAGGAAGACGCCCATATCCCTGGGGATTGTGGGGGTTTCGTGTAACAGATAGTCCAGCGTCGAAAGGCCACTGTCTTCCGGATGCACACCCTGTGAAGGCTGCCCCAACTGCATTTGGTCTCCCAGCAGAATGAGGTTGCGGGCAGAACGACTCATTGCGACCAGATTGGCGACAGCGACCTGTCCCGCTTCATCGACGAACAGGTAATCGAATTGATCAACCAGGTCATCCCGGGAAAAACCCCATGCGGTAGTACCGATCAGGCATCTTGGTTTGACGTATTCGGCGAGTTCGTTGTTTGTCGCTATTTTCACACCGAAGTCCTCAAGTTCCGGGTCTGTATCCCGGGTGCAGACAACTGTGGCATGAATGCCTTCTTTCTTGCAGTGCTTGGCGGTACTTAACAACAGGTTATTGATGGCTTTGTGACTGTTGCTGGATATCCCCACGCAAGCGCCGGACTTTAACAGTTCCGCAATCACATGTTTGCCGGTATATGTTTTACCCGCGCCGGGAGGCCCCTGAATTACCAGATAACTGTTGTCCAGGCGGCGGGTCGCATGGATGATCTGCCTCAAGCGTTCTTCAGGGTCGCGACTGGTAGTGATCGGACCTCCGGAATGCTCTTTGATTCTCGGCTTTGACCGCATCAGGAAATCCAGGATGGCAGACTGCCCAACAGGCAATATGCTGTTTTCATAGTGGCTTACGACCTGGAATATGGATTGTGGAATGGGGCTCGGGTTGACATATTCATCCGGAATCAGAGAGATAACTGATGGTGGTCCAGTCTTTGACTGGAGCACAATGAGACCCTTTCCCATATCGCTGTGATCTTTGACAAAAGTCGCTTTTACTCTATGGCCGGTTTCCGTTTCGACACCCAGCAAGTAAAAACTCTGTTGTACTCCCTTGAATTCCTGACCTGGGTCAAAGCGGTACTCATAAGCCAGATTGCGGGCGAGTGGTGTTGGCTTGAATGACTCCCGCTCCGTTCGTTCACAGCAAGCGAGACAATCCGGGTCGTCCATTAACTCTTCCGGGCTCGACCCCAAGCGGTCGAACAAGCGCCAGAATAACGGTTTGGCTTCGCGTCGGTGAAATTCCAGTGTCCAGGCCAGGTTTTCTGTCAGCGTCGCTTGTTCAGGGTTCGAATCCTTTTCAATCTGCGCCCTGTCCAAAAGACGATCACGAAGTTGTGTACGCTCGGTAATTTCTTCCTTGATTTCCGGTTCCGTTACATCGGTTTTACCGAGAAACAGGATGCCATGAGATTCTTGTTGTTGGCGTAACCACTCAGCCAGTTCCTGTGTTGAGTTGCAGTCGTCGATGTTGTAGTCACGGATATTCTTGAGAATTTCGGATGTCTGCCAGGTATCGCCCTGAACGCCTTTTTGATTCAGTTCTCTCCATTGCTCGTAAACCACCATGGAGTCATCGCCGCTGCCAACCTCGGATTCACGCTGTTCTCGATAAAGGCGTTCGACGTTTTTAAGGGAATAACCAGATTCCCCCAAAAGCAAACCGCCCTTGACGACCTTGTACAGGTCGACAAATACCTCATTACGAAGTAGTTGATCGACTTCATGTTCACAGACACCATGGCGCCCCATGAGCTTCCGGCAAGCCGTGATTTCATAGTGCGCGTAGTGATAAATATGCATGGATGGATCTTGCTGCCATCGGTCATATACCCATTCAATGAATGATCGAAAAGCGGTTTTTTCCTGTTCATGGTTATGTGCCCAGAAGTCGGTAAACTTCCGGTCGCCCTGCTCATTGAACCAGATGACTCCCCACAAATACTCGAGACCACCCGGGTCAAACGGATAGCCTTCAATATCAAAGAAGACATCGAGGGGTGAATGTGGAGGCAACAACGCCAATCCGGATTTTTCACCCTCTACGGGAACCCTGATTGCAAACCGGGGTTTATCCCGGTTCACACTTGCTTTTTGCAGGGCTGCTTGTGACTTGAGCTTCCCGAGTGTCACAGGGTGGATGCCGGGGACTTTGAGCGCGGTTTCCGCTAACTCTTGCACGGTTGCTATGTTAGCTTGATTGAGCTTTTTGATCTGCCCTCTGGTGATTGTTGCAACCTGGAACAAATGGTCTTTTTCCAATAGCAATCGCTTGGCATGAGAGCTCCAGTCGAGCCAGTTCCTGGAGTCGGCGGGATCGGGTCCATCATTTGGGTCAAAGCATTTTTGCGCACTCAGGAAGGATGATTTCAGGGTTTGGTAATAATAGTAGAAATCGTCAGTTCGCAGCCGTTCTTTTTTGCCGTTGCCCAATGCGATCGTGATGAATTCCGGTTTGCATCCCTGTACCGCTTCCAGCATTTCGGCATAACAACAAAGCTGGATGACAAAGGTTGGCTTAGGCGTACTGGACAGCTTGGCATCCCAGACCTCATAGTAGTCATCACACGAATGATTGGGTGAGCCTCCGTCATAATGAGATTTCCTGACCAGAAAATCGGCGTATCCGCCGAATGGTTCGAGTTCCAACCGAGCCTGGGCAATCACATCCACACCCTTTTCTATGGCCGCCAGTGTCTTCTCATATTTTTCCTTGTTTGATGTGCCATCAATCGTCTCCAGAGACAGCTCCTTCCTGGTAAAATCTGCCTGCACCGCATTCTCATGGTCAAAACCCTTTTGCGAGAGGGAGGCCAACAGTGGATCATCCGGGTCGTTTTCGGGAGCCTGTTCCGGGCATTCGATGGCAAACCGATCCATCCAGGACGCAAACGGGCTTTCCATATAGCGCGTCAGGTCTGAGGGAGAGAAGTACAGCCGTCCGTGCTTTTTATACATTCCGATTCATTCCGTAAAGGTTGTTCCCAGCCATTGCCCCATAAATCGCGGGCAACAATGATCCGCAATCACAGAGGCAAATCCTCCTGTCATAATGAATGGTGGAGGTGGCGGGAATTGAACCCGCGTCCGCAGACCCTACACTCACCGGCGGCTACATGTTTAGTCTGCGCTTCGATTTGACCGACCTGCCAGGAGGCAGACGTACTTGCAGGTCAGCGAGTCCGATTGGTTTTAGCCGACAGCTAACGGACCGGACTGCCTGGCGAGCCTCCATGATTTGACCTTTCCAACCTCAGCCTGAAGGCGAGCGTGAGTGAAAGGACTAGCCGACTCAGGCGGCTAGTGCGTAGTTGTCGTCGTTGGCAACTATTGTTTTGTAGCTGGATTTACGAGGAACTCTACACCTCGACATGCTCCGATGGCTTCGTGACCGACGTCGAAACCAGTCACCCCCATGCTTCAGGATTATACCACAGGAGCGGATACGCGGCAGAATGATTTATTTTGCGGGGTTTCACGCTAATCGTATTCACGCGCCCTGTATAATAGAATCGCTGACTCGATATGAAAAAGGTGAACAGATAATGTCATGGTGGGGAACTCTCGCTGGCGGCGCTTTCGGTTTTATGATGGCCGGCCCGCTCGGCGCTGTATTGGGCGCGGCAATCGGCCGTAAATTCGACCAGGGGTTGAAAAAGAACCTGGAGCAGGCCGGCGACCTTCCGCGGGGGCATCAGTACCGCATTCAGGCAGCCTTTTTTACCGCGATCTTCTCCGTGATGGGGCATATCAGCAAGGCCGATGGCCGGGTCACGGATGATGAAATCCGGTTGGCCAGGCGCGTTATGGCGGATATGAATCTTTCGCCCGACCAGCGTGAGGCTGCCAGGAGCCTGTTCAATCAAGGCAAGGCGGATGACTTCGACCTGTCCGCAGTCCTTGAGCAGTTCCGGCAGGAGACTGGCCGACGTTCGACCCTGCAACGGATGTTCATTGAAATACTTTGTTTTGCGGTTTATGCCGATGGAGTCCTGCACCCTGAGGAAGATCGGGTGTTGCGGCGGGTTTGCGCCGAAATCGGATTCCCGCCGTATGAAATGGAATCCATCATGGCGTCCGTTTCCGCCGAGCTGCATCATCGCCAGCAGTCCGGCGCCCGGATTTCATTGGAAGACGCTTATTCGGTGCTGAATCTCGATGAAAACGCCAGCGATGCCGAGGTGAAAAAATCCTATCGGCGGTTGATGGGCCAGCACCACCCGGACAAACTGGTGGCGAAAGGCCTGCCGGAGGAAATGATGAAGATTGCCACTCAAAGAACCCAGGAAATTCGTCAGGCCTACGAGCGCATCAAGAAGCACAGGAATCTTTAGTTCGTTTTCGGCCCCCCACCGAATCAGCCTGCGCCTTTGGCTTGGCTTCTTCGACTCCCCCTCAAGGGGGAGTGGTATACGACTCGCATCTACCTTGGCAGCTTGGCTTCTTCGATTCCCCTCGAGGGGGAGTGATTAACCGGTGTTCTTGAAAAGGCGTTGCTTCTGTCTGTCCCAGTCCCGTTGTTTGATTGCCTGGCGTTTGTCGAATTGTTTCTTTCCTTTTGCCAGCGCGATTTTTAGTTTCACTTTTCCGCGTACCCAGTACAGGCTCAGTGGCACAATGGTATACCCCGCCCGTTCCGTGGCGCCGATCAATTTGCTGATTTCCTTGTTGTGCAGCAGCAGTTTTCTGTGGCGCGTCGGATTCGCCGTGACATGGGTTGACGCGCTGGCAAGCGGCGAAAAGTGCGCGCCTGTCAGAAAGACTTCCCCCCGGTGGATGAATACATAGCTTTCCTTGAGCTGGGCGCGTCCGTCCCTGAGACTTTTTACTTCCCATCCTTCGAGGACGATACCTGCTTCGAATTGTTCGCCAATCGTGTAATCGTGCCAGGCCTTTCTGTTGACGGCAATGGAATTGGATTGCGTTTTCTTTTGGGGCTTGGCCATTCAAATAACCTGGAATTGCGTGAAACATGGTGGTCCGGATTTCGTGCAGTATAATCCACCGTTCGGAATTTGTCTGGAATCCGCACAAGGTGAGATGTACACGGTAAAGAGGTCAGCGCTGGTTACGCATAGCGCCCCGAAGATGTTCACACTGGTTGATGATGTCGCCCGGTATCAGGAATTCCTGCCCTGGTGCGGCGGGTCAGAGGAAATCAGCCGTTCCGGTGAGGAGGTGGTCGCTTCGATCAAAATTTCCTACAAGGGAATCGAAAAATCATTTACCACCTGCAACAAACTGGAAGGAACGCACAGAATCGCGCTGACATTGGTGGATGGGCCGTTCAGTGAACTTCATGGAAGCTGGGAATTCATCCAACTGGAAGAGAACGCTTCAAAGGTCGTACTGGACCTGCAATTCGATTTTTCCAACCGCTTGCTGGGGGCTGTGGTGGGTCCGATATTCAGGAGAATCGCGGATTCGATGGTCGATTCATTCGTCCAGCGGGCCGACCGGATATATGCGCCTGACCGGGGATGAAAGAGATCTCCGTTTCCGTGGTATACGCCTTGCCTGACCATCAGGAAAAAATTGTCTTGTCCTGCCCGGAAGGGACGACGATCCGGCAGGCTTTAGAGATGTCGGGTATCCGTTCAATCATTGCGGACCTGGATCTTGACGAGGTCGAAGCAGGCGTTTACGGGTTCCGGAGGGATTACGACTATCGCCTGGAAGACCATGACCGTGTTGAAATTTACCGCCCGCTCGCGCTGACTCCGACCGAGGCCAGACGTTTGCGCGCAGCAGCCAGGATACGGAAATCCGGGAAAGTCTGAACCGGTTGGAAACCAGGGTGCGCTTGTCTTGATTTTTCGTTGCAATGTATTGCGGCATTTGGTATAAACCCGTCCCTGATTTTTGCGATCAGTCAAAAATACTTTAATTTGTTTTAATGTATTGATTTATAACAAAACTTTACCCATGGCTGCGAAAAGAAAACCTGAGTTGCTGATTCACGGTATCAAACCCTATAAACCGGGGAAATCGGAAAAATATATGGGGCCGCGGCAGCTCGCGCATTTTGAGGCGATCCTGCGGGCATGGCGGGCCGAACTGACCGATGAAACTTCCCGTACCGTGCACAATATCCAGGATGAAACCGCGAATCACCCTGACCCTACGGATCGCGCCAGCCAGGAGACCGACATGGCGCTCGAATTAAGAGGGCGGGACCGGGACAGGAAACTGATCAAGAAAATTGAAAGCTCGATCTCCTGTCTGGCGGGCGGGGATTTTGGATATTGTGAAAACTGCGGGGAGGAGATCGGTCTGAAAAGACTGGAGGCGCGACCCACTGCCAGTTTGTGCATCGACTGCAAGACACTGGACGAGATTCGCGAAAAACAGCTTTCCTAGCAGTTAAATCCGGGAAACGTCCCCGGACGGAAAACGCCCATGCCGGGAAACGCGCCCGGAATCGCTTCGATCAGGCGGGCAGTTGTAAGGGGGTTGCGCTGACAATGATCCCGTCTTCGTCCGCATAGACATACTCACCCGGAGTAAAGGTGACCCCGGCGAAATTTACCGGCACATCCTGTTTGCCCAGTCCTTCCTTGACACTTCTGACGGGGATGACACCAAGCGCCTTTACCCCGAACGGCATTTTGTTTATTTCTGCGCTATCCCGGATCGATCCGTGGAATATTCCGCCCGCCCAGCCGTTGTCGGCGCCCATTCGGGCCAGTATGTCGCCCAGCATGGCGCATCTTCGCGATCCGCCCGCGTCCACTACCAGGACAGCGCCCTCGACTTTTTCTGAAAGGCTCCGGCGCACACAGGTATTGTCTTCAAAGCATTTTACAGTGCGAATCTCGCCATGAAATTGTCTGGCTCCTCCAAAAGACCGGAATATGGGTTCGCAAATCCGTACATCCGGATATTCATCGGCCAGATCCGCTGTTTTCATTTTTGAATTACCGGATAACTGTCAGTTTGCCGGTGACGAGGGGTAGCGGTCCGGGTAGCGGACACAAAACCGCTTGTTCTGGTGATATGGATATACGTCATGGAGCTTCTCGGCAATAATATCATTTTGAATAGTCCTCCACCAGGACGGGTCGAGGAGTTCAGGATGGTGAATCAGGAACCGTTCCCGCACTTTCGGGTGATTGACTACGAAATTCTCGAATTGTTCGGGGAAGAAATCGTTATCCGCCACATGAAACCAGATTTCGGATGAAAGCTCTTCTTCTTCAGACCGGGCTTTGGGTAATGACCGTATGTTGATCTCTGTCATGTGGCAGATTTCATCGTAATCATAGAATATGACCCGGTTATGGCGGGTAACGCCGAAGTTCTTCAGCAGCATGTCGCCGGGAAATATATTGGCCGTGACCATTTCCTTGACCGCGTCACCGTAGCTCTTGACCCCATTTTCTATCATTTCATTGTCGTGGGTATCCAGATAGATATTGAGCGGCACCATTCTTCTTTCGATGTACAGATGCCGGATTATGACGAAATCATTTTCCATGCTCATGCTGTCCGGGATGGATGTTTTCAATTCTTCCAGGAGTTCATCGGAAAAGCGTTCGACCGGAAACGCGACATGGGAGAATTCCAGTGTGTCTGCCATCCGGCCCACCCGGTCATGCATTTTTACCAGTTGGTATTTTTTTTTGACGGTAGAACGGTCAATATTCTTGGGCGGCGCAAAATAATCCTTGATGACTTTGAACACGAATGGGTAGGAGGGCAATGTAAATACGCTCATCACCATTCCTTTTATTCCCGGAGCGATGACCAGTTTGTCGCTCGAGTGTTGCAGGTGATGGAGAAACTCTCTGTAAAAAAGGGTTTTGCCCTGTTTCTGGAAGCCGATGGAAGTGTAGATGTCGGCCTTGCTCCGCGTGGGCAGAATCTTGTGCAGAAACCCGACCAGGGCAGCCGGTACCGGGGTGTTGACCATGAAGTAGGCGCGAGTGAAACTGAAAATGAGCGCAATATCATCCGGGTCGGTGATGATCGTGTCCACATACAGTTCCAGGTCTTGCGACAGCAGCAGCGGTATTACAAATGACTGGCGGTCATGTCCGATCAGCGCCCGGCCCACAATATAGGCAGCCTTGTTTCGATAAAACGGGGAGGATATGACTTGCAGTTGCCGGTGGGGCCGGGGTTTGATTGTGGATTGCAGGCAGGGCTCGAAGTTCTCGACCAGTAAATCCAGGTCTCTTTGCAGATCCTGCCAACTGTTTTCAAGATCGAAACTGTTGAGGATCCGATTGAACGCATGCTTCAGCCCCGACTCATCCGGGTAGTAACTGGTATAGACCGGATCATCCACATCGAGAAAATCAGTGGCGCTGCCGGGGTTCAGGAATATGTGTCGATTGTTGAAATAACTGCGGTCAAAGAGGCGGCAAAAAACCGAATTGTAGAAGCTCTCGGCGAGTTCGGGTTGCTTGTGTTCGTAAAGCAGCCACAGGTACCGGCGTTTGATATCCTGCCACAGCGGTCTGTCCAGATGCTCCAGGTCAAGGTCCAGATTATGGTTGATGTAGTCAACGGTTTCATCCACCCGCCTGTCATAAAACCAGATTCTGTCCTTGCGGGCCTGGACCTCGCTTTCCCAATCCGCCGTTTCAAAACGGTGTTTCGCCTCGACGGTGATTTCCCGGAATCGGGTAAAATGCCGGTTGAAGCCATGCAGAATGGTTTCAGCAACCTGCTTGGCAAGGTCCGGTCTGGTACGTTCAGGGCACATGACGAATCAGCGTCCGTACCCGATGTACAGACGCCGGTTGTAATGGTGACGGGCGCTCAGAATTGATCTTCTTCGGTTGAACCGGTTAATGAAGTCACTGAGGATGAGCCGCCCTGGATAGTGGTGGTCACGTCATCGAAGTAACCGGCTCCGACTTCCTGCTGGTGGGCGACGAACGTGTACCCCCGGGATGCGGCAGAGAACTCCGGTTCCTGTACTTTTTCGACATAATGCCGCATGCCTTCCCCCCTGGCGTAATCATAAGCCAGATCGTACATGTGGTACCACATGTTATGGATGCCCGCCAGAGTGATGAACTGGTATTTATAACCCATGGCGGCAATTTCATCCTGGAACCCGGCGATATCCTTGTCATCCAGGTTTTTCTTCCAGTTGAATGAGGGCGAACAGTTGTAGGCCAGAAGCTGGTCCGGGTATTTCTCGTGTATCGCATCGGCATATTCCCGCGCAAACCCCAGGTCGGGGGTGGCTGTCTCACACCAGATCAAATCCGACCAGGGTGCATAGGCGACCCCCCTCGAAATGGCTTGTTCCAGCCCGTTCCTTACGCGATAGAAGCCTTCGGAAGTGCGCTCACCGGTGAGAAAGGGCCGGTCCCTGTCATCGAAGTCCGAAGTGAGCAGGTTCGCCGCTTCCGCGTCGGTGCGCGCAAGGATCAGGGTCGGAACGCCGAGCACGTCTGAAGCGAGTCGGGAGGCAATCAGTTTCTGGATTGCTTCCCCGGTCGGGACCAGTACTTTGCCGCCCATGTGTCCGCATTTCTTGACCGCGGCGAGCTGGTCTTCGAAATGCACCCCGGCGGCGCCGTTGATAATCATGCTCTTGGCCAGTTCGAATGCGTTCAGGACGCCTCCGAACCCGGCTTCGGCATCCGCGACAATGGGCAGGAAGTAATCGATATATTCATCGCTGGATTCATCCACGCCGCGCGACCATTGAATCTGGTCTGCCCGGGCGAAAGAATTGTTGATTCTGCGAATTACGGCAGGTACCGAATCATAGGCGTAGAGCGATTGGTCCGGATACATGGTTTCGGAGCTGTTGTTGTCCGCCGCCACCTGCCAGCCGGACAGGTAAATGGCTTCAACCCCTGCCTTGGCCTGTTGTACGGCCTGGCCCGCTGTCAGCGCTCCCAGGCAATTCACATAGCCCTTGTCCGCGCCTCCGTGAATCAGGTTCCAGAGCCTTTCGGCGCCTCGCCGGGCATAAGTCAGTTCAGGCTGGACGGACCCGCGCAGACGAACCACATCTTCCGCGCTATAGCCTCTGGTTATATTTGCCCAACGCGGGTTGGTCGCCCAGTCGTTTTCAACGGCCTTGATTTGTTCGGCTCTTGTCATGTTTGTTATCAGAAATAAAAGTTAAAATAGCAAAGAAACAGGAGGGCGATCATCGCGCAATCCGGATTCATTTTCAATCAAAAAGGCAGGGTCCTGACCTGTTTTCTCAATACACGAACCAATGATAGTAAAAACCGTTCCGGGAAGATACCAACCCATCGAATTCAGCCATGAATACGCTTGAATCGCTCCGGTTCGATAATGTGTACGGCGGCTTGCCGGGAATATTCCATTCGCGGCATCAACCCGAGTTGCTGGAAAATCAATATCTGATTCATTTCAACACCCGGGTGGCCGATTTGCTGGAGCTCGACCCCGGGGAACTGTCGAGGCCGGATTTCGTCAGTCTGATCGGCGGGACTTCCGCCTGGCCGGGTACGGACCCGCTGGCGATGTGCTATTCCGGTCATCAGTTCGGCCAGTATGTGCCCCGGCTCGGGGATGGAAGAGCGCTTTTGCTGGGGCAGGTCAGAACCCGCGGCAACCGGTTATGGGACCTGCAATTGAAAGGCAGCGGACGGACGCTCTATTCGAGGCAGGGGGATGGCAAGGCGGTATTGCGCTCTACAATCCGGGAATATTTGTGCAGCGCCGCGATGACCGGTCTTGGCATCCCGACGACCCAGGCGCTGGCATTGTTCGGCAGTGACGAACACGTGTATCGGGAGCAGCTTGAAACCGGGGCCATGCTGATCCGCGTCGCGCCCGGCCACCTGCGCTTCGGCAGCTTCGAATTCCTTTTCTACCAGAATCGTTATGACGACCTGAAAATCCTCGCCGATTTCGCGCTGGATCATTACTACCCGGTATTAAAGGACAGCCGTGAACCGTATCTGTCCCTGTTTTCGACCATCGTCGATCTTACCGCCCGATTGATTGCGCAATGGCAGTCTGTCGGGTTTTGTCATGGAGTGATGAATTCCGACAACATGTCCATTCATGGAATAACCATCGACTACGGGCCTTTCGGGTTCATGGATCGTTATCAGGCGGGTCATATCTGCAACCATTCAGACCGTACCGGCCGGTATGCATTCAATCGACAGGGACCGGTCGGATTGTTCAATCTGGGTTGTCTTGCCCAGGCCATGCTGCCCCTGTTCGACCAGTCTCCCGAACAGGCTGTGGAAAAAGCGACCGGTGAGTTGATGAAATATGAAGGGATATTCGACGATGCCTGCCTGAAATCGAAAAGAGCGAAACTCGGCCTGCACAAGGAAACGGACGAAGACGGCAGGCTGTATGATGACCTGTTGACGGTTATGGAACGCGATCAACTGGATTTCACCAATACGTTCCGGATGTTGTGCAGTCCCGGTTCCGGCCGGAACGGGATGCCCTGCAGCGCGGATCTGACGGATTGGTTGACCCGATACCGGAAGCGGCTTGAAATCGAGGAAACGAATGGCCGGGACCGGAGGCGGGCGATGGAACGTGTCAATCCCCGGTATGTGCTAAGGAACTGGATGGCGGAAATTGCGATTCGTAAAGCCAGGGACGAAATGGATTATTCCGAAATAGACAAATTGGTTGGATTGCTCGCCCGACCATTCGATGAACAACCGGATTTCCAGGTCTACGCCAGCCCGCCGCCAGACTGGGCTGCCCGGCTTTCGGTCAGTTGTTCATCCTGATTGCCGGGGGGAAATGACGGCTGGCCCTGGCCTGCCTGGCCCCGGCGCCGCCTGGTCCACACGATGCCTGAATGAATCCCGGCGAAAGCTGTACAGCGCCTCCGGGTCAACCGCGACATCCACCACCGCCGGCCTGCCGCAATCAAGCGCCGCTTCGACCGCGCCGGCAATCTCTGAAACCCGGTCGGCGCGATAGCCGGCCGCTCCGTACAACTCCGCGACCTTGTCGAATGGCGGGCTGCTGACATCAGAGCCGATATACCTCTCCCCGAAAAAATCCCTCTGGTAGGCTTTTTCCGCGCCCCAGCACTGGTTGTTCATGACGATGGTGGTGGTATTGATCCGGTTGTCCACGGCGGTGCCCAGTTCCGACAGAGTCATCCCGAAACCGCCATCTCCCATCAGGCTGACTACCGGACGCTCGGGACGCGCGAGCTTTACGCCAAGCCCGCAGGCGAATGAAAAACCGACAAGACCGAAATCCAGCGGCGTGAACAGGGATTTCGGTGTCCAGTAATTCAGTGCGTCCGTCGCCTGCAGGCACAAGGTGCCCGCATCCATGGTCACCGCCGCGTTTTTCGGCAGTACGCCGCGCAGCGCCTTGTACAGCGCCGCGGGCTGAATCGGATAACGGTCAATGGCCGGATCCCGGTCGCGCCGGTCAAGCCAGGCGATACGGTCACGTTTGAAGTCCTCCGTCCATTTTGCGACTTCAGACCGCGCTTTCTGCCTGCCCAGTTCCGTACACAGTTGCCTTGCGGCGGAGCGGGCATCGGCCCAGATTCCGAGCTCCACAGGAAAATAACGGCCAATTGCGGTCGGTTCCAGTTCAACCTGGATGATGCTGGCCCGCTCGTTTATGTGGTCATACGAATAGAATGTCGAATTGAACCCCAATCGGGTTCCCAATGCGAGAATGACATCCGCTTCCTGCATCAAACGGGATGCGACCGGATTTCCACGCGGTCCCATTTGTCCCGCGTTCAACGGATGATCGAACGGAATCGCGTCACCGTGGCCGGGAGAGGTCGTGACCGGCGCGTTCAGTGTTTCCGCCAGGGCCAGGATGTCTTCGAATCCGTCCGTATTCTTGATGCCGCCGCCGGCGGCGATAACCGGTTTTTGTGCGGCTGCGAGCATTTCCGCGGCCCGTTCGATCGCTTCATCCGATCCGCTTGGGACGTTGTGTGTCCGGTAAGACCGGGGCGATTGAAACGGAGGAAATTCGGCGATGTCGGCCAGCACATCCCTTGGCAGGTTGAGTTGCACCGGACCGCATCGCGGGGTCAACGCCAGGCGAAACGCTTCACGGAACATTTCCGGAATCCGTTTGGCGTGAGTGACGGTCCAGGTTTTTTTCGTGACCGGAGTAAACAGCGATTGTTGATCCACCTCCTGGAACGCGTCCCGATAAACATGTTCCAGAGAGAGTGAACCGGCGATGGAAACGACCGGCGAGAAAGCGGCTTTTGCCTGGGCCAGCCCGGTCACCAGATTGGTCGCCCCCGGACCATTTTGACCGGCCAGGACCACTCCGGGTTGCCCCGAAGCCCGGGCATAGCCATCGGCCATGTGGGTTCCTGTCCGCTCGTCGTGCACTCCGATGAAATCAATATCCCCGGCATCATAAAGCGCGTCGAACATCTCCATGGCCGCCGAGCCGATCAGGCCAAAAACATGTTTTGTGTTTTCTGTCCGCAATGATTCCACCGCAGCTTGACCGCCCGATAATTTTTTCATTTTTCCGGGCCGCAAAGGCGGTAATCCGTGCCGTTAGAGGATTTCAATCACTGAACGCGGGTATGACTTCATCGCAGAACAGTTGCAGGGATTTTTTCTGTTCTGCGTGGCTCTGGCCCATGCTCGCGTAATAGACGAATTCATCCACTCCCAGTGCTTCCAGGCGTTTCAGTTTTTCGATTACCCGGTCAGGAGACCCGAACATCAGGTTTTCTTCCAGTTTGTCCGGATAATACTGTTCGCGTTCGACCAGGTCTTCCAGGGGAATTTGCCGGGGGAATCCATTTACGACATCGCCCAGGTTCCGGTACAGGTTCTCAAACAGCCCCATATTGGTTTGCAGTGCCTGGATCGCTGAATCCCGTTCCGTATCGTTCCCATACAATGCGGCATGGCGCATCATGGCAAAAACAGGACGCCTGCACCCCGGATTTTTGGCAATGGATTCTTCCATCCGGGCCTTATAAAGTTGCTCTTCGTCGAAAGAGCGGGCCATCGGCCAGCACAGGATGTTACACCCATTTTTTACCGCATAGTCGAACGTGATCGGTGAGCGCGCGGCGACCCAGATGGGCGGATGCGGTTTTTGCAGGGGTTTCGGCACTGAAGTGGTGGCTGGAAATGACCAGAATTCTCCATCGTGGGCATAATCGCCCTGCCACAGCGCCTTGACTGCGGGAAGCATTTCCTGCATGTAACGCCAGGCGTCCTGTTGCTTCAGGCCGGGATGCATCCGGTCGAATTCACGTTGATACGCCCCGGAACCGATTCCGAATTCGAGACGTCCGCCGCTGATTACATCCAGAAATGCGGCCTCGCCCGCCAGCCGGATCGGATTCCAGTAGGCCGCCACCGCGACAGCGGTACCGAGTCGGATATCGTTGGTATGGTTTGCCCACCAGGTCAGTATCTGGAACGGGTTGGGCGCCATGTTCATTTCAATTGCGTGGTGCTCCGCCGCCCAGACAATGTGAAAACCGCCGCGATCCGCCATTTGTATGATTTCCAGTGTATGTCGCATCACCTGACTGACCGACAGCGTGTCGTCGTTACGTTCCAGGTTGTATGCAAGCTGAAATTTCATGGGTACGGACGGGACTTAAGGAGTTATGGCACGGAAACTATAGTGGAGCGTTTTCTCCAATGCAAGACAACAGGCGCACTGGATTTGCATTGGATGGCGTATCGGCGTTTCTCTTCGGGATTGATCACCGGTTCCTGACATGATCAATTATCAGGTTTTCCATGCCGGTCGACTTTCCGATGTGAGGAAGCAGCCGGATTTCAATATCGGGATACCGGCGCTGCACGCTGGAGATTTCACCGGGCACATCCCGGATGACATGATTGCCTTTGGCCAGGAAGTAGGGGAGTATCACGATTTCCTTTGCACCCTTTTCGATCAGTCCGGACAAACCGGCGGAGATATCCGGTTCCGCCATTTCAAGGAAGGCGCATTCAACCCGATCAAAATCATCCACCGCATCTTTCAAACGGCCGGTCAAATCCTGGATTTCCCGGATCGATTCGGTATTTCTGCTGCCGTGGGCGATGATTAACAGTGCGTTCATTGACTATGATTTTCGATCAGGCGGCCAATCATTTCAATATGCTGCGGGCCGTCATTCAGGCACGGGATGTAATTATAGGTCCTGCCCCCTGAATCGAGAAACAGTTGTTTATTCCTGATCGCGATTTCCTCCAGCGTCTCCAGGCAATCCACACTGAATCCGGGGCAAATCACATCGACTGATTCGATACCCTGTCCGGCCAATTCCCGCAGAGTGTGGTCCGTATAGGGTTCCAGCCATTTTTTCGGGCCCAGCCTGGATTGAAAGGAAAGTTGCCACTGGTCCGGACCCAGTTGCAGGCTTGAAGCCAGCAGTCTCGCGGTGGATTCGCAGTGCCCCTTGTACGGGTCGCCCTGCCGTGAATACTGCTCCGGTATGCCATGAAAGGACATCAGCAGCTTGCCCGACTGTCCATTCTTTATCCAGTATTCCTCGACAGACCGGCTTAATGCCCCGATGTATTCCGGTTCATCGAAATAGTGGCAGACAAACCGGAACTCCGGCATGGATTGCCAGGATTCGAATACCCTCAGCGCCTCGTCTTTTGTCGAGGCGGTGGTGGTTGTGGAATATTGCGGGTACATCGGTATGATCAGGTATCGTGCGGCGCCGGCCTGACGCAGTCTGTTCAAGCCTTGTTCGATCGACGGCGCGCCATAGCGCATTCCGAGTTCTATCCTGACATCCGGGAAACCGGATTGCGCCCAGGATTGAAGCCGTTCGACCTGGCTTTGACTGGTGACCAGCAGCGGTGAGCCCTGATCGGTCCAGATTTCCCGATAAGCCTCGGCGGAACGCTTCGGGCGGGTATTCAACAGGATGACATTCAGTATGAACCACCATACTGGCCGGGGCAACCGGACCACCCTGGGATCGCTCAGGAATTGTTTCAGGAATGCCCGCACATCGCCTGTCCGCGGGGATGCCGGCGTACCGAGGTTGTTGATCAGGACACCGGTTATCGGACGATGGTCAGGCATGGGTCGTAAAAGTCAGGAAAACCGGAGTGGATCGCCATGAAATTGCGGTTGGTGAATTATAACGCGCATTTAATCTGCATGAACTTTATAAAAGTCGTTAGAATCTTGAGGTCCGAAAAATTCCAGAAAACACAGTCAGGAGATACCGGCTTTCATGTCAGAACCGAATTACCTTGAGCAAACCCCGGATTGCATGATTTCTGCAAGAGCCGCGTTTGGACTGGATACCGATCTTGAAGTCCCCGGTTTCAGCCAGCGCGATGAACATGTGCCTGAAATCGATTCCAGCTATTGTTTCAATCACGACGTTACGCTGGCGCTGTTGGCCGGATTCGCGAAAAATCGCCGGGTACTGGTGCAAGGTTACCACGGAACCGGCAAGTCGACCCACATCGAACAGGTTGCCGCCCGGCTGAACTGGCCCTGTGTCCGGGTTAATCTGGATGGGCATATCAGCCGCCTGGACCTGGTCGGCCGGGACGCGATCGTGATCAGGCAGGGCAAACAGGTTACCGAGTTTCAGGAGGGGATCGTCCCCTGGTCCCTGCAACGTCCGGTGGCTCT
Source organism: Arenicellales bacterium (assembly GCA_963665165.1). Classification (GTDB taxonomy): domain Bacteria; phylum Pseudomonadota; class Gammaproteobacteria; order Arenicellales; family Poriferihabitantaceae. The sequence goes on along the minus strand of OY761989.1, from coordinate 2,341,838 downwards.
GGTTTTCGACGAGTTTGACGCGGGCCGCCCGGATGTGATGTTTGTGATTCACCGTATTCTGGAGCGTGACGGAAAATTTACATTGCTGGACCAGAACCGGGTGATCAACCCCCACCAGGGGTTCAGATTGTTCGCCACCTCCAATACGGTCGGACTCGGCAATCTGAACGGGCTGTATCACGGTACCCAGGTATTGAATCAGGCGCAGATAGACCGGTGGAATATCGTGACCACCCTGAATTATCTTTCCGTGCAGGAGGAAGTGGACATCGTACTGGCCCAGGCGCCGACTTTTTCCGACCGTATCGAGACCGTGAGAGCGATGGTCGGGTTGGCGGGCCTGACCCGAAACGGCTTTTCCGCCGGAGATATTTCCACTGTAATGTCCCCGAGAACCGTGATTACCTGGGCGGAAAACATCGAAATATTCGACGATATCGGCAAGGCGTTCCTCCTGTCATTCCTGAACAAATGCGATCAGGCCGAGTATTCGATTATCGCGGAATACTACCAGCGCGCTTTCGGGGAAGACCTGGAATACGCGATCACGCAATCTGAATATCCAAAATAGCGCCCGGCCCATAAATCCGTCATGGCAGAAGAAGTGCGGCGTCGATTGATTGAGCGTCATTGCGCCGCCGCCATCCGGGCGTTGTCGGCAAATCCCGAAGCGGAATACAAGAGACAGACCCTTTTCCTGAAAGGCCGTACCCGGTCGCTCCATGTGCCCCATCTGCTGGCCGATGCGCTCAAGGACTCGTTCTCCCGCAATCGCGGAGTGGCCGATTGCATTGCGCTTCGACTGATTCACAGCGACCTTTCCCTGCACCGGTCATTGTCGCCGCCGTACCCGGTCGCCAGGCTCGCATTCGATATTCTGGAGCAGTTGAGGTGCGAAGCGCGTCTTCAGCAAACCCTGGTCGGCATCCAGCGAAATGTGGATGAAGCGTTCGATCAATGGTGCCGCCAAAGCCGGGGGAACGGACTGGTCGAAAACGAACTGGGGCTACTGATTTACAGCCTGGCCTGGATCGTCCGTTCCCGACTGGCCAACCGGGTCCAGGATGGAGAGGTCGAAGGGCTGATCGAGTCGGTGCGATTCAGGCTCGCGCCGGTCATCGGCGATGATCTGGCGATGCTGAAAAAAAGGATTGACGATCAGCGGGAATATGCGCGCCATGCACTGAACATCGCACAGGCGATCCAGGAAATCGCGTTGTCTGTTGGCGGCGACAGGATCGACAGGCATCTGGCGGCGCTCAGGGACCGGACCCTGCTGCCGCCGGTCGATGAAGTCGATGACCGCTATGTGGAATCCGGGATCGGCGAGGGCGGGCGAATGGAAGAGGGAGCGGACCAGGAGGACCAATACCATGTTTTTTGCACGGATTTTGACAGACTGGTGGCCGCGAAGGACCTCTATCGTATCGAACAGAGGCGCAAACTGCGGGCAGAACTGGATCGCATGATCCAGGCCCAGACGGTCAATATATCGAGACTGGCCCTGCGGTTGCAGCGCCTGTTTGCGATCCCGCGCCGGTCGGGATGGCAGGATGGGGAAGAAGAAGGCTATCTGGATGGCCGCAGACTCGGTCAACTGGTATCCAAGCCCGGTTATTACCGGGTTTTCAAGCAGGAAAAACAGGCGCCGCACTGCGATACCGTGATCGGTTTCCTGATTGACAACTCCGGGTCCATGAAACGCCAGCGGTTTCAGGCGGTCGCCATTCTGGTGGACATCTACTGCCGGGCGCTGGAGCTTGCCGGCGTGTCCACGGAAATACTGGGATTCACCACCGCCGGCTGGGCCGGGGGCGAGTCGGTCCGGGAATGGCGCAAATCAGGGTCTCCTGGCTATCCGGGCCGCCTCAATGACCGTTTGCATATTGTTTACAAGGATGCCGAAACCAGTTGGCGGCGTTCCCGCTATTCGATCTCATCGCTGATGAATCCGATCCACTTCAAGGAGGGGCTGGACGGCGAGGCGCTGCAATGGGCAGAGCGCCGCCTGCTGAGCCGGGTTGAAGGCAGGAAGTGCCTGGTTATGATCTCGGACGGCGCGCCCATGGAAAGCGCGACCCGCAATCATAATGATCCATTCTACCTCGAACGGCACCTGAAACAGGTTGCAAGCCGGATCGAGCGCGCCGGTCAGATCGAATTGAAGGCGATCAGCACCGCTCTGGACATGGATGGTTTTTTCAGCGAATCCATAGCGCTCGACCTGGCCGGAACACTGGGCAACCGCGTTTTCAGTTCACTCGAATGGCTGTTCAGCCCCCGTCCTGCTCCATAACCGGGAAATCGGCACAGCATGGAGGCGCTCACCAAAGGGCACGCCGGTTTCCCCATCATAAAGCACTACACCCCGGGCGAAGCGGTCTCCGGCCGCCTTTTCGAGTTTACGAAGTCCACGAAAGTCAGATGGCTTCACCGTTGCCGATGCCTTGACTTCGACGCCGGCGATCCACGGCTATCTTGATGGTTTCGAACAATTCCGGAACACGTTGGACTTCATCCAGTATGACGCGCTTGGGCAGCGCTGTGACAAAACCCATCGGGTCGGTTCGGGCGCCGTCTCTCGTGACTGGATCGTCAAAGCTGAAATAGGTGTAATCCCGGTTTTTCAGGGAGTATTCCCGGACAAGCGAGTTGCCGGGCCAGGACAGAGTGTCCGGCGCACAAGTGATCTGGGCGAGCGTGGTTTTGCCGCACTGGCGCGGGCCGTGAATCAGTACGACCGGCGAATCTTCAAGCGCTTCGACAAGCAGGGGCGCAATGGATCGGGGATAGAATTCCGGGTTCGACATCGGCTGATTGCAACCTGTCACCGCAGGGACAAGTTTCGCCTGACTGCAACCATCCCCGTAGAGGCAGGTCACTGTGCCTGCCCGCCGAAAAGCCGGTGGGGGAACTGCCGCGATTTATCCGATTGATTCGAGGAAGCGATCGACGCCGGCCTGGGCTACGATTTCATCCTGGTCGGGGGTGCCTGAACTGCATCCGACTCCGCCTACGATGTCGTCTCCCGCGAAAATCGGCAGACCGCCCGCGACGATCATGAAACGCCCCTGGTGGCTGGTGTTGATTCCGAAGGCGGGTTGTCCCGGACCACTGACCTTGCCGTAATCCCGCGTGGACTTCCGGGCCGCCGATGCGGTGAATGATTTGCTGATCGAGATTTCGATGCTGGTTACCCGGGCATTGTCCATGCGCTGAAACGCGACCAGATGACCGCCATCGTCGGTGACGGCTATATCCATGTCCACGCCAATTTCCAGCGCTTTTTTACGGCATGCCTCGATAATGAGATTGGCATCTTCCAGGGTCAGTTTGTTGGTCGTTTTCATCGCAATCGGGTCGTGTCAGGGAGTCTTGGGGATACAGGAAGGAACTGCTTTTCCCAAAGTCTAGCAGTCAGTACAGGGCAGTCGCAAGTGGAACCTCCGGTATCGGCCATTTCATTTTGTCGCCGACCCGGGTCAGGCGATGGTTTCCTTGTGGTCGTACAGAATTTTCCAGAGGGTGTTTCTCATGCGTTCCATTTCATTTCTGATGTCGAAATCCTCCTGTGTGCAGGCCCCGTAAAACACACCGTCGATATGCGTGGATATGAACGAGGCCATGCTGTCCGGATCCACTTGCCTGAACTGTTTCTGCCTGACTCCCCGGGCTACATTTCTGGACAGGATATTGTGCTCCTCGTCATAAAAATGCCGGATGGCGTCCCGGGCGAATGGCGTAGCGTCCCGGGAGATGGAGCGGTCGAACATGATACGCACGAGCTTCATGAGGACGGTCGAGTGGTCGATGTTGTACTGGATCCATTTTTCGATCAGTTCAATCGGGTCCGTATGCTGTTGAAGACTGGCCTGGTACTGTCGAATCTGCTTGTCGATCAGATTGTTCACCGCTTTGTTGAACAGCTCCTCCTTGTTTTTGAAATGGTAATAGACCAGCGAGTGCGCAACCCCCGCCCTTTCCGTAATATCCTGTATTGTTACCGCGCTGTATCCTCTTTCGGAAAACAGGTCGATAGCCACTTCCATCAGATGGTCCGCCCGCTTCTGTCCCTTGGGCCCTGGCTTTCTGAGCGATTTTCCAGTCATGGACAATGGACCAACGGAAGCTAGCGGACCAGCAAAACCGCATCATCGCGTTTCGCGTGGATGGGAATCGTGTCACCCACCTGCACTTTTTCATCGGGATGAAGACGAAGCAATATGCGTACTTCTTTCTCACCCCGACATACGACCCGGCACAGTCGGTGCGTACCCTGGAAAATCACTTCCTCAACCCTGGCCTGGCCGAGGTCCATCAGATTGCGCTGGTTGCCATCTCCCAGCCTGACCTGTTCGGGCCTCAGGGACAAGTGCACCTTTTCTCCGGTACGGGCCGTACTGTGCGTGGAGACACAACGGGGTAAAGTGCATTCGCCAATTTCGGAATGGACTGAAATTCCGGAATCATCCATCGCGGTAACGAGTCCCTCGAATGTATTGTTCTCGCCCATGAATCTGGCTGCAAACAAGGTTGCAGGGCGCAGATAGACCCGTTCCGGGGGGCCGTAATCCTCGATTTTCCCGCTATTGACCAGGGCGATATTATCCGCAATGCTCATCGCCTCTTCCTGATCGTGGGTGACATGGACAAAAGTCGCTCCCAGGCGTTTTTGCAATCGCACGAGTTCCTGCTGCATTTGCTGCCTGATTTTCAGGTCCAGCGCTCCCAGCGGCTCGTCCAGCAAAAGGACAGCCGGTTCCACTGCAATCGCTCTGGCTAACGCGACCCGTTGACGCTGTCCTCCCGAGAGTTGGTCCACACGCCGGTCACTGAAATCGCCGAGGCCAACCAGTTCAAGCGATTCCCTGGCTTTTCCATGTCTCTCCCGCTTGCCGAACTTGCGCATTTTCAATCCGAACGCCACATTTTCAATAACGCGCATGTGCGGGAACAGCGCGTAATCCTGAAACACGGTGGCCGTGGGCCGGCCAGCCGGTGGTACAGCCGTCATGTCCTCTCCATGAATACGGATTACCCCGGTCGTCGGCATGGTAAATCCACCGATCATGGACAATATCGTCGTTTTTCCACTGCCGGAAGGACCGAGCAGAACCAGAAATTCACCGGGGTCCATATTCAGGCTGACCTTGTCCACGGCGGTGAACCTGCCGAATTTCCTGGTGATGTTATCCAGTTCCAGGATCGGGTCTTTCATTATCCTGTTTTCCTGGTGTTGAAGAGCATGACCACTGCGGAGACGGCAACCAGCGCCATTGAGATTGCGAACACCATGGTGCCCGCCGCATTCACTTCCGGGGTCAAGCCGGCCCGCAGCATTTCAAAGATGATGACCGGCAGCGTGACATCGAACCGGCTTAACAAAAACGCGATGATGAACTCGTCCCAGGACAGCGTCGCCGATAAACAAAACGAGGCCAGAAGCGCCGGTTTCATAATCGGAGCAATGACCAGGGTGATCGTGGACAGGTCGCTGGCGCCCAGGTCACGGGCCGCGCAATCAATATTCTTCAGATGATCGCCGAACTGGGAATATACGATTGCAAAACAAAGCGGTAAATTGATCACTACATGGCCCAGTCCCACGGCCAGCAGGGATTTCGATATGCCAAAAATATTCAACGTGATCAGCAATCCGATCCCGATAATCAGGTATGAGACCATGAGCGGCGCCATTAACAGGAACTGGATGCCGGTTGCGAAGCGGTGGCGGTGGCGGGCCAGTCCGTAAGCCGCCAGAAATCCCGCAATCGTGGTTACCAGCGAAGACAGAACCGCGACCAGCACCGAGTTGTACAGCGATTCCACCAGCCGTTCATTGGCCAGCATTTTTTCATACCACTGTAAACTGGGTCCATTAAAGGGGAATACCGGCAGCAATCCGTCCTGGAACGAAAACATCACCAGCACGAATACCGGAAGGTATATGAACAGCAGCGCGAGCAGCAGGTAAAAGATGGACGGGAAACGCCTGATCCGGTTCAGCATCCTTGATCTCTCCTATATCCGGTCCATTTTCAGGTGTTTGTGGACCATCAGATAAACAACGATCACCACCACCGTCAGGGTCAGGCTCATCACGGCCGCCATCGGAAAGTTGGCTGCCCGGGATACCTGTAGCATGATGGCCTGCGGCACCAGCAGATCGGTACCGCCTCCCAGGATCTGCGGAGTGATGTAGTCCCCGATTGCGATCACGAATGTAATGAATGCGCCTACGGCAACGCCCGGAATACTGAGTGGCAGGGTGACATGTATGAAGACCTGGAACCGGTTTGCGCCGAGGTCTGCAGCCGCCTTTCGATACGATGATTTGATTTGAACCAGATTCGCGTAAATGGTCAGGGTCATCAGCATGGTGAAGAAATGGACAAAACCGAGAATCGTTGCGCCGCGTCGATATGCAAGCTCCAGCGGCTCCTCTATGATTCCGAGTGACAGCAATACCACATTGATGATGCCTTTTTCCGAGATCACGAGCAGCCAACTGTATGAGCGAACGACATAAGCCGTCCAGAAGGGCAGCACGACCAGGATCAGCAGTATCTTTTGCCATTTCGGTGGAATCCGGTATGCCAGGATACAGGCAAGGGGATAAGCCAGCAACACACTTGCGACCGTGGTAATCAGCGTGACCTCCAGTGAGTTCTGCAGCGAATCAAGCAGGTAATCCGTCCCGAAAAACTGGGCGTAATTGGCGGTTGACCAGGTCGCCTGCAACTTTCCGTAAACTCTCTGCCAGAAACTCACAGCCACCATGATCAAAAGCGGCAGGCAGAAAAAGACGAGCGTAAAGACAACCGCGGGCTGAACAGCCCATTTTGTCCATTCCCGCTTTGCTCTCATAACGCTGGCTGTCATCGCCTGTTTACGTCCGTTCACGTCAAACGGTAGAATCGGCAGTCAAACCGGCCGTGCCCCGGACTGGATTGCCTGGCAGGACAATCCACAACCGGGCAGGATTGGCCGGTTCGCAAATCCGTTAGTGAATCGGATTCAGTGTCCAGTGGTCAACTTTGCAGGAACTCTGTCCAGATATCCAGCATTGCGGAATCAATATCAGGCTGGCTGATCGTGGAGGGTACGGATTTGCCCAGAAAATCGGGTTGTTCATCCCAGCGCAGTATCCTTCTTTGGTCGTCGTTCAATACCGCGTTCCTGTTTGACGGCATTGCCCAGAAGCACTCGGAAGTCGCCAGACGACCCTGGCCGTCGGGACTTAATATGTAGCGGACGAATTCTTCCGCCAGCGCTTTGTTGGAGGAGCTTTCAAACACGCCAATACCCTGTATCCACATCAGGCCTCCTTCATCGAAAATAGTCCAGTCCAGCGCGGGGATGGTCGGCATCAAACCGGAAACCGAGAATTCGGCGCCGTTCAATATCAGGTCGACATCACCGCTTACCAGCGCATTCTGCACGCCTACGATATCACCGACAATCTTGACGTTCGGTTTCATCGCAAGCAGTTTCTCGCGAATGGCCGGCAGATCATCCAGGCTGATCTTGTCCGGTTCGATTCCCATCGAGATCGCGATCAACTGCATGAGCGGAAAATAATAATCGTACACGGCGACCCGGCCCTTGTATTTTTCATTCCACATGACCTGGGCAGAGCGCATATCCGCAGGGTCCACTTTTTCCCGGTTGTATGCCACACCGTAATAGCCGAATTTTTCCGGTACCGCGTAGCGTACTCCGTCAACATAGTTGAAGCCGGCTGAAATCAGGGGAGAGAACAGATCGTCCAACGGAAAATTTCCGTCATCAAGGGGCGCCAGGATTCCCTGGCGGGCGACAACCGGAACGTCGGGGGCATCCACGACCAGAACATCCCAGTCTCCGGGTGCAGATTGCCCGATAATGGATAAAGCCGTGCCGGTGCCTTCATAGGTTTTTACGTTTACCTTGACATTATGCGCGGCTTCAAAGGGCTTGATCAGCTTGTCGTCCGCATGGTCGCACCATACCAGTATATTCAGTTCATCCGCCGCGGCCGCTGTTCGCGTCCCCAGCAGGGTCGCCGCCGCGGCGCTGGCCGTGTAACCGAGGAACGTTCTTCTGGTAATGGATCCTGGAGATTGGTTTCTGTGTGCGTTCTTCGTCGTGTTTGCCATTTGCATTTACCTCGTTCTATCTGTTTTGGATCAAGTGTGAATCGAATACGGGGGTTGCCTCAGTCCGCGAATTTCCAACCGGGCCGACGCAGTGACGGATCAAGAGTGCGTCCATGCTTGTACGCAATGCCGGCCATGATGCGTAAAACCACACAGACCGCCATCCTCGATGTAGAGCCGCTGACATCGAACATCGGGCATAATTCGGTTACGTCAATCACGCTGACTCCACCACGGGCGCTGATCTGTGACGCAACCCGCATGATCTCCCTAGATTCAAGACCACCCGGTTCTGTAGCGGTCACGCCCGGCGCTGCGGATGAATCCATCACGTTGAAGTTGAAGCTCAGATACTGGCCATCAGTTCCCCCCCATACCCGTTCGACCGCTTCTTCCGCCACTTCATCGACGCCCCGGTCGAGAATTTCGAACATCGGGTAGAACCGCATTCCCCTGGCTCTGGCAAGATCGATCTGGTCTTTCGGGTTGAAGGAATTTCTGGCGCCCATGTGCGCGACATGATCCATGTCCAGGTTTTCAAGCTCCGTAATGCGGGCCATGGCACAGGTACTGACCTGGCTTTCCCCGGCCCAGGAATCGGACATGTCCAGATGCGCGCCCAGGTGCATGTACCCCATTTTTTTGTCTTTCCCCAGGTAATCCGACAGCGCTTTGGCAGCGGCAATGGAAACCGAGCGATCGCCGCCGCAAACGATCGGGGTCTTGCCCGCATGCAACACCTTGAGCACCGTGTCGTAGATCCGGCCGCGCGCCACATCCGGACTGACACGCGGCATCGAGACATCTCCAATGTCGATTGTGGAGCCATGCAGATCGACATTGAACTCGAACCAGTACGGGAAGTAATCCAGTGACGCGACCCGAAATTCCCTGGGGCCGTCTTCCGATCCGGGCTTCCCTACATTTCCTTCGTCGAATGGTACGCCGACAAACGCATACTGCGCTTCCGGGTTTTTCAATTCCTCGCTATCGACCGGAACGAATGGCGCGCGCAGAAATGAAATCTGGCCGGGTGAACGATAGTTGTCGGATTCTTCCCCGCCAAGCGGGGAAAAAAGGTGTGCGAATGCTTTTGCGGGGTTCATCGGTATTCCTGCTGCAATTTCAATTATTGATAAGTTACCAGTCTGGTGGTCCCGGCCATCAGGGAGTTTCGTTTCTCGAACGCAGGGTTGCCGCCCTGCTGCCCAGATAATGGTAGAGCAACATGCAGGCGAGTTTTGCGCTCATCTGGCTGACGTCGAAAATCGGGGACAACTCCGCCAGCTCAATCACATCGACACCGTATTCTCCGGCAATCCTGGCGAACTGGATCGCTTCACGCGCCTTGATTCCGTAACATTCCGGACAACTCGTACCTGGCATAGTGCTGCAGTCTATGGAGTCTGTGTCCCATGACAGGTAAACGGCGTCCGTTCCGTTCCAGGCCCGGTCAAGAATAAACCGTCCACATTTGTCAATGCCTTCCTCGACCACCTGGGACATGGGCAGGATTGGCATATCGTTGTCGATCCAGAAATCCATCCAGTCCTTTGGATTGAGTCCGTTCCTGGAACCCATGTGGGCCATGTTCCTGCCGTCCACATTCGGCAGTTTGAATGTCTCCGTTGGCCCCGAGGCATTGGTAATTTCAATTCCTGCCCAGTCCACTGCGGCATCCAGGTGGCAATCGACATGGAGGTATCCCATTTTCCCTTCCGGGTGGTGCCTGGATAAATATCGGGACAGCGCCCTGGCTCCGGGAATGGGAACAGAGTGGTCGCCCCCCACCAGCAGCACCTTTGCGCCGCCTTCCAGGCATTCCGTCACATAATCTTCCATATATTGCTGCGAAAGGGCATTGTTGCCCGGAACGATCGGGATGTCTCCGCAATCCACGACATTGAAAAATGTCATCAGATCGACGTCATATTCGAACATATAGGGGAAATACTGGGATGAAGCCTCGCGTATCCCGCGCGGGCCGCTCGATGTGCCGGTCCTGACTATCGTGCCCTGGTCCCACGGCGCCCCCAGAAAACAGATCCTGGCTCCCGCTTCACGAATCCTGTCCCGCTCGGGAGGGCAATAGGGAGCGCCCATGAATGTCAGGATCCCTTCTGCCTTGAATGCGCCGTTATGCCTGTTCGGGGACATCGTATGCGTACCAGCCGGTTCCCGGTGCGGCCCCCGGTGCTGAAACGGAACAAACTGTGAGCGGTCTTTGTTTTCAGTCATCCTCAAACGCCTTGAAACAGGAGGTGGGTTGATTCATTCCGCTGACGGGCGGGCATGCCGGGTTTCTTCATCCTGTCTTCTGCGGTTCTGGACAGTTCAATGGAAACAAGTTCCATTTCCTTGCCAGTCACGATTTTCGGAGTCGGCATCCCGCAATCCATGCAGCGAAAACTGTATCGTCCGATTGGAGACTTGTTTTCATTGCAGCCCTGGCACCAGACAGTCAGGGGAATTTCCTCGATGTGCAGGACGGCGCCTTCACACAACGTGCCTCTGGAGGCTGCGCCAAAACAGAAATGCAATGCCCTCGACATTGCGGATAATTCCCCCAGCCGTATAGAAATATTCCTGACACGGCCCGGGCCATGTTCACTCGCATACTGTTGCACGATCTCGATCATCTCCCTGGCCAGCGCGAGTTCGTGCATATCCGCCTACCGTCCGGATGTATGCCGTCCGGGCTGTGTCCGGACGCATCGATCCATGATCCAGTCGATCCAGGAATCCATGCCGACGCCCTGTTTTGCCGAGACCTCGATCGTCTCCACATCCGGATTGACCCGCCTTGCGTATTCGACCGCCTGCGCGACGCTGAAATCAAGATATGGCAGCAGGTCGGTCTTGGAGATCAGCAACAGGTCCGCAGCCGCAAACATGTCCGGATACTTGATCGGCTTGTCTTCGCCCTCCGTCACGGACAGAATGACGACCCTGGCGTGTTCTCCAAGATCGAACATCGCCGGGCAGACCAGGTTGCCCACATTCTCTACAAACACGATCCCTCCCGGCGCCACATCCAGGTCACCCAGCGCATGCCCGATCATGTGGGCATCCAGGTGGCAGCCTTTCCCGGTATTGATCTGGATCGCGCTGGCGCCCGATTGCAGGATACGGTCGGCGTCGTTCGAGGTTTCCTGGTCGCCCTCAATGACTCCGACCGGCAATATGGCCGCGAGTTCGCGAATGGTTTCGACCAGCAGGGTCGTTTTCCCGGCGCCGGGACTGGAAAGGAGGTTCAGCGCCGTCAGGTCATGCGCGGCGAGCCACTCCCGGTTCGACGCGGCATGCCCGTCATTTTTGGACAGGATGCTTTTCTCGATCTGCACCAGTCTTTCCTGGGAGAATCCGGCGACCGTTACGCCGGACTCTGTCTGTCCGTAATGATGCGCATGACCGTGGGAGTGGTCATGGGAGTGGTCATGGGAATGGTCGTGAGAGTGGTGGGAGTGGTCGTGGGAATGCGCCCGGGGATGGCGTTCGGGGCGTCCCCTGTTTTCAGTGTCACCACATCCGCATACAGTACACATACTCTACTCCGGTCAACGATAAGGTTTGCATCCTGCCGTCTGGCGGCGCAGGCAGCCTGAGGGCAGTCGCGCCGCAAAAAACTGACTGGTTAATCAGTTTATTAAACTGTATAGCATCCGGTTGTTCCATGTCAAGACCAATCCGGGGAAAATCAGGTGGTCAGTTTCCGGTAGATATCGGCTACCTTGAGGGGGAGTTTGCGGACTTCGTCAATTACGGTAAAACTGGCGTGGCCGTACATGTGGGGCAGGTAATCGCTGGCTTCGGTGTCAATGGTGATGCAAAAGGGATGAATGCCGCCATGGCGCGCCTCGAGCAGCGCCTGGCGGGTGTCCTCGATTCCATAGTCGCCCCGGTAGCCGTCATAATCATCCGGCTTGCCATCCGATAATGTGACCAGAATCCGGGTGCGCGCTTCCACGTCATTGAGAATGCGGGTGAGATGGCGAATCACGACTCCCATCCGGGTGTAATCCTGGGGCCTCAAGCCGCTGATCCGGGCGCGTACGTCCCGGTCATAGTTCTGCTCGAAGGTCTTGATCTTATAGACTTCACAACGATTGCGGGTCATCCCGGAAAATCCGTAAATAGCGTACTGGTCTCCCAGAATCTCGAGCGCCTGGCAAAGCAGGATCAGGCTTTCCCGTTCCGCATCGTTGATCCAGCCCTTGGTCGATCCACTGATATCGACCATGAACAGGACGGCCAGGTCCCTTTCCTGTTTTCTCATCCGGACGTATACCCGATCCGTCATTTCAACACCGGTGAGATGGTCCGCGTGGGCGGTGACCAACGCGTCCAGGTCGATATCGTCCCCGGTGGGCTGCGCTTTGAGAATCCGGTCTTCTCCGCGCAGGGCTTCGAAGTGTTTTCTGATGTCGGTAACCAGGTGAATGTAGCGCTCCAGGGTTCTTTCCGCGAAATCATCGTAGTGCGGATGGGTTTCCACTTCACGCAGCACACACCAGTTTTTGCGATAGGACTGCCGGCGAAAATCCCACTCGTCGTACAGGAATGCCCCTTCCTTATGCCAGGTGCCTTTCCAGACGTCTTCGGCCGGGTTATCCGGCTGGTTCCGGTTGTCATAGCTGCCGTCCCCGGCCGGAACCAGCCAGTCATCCGGAATGTCATCAAAGTCCTGGAACATGGAGGTCAACAGATTCTCGAGGTCCGGCGGCGCGTCGAGTGGTTCTCCGTCCAGAGTGACCCGGGGATTGCCTTGCTCGTCGATTTCCGCGTCGAACTGCGCGCCTTCGACCTGCAGCGGGTCTGAATCGGGGTTTTGCTCATTGACGATCGATTCCAGCAGTTCATGCAGGCTCAATTGCAATTCGGCCCGGTCCGCTTGCATGCGCTGTTCGATGGTCATTTCCGCGGCATCGAAGTTCAACTCGCCCTGGTATATGAACGGTTCCGGCCAGGGCATCCGCAGGTCATAAAGTACAGAAACGGCTTCCAGGGTTTGATACACGGTTGCGCCGGGTTGCGACAGACCATCCAGGATTTTTTTCCATGTGGCATCCTGCGGAACGACTACGGGGTGCAGTTGCCCCATTTCCCTGGCGAGTCCCGGAAGTTCCCGTTCTATGCATGCGTTGAGCCGCCAGGATTCGAGCAGGTTGAACAGTTTCAGGGCGCGCCCGCTGTCCGGGAACCCGCCCAGTATCGTGCCGGGATGGGGCGCGTCCGGGGCAGGGCGCCGGAATGTACCGAACCAGGTTTGCGCCCACAGGTGGACCGCCATGATCTTGTACAGACGGTAGTTTTCTTCGCGCTGGTTGAACCGGTTGATTGCCGCCGGAAGGTAGAGTGTCCCGGTATCGGTAAAGGCGCTGTTGCCCGACTCGATTTTGAGCGTCCGCCCGGACAGGCCGCATACAATGGTCTCAAGCACTCCCCGCACCTGTTCCAGGGTGATGGTGACATGGCTCAGTCGAAACTCCCGGGCGAAGGATTCCACTTTCTCGAATGCCGCGCTTCCGGGGTACAGGCCTTCCCTGTCATAGATATCCATGGCATGCAGGAGCCATTGGCGTGTTCCCCTGGTATCCATCAATTTCAGCGCCAGTGGAACCCGACTGACGAACTGCCAGGCCATTTCGGCATTGGATCTGCGGATCACATCGGTCCAGTGCAGCGCGAAATCCTGATGGCGCCGGGCAAGCGGGAGCAGGCCCCGTACCGGTTCTTCAGAGGTTCGGCGGGATGAAAGCACCGGGTCAAGATACTCATCCAGGAGGGTTTCAAGTTCTTCGTAACCAAGCTGGTTCATACGTTAAAACGAAAATGCATGACGTCACCATCCCGGACGACGTAATTTCTTCCCTCCAGTCTGAGCCTGCCCGCTTCCCTTGCCCCCTGTACGCCATCATATCGGACATAGTCGTCCCAGGCGACCGTTTCCGCGCAAATAAAACCCCGTTCGAAGTCGCTGTGTATGGTACCTGCCGACTGTGCGGCTGTGGCGCCTGTCGCAATGGTCCAGGCCCGCACTTCTTTCGGGCCGGCGGTAAAAAAAGTCTGCAAACCCAGCAGGGAGTAAGCGGAGCGGATGACGCGGTTCAGGCCGGGTTCCCGTAGCCCCATTTCTTCGAGAAACGGCGCTATATCCTGTTCGGCCAATTCGGTCAGTTCCTGTTCCAGAGAAGCGGATACCGCGACCACTTGCGCCGATTCACTTTCCGCCCACTGCCGTATGACAGGCAGGTGAGGATTGCACGCATTACCGATGTCTTCGACATTGGCGATGTAAAGGACGGGTTTGACAGTCAGGAAACAGCACGGTTCCAGGGTTTTTCGCGCCGAAGGGGCCAGGTTCATCGACCCGATCCTGAAGCCGTCATCCAGATGCGCCCGGACTGTGTTCAGCAACCCGGCCAGCGCGATTTGTTCCCTGTTACCTGATTTTCCGGCTTTTTCAGCGCGCCCGATGGCCTTGTCGGCGGTCTGGATGTCGGCCAGTATCAGCTCGGTGTTGACCGTCCCGATATCGGATCCGGGATCGACCCGATTCGACACGTGGGTGATATTGTCGTCTTCAAAGGCGCGTACGACATGAACGATTGCGTCCACTTCCCGGATATGGGCCAGAAAGCGATTGCCCAGTCCTTCTCCCTGTGAGGCGCCTGCCACCAGTCCGGCAATATCGACAAATTCCACGGTGGCCGGTATGACCTTGCGGGGCTGGACGATTTCCGCCAGTTTGTCCAGTCTGGCATCGGGCACTTCAACGATGCCGACATTGGGGTCGATCGTGCAAAAGGCGTAATTTTCGGTCTGGGCCTGGCCGGAACCGGTCAGTGCGTTGAACAGTGTGGATTTGCCTACATTCGGCAACCCCACGATGCCGCATTGGATGCCCATGTTATTTTCCGGGGCCTGTGGAGTTCCGGTGGAGCGTATTCATCGCCTGCTGGTAATTTCCGGAAAGAATGTCCGGCATGACTGCGATTGCCCGGTCGATGGCGTTTTCAATCCTGCGAGCTTCACCCAGCGGCGGCCTGGACAGTACAAAATTCGATACGTCCCGATGATTGCCCGGATGGCCGATGCCGATACGAATTCTCGGGAAGTCGCCGCAACCGAGTCTGGCTATGATATTGCGAAGACCGTTGTGGCCGCCATGGCCGCCGCCTGTTTTGAACCGCGCCACGCCCGGTTCGAAATCGACTTCATCGTGGATGACCAGAATCTGTTCCGGCGCGATTCGGTAAAATGACGCCATAGCCGCTATCGGCTCGCCGCTCAGGTTCATGAATGTGCAGGGTGTGATCGTGCGAACCACTTCGTCCCGATGTCTGAACTGGCCTGTTTTCGCCTTGAATTTCTTTTCCGTCGAAAGGGTTGTCCGATATCCGGGTTGCAGGCGTTCCATAAACCAGAACCCGGCATTATGCCGGGTTGCGGCATATTGCGGTCCCGGGTTTCCCAGCCCGGCCACCAGGGCTATTCCAGCGGGTTTCACATTGACTCGGAACCGGACAGGGTTGCAGGATTACCCGTTCCAGGTTTCAGCGGCGCTTCCTTCGTCATCTTCCGTGGCGTCGGCAGCCATGTCCTCCACGGTTGGTTCGACGCCAACCCGCCGCGCGATCACGGAAACCACCGCATGGTCGTGCTCGTGGCCTTCGTCGTGCATCAGGGCCGTGATATGGACCCCTTCCGGCAGTTGAATATCCGAAAGGTGCAGCGATTCGTTCAGGTCAAGGTGGGTCAGGTCCAGTTCGATGTGGCCAGGTAAATCCCTGGGCAGGCAGGTAACTTCGACATCGTTCATCAGATGGCTGATTACGCCCCCGGTTTTGACGCCCACACACTCTTCTTCACCGATAAAGTGGATGGGCAGTGACATGGTCAGCGTCTTGTTTTCGTCAACACGCTGGAAATCCGCATGCAGGACATTGATCTTGTGGGGATGACGTTGCACATCGCGAAGAATCACCTGTTCCTTCTTGCCGTCCGTATTGATGATGATAACGGCAGAGTGGAACTCTTCCTTTTCCAGACTGTGATACAGCACATCGTGGTTGACCGCGATACTGAGGTTGGGTTTTCCACCACCATAGAGTACCGCGGGAACATCTCCTTCGCGGCGCAGCCGACGTACCAGATGGGTGCCTGAACGTGCGCGGAGTCTTGCGGTAAGTTCAAATTGATCTGCCATTTTTCTACTCTTGATTCAGTTGATTAATCTATAAACAGGTTGCTGATCGAGTCACCCGTGGCAATGCGGCGAATCGACTCGGCCAGTAGCTCAGCCACACTCAGTTGAGTGATTTTCGCGCATTCCCGAGCCTTCCCGCTCAACGGTATCGAATTGGTCACCAACAGTTCGTTGATTTCCGAATCTTCGATCCGGTCGATCGCCTCCCCCGACAACACCGGATGGGTACAACTTGCGAGCACCTTGATCGCGCCGTGTTCCTTCAATGCGCGGGCCGCTTCACAAAGGGTATTCGCGGTATCGACCATGTCGTCTATCAGAATACAGGAACGGTCCGCCACATCCCCGATAATATGCATGATCTTGGCTTCGTTGGCCCTGGGCCGCCGTTTGTCGATAATGGCGAGCCCGGTTTCAAGCTGCTTGGCCATGGCCCGGGCGCGTACAACGCCGCCGACATCCGGAGAGACAATCACCGGATTGGGCAGTTGTTTGCGCCACAGTTCACTCATCAAAACCGGCGAACCGTAAATATTGTCCGTGGGAATGTCGAAATACCCCTGGATCTGGTCCGCATGCAGATCCATGGTCAGTACCCGGTCCGCTCCCGCAACGCCGATCATTTCAGCCACCAGCTTTGCGGAAATGGCGACCCGGGCAGTACGCGGCCTGCGATCCTGCCGGGCATAGCCGAAATAGGGGATCACCGCGGTAATCCTGCCGGCGGAAGAACGCTTGATCGCATCCATCATCACCAGTAATTCCATCAGGTTGTCATTGCTTGGCGCACAGGTCGGCTGAACGAGGAATACGTCCCGGCCGCGAACATTCTCCATGATCTCGACATTGATTTCCCCATCGCTGAACCGTCCGACCATGGCCTTGCCGAGGGGTACGCCGAGGGTCTGGGCGATCTCGGTCGCCAGGCCGGGATTGGCATTGCCAGCGAAGAGCGTCAGATTTTCGGGTGATACCATGTTTGTTTTCTGGATTTTACTGTTCTGGCTGGGGTGGGAGGATTCGAACCTCCGAATGCCAGGATCAAAACCTGGTGCCTTGGGCCACTTGGCTACACCCCAATTTCAGTTAATCGTTGAACATCCGGATTCGAGGAAGCGGACACATTTCCCGTGGATGCGATTATAACCGGGTTCCTCTTGAAAAAACGCAGTATTTTGATTGCCAGGCCGGTGGCTGTCAATCGGAATCTGGCAATAAGCGCAAAAATCAAAAGATAAGACTCGAATTGGCGGACTCTCCTTGATAAACTCCCGGATCCCATTTATCGGTTACAGACAAGGTGGTCAATCGTATCGACCAGGCGCTTACTGCGGACTCCCTGAGTGGAGTCAATCCGGAACCCACTTATTCCGGAGCATTGAGCTTTGCCCGGCGCAAGTACTCGAAAGACCTTCGCGACGCCGAACTTGCGATAACGGGAGTTCCGTTCGATACCGCGACGACCAATCGTCCCGGTACGCGGTTCGGGCCACGGGGGATTCGGGCGGCTTCCGTGGAAATCGCCTGGCAACGGAACTGGCCCTGGGAATTCGATGCGATGGAGTTGCTGAAAATCGTGGATTATGGAGACTGCCTGTTTGACCACGGACGCCCTGAAGCCGTTCCTGACCAAATCCAGGCTCATATCGAATCGATCCTTGAGACCGATACGGCGGCGCTGACCCTGGGCGGCGACCACTTCATCACGCTGCCGGTATTGCGCGCCCACGTCAAGAAACATGGCCCGGTATCGTTACTGCATTTCGATGCCCATACGGATACCTGGGAAGATGAAGAGGGACGGGTCGATCATGGCACGATGTTCTTCCACGCCGTAAAGGAAGGGTTGGTCATCCCTGAAGAATCCGTTCAGGCGGGAATACGAACGACCAACGACGCGCCTCTTGGCTTCAATATTTTCGATGCCGGCTGGATTCACGCCAACGGCGTCGAAGCCCTGGTCCGGCAGATCAGGAAAATCCTCAAGAACCGGAAAACCTATCTGACTTTTGACATTGATTGCGTGGATCCGGCTTTTGCGCCGGGCACGGGCACACCGGTCTGCGGGGGATTGAGTTCAGCCCAGGCGTTACAGATTCTTCGCAATCTGAGAGGCATCCACCTGGTGGGAATGGACCTGGTGGAGGTTTCTCCACCATACGACCATGCAGAGATCACTTCGTTGCTCGGCGCCTCCATCGCCTATGACTTCATCGCGTTGTATGCCGCCAGACAGAAACTGGGAGAAAAATTCTGAGCCGTTCAGTGGTTGCGGATGTCGTTCAGGCCGCGGGCCACCACGCCGTGGAGGCGGTCGGGCAACCGTTCCCGGATCCGTCTCGCGGCCACTTCCGATTCACATTGAAGGAAAACCGAAGCGCCGCTGCCGTTCATTCTGGCCCTGCCGTACTGGTTGAGTATGGCGAAGGCTTCTTCAATTTCGGGATACAGGCTTCTGGATACGGTTTCCAGATCATTACAGACCCGGCCCTGATGAAAATCGAGCCTTGAAACAGGCGGATGGTCGCGGCAAAGGCCGGGATGTTGAAAAACGGCCCGGGTGGAGGCGGCCGTTTCAGGAATACAGATACAGTACCAATGCGGTTCAGGGTCGAATCGTTCAAACTCGTCACCGATTCCAGTGGCCCAGCATGAATGTCCGTAAATGAAGACCGGTACGTCGGCGCCCAGTTGTTTCGCCAGCGGCAGCAGTTCAGGCCGCGTCATGCGCAGTTCCCACAGTCTGTTCAACGCGAGCAGTGTGGTTGCGGCATTGGAGCTGCCTCCCCCCATGCCGGAACCGGGCGGTATGACCTTGGTCAGGGTTATCCGGACCCCGGCCGGTTTTTTCAACCCCCGGCTCGAAGCCAGCAGTTCCGATGCGCGGACGACCAGGTCGGACCGGGGCAGGGCATAAGGGTGATCGTCAATGCGGACGATTCCCGGCTCACCGGTTAACTCGAATTTCAAAACATCGTGAAAATCAAGGAACTGGAAAACGGTTTCCAGTTCATGGTAACCGTCGCCGCGTTTCCCGGTTACATGCAGAAACAGGTTGATTTTCGCGGGTGACCGCAAGACCAGGGAATCGGGAAATTTTTCGGGCATCACGATTGAATCGACTGGATATCACGCCAGCTTTTCAGAATGGCCCGGACCCGTAATTCATCGCCAAGGTAATTTCCGTCACCGTCAAAAACTTCAATTTCCCCCGGCAGCGAGGTAATCGTGAATTTGCGCGGCAGCGAGAACTCGAGGATGGATTGGTATTGAGTGTATTCGACGCGCCAGATACCCTGGTTGAAGCTCATCAGGCGCCCGGACGCGTTGATTTCCAGGTCGCTCGCGTCCTCCCCCGGCAGTCCGCGGGACCACATCGCCATTTCATCAAAAGGGATGTGCCAGCCCAACCGTTCATACAGGACCTGTTCGGCGGATTCTCCATGGATCACCTGCCCCCTGGCATCCCTCAACACGGCGGAATCCGGGGACGATTCGATCAGGATGCGGCCACCGCCGAACGGGCCGTACAACTCGATGTTCTGTCCAGTGGGCGCATACGACCAGTTCAATGTCACAGAGCCTCCTTTGGGGCCGGTCCTGACTCCTATTTTGCCCTTTAATGACCAACCCGATATACGGGCATGGATGGATTGATGTTGACCCCAGAGCTGCAAGCGCCGGTCTTCGGATACCGGATCTTGCGGTTCCGGCATTGTGGCGCAGCCGGACAGAACGGCAATCAACACGATTGCCAATATTCCGGGGCGGATCGTGTTACTGTGAGAGTCGTTCAATGGTTTGTTTCAGAATTCCGTTCCCGGGGTCCCATTCGATCCCCTTTTCCCAGATTTTGCGCGCTTCCTCCCGGTTTCCGGTGACCCACAATACTTCACCGAGATGCGCGGCGATTTCCGCGTCCTGGCGCGCGTCCAGAGCGAGCATCAGATATTCGATGGCCTTGCGGGTGTTGCCCAGCCGGAAATGGACCCAGCCCATACTGTCGAGTATGAACGGGTTGTCCGGCAGCAGGGCATTGGCTTTTTTAATCAGGGCCATCGCTTCTTCCAGCCGGTCGGTCTTGTCGGCAAGGACATAACCAAAAGCGTTATAGGCATGGGCGTTGTCCGGCTCGATTTCAATCAACTTGCGCATGTCCCGTTCGTGCAGGTCGAGCCGGTTCAATTTTGCGGTCACCAGGCCACGGTTGTAAAGCAGGTCAGGATGATCCGGGAACTGCTTTAATCCTTCATCCAGTACCTGTTTCGATTGAGCATAGCGGTCATCTTCCCGGAACAACAGATCCTGTTGCAATATCAGGCGGACCTGGTCTTCATCGGAAGCCGCGTCAATTTGCCGCAGGTGCCGGATCCCCGTGTCCACTTCATGAAGTTTCGCCAGAATGGTCGCCAGCCTGATCTGTGCGTCCAGATAATATGGCCGCGAGGCCACGCCATGCAGGTAGTTCGATGCGGCGGTATAATTGCCTTGTCTGTATTCGATGTCGGAAAGGTAGATTCGGGCTCGGTCATTGTCCGGATCCAGTTGCAGGTACCGGATGAAATAATCCTGTGAATGAATCAGGTCACCCTTTTCAAAATAGATGGCCCCGGTCGCAAAAAGCGCCTCCAGTGAATCGGGGTCCATGTCGAGGGCGATGTCCAACTGCTCAAGCGCCGGTTCCATGTCGCCATTTTCGATCAGGTGGCGCGCAAACTGCAAGCGGAACCGGAGGTGTCCGGGATGGGTTCCCAGATGCTCCATCGCAAACTGGCTGACCGACCCGCCTGCCGCGGTCCGGCCTTCTCCGGCGGAGTCATCGTCGTTGCCATAGCGCAGTTGCACCAGCAGCAGGGTCGCGGGGAATTCCCAGTCAGGTTCAAGCTCCAGAACCCGGTTCAGTCGTTCGACATACTGTTGCGGCTGATTCTGTCTTGCGGAGACGAAAGCGGTCGTCAGTTGCAATGCCGCGTTGTCAGGCCGGGATTCAACCACCTCGCGCCATAGCCCGGACAAATCGGGACTTTCGGTGGAGGTGAGCGATTCGGCGATAGCCTGGAAAATGTAACCATGTTCCCGGTTGCATTTTTCAGCCAGGTCAGCAAGCAGGACAAGGCCCGGACCCGTTTCACCAAGCCGGAAATGCGCCCTGGCAATCGAGACTGCGGTCAGGTAATCATCCGGTCCGAATGGTTCCAGTAATCGGGAAAGGTCGATCGCCTGCTGAAACTCCTGATTGTCCATAGCCATCCGGACGGATTCCTTGGCCAGACCGCGGTTCCGGGATTGCAAGGCTGCCCGCGAAATGTATTCCAGCGCGGTTTCAGGCTGGTTTCGTTGCGCCGCTACGAGCCCCGTGATAACGGTATGGAGAAATTCCGTATCCGGTTGTGCCGGGTTCCCTTGAGCCTGCTCCGCAGATGGACCAGGAAGGGACGGATAACCGCTGCCAGGGGGTTCGGTTGCTCCGATTTCGTCTTCCTGTATGGCTTGCGGACTGGTCTGGCATCCCGAAAGCGCTACAAACAGTCCGGCAAGGATTACGTTTCTGAATGTTCTGGTTGAAAGAGGCGCTGGCGTATAAGGCACCATGAATATCTGATGGATCGCAAGATCAAGGGTTTGGCTTGTCGGTTATTCGCATACCGGCCCGCGTAAGGATTTATTTATCGA
The DNA here is from genome assembly GCA_963665165.1 of Arenicellales bacterium. GTDB lineage: Bacteria > Pseudomonadota > Gammaproteobacteria > Arenicellales > Poriferihabitantaceae. Next base: position 2,319,818 of record OY761989.1, on the reverse strand, counting down.
ACCGCATTATAATATGCGGCTGTGCCGATTCATTTGCAACCGTTTTCATGCTCTGATTTTGCTGGAATCCGATAAAACTCACCGCTTTCGCCCAATCTGAACCATGCACCTGTTGGCGCTAGGCCTGAATCACAACACGGCCCCCATAGAAGTCAGGGAGAGAGCCGCTTTCAGTTCGGACCTGATCCAGCAGGCGCTCACTGAACTGACCGGGGAAGTGGGAGCCAGTGAAGCCACCATATTGTCCACCTGTAATCGTACCGAAATCTACTGCCGGCAGGAACGGGATGACCCGGGGGAGATTCTGGCCTGGTTATCCGGCTACAGCGGGCTTGAGACCCCGGTCCTGAAAGAGATCATCTATCGGTTCCCGGACGAGGAAGCCGTCAAGCATGCCTTCAGGGTGGCGTCCGGCCTGGATTCGATGGTGCTGGGCGAACCCCAGATTCTGGGCCAGATGAAAGACGCGTTCCAGACAGCGTCCAGGGCAGGCGCCACCGGCAAGATCCTGAACCGATTGTTCCAGCATACCTTCAGCGTGGCCAAACTGGTCAGGACCGATACCGATATTGGCGCAAACGCGGTTTCCGTGGCTTATTCGGGAGTCCGTCTGGCGAAACGGGTATTTACCCGACTGGAAGATCAAACGGTGTTGTTGATCGGCGCCGGAGAGATGATCGAACTGGTTGCCCGCCATCTGAAACAGAATCGCGTACGGCATATCATTATTGCCAATCGTTCGATCAAAAGAGCGCAGACCCTGGTCCGGGAAGTGGGCAGCGAGGCGATCTCCCTGGCGCAAGTTCCAGCCCGGTTGCCGGAAGCGGATATCGTGGTGACCTCCACCGCCAGCACTTTGCCGATTCTCGGGAAAGGCGCAATCGAAGCCGCGCTGAGGAAAAGGAAACACGCTCCGATGTTCATTCTTGACCTGGCGGTGCCACGGGATGTCGAGGTCGAGGTGGCCCGGTTGAAAGACGCGTACCTGTATACCGTGGATGACCTGAGGTCGATTGTCGATGAGAACAGGACGATGCGGTTGCAGGCTTCTTCCAAGGCCGAAAATATTATCGACTTCCAGGTCGTCAAATTCATGCGCTGGATGCGTTCCCTGGATTCGGTCCCGGCGATTGTCTCTTTCAGGGAGGGGCTCGACGACCTGAGGCGGGCAGAACTCGAGCGTGCGCTCAGGAGACTGGAAAACGGGACCGATCCGGTTCGGGTGGTCGAGCAGCTTGCGCGTGACCTGATCAACAAGGTAGCCCATCATCCCAGCCAGGTTATCAACCAGGCCGATGTCGAAGAGGATGCGAATGTGATTGCAGCCGTCAGGAAGCTGTTCAATCTGTAATCGTTTTCCGGCTGCTTCTCCTGCAATGCATCCTTCCGCCAAACAAAAGTTGCTTCAGGTTGCCGATCGTCATGAAGAGATCAATATGCTGTTGTCCGATCCCGATATTATTTCCGATCAGGACCGGTTCCGCAGGTTGTCGATTGAATTGTCGGAAATACTGCCTGTTGTCGGAGCTTTTGAAACCTGGAGGAAGCTGGATGACGAGATGGTTCAAACCCGGGCAATGATGGAAGACCCGGACAGCCTGATACGGGACATGGCGAGAGAGGAACTGCCTGGCCTGGAGCAATCCATGGAGGACTGTGAAAATACCCTGCAACAGCTTTTGCTGACCCGGAACCCGAATGATTCCAGAAATGTTTTTCTTGAGATCAGGGCGGGAACCGGCGGCGATGAGGCCGCGCTGTTCGCCGGCGACCTTTTCAAAATGTATTATTCCTATGCGGAAAGTCGCCAGTGGAAAGTGGAGGTGATCAGCAGCAGTGAAGGGGAACATGGCGGGTACAAGGAAATCATCGCCAAAATAGACGGAATGGGCGCTTATTCAAGACTGAAATTCGAGTCGGGCGCTCACCGCGTGCAGCGTGTGCCGGAAACCGAGTCCCAGGGCCGTATTCATACTTCCGCGTGTACGGTCGCAGTCATGCCGGAAGCGGATGAGATGGATGAAATCAGGATTGACCCGTCGGAGATTCGCGTCGATACCTTCAGGGCTTCGGGGGCGGGGGGGCAGCATGTCAACAAAACCGATTCTGCCATACGCCTCACCCATTTGCCTACCGGGGTGGTGGTCGAATGCCAGGATGAGCGGTCCCAGCACAAGAATCGGGCGCGTGCGATGGCCGTATTGAAATCGCGTTTGCTGGAAGCGCAAATTCAACAGCGGCAGCGTGAACAGGCCAGTACCCGGAAGTCATTGGTGGGTAGCGGGGATCGGTCTGAGCGTATCCGGACCTATAATTTCCCGCAGGGAAGAATCACCGACCACCGCATCGATCTGACATTGTACAAGCTGGATGAGGCGCTCAAGGGGCGTATCGATCCGATTATCGTGCCGTTGATCTCCGCACATCAGGCACACCTTCTGGCAGATTTGAACCAGGCCTGAAGGCCTCTGTCATCCACCTCCCTGGAACAATGACGGTCGATGAGTCGCTACGCTGGTCTGGCAGGCAATTGTCCCCGTTCGAGAGCGGTGACCGGGACGCCAGGATCATCCTGTGCCATCTGCTCGGAATGGATCCGGCATCCCTGATCGCGAACAGTGACCGGCCACTGTCCAAAGACGAGGAGAAAGCATTCAAATCACTTGTCCGGATGCGTAAAAAAGGCGCCCCGGTGGCGTACATCACGCATTCCAGGGAATTCTGGTCGCTGGACCTGAAGGTGGATGGAAGGGTTTTGATTCCCAGGCATGAAACGGAACTGCTGGTTGAAAGAGCCTTGTCCGCCGTAGCCGGGATCGATAAACCGGACATTCTGGAACCGGGCACGGGAAGCGGCGCGGTGGCGCTGGCCCTGGCTTCGGAATTGCCCGACGCCGGGATCGTGGCAACCGATGTGAGCCGGTCTTCGCTTGAAATCGCAAAAATCAACCAGGAGAACCTGGGACTGAAAAATATCCGGTGGATAAAAAGCGACTGGTTCGATAGTATCGAAGAAGGCCGGTTTGACCTGATCTGCTCCAATCCGCCTTATATCGCGCCTGATGATATTCACCTGACCCGGGGTGACCTGCGTTTTGAACCGGTCGGCGCATTGGTCGCCAAAGACCAGGGATTCGCCGCATTAAGCGAAATAATCGAAGCCGCTCCCGGATTCCTTGCATGCCGGGGCTGGCTGGTACTGGAACACGGCTATCGGCAGGCTGCACAAGTGAGGAAGAAAATGGTCGACAGGGGTTTTTCCAAGGTGGTTACACACCCGGATCCGGGCGGCAATGACCGGGTTACGGAAGGATGCTGGCTACCCGGTTGCGGGGCTCGTCAGGAGGGCGGTCCCTGAATGGTTTCGTCCATGAATCTGCGAAATCTGGTTGCAGCCTGTGCGGCCATCAGTGTGTTCGGCCTGGCATTTGGCATGACCTATCCCCTGTTGTCGCTGATTCTGGAATCGAGAGGGGTTTCCGCCCGAATGATCGGCATCAATTCGGCAATGATGCCGATCGGAATCCTGCTGTTCTCGCCGGTGATTCCGATTGCAGCCAGAAAATTCGGGTCACGGAACGTCGCCATTGCCGCGGCCCTGGCCACCAGTGTCCTGCTGGTCAGTTACAAGATTTTCGATTCCCTGGAATCCTGGTTTATCCTGCGCATCCTTCAGGGCATGTCGATTTCCACGCTGTTCGTATTGAGCGAAATGTGGATCGTCAAGTTTGCGGGCAGCGCCCACCGCGGGAAAGTGGTCGCAATCTACAGCAGTGTCCTGTCGGCCAGCTTCGGCGCCGGCCCCGCAATAATAAGCTGGATCGGTATCCAGGGCTGGACACCGTTCATCGCGGGCGCGATGGTGATTTTATTGGGTGTATGGCCGCTTTGCCTGCTGCGGGAAGGGAAGTTTACGCCCGAAGAAAAATCCCGCAAGACCGGCATTATCGATTTCGCGCCCATGGCCCCGATGTTGCTGGCCTGCGTTTTCGCGTTTGCCATTTTCGATGCGGCGACACTGTCCTTGTTGCCGGTGTACGGCATTCAGTCCGGTCTGACCGTAGCCGCTTCGGCTTTGGCGTTGACGGCGTTGATCGTCGGCAATACGGTGTTGCAGTTCCCGGTTGGGTGGCTGGCGGACAAGTTCCCCCATCGGCTGGTCCTGGCGGGCTGCGCGCTGGTTACGTCCGTGACGCTGTTGATTCTGCCGCTGGTCATGGCAACCCCGTGGATGTGGCCTGTGCTGATTCTGGCGGGGACGACCGGTTATGGAGTCTATACCGTGACGCTGACCTCGCTGGGAGACCGGTTTGATGGGGCGGACCTGATAAATGGCTCCGCCGCGTTCGCGCTGATGTGGGGTGTGGGGGCGCTTTTAGGGTCGGTGTCCGGCGGGCTGGCGATGGAGGAACTGGGTCACCACGGACTGCCCCTGCATCTGGTGGTGGTCTACCTGGCTCTGGCCGCGGGTCTGGTATGGCGCGGCATTCATCTGGCCAGGCGCCGGGCCTGGAAGGGCATATCGAATGGATGATTTCAGTGAGATCGGTTATAACGAACGGTATAATGACCGCTTTCGGTTTTCTCGAATATGTCATCCACCTGGGGGTGGCTGACCGGCAGGCCGCTATCATCATTTTGCAGGTTTTGCTCGGACACATAGGCGATATATTGCGTGTCCCGGTTTTCAGCGAGCAGATGATAAAAAGGCTGCTCTTTGTGGGGTCTTATTGTCTCCGGTATGGATTGATACCATTCCTCCGTATTATTATATTCTGAATCCACATCGAATATGACACCGCGGAAATCATAAACCCGGTGGCGCACGACCTGGCCAATCTGGAATTTTGTGTTCTTGATCAATGTATCCGGAAAACTCCAATCGATTATTCATGACAGGGTTTCGATCATACTCGCAGTTTGAGAAAATTTCCACCGGTACGAGGCTGGCGGGTCGAATCCGCAACGGATGCGCCGGGTCAAGCCCCGTGGGAAAGTATTGAAAAAAAGGAAACATGTAAAGATATGAAAAATATAAAAGTATTGCTGGAAAGCCGCAAGTTCGAGACTTTCATCATTGTACTGATCGTGATCAACGGGATCATCCTGGGACTGGAAACCGATGCCGTTGTGATGGACCGGATGGGGACGGTCCTGATCGTTCTGGACAAGGTCATTCTGGGCGTGTTCACCATCGAGGTCCTGGCCAGAATGTTGGTTTATCGATTCAGGTTCTTCCACGATCCATGGCGGATTTTCGATTTCCTGGTGGTTTCCATTTCGTTGATTCCGGTGAGCGGCAATCTTTCCATATTGAGGGCGCTCCGGATTTTGAGGGTGTTGCGTCTGATCAGTGTCATGCCGTCTCTGAAACGGGTTGTGGGAGGGCTGGTTGCGGCATTACCGGGAATGGGGTCGATAACCTGCCTGTTGCTGCTGGTTTTTTACGTGTTTTCCGTGATGGCGACGAAGTTGTTTGGAGGTGATTTCCCGGACTGGTTCGGTTCCATTGGCCTGTCCGCCTACTCGTTGTTCCAGATCATGACCCTGGAGAGTTGGTCGATGGGTATAGTCAGGCCCGTGATGGAAGTCTTTCCGATGGCCTGGTCCTTTTTTGTCATATTCATATTGTGTACATCGTTTACGGTGCTGAATCTGTTCATCGGGATCATCGTGTCCGCGATGCAGGCCGAGCATGAAGGGGACCAGCACGCCGAACTGGCGGAACTCAGGATACGGCAAGACGAAATAGCGGAAAAACTGAATGTGATCGGCAAACAACTCAATAACATTTCCAGGTAACGCTTCTGCCATGGCCGTCATTCCCGGCCGTGTGTGAATGGCGAAATAAAGTGGCGCTTGCGGGAATATTTGCGGAGATATTTGCGGGGATAATTGCGGTGATATACCGTGCTGGTTCCGTCTGGTAGAATGACCGCTTTGCATACGGTAACCCATGACATGAACAACGAAGTAATCATAACCTGTGCGGTAACCGGGGCCGGCGATACCACCGGGCGGAGTGACAAGGTGCCGGTGACTCCGGAACAGATTGCCGCCGCGGTCATCGAATCCGCTAAAGCCGGCGCTGCGATTGCGCATATTCATGTGCGCGACCCGGAAACCGGCCAGGGGTCGAGGGATGTGGGCCTGTTCCGGGAAACGGTGGATCGGGTCAGGGACAGCGGGGTCGATGTCGTCATCAATCTGACCGCGGGCATGGGAGGAGACTGGGTTCCGAGTGAGGAGGACCCCTCGATGCCGGGGCCGGGTACGGATATGGTCGGGCCGGAAGAGCGGCTCGCGCATGTGATTGAATGCATGCCGGATATTTGCAGCCTGGACTGCGGTACCATGATTTTCGGGAACGCGAATGACCTGTATCTGAACACGCCCGCTTATTTGAGGAAGATGGCGGAAATGACCCGGCAACTCGGGGTCAAGCCTGAACTGGAGGTATTCGACCTCGGCCAGATCCGGTTGGCCCGGTCACTGGTCGATGAAGGATTGATCGACGCTCCGCCGATGTTCCAGATTTGCCTCGGCATTCCGTGGGGCGCCGGAGCCGATACCGAAACCATGGTTGCCATGAAACAGGCGTTGCCGGATAACGCGGTATGGGCCGGATTCGGTATTTCCAGAATGCAGATGCCGATGGTCGCCCAGGCCATGGTGCTGGGCGGCAATGTCCGGGTCGGTCTGGAAGACAACATCTACCTGGATCGCGGCGTGCTGGCCACCAATGGCCAACTGGTGCAAAGAGCGGTTGAAATCATAAACAGGTTGGGCGGGCGCGCATTGTCTGCCGATGAGGCCAGAACGAAACTCGGCCTTGCCGGGAAATAAGGGGTTCCTGATCCCTGTTTCCGATTGCCGAGAGATTCCCGTCCCATGGATCCAGCGATGAATCCGGGGTTTATCGGCCTGGGGCAACTCGGCGCCCGGCTTGCGTCGGTGGCGCTGAAAGCGCATCCATCCATCGTGGTATTCGACCTCGACCCGTCCAGAGTGAGCGGTCTGGCCCGGCAAGGGGCCGCCGCGGCCGATTCTGTCGTGGATCTGGCGAAAAGGTGCGATCCCGTAATCACCTGTCTGCCGTCTCCCGCCGCGTCCGGGCAAGCCATGCTGGGCGGCAGCGGCGCTCTGGCCGCCATGCGGCCGGGTAGTACATGGATCGAAATGAGCACGGTCGGCGTCGACGGGATCAGGAAAATGCGGGAAATCCCGGCAGCGAAAGGAGTGGCGTTGCTCGAAGCCCCGGTGACAGGCGGCGTGCATCGGGCGGCAAGAGGGGAAATGACGGTACTGGTTGGCGGGGACAGGGTCGTATTCGAGCGGCACTTGCCGCTTTTCGAGTTGTTGGCGGGCCAGGTCATTCATACGGGGGATATTGGCAGCGCGTCCCTGATCAAGGTGATTTCCAATTTATTGTGCCTGGTCGATCTGGTGGCGACCGGCGAGGCATTGATGCTGGCGAAAAAGGGAGGACTGGACCTGGCGATGTGTTACCAGGCCATTTGCGCAAGTTCCGGAACCAGCCGGGAATTTGAAGACTGGGCTCCGGTGATCCTGAATGGATCATTGAATACCGGGTTTACCACGGACCTCGGATTGAAGGATCTGGGATTCGTCACCGACCTGGGGGAGAAATACCAGGTGCCGCTCAAGCTGGCCCATCTGGTCAAAGCGCAGTTCGAGGCATCGAGGGACAAGTATGGCGGCGACGCCTGGACGCCGCATGTGGTCAAAATGCTGGAAGAGGAGGTCGGTGACGAATTACGCGCCGATGGCTTCCCGGACGTGATCCCGGCCTGAGACGCGCGATCATCCCCGCAATTATGGCATTCCGTGCCAGAAATACAAGGATGTTAAAGAAGAATCAGTAAAAGTCTGCTCTGAACAAAATCGCTTGACATTAAAGTTGCAGCTATATAGCATTCAACCTATATTTTGACAAGGAAGAGTCATGTGGGTTATCGAAACAACCGACACCTTTGACGAGTGGCTTGATGCTCTGGATGATGTTGACAGGACCAATGTGCTGGCATCGCTTATAGTGCTTGAGGAAAGAGGCCCCATGTTGTCGCGGCCATATTCGGACACTGTGAACGGTTCACGCCATAGCAATATGAAAGAATTGCGAATCCAGAGCAAAGGCAATCCGATCAGGGCGTTTTTCGCGTTTGACCCAGAACGGAAAGGGATATTGCTTTGCGCCGGTAACAAGACCGGGGATGGGAAAAGATTTTATGAGACGATGATCCGGGTGGCTGATCGTGAATTCACGGCACATCTGGAGAAACTGAAGAAAGGGTAACATTATGGCAAGAACGCTTGATCAGATACTGACAACAGAGAAGCCCGAAGTAGTTGCCAAAGCGCGGGAAAAAGCGGCAGAGATGCTGCTTGACATCCATTTGGCAGAGTTGCGAGAGCGTGCACAAAAAACCCAGAAAGAGATCGCGCTTACTCTTGGGATCAAACAACCGACCGTGTCGGGTATGGAGAAGCCGGGTCGTGACTTGAAACTGTCGTCCCTGAAGCGCTATGTAGAAGCGACCGGCGGCAAGTTGCGTGTCGATGTCGAGTTTCCCGACGGCACCCACTACGGATTTTCGGTATGACCCGGAAGCTCCAGCCGACCCGATGAAAGCGCGGTTGGACGAACTCGAAAAACGCGGCGAATGATTACTGCAACTGCCTGTACCTGGGCTGTCGTTCTACTCTTCCGGCCTTCCCTTTATTTCTCCTGTACAATCTTTTCCCTTCAAGGCACACTCCCAGATAACAAGAAGCCTCCATCCTGACTCCAAAAGAGCTGAGCGGACTTCTGAATCCCGTTGGCGATTATGTTCCAGTCTGGTTTTCCAGAATTCGCTCCGTGTAGACGGCATTTTAAAAATCAGATGACGGGCTGTTTATCGTTGCCTGAGGGTGTCGGCGGTGGGGGCTTCGCCGCGCAGTCGTCGTTGAACCAGTTCGTCGAGCCAGTCGGGGTCCATTTCCGGGACCGAAGACAGTAGCAACTCCGTATAGTCTTCCCAGGGCGGTTCCAGGATTTCCTTCTTCGGACCCTGCTCCACGATCCGGCCCTGGTACATCACCACGATTTCATCTGCAATCGCCTTGACCGTAGCCAGGTCGTGAGTGATGAACAGATAGGAAACGTTGAGATCATTCTGCAGGTTTTGCAGCAGGTCCAGGATGCCTTCGGCAACCAGCTGGTCGAGAGCGGAGGTCACTTCATCGCAGATGATCAGTTCCGGTTCCGCGGCCAGCGCGCGGGCAATGCAGATACGCTGTTTTTCCCCGCCGGAAAGCTGGGCCGGGTATCGGTCCATATAGCTGCCGGGAATTTCAATTTTTTCCAGTAATTCGAGCACTCTCGCTTCGTTGGCCTGGCCTGAAATATCGTGATAGAACTCCAGGGGGCGGCCAATAATCTCCCGGATTCGTTGACGGGGATTCATCGCCACATCGGCCATCTGGTAAATCATCTGGATGGAGCGGAGGTTCTCCTTGCTCTTTTCCTTGAGGCCCGGGGGCAATACTTCGCCGCGGTAGGTGATTGATCCTGTGGACGGCGGCAACAGTCCGGTGATCACTCTGGCCAGTGTGCTTTTGCCGCTTCCCGATTCGCCGACGATTGCGACTGTCTTGCCTTTTTGCAGCTTGACGTGGATGTCCTGAAGGACATCCGTCGTTGTACCCGGATAGCGCGCGGTCACATTCTCCACTTCCAGTATAGTGTCTTCGCGCGCGTCTCCAGTCCGCTGTTCACGCAGGGACCGGACTGCCAGCAACTGGCGCGTATAATCTTCTTTCGGGTTTGCCAGCATTTCACGGGCATCGCCCTCTTCGATCAGGTCACCGTAACGCAGCACCATGATGCGGTCGGCCATTTGTGCGACAACGGCCAGATCGTGGGTGATGTAAATCGCGGCGACATGGCGCGATTTCACCGCCTCTTTGATGGCGGACAGCACTTCAATCTGGGTGGTGACATCCAGAGCCGTCGTGGGCTCGTCAAAAATGATGATGTCCGGGTTGCTGCCGAGCGCCATGGCGGTCATCGCCCTTTGCAACTGCCCGCCGGAGACCTGGTGCGGGTATCTTTCGCCGATGGTGTCCGGTTCAGGCAAATCAAGCTGTTTGTAAAGTTCCCGTCCCCGGATGGCCGCCTCGGAGGTTTTCATCTTGCCGTGTTGCACCGGAGCTTCGGAAAATTGTTCAAGAAGCGTGTGGGCCGGATTGAATGACGCGGCGGCGCTTTGCGCCACATAGGCGACCTTGTTGCCGCGAATCTCCCGCAGGACCGATTCCGGCTGGCCGGTCAGTTCCATCCCGTCCAGTTTGATCGAGCCTGAAACGATCCGGCATCCGGGCTTGGTATAGCCCAGGGCGCAGAGGCCGAAAGTGGATTTCCCGGCGCCGGATTCGCCAATCAACCCGACGATTTCTCCGCGCTCCAGGGTCATGGAGAGGTTGTTTACGATTGGCGTCCATTGTCCTTCGATCTCCGCTTCGATCAGGATATCCCGGATTTCCAGTAGTCGGTCAGTCATGGCTTGTCGCGCGGGCAGGCGTCTCAGTGTTCATCGCGCAAACCGCTGGCTTTATGTACCAGCGAATCGACCAGCAGGTTGATGCCGATGGTGAGCAGGGCGATACACGAAGCGGGTATCAGGGGATGCAGGAAACCCCAGGCGATCCCTTCGGAATTGGAGCGAACCATCGCGCCCCAGTCGGCAAGGGGGGGTTGCAGTCCCAGCCCGAGGAAGCTCAGACCACTGATCAGCAGGAACACGAAGCAGAAGCGCAAGCCGAATTCGGCGGCCAGCGGAGTCATCGCATTGGGCAGGATCTCCCGTTTCATGATCCACCACAGGCCTTCGCCGCGCAGTCTGGCGGCTTCGACATAGTCCATCACCTCGATGTCCATCGCGACTGCCCTGGCAATACGGTATACCGGCATGGCGTAGATGATGCCGATCACGACAGCCAGGACGAAAAAGGAGGTGCCGACAGCGGATACCACGATCAACGCGCAGATCAGCGTCGGTACCGATATGATGATGTCCACGATTCGACTGAGAACCTGATCGATCATGCCGCCCTTTGTCGCGGCTATGAACCCCATTACACTGCCGAGGGTGAACGAACAGATTGTGGTCAACAGCGCGAGTACGATTGTGTTGCGCGCCCCGAAAATCAGCCGGGACAGCATATCCCTGCCGATGATATCCGTGCCGAACACGAATTCCCCGCCAATCGGTTCCCACACATCCCCCACTATCTCGCTTTCTCCATAGGGGGCCAGCCAGGGCGCGAAGATGGCGCAGAACGCGAAAAACAGAATGATGAACAAGCCGATCCGGGCGCTCCAGTTGAGGTCTCCGATGTATTCCAGTATTTTCATGCCCGCTTCTTTCACGCCTATCTCCGGTGCCGCAGTCTCGGATTGGCAATGATGGAAAGCACATCGGCCAGCAGGTTCAACAGGATATAAGCCGCCGCGAAGATCATTGCAGTGGCGCGTACTACCGGCATGTTGCGAAGCTGCACCGAATCCACCATCAGCGCCCCCAGGCCGGGATACACGAATACCACTTCTATGATCACAACGCCGACCACCATGAATGCGATATTGAGGACGACGACCTGGATGATCGGCGCCCAGGCATTGGGCAGGGCATGTTTGATGATGATCCTGGCCGGTTTGACGCCTTTCAGTTTCGCCATTTCGATGTACGGACTCGCCAGCAGGTTGACGATGGAAGCCCGTGTCATCCGCATCAGGTGCGCGATGGAGATCAGGGTCAGGGTGAAGACCGGCAGTCCTGATACATAAAACCGCTCCCAGAACCCCATATCCTCCGATACGTTTGAAATGGCCGGGAACAGGCTGAACTTGACCGCGAACAGGGCCATCAGGATATAGGCCACGAAAAAATCCGGGACCGAAATGGCGCTCAGGGTGGTGACTGAAATACCGCGGTCAAACCCGGTATTTCGATACAGGGCAGCCACAACGCCCAACGCGATCCCGAGGGGAATGGCCACCAGGGATGAGAGCGCGGCGAGATAGAGCGTGTTGCCGATTCTGGCGCTGATCAGCTCCTGGACGGTTCTCTCATTAGCGAGGGAACTGCCCATATCCCCTTGCAGGAAGTTGAACAACCATTCCAGATAGCGCACCAGCAGGGGCCGATCCAGGTTCAGTTTCGCATGGCAGGCAGCGACCGTTTCCGGACTCGCCATCTGCCCCATGATCGCGGTACAGACATCGCCGGAAAGCAATTCCACGCCGACGGTAATCAGGAATGAAATCGCCAGCAGGGTGAACAGGCCGAGGCCGATCCGGTTGGCGATCATGCGCAACAGGGGGTTTTTCATCCGTGGCGGGGGGTTGGGTTGAAGGGTTTTACAGAAAATAAAAAGGCGATCAGGGATTCCTGACCGCCTTTTCGTTTTGCACTGTCAAACTGCAAAACCGGACTGTAAACACATCGGTAAAGATTATGCGAACCACCAGCGCGCTGCGCTGCGAGAGCCATCAAGTTCCCAGTTGGCTGCGAGTTTGGCCGGACGGCCGAGCGCGGTGGAAGCGGCATCGACGTTGTTGGCGAAACAGGGCACAATTACGCCACCTTCGTTACTGACGATGGTCTGCATTTCAACATAGATGTCCCTTCGCTTCGCTTCGTCGAGTTCGGCGCGGCCCATGACCAGCAACTCTTCGAAACGGGCATGATTCCAGAAACTGTCGGTCCAGTTGCCGCCAGCCTTGTAGCCAATGGTGAACATCCAGTCGGCAGTCGGTCGACCGCTCCAGTAGCATGCCGACCACGGCACATTCATCCAGACATTATCCCAATAGCCGTCCGGAGATACCCGTTTGACAGTCAGATTGACGCCAGCCGGACGCAGCGCTTCGGCGTACAGTTCCGATGCTTCCACGGCGCCGCCAAATGCGGCGTCGGCTGCCGACAGTTCCAGATCCAGGCTCTCGTAACCGGCCTGTTTCAGATGCCATTTGGCCTTGTCGATATCGTATTGACGTTGAGGCAGGTCGGACGCATGGTAATTCTGGGTCGAGGCGATGGGGTGGTCGTTGCCAACCGAACCGTAACCGCGCAGAACAGTATCGACGAAGCCCTGGCGGTCCATGCCGTATTTCAGCGCCAGACGCACATTGTTATCGCTGAAAGGCGCAACCCGCACATCCATCGGGTAAGTGAAGTGCTTGGTGGCGGAAACCTGGAGCACATCGACATCGGGCTTTTTCTCCAGCAGGCCGGCGGTTTTGAGGTCACAACGCGCAATCGCATCGACCTGGCCGGTCACCATGGAGTTCATCCGGGCGGCGGTATCGTTGATTGCGGTGATGTGCACTTCATCGAAGTTGCCTTCGTTTTCCTTGAAGTAGTTCGGATTCCGTTTTGCCGTTGCCCGCACACCGGGTTCAAACTCGACCAGACTGTATGGGCCGGTGCCGTCGCCGGATGCCCAGTCGATATTACCCATGTCATCCGCCGCGCCAATCAGGATATGATAGTCGCTGAGCAGGTAGGCGAAGTCGGCATTGCCGCTTTCCAGGGTGAATACCAAAGTGTCGCCATCCTTTGAAAGGGCGCCCAGAGACTCAGCCACCGATTTGGCGTCAGATGTGGAATTTTCGCCGCGATGATGTTCGATCGAAGCGATGACGTCATCCATGGTCAGGGATTTCCCGCTATGGAATTCAATACCCTTTTTCAGTTTGACCCGCCAAACGGAAGCATCGGCGGAAGGTTCGAGCGTTTCCGCGAGTTCCGGGACGGCCTGCCCGTAGGCATTGACTTCAACCAGGGGGTTGCGCACGATACCCTGGTTCAGGTTGATCATGAAGGTGTCGCCGTTGTTGTCCGGGTTCATGGAATCCCCGGTGTTGGCGCCGCCCAGACCCATCCGGTAAACCCCGCCTACCTTGGGCGCCGCCCTGGCTGCTTCACTGTAAAGCGACGGCGCCATTGCGCCTACGCCAAGCGCCATTGCGCCCTGCATGAAGCGACGACGGCTCATCTGGTTTTCCGAGACCTGCTTTTGCAATTTTCTGATTTCGTTTTCTACACTCATGGTTGTATTTCTCCTGGAAAGACGAATTACGATGCACCCGGGGCATGATCCGGGTGGTGATTATCCTGTTTTTGTTTACAGATGCTTCAGGGCGGATTATAGACCTGTACTCCTCAACTGACAATCTCTGGTTCCCGCCGGGTTGAGGATTCGAGTTTCATTCTGGCAATTTCCACCAGGCCCTGGTTCATTTTCCGGCTCAACGCCGCGAAATCCGCCCCTCCACACATTGCTTCGCAGCCTTCGACCATCCGGTTCCTCAAGTCCCCGGTCAGTTCCGGGGCGGCCAGGCGGCTCCACGGCAGTTTCAGCGCGGGGCCGAATTGATCCAGGCAGTAGGCCATGCCGCCTTCGCCCCCGCCCACATGGAATATTTCGCAAGGCCCCATCAGGGCCCACCTCGGCCCGGGCCCGTTGACGACCGCCTGATCGATTTGTTCGACCGTGGCTTCGCCATTGGCCACCATGTGCAGCGCTTCACGCCAGATCGCTTCCTGCAGCCGGGTGGCGATAAAGCCGGGCACTTCCTTTTTCATCACCAGAGGAGACTTTCCGGCTGCCCGGTAGAACTGTTCGCTCCAGGTGACGGCGCGGGCGGCGGTTTTCTTCCCGCCGATCATTTCGACCAGTGGCAGCAGGTAAGGCGGGTTGAACGGGTGGGCGACTATAGTGCGTTCCGGGGTGGCGCACCTGGCCTGAATGTCGGTCATGGACAGTCCGGATGTGCTGGATGCAATGACCACATCGGGATGCGCCATATCACCGAGGGTCTGGTACAGCCCCTGTTTCAGATCGAGCGATTCCGGTATGCTCTCCTGGATGAATTCCGCTTCGGCCACCGCTTCTTCCAGAGAAGTCGTCGATTTGAAATGATCCAGGCTGGCCTGCGGACCCAGACCGAGCTCCGTCAAACTGGTCCACGCGGTCTGGAGCAAGCGTTCCAGCGCGTCTGTCTCCGATTCGTCGTGCAGCCAGGTCGTGACCCGGTAACCGCGGGAAAGGAACCAGGCCGTCCAGCCGCCGCCAATCGGGCCGGCGCCGAGGCAGGTGATGTTTTTAACCGCGTCCGGGGGTTGATTCAGCATGGCATTTCCGGTTGATGATTTCTATTTGCCCTTGAAGTCGGGGTTGCGCTTTTCGACAAAAGCCTTGACCCCTTCTCCGGCATCGTTGGAGCGCAGCATTTCCCGGTAGAAAGGCAGGTCATCGTTGCGCATCCTGTCGAATGAATCGCGGATGCTCTCTCCGTCGATGGCGCGCAGGACTTCCTTGATCGATTGCAGGGCGAGAGGGGCGACATCCGTTAACCGGCTTGCCCATTCACGGGCGGTGGGCAGGAGTCGGTCGGCCGGGACAATTTTGTTGACCAACCCGTAGCCGGCCGCTTCGCGAGCCGGCATCCTCCTGCCGAAATACAGCATTTCAAGTGCGATGTTGTACGGAATCCGGCGCGGCAGGCGCTGGATCGCGCCGGCATCGGGAATGATGCCGAGCGGCAGCTCGGGCAATGCGAATTCAACCTGTTCGGCGGCAATGATCAAATCGCACGCCAGCGCAATTTCAAACCCCCCGCCAATGGTCAGTCCGTTCAAAGCCGCGATCACGGGTTTGTTCAGATCCCAGATCTCGGTGATGCCAGCGAAGCCGCCCAGGCTGGCGTCTTCCCCTTCCCACCAGTTCGACAGGCTGATATCGCCGCTGTCGAGCGCCTTCAGGTCCCAGCCGGCGGAGAAGATTTTCTCACCGGCGGCGGTGATGATGCAGACTTTCAGTTCCGGGTTATCCCGAAAATAGACAAACGCCTCCCCCATCCTGCGGCTGGTCGGCGTGTCGATCGCGTTGACCTTCGGGCGGTTGATGGTAATTTCGAAAACCTGTCCATTTTCGACAGTGATGATGTCCTGGTTATTCCCGGTCATGTTCGGTTTGGATTTCTGGATACAGGATACGCTAGTCTAAGCGGGATTGGACGGTTTCCGCAACCGCTCTTCGGCTGCGGACAGGCAAGGCTGTGTTCCTGCCGACGGTTGGGCGTGGGGGATGCTGGCTTCACGGGGAATCGGGCGTATTCCTATCCTGGTGAAAATCCGGTATAAATGGCAACCAGATGACTGGAACCGGTTCCCTGGAGGCGAAACCGGCGCCTTGTCCATATTGAACAGAATCAAAAAGAGCATCGAGACCGATCGGTTGTGACCATGGATTATCCCCTGACTGAAGAACAACGGTTGCTGGTGGATTCGGTTCGCGCGTTCCGGGAACAGGAACTCGAACCCCATGAGGCGGAGGTTGACCGGACCGGGGAAGTCCCGGAGGAACTGGGTTCCCATATCAAGCGCAGGGCGATCGAGATGGGCTTTTATGCTCCGAACCTGCCGGAATCAATCGGCGGGGGTGGGCTGGATTACAAATCCCTGGCCCTGTTCGAGAGGGAACTGGGAAAGACCATTTACGGGTTGCACGGCTACCTGCATCGTCCGTCCGAGATCCTGATGTGCTGCAAGGACGAGCAGATCGACGAATATCTGAAACCTTGCGTGACCGGGGAGAAGAAAGAGGTTTTCGCATTGACTGAACCCGGCGCCGGTTCCGACATCCTGTCGATGCAGACCAGGGCGGAACGGGTCGGCAGTGAATTTGTAATCAACGGCAGCAAGCATTTCATCAGCAGTCCGGTAAAACCGGATTTTGCGATTCTGTTCGCGCAGACCGGCGTGACCGGGAGTCCTCGCGGGGAACGCAAACTGGTGACCGGATTCCTGGTCGACGCGGGTCTGCCGGGCTTTGCGATCGAACGCGGGCCACGCTGTGCGGCACAGCGCGCTTATCATACCTGGCAGCTTGTTTTTGACCATTGCCGGGTGCATGAGAGCAAGATTCTGGGCGAGGAGCACAAGGGTCTGGAACTGGCGGACGAGTGGTTGAGGATGGGACGGGTATGGGTCGCCGCCGCCGCTTGCGGCCGGATGGAGCGTTTGCTTGATCTTGCGGCGGGCTGGGCGGCCCAGAGGAAACAGTTCGGCCAGCCAATCGGAAAATTCCAGGGGACTTCGTTCAAACTCGCGGACATGATGGTAGAGTTGAAAGCCGCCGACCTGCTGGTGATGGATGCGGCGGACAAGGCGGACCGGGGGGTGATGCGTAATGTGGATGCCGCGATGGCCAAGCTGTTCGCTTCGGAGGCGGTAGGGCGGGCCGCCGACAATACCATCCAGATCTATGGAGGTATGGGGCTGATGGAAGATCTCCCGATCGAGAGAATGTGGCGGGATGCGCGTCTGGACCGTATCTGGGACGGTACTTCGGAAATCCAGCGGCATATTATTTCCCGTTCACTGTTAAGGGAGTATGGCGGATAACCAGGTTCTATGCCCAACGACGATTTGCAGCGCCTCGAAAACCTGAAACGATTACTGGCGCCCGGACATATCGCCTTTATCGGTGGCCGGGACGCGGATTATGCGGCCCGCCAGTGTGCCGCGCGATTCAAGGGGACGGTATCGGGCGTGAATCCGAAACGCGGTGAAATGGGCGGACAGCCCTGCTATCCGACCGTGAAGGACTTGCCCGGAGCGCCCGACGCGGTTTTCCTGGCCGCGCCGAAAGAAGCCGCTGTGCAGGTGGTTGTGGAGTTGAATGAAATCGGCGCCGGCGGCGTGGTCTGCTTTACCGCGGGCTATGGAGAAACCGGACCGGCCGGCAGGGAATCCGAGCGGGAGTTGATCCAGGCCGCAGGCAATATGGCGCTGGTCGGGCCGAACTGTTACGGGGTGATCAACTATGTCCACGATGCGGTTCTGTGGCCGTTCGGAGCGGGGCGGCACAAATGCCGCAAAGGGGCGGCGCTGATCATGCAGAGCGGCATGATCACGGCAGATATGGCCATGAACCAGCGTTCCGTTCCGCTTGCCTATGTGATTTCCGCCGGCAACCAGGCGATGCTGGCAATTGAAGATTACATGGATGTCCTGGTCGATGATCCGCGAGTGAGCGGCTTTGGCATTTATATCGAAGGCATCGTCAATGTAGAGAAATTTGCCGCTGCCTGCCTGAAGGCCCTGCACGCCAAAAAGCCGGTTCTGGTACTGAAAGCGGGCAGTTCGAGTATCGGCGCCGGTCTGGCGGTCAGCCATACCGGGTCACTGTCCGGGTCCGATGAGGCCCACCAGGCATTGTTCGACCTGCTGGGGGTGATTCGGGTCCGGTCCCCGGAGTTGATGCTCGAAACCCTGAAGTTCATGACCCTGTCAGGCGTTCCCGAAGGCCGGCGCGTTGCCGCGTTTACCTGTTCGGGAGGCGAAGCCCTGATGGTGGCCGACTATTGTGACGATAAGGGACTGGCGCTGCCGCAGCCATCGGAATCGTGTTGCCGGAAGCTGGCCGGACTGTTGCCGGATATCGCGACCATTTCCAATCCCCTGGACTATACTACCCCGTTATGGGGTAACCGGGAGGTCATGCCAAAAGTATTCGCGACCGCGCTGGAAGACGGTTTTGACGCCGCGGTTTTTGTCCAGGACTACCCCCCGGCGGAATTCGAAGCCGATAATTCCCGTTACCGCGCAGACGGGAAATCATTCATGGACGCGGTCAACGCCGTCGGAATCCCGGCCGGGATATGCAGTGAGCTTTCCGAGAATTTCGACCCGGAATCCAGGGAAATCTATGTCGCTGGCGGAATCACGCCGATGCAGGGGTTTGACCGAGGACTGGATGCGCTGGCCCTGGCCTGCGATTACCATCGTGACCGGGAACGGATTCTGGCAAACGGCCAGAGGAGTGGATTCAGGATTGTCGGACCGGCGGCGCGGCATCCGGACCCGGACTACCCACCGCGATCCCTGAACGAATGGGAAAGCAAGCGGATGCTGGGCCGGTTCGGCCTGCAAATACCGAAGAGCCGGTTTCTGCCGATTCCGCAAATCAGCCGGGCGGCGGCGGTAGCCGGGCAAATCGGATTTCCGGTGGCGATCAAACTGGTCGCCGATGACCTGGTTCATAAAACCGAACTGGATGCAGTCCTGCTGAATCTGGCCGATGTCGAATCGGCGCTGGCGGCGGTGGAGCATATTCGCGGTGTGATGGCGGGCCGCTGCCTCGAACAAAAAAGTCACGGACTGCTGATTGAATCCATGGTGGAGGATACAGTGCATGAATTGCTGGTCGGCGTTCGGGCAGACCCGCAATTCGGATTGACAATGGTGGTCGCGAGCGGCGGAATACTGGTCGATCTGTACAAGGACTCCCGGACTATCCTGTTGCCGACCGATGCCGATACGGTGAAACAGGCTTTGTCCAGGCTCCGGTGCTACCCGCTGTTGCGCGGTTTCAGGGGGCGCGCGCCATGTGACATCGACAAACTCGTTGACACGATCATCCAGGTGGCGGAATTCGCAGAATCGAAATCCGCGGAACTGGTTGAAATGGATGTGAATCCACTGATGGTTTTGCCCGCTGGCGCCATCGTGGGGGATGCCCTGATCCGGGTGAGGGGATGAATGATGAGGACTAGCGCCCGTGTGGTGATTATCGGCGGCGGCATTGCGGGTTGCTCGACGCTGTATCATCTGTCCAGGGAAGGCTGGACAGACGTCATTCTGGTCGAGCGCGATGAACTGACTTCCGGTTCGACCTGGCATGCGGCGGCCCAGGTCACCCAGTTTGGCGCCAACCAGACCATGTTCGCGCTGAAGAGGCACAGCATCGATCTGTATCGGCAGTTATCGGCGGACCCGGATTTCCCGATCAATTACCATATTACCGGAGGCATGCGGCTTGCCCACACGCCGGACCAGGTCGATATATACCGGCACTACGTTTCGGTCGCGCGCGGGGTCGGGGTGGAAATGGAGTTTATCGACGCTGCTGAGGCGGGCAGAAGACATCCATTGTTGCAGACACAGGGATTGCTTGGGGCCTGGTGGGACCCGCTGGATGGAGACATCGACCCGGCGCAGCTTTGTGCCGCGCTGACCCGCCAGGCGCGCAAGGCCGGCGCCGAAGTCCAGCGATTCAATCCGGTTGAACGGATCACCCGCAAACCGGGCGGTGAGTTCATAGTGCATACCCGCAAAGGCGACATCGCTTGCGAGATGGTCGTAAACGCCGCCGGATACCGGGTGAATGAGGTCGGGCGCATGCTGGGCGTCAGCCATCCGGTAACCTCGATGGAACACATGTATTTCCTGACCGAACCGATCCGGGAAATCGGGCAACTGGATTTCCGCGTCCCCATCATTCGCGATCCCGGCGACGATTTTTATTCGCGTCAGGAAAAGACCGGTTTACTGGTGGGGATTTACGAACAGGATTGCAGAACCTTCGGTATGGACGGTATCGACCCCGATTTCACTATGTCGCTGTGCCCGTCCGACCTGGACCGATGCCTGGACAATATGGAAGGTGTCTTCGCCCGCCTGCCCTGCCTGGAGCGGGCCGGGATACATACTGTGGTCAACGGCCCGATTACCTATACGATTGACGGAGCGCCGCTGGTCGGTCCCATTCCCGGTATCCCGAATGCCTTTGCCTGTCTGGGATTGCGGGCCGGGATCGGGGAAGGCGGGGGGCATGGCAAAATCCTGGCGGAGTGGATGGTGCACGGAGAGTGCGAATGGGACGCCTGGTACCTGGATCCGCGCAGGTTCACCCGCTACGCAAATACCGAGCATACCTGTCTCAAGGCGGTCGAGGATTACAGAAACGAGTTTCACTACCATCTCCCGCACGAACATCGTCCGGCGGCGCGGCTGGCCCGTACGACTCCGTTGTATCCGGTCCTGGATGCCAGGCGCTGTGAGTGGGGGGTGGTCGCCGGCTGGGAGCGCGCCTTGTTTTTCAAGCCCGATGCCGACTTTGCCGACCGCCGCAGTTATCGCTTTACAGCCACCATGGATATTGTCGCAAGGGAGGTGGAAGGCATTGTCAATGGCGTTGGCATGATGGAGGTGTCCGGCTTCAACCGTTATGAGATCAAGGGTCGGGGCGCCGGTGATTTTCTGGATACCATGATTTGCGGCGCCATGCCGAAGGCGGACGGGCAGGTCAGGCTTTGTTACCTGCTGACCGGGAAAGGCAATGTGCTGAGCGAGGCGACCCTGGCCAGGCTGGGAGAGGATCATTACTGGTATGGTTCCGCCGCTGCCTCTGAATGGCACGACCGGGACTGGTTGAGCCGGTACAAGCCGGATTCCGTCCGCATCCGTGAATTGGCGGGTAGCCATACGACCCTGGTCATTGCGGGGCCGAGGTCACGCGAGTTGCTGCAATCGGTCTCACCGAGGTGCGACTGGTCGGGACAGGCCTTTCCGTGGATGCAGGCAAGGCATGTGTTCATCGGCCACGCGCAAGCGCTGGCAATGAGTGTCAGCTTCTCGGGGGAGTTGTCTTACGAACTGCATGTTCCGAATGAACAACTCTACCTGGCCTGGAAAATACTGGATCAGGCGGGTCGGGATTTCAACATGGTCTGCTTCGGCCTGTACGCCACCGAATCGATGAGGATTGAAAAAGGTTATCTCCACTGGAAGGCGGACCTGATCCATGAACGGAATCCGATGGAAACCGGGCTGGACCGGTTTGTGAAGCTGGACAAGCCGTTTTTTGTCGGTCAGCAAGCCCTGATCAGGCAAATCGACCGTGGCCCGCGTAAACGGATGATCTCGATGGCGGTGGATTGCGACATGGCCTGCGCCCATAGCGGCGCTCCGGTTCTTGCACAGGGGCGACAGGTCGGATCGGTGACTTCAGCGGGATTTGGCCATCGTACGAACCTGAACATGGCCTGTGCCTTCGTCGACCCGGCCCGGGCGGAAATCGGGACGGAGCTGGAAATCGGGATTCTCGGAGACCATTATCCGGCGCGGGTGATCCATCCGATCCAGTACGACCCGGGCAATTTACGGGTGCGGGGTTGATTGTGGCCGAAAAACGACCCAGAACCAGAAGGGGAGGAATCCGCAGCCGGGAGGCGATGCATGCGTTGCGCAGCAAGCCGCCGGAGTTCGATCCCTGTCCACCCGGTCAGGTTGGCGGACAATACCGTCCATTGTCCGAAGCGGACATGGAGGCCATCCTGGGTACGGCCCTCAGGATTCTTGAAGAAATCGGAATGGGGCAATCCCCGGATGCCCTGACCGGCCAGGCGTTGCGTTGCGGCGCCTTCGTCAACGATCCGGGGCGCCTGTGTTTCCCGGCCGCGATGGTCGGGGATATTATCGATGGCGCCGCCAAATCCTTCGTCTTCCATGGCCGGGAGTCGAAGCATGACTTCGAAGTCGGGGGAGACCGGGTCTACTTCGGGACGGGCGGCGCGGCGGTACAGACCCTGGACATGGAATCGGGAGTTTACAGACCCTCGACCCTGCGTGACCTGTATGACTTCACACGCCTGGCGGACTGCCTGAAAAACGTGGCCTGGTTTACCCGTTGTTGTGTGGCAACCGATGTGCCGGACAATTTCGATCTGGATGTCAATACCGCTTATGCGCTTTTGCGCGGGACCACGAAACCGGTGGGCACCAGTTTCTTCGTGGCCGGGCATGTCGATCCGATTGTGGACATGTTCGACCAGGCCCTGGGCGGGGAAGGCAGGTTCAGGCGGCGGCCCTTCTGCAAAGCCCATATCAGTCCGGTGATCTCTCCATTACGTTATGGCGCTGACGCCTTTGAGGTAGCCATGGCAGCAATGGAACGAGGGATGCCGCTGAACAGCATCATCGCCGCACAATCCGGGGCGACATCCCCCGCGACCATTGCCGGTATGCTGGCATCCACCCTGGCGGAGACGCTGGCCGCGCTGGTGATGGTGAATATTTTCAAACCCGGTTATCCGATGATTTTCTCCAACTGGCCTTTTGTGATTGATTTGCGCACCGGCTCATTTGCCGGTGGCGGCGGGGAGATCACATTGCTCAATGCGGCTTCCGCACAATTGTCGAACTGGCTGGGGCTGCCGTCCGGGGTGGCCTCCAGTATGGCGGACGCGAAGGCGGTGGACGCGCAGATGGGGATCGAAAAGGCCATTTCCTCGTTGGCGACCGGGCTTGCAGGGGCGAATATGGTGTATGAGTCTTCCGGCATGATGGCCAGCTTGCTGGGGGCTTCCCATGCTGCTTTTGTGGTCGATGATGAAATGCTTTCCCATGTATACCGGATCATTCGCGGAGTGGAGGTCGATGAAGAAACCCTGGGGTTCGACGCGATCCGGGAGGCGGTTGCCGGTGAAGGCCATTTCCTCGGCGGCAGCCATACCATGGACGCGATGCAAAAGGAGCATTTTTATCCGAAACTCGCGAACCGGGACGACCCCCGCACCTGGCAGGAGAGCGGGGCCAGGGATATGTGGCGGCAGGCGCATGACAAGGCCGTCCGGATCCTGGCCGGCCATCATCCCGGCTACCTGGACAGGGCGACCGATAACCGGATCCGTAATCACTTCAATATCCTGCTTGACCAGCCTGTTCGATAAAACATGAAATCCTCGCATGGCGGACGGTTTTGGTTGTATGATCGGGTTTCAATTTGAATATCCTGATGTCATCGGAGCCGGAAAATGAATGATTTGATGCATGACATACTGCACGGTTGCCGGTCTTTGCCGGTGGTGAATATCGAAGCGAATCAAACCATACTGGAAGAGGGCGGCCGCACCGGTATGATCTATATCCTGATAGAAGGCGAAGTCCGGGTATCCAAACGCGACCAGGAAATCATCAGGCTGACCGAACCCGGGTCGATACTCGGCGAGATGTCCGCATTGCTGGATTTGCCGCACACGGCAACTGTGACGACTCTGGTTCCGTCCCGGTTCTACATGGTTGAGAATCAACCTGATTTCCTCAAGAACAATACGGACATCTGCTATCCCCTGGCGGTATTGCTGGCGCGCCGCGTCAATGGCGTGACCAATTACCTGGTGGATATCAAGGAGCAGTTCAGCGATCAGTCCAATCACCTTTCGATGATGGATGAAATACTCGCGACGATCGTGAACCAGCAGGGTGAAGACCCGCAGCCCGGTTCTGACCGCGACCCCGCCTGACTGGCTCCGTATCCGGCCAGCTCATCCGGCCGCGCCGCGTCTGGTCGCGACCGGGTCAGCCCGTTCCCTGTAACCAGGAGGGGACTGTGGCGGTGTTGCGCGGCGGTCGTTGCAACGGTTGATCCAGCGCCACCCATTCGGCGGCGGCAGGCGAATGCCAGTGTGCGGTCCGTTGCCGGATATCCAGCACGATGTGAGGCGGGAAGCTGCCTCTGGACCGGCCGGAGTTGAATACCCAGGTGGACCCGATGCGGTCGACCCAGGAGCCATTTTCGACGAAGGGCGCCTCGTGGATATGCCCGGTCAGGACGATATCCGGTTGGTGTCGTTCGATCCACGTCACCAGGTCGGAGTCGCCATAATGGCGTTTCCCGGTCCAGCTGGTCGGGGAGTTGTCCGGCGGGCCGTGGTAAACCCATACCCAGTTCTGTTTCGGTTTGCCGGCATCCGCGGCCAGTTGGTTCGAGACGATCTCCCGGGTTTTTGGCCCATCCCACCATGGACATACGGTGAACAGTGTGTCATGGATCACCACGCTGTCTCCATCGGTGGCGATTCCGGACTCACGAACCGGCTCCAGCCATCGGGCAATCCTCTCTCCGTGGTCTCCGCGAACATCGAGGTCATGATTCCCGGAACTCACCAGAAGCCGGGTATTGGCCTGTAACCGGTGCAGATACTTGAGGATTACAGGAATCTGGATACGCATGTACACATGGGACCGGGCGTCGATCTGGTCGCCGGCCATGACAACGGCATCGAATTGGCCGGAGATATTCAAAACCCAGTCAAAGTGCTTCAGTACATAATGCAAATCGGAAACCAGCAGAAATTTCATGGTATGGAGGATACTGTGAAAAATTATGGAGTAGTCTACAACATTTCCTGTATAGTACAGGGAGTGAAGCCGCTGGAACGGGTATTGACTCTGAATATTTGTTTGGCTAGAATTTTTTGCGGATAATGCATTATCATTAAAAATCGGGATTTTGGATCGAATGACTACTGTCTCCCTGACTCCGGACTTGACTTCCATCAGTGAGCTGGAGCCGGTTCTGGAGGATTTCGCGAGTGAGCATGGAGTGCCCATGCCGTTGCAGTTGCGCCTCAACCTCATGCTTGAAGAATTGGTTACAAATAGCGTAAACTATGGATTGCTGGCGGTGGAGGCGCCCGAACTGGCCATCAGTTTGTCTGTGGAAGATGGCGTTGTCTGCGCTTCTCTGGAAGACAACGGCAGTGAATTCGACCCATTTGAAGAAGCGCCGGAAGCAGATACGGCTTCGGATTTGTCGGATCGCCCGATAGGCGGTCTGGGTGTGCTGCTGACCAAAGAGTTGTCTGATGAATATGCTTATGAAAGAACAAATGAACGTAATCGTATTACCCTACGATGCAAAATGACTGGAGAAGCTGAATGACAGAACAGATCAAGCAGGGTCAGGACAAGTTGACGGTAAAGACGGAGACGGCGGCGACCGGATCCGGTGAGGCCTTTATTGTTCGGCCGTGCGGTCGGGTGGATGGCAGCACGGTGGACATTCTGGACGCGGCGATCCGGGAGCAGACGGAAGGCGGTTCGGGGGTATTGATTTTCAATTTCGAGGAGTTGGAATATATCAGCAGCGCGGGATTGCGGGTGATGTTGTTGAGTGCGCGGAAGATGCAGTCGGGAGGGGGCAAGGCGTTATTTTGCGGATTGGCGCCGCACATTGCGCAGATATTCGAGATCAGTGGATTCAGCGCGATTCTGGACATTCGGGAGAAACTGGCCGATGCGCTCGCAGCGGCCTGAGTGTCCACTTTGATCATTTCCCGTGAGTGCCCGGTGCACAAACGGTCCCCATTCCCGCCAGAACCGATTAACCAGAGAGACGGGTCATGAATGCACCGTTAGTCCGGGTGTTGGTGGTAGACGACGAAGAAGACCTGGAATTGCTGGTTCGACAGAAGTTTCGACGGCGCATTCGCAAAAAGGAACTGGATTTCCTGTTTGCCCATAACGGCATGGAGGCATTGCATATACTGGAAGCGAATCCGGATGTGCACCTGGTGTTATCCGACATCAATATGCCGGTCATGGATGGACTTACGTTGCTGAGCCGGCTGGCTGTCGTCAACCCCGATGTGCAGGCGGTGATCGTCTCCGCGTATGGAGACATGGCGAACATTCGTACCGCCATGAACCGCGGAGCCTTTGATTTTCTGACCAAGCCGATTGATTTCAATGACCTTTCGATCACGATAGAAAAGACCATCAAACACGTGCAGGTCATGCAGTCTGCCACGGAGTCACGTGACCGGCTGGTCGCAATCAAGCAGGAACTGGAGGTCGCGCGCCAGGTGCAGGATGCCGTACAACCGAAGGCGCTGCCGGACACGGAGACCCACCAGGTCAGCGCCCTGATCCTGCCGGCGCGTGAAATCGGCGGTGATTTTTACGACTATTTTTATCTTGACGACAGTCATCTCGGTATCGTGATTGCCGATGTCGCCGGCAAAGGGGTTCCGGCGGCGCTGTTCACCATGGTCACCCGGGCATTGTTGAAGGCTTCCCTGCAGAGTTTCCGGTCGCCATCACACTGTCTGTCTCTGGTAAACGATCTTGTGTGCGAAGACAACGAAGCATGCACTTTTATCACACTTTTCTTCGGGGTGCTGGATTTTGGCGTCGGGAAGTTCGAGTATTCCAATGCGGGTCACAATCCGCCCCGCCTGATACATCCGAATGGGGAACTCGAGGAACTGCCCACGACCGGGAATCTGGTTTTGGGTATCCTGGCGGGACATGAATTCAATGATACGCAAATTCAGTTGAATCCGGGAGACACCTTGTTCCTGTACACTGACGGGGTCACGGAGGCTGAAGACGCCCGCTCCGAGGAGTTCGGGGAAGAGCGTCTCGACCGCAAATTGTCCGAGATGTCGTCAGGGAGCGTGCAGGAAATCGCCGAAGGCGTGATGCTTGCCGTGCGGGAATTTGTTGCAGACGCGCCGCAATCGGACGACATCACTTGTCTGGCGGTACGATTGCAGTCCACACTCGACACGATTTCGGGTAATTAACTTCGTTCGGGGCCTGCCGAAGTGAAAAAGCCTGCGCAGGGTCCGGATACCGGGGATACGGCGCATGCACAGGCCCTGGAAGAACTGAAACTGCGCGAAATGTGGGCCCGGCAGCGGCTCAAGCTGGTGGAGAAGCTGGCCGGGCAACTGAAGGACAGGAACGCAGCCCTGGGGCAAGCCATGGAAGAACTGGGGCCCGGCAATTGCGTGAAATTTCAGCCCGGCAGCGGCTCAAGCTGGTGGAGAGGCTGGCCGGGCAACTGAAGGACAAGAATGCGGCTCTCGAACGGGCCATGCAGGATCTGAGTGTGGAAAAAGACCGTTCGGAACGACTTTTGCTGAACATCCTGCCCAGGGAGATTGCGTCCAGACTGCGGGCGGGAGAGTCGGAAATAGCAGACATATTCCCGTCCATCACGGTTTTGTTTGCCGATATTGTTGGTTTTACAGAACTGACCGAGCGCCTGGGAGCCAGGGAAATCGTGCGTATACTGGGGGAAGTATTTGCCATATTCGATTCCCATCTCGAAACCTGGGACATCGAAAAAATCAAGACCATCGGGGACGGTTACATGGCGGCGGGGGGACTTTCCCGGGCATCGTCCGACCATCACCGGAAAACCGCGAATTTCGCGCTCAGGATCCGGGATGAATTCAGGGTCTGGTCCGGTCGGAACGACCTGGGACTGCAACTGAGAATCGGCATGCATTCAGGGTTGGCTGTGGCTGGAATCGTGGGCAGGCAACGGTTTTGCTATGATATCTGGGGGGATGTGGTGAATGTGGCCAGCCGAATGGAGACCACCGGTCGACCCGGCAGTATTCATGTTTCAGAATCCATTCACGCGCTGTTGCGGGATTCCTTCGTTTTCGAAGAGGTTGGAGGCGTGCAGATCAAGGGCAAGGGCCTGATGCATACCTGGTTGCTGCACTCGGAACGACCCGTCCCGGAACCGGCTGCAACGTAGCCTGGCTGTTGATTCCTGTATGATAGAACTCGTCGTCGGAGGCGCGCGCAGCGGCAAGAGCCGCTATGCCCTGGATCATGCGAAACAGGGCAATGCCAACCTGTGTTTTATCGCTACGGCACAATTCGCGGACGCGGCAGACGAGGGGGAAATGGCGGCCCGTATACTCAGGCATCAGCGGGAACGCGGGCCTGAATGGCAGTTGATCGAGGAACCATTCCGGCTTTCCGGATTGATCGACAGGTTCTCGGAAAGAGACGCGGTGGTAGTCGATTGTCTGACGCTCTGGTTAAGCAACTGGCTTTGCCAGCAATCGTTGACAGGTTGGCAACAGGAAAAGGAAGCCTTTTTATCCGGTCTTGGGCGCTCACCGGCAAAATGGTTTCTGGTGTCCGGTGAAACCGGATTGGGCATTGTCCCGGATTCGGTTCTGGGCAGGCGGTTCGTGGACGAAAGCGGCTGGCTTCACCAGGAGCTTGCGGCTATAGCCGATCAGGTAGTGATGGTATTATTCGGATTGCCGCAAATCCTGAAACAACCGTGACCGGACGGTCCCGGAGCAATCGCAAGTATTGATTAATGAAATGAACCCCTGGTACCTGGAGAAAAGCAGTCGGCTGGACGAGGCTATGCGCGACCGGGCAACCCGACGGCAGTCGACCTTGACCAAGCCCCCCGGTTCGCTGGGCCGGCTTGAATCGATAGCGGTTCGGCTTGCGGCCATGCAAGGCCGGAGCGCCCCGTCTGCGGATCCGGTCGAGATTGCTGTTTTTGCAGGGGACCACGGTGTAGCCAATGAAGGAGTGAGCGCTTTTCCCCAGGTGGTCACGATGGAAATGGTCCGGAATTTCGTTCGCGGCGGAGCCGCAATCAATGTCCTGGCCAGGCAGTTGAACGCCGGCCTGACGGTGGTCAACGCCGGCACGATCAGCGAACGGAAATTTGATTCTCCCGTGGTGGACCGACCGATTGGGAAAGGGACGGGAAACATTGCGGTCGAACCTGCAATGAGCCGGCGGCAGTGCCTGGCGGCGCTGCAACTGGGGAAAGATGTTGCGGCCGGTTTTGATCGGGCCACGGCCATTGTCATTGGCGGCGACATGGGGATTGCCAATACCACCTCAGCTGCCGCTCTTGCGGTGGCCTGCGGGGTCGCGGATGCCCCGGATCTGGTCGGACCTGGCACCGGCCTGGATGCCCCGGGGGTCCGGCACAAGTTGACGATCGTGGAAAGGGCAGTCGCCAGGGCGGGCGGCGGCAACGATGCCGTGGAGTTGCTGGCGGAACTGGGAGGATTTGAAATTGCGGCCCTGACCGGTTATTTCATCCATGCAGCGCAACGGGGAATGGCGATCCTGGTGGATGGATTCATCTCTTCAGCGGCTGCCCTGGCCGCTTGCGAGATCAACCCTTCGGTCAGGGAATGGATGCTGTTCTCCCATACTTCGGCGGAACCCGGCCATGAACGGATCCTCCGGGCGCTCGCGGCCGACCCGCTGTTATCTCTCGGGATGCGCCTCGGAGAGGGTACAGGCTCGGCGGTTGCCGTCTCCCTGCTGCGTTCGGCGTGTGCGCTGCAAAATGAAATGGCGACATTTGCCGAGGCACAGGTTTCCGACCGTGGGTAGGCGTGCCCGGTCGGACTGTACGCGGATTGACATTCTGCGCCACGGTGAGCATGTACTGGGTGACGCCATTTGCGGGGTGACCGACCCCGAGCTTTCCGAAAACGGCTGGCGGCAGCTCCGGACGCAGACATCCCGGCTTGAAAAGGCGGATTCCGGCTGGGACCTGTGCGTATCGTCCCCGCGCAGGAGATGCGTGTCATTCGCGCGGGATTTCAGCGAACGCCGTGGGATCGACTGCATTGTTGACGATGGTTTTGCCGAGGTGGATTTTGGCGAGTGGGAAACCCTGTCATTCGTGCAGATTTCAAGAAGGTATCCCGGCCAATGGAAGACCTGGATCGGACAGCCCGACCAGCCCGCGCCCCATGGCGGGGAGGTTTATGCCGATTTTCTGTATCGGGTGCAGGACGCGTTTGGCCGACTGACGGAAATCCATCGGGGGAAGCGAATCGTTTTGTTCGCGCACGGCGGTGTGATCAGGGCCATATTCCATAGCGCGCTGGATCTGAAAGCGGATTCCCTGCGCCGATTCAATATCCCTTATGCCTGTCATAGCCGGATCATGGTCTACCATGAGGACAACCAGGAAAACTGGTACCAGCTCGACAGTCATAATACCCGGTAACCCACCATGGCTCATGGAATCGAAACACATGCTCAATGAATTTCTCCAGGCGCTCGGATTTTTGACCCGCATCCCTCCCGGCCGGAACTTTTCGCATCAACCCGAACTCGCTGGCGCCGCGGTAACCTGGTATGGGTGCGCGGGCATGCTTTGCGCTGTGCCGCTGGTCGTTTTCGGCGCGGTTTTGCAAGGATGGATGGAGGTTCCTCCTGAACTCGCGGCCGTACTGACCCTGTTGTTCTGGGTGGGTATCACCGGCGCC
Organism: Arenicellales bacterium; assembly: GCA_963665165.1. Taxonomy (GTDB): domain Bacteria; phylum Pseudomonadota; class Gammaproteobacteria; order Arenicellales; family Poriferihabitantaceae. The sequence goes on along the minus strand of OY761989.1, from coordinate 2,289,109 downwards.
CTGCATATCGATGGCCTGGCAGACTGCGGCGATGCCTGGATGGGAGGATTTACCCGGCAGCGATTCCTGGAAATCATGCGGGATACACACTGCGGGGTCGGCGCCATCGTATTCACGAGCCTGGTTCTGATCGTCAAGGCAGTCGCGTTGATCGCCCTGTTCAGGCAGGGCGCGTTGCTGGCTGTCCTGTTTTCCCTGGCAATCGCGCGGATCACCTTGTCCATCGCCATCGTCCGGTTTCCTTATGTGCGGGAGTCCGGAGCGGGTTCAGCGCTGTCCCGGAGTCTTGACCCGCGTTCCATCCTGATTACCGGGGTTGCGGTTTGCTTGATTCTCTGCGTCATTTCCCTGCCCGGGTTTGCCGTCTCCGTGATCGGGAGCGCTCTCGGGTTTGCCCTGGTATGGTGGGCGCTGGCCAGAAAGGCCGGAGGATTCACCGGGGATATTTATGGCGCCCTGGTGGAAATCTGTGAGGCTGCCGTGCTGGTATCCCTGGCAACATTGCCATCCGTCAATCGTGGAGCGAGTTTGATATGAGCAAGGTATTTTCGCGGTCTCCGGGAACAGGCGTCCCACCGGTGGCAATGACGGGGCAGGGCTGCTATCTGATCGATAGCGATGGCAAGCGATATCTGGATGGATCCGGCGGCGCCGCGGTGTCCTGCCTCGGCCATGGCGACCGGGAAGTGATCGAAAAGATCACCGGGCAGATGAACCGGCTGGCCTTCGCGCATACCGCGTTTTTTACCAGTGAACCTGCGGAAGAACTGGCTGACCTGCTGATCCGCCATGCTCCCGCCGGGCTCGACCGTGTCTACTTCGTGTCGGGCGGTTCCGAAGCGATAGAGTCGGCGATCAAGCTGGCCCGACAGTATTTTCTGGAAAAGGGGGAAACGGGAAGGCACCGGTTGATTTCCCGCCGGCAAAGTTATCATGGCGGCACTCTGGGCGCTTTGGCGGCGGGCGGAATCAATTGGCGGAGTCAACTGTTCGCGCCGTTGATGATGGAAACCAGCCACATCAGTCCATGCTATGCCTGGCGGGGGCAGGGAGAAGGGGAATCGGAGTTCGATTACGGGCAGCGGGTGGCGAATCATCTGGAAGATGAAATCCAGTCAGTCGGAGCGGACCGGGTCATGGCGTTCATCGCAGAGCCTGTGGTCGGAGCGAGCCTCGGCGCCGTACCGGCGGTGGGCGGGTATTTCAAGCGTATCCGGGAAATATGCGACCGTTATGGCATTCTTCTGATCCTGGACGAGGTCATGTGCGGCATGGGGCGTACCGGTTCACTGTATGCCTGTGAACAGGAGGGCATTGCGCCGGACATCATGGCCATCGCCAAGGGGCTGGGCGCAGGCTACCAGCCGATTGGCGCGACTCTGTGCAGCCGGGAAATTTACCGGACGATCGAGCAGGGCAGCGGGATCTTCAAACACGGGCATACTTATCTCGGACATCCGGTTGCGTGTTCCGCCGGACTGGCCGTTGTCAATGCCCTGATCGAGCGCAACCTGGTCGAGCGTTGCATGAAACAGGGCGAGAAGCTGCATGCGGCGCTTGCGGCGCAATTCGAATCCCACCCGTATATAGGCGATATCAGGGGCCGGGGGTTGTTCCGCGGACTGGAAATCGTGCGCGACAAATATACCAGGGAACCTTTCGATCCTTTTCTGGGTGTCAATCGAAAGATCAAGAAAGCCGCGTTCGAAGCCGGGCTGATCTGCTATCCGATGGGCGGGACCGTTGACGGTTACAAGGGCGATCATGTCCTGCTGGCGCCGCCCTTCATCATTGAAGATGACCAGATCGATGAATTATGCGGGAAACTGAGCGTCGCCATTGACTCGGCAACCGGATTTCAGGCAACCCCTGCGGGCTGACGCCCCGCTGTTTCCCTTGCCTGTCGGAGCCGGTCCGGGTCACCGACGTCTATCCACATGGATCGGGTGTATTCCCCGGTCATTGCCTGCTGCTCCACCAGCCCGTCCATAACGCTTTTGAGATCGATTTTCCTGCAGACAGGCAAGGTTTCGAAAATCTCCTTGCGATAAATTCCTATCCCCGAATACGTGTAGGCCGGGTTGGAGTTTTTGCCGATTCCTTCAATGCGGCCGCCTTCCAGGCAAAAATCACCTTTCGGGTGATGGGGCGGGTTGTCCACCAGCACCAGATGTGCAGCCGAATCCCGTGGCAGGGCCAGTTTCGTGAAGTCGATGTCGGTGAAGATGTCCCCGTTGACCACCAGCAGTTCATGCCCTTCGATACTGTCCAGGGCGTGTACGATACCTCCGGCTGTTCCCAATGCGCCGCCAGCCTCGAGGGAATAGCGTATTTCGATACCGAACCGGCTGCCGTTACCCAGGTATTCCAGAATCAATTCAGGCAGCCAGGAAACATTGACCAGGCATTTCACGAAGCCCGCTTTTGCCAGTTTCCGGATATGATGTTCGATCAGCGGGTAATCGCCAACCGGCAGAAGCGGTTTGGGGAGGGTATCTGTAAGGGGGCGCATTCGTTCCCCGCGACCCGCGGCCAGAATCATCACATCCATCATGTTCTTTCCGGCAAGAACGCCAGGCCGCCCGGACAAATACTTTGTCGCGGCGATGTTCGGGATGCGGGATACAGGGTCATGGCCGATTCGCAGGGCTTTTGGACATTTGCAGTTGGATTATAAACGCTTGAAACTCTATAATTGCCGCAAATCATTGATCTTCGGCCCCTGGTCAAATCATGCACCCCAAAATCAATCCCGAAGTCAAATCCTGGTTGTTCACCGCCACCGCCGCGGTTGCCGTCAGTTGCGCGGCTGCGCCATCGGCTGTGGCGCAATCCAGCCAGCAGGGACTGGGATTTGCAGACTACAGTATTTGCCGGACGGACACTATAGAGATTCCGGCCATGCTGAGGGAATCCCCCCCTGCGGGGAAACAGGGCCAGATAACTGCCGAATCGGACGTAATGTACTCATTGGGGGATGACAGAATCCATCTCGATGGAAACGTCCGGATCGTCCGGGACCGGCAAGGCATTTTAGCTGACCGGGCTGTCTACGACAAAGAGACCGATTTGCTGGAAGCGAAAGGAAATGTAAAGTTGTATACCTCCGATGGCGATGAACTGAAAGCGGAAACCGTTGCACTCGATGTGATCGACTTTTCCGGGGTCATGCAGGATGCGCGTATCCGGTTTGTCGACTTTCACCCGACTTTGACCAGCCGCCGGCATACCCGTTTCGAGGAAGATTATTCATTGTTCGCGCCGTTTACGAACAAGGTCCCGGCCGGGCGGCAGGCAAAAGGCAGTGTGCCTGACCTGGATGCGGCTTCCCATGTCAGAGCCAGGGCCACCGCGGCCAGTATCGAATTCGAAGGCGGGGATTACCAGTTGATGCACGATGTCGTCATGACGAATTGTGAGGAAGGCAACCGGAGTGTGGAACTGTCCGCAAAGCGGGTCGAACTCGATCATGTCGAAGGAACCGGCATCGGGAGGTCGATGATAGTCAAATTCAAGAAAGTCCCGATCTTTTATTTACCGGTCATGTCATTTCCAATCGACGACCGGCGTAAAACCGGGTTCCTGTTTCCCGGTTATGGCTATGATGAAAAATCCGGACTCACCCTGGAACTCCCGTACTACATCCATATTGCCCCTCAATACGATGCCACGGTCACACCGCGCATCTACAAAAACAGGGGAATTCAGCTATATGGCGAATACCGCTATCTGGCTGAAAATTTCAAGGGCGATATCCGGGCTGAATTCCTGCCTTCCGATGATGTGTTCGATGATCAGGATCGTTACGCGTCCAGCATTGACCACGAAGCCCGGTTTGGAGAAAACTGGGATCTGGATCTTGATTTCCAGGATGTTTCCGATAATCGGTACTTGTATGATTTCTCAAGCGATGTGGATGTGACCGGTACGACCTGGATTCTGCAAAAAGCGGATTTGCGTTACTACGGAGACGCAATAGATTTTAAAGTGGAAACTTCCGCTTACAAGCGGGTCAATGACAATGTCAGTGTCCGCGGCCAGCCTTATGAAAGGCTGCCGGAAGCCCGGCTGGACCTGAAGGAGATGAGCCTGGGGCCATTCAGGTTCGGGATCGATTCGCAATACACGAATTACGCGCATGACGACATTACCCGGGTGGATGGTTCCCGATTGAGAGTCGAACCCCGCCTGAGTCTGCCGATGAAGCGGGTTTATGGTCATTTGACGCCGGAGGTTTCGCTTCATTCAATCCGTTATGACCTGGAAAACAATCCGGCCGGGGATGATTCCCCTTCGGTGGTTGTCCCGGTTTTCAGTATGGACAGTGGATTGATATTCGAGCGATTTACGAACTGGAGGGATACGGTCTACATGCAGACCCTGGAGCCGAGACTGTTTTACGTCAATATTCCCACGAAGCTCGAACAGGAACACTTCCCGGACTTCGATACCGGCTCCGGTTCCGTGAGCAGCTTTTCCCACTTTTTTCGGGAGAACCGCTTCTTCGGTGGCGACCGCGTGGGGGATACTCACCAGGTTTCACTGGGTCTGACCAGCCGGACTGTGGAGGATGACACCGGAAAGGAGCGAGTCAAGATCAATCTGGGCCAGGTGTACTATCTGGATGACCGGGAAGTGGGGCTTTTCCCGGGCAGCGCCGCCCAAACCGGGAGCCGTTCCGACTTTCTGGCTGAATCCACCGCCAATCTGAATGAAGACTGGAGTGTCCGGGGGTTTGCACGATGGAGCGCGGATCAATCCGAACTGGAATATATCTCGGTTTCTGCGGATTATGACCACAGCCGGAGACGAAACGCGTCTGTCAGTTACAGTCGGACAAAGGATGTCCGGGAGGACCTGAATCTGGATTTCGACCTGCCGGTGAGCGGTCGATGGCAACTCGATTCGGATGTGCGATACACTTTGCGGAAGAACGAATGGAGATCGGTTGCCCTGGGTGTTGCCTATGATGGCTGTTGCTGGGCGGCCAGGATGGAAGTCCAGCGATATCCCGATGGGCGCGGGAACCTGGAAAATCGTTTCATGTTCATTTTCGAACTGGACGATCTGGGCAGAATATCCACCTCGGAGTGGTAACGGGTGAAGCTGGCAAGCATGATCAGGATTTTCATATCTGTGGCCGCAATCTGTTCGATTTTCACCGTTCAGGCAGCTACGACTGGCCTGGACAAAGTGATTGCCGTCATTAACGATGAACCGGTCATGCTTTCCGAATACCGGATTCGCCATCAACGTGAAATGCTGCGGCTTTCGCGCGAGGAGCGGTCGGACGCTTCCGGAATCGATCCGGGTATCCTCGAAGCCCTGATCGATGAACGCCTGCAAGCGCAGATTGCCGTTGCCCGGGGACTTGAGGTCAGTGACCGGGAAGTCGACCGGATTCTCGATACCCTGGCGGAACGGAACCGGATTTCGGTGGAACGACTGTTGAAAGAACTCAGTGACCTGGGTATATCCCCGGCTGACTTCCGGCGTAGTCTGGCTGAACAGCAACTGGTCCGCAAGATTGTCGATTTTGCGGTCCATTCACGGGTAATCGTGTCCGACCAGGAGATTGATTATCATCTGCAGGCCCACAAGGATTTGTATGCACGCAATGAGTCTTATGAAATATCTCACTTGCTGGTGTCGATTTCCGGGAAATCGGAAACTGAAATTGAAGGGATGGAAGCCGCCGTTCAGGAAATCCGGCAATCCCTGTCGTCCGGACAGTCCTTTACGGAGGCGGTCCAAAACCATTCGGATGGTGAAAACAGCGAAGAGGGGGGGTATCTGGGGTGGTTCCGGGAAAATCAACTGCCTGAACTCTTTGTCGATGCGCTGCGCGAACTGGACACAGGAGGGTATTCGGATGTTTTAAAAAGCGCGAACGGCTTCCATATCCTGAATCTCCATGCCAGGGATGGCGACCTGCAAATCGTCACCCAGCAATTACTCCGTCATATCCTGGTCCAGCCCTTGCGTAAAAACCTGACCGATGAAGAAGCCATCGAATTGCTGAACGATATCCGGCAGGAGCTTGTCCAGGGGGCGGACTTTTCCCGTCTTGCCCGATTGAATTCCGATGATCCGGCAAGCGCCCCGCAAGGCGGCATGCTCGGCTGGGTCAACCCGGGAGAAATGGCCCCGCGACTGGAACAACTCTCCCTGGCCCTGGAATTGAACCAGGTCAGTGAGCCGGTCCAGTCTCCTTATGGCTATCATCTGCTTGAAGTGCTGGACAGGAGGGAGAAGGACATTACCCATGACCTGGTCAGGAAAGACGCGGAGGCAGAGGTCTTTAAACGCAAGGCTGCGGAACTTTATCAAATCTGGTTCAATCAATTACGCGATAGCGCGCATATCGAGTATGTTGTAGACGACCTGGTTACGGGATGAGTCAAATGAAAGATAAACTGAAGGAAGCGATTCAATCCATTCTGCCCCCCGAACTGGGGGAGGATATCAGGAACAATATAGATGCGGTCATCAAAAGCAATTTCGAAAAAATGAATCTGGTAACCCGTGAACAATTCGAAATACAGGAAAAGATCCTGAAAAGAACCCGGGAAAGATTGTCGGATCTGGAAGACCGGGTGAAAGAGCTGGAAGAAAAAATGTAGTTCACGGATGTCCCGCAACCGTGGGACGAAGCGGACGGGTCCGGATGGACAAAATGGAGAAAAGGAATGTCACTTGCCGTCGTAAGTAGCCGCGCCCAGGTCGGGACCCAGGCCCCTGAAGTCACGGTCGAAGTCCACCTGTCCCGCGGACTGCCGGCATTTTCCATAGTCGGGTTGCCGGAAACCGCGGTCAAGGAGAGTCGGGACCGGGTGCGCTGCGCCATCCTGAATTCGGATTTTGAATTTCCCAGCAAACGTATATCGGTCAATCTGGCGCCCGCGGACCTGCCCAAGGAAGGGGGCCGGTTCGATTTGCCGATCGCGTTGGGAGTACTCGCCGCTTCCGGCCAGATCGATACCGGAACGCTTGAAAACAAAGTGTTTCTGGGCGAGTTGGCGCTCAGCGGCGGATTACGGGGTATCCAGGGTGGTTTGATCGCGGCCCTTTCGCTCCGGGATACCGGGCAAAGTCTGGTATTGCCCCGGACGAGCGCAAGCCAGGCGGGTTTGGTGACCGGGGTCCGGGTCCATGGAGCGGAAACCCTGCGGGAGTTGATCCAGGCCCTGAACGGGCTCGGTGAATTCCGGACGGTATCGTCTGAGGGAACGAAAAGGGATGCGGTTTATCCGGATATGAGTGAAGTGGTCGGGCAGGCGTTTTCCAAGTACGGGCTGGAAGTCGCCGCTTCCGGCGCGCACAGTATACTGATGATGGGACCGCCCGGAACCGGTAAAACCATGCTGGCCCTGCGCCTGCCGGGAATCCTGCCTGGAATGACGGAAGATGAAGGTCTGGAAACGGCGGCAATCGCCTCGCTGGTGGAAAAGGACTGGGACTCCGGTGACTGGTTGACCCGGCCATTTCGGGCGCCTCATCACAGCGCGTCGGGAGCGGCCCTGATCGGAGGCGGCTCCATTCCGAAGCCGGGGGAAATCTCCCGCGCTCACAACGGGGTATTGTTCCTCGATGAATTGACCGAATTCGGCCAGCAATCCCTGGACTTGCTGAGAGAGCCTCTGGAAGCGGGTTACGTGAATATATCGCGGGCCGCGTTGCAACTCAGGTTCCAGTCCCGGTTCATTTTTGTCGGCGCCGCGAATCCATGCAAATGCGGCTACCTGGGAGACCCGGAAGGGGATTGCAGATGCACTCCGGAACAGGTCAACCGCTATCTTGGAAAGCTTTCAGGGCCGCTGCTGGATCGAATCGACATGCAGATAAATGTCACCAAGGTTCCGTATAACCAGTTGCGCGCCAAACGCGAACCGGAGGAAAGCAGCGCGAGAATACGCGAAAGAGTGGTCGAGACCCGCGCCATACAACACCATCGGCAGGGCAAGCTGAACAGCCGCTTGTCCACCGCCGAGATTGACCGGTTCTGTGTTCTGGACGAGGAAGGGTATGACCTGCTGGACCGCGTCCTGACCCGGTTCAATATGTCGGCCCGCAGTTATCACCGTATTCTCAAACTGGCCCGCACGATCGCCGATATGAACCGGATGGAAGCGATTGCGACCCCCCACCTGCTGACCGCGGTCAAGATGCGGCGCCTGGATCGGAAATACGGATTTTAACGACTAGTAAATTCCCGCATCGAGTCCGGCGGCCATGGCCGCGCCCAGGTTTTCGCATTGGTCGATGAAGTCATCCCGGTATTCCCCTTTCAGGACCACCGGAGGCTGGATCAGCTTCCACTTCAAGCCCGTCAGGATTTTTTCCACGCTGGTTCTGGCGCCCTGCCCGTCCAGTCCGGCCTTGATATAGAGGGCGACCGGTTTACCTTCGGTGACTTCCAGGCAGGGATAGTAGATCCGCTCAAAAAAATCCTTGATGGCGCCGCTCATATAGCCGAAATTTTCGGTCGTGCCGATAATTACGCCATCGCTCCAGACTACATCTCCGGAATCGCAGTCCCAGGGAATGCGGACTCTGGAATCCACTGGAATATCTTTTTCATAACGGCATCCACGCGCGACCGCCGTTTGCAGTTTCAGGGTGTTTTCGGAGGGGCAGTTTGCGACAATCAGAATTTTCGGCATCAGCCAGTCATCGTCCCGTTATCTTCTCCATCGGTGGAATTTCTCCAGCAGGTTCAGCGCCAGTACGAACTCCGCGATCAGGTTGGCATCGTTTTTCCTAGCCATCGGTCCGGACCCTGCTTTTGATGATTTTCAGCAGATACCTGGCGATATACGGGAAAACGGCGAGCAGCACGAATGACGCAATCAGGGCAGGGGATAACAGTCCCTTGAGCGAGTCCAGCCGGGCAAGCTGTGTACCGGCGTTGATGAAAACCATCGTACCCGGCGCCATTCCGACCAATGACGCGAGGAAGAAAGTGGCTGTCCGGATCGAAGTCAGCCCCATCAGGAGATTGATTGCAAAGAATGGAATGACCGGAACCAGCCTCATCGAAAACAGGTAGAGAGCGCCTTCCCTGCGGAAGCTTTCCCGGATTTTTCCGACACGTTCCCCCATTTTTTTCCGGACCAGGTCGTCGAACAGGTATCTGGCGACAAGAAAAGCGAGAGTCGCGCCGATCGTCGCTGAAACGAGCACGATCGCAGTGCCCGCGACAAACCCGAAAATGGCGCCCCCCAGCAGGGTCAGTACCAGCGCTCCCGGAATGGATGCCGCGGTCGCTGCGATGTATATCGCCGAAAACAGCAATGCGGCGGTACCCGGATTGGCTTGCCTGTAGGCGTCCAGTTGATCGAGTTTCGATTGGATGAACGCCAGGTTCAGATACTTTTCCGGCCCCAGCCAGACCAGTACGCCGGCCACGACCAGAATCAGGGTGACCAGAATTATTCTACCTTTTGACATGCTGTCTTCGAGCCCCGCCCGGCTTGTCATGCAGTCGGATCAGGAGGACCTTATTTTGGCGATCAGCGCGTCTGCGAAGGCGCTGGTGGAAAGTGTGGTCGCGTTATCCATCAGTCGGGCGAAATCGTATGTGACGGCGCGGTCGTCCATCACGGCGGGGAAAGCTTCGTTGATCAGTTCGGCCGCTTCATTCCATCCCAGGTATTCGAACATCATTACGCCCGAAAACATCAGTGACGACGGGTTGACCTTGTCTTGATTCGCGTATTTGGGCGCCGTGCCGTGGGTTGCCTCAAAAACCGCGATCCGGTCCGACATGTTGGCGCCGGGGGCAATGCCGATACCGCCGACTTCGGCGGCCAGCGCATCCGAAAGATAGTCCCCGTTCAGATTCATCGTCGCAATGACGTCGAACTCGGCCGGGCGCAGCAGCAACAACTGGAACATGATGTCGGCGATCCGATCCTTGACCAGGATCCTGCCTTCGGGCATTTCACCCTGGTAATCGTCCCACAACTCCTCTTCGGTCACGATATGATCCCGGTACTCCTGCCTGGCGACTTCGTAACCCCATTTGCGAAAAGCGCCTTCCGTGAACTTCATGATATTGCCCTTGTGCACCAGGGTGACGCTCGGCCTGTTATGGTCGATAGCGAATTCGATGGCCTTCCTGACCAGGCGCTTGCTGCCGAACGCGCTGATTGGTTTGACTCCCAGCCCCGCGTCCTCGAAAAACACGGCTCCCATCTCCTCCCTCAGGAACCGGGCCAGCTTTTTGTTCGCTTCGGCGCCGCTTTCATATTCGATCCCCGCATACACGTCTTCCGTGTTTTCCCGGAAGATGACGACATCGACATCCTCGGGAGCCTTGAGCGGAGAAGGCACCCCGCGATAGTAACGTACCGGCCGGACGCAGGCGTAAAGGTCCATCTGCTGCCTCAAGGAAACGTTCAACGATCTGAATCCGCCCCCGATCGGAGTGGTCAACGGTCCCTTTATGGATACCGCAAGCTCTTTCATGGCTGCGAGCGTTTCCGCGGGGAAATAGTCTCCCTCATAGATCCCGGCTGCCTTTTCCCCCAGGTACAGTTCGCACCAGTGCACTTTTCTTTTGCCGGAATAAGCCTTGTCAACTGCGGCATCCCAGACCCTTAACGAGGCGGAGGTGATGTCAGGACCGATCCCGTCGCCTTCGACATATCCGATAATCGGGTTGTCCGGCGTCTTCGGCCTGCCGTCCGTCATTGCGATTTTCGTTCCGTTTTCAGGAATTCTGATATGGCGATAGGTCATGGCCTGAATGGGATCCGGTGATGAAACGCGTGGGCTGAAACTATACTATATTGTCAGCAAAATTGTCAGTAAATATCCGTCCGGTTGTACAGCGGCGCCGGCGGTTCGAAAACTGCGGCGCGGCGGCTGGACTGTGAACCGGTCTATGAGTAGGTACAGCGGATCCATTCGGATTTTGCAGGTCCCGAGATAGTCCATTTGAGCGACAGGCCGCTTTCGCGCAGGGTGATTTCGGCGCGATACGTGTCTTCGTTGCAAATATGGGGCGAGCGGCTCTGCCAGGACGAATCGGATTGCGGCATGAACTCGACCAGTTCCACCGGGCGCGTTTCACCCTGGCGAAGATGTTGCAGGCGGATGATGTCGTCCGATGCGGTTCTGTGCCACCGGTAACGATTCGAAAAATCCAGGCTGAGTCCCGAATCGGCAGTCCACGATCCGGTTTCGCTGAACGTGATGCGCCTGTCGTCCTGGCATTCGACGATGACCCTGCCGCTGCCCGATGCGCGCCAGCGATTATCGGCATGGCATGACTGCGATTCGAACTCGATCCTGGATATGGTTTTCAATCTCTGCCAAAGCATGGCCGCGCGAATCCGTGACGATCATCGAGAAGCGGCAACCCCGGTCATGAGAGTACGCTGTCAAGGGCGGCCAGCACGATCTGCACTTCTTCATGGCTCGAGTAATGAACCAGGGAAATCCGGACGACGCCGTCACCCGGCTCGATACCGAGGTCGGAAATCAGGCGCCAGGCGTAGAAATGACCGCTTTCACAACCAATTCCCCTGTCCTGCATTCTGGACGATACCGACTGCGCCGACGCGTGCAGGGGCCTGAATGCGATGGTGGGCGCCCGGTCGCCGTCCCGGGTATGGGCCTTGCCGATCAGTCGGGCATTCCTGTTATTATGCAGATAATCCAGAAGGGGGCCTGCCAGTCGGTCTTCGTGGTCGCTGATCAGGTCCCCGACCTGTTCCAGTTTCCGGGCCATTGCCGGCGGCTCGCCCTGCGCCTCATTCGGTATCCCGTAGTGATGGCGGTGCAGCGCTTCGAAATAATCCAGCACCCCGGCGCAGCCCGCGACCTGCGCGTGTTGCGGGCCTGCCGGATTGAACAGCTTGCCCGGCTGTCCGGTATTGAAAAAATGGCACTGCGGAGCCAGGGTATCCCTTGTCTCCCGGTCAATATACATCAGACTCTGGTGAGGACCGAACACCTTGTACAGGCTGAAAACGTAGCCGTCCACGCCCAGTGACTTCAGGTCGCAAATCCGGTGGGGCGCATGGCCCACCGCGTCAACGAACACCTTGATCGCGGGGTTGTACGCCTTGATCCGGCGGGTGATGGCCCGAACCGGGTTGCTGGTGCCGGTAATGTTGGAGCAGTGGGTGAAAAACACCCATCTCGTTCTGTCGCTCAGCAGGGAGGCGAGGGTTTCAGGATTCAACAATCCGTCCTGACTGTCCACCCGCCACTCCCGCAGGGTGGCGTTTTTATGTTGTGCCGTTCTTCTCCATACCCCGTTGTTCGCCTCGTGGTCCTGGTTGGTCACGATCATTTCATCGCCTTCATTCAACCGGGCGCCGATGGCCTGGGCCATTACATAGGTGTTGATCGAGGTCGATGGCCCGATAGTCAGTTCATCCGGGGAAATGTTGAGCGCGGCCGCCCAGCCGAGGATGGCCCGGTCCATCGCCTCTCCGGCGGCGGTCGAAGCGGCGTACCGCTCGTATGGCTGAACCCGGGTATGGGCGTTATACCGATTCAGTATCCGGTTGACCTGGCTGGCTACATAACTGCCTCCCGCGTTTGCGCAAAATACAAAATCCGGGTCATCGGACAGTTGAGTGAATTGTTTTCTGACAAATTCGACATCGAGTTTCATGTAACGGGGCTCTATTGTATATTTTGCAGGGGAAACCATATTATAATCCTTTACTCATTACGGTAACGTATATTCGCACTGGCGCAAGACAATGGAATCAGACCTTACAATCACCCGCGACGCGGTGACCCGGATTCATCAACTGCTGGAAACCAGGGGCAACCCCGGGTTGATGCTCCGGGTTTACATACAGGGCGGTGGCTGTTCCGGTTTCCAGTACGGTTTCCAGTTCGATGACGCCCGGCAGGAAGACGATGTATCGATCGAACAGGAAGGAATCCGGGTATTGGTCGATATGCTCAGCCTGCAATATCTGGATGGGGCGGAAATCGATTACAAGGACGATCTGATGGGGAGTCGTTTCCTGGTCAACAACCCCAATGCCTCGACCACTTGCGGCTGCGGATCCTCGTTTTCCATTTGAAGCCGGGGTTTCCGGATTCCCGGGATTCGAAGGTTTCCACTGAAATCCGGGGTTTCCTCAAGCCTCAGCCCTTGAGCTTTTGCCGACAATCCCCATATTGTGGCATATCCATGATCCTACCCTTATTTTATGTATTGAATTATGAATCAAGATTGCGAAAAAGGTTCAGAACCGCAAGATGACAACGGCGCCGCCTCAGCCGCTTCCAGTGACCGGGCGGAACCGGAGCCGGAATTCACGGACGCTGAACGACAGGATTCATCCTCGCCGGAAAGCGGGCCGGAGGAATTTGAAGAGGATTCCAGGGAAGACCTGATCGAAAAGCTGGTTTCCGCCCGGAATCGGATCGCGGAAATGAAGCATGGCTATGTCCGGGCCAAAGCGGATGTTGAAAACATTCGTCGCCGCAGCCAGAATGAAATTGTTTCAGCCAGGAAATATGCGCTCGAGAAGTTCGCGCAGGAATTGCTGGGTGTGCTCGACAGCCTCGACCAGGCCAGCAAGGTGGAATTGGGTGAAACCGGCAGTGAGCCGGTGTCGAAAATGAAGGAAGGGCTGGAACTGACCCTGAAACAGTTTGCCACGGCGATGGAGAAGTTCGGAATCACACCGGTGGAAGCCGCGCCCGGCATGAAATTCAATCCCGACCTGCACCAGGCAATCAGCATGGCGCCGACTGACGAAGTCGAACCGGATCATATTTCAAGTGTGATGCAGAAAGGATTCCTGTTGAAGGATCGTCTTTTGCGGCCTGCCATGGTGGTGATCGCGCAAAGCAGTGGGAAATAACCCGCAAACACTTGTTATTGAATAATTAATCCCTATATCTAAAACCAGAATTCATAGTTACGGGTTTATTGAGGAAGCACAAATGTCAAAAATTATCGGTATCGACCTGGGAACGACCAACTCCTGCGTGGCAGTGATGGAAGGCAGTACCCCGAAGGTCATTGAAAACAGCGAAGGGGATCGTACCACGCCTTCCATTATCGCTTTTACCAAAGACGACGAGGCGCTGGTGGGTCAATCGGCCAAACGCCAGTCGGTCACCAATCCGGAAAATACCATTTTCGCGGTAAAACGCCTGATCGGGCGCCAGTTCAGTGAAGATGTGGTGCAGCGTGACCTGGACTTGATGCCCTACAAGATCGTCAAGGCAAAAAACGGGGACGCCTGGGTTGAAGCCGGCGGCAGGCAATTGGCGGCGCCGGAAATATCCGCCCGGATTTTGCAGAAGATGAAACAGACCGCGGAAGATTACCTGGGTGAAAAAGTCACCGAGGCGGTCATTACGGTGCCTGCCTACTTCAATGATTCCCAGAGGCAGGCGACCAAGGACGCAGGCAAGATAGCGGGCCTGGATGTGAAAAGAATCATCAATGAGCCGACCGCTGCTGCGCTGGCCTATGGCATGGACAAGGCCAGGGGCGACCACAAGATCGTGGTCTATGATCTTGGCGGCGGCACTTTTGATGTCTCGGTCATCGAAATCGCGGAAGTGGATGGAGAGTATCAATTCGAAGTGCTTTCAACCAATGGCGACACCTTCCTGGGCGGGGAGGATTTCGACCGCCGGCTGATTGATTATCTCGCGGATGAATTCCAGAAGGACCAGGGTATGAACCTGCGCGGCGACCCGCTGGCCATGCAACGTCTCAAGGAAGGCGCGGAAAAAGCGAAGATCGAGTTGTCCTCGAGTTCCCAGACCGAGGTCAACCTGCCTTACATCACGGCGGACGCAAGTGGTCCCAAGCACTTGAACATGAAGCTGTCCAGGGCAAAACTCGAATCACTGATCGATGACTTGCTGAAACGGACACTGGGCCCCTGCAGAACCGCGCTCCAGGATGCCGGCATCAAAATCTCCGAAATCAATGACGTTATCCTGGTCGGCGGCCAGACCCGAATGCCCAAGGTGCATGAGGTAGTGGAAAACTTCTTCGGCAGGGAAGCGCGGCGGGACGTCAACCCGGATGAAGCCGTCGCCATGGGCGCCGCCATCCAGGGCGGAGTCCTCGGCGGAGACGTCAAGGATGTGCTGCTGCTGGATGTGACGCCACTCTCCCTGGGTATTGAAACCCTTGGCGGGGTGATGACGAAGCTGGTGGAAAAGAACACCACCATCCCGACCAACGCCAGCCAGGTATTTTCTACCGCGGAGGACAATCAGAACGCGGTCACGGTGCATGTGCTGCAGGGTGAGCGGGAGATTGCGAGTGGAAACAAATCCCTGGGTCGTTTCGATTTGACCGAAATACCCCCCGCGCGCCGCGGAGTGCCCCAGATCGAGGTTTCGTTCGATATCGACTCCAACGGGATACTGCATGTTTCCGCCAGGGACAAGGCAACCGGGAAGCAGAACAAGATCGTGATCAAATCCAGTTCCGGCCTGTCTGATGACGAGATAGAAAACATGGTTCGCGATGCCGAGGAGCACGCCGAAGAAGACAGGAAGGCCCGGGAACTGGTGGATGCCCGGAACCAGGGTGAAGCGCTGGTTCACGGAGTCAGGAAATCATTGGAAGAACTGGGCGACAAGGTCGATGAGAGTGAAAAGCAGGGCATTGAATCCGCCATTGGCGAACTGGAAGAGGCATTGAAGGGAGATGATCTCGACGCAATCAAATCCAGTTCCGAATCCCTGTCCCAGGTCAGTTACAAGCTCGCGGAGCAAATGTACGCCCAGGCCGATAGCGGTAGCGATGGCGGAGGCGATGACGGTGGCGAGGCTGCGGGTGATGCGGATCCGCGCGATGCGGGGGATGACATCGTCGACGCCGAATTCGAGGAAATCGATGACGACAAAAAGAAACCCTGACAGATTTGCAGATCCGTATATAATCCACCGGAGTGCGATCGAAGCGGGGCTGTAACCCCGCTTTTGCATGTCGATCAGGCATGGAATAAACGATGTCAAAAAGAGATTATTACGAAATTCTGGGAGTTGACCGCACGGCCAGTGAGCCGGACCTGAAAAAAGCCTATCGTAAACTGGCGATGAAATATCATCCGGACCGCAACCAGAACAGCGAACAGTCCGAAGCCAGGTTCAAAGAGGTGCAGGAGGCCTGGAGTGTGCTTTCCGATCCCCGGAAACGGGCCGCTTATGACCAGTTCGGACATGCGGGCGTGGACCCTTCCAGCGGAGCGGGAGCCGGCGTTGGCGGGGTTGGCGATATTTTCGGCGATATTTTCGGTGATATTTTCGGTACAGGCGGCGGGCGGCGGCAGAGCCGCGGCTCGGATTTGAGATTTCGCCTGAGCTTGACACTGGAAGAGGCGGTGAACGGGGTCGAAAAACAGATCCGCGTTCCCAGAATGTCGGATTGTGCGACCTGCAAGGGCTCGGGTTCGCGTCCGGGTTCGGAAGCGAAGACCTGCCAGACCTGTAATGGCCAGGGCCAGGTCAGGATGCAACAGGGCTTTTTCTCCGTTCAGCAAACCTGTTCGACCTGCAAGGGCCAGGGCCAGGTGATCACGGACCCCTGCTCTTCCTGTCACGGCCAGGGCGTTGTCAGGGAGGAAAAGACGCTTTCCGTGAAAATCCCCGCCGGGGTGGACAATGATGACCAGGTCCGATTGTCGGGAGAAGGGGAAAGCGCCGGCCCCGGCGCTTCTCCGGGAGACCTGTATGTCCAGGTTCGGCTGAAGAAACACGAAATATTCGAACGTCGTGACGACGATTTGTATTGTGAGGTGCCCGCCGGCTTTTCAGTGATGGCGCTGGGCGGGGAACTGGAAATTCCCACTCTGTCCGGCAGGGGCAATTTGAGAGTCCCGCCGGAAAGCCAGTCCGGCAAGGTGTTCCGGTTGAAAGGCAAGGGAGTGCGCAATGTCCGGACGGGTAGCCAGGGAGACCTGTATTGCCGGGTCGTTGTCGAAACCCCGGTTAAACTGACCAGAAAACAAAAGGCGTTGTTGAAGGACTTTGAGGATAGTCTGGCGGAAGGCGGCAACCGCCATTCGCCGCGTACTGAATCGTGGTCGGACAAGATCAAATCGTTCTTTGATGAACTGGTCCCCTGACAGCGCCCTGACTATGCCCGGATGACCGGCTTGAATCAGTAGCGCCTTAGGTTCGATTGATGGCAGGCGTACACGAGGCACTGGGTAAAGGCGGAGTATTCCACCGGAATCTTCCAGGATTCACGCCCCGAAGAGCCCAACAGGAAATGGCGGCCGAGGTGGAATCCGCGCTGCGGCACGGCGGCAACCTGGTGGTTGAATCGGGTACCGGCACCGGCAAGACGTTTGCCTACCTGGTTCCTGTGATCGAGAGCGGGAAACGAACGATCATCTCGACCGGGACCAAGCACCTGCAGGAACAGATTTTTTTCCGGGATCTTCCCGCCGTGCTCCAGGCGCTGGATACGCAGGTCAACGCCGTCCTCCTGAAAGGACGTTCGAATTACCTGTGCCGGTACCGGCTGAAGCTGAACAGTCGGCAAAGCGACCTGCCTGGACGAAACGATCCACTGGCCTACGATGCCCTGAATGACTGGTCGAACAGAACCGAAACCGGGGATATCGCCGAGGTTACCGGGATCGGCGAGAATTCCCGGATCTGGTCGAAAGTAACCTCGACCGCTGACAACTGCCTTGGGGGAAAGTGCCCGGATTTCAGTCGGTGTTTTGTGAACCGGGCAAGGCAGCAAGCGCTCAAGGCGCGTATCGTGGTGGTGAATCATCACTTGTTTTTCTCGGACATCGCATTGAGGACCGAGGGCTTTGGCGAACTTCTGCCCGACCATGAAGCGGTCATACTGGATGAGGCGCATACGGTGGCTGATACGGCCACCCGTTTTTTTGGATATTCCGTCTCCAGTTTCCAGCTCAAGGATTTGATTGCGGACATACTGGCGGCGGAACAGAACGAAAAAAGCGCGGTCAATCTCAAGGATTTCACCGGTCCGGTACAAACCCGTATCGAACAATTCCAGACATACTGCAAGACACTCGAAACCGAATCCGGAATCCTCGCAGACCTGATCGGCAAGCGGTTCGATCAGGTCTGGACACCATTGCATGACCGGCTGTCGGAGCTTGTTGAGGCGCTTGAGGCGGCATCCCCGGCCGGAGACTCCTTAAGCAACTGTTACAGTCGGGCTGCCCGGATCATCGGCCAACTGGCAGTCTGGCGGGAGGACCGCGAGAGAGACAGTGTCTGCTGGCTGGAAACCGGCAAGAGCTTTTTCCGGTTCAACGTTTCCCCGCTGAATATCGGCCAGCGCTTCGATCCGTTTTTATCGAACCCGGAGGTTTCCTGGATATTCACCTCGGCCACGCTCACCGCGGGTGACGACTTTTCTTCATTTTGCGGACGGCTCGGACTTCACGACGCCGAGACCCGTTGCTGGGAAAGCCCTTATGACTTCCAGGCCAATTCCCTGCTGTACCTGCCGAAATACCTGCCCGACCCCCGGGACGCGGCTTTTTGCCATGCGCTCGTTGATATTGTCATGGATGTAACCAACGCCAGTTCCGGGCGCGCTTTTTGCCTTTTCACCAGTCACGCAATGATGCAGCGGGTTTACCGGGAGCTGTCGGAAAAGTGCCGGTGGCCGCTGTTTTTACAGGGTCAGGCGTCCAAACAGCATTTGCTGAAACAGTTTCTGGATACCGACCATTCGATCCTGCTTGGCGCCGCGGGTTTTTGGGAAGGCGTGGATGTCAAGGGCCGGTCATTGAGTTGCGTGATCATAGACAAACTGCCGTTCGAACCGCCGTCGAATCCATTGTTGAAAAGCAGATTGCAGGTTTGCGAAGAAAACCATGGGGTTCCCTTCATGGACATTCAGGTGCCCGACGCGGTGATCTCCCTGAAACAGGGGGCGGGCCGCCTGATTCGCTCCGAAAAGGATCAGGGGGTTCTGGTCATCTGCGATTCCAGGATTTCGACCCGGTCATACGGCAAGCTGTTCCTGGACAGCCTGCCGCCCATGCCTGTGACCCGGGATATCAATGAGGTATACCGGTTTTTCAGACCGCGTACCCGGTCATGAAGTGCCTCTCGTTCGATACGGTGACCGCCGCGTGTTCAGTCGCGTTGTTCGACGGTTCACAAACGGTCCAGCGGAAGGAGATACAGCCGGGTGGCCACTCCCGGCTTGTACTGGATATGGCGGACAGGATCATGGCGGACAGCGGCCTGCGCCTCAATCAGCTTGACGCGATTGCGGTGGATACCGGACCGGGCTCGTTTACTGGCGTGCGGATCGGCCTGGGCGTGGCGCAGGGGCTGGCTTACGGTGCGGATCTGCCGGTGATCGGGGTATCCTCACTGGAGGTCATGGCAATCTCGGTGGATAGCGGAATCGTCGCAGCGGCTATCGATGCACGGATGAAGCAGGTTTATTGTGCGGTCTATGAGGTCCGGGCAAGCGGCAGGCCCGCGCCGCTGATGGCTCCCTGTGTCTGCTTCCCCGACCAGTTCGCCGCGGCGCTCGGGCAGGCGGAATACGGGGTCGGAAACGGATGGGACATGTATGCGGACATCCTTCCCGGCCGGGCCGAAAACCGGCCTGTCCGTGTCAAGAATGCACGCTTTCCCGAAGCGGTCCAGGGGCTCAGGCTGGCGCAGAGAATCGGGATCGGGGGGGCGGTGGACCCCCGGCGGCTTGAGGCAACCTATATCCGCGACCAGGTTACGGACTGAAATCCGGGGCAGCCTGCATGTTTGAATCCGGCGCATGGTTGTACTAGAATATCTTCAACCGATACATAAAGGCGGCATCATGTCCAGGAAACACGACTTGACGACAGACGATCAGGATCTCCATGAGTTTTTCGCCGCCGACCCGCTTGCAGCGGATCGTGCTTTCTTCGGGCGGATTGCACACTCCGACCGGCGCGGTTTCCTGCGCGGAGCCGGATTGGCCACGATGGCGGCGATGGTGGGAGCATCCATTCCGTTCCACCGCAATATGCCGACGGGATTGATCCCGGCCGCTTTCGCCGATGAGAATGTGCTGGTCGGTAAAGATGGATTGACACTGCTGAACGACCGTCCGGTCAATGCCGAAACCCCTCCGCACCTGCTGGATGATTCGGTCACTCCGACGGCCCGCCATTTCGTCAGAAACAACGGCATACCGCCGACCGACATGGACCCGGATACCTGGACCTTGACCATCGATGGCCTGGTTGACCATCCCGCGACCCTGTCAATCGCTGATCTGCGTGCGAATTTCGAGACGGTCACCATGGCACTCGCCATTGAATGCGGCGGCAACGGGCGCGCTTTCTTCAAGCCGCCGGCCAAAGGCAACCAGTGGACTTTCGGCGCGGTGGCCTGTTCCTCGTGGACCGGGGTGAGACTGAAAGATGTGCTGGAAGCGGCGGGTGTTCAATCCGGCGCGGTCTATACCGCACATGTGGGCGCTGATACCCACCTGTCCGGGGAACCGGGCAAGTTGCCGATTTCACGGGGGCTGCCGATCGCCAAGGCAATGACCGACAATGTGCTGATCGCTTTTGGGCAGAACGGGGGGCCGCTTCATCCGATGAACGGCGCTCCGCTCAGGCTGGTGGTTCCGGGCTGGCCGGGTTCCTGTTCGCAGAAGTGGCTGCGCCGCATCTGGCTGCGTGATATTGTCCATGACGGCCCCAAGATGACCGGTACCGCGTATCGTGTGCCCCGATACAAGGTCGAGCCGGGCGAAAAGGTCGACAAGAAGGATTTCAACATTATCGAGCGTATGCCGGTCAAGTCGCTGATCACCCATCCCGCCAACGGCTCGGGTTCCGGGCGTATGGTCGCGGTTCGCGGGCATGCCTGGTCAGGAGACCGGACAGTGGCCGCGGTTGACCTCTCCCATGACTTCGGCGCGAGCTGGATGCGGGCGGAACTGGATGAGCCGGTCAATGACGGCGCCTGGCAGGATTTTCGGGCCAGTGTGGAGTTGCCGGCCGCCGGTTACTACGAAATCTGGGCGCGGGCGACGGACAGCGCCGGTGTGATGCAGCCCCATGCTATCGACTGGAACCCGAAAGGGTATCTCAACAACACCATGCACCGGGTAGCGTTACGGGTATCCTGAGCCGGTTTTCGCGCGCCGCTGCCGGTGTGCCGCCGGTGTTCCGGTACGGATCCCGATCCCCATCCTGGTCCAAAGCCGCAGGGTTCGTTCTCGTCATGGCGGGCGTTCTGGCCGCCGGGACGACACTTTCCGGACAGTCTGGCAATTTTTCGCCAGACCGCGGAGAACAGGTTTTCCAGGCCTGTCTGGCCTGCCACACGACCGACCGCAGTGACAGGCCCGGTGTCGGGCCGGACCTTTGGGGCGTAGTCGGCCGCAAGGTGGCGTCGGTTGCAGGTTTTACCCGTTATTCTGCGGCGATGTCCTCCGCCGGCGGCAATTGGACCCCCGAACGCCTGGACCGGTTTCTTCGACAGCCAATGGCGGAAATTCCCGGTACCGCCATGGTATTTCCGGGGATTCCGGGCGCGCAGGACAGGGCGGACCTGATCGCCTGGCTCAACCGGAATTCCGATGCGCCACTGGACACGGGCGCGATCATCGGCAGTGATGCCGTCGAGGCGGACCGGGAGACGCCTGCGGGCGCAGCCGGCGTTGCCGCCTTCGGAGTCCTGGTCAGGGAGGATGGAGTCCGGGAGACCTGGAGGCACTGCACGGCATGCCACTCCGAAAGACTGATTGCCCAGCAGGGCCTGACCCGGGACGGTTGGGAGGAAACGCTCGAATACATGGTTGAAGAGCAAGGCATGGCGCCGATCGAAGAGGCGGACCGGGAACGCGTGCTGGCATACCTGTCGACACACTACGGGATCGACCGCCCGAATTTTCCAACGCAGTGAAGCGGGCGCTGGAGAGAAGCCCGGGCCGGTCGAAATCGAAAAGCGATCACCCGGTTATCATGCGATAATCGGCCATGGCGCGATTGTATCTTCAGAACATGCAGGAAACGGCGAAGAAAACACAAAACGAAGACAACTGGTAACCGATGGCCCGAAAACGAAAAACCATCCGGGTGATTGCCGTGTTGACCGGACTGGCCGTGTTGCTGCTGTTTGTCGCTGCGCTGGCCCTGAATTCCGGACAAGCGAAGTCGTTCATCACATCCTGGATCGAAAGCCGGACCGGGAGGGAGTTTTCAATCGATGGCAGGCTCGGGATGGCCATGGGCCTGTCCACGACCATCGTCGCCCATGACGTGCGGTTGTCCAACAGCGATTGGGCGCTGGCCGCCGATATGCTTTCGATCGACCGATTATCCATCACGCTCTCTATCCCCGGATTATTCAAAGGGGAGGGATTGATCCGGGAAATTCATGCCCGAAACCCGATATTACGGATTGAGCGCCACCCTGGAACCGGGAAATTCAATGTGGACCTGAGGGAAAACGCAAATCCGGGCCCGGGCCGCGTTGCCGATCCGGGTCTCATAGCCAGTCAGTTACAGGGCATCCGGCGGATGTCCGTCGACGGGGGGCAGGTGGTCTACTACCATCCCCGGCGCAGATGGGAATTCGATATCACGGATGCCGTTGCCCGGCTGCCGGCGCTGGACCAGCCAATCGATCTCAGCCTGTCCGGCGCGGTGGAAAAGGTCCCGATCGCGCTGTCCGGACAAACAGGCAGTCTTCGATCCATTTTCGAGCGCCTCGGGACCGAAGTCAGTCTGCAAGGCCACATCGTCAAACCGGAAAACGCCCTGCACATTTCCGGCTCCATCGACAAAGTCCCGGGATGGAAGGGCCTGAATCTGTGGTTTGAGACCTTTATCACCGACCTGGCCGATCTGTCCGGCCTGATCGGCGCCCCGTTGTATCCCTGGCGCGGCATCAGCGCCTCCTGGAATCTGGTTCAACCCGAAGGGACCCGGACATTGCGTATGGACTCGATAGAGATGTCTTCTCCGGACTATGGCCTGGAATCGAGTCTCACCGGACAAATCGGGTATCTGCCCCGGTTCAGGCAAATGTCCCTGGCTTTTTCTGCGAAGGGCAATCTCGACCACGGGATGATTTCAGGCAAATTGAATCAGGACATGGCGCTTCAGACCGAAATAGACGGAACGCTTGTCCGTGACAATGGAGATTTGCGCCTGACCCTGAATCGCGGCGCCATTCGTTCGGCAGGCATGAAACTGGATTTGACCGGCACGGTGGGGAGTATGGCCGGGGACTGGGCCAGTCCACTGCAAGCCAGTCTCGAGATCGATAATCTGGCCGACCTGGGTAAACTGATAAACCGGGATCTGCCCAGCGTCCCGAACATCTCGGCTTCCGGCAATATCTATCGCCTGGACGATGAAATCAGGATATTCGACATCCTGCTTGAAAACGATTCCCCCGGGATCAAGGCGCTGGCCGCGGGCAGTCTCGAAAATCCGGGTGCGCGGCAACGGGGAATGATCGACTTTTCGGTACAGTCCGGGCCGGATTTTATCGAACAGTCGGCGGGTTCCGCCCTGGTAAGACTGGTGCAGGACCTGACCGTCGCCGGAACCGTTCGCCTGGACGCGGATGAAGTTTCGATCCCGGATATCCGGGTCGACGCGAAAGGACCGGGTATCCGGATTGACGGCGGGGGTGAGTTTGGCTCCATCGGCAATATCGAAACCCTGCGAATCGATTTGAAGGGAAGTGTGCAGGGGCTGGACAAACTGAGTGACTGGGCCGGTCAGCCGTTGCCTCCGACGGACACGATCACCGTCAACGCGGAACTGCGCGGTGACGAGCGGCACAAATTGAATCTGGGCAGCATTCAGGCGAACCTGGCGGGTTCCGCTGTCGACGCGACCCTGTCAGGTGAAATACGCAACCTGGGAAAATCCCCGAAACTGATCCTGAATTTCGATGTTGAAGTCCGGGACGCGGAGCCGTTTCTCGCACACTGGCCCGATCTGCCAATGGATCGGTTCGGACCACTGGCGGCCGAACTGATGCCGGTCAGAAGCCTGGGCAACCTGCGTACCGCACAAACGCAGGATGGCGGGGTCGTTCACAGCATCGAGGAACTCGAAATCCTTTCCCGGTCCGGTTTGAAAAGCAGGATCACCGGCCGTATCGACCACCTGTTCACCCACCGCTGGGGCGGTTCTGTCTCCCTCAGGGTTCACGGAGAACTGGAAGAAGGGGTATTCCCTCCCATGCATGCCAATCTGGTCGATCTGAATGGTTACCTGGATGGCGCCGCCGAAGTTTCGGTTTCAGGACAGGGGCTTGTGGTTGACCAGGTCGATGCACGGCTCATATCCGGTTACAGCGAAACCAGGATTTCCGGAAAAATCGAAAGCCTGTCCCCGTTTGAAACGACCGGGCTGGAAGTGAGGATAGACCGGCCGCGCCTGGACGACCTGCTGGCGGCGGGAGTCTGGCCCGCCCTGGCAAGGGACATCCCGGTGCAGGGCGAACTGGTCTTCAGGAATGCCGGCCAACCCGGCGAGGTATCGTTTGACCTGAAGGCGGCCGACAGCGATTTGACCGGCCACATCCGTCTGCCTCCGGAAAATCACGAAAAGCCGGAATCGGGAAACACCGAACCCCCCATCTCCGTCAGATTCACTTCACGGAACCTGGATCTGGTCCAATTGCAACCTGTCCCGGAAGATTCTCCCGGGATCTTTTCCCGGAACCGCATCCGGTTACCCTGGCTGGACAATGCAAACCTGAGGATAAATGCAGACTTCAAGCGTTTGAAAAGCAGAGTCCTGCGGCTTGACGATGTCGTTCTGGATCTGGAGGCGCGCGATGGCCGGTTGTCTTCCGGGATGACGGGAAAAAGCGGAGGCTCGATGGATATCCGGTTTTCACTGGAGAAACAGCCACAGGGAAAATTGAAATCCCGGATCGAGCTCAATGGTCAGGACATTGATCTTTCGGCGCTGGCCGGAACGGAAGAACTGGATCATGAGCAAAAAGGCGTTTTTTCGATTCAGGCGGACATCGAGGGATCCGGCCGATCCATTTCCGGGATCATGGGCAGCGCCAATGGTCCGATACGGATCCGGCTGAATCATGCGACATTGAAAAACCAGAGCCTCCGGTTACTGGGCGGGGACCTGTTTCTGGGGTTGGTGAACGTATTGAATCCGTTCACGTCCCGGGACCAGATCATTTACATGGACTGTGGCGTGTTCAATCTCGATCTGGTAAATGGCGTGGCCTCGAGTGAACGGGGCATTGCGCTGAAAACAACGGACTTCACTCTGCTGGGCGGCGGAGAAGTGGATTTTTCCGGAGAGGACCTGAATCTCGAGGTTTCGACCAAGGCCCGAAAGGGGCTGGGGGTCAGCGCCGGCAGTTTTGCCAGACTGCTTCTGGTCAAGGGCAAGATCAGTCACCCCGAAATTCGTCCCGGCGGACTGCTGGAGAGCGGGGTCTCGCTGGGAGTGGGTTATCTGACCGGTGGATTGAGTTTGCTCGCCAGGGGGCTGTTCGACCTGATCGAGGCGAATTCCGATGTTTGCGCCACGGCGATGAAAGGTTGAACAGGAATGGATGATCCGGAAAACCCCGGCTGCAAAAAACCGGAAAGCAGTACAAAAATATTTGTTTCGATATATAATATCCTGTGGTTTTGAGGGGTGTGAATGCGTAAACAAGGATGCACTGCCGGATTTTATCGAAAAGACGAATAGGGAAATAACGAATTTGGCATGGCGGCGGCCATGTTTTCTGGTTGGCGGGTCCTGACTCGCATAATTGTACAACGGCCGGACTATACGGTCTTATCTGGAGGTTATCATGTCTGTGGCAGATACATTGAATTTACTGAGCGAGAGTGACGCCAAGTTCGTCGATCTTCGTTTTACCGATACGAAAGGGAAGGAACAACATGTGACGCTCCCGGTGGGCGTGGTGGACGAGGAGCTTTTCGAAGAGGGTAAGATGTTCGATGGTTCATCCATAGCCGGCTGGAAAGGGATCAACGAGTCGGACATGATCCTGATGCCGGACCCCGACAGCGCCGTAATCGACCCATTCAGCCAGGAGACGACAGTCAATATCCGCTGTGACGTGATCGAACCTTCCGACATGCAGGGCTATGAGCTCGATCCGCGCTCGATCGCGAAGCGCGCGGAAGCCTATCTGGCGTCAACCGGCATTGGAGAAACTGCCTATTTCGGCCCCGAAAACGAGTTTTTCCTGTTCGATTCGGTACAGTGGGGCAATAACATGGAACATTGCTTCTACAAGGTGGATTCCACGGAAGGTATCTGGAACAGCGCCAGGGACTACGAAGATGGCAACACAGGCCATCGTCCCGGCATAAAAGGCGGATATTTCCCGGTGCCTCCGGTCGACAGCCAGTCCGACGTTCGCAGTACGATGTGTCTTGTGCTGGAGCAGATGGGCGTTCCGGTTGAAGTCCACCACCATGAAGTGGGTACCGGCGGGCAGGGTGAAATCGGCACCCGGTTCAATACCATGGTGCGCAAGGCGGATGAAGTGCAGATCTACAAATATGTCGTGCACAATGTCGCCCACAATCACGGTCTGACCGCCACCTTCATGCCCAAACCCCTGGTCGGGGACAATGGCACCGGCATGCATGTGCATCAATCCATTTTCAAGGACGGGGAAAATGTGTTTGCCGGAGACCAGTATGCCGGATTGAGCGATGAGGCGTTGTATTATATTGGCGGTATTTTCAAGCACGCGAAAGCCATCAACGCCTTCTCGAATGCCAGCACCAACAGCTACAAAAGACTGGTTCCGGGATTCGAAGCCCCTGTCCTGCTTGCCTATTCCGCGAAAAACCGTTCCGCGTCCTGCCGTATTCCCTATGTCGCAAATCCCAGGGGCCGGAGAATAGAAATCCGCTTCCCCGATTCGACCGCCAATCCTTATCTGGCGTTTGCAGCCATGCTGATGGCTGGACTGGATGGTATCCAGAACAAGATTCATCCCGGCGGGCCGGCGGACAAGGACCTTTATGACCTGCCGCCGGAAGAGGAAACCGATATTCCAACCGTTGCCCATGGCCTCGATATCGCCCTCGAAGCGCTGGACAATGACCGCGAATTCCTGCTCGCCGGCGGCGTATTCAGCAACGATGCCATCGACGCTTACATGGCGCTGAAAATGGAGGAAGTCAACCGCATGAGAATGGCGACCCATCCCGCTGAATTCGACATGTACTACAGCGTATAGGCAACCGCGTCCGCGGGAATCCAATGCCCCGGCTACGGGGCATTTTCCTACTCACTGGGGCGCAGGTTGTCGATCAGTGCGCCCGACCTGTTACCGGCGGCGCATCTCTCCATCCAGTCGAGATTCCGCCCGATCACCAATTCAGTCATCTGTGCATGATGCGTACTTTTCATGGATACGGGCTTGACCTCCAGCCCGTATCTGGAAGCCAACTCCAGTACTTCCGGGGCATTATCATAAGTCATGACAAAATCGCCTGACAGATTGACACAAGCCCCGAACAAACGGTCGTGGTCCACATCGTAATGGGTATACAATCGTTTCCCTGCCTTTTTGCCGCCCGCTGTATATGGCGGGTCTATAAAAAACACGGCATTTTTAGCGTCCCGATACTCTCCAAGGGTGCCAAAGGCATCTTCCTGTCTGAACGCAAGCCGGGTATGCAGCAGGTGTATTTCCCTGAAACGTCGGGCCAATGTATTCGGATACCATCGCGACAAAATCCCTCTTCCACATTCCCCGGTCTTGATTAACCCGGAGCCAGTCGCCATGATACCGCCATGGGAGCATCTGTTTTTCAGAATGGTTTTAAAAGCTCTTTGCCTCAACGTTCTGGCGTCCTTGCCAAGTTCAATCATGACATTCTCCTGACTCATATCAAACGATATGATTTTCTGCGCCAGCCATTCTGAATCCCCACAGGTCACCAGTTCCCAGACCGCCGCCACATCCTCATCCAGTTCGATCATCAATGCCGATTTCGCCAGGGATTCCGCAACCGCAGTCAAAGATACGACCCCACCCCCGGCAAAGGGTTCTATCAAAACCTCGGGCGTTGCATCCAGACTGCCAAGCCACTCTCTGAGACGCGGTACAAACCAGGTTTTACCGCCAGGGTATCGAAACGGACTTCTTTGCGGTACGGAAGCGACATTAACTACCCCGGAGTCAGGTTCGGTGGTTGCCGGGAAAATATTTTGTTGCGCAGGATGATTCATTTTCCAGGCGGAAATTCGATTGTTTTATTTATGGGGGCCAATTCGAGTTTTTCATCCACCTTGCTTTGCAGTAATCCCATAAACTGACTGAGATTCCCTACCTTCGGCTGTGTAATGGCATTCAGTGAGTCGGCAAATCTCGTGTATACGACAGTTGTCTTTTCCAGGCTGTAACGCTGGCTATTCCTGATTTTATTCAGATCATATACCAACCATGCTATTTCCGCTTCTTCTTTTTCTACTTCCTTGAGGTCCGGTAAAGTATTGAAAAAGCTACTGTCGAGAGCAACTGCCATTTTTTTCTTCCATCCGTGGAGAATTCCGCCTTTAAAGAGCAATTGAGGCGCTAAACGCTTCCTGGATGAGGATAAAAAATCGGGTCTGGGGAAATTGAGATGGGAACTCCAGTCCATTTTTGCATGACTCCGGCAATCGGTCATGTAATGTGTAAACGGGTCCCTGATATTTCCTGAAATATAGACCGCTTGAATTTCCAGCGATCCGAAGTCATAAATTTGGCCTTTTTCATCATAGGCAACCATCACAACATCAATATTGCCAGCCGATTTCCCATAATAGTCATGCAGTCGAACCTCCGTCAAGGAAGTCCAGGTTGCCCCCGCAGGAAAGAAAAAATCTGCGGCATCATCAGTAATCAACCAATCTTCTCGAAACCTGATCGGGCATGTTATAACGGGTGTGCCGCCGTGATTGATACTGCAAACTCCCAATGGGTTCTTCGCTTTGTCTTTAGTACAGTTCGGGACTATATTGTTAAAAGGGCAAAGCCGCCTTTCCCTGTATCTTTGCGCCTGCTCACTAAAGTCTTCAGGCGAATATCCGAATACTTCAGCCAGAGGTTGTGTGTCCTTTACCATATCCTGGGGCCAACTCCAAATCTGCTACTTCGGAGACTTCTGTCATATTTGCTAACATATACTGATATTCTTTCCCTTGCAAACTTGCATCTTGTGAACAATCCACATTCCAAAGCTGAAGGAAGTAACCAGCCATAGCGGCACGCAACCTGATACTATGAGTTTCATTTCCCATATCAAATGATTGGGTATCGGCCAGATTATGTGGGTGTGCCGTTATTTTCAACTCAACGAACGAATGCCACTGTTTGTCATTATCCGGGTGTTCATGATGCGCGATAGCATCATGTTTTATCAGATTAACTTTTCGAATTCTTCTGAAAACAAAATCGGTATATTTTTCTCGTTTTCTATCGTATGCACGCAAATGCCATCGCAGCAAATTATCAGCGAACGCAACAGGAATGATTTGCCTTGTGCTTTTTCCACTGGAGGCGGAAGTATAGGTGATCGTCAGTGATTGTGTTCTCTGAATTGCTCTTGATATCAAAGCAATTCTTGCAACTGCTTCATCGTCAGCCGGTCCATGTAACTTAGGTATTGTGTACACCGGGATACGCTCAATCAGCATACGGACATTGAAAACAGGCTTGAAATTCCGACTGATCTCATAGCGTTTGAGGCGTATGTTATACATCAGATTTCCAGTAGCCATTTGGTTATACACTGACAGTACATTAGTAGCCGATGCCTTGGATATACCAAATCTATTTATAATGTCTTCGCGATTCACAGCGCCATGAAAATAAGCAAGAAGTTCGACAAACTGCAACTTTTCCATTTGTGCAACTGTCTGTTCTTCACTGGTTTTCATTCTTTTTTCCGGCCTCAAAATCTAAAGACATCTGGTCGATTTTTTTGGAATTTAGCTTATATAGCCTGAATTTCTTTTTGTATTTCAGGAATTTGCTGTTCGGTATTTGTTCCGTGCTACTCATACAACTATTATATTTTTCTTGTATGTTTTGCATCTTTTCATTTGCTAAATCACTTGAATACTGACAGATGCGCTGCTCAAAAAAATCTGCTTCCCTAATCCAATCCCCCCAAATTGATACCGCAGATTCATGCCGCGCCAGCTTGTGTGTCCACTGAAATACTGTGAAGTCCAGTGCCTGTACTATCGTTATGACGAGAGGTAAGACAAAAATAAATAACAACACCAAATCACCTTCCAATATTCCTCGATAATAAAAACTGATCAGCGCGGCCGAAATTACGGACAATAAAACAACAGAAAATTCTTTCCAATTTCGATACCTACTAAAATTTTCTTTTAGTTCCGAGTGAGAAAACCGACAAAGCTCCGCTTTTCCTCTCAATTTATTAAGAACTGCCTGATCTGATTGGACATTGTCGTTTTGCATTTCAGTTAACTTGGGGGCTTGGTTTCATGGCCAATACTGTTTCTTTTAGAATGTCGAATGTTAATCCCTGATTTGGAAAGGCGCGCGCAAGAGCTTCCGGAAGATATCGTAAGCGGAAGTCCGAAAATGTATAACCGTTATCTCCATAATATCCTCCTTTTGAAGTCAGGGACGCTAGCTCATTCAACTCTTCTGTTGTCAACTTTATTCCTTGAAGATCATGCGTTAGCAATTCCAAGCACTGTTCCTTATTTGGACGGGTAAATTCGATGTGCAATGCGGCGCGTCTGACGATAGCCTGATCTATGACACTTGCTCGATTGGTACATAGAAACACGACTGCGCGGCCACCAACTTGACGTATGTTGTCAATCTTTTGTATCAACGTGTTCACGGCGGCTTTTTCTTCCTGGTGCATTTGCTCGGTTGACCTAAGCGACGCAATGGAATCCGCTTCGTCTATCAATAGAAAGGATAACCGCTTTTTGCCGGCTTGAATTGCCAGATTTTCAAATGCGTCCTGTATGAGTTGGCTCATCTCTCCATGTAATCCCTTTCCCCTTACACGGGTACTCAATTTGAGCAAAAATCCTTCCTTGCCCATGTCCTTTGTCAGCTGGTTTGCGGCACACTCGGCTGTGACAGTTTTTCCCGTTCCAACATCACCGCTAAAGAGAAAAAGTGGATATCTCTGCTGGATCACTTTGCATAAAGGGATAATTTGTTTATGGTACTTCTTACTCCAAGCACTTACACGGTCGGGCATAAGCACCAGCATCATATGATTTTTCAACTTTTCATAATGCTTTTCAAAGTCGATAAGTGTTGTAGCAATATTTTCTAACTCTCTTGATGGGAGTTCTTGTTGAGCGTCAAACGTATCTTGTACCATCGTCCTGTCCTGTTTAGTTCACGAATGTATCGCGCCGTAACCCATAGCTATTGCTGGTATAAATCCGGTCACTATCATTCCGCATTCCAGAATAGTCGGTTGAAAAGGATGATGGACTCCAAATGAGTTTTAATTCCCCTGATTTTTCCAGCTTTTCCAGCTTTTGTTGATCAGAGGGTTTGACGATCACGCATAGCGTGCCATTAGGTAAGCATGGCCATCTATTTCCTCCTGGTCGCTGAGTGCCTGATAATATGTTTCCATGAAGAACGGTATATTTATGAGCTTTTACCAGGATTCCAAAAGAATCTCGCAATTGTATGTCAACGCATTTCAAACACTCTTCCAAAGCCATCAAACAGACGTCACCGGCACACTTCTGCGCATGTTCCAATTCCATTGCTTGCGTTCTTACTGCGAGCATTTGCAAGTCTGCCTGAAATTGCTCGAAAACTTTTCGAATGTCTGTTCGGGTATAGGTTTGCGTAATGGTACTCATCAGTATGGTTCCTGAACATTGAAGCTTGGCCCAAAAACTTCTTTCCACAAATCCGATGTTTTTCCACTCTCTTGTACGGTTTGTGCATAAGAAATGGTTTCAAAGCCGCATTCGGCTACATCTACAATCTCGCGCCATTCGCTATCAGACATTCTGATCGTGTTGTTCTCATTGTTTGTTGGGTCTGCTATCCATGGAGGACTACCAGTTCGAGGTCCGATAGCTCTTGAGAAGTACACATTGACAGGGTTGCCGTTTCCGAAAAACTCAAAGAAAGTAATAACTGCCTGATTTATTGAAGAACCGGATATTCTCCCTGTCTCAATCAAATGCGCGACTGCCAATTCGATAGAAAAAGAAGACAGCTCTATCTCCTTGTAATTTCGCCAGCTTTTTAGAATACGTACAATAGAAGTGAAATTTGGACACTTGTTTTTTATCAGGTTTACAAAATCCAATTGTTTGTCAACACTGGTTTTAAACTCACCAGAATTTAGTTTTTTCCGGGGTTGTCTACCATATGTCGTGTTACCTTTCTCTGGGATAAACGGCACAATATCAACCTCAAGACCAGAGCCTCTGAAGACAACACCGATAGTTTTTTGCCCATCAGTAAAATCTGATTTTTCCTTGCTGGGGTATGCTTTGCATAAAACGCTGATAATTTCGTCTCGAAGTTCTTGGGCGTCAAATAAAGTGCTTTCTTCAATTTCAAGATAGAACACCATGTCTATGTCAAGGGGATAGTCTCCCTTTGGAGCCAAAGCGGTGCCCTTCTTCCATGACCCTGCCCTTTTCACCTTCGTTACTTTGGTGTTGTCCATTTCTTTTGTAGCCCTGAGCACATTAGCTTTTAAATTTTCAATTTGAGACTTGTAAGACGATTTTTTCTCCTGAGTGAGCTTGATTCGGGAAATGTAATTGTTTAATTGCTGGTTTGTGTATTCCATAACGCGTCTTCTTTCTCTGATGATAATATATTTTAGGACTATACTTATTTTTATCATCATGTCAAGAGTGAAAAGTGACTGCGATTATGGTCGTCCCCGGCGCGGGCATTGACGCAGGGCAGACAGGCACATGGATCTGTGCCTGTCCGCCCGACCCGTTTATGCGGACAGCTATTTCAGGTAGCCCCGAACCACTTTCAGGAATTCGTTGCCGAATTTTTCCAGCTTGGCGTGGCCGATTCCGCTGATATCCAGCAGTTCTTCGCGCCGGGCCGGTTTTCGCTGCATGATTTCCTTCAGGGTGCTGTCGTGGAAAACCATATAGGGCGGGATGCCGTATTGCTCCGCCAGCCGCTTCCGGCAGGCCCGCAACGCCTCCCACAGTTCCTGGTCCTCCTCGCCGACATCGGTTTTGACTTTTGTTTTTCTGGCGGTGGCCTGCTGGCTGACATCTTCCCGCAACATCAGGTCAACGTCGCCCTTGAGCAATGAACGGGTGGTTCCGGTGAAACGCAACGCTCCGAATCGTTCGGCGTCGGATACCAGAAACCCGTGCACGATCAACTGCCGGATGACCGAACGCCACTGGTTTTGTGACAGGTCGGCGCCGATTCCAAATGTACTCAGGCGCTGATGGCCGTGTTGCCTGATTTTTTCAGTATCCCTGCCGCGCAAGACATCGATGAGATGCAGCGCCCCGAATCGCTGCCCGGTGCGATAGATACAGGACAGCAGCTTTTGCGCGATTTCAGTGCCATGCCGCGTCTTCGGCGGGTCGAGACAGGTATCGCAGTTGCCGCAGGGGCCGGGTCGTTTCTCACCGAAGTACTCCAGCAGGGAACTTCGGCGGCATTGCGTCACTTCGCACCAGCCCAGCAGCGAATCCAGCTTGCTGCGCTCATTGCGCTTGTGGATTTCGTCCGCGTCCGAGCGTTCCAGCATCTGTCCGCGCTGCACCACATCGCTTAATCCATACACCATCCAGGCGTCCGAAGGCTGGCCATCGCGGCCCGCCCGCCCGGTTTCCTGATAATACGATTCGATACTGCCCGGCAGATCCAGATGGGCGACGAACCGGACATCCGGTTTGTCTATACCCATTCCAAACGCGATCGTGGCTACCATGACCAGGTTGTCCTCGAACAGGAATCGGGACTGGTTTTCGGCGCGTTCCGAATCCGGCAGGCCGGCATGATAGGGCAGGGCGCTGAATCCGCACTGGTTTAGCCAGACAGCGGTGGACTCGACCTTTTTTCGGGAAAGACAGTACACGATGCCGCAGTCTGTCCGGTGGTTTTCCAGAAACCGGAGCAGTTGATTTTTCGCGTTCAGCTTGGGCGCCACGCTGTATCGGATATTCGGCCGGTCGAAACTGCTGACATAAACAGCGGGTTCGCGCAGTTGCAGGTTTTGCAGGATTTGCCGGCGGGTGGCGGGCGTGGCGGTCGCGGTCAGCGCCATGCGCGGCACATCGGGGAAACATCCGCCAAGTTGTCCCAGGGATAAATAGTCGGGACGAAAATCGTGACCCCATTGGGAAACACAGTGGGCTTCATCTATCGCAATCAGGGAAATCCTGCACCGGCTCAGCCAGTCCAGCGTACCCGGTTGCGAGAGCCTTTCCGGCGCAATGTAGATCAGGTCCGTTCCACCGCCGTTCATGCGCGCGGCAACATCCTGTTTCTGCCGCCTGGTCAGCGTCGAGTTCAGGAATTCGGCCCTGACCCCCAATTGCCTCAGGGTATTGACCTGGTCCTGCATCAATGCGATCAGCGGCGACACCACAAGTCCGGCGCCCGGACGGACCAGGGCGGGGATCTGGTAACACAGGGATTTTCCGCCGCCGGTAGGCATCAAAACCAGCGAATCCCGTCCGGCAATCGCCGCATCGATGATCGACTCCTGCCGGTCGCGGAAATGGTCGTAGCCGAAGACCTGTCGGAGAATATTCCGTGCGTTGTTATCCATTCCCGGATTGTTTGTGTTTGACGTATCCTCGCTTCGCGGCTTTTTTCCGGTCCCTGAAAACCCTGCACTGGTTGAACAGAGGCGCGTTTTTTGCGACAGGATTGGTCTTGCGCGAATCCGGGTTCATGGTCTGGCGTTTCATGGTGGTTTCCTGTCGTATGACCGCTCCTGGAAGCGAGGGTGCGATCATACTGTTTCCGGTGACCGGACGCCAGATAATTCACTTGTTCCGATAGACAATATACCGTAACCTCATAGCGCTTTTTTCTTTTGTTCCCGGACTTTTCTTCTGACGCCGCAGGAAAATTAATGGCAAGGGCAATCATGATCCAGGGCGCCACCTCGAACGCTGGCAAGAGTGTCATTGCCGCCGGGTTATGCCGGCTGCTTGCCAGGAAAGGGTTCCGCGTCTCGCCATTCAAACCGCAGAATATGGCTTTGAACAGCGCGGTTACTGCGGACGGCGGAGAGGTGGGGCGTTCCCAGGCTGTGCAGGCCCTGGCCTGTGGTATCCCGCCGCATACCGACATGAACCCGATTTTGCTGAAACCGAACAGCGACCAGGGGGCGCAGGTCATCATCAACGGGCAGTCGATCGGCAATATGGACGCGGTCGCATATCATGCCTTCAAAAAGACCGCCATCAATCACGCCCTGGCGGCCTGGCATCGTCTGGCCGGACGCTATGACGTGGTTGTAATCGAAGGAGCGGGCAGTCCGGCGGAGATCAACCTGCGGGAAAACGATATCGCCAACATGGGGTTTGCCACGGCGATCGAGTGCCCGGTGGCGCTGGTGGCGGATATAGAACGCGGCGGGGTATTCGCGCATCTGACCGGAACCATCGACTGCCTGGAGCGACATGAACAAGCTCTGGTGAAGGGGTTTCTGATCAATCGTTTTCGCGGCGACCGCTCCCTGCTGGATCCGGGTATCGACTGGCTGACACGCAAGACCTCGATCCCGACTCTCGGTGTACTGCCCTTCCTGCCGGGGCTGCACATCGAAGCGGAAGACGCGGTCGATCACCGGGATTTCATGGACCCATCCAGGCAGGTATCGCAGAAATTGAAGGTGGTCGTGCCCAGAATTCCCCGGATCAGCAATCACACCGATTTCGACGCGCTCCGGCTTCATCCCGCGGTGGAACTTGAATTTGTCGGACAGGGCGAGCGCAAGAATGCCTGTGATCTGGTGATTTTGCCGGGCAGCAAAAACACGATGAATGACCTGAGGTGGCTGATCGCGAATGACTGGCCGGCCTGGATCGGAAAACATCTGAGGTACGATGGCAAACTGATCGGCATCTGCGGAGGTTACCAGATGATCGGCTCCAGAATTCATGATCCGCATGGCATTGAGGGCGCCCCTGGCTCGATGGAGGGTCTCGGCTTGATGGATTTCGAGACCACCCTGCAACCGGTCAAGAAATTGAAGCGGGTGACCGGGACACTGATTGGCAGCCATGCGCAAGTGACCGGCTACGAAATTCATGCGGGCCGCACTTCGGGAGCGACCGGGGAACATCCGGCCATAGACCTTGACGGGGAAAAAGAAGGGGTGATTTCAGCGGACAACCAGATCCTGTGCACCTATCTTCACGGGATTTTCGACCAGGACAGCGCGCGGCAGGCCCTGCTTGAATGGGCCGGACTCAAGACCGCGCAAGATCATCCATTCGACTACCCGCAATTCCGGCTGCGGCAGATTGACCGGGTCGCCGAAATGCTGGAACAGCAAATAGACTTTCGGCATCTCGCCGACATCATCGGATTACGCCCCCCGTGCTGACTCTGACGGCCGTATGGACCGCGCTGATTCCGGTCGTCGTTTGCGCGGCGGCGCTGTTGTGCGACCGTGCGCTGGGCGAACCCCGCCATCATCCGCTGGCGGCTTTCGGTCATATTGCCAACCGGCTTGAACGCAAACTCAATCGGGGGCCACGAAAAAACCGGAAAAAGTGGCTTGGCGGATTCGCCGTTATCCTGCTGGTCGCGGTTCCGGGACTGTGTGTATACCTGGTGCAAAACCGTATTTCCGGGTCGGTTGCGGGCGTGTTGTTCGATATTCTGGTCCTCACCGTCGTGATTGGCTGGCGCAGCATGAAGGAACATGCCGATGACGTTTACAGCGCGCTGGCTTCCGGCAGGCTTCCACAGGCGCGGGAAAAACTGTCACGCATCGTCAGCCGGGAAACCAAGGATATGGAGGCGGATGAAATTCCCGGCCCGGTAATCGAATCGTTGCTGGAGAATGGCAACGATTGCCTGTTCGCCTCGTTGTTCTGGTACGCTGTATTGGGCCCGGCCGGCGCGCTTGTGCACCGCCTGTCGAATACGCTGGATGCGATGTGGGGCTATAAAACGGACCGGTTCGCCGACTTCGGCTGTGCCGCGGCGCGGCTGGATGACTGGCTGGGCTGGGTTCCGGCTCGACTCACCGCGCTCTGCTATGCCCTGTCGGGGTCGTTTCGCCACGCCATGCGGGCCGCGCGCGACCAGGCGGGTAAACACAAAAGCCCGAATGGCGGTCTGGTAATGGCCGCCGGAGCCGGCGCTCTCGATATCGCCATTGGCGGGCCGGCGGTCTATCACGGCGTGCGGGAAGA
The DNA here is from genome assembly GCA_963665165.1 of Arenicellales bacterium. Taxonomy (GTDB): domain Bacteria; phylum Pseudomonadota; class Gammaproteobacteria; order Arenicellales; family Poriferihabitantaceae. The sequence continues at coordinate 2,251,772 of OY761989.1, read as the reverse complement.
CAAGGTCGCGCTCGGCGTCGGCGGCAGGGCAACTCCCGCGGACATTGCACGCGCGGTCCGGTTGATCGAGAGGAGCGCCGCCCTGTGGCTGGCCGGCTATGCCTGTGTACGGGTGATGCTATTCCTGATGGCGGCGCTGTGGCTGGCCTGACTGCCGTCCGGGAACACTTCCAGCGTACGGTCGATTTGCAGGATGGTCCCGACCAGCAACGGGCGATAGTCTCCGGGTTCCTGCCACAACCCCCTCTGCTGCGCTTCCAGTAGCCGTTCGGCCATCTCCTTCAGGGCCTGCGGGTTCGACTGTTCCATGAAAGTCCGGTTTTCGGGATCGACCACCAGTGCATCGGTGACCGCCTCGTATTGATAATCATCAACCAGGCCGGTGGTGGCGTCGTAGGCGAACAGGTAATCCACGGACGCCGCCATTTCAAATGCGCCCTTGTAGCCATGTTCGCGCATGGCGGCGATCCATTTGGGATTGATTACCCGGCTGCGAACGACCCGGTTGATCTCTTCTTTCAGCGTCCTGATCCTGGGGTTGGCCGGGTTCGAATGGTCACCGTGCCAGACAACCGGCTGTTGCCCGCGCAGGACTTCAACCGCATTGCTCATGCCCCCCTGGAACTGGTAATAATCATCGGAATCCAGCAAATCGTGTTCCCGGTTGTCCTGATTCTGCACCACCGCCTCAAGCTGGCCGAGGCGCGATTCGAATGAAGCGAAGGCCGTCTCGCCGAAATGCGCCTGACTGTAACTGTACCCTCCCCAGTTGACATAAGCCTGGGCCAGGTCGCGGCCATCCTTCCAGGCTCCCTGGTCGATCAGTCCCTGCAACCCGGCGCCGTAACCGCCGGGTTTCGATCCGAAAACCCGGAATCGCGCGTGGGTTCCGGCCTGGCCGCCGTCCATGCCACCGGCAATCAGGCGTTTTCTGTCGATTTCGATATTCTCCCGGATCACATTGCTGTCTCCGGGCTCTTCATACTCCGCCAGCGTCTGTACCGCGGTATCGAACAGCCGGGCGACGTTGGGGAACGCATCCCGGAAGAATCCCGAAATCCTGAGCGTCACATCGACCCGCGGCCGGTCCATCTGAAAGCCGGGAATGACCTCGATATCCACCACCCTGCCGGAACCTTCCGCCCAGACCGGACGCACCCCGATCAGCGCGAAAGCCTGGGCAATGTCATCGCCCCCGGTGCGCATGGTCGAGGTGCCCCATACCGACAGCCCCAGTTGGCGGGGGTATTCGCCCTGTTCCTGCAAGTGCCTGGCGAGCAGTTCATCGGCAGACCGCTGCCCCAGTTCCCAGGCGCTGCGGGTTGGAATCGAACGCGAGTCCAGCGAGTAGAAGTTGCGGCCGGTCGGCAATACGTCGAGCCGCCCGCGAGTCGGCGCTCCGCTCGGTCCGGCGGGCACGAACTGTCCCTCCAGCGCCCCGACCAGATTGGCGATTTCATCTCTGGCCGAATCCCGAACCGCGCCTGCGACCACCTGCACGATGTATCGCAGCAACGGGTTTGCGGTCGCGAATACCGGGTCAGCCGGTTTGCCGGACAGTGCGTCCCGTACGCATCGTTCGGCAAGCTGTTCCAGCCGCTCCCGCGTATCCGCCTCGGTGCGCCAGCTCGAAGCGCACAGCGCCGCCAGGATTTGCGGGCGTGTTCCACGCCAGGGCGCCGCCGGGTCGAATCTCAGGGGGTCGAATGGCCGGTCGCCGTTGGCCAGCCCCAGATCATGGCTCAGGCAGTGTAGCAATCCGCTGTCCTGTGACCGTTCCCCGCGGGGAAGGCGGGTCAGCGCCACCAGCGTTTCAGCCAGTTTGTGCGGTTCGGGAAGCTCCCCGAAACGATGCAGGCCGTGGCGGATCGAGGATTCCTTCAGCTCGCACAGCCAGGCGTCCAGTCGGCCAAGCAGCCTGTCCGGGTCATCTTCGATATTCGAGCCGATCTCCTTGAGCAGGCTGGATTTCTCCAGTTTCTGCAAGATCCGGTCTTTGAGCCAGGCTTCACGGCGACTGTCGAGACCGGCGGCCTGGTAGTATTCGTCCACCTGGTTTTCCAGTTCGAGCAGGTCTCCATAGATTTCCGCCCGCGCCATCGGCGGGGTCAGATGGTCGATGACCACGGCTGCGGCGCGGCGTTTCGCCTGCGCCCCTTCGCCGGGATCGTTGACGATGAAGGGGTACAGGTGCGGCATCGGCCCGAGCACAATGTCCGGCCAGCACTGACCGGAAAGCGCGACACTTTTACCCGGCAGCCATTCGAGATTGCCATGCTTGCCGACATGGACGATCGCATCCGCCCGCCAGACATGCCGCAGCCAGAAGTAGAAAGCGATATAACCATGCGGCGGCGCCAGGTCCGGGTCATGATAGCAGGCAGCGATATCCAGATTGTATCCACGGGCCGGTTGTATGCCGACAAAGGTATTGCCGGTTCGCAAGCCGGATACCATGATCCGCCCGTTTCTGGACATCGGGTCGTTTTGCGGAGTTCCCCAGCGCCGCGTGACCGGGTCCCGGCTGTCGCGCGGCAGTTGCCCGAACCATTCCAGATAATCATCCAGCGCCAGACTCTGATTGCAGGCCTTGATCGGGTTTGTGTCCGTGTCATTGGTGACCGCCGACTGCAACAGCGACATCATCGCGTCCCCGTTTTCGGGAATGTCGTTGACCGGGAAGCCCGCCTGCTGTAACGCGCGCAGGATATGGATGACCGACGCCGGAGTGTCGAGACCGACGCCATTGCCGATTCTGCCGTTGCGGGTGGGGTAGTTCGCCAGTATCAGCGCGACGCGCTTGTCCCTGTTCGGCCGCTTCGACAGGGCCGCCCATTTCGCGGCCAGCCGGGTGACGAACCGGGCCCGCTCCGGGTTCAGCCGGTAACGGATGACATCCATCTGGGTTTGCTCGCTGTGCCGGAACAGGGTCTTGAAGCTGACGGCAGGGCCGATAATCCGGCCATCATACTCCGGCAGCGCAACATTCATCGCGATATCCCGGCTGCGCAGTCCCTGGGCCGACCGGGCCCAGTCCGGTTCGCTGCTCGCGGCCAGGATGGCCTGGATTACCGGGATACCCCTCCTGAAAAGCCGGGTTGGAGCCTGCGGCTCACCGGACAGGGAGGCATTGCCCTCGACATGCTGGGAAAAACTGGTCGTATTGATCACGACATGGCAGCCGGACCGTTCGACCAGATGCTCGACAGTCCTCATGCAATCCGGATTTTTCAGGGAGAGGGCGGCCACCGCAAGGGTGTTGAATTCCGTTTCGAGGATTTCGATGAACCGGTCGAAGGCGCCGGTATTGCCCGACTGGACATGGCTGCGATAAAACAACAACAGCGCGTTGGGTTTCGCCTCGTCTCTCGATTCCAGCCACTGGTCCAGTGAGACCGACTGCCGCGACGGGTCGTAAATCAGCGAAAAAGGCAATCTCACGGGAGGCGGCACAGCCGACCGGACAGGCCGCTCCGCGCCCTGGGCCTCCGGACCGAAAAACTGCTCGGCCAGAAACGCGAACAGGCTGGATGTATTTTGTTTCCCTCCCTCGCGCAGATAACGCCAGATCGCATGATGCTGTTCGGGATGGCAACTGGATATCCGGACCAGGTGCGGGTCGGGCTGGTCATCGCCGGGCACCACAATCAGGTTGATTTCGCGTTGCGCCGCGAGAGCGGACAGCCGGTCGATACCGTACTGCCAGTAAGCGCTGCCGCCGAGCAGGGAAACCAGGACCAGTCTGGCATGCTGCAGGACGGAATGTTCGTACAGGTCATAAGCGGCCGGTTTCGCCAGATTGGCCAGATTGGCCAGCCGCACGGCCGGAGCATTCCGGCCAAGAGCGTCTGCGCCTTCAGCCAACAGGCCAAGCGAGGTATCCTGAGAGGAAAGAATGACGATTTCGGCTGGACTCTGTTGCAGGTCGACGATGCCTTCTTCATCGCTGAAACCACCGGGTCTGGCTGCCAGTAGATGCATTACTCGATCCGTCAGCCTGCAGAACGGGTTTGCAGCGCCGATTCGATCTCCTCCGCATTGAGCCCCTTGCCGATGAATACCAGCCTGCCCCTGCGTTCTTCGTCACAACGCCAGAGCCGGTCGAAATAACGGTCGATGCGGTCGCCGACCCCCTGGAACACCTGACGCATGGCTTTGCCCGGCAGGGCCAGGAACCCCTTGACCCGGTAGATCGTGTTTTCCCGTATCAGTTGCTGGACGGCGCGGGTGATGAATTCACCATCGACTTCCCCGAATTCAATGCATACCGAGTCGAAACCGTCATGGGCGTGGTCATGCTTGCGGTCGTTCCGGTGGTGATGATCGTGATGGGTATGAACGTTTTCGATGCTTTCTTCCGCCGCGAACTGAAGCCCCATGATCAACTCCCCATTGATTTTTCCGTTTGCCGCTTCAATGATCCTGACGCCGCGCTGGAGGTAGGGTTCAAGCTGGTCGTGAAGCGGCCGGATTTGCCGGTCGGGCAGCCGGTCCGCCTTGCTGAGGATGACCATATCCGCGGACACCAGTTGATCTTCCAGCAATTCACGCAGGGAGGGGTCATGATCGAGACCGGGATCCCTTGCACTTTGCACACGCACCCGTTCCGGGTCATCGGCCAGTCTGCCATCCGCTATGGCCGGACCATCGACAACGGTGATCACGCAATCGACGGTGAAGAACGGTTTGATTTCAGGCCAGTTGAAAGCCTGTACCAATGGCTTCGGCAACGCCAGCCCGGAAGTTTCGATCAGGATATGGTCGATATCCCCGCGGCGCTGGACCAGGTGTTTCATGACGGGCAGGAATTCCTCCTCCACCGTGCAGCAGATACAGCCGTTCGCCAGTTCATGAATTCCGCCTGCACAGGTGTCCGCGACGCCGGGCCGGTCCGGGTCCGGTCCGCTCTTCGGCTCGCTGGCCAAGTCGCTGCCTGATCCGCTACCCGGCCCGCTGACCGGCCTGTCACCGCCCAAAGCGCAGCTTCCCAGCAACTCCGCGTCAATGTCCAGTTCACCGAATTCATTGACAATGACGGCAATGCGTTTGCCGTTCGCCTGCCTGATCGCATTCGACAGCAGCGTGGTTTTGCCGCTGCCGAGGAAGCCGGTGACGATGGTGGCCGGGATTTTATCGAGTTTCATGCTCTTTTCACTTTCCTCGGGTGGTCGGGTTTTCTTTTCGGTCGATAGATATGGGCCTGGTTCCGGTCATACAGGAAGGAATCGCTGAACTGGCCCGGGTTCAGCACAGGCCCCACCAGAATCAGGCTGGTGCGGGTGAATTTTCGCTCCCGGACTTTGGCGACAATGTCCGCCAGGGTGCCGCAGACAAAATCCTGTTCAGGCCAGCCTGTGCGGTAACACACCGCTGCCGGGCAGGATTCACCATAATGCGGGATCAGTTCGCGGACGATTTTATGGATATGGCTGACGCCGAGATGAATCGCCAGGGTCGCGCCATGCCGGGCCAGGCTGTCCAGGTTCTCGTTTTCCGGCATCGGGGTTTTTGCGCCGTAACGGGTATGGATGACCGTCTGCGTAACCCCGGACAGGGTCAGTTCCTTTTTCAGCCAGGCTGCCGAGGCGCTGGTCGCAGTTACCCCCGGAACCACCTCGAACGGAATGTCGAGCCGCTCCAGCCGGCGCATCTGCTCACCGATGGCCCCGTAGATCGACGGGTCGCCGGAATGCACCCGGGCGACATCCCGGCCTCCGGCATGGGCCGTCCTGACGCGGTCGATGATTTCATCGAGATTGAGCGGCGACGTGTCTTCAATGGCCACTTCGGCGCCGCTGTCCGCCCCCGCGTCCTCCAGGACTTCTTCGGGAACCAGTGATCCGGCATAAAGAATCACCGGACAACGCCGGATCAGGTTCAATCCCTTTACGGTAATCAGTTCCGGGTCTCCCGGTCCGGCGCCAATGAAGTACACCGTCATCCGGGTTCTCCGGTTTTTTTTGAATATCCGCGCGGAGTGTAGACCCATTCGCGGTTCAAACGGGGATTGACGATATGCCGGGACTCGCTGCTGCCAACGGATACGCAGGTAAACATGTCGATGGCGCTGGCGTCGAGGTCGCCGAGGGTGGTGATGCCGGTCCGGTGATCCGCCCGTGTCAGGTTGCGGCCCGCGACTACCGGCGTCGACGCCGCCCGGTATTCAAGCAGGATGTCACGCGCGCGGTTGAGCTGCCAGTCTCTTCGCGCCGAAACCGGATTATAAAAGGAAACCACGAAATCCCCGGCTCCGGCCGCATGAATCCGGTTTTCGATGGTTTGCCAGGGAGTCAGCAGGTCAGACAGGGAAATGCTGCAGAAATCATGCCCGAGCAAGGCGCCGGCGCAACTCGAATTGGCCTGCATGGCGCTGATTCCAGGGATGATTTCGATCTCCACCCGCAGCCATTCCGGATGATCCTGTGTGCCATTCAACTGGTTGTCGATCAACTCCAGGACCAGCGCCGCCATCGCATAGATACCGATATCCCCGCTGGACAGCAGGGCGGTGGTCCTGCCGCCCGCGGCCAGGTCGAGCGCAAACCCGGCGCGCTCGGCTTCCGCCCCCAGTTCATACGGATGGCGCCGTTTCCCGGCCCACAACCCATCGACCTGTGGTCCCAGCAAGTCGATGTAAAGGCGGTATGCAACGATATCGGTAGCCGCCCTGATCGCGTCCAGGGCCTGGTCTGTGAGCAATGCCCGGTCGCCGGGGCCGGTACTGACCAGGTACAGGCGCTTCATCGGACCGGCCTGCGCGCCCGATAGCTGCGGGCCGCCGCGATCGTGGCTCTCGCGTTTTTTTGCTTGGACAGGACCAGTTCGGCCCGGTTGCCGGTGATCTGCGCCGCCGCAACCAGGGCCGCCGCCTCAGCCACGCCATAACACCCCACCTCCCGGAACACAGTCTCCGATTTTTCAGTCAATTGATCCTCGACGCTCCTTAAACGCTGTGCCGGCCAGGTTCGAAAGGGCAGCGCAAGGTTCGCGGCAGTGGCGACCAGACAGGGCTCATCCGCTTTCAGGTCAATGCTGGCCAGCGCACGGAACGATTCGCCGATGCCCAGTACGGCAGAGGCCTTGTCCAGCAGTTCATCGATCATCTCCACCGGGCAGTTGCGGTCGCAGCCGATGCCGAGCGTATAAACCGGTTGCCCGTAATCACCGGCGGAGGTGGTCACGCAACGCGCGCCTATGCGCTCGGAGATGCGCCGGGCCAGCGCGTCCGCTCCCCCCTGATGCCCGGATAGAAGCGGGATGACATGATCGCCGGATTCATCCAGCGCCACCACCGCGGGATCCCGGTATTTGTCGCGCAACGCCGGTGCAAGGGCGCGAATCACAATCCCGGTCGCACAGATGAAAATACAGTCATGGCCTTGTGTGAAGTCGTTTCGCACGGTTTCGATGAACGGGTCGGCCCGGTGTTTGTGAATGCTGGACGGAACCGCTTCCAGCAGCCGGTCGCCCAGCGCGCGGCCCGGTTCGGTCAGGCTGTATATGATGGCGGGTGGCTTGCGGGTCATAGCGGACGGTTTCTCGAACAATGGATCAGGAACAACGAAAAATACGGCCCCATGCCGTCGTCCAGCGTACGGATGTCGCGTACGATCCTCTGTCTGGAATGTCCGGCGTATTCCACATAACAGGCGTCTTCGGAACGGTTCGACCGCTCGATCAGTTCCAGGATCCTGGCGCGGCGGCGGCCGGGTTTCATGATCGCGATATTGTCGAACCGGACCAGCGTGTCGAGAATGTCGTCATCGTCCCTGCGCCCGGATATCACAGCCAGGTTTTCGGCCAGCCGTGTCATGGCCGTTCCGGTCAGGGCGGCACAGGCATTGATCGAGTTGATCCCCGGTACCACGAAGGTCGGGTATTGCCCGTTCAGGCGGTCATGCAGACAGGAAAACGAACCGAACAGCAACGGGTCTCCCTGGCACAGGAAGCCGACATCCCGGCCTTCACCCAGATGGCGCCTGATGATCTGCGCGGCCTGGTCGTAAGTCCGGTTGGCGACCTCCCGGTTTTCACACATCGGCATCACGAAAGCCTGCTGCCGCTGCTCCGTATTGGCCGGATTTTCGAGCGCTTCGGCCGCAATCTCCCGCGCCATCGAATAGCCCCGGTCGCTGGACAGATAAGTGATTACGTCGCATTGCCGGATCAGGCGCCAGGCCTTCAGGGTCAGCAGTTCCGGATCGCCCGGCCCGACCCCGATACCATAAAACCGTCCGGGGGAGGGGGACTTCGGGCTGGATGCGGTCATGCTCATGGCCGCAGGCTGCCAGCCGGTTCCCGAAGCGGTCCGGGTTTGAAACATTTCACGACGGTGACCGGTTTCAATGTTCTCGGGGCCGCGCTTCCGGGCAGGGTTTTCCCGACCCGCAGGGTGACCCGTTCGTAACCCGGCTTGCCGTCAAAAAACGAAGTCAGCGCAGCCGCGCTCTGCCCGGTCACGGCGCTGGCGACCAGCTTCCCGGCCGGTTTCAGCCGCCCCCAGGCGTAATCGAGCAATCCGGGCAATCTTCCCGGACCGCCGCTGCCGCCGATAAAGATGCAGTCCGGATCCGGCAGGCCCTCGCAGCTTGCCGGCGCCGTACCGTGGATCGGGATCAGGTTCAGGCTGGTCCCGAACCGCTCACTGTTGGTGATGATATGCCCGACACGAGCCTCGGATCGCTCGATTGCGTAAATCCGGCCGGGATGGTTCCACCTGGCCCACTCGACACTGACACTGCCGCAGCCGGCGCCGATATCCCAGGCGATTTCACCATTTTCCGGAGACATCAGGGACAGGATCACCAGGCGTGTTTCGCGTTTGCTGATCATGCCGTAGCCGGGTTTTGCGCCGGTCGAGAAAAGGGGATCGGAAATACCCGGAAAAGCGGGCAGCGCCGATGCCGCCAGACCCGGATCGCGCCACAGATCGATGATGCAGACATTCAGCGCCTGGAACTCCCCGTCCACCCGCTCCGCTCCCGGACTGGCAAGCCCGTTCGCCGAATACTGCCGGATCCGCTGTTGCGCGCTGCCCATGGCTTCGCATACCCGGATGATGGATGGACCATAACCCTGCCGCGCCAGCTCCCCGGCAATGGCCACAGGGCCGCAGTCCCGGTCCGTAAAAACCGCGATCCGGTGACGGTGTCTGATATGCCGGCGCAGTGTATCCGGAGACCGTCCATGCAGGCTGACGACCTCGGCCTGCCGCCACGACAGGCCGAGCGCGTGAAAACAGGATTGAATACTCGAAATGTTCGGATGAAACCGCAGTTTGTCCTTTGCGATCCATCTCCCCAGCCACTCGCCGATCCCGTAAAACAACGCGTCGCCCGAACCCAGCACCACGACCCTGGCGGACCGGTTGGCAACCAGCATTTCGCGCAACCCGGAAAGCGGAGAAGGGAAAACCACCTTGCGGGCATCGCTTTTGACTCCGGCAATCTGCCTGAAGTGACGTTCCGAGCCATAGATCAATTCCGCCCCGCCCAGGTCCGCGAGAGCGTCCTCCGACAGCAGGGCCGGGTCGCCACAGCCCAGGCTGACCACACTGACCGGCGGCCCGGGCCACTGGATCGGCGCCGGCAAATCGTCCCCCGGCGCAGTCGTCAGCGTTAACATCGGATGCCCCTGCCCAGGCGCGCCAGCGTGTTGAATGCCGCCGCCGCCAGGGCGCTGCCGCCGCTTCGGCCCAGAATCGTGATGTACTCGACCCCGAGGCGGGCCTGATGATCGACCAGATATCGTTTCGACTCAGCGGCGCCGACAAAACCCACCGGGATGCCAATCACCAGCGCCGGTTTTGCCGCGCCTTCTTCCAGCAACTCCATCAGGCGGAACAGCGCGGTCGGGGCGTTGCCGACAATCGCAATGCTGCCCTCAAGGTACGGCAGCCAGAACTGCACCGCGGTCATCGACCGGGACTGGTTGTTTTGCCGGGCCGGACCGGCCACCGCCGGATCATTCAGGAAACAGCGCGGCCGGGTATCGAGGAACCGTTCACTCAATCCGTGCCGGACCATTTCCGTGTCGCACAGGATTTCACAGCCGGCGTTCAATGCCGCGATCCCGGCCGCCGCCGCGTCCCGGCTGAATCGAACCTGGCGCGCGATTTCCGGATAGCTGCAAGTATGCACCAGCCGCATCACCACCTGGCGTTCCGGCTCGGAAAATCCGGACAGGTCAGTCGCCTCGCGAATCAGGGCGAAGGATTTATCCTCGATCCGGGCCGGGTCTTTCAGGTACTCATCCATGCGGCAACCCACCACGCCGGCCCGCAACCCGGCTGGACTGGCGATACCGGATCGCAGGGATGCAGGGACAGGCCATCGCGCCTGTCCGGGGAAAAGGGAATCTGGATCGGTTCATCGGTCTTTCTCAAAAAGGCCCCACCCGGCCCGTTGCAGTGAAAATCGCCGTGTTCAGGTCTCCTGGCTCGCAGGTATGGTCACGCCATGCCTTCCCGGGAAACGCATTTCCCAGTGGCGCAGATGTGGGTGACACCTTGCATACAGTTGCGGGGGCAGCTACGGCTTGCTATGGGACCATTTACCGTATTCCCTGACCACCCGCACATTCTAACGGCAATCGCCGGGAATATACAGCCCGCAACCGACGGTTTCGCCATTCCCGTGACCGACCGCCATTCGTGGATTCCCGTGCCTGGTTGTCATCGCGGGGGTGGGCCTTTGTGCCGGCCCGCTGATTCAGGCGGGGGCGCCGACTGCCGAAATCAACGATGCAATCTCGTGGAAACAGCGTGAAACCGGGGGCAGTCCGGGCCGCTCCTGCACATAGACCGGGAGGCCGAGCGTGGCTGCGGCTTCGAGCTTGGCCGAAACCCGGCTGCAACCGCTGTTCTTGCTGATCAGCGCGTCAACCCGGTATCGCCGCATCAGGTCCAGTTCTTCGGCCAGGCTGAAAGGCCCGATTGCATGGACCTGGATGATTCCCTCGACCGGATCGAACGGGCGGGCGCTGCGTACCAGCCATTGCTGATGGGATGGCCGCTGGTCGGCAAACCGGAGAGCGCTGGCCCCGATCGAGAAAAACGGCCGCCGAAAATGGCCGATCTGCGGCAACAGGTCGTGCCACTGCCGATAGTCGCGCCAGTTCGGATGATCCTCGCGTTTCCATCCCGGCCGGTCGAACCGCCAGCACGGAATGGCGGCCTCGTCTGCCGCGGCCACTGCGTTTACCGATATATTGACTGCATAAGGATGGGTTGAATCAATCAGCAGGTCAATCCGGTTGGCCCGGCAATATTCGGCCATCCCCCGCGCCCCGTCACTGTAGCCGCTGCTGAATCCGCCGCTGTGAATGGTGCAGGGAAGATCGGGTCGCCGCACCAGTCCGGCGATGCTGTAAACCACCCGGTGACCGGCTTCGATCAGCGCCAGCGCCAGCGACCGGGATTCCGCGATTCCCCCCAGAACCAGAATCTTCATCTATGCCCTGATGAGGAACCGGCCAGTACGCCGTCCCTGCCGAGTGTGTATACATCGATTTCGCAACGGCGCCGGGTCGCCTTGAGCGCCGTTTCCCTGGCCAGGGAACAGATTCTGTCGGCGAGGGGAAGGTTCGCGTCCTGGCACTGGTTCAAGGCTTCGAGACTGGTGTTGGCGTTCATGATCCGCTCCATCAAACCCGGGTCGCCGCCTGCTTTCACCGCCTGTTCCGCCAGAAACCCGAAATCAATGGATGAATCCTTGCTGTGCAGCGATTGATGACCGGCCGCCAGTTTGCTGATCTTGCCGAAACCGCCGCAGATACTCAGTTTCTCCATCGGCGCCCGGCGCAGGCGTTTGAATACGGCCCCGGCAAAATCCCCCATTTCCACCACTGCCATGTCGTCCAGGTCCAGGGCGGCCTGGATGTAGTTTTCGCTGGTCGAACCGGTGGCCGCGGCGATATGCCGGATACCGTTGGCATGGGCCACGTCAATCGACTGGTGGATCGAGGCGATGAAGGCGGAACAGGAGTAGGGGCGGACGATACCGGTGGTCCCAAGAATCGAGATGCCGCCGATGATACCCAGACGGGCATTCATCGTATCCAGCGCAATCCGTTCCCCATCGACAACGCCAATCGTGACTTCGAAGCCGCCCGCGTAACCGCGTTCGCAGGCCAGGGCTTCCAGATGTCCGCACATCATTTTCCTCGGTACCGGGTTGATCGCCGCCTCACCCACTCCAAGCGACAGGCCGGACCGGGTGACCGTGCCGACACCGGGTCCCGCGTGAAACCGGACTCCGGCATCGCTCGACAACCCGACCTCGGCAAATATCGTGGCGCCATGCGTGGCGTCCGGGTCGTCGCCCGCGTCCTTGATCGTACTGGCGCGGGCGCGGCCGTCGTTCAGCAGAGCGCATTCTTCCAGCCTGAAACCGACCTGCCGGCCTTTCGGCAGCGTGATGGTCACGGTTTCGGTTGCGCGGCCATTCAGCAACAGGCCGGCGGCGGCCAGAGAGGTCGCCGTCGCACAGGCGCCCGTGGTAAATCCACTACGCAGTCGGGTTTTTTTCTCCGGGGTCTCGTCGCGCATCTGGCGTACATTCCGGCGGTTACGGCAGATCAGCCACGATTGTCCGATTTTCTGGAGGATTTCGGTTTGTCATGGTTGAACCCTGCTTTTTCTTAAGTAAATCTGTAATCGCAAGCGATGTGGATTGGATCAGGTGGACATCGGGGGACGCCCTGTAACCCAGCCAATCGTCACAGGTAGCGACAACAATCAGGGCACAATCTCCTTTGTTTTTAACGGCTTTTTTCAATGCCGCGATCGTTTGGCCTATATTTTCACCGTGGCGTTGCACACGAATGAATGCAGGCAAGCCGTCTATTTCCTGTTTCAGCAATCCGTCTATGCCCCTGTTTCGATGTACTGGCGTGTAGTCGATTCCAGTCAGATAGCCAGACGCATCACAAGAATGTTGCCGGTAGGATTCCCTGCCTTTCTCAAGCAACGCTGATTTTGTGATAACGGGGTTTTCAAGTCTGCGCCTGGTCAACTCTATAGCTTCTTCCGCTATATCGATTCCTATCGAATTACGGTTTAAAAGCTGTGCGGCCACAAGCGTTGTCCCACTCCCGCAGAAGGGGTCCAGTACAACATCTCCTTCTGACGTTACCAGTTCGATAATCTTGTTCATCAAAAGAACAGGCTTTTGCGTAGGATAGCCAACCCGTTCTTTTGCCTTCGGATTTAGAAACGGTATCTCCCAGACATCGGATAAGGGTACGCCTTTCTTGGTCCCGTTTCCGACGACTTTGCCGTTTTCATTCCGGGCATAAACCGACTTGTTACGTTCATCACGCACTCGTTTCTGCATGATCTGATCTACATTTGTAGATGGCGAATATTCTTGATAAAACGTGTTGAATTTGAATTTGCCGGTTTTCGAATAAAAAAATATTGTCTGGTGGGCAGGCAACAAACCCTTCCTGGAATTTGACCATCTCTTGAAGTGCCAGATAATTTCAGATTGAAAATGCTCAGGCGAGAAAACATCATCCAGCATCGCGCGAACGACATGAGAGGCCGATTTATCGCAGTGAAAAAACAAGCTGCCTGAAAACTTCAGAATATCACGCGCACAAACTAATCTCGGGTGGATAAAATCGGTGTAGGAGCTTTCGCTATCCCAAATGTCTCTAAAACAAAAGCTTGTTGAGCCATCACGTGTTACCAAATCATGTGTTTTTTGTGTGAAAAAGGGTGGGTCGACGTAAACAAGATCAACCGATTCAGGCTCCATCCTTTGGAGAATGTCGAGGCATTCCCCTACCTGTGTATGAGATTTAATCTCCATTCGCACGTTCTGCGGCTATGGTTTCAAGAATTTTCCTGAGATCAACACCAGTGTATTGTCGAACATAATTCCAGGCGCCATCACCGTAGTGATACTCGCCTTCGGCCCCCGTATAAAGTGTCTCCAAGGTCTTTTGGGTGCGTTGCGCCTGGGCGCGGAGCGGGTAGTAGAACATCACACGAATGGGTTTATATCCGGCTGCCTTGATGTTCTGCATTCGGGTGTGTTCTTTGGTAATGTGATCACCATCCGTTGTCGCATCGCGCCACTTGATTTCTATAGCGTCCCGTTCTTCAACAAGGCAGTCGATTTCAAAAGTTTTGGGGCGTTGATCTACGCGTACTTTCAGATTTTTTGCATATCTGTCCGCCAGTCGGCGTACTTCTTTCTCAATGGACATCAAAACATTATTCACGGTCTATGGAAATAGTCCAGATGTTTATTGTCTGAAACATTTGACTATCCTGGATTATGAGCAGCGATCAGGTAACCGCTAATGCAGCAGCCACCAGGTTCCGACTCCGATCGAGGCGGAGGCGATCAGTAACCGGCTGGCCTGGAACAGCCTTTGTCCGAGGCTGGCAAGGAAGGAATGCAACTGCCCGAGAAAAAGCCCGAAAACCAGCATCGAAACCAGAACGCCCAGACAGAACAGGGCGATATACAGGACTCCGGCCAGTATCCCGGTTCCGGACGGCGCCGCCGCGGCGACCGGAATCAGCGCCAGGGCCGGAGCGCTGCCCGCCAGTCCGTGGGTCGCCCCGAACAGGATGGGACGGTGATTGGTATGCCGCCCGCCCGGTCCGGACAAGTGCATGTGGGTGACATCCCCGTGGCGGTGTATCCGCAGGGTCAGGCGGTTACGGAAGACCGTGCAGATTATCCAGCCGCCCAGCGCGACCAGCGCCAGACCGATCAGCTTTTCCGCGAACAGGGTCGCCGTGGCGGGCAACTGCAACCGGGTCAGGATGAACAACAATCCCAGCGACAGGACTATGGCGCCATGGCCGATGGCCCAGCGCAAACAGTATCCCAGCGCCCTGCGCCCTCCCGGACGGCGCCGGTCATCCCCGTCGTCGGCACAGGTCAGCGACGACACGGCCATGATATGATCCGCATCCAGGGCATGCACCATCCCCAGGCCGAAACCCAGCGTCAGCAAACTGTAGATCGAGGTATATTCCATATCATCCGGCTCATTGTATCCGGTTTTTTCGTTGCCTTTCAATCATGCCATAATTACCGCGCAAACACCGTGAATTCATGTCGAAAAACACTCGCCGATGCCTCGCCACCCTGATTGCGGCGCCCGGTTCCGGGCAGGGCAAGACCATTTTGACCGCCGCCATGGCGCGCCGCTTCGTCAACCAGGGCAAATCGGTCCGGGTGATCAAGACCGGCCCGGATTATCTCGATCCCACCATACTGGAGCGGGCCTCCCGTCAGAGCGTTTACAACCTCGACTTGTGGATGATGGGGGAATCCCATTGCCGCGGCCTGCTGGCCAGGGCGGCTTCGACAAGCGATATCGTGCTGGTAGAGAGCCTGATGGGACTGCATGACCATGCTCCCGGCAACATGCAGTTGGCGGGACGGTTCGGATTATCGGTCACGCTGGTGATGAACGCCGCCAAATATGCCCAGACTGCCGCCGCGATCGTCGAAGGACTCAGGAATTACGCGCCGCAATCGGCGTCGGGCCATGCACGGGGAAGCCGGGCGCAGGGAAACCGGAATGCGGCCAGGATCACATCGGTGGTCGGCAATTGCGTCGGCAGTGACAACCATCACCGCCTGTTGCGGGAGTCGATCGGCGAGGATTACGCGGGCAGTATCCGGCGAGACCCGAGAATGGCGCTGCCGCTCAGGCATCTCGGTCTGGTCCAGGCCGCGGACATTGCGGGGCTGGACCGGCAACTCGACCGGGCCGCCCGGGCGCTGGATGAATTCGGCATCGAGGTTCCGTTGCACCCGATCCGGTTCGGGACGGACCACCCGGACCACCCGGACCAGCCACCCCCACTGCTCAAGGGCAGAACCCTCGCGGTGGCCCGCGACGCCGGTTTCAGCTTCATCTATCCCGAAAACATCCACCTGCTCGAATCCATGGGCGCCCGCATCGCTTATTTTTCGCCGTTGAATAATGAGCCGTTGCCCCGCTGTGATGCGGTCTGGCTGCCCGGCGGATACCCGGAATTGCATCTTCGGAAGCTGTCCGGGGCGCAGCAGACAAAAAACCATCTGGAGGAACATCACCGCAACGGCAAACCGATACTCGCGGAGTGTGGCGGAATGATGGCCGCGTGCCAGGCCCTCACGGGCCGGGACGGAGAAACCGGGTCAGGATTCGGATTGTTTGACGCGGCCTGCGCCCTGACCGGAGGATTGCAGGGTATCGGATTGCAGAAAATCGACTACGGTCATGGCGAGTTGCGGGGGCACTCGTTTCATCACTCGATCATCCAGCCGGCCGACCCGCGCCGCGCCGCCGACGGTTTCGGGCAGAAGCAGGATGGAGGACAGGGCGAAGCCTTCTGGCAATCGGGAAAACTGACCCTGACCTGGTTGCACCACTACTTCCCGTCCAACCCGCAAGCCGCCGCCGCCCTGTTGTCATGATCCCGTCCTTCCCGCGCGGGCCGGAATCCATCGCGTCCGGCGAAGTTCACCCGGCAACTTCACCTGCTTGCTTGCACGGGTTCCGGGTCAGCGGGACCTGACCCGGTCAATGGCGTCGTTCCAACCGGCGACCAGGGCCTTGCGCTTTTCGGGTTTCATGTCCGCATCGAGTCGGCGGGTTTCGCGCCAGTGGGACGCGACCTCGGCGGTGGACGCGAAGATGCCGTGTTGCAGCCCGGCCAGCCAGGCCGCGCCCAGCGCGGTCGTCTCGATGACTGCCGGTTTCTCCACTACGGTGTCGAGTATGTCCGCCAGGAATTGCAACATCCAGTCATTGGCCGCCATGCCGCCATCCACCCGCAGCCTTTCCAGTGGCTGGCCGCTGTCGGCCGCCATCGCCTCCACCAGTTCCCGGGTCTGGTAGCACACGGCTTCCAGTGCGGCGCGAATAAAATGCGCGATCCCGGTGTCGCGGGTGATCCCGAATACCGCGCCGCGGGCATGGGGGTCCCAGTGCGGCGCTCCGAGACCGGTAAAGGCCGGGACCATGTACACGCCGTCGTTGCCGGCGGTCGCTTTCACCAGGTCGTCAATCCCGTTGACATGGCCGATCAGTTTCAAGCCGTCCCGCAGCCATTGGATCGCGGCCCCGGCGTTGAAAATCGACCCCTCCAGAGCATAGGTGACTTCCCCGTTCAGCCGGTAGCCGACGGTAGTGAGCAGGCGATTGTGCGAAGTGACTGCGTCACGGCCGGTATTCATGACCATGAAGCAACCCGTGCCATAAGTGCTTTTCACCATCCCCGGATGAAAGCAGGCCTGTCCGAACAGGGCGCCCTGCTGGTCGCCCACCACAGCGCCGATGGGCAGCGCCGCGCCCAGCGTCGCGGGTTCCGTGATTCCGTAGTCGTCGGCGCTGTCGCGCACATCGGGCAGCAGGGACTTCGGAATGTCGAACAGCGCGAGCAGATAATCGTCCCAGGACTGGTTGTGGATGTTGAACAACAGGGTGCGGCTGGCATTGGTGGCGTCGGTGGCGTGGACCCGGCCGCCGGTCAGTTTCCAGACCAGGAAACAGTCCACGGTGCCGAATGCCAGTTCGCCCCGTTCCGCCCTGTCCCTGGCGCCCGGGACATTGTCCAGAACCCAGGCAATCTTGGTGGCTGAAAAATAGGCGTCCAAAAGCAGGCCGGCGCGTTCGGATATTTCCCGGCCATGGCCTTGCCTTTCGATGCGGGCGCATGATTCCGCAGTCCGCCGGTCCTGCCATACGATGGCGTTATACACGGGTTCGCCCGTGGCGCGGTCCCACAGCAGGGTGGTTTCCCGCTGGTTGGCGATACCGGCGACCGCCACCTCGTCCCCGGCCCCGGACAGGACATCGCGGGCGGCCCGCAACGTGGTTTCCCAGATATCCTCCGGATCCTGTTCGACCCAGCCGTCATCGGGATAGATCTGCGGAAATTCGTATCGGGATGAGGCCAGGATGGCGCCGTCCGGCGTAAAGACGATGGCGCGGGAGCTGGTGGTGCCCTGGTCGATGGCGAGGATGTTTCGTTTCATATCGTAGTCACACGGGCGTTTGGGGGTTCGGGCGTTTTCGTATGGTTTCGCAGATCGTGATTACGAAAACCGATACCTGGATAAAGTTTTTCATTTGAAAACGGATTTTAGTTCATTTTTCGGTTTTTGGCGTGTTAAGATTCGTCCGTTGTGTATCAACAAATCACCGTCCGACAGGTTCCCGAGGTTCCCGCCGGTCGGAAACCACATTTTCACCAACGAGGAATCTACCATGAAAATAAAAACCGTGGTCGCCGCTACTGTGGCGACCTGCCTGTTCCAGGCCCCCGCGCTCGCCGGTATGGCGGAAGCGGAAACCTGGATTAATGACGAATTCCAGCCATCGACGCTCACCATGGAAGAGCAGAAGGCGGAAATGGAATGGTTCGTCAAGGCCGCCGAGCCTTTCCAGGGCATGGAAATCAATGTGCTCTCCGAGACCATCCCGACCCACGAATATGAATCCAGGGTGCTGACCCGGGCCTTTGAGGAAATCACCGGCATCCAGGTCAATCACCAGTTGCTGGGCGAGGGGGAAGTCGTGCAGGCGGTGCAGACCCAGATGCAGACCGGGCGAAATCTGTATGACGCCTATATCAACGACTCCGACCTGATCGGTACCCATTCCCGTCTGCAACTGGCGGTGAACCTGTCCGACTGGATGGCTGGAGAGGGCGCCGACGTCACCAATCCCGGCCTGGATGTGGATGACTTCGTCGGCAAGTCCTTCACCACCGGGCCGGACGGTAAGCTCTACCAGCTTCCCGACCAGCAGTTCGCCAACCTTTACTGGTTCCGCAAGGACTGGTTCGACCGTGAAGACCTGCAAGCCAGATTCCGGGAGATGTATGGATACGACCTCGGCGTACCGGTGAACTGGTCCGCCTACGAGGATATCGCGGAATTTTTCACGGACCATGTGAAGGAGATCGACGGGGTTCGCGTATATGGCCACATGGACTATGGCAAACGGGCGCCGGACCTCGGTTGGCGCATGACCGATGCCTGGCTCTCCATGGCGGGCGCCGGCAGCAAGGGCCTGCCGAACGGCATCCCGGTGGATGAGTGGGGTATCCGTATGGAGGCCGGTACCTGTAACCCGGTCGGCGCCAGTGTCTCGCGGGGCGGAGCAGCCAATGGTCCGGCGGCGGTATACGCCATCCGCAAGTGGGACGAATGGCTGCGCCAGTATGCTCCTCCGGGCGCGGCGAGCTATGATTTCTACCAATCCCTGCCAGCGCTCTCCCAGGGCAATGTAGCGCAGCAGATTTTCTGGTACACCGCGTTCACCGCGTCCATGGTGGCCCCCAAAAGCGACGGCAACAATACCGTGGATGACGAAGGCAATCCGCTCTGGCGGATGGCTCCGTCCCCGCATGGTCCGTACTGGGAGAAAGGACAGAAACTCGGCTACCAGGACGCGGGTTCCTGGACCCTGTTCAAGTCCACTCCGGTGGATCGCCGCAAGGCGGCCTGGCTGTATGCCCAGTTTGTGGTCTCGAAGACCGTGGACGTGAAGAAAAGCCATGTCGGCCTCACCTTTATCCGGGACAGTTCCATCAATCACGAATCCTTCACCGAGCGCGCGTCGAAGCTGGGCGGTCTGGTGGAGTTCTATCGTTCCCCGGACCGGGTCCGCTGGTCGCCGACCGGCGTCAATGTGCCGGACTATCCGAAGCTGGCCCAGATCTGGTGGCAGCAGATCGGAGACGTGAATTCCGGCGCTTTCACGCCTCAGGAGGCGATGGACCGGCTGGCCGGTGAAATGGATCAGGTCATGGCGCGGATGCAGGCTGCGGACGAAGCAGCCGAAGTGTACGGTGGTTGCGGCCCCAGGCTGAATGAGGAGAAAGATCCGCAGTACTGGCTGGATCAACCCGGCTCACCCAAGCCAAAGGTCGATGAAAAACCGCAGGGTGAAACCATTGTCTATGAGGATTTGATCAAGAACTGGCAATAACCTGCCGGATTGAAGCGTGGGCTGCACGGGCAGTCCGCGCTTCCTTGCATTATGGAAAACGCCCTGATTCAACAGATTCGATAATGACCGACGTATCAACCGAAGCGTCCATCAGCGAAAGGCAGCGCGCGTTACTGGCCCATATCCGCAGTCACGGCAGTGGCCGGGTGGAATCATTGGCGGTGCAGTTCCAGGTCACGCCGCAGACCATCCGCCGGGACCTCAACATTCTGTACAATCGCAAGCTGCTGCAACGGGTGCATGGTGGAGCGGTGGCCACTGACGGTGCGACACCGCGCGAACGGGAACTGGCGAACCTGGATTACGCGACGCGCCTGCTGGTCAACCCGGAGGGCAAGGACCACATCGGGCGGTTGACAGCGCCGATCATTCCCAATGACTCTTCCATGTTCATCAACATCGGGACCACCACCGAGCGGGTGGCCTCCCATCTCATTCAACATGGCGGTCTTCTGGTGATTACCAACAATATCAACATCGCCAACACGCTGCGCCGGTCGAAGGCGATCCGGGTGATGACCGCGGGCGGCCTGGTCCGACATGAAGACGGCGGCATCGTGGGGGATGCCACCGAAGAATTCATTGGCCGCTTCAAGGTGGACTACGCCGTGATCGGGTGTTCCGCGCTGGACGAGGACGGCGCCATCCTGGAATTCGATGTGCGCGAGGTCCGGGTCGCGCAATCCATCATACGCAACGCCCGTTCCGTGATCCTGGTGGCCGACGGCACCAAGTTTCAGCGCAAGGCGCCGGTGAGGCTGGGCAGTCTCGACCAGGTGGATTATTTCGTCAGCGACCGGGCACCGCCGCAGGCTGTCCTGGAATACTGTCTGGCTAACGGCGTGCGTGTGGTCAGCGGCGCCCCCGGCGGCGCCAGCGCCGACTGAACCGGCTGGTCCCGTGGCTGTCGAACTCCGCGAGGTTACCCGCAAGGTTGGCGGCGAAACCCATATATATCCCACCAGCCTGCGTCTGGAGGAGGGTGGATTCAACGTGTTGCTGGGGACTACACTGAGCGGAAAGACCACATTGCTGCGCCTGATGGCCGGGCTGGAAACGCCTTCCAGCGGAGAAATCCGGTTCGAGGGGAAGAATGTCACCGGCCTGCCCGTGCAGAAGCGGAGCGTGGCCATGGTATACCAGCAATTCATTAATTATCCGAACTTCACCGTGTTCGACAACATCGCGTCACCGCTCAGGGTGGCGCGGGTCGACCGCTCCCGTATCCGGCGGCAGGTGGAGAAATTCGCTGGTCTGCTGAAGCTCGAAAGCTATCTCACCCGTTATCCATCGGAATTGTCCGGCGGCCAGCAGCAGCGCGTCGCCATTGCCCGCGCCCTGGCCAGGAACTCGCGCCTGGTGTTGCTGGACGAGCCGCTGGCCAATCTGGACTACAAGCTGCGCGAGGAATTGCGGGACGAATTGCCGAAGCTGTTCGCCGACAGCGGCGCGACCGTGGTTTACAGCACGACCGAACCGATGGAAGCGCTGATGCTCGGCGGCTGCACCGCCACCCTTTTCGAAGGCCGTGTGACCCAGTTCGGGCCGACCGCGACCGGCTACCGGATGCCGGAAAATCTCGCCAGCGCCCGGGTTTTTTCCGATCCCCCGGTCAATCTGTCCGCAGTCCGCAAGAAAGGGGACCGGTTCCACCTCAGCGAGAATATTTCCTGGCGGGTTCCCGCCGCCCTGCGGTCCCTGGCGGACCGGGACTACACCCTGGCAATCCGCCCCCATCACCTGACCCTGCAATCCATGGCGGATAACGCGGTGGTCATCCACGGGCAGGTGCAAGTCGCCGAACTCAGCGGATCGGAAAGCGTGATTCGCGTTGCAGTGGAGCAAAATGACTGGGTGTCGGAATCCCATGGTATCCACCCTTTTCAAAGCGGTGACCGGGCGACCTTGTTCCTGCATCCGGACAAGGCGCTCTACTTTGACGAAAACGACCGGCTGATCCGGTACTGAACCCGGTATCGAAGAACATGGCGCGTATCGAACTCCAGGGCATCCGCCACAGCTATCCGGCGCCGAGAGGGGAGGCGCAAGTATGGGCGCTGGAGGAGTTGAACCAGGTCTGGGAGGATGGCAACGCGTATGCCCTGCTGGGGCCGTCCGGATGCGGCAAGACCACATTGCTCAATATCATCTCCGGGCTGATCGGTCCGACCGAGGGCAAGGTGCTGTTCGACGGCCAGGAGGTGACCGGCGTGAGTACATCGGCGCGGCACATTGCCCAGGTTTTCCAGTTCCCGGTGGTATACGACACCATGACGGTATACGACAATCTGGCGTTTCCGCTGCGCAACCGGGGCATTCCCGAATCGGAAATCCGGCCCCGTGTACAAGAGATTGCGGCGATGCTGGACCTGTCCGATACCTTGCAAAAGCGGGCATCCGGCCTCACCGCAGACGGCAAGCAGAAAATTTCCCTGGGCCGCGGACTGGTGCGCCCGGATGTCAATGCGATCATGTTCGATGAGCCCCTGACGGTCATTGACCCGCACCTGAAGTGGCAATTGCGCTCCAAGCTGAAGCAGCTTCACAAAGAGGTCGGCGTCACCATGATCTACGTCACCCACGACCAGACCGAAGCGTTGACTTTCGCCGACCGGGTCGCTGTGATGTTTGAGGGCAAGGTGGTTCAGGTCGGGACCCCGGAAGAACTGTTCGAGCGGCCGCGGCACACTTTCGTGGGGCATTTCATCGGCTCTCCCGGTATGAACCTGCTGCCAGCCGCCTGCGAGGGGGGCCGGTTGCGGTGTCTGGACCACGATTTCGGCCCCTGGCCGGACGCCTCCCTGAACGGCGGGACGCTGGAATTGGGCGTGCGCCCCGAATTTGTGCAATTCGATGAGCATGACCTTGGCATTCCGGTTCGAATCAACAAGGTGGATGATCTTGGCCGATACCAGGTCGCGGATGTACAGGCCGCTGACGAACGGCTGAAAATAATCGTCCCCGAAGGTGGCCGCATTCCTTCCGCGCAGCCTGCGATCCGGTTCGATCCGGGGCACACGCACTGTTATCTCGACGGCTGGCTGGTGGACCGCCCGGAGGCGCGGGCATGAACCGGTTCAGTAACCGGACAGCCTGGTGGCTGGTGCTGCCGGTCGTGGCGCTGGTGGCGTTCAACGCCCTGATCCCGTTGATGACCGTGGTCAATTATTCAGTCCAGGAAACCTTCGGCAACAACCTGTTTTTCTGGCACGGCGTAGGATGGTTCCAGGAAGTACTGACCTCGGAAAGGTTTCATGCCTCGTTGATGCGGCAACTGGCGTTCACGTCCACTATCCTGCTGATCGAGATCCCGCTGGGTGTCGCCGTGGCCCTGTGCATGCCCCGCAAGGGGATTTGGGTTTCGGTATGTCTCGTGCTCATGGCGCTGCCGCTTCTGATTCCCTGGAATGTAGTCGGAGCCATGTGGAATATTTTCGCCCTGCCGGACATTGGCCTGTTGGGCAAGACCATCAACAGTCTGGGCATCGACTACAACTTCACCCAGCAGCCGGTATCCGCATGGGTCACGACCGTGGTGATGGATGTCTGGCACTGGACTTCTCTGGTGGTACTGCTGGCCTATGCCGGATTGTGTTCCATTCCCGATGCCTATTATCAGGCCGCGCGCATCGACGGCGCCAGTGGCTGGGCGGTCTTCCGCTTCATCCAGTTGCCCAAGCTGAAACGAGTCCTGACCATCGCCATATTGCTGCGTTTCATGGACAGTTTCATGATCTATACCGAGCCGTTCGTACTGACCGGCGGCGGCCCCGGCAATACCACCACATTCCTGTCCATCGACCTCGTCAAGATCGCCCTCGGCCAATTCGACCTCGGACCGGCGGCGGCCATGTCACTGATCTATTTCCTGGTCGTGCTGGTGGTGTGCTGGGTGTTCTACACGCTGATGATGCGGAACGAGGAGCGTTGATCCATGCGGAACCGTCACAGCAAAGCCCTCGTCACGACAATCTACATCGTTTTCCTGATGCTGCCGATCTACTGGCTGCTCAGCATGTCGTTCAAGACCACCAATGAGATTCTGGGCGTCTTCTCCCTCTGGCCCCGGGAATTCACCCTCGACAACTACCGCAAGATATTCACCGATCCCACCTGGTACACGGGTTATCTCAACTCCATCAGCTATGTCGTGATGAATACCCTGATCTCCGTGACGGTGGCGCTGCCGGCGGCCTACGCGTTTTCCCGCTATCGGTTCCTCGGGGACAAGCACCTGTTTTTCTGGCTGCTGACCAACCGGATGGCGCCGCCGGCGGTATTCGCGCTACCGTTCTACCAGCTCTACTCGGCCATTGACCTGTTCGATACCCATGTCGGCGTGGCGCTGGCCCACTGCCTGTTCAATATCCCGCTCGCGGTCTGGATACTGGAAGGCTTCATGTCCGCAGTGCCCAAGGAGCTGGACGAAACCGCCTGGCTGGACGGATATTCTTTCTGGCGCTTTTTCATTCGCATATTCATCCCGACCATTGCGGCGGGCATCGGGGTGGCGATGTTTTTCTGTTTCATGTATTCATGGGTGGAATTGCTGCTTGCCAAGACCCTGACCGCGGTGGAAGCCAAACCGATTGCGGCGACCATGACCCGGACCGCCAGTACATCCGGTTATGAACTGGGCCTGCTGGCCGCCGCCGGAACCCTGACCATCGTACCGGGCGGATTCGTGATTTATTTCGTTCGCAACTATATCGCCCGCGGTTTCGCGCTGGGCCGGGTCTAGGAGTGAAGGCAGGACGAAGACGGGAATGAAGAAATGAACGACGTATTCGACTTGACCTGGATGGCGTGGACCTGGCCCACCGGCTTGTTTTTCCTGGCGCTGGCGCTGTCCGTGGCCGCCATGGGGATCTGGGAGGCGTTCAGCCCCGGCGGCAACCCCCGGCGGGGAATATTCAGGATCGACACCACGCGCGGCGACCGCTTGTTCATTTCATGGCTCGGGACAGGATTCATTCACTTGCTGTGGCTGGGACTGGCGGGCCCGCCCTTGTGGATTCCCCTGGGTATTTCCGTGGCCTGGTTCCTGTTCGTGTTCCGATGGGTCTGATTGGCTGACGGTCACTGATCCGGCTTCAGGATGGTGTCGCTGCGTGAACAAAATGTGGATGCGTTGCCCCGCAATTTTCTGGACGTCCTGATTGTCGGCGGCGGCATCAATGGCGCCGTGTGCGCCGCGTCCCTGGCGGCGCGGGGCGTCAAGGCCGGTTTGATCGACGCCAGGGATTTCGCCGGATTTACCAGCCAGCATTCATCCAACCTGATCTGGGGCGGAGTGAAGTACATGGAGAGTTACGAACTCGGCCTCGTGGCGGAGCTGTGCAAGTCGCGCAATGACCTGATGCGGCGATTCCCAAGCGCCGTCCGGGAAATCCGTTTTCTGACCACGATTTCCCGCGGATTCCGTCACCACCCCGTGGCCTTGTGGGCCGGAGCCTGGCTGTACTGGTTGATCGGGCAGGGATATACCCGCCCGCCCCGCTATTTGCGTCCCGCCGCCATCGGGGCCGTGGAGCCGGTCATCGATACGAAACACAGCGTCGGAGGACTGGAATATTCGGACGCTTACCTGTTCGACAACGACGCGCGCTTTGTTTTCGGATTCATCCGTTCCGCGCTGGATCATGGCTGTCTGGCCGCCAATTACGTAGAAGCGGTGGAATTGCGGGATGATGGAAAGGAATGGCGGGTCATGGCGAAGGACGGCGTTTCCGGACGGAATTTCGGGATCCGCTGCCACGCGCTGATCAATGCCGCCGGAGCTTATGTCGATACGCTGAACGCAGCCGCGGATATCCGGGCGAACCACCGGCATATCCTGTCCAAAGGCGTACACCTGATCGTTCCCCGGATCGGGGACAGCGGCAGGGTATTGACTTTTTTCGCCGATGACGGTCGGCTGTTCTTCGCCATACCCATGGCCAACCGGACCTGTATCGGGACAACCGATACCCGCGTGGATACGCCCGATACCACCGTCACGGACCAGGACCGGGATTTTATCCTGTCCAATATCAATGCCCGATTGAATCTGCCGCGGCCGCTGATGAGATCGGACATCCTGGCGGAGCGATGCGGAGTCCGTCCCCTGGTGGTTCCCGGCGGCTCCGATGTTGCCATGGATTTTCTGCAACTCTCACGCAGGCATGTGCTGGAGACAGACCGTTCCCGGCGGCAAATCAGCATCTTCGGCGGCAAGCTGACGGACTGCATCAACATCGGGGAAGAGGTATGCCGCCAGGTTGCAAGGCTTGGGGTGACGCTGGCGCGCAGGCCGCCGCGCTGGTATGGTGAGCCGGATGCGGCGACGCGGGCCGCTTTCCTGGCGCGGGCCGCGCAAGTCGGCATCGCCGGTGACCGCGCTCCCGATACCGGCGAACCTCTGGCTGAACGGTTATGGAGGCGTTACGGGCGGGAAGCCGAAGCGATGCTGGATGCGGTCACGGCAAATCCGGCCCTGTCGGCTCCGGCCATTGCCGGAACCGGGCTGCGCCTGTGCGAAATCGATCATTTGCGGGATCGTGAAATGGTCGTGACACTGTCCGACCTCCTGCGGCGGCGCTCCAGGCTGGCGCTGCTTTACAGGCACGAGGAACTCATGGCCATGCAAGGCATGCCGGAACTATGCGACCGCCTGTTCGGCAACCAGGCCAGGGCAAAATTCCAGGCCTGCTTCGGAAATGGGGAAATTACCTGAACCATCCTCGCAGGAGCCGGTCCCTGTGCCTGCCCGCGAACCGACATCGTAAACAGCGGCCATAAAGGATGGACATATAAACAGATACGGTGAATAATATCCGGTTTGTCCGAAATTTCATTTACCCGAACCATGCAAACATCCAGCCCCGCCGTCCATATTGTCGATGTAACCCTGCGCGACGGAGAAC
The DNA here is from genome assembly GCA_963665165.1 of Arenicellales bacterium. Taxonomy (GTDB): domain Bacteria; phylum Pseudomonadota; class Gammaproteobacteria; order Arenicellales; family Poriferihabitantaceae. The sequence goes on along the minus strand of OY761989.1, from coordinate 2,224,890 downwards.
AGACCCAGGGGGTTTCGTTCTCCCGTTCCGAGAAAGAGAGCATTGCCCGCGCGCTGCTCGACTCGCTCAGGGTAGACCGCATTGAAGTCGCTTCCGCCGGTATCTCCTCCGGCGAGCGCGAAGCGGTGCGGAACATCAACCAATGGGCGGCCCGGAAAGGTTACCTGGAACAGGTCGAAGTACTCGGATTCGTCGATCACAAACGCAGCGCCGACTGGATTCTGGAGGTCGGCGGAAAAGTGGTCAACCTGCTCACCAAGGGTAGTGAAAAGCATTGCCGGGACCAGTTGGGGAAGACTTTGACGGAACATCTCGACGGTATCTGCCGGACCGTCGAATACGCTTCCGACCTGGGTTTGTCGGTCAATCTCTACCTCGAAGACTGGTCGAACGGTTATGTCGACAGCCCGCAGTATGTTTTCGACTTGATGAAGCAGCTGCAATCCCTGCCGATCGGGTATTTCATGTTGCCCGATACACTCGGCGTGATGTCTCCGGGTGAAGTGTATGACAGCTTTTCCGACATGATCGACCGGTTTCCCGATTGCCGGTTCGACTTTCATCCCCACAACGATTACGGTCTTGCAACGGCGAACTGCATGGCGGCTGTGCGGGCGGGCGCGGCCTCGATCCATTGTACGGTCAACTGCCTGGGCGAACGCGCCGGCAACGCCTCCCTGGCGGAAGTCTGCCTGGTGCTGAAGGACAAGCTGGGAGCGCGATTGCGGGTCGAGGAGCACGAAATCTATAATATCAGCCGGATGGTCGAAAATTTCTCCGGGAAAATGGTGGCCGGGAATGCCCCGGTCATCGGTACCGACGTGTTTACCCAGACTGCCGGTATCCATGCCGATGGCGACCAGAAAGGGGACCTGTACCAGACCCGTCTCAGTCCGGACCGCTTCAACCGGACACGCTCTTATGCGCTGGGCAAGATGAGCGGCAAGGCGTCCCTGCAGAAAAACCTCGAAACACTGGGCATCAGCCTTTCTCCGGAAAACCAGAAAAAGGTGCTTGAGCGCGTGGTCGAACTGGGCGATTCGAAGGAAAGCATTACCCCGGAAGACCTGCCCCTGATCATAGCCGACGTCCTGGAGACCCGGGACGAGAAAGTGATCGAGTTGCTGAATTGTTCGATTACCAGCGTGCTGGGGCTCGATTCCGTGGTCAGCATCAGTGTGCGCCTGTTCGACAAAACGCTGAAATCCACCGGTACGGGCAATGGCGGTTTCGACGCCTTTATCGTGGCCGCGAAGAAAGTCCTGGATGAAACCGGGTTCGAATTTCCCGAGCTGGTCGATTACCAGGTGCGGATACCGAAAGGCGGCAAGACCAGCGCACTGGTCGAATGTTTCATCACCTGGCAGGATGGGACCCGGAAAATCAGGACCCGCGGCATCAATGCCAACCAGGTGTTCGCCAGTATCGAGGCGACCCTGAGAATGCTGAACCTGAAGCTGCTCCCGGATTCGGTCTGAGCTGCGCCGGCGGGAAAAGTACGGTTTTTAACCGCCAGGGTTTATAGGGATGCTCCATGCTGAATTGCTTCCGGTTTCCGGCACGTCTGTCGAATCCCTGGATATGGAAAGAATCAGGGATTATTTGCAAAACGTTATCCTGGATCCGGATATTCCGGAATCTGGCGAAGAATGGGTGCGCCGCCTCCTTGGATTGGGATTTCTTGCCGGGGATGTTGCCACCGTCACTCCGCCCGTATGTACCATCGCCGGGTTGCTTTTGTTCGGACGCAAACCAAGAAGGTATCTCAGGCATGCAGGTATCCGGGTAATGGTATTTGACGGCATCGAAAAAGATTATCGGTCAAAGCTGGATGAAACGCTTGATCTCCCGATGGTCGGTTTCTGGACGAAAGATGCTGGCGGTGAACGCAGGTTGGCTGTGGATGGCATTGTCGAGCGTGTCGTGCAGGTATTGAAACCATTTATTTCAGAAGAGAGCGAAGGGATCAACGAGACTATGCGCCGGGAGAGGAAATGGCACTACCCGTTGGAGGCCGTGAGAGAAATATTCATCAATGCGCTCGCTCATCGTGACTGGACACGATTCGTGGATGTCGAGATTACATGCTATCTGGACCGGTTGGAAGTAATCAGCCCCGGCGCCATGCAAAACTCAATGACCGTAGACAAGATGGTGGCTGGCCAAAGGTCGCCCCGGAATATACTCATTGCGGAAGTATTGAGAGACTATGGATATGTCGATGCGAGAGGTATGGGGGTGCGTACGAAAGTAATACCACTGATGAAAAGCAGGAATGGCGTTGAGCCGATATTCGAATCAACGGAGGATTACCTGAAAACCATTCTTCGCCGAAGGGCAGAGCCATGACGATTCGCGGGCCGGCACGGTGACCGGTCCCTGTGGGGATGGTCAGGCGCCCATTCCCGCCCCGTTTCCGCTCTTCCCGCGCAGGCGGGTATCCGCGATGATGGTCAATCGTGGCTATTGCCATTTTATTGTGTCTCATTTAGTATCGCGGTGGGTTCCACGAGTCAATCCGGCGCAGATTCCCGGTTGCCCTGATGGAGTGCAATAATTTCAATTACATTTCTGGAGGTTATATGACTGATGCCAGCCAAAGAGTGGAGCATTGGACGCGCACCAAGCGCCTGATGATCATCACTCTGTTTTTATGGGTTGTCTTTTCTTTCGTCGTACACTGGTTTGCTGGCGCCTTGAACGCGTTTTCGTTCATGGGTTTCCCGCTGGGTTTCTACATGGCCGCACAGGGTTCGGAAGTTATCTTCGTGGTAGTGATCTTCTGGTTTGCCTGGGCACAGCATAAAATCGACTCGGAAACCGGTTTCGCGGAGGAGGAGTAAGATGAAAGGATTAAAAGGCAATTTTATTGAGAACCTGCCCAAAATCTACGGGATGTATACCGGGGGTTTCCTGGTATTCATCCTGATCATGGCCGTGTTCGAGCAAATGGGCATGGACGCGGATACCATCGGTATCCTGTTCGTGGCCTTTACCGTCCTGATCTACGCCGCTATCGGCTGGTTGTCCCGAACCATGCAGGTCGACACATACTATGTCGCCGGTCGCCAGGTGCCCACCGTCTTCAATGGTATGGCCACTGCCGCAGACTGGATGTCGGGCGCTTCATTCGTTGCCATGGCCGGGGGTATCTACTTCGGCGGGCACGGCTATCTGGCGTTCGTGGTCGGCTGGACCGGCGGTTACATACTGGTCGCTGCATTGATGGCGCCGTACCTGCGCAAGTTCGGCTGCTACACAGTGCCGGATTTCATCGGTACGCGCTATGGCGGTAATCTCGCCCGTTTCTGCGCCGTACTGGTGCTGGTGGTCGCGTCTTTCACTTATGTGACCGCACAGATCAACGCCACCGGAACCATCGCCTCCCGCGCCCTCCAGATTCCATTCGAGGTGGGGGTCTGGTTCGGACTGCTCGGTATCCTGCTGTGTTCGATGCTCGGCGGCATGCGCGCGGTAACCTGGACCCAGGTCGCGCAATACATCGTGTTGATCATCGCTTACCTGGTGCCGGTATTCTGGATGTCCAACAAACAGGGTTTCGGCGTGGTTCCGCAACTGGTTTACGGGGAAGCGGTGATGAAGATCACCGAACTCGAGGCGATGCACGGCCTCGGTACCCTGGACGCGGTTGCTGGCGCGAAAGCCGGCCTGAAAGCATTGAGCGTTCCTTTTGTCGCCGCCGCCGACGGTTGGAAGTTCGTCACCCTGGTGCTGTGCATGATGGCCGGTACGGCGTCATTGCCGCATATATTGATGCGCTACTTCACGACTCCGTCCGTCCGCTCGGCCAGACAGTCGGTTGCCTGGTCGCTGTTCTTCATCTTCCTGTTGTATTTCACCGCTCCGGCGCTGGCGACGTTTACCAAGCTCCAGTTGCTCAACCCTGAGCTGGCAACCGGAATCATCGGCAAGGCGATCACCGAAGTGAATGCGCTGGAATGGGTGCAGAAGTGGAGCAGCGTTGGCTTCCTGCAGGTTATCGACGGGAACGGAGATGGCATACTGCAACTCAACGAGTTCTTCATGCGCGGCGACATTGTCGTGCTGGCCACCCCGGAAATCGCCGGACTACCGTACGTAATCTCCGGCCTCGTTGCCGCGGGTGGTATGGCGGCTGCGATGTCCACCGCGGATGGCTTGCTGCTGGCGATTGCAAACGCCCTGTCCCATGATCTGTACTACAAGATCATCGACCCGGCTGCGGAAACCAGGAAACGCCTTCTGGTGGCGCGGGCCTTGTTGCTGGTGATCGGGGCCGCGGGCGCCTTTGTGGCGAGTCTGAAACTTACCAGTATTCTCGGGGCGGTGGCCTGGGCGTTCGACTTCGCCTGTTCCGGGCTGTTCTTCCCGATCGTTCTCGGTATCTGGTGGAAACGGGCCAACCGGGCCGGCGCCATCGCCGGTATGGTATTCGGTTTCCTCGCGGGAACCTGGTATCTGTACATGGTCAGATTCGCCGGGATGGATCCGTGGGTCGGTATCGACCATCTGCGATTCGGAATGATCGGTATGCCGGTGAGCCTGATCGCGATGATCGTGGTTTCGCTGATGACCGAGGAACCCGACGCCGAAACCCAGGCCATGGTGGATGAAATCCGTGTGCCTGCGGGCAAGACGATACTGGGTTCTTCCCACTGATAATAAAGTTTGCTGAAATTGTTTTCAGTCATGATCATGCCGGGGCTGGTCCCCGGCATTTTTTTGTGCGCCGGATTGCGCTGGCCCGGAACCGCCCGGAACCGCCCGGAACCGCCCGGAACCGCCCGGAACTGACTGGAAACGACTGGAACTGACTGGAACGGCTGAATATGTACAGTGAATTTCCCGCCTGGGTACTGACCTTCGATTACATCATGGGCATGATCATGTGGACCCTGATCGGCCGCTTCGGGATGGGTATTTTCCTGCGCGAGGACAGTTCGTTCTTTTTCATGCGCGTATTCGTCAAATATACCGACCCGCTCCTGAAACTGTTTTCCCCGATTACCCCCGGTTTCCTGGTCCAGGGGCTGGTCCCCCTGTATGTGGCCTGGTTTTTCTATATGATCCGGTTTTACCTGATGCCCTGGCTGCTGGGTTATTCGGTATTGGGGATGCTTTCCTTCCCGCTGGAAAGCGAGTTCGCCCGTGGCCTGGCGAGCCTGATTTCGATGCTGATCGGCGGTTGAGCGGTTGAGCGCCGTCGGGTTGCGCCGGTTCTTGCCTAGGACCGGGACAGCGGTTCGACCAGTTTGCGGACCACATCGGTCGCCGACAGTCCGAGGTACGGTTTCCCCATCGCTGCCGCCTGCCCGGCCCACAACGGCGTAAAGTCGCTGCTCGCCCCGGCCTCCGCGTCCGCCCTCAGGGAGGCGAGCGCCGCGCCCGCCAGGGGGAAGGGCGGCGCCGAATCGTTCATCGGGCCGATTTCCCGCATCAGGCGGTTGACGATGCCCCGGGCCGGCCTTCCGGTGAACAGGTTGGTCAGCGCGGTATTGCGGTCGGCGGCCCCGCTCAATGCTTCGAGGTGAAGTTTCGAGGTCAACGCTTCCCGGCAAAACAGGAACAGCGACCCGATCTGGACACAATCGGCCCCCAGCGCGAGGCTGGCCGCGATTCCCCGGCTGTCTCCGATGCCGCCCGCCGCGATCACCGGGATGGAGACGGCGTCGACAATCTGCGGGACCAGCGCCAGGGCGCCGGGCTGGTTGCGGATGTCCTTTTCCAGGAACATGCCGCGGTGCCCGCCCGCTTCGACTCCCTGGGCGATGACCGCGTCCACTCCTTTTGATTCCAGAAAGACCGCTTCCTCGACCGTGGTTGCCGAGCACAGTATCCAGCACCCCAATGCGCGCACCCGGTCGTACAGGTTGTCTTGTGGCAGGCCGAAGTGGAAACTGACCACTGGCGGGCGTTCCTGTTCGACCAGGTCACACATTTCCCGGTCGAAAGGGTGGCGGCCAAAAGACGCTTCGGCGTCGGGCAGGCCAGGGACCGGCAATCCCCTTTCCCGGTAGAAAGGGGCGAGGGTATGATGCCAGGCTTCGAACCGGCTGCGGTCGGCCTGCGGCGGCCGGTGGCAGAAGAAATTCAGGTTGAAGGGTTGGTCCGTATGCGAGCGGATGACGGCGACTTCCTCCAGGACCTGCCCGGCGTCCAGCAGGGCGCACGGCAACGAGCCCAGCCCCCCGGCCCGGCAGACCGCGACCGCCAGCGCGGAACCGTTCGAGCCCGCCATCGGCGCCTGGATGATCGGCGCCTCGAACCCGGCCGCCTCGGGAAATTTCCGCTTCGTTCGCGTCACGTCATGCTCTCCCGCGCCCTGTTCACCTGTGTCCCGGCCCGGCCGCCTACTGCATCGTCTCGAACAGGCCGCTGTCCAGCCGCGCGATGGGGCCGGCCGCGTCCGTGATGATGCGCCGGTAACAGGCCGCCTTCGGCATCTCGTACACGAAATAGAACCGGGCGGTCTCGATCTTGGCGGCGTAGAAGGGATCGCTGTCCGGGTCCAGCGCCATCGCTGCCGCCGCCGCCCGCGCCAGTTGCCAGCCGCAGCATACGGTGCCCCAGAGCCGCAAATACGGGTCGGCGATACCGCCGGGCAGTCGCATATCGTCCGCCGCCATCGACAGCGCGGTTTCCATGACGGCCTCCAGGTCGTCCAGGCCGGACAGGGCCCGTTCACGCAGATCCTGCAATTCGCCCTGGCGCACATTCGACAGGTCATCCCGGATATGGCCGATCACTCTGCGCGCGATGCGGCCATTGTCGCGCACCAGTTTGCGGCCGATCAGGTCCAGCGCCTGGATGCCGTTGGTGCCTTCATAAATCGGGGTAATGCGCTGGTCGCGGTAATACTGCGCTGCGCCGGTTTCCTCGATGAATCCCATGCCGCCGTGTACCTGCAAGGCCAGCGACACGTTCTCGAGGCCCATTTCCGTCATATAGCCCTTGACGATCGGGGTCAGTATATCGACCATGGCCTGGGCGAATTCCCGCTCCTTCGGATCCGGGGACCTGAGAACCTTGTCGAATGAGCCGCCCAGCAGCAGCCCCAGCGAACGCAACCCCTCGATCCGGCATTTCTGCAGCATCAGCATCCGCTTGACATCGGGATGATGGATGATCTTCACCCGCCCGCCGCCGGGATTCTCGATGGCGGTTCCCTGCACCCGTTCACCGGCGAACCAGGCTGCCTGCTGATAGGCCCGCTCGGCCACGCCGTTGCCCTCCAGGCCGACCGCCAGGCGGGCAATGTTCATCATCGTGAACATGTAGACCATGCCCTGGTTCTCCTCTCCGACCAGATAACCGACCGCGCCCGCGGGGTCCCGGTACAGGCCGGTTCCGTAGCCCAGAACCGCGGTCGGACTGCCATGGATGCCGAGTTTATGCTCAAGGGAAATGGTTTCGATGTCGTTTCGCACCGTCCAGTCGCCGTTCTCGTCCGGCAGGTACTTGGGCACGATGAACAGCGAAATCCCTTTCACTCCGGGCGGCGCTCCGGGAGTGCGCGCCAATACCAGATGGATGATATTGTCGGTCAGGTCATGGTCGCCGTACGTAATGAATATCTTCTGGCCGTTGATCCGGTAATGGTCCCCGTCCGGGGTCGCCGCAGTCTGGACCAGCGCCAGGTCGGAACCGGCCTGCGGTTCGGTCAGGTTCATCGTGCCGGACCAGTTGCCGTGGATCAGGTTGCCGAGGAAAATGTCCTTCTGTTCACGGGAACCGTGCAGTTCGATGGCTTCGATGGCGCCCTGGGTCAGCAGCGTACACAGCGAAAACGCCATGTTCGACGAGTGCCAGATTTCCTGGACCGCGGTGGCCACCAGCCAGGGCAGGCCCATGCCGCCACGCTCGGGGTCGAACGCCAGTCCGTTCCAGCCGCCTTCGGTGAACTGCCGCCAGGCATCCACCCAGCCGTCCGGCGTATGCACCTTGCCGTTTTCCAGCCTGGCCCCCTGCCGGTCGCCGACCCGGTTGAGCGGGTCGAGGACTTCCTCGGCCAGTTTTCCGGCTTCGGCCAGAATGGCGTGGACCGTTTCCGGCGTCGCGTCCTGATAACCCGGCAGGGCGCTCACGCCTTCCAGGTCGGCCAGATGTTCCAGTGCGAACCGGATGTCGCGCACCGGCGCCTTATATTGACTCATACCGTTTTTCCATCGATTGAAGTTCTTGCAGTTTACCGCGCACCTTCCGGGCCACCGAATCCATTTCATTCAATGTGTTGGCGATATCGACCTGTTTTTGTTTCAGTTCCCGCTTGTGCGCCTGGATGGTATCCAGCACGAATTCCAGTTGCGCCGACTCGTTCGGGTGGGTATCGTACAGTTCCATCGTCGTCTTGATTTCCGCCAGTGAAAATCCGAGCCTCTTTCCCCTCAGGATCAGTTGCAGCCGTACCCGGTCCCGCTCGCCGTACACCCGTTTGTTGTTTTGCCGCCGGGGCGACAATAGCTTCTCGGTTTCATAAAAGCGGATGGTTCGGGTCGTAATATCGAAATGTCCGGCTAGATCCGAAATGCTGTAGGTTGTTTTCGAGGACATTGGCAGTTGACGTTTACGTAAACGCAATGTACCGTATAACCTTGTTAAATTCCATACCCTGGAGCCGAGGATCATTTTGGGCAGAGCGGACCGGTTGACCACGACCTCATTCGGCCTGTCGGAAGCGGGCGCGCAACCCGGCGCGCGCTTGCGGTTCGTGACCGCCGCCAGCCTGTTCGACGGCCATGACGCGGCCATCAACATCATGCGCCGGATTCTCCAGTCCAGGGGGGTCGAGGTCATCCACCTGGGGCACAACCGCTCGGTGGCCGAAGTCGTCAACGCCGCGTTGCAGGAAGACGCGCACGGCATCGCGGTCAGCTCGTACCAGGGCGGCCATATCGAGTACCTGCAATACATGCTCGACCTGCTCAGGCAGAACGGCGGCGAGAAAATCCGGGTGTTCGCTGGCGGCGGCGGCGTCATCATCCCGGAGGAGAAAGCCCTGCTGGAAGCCGCCGGCGTAACCCGTATCTATACGCCCGAAGACGGCCAGCAGATGGGCCTCGACGGCATCATCGACCATATCATCGAGACCACGACCGCCGGGCTGCGGCGCCTCCCGCCGGAGCCACCCGCGCCGCAGGATCCGAAAGCGCTGGCCAAGGGCGGCGCGCGGGCGTTGTCCCGCGCCTTGTCGGCCGTCCAGGACGGCAGGGCCGCAGGCAAACGCGGGCCGGTCGCGGCCCGGCGCGCGCGGCAGCCGGATCGCAAAGTACCGGTCCTCGGCATTACCGGCACCGGCGGCGCCGGTAAATCCTCGTTGACCGATGAACTGGTTCTGCGTTTTCGCATGGACCTGGCGGACTCGCTGAAAATCGCGATCCTGGCGGTGGACCCGACCCGGCGCCGGACCGGCGGCGCCCTGCTCGGCGACCGCATCCGGATGAACGCGGTCCATCATCCGAACATTTTCATGCGCTCCATCGCGACCCGCGACAGCGTCACCGAAGTCCCCGATTGCGTCGGCCCGATGATCGCGCTGTGCAAGGCCGCCGGATTCGACCTGGTGATCGTCGAGACGCCGGGTATCGGGCAGGGCGACACCGCGATCTCGGATCGGGTGGACTGTTCGCTGTATGTGATGACCCCGGAGTTCGGGGCGCAGTCGCAACTGGAAAAAATAGACATGCTCGACTTCGCCGATATTGTCGCGATCAACAAGTTCGACCGCCGGGGCGCCGAGGATGCCTGGCGCGATGTCGCCAGACAGGTGCAGCGCAACCGCGAAGCCTTTGCCGCCCGTCCCGAAGACATGCCGGTATTCGGCGCCATCGCTTCGCGCTTCAACGACGACGGCGTGACGGCGTTGTACCAGGAAGTCCTCGCCCAACTCAGGAACCATGGCCTGGAATGCGGACATAGCCGACTGCCACGGGTCGATATCCGCGTCTCGACCGACCGCAACCGGATCATCCCGGAAAGCCGGGAACGTTATCTGGCCGACATTGCCGAAACCGTGCGCGGCTACCGGCAGCGGGCCGGGGCGCAGGCCGACCTCGCACGGCAGGTCCAGCAGCTGGAATCGGCCCGCTCGATGTTGCGGGCGGAAGCCGGGGATGGAGCGGAACCGGAATCGGCCGCCGCGGCGCTCGACCGGCTGATCGAAGACCGCAATGCCCGGCTCGACCCGCGGTTGAAATCCGCGCTCGAACGATGGCCGCAGGACCGGCGGGACTTTTCCGGGGAGGAATACGCGGTCACGGTCCGGGGCCGACAGATCCGCAATCCGTTGCAAAGAAAAACCCTGTCGGGCACCGCCGTCCCCCGGGTGGCCCTGCCGAAATTCGGCGACCAGGGGGAACTGGCCAGATGGATGGCGCTGGATAACCTGCCCGGCCGGTTCCCGTTTACCGCCGGGGTTTTCCCGTTCAAGCGGGACGGCGAAGACCCGACCCGGATGTTTGCCGGAGGAGGGGACGCGTTCAATACCAACCGCCGGTTCCGCGACCTGTCGGAGCATTCGCGCGCCAAAAGACTGTCCACCGCCTTCGATTCCGTGACCCTGTACGGTTGCGACCCGGATGAACGCCCGGATATTTACGGCAAGGTCGGCAATTCCGGGGTTTCGATCGCCACCCTGGAGGACATGAAAGCGTTGTATGACGGCTTCGATCTGTGCGACCCGGCCACATCGGTTTCCATGACCATCAACGGCCCCGCGCCGATCATCCTGGCGATGTTCCTGAATGTCGCCATCGACCAGCGGCGACAGGCGTTCATCGAACGCGAAGGCAGGCCCCCGGACGCAGAGGAGGCGGAACAGGAGCGGGCCAGCGCCCTGGCCAGTGTGCGCGGCACCGTACAGGCCGACATCCTGAAGGAGGATCAGGGACAGAATACCTGCATCTTTTCCACTGAATTCTCCCTCAGGCTGATGGGCGACGTGCAGCAGTACTTCACCCGGCACCGGATCCGCAATTTCTACTCGGTCTCGATTTCCGGTTACCATATCGCGGAAGCCGGCGCCAACCCGGTCACCCAACTGGCGTTCACCCTGGCCAACGGGTTTACCTATGTCGAAGCCTGGCTGGCGCGGGGTATGGACATTGATGATTTCGCGCCCAATCTCTCGTTCTTTTTCAGCAACGGGATGTGTCCCGAATATACCGTGATGGGGCGGGTCGCCCGGCGCATCTGGGCGGTCGCGATGCGGGACCGCTACGGCGCCAGTGAACGCTCGCAGAAGCTGAAATACCATATCCAGACTTCGGGGCGCTCCCTGCATGCCCAGGAGATCGATTTCAACGACATCCGCACCACCTTGCAGGCGCTGATCGCCATTTACGACAACTGCAACAGCCTGCACACCAACGCCTTCGATGAGGCGATCACCACCCCGACCGACGAATCGGTGCGCCGCGCGCTGGCGATCCAGCTGATCATCCACCGGGAATGGGGGCTGGCGATGAATGAAAACTCCAACCAGGGCAGCTTCATCATCGAGGAGTTGACCGACCTGCTGGAAGAAGCCGTATTGAGCGAATTCGAGAGAATTTCAGAGCGGGGCGGCGTGCTCGGCGCCATGGAAACCGGATACCAGAGAAGCCGCATCCAGGACCAGTCGATGGAATACGAGCGCCGCAAACACGAAGGCTCGCTGCCCGTCATCGGCGTCAATACGTTCATCCATCCCGACCCGAAACCGCAGAGCGCGGCCATCGGACTGTCCAGATCGACCGAACAGGAAAAACGCAGCCAGATAAAACGGTTGCGGCAATTCAAGGCGGCCCACCGCGCGTCTTCCGGGGCTGCCCTGCAAGCGGTCCGGCAGGCCGCCATCGAAAACCGCAATATATTTGAACAATTGATGCATGCGGTTGGCGTCTGCTCGCTCGGGGAAATATCCGAGGCCCTGTACGAAGTCGGCGGACAATACCGCAGAAACATGTAATCATCCTACCGCTCCCCTTGAAATTGAACATTGAAAACATAGGCGTGGCCGGCGCCGGCGCCATGGGCAACGGCATTGCCCAGGTTTTCGCCGCCTCCGGCTTTACCGTCACCCTGGTCGATGTCGACCGCGACGCCACGGACCGGGGCATGGCCGCGATCCACGCCAGTCTCGACCGAATGGTCCGGAAGGAACTGATCCCGGAGCAGGACAAGGCGGATACCCTCTCGCGGATCGCCACGGCGACTTCTCCGGATGCGCTGTCGGCGGCGCAATTCGTGGTCGAAGCCGTGCCGGAGGATTTCGCGATCAAGTCGGCCATCCTGAAACAACTGGACCGGATCTGCCCCCCGCAAACCCCGTTCGCGTCCAACACGTCATCCATTTCTCTGACCCGGCTGGCCGCGCAAACCGGCCGGCCGGAACGGGTCATCGGCATGCACTTCATGAATCCCGTGCCGGTCATGAAACTGGTTGAAATCATCCGGGCGCTGCAAACCGATGACCGGATCTGCGACCTGACCCGCCAGTTGGCCTCAAGCCTGGGCAAGACTCCTGTACTGGCCAATGACAGTCCCGGTTTCGTCGCCAATCGAATCCTCGTCCCGATGATCAATGAAGCGGTCTTCGCGCTGCACGAAGGCATTGCCGACGCCGAGGCGATAGACGAAATCATGAAGCTCGGAGCCAACCACCCGATCGGGCCATTGGCGCTGGCCGACCTGGTCGGGCTGGATGTGGTATTATCGGTCCTGAGAGTGCTGCACGAAGGCATGGGCGACCCCAAATTCAGGCCCTGCCCCCTGTTGATTAAAATGGTCGATGCGAATAAACTCGGCAGGAAAACCGGAGTCGGGTTTTACGACTATCGCTGAACCTGGATGATCCGTATGAACAATCCATGTCTTTGTGCTAAAATATGCAAAAAAAGTGTTGACTGTTACATAAATTTAATTTAATGTTCGCTCTTACTAAAATGAGTAAACTAGATTGAGTACATAAAGTATTAGGCTGACTTTGCCGGAGTTGCAAAATTATGACCGCCGGGAGTAGCATTTAACCAGAGATATTTGATAAACTATTTAAACTTACATATTTGGAAACCATCGATGAAAAATACCAAGCATAACGAATTCCTGGATCAAAACTCCAGTAATCCGGAAATCTCTTCCTCCAAAAGAAAAATACTCACTTCTCTCGGCGTGTCCTCCGGAATCCTCGGCGCCTCCGCCCTTTCCCAACACTGGGTCAAACCCGTCGTCAATTCCGTCATCCTACCCGCTCATGCGCAAACCACTCCAGGTGAAACAACAACCACTACCACCGCAGCTCCGGCGCCAATGCCAATGATCGTGCTGAGCCCAATGGCACTCGGCGTGATTAATGCTTCTGGCGAAGACGCAACATCGCGCACGCACTTAGTCGCTGTGAGACTGTCCATGGCGCCAACCGGACCGGTGACAGTTTCAGCTTCAGGTGCAACTGTAACTGGTCTTGGTTCTGATAATTCTTTCACGACGACCAGCTGGAACCAGGATAAGGTGGCAACTGTAGTTATTCCACGGGATACTACTGTTGCTTCTATGGCTGCTGAGGAAGAAGCCAAGGTGACATTCACGGCTTCTGGCACTAACAGTGGCTATACCGATGTGAAAGCTGAATTGACCTATACCGCGGGCTACTTCAGTACTGATGCGGTAGCAGGTGATGTAGAGGCAGAAGAGGTGTCATTTGGTTCCCGATCAGCGACAGTAACGTGGACGGCTCCGAAGACTCGTGCAACGGTTGCGGGCTATAGAGTGAGTTCCGACCAAAGTGGTGTCACCTCGCAGACCGTAACTGGAACAAGCGTCACCTTCACGGAACTGTCGCAAATTACTCACACATTTACTGTGCAGGTTCTCTACAGAAATGCTGCTGGTACTGTTGTTGATGGCGGTGGTACTGCGGGGACCGACTCTGTAGTGATCAACTGATAACTGAAAAGGATGGCAAGGTAATTCACCCTGACTTCAGGGGATGAAGTAGAAAAGCCACCGCAAGGTGGCTTTTTTATGACCGCACCTTCTGTCATCATCCCCGCGCCCGGTCTCTAAACCTGTTTACCACCCAGTGGGGCCGACGGATGGAAAGCCGGGTGGAAGGAGAGTGGTCGAAGCCAAGACCACGCTAAAAGCGAACTCCGTCCAGATCTTCCGGCTGTAGCCGGTAACGCACCATGTTCCCTTCATGGAGTCCATGGCACTCTCGAAGGATGTACTCGACGACCTGTGCGCGGTCCGTTTCCGGGATGCCTTCCCCGACCACCATCCCTTCGATGTCTTCCCTGCGAAATCTCTTCCATTCGAGCACACAGCGCCGTACCGCCTTGCGGACGAAGTCGCGATAGACGAGCGCCGCCCTTTCCGGCGATTCCAACCCGGCGCGCAGGGTCCGGTAGTTTTCGGCCGATGCCAGATAGGCGTCGATATAGATGTCGCGCAGCAAGGACACATTGTTCAGTTCGTAGACACCGATGAGTCCGTCTATGTAGGCATTGTCGTCCATGGAAACAAAGGACATCGGCGCAAGATCGACCTTCAGGAGTGGAATGTTTGAAACAATGCGCGACGCTCGCTTGTTGATGTCATCGAAGGCCTGAAGATAGGGGACATGGACAAGAAGAAAGAAAGATTGTTCGAAAGGGTCGGCAATTCCCGCGGCCTTCGCAATCAGAACTTCGAACTCCTCTTCAATCTCGTACGGGTCCTCAAGCGGCCGGTAGCTCGAATGGGAGATGCCAACGGGCATGCGCCGCAATCTCCCCGCCATGGCCGGATCGATGAGAAGGCCATCGGCGAGCAAAGCGTGGATGTTGAGGATATCCGGCCGACCAATCGTGATCTCGTCCAGATGATCGACGACGTACTCAATCGCTTCCTTATGGTTCAGGATCATGACCGCTTCCTTGCGGTCCTTGCCAGCGGCTTCCTCCCCGAATCGGATCAGTCGCTCGGTCTCCAGAATGTTATAGGTATTCCCCTCCATACGCGATGAAGCCCAGGACAAATCCACAAGAAGGCGTTCCAGGATACGGCGCGCGTATGTCCCGGCCCGAAGCGGCGACGGGATCGGCCAGCCGGCGTCATGCAGGCGCTGGCGGTCACTCTCGTTCAGATAGGCACTCTTGCCGGGCACATAGCGATCAATAAACTCCTTCCTGTAAACGACCAGCCTGCGACGGTTGTATGGCGTTTGCAGATGCGCGCGAACCCTGTCCGCGCCTGCCAGGCTGTACCCCGTGGCCCGGGCCTTGCCCGAAACCTCAAGCCGTCCCTCATCGACCAGCCGCTTCAGGACGCGCCAGACCGTCGGAGGACTGACTTCCGGCGCAACCTGGCGTCGAATATCTTCCCTCCCGGCGCCGGGGTGCTCTCCGATATACCAAAGAACGCTCTGTTCCGAGATTGGCATGAAATGATTCCGTTGGGGAGTTAAATGATTATATATCTGAATTACAAGGATATACTCTCATCATCCAGGTATCATTTCAATATTCTTGAAACGATATGACAACCCCTTCTCCTCCCAGAGATGGTTCCGGGACAGGATAGCGCTGTACCCACTCCGGATGAAATCCGGAAAGGCCGGTTCGGGGCAGCGGTTTGTTTGCCAGGCGCCAGTTTTGACTGCTTTTAATGCTCGCTGATCAGTTTTGCCCGGGAGATCATTCTTGCTGTCGCCCGGTTCGCATGAATCGGGATTAATTCGATATCCGGGTGTTGCAGCGCGAAAACACGGAAGATTTCATCTGCAAACGCTGGTCCGATCATTTCGACTTCAGTAAAGTCGAACAGAACGGTCCTGAACAGGTCAATACGTGCCAGCAATCGTCTTGCCTGCGACCGGGAAATGAGCGTGTCCTCTCCATATTTTGCCAATTTCACCGGAACCACTGTTTTCGCGAATCCGTAGTCATCCCCTGAAGTGTATTGATCAAAGATTTTTTTCGTTGTCCTGGAGATATGATTATCAAGGAGCATCCAAACCGATGTCCCACCCGAGGAAGGATTAATTTCCAGGACCCAGTCTTCTGCATTCCCGAATTTATGAGAAAAATACACACCTCCAGAGAGAATATCGAAGGAATCGAACATTCTGGATGAAAAGAAAATGCCTTTGCCAGTATGATGTTTCGGATCGGTTGTCAGTTTGCCCTTGGAGCTTGTACACGTTCGCTCGCGTATTACCGGACTGTTCAAGAGCGCCTTCGTCCCGAAGCTTCCGAAGATGTTTGTTAACAGCTTGCCGGGTAATTCCAAACTTCTCTGCTGTTATTTTCGTCACATCATCCGGCGATTTCTTGATGCGTTTTAGGATAAATTGCCGGATCTTTTTCCCTCTGGCCCGTACTACAGTCACTGTTTCCTGCCATTTTGTCAACCTTACATTTATAATTAGAATCCTTAAGGCGGTTATTGTCAACCCCGCTCGGTTGGATGTTAAACCGTAGCCGGAGCGTCATGACAAAGGTGAGCGACGATATGGATTGTCTTCTGCAAAAAGAGCTTGAGATTCGGGAGGTTGTTCCCGCGAGTACGACATTACCGGCCTCCAGTTTGGTGATGCTGCCCCTGATTTCAGCTTTCAGGAAAAAGACAGCGGTTTGAAATCGTCCTGATTGACGATGCTGGCGCTGCTGCCGGTGGCCCGGATTACGAACAGGCTCTGTTTTTCGGCGTAGGCATCGGCTTTCTCCTCCACCCGTAACCAGGCGACCGCTCCATAGATGGTTTTTTCTTTAATAGCTGGGTACGGCGCTGGTTGTCATTTGGATATTCCTTTATCCGGAGATCGGGGAGAATGACGATAGAAGGTTGCGGGCAATAAAAAAGCCACCTTGCGGTGGCTTTTCTACTTCATCCCCTGAAGTCAGGGTGAATTAACTTACCGCCAAAATCAGTTATCACCTGATCGAGATTGCAGCGGTACTCGCGGCTGTACTATCAGCACCACCAGTAGTACCTGTGGGGTAGAGAGCTACTATAGAAAACGTATGGTCGGTGGCAACTCCCAGTCCCTTGAAAGTGGCGCTTTCTGTGGTTACGGTCTGCGTCGCGACATTGTCTGTGGAGTCGGAACTATGACTCACTCTATAGCCCACAACCGTTGCACGAGTCTTCGGCTTAGCCCAGGTCACTGTCGCTGATCGGGTGCCAACTGCTCCTGGCGTTGCTTTCTGACCAGTCACTCCCGCATTACCGAAGTATCCTATAGTATAGGTCGCTTCAGCTTTCACCTTTTCATAGCCGCTGCCATTGCCAGAGGCGGTGAATGTCACCTTGCTTGGGGTTGTACTTTCGTTAGCCATGCTATCAGGAGCCTCTGTAGTATCCTGATAACTAATCAATTGAGGCACATTCCAGCTAGTCGTCGTGAAAGTAACACTTGCACCAGTGCCAGTAAAGGTAGAACCACTTACTGACGATGTAGCCGTCACCACCACCGGTGCAGCGGGCATCGTAGCCAGCGACACCTGGAATGTTTGGCTCACATTTGTAGCACCTCTCATCACCACGCCGAGTGCCATGGGAGCCACCAGGATGGCGGGCACGGCCGGAGCTTCGGTGGTAGTGGTTGCCGGAGCTTCGGTGGTAGTGGTTGCCGGAGCTTCGGTGGTAGTAGGCGCCATGGTCGTTGGGGCCATAGTTGTTGGAGGCGCGGTCGTTGGAGTGGTTTGCGCATGAGCGGGTAGGATGACGGAATTGACGACGGGTTTGACCCAGTGTTGGGAAAGGGCGGAGGCGCCGAGGATTCCGGAGGACACGCCGAGAGAAGTGAGTATTTTTCTTTTGGAGGAAGAGATTTCCGGATTACTGGAGTTTTGATCCAGGAATTCGTTATGCTTGGTATTTTTCATCGATGGTTTCCAGTGTTGTAAAGTCTGGATAGGTGTTCAGAAAAGGAGGGGGATGGATCAATAAAATCCCACGGATTGTGGGATTTTATTGTATATATATCCCGGATTTCCCTGGGAGGGGATGGTCTGGTGACCAAAGACGATCTCAAGACCGCGATCTCCGAACTGCGCTCCGAACTCAAGACCGACATCTCCGAACTCAGGGGCGACATTGCCAAACTGGAGGCCGGTAATGCCGTACTTCAGGAACAGATCAAATCCATCCGCACCGAGATCCGGGTTGTCCTGGCCATTGTGTTGGCGTTGGGCGCTCCTGTATTCCTGCGGCTCTTCGGGTTGATCTGAAGTCCCCCGGTTTGCGGGCTGGCAAGGTGACCGGCCCCTACGGGCGCGGGGGGATGACGAATGTATGGGCGGGATTCTTCATCCGGATACCCTGCTTCGCATTCATAACTTATCTCAATGGTAATCTTCATAATCGAGATCAACAATTTCAATCCCTTCCCGGTCAATCCGAAACGTGAGCCTCCAGTCCATTCTTGACCACACACAAATTATCCCCGTCACGGAGGCTATCGCTAATCAGGGTGGGGACATTCAAAATCAATATAAGGGGAGTCATGGCGTAGGGTTGATTGATGCCCTTATCGGATCCACCGCCCTTTCTTGAGAATCTCTCTGTTGTCACGTTGAATGAAAAACACTTCCCTATGGTGGAAGTCATTAAACCCTACTGAAGACCGGAAATCCCATCGCAGGGACAGGTTCCCGTGCCTGTCCGCCAACCGACGGAGCTTGAGGTATACTGACTTCGGTGGGTGAGGTTGCTGTCCCATGCGAACTGTTTATCGACTATGGCCATCGCAAATTTTACATGGACATGGACAGGAAAGGTCTGAAAAATGCCGTATACCGACAACTATGCCGTTCTTTCTATCAGCCCTTTTGTAGATATGATCGAAAATCCCTTCTTCATGATTTTCCAGATAGCGCCTGATGGAATACGCGCATAAATCAGCAATCTGAACAAGACTTGTGAGACTACTGTCAACAAAAAGGGGCGTTTCTACAATATGTTCAAGATCAGTCCAGTTGGTTCCCTTGTCATGAAACGACTTCATTATCTGGGTATGTTTGTGAGATACCGTTTCATTGTTATCATGAATCAGCAACCCATAACAATAACCCCTATCCTTTGGATCGTCCGGGCTGATATTAGCAAGATAGTGTTCGAACCTTGAGACAACCTGCTCAAATGCTTGTTCGTCTAAAGTTTTTGGGCTCCGTACTGGATCAAAGTGAGTCTTGTCCACGCACTCTGCAAACACCCTTGCAAACCCCCAATTGGAAACACACTTTGCTACTTCGTCAATGAATCTCTTACGCTGTTCATAGGTTAAATGTATGTAATTCTCAGTCTTTTTATAATTCTTTTTGGTTTGCCTATACAGCTTACTGTTGTTTCTCTTTTGTAAGCGGAGCAATTCCTGATTCCTTTTGGCGGTTACGGCACTTCGTCTTTCATGAAACTGTAACGATTCAAAGTCAGGGATTTTTGCCTGTTCGAGATAACGCCTCATAATCCATGCTGTATGAATTTCAGCATCGAAGAGGTCATATTTATGCTTGATGTTCGAAATATCGGCATCACAATCTTTCCAATGCCATATAGGAACAGAGATACCAGTAAGAATAAAATGAGAAGTATTGCCAGGAATGGTAGAAACGCCAGACTCATCAATATAGAGTAAGTACATTATTTGTCTGATGCGTGTACAGGTGATTTTTTAGACAAAAAAAAGCGACTGGGTATCGGGGCTTTAAGCCCCGGAGCGAGACGCTTGGCGACTCATCCCAGACGCAGGATGAAATATAGGGTATTTATATAATATTGTCAATCGGGATTTTCCGGATTTCATCGGCAGTGGGTCGGTTGTCGGGCCGGTTCGGTGTCCGGCCCTTACGGGAGTCTCCGGATGGCCAGGTCGGGTTGACGGGTTTCGAGGTTCGCCAGGGTCAGGTCTGTCCGGCGTTCAGGATGGCCTGCGCCGCCTGGAAGGCGTTATTGCGAATGATCAGCAGATGATCCATCGCCCGATGGGCCGGGTTCGCGGCGGTTGAAGGGCCGGAGTCCGCGCAAAATTCGTTTGTCGCCAGGACATCGGTTTTTTTGTCTTCGAGTTTCGATTGGGCCGAGAGGAGTTTTTTCCTCGGATTTTCGATAAATCCATGGCTGCCGTTGATGATTACGATGTCGTCCAGATTTTGCCGGATTGCCAGGTCGAGGATACGCTGCTGGGCCTGGATCAATGCCTGGTTGCCTGTATCCGGGGTGTCCGCCAGTTCTATCTTTTGTGTGATGCGGTCTATTGAGAGGTTTTTCAGTGTTTTGAGTTCACGCTCCCAGGCCGAGTCCGAACCCGACAGCCAGAATAGGGTGTCGAACGCCCAGAGCGGGCCGCGCTTTTCCTGTATGAACCATGCGTTTGCCGAGCTGGCGGCTTTATGGCTGATGTGGTTGGAGAAGTGCTGGAGCAGTTCCGTGGTGGGCATTCCCAATTCGTCCCAGCCAATCAGGTAGTTGCGGATGCGGTCTTCCCAACGGTTGACGTACTGGACCCCGTTCGGGCGTTCAAAACGATGGGACCATTGCAAGAATGGCAGGCACAGGACTCTGCCGCCGTTCTGGCGGATTTTTTCGTGGATATAACCCTCTTCTCCACCGAAGCCGCGAAATTTCCGGTTGAAACCGGGCCAGGCGGCTTTGCGGCAGGCGAACAGGCCCATGCCCTGAAGTGGAATTTCAAAGGGTTCCCCATCGCTGTCCCTGCCGCGCGAGTCGGTTCCCCAAACGCCGAAAAAACCTCCGTTCCAGCGTTTTTCCATGTGTGTGCTGATCTGTTGAAAATTGTCATAGCACAGCGGCCCGTGCAGCAGGTCCGCACTGTCGGGATGCCTGGCGCAATATTCCAGCAAACGGCCCACAGCGCCATCGTGCAGGAAAACATGGCAGTCCACACACAGTACGAACTCACCCCGCGCCTCGGCGAACACCCGTTCCTTGATCGTGGTGCCTTTGTATTCCGGGGCGGGGATGTAACGAACCTGGCCGGTGTGCCGGCAAAATTTGGCTACGGACTGGCCGTGGCTGGAGCCGGGGTTGTTGTCGATCACCACGATTTCGATGTCCGGCAGCGCTGCGCGATGGTACAGCATGATGGACATGACGGTGAAATAGACGCCATCAAAATCATCGTAGGTCGCCATTCCGATCGTGAGTATGGGGGATGGAGACGGAGAGGCCGCCGGGTCGGGTTGCGCGGCGAGGGGTGTCGAGGGGATCGGGGGGGACGCCGGCACAGTGTGTCGGCTCCCCGTCGGGGAGTCGTCGGCGTTGCGCGTCCGTTCTGCCTGATGCTGCTCCGCCAGCAGTTCTTTCCGCTGCTTCTCGATTTCCTTCGGCAGGTCCTGGTGCAGGCCGAGTTTGTCGGCATGTTCAATCGCGGCATCGGTCCGACCGAGCCTGGCGTTGAGTTTCGCTGCCATCATCCGGGCTGAATAGTGGTAGATGGAAGGTTCTGAATAGCGCGCGAGCAATGGCTGCGGCACGTCAACCGTCAGTTCGATCAGGGTTGCCGCCCGTTCCAGTTCGTGATTGGCTTCGAAGATTTCGGCCAGCCGCATGAACGGTTCCAGCCTCTCCAGGTCCTGCGTGATGCAGGCGCTGAGCAGGTCGAGCGCTTCCGGGATGCGGTTTTTCGAGGTGTGGATCAGGGCCAGAAAATACCGGGCCTGCCAGTAAAGCTCGGTCCTGTTCCCATCCGTCAGGTCTTCCCCGGTTACCTGGTCCGCCACCGCCTGAAAGTATTTTACGGCCTTTTTGGTTTTGCCCGCTTGCAGGCAGGAGTGCGCGGTGGATAACAGGACATTCAATCCGGCCGGGGAGGCGGCCAGTACGGAATCGGAGCCCAGCCGGGAATGAAGTCGCGCGATATCGTCATTCAGGTCGGGAATCTTCTTGAGCCGGATTCCGTCATCCTGCAGGCGGGGCAGCAGGTTGACATGGGGCGCCGCTTCACAGACGTGGCGATCGTCGAACCGGATCTGGCCGGCCTGTCCGGTCGCGCTGTCCAGGAATTCGACCGCAGCATCGCTTCGCAGCAGTCGCGGCTGGCGCAGTGAGAAACGCGGAGTGCGGATTTCCAGAAGGCCGATTTCCGCTCCGGGAGCCAAGGAAATACCGGAATCGAAGCACTGTATCCGTTCATCCGGCTCAAGCATCAGTACCGTGTCGGCCATTTCGCGGGCGAGGCTGAAGGCATGGCTCCAGGCCGCGGCAAAACCGGTACAGTCGTGGTGGACCGTCTGGCCGGGCAGGTGGCCGAGGATTTCCGTGATCCGTTCGCCGGACTCCGGTGGCTGGTTTCCGCGACCGGCGCGGCGCGGCGGCTGGCAGGCGAGGATTACCCAACTGTCAATGAAAGGGGCGGCGCTTTCCAGGCATTTACGGGTGATTTCCGTTCCGGGGCGCAGTACGATGGCCAGACAAATCGTCCGGGCGCTGGTGTTCACGGTTTCTGGTTGCTCCAATGTGGATATTCGGGTGAAATTATAACTGTAATCCGGCTACGGAAAACTTTTTATATCTTTCCCCGGTCCTGGCCGGTTGGCAAGGAGCCAGCGGTAGTCAGGGTAATCCTGATTCTTTGCAGAAAACATGAAAGGGTAAAATTCGGGTCCCCTTGTCGAGATAATCCCTGGAACCGGTATGAACCTGATAAAACACTGGAATATCGGTACGTTCCCGAAAATACCGAATAGCCGGGCTGACCTTGCTTTCCCCTGATTTGCATTCAACGGCAAATAGGGGCTTTTTGTTGCGCCATAAGGCAGGATACGAAAACAGACATACGTATTCTCAAGAATGGGAATCCACCGAATTTCATCAACAATTGGAAATCGCTTCTGTTGGGCGTTGAATTGATTTCTCCGAGTGAAAAGGGATGTAAACGGTAGTAGTGGTACCTGCCTTGCAGAGAGTCTCCTCCTTTTCGATAGTAATCCAGTCTACTTTACTCATGAGTATAGTAGAGTGGATACGATTTTACCAATCAGTCGATCAATTTCCGTTTGGTGGCGCAGAGCGCCTGCGCGAATTCGAGGAATTCATCCATCGCCCGCAGGCGGAATTTCTGCCGTTGATAGACAATGGAGAACGGGCGGCGGATGGGGTTGGTCAACGGAATGGCGCGCAATGATTTCAGAATCAGTTCCTTTTCGATGGTTGCGACTGAAACGATCGAAATACCCAGTCCCGCCGCTACCGCGTTCTTGATGGACTCCGGGCTGCCGAATTCCATGATGATATCCAGTTCTTCGATACTCCGGTCCTGCCCGGTCAACCAGTTTTCGATCACTTCGCGGGTGCCCGACCCTTCTTCGCGTCCGATAAACGGGTAGGACCCGATCAGGTCGGCGCCCACCTGCCTGTATTTGCCGAGGGGGTGTTCGGGGGCGCAGATCACGACCAGTTCGTCATCCCAGATCACATCGGTTACCAGGGTCTTGTTGTTGACCGGTCCTTCGACGATGCCGACGTCGATCTGGTTGTTCTCCACCATGTGGATGATGGAGTTGGTATTGGCCACATTCAGGCGGACCCGGACATCCTGGAATTTCGATTGATATGCGCCCACCACTCCGGGGATGAAATATTCCCCGATGGTGGTGCTGGCGCCGACGATCAGCGGGCCTTGCACATCTCCGGTCAGGGTTCTTACCTGGATATCCATTTCCTTGTACAGGGCGATGATCCGGTCCGCGTATTCCTTTACGACCTCGCCGGTCTGGGTCAGGGCGATCCGATTGTGTGTCCGGTCGAACAGGCGTGTATTGAAATATTCTTCCAGTTGGCGGACCTGGAACGTCACAGCCGGTTGGGTCATGTGCAATGTCTCGGCCGCTTTCGTGAAACTGAGCAGTTTCGCTACAGCGCTGAATACCTGGAGTCGTCGATCGGCCAAGGTGGCGGTCCTTTTGGATTATGCGGGTTGATGATCGGTCTGCACTTGAAATTTGCGTGTCCAACCCTATTCTACTATACTATCGGCAGTAAATGAGGCGCGCATGACCCGCGCCCTGTCGAATCAGGTTTCCCATATCCGTATTGAGGTGAGAAGTTAAAATGGCAAGATACGAAACTGCGGTTGCGCGTCCGGCTGCACGCGGCGTCGAGATGAACCGTGTTCTGAAAAACACTTATATATTGCTGTCGATGACGTTGCTGTTCAGCGCTTTTACAGCGGGTTTGTCGATGGTGATGAATTTCCCGCCGCTGGGGGCCATAGTCACCCTGGTGGGTTATTTCGGCCTGCTGTTCCTGACCAGTAAATTCAGGAATTCCATCCTCGGACTGGTGTTCGTCTTTGCGTTGACCGGATTCATGGGACTGACCCTCGGGCCGATCCTGAGCTACTATATCCATGCTCTTCCGGGCGGCAGTGAAATCGTGATGATGGCGCTGGGCGGCACAGGGGTTATCTTTATCGGGCTGTCCGGCTATGTCCTGGTCACCCGGAAGGATTTCAGTTTCATGGGCGGTATGCTGATGGCGGGTATCCTGGTCGCGTTCCTGGCGATGCTGGTCACCCTGATTTTCCCGATGCCGGCGCTGAGCCTGGCGATCTCGGCCATGTTCATCCTGCTGATGTCGGGCCTGATCCTGTTCCAGACCAGTGAAATCATCCATGGTGGAGAGACCAACTATATCAATGCCACGGTTACGCTCTATGTCTCGATCTTCAACATATTCCTGAGCCTGCTTCACATTCTGGGGATTTTCAGCGACGATTGAGCCGGGCAGATAGAGCGGCGCCCCGGCCTGGCGCCGGAGCGCTTCGGATATCCGGTCCCGTTCAGTCCGGTTGCGGCGGGATGAGGACCAGTTTGCCTGGATATTTCTTGGCAATGAAGTCCTTCTGGGCCTCCGTGATTTTGTCGAGTGGGTAGGTTTTCGAAAGCAGCGGCCGGATTTCCCCGGATTCGATGTAGGAAACCAGGTTCTCGAAAACCACGTCTTCCTGAAAGGTGCACCCGAAGAATGTGAGGTCCTTCAGGTACAGCGTGCGGATATCCAGTTCCACGATGGGGCCGGCAATGGCTCCTGACGTGGCATAGCGTCCGCCTCGGCGCAGCACATCCAGCAACCGGGTCCACCCGGCGCCCGCCACTACGTCCACGACCACATCGACCGACCCGGTTCCCAACCGTTCAACCAGGTTGTCCCCGCGTTCGATCACTGAATCCGCGCCGGCCTCCCGCACCGCCTGCATCTTTGCGGCGGAGGCCATGCCGATGACCCGGGCTCCACGGCGTTTGGCCAGTTGCACCGCGGCCGAGCCGACGCCCCCGGAAGCGCCGGTAACCAGAACCGTTTCCGCGCCGACCGATGCGCGATGCAGCATCCCTTCAGCCGTTGACCAGGCGCAGGGGATGGAGGCCAGTTCCGCGTCGCTCCAGTCGCAGTGGACCGCTAAAGTTTCCCGCGAGGGCGCCTTTGCGAACTGTGCGAATCCGCCATCGCATTCCGAGCCGATGGTCCGGCATTCCCAGGGGCGGGATTCGATGCGCTGCATGCTCCTGACCAGTACGCGCTCGCCGATCCGGTTCTGTGAAACCCGGTTCCCGACCGCAACGATATAGCCGCAGATGTCGGCGCCCTGTATGCGCGGAAAGACCAGCGGGTCACCGGTCCAGCTCCCGTCCGCGCCGCGCTCGCCCCCGGCGCTCCCCCCGGAACCGGATTCGGCCAGGTCATTGGTCTGCCCGGTCACTTGTTTGGAATACCAGGCGACGCGGGTGTTGATATCCGTATTGTTGACTCCGGCGGCAGCGACCCGGATCAAAACTTCATTTTCGTTCGGGACCGGCAGCGGAATATCTTCCCGGTATTCGAGTTTGTCGAATCCGCCGTGCCCGGTCAGCAGCGCTGCGGCCATTTTCGATGGAAGGGGCATGATTCCAGTCTCCAGGTTCTTTTATGTTGTTTTCGGGTGGTGTTTTCAGTCGCTGTCCCGCAGGATGATGTCCGCGGCTTTTTCGGCAACCATGATCACCGGGCCATTGGTGTTGCCGGAGATGATGGTGGGAAAAACGGACGCGTCCACCACTCTCAGGCCCTGCATCCCATGCACCCGCAAATCCCGGTCTACGACCGATGACGCCGGATCAGGCCCCATCATACAGGTGCTGGTCGGGTGGAAAACGGTCTCGCTGCGTTCCCGGATGTCCTCGATGATCCGGGATTCGGATTGAACGGAACCACCGGGGGAGATCTCGCTTTCGATGATTTTCCGGAAAGCGGGCATTTCCGCCATTCCCCGCAGCAGCCGGAATCCCTCGACCATTTCCTGTATGTCGTGGTCGGTCGACAAGTAGCCGGGATCGATGTCCGGGTAGTCCAGCGGGTCGTTCGACGCGATGCGGATGGCGCCGCGGCTGGTCGGCCGGCATTGGCAAATCCCGTTCTGGAAAGCGGGCCAGGGGTCGGGGCGCATCAATGGCCGCTTGCCTTTGGGCGATGTGAGGTAGGTCAGCGCCGAAAAATACAGTTGCAGGTTCGGACGTTCCCGCCCCGGATGACTCCGGATGAAGCCGCCCGCCTGATTGACGCTGAGGGATAGCGGACCTTTCCGGAACAGGACATATTTCAATCCGGCATGGAGTTTTCCCCACCAGGGATAGAGTTGATTGTTCAGTGTGGGGACTTTCGAACGATAGAAATGGGTCAATGCCAGATGATCCTGAAGATTGCGGCCGACCTGCGGGTGATGCAGGATCACGTCAATCCCATGCCGGCGCAGGAGTTCTCCCGGCCCGATGCCGGACAGTTGCAATAGCTGGGGTGAGTTGACGGCGCCGGCGCAGACGATGACCTCCCTGCGGGCGCGGGCCTGCCGGATTTCCCCGTTTTGCAGATACTCCGCCCCGACCGCTTTTTTACGGTCGAAAAGAATACGGGTGACCTGTGCGTTCAGTTCGATATTGCAGTTTGTTTTCGCCAGCGCCGGACGCAGGTACGCCTTTGCCGCGGACATGCGGAAACCGTTTTTGGTGGTGATCTGGTACATGCCGACCCCTTCCTGGGTTGCGCCATTGAAATCCGGGTTCGGTTTCAGCCCGTATTGCGTGGCCGCCTCGATGAAGGTGCGGCAGGTGGGATGATACGATGCGCTCGGGTCATTGACGTACAAGGGGCCGCTGTCGCCGCGAAAGGCGTCGCCGCCACGGGAATTGGTCTCGGATTTCCGGAAATAAGGCAACACCTCGTCCCAGCCCCATTCCGGGTTTCCCAGGTCCCGCCAGTCGTTATAGTCTTCGTGCTGGCCGCGAATGTATACCATGGCGTTGATCGAGCTTGAACCGCCCATGATCCGGCCTCGCGGCCAGTAGCTCGTCCTGCCGTTCAGCCGGGGCTGCGCCAGGGTGGTATAGCGCCAGTTGACGGACGGGTCGTAAAAGGTTTTGCCATAGCCTATCGGAGTCTGCACCCAGAACCTGCGGTCGCTGCCGCCGGCTTCCAGCACCAGGACGGTATGATCTCCGCTGTCCGCGAGGCGCCTGGCGAGGACCGACCCCGCGGAGCCGGAGCCGATGAGAATGAAGTCAACGGGCGCCTGGACCATGGCCTTCAGACCGTGACCTCATAACGCTCGATCTGGTCCCGGCCGAAAATCCTGAGGTAACGCTCGATTTCACTTTGCGGTCCGGTCGCTTTTTCCAGGTTGTCCGATATTTTCACGGTCGGGTGTCCGTTGGCCCGGGTGGTCTTGCAGACCACGGAAAACGGGTTGAGCCGGTCATTCGGGGTGGGTGAGCAGTCCCGGAAATCGTTGGTCAGATTGGTGCCCCAGCCAAAGCCGACCCGCACCCGGCCATCGAAGTGGTGATAAACGGTTTCAATTTCATCGATGTCCAGGCCGTCAGAAAAAATCAGCAGTTTCTCCTTCGGATCCTGATTCATCGAGTTCCACCACCGGATCAATTCCTCACCCCCGGCGACCGGTTGTTTGGAGTCGATGCGAAATCCGCTCCAGCGCGCAATCCATTCTGGCGCGTTTTTCAAAAATGCGGTGGTGCCGAATGTGTCGGGCAGGGCGACCAGCAAGTTTCCGTCGTACGTCCGTTGCCAGCTTTCCAGTACTTTATAGGGGGCGTGCAGCAACTCGTCGTCGCTCCCCGCGGTCGCGGCCAGGACCATCGGCAGTTCATGGGCGTTGGTGCCGATCGCCTCGAGGTCGTGGTTCATCGCCAGCAGCACATTGCTGGTGCCAATGAATTTGTCGCCAAGCCCTTCCTTCAACGCCTCGACGCACCAGTTATGCCATAGGAAACCATGCCTCCTGCGAGTGCCGAAATCGGCCAGCCGCAGATTGGGCAGCCGGTTCAGGCGCGTCACTTTCTCCCATAACCGGGTCTTGGCCCTGGCGTAAGTGACATCCAGTTCGAATCGTCCGGTATTCTTCAACGCCGACCGGGATCTCAATTCGCTGATGATGGTCAGCACGGGCAGTTCCCACAGGGTCACATCGGTCCAATTGCCATGAAAATCGATCCGGTACTGGTCGTTTTCAACCTGGAGGTCATACTCCGGCAGGCGATACGCTTCCAGCCAGTCGATGAATTCAGGGCTGAACAATCGTTCCTTGCCATAGAACGTGTTACCGGCCAGCCAGATTTTTTCCTTTTTGGAAAGACGGGTCGTGCGGGCGTGGTCCAGTTGCTCGGCCAGTTCGGTCCGGTCGATTTCCTGCGCCAGCCGGACATGCCGGGAACGGTTGACCAGTGAAAAAGTGACCGGGATCGTGGAAAACTCCTTCCAGATCGTTTGCAGCATCAACAGCTTGTAGACATCCGTATCCAGCAGGCTCCTGACAATCGGGTCCAGTTTGAACGTATGGTCGTGTACGCGCTTTGCCAGGTCGGTCGTGGTCATGGTCGAACAGGGTGGTTCGGGGTTTATTATAGCCTGATTGCGCAGTCCGTGATATAAGCCGTACTTCATCATCAGGACAATCCGCATGGTACGAACTTCGGGCCGCAGCCGCCGCCGTGATAAAAACCGGAATACCGGACAGGCCGGAAAGGCCGGAAAGGGGATTCCGCAATTGCCCCGTGGCCAGTTGGTGAACCGCTTTTCCCCGATCCAGGCGCTGGACGAGGAGCAGATCGAACGGATTCATGACGCTTCGATGGATATTCTGGAGCGGCAGGGTATCCAGGTGCTCGGTGAGCGGGCGCTGGATGTTTTCAGGAAGGCCGGAGCCAGGGTGGATGACGATGGCATGGTACGCATGGACCGGGGTCTGGTGATGGCGGCCCTTTCGACCGCTCCGGCAGCGTTCAGCGTGGTTCCCCGAAACCCGGAAAACACCATTCGATGCGGCGGCAACGCGATCAATTTCGGGATGGTGTCGGGGCCGCCCAGCGTGCATGACCATATCCATGGCCGACGTCCGGGCAATCTTTCGGATTACAGGAAGCTGGTCAGTCTGGGACAGTTCTTCAATGTGATCACTTTCTTCGGCAACCAGGCTGTGGCGACCACGGACCTGCCCGTCAATACGCGCCACCTGGACGCGGTATTCACCAGCCTGACATGGAGCGACAAGCCTTTTTTTACCCTTGGCATTGGCGCCGAACGGGGGCTGGACGCGATCCGGATGTGCGCGATCGCGAAGGGTCTGAAGCTTGCGGATATGGTGGAACATCCAACGGTGATGACCAATATCAACATCAATTCACCGAGAAAACTGGATGATTCGATGGCTTACGGGGCGATGCAGCTCGCCATGCTGGGACAGCCGGTTGTGGTCACGCCGTTTACCCTGATGGGAGCGATGACTCCGGTGACCATGGCGGGCGCCCTGGCGCAGCAGAATGCCGAAGCGTTGCTGGGTATCAGTCTGCTGCAACTGGTCCGGCCGGGCTGCCCGGTGGGTTATGGCGGCTTTACATCCAATGTCGATATGCGTTCCGGTTCCCCCGCGTTCGGCACTCCGGAAAACGCGCTCGCCAATCTGGCGGGGGGACAACTGGCGCGAAGATACAACCTGCCCTATCGCACCAGCGCCTGCAATGCGTCGAATGCGGTGGATTGCCAGTCCACCTGGGAAACCCAGATGGCGCTGTGGGGCGCCGTGATGGGGCACGGCAATTTCATTTACCACGCCGCAGGATGGCTGGAAGGGGGATTGGTCGCATCGTTCGAGAAGGTCATGATCGACTGCGAGATGCTTCAGCACATGGCGGCGTTACTGCGGCCTGTGGAGGTGGATGACCAGGCGCTGGCGCTCGAAGCGATGGCTGGAGTGGGTCCGGGCGGACATTTTTTCGGCTGTGACCATACCATGCAACGGTACCGGAGCGCGTTCTACGAACCGTTCATGAGCGATTGGCAGAACCATCAGAACTGGCGGCAGGCCGGATCGAAGGATGCGACCATGCGGGCAACCGAAATGTGGCAGCGTGTCCTGGATGAATACGAACCGCCGCCGATCGATCCGGCCGTGAAGGAAGAGCTGGAAGCCTATGTCGCCCGGCGCAAGGAGGCGTTGGGCCGCGAAGAACCGAAGCTGGAACCGGTTGATGCGCGCTTTTGAATTCAATGACGGGCTTCGCCGGTCCGTGCGGGCCAATCTCCGGCAGTTCCCGTGGTCGGAGATCGGGGATGCCGGGCTGCGCCGCGCAGCGGTGGCGATTGTGATCACCGATTATGGAGATGCCGGGATTCCCGCCATATTCCTGACCCGCCGCCGTCAACGCCTGGGCCAGCATTCCGGACAGTATGCGTTGCCCGGCGGCAAGCTCGACCAGGGGGAGACGGTGTACCAGGCCGCGTTGAGGGAGCTTGACGAAGAGCTTGGACTGGCGCTGGCCGGGGACCGGATCCTGGGTCGGCTGGATGACTACCCGACCCGCTCGAAATTCCGGATCACCCCGGTTGTAGTCTGGGCCGGGGAGGATTGCCGGATTACCCCGTCGGCCGATGAAGTGGCCGAGGTGTACTGCATTCCTTTTTCGGAACTCGACAGTGACGCCATTCCAGTGTTCGAACCCGGGATGGAGGAAGGCCGGCCGGTCCTGTGTTCGGAATTTCCCGCGCTGGGACACCGTATGTACTCTCCCACCGCAGCCATCGTCTACCAGTTCCGGGAGGTGGCGATCCGGGGCCGAAGCACCCGCGTCCACCATTATGACCAGCCCCGCTTCGCGTGGCAATGAGCGCCGGACGGTAAAGCGGGAGCGGGGTTATTTGCGGGGCGGATAGCGGTCGTAACTGGGCAGGTCGCGGTTCACCTCGCTCCAGCCTGCCCGGTCGGGGACAAAAATATTGTCGTCGGCCTTGCACCCCGGATCGTCATCGAGCGCGCCCAACGGGATGACGGCGATGTTCCTGCTGGAATCCAGTCTCGGCGCCCCCGACCCGCATTTCCTGCAGAATACGTGGGTGAAATACTTTGCGTCAGGGACCTTGTAACTGGCCAGGCAGTCGCTTCCCTGTGTAAAGGTGACCGCATCTTTCGCGGTAAACCCGTTGGTGGTGAACGCGGCGGAACGCTGCTGCCTGCATCGGGAACAGTAACAGTTGTGCACTACGGTGAATGGCAGATCCACCTCGAACCGGACATCTCCGCACAGGCAGCTTCCCCGGACCTTTCCCGGAGCGGGTTCAGATACCGGCGGATTATCATATACCGGCCCCGGAGCCTCCGGCGCGTGGTCGTCATGTTTCGGCAGGTCATCGGTAATGTCGAGCCAGGGCGCCTTGGAGGCCACGAAGATATGTTCGGCAATTTCAGGGCCGTCGTCATGCGATCCGGCCGGGACGTACATGAACCCGCCGTCCTCATCGGCGTTGGGCGTCACCGAACCGCAGGTCCGGCAGAAGGAGCGGGTCAATACGGGAGAGGAACGGTAGTCCACGATGGTGTCCCGGCCACTGGTCCAGGAGAAATCTTCATTCGCCACGAAATAGTAGGTGCCATACGCCGCGCCGTGCGCTTTTCTGCACATCCGGCAGTGGCAGTGGTAGGATGATCCGGGTTGTCCGGAAAATTCCCAGGACACGCTACCGCACAGGCATTGACCTTTACTCATGATTCGTCCCCATTTTGTCCTCGATTGTTTTTACGCTATCCTGACAGTGAATCCATTTTCATTCAAGCGGGTTGTTCGATCATCCATGATCTCCGATACTAGCCGTTCATGTCAACCGGGCGAGGCCCATGAAAATCGAAATTCTGTGTACGGGCGATGAGATTCTGACCGGCAAGACGGTCAATACCAATTACAGCCATATCGCCAGGCGGCTGACTGAAAACGGATTCCATACGACCTGGGGAACCGTGGTGGGCGATGATCCGGACAGTCTGGTCCGGGCGTTCCATCTGGCCGCGCAAAGGGCGGATGCCGTGATCGTCAATGGCGGCCTGGGGCCGACAGTCGATGACCTGTCCCAACAGGCGGCGGCACAGGCGGCGGGGGTTGAACTCGAGTTGTTCCGGCAATGGCTGGACAGAATCGAAGCCTGGTATATTTCCAGAGGCCGGGAGATGCCTTCCAGCAATGTCAAGCAGGCCATGCTGCCGGCCGGTTCGCAATGGATAGACAATCCGGTCGGGACCGCCTGCGGGTTTGCGATGGATATGGGCAGCGCCCGGTTTTTCTTTACTCCGGGAGTGCCCGCGGAGCTGAAGCGCATGCTCGAGGACCAGATTCTCCCCCGCCTGCATGGGATGCGCGGCCAGCCGGTCTTTACCCGGATCAAGCGTTTCCACACATTCGGCATCGGTGAGGCGCGGGCGGATCGCATACTGGATGGAGTCGAGGACCTGGCCGGTGACGGTTCGGTCAAGCTCGGGTTCCAGTCCCACTACCCGCAACTTGAAATCAAGTTGACGTTGCATGGAACCTCACAGGCGGAACTCGACCGGAAAATCATGCCGGTGGAGAATGAAGTGAGGAAGCGGTTGGGAAACTTCATTCTCTGCGAGGATGACCAGTTGCTGGAAAAGGAAATCATTCGTGCGCTGCAACAGGCCGGGAGCAGTGTCAGCGTCGTCGAAATGCACACCGCGGGCCGGGTGACCGCTCGTCTCGTAGGCGCGGCGGACCACGCGGAATGCGTAAAAAGCGGGATGGTGTCGGTCGATGTCGGGCAGTTGCTGAAATACGCGGGTATTGCAGAGCCGGTGTCACGGGAGCCGGACAGGCAACTGGCGGTTTGCCTTGCCGACGCCATTCAGGCGCGTTGCGATGCGTCGCATGTCCTGGTGACGCTGGTGAAGCCGCTGGACAGACAGGACGGAGGCAAATACGCGGCGGACATTGCGGTTGCGATATCGGACGGCAAGGGCGGCGACTGCCGGACATCCCGTTTGCCGGGCAGTCCGGAATGGGTCCGGCTGGGGGCCGTGGAACTGGCGCTGGATAGCTTGAGGCGCTACCTGTCCGGTCTGCCGGCGACCGAGCGAATCGACTCTGAACTGCGCTGAAAGCGGCCAGTCGGCAGCGCTGTCGGTTTGCGGGCCGGCGCGCCAACAGAACGGTTCTGTTCTCCGGTCGGGAATCCTGACTGGTCGTAAATTCCCGATTTTGCGGGAATGACGAATGTTTTGAACGCCTGGACCGGCTTTCAGGAGAAGACCTGTGGTTTGAAATCGTCCTGATTGACGATGCTGGCGCTGCTGCCGGTGGCCCGGATTACGAACAGGCCCTGTTTTTCGGCGTAGGCATCCGCTTTTTCCTCCACCCGCAACCAGGCGACCGCTCCATAGATGGTTTTGTCTTTATAGCGATCCAAACGGGTTGTGAACTTCCTTACATTCTTCAGGAAGTCCTTCACGGATTCCACTTTCAGAGTGGTCTTGACTTCCACCACGACGACTTCCTGGCCGTTTTCCGCAATGATGTCATATTCATAATCATCACCGAAGCCTCTTTGTTTGACATGGGTGTAAGTGCGCGCAATCTCAATGCCCTGTTGATTGAGGATGGAAATCAGGTCTCCTTCCACCAGGCTTTCCATCAGTCGGCCCCACTGGGTGGTAAACAGGTTCTCGGTTTTTTTCAGTTGTTTGTCGGTTTCCTTCTGGCTGATACGGAGTTCTGCGATTTCCCGGTTGTTTCTTTCCTGGCTGGCGGCGGTTTCTTTCAGGATTTTCCAGATTTCATCGGCAGTGGGTACGGCGCTGGTTGTCATTTTGATATTCCTTTATGTTGGGGTTCCGGTGATTATACCGGAGACCGGGTTAATCTGAAGTCCCCCGCTTTAGCCGGACGAAAATTCCGGAACGGCATTTGGGGTCGAAATAAGTGGATTTGGGCGGCATCAACGCGCCGGAATCGGCAACGTTCATTAGTTGGTTCATCGAGGTCGCGTAGCAGGCGAACACAATGTCCCATCCCTCTTCGCATTTTTGCTGGATGTCTTCGTCTGAATGAGTACCGGCAATGTAGTCAAGGCGCGGATTGCTGCGCATATCCGCGATCCCGAGAATCGGGTCGAGAACCAGATTCTGCAGAATCGTGACATCCAGGGATTCGACCGGGTCATCCCGTTTGACATATTCGGGTTTGACATTCAGTCGATACCAGCCGTTGTTCAGATACATGCCGAATTCACCATGCCGGGTGGACTCGAATCCGGTTTGGCCGGAGAGTTTGCGGACATCGAAACAGGTTTCCAGCGCCTCGACGATAGCCGGTTCGGTCAGGCCGTTCAAATCCTTGACACAACGATGAAAGGGCAATAATTTGAGCTGGTTGTCCGGGAACAGGGCCACCAGCAACTGGTTCCAGGATTCATTTCCCGTGTTGCCGTACTGGTCGCGCATGATTCTGGCATAACGGTAGCCGGAGGCGGCGCGGTGATGGCCATCGGTCAGGTAGGTGGTTTTGACAGGAGCGAACAGTTCCACCAGTCGCGCTTGCAGTTCGCGGTCCGCGACCCGCCAGATTCTCTGGTGGACGCCGTCTGTGCCGGAAAATTCCAGGTCCGGCCGGTTTGCGATGATCTGCCCGACACAGCGGTCGATGTCCGGGTTCTGGCTATAGGTCAGGCAGATCGGACTCGACGACGCTCCCACTACGACCTGGTATTGTGCGAGCAGGTCCTCCCGGTCGCTGCGGGTGTTTTCGTGTTTGCGCATGGCGCCCCGTTCATATTCACCGACTGAAACTTCACAAACCACGCCGGTCTGTACATGATCGCCGGTATCGAGCTGGTAGATGAACAGGCAGGGTTGTTCCAGCGCATCGAACGATCCGTCCGACAACAATCTGTCGAGGTTTTCCTTGTTCGACAACAGGAGTTGTTCGGCGGTCATGCGGCTTTCTTCGGGCAGATCCTCCAGCAACCGCATGGTGTTGAGGAAATTACGCGGGTTGTTTTCCGCGAATATCCGGCGTTGCTGCGGTGAAACCGAATCATAGGCCGGGGAGACGACTTCTCCGGCATGGCCGGCGTTGATCAGATAGCCGTCGAATGGTTTTATTTCTGGCATGGACGGGCGTCTGTCAGTGGTTGTCTTGTTCGAATTCACGCATGAACCGGGCCAGCGCTTCAACACTGGATTTCGGCATCGCGTTATAGATGCTGGCCCGGCAGCCTCCCACGCTGCGATGCCCCTTGAGGTTCATCAGGTCGGCCTGTGCGGCCTGTTCCAGGAATTTCCGCTCAAGGTCTTCATTTGCGAGCCGGAACACGACGTTCATGTGCGACCGGCTTGCCGTCTCCACCGGGCAATCGTAGTATCCGCCGCTGGCGTCGATCGTATCGTACAGGATGCCGGACTTTTCAGCCGCAGCCGCTTCCATGGCGGTCAGCCCGCCTTGCCGTACCATCCATTTCAGGACCTTGCCGAACAGGTAGATCGGAAACATCGGCGGGGTGTTGAACATGGAGTCTTTCGATTGATGGATGTCGTATCGAAGATAGCGCCCCATGTTCCGGTTACAGGATTCGAGAATCGAATTCCGGATAAAGACGACCGCCATTCCGGCGGGGCCGAGGTTTTTTTGCGCTCCGCCGTAGACCAGATCGAACTTTTCCCACGGTAACGGGCGGGCCATGTATTCCGAAGAGACGTCGCCGACCAGCGGGACTTCCACATCCGGCCATTCGGCAAAGCGTATTCCGCCGATGGTTTCATTGGTCGTTATATGAAGATAGCGGGTATGGTCCTGGAGCGCTCCCAGTTCGTTCGACAATGGCATACGGGTAAAATTGTGGCCGGAGCCGTCCCAGGGTATATAGATGTCGCCAT
Organism: Arenicellales bacterium; assembly: GCA_963665165.1. GTDB lineage: Bacteria > Pseudomonadota > Gammaproteobacteria > Arenicellales > Poriferihabitantaceae. Next base: position 2,188,721 of record OY761989.1, on the reverse strand, counting down.
ATTCCCGGGCGTCCGTGATGGCCCCTTTGGCCCAACTGCCGGAATGGACGTAAGCCCCTTTCTGGCCTGGATTCAGCAGATTCATCGGAACCATTGCAAACTGCAGCATGGCGCCGCCCTGCAGGAACAGGACACTGAAATCGCCGGGGACTTCGAATGCTTCCTTCGCCAGACTGGCGGCTTCTTCCGCGACTTCGACAAAGTGTTTGCCCCGATGACTCATTTCGATCAGGGACATTCCGGCTCCCTGGTAGTCGATGAATTCATCCTGCGCCTCTTCCAGCGCTTCCAGGGGCAATGTGCATGGGCCTGCGCTGAAATTATGTTTCCGGTTCGTCATCAGTGAAGTTTCCGTGTGCGGGTCTTGTTGTTCATGTGCGGGTTTTGTCGTTCAGTTGACGCAGTTTATCAATTTTCCGTTTACGAAAGAATGGATTACGTCGATCACGCCATGGGCGACCGCAGTCTGTGCCTGGGCGGTCGAGGCGCCAATGTGGTGGGCGCCGCATACCGATTCGTGATTGGCCAGCGCCGATTCGAAACCGGCGCTTCCGGAAGCCGGTTCGTTGCGGTAGACATCCAGGCCAGCGCGGATACCCTTTGTTTCCATGGCCTCGATCAGCGCCGCCTCATCGACCAGGTCGCCGCGCGAAGTGTTGATCAGTGTGGCGCCGTCCTTCATTTTGTCCAGAAACGATCGGTTGACCATGTTTCTGGTGTTGTCGGTGGAAGGCATGTGCAGGGTGATGATGTCGCAGGTTTCCAGTATTTCATCCTGCGAATCGAGTGGTATGATTCCGGCCTCTGAAATCCTGGCCGAAGCCTTTTCCGACCGACCGGGTTTCGCGATTGCATAGACCCCCATTCCGAATGCCCGTGCCCGTTCGGCTACCGCAAGACCGATTGCCCCGAGGCCCAGTATCCCGATTTTCTGGCCATACAGCCCCCGGCCCGTGGAATATTTCTTTTTATTCCAGATCCGGTTTTTCAGGTCTGCCGCTCCGGCTGCGATATTCCGGTCGATCGCGATGATCAGGCCCAGCACCAGTTCGGCGACGGCGATGGCGTTCGCTCCCGGCACATTGCATACCCGGATCCCCCGGTCCGCGGCGTCGGCCTTGTCAATGGTATTGGTTCCGGCGCCCGCTCGAATCACCAGTTTCAGCGATTCGCCCGCTGCCAGGGTTTCGGCTGTCACCCCGGTACTGCGGACGATCAGCGCGGAATGATCCGTTATCGCCTGGGGCAGGGCAGCGGCGTCCAGCGCCGGGTTCGAGTCCACTTCATGACCCAGGCGGGCCAGTTCGTCGATATGGGATTCGGGGAAACTGTCAGCAATCAGAATTTTCATGTCAGGCGCTCGGTCGTAACCCGGAGACGGCTACGGTTACTGTGTCGAAAGGCTGCGATAATATCAAAGTGCCCTGGACTTGTGCAGGTTTTTGTGCCGGGACGATCAAAAAAAATGTCATGTAATCGTCAGATATTCCGATTGGATTCGATTCACATTACCTGTATGCTCATGCTCCCGATTTTCAGGAGAATACGGATATGTACAAACCTTTCACGCCGCCGCAAAGATTATTGATGGGCCCAGGTCCTACCATGGTCCACAACCGGGTGCTGGAGGCTTCGGCCAGACCGACCATAGGGCATCTCGATCCCGCTTTTGTGGAGCTGATGGATGAGATAAAACATCTGTTGCAATATGTTTTCCAGACAGAAAACTATATGACCATGCCGGTCAGCGCCCCCGGCTCGGCCGGCATGGAGATGTGTTTCGTCAATCTGGTGGAGCCGGGTGACAAGGTGATCGTATGTATCAATGGGGTTTTCGGCGGACGGATGAAAGAGAATGTCGAGCGCTGCGGCGGGACTGCCGTTGTGGTGGAGGACGCCTGGGGCCAGCCGGTCAGCCCGGACAAGGTCGAACAGGCGTTGAAGCGACACAGGGACGCCAGGCTGGTAACGTTCGTCCATGCGGAAACATCCACCGGCGCCATGTCGGATGCGCAGGAAATCACCCGGCTTGCCCATGCTCACGATGCCCTGGTGATCGTGGATGCGGTGACCTCGCTGGCCGGCGCCCCGCTCAAGGTGGATGAATGGGAACTCGACGCGGTTTATTCCGGTAGCCAGAAATGCCTTTCCAGCTTCCCCGGACTTTCTCCCGTCACCTTGTCGGAAACGGCGCTGAACAAGATAAAAGGCCGCTCCGGCAGGGTGCAAAGCTGGTTTCTGGACGTCAATCTGGTCATGGGCTACTGGGGAAGCGATGGCGGGCGCTCCTATCACCATACCGCCCCGGTAAATACCTTGTATGCCCTGCATGAAGCCCTGCTCATGGTATACGAGGAAGGTCTTGAAAACGCGTGGCGGCGTCATCAGCGCAATCATCAGAGCCTGGTCGCCGGCCTTGAGGAAATGGGCATGGAGCTACTGGTTGACGCCTCCTGCCGGTTGCCGCAGTTGAACCCGGTGGTTGTTCCACCGGGACTGGACGATGCCTCTTTCAGGAGGAAATTGCTGGATGACTACGGTCTGGAAATCGGCGCCGGACTGGGCGTCCTGGCCGGAAAAATCTGGAGAATCGGCCTGATGGGGCAGGCCAGCAGGGCGCAGTACGTGGAACAGTGCCTCGATATCCTGAAGCAAACGCTGGCCGGCAGCCTGCCGCAGACGGGCACTTGACCCCGGGATGCCCGGAAAGGACATCGATTTGATCGAAGCGGCGAGGGGATTTCCTGAATCCGAGTTTGAAGCCCGTACACGGGCCATGCAGGAAATCATGCATGGCCGGGAGGTTGACGCGGTCCTGTTGACCACGGAGCCGAATGTCCGTTATTTCTCCGGTTTCCTGACCCAGTTCTGGCAAAGCCCGACTCGCCCCTGGTTCCTGGTTCTTCCCGCGCGGGGCAAGCCGGTTGCCGTGATTCCCGAGATCGGCGTCAGCGGCATGGCGCAGACCTGGGTCGAGGATATCCGCAGTTGGGCTTCCCCGCGTCCACAGGACGATGGCATATCATTGCTGGTCGACCTGTTCGAAAACCTGCCGCGAAGACATGGGCGCATCGGCATGACCCTGGGCGCTGAAAGCGTGATCCGTATGCCGATCCGCAATTTCGAGCGGTTGAGGCAGGAATTGCCCGGGTTCCGTTTTGTCGATATCGCCGGACAACTGCATCGTTTGAGGATGGTCAAGTCGGCGCTGGAAATCGAAAAGGTCCGTTCTATCTGCCGGATTGTGTCTGCGGCGTTCCAGTCTCTGCCGGATTATGCCCGGACGGGCATGACCGAAGCGCAGATTGCGGGCAGGCTGAAGGTCGATATTCTGCAACGGGGCGCTGATTCGGTTCCCTACCTGGTGGCCGGTTCGGGGCCGGGCGGTTATGACAGCATCATCATGGGTCCGGTTGACCGGGTCGTGTCCGGGGGGGATTTGCTGATTATCGACACCGGCTCCACATTCGACGGCTATTTCTGCGACTTCGACCGGAACTGGTCGTTCGGTCACGCGGATGACGCGACCCGACGGGCGCATGAAGTCGTGTGGGACGCGACCGAGGCGGGTTTCAACGCCGCCAGACCGGGCGCAACCACGACCGATCTGTACCATGCGATGAACCAGGTCATGGTGGCCGGGGGTTCTCTCGGCAACCAGGTCGGGCGGCTGGGGCATGGACTGGGTATCGAATTGACGGAGAGGCCATCGAACACGGCGACCGATCATACCCGGCTGGAAGCGGGCATGGTCCTCACTCTGGAACCCGGAATGACCTTTGCCCCCGGCCGGCAAATGGTCCATGAGGAGAATATCGTAATTACCGAAAACGGGGCGGAGTGGCTGACCCGGCGCGCCGCCCGTGAACTGGCGGTGATCTAGCGGGAGAGGATCGGTTACAGGGCGTCTGCCACCCGGTCGCCGAATTCATCGGTGCTGACCATGATCACGTCGTCGCCGGGTCCGGACAAATCAGCGGTCGAATAACCGGCGGCAAATACGGACTCCATCGCCGCCCACACATTTCCGGCTTCATCGGCCATATTGAAACTCATGTCGAGCATCATGGCCACGGAGCCGATCATCGAATACGGATTGGCGATGTTCCTGCCGGCAATATCCGGCGCGGAGCCGTGCGACGGTTCGTAATAGGATTTTTCCGGCCCCATGCAGGCGGAAGGCATCAGTCCCAGTGAGCCGAGCAGGCCGCCGGCCTGGTCGCTCAGGATGTCGCCGAACATGTTCTCCATCAGCATGACATCGAATTGACCCGGATTCAGGCACAAATGGGTCGCGGCGGCGTCCACCAGCATGTGGACGACTTCGACTTCGGGAAAATCCGGCGCGGTCCGTTCGATGACGTCGGTCCACAGGATGCTGGATTTCAGGACATTGCTCTTGTGGATGTTGTGCAGTTTCTTCCTGCGCTTCATGGCCGTGGAGAAGGCGACATCGACGATTCGCTTGATCTGGCTTTCGTCGTATTCAAGCGTTTCCCGGACGTAACGCAATCCCTGTGGATTGACGCCGGTTTCCTTTTCTCCGAAATAAATCCCGCCAACCAGTTCGCGGATGATCATGATATCGATGCCATCCCCGACGACACGGGGTTTGAGCGGGGAGAAATGACCCAGCGAAGGGGGCAGGTAAACCGGTCTGAAATTGGCAAAGGTATCGTATCGGCGGCGCATCGGCAGCAGGGCGCCGCGTTCGGGCTGTTCGTCGACCGGAATCCGTTTCGACTCTTCGTGCCCCAGGCCGATCGTGCCTTTCAGAATCGCGTCCGCCCGGTCGCAGATGTCCACCGATTCCGGGGGAAAGCTGCTGCCGGTCTCAAACCAGGCGGATGCGCCAAAAGCCGCCGGGACCAGATTGAAGGTCACATCGTTGCGTTGCTCGACCACTCGCAGCGCCTTGACTCCCTGCTCCATGATTTCCGGGCCGATGCCGTCTCCGGGCATCAGGGCGATATCGTAGGTTTTCACGAGCCAGTACCTGAATTTCAGTCATTCGGCCCAGTCGGGCGGGCGTTTTTCGATGAAGGCGTCGATACCCTCGATGGTTTCTTCGAGCATCATGTTGCCGGAGATGGTTTCAGTCGCGCCCTGGTAGGCTGCCGAAAGGTCCTGGTCGAGTTGCTGGTAAAACATCTTTTTCCCCAGGCTCACCACCCGTTTGGGGTAGCGGATGATCTTGCCGACCAGTTCATCGGTTGCCCGGTCCAGCATCCGCGGTTCGACCACTTGATTGACCAGGCCGTATTCGAGCGCCGCGGAGGCGTCGATGAAGTCTCCGGTCATCAGCATTTCCATGGCGCGTTTGCGGGATATGTTGCGGCTCAACGCGACAGCGGGGGTCGAACAGAATAGCCCGACCCGGATTCCCGAGACGGCGAATCGAGCGGTTTCGCAGGCTACCGCCAGGTCGCAGGTCGCGACCAGTTGGCAACCGGCGGCGGTGGCCATTCCCTGGACGCGGGCGATGACCGGCTGCGGCAGGTTGACTATTTTCTGCATCATCTCACTGCATTTGCCGAACAGCTTGTGATGCTCCGCCCGGTCCGCGCTTTCGCGCATCTGCTTGAGGTCATGCCCGGCGCAAAAGGCTTTGCCGTTGGCCGCGAGAATGACCGCGCGCAGGGTATCGTCTGCGGCGATGGTGTCCAGCGTGTCGCAAATCGATTCGAGCAGCCCTGCGGACAGGGCGTTGTACCGATCCGGGCGATTCAGGATCAGGGTCGCAACCGCCCGGTCCGTCTGTACGATCAGGTCCCGGTTTCCAGTCATCGGGGAGCGGGCGATGTTCATCGATCCGGTCAATCCTGTCCGCCCCGGCTATCTGGAGCGGTCCACCATGAATTGCACGGCGGCTGTGACGGCTTCATCGCTGAGCGCCGGATTGCCTCCCTTCGCCGGCATGATTCCGGTTGATCCGGTATAGCCTTCAATCGCGTGTGCGACCAGTGTTTCGAGACCCTGTTCAAGCCGGACCGCCCAGTCTTCGACATCTCCAACCACCGGTGAACCTGCGATTCCGGTGCTGTGGCAGGCTGTACAGGTCGTCTGGTAGATGGACTCGCCGTCTGCGGGTCCGGCTTCCGGCTGGCTGGTTGCAGGCGCTGCGGCGACCTTGTTTCCGTCCACGTTCAAGGAGCCGATCGCAGAGACCCGGGCTTTCAGGGATTCCGTGGAATTATGGTTTGCGACCGCTACCGGGGAAAACAACAGGGCGAGACCGGACAAGGTGGTGATGCTCAGAATTTTCATGTTCATGGGGGACTGGTTCCGTGACCGCCGGATTATACCGGATTCCGGGCCAGACTAAATACCCCGGATCGAAAAATCGCGGGGGAAGATCCCCGCGGTCCGGTTTCGACCGCCGCCGCGCCGGTTCGCGCAAATGATTGGCTCTTGCAAGTTAATGGCAAGTCTTTATAATCGGTGAGGTAGTGATTCATCTACAATAAATAGAGAATATCAATTAAATAATCTTGTAATTGTCATGCTGAGGATTGGATATGGATAATGAACTTTCATCGCTGGTCGTTATATTTACCGAGTTTTACTACTGGCTGACAGTCGTGCTGATGTTTCTGATTCACGTCGGGTTCTGTATGTACGAGGTCGGCGCTTCACGGTATCGCAACCATATGCATACCCTGATGAAAAACACGATGCTGATTCCATTGGTAACGGTGACGTTTTTCTTTTTCGGATGGTGGATTTATTTTGCGTTCGTCAATGGCCCCTGGATTATAGGCGGGCTGGTATCCGCGCCCTGGGCGACCCCATGGAGTGAATTGATGGGCGCGCACCTCGGCGGTTCCGCGGTACAGGATTCCCTGACTGTTGACGATACCGCTTTCTGGGCCCGTATCAATGGCGTGTTCTGGGCTGCCTTCCTGCTCTTTTCCTGGACTGCCGCGTCTATTGTTTCAGGAGCCGTTATCGAGCGGATCCGTCCCAGCGCGTTCTGGATGCTGGCGATCCTGATCGGTTCGGTCACCTGGGTCATCGACGCTGCCTGGGGATGGTCCTGGAATGGCTGGATGGTGCAGATCCTGGGTTATCACGATGCTTACGCGTCCGGCGTGATTCATGCCATAGCAGGCGGATTCGCTCTCGGTGTCCTGGTGGTTCTCGGACCGCGTATCGGGAAATTCGCAGCCGACGGCACCCCGAGGAACATCAACCCTCACAATCCATGGCTGGTAACCATCGGATTGTTCCTGATCTATACCGGATTCTGGGGGTTTTATGTCGCTTGCAACATCCCGATCATAGACGTGTACGGGGCCGCCATGCTGGATGTGGCCGACAAATCGTACTTCAGCGCCACCAATATCTATCTGCAGCCGACCACCCTGTCCGCGATCACGCTGAACTTCCTGATGTCTTTGTCCGGCGGTTTGATGGCGGGATACATCGTCTCGAAAGGAGATCCTTTCTGGACCTATTCCGGAGGACTGGCCGGCATCATCGGCGCTTCCGCGGGGAATGACCTGTATCATCCGATCCAGGCCATGTTGATTGCGGCTGTCGTGGTTTGCATCATCTACAAAATGCACTTCTGGGTTGAACGCCGATTCAAGATCGATGACGCGGTAGGCGCCGTAGCGGTACACGGTTATGCCGGATTCCTGGGTGTGGTGATTGCGGGCTTCATGTTGTGGGGCTACCCCTCTTCTCCATTCGAGGGATATGCGGCCATTTCGCCCTGGGGCCAATTCATCGGCGCCATCATCATGTTCTTCGTGCTTGGATTCATTCCAGCCTGGATTCTGTCCAAGATCCTGAGTGCAGCCGGTCTCCTGCGGATTCCGCGGGAAATCGAGATGGCCGGCCTGGATATCAATTCCGTGGTGGAAAATGAAGAAGACGCCCGCGTTGTCCGTGAGGCCATCCGAAACGAAGCCTGACCGGATGAGGATTTGAGTCAATCAACACTAATTTAACTGATACCCGGAGGTTATTATGACTGGTATGGTGGAAAACTGGGTCAATGTCGATGTAACAGGCCCGATATACCCTTTCGTGGGAGCGGAACCCCTGTTGGTCGTGCTTGGACTCGCGTTCTGGATAGGCTGGCACTTCGTGCAACTGAAGGAGGAATCCAGCGAGCTGGGAAACGATGTGAAGAAGATCGCCGACAGCGGCGGGATCGGGGCGTACCTCGACAAACATTCCTGACGGGCAGCCTGAAGGAATTCCTGCAACACGATCCGTTTCCCGGTGATCCATCAATCATCACCGGGAACTGATCCGGGAAGCTGACCCTTCCGCGGTGTATGCCGGGGAAGGGTCTTTTTCCATGTAATTCTTCGGCTGGCCCGGTATCGGGAGAGGGCATCGAAAACGGGCGATTATGATTCACAGGGCGCTCAACTCAATATCCGCCAGACCGGTTCTGTACATTGCACCGCTGATTGTCGTTCTGGTAATGGTTTTTTATTATTCCAGCCTCAGAAGCGAATGTGTCGGGCGGGCCAGCCAACGGCAGGCATTTCTGCAATTCGTGACGCAGGCGGCGGATTCGGGCACCCTGCTGAAATTGTCGGATATCACCGATTTCTCCTGGCAGCAGGTCAAGGGGTTCGTGAAATTCAGGCCACAGCACCGGACCGGCAGTTGCCCGTTTGGATGGGACTGGTCGAGTGAACGTCGTCAGGAACTGATTGCGTCCGGATTGTTGTCGGTACTGATTTTCTTTAATGAGGGTTCGGTATCCAAATACATCGAGTTTCGCGGCGACCGGATACGGATGGATGATTTCGACAAGGCGCTGACACCGGATTCGGCCGTGTTTGCCGCTGAGCGCGCAGAATACGGAGGCGCTCCGGTTCGGATTCGCGTGGTTCCGTGAGCCGTCACCGGTTCATCTTTGATTACCGAGCAAATCCTTCTTCGCCTGAGTCAGGTGGCGGATCATCAGATTCGAGGCCTCTTCCATGTTTCTCCGTTTAATGCTTCTGACCAATGCCGAGTGCTGCTCGTTGTATTGCCTGATCTTGCTGGCAGTCAGAATGTTCATTTTCCGTTGGTTCCACTGGGCATGGCTGCGAACATCGTTGATCCTCTGGTAGATCCAGATCAGCAGCGGGTTGTGTGAGCACTGCGCCAGCATCAGGTGGAACGCCTCATCCGCCGAAGAGAAATTATTGGGATTGTGGGTTGAACGCAAGACATTGTGCAAGGCCTGTTCCAGGTTTTTCAGTTCCCGGTTATTGGCGTTCAATACGACCAGTTTGACGATATGGGGTTCTATCGCCAGACGGGTTTCGATCAGTTCCAGCGGGCTGGTTTCTTCGGCGATGTCATCCTGTTCGAATCGGATGTTGTAGCTTACATAGGTGCCGCTGCCGAACTTCTTTTTGACCAGGGTCGCCTTTTCCAGTTGCTCCAGCGCGGTCCGGATCGTGCCTCGCGCAACGGAAAACTGTTCCGCCAGGGCACGCTCGGAAGGCAGCCGCGCATTATATGGATAGTCTCCATTCATGATCGCGTTCCGGAGACGATTGAAGATTCCGGGCGCGCCAGTAGTCATCTGCAAGTATTGTTCTGTCATTGTCGTCAGTCAACCCAGGTGGTCGTTGGGTAATGGTATATAAATGGTATATAAAATTATAACATAACCGGATTGACAGGTTGAAAACTTCCTTTGCATCCTGTCTAATTGCCAATCATAACCGGACAAATATCGAAACGGGATCGATTGATTCCAGACAGGTTACCGAATTGTACCTGTTTTATACCATTTCAATTTCTGACTGATTACAGGAGATGAATGATGGCTTTCCCCGGACACAGTGATTACGTCATTATCGGCGCTGGGATCCATGGCCTGAGCACGGCCTATCATCTGGCTTTGGAGTTGAAGGCCAGGGGCCGGGGCGACGGCCGCGACATACTCGTTGTCGACAAGGCGTCAATCGGCGCCGGCGCTTCAGGTATCGCCTGCGGCGTGGTGCGCAACAATTACTTCCAGCCCGCCATGCGTGAATTGATGGTGCAATGCGTGGATGTATGGGAAAGCGACGCCGAAGCCTACAGCTACCATTCGGTGGGCTATATGCAGATCAGCCCGGATTCGATGTTCGAGGATGTGGCGGCCATTGCCGAACAGCAAAAGGACATCGGTTACGAATCGGTTTTCATCGAAGGCGAAAAAGCGTCGATGAATTACATGAAGGGCCTGTTCGATGATTGGCAGGCCCGGGGAATCACCTCGGTCCTGCACGAAAAGAGGGGAGGCTACGCCAACAATACGCGGTCACTGTACGGTCTGGCGAACAAGGCGGAAGCGGAGGGTGTCCGCATCCTGACCGGCGTGACGGTGACCGGATTCAATGCGGACCACTCCAGCCGCGCGATCCGGGAAGTCGTTACCGACCGTGGCCATATCGCCTGCGAACAACTGGTCGTGGCCCCCGGACCCTGGGCCAGGCTGCTGTGGGGCCTGCTTGAATTGCCGGAGACGGTGGACATCAAAGCCGGCGATGGTAAAATCCATACCGGCATTCCGATGTGGGTCTACTGGTCCCTGCAGGAGGGAACGCTGGGCGTGGACCCCGAAATGCAAAAGACCAACGATGGCGGCATGCCTCCGGTGATTCACGTCGATTCCGACTCTCCCCTTTATTCCGATGTGGACGGGTCGTTGATCACGGACAGCATGTGGGGAATCTATTACAAACCCGATTTTCATTTCAACGGAATACAGGGCGGGGCCGCGCCGTTCCCGGTCGAGACCGACCTCGACCAGGTTGCAGTCGATCCGTATGGAGTCGATTCCCCGGATTTTGTGGTCGGAGCGGAATTCGCGCACATGTGGACTTCCGCGCTGGCCCATTGCCAAAAGCGGTTTGAAGGCCAATCGCCGAAATACAATAACGAGCCTTCCGGCGGAATCGGTTCATTCACCCCGGACAGTTTTCCCGTTTTCGATCGGTTCCGCGATAACTGCTACTTTATCGCTGACTCCAATCATGGATACAAGATGATCGGCGTAGGCAAGCTGGTTGCGCAGGAACTTGCCGGATCGGACAGCGCCTTGCTGGAACCTTTCCGGTTCTCAAGGTATCATGAAGGCAAGCTTCATCCTGTCTCAAACAGTCCGTTTCCGTGGAGTTGAGAACACCGCGTATCAATATTTTAATGCCCATTGGAGGATAAAATGGTTAAAGAGAACAAACCTGCAGAACAAAATACGACATCCACACGCTCAACCGGCCGCATCCAGACTTCCACCGACCTGGAACGCTGCGTCAATGCGCCGGGCCGGGCGGAACTGGTCAAACAGGTCAGTGAGAAAATTCGGGAAACCGGTGTGACTTATGTCTATTTCCAGTTTGTTTCGGTTACCGGCCGAATTGTCGGGAAGGGAATTCCCGCCGACCACTGGGAGAGAGTGTCGGAGCGGGGATTCCAACTGGTTTACGGTTCAACCGCCAACCTGTTCGTCGACCGCCATGGAAGTTATATCGGTTACGGCCCGGAATCATCGGAGCTGGTTGGTATTCCTGATCCGGAGACTTTTGTCCAGTTGCCCTGGGACAAGCGTATCGGCCGTGTATTCTGCACTTGTTACCGCAACCGCGAGGAGCGTGTCAACCCGGGCGCCCACCTGACCTCGGATTGCCGCGGCAACCTGAAGATCATCCAGCAGGAGTTCGCGGAGAAACACAATATGCACATGCGCGCCGGTACCGAACCGGAGATGATGTGGCTCAAACTGGATGAAAACCGTCAACTCAAGGGCGGCGTAACCAAACCCAACTGTTACCATATCGACCAGTTCGAGGAATTGCGTCCGGCCTTCATGCAGGTCATCGAATACGGCCAGAAAATGGGTTTTGACATGATCCAGGGGGACCACGAAGACGCGCCGGGACAACTGGAATTGAACTGGATGTTCGATGATGTGGTCAGGAACTCGGATCGACTGACCACCTATCGCCAGATCTGTGCCCAGGTCGCCCGTGAAAAGGGGCTGCATGCCTGCTTCATGTCGAAACCGTTCATGAATGTATCCGCGTCCGGTTGCCACCATAATGTTTCATTGTGGTCCGGCGGCGAGGAAGTCGTCAATCCGCTGCACAATGACACGCTTCCGGGTCTGGATGGCGTATTTACCTACCTCGAAGGCGGCACCAATCATTTCCTGCCTGATCCGGAAATCGACGAAGTCAAGCCCGGCCCGGTCGGGTTGAAGTCGATCGGCGGCGTGATCGAGCATCTCGGCGCGTTGACTTCCATCGGATCGTCCACGGTCAATTCCTACAGAAGATTGTGGGATACCGGTTTCTGGGCTCCGGTATTCGCGGACTGGGGTTTCCAGAACAGAACCTGCGCCCTGCGGGTATCGGCGCCGGGCCGGTTCGAATACCGTTCGGTCGACTCCATGGTCAATCCATACCTCATGGGCGGCGCCCTGCTGAAGGCGTTCGATGACGGTATCAGCCGTGACCTGGATCCGGGAGAACCCGAAGAACGCAACATCTACGAGGCGATGGACGCAGGCAAGCAAGTCAAAAAGCTGCCGATGACCCTGGGGGACGCTCTCAAGGAACTGGAAAAGGATGAGGTGATCCGTTCGTCCATGCCGGATGAAATGTACCGGGTCTACCACCACTATAAAAATGACGAATGGGAGCGTTTCAATCATTCCGTGTCCGATTGGGACCTCGCCAACTATCTCGACTGTCTGCCTTGAGGCTGGCTGCGCCGGGATTATAACCAGAACCAGATTCAACCAATCAGGAGGAATTGCGTAATGTGCGGTATCGCAGGACTTATCCATAGAGGCCGGAGTTCCGATGTCGGATCGGAAATGACCTCGATGCTTCAATCGTTGAAACATCGGGGCCCGGATTCCACCGGGTTCGCGCTCTATGGCAACCCGATGAAGAACCGGTATGTCATCCGCTTCAAGGTCGCCGAACAGGAAGACATGAAAAGCGGATTCGATATACACCAGAAGGTCATCGACCGCCGCTGCGAGGTGGACGACCGTCTGGAAAAACTGGGCGTCTCCGTCTCCAGCCGTGACCGGGTCACTGACTATTCCCATCGTTACACTTTTTCTTTCGACGGGGACATGCGGCGTCTGGCCGATTATGTCGAAGACATCGATGGAGTGGAAATCCTGTCGATTGGCGAGGGCCTGGAACTGGTCAAGGACCTGGGCGACGCCGAACGGGTATCGCAGCAGTATAACCTGTCGGGTTTTGAGGGCACTCATGCGATCGGTCATACCCGGATGGCGACCGAGTCCGATGTGGACATTCGTTCGGCGCATCCGTACTGGGCCTATCCATTCAATGATGTGTCGGTGGTGCACAATGGACAGTTGACCAACTACTGGAGTTTTCGCCGGGAAATGGAACGCCGTGGACACCGCTTCATGTCGAATTGCGACTCCGAACTGATCGCGGTGTACATTGCGGACCGCATGGGCGAGGGCGATGACCTGGAAACGGCCATGACCCGTTCGGTGGACGAACTGGATGGCGTATTCACGTACCTGGTGGCGACCAGCGATCAACTCGGCATGGCGAAGGATGTCATGGCCGCCAAGCCGATGGTGTTGTACGAGAGCGAGGATTTTGTCGGGCTGGCTTCTGAAGAAGTTTCAATCCGCAGTATCTTCCCGGATGAAATTTACACGTTCGATCCTTATGAAGGGGAGGTCAGGGTATGGCAGGCGTAGATCACAAGTCCCATGATATGGGGCTGCACGCGGAGCAGTTGAAAGGGCGCACCCAGCAACGGTTTTTCAGCGCTACGGAAGAGGAGAACTATACGTATCCGTGGGCATTTGAAGTCGATACCGACCGGGCGGCCGGGTTCGATGCGCTGGCAATGGAATCCACCGATATCAACCTGAAAATCAGGGAATTGATGCAGCAGGGGTATGGCGCTATTACGGTTCGCAATCCACGCGCCCGCCATGGGGTCGGAGTGGGTATATTGAATCGCGGCAACATCCACTTCGAAGGTTCTCTCGGCTATTTTGGCTGTGGCCTGATCGATGGCCCGAATATCCGGATCAGCGGCCGCGTTGGCTGGTCCTGCGCCGAGAACATGATGGCCGGGACGGTCGTCATCGAAGGCAACGCGGGTTCGACATTCGGGGCGGCTATTCGCGGCGGCGACCTGGTCTGCAAGGGCGATGTCGGTTCCCGGACCGGTATCGACCAGAAAGGGGGCACCATCATCGTCGGCGGCAGAACCGGCGCCTTTTCCGGATTCATGATGCAACGCGGCCGCATGGTGATTTGCGGCGACGCAGGTAAAAACCTGGGTGATTCGATGTACGACGGCACCATCTACGTCGGCGGTGAAGTGGAAGACCTCGGCGTCGATTGCGTTCCAGGAGAAATGAACGAAACAGAGTTGAAATGGCTCACGCAGAAGTTGGCAATGTATGACATTTCGCCAGCGTGCGGGGTGGCGAACCTGAAGAAATTCGTCTCCGGCAAAAATCTGTGGAACTACGATAATCTGGAGCCGACCGAGAAAAAACTGATCCTCTGATACTCCAAAAAAACCCCCAACCAGCGATAACGAAAATGTCAAAACCGAAAAGAGACCCCAATCATCTGGGGCAGAGTTTCATCTTCCCGCCAGAGGTAATGGATGATATTCATATCAAGTCAGAGCTCGGACGATACCGTATGCGCGGTTTTTCCCTGTTCAAGAAAATTCCGACCTGGGATGACCTGACATTCATGCCCGGTACGCTGACCCGGTTCGTGATCGAGGGATACCGCGAGAAATGCCTGACCAAAACCGTGATCGGCCCAAAAGCCAAACGCCCGCTGGAACTCGACATTCCGGTCTATATCACCGGCATGAGCTTCGGCGCGTTGTCCTATGAAGCCAAAACCGCGTTGGCGCGGGGCGCCACGATGGCGGGAACGGCCACTTGTTCCGGTGAAGGCGGCATGATCCCGGATGAACGCAGGTACTCGGAAAAATGGATGTACCAATGTATCCAGTCGCGTTACGGTTTCAACCCGAATCATCTGCGGCTGGCGGATTGTGTCGAGTTTTTCATCGGGCAGGGCTGCAAGGTGGGATTGGGCGGGCATCTGATGGGCCAGAAAGTGACCGACCAGGTGGCCGAAATGCGGTCCCTGCCAGCGGGAATCGACCAGCGTTCGCCGGCCCGTCATCCGGACTGGCTGGGACCGGACGACCTCGCGTTGAAAATCAACGAGGTGCGCGAAGCCACCAACGGTGAAATTCCGATTCAACTGAAACTGGGCGCGGCGCGGGTGTACGATGACGTTCGCATGGCCGCCAAAACCGGGCCCGACTCGATTTACATGGACGGTATGGAAGGCGGTACCGGGGCGGGCCCCCATCTGGCGACTGAAGAAACCGGCGTACCGGGTATCGCCGCGATCCGGCAGGCGCGGCGCGCCCTGGAAGATGTCGGCAAATCCGGTGAAATCTCGCTGGTTTATGCGGGCGGAATCCGAAATGGCGGCGATGTGGCGAAAGCGCTGGCGCTGGGCGCCGACGCGGTTGCGATCGGTCATGCCGCGTTGATGGCCCTGAATTGCAACAAGGATATCCCGGAAGCGGATTTTGAAAATGAAATGGGGGTTGAAGCGGGCCACTGCTACCATTGCCATACCGGTCGCTGCCCGGTCGGCGTGGCCACCCAGGATCCGGTTCTGCGTAAACGCCTGGATCCGGACGCGGCGGCGGAGCGGGTGTACAACTTCCTGCATACGCTGACCATCGAGGCGCAGCTCCTGGCGCGCGCCTGCGGCAAAACCAATATCCATTCCCTCGAACCCGAAGACCTGGCGGCGCTCACCATGGAGGCCTCGGCATTGGCCCAGGTCCCCCTGGCAGGCACTCAATACACGGTCGGCCGTCCCGACCTGACCCGTTTCTGAAGACCCGAAAACCAGATCAGGAGATGAAAACATGAATGATGACCTGGACAAGTTTATAGAATCCGACGGCCTCGATTCCGACCGCGAGAAGGACATCGGCCAGCATATCGGCTACCGCTACGACGTCAACCTGGTACCGGACATGGACCGCTGCACCGATTTTTTGAGAGCCTATATGAATGTCATGGGCTGGCAGGACCTGAACTGGCTGGAAGACGTGCACATGGGGTATGAAGAAGGCAAGCCGGCCGTATTCGACCGCAATATCAACGGCTGGGTGCAAATCCCGGAAACCATGGAACTGCCGGATAACCAGCAGGACCGGGACATGATCGCGCGCGAGCTGCTGGTCAAATTCCAGATGTCGAAGTCCCACCCGATGGTTGACCTGATGAACGCCTACCGGAAATTCTGAAACGGCGCCTGCTTCAATTCCTGAAAGAATCCGGAGGCGAACAAACTGCAGCAGAAACCGTCACCCGAGCGATTACGCGAACAGTTCATCGGCTGGCAGTGCCGTATACGGCAATACTCGGTACGCAAACGCGGTGGCCGCCCATCGGCTGCCATGCAACCGGAGCTTGAACTGGCAAACCAGGCCGTGGGACCTGTCAATGTACAGATTGTGAAACGGCACAGCGAAGAAGTGACCCGGGAATTCCGTTTCATGGTCCGGAAAACCCAGGATTGCCAGGCGCGATACGAAAACGCCGTCCGCTTCCTGGCCGAATATTATTACCAGATCCCCGGAGAATTCGACGAGGAACTGACTGCCGTTTACGCCATTGACAGCGGGATTGCCCGGCAGATCGTCGATGTCGGCCAATGCATCCTGCATTTCGACCAGGGCAACCAACAGTATGATCTGCACTGCACTGCCCGGTTCCTGGATCGGCAGAGCGCAAAATACCAAGCCACCTACTGGCATAACCACCTGTTCAACCCGGCCATGCCGGGGCTGGTCCGGGTTGTTGGCTTTACCCCCGATTGGGGGTTATCATCAGCGAGGACATCCGCATAGCCGATCGCATGACCAAACTCAGTGTCAACCTGAACAAGATCGCTCTTTTGCGAAACTCCCGCGGGCGGGATTATCCGAATGTGGTGGAGTATGCGCGCAAGTGCATCGCTCTCGGGGTGGACGGCATTACCGTACATCCCCGCCCGGATGAACGCCATACCCGAAAACAGGACGCCTATGATCTCGGGGCGCTGTGCGAACAGTATCCGCAGACGGAATTCAATATCGAAGGGTATCCCACCGAAGATTTCATGGCGATGGTCGAGGCGATCAGGCCCGATCAATGCACCCTGGTTCCGGATGACGTAAACCAGTTGACTTCGGACCATGGCTGGAACATTCCCGATTCGACGGCTACGCTCGCCCCCGCGCTGGAACGCCTGTCCGGCGCCGGTATCCGCAGTTCCCTGTTCGTGGACCCGGATCCGGTCCAGGTTGCAGCCGCGGCCAGGGTCGGGGCGGACCGGATCGAGTTGTATACCGAAGCCTGGGCCAACGCGTTCGGCCGACCGGAAGAGTCATCCATTTTCGATCAATATCTGGAATCGGCCCAAAAAGCGAATGGACTGGCAGTTGGAATCAACGCGGGCCATGACCTGGACCTGGACAATCTTGCACGGTTTCTGGAGATACCGGGCATTCTGGAAGTTTCAATCGGCCACGCCCTGACCATCGAGTGCCTCCTTCAGGGTATCGAAAAGGTCATCCCGCATTATCTTGAGATCTGCGCCGGGGCGGCCGGATGAACCATGGGTATTTTCCGGGTGTGCTTTCGTATTCTGCGCCCGGATTTTATCGGATATAATCTGCTGTTACAGACGATAGGCGGGTAGAACCGGAGACACGTTGACATGACGATTGACATCCATTCGGTAGTACGACTGAGGGAGCCCGGGCTGGGTGAGCAATGGCCGGGCAGGGAGCGCTACCTGGTTCGCGGCGGCGCTGTCATCGCGGTGCCGATGATGCCGGGCGATGAGCTGGAGATCGTCGATCCGGAAGGCCGCCAGCCGGCGCATGTTTTTGCGTTTGACGCGGCCGGTGACAATGTGACCGCCGCTCTCGGGACCCGTCCCGATACCAGCGCGGCGTCGATTGCCCGGATGCTGGATGCCGTCAATCCGGGCGCCGCGAAAATTCGCCGCAAGCTGCGTTCTTTTTCCGTTGACCTGGCGGGTAGCCGGGCTGCCGGATTATTGTCCGGGGAGACTCCGGCCGGTTCCAGCGTGAAACTGGTCTCGGAGCGCGAACTGGTCTGCCTGGTCTGCGCTCCGGGTGAGGCGATGGCCGTGGACGGCGCGGATGACCCGCCGACCGACCTGATCGGCTATATTACCCGCGCAAACCCCGGTTTCCGGATCGAAAACGATCTGCCGGACCCGCTCGGTGACGAGTTGCAGAGTTTTCGGGTTGACGCCTCTACCGCGCAAAGCTACGAGGTCAGGGCGGGGGAATACATTCAGATCATCGATGTCGATGGCCGCCAGTGTTCTGATTTCCAGTGCTTCGACAAGGCCGCGCTGGACCAGGGCAAGACCCGCAACCTGAGTGCCACCACGACCCGTTCGCTGATGGGCAGCGCCTATCCCGGTCCGGGGCTTTATTCGAAGTTTTACGACATCGATTTCAAACCGCTGGTGGAAGTCGTGCAGGATACCTGCGGCCGCCACGACAGTTTTGGCGTAGCCTGTACCAGCAAGTATTATGATGAAGCCGGTTATCCCGGACATGTCAACTGTTCGGAAAACTTCAATCGGGCGCTGGCTCCCTGGCCGATTGAACCGAGGGCGGGCTGGCAGGCCATGAATCTGTTCTTCAATACGTTTTTTGATGATTCATACCTGTACATGTTTGACGATCCCTGGTCGCGACCGGGGGACTACGTATTGATGCAGGCGTTGACGGACCTGGTCTGCGTCTCGTCTGCCTGTCCCTGTGACATCGACCCGGCCAACGGGTGGGTGCCAACGGATATCCATGTGCGAACGTATACCGGTGAAAACCTGTTCAAACGCGCGATTGCATTCCGGAAAACCACCGACGCGGAACCCGAAATGACACAAGAAACCGGCTTTCATGATAAAACCTCTCGACTGACCCGCAATTTCTCGGAATACAATGGTTACTGGCTGGCTGGCCACTTCACCAATCTCGGCGCGGTTGCGGAGTACTGGGCCTGCCGGGAAAGGGTCATCATGACCGACCTGTCGCCATTGAGAAAATACGAAGTGACCGGTCCCGACGCGGAAGTGCTGATGCAGGCCTGCGTTACCCGGGATGTACGGAAAATGGCGATCGGGCATGTGGTCTATACCGCGATGTGCTATGAGTCAGGCGGTATGATCGATGACGGCACGGTTTTCAAGCTTGGCAACCACAACTTCCGATGGGTGGGAGGCAATGATACTTCGGGACTGTGGATTCGCGAGCAGGCTTCAGCCCTGAAACTGCGGGCCTGGGTCAAGGATTCAACCTCCCAGCTTCACAATCTGCAGGTGCAGGGGCCGAAAAGCCTGGATACGCTGAGGAAGTGTGTCTGGACCCGCCCTGACCAGGCCCGGGTCGAGGAACTCGACTGGTTCCGGTTTTCGATTGCCAGGATCGGCGACGCGGATGGCCCTCCCATCATCTGTTCTCGAACCGGTTATACCGGTGAGCGGGGGTACGAGATCTTCTGCCATCCCCGCGATGCGGGAGCCGTCTGGGATGCGGTTTGGGAGGCCGGGCAGGAATTCGGCCTGGCGCCGCTCGGCCTGGAGGCGCTGGACCTGTTGCGGATCGAGGCGGGCCTGGTTTTCGCCGGTTCTGAGTTCTGCGACCAGACGGACCCGTTTGAGGCGGGCATCGGTTTTACGGTTCCATTGAAATCCAAACAGGATGATTTCATCGGCCGCGAACAACTGCTCGAACGTAAGCTGAATCCCCGGCAAAAACTGGTCGGGCTGGAGTTGAACGGCGAAGAGGCCGCCGCCAATGGCGACCCGGTGTTTATCGGGCGCGAGCAGGTGGGCGCCATTACCAGCGGTATGATTTCTCCGGTCCTGCGGAAGAACATCGCCCTTTGCAGGATGAAAATCATCCATACCGAACCCGGAACCCAGGTGGAGGTCGGAAAGCTGGACGGACATCAGAAACGGATTCCGGCCAGGGTAGTGCCATTCCCCCATTTCGATCCGAAGAAAGAGCGGGTACGGGGAAATTACCGGTAATCCCTTCACGTGGCAGGCAGACGGAGATTGAAAATTGAACCAACCGATTGACAGCAAACTGGCCGTAGTCGCCAAACAGTCCGGAGACCAGAGTTTTTGCAGGGAGCCCGGACGATCCTTCACGATGCCGGCCCGGTTTTACCGGGACGCCGGGGTTTATGAGATGGAAAAAGAGGCGATTTTTTATAATACCTGGCATTACGCGGGGCACGCCAGTCAAGTGCAGGAGGCCGGGCAATTCATTACCACCCGAATCCACGAACAGAATGTGATCATTATCCGTGACGGTTCGGGGGAACTGAAGGCTTTTTACAATGTCTGCCAGCATCGCGGGCATGAACTTCTCACGGGGCAGGGTAAAACCAGCCTGATCGTTTGTCCTTATCACGCCTGGTCCTATGACCTGGACGGCTCATTGAAAAAGGCGAGAAATTCAGAGAATATCACCGGTTTCAACCGGTGTGATTTCGCGCTGAAACCGGTCCAGGTCGAGGTTTTCTGTACGATGGTATTCATAAACCTGGATCCCGGGGCCGTTTCCCTGAAGGAGCAAACCGGCAGTCTCGAAGATGAAATACGCCGGTTCTGCCCGAGGATGGATACCCTGGTAATGGCCCGGCGCGATACCTGGACAGTCGCCAGTAACTGGAAGGTACTGGTGGACAATTACCTTGAGTGTTACCACTGCGATCCGGCGCATCGGGATTTTGTAGACCTGGTCGATATGGACAGCTACCGGACGACTACCCACGGCATTTGGTCCAGCCATATTTCGTCATCCCCCCGGTCGATGGATAGCCGCGCTTTCAAATTTGAAAAGGGCGAAGTGGACCTGGGTTTTGCCGGCTGGTTCGTGTGGCCCAATTTCACGATTTCGGTCTATCCGGGAGAACCCAACCTGTCGGTCATGCAGGTCAACGGAGATGGGCCGGAGCGGTCTGTTGAATACCTGGACTGGTTTTTGCCTTCATCCACCCCGAGCAGACAGCAACTGGAGGCAATGACGTATCTGAAGGAGGTTCTCCAGCCCGAAGATATCGCCCTGTGCGAAAGCGTCCAGCGCGGCTTGAGGTCAAAAGGCTATAACCAGGGCCGCTTCATGGTGGACCGGCAACTGTCCGAGTTGTCGGAACATGCCGTCCACCACTTCCAGAAGATGGTGGTTGAGGCGATTGGCGCCGACCTGGACGACTGACCATCCCCGCGCAATGTTCCCGGATCCGGCGCCCTCGCCCAAACCCGGGACCCGGCGCCAGCGCGAGCGGTCCATGAGCGCCGGGGAGAACCCGGCTCAGATATCCAGGTAGCTTTCCAGGGAATCGTCGAGCGCGTCTTTCCACGGAGTATGATGACCCGGAGCCATCGTCCCGGTCAGCGGGGACCGGTGTCCGTAATTGCGGAACGTCATGATATTCTTCTTTTTGTTTTTCTTCCATTCATAAAAAGCCTGATCCGAGTCTGCCGTATCGAAGTGCGGATAATCCGTCATGGCCATCAAATGCAGCGTATAGTCGCCCTGGTATTTGATCGCGCCGTAATCATCGGCAATGTTGTCCTCGGCTTCCCGCCATTTTTCTATATCCGCGTGCATTTCGGGTTGTGACGGAACCTCCAGCCGCCCCAGGATCAGGTCTCGCGCATACCAGGCCTGGGCGTCAAACATGTTGAAGGTATACCATTGATCCTGCATACCCAGGTACATCAGTTTCGGGTTGTACTCCCAGACTACGCCGTTGTACAGATTAACCGGGTACAGGCGGTTATTGGTTTTCAGCCGCAATTCCTCTGCCATGAACGGGAAGTGGTGGAGGTATCCGGTGCACAGAATGATCGTATCCACGTCGCGGGAGCCGCCATCCTTGAAAGTGGCGGTATTGCCTTCCACATTTTGCAGCAGGGGAACTTCCTCCCAGTTGTCCGGCCAGTCATATCCCGTCGGCGCGGTGCGATGAGACACCGTGATGGATTTTGCGCCGTACTTCCAGCACTGCGAGCCGATATCCTCCGCCGAATAGGAGGTGCCGATAATCAGGATATCCTGGTCCTTGAATTCCAGTGCGTCACGGAAATCATGCGCGTGCAGGATGCGGCCCGGAAAGGAGTCGAAACCATCGAAGTGCGGTGTGTTGGGAGTTGAGAAATGGCCGGTGGCTACGATCACATAGTCGAATTCTTCGCGGTATTCATGATCTTTCACATGGTCCTGCGCGACGACGGTAAACATCCCGCTCGCGTCATCATAAGTGACGTGCCGGACCGTTGAGTTGAAGCGAATCAGGTCGCGAACCCCGGCCTTTTTGACACGGCCCGCAATGTAGTCGAACAAGACAGCGCGCGGCGGGTACGAAGCGATGGGCTTGCCGAAATGCTCTTCAAAGGAATAATCGGCAAATTCCAGACCTTCCTTGGGTCCATTGGACCATAGGTAGCGGTACATGCTGCCATGCACGGGTTCTCCATTCTCATCCAGCCCGGTACGCCAGGTATAGTTCCACAAGCCTCCCCAGTCGGATTGTTTCTCGAAACAGACAATTTCCGGGATTTCGGCCCCTTTCTCGCGGGCCGATGTGAAAGCTCTGAGTTGGGCCAGTCCACTGGGACCCGCTCCGATGATTGCAACGCGTCTGGTCATGATTTTTCTCCGGTGTTTATCTGGGAAAAGAAGGCTCTGCTAGAAATTGTAGGTCAGGATCCATTCGATGAAGCTGTCGCGCCGAACCGGATAGAACCGGGCATCCTTTTCATCGACATCGAACAGGGCAAATATTTCGGCGCTGGTGGACCACTGGTCGGAGATTCGCCGGTTGAACTCGACCACCAGGGCGCCCGAGGAATGGTTCATGTCTTTCAGAACACCGGCGGTCACTGCGGTATCCTGGACATCATTGAATGCAAGGCGTGTGCCGAAGAACAGGTCGTCCTGGTAAGTATTGGTCGCGCGTTCGCCGCGCTGGTCGTAATTCCATTCACCCAGCAAGCCGAGGTCGGTATTCGAGCCGGAAAAGGAATACAGTGTGTATTCGCCACCCGCTACAAAACCGGCGTAGTCCTCTTTCTGGCCGAGAAGGTTGCGGGCGCCGGTTCGGTAAATCGCTTCAAGCTTCCATAACCAGGCCTCGGAAGTCGCTTGCGCATCCAGCCCCCATTGACGGATTTGCCCGTAGTGCGGGGTCAGGGACAGGCTGCCGTCCCGCGGGTCCAGCCTCGGTTGGAATACAGGCTCCCTGCTGGTGCCGTCGAACAGGCTCACACCCACGTCGAAAATCCCGAAACTCCTGCTGTAGCGGGCGGCCAGGTCCGTATTCCACTGTTCCGCAGAGCTCTCCCAGGAGGGATGGTCCTGGTCGATGAGAATGGATGAGCGCAACCGGTCTCCACGCCCCGGAAAGGTGCGCTTTCGCTGGTGGGGCAGAACAAAAAGCTCGGCGGCGCCCCATTCACCCGCCCAGGTGGCATGGGCCATCAGCTGGCCCAGTTTAACCTCCTCATTCGGATGGTCAACCAGGTCTGTCTGATTGATGATATCGACCAGATGGTTCGATTCGGCCACCCCCCAGAACACGCGGTCAACACCGAGGCGAAGTTCCCATTCACCATCGCCGGCATCGCCGTACACCAGAAAACAGGCTTCCCGAATGTCGGTGTGACTGCGGTTGGAGTCGGCAGAGTCATAGCGCAGGAAAGGGGTCAGGGTGAAGCTCCAGCCGGCATCGCTCTGGAAATACAGTTCGGGTTCCAGCACGATTCCGCCAATGTTTCCGGGCTGGTCCGCATAAGCGGCGCTTTGCGGGTACCCCCGACTCTCGAGGTTGATGTATCCGGAAAGATCAAGCTCACCGGCGCTGGCTTCGGCGGCGCAGGCCGTGACCAGAATCCAGGAAGCGCCGTACAGGGCACGGCGCAGGGCGGCGCGGCGCGGCATCAACGTATTCTTCTTAGTCCGGTTTTCAGGAAATCACGGGGTTCGAGGTCGGTTCCGAACTCATAATCCGACCACTTCAAAATGCTGCTTTTCCCGGTTTGGTGATTCTCCATCATCATCTCGCCGGAGTACCAGTAACGGTCCAGGAACTGCTGGTAGTTCGCGATGGTCAGTGTCTTCAGGAGTTCTTCCTTGCGGTCGTAATACTCGACCTTGCGGGGGCGAAGATGGTCTTTGTCACGCCAGATCAGCTGGCGGCTGTAGCCTGATTTCCGGTCTGTCGGAATGCGTTCGGAGACGGTGCAGGTCAGTTCTTCGCAAGGTTCGTCATGCAGGTATTTCCAGGTGAATTTTTCCACCTCCTGGCTGCCCATGTCCTCGTAAGCGAATTCACTGCCCATGAATGAACCGGAGCGGTTTGAGGAACTGATGCGCTTGACCCGTTTCAGCGCCGGCAGATACAGCCATTGGTCGTCGTCCTCCTCTGCATGGGCGTGAATCAGCAGCGCGGTTCCCTGGACGTCACGCGGCTCATCGAACACAAACATACTCCGGTCGCCGTCCCCTTCGATTTCGATCACCCTGAACCGTAGTTGCCGTACGCTCTCCTGGCCCTGCTTGTTGCGCAATACCATGGTCTGGCGGGCTTTGAAATTTCCGAAACCCTTTTCCAGCGCGCGGGCTTCACGAGCGATTTCAAGCCCGATTTCTTCCGCTGTGGCCGAGTGGGCAATGAGCGGCGTCCCCAGGCAGGCCAGGGCAGTCAGGCAAGCCATGAGAAAGCGCACTCTTGTTCGGTGGATACGGGTGTGGGTCGGGCTCATGGTTTTCTCCTGCCATTATTTCTATGTCATAATCATGCGGTGGAGCTGAATCGTCGATTCACTAATCAAACAAGATAAACAAGATTCTAAAGACTCAAAATTTTCAAGTCAAATTCCATGCGCCAGCGCACGATAGCGATGCCGCCCTGTCAGGCGGGTCCATTCGCCGGTTTCATTCCCCTTCAGATCGGCGGGCGGGCACGGTGATCCGCCCCTGCGTCCGGATATCCGGTTGCCGGGCGGCGGGTTCCGGTTGCAGATGCGATGAGCGGTGATATTTGACGATGTCCGGCCCGAACCGCTCGCCGGAAAGCGATCTGGCTTACCAGACGGAAATCCTGCAAGGGGTCTCCCGTACTTTTGCGCTCACCATCCCACGGCTTCCGGTGGAGTTGTGCGATGTGGTGGGCAATGCCTACCTGCTGTGCCGTATCACCGACACGATCGAAGACGAACCGGCTCTGTCCGTGGAGCAGAAACAGGCATTTTCGGAACGCTTTGTCGAAATCGTCGCCGGGCGTGGCGCGGCCGAGCCTTTTGCCCGCGACCTCGGCGCCCTGCTGTCATCCTCGACGACCGCAGACGAGCATGACCTGATCGCCAATACGGACCGGGTCATCCGTATCACCAGAACGTTCAACACGGTCCAGCGCGGCGCCCTGGAACGCTGTGTGACGGTCATGTCGCGAGGCATGACGGAGTTCCAGCAAAGCGCGACACTCGACGGTCTGGGCGACCTGGCCCATCTCGACCGTTATTGCTATTACGTCGCCGGGGTGGTCGGTGAGATGCTGACTGAACTGTTCTGCGACTACTCCAGCAAAATCGACGAGCGGCGCGAGGACTTGATGGCGTTGTCGGTCTCGTTTGCCCAGGGCTTGCAGATGACCAATATTCTCAAGGATATGTGGGATGACCGGCGGCGCGGCGCGTGCTGGCTGCCGCGGGATGTTTTTCTTGCGGCCGATGTCGATGTGAGCGCCCTGCCTGTCGGACGGGACACGCCCGGATTCGCCAGGGGATTGTCCCGGCTGGTCGCCATTGCCCGCCACCACCTGGCCAACGCGTTACGTTACATCCTGATCATTCCGCCTGGTGAAACCGGCATCCGCCTGCACTGCCTGTGGGCATTGGGAATGGCTGTACTGACCCTGCGCCGCATCGATGCGAATCCGATGTTCAGGAATGGCCAGGAAGTGAAGATCTCGCGGCGCAGCGTGTCGGCCGTGGTCTTTGCCACCCGTGCCCTGGTGCGTTCGGACCTGGCGCTGGAATTGCTCTTCAAGACGCTGACCCGCCGCCTTCCCCGAGCGGAATCCGGTTTTAAAGCCGGTGATGACGGGATTGCCGGCAAATGGGTCCGGCGGTAGTGAAATGTGATAGTATGGATACCGGCTTTGACGAAACCGGGATGATCATTCGATGAAAGAGAGAACAATACGAGTCATTTTAGCCCAGCCACGCGGATTTTGCGCCGGAGTGGATCGAGCCATTAAAATCGTTGAGGAGGCGCTGACCTTTTACAATCCGCCGGTCTATGTGCGGCACGAAATCGTTCATAACCGGAGGGTCGTTGAAAATCTCGAGGCGAAAGGCGTGCATTTCGTGGAGCAGATCGAACAGATTCCCGATGGGGCGATTGCCGTTTTCAGCGCCCACGGCGTCTCGAAGCAGGTTGAACTGGAAGCGTCGACACGGGATCTGCAACCGATAGACGCGACCTGTCCGCTGGTCTCCAAAGTGCATCGGGAAGGCCAGCGGTATGCCGCCAAAGGGTATGAAATCGTCCTCATCGGCCACGAGAACCATCCTGAAGTCGAAGGTACGCTGGGCCAGATCGAGGGGCCGGTTTTCCTGGTCAGCGATGTCAAGGATGTGGAAGCGCTGGAGATACGCGATCCTGAAAAAGTCGCCTATATTACCCAAACCACACTCTCGGTTGACGATACGCGGGAGGTCATCGATGAATTGCGCCGCCGTTTTCCCAAAATTGCCGGGCCGGACACACGGGACATCTGCTATGCGACCCAGAACCGTCAGGCCGCTGTACGTACGCTGGCCGCCCAGGTGGACCTGATACTGGTGGTGGGCGCCCAGAACAGTTCCAATTCCAATCGCTTGTGCGAGGTCGGCAACAACAGCGGCGTGCCGAGCTATCTGGTTGAAGATCCGTCGAAAATCGATCCGAAGTGGCTGGCTGGATGCGACACCGTCGGTATTACCGCCGGCGCTTCGACCCCGGAGGAACTGGTGCAGGACCTGATCAGGAAGTTGCGGGAATACGCTGAACTGGAAATCTCGACGATGGACGGCATTGAGGAGAATGTGCGTTTTACCCTGCCTGTTTCGCTGCGCTCGGCCAAAGCCGCCGCCAGGGTCGAATAATCCCGTTTGCGGGTTCAGGTCTCGCTGGCAAGGGGGGCCGGGCGGGTCAGCCGGGTGACCGGCCGCTCATTGATCGGCAGGTGGATCAGCGCGGCCAGTATGCCCAGAGCGACCCCTGCCCACCACATCCCGTCGTATGATCCGGTCCGGTCATAAATCAGTCCTCCCAGCCATACCCCCATGAAACTGCCGAGCTGGTGGCCCAGAAATACGATGCCGAACAGTGTCGCCAGATACTTGATGCCGAAAACCTGGGCGACGATACCTGTGGTCAGGGGTACGGTGGACAACCAGAGTATGCCCATGGCCGCGGCAAAGGAAAGCACCACAAACGGCGTTTTCGGCAGCAGCAGCAGGAGCAGTATGACCACGGCGCGCGCAAAATAAATCAGGCTCAGCCCGCACTTCTTGCTCCATCGCTGACCCGCCATACCAGCGGCGAATGAGCCGATGATATTCATTAATCCGATCAGGGAAATCGAGTAAGCGCCAATCGCGGGGTCGAGGCCGAGGTCTCTTGCATAAGCGGGGAAATGCACGGTAATGAAGGCGACATGAAACCCGCACACGAAGAATCCGGTGGTCAGGAACAGGTATCCACGATGTTGAAACGCCTCGGTCACCGCGCCTTTCAGGGTCTGGTTCACATCCACTGACGGCTCGTCGTCCACGTCCCCGGCGGAATCCGGCAGGCAGAGTACCATTGGAATCAATATCAACGCGATACAGGCCAGCAACAGCAACGCGGTGTACCAACCGTAAGCGGATATGAAGCCCTGGCTGATCGGAGAGAAAACGACCATTCCGAAAGACCCCGCCGCTGTCCCGATACCGAGGACAAAAGAACGTTTTTCCGGGCCTGTCACCCGTACCATGGCAGCCAGGGCCAGGGTGAACGCGGTAAACGCGATCCCCAGTCCGGTCAGGATGCCGCCGGTCAGTTGCAGGGTGAAGCCGGATTGTGAATGAGCCATCCCCAGTATACCGGCGCAATACAGGATCGCGCCGATGATGATGACCCTCACCGCGCCATTCTTGTCGACCAGCGCGCCGGCGAAAGGCAATCCGATCCCCCATAGCAGATTCTGTAACGCCATTGCCAGGCCAAAAGTCTCCCTGGACCAGCCGTTGGCGGTGGTCATCGGTTCGAGGAATAACCCAAAGCCGGAACGAATGCCGAAACCGGTCATCGAAATCAGGCATCCGGCGATCAGTACGACCAGAGGCGTGCGCCAGGTTTTCATGTTGGAGTATTCTCCGGCCGGAGGCTGGACGCTTATTTGTGTTTCCAGTTGGCCGGGCGTTTTTCTGTAAATGCGGCCATTCCCTCTTTCTGGTCTTCGGTCGCGAATACGGCCTGGAATTGCCGGCGTTCGAATTGCAGTCCCGCCTGCAAATGGGTTTCAAGCGACTGGTTGACGCATTCCTTGACCATCCCCGTCATCGGCCGGGAACGGGACGCAATCAGTCTGGCGGTTTCCCGGACTTCCCGCATGAAGATGTCCTGCGGGAATACGCGCGCAACCAGGCCCGAGCGTTCGGCCTCGTCCGCGTCCATCATCCGGCCGGTCAGGCACAGGTCCATGGCTTTCGATTTGCCGACCAGACGGGTCAGCCGCTGGCTTCCTCCCCATCCGGGTATGGCGCCGATCATGATCTCCGGCTGGCCGAATTTTGCCGATTCGGAGGCGAGGATGAAGTCGCACATCATCGCCAGTTCGCAACCGCCGCCCAGGGCGTAGCCGCTCACTGCGGCGATAATCGGTTTTTCACACTGGTCGATGATATTCTGCAGCCGCGCCGCATTGTCATGCAGATACATGTCCATGAAGGTCTTGTCCCGCATTTCCTTGATATCCGCCCCCGCTGCAAACGCTTTTTCATTGCCGGTCAGAATGATGGCTCCGACCCGCTTGTCAAGAGACATTTCCGTAAAGGCCCGGGCCAGTTCATCGCGCACCTCGACCGAAAGCGCGTTCAGGACTTTTGGCCGGTTAAAGGCGATGATGCCGATGCCGTCATCGGTTTCGGTGGTAATCGTGTTGTAAGTCATCTGCATTCTCTGTCAGGCTGGCGTGTGTGTGGTGTACGGATTGATCGGGGCTGTGGGATTATAGTCCAGAACCTGTTCGATTTGTGCCGCGGCGGACAGGATCAGCGCTTCGGCCTGGCATTTTAGCTTTGCTCAGAATCAAATGAAGCAAAGAATGATAGTATAGAAATTCACAGGGGAGCAAAATAACTGACCAAGTCCTGATACAATGACGACAATATGCCGCAGACACCCACCCAACAAGGCAGAGCGGTAGTGGAACCACCACCGGCTACGGGGCCTTGACGGTCAAATTGCCCGCGGAGACAGCTTTCACAACGGCCGCCACCTCGACTTGAAAGCCGACTTCATCCTCGCCAATCCGCCGTTCAACATATCCGATGGGGTGGAGAACGTCTGTCGGACGACAAGCGCTGGGTATATAGCGCCCCGCCAAAGAGCAACGTCAACTTCGCCTGGTTGCAGCATATTGTGCGTCATCTAGCATGGCAGGTATATAACTGGGCAGATAATCATCTGGTACGATATAGAAAAGATGCATTGAATTGGCAGTGCAAATAGATTGAGCAATCTCGCAAAAAATAAATTTTAGTAAGGCCCCAATGAAAGAAGATCAGAGCGTCTCACCTGAATTGATGGAAATTGCACTAAGCAAGGTAGAAGGTTTTGCATTTGAGCGATTTGCTCTTGAATTTCTATCTGCTGTCGAAGGTAGAAATTTTATTCCTCTTGGCGGACTGTCCGATGGAGGTGCTGATGCTTTTACGCGCGACGAGCTATTTAAAACCGAAAAAACAGATTTATTTTATCAGATCACTACCCAGAAAGATCATCGGGCAAAAATCAGGCAAACAGCCTTACGTCTGACTGAGTTTGGAAGGTCACCGCGCACTATCTATTATGTTACATCTAGGCAGATTTCTCATATAGACCAAGAAGAAGAGAATTTAACGGAAGAACTTAATGTAATTGTCAAAATCAGGGATAAAAGCTACCTTATAAGCCATATTAACAAGAGTATTAGTGCCTATAATAATCATTTATCTAGATATACAGATATCTAGATATACAGAATTCCTATCTAAGGTTGGTAAAAGCACAAGCATTGGTACTCAATATGTCGATGATCCATCTGTATATGTTTTTTTACAACATGAGGTGTCTAACAGGCTAGGAAATAGAAAGCTCGTTCATTCAATTACAGATACGTTGATTTTGTGGGCTTTGCGAGACACAGACCCAGATACTAATGTATTTATGACAAAGGAAAAGATATACGAATTGATCTTGGGAAGATTTCCTTGGGCAAAAGTTTTATTGAATGCCCATATCGATGAAAGACTGGACAAGCTTAAGGCGAAAGATTCACTGGGGAGGCAGTTGAGATGGTATAAGAAGGATAAGAAATATTGCCTTCCTTATGAAACTAGGAAAATAATTAAGGACGAGAATGTAAGTGATGAAGCCTTAAAGATACAGTGTAACGAAGAGTTACGTACAAGAGCATCGGAGCTATATGATGGAGATGACGGTGAATATGAACTTCTTGCAGATTTAACGCTTGAAACAGTTGAGGAAATTTTTAAAAAACAAGGGTTACTGCTTTCTCATTTCATTTCAGATGATAATGTCGATGAAGCTCCTTGTGTTGCATCTGATTGTATCAGTCATGTAGTTGATTGCAGCGTAGAAGTAGCTCCAGAGAAATCATTAGATTACAAACAGACAATTTCGCAATTGCTCAATACTCTTTTTTATAACAGCTCCCCAAAACAGAGAAAATATTTGCATTTTCTTTCTAGAACCTACGTTCTTCTATTTACGCTTAGAGCTGAACCAAGAATCATTGAGTATTTCAGTACAATGGGGAGTAACTTTCGGCTTTTCGTTGGAACAGATATTCTCGTAAAAGCTCTTTCTGAGAGATATGTGAAACAAGAAGATCAAAGATGTAGAAGCCTCTTGAAAGCTTCTGCTGATGCAGGAATGAAACTGTGTCTTTCAAGCTCTGTTTTGGATGAGGTGCACGCCCATATCAAAGCTACTTATTGGGAGTTTCACAATCATATTTCCCCAATTGAGAATTATTTAAACAGAGACCTTATAAGAAATTGTGGGAAAATACTGATTCGAGCATATTTCTATGCAAAAGAAGGGGGAAGCGTTAAAGACTGGATGACTTTCATCGATCAATTTGTTTCGTATGGGAATGTAACTTCAAGTAAAGGGCGAGATGAACTCAAAAAGTACTTGATCGCTGAGTACAGATTAACTTTCTATGAGAACGAAGAGCTAGAAGCTCTTGTGGATGAGGTAAAGGTTAGTTCGTTAGCTCAAACTCTCTTAGATGAGGGCGAGAAAGAAAATATGGCTCTTGCTCATAACAGCGCCTTATTGGTTCATGGCATCTATGGATTGAGATCAAGAGATAAAGAATCTAATAATGGCTCGCCATTTGGTTTTAATACCTGGTGGTTGACGAATCAAAAGAAAGTAACGAAGCATACTAACGATCTCGTTGAAAGTAATTTTGCAGCATACATTATGCGTCCTGAGTTCGTCCTTAATTTCATTGCTATTGCCCCGTCATGCGAACAAGTAAGAGAAACTTATGCCAATGTATTTCCAAGTACTCTGGGCATTGAGTTAGGGCGTAGATTAAATGATGATGTTTTCCAAAAAGTCTTAAAGCGAGTGAGTGAGTGGAAAGATAAAGAGCCTGGCAGAGTAAACGCTCGGGTTTCTGAACTGTCTGATAAACTTAAGTCGGATCAGTTTAAATCATATGAAGAGACTGTGGAAACAATGGAGGAAAAGCTCCAAATGATTCAATAATTTGTAGAAGTTCAGACTTAATCTGACATTGTTATCCAAGCTAACAGAAAGACAAGAATCCCTGCTTGATGAGCTTCTTACAGATTTTCGGGGTAATACCGAAGCCGTGATGGGTCCGAAGGGCCTGATGAATGAACTTTGAAAGCGTGTGGTTGAAGCCATGTTGGATGGGGAGATGACCAGCCACCTTGGGCTATGCCCCATGATCCGGCCGGTAACGGCAGCGGCAATTCCCGCAACGGCCATACCGCGAAGAAGGTCCAGAGCAAAGACGGCGAATTGGACCTGGAGATTCCTCGGGATCGTAACGGCAGTATTCGCAACAGCCTCAAGTACGTCACCTGGAAAGATTGCAAGCGGGTGGCCGCCGAGGCCGCGCTTTCGGCATTTGCCGAACATTAGGGTGGACAGTATCCGGCCATCGCGCCGGGCTGGGAGAGGAACCAGGAACGCCTGATGCCGCTTTTTGGTTATTCCCCCGAAATCCGCAAAGTGGTCTACACCACCCATGCCATCGAGTCGCTGAACTATAGCCTGCGCAAAATCATCAAGGGCCGTGGCGCCTTTCCTCACGATCTCTGTCCATGCGCGCAAACCACACGCAGAATGTTGTTGAACTTTCCATCTCAGCTAAAATTTGTTTGCCAGCATTCCCAAAAAATCAACCGCATCCTCGAAGCTGACCATATCTTCCGATTTGGCATAGGACATCCTTGAAACAAATCGGTCGTATTCCACTTTATACATCTCGTCCCCGTTTAGCTTGTCCAACATTCGCTCAATTGCTTCTGGTAGCGCCATACCGGTAAAACGCCTGATCTTTTTTTCATCCGCCTCGAATGAGGTATTGACCATTTCATAAAACGCAGTGTCCCGTGAATGGACATAGCCTCTTAACGCATGCAGGTCTTGAAGATGCCGGATCATAGTCGGATCGTCCTGCTCATCGCGGCGGTTTCTCTTGTTTACTCGCCATAGAAGTGCGCTGAATTTCTCTGCTGCCGTCTCTAATGGAGATAAGCACAAGATTTTGGTTTCCGGACTATCATTCGTAAACTCTGCTACAAAGGATGATATGGGACGCTCTTCAGGGTCACTTTGGACTTGCGTGTAACTGAAATCCAGTTGCAAGTGCGGCCTCAATGCTGATGAAACATCAGCTATTTGTGGATACATCAACGGAATTTTGAAATAGTTTCCACCTGTTTCCCTTTGCTCCCTGTCAAGTGTGATTTCCCCAATTGATTCAATCAGGTTGTATATTTCATATCTGAATACGGTAAGAGTGGACTGTGTTGGTCTTGTGCCATATTTGAATTGCGCACGAAAATCTATATCCTCCGAAAACCTTTTCAGGATTCCATATCCCTTGGAAAGGCTTGTACCGCCGCAAAATATCGGCGTGATCTCGTCATGAGAATAACTCGCTATCGCCCGAATAACCTGGACTGCGTAGTAGTCTTTTTCGATAAAGGACGCATCAACGTTTAACTCAGCAGCTATATCGCTGACCAGTTCACTTTCGAGCAACACGTTCCAACACAATATAGTCCCCGTTGTAACCGATCTTGCGGGAAACACGCTTGCCCTTGATCGCTATGACCCGACCTGTCGGTACTTGCGCTGTTCTACCTGAGTTATAGGCCTGCTCGGCACGTGAAGGCACAACACGTACACCGATTTTGGTGAGTCCCTCTTTCGCCAGGGCAGGCAAGGGTTTAACAGGGATTGTTTCCCCCGTTACTGAAGAGGTTTTGGTTTTCGCATACAGACCTCGGGCAATTTTGACAAGTGATCGCTCATTAACCAGCTTTCTCAATACGCGGCCTGTCTGGTCACGGTCTGACAAGTCCAGAAAGTCCACGGGCGTGAAAACCGAATCCTTGCTGCGACTCAGTCTGTATCTAACCCTGCTTTCCAAAGTATTAAGAGTCATGATCCTGTTCTACAAATATACGACACCCTATAAGCACAAACTTACGACACTCGAAAACAAATTATGAAACGTAACTATCTGTGTTTTCTTGAATTATATCATGACAAGTAAATTATGAACAGATTATCCCGATGATTGCGAGAAAAAATCTCCAAAATCGGTTTCTCAACTCGGTGACCGGCCCCTACGATGACGGCCCGACATCACTCCCCCTTGAGGGGAGTCACAATCCGCAAAGCGGATGTGGTGGGGGGATTCGGCTCGACCACGCGATGATTCCCGATATGGATGATTATCACCAAGCAAGAGGGAGTATAACGGCACAGTGAGGATTTGTTTGGGAATTATGTACTTGACTCCATTAACAGCCTTCAGGTACTGTCAAACGCATAGTCAGGCTAATGTGCGGAAGACCAAAGTGGATGACTTACCCTACCTCCTGTGGGGGCTGTTCCTTGCCAACACACTGCTGTACCGCTACATAGGGCGCAGCGTGATCTCTCAACCAAGTTGGAACCATCCACCGATTTTCTACGCGTGGCGCATGAAAATGGCGGCGGTCATCGTTCCATTCCTCATCTACATTGCCCTTGTCGTAGCGAGCTTTTTTTTCACGAATTGGGGGGTGTCAATGCTGTGCGCCGTGCTGATAGCCTGCCTCGTGTTTGCGACTCGCCCCTCGTATGATGAAGAATACACCAAACTGTTTTCTTACTTAACAGATGAATGGGATATGAAACCAGAGTACGCTAGCTCATTCCTTGGTGCATACAAAAAGGAGCTTGGGAAATTATTCCACATGGGCAACAAGGGAGCTAAGACACTCGGCAAAAGTTCTGATCCAGAAGTAAGTCTGTTTGTGATCGCACACTTGGATGATGATGAAGTGTGTAGGTGGACCATCACCGTGCAAGCTTATGTTGCATACATGCGTGATCTTAGGCGAGGAAAACAGGTCGGCACTCTTACTGAGAAAACAATTTGGGCCATTTTAGTTGGTAATCCAGATATAGTAGAAATAAAGACCGCTTCTTTGTGAAATATCTCAAAGAAGAATATGAGAAAAAATTCCCCAGATTATTCGCAGAGGTTTTTACTCCAGGCTCATTGAAACGCGGCGAGCATGAGACTTTTGCGGAAACATCAGAAAGCCCTTCACAAATCGAAGTGTGATCAAAATAAGCTTGGGAACCTGCTTTTAGCTTTATCGCAGAACTTCCTTATCCGGGTCACAATCAAATGAATACCGGATGAGATAAATCCAGTTTTTTTCTTATCTCATATTCTGGCATTGGTTATAAAAATCTGATTTAATTTTCCTTACCTGCTTTCCAATTGAAGTCATCTATTTGCTCTCAACACCGGAATCGGGAGGTATCTGGATACAGAACACCCAAAAACGGTGATCTGTTGAAGCGTTATTCCGCGTCAGGCTGGCGTGTGTGTGGTGTACGGATTGATCGGGGCTGTGGGATTATAGTCCAGAACCTGTTCGATTTGTGCCGCGGCGGACAGGATCAGCGCTTCGGCCTGGCATTTTGCGGTAACCTGGAGGCCGACAGGGAGTCCTTGCCGGGTCATTCCGCACGGCATGGACAGGGCGGGACAGAGCGCGGTCGTGAAAGCGTACGCGATCGACAGCCATTGATAGTAATTGTCGAACCGGCGCCCATCACATTCCGCCACATGGTCCATAGCGACCGGATACGGGGGAACGATGGTGGACGGCGTCAACAGAATCGGGTATTGCGCGAAAAACCGTTGCACCCGGCCGACCAGCGCTAACCGGTTTTCCTGCGCCCGGTCGATGTCGGTTATCGAAAGCCGCAAGCCCTGCTCGATATTCCAGACGACGTTCGGATTGAGGTCGTCGCCATGCGTTTCGAGGAGATGCCCCAGGCCGGCGGCGTAGCTGTGCGCCCTCAAAACGCCAAAAATTTCATCCAGTCCCGAGAAATCCGGAGCTGCCGGAACGGCCCGGATTCCACTGTCCCCGATCTGCCGGACCGCATCAAGGAAAACCCGTCTGACTTCCACGTCAACGGGTGTGATACCCAGGTCAACCGACCAGGCGATGGTTGCCGGCAGGCGAGGGGACCTGGCCGCTTGCACGAACGGGACAGCGGGGGAGGGCAGGGAAAGCGGATCACGGTCTTCATGTCCGCACATTGCATCCAGCATCAGGGCCAGGTCCGGCACATTGCGGGCCATCGGCCCGTTAGTCGAAAGCGTGTCGATTATACTGCCGGAAGGGGTGGATGCGACCCTGCCGATACTGGGCCGCAACCCGACAACCCCGCAAAAACTGGCCGGGTTACGCAATGACCCCCCCATGTCCGAACCCTGGGCCAGCCAGGCCATACCGGTCGCGAGGGCGGCGGCTGCGCCGCCGGAAGAACCGGCTACGCTCATTTCCGTATTCCAGGGATTCCGGGTGGCGCCGAATACCCGGTTGAAGGTGTTGCCGCCGGTCCCGAATTCGGGGGTGTTGGATTTGGCGTAAACCAGTCCTCCCGCCTGCTCGATATGTTCAACCAGCAGGTCGGAACAGGCCGGGACATGATCTTTGTAAACCAGTGATCCGAATGTCGTTCTGACCCCGCTCACTTCGTTCAAATCCTTGATCGCCACCGGCAGCCCGGCCAGGACGCTGTTCGAACGCCCGGTTTTTTGCAGTTGCCGGGCCTGGTCGCGGGCACGGTCGAAACATAGCACAGGCAAGGCGTTGACCACCGGATCGACAGCCTGGATCCTGGATTCGAGCGCGTCCAGCAGTTCCAGCGCAGAGACCTCGCCCGCTTTCAACCGCTCCACCACCCGGGTAGCGGCCATACCCGGCAATCCGGGGATCCGGTTATCCGGGCGCGAATCAATCCCCGGCCGCATGGCTGGCCATCGGTTGATCGAACGGTTGACCGGCTCGATCAGACATTGCGGGAAGCATCGACCGCGGCCAGTTTTTCAGCTTCAAGCAGTTTGCGGGCGCTCCTGCGAATCTCCTGCCAGCGAAAACGAACGGAGTTCCTGACGATGACCCGGTCCCGTTTTTTCAGTTCATCGGCGATTGGCGCCCATCTGAACAACGCCTCCGGGCTTTCCGAAAAGGCGAATTCATCATCGGAAACGGAGGAATAGTCGATATTCGCCACCCTTATTTTCAATCTTTCGACCGTATCCGGGAATTCTTCCGGGGCGTCCGCGGGCAATCCGGTTTCGTCCAGGATCGAATCGACCGCTCGACCGAGCAACTGGCTGACCTGTTCATTATCCAGTCGCGTCCTGTGCCGGATCAGCCCGCCGATATAGACGGTCAGGTCGGACAAACAGGCCAGCCAGATCTGCCATTTGGCCATATTCATCGCAAGCAGCAGATTCGGGTTTTCGAACATTTCCGGGAACCGGGTTCCGGCCCGGGTCTTGAGGTAGCCGTACAATGAAGTCTGCGCCACATGGCTGGCCCTGGATTTGAGAAATGCCGCCAGCGCTTCAGGGTTTGTGATTGGCCGGGCGCTGCGGCCGCCGCCCAGCCCGGTATAATCCGCCAGCGTCTTCCAGGTATCCTTCGACAGCACGGCTCTGGAAAGGGTATCCAACTGTTTGCGCAAGGAAAGCACGTCGATTCGAACCGGTCAGGGGCAGCAAGGGCTTCGATTGCAGGCATTATAGCAAAATGGAATCAATCGGGCAGTCCGGTTGCCCTGGTCGAATGACTCCGGGATGTGAACTTTTCTTGGATTACAGACAGCGAGTACGGTACACTCCGCATGGCAGGTTTGGCTGTCCACCCTGGTCGAAAAGCAATCGCCAGGACTTGCAATCCCATTCAGTAAAAGAGACCGATTAGAGCATGACCCGTTATTCCGCGTGGGCGGTGTTTAAAAATGGATTGAACGGCCAAAAGGGTTGGAGCCGTCAATGGCGTGACCCTGAACCCAAGAAAGCCTACGAGGTGGTGATCGTGGGCGCTGGCCTGCACGGTCTTGCGACGGCCTGCTATCTGGCCCGGAATCATGGTATCCGGAATGTCGCGGTGCTGGACAAGGGTTGGCTCGGCGGAGGCAACGCGGGGCGGAATACGACGATCGTCCGTTCCAATTACATGATGCCGGGCAACCGGGCGTTTTATGAGCACTCGCTCGAACTATGGGAAAACCTGAGTCATGAATTGAACTACAACGTGATGTTTTCCCAGAGGCATCATGTCTCCCTGTTACATACCCCCGCTGCCCGCGACGGCGCTGCGAGACGATACAATACGATGCGCCTGACCGGCTCGGACGGTGAGCTTTGGGACCTGGCGACCCTGAAGAGGAAAATTCCCCATCTGAATTATGAGAATGCCCGTTTCCCGATTGTCGGCGCCGCGGTGCAAAAGCGCGCCGGCAACGCCCGTCATGACGCGGTTGCCTGGGGCTACGCCCGCGCGGCGGATATGCAGGGGGTCGATATTATCCAGAACTGCGAAGTCACCGGGGTGACCCGGGTGGACGGGAAGGTCACTGCGCTGGAAACCTCCAGGGGCGGCATAGCAGCGAAAAAGGTGGGATTCGCCGTGGCCGGGAATACTTCCCGACTCTGGCAGATGGCCGGGCTTGGCAAACTGCCGGTCGAAACCCACTTGCTGCAAGCCTTCGTATCCGAACCGATCAAGCCCCTGCTCGATCAGGTGGTGGTGTTCGGGGTGGGTGGCGCGCATTTTTACATCTCGCAGTCGGACAAGGGCGGCATGGTGTTCGGCGGCGATCTGGACTGGTATAAATCCTATGCCCAGCGGGGCAACCTGCCGATTGTCCAGGATGTGGCGGAGTGCGCGACTTCCATTCTGCCATGTCTCGGACGGATTCGCCTGCTCAGGCACTGGGCGGGGGTGATGGACATGTCGATGGACGGTTCGCCTTTCATCTGCAAAACCCCGATCAGCAACCTCTATCTCAATGCAGGCTGGAACTATGGCGGATTCAAGGCCAGTCCCGCCTCCGGCTGGTATTTTGCCGACCTGATCGCCAACGACAGGCCCGCCCCGGTGATTGAACACTTCGATCTCGGGCGGTTCAGGCGGGGGGTCGTCATTGATGAGCGCGGCGCCGGTCCGGATCCGAAACTGCACGGTTGAGGTTGCGATCATGATCCGAATCGATTGCCCGTTTTGCGGAGAGCGCGACCACTCCGAATTCGGCTATGGAGGCGACGCTTCGGTGGTCTGGCCTGAACTGGACGCCGGGGTGGACGAGTGGTGCGAAGCGGTCTTTCAGCGCGACAATATCCGGGGTATGCAGTCTGAAACCTGGCATCATGTCCATGGCTGCCGTATGTGGCTGATCGTGGAGCGCGATACCCTGACTCACCGGATCCAGTCTGTACGCCCTGCCCATGACGGAATCGCCAGGGTACTGGCGAAGCAGTCCGGAACGTCCGGGGAAACGGAGAAATGACCGCGCAAAGATTGCCGGAAGGGGGGCGCGTCAATCGCGAAAAGGCGATCCGGTTTTCCTGGGACGGGAAAGACATGACCGGTTTTGACGGCGATACCCTGGCTTCTGCGTTGCTGGCCAATAACCAGATGGTTTTGGGCCGGAGTTTCAAATACCACCGTCCCCGCGGCATCATGTCCGCCGGCGTCGAGGAGTCCGGCGCCATTGTGACCGTTGGTGAGGGCGCCCGGCGGGAGCCGAACGTGAAGGCGACCATGCAGGAACTGTATTCGGGACTGGTTGCGACCGGCCAGAACGCATGGCCCAGTGTGCGGTATGATATCGGGTCGGTAAACAATCTGTTCAGCCGGTTTTTTTCCGCCGGATTCTACTACAAGACATTCATGGGGCCGCGAATCAAAGGCTTGCCAAAAGGTTGGGGCGGCGGTACCGGTTTCTGGATGCAATGTGAAAAAATCATCCGCAGGGCCGCCGGCATGGGTACGGCGTCGAGACAACCCGACCCGGACAGTTATGATCACGCGCACGGTTTTTGCGATGTTCTGGTGGTGGGGGCGGGCCCGGCCGGCCTGTCTGCCGCGCTGGTTTGCGCCAAAGCCGGGCTCGATGTCCTGCTGGTCGAACAGGATTGCGAGCCGGGCGGGGATTTCCTGAACCGGTCCGACCGGGAATCCGAAAAGAAGCGGGCCGGATTGATTGCCAGACTGGAAAAGGCCGGCGCCCGGGTGATGACCCGGACGACTGTTTTCGGCCTGTATGACTACGGTACCGCGGGATTGCTGGAAAGGGTGACCGACCATATCGCGGCGCCGGATCCGCACAGTCCCCGCCAGCGCTTCTGGACGATCCGCGCTCGCCAGACCATTCTGGCGACCGGCGCCATCGAGCGGCAGGTCGCGTTTGGCAACAATGACCTGCCCGGCGTGATGACCGTAAGCGCAGGCGTTGCCTATCTGAACCGGTATGGCATTTTGCCGGGGCAGAGAATCGTAGTTGCGACCAACAACGATTCCGCCTATTCGTCCGCGGCGGCGCTTTCACGGGCCGGCGCGAGTGTGACGCTGCATGACGTGCGGACGGTGGTTCCCGAGTCGATGATGGCGATGCTGGGCGATAGCGGCGTCGGACTGGATACACGGTGCGCTCCGCTCAAGGCGCGCGGCTCTGGTCGTACCGAGTCGCTGGATTTTGCGGCGGTGGCTGAATCCGGCTGGGTCAGGAAGGGATCTGAATCCTGTGACCTGGCGCTGGTGTCCGGCGGCTGGTCACCGGTGATCAACCTGATGTCGCATCGCGGCGTGAAGCCGGTGTGGAATCAGGACCAGGCCTGCTTCGTCGCGCCTGAATGCAGTGAACCGATCTACATGGCGGGAGCCGCGGCCGGAGTATGGAATACGGACGCATGCCTCAACTCCGGCCACTCGGCAGGCGCCCGGGCAGCCCGGCAACTCGGCTGTTCGACACGCCGGAAAGCGCAGCCCAAAGCCGGTGGCTGGATCAACCCGATC
The DNA here is from genome assembly GCA_963665165.1 of Arenicellales bacterium. Classification (GTDB taxonomy): domain Bacteria; phylum Pseudomonadota; class Gammaproteobacteria; order Arenicellales; family Poriferihabitantaceae. The sequence goes on along the minus strand of OY761989.1, from coordinate 2,147,685 downwards.
CAGCCGCTGTACGAGGTCAGGACGCCTGAAGGCAGGCAAAAAAGCCTGGTCGATCCGCAGCATGACGTGACCACCGATGATGTGCGGCTCGCGCACAAGGAGGGTTTCGTCTCGGTTGAGCATCTGAAACGATATACCACACTGGGGATGGCGACCGACGGCGGCAAGGTCGGTAATCTCATCGGTCTGGCGCTGATGGCGGAAGCGCTCGGCAAGGATATTCCGGAGGTGGGCACGACCGTTTTCAGGCCTCCTTATACTCCGGTTTCGCTCGGCGCGCTGACTGGCCGGAATGTGGGGGAACACTTCAGGCCGCTGCGCCGCACACCGATGCACGACTGGAATCTCGAACACGGCGCCACGATGACGATGGCGGGGCTGTGGCATCGCCCCTGGTATTTTGCGCGGGCGGGGGAAGGAATCGGTGAAGCCTATGTCCGGGAGACTGAAACCACCCGCAACCGCGTCGGTCTGTGCGATGTGACCTCTTTGGGAAAGATTGCCGTGCAAGGCCCGGACGCGACCGAATTTCTCAATCGCATCTATACCAATCCTTTTGCCAAACTGCCTGTCGGCAAGGCGAGATACGGCATCATGCTGAGGGATGACGGGCTGGTCATGGATGATGGAACGACCTGGCGCCTTGCCGAAACGGAGTATTTCATGACTACGACGACCGCGCATGCGGCAAAGGTGATGGTGTTCCTCGAAGAGTTGCTGCAGACCCGCTGGCAGGGCCTGCGGGTTCACGTGACTTCCGTTTCCGAGCAATGGGCCGGTTGTGCGGTGGCCGGTCCCCGCTCACGGGATGTCCTGGAAAGCTGTGTCGCACAGGCTGGAGCCGTGTCCAATGACCGCCTGCCGTTCATGGGGGTGGTCGAGACGACCCTGGCGGGGGGAATTCCCTGCCGGATTGCCCGCATCAGTTTCTCTGGCGAGATGGCGTTCGAGGTATATGTGCCCGCGGACTATGCCACGGCGGCGATGGGCCGGCTGTGGGACGCCGCCGGGCCGCTCGGCGGCTGTCTGTACGGGACAGAAGCGCTGGGCGCCATGCGGATCGAAAAAGGCCATGTCACCGGTGTCGAACTGGATGGCCGGGTTACCATAGACGATGCCGGTCTGGGCCGAATGGCATCGCCGAACAAGTCGTTTATCGGCAGCGCGCTGCGAACCCGGCCCGAACTGGTGCGCGAAGATCGTCCGAAACTGGTGGGTATCCAGCCCAGGGACACCAGCCAGACCTTTAATGCAGGCGCCATACTGTGTGCGCAGGATACGGTTTCAGGAATGGGGGAAGGCTGGATTACCGCCGTCACCCATTCACCGTCCATGGGGCACTGGATCGGGTTGGGATTCATTTCAGGGGGGGCGGCGGCCTGGCAGGGTAAAACGGTGATTGCCGCCGACCCGGTACGCGAGGGAAACGTCGAGGTGGAAATCATTTCGCCGCACATGTATGACCCGGACGGGGGGAGAATGCATGGCTGAACAGGTGGATGCGGTCGAACCGCTGCGCGCATCGGCGCTGGCCGGGCATTATGATGTCGGCAAATTCGGCGCCCTGGGCGCTGACGGCGAACCGGGGGTCGTTCTCCAGGAGGTTCCCGGCCTGGTATTGCATCAGGTCGCGGCCTGGCCGGATACGGTGGAGCCGGTTGGAAAACGGGTCGCGGACGCAATCGGGGCCGATCAGGCGCCAGCGCCGTGCCGGTCCGTGTCGTCGGCTACAGGCGCCGCGCTACGGGTCGAACCCTTGAAGTGGTGGTTATCCGGCGTTCGGGCGCCGGATATGGACGCCGGACAGGGAACCGCCCTCGATATTTCACACTCCAGGACCCGGCTCCGGATTACCGGACCGGACGCGGCGGAATTCCTCAATCGGTTCCTGCCGCTCGACCTGCGCGAATCCGCGTTTCCGGTCGGTTCGGTAGCCTCTTCGGTCCTGCACCATGTCGGAGTGACTCTGTGGCGGTCGCCATCGGGCTATGAGGTATTTATTCCCCGGGGGTTTGCGTTATCTCTGTGGCAGGGATTTATCGAAGTTGCCGGACAGTTCGGCGCAGAGGTCCGGTGAGCCGGTTTGTCGATGAAATTTCCCCGGGCCGGGCAAAAGACGGTCATCACGGATTATAATATGTTATCCTTGAACCGATCAGGGTACGTTCCGGTGAGTGCCCGGAGCGCTCCTGACTGGCTGGACAAGGCCAGCGAAATCTCCTGATTATTGGGTAATCGAACGGAAATGGCTGAAAACTGAAAATGACTGATCCGACTTTCAAAGACAATCTTCTTGAGCTCCCGGTATTGCCGCTGAGGGATGTGGTTGTTTTTCCCCATATGGTGATCCCGTTGTTCGTGGGTCGGGTGAAATCCATCAGGGCTCTGGAAATTGCCATGCAGAGCGGCAAGAATATCCTGCTGGTCGCGCAAAAATCGGCAGACCAGGATAATCCGGGGATTGAGGATATTTATGACACCGGCACGGTGGCTTCGATACTGCAAATGCTGAAAATGCCGGACGGGGCGGTCAAGGTTCTGGTGGAAGGTGAGCAGCGCGCCCGGATTGTTCGATATGTCAGTGGAGGCGCTTCCGAAGACGATTGTTTCGCGGCTGAAGCCGGTCTGGTTGAGGACAGGCTGATCGCGACCCGTGAATCGGATGTGCTGCTGCGGACGGTGACGGCCGAATTCGAGAAATACGTCAAGTTGAATTCCAAGATCCCCCCTGAAATTCTGACCTCGTTGAATGGCATTGATAATCTCGGCCGGGTCGGTGATACCATTGCGGCGCATCTGAACCTGAAAAACGAGGAGAAACAGGAAATTCTGGAGATATTCGATCCCTGGAAGCGACTGGAGCATATCTTCGGCGTGATGGATTCCGAGATTGATTTACTGCAAATCGAGAAACGGATCCGGACCCGCGTCAAGAAGCAGATGGAAAAAAGCCAGCGCGAATATTATTTGAACGAACAGATCAAGGCCATTCACAAGGAACTCGGTGATATCGATGAGAACGGCGGTGTTGGCGAAAGCGATGAACTGGCGACGAAAATCAAGCAGTCGGGCATGCCCGGGGAGGCGATGGAGAAAGCCGAGGGGGAATTGAAAAAGCTGAGAATGATGTCCCCGATGTCGGCTGAAGCGACTGTAGTCAGGAATTATATAGACTGGTTGCTGGCCGTTCCCTGGAAGTCGAGTTCAAGAATTTCCAGGGACCTGATGAAATCGCAGAAGGTGCTGGATGACGACCATTATGGCCTGGAGAAGGTGAAAGACCGCATCCTTGAGTATCTGGCCGTACAAAAACGGGTGAAGAAATCCAGGTCTGCGATCCTGTGTCTGGTCGGTCCGCCCGGTGTCGGGAAAACCTCCCTCGGTGAGTCGATTGCCAGGGCGACCAACCGGAAATTCATTCGGATGTCTCTTGGCGGCGTGCGTGACGAAGCGGAAATTCGCGGTCACCGGAGAACCTACATCGGGTCCATGCCGGGCAAGATTATCCAGAATCTGGCCAAAGTGAAAACCAGGAATCCATTGTTCATGCTGGATGAGGTGGACAAGATGTCGATGGACTTCAGAGGGGACCCGTCTTCGGCGCTGCTCGAAGTGCTGGACCCCGAACAAAACCACAAGTTCGGGGACCACTATCTCGAGGTGGATTATGACCTTTCCAACGTCATGTTCATCGCCACGGCCAATACCCTGAATATCCCCGGCCCACTGCTGGACCGGATGGAAGTCATCCGGATTTCCGGCTATACGGATGAGGAAAAACTCGAAATTGCCAATCTCTACCTTCTGCCGAAACAGAGAAAGAACCATGGACTGAAGGAAAGCGAGGTGCTGATTTCAACCAATTCGGTAAAAGAGATCATAAAATCGTACACTCGTGAGGCGGGGGTGCGAAATCTGGAGCGTGAGATATCCAAAATCTATCGCAAGGTGGTGAAAGAGCTTTTATTGAAAAAATCCACAAGGAAGGTGCATATCGCTCCCGGCAGCCTCAAAAAGTATCTGGGCGTGAAGCGATTCCGGAGGAACGAGATCGAAGAACACAACAAGGTCGGCCAGGTCAGCGGACTGGCCTGGACCGAAGTGGGGGGAGAACTGCTGACTATCGAAGCGGTCGTAATGCCGGGCAAGGGCAAGCATTTGTATACCGGAAAACTCGGCGATGTCATGCAGGAATCCATCAAGGCCGCCATCAGCGTCGTACGCAGCCGCTCCAGGCAGTGGGGCATCGACTCCTCGTTTTACGAAAAAAAGGATATTCATGTCCATGTTCCCGAGGGCGCCACACCGAAGGATGGTCCGAGCGCCGGGGTGGGCATGTGCACTTCCATTGTGTCCGCGCTGACCGGCATTCCCGCATTGTCCACGGTGGCCATGACCGGGGAAATCACCCTGCGCGGGGAAGTGCTGCCGATTGGCGGGTTGAAGGAAAAACTGCTTGCCGCTCATCGCGCCGGCATCCGGACAGCGGTCATTCCATACGAGAATATCCGGGATTTGCCGGAGATTCCGATAAAAGTCAGGCAGAATCTCGATATAAGACCGGTTAACGGGATCGATCAAGTGATCGAGCTTGCGCTGGAGCATGTCCCGAAAACACTTTCCGACGATGAAATCGAAGGCAAACCGGAATCCGCGAAAGGAAAACGGTTGAAGTCGGAGGAAACCCAATCGGGTGTTACGGCCCATTGAGCCACTGCCCGTCTACAGGCTCGCCGGGCAGGGAAAATTCGCTGTCCGGGAACACTGGCTTCCGGGGATGGCGGGGAATTTTCGTCCAATGACTTTTAAGAGGAATCTATTTGTGATTAAATCGTGGCACGGGCAGTTCAGGGAGGCCGCTCACTGTTTTACGTTGCGGGGAGCGGTTGAAGCAGCGACAATCAGAAGCAATGACAATCAATCGGGTTTCCGGGATATTCGATTCCGTAAGGCCCGGAGAATTTTGACCTTTTAATATCAATAAGAGAGGAAACTGGTGACATGAATAAAACTGAATTAACCGATGCAGTGGCGGCACGTGCGAATTTGTCCAAATCCGATGCGGGAAACGCAGTGGACGCTGTTTTCCAGTCAATTGAATCTGCATTGGCAGACGGAGAGTCTGTATCGTTAATTGGTTTCGGGGCTTTTTCTGTTTCTGACCGGGCCGCTCGTTCAGGCCGCAATCCGCGGACTGGAGAAACCATACAGATAGCCGCTGCGAAAGTGGTCAAGTTCAAGGCTGGCAAAGCGCTCAGAGATGCCGTAGACTAGCGCATTTTTCCCCGGGCGCTTAGCTCAGCCGGGAGAGCATCGCCCTTACAAGGCGAGGGTCGCAGGTTCGATCCCTGCAGCGCCCACCAAGTTTCCAGGAGCGGTAGTTCAGTTTGGTTAGAATACCGGCCTGTCACGCCGGGGGTCGCGGGTTCGAGTCCCGTCCGCTCCGCCATTCATTGTGGAAAACACGGTTTCCTGACCCTCGTGTTTTCCCGGGCCTGGGACCGGGATTGATCTTGAAGACAGAGAAAAGGGTGTTGTTGCAATGCTAGTCGCAATTCGTGATCGTGCGACCGGTTGGTTGGCATGGGTGATCGTCGGCCTGATCGCCATCCCTTTCGCGTTATGGGGGATCAATTCCTATTTCGAAGGAGGCAGTGAAATTCCGGTGGCGAGGGTGAATGGAGTTGAAATTTCAGTCTACGACTATCAGGAAGACCTGAATCAGCGGCGTCAGCAACTGGCCGGGCAGTTCAACCGGAGCATTACCCCGGAATTGCTTGAAGACCTCGGCATCAAACAACAGGTTATCGAAAATTTGATCGACAACCGGTTATTGCTCGAATACACCTCCGGGAACAATTTCCGGTTTGGCGACAGTCATCTGGAAGAGCTCATCCGGAACCATCCTGCATTCCAGACCGAGGGCCGGTTCGATGCGGAACTCTACCAGCAGATACTGGGCGCGAATCGTTATACCCCCCGGCAGTTTGAAGAATACCAGCGCGCCAACCGCATCATCAGCCAATTGATAGAGGGCATCAGCCGGTCCTCGTTCCATATCGAGCCGGAACTGGACCGGATATTGCAACTGCGGGAGCAAACACGCAGCGCCCGGTATGCGATTGTCGAGGCGGGGCAATCCCGCGACCGAATCAGTGTAAGTGGCGCTTCGATTCAGGATTACTATGACAGGAACACGGACCGGTTCCGTTCCGAAGCCGAGATCAAAGTGGATTTCATAGAGTTGAGCATGGAATCGCTGTCTGCTTCGGCGCAGCCGTCCGAAGATGAAATCCAGGCCTTGTACGAAGAAAACAGGGGCCGGTATATTACCCCGGAAACCCGCCAGGCCAGCCACATTCTGATCGGTGTGGATGAATCCTCAACGGATGCGGAAAGACAACGGAAACTCGAAAAGGCAGACGAATTGATGGAGCGGGTCAGACGGGGCGCTGATTTTTCCATGTTGGCGGCAGAATTTTCCGACGACGCCGGATCCGCGCAAAATGGGGGGGATCTGGGTACGATTGCCCGAGGCCAGATGCTCAAGCCGTTTGAGGACGCGGTCTACGGGATGGTTGAGGGTGAGGTTGCAGGCCCGGTTGAAACCCGGTTTGGATACCATATCATCAAACTCGACCAGGTGCGGGAAAGCGTGCAAAAACCCCTGGCGGATGTCCGCGGCGAAGTGGAAGCGGAAGTCAGGGAAAACCAGGCGGAGAATCTGTTCGACGAACTCGCTGAATCCTTCAAGAATCTGGTGTTTGAAAACCCGGATGACATCATGATCGTAGCGGAGGACCTGGGTCTTGAGATCCGGTCGAGTGACTGGTTCAGCGCGGACCATGGCGCCGGAATCGCTTCGGAAGCCGTGGTTCGACAGGCTGCGTTTTCCGAGGATGTGTTGAATGAGGGCCTGCTCAGCCCTGCGATCGAAATCGGCTTCGACAAACTGGTTGCCGTGTACAAAACGGGTTACAGGCCAGCTTCCGTGCGGCCACTGGAAATGGTCAGGCAGGAAGTGGTTGACGCGATTCGTTTCGAGGAATCCCGGGACCATGCGATCGAACTCGGTCTGGATTTGCTGTCCGAACTGGAATCGGGAGACAGGAGTCTGGAATCATGGGAACAGGCAATGGCTGCCTGGAGCCTTGAAAGCCGTCCACTGGCTGAGCGGCGGTCAGACATCCCGGATGAATTATGGTTGCTGGGCGACGCGGTCTTCTCCCACTCCAGGCCAGCCGTGGGCAGCGCTGATTTTGGCGGCGTCGCACTCGACAATGGCGATTATGCCCTGTATGTCCTTGAAGATGTGCGGCCGGGCAACTTGTACGATGTCGATGAGGCGGAAAAGGACGCGTTACGGCAACGTTTACTGGTTCGCGATGGACAGGGAGCCTTCACCGCTTTTCAGCGGTCATTGCGTGACGGCGCCGAGATCGAAATTTTCGAAGACCGGCTCTGACCTTTCCGGGAAGATTCGCGAGCCGGATTTCGCGTAACCGCTGATCCGCTTTCGGTGGTTTTTTCCAGTTTCCAGCGGATCGTCGAGCCGCCGAGCAACGGCACCAGATCATCGGATTTATCCTGATTGCCGGCCGGGATCCTTTCCGGGATCGGATGCGCTTGCCGGGTCAGGGTGAGGGTGCCGGAATTTCTTGGCAGGCCATAAAAATCAGCGCCGAAATGGCTGGCAAATCCTTCCAGCCTGTCGATGTGCCCCGCCTGGTCAAAAATTTCCGCGTAATGTTCGATTGCCGCGTTGGCCGAAAATATCCCGGCGCAGCCGCAGTCGCTCTGCTTCGAGGCGCGGTCGTGCGGGGCGCTGTCCGTACCCAGAAAGAACGAAGGGTCGCCACTGGTCGCGGCGTCCAGCAGCGCCAGTCGATGGGGTTCCCGTTTCAGTACCGGCAGGCAATACAGGTGGGGCCGGATTCCGCCTTCGAACATCTGGTTCCGGTTGAACATCAGATGATGGGGCGTGATGGTGCCGGCGACACAGGAACCGCTGTTGCGGACGAATTCGACGCCCTGGCTGGTCGTGATATGCTCCAGTACGAATTTCAGATCGGGCAGTTCGTGGTGCAGTGGAGCCAGTATCTGGTCAATGAATTCCGATTCCCGGTCATAGATATCGACATGGCTGTCGGTTACTTCGCCATGAACCTGGAGAATGACGCTGTGCGCTGCCATCGCCTCGAGAACACCCATGACGCGGTCGATTCTGGTGACTCCGGAAGCGGAATGCGTGGTCGCTCCGGCGGGATACAGTTTGAATCCGGCAATATGCGGGTTGTGGGCGGCCTTGAGCGCCTCCTGTACCGGCGTACGGTCCGTCAGGTAAAGACTCATCCTGGGGTCGAAGTCGCTGTATCCGGGTAATGACTCCAGAATCCTCTGGCGATAATCCAGGGCCTGTGCCACCGTGGTGACGGGCGGAGACAGATTGGGCATGACCAGAGCCCGTTTGAATTGTGAAGCGGTGTAGGGCGCCACTCTTTTCAGCATTTCCCCATCGCGCAAATGGACATGCCAATCATCCGGCCGGGTAATACGAAGTTGCATTTATGAACCTTAAGTTGTGGTGAGGTTGATTTATGGAGAGGTTAATCGTTTTCCCGAAAATCGTCAAAACAATCGGGAAGGCATTTCCATCACAGTACATCGGCGTCAGTACATCTCAGTGGGGTCTACGTCCAGGGACCATCTGACTTTCCGGGCTTGTGTGGAGGTTTCCATTTCACTTGTCCATGATGAGAGCAAATCATGAAGCGGTTTTCGAAGATTGCTCTTGACCAGCAATTGCGCCCGGTATCGACCCGCGAGTTTTTCCATCGGTGAACTGACCGGATCCAGGATTTCCACTTCCCGGTAATTGCGGTTTTCCCGGATATTCGAGCCGATTTGACGGATGTGCCGCAGGAATTGAATGGCGGCTCCGGGGCTGGCGGATTCGGCCCGCCACAACGCCATGAACCCAAAAGGCGGGAATCCGGCCGCCTTCCTTTGCTGCAGGCAGAGTTGATGAAAACCGGAATAATCATGCCCCAGGGCCAGTTTCAGGTAAGGATTCTCCGGATGGGCGGTCTGGATGACCACCTTGCCGGGAAGCTGGTCGCGCCCCGCGCGTCCGGCGACCTGGACCAGTTGCTGGAACAGGTATTCAGGCGCCCGGAAATCCGTGCTGTACAGCCCCTGATCCGGGTCTACAATGCCCACCAGGGTGACCCTCGGAAAATCATGCCCTTTGGAAATCAGTTGAGTGCCAACCACGATGTCCATGTCTCCCTGCTGGATTCCCGACAGGATTTCCTCCAGTCTTGAGCGGCTGGTGACTTCGTCACTATCGAATCGAACGATCCGGGCATCGGGCAATTGCCGCTTCAGAACCTCCTCCAGCCTCTGGGTGCCTGCGCCGTGATAAAACAGTGCGTGACCGCACTCCGGGCAGTGGGATTCCGGGCGGGCAATCCGGCCGCAGTGGTGGCATCGCAGTGTGTTGGTTTTCCGGTGGAATGTCAGCCAGGCATCGCAACGGTCACATCTCGCCTTCCAGTCGCAGCGGGTGCATCCGGCAACGGCCGCATACCCGCGGCGATTGATATACAGAATGACCTGGCATCCGTTGTCGATTTCCGTCCGGGCCGCTTCCAGCAATTGCGGAGTCAGGCCGCCGTTTTGCCGGTGTTTTTGTAAATCGATCCACTCGATTCCAGGCAATCTGGCGCGACCGGTCCTTTGACTCAGTTTGAGCAGGCGATGTTTGCCTTTTTCCACATTGTGGATCGACTCCATTGAAGGTGTGGCTGAACCCAGCAGAATGGGGATGTTTTCCATACTCGCCCGTTTGATCGCCAGATCACGGGCATGGTAACGGAATCCGTCCTGTTGTTTATAGGAATGGTCATGTTCTTCGTCGATGATGATCAATCCGGGCTGCTTCATCGGCGTGAAGACCGCCGAACGTGTGCCTATGATCACAGTGGCTGTGCCTTCGCGCGCGCGCCACCAGCTTGTGTAGCGCTGCTGCGCGCTCAGACCGGAGTGGATCACAGTGACTCCCCCTCCCAGTCTGGATCTGAATCTTTCCAGCAATTGGGGGGTCAGGGCGATTTCCGGGATCAGGACCATGACCTGATGGCCGCTTTTCGAACATTGTTGCGCGAGTTGCAGATATACTTCGGTTTTACCGGAGCCGGTGATGCCATGAAGGACGAATGAGCGGTATTGGCCAAATGATTCGATCACGCTGTCCACCGCGGTTCGTTGTTCGTCCGTCAATCTTTCCTGAAACCCGGTGACCGGATATTCATCTGGCCGGTCGCGCCGTTCATGCCGTTCAATCATTCCTTTCTCCAGCAAGCTCTTCAGGGTTCGATGAATACCGGCGGATGTCGCCGTTGCCATGGCGTCTGTCAATTGCGCCAGGGAGTATTCGGATGAGTCGCTGAACTGTCGGAACAGTTGCCGTTGCTTCGGCGCCCTCTCCAGCAATTTGCCGATCTCAGGCATACTCAGGTGAGTGGTCCGGCGGTAGCGGATTTCCCGGAGCGGGTTTTCGATCCCGACAGCCGACCGCAGCTTGACCGGAATCGCGGTCTGGAATACCTCACCCACCGGGTGATGGTAATAATTCGCTGCCCAAAGCAGTAATCCGGTCATACTGTCCGTGAAAACAGGGACATCATCCAGTATGCGTTCAATCGCCTTGAGCCGGATGTTCTCGTCTGCGCCGGGCCGGGATGACAGAACCACTCCGACCACGGACCGGCTGGATTTCATGCCAAAAGGGACCAGGACGCGGCTGCCCGGAGCTACCGGTCCAGGGCCCAGATAGTCGAAAACCTGTCTTAACGGTACAGGAACGGCAATTTGAATCCGGTGGGCTTGTTCTCCGGGGGAGTCTTTTTCGTACACTGCAGGATTGTCGGGGCCGAAAGGGTCAGGTGAGGTCGAAGTCATGCCCGTCCGTGAATGGGCAGGCGGGGAGGGGAGTGATCAGGTTGTCCACAAAACCTGTGGATAACTTTGTGGACAATATGCCCGGAACCGGATTTGACGAAGCGATCATGGTTTGTGAACGGGAATCGTCCGATCTGTGAATTTTTCAGAGTACATTAGTTAAAACAATAAGTTACAGACACAATGTTAAAGGATATGGGAGATTATGAGTGTAACCGGAGACTCTGGAAATGCGGGCCCGCATTGTGTATAACTTCGCTGGGATTCCCCAAAATGCTTGATAATATTTCTGTAATCAATCACTTATAATGTTTTTGTGAGAATATGGAACAGGTTGTGAATACAAGTCGGGACGGACTAAATCGTGTCGATCCGGAATTCAAATCGACCCTGTCCGCGCTCTTTCAAAAACCGTTCCAGTGTGTTGTGGATTACCTGGAAGGCGATTTCATTCCAGGGAATCCGGGATTCTTCCACCAGCCTGACTTCCAGACTTTCCTGGCCGATGCCGAATTGGTCCGGTCCGTCCAGTTCCGCCCGGAACAGCATGTAGATCTGGTTCACTGAAGTCACGTTGTAAATCTGGTACAGGGACGGATTGACAACTTTCGCGCAAGCTTCCTCCCAGGTTTCCCGCAGGGCTCCCTGTTCGATCGTTTCGCCATTTTCCATAAACCCGGCCGGGATCGTCCAATATCCCAGGCGCGGTTCTATCGCTCTTTTGCACAACAGGATCCGATCCTCCCAGACCGGGATGCAACCGGTCACGATTCTTGGGTTCTGGTACTGGATCTGGCCGCAATGCCTGCACAGATGCCGGGGGCGGTTATCCCCCTCTGGAATTTCGAAGGTCACTCTATTGCCACAGAAAGTGCAGTGGTTGATTGGCTGGATTTTTCTCATGGTCAGACTGTCGGGAACCGGGTTAAACGCGTTTCATCAGGCCCAGGACCAAACCGCACCAGATCGCCGCCCCTATCCAGTTGTTATTCAAAAACGCGGACAGGGATTTTTGCGGGTCCCGGTCCTTGCATAAATATTGCTGGTAAACGGCAAGTCCGGCCGCAACCCCCAGGAACAGGTAAAAATGCCATGACAGATGACTTTGCCATCCGATCAGGCCAATAATGGCCAGGGCCGCAAGATGCAGTATACCGACAGCCAGATTATCATAATTACCGAACGCGATGGCGGTTGATTTGATGCCGGCCACCCGGTCATCATCCCGGTCCGCCATTGCATATTGGGTGTCGTAGGCGACGATCCACAGAAAATTGGCGAGAAACAGGACCCAGGCCTGCATCGGAAGAGTCCCGGTCAATGCGGCATAAGCCATCGGGATGCCCATCGAGAACGCCAGTCCCAGCACGCATTGCGGGAAATGAGTGACCCGTTTGGAAAAGGGATACAGCACGGCAAGAGTCACCGCGACAATGGCCAGGTAACGGGTAAGCGGATTGAGCAGCCATACCAGACCGAAAGCGATCAGGACCAGAACCGCGAATAGAGCCAGGGCTGTCCGGACACTCAGGGCGCCGCTGGCGAGAGGGCGATGCCGGGTCCTTTCGACATGGGGGTCCAGATTGCGGTCCGCATAGTCATTGATCACGCACCCGGCCGCCCGCATGACTACCGTACCGAGGATAAAGACAAGGACGATATCCGGGTCAGGGGAACCTTTCCCGGCAAGCCATAATGCCCATAGTGTGGGCCAGAGCAGCAAAAATGTGCCAATCGGCCGATCGAGGCGCGTTAACTGGATGCAGGCTGAAAAAATTCCCGGCTTCATTTCGGGCTACACACCGGCATACTGTTCACTGTTGTGAATCCATCTCGATATCAGGGCGGGTACCCGGTGCGGGTACTGCTCACGCAATTTCCGGGAAATCCGTTCGATTCCGGGGATCATCGCCCGGTCCCGGACGATGTTCGCAATCCGCATTTGCTGAATCCCGGTCTGCCGTTTCCCGAGCAGCTCTCCGGGGCCTCTTTGCTCCAGGTCCTTGCGGGCGATTTCAAATCCGTCACTGGTATGGCGCAGGATGCCCAGACGCTCTTTCGCCAGGGCGCCCAGCGGAGCCTGGTACAGTAACACACAGGCGGCCTGGTCTGCGCTTCGCCCCACCCGCCCACGTAACTGGTGAAGCTGCGCCAGCCCCAGTCTTTCCGCATTTTCAATAATCATCAGATTGGCGTTGGGGACATCCACGCCCACTTCGATTACCGTGGTTGCCACCAGCAGATCAATCAGGGCCTGATCGAATCGGCGCATGATGGATTCTTTCTCTTTGGGTTTCAATCGTCCATGGATCCATTCGATACGGAGTTCGGGCAGCAGGACCCGCAAGGTCGCGCAGGTTTCCCTGGCAGTCTGGATCTGCAGTTTATCCGACTCTTCGATCAACGGGCAGACCCAGTATGCCTGCAGCCCGTTCCGGCAGTTGGACCGGATCCGGTCTGCGACTTCCCGCCGCCGGGTGTCCGGCAACGCCACGGTAGTTACCGGTTTTCTGCCGGCCGGCAATTCGTCGATGTTCGATATGTCCAGGTCGGCATACAGGATCATGGCCAGTGAGCGGGGTATCGGAGTTGCGCTCATCACGATCTGGTGGGGTACGACATTCCTGAAAGCGCCCTTGTCGCGCAGCGCCAGTCTTTGATCCACCCCGAAGCGGTGCTGCTCATCGACAATGACCAGGCCAAGCTGGTTGAATTCAACGGATTCCTGAAACAGCGCATGGGTGCCAATAACCATTTTCGCTTCACCGCCGGCAATCCGTGACAACGCTTTTCTGCGGTTCGCCGCGGTCAGTTTCCCGGTTAGCCACTCCATCTCGATATCCAGTGGTTCAAACCACTGGTGAAACGTTTTGCGATGCTGTTCGGCGAGCAGTTCGGTGGGAGCCATCAGCGCCGCCTGGTAACCACTGTCGATGGTCTGCAGGGCGGCGGCGGCACAGACGATGGTTTTACCCGACCCCACATCTCCCTGGACCAGGCGCATTACCGGATATTTCCTGGACAGATCGTCCTGGATCTCCTGGATCACCCGAACCTGCGCTCCGGTCAATTCGAAATCAAGCCGGTTTCTGAGCAAACTCCAGGATTTGCCTGTGTCTTTGACCAGTGGCCCTTTTTCCCGTTGTCGTTTCTGGCGAAGCCGGTGGAACGCGAGCTGGTGGGCCAGCAGTTCTTCCAGGGCCAGGCGTTGGCAGGCCGGATGAATACCCTCTTTCAGTGCATCGGCGTCACAATCCACCGGTGGATTGTGGACGGTTTGCAGCGCCTTCTTCAATGGCATCAGTCCGAATTCGATTTGAAGCTCCGGCGGAATCATATCCGGCAGTTGCTGCCGGTAATCTGCAAGACTCGAGGACACCAGTTTGCGGATCGTTTTCTGTCCCAATCCTTCTGTCGCGGGATAAACCGGCGTCAATGTTTCCTCCAGCGCCGGTTGTCCGGGCCGGTTGAAAAGTTTGTATTCCGGGTGGACCATTTCCATACCCTGAAGACCCCGGCGCGCTTCTCCATAGCATTGGATCCAGGCGCCATTGCAAAATCCCTTTTGCTGGTGACGGCTGAAATGGAAAAACCGGAGAAAAATGGAAGCGGAGGAGTCGCTTACCCGCACCCGCAGGCTTCTGCGTCTGCCGAACCGGACATCCACCGAGTCGATCCGGCCGAATATGACCGACTCATGACCGGCCTGAAGCCGGGCTATCCGGGTGACACGGGTTTTGTCCTGATAGCGGAAAGGCAAATGGAAGAGCAGGTCTTGCGGCCTGGAAATACCCATCTTCTCCAGTTTGCCGATGATTCGCGGACCGATGCCGGGAAGTGATCGAAGAGGATGAGGCGCAGCGCTGGAGGAATTCAAACCGGATCTGTAATGATTGGCACCGTTACGGCAGTACCAGAATGGCCTCGATTTCAATCGGAACGCCCTTGGGCAGGGAGGCTACGCCCACGGCTGCCCGCGCCGGCCAGGGTTCGTCGACGTATTGCGACATGATTTCATTGACCGCCGCGAAATTTTCCAGGTCGGTCATCGAGATGTTGAGTTTTACCGCGTCTGCCAGACTGCCCCCGGCCGCGTCCGCCACGGCTGCCAGATTCCTGAAAACCTGATGGGCCGCCGCTTCGAAAGAAGTATCCACCACTTCCATGGTATCCGGATGCAGGGGGATCTGACCCGAAATATAGACGGTCCTGCCCGTTTTGACCGCCTGCGAGTAAGTTCCTATGGCAGCAGGCGCCCGTTTGGTCCTGATGATCTCTTTCGCACTCATTTTCCGGGTTCCTCCTGTTTTCATCGTGGATTCGGCAAATCCGATTAAACCACAAATCCCGGAACGTTACCCGAATTTCGCGGAAACGGAGCGGGGATGGAATTCGCCCGATTCATAGTCAAAAACAGTCATTTTTTCTTGACATCAGGCCACTGTCCTTTATATAGTGGAGATTAGTGGAGTTTTGTGGGTAATTTCAGGTCGAAAATCATGCTTCGTGGCGCCAACTCGATCAATCTGGACAGTAAAGGCCGATTCGCCATCCCCCGCCGGTACCGGGACAATCTGATCACACGCTGTGACGGAAAGATGGTTGTGACCGTGAACAATACCCGGGAACACTGTCTTTGGCTATACCCGTTGGATGAATGGGAAAAGGTGGAGGATAAACTGGTCGCGTTACCCAGTTTCGATCCGGGCCACCAGAAACTGAAACGTTTTTTGCTTGGCTACGCCTCGGATGTCGATATGGATGGCAACGGGCGAATCCTGCTGTCATCCCCGCTTCGTGAATTCGCGATGATGACGAAAGAGATCTATCTGGTGGGCCAGGGCAATAAATTCGAAATCTGGAGCGAAAGCCTGTGGTATGCGCGCCGGAGTGAATGGCTCAGGGAAGACCTGGATTCAGACGGCCTGTCTGTCGAGATGGAGCGGCTTTCGCTGTGAATCCTGCGCCACCGTCAACCCATGTCCCGGTTTTGCTGAAGGAGGTCATACAGGCGCTTGACCTTGGCGGCCGGGAAGTGGTGGTCGACGCAACCTGGGGGCGGGGCGGACATGCACGGGAAATGCTGAAGGTTCTACCGGGATCCGCCAGACTGATCGTGATCGACCGGGACGTGGACGCAGTCACCCACGCCAGGAAATTCTCGCGGGATGACCGGAGAATCGAGGTGGTTCACAGCGCTTTCTCCCGATTGAAGAACATCCTGCGGGACAAGAACCTGCTGGGTGAGGTGGACGCGATCTTGTTCGACCTGGGGGTATCGTCTCCCCAGTTCGATCAACCGGAAAGGGGATTCAGTTTCAGCCACGACGGGCCATTGGATATGAGAATGGACCAGTCCGAAGGAATTCCGGCCGCGGACTGGATGAAACAGGTAAAGGAAGAGGAACTGGTTGAAATCCTGCGGCGTTTCGGGGAAGAAAAATTCGCCCGTAGAATAGCGCGGAATATCAAGCGGGCGCTTTTGTACGGGGATATCGGGACCACGGCCGAACTGAGCAGACTGGTATCGGATGCCGTGCCGGCCAGAGAGAAGCGCAAACATCCGGCCACCCGGACATTCCAGGCGATTCGAATCGCGCTCAACCAGGAGTTGCAGGAACTCGAAAGCGCCCTGCCTCAGGCTCTTGACGCACTGGCGGCCGACGGACGTCTGGTTGTCATCAGTTTCCATTCCCTGGAAGACCGGATGGTAAAACGGTTCCTGCGCGAGCAGTCGAGGGGCGACCCCTGGCCTGCCGACCTTCCTGTCACCCGTAACATGCTGAAGCCGAGGTTGAGCCTGGTCGGCAAGCCGGTCCGGGCCGCAGCCGATGAACTCGGTAGAAATCCGAGGGCAAGAAGCGCGGTGATGCGGGTCGCCCGGAAGACAGCCCTCCAGCACGCTCACGGATAAGCCGGGTTATTCACGGGCTATCCATATTCACGGGCTATCCAGATGGGACCATTTCAACCAGTCAACAAACTTTCGATCATTTTGCTGGTTCTGCTGATCTTCAGCGCTTTGGCCGTGGTAACGGTCCGTCATGAGAATCGATTGGTATTCGCTCATTTGCATGACCTTGACAATCGCCTCGGTCAACTCAAAACCGAGTGGGGCAGACTCCTGATCGAGAAAACGACCTGGAACACCCGGCATAACATTGCGGACAGTGTGGGCAGTCGATTGGGGATGCATCCGCCTCCCCCCGGAAAAGTTGTGACCGTGTACCTGGGAGCCCCGGTCGGCAATAAGCGGCAACCGGCGAGTGTCCAGTGATCCGGATTTTCGAACACAGTCGGGTACGGACAGGTGGTGGAGACCGGCTGACCGCGGATTCGCTGATCTGGCGCCAGTACCTGGTGCTTGCGGGGATGATCGCTGTGTTTGTCGTGCTTGCGCTTCGTGTCGTTTACCTGCAAACCTTTGAGCGGGAAAAACTCCAATCCCAGGGAGATATGCGTTACTTGCGGGAAGTGACTGTTTTCCCGGAACGGGGACGGATTCTTGACCGCAACGGCCAGCCGCTATCGGTCAGCACTCCGGTGTATTCCCTGGTTTCGGATCCCGGACTGTTCTGCGATCCGGAATCATCCTGGGACAATATCCTGGAGGCCACGGGTATTTCAAGAGAATACCTGGAGGACAAGTGCAGGAAATTTGCCAGCGCTGATTTCATGTATGTCGAACGGCAATTGCCGCCCGCTGTGGTCGAACAGGTGATGCAGTCTCCGACTCCCGGACTGGATGTGCGAAGGGAATACAGGCGGTATTTCCCGAGTGGCCCGGTCAGCGCCCATCTGATCGGATTTACCGATATTGACGGCAATGGCCAGGAAGGACTGGAGCTTGCGTTCAACAAAGAATTGAAAGGCAGCGAAGGCCGGATGCTGGCGCTTAAAAACCTGGGTGGGCGTTATGTCGAAAGAGTGGAAAGCGTTCGACAGGTCCGGCATGGCCGGGACCTGGTGGTCAGCATCGACCAGAGACTGCAATCGCTTGCCAGCAAGTACCTGGAATCCGCGTTGATCGAACATGACGCCGCAGGCGGCAGTATCGTGGTTTTATCCGTGCCCAGCGGCGAAGTCCTGGCGATGGTGACTGCGCCCCAGTTCAATCCCAATGACCGGGGTTCCCTGAAAAACGGAATATTCAGGAATCGGGCGGTGACGGATATTCTGGAGCCGGGGTCCACGGCAAAACCGTTCACCATTGCCATGGCGCTGGAAAGCGGAACGGTCGGGGTGGATACCCTGGTCGATACGTCTCCGGGCGCCTGGCGGGTCGGGGGTCGCACCATCCGCGATGTCCATGACTATGGCGAATTGTCGGTTTTCGATGTGCTCGTGAAGTCCAGCAATATCGGTTCCGCGAAAATTGCGCTGGCCCTGCCGTTCGATGATCTTTTCGACACGTTGAAGGATGTCGGATTCGGTTCGATAGCCGGGTCTTTGCCGGGTGAGACTCCGGGTGTTCTCAGACGCCGTTCCCGGCAAATAGAACACGCGACCATGGCGTATGGTTACGGTTTCTCGACGACTCCATTGCAACTGGCGAGAGCCTATACGGTTTTCGCCACGGACGGGGAATTGCTGCCGGTCACCCTGGAGCGCAAGGAGCCCGGATTTCGCGCCAGGGGGGAGAGAGTGTTTCAGCCTGCCACCGTATTCAGGGTCAGGGAAATGCTTGAGCAGGTCGCCACTGCAAAAGGCACGGCCCGGAAAGCCAGGATCGCCCAGTATCGGATAGGCGGAAAGACCGGAACCACGCACAAGCTGATCGACGGCAACTACAGGAACAACCGCTACGTGTCGTTGTTCGCCGGACTCGGCCCGGTCTCCGATCCGAGGTTCGTAACCGTTGTTTCGATTGACGATCCGCAAGGCCGGTTCCACTATGGGGGGGATGTCGCGGCGCCGGTTTTTTCGCGGTTGATGTCCGACATGATGCGCCTGTACAACGTCAAGCCGGATGATCTCGACCGGTCCCGGATCGTTTCGGTCGAAGTCGACAGGAATCCAGTGTGAGCGTCGGCAATGGGCCCCGATCCGTGATCGAACATCAGACAATCGCCCGGGAGGATTCAATCGCCAGTATCCGGTTGAGTGAGATACTGTCCGGGGTTGCCGCGTTGAAGCCGGCCGATGACCGGCTGGTTGGCCGGTTACAGCTTGACAGCAGGCAGGTGGAGCGCGGCGATGTGTTCGTTGCCCTGCCCGGGATGCTTGCCGATGGACGGGACTACATCCCCGAGGCAATCCATCATCAGGCTTCGGCTGTTCTTTACGAAAGCCGGGACTACGAGGCTCATGAAAGCGGTTCCGGAAAAGAACCCGGAGAAAACACTCCATTGATCGGAATTGACGGCCTTAAAGACAAACTGGGCCGAATCGCGTCCGTCTGTTTTCGCAATCCGTCTTCTGCTTTGAAGGTGATCGGGGTAACCGGAACCAACGGTAAAACCACTACGGCCTGGCTGATCGGCCAGGCGCTGGAACGGCTGGGTCTTTCCTGCGGCTATTCGGGTACGCTGGGAACCGGAAAAATCGGCAGTTTGCAGATGTCGGATCTGACCACTGCGGATGTCATTTCGATGCATCGGCGGCTGGCTGGTTTTCGATCGATGCAAATGGCTGCGGTGAGTCTCGAGGTTTCCTCGCATGGTCTGGACCAGGGGCGTGTCAATGGCGTCGAGTTCGATATTGCCGTCCTTACCAATCTTTCCCGGGATCATCTGGACTATCACCATTCCATGGAGGAATACGGCCGGGCAAAGCGGAAGCTGTTCGACTTTCCGTCCCTCAGGGCCGTGGTCGTCAATAGTGATGACGCCTTCGGGAAAAACCTGGTTCGCTATCTCGAAAGACACAGGCCCGGTCTGCGCCGCCTGACCTACGGTTTGGGGAATGCGGACCTGGCGCCCCGCAATCTGGAGGCCAGTGAGTGCGAAATTCAGTTCGATCTGGGTTACCGGGGAGATTCCGGGCGGATCAGGGTAGCCTTGACAGGCGCGGTCAATGTACTGAATGTCCTGGCGACGGCCGGAGCGCTGGTCGGCCTGGGTTATCGGGTGGGAGAAATTGCGGAAGCCATGCCTGGATTGTCGGCGCCGCCGGGACGGATGGAATGGTTTGCCAATCGTCCCTGGCAACCGGGTGTCGTAGTGGATTATGCCCATACCCCGGACGCGCTGGAGCAGGCGTTGCTTTCCCTTGAACCACTGTGCCGCGGCGAACTGGTTGTGGTGTTTGGCTGTGGCGGCGACCGGGACCGGGAAAAACGGCCGCAAATGGGGGCGATTGCCGAACGCCTGGCCGACCGCGTCATTATTACCGATGACAACCCCCGTTTTGAATCGCCGGAGGGGATTGTCGAACAGATTCTGCAGGGCATGAAAAGCAGGCCGACGGTCATCCATGACCGGAAAATGGCCGTCCGGCAGGCCATTCAATCCTCAACTGCCGAAGACCTGATCCTGCTGGCCGGAAAGGGCCATGAGACACGGCAGATCAAAGCGGGTGAAGCCAGGCGGTTGAGCGACCGTGAACTGGTCCGGGAATTGCTGGAGCGGCTGTCATGATGGCGTTGTCCGAAGCGGCCCGCATCGTTCAGGGAACGATGTCGGGCCACGACGCCGAATTCACTTCTGTGAGCACGGATTCCAGGACAGTCCAGCCGGGTGGGCTGTTCGTGGCGGTTCCCGGAGAAAAGTTCGACGGCCACGCCTTTTTATCCCAGGCCAGTGCGATGGGCGCGGTCGGCGCCGTGGTGTCCGACCGGGCATCCGTCGCAATATCGGAGGTCGAATCGAAGCTGGCCCTGATCGGGGTGCCGGATACCACGATTGCCCTGGGTCGACTGGGTAAAGACTGGCGGTCACGATTTGACATCCCGGTGGCCGCGATTACGGGCAGTAACGGAAAAACCACCGTGACCGCAATGACCGCTTCGATATTTGCACAGTGGGGTCGGTGCCTGGCTCCTTCGAGGAGTTTCAACAATCAGTGGGGGGTGCCGCTTACCTTGTTGAAGATGACCGACCGCCATCGCTTCGCGGTGATTGAAATGGGAACCAACCATCCGGGCGAAATCGGATATCTTGCCCGACTGGCCCGGCCGACCCTGGCGCTGATCAACAATGTGGCCCCCGCCCATCTGGAGGGGCTTGGAAGCACCCGGCAAATCGCTTTGGAAAAGGCTGGAATCTTCCTGGGATTGCCGGATACGGGCGTCGCGGTCGTCAATGCCGATGATGAATTCCACGACGAATGGGTGGCCGGGCTCCGGACTTCCCGTCCCGGAATAACGATTGTCCGCTTTGCGATGGTCGCCAAAGCGGATGTGAGCGCCCGCAACGCGGAGCCGGGCGCCCGCGCAAGCCGGTTCGACCTGCGGGTGGCGGGCCAGGATATTCCGGTCAATCTGCCGTTGCCGGGTCGTCATAATATCATGAATGCGCTGGCGGCTTCCGCTGTCTGTTTTGCCGCGGGCGCCGGACTGGACATGATAAGGGACGGACTGGAAACGGTATCCGGGGTCACAGGCCGCCTGGATGTCAGGCCGGGATTGAACGGTTCCACCGTTATCGATGACAGTTATAACGCCAATCCGATGTCCATGAAGGCCGCAATCCATGTATTGCAGCAATGCAGGGGCAAAAAGATCCTGGTGCTCGGGGCCATGGCGGAATTGGGGGAAACCAGTCCGCAGTTGCATGAGGAAGTGGGGGAGTACGCAAAAATCCAGGGGATAGACCGCCTGTATTGCTATTCGCGGGACCGCAACGACCACGCCCGTTTTTACGCGGGACGTTTCGGGGACAGCGCCAGGGTCTTCGACAGTATGGAGGCGTTGCAACAGGCCGCGAAGCGGACCCTGGGCCCGGATGTGGTCATGCTGATCAAGGGCTCGCGGTCTTCGCGCATGGAAAATCTGGTGCATCAAGTGGTGGTGGAGGATTTGAATTCCCGGCCGGGAAAGGGTGGCCGCACATGTTGACCTGGCTGTTCGAGAACCTTGCGCGGGAGTACAGCTTTTTCAATGTATTCCGGTACCTGACCTTCAGGGGAATCTGCGGGGTTCTGACTGCGATCGGCATATTTTTTGTGTTTGGCCCGACCATGATCCGAAAGCTCAGTGAGTACCAGATCGGCCAGACTGTGCGGGCGGAAGGACCGCCTGCACATTTCAGTAAAGTCGGGACACCGACCATGGGCGGGGCGCTGATCCTGTTCGCTGTGGTGGTGGCGACGCTGCTTTGGGGGGATTTGTTCAATCGCTATATCTGGGCGATCCTGTTTACGACAATTGCTTTCGGGGTGATCGGCTGGGTAGACGATTATCGCAAGCTGATTGACCGGAACCCCCGGGGGATGGGCGCCAGGAACAAGTTCTTTTTCCAGAGTGTCTCGGGGCTGGCGGTGGCGATTTTCCTGTTCCAGACGGCGAATCTGCCCGCGGAAACCGAATTGCTGGTTCCGCTGTTCAAGGATATCGCAATCCCGTTGGGCTGGGGTTTCATCGGGTTGACCTGGCTGGTGGTGGTCGGCACCAGCAATGCCGTGAATCTGACCGACGGTCTCGACGGGCT
Source organism: Arenicellales bacterium (assembly GCA_963665165.1). GTDB lineage: Bacteria > Pseudomonadota > Gammaproteobacteria > Arenicellales > Poriferihabitantaceae. The sequence continues at coordinate 2,125,135 of OY761989.1, read as the reverse complement.
GGCTATCATGCCGACCGTCATGGTGGCCGGAGCGTTGGGAGTTTTCGCCTATGTGACCGGTAACCTGAATTTCTCTTCCTATCTGGGTATTCCCTATATTCCGGGGGCGGGGGAGGTACTGGTTTTCTGCTCGGCGCTGGTGGGCGGCGGTCTGGGGTTTCTTTGGTTCAACACCTATCCGGCCCAGGTTTTCATGGGGGATATCGGCGCCCTTTCCCTGGGCGCGGCAGTCGGAATCGTCGCGGTTATCGTCCGCCAGGAAATCGTGTTGATCGTCATGGGCGGGATTTTTGTTGTGGAAACGGTTTCGGTCATATTGCAGGTCGCCTCTTACAAACTGATTGGCAGGCGGATCTTCAGGATGGCCCCGCTGCACCATCATTTCGAATTGAAGGGCTGGCCCGAGCCCCGGGTGATCGTTCGGTTCTGGATTATCAGCCTGATTCTGGTATTGATCGGGCTGGCTACGTTGAAGATCCGCTGAGGGCACGGGCATTGATTGTGACTGAATCCATACAACCCGTTCGGGAATCCGCCCTGGTAGTCGGCCTCGGCCTGACCGGCTTTTCGGTCGTCCGGCATCTCGCGCAAACCGATTGCCGGATACGGTAGCCGATTCGCGCGATCTTCCGCCTTATCTGGGCCAGGTGAAACAGCGATTCCCCGATGTGGAGCTGGTGCTGGGCAGTATTCCCCGTGGACGTTTCGCCGAGTTCGACCAGATCATCACCAGTCCGGGCATCCAGATCACCGGTACGGGCAGTGGGGGTGAAAAGCCGCCGATCAGTGACATAGAACTTTTTGCGCGCAGCGCGGACGCGCCCGTGATCGCGATTACCGGTTCGAATGGCAAGTCTACGGTGACCATGCTGGTCACCAATATGCTGTTGGCCTCGGGCAATACCGTTAAAACCGGGGGAAATATCGGCACCCCGGCGCTCGACCTGCTCGAAGGCGGGAGTCCTGATTTTTATGTTCTCGAGTTGTCCAGCTTCCAGTTGGAAAATACCCGGACACTGAAACCGGTTGCCGCGACGGTTCTCAATATCAGCGCCGACCACATGGACCGGTATCCGGGTTTGCAGGATTACGCCGATGCCAAATTCCGGATATTCCGCCATGCCCGGAACCGCGTTGTCAACCGAGATGACCGGATAACCGGGCGCAGGATGACCGGCCGGTTCCCGGCGCCGAGCTTTGGACTGAACGCCCCGGACGGGGACGGGGATTTCGGTATTGCCGGATCCGGTGGGGAGCGTCTGATGGTGCATGGGGAGAAAGCGCTTGCGCGGGTCGATCGAATGACGCTACAGGGCGAACAGAATGTCGCCAATGCGCTGGCGGCGTTCGCCCTGGTGGAGTCTGCGGGGGTGAGGCTGACACCGGATGTGATTCAGGCGGCGCTCGACTATCGCGGTCTGCCCCATCGTTGCGAGATCGTGAAGGAGGTCGGGCAGGTCAAATGGATCAACGATTCCAAGGGCACGAACCCGGGCGCCACGATTGCGGCGATTGAGGGGTTGCGCCAACCCATCATTCTGATTCTCGGCGGCCAGGGCAAGGGCGCCGACTTTTCAGCCCTGGCCGGCGTGATCGATGACAAGGTGGCCCACTCCTTCATTTACGGTGAGGACGCTGAAATAATTCTGGCCTGTTTCAAAAACGTGTCCACTGTGACCCGTGTGGGTACTCTGGACGAGGCCGTAGAACGGTCGTCCAGCCTGGCAAGGCCCGGAGACACCGTCTTGTTTTCTCCGGCATGCGCGAGCTACGACATGTTTGAAAGCTATGCGCATCGGGGCGACCGGTTCAGGCAACGGGTCCTGGAGCTGGCCGGCGGCGGGGGGGATGATGAATCAGCAGGCTGAGGCGGTTTCGATCGATTCGATGAAAAAGGTACGGCTGGCCGGAAACCCGGAACACTGGCTGGCGCTGGTTGTGACCGCTCTGGTATCGATCGGTACGGTCATGGTGTTTTCAGCCACTGTCGCCAAGGGGGGGCAGGATGTCAACTTCGCTCACTTGATCCGGCATTCGATGCACCTTGGAGCGGGCGCGATTGTCTTGTGGGCCGTGGCCTCCATTCGAATAGACTGGCTGGAGAGAGTGAACAAGGGATACCTGCTGCTCGGAATATTCGTGTTCCTGGCATTGGTGTTCACCGGTCTGGGTGTGGAGGTCAATGGCAGTTCGCGCTGGGTTGAACTGGGTGGAATCCGTCTGCAACCTTCGGAGTTTGCAAAAATTGCGGCAGTCATTTATTTCGCTGACTATCTGGCCAGGAAAAAGGATAGCCTGCATTTGTTCCGGGTCGGGGTCGCCAATATAGGATGGGTGGCGGGCGCGTTCGGGTTGCTGCTGCTGCTCCAGCCTGACTTTGGCGCTACGGTTGTGATCCTGGCTACGATTGCCGTCATGATGCTGCTGGGGGGTGTGCGGATCTCTCACCTTGCGCTCAGCATCCTGATCGTCACGGGCCTGATGACGCTGATCCTGTGGATGGAGCCTTATCGGGTGATCCGGATGCTCAGCTACAGGGACCCCTGGGCAGACCCGTATGGTTCAGGCTTTCAACTGGTGCAGTCATTGATCGCGATCGGCCGGGGGGAGTGGTTCGGGGCCGGTTTGGGCAGCAGTATACAAAAGTTGTCCTACCTGCCGCATGCCGGCAATGACTTCCTGATCGCCATCATCGGCGAAGAACTCGGGGCAATCGGTATATTCTGCGTGTTGTCGCTGTTTGCGGCGCTCCTGTTTCTCGCCCTCGTTATCGGACAACAGGCATTGGAGCGGGGGTTCTGGTTTTCCGGGCTTCTGGCCCAGGGAACAGGCGTCATTCTTGTATTTCAGGCCGCGGTGCACACGGGCGTGAATACCGGGTTGCTGCCTACCAAGGGCCTGACCCTGCCACTGATGAGCTATGGCGGTAGCAGCCTGTTGAGCAGCATGGCGGCGGTCGGCCTGTTGTTCGCCATCAGTCGGCACACCCGTCTTCGATCAGGGGCTGGCCGATGACCCGGATGATGATCATGGCAGGAGGGACGGGCGGGCATGTCATGCCGGCGCTGGCAGTCGCAAAAGCGTTGATCGATAAAGGCGTTGATATCAACTGGATCGGCACCTCCGCCGGCATGGAGGCGCGAGTGGTTCCCGAATCCGGTATCGCGTTCGATCCGATTGATGTCAGGGGACTCAGGAACGGTGGGTTGTTGCGAAAAGCAAGGGCGCTGTTGTTGCTGGTCAAGGCAATGGCGCAGACATTCAGGTTAATCAGAAAATACAAGCCCAAAGCCGTGCTGGGCATGGGCGGATTCGTATCGGGGCCGGGCGGATTGACGGCCGCGGCGTTGCGGTTGCCGGTGCTGCTTCACGAGCAGAACATGGTAGCCGGGCTGACCAATCGCTGGCTGGCGCGTTTCAGCAAAAGCGTGCTGACCGGTTTTCCCCAGGCGCAGGGTATCCGCAATTTCACCTGGGTCGGCAATCCGGTGAGGCCGGATATTACCGAAATTCCGGCGCCCGGACAAAGACTGGCCAACCGGACCGGAGCCTTGAGAATACTGGTGACCGGCGGCAGTCAGGGGGCGTCCGTCTTCAATCGGGAATTGCCGGAGTTGCTGAAGTCCGCCGGCGTCCCCGAACTCGATATCTGGCACCAGTGCGGGCAGCGCGCGGCCGATGAGTCCGGCAAAGCCTGGAGGCGGGCGGGAATACGTTGCCGGGTTGAGCCGTTTATCGAGGATATGGCAAAGGCTTACGAATGGTGCGACATCATAATCTGCCGCTCGGGGGCGATGACGGTGTCGGAAATCTGTTGTGCCGGCGTGGTAGCGATTTTTGTGCCTTATCCCCATGCTGTGAGCGATCATCAGGCCGCGAACGCCGATTACCTGGTCAGGAACCAGGCCGCGTTCATGGTCCGGGAGGAGTCGTTCATCCAGGGCGAATGGCTGGAAATCCTGTCTGGCCTGGAGCGTGACCGGGGCAGGCTGGCAGCCATGGCAATGGCCGCAAGGGGATTGGCAAAACCCGGGGCGACACAGGATGTGGTGGCCAGGTGCCTGGAGGTGGCGCATGCGTGAATTCGTGAGGCACATTCATTTTGCCGGCATTGGCGGCATTGGCATGAGCGGGATTGCCGAAGTCCTGCTCGACCTGGGATTCCGGATTTCAGGGTCGGATATTTCCAGAACGAAGATTATCGACCGGCTCGAAAAGGCGGGCGCAACCATATTCATCGGCCATGATGCGGCCAATCTGGAGGGCGCCGACGCGGTCGTGTATTCAAGCGCCCTCGAGAGAACGAACAGTGAGATCCAGGCGGCGTTGCATCGATCCGTGCCGCTTGTGCCGCGCGCCGAAATGCTGGGAGAACTGATGCGGTTCAGGAAGGGAATTGCGGTTGCCGGCACCCACGGGAAGACCACCACAACCAGTCTGATCGGGGCTGTCCTGGCGGGAGCCGGGATTGATCCGACCCTGATCGTCGGCGGCGTGGTCAACAGTATGCACAGTAATGCCAGACTGGGCAAGGGCGAGTACATGGTGGCGGAAGCAGATGAAAGCGATGCCTCATTTTTACATTTGCAGCCCCAGATGGCGGTCGTGACCAATATCGACCGGGACCACATGGAGACCTATAAAGGGGATTTCAATCAACTGAAACAGTCCTGCCTGGATTTTCTCCACAATCTGCCGTTCTATGGCCTGGCGATATTGTGCTTCGATGATCCGGGTGTCCGGGAAATTGCGGAGCGGTTGAGAAAACCTTTTGAAAGCTATGGATTGACCGATGACGTGGACTACCAGGCCGTCGGAATTTCCCAGGATGGCCGCCACAGTTCGTTCAGTGTATTGCGTTACGGAGAGTCGATCGGGGAATTCAGGGTCGCGATGCCGGGAGTTCACAATGTTCAAAACGCGCTGGCGGCGATCGCGATCGCGTACAAGCTCGGTTTGGCAACGGAATCGATCCGGGGAGCCTTGTCCGGCTTCCAGGGAATCGGACGCCGCTTTCAGCAGTTGGGCGTCGCCCGGTTCGGGTCCCATTCTGTCGAGATGGTGGATGACTACGCCCATCACCCGACGGAAGTGGCGGCGACTCTGAAAGCGTGTCAGGATTGCTACCCCGGAAGGAAAATCCTGGTCGTGTTCCAGCCTCATCGATTTACCCGGACCCGGGATTTGTTCGACGATTTCGCGCGCCTGCTGGCGAAAGTGGAAAATCTGGTCGTCACGGAAGTCTACCCGGCAGGCGAGCAGCCGGTTGCGGGGGGGGATGGCCGTTCCCTGTGCCGCGCCATCAGGCAACTGGGCGGCGAGCCTGTTTTCACTGAATCGCTCGACACCCTGAACGATATTCTGCCCGGTCTGGTACAAACCCGTGACATCCTCCTGACATTGGGAGCCGGAGATATCGGGCGGTTCTCCCATAATCTGGCGCTGCAACTGCAATCGGGTCACAGGGAGGCCATCCATGACGGTTGAGACACCCGGGCGGATACCCTGTTACTTGCGGGACGCGAGAGGACAATTGCGGGTAAATGAACCCATGTCGAAACACACCAGTTGGCGGACGGGAGGCATCGCCGATTATTTCTACTATCCGTCAGACCAGCAGGATCTGGTCAGTCTGCTCAAGCGGTTGCCTGAGGACATGCAGATCCACTGGATCGGTCTTGGCAGCAACCTGTTGATTCGGGACGGAGGAATCGAAGGCATCGTGATCTGTACGTCCAAAGGGCTGAACGGGATCCGGATGATGCCAGCGGGCCGGGTGTACGTTGAATCCGGTGTGTCCTGCTCCAGGGTAGCGAGAACCACGGCGCGAAACCGGTTGAGCGGTGTCGAATTCCTGGCCGGAGTGCCGGGGTCCTTTGGCGGCGCCCTGGTCATGAACGCGGGCGCTTTCGGCGGAGAGACCTGGGAATGGGTGGAGCGGATCGAGTGCGTGGACCGATGCGGCCACCGGATGTTCATGGACCGCTCCGAAGTCGGTTATGGATATCGTCATGTAGAGCTTCCGGGCGATCGCTGGCTGCTCGGCGCGATACTGAAGCTGCGGCAGGCGGGAGACGGATTTGACGGCAAAGCGGCCATGCGCGACCTGCTGCACAAGAGAAACCGTTCGCAACCGGTTCAAAGCGCCAACGCGGGATCGGTTTTCAGGAACCCGGACGGGGATTTCGCGGCAAAACTGATTGAACAGGCGGGATTGAAAGGTTATGCGATTGGCGGAGCCCGTATTTCCGAACTTCACGCAAACTTTATCATTAATGACGGCAGCGCGAGTTCCGCGGACATCGAGTGTCTGATCGGTCATGCGCGCGACCGGGTAAAGAAAAATTGCGGGGTCGATTTGCAACTCGAGGTACACATCATGGGCAGGGAAAAATGATGTTCAACCGGACTATCGAAGACCACGTCATCCCGGATGGGGCGGCTGATGACCGGAATCCGGGTTCATCGAACATTTCGGGATGGGAAATGGTGGTTGGCCGCCTGTTGCTGACCCTGTTGCTGATTTTGTTCGCTGCAGACTGGCTGCTTCAGCCGGACAAATTTCAAATCGAAGAAATTCTGGTATCTGGCGAATCCGGGGACGAGGGCGGTGAGCAGGTGAAACAAGTGGTGCGGAACGCTCTGGATGGAAATTTCTTCTCGCTCGATCTCGAACGGCTGGAATATGAGGTTGAGCAATTGCCCTGGGTATTTTCCGCTTCACTTCGCCGTCAATGGCCGTCAACCATTGTAATCCATGTGGTTGAAGCCGAGCTTGCCGCACGTTGGGGTACGGACAAATGGCTGAGTCTCGCAGGCGACCTGGTCGTGCGGAAGGTCAATGAAAAATGGGACCACACCGCGCTGGCGCAATTGAACGGCCCCGAAGACCAGGTTGAAGTCGTCTGGGAGGCGTTTCAGCAATGGTCGGGAAAGTTTGCCGCACTCGGATTGTCACTGGACTCGCTGAGTCTGAGTCCGACCGGCTTGCTTGATTTCAGGATCAGCGCCGCCGCTCCTGCGGCGCAGGGTGAATCCGGCAACCCGGATGGCCGGATGGCCGGCACGGATGCACATATGACCCTGATTGTCGAGGTGCAGCGCTCCGGGACGCGGGTGCAGAGATTCCTGGATGCCCTGGATCCGGGATTGCTGGCCCGGTTCCCGGAAATGGAGTCCGTTGATTTGCGGTATCCGAACGGTTTCGCGATCGGTTGGCGCGACCGCGAAACTGCGTCGGCGTCCGGCCCCAAGTCGGGAAGTACATAACCATGACGAAAAAAACAGACAGCCTGGTGGTTGGACTCGATATCGGAACCTCGAAAGTCCTGATGGTCGTGGCCGGGATCGATGAGGAAGGCGAAATGAATGTGATCGGTATCGGTCATCAACCCGCGTCCGGATTGCGCAAAGGGGTCGTCGCTGATATTGAATCCACCGTCCATTCAATCCAGGGAGCGGTTGAAGACGCGGCGGCCATGGCGGACTGCCGGATCTTTTCTGTCTATGCCGGAATTGCGGGCGCCCATATCGGCAGCATCGATTCCCATGGCGTAGTGGCCATAAAGGACAACGAAGTTACAGAAGGGGACGTGGAAAGGGTGATAGACGCCGCCAAGGCCATGGCTATTCCCAACGGTCAGCAGATTCTCCATGTCCTGCCCCGGGAATTCGTGATCGATGGCCAGGACGGTATCCGCAAACCGATCGGGATGTGCGGAGTGCGGATGGAAGTCAGGGTGCATATCATTACCGGCGCAATCAGCGCCGTACAGAACATCGCGAAGTGTATTCGAAGATGCGGGCTGGAAGTGGATGACATCATTCTTGAGCCGGTCGCGTCCGGGGAAGCGGTCCTGACCGAGGATGAGAAGGAGTTAGGGGTCTGCATGGTCGATATTGGCGGCGGAACGACGGATATCGCGATTTTTCACGAAGGCACGATCAGCCACACCGTGGTTGTTCCGATTGCTGGCAACCAGGTGACTAACGACATTGCGATCGCGTTCCATACCTCGACCCAGGCCGCCGATGAAATCAAGATGAAATACGGCTGTACCCTCGCGCAACTGGTAGAGGAGGACCAGGCCATCGAAATTCCGGGTATGGGCGGGCGTCCGTCGAGAACCCTGTCAAGAAGAAGTCTGGCCGATGTGATCGAGCCGCGGATCGAGGAACTCCTGCTTCTGGTCCAGGCGGAAATTCGCAAAAGCGGGTACGAAAGCGTGATCGGTTCGGGAATAGTAGTCACCGGGGGGACTTCGAGGCTGGAAGGCATCGTTGACCTGGCCGAGGAAATCTTTCATTTGCCGGTCCGCCAGGGGCTGTCGGGATATCAAGGCAAACATCATGAAATGATTCGAAACCCGATTTATTCAACAGCCATGGGGCTGGTTCAATTTGGTTATTCGCGCAAGCCCGGGACCGGAAAAAAAGCCCCGGAAACCCATGCCGTTGCATCCATGGTCGAGAGGGTGAGGAAATGGGCAAAAGAGAGTTTTTGACGACAAACACAAGGGCAATCAGGTACCTGGACGACAATTTCCGGCGTTGGGTGCAAAACGCTACAACTCTTTAAATTCTTTTATATATACGAGGAGACAGACAAATGTTTGAATTGGTAGACACATTGAATCGACAGGCGATGATCAAGGTCATCGGAGTTGGCGGCGGCGGTGGCAACGCGGTCGAGCACATGATCGAGTCCAGGCTTGAAGAAGTCGAATTCATCAGCGCCAATACAGACGAGCAGGTGCTGGCGATGTCAAAGGCCAACAAGGTACTTCGGCTCGGGGGAAATCTGACCAAGGGGCTTGGCGCCGGCGCCGACCCGGAGGTGGGCCGGCAGGCGGCGCTGGAGGATCGTGAGCGTATCGGAGAGGTGATCGAGGGGGCAGACATGATTTTCATTACTGCGGGCATGGGCGGAGGAACAGGAACGGGCGCCGCTCCCGTCATTGCGGAAATCGCTCGCGAGAAACAAGTGCTGACCGTGGCTGTCGTGACCCGTCCCTTCCCTTTTGAAGGACACAAGCGGAAAACCATTGCGGACAGGGGTATCGATGAACTCCAGGATTTTGTGGATTCGTTGATCATCATTCCCAATGAGAAAGTCCTGACGGTGATGGGACAGAATATTACGCTGATCGAGGCCTTTAGAAATGCCAATGAAGTTCTGTTCAATGCGGTTCAGGGAATATCCGAACTGATTACCCGTCCGGGTATGATTAATGTCGATTTTGCGGATGTCAGGACAGTCATGTCGGAAATGGGCATGGCGATGATGGGTTCATCCACGATGTCTGGTGAAAACCGGGCGGAGGAAGCGGCCAGAAAAGCCATTTCGAGTCCATTGCTCGAGGATGTCGATCTGAAAGGCGCAAAAGGCCTGCTGGTGAATATTACCGCCGAACCGGACATGACGATCGGTGAGTATGAGAAGGTTGGCAAAGTCATTCATGAGTACGCGGCGCTGGATGCGAATGTGGTGATCGGTACTGCGTTCGATGCTGAAATGGAGGGTAATTTGAGGGTCACCATGGTGGCGACCGGACTTTCCGACAGTCGGGCCAAGGAGGTTCCCAAAGTGGAAGCGAGTCCGGTTCAGGCCGTTCCGACGGCCCAGTCACCCAAAGTCGCCGTCCATGCAAAACCCCGTGATATGCTGACGAAAGGGTTCGGCAATTCCAGAACGGCAGCGGAAGCGCAGGTGGATATCGATGATTACGATATTCCTCCATTTCTTCGAAAACAGGCGGATTAATCAAAACTTTCCAATATTTAACGTGAATTAGAAAATAAATCAGGTAAATTAATATTCCTGGAAGAAAACCGTTCAATTTGAAGAGGTTTTGGTGTAGCATCCGCCTCTTTGTTCCGACAACGATTTATTGACTGGAACTATAACCAAATGATCAGACAACGCACCCTGAAAAACGTGATCCACGCTACCGGCATCGGTCTGCATACCGGCGAGAAAGTCTACCTTACCCTTGAGCCAGCCGCTGTCGATACGGGGATCGTATTCAGGCGGGTTGACCTCGATCCTGTCGTCAGTATCGTAGCCTGCCCGGAAAATGTCAGCGATACCCGTCTGTCCACATCCCTGGAAAAACAGGGCGTCAAGATTTCCACTGTAGAACATTTGATGTCCGCGTTTTCGGGATTGGGAATCGATAACGCGTATGTGGAGTTGACCGCGCCCGAAGTTCCGATCATGGATGGCAGCGCCGGTCCTTTTGTTTTCCTGTTGCAGTCCGCCGGGATCCTGGAACAGAACAAGCCGAAGAAATTCATTCGAATCAAGAGCCCGGTGCGTGTCAATCAGGGTGACAAGTGGGCCCGCCTGGAACCATTCAACGGGTTCAAGGTTTCATTCGCTATTGATTTCAACCATCCGATATTACAGAACTCGGTCCAAATGGCAACCGTCGATTTGTCGACGACGTCATTCGTAAAGGAGATCAGTCGAGCCAGGACTTTTGGATTCATCAATGAACTGGAGTCGTTGAGGGCGTCGGGGCTGGTACAGGGCGGAAGTTATGACAACGCCATCGTAATGGACGGGTTCCACATTCTCAATGATGATGGATTGCGTTACGAAGACGAGTTCGTCAAGCACAAGATCCTGGATGGCATTGGTGACCTGTATCTTCTGGGAGCTCCATTGATCGGCGCGTTCAGCGCTTATAAATCCGGGCACAGCCTGAACAACAAACTGCTGCGCAAGCTCATGGCAACCCGGTCTGCATGGGAAATCGTCACCTTTGAAGACGAAGCCGATATTCCGGTTCCTTTTGCCCAACCCGCGGTCGCTGTTTGACTGACATTGCCCGTATCCCGCCATTACCCGATTGATTTGCTGGCAAGCCGGTAGATTGCCTCCCCCAATCCCTTGTGTATCAGTTTCCTGGAAATGCCTGCCATGGCTTTGGCGTTTTGGGCAGAGATCGGATTTACTGACCGCTCCGGCTTGTTATCTTGACCGGAAATGCGGCCTGCGGGTTTTATTTTCGATTCCAGGCTCGAGATTTTAAAACCCGATTCATTCAGTTGTCGAATCAGGGAAGGAGCCTGGTGCCTGATTTGAGTCGTCCAGACCGGACTGTCGCAAAAAACCACCAGGCGGCCAGACCGGTACCACAGAAGTCGGGTATAGGGAGCCGCGATACCTGCATTTTCCTGCCAGAATTCAAGCAGGGATTGCTGGTCGGCTTCATCTGCCGGTGAATCCACATCTTTTGGCAGGACGTGGCGCGTGATCTGTGAAATTCGCCTGAATTCCTGCATTGATTTTCAAATGGTCTTATCCGGGATATATCTGGCATAATTCCGCCGCAATCGAACGAAACAATAATACTATATTTATATGCTGCAGGGTGTATTGAAAAAAGTTTTTGGAGACCGTAACCAGCGTTTGCTTAAAAGCCTGGGAAAAACGGTCACGAAGATCAATGCCATGGAAGACTCGTTAAAGGGATTGAGCGATCATGAACTTGCAGGCAGGACTGCGGAATTTCGCAAGCGCTCGGCTGACGGCGCCAGTATGGACGACTTGCTGGCAGAGACTTTTGCCGTGGTTCGCGAGGCCTCGGCCCGCACTACCGGGTTGCGCCATTTCGATGTGCAACTGGTGGGCGGCATGGTCCTGAATGAAGGCAAGATTGCCGAAATGAAAACCGGCGAAGGCAAAACCCTGGTTGCCACGCTTCCCGCTTACCTGAACGCGGTCTGCGGTTCACCGGTGCATGTGGTCACGGTGAACAGTTACCTGGCGCAACGCGACGCCGAATGGATGGGTAAGATCTATTCTTTTCTGGGGCTTACTGTGGGTGTAATCCATCCCGGGCAGAGCCGGGAGGAAAAGAAAAAAGCTTATCTGTGCGATATTGTTTATGGCACAAACAACGAATTTGGATTTGACTACCTGCGGGACAACATGGCGTTTTCCGGCGAAGACCGTTTCCAGAAAGGGTTGGGTTTTGCAATTGTGGATGAAGTGGATTCGATTCTGATCGATGAGGCGCGGACCCCCCTGATTATTTCCGGGCCGGCGGAAGAGAGTACGGACCTGTATTCGAAAATAAACACGATTATTCCCGTTCTGACTCGTCAGCAGGATCCGGAAGGCCCCGGAGATTTCAGTGTCGATGAAAAATCCAGGCAGATTACATTGACTGAAGAAGGGCATGAGCGGTCTGAATCCCTGTTGATCAAAGCGGGGCTGCTTGAGCCGGGCAGCAGTCTGTATGAATCGGCCAATATCGGTCTGTTGCATCATCTTCACGCTGCGCTGCGGGCGCACAACCTGTTCGCCAGGGACGTCGATTACATTGTCCGTGACGACGCGATTGTGATTATAGATGAGTTTACCGGCCGGATGATGCCGGGCAGGCGCTGGTCCGAGGGGTTGCATCAGGCCGTGGAAGCGAAAGAGGGCGTATCCGTTCAACAGGAAAACCAGACTCTGGCTTCGATCACTTTCCAGAATTACTTCCGACTGTACGACAAGTTGTCCGGGATGACTGGAACCGCGGATACCGAAGCGCCTGAGTTTCTCCAGATATATGGCCTGGAGGTCGTGATCATTCCGACCAACGAGGAGATGTGCAGGGAGGATTTCCCGGATCTGGTCTATCGAACCACAGAGGAGAAATATGCCGCAATTTGCCGGGAGATCGATCAATGCCGCGCCAGAAACCAGCCCGTCCTGGTTGGAACGGCATCCATCGAATCTTCTGAACATCTCGGGGGAATCCTGACCAGGAAGAAAATAGAGCACCGGGTTCTGAATGCCAAGCACCATGGCAAGGAAGCGGAAATTATCGCGGAGGCGGGACGTCCGGGTACGATCACCATCGCCACCAACATGGCGGGCCGCGGTACGGATATTGTCCTGGGGGGCAACCTGGAGATGGAACTGGCCAGGCTGGAGACGGATTTTGAGAAAGAAGCGGCAGGCGCGCAATGGAAGGAACGCCACAACCAGGTCATAGAAGCGGGAGGGCTGCACGTACTGGGCACTGAGCGTAACGAGTCCCGGCGAGTGGACAACCAGCTGCGGGGGCGATGCGGGCGTCAGGGCGATCCGGGTACAAGCCGGTTCTTCCTGTCCCTGGAAGACAACCTGATGAGAATTTTCGGTTCCGGGAAGATTGCCGGACTGATGGAGAAGCTGGGGATGGATGAAGGCGAGGCAATCGAGCATCCGTGGGTGAACCGCGCCATCGAAAATGCCCAGAAAAAGGTGGAAGGCCATAACTTCGACATGCGCAAGCAATTGCTGGAGTATGACGATGTCGCTAATGAACAGCGCAAGATAATCTATGAGCAACGAAATGACCTGATGGAATCGGAAGATATTTCAGATTACATCGACTATTCCCGCACGGAGGTGGTCAACGGGGTTATCAGTCGCAGTATTCAACCGCAGACCCTGGAGGAGCAGTGGGATATTGAGTCGCTGGAAAGGGATGTCCTGTCGGAATTCGGATTGGAACTCGAGGTGCAGAAATGGCTGAATGAGGATGACAGCCTGCACGAAGAACCACTGCGCGCAAAAATCCTCCAGTCCATTGTCGATGTGGCCCGGTCCAAGGAAAGCCGGGTCGGCAGTGAAAATATGCGTCTCTTCGAGAAACAGGTCATGCTGAAAACGCTGGATGAGCAATGGAAAGAGCATCTGGCGAATATGGATTATCTCAGACAGGGTATCGGGCTTCGCGGCTATGCGCAGAAAAACCCCAAACAGGAATACAAGCGCGAAGCGTTTGAAATGTTCAACTCGTTGCTGGAGTCAATCAAATATGACGTGATCTGCATCCTGGCAAAAGTCCAGGTGCCGTCGGAAGAGGAAATGATCGAGGTGGAGAACCGGCTTCGCCAGCAACAGAGCCAGGAACAATCGGTCCGTTATGTTCACGAGCAGGCGGATGCCGGCCTGCCTGCACAGGGCCGTGCCCAGCCCCCGGAAGCGCAAAGCCAGCCCCGGGGTCCCCGCTCCGAGCGACCTTATGTCAGGGTGGGCAAAAAAGTGGGAAGAAACGAGCCTTGCCCCTGCGGTTCAGGCAAAAAGTATAAACAATGCCATGGCCGGATTTGAAGGCTGACGGATGGAAACCTCCCCTCTGGCGCCGCCCTGTTTCCCCGATCTTGAAGACCTGTCCGGGGTCCGGTTCTCGGTCGCGGCAGCCGGTATCAAGTATCCGGGCCGGAATGACCTCATGCTGGCGCGGTTTGAACCCGGTACGACTGTGGCCGGGGTCCTGACCCGGTCAAAAACCGCCAGCGCCCCGGTATTGTCATGCCGGAAACATTTGAAAGGCGGGCGGGCCGTCGGCCTGATCGTGAATTCGGGTAATGCCAACGCGTTTACCGGGCGAACGGGTGACCGTCATTGCCGGATGATCTGTGAGGCGGTAGCGGGTTCACTGGGCTGCGACGCCGCGGAAATATTTATCGCCTCCACGGGCGTGATCGGAGAGCCATTGCCGATACACAGGATCGAGGATGCCCTTGCCGGACTGTGCTGTAACCCGGATGCCCGTTTCGAGGATGCGGCGCGCGCGATCATGACGACCGATACGTTTGCAAAAGGGGCGGGTATCACAAGCCAGATAGGGGGTACTCCGGTGCGCATCCATGGAATTGCCAAAGGCTCAGGCATGATCGAGCCGGATATGGCGACCATGCTGGCTTTTGTTTTTACCGATGCAAAAATTCCCGCCCGACTCCTGCAGGCGCTGCTGGAAGACGCGAATGCCCGATCCTTCAGCGCCATTACCGTGGATAGCGACACTTCAACCAGCGACACCTGTCTGTTGTTCGCGACCGGGAAGGCCGGCAATGCTCCGCCGACGGGTATTGAAGATGACTCACTGGATCGCTTCAGGCAGGATTTACGGGCATTGACGCTGGATCTGGCCAAGCAGGTTGTGCGAGACGGGGAAGGCGCGACCAAGCTGATCGAGATCAGGGTAACGGGAGCCGGGAATGACACGGAAGCCAGGGTGATCGGAAAATCAATCGCAAATTCGCCGTTGGTCAAAACGGCGATTGCCGGTGAGGATGCGAATTGGGGACGGATTGTGATGGCGGTGGGCAAATCGGGAATGCGGGTGGACCGGGACAGGCTCGGTATCCGCATGGGTCGTATTGCCATTGCCCGCAATGGCCGGGCGGTCGAGGGCTATGATGAAGACCGGGTGACCGCGCACCTGAAAGGTCAGGCCATCCGGATCGATGTGGATGTTGGCGTCGGCGAAGGTGGCTCTGTGGTCTGGACCTGCGATTTGACCCACGGTTATATCACGATTAATGCCGACTACCGTTCCTGAGCGAATCCCGGTCGCTGTCGGCGTCATACAAAATGCCGCCGGTGAATTCCTGGTTCAGCAGCGGTTGCCTGGCCGGCCCTGCGCCGGACAGTGGGAATTTCCGGGAGGGAAAATCGAATTCGGTGAATCGGCGGAAAAGGCGCTGGTTCGTGAACTTGGGGAAGAACTCGGTATTGCCGTATCCGGTCTTTCCCCGCTGCTGCGCCACTGCCACGATTATCGGCATGCCAGCGTATTGCTTCATGTTTTTCGGGTATGGGACTTCCGGGGCCGGGTGGAGGGCAAGGAAGGGCAGAATATCGAGTGGAAGACTGTCGATGGAATCCGGCGAATGGATGTGTTGGCGGCGGTGCATCCGATTCTGTCGGCGCTGGATGGTCATTAAAATTGAGGTAGCGCGGGTTACGTATTACTTTCATCAACAGGACAGTATTCATTGAAGGGCACAGCTCTCTCATCTGCTGCCCGCTTCAGGATGGCCTTTGTCTCTTCGATAACGGGTGTCACCATAATTGCTTTTTTATTGTGTGATCCAGTGAATCCCATTCTTTTTTAGCCAACCGAATGAATTCAAGCTCACAGGTCATCAATATCCACGTATAGGGGGATCTCCGGGCTATGACAAGGTTGCCGCTAACGCTCTGGAAGTCAATCCCGAAGCTGAACCCCATACAGGTCGAGATATTTTTCGTGCAGGTGGCGCACCTGGATTTCCAGTCCGTCCAGTGTGCCGTCATTGTCGATGACATCGTCCGCATATTGAATCCGGGTCTGTTCGTCGGCCTGGGTTTCCAGTATCCGGTCAATCGCTGCGATACTCATCCCCCGGCCGGTGGACAGACGCTCTGTTTTTGTTTTACGCGCACAGGTGACCGCGAGTACCCGGTCCATATCCCGATACTGGCCGGTTTCAATGAGTAACGGGATTTCGAGGATACAGTAGCCATACGCGGACGGCTGGATTTGCTTGTGCATTCTCTCCCTGACAGGCGGATGCAGGATGGATTCGAGCACACCGCGTTTTTGTGGATCGGAAAACACGATGCGGCCAAGACGGGCGCGGTCCAGGTTCCCGGCCGGGTCGACGATCCGGTCTCCAAAGTATTCGACGATCCGGTCGAATTCCCGGGAGCCGGGACGGGTCAGCTCCCGGGCGGCCTGGTCCGCGTCAATGGTCTGGATGCCGAGTCTCCCGAATATTCCGGCGACCGTCGATTTGCCGCTGCCCATACCGCCGGTCAACCCGATTCTGGCGGTTTTCACGGATTCAAGGCCCATAGATGGTTGTTGAGAATGCCGTCGCCCCGGATCATCATGATCCATGCGGCCAGGGCCAGCCAGGGGCCGAACGAAACCGGCATGTCCGGGCTGTGTTTGCGAACGATCATCGACCACCCGACAGCCAGCAGGCCGCCAATGGAGGCGATCAGGACCACCGCAGGCAGCATTTGCCAGCCCAGCCAGGCGCCGATGGCGGCGAGCAGTTTGAAGTCTCCATAGCCCATGCCCCGCTTCCCGGCCAGGTGATGGTGGGCCTGGTAAATCAACCATAGAACCAGGTAACCGGAGACGGCGCCGATTACGGCGGATTGCAAGTCGGTAAACAAGGTCGCGCAGTTGACCAGCAACCCGCTCCATAGCAGTGGCAACACGATACGATCGGGCAGAATCCGGTGGTCGAGGTCAATCAGGCTCAAGGCAATCAGCGTACAACTGAATACCAGGGATGCGGCCAGATTCCAGCCGGGCCCGAAAACGAGGCCATTGGTTATGCAGACCAGGACAGTGGCAATCTCGACGACCGGGTAGCGTATCGAAATCACGCTGCGGCAATAGCCGCATTTGCCGGCCAGAAAGGCGTAACTGACTATCGGAATATTGTGGTGCAGGCGCAACGGCGTCAGACAGTTCCGGCATCGGGAGCGGGGATGGAGCAGGCCACAGGGCGGCAGGCCGGAGGTTGCGGGGTATCGCAGCGCCACTACATTGATGAAACTTCCCATGCAGGCGCCGATTACGAACAATGCCGCAAACCATGTTGTCGGAGAGAGGCTCAAGGCGCGGGGAATGGTCTGGATATTGCGTCAGGGATCATTGCGTTCCGGATAATAACCTAGTAAAATACTCGGTTATTATCCATTCAGGAATAACCGGCTCATCAGGCCGTTTGCCTTACTGACCTTTAACGATATCCGCCAAGATGCGACTGACTACAAAAGGAAGATACGCAGTGACTGCAATGGTTGACCTTTCGGTCAATCAGGTCAGGGGGCCTGTTACGCTGAAAAGTATATCAGATAATCAGGGAATCTCCCTGTCCTATCTCGAGCAGTTGTTTTCCAAACTGCGGAAGTCTTCACTGGTAACCGGGTCCCGTGGTCCCGGCGGGGGATATGTGCTGGCGAAAAATGTGGATGAAATCAATATTGCGGAAATCGTGCTTTCCGTGGATGAAGCGCTGGACATTACGGAATGTGAGGGCAAGCAGGATTGCAAGGATGGCCAACGATGCCTGACCCATGGGTTGTGGGATGAGCTGAGCATTCAACTGTATGGATTTCTGTCCGGTATCAAGCTGGGGCAACTGATGCGCCAGAGTGGAATCAATAACTCCGGTGGTCCGGGTAATCGGCAATTGGTCGATTCACCCTCACTGGGAAAACCAGGTAACGAAGTACACTGATCATGTCCAGAATGGAAAAAGACCTGACGAACCTTGTTCAACGGGAATATGTGGAAGGTTTTGTCACCGAAATCGAAGCCGACACGCTGCCTCCCGGTTTGAACGAGGAGGTCATTCGAACCATCTCGGCAAAAAAGGGGGAACCCGGCTTCCTGCTGGAGTGGAGGCTGCAAGCCTGGCGCCGGTGGCTGGAAATGGAGGAGCCGGGGTGGTCCCATGTGCATTACCCGCCGATCGATTTCCAGCAGATCAGCTATTATTCCGCGCCGAAACAGAAGGAGTTGCTGGATAGTCTGGATGAGGTGGATCCAAAACTGCTGGAGACTTATGAAAAACTCGGAATCCCGATAGACGAGCAGAAAGCGCTGGCTGGAGTCAAGGTTGCGGTCGACGCGGTTTTCGACAGTGTTTCCGTGGCCACGACCTTCAAACAGACCTTGTCTGAAGCGGGTGTCATCTTTTGTCCGTTGTCCGAAGCTGTCCAGGAATATCCCGATCTGGTCAGGCAGTATCTCGGCTCTGTGGTGCCGGCTGGCGATAATTATTACGCGGCCCTGAATTCCGCTGTATTCAGTGAAGGTTCATTTGTCTATATCCCAAAAGGGGTTCGCTGCCCGATGGAATTGTCCACTTATTTCCGTATCAACGCGATGAACACGGGTCAATTCGAAAGAACCCTGATTATTGCGGATGAAGACAGCTATGTCAGTTATCTTGAGGGATGCACTGCACCGCAACGGGATGAAAACCAGTTGCACGCCGCTGTAGTTGAACTGGTTGCGATGAAGGGGGCGGAAATCAAGTATTCCACGGTACAGAACTGGTATCCCGGAGATGAGGAAGGCAAGGGCGGGATTTACAACTTCGTGACCAAGCGCGGGGCCTGCCGGGGAGAAAATTCAAAGATATCCTGGACCCAGGTCGAGACCGGGTCGGCCATTACCTGGAAGTATCCAAGCGTAGTGCTGGAAGGGGACAATTCCATCGGCGAGTTCTATTCGGTCGCCCTGACCAATAATTACCAGCAAGCGGATACGGGTACAAAAATGATCCACATCGGAAAAAATTCCAGCAGTACCATTGTATCCAAGGGGATTTCGGCCGGTCGTGGCCAGAATTCATACCGGGGCCTGGTGAAAGTTTTGAAAACATCCGAGAATGCCCGGAACTACTCGCAGTGCGATTCCCTGTTGATGGGAGACCAGTGCGGCGCTCATACCTTTCCCTACATCGAAGTCAAGAACCCTACCGCTGTGGTGGAACATGAAGCCACGACTTCCCGAATCGGAGAAGACCAGTTGTTCTATTGCCGCCAGCGGGGAGTGTCGGAAGAAGACGCGGTCTCAATGATCGTCAACGGGTTTTGCAAGGAGGTATTCAAGGAATTGCCAATGGAGTTTGCGGTGGAAGCGCAAAAGCTGCTGGGTATCAGTCTCGAAGGAGCCGTTGGCTAGCGGTCGAACGTTCATATGGTCAAATCATACCCTGTCGCCAGGCTGGTTTGCCCGATCAAATATACTGGAAAGTCGAACTATGCTGGAAATTAAAGACCTGAATGCCGCCGCCGTGGACGGCAAACCGATTCTCCGGGGAATCAGCCTGCAGGTGGGCGCCGGAGAGGTGCATGTGATCATGGGGCCGAACGGCTCGGGTAAAAGTACGCTGGCCAGCGTGCTGGCCGGCCGGGACAATTATGAAGTGACTTCCGGTGAGGTGGTTTACCAGGGCCAGGACCTGCTGGAGATGGAACCGGAAATCCGCGCCCGGGAGGGTTTGTTCCTGGCGTTCCAGTATCCCGTGGAAATTCCCGGTGTGTCCAACCTGTACCTGATGAAGACCGCGATCAATGCCATCAGGAAACATCGTGGAGAGGAAGAGCTGGACGCGGTGGCTTTTCTCCGGCTGATCAAGGAAAAAGCGGCGCTGGTGGAGATGAAACAGGAGTTTTTATACCGGTCGGTAAACGAAGGATTCTCCGGTGGAGAAAAGAAACGGAATGAAGTGCTGCAAATGGCGTTGCTGGAACCTCGTCTGTGTATTCTCGATGAAACGGATTCGGGTCTTGATATCGATGCGCTGAAAATTATCGCCTCCGGGGTCAACACATTGCGCAGCAGTCATCGTTCGATGATCGTAGTTACGCATTATCAGCGGTTGCTCGATTATATTGTTCCGGACTTTGTCCATGTGCTTGCGGGCGGCAGAATTATCCGTTCAGGGGACAAGAACCTGGCCCTTGAACTCGATGAAAAAGGTTATGGATGGATTGAAGAACATGCAGTCGCGGCTTGATACCCTGATCGCGCCGGGTACCGAAAGCTATATCGATCAGTTCGACCGGTTGCGTGACCGGTTGCCCGGACACCAGATCGACTGGATAAACGACCAGAGAACAAAAAGCCTGGCGCGATTCGGCCGGGTCGGATTCCCCACGTCCAGGGATGAGGACTGGAAGTACACATCGGTCCGGGAAATCACCGGCAAACGCTTTGCGGTCGAGTCCGGTCCGGACGATGATGGTCAAACGGTCGATTTGTCCCCGTTTGCAATCGAGGGACTGGAAAGCCACAGGCTGGTGTTCGTTGACGGGGTGTTCCATCCCCGGTTGTCCGGTATCGGTGAATCCGGTGGCCCGGACCGGGAATTTTGCGTGGAATCGTTTGCTTCTGCGCTGGAGCGGGCTCCCGGGTATGTCGAATCCCTGCTCGGCAGCGTGATACAGGACAACGGCCATGGATTTACCGCCTTGAACAACGCCATGTACAGGGATGGCGTGATCCTCACTTTCGCCGCGGATGCGAAGGTCCCCGGCCCGATTGAAATCATTCATTACGGCCGGGCGCAGCTATCCATTTCCCAGCCAAGGAACCTGATTGTCTGCGGGCCGCGAAGCCGCGGACAGATCATCGAACGCTATGTCTCCGGAAATACCCACAATACCTTGTCCAACGGTGTTACGGAAGTGTTGCTCGAAGACGGAGCCTCGCTTGATTATTATCTTGTCCAGAATCAGTCCAGCGCGGCTTACCAGGTTTGCGGAATCTGGGTGAAGCAGTCTCCCCGGAGTCGATTCAGTTGTCAGACGATTACGCTGGGAGGCGCGCTCGTCCGCAATGACCTGCAAGTCAATCTGGATGGGCCGGAAGCCCACTGCGATATGCTCGGTGTATACAGTCTGGCCGGCCGGCAGCATGCGGACAACCATACCACCGTGATACACGCCGCCGAAAACTGCAGTAGCCGGGAGATATACAAGGGAGTGCTCGACCAGCGTGCGCGAGCGGTGTTTCATGGCCGGGTCAGGGTGGATGAGGGCGCGCAGAAAACAGACGCGGCGCAGTCGAACAATACGCTCCTGTTGTCCCGGAATGCGGAAATCGATACCAAGCCGCAGCTTGAGATCTACGCCGACGATGTAAAATGCTCGCATGGCGTGACGGTCGGTCAAATCGATGAGAAATCCCTTTTCTATTTGCGTACCCGGGGCATAGGCGAACGGGAAGCTCGCGCCTTGCTTACCTGTGCATTTGTCAATGACGTATTGAGTGAAGTGAAGATCGAGCCGCTTCGCCGGTATCTCGAACTGATTTTGAGGCGGCAGTTGGTCAATGCCGGAATTTGATGGATGATCCTGTCAAAACGCCACGAGAAAGTGCGATGAAACGAGTAAACTTCGATCCCGGGCCCGGACTGGAAAAGGCCGCAATCATGAAGGAGTTCGATCAGGATAACGGCCCGCGGGTTCAGTCGGCGCCGGCCGGGGCGGTTGAACCGGATGTGCCGGAAGACGAATTGCGGTCCAGGGTGATCGAAGCGCTGAAGACGGTTTACGATCCTGAAATTCCAGTCAACATCTACGATCTCGGCCTGATATACAATGTTTCCTTCCATGGCGCGTTTGTCCATGTCGATATGACCCTGACCGCGCCGGGCTGCCCGGTGGCGCATACGTTTCCGGGTATGGTGGAGCGGTCTGTCGAACTCGTTCCGGGTATCAGCGGCGCTGTCGTCGAACTGGTCTGGGACCCGCCCTGGACCCCCGAACTGATCAGTGAAGCCGCCCGGCTTGAGCTGGGCCTGATTTGACCGGAAGAGAAGAATTCGGGAGTAATTGATGGGCGACTGGGTTGAAGTGTGCCCGGAGGGTGAAATCAACCCCGGCCAGCACAAGGTAGTCGATGTTGAAGGCGCTATGGTTGCAGTATTCAACCTGGACGGCGAACTGTACGCGATAGAGGATATCTGTTCCCACGATGGCAGCGAAATCGCGGAGGGCTGTATCATTGGCGATGACATTGAATGTCCCCGTCATGGCGCGCGATTCTGTATTAAAACCGGCGCGGTTACGGCGCCGCCCGCATACGAGCCGATTGACACATTCCCGGTCATGGTTCTGGACCGGATCGTGTATGTCCAGGACAATCGCTGGGATTAGTCCACATCGCTTCCAGGCTTGCCCGAATGTCACCGGAATGACCGGCGCCTTGAGGTACAATACCCCCGATTCCACCCTGGGACTTTCCTGACAATGGATAAATTGATTGCAACCGGCGGCGCCCCGCTGAAAGGGGAAGTACGAATTTCAGGAGCCAAAAACTCGGCGCTGCCCCTGATGATTGCCTCACTGTTGACCGAGGAGTCGCTGAGCATCAGCAATATCCCCCATTTGCAGGACATTACCACGACCATGGAACTGTTGGGGCAGTTGGGGGTGAAACTCCGGGTGAACGAAAAGATGTCGATCGAAGCCGACGCGTCCGGGGTCAGCAGTGTGGTTGCGCCTTATGAACTGGTCCGGACCATGCGTGCATCCATCCTGGCGCTTGGCCCGTTGATTGCGCGATTCGGCAGGGCGGAAGTGTCCTTGCCCGGGGGTTGCCTGATCGGTTCCAGGCCGGTCAACATGCACATCAAGGGACTCGAAGCGCTGGGCGCCGGAATCACAGTCGATGGCGGATACATCAAGGCCACCGCGTCCCGCCTGAAAGGCGCCAGGATCTTCATGGACCTGATATCCGTTACCGGTACTGAAAATCTGATGATGGCGGCTACGCTGGCCGAGGGCGTCACCACAATCGAGAATGCCGCGAAAGAACCGGAAGTGGTCGATCTGGCAGATTGCCTGAATGCGATGGGCGCAAGGGTTGAAGGCGCCGGCACGGATGAAATCGTCATCGAGGGCGTGGAAAAACTCGGTTCCGCCCACCATCGGGCGATACCGGATCGAATCGAAGCGGGGACATTCCTGGTTGCCGCCACGGTTTCAGGCGGAGAAATCACGGTCCGGGACGTGATTCCAAAGCAGCTTGACGCAATACTGGAAAAATTGCGTGAAGCCGGGGCGGAAATTGAAACGGGAGACAGCTGGATTCATTTGAAAGCGCCAAAGGGGAGAATAAAGTCGGTGAATGTCCGCACAGCGCCTTATCCCGCGTTTCCAACCGACATGCAGGCTCAATTCGTACTGCTCAACACGGTTGCAGAGGGTACTGCGACCGTCGTCGAAACGGTGTTTGAAAACCGGTTCATGCATGTCCATGAACTGAAACGAATGGGGGCCAACATTGACCTCGACGGCAATGTTGCGGTAATACAGGGAGTCAATCGACTCCGTGCCGCTCCGGTCATGGCGACTGACCTGCGCGCATCGGCTTGTTTGATTCTGGCGGGTTTGATCGCCCGCGGGGACACCGTCATTGATCGCATCTATCACATAGATCGGGGCTATCATTTTATTGAGGAGAAGCTCACCCTGCTGGGCGCCAATATTCGCAGGGTGCCCGGACATTACCCGACCTGACCGGTTGCCTGACCTTCTGGTTTTTCATCATGTTACAACGATTCGATTATTCCGACCCCGGTTTCTACGCTGAACTGGACAAACTGTTGCGCCGCGAAGCCGGGTACGATGAGGCCGTCGGGCAGGCGGTCGAAGCCATTATCGCCGGGGTCCGGAACCGCGGTGACCAAGCATTGATCGAATATACCCGTCAATTCGACCGATATCCGGTCTCCGGCATGGAGGCTCTCCAGCTTGACGCGCAAACCATTGCCGACAGCCATGACCGGCTGGATGACGGATTGAAAGCCTGTCTCAAGTCGGCGGCCGGGCGTATCCGGGCTTTCCATCAGCAGGAAATGCTGCATTCATGGAGCTATACCGAACCGGATGGCACAAAACTCGGCCAGATTGTCAGCGCCATGGACAGGGTCGGGGTGTATGTGCCGGGCGGAAAGGCCGCGTATCCGTCATCGGTCCTGATGACGGTCATTCCCGCCAGGGTGGCCGGGGTGAATGAAATCATCATGACGGCGCCCGCTCCCGGTGGGGAAATCAATGACGCGGTAATAGCCGCCGCGTATATCGCGGGGGTTGACCGGATTTATACCATCGGCGGCGCCCAGGCGGTAGCGGCCATGGCGTACGGAACTGAAACCGTGCCTCGTGTGGACAAAATTGTGGGACCGGGAAACACCTGGGTGGCCACCGCGAAGAAAATGGTGTTCGGCGATGTCGGAATCGACATGATCGCGGGGCCTTCCGAAGTCGTTGTGATCTGTGATGATTCCGCCAATCCGGATTGGGTGGCCATGGACCTGTTCGCCCAGGCGGAACATGATGAACTGGCCCAGTCGATTGCGATTACCCCGTCAAAATCCATGGCCGACCGTATCATGCATTCCATCGACAGACTGCTCGAACCCTTGCAGAGGCGGGATATTATCAGGAACTCCCTGGCGGCCAATGGCGGCCTGGTCGTGGTGGATGACCTGGCGCAGGCTGTGGAGGTCGCCAACCGCATCGCCCCGGAGCATCTTGAACTGATGGTGGAGAATGCGCCTGACCTGGTTGGCGGGATCAAGCACGCCGGCGCCATTTTTGTCGGGAAATACAGCGCGGAAGCGCTGGGCGATTATTGCGCCGGGCCGAATCACGTCCTGCCTACTTCGGGTACGGCGAGATTCAGTTCCCCCTTGGGCGTCTATGACTTTCAAAAGCGCAGCAGCCTGATCCAGGTATCCGGGCAGGGCGCCAGGCAAATGGCAGTCACCGCCGCGGCGCTGGCGCGCAGCGAGGGCCTGACGGCCCACGAACAATCGGCCAGATACCGGCTCGAACCCTGAGATTTACAGGCGGATATCATGATTGAGCGGTTGATTCGGCACTGGGTAAGACCGGAGATCCGGGGGTTGCAGGCCTATGCAGTTCCGGAAGCCGATGGACTGGTCAAACTGGACGCGATGGAAAGCCCCTGGCCAGTTCCTGAATCCATCCGCAGGGAGTGGTTGTCTGCGCTCGCCGATGTCGAGGTCAATCGCTATCCGGACCCCGGCAGCGCAGCGTTGAAATCCATGCTGCGCCAGTGTCTTCAAATTCCGGACCAGTGCGGGATCATGCTGGGTAATGGTTCGGATGAGCTGATCCAGTTGATTGCGTTGCTGGTCGGCGGTCCGGGCCGGGTATTCATCTCCCCCGATCCCTCTTTTTCGATGTATCGCCAGATCTGTACGATGACCGGAACGCGGTTTGCCGGAATTCCGTTGAATGACGATTTTTCACTGGATGCCGGTAAACTGCTTGACGGCATCGAGAGGCATCGGCCAGCCTGTGTTTTCCTGGCATACCCGAACAATCCGACTGGAAACTGTTTTGATCCTGTGTCTGTTGAACGGGCGCTGGCCCGGGCTCCCGGGCTGGTCGTTCTCGATGAGGCGTATTTCGCATTTTGCGGGAAAACCTGGCTGGATTCGATTGCCGCACACCCGAACCTGCTGGTACTGCGTACCTTGTCCAAGAGCGGATTTGCCGGGTTGAGGCTGGGATTGCTGGCGGGACATCCCGAATGGCTGGGCGAAATGGAAAAACTGAGGTTGCCCTATAACATCAACGTACTGACCCAGGCCAGCGCACACTGTTTCCTGAAACACTATCCGGTGTTCGAACGGCAGTCGGAGCAAATCCTGAAAAACCGCGCCAGACTGTTCGAACGATTAACGGAAATCGCCGGCGTGGAAGTTTTTCCCAGCGAGACCAATTTCCTGCTGTTCCGGGTTTCATCGGATGGCGACCAGGTATTCAGGGGCCTGATGAACAAAGGCGTGCTGGTCAGGAATCTGCATGCAATGGGCACCCCGCTGGAAAATTGCCTGCGGGTGACCGTCGGCGCCCAGGAGGAAAACACCGCGTTCGTCGAAGCGCTGAAATCCCTGTTAAATCCTTGACTGCCTTGGCGAGAGAGGGACTCACCAAAATCGGTGTACGTGTTGTACGTGTTGTACGTGTTGTGCCTTCACTGTGCCGTATACTCCTTCTTGCCTGGTGATAATCATCCATGCCGGGAATCATCGCGTGGTCGAACCGAACCCCCCACCGGCTCTCCGGCGGGCTGGCGCCCTTGTATCGCCGACTCCCCCTCAAGGGGGGAGTGATGCCGTTCAATCCTCCCCGTAGGGGCCGGGGGCCGGGTCCGACAGGTTGTATGCCTGACAGATCTGGCGGGTCTGGACTGGGAAGTTCTGGAGCAGGCCCGCGCGTATCGCCGCCCGAAGCCGCGCTTTGCCTTGTTTTTTGCCTTGCGGGGGCGCCAGCGAACCGCACTGTTTCCAGGGTTTTGCCTGGAGGACACGTTCAATCAGCAGGGCCGCGTCCTTCTCCGGCAGGCTGTTGCCGGTGGCAAGCAGGTACTGGCAAAAACCGGACAGGGCGCTTGCAAGGTTGTCCATATTCCGACAGGCAAAGCCAAACCCGATAAGGTCGGCCAGTTCATCCTGCGTGGGTGCGTATGGGTTGTCCCGATGGAACAGCGAGTTGTAAATTTCGAGGACCAGCTTCGGTTCCATGTCCCGGTACCGGGTTTGCAGATGGATCGGGAGGTTTTTCAGGAACTTGTCCTGCGCCCGGTAGGCCAGCCGTTTTCCCTGTCCGGAAAGGGGCCGCATCAACGCGCAGGACAGCGCGCCGGTATTTGCGCTCTGGCTGAATCCGATACGTACAGCCGAAAACCCGTTTTTGGCCCAGAACCGGATTAACGGGGCGCTCGCGCCAAACGACGCGCTCAACGAGTCCAGGCCCGCGGACCGATTCCGGATATGCCTGATCAGGGCGCTGCCGATGCCATTCCGTTGATATTCGGGTTTGACGGCAATTCGGACGATCCGGGCGGTAACCTGCTGCGCTCCTTCATGAAATCCTGACTGTGCGGCAAGCAGTTCAGCGAAAAGATGGCCAACCGGCCGGGACCGGTTGCCCCAGATTTTCCGGGCATGGAGTTCCGGCAGGCCGCCTTCGGCAGATACCAGCGCAACCCCGGATACCTGGCCCCGGAAACCGGCGCAATAAATGTCCAGGTTGGGGGAGTCCAGCAAGTAGCGGAGGTCGGCCGGGCGGGTGCGGTAGTGCGCCTGGCTCAATAACGCGAAAACCTCTCGCAATCCGGGTTCGCAGGCGGCCAGTCCGTTTTTGTCGACGGCCGTTATTTCGATGTTCGCCGCCGAATGTTTTTCCCCTGTGGCGGGGCCGGGTTCGGCATCCAGGAGCAGGAGGTCGAACAGGAGATTCTCCACCGGATCCTGTTCTGACCACCGGATCGGATGACGCAGTTCGCATTTTTTCCATCCCCTTGTGTACTGGTCCATCAATTTCCCGAAATGGGTCGCGAAACCGCGGCCGGTCCCTTCGTAGCCATGCACGGTGCTGGCAAATGCGATGCGCGGGTAGATTTTCAGGATTTTTGCGAGGACGTGAGCAGGCAGGGCCGCCGCTTCATCGACCAGCAACATTTCGATATCCGCCTTTTCCCTGACCAGCAAGTCCGCCGGGATGAATTTCAGGGCGGAACTCTTCGCGCCGGAATGGATCCGCGCGTGTTTGAATACATTTTCGACTGATTTTCTGTTCAGGCCACAGACTCCGATGCGGAGAACCCGGCCACTGTCCAGCAAAGCCCTTGCCGCCAGCCCCAGGGCGGCGGATTTACCCCTGCCACGGTCGGCAAGCAAAACCACAGGACGTCGTCGTTGCCCGGTAACGACCTTTTTTACCGCGTTGACTGCTTCGATCTGATCGCCATGATCCGGGCGGGTCGGCCCGGACCGGCTTGGAGGAAGGTTCGGCGTCAGCGGGAAATCGCTGTCCTGTTCGATCAGGATGCAGTGTTCCGAAGACCGGATTCTGCGCGCCAGGCGTTCAATATAGCGGCTGTACCGGGGCGGTGAGAGGCCATGGGGTATACGTTTTTCAAACGGATAATCCCGAATTTTCGGCCAGCGCCCGAGCGCGGGAGCGATCAGGATCAGCAACCCGCCCGCTTGGATGGTTCCCGCGATAATGCCGATTGCGTCCGGTTCGAATCCACTGTGGCAGTCATGGATCACCGCGCCGTATTCGCTGCCAAGGTGATTGCGGCATTGGTCGAATCCAATGGATTGCCGGATTTTTGTCGAAGGCAACGGTGAATGATCCGGGTCGGATACCAGAATGATGTCTTGTTCGTCGAACGGCTCACACAGTTCCTGCGCGGAACGCCATCCCCAGTCCACATCCCCACCCAGGACGATTGCATGCCTGTGGCGCTTCAGTCTGCCGATCTCATGTAATCGGCAGCCCAGTTCCACGAACCGGGTTTTATGTAACTGGCGGGTCATGGCCTGTGTCGTACTGTCCGCAACCGGGCGATTCAGACGACCTCGTCGGGAGACTTTACAAGACGCTGGTATTTCAGTCGCAATTGATCTTCGGTTTCGATGTGGTCGGGGTCGACCGGAATGCAATCGACCGGACAGACCTCGACGCATTGGGGAGTCTGGAAATGGCCCACGCATTCCGTGCACCTCTTCCAGTCGATCTCGTAGATGATTTCACCCTGGTAAATCGCGTCATTGGGGCACTCCGGTTCGCAAACATCGCAATTGATACACTCGTCAGTGATAAAGAGAGCCATTGAACCTGGACCGGGGGTCAGTCAAACCGGACAAAGGCTAACTGAATTTGTCAACCAGGGCGTCATAGACACTGGGGTGCACGAATTTGCTGATGTCGCCGCCGTAGCGGGCAATCTCCTTGACCAGACTGGCCGAGACGAAGGTCTGGTTTTCCGAAGGCGTCAGGAAAACCGTTTCAATGCTGCTGTCGAGTTTCCGATTCATCAGGGCCAGTTGGAATTCGTATTCGAAGTCCGACACCGCGCGCAAGCCACGCAGAATCACGGTCGCTCCCTGTTCTCTGGCAAAATTGATCAGCAACCCGGAAAATCCGGTGACCTCGATGTTATCGGTCTCCCCCAATACGCTATGGGCGAGCTTGATCCGTTCTTCCATTGAAAACAGAGGGGATTTTTCAGGGTTGTGCGCAATGGCCAATATGATGCGATCGAACATTCGGGCCGCGCGACGCAACAGGTCGCTGTGGCCATTCGTTATCGGATCGAAAGTGCCTGGATAGACCACGGTTTTATTCATTTATCTTCAATCCCGGATGTGAATCAGTGTTGACCGTACCAATCCCCGCTCAACCTGACGGATAATATGCCAGGTTGCGGGAATTGGTAAGGGAATATTTGACTTTTGCGACTCGATATAGACCAGCGCCTGGCGTTGCAGGCAGTCGCTTCCGAGCAGCCCCTGGCAGGTCATCTCAATCTGTCCCGGTTGAAAAGGGGGGTCCATGAATACAAGGTCAAACTTGTCATCGGCGCTTTTGACGTAATCCTCAACCCGATTATGCTGTATTTCAATCCGGTTATCAGCGCCGAGCAGTCGGCTGGTTTCGTGGAGTTGGCGGACGACGCGCCGGTTGCTTTCCACCAGTACGGCTTTACGGGCGCCTCGTGACACGGCTTCAAAACCGAATGCCCCGCTTCCGGCGAACAGGTCCAGGCAGGCGCTGTCCGGAATATGCCCGGACAGCCAGTTGAACAGCGTCTCCCTGACCGCGTCCGGAGAAGGCCGTAAATTGCGAATTTGAGGAAAGTGGATGACCCGACTGCGCCATTGCCCTCCTATGATTCTGAGCTGGCCCGGTTTTTTCAAGAAAACAATCCAGATAACCAATGAAATTCCAGGTGACAATGATACGATACAAACCCCGTTTTTACAGTACAAATGAATAGACGGCAGATTGGCCTGTACGTGGATATACTTCCAGCTCAGTAAACCATGGCATTGAACCAGGGAATTTTTTCTCGGCTTGCAAAAACCCGGCAGGTTCTGTCTTCCGGGTTGATGGGCTTGTTCTCGTCGAAGCCGAAGCTTGACGACCCGTTGTTCGACGAGGTTGAAGATCAGTTGATTATGGCGGATCTGGGCGTGGCTACCAGCCGGTTGATCGTTGACCGGTTGCGCGGCGCGGCCAGATCCGGTCATTATGACTCGCCGGAGCAGGTGGTCGGCAGTCTCAGGCAGATCATTCTGGACATCCTGAACGAGAGTCAGCGCGGGGAAACTCCGGTTGTGTCCCGCAAACCCCATGTCATACTGATGGTCGGCGTGAATGGGGTCGGCAAGACCACGACGCTGGCGAAAATGGCGAATCGGTTCAGGCAAAACGGCCAATCGGTCATGATGGCCGCTTGCGATACTTTTCGCGCTGCCGCGATTGAACAGCTCCAGACCTGGGGGGAGAGGCTTGAGATACCGGTTATTTCCCAGGCGCACGGTTCTGACGCCGCCGCGGTCGCATTCGATGCGTACAGCGCCGCCAGGGCCAGGGGAGTCGATTATCTGCTGATCGATTCGGCGGGACGGCAGCATACTCACAGCGACCTGATGGCGCAACTGGCCAAAATCAAACGAGTCTTGGGCAAGATAGAGGAAACAGCGCCGCATGACGTGTATCTGACAGTCGATGCGGGTAATGGCCAGAACGCGCTTTCCCAGGTCGAGAGCTTCAACCGTTCGATTCCACTGACCGGCTTATGTGTTACGAAACTGGATGGTACCGCCCGTGGCGGTGTCGTGATTGCATTGGCGCACAGGCTTGACTTGCCTGTCAGGTATATCGGGGTTGGGGAGGGGATCCCGGATTTGAAGCCGTTTGACGCAGATGAGTTTGTTTCAGCCCTGTTGCCGGACGTTGCGGCCCCCTGACCGGTCCGTGTCTAGCGGACACGAAAAATAATTCGGCCTTTGGTCAGGTCATAAGGTGTGAGTTGGACGGTGACTTTGTCTCCGCGCAA
The DNA here is from genome assembly GCA_963665165.1 of Arenicellales bacterium. GTDB lineage: Bacteria > Pseudomonadota > Gammaproteobacteria > Arenicellales > Poriferihabitantaceae. Next base: position 2,093,945 of record OY761989.1, on the reverse strand, counting down.
TATCCGGATATAGTGCTTGCGCATTTTCCCGGAGATATATGCAATGATCTCATGCCCGTTTTCGAGTTCCACTCTAAACAAGGTATTGGGCAAGGCTTCTATAATCGTGCCCTCCATTTCTATGCCTTCTTCTTTTGCCATCGGATTACCATGTATTAAACAGGAACGAAGTGTAAAGTAAGACTACGGTTCAGGGCAAATGAAAAGTGGCGTCCGGGCCTGGAAATCAAATCCGGGATGATGGAATTGGTTTGCGGTTGCCAATGGAGTATTATCGGTCATTCATACACAGCAGTTTGTTCAAGCGGTAACCGAAATGTCAGTCCAGTCCGGCGCTCGACCTGCGGTCACGATCAACACCCTGAACCGGATCAAGCGGGAGGGCAGGAAATTCGCCTGCCTGACTGCTTATGATTATTGCAGCGCCTGGGCGGCGAGTAACGCGGGTATGGAAGTATTGCTGGTCGGAGATTCCCTGGGGATGGTGATACAGGGACATGACAGCAGCCTGCCGGTTACGATCGAGGATATGGCTTATCATGTTCGCTGTGTAAAGCGGGGCAATCTGGGCGCCTTGATCATTGCCGACCTGCCTTTCATGAGTTATTACTCGGAATCGAAGAGTCTGGAAAATGCCGCGATACTGATGCGTGAAGGAGCCCATGCGGTCAAGCTCGAAGGCGGGGGCTGGTTGGGGGAAACCACGCGATTATTGACGGAAAGAGGAATTCCCGTGTGCGCGCACATTGGCCTTACGCCACAATCCATTAATCATCTTGGCGGGTACCGGGTGCAGGGGCGGGATCCCGCACATGGCCAGGCGATCATCGAAGAGGCGGAAATCCTGCAGCAGGCGGGGGCCAGCATCATTCTGATCGAGTGCGTTCCCAGCGCTCTCGGCAAGAGGTTGACCGAATCGGTCAAAGCGCCGGTTATCGGGATCGGCGCGGGCGCGGGAACCGATGGGCAGATTCTGGTCTGGCATGACCTGCTCGGGCTGTATCCGGGTAAAACCGCAAAATTCGTGAAGAATTTCCTGAAGGGGAATCCCGCCGGTATACAGGGTGCGCTTGAAGACTATGTGACCCAGGTCAGGCAGGGGACATTTCCTTGCGCCCGGCACAGTTATGATTGAGGCGCCCAGGCCGCAAAATTATCTGAACTCCGGCGCGGGGTCGCGTTGAAGCAGTTTCTCCACCGCGGCGGCGGGATTGGCGTTGTGGCGGACAATGTTGTAGATCTGTTCGGTGATCGGCATGTCGATCCGATGTGTGCGGCTGAGTCTGAATAATTCCGTGACGGTGTGGATACCCTCGATTTCCTGCCCGATTTCCCTGGATACTTCGTCCCGTGACCGTCCCTTGCCCAATCCCAGTCCAAATCGGCGATTGCGTGACTGATCATCCGTACAGGTCAGAATCAGGTCGCCCACCCCGGTCAGTCCCATGAAGGTTTCAGGTTTTCCGCCGAGGGCGACACCGAGCCGGGACATTTCCGACAGTCCACGGGTAATCAATGCGGCTCTGGCATTGGCGCCGTAACCCAGTCCATCGCTGATGCCGGCGGCGATCGCCATTACATTTTTAATGGCTCCGCCCAACTGCACGCCAGTCGGGTCGTCACTGAAATAGACCCTTGTAAAGGGGGTTCGGAACCACATTGCCATGGATTGGGCATGTGCGGTCGATTTTGATGCCAGTGTCAATGCGGTGGGAAGCAGTCGGGCGACTTCCAGGGCAAAACTGGGTCCTGATATCACCCCCAGTTTTTCGGTGTCGGGAAAGATCCGGGTTACTGTATCACTCAACAGGCCGCCGCAATGTGTGTCAAAGCCTTTGGTGCCCCAGACCAGGGTTGCTGACGCGGGGTTCCCGCCGAGGGATTCGATTCGGGTTTTCAGGTTGCTCAGAGCCTGGTGGAAAGCATGGCTGGGCACGACCACCACGAAACACAATTCATCGTTGATCGCCCTGTCGGGGTCGGGCTCCACGACGAGGTTGCCAGGCAGGCTTACTCCCGGAAGATACCGATCATTGCGTCTGTCCCGGATAATCGGATCCAGGGCGTCGGGATTGCGTCCCCACAGTGTGACGCGGTTGATATTGCCGCATAGAAGAATGGCGAGAGACGTTCCCCACGAACCTGCCCCGATAACGGTGACATGATCAGGTTGTGGCAATGTCAATTTCCTGGTTTACCGAATCCGGCGCTTGTGCATTGGCCTCCCTTTCCTTCTCCTTCTCCTGTTCCTTTTTTGCGCCGTAAATCGATTCGAAATTGATCGGGGCGAGTAAAAAGGGGCTGAATCCCCCCTTGGTGACCAGACTGTTCAATTCCTCGCGCGCAAATGGCAGGAGAATCTGGGGGCAGGTCACTTCCACTATGATCTGGTAGGTTTCCTTTTCCGGGTGTTCAATTTCAAACACTCCCGCTTGATGGACTTCGGCGAGAAACAGAGTGGTCTCTTCCTGTTTGGAGGTGACGGTGGTTTTCAGGACAATTTCCGCCAATCCCGCTTTTTCGTCTATGGGCCGATAATCAACGAATATCTGAAGATCGAATTCGGGCCTGATTCCGGTGCGGGTAAATATGCCGGGTGAGGACGGGGATTCGAATGAAGCGTCCTTGAGGTAGATCTTCTTGATTGCAAATTTCATGGTGGACCCGTCAGCCTGGATTGTGTACGCAGTGTCAGCTCTTTTCGAGCGGCAGGTTTTCTTTTTTCCAGGCGTTGAGTCCGCCTGAAAGCAAATAGATGTCCGAAAACTCGTTCCTTTTAAGAATTGCCATGGCTTTTTTCGAGGTATTGCCGGTATCGCAGGTCAGCACGATGGCTTTTTTCTGATATTTTTTCAGCTTGCCGAGGGAATTGTCCAGCACACTGAACGGGATGTTGACAGCTTGGGAAATGTGCCCGTCTTTAAACTTGCCGACTTCGTTGAGATCGACGATTACCGCGTTTTCCCTGGCCTGGAGTTGAGGCAGTTGTGCGGGCGTCACGCTTCTGGGGTCGCCCACGCTATGCATACTCAACAAAAATACGATGACCAGCAGCATGGCAAACAAATACCAGTACTCGGTCATGAATTCGATATACATTGCAAGCAGGTGAGGGTCGGATCGTTGCCGGATTGTACACCAATAACATTCCCTGTAATACTCTGCCGGTCAATGGTTAGTGGTACACTGTCCACGTAGAATCGCAATACGGTAAAGCGCAGGATTATTTTTCAGGAATGTTTCAGACATGTTTTCAAAAGTTGTGCAACTGACCGGAATTCAGCTTTGCCTGATTCTGGTCACCGGCTTTCCCGGTTTGTCTTTTGCCCAGAACGATGCGAACGATGCCTTGCCATTGGAAGACCTGCGGATATTTTCGGAAGTGTTCGGGAAAATCAAAAGCGAATACGTGGATGAGGTGGACGATTCAACTTTGCTCAGGGGCGCCATTCACGGGATGGTGAGGGAACTGGACCCCCATTCGTCTTTTCTCGAGCCGGAAGAGCTCAAGGAACTCAGGATTTCGACTGACGGGAAATTCGGCGGACTGGGGATCGAGGTTACCATTGATGACGGGTTGATCAAGGTGATCAGTCCGATGGACAGCACTCCCGCGTTTCATGCGGGGATTCAGCCGGGAGACCTGATTTTGATGCTGGATGGGGTGCCGGTCCGGGGTATGAGCCAGAAAGAGGCGGTGGACAAGATGCGCGGCCCGCCCGGTTCCGAAATCAGGCTGACCATTTCCCGTGAAGGCGAGCCTGATTCCATAGAGGTGACTCTGGTCAGGGCCATTATCAAGGCGGCCAGTGTAAAGACGCAACTTCTGCAGACCGGTTTCGGATACGCCAGGTTATCGAGCTTCCAGAGCGGCAGCGCCCAGAGTCTGCGGACGAAGATCGCCGATCTGAAAAACAGGAATGGATCCGTTCTTGAGGGCTTTGTGCTTGATCTTCGAAATAATTCGGGCGGCGTCCTGGCTGGCGCTGTGGAAGTCAGCGACCTGTTTCTGAGCGGTGGTGAGATCGTTTCAACCAGGGGCAGGACGGAGTTGTCCGCACAAAGTTATCACGCCCGGCCCGACGATGTAATCGATGGCGCCCCGATGGTCGTTCTGGTCAATGGCGGTTCTGCTTCGGCATCGGAAATTGTGTCCGGAGCGCTGCAGGACCATCAGCGCGCCATCATTATGGGCACCAAAACCTTCGGCAAGGGTTCGGTGCAAACCATTATTCCGATGGACAATCGCGGGGCGCTGAAAATTACCACTGCACGTTATTACACACCTTTGAACCGGTCCATCCAGGCAATCGGAATTACCCCGGACATTGTGACCGAGCTGGTTGAAATTACAAAATCGGACAGTAATCGGCCTTCTGTCCGGGAATCCGACCTGGCCGATCATCTTGGAAGCGAAACCGGGAGTGATGAGGCCGGTTCGCCGCTTTCTTCAAAACCGGGACTGGTTGAAAATGACAACCAGCTCAAGGAAGCATTCAATCTGCTGAAGGGAATGGCCCTGATCAGGAAAAGAACAAGTACCGGGGGGTAGTCCGGTTTAAAATCCCCTGATCCGGGTGGTTAAGCCTGATTGCGGCGGTTACGTCGTTTCCGGAGCCAGACCTGGATCGACAGATGCCCCTTTCTGGCCCAGTGGAAATCCACCGAGAGAATCACGAGACCCAACGGTATCATCCATATTCCCAGTATGGGCAGGAACCAGAACATGCCGCCTATGAGTAGCAGCACGCCGAGTATCTGGCGCGGCAAGGCAGGCATGGACCGGATCTTCCCCAGAAATGATTTCAATGGATGTTCCCCGTATGAACTGTTTGTCATGACCGGCAAGTTCACTTATCCTTCAGCAACGACCCTGCGCGTCATCGGGAGATGGTTGGAAATCCGATGGGCATTCCGGTGGTATGGGTAGCCATTTCCGCTCGTGAAACCAGGCGGAATTGATTCGACGATGAACATGAATTTTACAAAAATGCATTCAATGGGTAACGATTTCGTTATGCTGAACGGAGTTACGGAGAATATCAGAATTACCCCGGATATTGCCAGATTTCTCGCAGACCGGCATTTCGGCATCGGTTGCGACCAGATTATCGTGGCCGAAAAATCGCAAACCGGGAACCGTTTCAGGATGCGGATATTCAATCGTGACGGCAGCGAACCGGGACAATGCGGAAATGGCGCCCGGTGTTTCGCACGGTACCTGCGTGACCAGGGTTTGACTGGCGATGCGGTCATTCATGTTGAAACCCGTACCACCGGAATCACGCTCGAAATCCAGGATGATGGTACGGTCACCGCCCAACTGGAACGGCCCGTCTTTGCTCCCGGACAAATCCCGTTGCTGATGCCGGAGGCGGCTCTGCGTTATCGGGTGAACACGGCAAAAGGCGAAATTGAATTCGGCGCCCTGTCGATTGGCAATCCCCATTGCGTGATTGCGGTGGACAGCGCTGATTTCACGGATGTTGCAGGATTGGGGTCGTTGATGGAGACTCATCCGGTTTTCCCCGAGAGAGTCAATGTCGGTTTTTCGCAAACCATAGCGCCGGACCGGATCAGATTGCGGGTATACGAACGGGGCGCCGGGGAAACCCTGGGATGCGGCAGCGGAGCCAGCGCGGCGGTAGTGGCCGGAATTCGGAACGGTCAACTTCAATCCGATGTAACCGTGACGCTGCCTGGCGGCAGCGTCCAGGTCAGTTGGGAGGGGGAGGGCGCCCCTGTTTTCCTCCGCGGACCGGTGCATGAAGTATTCGACGGAAATATCAGGATACCGGAACAGATCCGGTAGTTTCCGTCCTTTTCGGAGAAATCGTGGGATGTCGTTTATAATCCGGGCAGGAGATGCCCACACTTTTTGGACAGATATGCCGAAACCTGAGGAAGTAGTAGACTATTTGAGAGCGAATCCCGATTTTTTCGGACAGCGCGAAGACCTGCTGGTTGAACTGGGTCTGGGTGACGCGGGCGGCAGCGCCCTCTTTTATGAAAGGCAGTTGCAGGTACTGAGGGACAGACTGACCCATCATCAGGCCAAAATCGAATTCATTGTCGATGGGGTCAGAAACAACCAGAAACTCGAGTCCGACTTTCTTCAGGTTGCGATCAGCCTGCTCGCGCACAGAGGTTACAACGACAGTCCCGTGGAAACGGTCAACCAATTGATGAAGCGGCAGTTCGATATCGAGGAATCCGTGATCATTTTGAAACCCGGCACAGCCGATCCGGAACCACCCCGCTATGAAGCGGTGCGCCAGCGAGTGGCGCATACAGGGTCAGTCTGTGACGATCGTCTTTCGAGCGCCTTGCGCGAATCGATTTTTGGAGCGGGAGAGCAGTCTGTCCAGTCCTGTGCTTTTATTCCATTGCCGTTCGAGGATGAACTGCTCGGCGTAATGACGCTGGGGTCGCATTCCCGGATCCGGTTTCAGCCGGATATCGGGGTGATGTTCCTGGACCGGCTTGGGCTGTTGATTGGCGGTTACCTCCATGGCCGGCTCAACCAGACATGACTCGGTTACAGGGTAAAATAGAGCAGTTTCTGGAACGCCAGAAACGGGAACGGAGATTGTCCGGTCATTCCCTGACGGCATACCGCAGGGATTTACAGAAATTGCATGACTATGCCTGCCAGAAAGCCGTATCCGACTGGGACAGGTTGACCATTCACGATGTCCGGTCTTTTCTGGCCGGATTGCACCAGAAGGGTTTGTCCGGCCGCAGTATCCGGCGTCTGTTGTCGGCCTGCCGCGCCTTTTACCGATACCTCCTGAAAAACGGATCCGTGTCGATCAATCCCTTCATCGGCGCCAGCGCTCCCAAATCTCCGGGGAGGTTGCCGGCGACCCTGAGCGTGGATGAACTGAACGGGTTGCTGGACCATCCTGACGACTCCATTCTTTCTGTTCGCGACCACGCGATGCTGGAGCTTTTTTATTCCACCGGGCTGAGGCTGTCGGAACTGGCCTCACTCGATACCGATGCAATTGATTTTGACCAGAACCGGATTCTGGTTACCGGCAAGGGTAACAGACAACGGATCGTTCTGGTGGGAGGCAAGGCGGCGGGAGCCCTTGCGGACTGGCTTGGGAGGCGGCCCCGGCTCGCAAACGAAACCGAGCGGGCCCTGTTCGTCAACGCGAGAGGCGGGCGACTGAGTGTCCGCGGTATCCAGTACCGGCTTAACCGGTGGGCAAAAACCAGGGGATTGGGGCGACGATTACACCCCCACATGCTGAGACATTCGTTCGCCAGTCATATACTCGAATCCAGTGGTGATCTCAGGGCAGTCCAGGAGATGATGGGGCATGCCGATATCGCGACCACCCAGATCTATACGCATCTGGATTTCCAGCATCTCGCGCGTGTCTATGACAAAGCGCATCCCAGGGCCAGGAAAACAGGTAAATGAACCGGTCCCGGGGCCCGGAACCGGATTGATATCCGATGTCATCGGAGATATAGTTCGCATCCAATTTTTTTCCAGGTTTTCATTTTTTAACGGAGTCTTTCATGATTAGCTACTCACCGGTAGTTCTGGGGGTTGTCGGCCTGCTTGCCGCACTTGTCGTATACAGAATGATTTTGAGGTATCCGGCGGGAGAGGGAAAGGTGGCTGAAATTGGCGACCAGATCCACCGGGGCGCGATGGTGTTCATGCGCCGCGAGTATACGTACCTGTTGATTTTTGTGGTCGTTGTCGGGCTGTTGATATTCCTGTCCGATCTCGGCGCCAAAACCACGATTGCCTTTCTTCTCGGAGCCTTGTGTTCGGGCGTCGCGGGCTATATCGGTATGTATGCCGCGACTCACGCAAATACCAGAACCACTTCGGCAGCCGCGGGAGAAGGAGCGCAGAGCGCGCTGGCTGTCGCGTTTTTCGGTGGTTCCGTGATGGGATTATGTGTCGCCTCTACGGGATTGCTCGGTATCGGCATCTTGTATCTGTTGTTCGGCGGCGACCCGGAAACAGCCCACGTCATTCATGGATTCGGCATGGGCGCCTCCTCGGTCGCCCTGTTTTCCAGGGTGGGCGGTGGAATATTCACCAAAAGCGCCGATGTCGGCGCAGACCTGGTAGGCAAGATCGAAGCCGGAATTCCGGAAGACGACCCGCGCAATCCCGGCGTCATCGCAGACAATGTAGGCGACAATGTGGGGGATGTGGCTGGCATGGGCTCGGATATTTTCGAATCCTATTGCGGTTCGATCATTGCGACCATCGCGATCGCGTCAACATTGCCGATCACGATGCTGAGCCTGCTTGGAGAGCGGCAGACCCTGATGTTCCTGCCGCTGGCGCTGGCGTCCGCCGGGTTGCTTTGCTCGATTCTGGGGATCGTGATCGTAAAATTGAACACGGCCAGGTCTCCGGAACTGGCGCTCAGGATAGGCACCATCGGCGCCACGGTCATCTTCATGGCCGCGGCCTGGGCTGTGGTGAGTTCTCTGGATGTATCGATAAACGTATGGGGCGCGGTTGTGGTGGGCGCCGCGGGGGGTATTGGAATCGGGCTGATTACCGAGTACTACACCGGGGGCAGTCCGGTTCGCAAGATCGCCAAAAGCGGGGAAACCGGTCCGGCGACGGTGATGATCGCCGGTCTGTCTGTGGGTATGGAGTCCGTTGTGGCGCCGTTGTTGATTATCAGCGCCATCATTCTCGTGTCCAGCAGCCTGACCGGATTGTATGGCGTCGGTATCGCCGCGGTCGGTATGCTCGCCACGGTGGGAATCACCATGGCGATCGACGCTTATGGTCCGGTTGCCGACAACGCGGGCGGGATTGCGGAGATGTCCGGTCTCGGTGATGAGGTTCGTGAAATTACGGATTCTCTCGATGAACTGGGGAATACCACTGCCGCGATCGGCAAGGGCTTTGCCATTGGCGCCGCCGCGTTGGCGGCGCTCGCCATTATTTCCGCATTCATCGAAACCGTGTCCCTGCTCAAGCCTGAATTTTCATTGGAACTCAGTGACCCGTATGTTCTCGCGGGCATGTTCCTGGGCGGGATTTTCCCTTTTCTGGTCTCCAGTATTACCATGAACGCGGTCGGCGCGGCCGCTTTTGACATGATCCATGAGATTCGGCGCCAGTTCCGGGAGATTCCCGGCTTGATGGAAGGAACCGCAAAGCCGGATTCGGATCGATGTGTCGATATTGCCACTCGCGCGGCGCTCAAGCGAATGATTCTGCCCGGCGTGATCGCGGTCAGCGCGCCGCCTTTGGTCGGTTTCGGTCTGGGCGCCACCGCGCTCGGCGGCATGCTGGGCGGAGCCTTGCTTGGTTGTGTGTTGATGGCCCTGACCATGGCGAACGCCGGAGGGGCCTGGGACAATGCGAAAAAGTATGTCGAGAAAGGAAACCTGGGGGGCAAGGGTTCTGACGTCCACGCCGCCACGGTTGTGGGTGACACCGTGGGCGACCCCTTCAAGGATACATCAGGGCCTTCGATGAACATCCTGATCAACGTGATGGCGATAGTCAGTCTGGTGATTGCTCCCTTGCTGTAGCGAACCACGGTTCCGGGTACGGCGCGCCGCAGACCGGCGCCGTCCCCTTAGCGGTGATTGAAAGCGAAATCGACTTGCGACGGGGCCATCGGTTCGCGACCGAGAATCCGGTCCGATACTTTCAACGCCATCATCTGGACGGGCGCGTTCAGGTTGCCGCTGACTATGTCCGGCATCGCCGAGGCATCGACCACGCGCAGCCCGTCCAGTCCGTGTACTTTCATTTCCTGGTCCACCACCGCCATTTCATCCGTTCCCATCCGGCAACTGCAACATGGATGATAATCCGTGCTCGCGGACTGGCGTATGAACCGTTCGATCCCGGCATCGGATACGACCCCGGCTCCGGGTTCCACCTCCTCACCCCTGAATTCATCGAACGCGGGTTGTGTGATCAGTTCGCGCATTCTTTTTACCGCCTCGACCAGTTCCTGGAGATCGAATGGATCGGAAAGATAATTGAAGAATGCCCGAGGGCGGCGCTCCGGGTCGGCTGACAGTAATCGCACCTCGCCCCTGCTCCTTGGCCGCAGTTGATCGACTTGTGTGGTAAATCCGTTGAACAACTGGATTCGGGTTCCCTCGTATACGGTGTGAATGGGCGCGAAATGATATTGCAGGTTCGGGTACTCGACTGCACGGTATCCCCGTATATGCCCGCCTGCTTCCCAGATATTGGAAGCCGCAAAGCCTTTCCGGGTCAACAGCCACTGGCAACCGATAAGCAGTTTCCTGAGCGGCCGGTCCACCTTGTCATAGGTGACCGGTTTTTTTGAACGATAAATCACGGTGATGGCCAGGTGATCCTGCAAATTCCGGCCCACTCCGGGCAAATGGTGAATCGGCTCGATACCCGTATCGATCAGGCGCTGTCGCGGGCCGATTCCGGAAAGCATCAATATCTGGGGCGATTTTATGGCTCCGGCGGACACGATGACTTCCCTGGCTGCGTGGGCGGTCAGGAGTTTCCCGCGCAGGTTGAAAATGACACCGGTGGCTCGTCCGTTTTCAACAAGGATACGATGAACCAGCGCCCGGGTTGCCAGGTGGAGATTGGGCCTGGAAAGGGCCGGTTTCAAGTGGGCCGTGGCCGCGCTGGACCGGCGGCCATGTCTGGTTGTGCTGTCAAGACGGGAGAGGCCTTCCGGGTTGAAGCCGTTCGGGTCGTCGGTCGTCCCCTGGCCGGACTGGGCGCCGGCTTCAATGAAGGCATCGAACATCGGATTGGCCAGTTTGCCTTTGGTCACTCCGAGACGTCCGTCAGCGCCCCGCCAGTCATTGGCTCCGCGGTCGGAAGATTCACATTTCCTGAAGTAGGGGAGACATCGATCGAAAGTCCAGTCAGGCAGGTTATGGTTTTTCGCCCAGTAATCATAATCCCGCGGATGGCCGCGCATATAGACCATCGAGTTGATCGACGATGACCCACCAAGCACCTTGCCTCTCGGCAGGGTGATTTCCCTGTTTTCCAGATCAGGTTCGGGTTCGCTGTCGTAATTCCAGTTGATGGAAGGGTCCTTGAAGACGCTGTAAACCCCGGCCGGGACATGAATCAGCAATTTCCTGTCCATCGGCCCCGCTTCGAGTATCAGAACCTGGTTGCCGACATCCTGGCTCAGTTCATTGGCCAGCACGCAACCGGCGGAACCGGCGCCCAGAATGATGTAATCGAATTCCCGGTTGTCTTCCATCTCATTCTGGCGGGCTCAACCTTTCCAGCGCCGCGTTATGCAAACGGATGTTCGCAGAAGCCAGAACGTCCCCTGCGGAATTCATGGTCAGTGAGTTACCCTGCCAGTCACTGATGATGCCGCCAGCGCCCGTGATAACCGGGACCAGCGCCAGGAAGTCATAGGGCTTCAGGTCTGCCTCACACATCAGGTCGTTGAATCCGGAAGCAACCAGGCCATATCCGTAGCAGTCTCCACCAAACACCCGGAATTTGCAAACCCCGGTCAGGCGGGAGGCTTGTATGGCCGTCCGGTCGTCGAACATATCCATGGTCGTGGTGTAAACCGAGGCATCTTCCAGTTTCTGCGTGGTCCGGGTATGGCAGGGGACCCCGTTATGTGTCGTGGACCGCCCGCAAATGCCCACCCATCTCTCGTCCAGTATGCAATGGTCGATAATACCCAATACCGGAGTCCCCTGGTAAAGCAATGAGATGAGTGTACCGAAAGTCGGCATGCCGGTCGCGAAACACTTGGTGCCGTCAATGGGGTCGATCACCCACTGCCAGTCGGTATCACTGTCACGGGTTCCGGTTTCTTCGCCAAAAAATCCGTGGCCGGGATGACGTTGCAGAATAATATCCCGAATGGCCTGTTCTGTCCGCTGGTCTGCGATGGTGACGGGACTGCGGTCTTTTTTGTTTTGCACGGACATATCCGTGCGAAACCATGCCCGGGTAATTTCTCTTGCCCGGTCAGCCGCCAGATGGGCGGTATCGAGAAAAGACTGTAACAGGTCGTCGGGGGGGCGGGTCACGGATTAATCTGCATGGATTCAACATAAAAAGGATATTTTAACTCATAAATTACGGTAGAATCCGTGTCCAATTTTTGCCGCCAACCCTTTTCGAGGAGAATCCACGAAATGAAAATACTGGTTCCAGTGAAACGTGTGATAGACGCCAATATCCGGGTCAGGGTGAAGTCTGACAATACCGGCGTTGAAACCGCTAACGTCAAAATGGCGATGAATCCATTTTGTGAAATCGCAGTGGAGGAAGCGTTGCGCTTAAGAGAGGCAGGCCATGCCGAAGAGGTCATTCTGGTTTCCGCCGGTCCTGAAAAATGCCAGGAAACCCTACGCGCAGGCCTGGCCATGGGAGCTGACCGCGGTATCCACATCGCCGCACAGGACAATCTGGAGCCATTGACGGTCGCGAAGATGATCCAGGCGGTGGCCGAGAGGGAATCCACCGACCTGGTTATTCTGGGCAAGCAATCCATTGACGATGACAACAACCAGACCGGGCAGATGGTCGCGGCTCTGATGCGGCGTCCACTTGGAAGCTATATCTCGAAAATCGAGAAAAACCCGGAGGGGTTTGCGATCACCCGGGAAATCGACGCGGGATTGGAAATATTGCAGATTACTTCGCCCGCCGTGGTCACCACGGACCTGCGTTTGAATGAACCGAGATATGCCTCCCTGCCAAACATCATGAAGGCCCGGAAAAAACCGATCGACAAGCTCACTCCTGAAGATCTGGGGGTCGATACCCGGCGCCGGGTCGTCGTTCTTGAGGTCAATGAACCGCCTGCCCGTCAAGCCGGGGTATTGGTGTCCGACGCGGCCGAGCTGGTGGATAAATTGAGAAATGAAGCGAAGGTGATCAAATGAAAATTCTGGTTATAGCGGAACACGACAAGTCAGCGCTCGCTCCGGCCACGCAAAATACGATCACGGCTGCCGGTCTGGTCGGTGACGATGTGGATGTGCTGGTTGCGGGTCAGGATTGCGGCGCGGTGGCGGCTGCCGTTGCCAGGACCGCGGGGGTGAGCCGGGTTCTGGTTTGCGACAACCCGGCCTATGCCCATGACATTACCGAAAATATCGCATCCCTGATCCAGTCAATCGTTGACGGGTATTCCCATGTCATGGCTCCCGCCACGACTTTCGGCAAGGCCCTGATCCCGTATACGGCGGCGTTGTGCGACGTTCAGGCTGTCTCGGATATCAGCGAAGTGGTGGATGGCGAGACTTTCGTCCGGCCGATTTACGCGGGTAACGCGCTGGCCACGGTCCGGTCCACCGACCCGGTCAAAATGATTACCGTCCGGACCACCGCGTTTGAACTGGCGGATGGGGAAAGCGGGGATGCTGAAATTCAGAATGTCGATGCCGCCAGCGCCACCGGCAATGTCTCGTTCGTTGACCAGATGCTGAGTTCCAGCGAGCGTCCCGAGCTGACTTCCGCCAAAGTGGTCGTGTCGGGAGGGCGCGGAATGAAAAATGGCGAGAATTTCGGGATGCTGGAAAAACTGGCGGATCAACTCGGCGGCGCAGTCGGCGCTTCACGCGCGGCCGTGGACGCGGGTTTTGTGCCCAATGATTACCAGGTGGGCCAGACCGGCAAGGTGGTGGCTCCGGATTTGTATGTGGCGGTTGGTATTTCCGGCGCGATTCAGCATCTTGCCGGAATGAAGGATTCCAAAGTCATTGTCGCCATCAATAACGATGAGGAAGCCCCGATCTTCCAGGTTGCGGATTATGGCTGGAACCAGGACCTGTTCGATGCGGTGCCAGCGCTCCAGGCTGAACTGGAAAAGTAATTGACCGTTCCGAACCCCACCCAGGAGTATTCAACTGTGAAATTCCGGCAGCCTGCGATCAGGCAACTCAAGTCCTGGCCACAGGTTGAGCTCGGTCATTACCCGACACCGATTGAACCGCTTGAGCGGTTGTCCGCGAAATTTCCAGGTTACCGGATCCGGGTCAAGCGGGATGATTGCACCGGCCTGGGACTCGGAGGCAACAAGGTGCGGCAAATAGAATTTTATCTCGGTGACGCCCTGTCGCGAGGTTGTGACACGATTTTGAGCACCGGGGCAATCCAGTCGAACTGTATGCGTACGATTGCGGCCGCAACCAGCAAACTGGGCATGGATTGCCATATCCAGTTGGAAAACCGGGTCAATAACACCACCGAAGAATACCGGAATTCAGGGAACAAATTGTTGACCAGCCTGTTTGGCGCCCATATTCATTATTATCCCGAAGGAGAAGACGAGGAAGGCGCGGACCAGTCACTGGCCGATATCGCCGGCAACCTGGAAGGACAAGGCAAAAAGCCCTATATCATTCCCCTGAGAGTGGTCCGGGAGCCGAAAGGCGCTTTCGGTTATATGGTTGCAGCCGGAGAGATGCTGGACCAGTTCCGGGAACTCGACTGGAAGCCTGACCTGATCGTGGTCGGTTCCGGCAGCGGATTGACCCATGCCGGATTGCTGATGGGGTTGCGGCTTCTGGAATGTGACATACCGGTGCTCGGCGCCTGTATTCGCAGGGATGCACAGGCACAATTCACCAGAATCAAAACCCATTGTGAAAATCTGGCGAACATGCTGGATATCCAGCCTCTGGTCACGAATCAGGACATCTGGACCAATGACAACGCGCTGGCGCCGGGGTATGGCCAGATTTCGGCGGGACTGAAAGATACGATTCGCCTGACCGCGACCACGGAAGGACTGTTGCTGGATCCGGTGTATTCCGGGAAGGCTATGCGCTGTATGCTCAATTTGATTGAAAATAACGATCTTGCCGATTACAGGAACCCGCTTTTCATTCATACAGGCGGTACTCCGGCGGTATTCGCCTATCGGAACGATTTCCAGAATCTGCCGGATTGAGCTGTGAGCGGCGTTGTCCAGTCGTTGCCCGCCGAGTGGTACCACAAGGAAGAGGTATTCCAGCTCGAACTGGAGAAAATATTTGCGACGAACTGGTCTTTTGCCGGTCCCGCTGACGAATTGCAGAACCCTGGCGATTACGTCACCTGTACGGTCGCAAACCAGTCGGTTGTGGTTGTGCGGGATCTTCAGGGTGGCTTGCGCGGATTCCTGAATTTATGCCGTCACCGCGCCTCACCGCTGTGTGTGGACAAAAAGGGACGGCTCAGGCAGTTCACCTGTCCGTATCATGCCTGGAGCTACCATCTTGACGGCAGACTGAAACGGGCGCCCGGGTTCGAATGGTCCGGTGACGGCGCCGGGGAGATGAATCTGGTCCCGGTGCAGGTCGGTGTCTGGAACGGCCTCGCGTTTGCCTGCCTGGACCCGGACGCCATTCCATTACAGGAGTGGCTTGGCGATATCGCTGCGATTGCCCGTGATTTCCCCGCGGTTTCGGAAATGAAGTTCACCGCATCCCGTTCCCGCGGTTGTCAGGCCAACTGGAAAAACTATAGCGACAACTCGGTTGAAGGTTACCATCTGGCGACCGTGCATCGTGAATTGAATGCATCCCTGGTCAACGGGGCGACCCGCGTTACGCCCCATGAGAACGGCAAATTCGTGGGTTTTGAAGTGGTTTATCAAGGAAATCAACAAGGGAACCCGGGGGAGAGACCGGACTCGCCCGGATACTGGATATACAAGTTTCCCGGATTGTTAATGCACTTCAGCCTGAACGGTTTCAATATCGAGAAAGTCACACCCACAGACAGGAACCATACTTTGATCGAACGCTGGTTCTGGTTCATGCCGTCCGTGGACCGGCGCGATGCGGAACAGATCGCCCGGTTTTCCGGCCGGGTGATGGAAGAGGATATCGGAATCTGCGCACGAGTGCAGAAGAACCTGGAGGGAGGGTATTTTCGTCAAGGGGTGTTATCGGCTGTCCGCGAGCCTGGCACCATCTGTTTTCAGCAATGGGTCAGGATGGCGCTTGACCGGGAGTCGTAAAACCATGCTGCAATCCTGTCGCACCGCACCGCTTGAAGGCGTTACCGTCATTGATTTGACACGGGTTCTGGCAGGCCCGTACCTGACCATGGTACTGGCGGACCTCGGCGCCAACGTGATCAAGATCGAACTGCCCGGACATGGGGATGACGCGAGGCAATTCGGGCCTTTCCTGGATCAGCAATCCATTTATTTTGCCTCGATCAACCGCGGCAAGAAAAGTATCGCGTTGAACCTGAAGGATACGGATGACCGGGCGGTGTTTGAGAAACTGCTTGGGAAAGGGGATGTGCTGGTTGAGAATTTTCGCGCCGGCGCCCTGCAAAAACTCGGCTATGGATGGCCGGAATTGAACAGCATCAACCCGGCATTGATTTATGCCAGTGTTTCCGGTTTTGGCCATACCGGTCCCTACAGGGATCGTCCCGCTTATGACCTGGTTGTCCAGGGTATGGGAGGGGTGATGAGTCTGACCGGCGACAAGGATACCGCGCCCAATCGGGTGGGTACTTCCGTAGGTGATATTACCGCCGGTCTGTTCGGGGTGTCAGGGGTTCTGGCCGCGCTTTATGACCGGGAGAGGACCGGCAAGGGGCAACAGGTGGATGTGGCCATGCTGGATTGCCAGGTCGCCATACTGGAGAATTCCATAGCCCGGTATTTCGCGGAAGACAGGATACCTGAACCGATTGGAATGAGGCACCCGTCGATTACGCCTTTTGCCGGATTCCGGGCGAAAGGGGGGGAGCACATCATTATTGCGGTCGGCAATGACGCCATGTTCGGGAAATTTTGCGAAGTGATCGGCCGCGAGGACCTGCTGCAGGACAGCCGTTTCAGCTCGAACAATCTGCGAACCGAAAATTATCAACCGCTCCATGATGAAATCGAGCGTAGCCTGAAAAGCAGGCCGGTCTCCGAATGGTTGACGCTTTTACAGGAAGGCGGGATTCCGTGCGGCCCGATCAACAATATCGAACAGGTTGTGAACGACCCACATATACGGCACAGAAACATGATCCTGTCGATTGCGGCCGATCACGACCCCGGCGATAAGCGGAGCATCCGGATGCCGGGCAACCCGATCAAGTTTTCAGGGTACGATGACCCCGAAACCCGGCACAGGGCGCCCCGGCTGGATGAGCATCGTCGGCAGATACTGGAATTCCTGGAGGAGGAATGACCCGGTTCGGGTGTTCAGTCGAGCGCCGCCCCGCCCCACAAATGAGTATAGGCTTCGCAGTGGATCAGCATCGAACGGTACTCATCCAGGTCAATGTCGGCCG
Source organism: Arenicellales bacterium (assembly GCA_963665165.1). GTDB lineage: Bacteria > Pseudomonadota > Gammaproteobacteria > Arenicellales > Poriferihabitantaceae. The sequence continues at coordinate 2,076,712 of OY761989.1, read as the reverse complement.
GCAGGGCGTACTCCTGATGGCCCTTGTTCGATTTCAACGCGGCAATTTTGATCGAGGAGGGTTCGACATCGTCGTCTTCAATGTCTGCGATGGGCATTTTTGACAGGTAAATCTTCAGGTCCGGGCCTTTTTTCGTCTTGAAATCTTCATTGAACACGATAAACCGGGCATCGTCGCGACTTACGATCTGCCATTCACCCTGGATGCGGTAACTTTTCTTTACCCAGTCCCCCGGACCGTGTAGTGTTTCATCGCAAATCGCTGAAAAAGAGGCCGAAACCAGAACCAGCGCGCAGACTGACCGGAGAAGTGTGGTAATCCTGTTTTTCATGGGCCTGATTCTACCTGATTGATTGACAAATGATTACAATAAAAACCGATCACTCTCGAGTATGACCGCCATGTCTACACCATCCCGGCAGATTGCCGATTTCGCGGCGAAACTGGATTTTGAAGATATACCGGAACCGGCGCTGGAGCGAGCCAAATGGCTGTTTCTTGACTGGTATGGGTCGGCAGTGGCTGGCTCGACCTCGCATAGTACCACTGTCCTCCTCAAATTTGCAAAAGACATGGGGCCTGGAAGCGGACCCTGCCGGGTCATAGGGCACTCGCATACGACTTCACCCTGGTTCGCGGCCCTGGTCAACGGCGCCTCATCTCACGTCGTGGAGCAGGATGACCTGCATAACTCTTCCATACTGCATCCCGGCACCGTGGTATTTCCCCCGATATTTGCCCTGGCCCAATCCAATCCGGAGATTTCAGGACGGGATTTTCTGACCGCCGCGGTGGCAGGCTATGAGTGTGGTATCCGGACCGGTGAGTTTCTTGGACGTTCCCATTACAGGATTTTCCATACGACAGCGACTGCCGGCACCGTCGCCGCGGCGATTGCGGCAGGCAGGCTGTTGAACCTGGATAGCGGAAAAATGCTGCATGCGCTGGGTTCTGCAGGCACCCAGGCGGGTGGATTGTGGGAGTTTTTGAAAGATGCCGCCGATTCCAAGCAACTGCATACGGCAAAGGCTTCCGCCGATGGATTACTGGCGGCCTGTTCGGCCAGAGACGGTATGACCGCGGCGGGGCAGATTCTGGAAGGGCGGCAGGGCATGGCGGCAGGCATGCGTGGAGAAGGCGATGCCGCAAAGCTGACAGACCGGTTGGGCGCCAGATGGGCGCTGACGGAAACATCATTCAAGTACCATGCCTCCTGCCGGCATACCCATCCTGCCGCAGACGCGCTGCTTCAGGTCTGCATGGAACACGATATCCGTCATCAGGAAATTGAATCGATCCGGGTCTTTGTATATCAGGCCGCGAAAGACGTGTTGGGCCCGGTGGATGTGCCTGACAGCATCCATCAATCGAAGTTTTCGATGGGTTTTGTGCTGGCGCTGATTGCCAGATACCGTTCCGCCAGTGTTTCGGATTTCTCGGCTGAAGCGCTGGCTGACCCGGTCAATTCGGAACTGCGGGAAAAGGTCAGCATGACTGTGGATGACCGGATAGATCGCGCCTACCCGGACAAATGGGGTTCCCGGGTGGAGGTGATAATGAAATCCGGTGCGTTGTTTACCGCATTTACGGATTGTCCCAGGGGAGACCCGGAGAATATGCTGAGTCAACAGGAGCTGGAGCAAAAAGTACTGCGCCTGGCCGAATTCAGCGGCGGGGCTGATGCAGACTCAATCAGGAAAATCATGGCTAAAGTATGGAATCTTTCAGTCCTGGAATCCTTTGCTGGCGAATTCCATTGACTGGATTTCATTGACGCCGAGCTGGTTTTCTCCGGATCACCGGCAGATGCCCCGGCTCATCATTCGGTCTTTCTGCTGTCGCGCCAGCGATAATAGAAAATCGAAGGGGCCAGGAACCAGGGTTTTCGTCGATAATACGGGCGGCTGGGGAATGCCAGATGATCGATAGCGGTTTTTCCTTCAGGATCGCCAACCGCTTTCAATCCCGACTTCATGCCGAAATAACTGGCCAGGGAAATGCCGGAACCACAATAGCCCATGCTGTAATGAATGCCGTTCCGGGCGCCGATATGGGGCATCTGGTCAAACGTATATCCGACCAGCCCCATCCATGAATGACTGATTTTCACGGATTCCAGTTCAGGGAAGCGCTGTAACAGCAGTTTTCGCAACTTGGGCGCGCTGGCTTCCGGATTGGTTTCGGTGATCGAGACACGTCCGCCGAACAGGATGCGTTGATGCTGCGGACAGAGCCGGTAGTAAACGACGACTTTCAGTGTATCGGTAATGACTCTGGCTTTCGGGATCAGTTTTTCCGGCAGCCCGTCCGCAAGAGGTTCGGTTGCAATGATATAAGAACCGATTGGTATGATCCTGCGCCGCTGCCAGGGCGTGAGTCCGGTGGTGTAGCCACTGGTGGCGACAATCACCTGTTTGGCCAGGATCGCGCCTTTGGATGTCTTGACCCGGTGGCCATCCCGGTCGGATGAAATATGGTTCGCCTTGCAATGACCGATGATTTGGGCGCCGTGCGCTTTGGCGTTGTCAAGCAGTCCCTGATGGTAGCGGCCGGGATCTATTGAAGCATGATGAGGATGGACGACTCCGCCATGATAATAATCGGATCCGATTTCGCTGGTTTGCCGGTCGCGTTCCACAATGCGGGCGTCGTAGTTCAGGTGTTCGGGCGTTTCCTCGATTTCCTTACGGAGCAAGTCCAGCGCCGCGGCTGAGTGAGCGCCGTGAAAGCGGCCGGTACGGTGAAAGTCGCAGTCGATCCCGTTTTCATTCACTACCGATTCCACCCAATCCAGGGCATGGTTGCCTTCGGTCAGAATGGCCAGGGCGGCATCTGCCCCGTATTTGCTTTTCAGTTGACTGAAACCGGGTTTGATACTGGTGCTGACCTGCCCCCCGTTTCTGGAACTGCAACCCCAGCCTGCATCCTGTGCATCGATCACCACCGTGTGCCGGCCTCGTTTTGCGGTTTCAATCGCAGCGGACAACCCGGTATAACCGGACCCGATAATCAGCACATCCGCACGATCCGGCAATCCATTTTCATCCGCATCCGGCAGGTCAGGCCGCGGCGTGCGCTCCCACCAGAACGGCATGGCCTTGAAATCCGGAGTAAACAGATCGGGGTTCATATCGCGGTTAATCAACCGGCAGTCCTCCCGGTTCTGCATCCGGCCCGTGTCTCAGCAAACATAGGCGGATGGTATAATCAAAACAGGTGGCCCGCAAGATATGGAATGAGATTCCGTTTTATATTGAAATCAGGCCAAATCGGGTATTATTGGCCTCCCATAACCCTTTAACTTCAGGAAAACTCCATGAATCTCCCAGTCACCAACGCGGCCTTGCTGGAACTCGATCATCAACACATGATCCATCCTCTGCATCATACCGAAACCCATGCGAAGGGTCGAGTCTGGGTCAGGGGGGAAGGCTCGTTTCTCTATGACGCCGATGGCAGAAAATACATTGATGGCCTGTCCTGTCTGTGGAATGTGAGCGCGGGTCATGGTCGTCAGGAGTTGGCCGATGCTGCCTTCAAACAGATGAGTCAACTGGCGTTTTCCTCAAGTTATACGGGCGGTTCCAACAAACCCGCCATCGAACTGGCCGAACGGCTGTCCACCCTGGTTTATCCAAACATAAATACTTTCTATTTCACCTCAGGCGGCGGAGAGTCTACCGACAGCAACATCAAACTGGCCCGGTTTTACTGGAAAGTCAAGGGCCGACCGGAAAAAACCAGGGTGATCGGCCGTGAGTGGAGTTATCACGGGACCACCTTTGCGGCCATGTGCGCGACCGGCATCAAGGCTTACTGGCCCATGTTCGAGCCGAGAATCCCCGGTTTCAGCCACATCCCTTCTCCGGACCCCTACCATTACCCGGTTCCCGAAGACGGTTCATCCCAGGGTATTGCGGCGGCCAATGAGCTGGAAAAGGAGATTCTCAGGCAGGGTCCGGAAACCGTCGCGATGTTTATCGCCGAACCTGTGCAAGGCGGGGGCGGGGTCATACCGGTTCAGCCGGATTACTTCAAACGGATACGCGAAATATGCGACCAGTATGATGTCCTGCTGGTCTCTGACGAAGTCATTACAGGTTTCGGCAGAACCGGACAAATGTTCGGATTGGAGCGCTATGGGATCGAGCCTGACCTGATGCAATTCGCAAAATCGATTACTTCGGGAGCGATCCCCCTGGGCGGAATCGGCATGACCGATGAAATTGCCGAAACCATCACTTCCAGCAAAGTCCCGTGGATGCACTCCTACACCTACAGCGGTCATCCGGTCTCCTGTGCGGTGGCCCTCGCCACTTTGGATATCATTGAAAATGAAGACCTGCCGGGACAGGCGGCCACCAAGGGCGAAGCCATGCTTAAAAAACTCCATGAGGCCCTCGGCGACCATCCTCATGTTGGCAATGTTCGCGGCCAGGGCATGATGCACGGCATCGAAATCGTCAAGGACAAGCAGACCAAAGAATGGTTTGACGCGGATTTTGGCCTCGGAGCGAAACTGACCCAGGCGATCATGGCCCGGGGCCTGTACACCCGGGTACGCAATGAAATTATTTGCAATGCGCCGCCGCTGAATACCGATGAATCCGTCCTGGATCAAATGGTGGACATTTACAAGGATGCGATTGTCGATGTCCTGGGGAGTTGAAGCTGAAGCCGGTCCGGTCGGAGACCGGGATTGACGGAATCCGCCCAATCCGGTCAGTCAATCCCTATTCTCCGGCGGCGGCATCCACTTTGGCGGCGATCGCCTCGGCAAGCTCCTGATATTCTTCACAGTCCCCGCAGTACTTCCTGAGCCTGGCCAGATGCTTTTTCGCTTTTTTCACCTTGTCCAGCATCAGGTAAAGTTCGCCGATATACTCGTGAGCGCCGAGGTGTTTTCTGTCGATCCGGAGCGCCTTTTTGTAAGAGGCCAGTGACTCGTCCAGCATTCCGGTTTTACGCTGGCTGTAGCCCAGCAGGTTCCAGGCGTCGGCATTTTCGGTTTCATGGTTTACGAATTCGGTGAGCGCATCCCGGGCGCGGTCGAATTCCCCGTCATCGATCCATGTTTGTATTTCACCGGGAAGAGGGCGCACGTTGGCCGGACTGGTTTCACTGCCGCTGCCCGCCGCCAGTGCAACGCTCTGGAAGACCAGCCAGCCCATGACCAATGCAATGACCGCGCTGGCTGATTCCAGTCGAATCGGTTTATTCATGTTGATACCGCCGTATTGAGATTAGAAGCAGAACAGGGAAAGGGATCAGGCCAGTTGCATGCGTTTTTTCTCCATGGTCTGATCAAACCTTTGTTTGTCGATGATAAATCGTTCGTGTGTGCCCTGACAAATCAAATCGAGATCATCGTAACCGCGCACCTCGAATTTCAGCCGCCGGCCATCCACCTCCACAAGCTCCACCCTTGCGGTTACCGTGAATCCGCTCGGCGTCGCGGCCAGATGGCTCATATTCACATGAGTCCCGACGGTCTGCTCCCTGGGCCAGTCCAGACAGGGGATGACCGCATTCAGACAGGCCCACTCCATGAACCCCACCATGAATCCGGTCGCGAAGACTTCAGGCATGACCTGGAACTCAGGAGCCTCCGGGTATAACGCGGGCACCATTTTCGCTTCAGTAAGCCTGAAGCTGTGCTCGAATTGGATGCCGGGTTCAAGCGCTTTTTTCATTGTGCCGGTACTTGCTCGATTTCCTGCTGTATGTCCATGGCATTCTTGCACAGACAGACTGGTCATTACAACTTCAGCTTGTTTCAGTCATAACCGGATTTCCGTGTGCCCGGTTCGAACACGAGTTCAGGCACTACGACCTCCCAGGCACCGCATTTGGCGTATTTACGATACTCCAATGGCGTTATTTCCAGGTTCCGTCTGACGATGGCCAATACTTCGGCGGACCGGCATCGTGTTCCGGCAGGCGGTTTGAAGTGGGTGGAGAGACGCCCGACGACTGTGCCCGCTCGATCCAGCAACTCCCGGCGGCCCTGGTCCGTGACGCGGATATCCAGTGGATCGCCGGGCGACAGTGCGGCAATGGAACGGTGGATTGGATGGCCCTCTTTGCGCCGACCGGCAAAACCCAGATCCACATCCCTGAGACTGGCTCGGACGTAGTGACAGCCAAGCGTCTCCGGGGCGGGCGGAAGTTCGACGGACTCGCGGCGGATAACCGAACGACTGCCGGACAACGCTTCCAAAAATTCATGAGGCTCCTGAAATTGCGCCAGCATCAGGGTCTGGCGCGCGCGCGTCATCGCTACATAATACAGTCGGCGCGGCGCATCGGCGTCCTCGTCAGCGTTGACGAGATTCCAGCCACCGTCCAGAACAGCCACATGGTCGAATTCCAGCCCCTTGGCGCGGTGTCCGGTCAACAGCAACAGGCCGTGCTGGCGACGGCGGATGTCCCGTCCCCACTCTGCCAGCCACTCAATGAAATGGTTAACCGGAGTTTCTCCTGCGGCGGTTTCCAACCCGTATTCCCCGATGGCTTGCCGCAGCAGATCGTGCCACGGGCCGGATGGCCGCGTTTCGATCCAACCGCGCAGAACCGCGTTGTTGACGATACCGGGGTTCAGTCCACGCAGCCACTCCACCATAGCCCGGGTCTCACGCAGCCACCAGAACCCCGGGATTTCCTCGTTTCCCATTTGCGAGGGTATGCCATGCGCTTCGCAAAACGCGCGTACCGGGGCCAGATATTTCCACGCGCGCGCGATCACCGCGCAACGAGACCAGTTCCAGTCCGCGGCAATCCCGGCGAGGCGCTGAAACTCCCCCATGACGGATTGCGCTTGCGAAACCGGGCCCTGGCCGGCCGGCAGGATTTGCACACGTCCACGCGAGACGGGGTCAATCCCTTCCCACAACCCGCCTGGAGGTTCTTTTCTCCGCGTTCGATTGATACGGATCGGGTGATCGGACTTCATCCGTTCTCCCGCTGGTTCGATCACCGCGTTAGAGGCTGCTACAATGTGTTCCGTAGAGCGGTAGTTTTCAATCAGGTAAGTCGGCGTCGGTCCGTAATCCGCTTCGAATCGCCGGATGAACTCCACCGATGCGCCATTGAAGGCGTAAATGTTCTGGTCGTCATCGCCGACCGCGAACAACGTCAGCTTGCCGGCGTCATCGTTGAGCGTCCGCCCGGCCAGGGCCGATATCAATTCATACTGTTCCGGGCCGATGTCCTGATATTCGTCCACCAGGATCCAGCGAAACCCGGCCAGCAGGCGCTCGCGCTGTTCATCCGCTTCCTCTGGCAGCAGTCCCTCGCCGCGCAGCGCCTTGACCGCATGGTAGATGATCTCCTGGAACACCTCATTGTCGGGGGTTTCCGTACGGCCCGTAAAACTGGCTCCGGCAAGTCGCATCGCCAGAGCATGACAGGTGAGCACGGTCACGCCGCGGGCATCGTCACCGATCAATTCCACAAGACGTTGCCGGATATCGACGGCTGCGTGGCGATTGTACGCAAGAGCCAGAATTTTGCGGGCGTTCTCCCTTCTTGCGCGTATCAGCCAGGCGATGCGGTGCACCAGCACGCGCGTCTTGCCGGAACCGGGGCCAGCGAGTACCAGCACATTGGTCCGCTCCCGCTCATCCGCGACAATTCTTTGCTGAACCGGGTTTTTCAGATCCTCGACGATAGCGCGCCAGGATTGCGGCGTAGTCTCCCTGCCGATCTCCTTGTCCCGCCCGGGCAGCCAGCGCGCGAGAAACTCACTTTCATTCAGCGTGAAGTAGTCCATGGCCAGATGCAGCGCCTCGCTCATGGTGTCGAGACCGCGCTCCGCGAATTCCACCATAACGTGGATTTGCAGGACTTGCCCCTGATAGTGGAGCGCAAGGGGTTTGAAGTCGGTCTTCGCGAAACCGCGCCGTTCCTGATGTTCCAGGTGGATTGTCATGGCTGGACGAAACACCGCCATCCCCTTGTTGAGGCGAATCACATCCAGCTCGTGCAGCCACAGCAAAGCGCGGTCCAGCAGCTTGCTGGTATCCCTGACAGTGCTCATCAAAACCAGATCCGACTCGATTGCCTGCAACAGCTTGCCAAGTGTGGTTTCGGACAGTAAATCCGTTCCCCTGCTGCCGGGTGGGAGGCAGCCGACCAGATGATACAGCAGAAGTCTGGCCCCCTCCCGGCGTCGCCGCGCAGTTTCATCCAGCGCCTGCCATTCCCGTCGCAGCGTTACCCGTACCGTCTCCGCATCCTGCTTGCGTACGGTCAGGCTGCCCGCGGCGCCGTTCTCGCCGCGGCCGTCATAAGCGATACCGCGGATGATGCGCCACAGACGTTCCGGCAGGGGAGCGGACAGGCCCTGATCCCGCAAGACCTGGGCGGCAATACGCAAATGCAGGGACGAAGTATCTCCCTTGCCCTGATCCGGCGATACTTCCCGCATGTGGGCGATCAGGGCCGTCTCCAGCGCCTCCGCTTCCTTCAGGCGCTTGACAGAGGCGCGCTCCACGCCGACATGGACGAACGCAGTCAGCGCGGTGTCATTGCTGGAAATACCGAGTCGTTCGAGATCATAGAGCGCCGCTCGCACACCCTCCGGGCCCAGTCCCGACACCCCCATCAGTTCGTCCGTGGTGACGCCTTCGTCCGCGTCCGCCTCGATCAGCGTTTCGACAATATGCAGCAACTGATTGCGGCGGGAATGCTGGATTTCCGCTTTTGCCAGTCGTTTCCTCGCTTCCTCGACCGAACCGATCCGGAGCGAGGACGGAAACAACTGGACGAAATTCTCCTCCCGGGTCAGGAGCTTTGCCTCTTCCAGCCAGGCAACGGCGGTTCGTACACGGGTGTCGTCAGTGGCTCCGTCCCGATTGAATGCGTTTTCCTCGTCCTCGCCGAGGATTTCCCCCGCTGTGGCGACGACTCCGTCCACGAACCGTTTTTTCCGGTCCAGATTGCGCAAAGCCCGGAGGATGCCGTGAATCTCCTCCCGGGTCAGTCGTGACCGGGCCGACATGCCGAACTGGCGCTCTACGTCATCCGGCGTGTACAGCAATATGCAGCGCGCTGTCTTACGATCCCGTCCGGCTCGACCGGCTTCCTGAAGGTAGTTCTCCAGCGATCCCGGAATGTCGGCGTGTATTACCAGCCGCACATCCGGTTTGTCGATCCCCATACCGAAGGCGTTGGTCGCCGCGATGACGCGAATCGCGCCTTCGACAAAGCGATGTTGCACATCCTTTCGGGTCTCCGGCGGCAGGCCCGCGTGATAATACTCTGCCGCCACTTCTTTCAATTGAAGGTACTCGGCCACCTCTTCGCTTGTTCTCCTCGTCGCGCAGTAGACGATTGCGCCGCCAGGCATTGACGGCGGCAGGCACGACATCAGGGCCTGGTGAATGTGGCCGAGCTTCTCGCTTCCGGAAGTCTGGACTACCTCGAACACCAGATTGTCCCGCTCCGCTCCGCCATCGAAAACAGTCAGATCAATGGCGAGTTCATCCCGGAAATGCCGTACAATGTCCTCCACTACGTCCGGCTTCGCAGTCGCGGTCAGGCACAGTGTCGGCGGTACCGGTTCCTTGCCCGCCTTCTCCCGGATGAAGCGTCCTACGTACCGGTAGTCGGGCCTGAAATCGTGTCCCCAACGCGACAGGCAGTGCGCTTCGTCCAGCACCCAGGCGCCGATCTCGCGCTGGTCAAGCGCCCGCCGCAAAGAGCGGGCGCGAAGCTGTTCCGGCGATACGATCAGAATGCCGGCGTCCCCCAGCCGGATCCGGTCGAGCGCGTCGGCGCGCTCGGGCATCGACAACATCCCGTTTATGGTTACGCACGAACCGATCCCGCTCTTCTCCATTCCTGCCACCTGATCCGCCATGAGCGCGACCAGAGGTGAGATCACCACCGTCAGCGCGCCAGTCTTGTCGTAGCGCGAAAGCGCCGGAATCTGGTAACACAGCGATTTGCCGGTACCTGTGGGCAAAATCCCCAGCACATGTTTTCCCGCCATTGCCGATTCAACGATAGCCTGCTGCAAGGAGCGCCCGTCCTTGTCTGCCGGTTCGGAGCGAAAGCCGTCAAAGCCGAACCAGCGCTTTAACTCCTTGCGCGCATCGTGTCGCTCGCGGCACCATGCGCATTCAGGGGCTGTACATGCAATATCCCTGAGACGGCGCACCAGATGCCCCGCTTCCGGGAACTGGTGGCGCACCCAGGGCGGCATGACCGAGTTGCCGCCGGCAACCGACAGCCAGGCCAGCGCATAGGCCAGAGCCCATCCGTATGTTTCCGCTCTTGCCATAACTTCCTTGGCCTGGGTTGTACAGACGATACCCTTCAATCGCCGGGTTATCGCCGAACAGGCTTCGGTCCCGGAAGGGCGGTGCGAGTGACGAATGCCGGAAAAGAAATCATCAAGCGCACGGTCGATGCCTTGAGACTCCGGCGTAGTCAGCCAGTGCCAGGCTGTACGCAGATCCGGTGGGGCTTCCCGCAACGCTTTCCACTGGTCACGAAAAACCTCCAACGCAATACGCGCGTCCAGTTCCGGATCGTTCACCTGACCGCGCCTGAGTCTGCCATCCTGGTAGTGCTTGACCAGATGGTGATAGGGATTACGGGGAAACGCGAGAGGGCTGAGTCTCAAAGTATCCACCGCCGGCAGCTTCAGGAGACGCAGACCGGGTTTTGCCGCGGTCAGGTGGGGGAGATCGAAGGCAATCAGATTGTGGCCCAGAACGAAGGAAGCCCCCGCTGCCAGATCATCGAGCCTGGCCAGTGCATCCGAAAGGCCTTTACCCGAATGAACCAGGCGGCTACCGGTATCTCCGCGGACAGCGCCGAAGGCGTGGAGGCGAGCGTCTTTCTTGCTGACCTCAAGGTCAAGCGAGAGGCAACAGGGCTGAAAAGGTTCGCCCCCTGACGCCGATGCACCCGGTTTGTCTTCGGTATATGGTGAATCGCCGGTCGTGTGTTCAGTTCCGGCTGGTGGGACGCCCTGGACATTGTGTGGATCGCGCAAAACGACTAACCCGATTCCCGTTATCGAAATTTCGGCAGAATTTTTTTTAAGCTATTGTATTTGCGTAAGATACCATATTTCAGTCTTATTACTGGCTGCGCTACAACCCTTCGAATTGAAATTTCTCGTCTATCGTACAAGCCAAATCGTAAATGTTCAAAAAGTCATAACGCCGCCCAAGTTTCGGCACCCAGTACCTGCCGTGAGCCAACCAGTGCCGGTACCTGAATGCTCCCATGATGTTTCCAACCAATGGTGACAGTTCAGGGAAATTACTTTTCCATATCGCCAGAAGATCATCTTCCAGAGAAACCCTTCGATTCTTTTTGTAAAGTTCTCGGAAATTTCTTGAAAGAGGGTCCTTCATTCTGCAATAGCAGCGTCGCAAATAGTCAACTCGAAACGAGGCTTCGATTGAGGCCAATAGCGTTAATGCCAGGGACGTATCGGTTTTCTCAAAATTATCTTCCTTCTCTTTCTCTATTTCGTCATCCGTATAAAAAGCGAATCGCTCAAGAAAGTTCGGATTCATGCGCGAATAATACAGGCTCATGGACTGCACAGAGACCTGATAGTGTTCAGCAATATCAACGAGCGCCGGATGATTTCCGGAGAACGCGATACGTCTATACATCCGCCAGTTCCATGATCGCATCCCGGAATGAGTCCTCATTCAGCGCAGTTGTCGTAACGTTGGGAGGCAAAGTTGCTATATACCACCCTCTCTTGTTTACAGCACTACCCGGTAACGATGAACGATCAGCATCCTCTTCCACTTTTCCACCAATTTCTATCCGTGTCCTGATTGCAGAGATGCCCTCTTCGAGCAATACGATCCTGAGACGGCCTCTTGCCCCAACCAGATCTACGCGGCCAATTGCCCCTACCATCAATGCGCCAATTGGTTTGGCGACCACTTTTTCATTCCCTATCAAAAATGCAAGCGTTTCCACCTCGTATGTGCCCAAGTGGTCTTCCGACAAGAAAACTTTGTCACGCCGTACCTGAATCCGGCCCGTATCCGTATATTTCTTCAAGTACTCTTCCATTTTCGAGTACAGAGCGCCCAACTCACGCAGCCAGTCCTCACGTGTCCGGTTCCAGTCAATGGCATGCATCGCCGAATTGGCCTTCGCTTGATCTACCCGTTTCTTGACGAATTCATCAAATGTTTGTGTGGACATGATGCACTCCCTTTCTTCGAATTCAGCCGATTCGGCTTTCGGTTCAGACAGACATAGTGTACCGCATTCTCATTCCCGGTTGTTGGGTATCCGTAATCACTGTATCTGATATTTTTATAGATGAATTCACCGGGAATGAGGATACTGACGAGGAGCGCAGGATGCATTATAGCCGCAAGTGTGGGTGCGGGAATGACGGAATGAGGAGCCGTATTCCGCCCGGATCAGCAGAATGCCTGGAGACCGGTTTGCGCCCGACCGAGAATCAGCGCGTGTATGTCGTGGGTGCCTTCGTAGGTATTTACCGATTCCAGATTGCACATGTGCCGGATTACATGATATTCATCGGATACGCCATTGCCGCCGTGCATGTCTCGCGACTGCCTCGCGATATCCAGGGCCTTGCCGCAATTGTTTCGTTTGATCAGGGAAACGTTTTCTACCGGGCAGGCGTTTTCATCCATCATTCGTCCGACCCGCAAACTGGCCTGAAGTCCGAGTGTGATTTCGGTCTGCATATCGGCGAGCTTTTTCTGGATCAACTGGTTTTGCGCCAGCGGCCGGCCGAACTGGGTGCGTTCGAGGGTATAGGAACGGGCCGCATGCCAGCAAAACTCGGCGGCGCCCATGGCTCCCCACGCAATCCCGTAACGCGCCTTGTTCAGGCATCCAAAGGGTCCTTGCAGTCCTTCGACTCCGGGCAGTATGTTCCGTTCAGGCACAAACACATCCTTCATCACGATTTCGCCCGTGCTGGATGCCCGCAGGCTCATTTTGCCTTCGATTTCCGGTGTTGAGAGTCCTTCCATTCCCCGCTCCAGGATAAACCCGCGGATCACTCCGTCGAGCTTGCCCCAAACCACGGCGATATCCGCGACCGGGGCATTGCTGATCCACATCTTGCCGCCGTTTACCAGATAGCCGCCTTCCACGGCTTCTGCGCGGGTCTTCATGCTTCCGGGGTCGGAACCATGGTCCGGTTCGGTCAGGCCGAAGCAGCCAATCCATTCGCCTTGCGCCAGTTTCGGCAGGTATTCCAGTCTTTGTTGTTCGCTGCCATAGCTGTAAATAGGGTGCATGACCAGAGAGGACTGGACACTCATTGCGGATCGGTAACCGCTGTCCACCCGTTCCACTTCGCGAGCAATCAGGCCATAGCAGACATGGTTCATTCCCGCGCATCCGTATTTTTCCGGGATCGTGCAACCGAGCATTCCCAGCGCTCCGAACCGGGTCATGATCCGCGGGTCGAATTTTTCGTTGCGGTTCGCCTGTATGATTCCAGGCATCAATTCCCTGTCGCAAAATTCCCGGACGCTGTCTCTTACCAGCCGTTCTTCTTCGCTTAGCTGGGCGTCCAGGTCGAATGGATCCTGCCATTGGAACGGGTATGTCGCCGCGGCCATGATAATACCTCTACAGATTCAAATGGGTTTGTCCGGTTATTTCGATTTGCCGGTGAATGCGGCGGCCAGCGCCAGCAATCCCGAACACAACAATATCCAGCCATGCACAGGCATCAGGCCCGGCTGCTGTCGGTCCGGCATGAAGAATACCGAAAGCAGCACAAGCCCCATACCGAGAATGGCGTATAGGATTTTTCTGTTATTGACGGTCATCTGGTTTTTCAGGTTTTTGATTTCCTGGTCGCGGGTTTGCATGACCAGATCGTCATTCTTCATTTTATGCAGTAGCTGATGCGTCAGTCCGGGCAATTCCGGCGCCAGTGTGAACAGGTTGGGCAGTTCCCGCCGGATTGTCCTGATTGCGGCGCGAGGTCCGATCTGCTGATTCATCCATTTCTCCAGAAACGGCTTCGCCGTTTCCCACAAATCCAGTTCCGGATATAGCTGACGGCCTATGCCTTCGATATTCAGGATGGTTTTTTGCAGCAATACCAGCTGCGGCTGGATCGGCATGTCGAATCTTCGGGCCACCCGGAACAGGTCCACCAGAAAGTTGCCAAACGAGATTTCGCTGATCGGACGGGAAAAAACAGGTTCACACACGGTTCTGATGGCGCCTTCGAATTCCTCGACCTGGGTGGTTGGCGGTACCCAGCCCGCCTGCACATGCACTTCCGCGACCCGATGATAATCCCGATTGAAAAAGGCCAGCAGGTTTTCCGCCAGATAGCGTTTGTCGGCGGCGCTCAAGGTTCCCATGATGCCGAAATCCACAGCGCGATATTGCCCGGACTCGCTGACGAAGATGTTTCCCGGATGCATGTCCGCATGGAAGAAACCGTCCCGAAAAGCCTGCGTGAAAAAGATCTCGACTCCGGTATGGGCCAGCTTTCGCATGTCGATACCGGCTTCCTTGAGCCGTTTTGTATCACGGATCGGGATCCCCCGGATTCGTTCCATGACCATGACGTTGCGGCGGGTATGTTCCCAGTAGACGGTGGGGACATGGATCAGATCATAATTGCGGAAATTGCTTTTCAGTTTGCTGGCGCTGGCCGCTTCACGCATCAGGTTCAGTTCGTCATGAATGGTTTTGTCGTAATCCGAAACAATTTCCCTGGGCTTTAACCGCTTGCCCTGCGACCAGTAGCGATCCGCCATGCCGGCCAGGGTATGCAGCAGCGCCAAATCCCGGTCTATCACTTCTTCGATACCGGGTCTGATCACCTTTACAACGACTTCGGCGCCGTCATGGAGTTCGGCGTAGTGGACCTGAGCGACCGAAGCCGAAGCAGTGGGTTCGGTTTCAAACAACCTGAAATGGTTTTCGAGCTTGTCCCCGTAAGCCTGTTCGACAATACGGATTGCCGTTTCACCCGGAAAAGGAGGCACCTGATCCTGCAATCGGGTCAGGGACCGGGCGATATCGTCGGCCAGTAAATCCGGCCGGGTCGACAGAATCTGGCCGAATTTGACGAATATCGGCCCCAACTCCTCCAGCGCCAGCCGCAACCGTTCCCCGCGGGGTACATCCCGATTTCGGGTAACCGGCCAAAGCCTGAACAGGAATGTCCAGGGCCAGAGGTTTACCGCAGACAGGAATTCATCGAGCCCGTGCTTTCTCATCACCCGGGCAATTCGAAACAAACGGAATATCTGCCGGTTCATGATTTTTCCGGATCCCCTTCCAGGTTTTCTGCCGATGAGACGTTTTTCAGCTTCGACAGTCTGAGAATCCTCTGTTCGATACGATCGACATCTGCGCGCAAGTCATTGACGTCGTTACAGAATCGTTCGCAGGCAAGATGGGTGGCCAACAGCCGCTTTTCCTCCTGGAAATACTCGGCCGCATGGGTTCTCGACAGATCCGCGGATTCGGCCGCCCAGTCATTCAAATCCCGCAGGATGTTTCCCATTTTCCGGGCCGGGGTATCGCCGACCAGTCTGGACAGTCCTTCTTCCCAATCAATATCGAGTTGGGCCAGTATTTTCCCCAAGGCCTGTCCGGCCTCTGCGTCGCCCTGCATGCTGATCTGGCTGTCGGTCGACGGATTGCCCCGTGAGTCAGGCCGGGCCATACGGATGAATGCGGATAATGGTCCGGTCAGGGTGACATCCGGTTCGCCGTCACACTCGTTGGCAAGTTCCAGTCCGTGGTCGGTTGGAACCAGGTACAGGGTGATCTGTGGCGCGGTCACTTCCAGGCAGAAAATCCTGCCCTTGAGGCCAGCCAGTTTTTCCCTGCCGTCCGGGTCAAGGTTGAGCAGCAACCGGGTGATCCGGTCAAGAAAGCCTGTCAATGCGTCCATGGGAACGACGACTCACGTCAGTATTTGAATCCGATATGCAATGCCACGATGCCCCCGCTCAGGTTATGGTATCTGACCTCATCGAAACCTGCCGACAACATCATGTCCCGCAGTGTATCCTGGTCAGGATGCCTGCGGATGGATTCAACCAGATAGGTGTAACTGGTTTCGTCGTTGCTGATTATTTTTCCGAGCCTGGGGATCACATGGAAGGAATAGAAATCATAAACAGGCCCAAGCATCGGTATCACTGGCTTTGAGAACTCCAGTACCAGCGTCCGGCCGCCGGGCCTGGTCACCCGGAACATGGATTCGAGCGCCTTTTCCTTTCGGGTTACATTCCGCAGGCCGAAAGCGATGGCGGCACAATCGAACCGATCATCTGCAAAAGGCAGGTCTTCGGCATCCGCAATGACGTATTCGATATTGCCGACCAATCCCGCGTTGACCATTTTCTTCCTGCCCTGGTCCAGCATGTTCCGGTTGATGTCGGTCACAACCACTTTTCCGGTATTGCCGACCTGTCCGGCCAGTTTCCGGCTCAGGTCGCCGCTGCCCGCCGCCACATCCAGCGCCTGGCCTCCGGGTCTCAATCCGCTTTGCGACGCGGCGAAACATTTCCATAAACGGTGGACGCCAAACGACATGCAGTCATTCATCAGGTCGTAATTGCTGGCGACGGAGTCGAATATTTCATTCACCATGCCGGCTTTTTCCGATTCCCTGACTTTGCGATATCCGAAATCGGCTGTCTGTCCGGAATCCTGTCGTTCGTTTTCGTTCATTGCCTTCGCCTGATCGAGGATTTGCCCGCGGGCAGTTTTATCCAGAGCCGCTGCCGTCAGGAATCCGGTTTTCTGGTTACGCCCGCTTCCTCCAGTCGTCGCAAATAACGCTCCCAGTTTTTATCCTGGTCTACGGCCAATCGGTAGAGCGTGTCCCAGGAGAAGATGCCGGTGTCATGGCCGTCATCGAAAACCGGTTTTATTCCATAGTTTCCGACCGCTTCCAGCGAATCGATATTGACGTTTTCCTTGCCTGTCTGCAACACATCCTGGCCTGGACCATGCCCCTGGACCTCAGCCGATGGAGAGTGCACGCGAAGATACTCGCAACTCAGGTCGTAGACCTCCTGGTCGAATGAAATCGTCAATATCCGGGTTCTGCGATTCAGGTTGATTTGTTCGGGAACTTTTTTGCTCATGAAATATGACCCCAGGGTGAAGTCCGTATTGTACGCGAATTTATCGAGACTGCGGCGGGAAGGGATGGCGAATCCTGTGCAGGGTTGCCGGCAAGGGGGTCAGCCGCGCTGGTGGATCCAGTTGGCCAGTTTTTCCGCATAGTAGGTCAGGACACCGTCGCACCCGGCTCGCTTGAAACCCGTCATGGCTTCCATGACCACTGCCTTTTCATCAATCCAGCCATTCAGGCCGGCGGCCCGGAACATCGCGTATTCCCCACTGACCTGATAGGCAAAAGTGGGCATTGCAAAATGTTGTTTCACCCGCCAGATGATGTCCAGATAAGGCGTTCCGGGCTTGATCATGATCATGTCAGCGCCTTCCCCGATATCAATCGCAACTTCCCTCAGCGCTTCATCTCCATTCGCCGGATCCATCTGGTAACTGAATTTGTCGCCACCGGCCAGGCTGGAAGCGGACCCTACCGCTTCCCGGAACGGCCCGTAGTAGCTCGACGCATACTTCGCCGCATAGGAAAGGATCCGGGTATTGATCAATCCGTTCTCTTCCAGAACCGCGCGGATGGCGCCGATCCTGCCGTCCATCATATCCGAAGGCGCCACCACATCGGCGCCTGCCCTGGCATGGGACAACGCCTGTTTGACCAGCGCGTCAACGGTCTGGTCATTGACCACATAACCGGACTCGTCAATCAGTCCATCCTGGCCATGACTGGTATAGGGGTCCAGCGCGACATCGGTTATCACTCCAAGTTCAGGAACCGCGTTCTTGATCGAATCAATTGCCCTTTGCGCCAACCCGTCCGGATTCCATGCTTCTGCCGCATCGTCACTCTTGGCCTGCATCGGAGTCACCGGGAAAAGCGCGACAGCGGGAATGCCGAGGTCATGATACTGCCTGGATTTTTCGACCAGCAAATCAATGGACAGGCGGTTTACCCCCGGCATTGACGGCACCGGCTCACTTTCGGCATGGCCCTCGCGTACGAACACCGGTTGAATCAGGTCGGAAACAGTCAGTGTCGATTCTCTCATCAATCGACGACTGAAGTCGTCCCGGCGCATTCGCCGTGGCCGGGTTCGTGGCCAGGTGCCCTGTAGCTGTGGCATGTCGAGTCGACCGGTTGCTGTCAGGATGGTTACTGTTTTTTGCCGCGCGCCTTTTTTGCAGGGGTTTTTTTCGCCGCCGGCCGTCTGGACGTCTTTTTGGAGGCGGTCTGCGTCGAAGCCGGTTTTTCGCCGGAGGAGGTCTTTCTGGCGGGCGCCTTGATACGATTCACCTTGCCGCCTGCAATGACCGTGGAATCCTCTTCGACAGCGGTATCGGTTGCCACTTCCAGTGTCTTGATTTGCAGGGGCCGGATTTCGAGGTCGATAATGTCGCACAGTTTTTGGTGAATCTGGTCAATGTCACCGGCGCCCGCCATGGTTCGCAATTTGTGCTGGGCCCGGTAATAGGTGATCAGGGGCGCTGTTTCCCGATGGTAGACCTGGATCCGCGTTGTCGCCGTTTCCACCGTGTCATCATCGCGCGACTCGAATTTGCCGCTTCCGCATTTGTCGCATTTGTTTTCGACTTTCGGGGGGGAGAAGTATTCATTGTAGATGGCGCCGCAGTTTGCGCAGGAACTTCTCCCGGCTATCCGCTTCACCAGAACGTCACCATCGACATCGATGTTGATCGCGATTTGCAGGGGCTTCCCCAGCATGCCGAGCAGGGTATCCAGTGTTTGAGCCTGGGGGATGCTTCTGGGGTATCCATCAACGATGAACCCGCGTCTGGTGTCCTTCCGGATAAGCCGTTCCTCAAGCAGTTTCGAAACAATACCGTCACCGACCAGTTCCCCTGAGTCCATCAATTCCTTGACCTGCGCGCCCAGGTTCTTGTCGTTTTTAACGGCATCCCGCAACAGGTCTCCGGTGGATATCTGTGGAACGCGATAACGTTCCGACAGCAGTTTGGCCTGTGTGCCCTTGCCCGAACCCGGGCCACCTAAAATTGCTATACGCATGACTGTAACTCGCAGTTGCTTGATCTTGTCGATCCCGGGGGAAAAGCCTACTCGTTGTTTGCTTTCAGGTCAACCACTTGCAGAACCGCAGTCAGGTCGGGCCTGATTGTCAAATCAAGCCTTGTCCAGAAATCGGGTCCAGTCCACCGATGGGTCTCCGCAGGCCAGGAACCAGGGATTCAATATATCGGGTTTGTTGTATCGGAGGCGGTTTCCGTCCGGGTCGATCAGGCTGCCTCCGGCAACATCCAGTATACAGTGGGCCGCCGCCGTATCCCATTCGGAGGTGGGACCAAGCCGGGGATAAATGTCCGCCGAGCCTTCTGCGACCATGCATATTTTCAGTGAACTGCCCATGCTGACGATATCGACCTCGCCTGCCTGACTCTCCAGATTCTGACGAAACCGGACGGTTTCCGGGCTTGCATGAGAATGGCTCGTCAACATGGTCGTTTCCCCCATGATGGGGGTTCGCGTGCGGATTGCCGCACTGGCCGAAGCCCCGTCATTTCGAAAGGCGCCCACCCCGGACGCGGCGTAATGGCTGATATTTTTCACCGGAGTGTGCACGATGCCCAGTATTGGCGAGCCATTGTCGATCAACGCGATGTTTACCGTAAAGTCTCCGGTCCCCCTGACGAATTCCCGGGTGCCGTCGAGTGGATCGACCAGCCAGAACCGGTTCCAATGCCTGCGCGCTTGAAATGCCTCCCGGCCCGACTCTTCAGACAGAACCGGAATATCCGGGGTTCGCGTCGTCAGTCCGGCCAGGATGGTTTCGTGAGCCCGCCGGTCGGCCGCTGTCAACAAGGAGCCGTCTTCTTTACGATCCACTTCGAATGGATTTTGATAAACTTCAAGAATTTCCCGGCCTGCGGCAACCGCAATGTTCAATACGTCATCCAACAGCGTTTTCATCAGTGAATGACTCGAAGGAATAAAATGGGGCAGGGCGTGATCAGCGAATCGTGATCTTACATGAACCGGATTCCGGTTACCATAATATGAGCGGGTAATGTTCAGGCGATGCAATCGACTTCTTCTCCAATACAGGTTTTTCAGGCGAGAGTGGACCGCGGTGAACTCGAAATGGATCCGGCCCAACTGGCCGCGGTACAAAAACTCGACGCTGTCCACCAGCAGTTGATTGCCCGGCCTTCGACTCCAAACCGGGCCTGGGCGTGGTGCCGGAACCGGTTTGCGCGTCCCGGCCGGACGATCATCAGGGGGCTGTATTTATGGGGAGGGGTCGGAACCGGCAAGACGCTGCTGATGGACCTGTTCCATCAATCATTGCCAGCCCGGTCAGCCCGGCGTATTCATTTCCATCGTTTCATGCAATCCGTGCACGATGAAAAAAACAGGATCGCGCACCGCTCCGACCCACTTGCGATTGTCGCCGGGAAATGGGCTTCGAAATGGCGTGTCCTTTGCCTGGATGAGTTTTCAGTAACCGACATTACCGATGCGATGATTCTGTCCGGTCTGCTCCGGCACCTGTTCCGGCGTGGTGTCGTGTTGGTCACGACCTCGAACACCCGGCCGGAAGACCTGTACCAGGGCGGGCTGCAACGGGACCGCTTTCTGCCCGCCATTGAGCTGCTGGAATACCATACGGTTCCGGTGGAGGTCGATAACGGCAATGATTATCGTATGGCCCATTTGCGTGATGAAGCGATTTATCATATTCACTGCGGTGACGAGACCCCATCGAAACTGCGCCATTGTTTCGACATACTTACCGGAACCCGGAGCAGTGGCCGGCAGTCGGTCACAATCAATGACCGGATGGTCGAAGTATGTGCAGTCGGATCCGGGGTCATCTGGTTCGAGTTTGCCGGGTTGTGCCAGACTCACCGCTCAAAACCGGATTTCATCGAGATTGCCCGCCAGTACCATACGGTGATTTTATCGGATATTCCACGGTTGACCGCGACCATGGATGACGCAGCCAGGCGGTTCATCGAACTGGTAGACGAGTTATATGACCGCAATGTCAACCTGATCGCTTCTTCCGCCCGGCTGCCTGACCAGATCTATGTTGGCAAAAGACTGGCGGAACCGTTCAAACGTACAGCCAGCCGTCTGGTCGAAATGAGCTCGGACGAATATCTTTCCAGGCCGCATTTGCCCTGAATCAGTCCGGAGCCGGAAGGAAACTGCGGCGCGCAGGGCTGCGTCAGATTTTGCCTGAAGCGATCAACCCCAGTGGGTCGTCCGGGTCTATACCATCCATGAACACTTTCCTCCTGTCCTTGTTGGCGACCTGGTATACCAGACCCAGCCAGTTGTTGACGATGGCCTTGCCGGTATCTGACCACGTGATGTCAACCAGGCGGGACAGTTCTTCTTCCGGGAAGGGTTTCAGCTTTTCCCGTTTTCCCTTGTGTTGCAGGATTTCGCGTTCGTAGGCGGTAACCACCTTCATCGCCTGATCGCAGAAATAGTGCTCAGGGGGAGGCGTTAAATCCGGCCGTACTCCATGGATATACCGGACGACTTCCCTTTTATACTCTTTCAGGAGGCTGACCGCGTCATATTCCGGATGCCCCTGGAAGAAAACGAACCGCAATCCATCGGGACTGACTCCCAGATGCAGGTCCGATTCCCGGCTTTCGGCCAGGACGAGCAACCCCGCTTCCCGGAACTGGCTGGAATTGACCTCATAGACGTGGGAATGAGGGGCATCGAATCGACTGTCGATGTTGACGGTCAGCGGATGATGCTGATCGGTGAGGCGGTTGGAATAGACCCCCCATCGTTTGTGCGGCAGCGGATAACGCTCGATCCCCCATAATTGCTGGACGATGGCGTGCGTCGCCAGACAGGAACACATTACCGAACAAACATTGGTTTTTGCCCACTGGACCACTTCCTCAAGAGGCCGCCAGAAGGGTTCCAGGGAAATATCGCTTTGCGCCGGATTGGCGCCTGACAAGATCAATGCGTCAAGGCCGGATTCCTGCAGGTCTTCAAAGCTGCGGTAAAATTCGTCGATGTGCGCCCTCGCGGATTCGTCCCTGGGAATCTCGGGGAAGGTGAACGGATGAACATAAAATTGCGCGATTCGATTACAGGATCCGACCAGTCTCAGGAATTGCCTTTCGGTGGCCTGCAACGCCGCATCGGGCATCATATTCAAAAGACCGATGTGCATTTCCCGGATATCCTGTTTTTCCGCCCGGCCCGGAGGCAGCACTTCCTGGCCTTCCTGACGGAGTCGGGCAAAACTGGGTAAATCGGAATGGGCAACCAGGGGCATATCGAATATCAATCGGCGGGTTGGTCGTGCAGGCTACTGCAAATCAGGTCCATGATGTCTTTTTCGTCGCGCATTTCAAAAATTCTTTCCGCATGGATCGTATAACCGTATTGTTGCGCGATGGCCTGATACTGGGATTTTCGAAAATCCACCAGACATGGAAATACCCACCGGAAAAACTGGTCCGGAATGATCTCACCGGTCTGCCTCAAACCGTTTTCTTCAAGATACATTTGCAGGCGCTGGTCCAGAAATTCATCTTCGTAGAATAGCGGCTTGGGATTCTGCAAGGCCCGCTCCAGCAGCAACTGTTCCATCTCGCCACTGGCTTCAAGATACAGGATTACCGTGTTTTCCGACAGGTTCCGCCAGCATTCCCCAGCGCTCAATCCGCAAACACTGCCGCCGGCGTCATTGACGAAGTGGGGGTTTCGATAGTCCTGCCTGGCTTTCTTCATGAACAGGTTGACATCGGCCATGGCCCGCACTTCCGCGTCACGAAAAAGCGCCTGTCTGCGTTTGAACTCGCCGAGATCCAGGCCCCCGAACTCCGGGTTGCCGACCATGCCGAGAAACTTTGAAATCGGGTGCAGATGATCGGTGGTGATGTTGTTTCGGATGTGGATCGAATCGCTCAGCAGTAAATCCCGAAGGAATGCGTTCTGCATCGCATGGGCTTTCACATTGTCCAGAATATGTTCATCCAGATACCGGGTTCCGATGCGGTAATCTCCGGAATAGTGGAACCAGGTGCCGGAAGGCAGTTTCGAACTGAATGTGGTTTTCCCCACGCCTGACATGCCCAGCAGGGTAATGGCCTTGTTCGGCCATTCCCGGAATTGTCTGGCGGTCAATCTCATCTCAACCTGAAATCCACAGTTTGCAAAGGCGTGATTCTACAGGAACAGGGCCAGTATAATCACGCCCAGAATCAGCCGGTAGATCACGAACGGCATCAGGCTGAAGCGTTGTACGAATTGCAGGAAATAATGCACACAGACAAACGCGACACTCGCTGAAACGAGGCTTGCAAAAGCCAGGATTCCCCAGTGTGTCTGCCATTCAGCCTGGGTCGAATCGACCATGATGTTCCTGGCCTGCCAGATTCCCGCCAGCGCAATGACCGGGATGGCCATCAGGAACGAAAACCGGGTGGCGGCCTCCCGTGTCAATCCCGCCATCATTCCGGCGGATATGGTGATCCCGGAACGGGAAGTGCCCGGGATCAGCGCCAGTACCTGGGCGCAGCCAATCAGCAAGGCATCTTTCCAGCCGAGAGATTCAAGCGCCCTGGCTTTTCTTCCCAGCCGATCCGCCAGGCCGAGAACGATTCCGAAAACAATGGTTGCAAGGGCAATCGGAACCGGCTTCCTCGCCGCGTTGATAATCACATCTTCCAGCGCCAGGCCAGCGATGCCGGTGAGCGCCGTGGTAAACACGATGAACCAGGCCAGTTTGCTATGAATGGTCGTCTGGCCGGTATACAGGGACCGGGTCCAGTCGCCCAGAATCAGGAGCAGGTCCTTGCGAAAATAGACCACGACCGCAGCCAGGGTGCCGACATGGATTGCGACATCAAAAGGCAGTCCCTGATCCGGCCAGTCAAACAGTGAAGGGAGCAGGGCCAGGTGTCCGGAACTCGATATCGGCAGGAATTCCGTAATTCCCTGGATCAGCGCCAGCCAAAAGGCCTGAAGCCATTCCGTCATAATCTGTGCCGGTAATTTTGCATCGTGAAGCCGCTTAACGGCGCGTCGTGGTTCCGGGTCAGGGCGAGTACCTTGAACAGCTCGCCCATTTCATGCGGCAATGTCAGCTTCCTGATTTCCTGGTTTCGCGCCAGCGATTCCGGGCACGGTCGTTCAAGGGATTCTTCGCCGAACCCTCCATCCCGTGAAAAATCCAGCAATTCCAGCGAAAGCAGGAACGCGGCCTGGTTACAGTAGCCCGCCAGATTCAAGCCCGAGTCCAGCGCCGTTGCCGCCAGGGCGCTGAAATCGACATGAGCGGTAATGTCCTGCAACCCCGGATAGAGAAACGGATTGTCATGGGCAACATGCCGGTAGTGGCACATCAGTGTCCCGCCCGCCCGGTCCCGGTGATAAAATTCTCTTTGTGGAAAACCGTAATCGATCACAATGATTACGCCCCGGACCAATTGCTCCCCGACCGTTCGCAACCAGGCTTCTGCCGCGGCTCCAATCTCGCTCTGGTATCCGGTCGGCAGGTCGAATCGGGACAGCCGCTCAGCCAGCCGGGGTTCCAGCGGGTCGGACGACAGGCTGTATCCGAACTCTTCATGGTCAAGGCCTACCCCGATTTGAAGGGGGGTCCCGTCCGGGTCGATTTCGAACCGGGTAACCGGCAGCGCGTCAAGCACCTCATTGGCGATGACCACCCCATGCAGGCCGGATTCCGGAAAATCGGTCAACCAACTCATGGTCTGGAGAAATTCCGGGCAATGTCGCGCAATGGTTTGTGTCTGCCTGTGTTTCAATTCCGGGCTGGTTTCCATGATCCAGTATTGATCGATGCGGCTTCCACTCTGTTTGAAGTGGGTCAATATATCGCGTGCGAGTTTGCCGGTGCCGGCGCCGAATTCGACGATGGTACGCGAGGATTGGCCGTCGGGCGATGATTTTTCCTGCTGGTCGAAAATTTCCATGCACTGTCGGGCAAGGCATCCGGCAAACTGGCTGCCAAGCTCCGGCGCAGTTACAAAATCGCCGGCGGCGCCCAATTTGACCGATCCGGCGCTATAGTAACCAAGTCCTGTGGAGTATAATGCCAGATCCATGAACCGGTCGAAACCGATCCATCCCCGATTGTCCCTGATCTCGTCCCGGATCCTTCTGGAGAGGGCATCGCTGTGTTGCAGTTGAATCTGGTCAGGTGGATTTGGCACGGTGCGGGTGAAGTCGGTCCCTAACAGAAAACCGAGTATACAGACACCGAAAATTGTGGACAATAGAAGGCCGCAGACAGCCGTTTAAAAGCATGAGCGATTCATCCAGCAGGGTAATCATGATTACCGGGGGAGCCCGGCGAATCGGCGCCGGTACGGCGCATTATCTGCACGCGCAGGGCATGCGCGTCATCATCCATTACAACCGAAGCGCAAGGCAGGCAGAATCATTGAAACAGGAGTTGTGCAGGATTCGCCCGGGATCGGCTTCAATAATCCAGGCCAATCTCAGAGATGTTTCCAGCCTGGAGGAGATGCTCCGCGCAGCCATCGGCCAATCGGGACGACTGGACGGTTTGATCAACAATGCCTCGACCTTCTTTTCAACGCCTCTGGCCTCCTGCGCCGAGCGGGAGTGGGATGAATTGATGGACGTCAATCTCAAGGCGCCCTGGTTCCTGTCCAGAGCCGCCGCGCCTTTTCTCGAAAAGACCCGGGGCACGATCATCAATATCATCGACATCTATGCGCGGCATCCGCTCCTGCATTACGCGGCCTATTGCGCTTCCAAAGCCGGCCTGGTGTCGATCACCCGGTCGCTGGCCCAGGAACTCGGTCCTGACGTGCGGGTCAATGCCATAGCGCCGGGCGCCATTCTCTGGCCGGAAAACAATGATGACATGGACGCCCGTCGGCAACTGATTGCCCGCACCCCGCTCAAACGGGTCGGCGATCCGCGGGACATCGCGAGAACCGCGCATTTCCTGATCTCCGGTTCGGATTTCATCACCGGGCAGACGATCAACGTGGATGGCGGCCGCGCCGACGCATTCCTGGACCCCTGCGCGATATGACCCCGTACAGATCCCTCTCCCTGGTTGGCTTTTTGACCTGCGCCGCGCTGGTTGCCGCAGCGTTGTATTTCCAGTACGCCGAGGGTCTTGAGCCTTGTCCGCTTTGTATTTTCCAGCGCATCGCTTTCATCGCGCTGGGCGTCGTGTTCCTGGCGGGGTTTTTGCATAACCCGGCTGGGTGGGGCAGAAAAGGATACAGCGGGCTTGCGGCCCTGGTTGGCCTGACCGGCGCCGGCATTGCGGCGCGCCACGTCTGGTTGCAGAATCTCCCCGCCGATCAGGTGCCCGAGTGCGGCCCCGGACTCGACTTCATGCTGGAAGTGATGCCCTTCACGAAAATGCTGGAAACCGTGTTCAAGGGATCGGGGGAATGTGCCGAGGTGCTTTGGACATTGCTTGGCATCTCGATGCCTGGCTGGAGCCTGGTCTGGCTGATTCTGCTGACCCTGCTGGCGTTTTCCCTGATGTTCCGGCGCTGAGCCTTCCATCGGAAACCCGTTATGCCGACCACCCTGAAAACCATGATCTCACAACACGCCTTCCTGCTGGCGGATGGCGCGACCGGAACCAGCCTGTTTGAAATGGGGCTGGAAACCGGAGCTTGCCCGGAACTCTGGAACGCGGATCACCCGGACCGGATCAAGAATCTTCACCAGGGATTCGTCGATGCCGGTTCTGACATCATCCTGACCAACAGTTTTGGCGGAAATCACTATCGGCTGAAACTGCATGCCAGTGAGGCGCGGGTCCGGGAACTCAATTTCAAAGCGGCGCAACTGGCGCGGTCGGTCGTTGACGCCGGGCCACGGGATGTGCTTGTGGCCGGTTCGATCGGGCCGACCGGAGAGCTTTTTGAAAACCTGGGCTCGTTGACCATGGCCGCCGCCACTTCCGTGTTCACAGAGCAGGCCCAGGCGCTGGCCCAGGGAGGCGTGGATATCCTCTGGGTTGAGACCATGTCTTCCAGGGAGGAAGTGGTCGCGGCGCTGGCGGGAGCCAGTACCACTAACCTGCCAATCGTCTGTACCTTGAGTTTCGACACCAATGGCAGCACAATGATGGGATTGTCTCCGGCGGATTTTGCCGAGATGGCCCGCAGCATGACGGTTCGCCCTCACGCCTTCGGCGCGAATTGCGGCCTGGGTCCCGCTGAAACCGTGTGTGGAGTCCTGAACCTTTCGAACGCCGCCAATGACGGCGACATTCTGGTCGCGAAGGGTAACTGCGGGATTCCGGAATATGTCGATGGCATGATCAGCTATGGCGGAGAACCGGCGCTGATGGCGCGGTACGCATGCCTGGCCTATGATTCCGGCGCCCGGATTATCGGAGGTTGCTGCGGGTCTACATTCGAGCATGTCCGCGCCATGCGTGACGCGCTCGACCGGCATGTTCTCCAGGCGGAGCAGTCCCCGTGTCCCAGGCCGGATGCCCGTCAGGTGGCGGCGGAACTCGGTGAGATCAGTAAAGGGGGCCGGGAGATACTCGAAGGCAGGATGAACGCGGATACCATCGCGGTACAGCGGCGCCCGAGGCGTCGGCGCCGGAAGCCGACCTGAACCGGATCTTGCGCGCCTACTCGCCCTGGGCCACGGCCTGGCTCCGGCTGTATGAGATGGGTGGATATTTCTCCGGGTTATCCGGTCCGCAGCATGTCGGGACACATTTCATGATGAAATCCCGGTTTGCGTTGAAGAAGAAGGGAATCGAGTATCGGGATACCGTAGAGGTGTTGTTGTTGGCGAAATGCTTGACACTGATGAACCGGTCATTGGTCCACTGCTTGAGCAGTTCCCCGGAGTTGACGATGAAAGCATCATCCAGCGCGGGCGCCCGGATCCAGCGTTGCCTGCGCTCACTGAAAATAACCAGCCCCGGATTGTCCTGGGTCAGGATGGTCAGGAAAGTGGTGTCCACGTGCGGCGCAATGCCGTATTCATCGCCGGATTTCAATTCCACCGGTGGATACCGGGTCATGCGCAGCCGCCAGGAAGGACCGATGAACGCGCTGGCGAACCAGTTTTTTTCCATCCCCAGCGCAGTGGCGTAGATCGGCAGAAGGTCCAGCGCCAATTGTTCGATCCGGACCGCGTATTGTTCCACCGCCTCCCGGAACCCCGGCAGTTCACTTTCCAGCGGCCATTGATTATCGTCAAAGCCGATGCGGTGGTCCCGTTTGACCAGAAACGCCTCATTCAGATTGGCTTTGTCCCGGGTCGGCAATTTCCGGTTTTTGAACGGCATGTAGCCCACGCCTTTCAGTTTCCAGTCCGGCCGGTCCATCAACAGGGCGGTCTTGGCGGATGAGGGCAGGGCGTAAAACTCCCTGGCCGCGGAAAATATCCGGTCTGTAACCGCCGTATCCATCTGGTGTCCGACGATGGAGAAAAAACCGACTTCCTGACAGGCCTTTTCCAGTTCAACCGCGGTCATTTCCAGTTCCCGGTCGCCTTTGCCGTGCAGGTACGGGGCGAGGTCAATGACCGGTATATCATCGGCCCCGGCGCTGTGGATGACACGGGTATCCCAGGAAGATGACTCGGCGCGCAGCTCCAGTTCCTTCGCCAGCGGGTCGAATTTTGCGGTGTTCATGATCGTTGCAGGGGACAGGCGCCAATCCGATCCTGAAGTGATGCTATCCAATCACATCAGCAGCGGTTTGTCCAGATCCTGGATTTCCCTGGAATTTCCGTACCCCCTGATCGACAGAAGGCCGGCCAGTTTTTCCTGCAATGTTTTTTTCCCCGAATACTCGACCAGCACCAGTTCCGATTCCCCCCGGCGCTCCATCAGGTAGTCGTCGCTGGTTTGCAACTCATCGACCAGGCCAAGCTCCCGCGCCCGGATACCCAGCCAGTGTTCACCAGTGGCCACCTTGTCGATATCCAGGCCGGGCCGTTGGTTCTTCACGAAATCCTTGAACAGTTGATGAATTTCTTCAAGGTCCTGCTGTGCCTTGATGCGCCCCTTCGATGTGTTTTCCCCGAACAGGGTGAGGGTCCGCTTGTACTCGCCGGCATACAGTTGTTCGAAATCAACGTCATGCTTTTTCAAAAAACGGTGCAGATTGGGAATCTGGGCCAGTACGCCAATCGAACCGATGATGGAAAACGGCGCCGCAATGATCTTGTTGGCGACGCAGGCCATCATGTAGCCGCCGCTCGCCGCGATCTGGTCCACCGCAACCGTCAACGGGATCCCCCGCTCCCGGATACGTTGCAACTGGGAAGCGCCCAGCCCATAGCCGTGCACCGTGCCGCCGCCGCTTTCCAGTCTCACCAGAACCTCGTCGCCGGAGGTTGCGCAGGTCAGTACGGCGCTGACTTCCTGACGCATGTTTTCGACGCTGCTGGCCTTGATGTCACCGTGAAAATCAATCACGAAAACCCGTTTTTTCGGGGTCGGGGGATCATCGCTTCTGGTGGAAGCCTTGTGCGCCTTTTTCTCTGCCCTGGCTTTCTGTTTGTTCTTTTTCCTTTCCGATTTCTTTTTCCGCTTGGCGGCGTCCGGTGAAAGCGCTGCCGCCGAAACCGCCTGTTCCATCTCCTCGAACTGGTGGCCGATATGGGTGACCTCCAATTGTTTGTCCGAGGACTTTTTCTGGCGCATGGCTACGGCGGCGCAGCCTGTGACCACAATCAGGATTGCCACAACGATCGTAAGCGCCTTGGCGAGAAACAAACCGTATTCGATCAGGAATTCCATAGTCAGGGTCATGTTGAGTCTATTGCTGAAGTTTCGCCCAGGTATCGCGCAGGGTGACGATTCGATTGTAAACCGGCCGCGATACGCCATGTTCCTTGTCGGGATGGAAATATCCCAGTCTTTCGAACTGGTAGCGGACATCACCGGCCGCTTCGGCCAGCATCGGCTCCAGCTTGCAGCCGGTCAGGATCCGGACCGAATCCGGATTGATCATTGCCGTGAAATCCCGGGATTTATCGGCCAGGGGATTGGCTTTTGCAAACAGCCGGTCATACAACCGGACTTCGCCATCCACGCAATGACTGGCGGATACCCAGTGGATGATGCCTTTCACCTTGCCGCTTTCGGGCTGTCTGCCATGACGTGTATCCGGATCGTACTCGCATACCAGCCGCGTTATTTCCCCGGTCCCGTCCCGTATCACCTCCTTGCAATGAATCACGAAGCCGTATCGAAGGCGCACTTTCCGCCCCGGTCCGAGTCGAAAAAACTTTTTCGGGGGATCCTCCATGAAATCATCCCTCTCGATGAATATCTCCCTCGACAGCCCGACCTTCCTTTTGCCCATGGCCGCGTTGCCCGGGTGGTTGGGCGCCTCGATCTCCTCGGTTTGTCCGGCTGGATAATTTTCGATAATGACCTTGAGTGGATTCAAAACGGCCATGGCCCGCGGCGCTGTCGGGTCGAGGTCTTCACGAATGCTGTTTTCCAGAACGTCGATGCCGATCATGTGGTCGCGCCTGGTAATACCGACCGAGGAAATGAAGTTACGGATTGACCGTGGCGTGTAACCCCGGCGGCGGAGTCCCGACAGAGTCGGCATACGTGGATCATCCCAGCCATCGACATGATTATTCTCCACCAGCCGGGTCAGCATGCGCTTGCTCATCACCGTGTAGTCCAGATTCATCCGCGAAAATTCGATTTGCCTGGGGCGGCTGGGGACCGTCAGATTGTCCAGAAACCAATTATACAAGGCCCGGTGGTCTTCGAATTCCAGTGTGCACAGGGAATGTGTGACTCCCTCGATCGCATCCCCCTGCCCGTGGGCAAAATCATACAGCGGATAAATGCACCATTTGTCTCCGGTTCGCTGGTGGGCATGATGCAAAATCCGGTAGATCACCGGATCCCGCAGATTCATATTGGGGGAAGCCATATCGATCTTTGCGCGCAGGACGTGATCGCCTTCCGCGAATTCACCCAGCCGCATGCGTTCGAACAAATCCAGGTTTTCCTGCACCGGGCGATTGCGGAACGGACTGTTCCTGCCCGGCTCACTGAGCGTTCCCCGGTACTGCCTGATCTGTTCGGCGCTCAGGCTGTCCACATAGGCCAGGCCCTTTTCGATCAATTCAACGGCAAACCGGTGAAGCTGGTCGAAATAATCGGAAGCGTGGGTGATTTCGCTCCACTCGAATCCCAGCCAGCGCACATCCTCTTCAATCGCCTGCACGAACTCCCGGTCCTCTTTGGCCGGATTGGTATCGTCGAAGCGCAAGGTGCAGCGGCCGTTGTAATCTTCCGCAATGCCGAAGTTGAGCCAGATCGACTTCGCATGGCCGATATGCAGATAGCCATTCGGTTCCGGTGGAAATCGCGTGACGATTCCATGGTGCCTGCCGCTCTTCAGGTCAGCCTCGATTTCCTGGCGTATGAAATTGACTGGATGGGCGGGTTCGGACATGTCTTCGAATCGGGTGGAATCAGGAGGACGGGCTGTACTTGCGGTCGTGGAGTATAGGGGAATCGGTAAAATCTTTCCATTGTGCATTATAAACCGATGGCTCTGCCACCGCAGAGTTCACGCGCCCGCATCCCGCAGGATTGTGGCCGGAGGATGGGCCAGAATACGCCGGCTGCTCCAGATGCCGGCAAGCCCGATCAGCGCAGCGGACGCCGCCGGCACGAGCGCCCATGCCCACCCTGCCGGCGTATATTCGATCTCGAACACATGCCAGCACAGCAACGCGGTCACCAGTTCCGCCCCGAGCACGCCAATCAAGCCGGCGAGGAACCCCATGCTGGCGAACTCACTCCACTGATTGATGCGCAGGAGTCTGCGGCTCCCTCCCAGCGTTCGCACCAGAGCGCCCTCCTGCAGCCGTTCGTTCATACTGGCCTGGATTGCCGAAAGGGTGCCCGCAAACCCTGCCGCCAGAACAAAAACAAGAATGGATTCTACCACCAGTATGACCTGGGTGATGATCGACTTGACCTGCCTGAGGATGGCATCCACTTCAAGCAGGGTGATGGAAGGGAAGGATCGCACCATGTCCACCAGCAGTTTCTTGCGTTCACTTTCCAGGTGGAAACTGCCGACCCAGGAGGTGGGCAAGGCATCCAGCGCTCCCGGATTGAAAATCATGTAGAAATTGGGTTTGAAATTATCCCATTTCACACTGCGCAGGCTGACGACTTCCGCCGTCCAATTGCGCTCACCGGTGAAAAACATCAGCTCATCGCCGAGTGCGATGTTGAGACGCGCGGCCAATTCGTCTTCCACCGAAACCCGGATGTGGCCACGGTCATCCGGTTGCCACCATCTGCCGGCGGTCAGCGTATTGTCCGTGGGCAATTCCTTTGACCAGGTAAGGTTCAGTTCCCGCCGGATGCCGTCGTCTTCGCGTTCCTCCTTGCTGACATGGTCCTGCACGGCTACCCCGTTGATGCGAATCATCCGGCCACGAACCACCGGGTACAGGCGGTCGGCGGCAATCGCCTGCCGGTTGGTGAAATCCACCCAGCTACCGGTTTCATGGCTCTGGATGTTGAGCACAAAATGATTGGGGGCATTTTCCGGCAAGGTCTCCTGCCAGGTGGCGACAAGCTCTGTCCGCAACATCAACACGACCAGCATGGACATGATGGTCAGCCCGAAAACCATGGTCTGAACCACGGTTTCCCGGCGGCGGCGAAGAAAATTCCTGACCCCGGCGCGCAGGTCGGCGGGGATCAGGAAAAGCGATCGGCCCAGCAGATGAAATATTCCGCCGATCCCCGCGATGGCGATGGCAGCTACCACGGCACTGCCTGCAGCGATCCCCAGGGTCAGGACGATATTGCCGGTATAGACCCACATGATGGACACGATCAGGCTTAGCGTAGCGCCATATACCAGCTTTGCTGACAGAGGCAGCGGTGACAGGTCCTGCCTCAGCACCCGCTGCGGCGGAACTGCCCGCAACCGCAATACCGATGGCAGGGTGAATCCGAGTAGCGTCACAAAACCGAGCAAAAGGCCGGACAATACCGGCATGACGCCAGCGCCCGGGACATTTTCAGGCAGCAACCCTGCCAGCGCCGCGATCAGGCCGGCCTGGATCAACCAGCCGACCAGATTACCCAGGACTCCGCCTGCCAGCGCCAGCAGCAACAGTTGCAGCGTATAAACGCCGAGGATATCGTTCTGGCTGCATCCGAGGCAGCGCAGCAATGCGCTGGTATCGTAATGGCGCTCGCTGTAACGTCGGCCGCTGTTGGCGACCGCCACTGCTGCCAGAAGCAACGCTACCAGGCTGGTCAGGCCGGTATATTGCTTCGCCTTGTCCAGCGCCTCATTCAGCGCCGGACGATCTTCAGCAAGATTCCGGATCCGCTGTCCGGGTTTCAGACGCGGTTCCAGCCATGCGCGAAAGCGGCTCACCCGGTCGCTGTCCCCCGCGAACATTTCCCGGTACCCTATCCGGCTTCCGGGTTGAATGACGCCGGTATCCTGGAGGTCTTTCCGGTTGATCATCACCCGCGGATTGAAGCTGTAGAAATTGTTTCCGCGATCCGGTTCGTAGGTCACTACCCGAGTTACGGTAAAGACGGACTCGCCAATGTTGACCGCTTCTCCCGGCGCGATTCCCAGGGCATGCAGAACCCGTGCCTCCACCCAGGCCTCGCCGGTTGCCGGGCCGCTGTCCACCGCCTCCTCGGCGCCGTAGAGTTCCCGGGTCACCTGCAGGCGCCCCTTCAGGGGATAGTTGTCGTCCACCGACTTGACTGCAACCAGAAGAATGTTCTCACCGTTATTCGCAACTGTGAAAAAGCTTTGTGTGCTGGCGATTTCGAGATTCAGCCGGGCCGCTTCGGCCCGTATCTCTGCGCCGAATGGCCGGTTGCCGGACAGTACCAGGTCGCCGCCGATGGCATGCTGGGCATTGAACGACATGGCCCGGCTGATGCGATCAGAGAAATGGCCGATGGCGGTATGGCTGCCGATAGCCACAACCAGCGCAAGCAGCAGTATGGTCAGTTCTCCGCTGCGCCATTCCCGCAACAACAGTCGGGGTGAAAATGTCAGGAGCCAGGATATTTTCATGGGTGTCCCGACTTGTGATGATACGACCGGAAAGTCAGTTTCGGCGCGTATGCGTATGACTTCATCAGGGTGTGTAACAGAGTCGTCCCGCTTCCATTTTGACGCGGCGGCCGCACCGTTCGGCCAGCGTGGCCGCATGGGTGACGAGGACCAGAGTGGCGTCGTGCTCGGCGTTGAGAGTGAACAGGAGATCAGCCACCCGTCGCCCATTTTCTGCGTCCAGGTTGCCTGTGGGCTCGTCGGCGAACAGGATGGCGGGTCGGGTGACAAATGCCCGGGCGATCGCAACTCTCTGTTGCTCGCCGCCGGAAAGCTGGCGTGGGTAATGGGTTGTTCGAGCGCCGAGCCCTACCCGTTGCAGGATTTCCGTCGCCCGCGGCATCGCGTCTTTAGCGCCGGTGATTTCCAGAGGCAGGCTTACATTTTCCAGCGCTGTCAAATTGGGCAACAACTGAAAGGACTGGAACACGAAACCCACATGGTCAGCGCGGATAGCCGCCCGGCTGTCTTCGTCCAGGGACGTAATCTCATGACCAGCCAGCGTGATGCGTCCTTCGCTGGGGTGATCCAGCCCGGCAAGCAACCCGAGCAGTGTGGACTTTCCCGACCCGGAAGCGCCCACGATGGCCAGAGTTTCCGCCGCCGCCACCTCAAGGTTGATGTTCTGTAGTATGTTGAGGGCGCCCGATGCTACGGGCACGGCCTTGCCGACCCTTTCCGCGCACACCGATATATGTGATTGATTCATTAGTCAAGAAGTTTCTGTTATCGTAACCCGTTTGTGTTGAGCTTTACAGGAACCATATAATGCCTGATCCCCGATTCTAAACACCAGATGCGACCGAACAGGAAAATATTTTTTGCCGCCCTCCTCAGTCTGTTCCTGCTCGCCTCGCCGGCGCCGGCCATGGCCACGAAAATTCTCCTGCTCGGTGACAGTCTTAGCTCCGGCTATGGGTTGGCGGGGCCCGGCTGGGCAGAGCTGGTCAATCGGCAG
This sequence comes from Arenicellales bacterium, assembly GCA_963665165.1. Classification (GTDB taxonomy): domain Bacteria; phylum Pseudomonadota; class Gammaproteobacteria; order Arenicellales; family Poriferihabitantaceae. The sequence continues at coordinate 2,041,560 of OY761989.1, read as the reverse complement.
TTTGCTCGCGAAGGGCGCGATATTCATATCGTCAATGACAGCATCAGCGGCGATACCACGGCCGGCGGGCTGGCCCGGATTGCCGACGGTATTTTGCGTACTGACCCGTCCTGGGTACTGATCGAGCTCGGAGGCAATGATGGACTGCGTGGTATCGCCCCTCGCGTGATCGAAGACAATCTCCGCCGCATGATCGAGGTTGCAGTGTCCCACGGTGTTCGTGCGATGCTGCTTGGCATGCTTATTCCTCCCAACTACGGCGCGGACTACACCACGCGATTCGCGCAGGTCTACGAGAACCTGTCCGTGCAGACCGGTACTCCTCTGCTGGCATTCTTTACCGGCAGGCTGGTGTTGGATCCGCACTATATGCAGCCCGATATGGTGCATCCCAACGATGCGGCCCAAGCCTTGATCCGGGATCGCGTGGCGCCGTTTTTGCTGTCGGCGCTGGACGACTGATGCGTGTCCGGCCTATAGACGGCAAGCCGTTCGGTCAGGCTGGCAATATTCTTTCCAGGATATTTTCATAACACGCTGAAAGCAGGTCCAGATCCGCCACGGACACCTGCTCGTTTATTTGATGAATGGTCGCGTTGACCGGCCCGAATTCCACGACCTGGGCTCCGGTGGGAGCGATGAACCGTCCATCCGAGGTGCCTCCGGTGGCCGACAATTCCGGAGTCCTGCCGGTAATCTCGAAAATAGCGGCCGCAACGGCCTCTACCAGCGTTCCCGGCCGGGTCTGGTAGGGAAGGCCGGGGTCATCCCATTCGATGTCGAAGTCGAGCCCGCGTCCCCCGATGATGCCGGTTGTTTCACGTTTCAGTCGATCTGCGTCGGTCTCCGTCGAATAGCGGAAATTGAAATCGACTTCGATCTGGCCGGGGATCACATTGGACGCCCCGGTTCCTGCCTGGATATTGGAAATCTGCAAACCGGTGGGTGGAAAAATTTCATTGCCCGAATCCCATTGCCGGGCGGTCAGGTCCGACAACGCGGGTAATGCGAGGTGAATCGGATTGCTGGCCAGGTGCGGGTAAGCGACATGCCCCTGGATGCCCTGGATCGTCAGTTTCCCGCTCAATGAGCCTCGCCGGCCGATTTTCACCATATCGCCGAGAACCGAGGTACTGGTCGGTTCGCCAACGATACACAGGTCCATATCCACTCCACGACTGCCCAACTCCTGCATGACGGCCCGTGTACCCCAGTGCGCCGGGCCTTCCTCGTCGCTGGTAATCAGCAGTCCGATGGCGCCCTGGTACCGGGGACGCTTTTCCACGAACCGCTCGCAGGCGGTGACAAAGGCGGCAATGCTGCCCTTCATGTCGGCGGCGCCGCGGCCATGCAGCATGCCGTCCCGAACCTCACCATCGAAAGGGGGGATTTGCCATTGCTCCAAAGGCCCGGTCGGCACCACATCGGTATGACCGGCAAAGACCATCAACGGTTTTGCGCCACCGCGAACCGCCCACAAATTGGACACATCCTCAAAGTTCATCGGTTCGCACTGGAACCCGACTGCGGACAACCTTTCCGCCAGCAGTTGCTGGCAGCCCGCGTCCAGTGGAGTGACCGAGGCTTTTGTGATCAAAGCGCGGGCGAGTTCGATGGTTTCGGAATGTGGCATTGTTGCAATATGTACGATAAAGTTTTATGGTGGGTTATTGTAACGACAAATCAATGCCAATGAATGACAATGCCGTCGCTTTGGAAATCAGGGGCCTGCACAAACGGTTCGGCGACCTGGAAGTACTCAAGGGTATCTCGCTGGAGGCGAAGCAACATGACGTGGTTTCCATTCTGGGCAGCAGCGGTTCGGGCAAGAGTACTTTGCTGCGTTGTGTGAACCTGCTTGAAACGCCCACCTCCGGGGATGTGCTGGTTCGTGGAGAGCTGATAAAAATGAAGGCCCGCAAGAATGGCGAGCCGGTTCCACAGGACATGCGCCAGGTGGAACGCATCCGTTCAAAACTCGGCATGGTGTTCCAGCAGTTCAATTTATGGTCGCACATGACGGTATTGCAAAATGTCGTCGAAGCGCCCTTGTCGGTATTGAAGTTGTCCAGGGCGGAGGCGGTCGAAAAAGCCGAAATGACGTTGCGGCAAGTCGGCATGCTGGAGAAAAGGAACGACTACCCCGCACACTTGTCCGGCGGACAGCAACAGCGAGCCGCGATTGCCCGGGCGCTGGCCATGGAACCCGAACTGATGTTGTTCGATGAACCGACTTCGGCATTGGATCCGGAACTGGTCGGAGAGGTGCTCAAGGTGATCCGCAGTCTGGCGGAAGAAGGCAGAACCATGCTGGTGGTAACACATGAAATGACATTTGCCCGTGAGGTGTCGGATCGGGTCCTGTTTCTGCACCAGGGTATGACGGAGGAAGACGGGAAACCCGAAGAAGTGTTCGGCAACCCCGAATCGGAACGCTTCCGGCAGTTTTTGGCGGGCAACCTGAAATAGAAAGCGGTTCAAACCGGGTTTTCATATAATTTACCGATTTGAATTTACTCAACCCCATTTAATTGGAGAACGTTATGAAAAGACTACTTGCATCCCTGGCTTCAGTATTCATGCTGGTTGCTGTTCCGGTGTGCGGCGCGGCTGACTGGAAGCAGATTCGAATCGGTGTCGAGGGAGCCTATCCACCATTCAGTTCGATTACCGAAGACGGTGAACTGGTCGGTTTCGATATCGATATTGCAAATGCGCTATGCCAGGAACTCGGCGCTGAATGCACCCTGGTAGCCCAGGACTGGGACGGCATCATTCCCGCGCTTCTGGCCAACAAGTATGATGCTATTATCGCTTCGATGTCGATCACCGAAGAGCGCAAGAAAAAAGTGGCGTTTACCGGCAAGTATTATAATTCTCCCGCCAAATTCGTTCGAAAAAAGGGTTCGGGCATTGAAATCACCGAACAGGGACTGGCTGGAAAAACGGTTGGGGTGCAACGCGCGACTACCCATGACAATTTCATCACCGGTGAATTTGGCGATACGGTGACGATCAATCGGTATGGAACCCAGGATGAGGCTTACCTCGATGCCGTCGCCGGACGGGTTGATCTACTGTTGGCGGATTCCATTGCCATGTCCGACGGATTCCTCTCCACTCCGGAGGGCGCGGATTTCGAGTTTGCGGGTCCAGGCTATTCCGATCCTGCCTATTTTGGAGAAGGGGCGGGCATCGCAGTCCGCAAGGAGGATGCCGACCTGGTTGAAATGTTGAATAAAGCCATCCAGGCGATTCGTGACAACGGTGTTTACAAAGCCATAAACGACCAGTATTTCGACGTTGACATCTATTGATGTCTTGTTGCCCGAAGCATTGGAACTTGCGCCGGAATTGAATTGTCCCAGGTCATAGACTATCTTCCGTTCATCCTCAAGGGGATGGTATTGACGGTTGAGGTTGCCTTGCTGTCGTTGCTGATAGCGGTTCTGCTGGGCATTGCGGCCGCCGCCGCCCGATTGTCCGGTTCCGTCATTTCGAGGACCGTTTCCGGGGTGTACACGACCATTATTCGTGGAATACCGGATCTGGTCCTGCTCACGCTGATTTTTTTCGGCGGGCAGATCATGGTCAACAACCTGGGCAAGTCGATGGGTTGGGGCTATATTGATATTTCCCCATTCATTGCGGGTGTCCTGACCCTCGGGTTTATTTTCGGCGCTTACATGGGGGAGACCTTTCGGGGCGCCATACTGGCGGTGTCGAAGGGGGAAATCGAAGCGGGTTATGCGTATGGCATGCGGCCTGTTCAAGTGTTCGTTCGTATTACATTGCCCGCGATGGTCCGCCATGCGCTGCCCGGGTTCGGCAACAACTGGCTGGTGCTGGTCAAATCCACCGCGCTGGTCTCGGTCATTGGTTTGCAGGACATGGTTTTCAATGCCGGCGCCGCGGGCGGGTCTACCAGACAGCCGTTTTCGTTTTATCTTCTGGTCGCATTCCTGTTCCTGATTATTACCGCAGTTTCGAATTCCGGCCTGAAATGGCTGGACCGTCGATACAGCGCCGGTGTCCGGCAAGGGTAGAAATGGATTTCGAGGTCATATTTTCAAATCTGCCGCTCTATCTGGAAGGGTTGGCGCTTACGATTGAACTATTGGCGCTTTCGATTCTCTTTGGATTGGCGCTGTCCATTCCGATCGGGGTCGCCGCTGCCGCAAAATCCGGATGGGTGAATTTCCTGCCCAGGGGATTCATCTATTTCATGCGCGGCACTCCTCTGATCGTGCAAATGTTCCTGGTTTATAATGGCCTGGCGCAATTCGAAGTCGTGCGGGACAGTTTCTTGTGGGTATTTTTCCGACAGGCTTACTGGTGTGCGTTATTCGCGTTTTCATTGAATACCGCTGGATATACCGCGGAGATCTTGCGCGGCGCCATCCGGCAGACCCCCGCGGGAGAAGTCGAGGCGGCGAAGGCCTGCGGCATGAATTCCATCACCTTGCTCCGCCGAATCGTATTGCCGAGCGCTTTCCGAAGGGGGTTGCCGGCCTACAGTAACGAGGTCATATTCATGCTTCACGGCACGGCTTTGGCCGGCGTGATTACACTCGTTGACTTGTTCGGCGCCGCGAAAATCGTCAACTCACGACATTTCGTTCCATTCGAATCGTTTATAACTGCGGGAGTTTTCTATCTGTGCCTGACTTTCATCATCGTTTTCATATTCAAATGGGCGGAAACCAGGTGGCATGCCCATCTCAAGCCCCGGGGCGGTTGAACCGGATTTGAAGGATTCATTGTGGAGATCGACCGGTGAGGCCAGACTGGTTTAAATACCCCCTGGGGCAATCCATCGTTCAATCCGAGGTGGAGCAATGTGAAAAACTGGTCCCGTCCGGATACTATGCACAGGGCCTGCAAGTCGGAATGCCCTGGGTCAATTATCTTTGCGGGACCGAGGTGGCCTCAAGATACATTGCCGATACCTCGACCCCGCTTGTTGAAAAACCGGGGACGCCAGACCCGCTTGCGGAAAGCGGACAACCGATCTACGACTTGCAGGATTGCCACCTTGTGGTGTCCGCCAGTACCGCGTTGCCATTCCCGGAGAAGTCCCAGGACATCATCGTCCTGCCGCACACGCTCGATTTTTGCACCGTTCCCCATGAAGTGCTCAGACAGGTCAACCAGTTGCTGGTCCCCGAAGGGTGTATCGTGATTGTCGGATTCAACCTGGCCAGCCTGTATGGCGTGCTCAACGCGCTGAACGGCCAGGGCGGCAAGCCGCCGTGGGATGGCCGGTTCTATCGGGTGGGACGGGTCCAGGATTGGCTGGCGCTGTTGGGGTTCGACCTGGTCGGAGCCGGTATGTCCCATTATCTGCCGCCCATCCAGTCGGAAACCTGGCGCGAGAAACTGGCTTTCATCGAACGGGCCGGAAATCGCTGGTGGCCGAATCTGGGCGGTATTTACGTGATCGTCGCCAGGAAACGCGAGATGGGCATCACCCCGTTGCCCAGCGCTGCCCGGCCCTGGCGCAGATTGATTCCGGGAATGGTTCAACCAGCCTCCCGTGAAGCGGCGCGGGTACATCTCAAGATCGTATCCCGGAACTGAACCGGCATTCGCGATCATTGCCAATGAGTATCGTGACCATATATACGGATGGCGCCTGTCGCGGGAATCCGGGACCGGGGGGATGGGGGGCGCTGCTGATCTTCGGGGATACGGAAAAGGAGATCTTCGGGGGTGAGGCGGAAACCACCAACAACCGGATGGAATTGTGCGCCTGTATCGAAGCGCTAGGCCGGCTGTCGAGGCGTTGCCGTGTGCGGATATTCACCGATTCGACTTATGTAAAGAACGGTATTCAATCGTGGCTTTGGAACTGGAAAAAGAACAACTGGAAAACCGCTGCCAAAAAACCGGTGAAAAATCGTGATTTGTGGGAACGACTCGATCAAATGGCGGCAAAACACGATATTGAGTGGAGATGGGTAAAGGGGCACGCCGGGGACCCCGGCAATGAACGGGCCGACCGGCTCGCCAACAGAGGTATTGACGAGATAATCCTGTGCGACAAATAATTCTGGATACTGAAACCACCGGCCTCGAAACAAGCCAGGGGCACAAGGTGATTGAAATTGGCGCCATTGAAATGGTCAGCCGGCGCAAAACCGGCAACACACTCCATTTCTACCTGAATCCTGAGCGAGAGATCGACGAAGCCGCCGCCGAGGTACACGGAATCACGGCTGAACAACTGGCGGATGAGCCCTGTTTCAGAGAAAAAGCGGAGGAATTGCTTGAATTCCTGAGAGGGGCGGAATTGATCATCCATAACGCCCCCTTCGATGTCGGGTTCCTGAACTACGAATTTCAGGAAGCCGGATACAAAGGCCGGGTGATCGAGGATTACTGCCAGGTACTCGACACTCTGGTATTGGCGAGACGCCTGAATCCGGGCCAGAAAAACAACCTGGACGCACTATGCCGGCGGTATGGCGTCGACAACTCGCAGCGAGTGGTTCACGGCGCATTGCTGGATGCCGAAATCCTGGCCGATGTCTACCTGAAAATGACCGGCGGGCAAACCACCTTGCTGGGTGAACCGGAAAACCTGAACATCCAGCCCGAATCCCGACAGAACCAGCCGGATACCCGGATAGACCCGCAACAGGCCGCCAGTCTCAGCGTAACCCCGGTCACTGTGGAAGAGTTGACCGATCATGAAAAATGGCTGGAGTTGCTGAGAAAGGAAAGCCGGGACGGCGCGGTCTGGGATCAGGTGGAGACATGAGAATGCGGGTCAGGGTGGGTATGGTCTTGATTCCGATTGAATAAGGAAGTTGGGAACCGGCGCTTCCCCTTGACTATGTGATTGTTTTAAGGTATTTTTTTAAAGTTAAGGATTATTGAGGGTTTTGCAATGATCGAATCTACAGTCACATCAAAAGGGCAAACGACATTGCCGAAACCGATTCGCTCCCTTTCGCTGACCATGATATCCAAGGCTCTTCGTGTCGGCCTTCTCGTGTTGGTCGGCATCCTTTCCAACACGCACCTCGCTTTGGCGCAAGCGGAGGGAGCTTGCCCGCTGCCCGCTGGCGTGAAGCCCCCTCCCCCCCCGCGCGTGACTGCGCAACAGGTGGAAAACGGAAGCGCAAGTCTGAGGGAGTTCGCGCTGGCTGTAAGAGATCGGTTTCGCGCAGGAGCAGCGACCCCGGAAGAGACGTTCTACATCGCATGTCTGCTGAGGGAGGAGGGGAGCCCCTGGCGTTCCGGCAGCACCTATCTCGTGACCCTGACGCCCGACGGCCGGATCTACGAGCACGCGAAGTCCATGGCGCTCGCGGGCAGGCTGCTCAAGCGCGGGATATACGGAGCGATCCTTCAAGCGTTGGGCATCAACCCTGCCGACCTGGCCGACCCCGGTGCGTTCCAGGCAGCCTTCACTGCAGCCTGGGCCGGGGACGGCGGCCCGTTTGATGTACCAGGCGTCCCCGGGGCCTCCGGCTACGCGACCGTCTCTACCACGCCCGGATTCAACACTCCGTTCGTTCTGCTCGCGGGATTCGATCTCAACGAAACCCACTTGGCCGCAGAACAAATCGATTACGGCGACCCGGCGGTGACGGCTGCCGAAGTAGTGGACCGGAAGACCCTGAAGGCCTTCGTCACGCAGGCGGGCGATTACATGATCGACATCCTGGAGACCGGCACTCTGGTCGATGTGGCGAAGTCCAAGGTCGCCTTCCGGGATCCGAACGGACCCTGGATGCATGGCTCGGTGTACCTCTACGCGTTGGATCTCACCAGCAACATCATCTTGTTCCATGGTGCATTCCCGGATCGATACGAGAATCGGCCTCTGGTAACGACGGTCCGGGACGCCGTTACCGGAAAGCTCATCCTGCCGCAGGTCATCTCAGCGGCGAAGAGCCACCCGGAAGGGGGCTTCGTGGAGTACTACTTCGATGATCCCAGCGATCCGAACGACAGCGCCGATATCCCGAAAACAGGCTTCGCTCGCGAGTTCACCGCCCGGGTCGGACCGCAAGCCACGATCAATTTCGTCGTCGGGTCCGGCTTCTACGGGCGTGCATCCCAGGAGACCGCCACGACGGTCATCCAGTCCGTGCTGCCGCAGGTGATGCGGGCTATGACCGCGAGTACGGTTGATGCCGTCTCGGGCCGCATCGAGCGGGCAACCTCAGACGCCGCACCGGACGCCACGTTCAGTTTCGGCGGCGCCCCCACCCTCTCCGATGCCCTGCTGGCAAACGGCCACGCGCTGGGCGACGGCACGCTGGATCTCAGCCGGCTGCTCGCGAACTCGTCCTTCACCCTGCCCCTCAACGCGGCGGGTAACGGGGGCAGCGGCCTCTTCGGAAACCTGACGCTCTGGGGCAGCGGGGACTACCGCAGCATCGCCGGCGGCAACCCGCGCACCCTGGACTACGATGGCAGCGTGGTGAGCGTCAACCTCGGGGTCGATACCAGGCTGGGCCCGGACGTGCTCGCAGGTGTCGCGGTATCCCAGGCGCGCGGGACGGTGGACTACACGCCCTTCAACGCGTCAGGCGAGCTCACGACCTCTCTGACCAGCGTCAACCCCTACGTGGGCTGGCAGATGACGGGGGGCATGAACTTGTGGGCCATGGCAGGTCATGGCACCGGCGAGGTGGAACTCGACGATGCCTCGGCGGGCACGCAATCAAGCGACCTGACGCAGCAGATGGTGGCGGCGGGCGCGAGCGGGCCGCTGATGTCCAGCGACGAGATGATCGCGGGCGGCACCATGAACCTCAACCTCAAAGGTGAGGTGGCCTTCACGTCGGCCGATGTCGATGGTTCCGGGAGCATCGAGAGCATGTCGTTGAGCGTCAGTCGGCAGCGGCTGATTCTCGAAGGGGAGCATGTCCAGAAGCTCGATACAGGCGCGACGCTCACGCCCTCGCTCGAGCTCGGCCTGCGCAACGACGGCGGCGACGGCGAGACCGGCACCAGCATCGAGGCCGGGGGCGCCTTGCGCTATGCCGACGAAGCGTCGGGGCTGACCGTCGAGGGCCGGGTCCGGATCCTGCTCAGCCAGAGCGGCGATTACGAGGAGACGGGCGTGAGCGGTCTGGTGCGGATCGCACCGGGCCCATCGGGCGAGGGTCTCGCGCTTGTCATACAGCCGGCGTGGGGCCAGACGGGCAGCGGCGTAAACCAGTTGTGGGAGAATGGCGTCACTGCTGGAGTGTCACCGGAGAACCAGGCGCGCCTGAATGCGGAGATCGGCTACGGTCTCGGCGTGGCGCCGGGCATGGGCTTGGTGACACCCTATACGGGGCTCGGGCTTAGCGGCGAAGGCATGCGGTCGTGGCGCATGGGCGCGCGCTGGCAGCTGTCGGCACACAGGAGCGTGAGTCTTGAAGGAACCCGGCACGAGGCGGCCAACGATGACGGTCCCGAGCACGGCCTGATGTTGCGCGGACAGATCAGCTGGTAGTCACGGCGGTCCAAGAGGGCGGCGGTGGTCTCGTAAAGGCAAACCGGTGGATCAGGTAAAAAGTGAACGGCCTCAGTAAATACTCCTGATACTTCCCTGGCTTGTGTAGCTGATTGATTACCCTTGCGGCAATTTTTTATCGTACCTGGCTTGCCGCCTCGACAGTCTGTATCTTCGACACATCCACTGTGCGCTCTGCGGCCGCCAGATCATGGTTGCGTTGCAGACTCACCCAAAAAAGACTGCCGTTGCCGAACAGCTTGCCGAATCGCACCGCCATCTCGGCGGTAACCGGCTGCTTCTCGTTCAGGATACCGTACAGAGTCTGTCGGGATATTCCCAAAGCATCGGCTACGGCTGTCTTGCTCAGAGAAAGGGCAGGCATAATATCTTCGCGCAGGATTTCTCCGGGATGCGCGGGTTCTATGGAAGGGTGTCTTTCGATCATTAGTGGTAGTCCTCTATATCCACATCCACGGCGCTATCTCCATCCCACCCGAAGACAACACGATAGTTGGCGGTCAAACGAACGGCATAGCGACTCACTCTATCGCCCTTCAGGGAGTGAAAGTACGATCCGGGATAGTTCATGTTACTTTAGCAACATACAGATGGAATATGTGCACCCCGCAGTGTGATCATTTGACCAAGTCCGAATTCCTGCTCAGGAATGTGCGGTTGTTGATGTAGCAAACGATATTGCGGCCAGGTCATCCAGGTTGATGCGCTGGTTGGCGACATGTAAATCATAATTGTCCTGCATCATCATCCAGCTTTCCGGAGAGCGGCCAATTACCCTGGAGAGCTTCAATGCCATTTCAGGTGAAATATCGCTTTTGCCATTTAGCAACCGGCTCAATGTTGAGGGACTGACTTTCAGGCTTCTCGCCAATTCATTGGTACCGATATCGAATGGTTCCAGATACACCCGTTTTATGAATTCCCCGGGGTGCATCGGAGAATATTGTTTAATCGCCATTAATGATAATCCTCATAGTTGACAATATACGCATGACCGTCAACGAACTTGAAGACCAGACGCCAGTTCTTGTTCACATGAATCACCCACAAGCCTTTTCTATCGCCAGCAAGAGGATGAAGTCGCCAACCTGGTATATCCATGTCATCAATGGAGAAAGCAGTATGTAATGCTTGCAACTGTTCTTCTAATCGCTTGGCATGCTGTGCACGTATGCCAGACTTTGATCCAGTAGAAAAAAACCTTTCAAGGCCCTTATGCCTGAAATTTTTTATCATCTGCAAATAATATGTTATTGTTGCTTGCTGCGCAACACGATATTCAAAAAACTGTTAAGAGCAGATGAAAATGTCCGGCTTATAGCAAATAGATTGTCCGTTACGTAATATTTCAACCTGATTCCGACTTGGTCCCAACCTGGTCCCTGCCTGATCCTGGACAGCGTTATCAGGTGTGTCTGGTACGGTTGTTCCAGCGACCACAGCCAAAAGAAATTCCTGAAAAGTCTGGTTTTGGCTATCTGGTCAATACGCCGGGTGGTCTGGACGGTGATTTGGTGACACAATGAATACATGTATTGAATAAGGAGGTTGTGGATCGGCATTCCCCTTGACTATGTGGTCGAACATCAACATCAGGGTTTGGGCTTTGTCGCATAATTCTTACAGTATGGCATTGTCAGGTTTGATTTCGGCCTGAATCAGATCAAAGGTTTCAATGATTACCGTGAGCGCCTCATTGAGTGCAGGTGGGTAACAGCAGTCTCCTCCTTTGCCCGGAAAAGTTGGTGGGTCAGGTCAGGGGGCGTTGCTTTATTCTATAATACCGCGCTCCAGAATTTACCGGCTCTGCGAAGTCGGCATCGGCAATCCTTGGAAATATTGAAGTAATGCAACCTGACGACGAAGAATTACTTTTCGATATCTTCTTTCCGGGCGACAGGAAAAGTCTGTCTGAAATCAAATCACACGACAGAAAGTTTGCTTACTATACTTCAGCGGATACAGCGCAGAAAATCATCCAGAATGAGGAAGTCTGGCTTCGAAACGCTACTGTCATGAATGATTTCTCAGAGATCACTTACGGACTTTCCTTGGCGATGAAAGCATTGTCATCCTCTTCTGACAACAGTTTTTACAAGGCCGCGAACTCTGTGTTTCCCGGTGTCATGAACAAAATCTGTCCGAGGTTGAGCAAGTTGGAGTGGCATTGGCGGACCGAAACATATATCTCGTGTTTGTCGTTACATGAGTCCTCGGAAGACTGGAATGGCAGGTTGTCTATGTGGCGTGCGTACGGAGACATTGCTCTCATAATTAATAACACACCCCTGGTCGCTGATACGGACCAACTTGGCGTCTTCTCGACCCCGGTACACTATCTTGACCAGACTGGCGCTGAAAAACGTCTGCAAACTGTGGCGCAGGCAATTACAGATAATGTAAATTTTTTACGCGGTCTTGGAGAAGATTGTTTTATGGATTGGACTGTCCACATGGTGTTTTTGGCGGCCATCGGAACCAAGCATCCAGGATTTTCAGAAGAAAAGGAATGGCGGATATATTTCAGGCCAACCGAGCATCCAAAATCAATACTTGCCAGAAAAGTTGTCGTCATCAATAACGTTCCTCAAGAGATCTGGGCTTTGCCGTTGCGGCACGACCCGGACAACGGTCTTCATCACGCCGGCATTCCCAGTTTGCTGGATAGAAGAATAATCATTGGGCCGACGCCGTATCCGTATGTGAGTTTTCGCGCTTTTGTAAACCTCTTGGAAAAGGCTGGTGTCAATGATGCCGCCAGGAAAGTCGTCCTGTCCGATATTCCGTTGCGGACAAGCGGGTAAGTTTCTCAATATGAGTTCGCTTTTTGTCTCGTAAGGTTTTTGGTCAATTCAAGGATTCTATGGACCCAGGAAGTGAAAGTCCTGCAAGAGCGGACTATGTTATAGTCCCGGTATGTTCATCAAGTACCTACTGATCTGTTTGTTGCTGTTTGCGGGTTCGGCGCATGCGGCGGAGAGGGATTTCGATGCTGTAAAGATAGATGCGGAACAGGGCCATGCCAAGGCGCAGCTCTCCCTAGGTTTCCAGTACGAACAAGGCGTAGGCGTTCCCGAAGATGACATACAAGCCTACGCTTGGTTCAGCCTTGCTTCCGCACAAGGCTATCAAGACGCCAGGGATGCAAAAGAAATTCTTGCTGGAAGGATGACACGCGCACAGATTGCCGAAGCGCAGAAACTTTCGCGCGAATACTGGGAAGCTTTCGGTCCTGCCACCAATACACAATAGGCTTCATTCAGGTACAAGAGTTGACCAACCATGAAAAGTGGTTGGAAATCGATAAAGATTTACCCAAGAAGCCAAAAGAAATACCTTAAAGTCTGGGTTTTGCTGCCTAGCCAATGATAATGCAGAGCGGGTTACTCGCCACAAGCGCGGGGACGTTGCGAACGGGTCTTCAAAATGAAGGACTGTGCTCATTATGGTATTCAGGGAGGACTGACCTCACGGGATGCTGTTTGACGCGAGTCTCGTAACTGCCAGATCAGCTCTGCCGGAATTTCAACATGGAAGAACTCAATTGAGTCTGGAACCCGGCCATTCTCCGACTCACCCTTCCACCAACTATGCATGTCCCGTTCCGTTAACAGCATCAAGGTACGTTCGGCATTCGCGAGAAGGAGAAAATAGATGTCGGAGCGTACCTTCGTTACTTTGCCGGAGGCATGTTTGCCATTTTTTGTCTTTACGCTGCTTGTGGAAATGTTGGCCACGATTTTGTCATCAGGGCTGACAGCATCGAACTCGAAGCAACCTCCAGATGTCAGTTGGACTTTCTTCTTTGAAAATCGCTTGCGATAGTGCTCTGGCATCCACTCACATCTTATTCACTTTTCCACCAAACTCTGGACCCTTGTATCAGCCATGATTGCAAAAAGCCCTCATGTTGTGGATTGATGTTCGACGATAGCCAGAAGCTGGTCTGATTTCAACCGTAATTATATGGTTTGATTTCGTGGCTCCCATAGGGAAATGGAATGCTCGCTGCTTCTTTGTTGTGATCTTCCGGTAAGTCACGAAGATAACCAAAATCGCCCATTTGCTTAAGCATTCGATTAGCATCATCAAAAATCTTCTCGTATGGGTTCGTTGTTTCCCCCGCCTTACGTTCACAATTGTTTTTCATGAAATCCGTCTTAAACCTCGTGGCGAATGAATATAACCTGCTATGCCTGATTTTATCGAATAATAATCTACACACAAGCCGCGATAATGCCTGATTGCCGCATTTAGTTCTTCGTTTTTGCCAAAATCATCTATTTTTAATTTAATTGATGGCCCAGAAAGTTCTTTCATCGGTATGCCGCGTCCGTGGGAATGCCATTTTCGTGCATCCCCCAAAACCTTTGCTATTCGCCTCGCTCGTGCCTTTTTCAAGCTTATTGTAACTGGTTTCTTTTTGGATTCTGTTCGTTTCCAGTCCTTAAATTTGTATTTTGGAAGCCATTCTGTAATCAGGGCTCTACCATGATCAATACCTTGTTCGATATGAAATAGCCTGCCCGGATCAAAATTGTGCACTAAATATGCTAACTCTGCTTTAGAATCTGAGCCCGGATCGTTAATTTCCTTAATCAGCTCTTTATATTTGATTAAATAACCGATCCCTGGCAATAGTTCCTTCCCCGTTGAATCCTGATACTGCGGATCTATTGGACCTAAAACCGAATAATAATCCATATAAATAGTATCGCCAGACAGAGCCAATACTGTTCCGGCTGAATAAGCGTAATTTGGAACGACAAAGGAAACCTTGTCATAATGAAATCGCATCACTGAAACCAATCTTTCAACTGTTTCCATATAGCCGCCATTCGTTTCAAGCATTACGATAAGATGTTTATCATTACTCTTGACGTCTTCATTATCTTTGGTATCCAGTATATCTTCGATGACAATCCTGAACTGGTCATCCAGTGGTGGCAATATGCCGCAATTTATGAAGATACAGTCTCCTTTCATTAATTTACCCACTTCTGCATTCATGCTGATAAGCGCTGCATGGGTGAGTTCATCTACGTTTATTCCTTCCATTTTTCTTTTCCCGATTGCCTTGTCATTAAACTAAAAAACCCCGCATTATACAGGCTCGACAGTTGATTCATTCGCTTTCCCGGGCTTCAGGCCGGGCGAACCTGAACCATCAGGGCCGCACCACCAGCTTGGCCCAACCGCACCATCACGGCAGTACTTTCTTCCAGGGCTTGACTTCCACTTTTGCGTAGACGCCTACCGTTACGTAGGGGTCGTCGTTGGCCCAGTTTTCGGCGTCTTCGAGGGAATCGAATTCGGCGATGATCAGGCTGCCGGTGAATCCGGCGTTGCCGGGGTCTTCGGTATCAATTGAGGGGTGAGGTCCGGCTGCCAGGAGGCGGCCCTGTTCGACCAGCGCTTTCAGGCGTTCGACATGGGCCGGTCGGGCGGTCATGCGGTTTTCCAGGCTGTTGTCGGCATCGGTTGCATAGATAGTGTAATACATGGTCTTTATTTTTCGGTCAGTTGGATATGTTTGCTGATGAAGAACATTTGCGCCACGGCGAATGCCAGGGTGAGTCCGAACAGCCAGAATACTTTGAAATTGACCCACGCCGCGGTCCGGACTTCGGGATCGGCGTCCAGGTTGTAGTAAAAGGCGACGTACAGGTTCAGCCCGCCCAGAACCAGGAAAAAGGTGGCCCAGGCCCAGTTCAGCTTGCGCCAGACCGGTCCCGGCAGGTTGATCTGTTTGCCCATTACGAATTCCAGCGCCGATTTTCTGGAGAACAGCAGCATGCTGACGATGACTCCGGAGAACAGCCAGTTGACGATGGTCGGTTTCCATTTGATGAAGATGTCGTCCTTGAGCAGGATCGTGAGTCCGCCGAACAGGGTGATAATGGCCAGGGTGACGATATGAATGGTTTCAAATCGGCGATGTTTTGTCCAGAATATCCCGACCTGGATAAATGTGGCGATAATTGCCGCCGCAGTGGCGATAAAAATATCGTAAAATTTGAATGCGGCAAAAAAGATCAGTAACGGAAACAGATCGAATAATAATTTCATGGGTCTTCGGAAGGGGAATCCAGCGCGAAAGTATACGGATTCGGGCATAGTGAAGTAAACAACCACGTCATAAACAGAGGCAGGAAAAATAAACAGGAATTACATCGTGGTGGAAGGGCCTATCGGGGTTGGCAAGACCACTCTGGCACACAGGATCGCGAAATTCATGGGGGCGACCCCGGTCGTCGAGCAACCGGAGGAAAATCCTTTTCTGGAGCGTTTTTACAGGAATCCCCGGCAATATGCGCTGCAAACCCAGCTCTATTTCCTTTTCCAACGAGTCCGGAAAATAAGGGAACTGAGGCAGGGAGACTTGTTTTCACCGGTTCGCGTGTCCGATTTCATGCTGGCCAAAGACCCTCTGTTTGCCCGCGTCACCCTCAATGATGAGGAGCTTGACCTGTATGAACAGGTTTATCAGAACCTTGCAACCGATGCGCCCGTTCCCGATCTGGTGATTTACCTGCAGGCGCCGGTTGATGTGTTGATCAGTCGAATTCGCCGCAGGGGGGTATTGTTCGAGAGGAATATGGAGAGAGCGTATCTCGAGCGGCTGGTGGATTCTTATCTGCGTTATTTTCTCGGTTATCGTGATTCCACATTGCTGATGGTGAACGCTGAGAAGCTGAACTTCGCCGACAATGACGGACATTATGAAATGCTGCTTGAGAAGATCGAAAGACTGCCTCCCGGGCGACATTATTTCAGCCCGGATGTCTGAAACCTGATCGAATGCGATCGCAAAAACGAGAAATGACCGAAAAACGATTGACAGACAAGCCTCCTTCCTTGCGTACCATTGCCATGCCGGCTGACGCCAATCCGAGCGGGGACATATTTGGCGGATGGATCATGTCGCAAATGGACATCGCGGGCGCTATTTGCGCCAGCTATGCTGTGCATGGCCGTCTGGTGACGGTGGCTGTGGAAGGCATGACCTTTCATCTGCCGGTATTCGTCGGGGACCAGGTCAGTTGCTATTGCGAGGTGACCCGGTTCGGAAACACCTCGCTGTCGGTTCATATCGAGGTCTGGGCGCGAAGAAAGCACGCCCGCCGGGAGCGCCTCAAGGTTACGGAAGCGATCTATACTTATGTTTCGGTCAATGAAGACCGGCAGCCGGTACCGCTCGAAAGAATCGACTGATCCGCCCGGTTATTTCCATTACAGCCCGGTTATTTCCGTATCACAGCCGGGATTTTTCCAGCGCCTGCTCGATATCCCAGATAATATCATTGGCCGACTCCAGTCCCACGGAGAGCCGGATCATATCCGGGCTGATGCCGGCCTGAATCTGCTCCTCTTCGTTCAGTTGGCGATGGGTGGTGGAGGAGGGGTGGATCACCAGGGTCTTGGCGTCGCCGATGTTAGCCAGGTGGCTCAGGAACTGGACGCTCTCAATGAATTTCGCGCCGGCCTTCTGGCCTCCTTCAATGCCGAAAGTCAGTACCGAACCGGCGCCTTTGGGCAGATATTTCTGCGCCAGGGAGTACCAGGGACTATCGACGTCTCCGGCATATTTGATCCAGTTCACCCGCTTGCTTTGTTTCAGGAATTCGACCACCTTTCTGGTATTTTCCACATGCCGGTCCATACGAACCGGCAGGGTTTCAAGACCTTGCAGCATCATGAATGAATTGAACGGGCTCAGGGTCGGGCCGAGTGTCCGCAGGGTTTCACATCGAACCTTCATGGTGTAGGCGAAATCACCGAAGGTCTCCCAGAACTTGACACCGTGATAACCTTCGGAAGGTTCGGTCATGTCCGGGAAATTGCCATTGCCCCAGTCGAACTTTCCGGATTCAACGACGATGCCGCCCATCGAGGTGCCGTGTCCGCAAATGAATTTGGTGGCGGAGTGGACCACCAGGTCGGCGCCATGTTCGAATGGACGGCACAGATAAGGCGAGGCGAAGGTGTTGTCTATGACCAAAGGCAGTCCGTGTTCGTGGGCAATCTCGGCAATCGGTTCGATATCCAGCACGTTATTGTTCGGGTTTCCTACGGTTTCTCCGTATAACGCTTTGGTTCTGCTGGTAATCGCCCGTTCGAAATTCCGCGGGTCGTCGGGATCGACAAATGTGGTCCTGATTCCCATGCGCTTGAAGTTGACTGCGAACTGGGACACGGTTCCGCCATACAATGTGCTGGCGGAAACCAGTTCATCGCCCTGTTTGAGAATCGTCAGGAGCGCGGTCATCTGCGCCGCCATCCCGGTACTTGCGGCGACGGCGGCGCGGCCTCCTTCCAGGGCCGCCATTCGTTCTTCGAACATCGCCGTGGTCGGATTCGTCAGGCGCGTGTAGATATTGCCGAAAGTTTGCAGGTTGAACAAGCTGGCCGCGTGATCGGTATCGTCGAATACATAAGAGGCTGTCTGGTAGATCGGTGTGGCCCTCGACCCCGTAGCGGGGTCCGGCTGGGTACCCGCATGCAGGCAAAGGGTATCGAATTCGAATTCGTGGTCGCTCATGGGTCTGTCTGGTTGATAAGGCCGGTTTGCCGGGATTGCTAGTTGGCGATCTGTTTGATGCGTCGGGACGAGATGATTTTTGTGTCGACGCCCATGAAATTCAGTCCGCCGAAGATGCGCCCGTGTTCGATCTTGAGACATTTGTCCTGGACAAATTCAAGGTTGGCGTCTTCGGCAATCCTGCGCGCTTCATCGCTGGTTACGCTCAGTTGGAGCCACAGCACCCTGGCTCCGATGGCGGCCGCCTGTCTGGCATAGCCGGGCGCTGTTTGCGGGCGTTGAAACAGATCCACGATATCGACGGAGTGTGGAATCGAGGCCAGGTCGGGGTAGCATTTCTGTCCGAGCACCTCGTCATAGTTGGGGTTGACCGGAACCACGCTGAAACCATGATCCAGCAGGTATTTCGCGACGAAATAGCTGGGGCGGTGCCACTTCGCGGAAAGGCCGACAATAGCCACCGTGCTGTTGTCCATCAGGATTCGCCGCAAGGTATGGGTGTCGGTCATCTCTTTCTTTATGATAAATTTCAACAGGGCTGAATTTAAACCAGATCAGGCTTTGAATCCAGTCCGCCGATATTTCGGAGAATGACTGACTGGAGATTTCGATGAACGACGACAATCCCTATCTGCAGGGCCTCGATAAATGCGCCGCCAACTATCGCGCCTTGACTCCGTTGAGTTTTCTGAAGCGGGCGGCGTCGGTTTACCCGGATAGTATCGCGGTGATCGACGGGCCAACCAGGGCGTCATGGCTGGAGGTTTCCAATCGTTGCAGGAAACTCGCGTCGGCGCTGGTCAAACAGGGAGTCGGTAAAAACCGGACGGTGGCGATTCTGGCGCCCAATTCGCAAGCCTGCCTGGAAGCGCATTTTGCGATTCCGATGGCCGGCGCCGTGCTGAACGCGATCAATACCCGACTCGATGCCGCCACCATTGCATTCATTCTGGAACACGGGCAAGCCGAAGTATTCATGGTGGATGCCGAGTATTCAGGATTGGCGAAACAGGTCATGGAGCGAGTCACCAGGAAGTTGTTTGTGGTGGAAATCGAGGTCCCCGGCATTGCCTGTTCCCTGCATGCGATGACCTGGTCCGGATTTATCGAACAGGGGGACGCTGATTTCGAGGGGTACTGGCCGGATGACGAGTGGGACGCGATCTCGCTGAATTATACCTCCGGCACCACCGGCAACCCCAAGGGAGTGGTCTACCATCACCGCGGCGCTTACCTGAATGCGCTCAGCAACGTGATTGGCTGGGAGATGCCGCACTTCCCGGTTTATCTGTGGACACTGCCGATGTTCCATTGCAATGGCTGGTGCTTCCCGTGGACACTGGCGGCGGTAGCCGGTACCAGTGTCTGCCTGCGGCAGGTCAATGCGAAAGCCATCTTTGACGCGATCGCCGACTACCGGGTGACGCATTTTTGCGGAGCGCCGATCATCATGGGGATGCTGATCCATGCGGTGGATGACGAACGCCGGGAGTTCGACCACCCGGTCGACATGATGACGGCGGCGGCGCCGCCCCCGGCTTCTGTGCTGGAAGAGATGGCGGACCGGGGGTTCAGGGTCACCCACGCATACGGACTGACGGAAACCTATGGTCCGGCCGTGATCTGTGCCCGTCAACCAAAATGGGAAGCGCTCGACCCGGCGGCCCGCGCTGGCAAGATTGCCCGCCAGGGCGTGCCTTATCCTGTGCTCGATGGTCTCGACGTGATGCACCCGGAATCCATGACGCCGGTAGCCAGGGATGGGTCGGAATTGGGGGAAACCCTGTTTCAGGGCAACATCGTGATGAAGGGTTATCTGTCCAACCCGGAAGCCACCCGGCAGGCTTTCGACGGGGGCTGGTTCCATTCCGGCGATCTCGGCGTGATGCATGCAGACCACTATATCGAGCTCAAGGACCGGTCGAAGGACATCATTATTTCCGGCGGGGAAAATATTTCCTCGATTGAAATCGAGAATTGCCTGTACGCCCACCCCGACATCATCGAGGCCGCGGTGGTCGCCAGACCGGATCGGAAGTGGGGGGAAAGCCCTTGCGCCTTTGTGGGTCTGGCTCCGGGCAAGACGCTTACGCAACAGCAGGTGATCGACTTCTGTTACCGGAACCTGGCGCGCTACAAGGCGCCCAAACATGTCGTGTTCTGCGAACTGCCGAAAACGTCAACCGGCAAAATCCAGAAATTCAAGCTGCGGGAGCGGGCGCGGGAAATATGATCGAACGCCGCCGCGTTTCAGGTTTTCAGGCCAACCACCAGGTCCATCACATTGGCGCCGGTTGGCCCGCAGTGAAAGAGCGCTCCCCGGTTCTTCAGGAAGGTCCCGGAGTCTGCATGTTCCAGCGCCTGTTGCGCGTCCGCTGACCAGGTTCCGCCATCGACAATCGCGCCTGCATAAGGAGTCGGTCCATCGGTGCCGTCGGTACCGGCCACAATCACCGCGACACGGTCCATGCCGTGGATGGCCCTGGCCAGCAGCAGGGCCAGATGCTGGTTCCTGCCTCCGCAACCTGGATGATCCGGTAACCGGATGGTCGGCTCGCCGCCCCAGATATAGATACCTCGCTGGTCCGGGTTGTCCAGTTGCTCCGACATCATTTTTGAGACCCACCCGATTTCCTGGCTGGACTGGTTCCGGTTCAGGTCCTGGTTGACGATCACCCGGTAGCCTTGCCGCATGGCCTGTTCCGCGACCGCGTTGCGGGCCAGACTGTTGGAGGCGATTACTCGCCCCCGGTAATCGAAACCGGTCGCAGCCACCGGCGATTGCCGCGTTTCCCCGGCCCTGGCGAAGATCGGCCGGATGGATTCCGGGATATCCATATCATCCCCCGGCATCGGCTGGTCGCTGCCAATGCCGGAACCGATGACGCGGATATCGTCGTTCGGCACATCGGAAAGGGCATAGGTGGTCACGCGCCGCCCCTTGAAGTTTTGCAACAACCTGCCGCCCTTTATGCGCGACAACCGGCAACGGAATCGATTGATCTGGTCAATGCCATAGCCGTCCGCGATCGACTTCCGGGTGACTTGTTGCAATTCATCCAGTCCCGTGTTTGCCGGGAGAAGCTCCGCCAGCGCGGACGCTCCCCCTGAAACCAGCATGACCAGGGAGCCTGTTTCCGGTATGGATTCAACAAAATCCAGGAGCTTCCTGCCCGCAAGCAAACTGTTTCGATCGGGGACGGGATGGGCGGATTCGATGACCTGTATGTTTTTCGGCAAGCGGTCCGGGTCATCGATATGGTTGTATTTGGTGACCAGCAACCCTCTCGACCGTGCGGTCAGAAACCCGTCGGCTCCCTGGCACATCGCCGCAGCCGCCTTGCCTACCGCGGCCAGATGCCCGATCTCCCCGATGCCTTCTTCCCGCAGGGCTTTTCTGACCGCGTATTCACCATGGACGGCGGCCACGCCTGTACGCCACAAGGATTCGACAATCTCGTTCAGCCGGGGGGTTTTTTTCATTTTCGATCGGACCGGGAGGAAATTTCCGGGGTTGGCGCGCCTGCCATACTGTTATGTAAATCGGGGATGGAAATCAAGTATACTGTTTATCGAACCCCTGGCACATCACATTATGAATCGAATCGTCAACTGGTTTAAACGACAGCTTTCCAACCCCCAGGTTGTATTCCTCATCCTGGCGATCATCGGGTTGTTGCTGGTCATATCCTATGCTGGCAGCACCCTGGCCCCGGTCATCGCCGCGGTGGTCATCGCCTATCTGCTCGAAGGTCTGATCAGTAGAATGACCAGGCTGAAAATACCACGAATCCTGTCACTCTGGGTCGTATTTTCCGGTTTCATGATATTTCTGGCCGGCATCTCCTTCGGTTTGCTGCCCGTGTTGTACAAGCAGTTGACGGAAGTGGTTCAACAAATCCCCAGTATGCTGACCCAGGGACAGGCGGTCCTGATGGCCCTGCCCGAGCATTATCCGGAACTGATTTCAACCGAGCAGGTCCGGGAGCTGATCATCGGTTTGCGTACCCAGTTGACCGAGGCAGGCCAGACTTTGATCACCAATTCGATTTCCGCCACCGCCAGCTTCATTACCATAATGATCTACATTGTACTGCTGCCCATTCTGGTTTTCTTTTTCCTCAAGGACAAACGGATCATCCTGCGCTGGGTCGAGGAACTGCTGCCCAGTGATCATGAACTGGCGATTCGTGTATGGGGGGATGTGGATCTGCAAATCGGGAACTATGTGCGCGGCAAATTCTGGGAAATCCTGATCGTCTGGTCCGTAACATTGGCGGCATTTGTCTATCTCGGCCTGCAATATGCCATGCTGCTCTCGGTCGTAGTCGGGCTTTCCGTTCTGATTCCCTATGTCGGCGCCATCGTGGTCACCATTCCGGTCGCGCTCATCGCATGGTTTCAATGGGGCTGGTCCAATGAATTCATCACCCTGGTCGTTGTGTATCTCGTGATCCAGATGCTGGACGGCAACCTTCTGGTACCCATCCTGTTTTCGGAAGTGGTCAATATCCACCCGGTCGCAATCATTGTCGCGGTTTTGTTCTTTGGCGGGTTATGGGGATTGTGGGGAATCTTTTTCGCGATACCCCTGGCCACACTGGTGCGCGCTATTATTCTGGCATGGCCGAAACCGGGCGAGGAACAGGCCTGAACAGCGATCTGCCCGGTGCGAAGAGTCTACATAGCGGATTCCCTGGCAGACGGTCAGTTATTGGTCGATTATCTGGTCCAGTATGGCATCCAGGCCGAGATGTTTCATCAAAATTCCCAGGGCGGGCTGGGTGAACTGGCTGTAACCTGGCCGGAAGTGTGGATAAAACACGATTCAGACACTAACCGGGCGCGGTCGCTGATCGAGCGGTTCGAAGAACGACCTCCGCCTGTACGTAATCTTGATTGCCCACAGTGCAATGAATCCAATCCGGACACCTTTGAAATATGCTGGCAATGCGGCACGCCGTTAATTTCCGGTTCGGTGTGAGCGGATGGCGAACAAACGTCAAACTCAAAAGGATCGAACAAAAGCGAAGAAATCCAGGGCAAGGCCAAGAGCGGCGCGGGGCGGCAATTTCTGGTTGTTTATTTCCACCAGACTGTTGGCGGGGCTGTTTTTCGTAACGCTGGTTATACTGCTTTATTTCGACCTGGAGATCAGGCAGCGTTTCAGCGGCAACATTCAAGCCGAACCCGCCCATGTCTACGGCCGGCCACTGACCCTGTCGAAAGGCCAGGCCTACACTCCCGAAGACATCGCCGACAGGCTTGAAGCCAATGGCTATCGCCGCGCCGGGACGCTTGCGGAACCCGGCGACTTCGCGCTTGCAGCACATGCCATGGATGTTTTCATCCGGCGTTCCGGGCAGGGCGACGATTCGACCGAGGCCCGCGCGGTGCGAATTGCATTCGACCGCGGCATCGTTTCCGGAGTGATTGAACACGCCAGCGGAGATCACGTCGACCAGGTGGAATTCGCTCCGCCATTGATTGGCAGCCTGCAACTGGGGCCCCATAAGGACCGGATTTCGCTCAAGCCGCATCAGGCGCCCGCCGGGTTGCTGGAAGCGCTGTTCATTATGGAAGATCGAAATTTCCAGAACCATCATGGTATTGATCCGCGGGGGATCCTGCGCGCTGTCTGGTCCAATCTGCGGCATGGCCGAACGGTCCAGGGCGCCAGTACGCTGACCCAGCAGTTGGTCAAGAATCTCTTCCTGAACCCGCAAAAGAAGCTGACTCGTAAAATGGTCGAAGCCATGATGGCCATCATGATGGAGCTCCGTTTCAGCAAGGCTACCATTCTCGAGTTGTATCTGAACGAGGTGTTCCTGGGGCAATCCGGCAACCGGGCCATCCACGGATTTGCCCTGGCCAGTGAATACTGGTTCGCCCGCCCGGTGAATCAGCTCAAGGTCGAGGAAGCCGCGATGCTGGTCGGGATGATCGCGGCGCCTTCCTTTTATAATCCGCGCAAACACCCCGAGCGAGCCTTGAAACGCCGCAATCTGGTACTCGCCACCCTGGCCGGGGCCGGATCGATCAGTGAACGAAGCGCTGAACTTCTGTCGCAAAAGCCGCTTGGGATCGTTGAGCATCAATCGTTGTCGACCAGCGATTTTCCGTCCTGGCTCGATTACCTGCATCGCCAGTTAAGACAGTATTATCCGGTGAAAACGCTAAGGGAAAACGGATTGAACCTGTATACCACCCTCGACATCGATATCCAGAAAACCGCACAGCAGGCGCTCACCGATACACTGGTCCGGCTTGAACAGCGAAAGGAAATGGCTCCGGGAGCGTTGCAGGGCGCGGTCATTGTGGTGGATCCCGGACGCGGCGAAATTCTGGCATTGGTGGGTGACCGCGCCCGGGGTTATTCGGGATTCAACCGTGCGGTCGATGCCCGGCGGCCGGTCGGGTCGCTGGTAAAACCTGTAGTGTATCTGACCGCGTTACAGATTCCCGAAAAGTATTCCCTGGCCACAATGCTGGACGACAGTCCGCTAACCTTCCGCTCGGAAGGCAGCGAACCCTGGTCCCCGCAAAACTATGACGGGAAATTTCACGGCCCCGTGCCGTTGTACCAGGGACTGGTCCATTCCCGGAATCTGCCCACTGTACGGCTTGGGCTGGAACTGGGCGTGGACCGGGTTATCGACACCATGCGCCGCTTCGGTATCCGGCGCGACATCGCCGATTATCCCTCGACGCTGCTCGGGGCCAGCCAGCATTCCCCGCTGGAAATGACGCAGATGTACCAGGTCATCGCCAACCAGGGCAGCCTGATTCCGTTACGCACGATACGCAGCATCCGGAATCATCGGGGTCACACGGTCGCCCGATTTCCGGTTTCCAAAAGCCGGGCGGTCGACTACGAGAGCGCTTTTCTGATTGATCACGCGTTGGCAATGGTGGTTCGACAGGGCACCGCCGCGGGCTTGGGCCGGAGTTTTGACGCACGACTGAATCTGGCCGGAAAAACAGGGACCACTGATGATTTCCGGGATAGCTGGTTTGCCGGTTACAGCGCCAATCTGCTCACGGTAGTGTGGGTTGGGCGGGACGACAATCAACCGGTCAATCTGTCCGGCGCAAGCGGCGCCATGCGGGTTTGGGAGGAAGTCATGTCCCGGTTGCGCCTGGAAAAATCAAGCCCCGCGCAAAACGACAACATGGTGACAGTCAGTATCGATCCCGGTACCGGACTGGTTGCCAATCAACGTTGTCCGCAGCGGTTGAACCTGCCATTCATCAAGGGGTCGGAGCCGGAAGGATTCGCACCGTGTTCGGGTTTGTCAGGCAGTAGCGCCGGCTGGTTCAAATAAACGGCGGTCGCAACGGCTTTTATCTCTATGGAGATACTTCAGACTGAATGGTTTGACGTTATAGTATAATGAAATTTTCGCAGGGCGGGATAGCAAAATGAATTATTGCAACTCCATTATCGAAACGATCGGCAATACGCCTCTGGTCAAGCTCAATGCCGTCACCCGTGGTATCAAGGGGACGGTGCTGGCGAAGGTTGAATACTTCAATCCGGGAAACTCGATGAAGGATCGCATGGCGATAAAAATGATCGAGGATGCCGAGGCGAGAGGGGACCTGAAACCGGGCGGCGCCATCATCGAAGGGACCTCGGGGAATACCGGGATGGGACTGGCGCTGGGAGCCATTGCAAAAGGCTACCGATGTATTTTCACCCTGGCCGACAAGCAATCCCAGGAGAAAATAGACATCCTGAAGGCGGTCGGCGCGGAAGTCCATGTCTGCCCGACTGCGGTGGCGCCCGAAGACCCGAGATCCTATTACTCGGTGGCGCAGCGGTTGAACGAGGAAATCGAAAACTCATACTACCCCAACCAGTATGACAATTTGTCCAACGCGGACGCGCACTATGAAACCACCGGCCCGGAAATCTGGCGGGATACCGATGGTAAAATCACCCACTATGCGGCAGGGGTCGGCACAGGCGGTTCGATGTGCGGCGTGGCCAAATACCTGAAGGAGCAAAACCCCGAAGTGGTGACCGTCGGCATAGATACCTACGGTTCGGTGTTCAAGAAATACAAGGAAACCGGGGTGTTCGATGAAACTGAAATCTATCCCTATCTGACCGAGGGTATCGGCGAAGACATTCTTCCCGCCAATGTCGATTTCTCACTGATTGACCATTTCGTAAAAGTGACCGACAAGGATGGAGCGATCATGACCCGGAGGTTGTCCCGTGAAGAGGGCCTGTTCGTTGGCTGGTCCTGCGGTTCCGCAGTCTGGGGCGCGTTGGAGTGGGCCCGCGAGAATCTGGCTGAAGACGATGTCATGGTGATTATCCTGCCGGATCATGGCACCCGTTACCTGGGCAAGATCTATAATGACGACTGGATGAAGGACCACGGTTTTATCGAAGAGCGCGACTACGATTCGGCGGCGAATATCATCGCCAAGCAAGACGGCGAGGACGCTCTCACCACGATCGGCAAGGATGCCAGTGTGGCTGAGGCGATTTCATTGCTGACCGCGGTTTCGGTTTCGCAGTTGCCGGTGATGGACGGGGACCAGTTCGTCGGCAGCCTGAGCGATACCCGATTGCTCAAGCGACTGATCGCAGACCCTTCCATCCGGGAAAAGGCGGTTCACGAGGTTATGGACCAGCCGTTCCAGTTTGTACCGGCCGATACCACACTCGATGTCCTGTCTTCGATGATCAACCGGAATAATCCCGCGCTGATGGTCCGGGACCCGTGCGGCCTTCCGCGCATCATTACCCGGCATGACTTGCTTGAAGCGATTGCAGAGGTGTAAGTCTCTGGTCGCGGCGCAGCAGGTAGACCGCGATCGCCAGATTCATGATATTGAAAGCGATGGCGTTTATGAAAGACAGGGTATAGGAGCCGGACAGATCGTATAACGCCCCCGCCATCCACCCTCCGAGCGCCATACCCCCTACGGTGGCGACCAGCAGCGCTCCGACCCTTCTGCCTGCCTGGCCGGGTTGGAAAAACCGGCGGATGATCAGTGTATAGGATGGCACGATGCCGCCCTGGACCAGACCGAACGCGATGGCTACCAGGTAAAGGCCGGCCAGGGTATCGACGAATATGAACAGGAATAGCACCAACGCCTGTAGACCTGAGCCGAGCAGCAGCGTCCTGAATCCGCCGATCCGGTCCGAAATAAAACCGGAGGAAATGCGGCTGACAATACCGAAACCCAGCATCATCGCCAGCATCCAGGCTCCGTCCCTGGCATCGAAACCGAGATCGATGACATGCGGGATCATGTGTATCTGCGGCATTGCCATTGCCGTGCAGCAACCAATCCCGGCGACACACAGGGCGAATTGCAGTTGCCCGGTCGTCATACCCAGGGGGCGACTCCAGTTTTCCCGGTCGGCGGCCTGATCGATGGCAAAGCCATCCCGCTTCCTTTTCAGGTACACAAGCGAAAGGGGAAGCATGCTCAGGCTGCACCATGACAGCCAGACCAGGCTTTGCCGCCACCCGGCCGAATCGATCCAGCTCTGCATGACCGGTGGCCAGAGCGCTCCGGCCAGATAGCTTCCGCTGGCTACGATGCCGATTGCCAGCCCCCTCCTGCGGGTAAACCAGTGCGAGATGTCCGCCATCAGCGGGCCAAATGAAAAAGCGCCGCCCAGAAAGCCGCAAAGCACGGACAGGGAGAGCGTGAATACCCAGAAGTTTTCAGCGTAACTGACGATGTACAATCCCGTCGGCAGGCTGATGCCCGCGGTGACCGCCAATACCAGAATGCCAAAGCGGTCCATGATTCGTCCGAGCGCGATGCTGCCCAGGCCGAATCCGGTCATGTACAGGGTATAGGGCAGGGCGCCGACGCCATGACCGACCTGGAATTCCCGGGTCACCGGTTCAAGCACCATGATGGAAGCGTACATCCCGCACATCGCGACCGTCATCATCAGCAAGGAATTGATTGCCCGGATAACGGGATAAAGGGAAGAGGGCGGATTCAGGTTGGTGATCATCAGGAGGCCAGGGTAAGCCGCCGATCATACTCCACCGTTTCCGGTAAGCCAATTCCGTATTTCCCGTACAATTCGAGGAAGAGTCGGCAAAAACAGGGTGCAGGGACAGGCCTGCGTGCCTGTCCGCCGCCGATGAGCCGGTGGGGGAGCGGGAAGTAATCATTATTTCCGGTCCTGCGGCCATATTTCGGTTAGACTCCGCCATCATTTCGATAAATTCGATCGACTGAACCAGCCAGAACCCATTGACTTGACCTCGCGCCTCTCATCCTCAAAGCCTGAAATTGTGGTTGCCGTGTGTGCCGCGATATGGGGACTGTTCTGGTTGCCGCTCAGAGCGCTTGAAGCGCTGGGCCTCGATCCGGCCTGGGTTACGGTAGGGCAGTTCGCAGCCCCGCTGGTTTGCCTGTCGCCATTTGTCTGCGTCCGCCTGTGGCGTCGACAACCGGTCGGCGCCAATCAGGCAGTCACCGGGCTGTTGATCGGTGGGGCGCTGGCATTGTACTGTGAGAGTTTGCTGTTGACCGACGTAGTACGCGCCCTGATACTCTTTTATGTGATGCCGGCCTGGGGTACACTGGTGGAGGTTGGTTTCATGGGCCGTCGGTTTACCCTCTGGCGCGGACTCGCCCTGTTGCTCAGCATGGCTGGCCTGGTGATTCTGCTCAGGGTGAGCGCCGACCTGGAGGTATCCCTGAATACCGGCGATGCGATGGCGCTGTTATCCGGGATGGTTTACGCTGTCGGCGCGATGCGGGTTCGCCAGGCGCCGGAAATCACGGTGTTCGAACAGGTATTCGCGTTTTTCCTTTTCGGAGGTGTTTTCGCGTTTGCACTGTCCTTTTTACCGATTGCGGATTTTGGGGTACTGCCAACGGTATCTGTACTGAAAGCGGTCGCGCCATGGATGATGCTGATCGCCGTGGTATTCATGATTCCCGTGATATGGGGATTGTACTGGGGGAATCGGTCGGTTGACCCGGGTCGACTCGGCATACTGCTTCAACTCGAAGCGGTGGTCGGGATCGGCAGCGCCGCGATTCTGACCGATGAGCCATTTGGCTGGCGTGAAGCAACCGGGGCGCTACTGGTGATCGGCGCCGGATTAATCGAAGTCATTGTCAATCGACCTGAACGTAAATGAAATGAACGCCGTCTTGCTACTCATCGCTTTTTTGGCTGGAATGGTTTTTCGCCGTCTCGGCTACCCGCCATTGCTGGGATTCCTGCTGGCGGGTTTTGTGGCAAACGAGTTCGGTGTGGGTGATGTCGAAACCATTCGGCCACTCGCCGACCTTGGCATCACCCTGCTTCTCTTTACGATCGGGCTTAAGCTGAACCTGCGGGAACTGGCGCAGATACAGGTTTGGGGAACGGCCTCAGCGCACATGGTGATTGCTGTGATTCTCACCGTGCCCGTGATACTTCTCGCGGGATACCTGTTTCCGGTGATGCTGCTGGAAGATCGATATTCGGCATGGGTGTTGGCCTTCGCTCTTTCGTTCTCAAGTACTGTGTTTGCGATCAAGATCATCGAGGAACGCGGTGAAAGCGCCGCTCTCCATGCTGACATTGCCATTGGCATCTTGATCATCCAGGATATTTTTGCTGTCTGTTTCCTGGTTTTGACTGCGGACAAGATGCCTGGCCCCTGGGCGTTGGGACTTCTGGCATTGCCATTCCTGAGACCGGTAATGACCGCTTTGTTGAACCGCGCCGGTCATGGTGAGCTGTTGGTCCTGTTTGGGGTGGCGACCGCCATTGCCGCCTATGAACTGTTCGAACTGGTGGATCTCAAGGGGGGGCTTGGCGCATTGATTTTCGGGGTATTGCTCGGGCGGGCGGAAAAGGCGTCTGAACTTTACAAGAGCCTGGTTTCTCTCAAGGATCTCTTCCTGATTGGTTTTTTCCTGCAAATCGGATTCTTCGGGCTGCCTTCTCTGGAGATGGTGCTGGTGGCATTGGCATTGACCGCGCTGATTTTCCTGCGCCCATTGATCTACTACTTTCTGCTGGTTGGTTTCGGACTGCGAGCCCGGACTGCCTTTGTTGCAGGATTCAGCCTCTTCAATTATTCGGAGTTCGGGCTGATTGTGGGCGCCATTGCCGTCAGCGCTGGCCTGTTGCCACCGGAATGGTTGACGACTCTGGCCCTGGTGATGGCGGTGTCACTGTTCATCGCTACCCCTTTCAATACCAAAGTGCATCGACTGTATGGACGATTCTCCGCAATCCTGCACCGGTTCGAGCGCAAGGAGCGATTGGAGCGGGAGAGAATGCCGAGTCTGGGTGAAGCCGAAATCGTGGTCCTTGGCATGGGCCGTGTCGGTATCGGCGCCTATGAAACGCTCCATGAGCGGTACGGTGATGTCGTGGTCGGCATCGAGGAGAATCTGGAAAGGGCAAAATACCTTGCCGAGTCGGGTTATCGTTGCGTACCGGGTGACGCCAGTGACTATGATTTCTGGTTGGACGCCAACCTGGTTGAACGCCGGGCGTTGTTGATCAGTCTGTCCAACCATCGGGAAAATCTGTACGTGGTCGACATCGCGAAAAGATTGAATTACCAGGGTACTCTTGCTGTCATTTCCCGCTATCCTGACCACAAAATCGAACTGGAACGGCTCGGCTGCGTTACCTTCAACCTCTATGCCGGGGCGGGAAGCGGATTTGCAGAACATGTCCTGCGGCAAATGGATATCCCCTCAACACCCGACGGACAGGTTTAATTGGTTATACTCGCGGATACCATTCAGCCAGGATTCAACCGGAGCGACTATGACGCATGCTATTCGCATTCACCAGACGGGTGATATCGACCGACTCAACTGGGAACCGGTTCATGTAGGCGAGCCGGGCGTCGGCGAGGTACGCATTCGCCAAACCGCGGTCGGACTCAACTTTATCGATGTGTATATGCGCACCGGGTTATATCCGGTGGCGCAACTGCCGGCGGCGCTGGGCATGGAGGCGGCCGGGGTGGTCGATGCCGTGGGGGATCAGGTAACCGGGCTGTCGGTGGGTGACCGGGTCGCTTATGGCACACTGCCCGGAGCCTATACCGAAGCCCGCCTGGCGCCAGCGGACAAACTGTTGAAACTGCCCGAAAGCGTGAGCGACCAGACCGCCGCCGCGATGATGCTGAAAGGTTTGACCGCTCATTATCTGTTGTACCGCTCCTACCCGGTCAAACCCGGTGACGCCATTCTCGTCATGGCTGCCGCGGGCGGCGTTGGGCTGATACTTTGCCAGTGGGCAAAACATCTGGGCGCTACGGTCATTGGCTGCGTCGGTTCCAGTGAAAAAGCGGCGTTGGCCGAAGCCAACGGGGCGGATCATACGATTCTCTATCGTCAGGAAAATATTGCCGGGAGGGTCCGGGAAATCACTGCGGGAGAAGGCGTCGCGGTGTCCTACGATTCCGTTGGCCAGGCCACTTTCGAGGCTTCCCTGGACTCTGTGCGCCCTTTTGGCGTGGTGGTTACCTATGGCAATGCGTCGGGGCCGGTCGAACCGTTCAGTCCGGCGATTCTTGCGCCCAGGGGTTCACTCTATGTAACCCGCCCGACCCTGGCGACCCATACTGCGACCAGAACGTTGCTTGAGGAAGGAGCGAATCGTCTGTTTGACGTCGTAGGCAGGGGAATCGTCAAAATCACGGTCAACCAGACGTATGCCCTGTCCCGGACGGCAGATGCCCACCGGGACCTGGAAGCCAGGAAAACCACCGGTTCCACCGTCCTGCTCCCCTGATTCCGGATTCCGCGTGAAATTCACGTAAATTTCGGGAGTTTCCCTATTCTCCGGACACAAACTGAAGCGATTGATATGCGGTCCGCCTGGCCTGCTTGCGCTTCAGGGGGGAGTTGAAAAACCGGTTCAGGGCCGCGCCCAGTATGGCGGCCTGTCCTGCCTGCGCCATTGCGGCCTCTTCACGGACAGCCAGGGCGGTCTTGAGCAGATGCACGGAAACAATGTACTCATCCTGGCCATGGTCGAACAAACGGTTGACCAACATGTCGATCCCCCGCTCATTGTTGTCGAAATTCCAGCGGGACAAATCTTGCCCGGTTGTCGTAAAGGCCGAATTCCTGCCAACGAAACAGGCCATCTGTAACAGCCCCCGGGGCCAGAATCGCGGGAAGCGGGTGCATTGCCTGCGAACCGCGTTCGCGAAGGTCAGTGCATGGGTGAAATCCAGCCAGCCCACATTGTCCGAGACAGTCACATGCGCCTTGTCCTGCTGCCTGATGTCATAACGCAGCATATTCAATGCGTTGGCTTCCAGCAGCGCCAGGTAAATCGATTCAGGAGAGGCGCCGCTATACTTCACGGCAGTGTCCAGGGCGCTTTTGATTCCGCAGCCATTCCATTGATCCGCCGTCGGGAAGAGGTTCCGGGACTGGTTGTCGCCCCACCTTTCAAGCGCGTCCTGATAGTGCCTGAATTCGGGAATCCGGTCTTCACGGGTGGCATAGACGATTTTCCGTACCAGGGAGAGCAGCAGGGGTTCGGTTACGTCGTCACCCAGACGCCCGACCAGGTATCCGGCCTTGGTGACATAAATCAGGGAATGACCGAAATCGTTATAGTGTGCGAGGGCGGCCTGTGTCAGGGGCCGTTCAAAATCGGAGAAGGCCAGGCCGTCTTTCAATCCCCCGCGTATCATCGCGACCGCGGTATTTTCGTCCTCCCGTTCAATCGCCTCCACAAAGCCGGTTTCACTGAACGGCAGGACATCCTGCGTGAACGGGTATTCGGGTTCCCGCAAAACGTCAAACGAGGCATGTCCCAGTGATTCCGTCAGGCAGACCAGTTCGAGTTCGTTATCGCCGTCTGCTTCGTCATACAGGACCAGCCAGTCAGCCATTCCCGCGTAGGCATGGGTCCAGCCGAATTCCATTCGCTGCCAGGACCAGTCAATGGCCTGCCGCAAACCATCGAACGGGTCACCGCCGAGACGGATCAATCGTGCGATTTCCCGGCTGATCCGGTCATAGGTATGATCATCGAACGCGTCACGCAAACTGTCCAGGATATGGGCATATTGGTCTTCGTAAGGCGGATCGGCCAGGTCCACCCATATTTCATCCCCGCGAAGTTCGACCGGATAAGTGCGCAACCTGTCACCGCCAAACAGATTCTGTCCGGTATCCAGATTGAATTTCCAGTTATGCCAGTTGCAGGTGAGGATACAACCATCCGAGAGGCTTCCCTGAAACAGGGGATAACCTTCGTGGGGGCATCGGTTGTTGCAGGCCCGAACCCCTTCCGGGGAATCGAACAGTGCGATCTGCCTGCCGTCAATACGGACCATCGAGACCGTATTTTCCCGCAGTTCGCGCATCGACTGGGCGTAATGCCAGTGGTTTTCTTCGATATGATCCGGCGCTGCTTTTGTATTCATGGCGGAAAATTGACCGATAAATGAACGGTACGTATCCGGGTAATTACAGGGAATCGCCCTGAGTTCCCATTATACCCGCTTTTAGCGTCGGGCGGTGGTTCCGCTTGCCGTCTTGATCGAACCTTCCGGGCATGGTAAACCGACAGGTACATTTATTCCAGGGAACAGGTCCTGTGACAGAAAACGACTGTACGGGTTCCTCCATAAAGCAGCCGCCGGACGACAGCCGCCGGAAAATGCGCCGGCGTCGGGCGCGGCCCGATTCCGGTTCCAGCGGTCGCCCACCGGTCTGGCCAGGAGTGTACGGCGGTCTGTACCGTCCTCTGTCCGAACCCGATATGGAACGGTTTCACCATGCCGCGCTGGACATTCTTGAACAGGTGGGGATGTCGCACGCCACCCCGTCGATCCTCGACCTCGTCCGGGGAAACGGCGGCGCCACCCGCGATGACGGCCGTTTGCTATTCCCCCGTTCACTGGTCGAAGACGCGATTGCCGGATTCAGGCGGGACATTGTCCTGCATGGGCAGAAACCGGGGCTGGAACTGGAGCTTTCCGGCGCCCGGGTCTACCTGGGCACAGGCGGCGCCGCCCCCAGTATGGTGGACCTCGATACCGATACCTGGCGTCCCGCCTGCCTGCGGGACCTGTACGATGCCGCGCGACTGGTCGATACGCTGGACAACATTCACTTTTTCAGCCGGCCGGTTACCGCGAGGGACATGGAAACAGCCCTGGACCTGGATGTCAACACCGCGTTCGCCTGCCTCGCCGGCACTTCCAAACATGTGATGACCAGCGCTACGACCGGCCACCATGTCGAGGCGATAGCCGGCATCTGCGAAATGATTGCGGGAAGCAAGGCGGCCTTTGATGAACGGCCGTTCTTGTCCCTGAACATCAATCATGTGATCCCGCCGCTGCGTTTCAGTGAGGAAGCCTGTGAAGTGATGCAGCAGGCCGCCAGGCTGGGTCTGCCTTTTTCGGTCAACTCGACCGATCAGGCGGGGGCGTCCAGTCCGGCATCCCTGGCCGGTTCGGTCGTGCAGGCGGTCGCGGAATCACTGGCCGGGATGGTGGTTGCCTGGTTGGTCAATCCGGATTGCAGGGCCATATTCGGTCCCCGGCCGATGATCGCCGACCTGCGTACGGGCGCATTGACCGGCGGCGGCGGTGAGCAGGCGGCAGCGATGGCGGCTGGCGTGCAGATGGGGCAATATTACAAACTCTCCAACTCCTGCATAGCCGGAGCCACGGACAGTAAAGCGCCGGATGCTCAAAGCGGTTTCGAAAAAGCGCTGAATGTGGGCCTGGCCGCCCATGCCGGTTCCAATATGGTGACCCAGGCATGCGGTATGCAGGCGGCATTGATGGGTTGCAGTCTGGAGAGTTACGTCATAGACAATGACATGCTCGGCGGTATCCTGCGTTCCGTGCGGGGTATCGAAGTCGATCCGGACGCCCTGTCGGTGGATGTTTTCGACCAGGCGGTTCGCGGCGACGGTCATTACCTGGGCAGCGCCGATACCATGGCGCGGATGCAGTCCGATTTCCTCTATCCCGAAGTATCCGACCGCCGGACACCTGACGAATGGGCGGAAGCCGGTTCACCCACCATCAGGGACTCCGCCCGGATCCGGACAAAAGACATCCTGCGGAGTCATTTTCCCGGGCACATTTCGACCGAAACCGAACAGGCAATCCGGGACCGCTACGATATCCACCTGCCTCCCGCCGCCATGGGCAACGAAACCAGGAAGCGCAAATGACCGGGCAGTCCGGTTAAAAAATTCGGTCAGGGAAAGGCTGGTGTTGAATTTCGATCAGGATGGCTGTCCCCGAAACGCGTGCAGGCATCGTTCGACATCTTCGCTGTCATTGTGGACATGGGTGGATATACGGATGCGGTCAAACGCCGCATAGGCGCCCCATACCAGAATTCCCTGTCGCTCCATGGCATTGCGAAAAGCCTGGATATCCGGCGCCATGAAGGAAACATTGCCGGCGCGGTCCCGGCTCGCTTCGGGAGTCATCAATTCCCAGCCTTGTTGCCGGACACCATTCAGTATTTCGCCGCTCAGGGACAGGGCATGGGCCTCGATCCGGTCCATCCCGAGATCAAGAATATGGTCCAGCGCATTGTTGAGTATATATATGCTGATAAAAGCCGGGTTGCCGGGCAAGAACCGGTTCGCGTTTCCGTGCAGTTCATACTCTGCGGGGTTTTGCCAGCCGCCACTGCTCTGTGCGCTGTGCCAGCCGAGAAATGGCGGGTCGAATTCAGGCAGGCGTTTCCGGTTCCAGTAAAACACCGCACAGCCGTGAACGCCCAATAACCACTTGTAGCAACTCGATACCAGGATGTCGGCATGGTTTGCGTCGACCGGAACGACTCCGGCGGCATGGGTCGCATCCACCAGAAACAAAGCGTTGGATTCACGCACAAGTCCGGAAATACGCGCGATATCCATTCGTTGCCCGGTGAACATACTGACCTGGCTGATTGCCACGACCCGGGTTCGATGGTCTATCTGCCGGGCGATATCATCAATGGATAAAAACCAGTTGACATGGCGAACGATCCGCAATTCCACTCCACGAGCCTGCAATTTTGTCCAGGGGTAAATCCCGGAAGGGAATTCGATATCGCAGACCACCACATTGTCCCCTGATTTCCAGTCCAGGCCATAGAGCACATTGTTGATGCCTTCCGATGCACTCGATAAAAAGGTGATCTCGTCCGCTTCCGCCGAAAACAGCCGGGCGCACTTTTCACGGGCGTGTCGCATGGCGTCATCTTCCCGGTGCCGCGCGTTTTCCCCCGTCGCCTTGTCGAGCATGAACCGGTCGACAGCCTGGCGATGGGATTTCAGCATCGGAGATTCCCCGCCGGTCGCCAGGTTGGCAATCCCTTCGAGTCCGATGAATCGATCTTTTGAAATCAGCGAGTCCACTATCAATATAGCGCCATATGCAAATACATTAAAATCCGGGAAACAGGATTATTGTACAGTTTTTGCGCGGGTGATTGTCCCGGTTCCACGACTGTAAAACCGGGGGTCGGGGGAATATACCGTTTGACAAGGGAGGCTCTTGACAGGATAATCCCGCCTCTTTCCGGCTATCCATTTTCTCGCGCGGATAACCACAAACGGGGCGTTAGCTCAGCTGGTAGAGCATCTGACTTTTAATCAGGTGGTCACAGGTTCGAATCCTGTACGCCCCACCATTTTTTCACAGTCACCGGGGCCCTCTTCTTTCCGGTTTTCCTGAAACCGCTCAGGTCGTGGTATTCTTATGCGAACCTGTTTTCGTATCATAAGAGATACATGTCGTTACATACACAGCATTATGATGAGATGTTCGGACATGGGGAAGAGGTGCGCCCCCCGTATGCCAACTATCATGACTGGGTGAATGCGGAAGATCTCCGCGGGCTAAGGAAAAAGTCATCCGAAGCCGAGAACTATTTCCACAGTACCGGCATCACGTTCAATGTCTACGGCAATGAAGATGCCGTCGAACGCCTGATCCCCTTCGACATCGTGCCGAGAATCCTGTCCTCAGCCGAATGGTCGCGACTCGCGCAGGGGATTGAGCAGCGGGTCAGGGCGATCAATGCCTTCATCTACGACATTTACCACAGGCAGGAGATCTTAAGGTCCGGTCGCATTCCGGTATCCCTGATCTCCCGGAACAAGGCATTTGTGCCCCAGATGATGGGATTCGACCCGCCCGGCGGCGTCTACACACATATCGTCGGAATTGACATCGTGCGCACAGGCGAAAACGAGTTCATGGTTCTGGAGGACAATGCCCGAACCCCTTCGGGAGTCTCGTACATGCTGGAGAATCGTGAAACCATGATGCAATTGTTTCCCGAACTCTTCTCACGAAACCAGGTACGGCGAGTCAGCGACTATCCGAAAAATCTTCGCATCTCGCTGGAAGCCTGCGCACCGCCCGCATGCGCCGGCCCCCCGGTCGTCGTCATCCTGACTCCGGGAATTCACAATTCCGCATACTTCGAACATTCCTTTCTGGCAGATCAGATGGGGGTCGAACTCGTGGAAGGCAGCGATCTGAAGGTGGTCGACGGGCGTATCGGTATGCGCACCACACGCGGACTCTTCCCGATAGACGTTCTCTACCGACGTGTGGATGACGATTTTCTGGATCCCCTGACTTTCAATCCGGACTCCCTGCTCGGCACGCCCGGAATCATGGATGTCTACCGGTCCGGCGGCATTACACTGGCCAATGCGCCTGGCACAGGAATTGCGGATGACAAGTCGGTCTACTCCTGCATGCCTGAAATCATCGAGTTCTACACTGGAGAAAAGGCGCTGTTGGAAAATGTCCCGACATGGCGCTGTTCCGAAGCCGACTCGCTTGCCTATGTTCTGGACCACCTGGATGAACTGGTCGTCAAGGAAGTTCATGGGTCGGGCGGATATGGCATGCTGGTGGGCCCCGCCGCAAGCAAGAAGGAACTGAAATCCTTTTCCGCAAAGCTCAGGAAACATCCCGAAAGCTACATTGCTCAACCGACCCTGGCCTTGTCGACGGTACCCGCGCTGACAAGGGCCGGTTTGGCGCCACGCCATGTGGACCTCCGTCCCTTTGTACAGGTTTCGCCAAACGGTATCGACATTTGTCCGGGCGGGCTGACCCGTGTGGCGTTGAAGAAGAATTCCCTTGTGGTCAATTCAAGCCAGGGCGGCGGTACCAAAGACACCTGGGTGTTGGCCCGATGACCCGCCTGCTAGGAAAGACCGCAGGCGGGCTGTTCTGGATGTTCCGCTTTCTCGAGCGAAGCGAAAATACAGCGAGGCTGCTCGATGCAGGATTCCGTATCGCGCTGACCCGGTCCGATGCGGCGCAGGATGAGTGGAATTCGATTCTGACCACTACGGGCACGCAGGATATTTACTTCCGCAGTCATGAACGGGCCGATCGCAAGCTCGTTATCAACTTTCTTTTGCGAGACAAAACCAACCCTTCGAGTGTTCTCTCGACAATTGAAGCCGCAAGGAACAACGCGCGCGCCGTACGCGCATCATTGACCCGAGAAGTCTGGGAGGCCACCAACATGGCCTGGATCACGATACGGGAAGCCCTGGGCAAGCCGGTCAGGGAAAGGGAGCTCCCGGCAGTGCTCAATACGATTCGCAAACATTCTTCCCTGGTCCGCGGGACCATGCACGGAACCATGATGCGAAATGACATATTCGACTTTGCCCGGATCGGAAGCTTTCTTGAAAGGGCGGACAACACGGCCCGCATACTGGACGTCAAGTATTACGTCCTGCTTCCCACCGCAAGCAATCTGGGCTCATCGCTGGACAATGTACAGTGGGAGACCATCCTGAGTTCCGTCTCGGCTGTCCGCTCTTACAGATGGGTGCATGAAGGCAAGATCAGCGCGTCAGGCATTGCCCACTTTCTGATCCTGGATACCAGGATGCCACGATCCCTGGCATTCTGCTACGGAAAAATTGATGACAATCTGGGCTACCTGACGCGCGACTACGGCATCTGCCACGAGTCCCACAGGATGGTGAATTCCATATCCAGGAGCCTGAACATGGATTCCATCGATGTGGTCTTCGAAAACGGCCTGCATGAGTTCCTGATCAATTTTCTGGTACAGAATGCTGCGCTGGGTACGCAAATCGAAAAGGACTTCAGGTTTTACGAGTAGCCGCCATGCTTCTTGATATCTTTCACCGGACTCTCTACAAGTACGATGCGCCCGTCAAATATGCCCTGCTTCAACTCAGGCAATCTCCCACAAGCGGCACACTGCAAAATGTATTGAACTGGGAGATTGCACTGGTCAACGGGCGCAAGGAACTGGATTTTACGGATCACAACGGAAACCGGGTCTCTCTGATCGGCATTCAACCGGACCATCGGGAAATCGATATCCGATGCCAGGGACAAATCGAAACCCGGGACAACGCAGGCATACTCGGCAAACATACAGGACTTACGCCTCTTTGGTACTACAAGCGCGATACTGCGTTGACCAGACCCGGATCCGCAATACGCAAGCTGGTTCAGGAACCCGGCCTGTCCGGCAATATGGATCTGGACACATTGCATCTGCTTTCTGAAAGGGTTGCCTCCTCAATCCGCTATGAGAGCGGTACGACCTCGTCCACAACGACGGCTGAAGAATCGTTGCGTAGCCGATGCGGCGTATGCCAGGATCATACCCATGTCTTCCTTTCCGCCGCTCGCCTGATCGGGTTCCCTGCGCGCTACGTCAGCGGCTATCTGATGATGGATGGCCAGGTTGATCAGCAGGCCGGACATGCCTGGGCGGAAGCATGGGTCGAACCTCTCGGCTGGGTGGGGTTCGATGTTTCCAACGGAATCTGTCCGGATGACCGGTATGTCCGCACCGCGACGGGTCTTGACTACCGGGAGGCCGCTCCTGTACAGGGAGTGCGTTTTGGAGAGAGTGAGGAATCCATGAGCGTACAATTGCAGGTTCAACAGCAGTAAACTGATTTTATTCCGTCACGGCATACTGTTCTCATTGCCGAGGAAACCTCCCTCATCCTTGTCATTTTTTCCCGGTTGCATTACACTGGATTTCATGTCGTCCGAAGATCCCGGCTACCGCTCAAGCGTCCGTTACCAGCCAGATGAAACGCCTCCGAAGGCGCTTTCGCTGGGTCTCGGTTTCCAACTCGCCGCCATCACCGTGGCCGGCGTGGTGCTGACGCCGGCAATCGTAATCCGGGCGGCGGGCGGGAGCGAGCTCTTCCTGTCATGGGCTGTGTTTGCCGCTGTCATAGTCGCAGGCGCAACCACCGTGTTGCAGGCGGTCCGGATTGGCCGGATTGGCTCCGGTTATGTGCTCATGATGGGGACATCGGGAGCATTTATCGCAGTCTGTATTACAGCCATTGCCGAAGGCGGTCCGGCGATGCTCGCCACTCTGGTAGTCATTTCCTCGTTTTTCCAGTTCATGCTCGCGATGCGACTCTCGTTGTTCCGGAAAATTCTGACTCCGACCGTCGCCGGGACGGTACTCATGCTGATCCCCGTTACGGTGATGCCGATCATCTTCGATATGCTGAACACAGTGCCGGAAGGCGCGCCGGAAGCTGCCGTGCCGGTGACTGCCCTGGTTACCATGGTCGTCATTGTCGGTATGGCGCTGAAGGCCAAGGGACAGTTAAGACTCTGGGTGCCGGTCATCGGCGTGGTGATCGGTTCAATAGTCGCCGGGTTTTTCGGTATTTACAATTTCGACCTTGTGGCCAACGCTTCATGGGTCGGCTTGCCGGATGGCAGCTGGCCGGGTCTGGATTTGAATTTCGGACCGGTTTTCTGGACACTGCTTCCCGCATTCGTGTTCGTCACCCTGGTCGGCGCCATAGAAACGGTCGGTGATTCTATCGCCATCCAGCACGTATCCTGGCGCAAACCCCGGGCAGTGGACTTTCGGGCGGTACAGGGCGCCGTAGGGGCGGATGGAGTGGGTAACCTGTTGTCCGGTCTGGCCGGGACGGTGCCGAATACGACTTATTCGACCAGTATTGCGGTGGTTGAACTGACCGGGGTTGGAGCGCGAAGCGTCGGCATCGCCACTGGCGCGTTATTTGTTGTGTTGGCATTCCTGCCCAAGGCGCTCGCGATCATTCTGGCTATCCCGGATCAGGTGGTTGCGGCCTATATTACCGTGATCCTGGCGCTGATCTTCATACTCGGCATGAAAATGATCGTCCAGGACGGGATCAACTATCGTATTGGCCTGATTGCCGGGGTCTCGTTCTGGATTGGACTCGGTTTCGAAACCCAATCGATTTTCCCTGAATTTTTCTCGCAATTCGCCGGAGGATTCCTGCAGAATGGAATTACGGCTGGCGGTCTGACAGCAATCCTTCTGACCGTGTTCCAGAAGCTGGGGGCATCCCGGAGCAGCCGGATCGAGACAAAACTGGATACTACGGCGCTGCCGAACATCCAGGAGTTCCTGGAATCATTTGCATCCCGAAACGGCTGGGATCAGGCGATGAGGACCCGGCTTGACTTGGCCAGTGAGGAAACGTTGCTGACGCTCCTGCAAAAAGGTGAATCCACCGGGGGCCATGAGTCCCGGAGGTTGGGTCTGGCTGTACACAAGGAAGACGGTGGGGCAGTGCTTGAGTTCGTGGCTGCAACCGGGGAAGGCAATCTCCAGGACCAAATAGCGCTGCTCAGTGAGCAAACTGTTGAAGCTCCTCCCGTGGAAAAGGAGATATCTCTTCGCCTGTTGCGTCACGCCGCGTCTTCGGTTTTGCATCAGCAATACCATGATACGGATATCGTGACGGTCCGCGTGGACGCTCCGAAGTCCACCCGTGACGTGGAGTAGAACAGGGGGGGTCGGTCTGGACCGGACTGCACAGTAACGACCATGGCGATTCGTGAAATCATACGGATGGGACACCCTGTTTTACGACAAAAAGCCCGTTCAGTGCGGGATGATGAAATTAAATCTCCGGATTTATGCCGCCTGGTCGATGACATGATCGAGACACTCGATGATGCGGGTGGAATCGGACTGGCCGCTCCACAAGTGAACGAAAGTGTGCGGGTCGCGATTTTGAATATGCCCGAAGGAACCAGTCGATATGGCCATTTCGAGGCGATTCCGCTAACCGTCTGCATCAACCCCGGGATGACCATTCTGGCTGGAACCCACCTGGAAGGATATTGGGAAGGCTGTCTTTCCGTTCCCGGACTGCGTGGTTTTGTCAAACGCCCGCAATCGCTGCGGTTGGATTACACCGACATGGATGGAGTCGCCCGACAGGTCGAGTTCAACGGATTCCATGCCACCGTTTGCCAGCATGAACTCGATCATCTGGATGGCCTGCTGTACATTGATCGCATTGCAGATTCCAGATTTCTCATGTTTGAAGAAGAGTTTATACAATTCGTCCAACCGCAAGGGGTCAGGGAGTTGTCGGATTGACGAGCGCCTGCTGCCATATTGCGTATTTTTCCTCGAATGTCAGTTGTGCGTTTGCCGGGCTGCTGGAGGGCAGCCTGAAAAATTGGATGTTGGCGGCATGTGAGTGATGCAATTGCGGGCGAATATGGCGGTTGAAGGATTTTTCGGCTTTTCCCCCGTTGAACAGTACCGTTTTGATACGGTCATGGTCCCGTAGAAAGCCGGCAAGGTCATTGGGTTCTTCACTGGCTGGTTGGATGGCGCTGTCCAGGCTGCCTTGCCGTTCGCAGTGTTTCAGTACATCCCATAACGCGATATGATGTTGCTTGAGTTTCCGGGTGCGATGCGCATAGTCGAGGCTGTCCAGGCTGGTTTCATCAAAGCCAAGAAATCGAGCCATGATTTTCCAGAAGGCGTTACGCGGATGTGCATAATATCGTTGTTGGCGTAATGATTCGCCGCCGGGCATTGAACCCAAAATCAGGATGCGCGGTCTGTCCGGCGCTATCGGGGGAAGCCCGGTGAGTTTCATGGCTGGTTTCTTCATGGCTGGCCTCGGCGTCGAACGAAAGTGGAGTGTCTGTTTGCGATGATTACAGGGCGGGAGAATAATGGAAGAACAATATGAGTTGACCCGGATCAATCCGGAGCAAACCGGAGAATACCACTATCTGGACCGGTCGGACCGGTGTTATTGTCTCGGTTTTTACCGTTCCGGGGAGGGCTTCGAGGGTCTTGGCCTGAATCGGATGGTTCTTGATCTGAAAAGGGCGCCCGGCGCCCGATACTCGAATCCGGATGCCTGGCGCATCAAGAATGAGGCCATAGCCTGGATATCGTCTATTCTGACGATTTCGGCGGGAAAACTTTTCCCCGGCAGAAGGATTACTCTGGTACCGGTCCCGCCTTCAAAGAAAATCGGAGATCCGGAGCACGATGACCGGATGCTGCAAATTTGCAATCAAATGGCCGCGGGACTGGCCTCCGTGGAGGTGTCTGAGCTGTTTGTGACCAAAAAGTCGGTTCAGGCTTCACATTTATCCCGGACCAGGCCGACCAAGGAGCAGTTGAAAGAAAATATCAGGATAATGATTCGTGACGATGATTACAGGCCGGAGGGCCTGGTGATTCTACTG
Source organism: Arenicellales bacterium (assembly GCA_963665165.1). GTDB lineage: Bacteria > Pseudomonadota > Gammaproteobacteria > Arenicellales > Poriferihabitantaceae. The sequence goes on along the minus strand of OY761989.1, from coordinate 1,998,038 downwards.
GATGACGTGCTGACTTCCGGGGCGCATTACTCGGCATGCAAGGAACTTCTGGAAGGGGTATTTCCCGCCGTGACGGTGGTGGGAATCTTCGTCGCCAGGGTGGACCATGTCGAGTCGGACCGCTGATCCGGCTGAATGGCGGAAAGCATTCCGGCCACAGGCCAGTCGGCGCCAGGTCAGCGCCGGCAGCCTCATTTCAATCTTTTGTATTTGATTCTTCCGGGCTTGACGGTGTCACCGAAACGGCGTTTGTAGTCTTCTTCGTAGTCACTATAGTTGCCGTCAAACCAGGTGGCTTGCGAGTTTCCTTCGAACGCCAGGATGTGGGTGGCGATTCGATCCAGGAACCAGCGGTCATGCGAGATGATCACCGCACATCCGGGAAAATCCAGAATGGCCTCTTCCAGCGCCCGCAGGGTTTCCACATCCAGATCATTGGTCGGTTCGTCCAGCAACAGCAAATTCCCGCCGCTGGCCAGAAGTTTTGCAAGATGCACCCGGTTTCTTTCACCTCCGGACAGTTGACCGACCTTTTTCTGCTGGTCCGAGCCTTTGAAATTGAAGCGGCCCACATAACGCCGCGTATGCACCTCGTGTCCGTTGACCAGCATGATGTCCTGGTTCCCGGAAATTTCCTCAAATACGGTTTTATCGTTATCCAGTGAATCCCGTGATTGGTCGATATAGCTGATTTTTACCGATTCGCCGACTTTGAAATGGCCGGATGTGGGGGATTCCTGTTCCGTCATCATCCGGAACAAGGTCGTTTTGCCGGCCCCGTTGGGGCCGATGATGCCGACAATCCCGCCTTTGGGAAGGCTGAAGCTGACATTCTCATACAGCATATTGTCGCCCCAGGATTTAGAGATATTGTGCGCTTCGATGACCTGGTCGCCCAGACGCGGCCCCGGAGGGATGTAGATTTCATTGGTTTCGGCCCGTTTCTGGTAATCCGTCGAGTTCAGTTCCTCAAACCGCCTGATTCGAGCCTTGGCTTTGGCATGACGCCCCTTCGGGTTTGAACGAACCCACTCCAGTTCGTTCCTGATGCTTTTTATGCGCGCCGTTTCGGACTTCTGCTCCCGTTGCAGCCGGTCTTCCTTTTGTTTCAGCCAGGATGAATAATTTCCCTGCCAGGGGATCCCCTGTCCCCGGTCCAGTTCCAGAATCCAGCCTGCCACATTGTCGAGAAAATAGCGATCATGGGTCACGGCGATCACGGTTCCTTCGAATTCATGGAGATAGCGTTCCAGCCACGCTACCGACTCCGCATCCAGATGGTTGGTTGGCTCGTCGAGAATAAGCATATCGGGATTGGAAAGCAGCAACCTGCAAAGCGCCACACGGCGCCTTTCACCCCCGGACAGTGTGCTGACCTTCGTCTCCCAGGGGGGCAGGCGCAGCGCATCCGCCGAGATTTCAAATTTATGTTCCAGGTTGTGGCCATCTGCAGCTTGTACGATGTTCTCCAGTCGGATCTGTTCTTTCGCCAGGGCATCGAAATCCGCGTCCGGTTCGCCGTAAGCGAGATAAACCGCATCGAGTTTCTCCAGCGCCTGCCTGATTTCGGACATGGATTCTTCCACGATCCCGCGCACATCCCTGGATTCGTCCAGTTCCGGTTCCTGGGCCAGATACCCGATGTTCAGGTCAGGTTGGGGGCGGGCTTCTCCGATGATTTCGGTATCTGTTCCGGCCATGATTTTCAACAGGGTGGATTTGCCCGCGCCGTTGTATCCCAAAACGCCGATTTTCGCTCCGGGGAAGAAATTCAGGTGGATGTCCCTGAGTATCTGTTTGTTGGGCGGGACGACCTTGCCCACTCCGCTCATCGTAAAAACGTATTGCGCCATCAGCCTGTCTCATACTCATTGAAAACCGACCGGGTATTATAAGGTGTGCAGGTGGACAAAATTCGGTGCAGGTGGGTAAAATCGTGAAAACATAATTCCCGGAGGATGACAGCATGAAGAAACTGGTCGGAATCGCGTCTTTGGTCCTGGTATTTTGCTACAACAGCATGGTTACGGCCCATGGAGCTGGCGATGATCCTGTGCAGAAGGCAATCAAGGCGCGTCACAGCGAAATGGTGTTGCGCAGCTTCAATGCCGGACCGCTGTTCGGCATGGCGAAGGGAGATATCGAATACGACGCGGAAATAGCGGCGACCCTGGCCAATAATTTGTTGATCATGACCACGGTGAATAATGGCCGTATGTGGCCCGCGGGTTCCGACAATGAGGCTTATCCCGACGATACCCGGGCCTTGCCGGAAATCTGGACGACCTGGCCCGATATCGAGGACAGCGGGAAGGCGTATCTGGAAGCGGTTACCGCTCTTGCCGAAGTCGCGGGAAACGGGCTTGGGGAACTCCGGTCCGTGATCGGCGATGTCGGACAGTCCTGCAAGGGGTGCCATGACGATTTCCGGGCTGAAGAGGATTACTGAAGCCCGATAACCGGATAACGGTTTCATCTGCACCGGACATTCGAACCCGACAGTTTTTCGCCAGCAGAATGAGTCGTTATCAAACCATACCGGTATGGGATGGAATTACCCGGACCTGGCACTGGCTGCTGGCGCTGGCCGTAACCAGTGGCTGGTTGCTGGGTGAGTTTCGTACTTTCAACCTGGTCCAGTGGCATTTCTACGCAGGTTATTGTACAGGCGGATTGCTGTTGTTCCGGGTTTATTGGGGAATCACCGGGCCGCCGCCTGTCCGCTTTGCGGCGCTGGTCCCGCAACCCCGGCCGCTGATTGCCTACCTGCGAGTGTTGTTCCGGCGCGAGCCGAGCGGAGTTGCCGGACATTCTCCCCTGGGCGGGCTTTCCGTGCTGGTCATGCTGATCCTGCTGACCGTTCAGGTCTGCACCGGATTGTTTGCGGAGGACGATTCACTTTTTCATGAAGGGCCTCTGTCGGATACGGTTTCATCGGCAACGGTCCGGAAAGTGACTTCCATTCATCACCAGAATTCAAGGCTGCTGCTGTTCATGTTCGGGCTCCATATTGGTGTAATGGTGTTCTATCAGGTCTGGAAAAAGGAAAATCTGGTTCGGGCAATGCTCAGTGGCCGGAAACTGGTGCGGGCGGAACCGGGACGCAGTGACCCGAAAGACGAACCGCCGCGGGACTGACCGGAATCGAGATGACGGTTGGCGGATTCCTCCTCAACGGTTAATTCCGGGTTTCCAGCCGGTCGAGAAACCTTAGCCAGCCGATAGCCGTCCCTTTCCCCATCATCTGAATCCCGCGAAAAGGGACTTTTTCAATTCGTGTGATCGGGAAAGGAAGTGTGTCGGGCTGCGCGCCAAGTACTCTTTCAGCAAGAACGCGTCCCATCACATGGGACATTGCGACCCCGCGGCCATTGTATCCCAACCCGGCAATCAGCCCGTGTCCGGGTTCATGCAAATGCGGCAGGCGGTCTGCGGTCAGGGCGATCTGTCCACCCCAGCGAAACCTCCAGTGAACTCCTTTCAAACAGGGGAAGATGCGCGTTGCATCCCGCTCGAGCCAGTCGAAGCCGCCGATTTCCCCGTTCGGCCCGTATCGGCCGAGTCCGCCAAAAACCATCCTGTTATCGGGCTCCCTGCGGGCATACATGATGATTCGCCGGGTGTCCGATATGGTATGCCGGTCGGGCAGGATAGTCGCGATCCGGTCATCCGCCAGAGGGTCGGTTGCGATCTGGATCGGGAGCAGGGGGATGATGCTGGTGGCAAGGCCCTTGAGCAAGCCATCGGTATAGCCATTGGTTGCCAATACGACCCATTCACAGGTTACCTTTGCCGACGCCGTTTCAACGATCCACCCGGCAGCCGTTTTTTTTAACGCGGTAACCGCGCTTTGCCCGTGGATTTTCGCCCCCGCAGTCTTCGCGGCCTGCGCCAGGCCACGCGCCAGGGACAGGGGTTGCACAGCGCCGCCTCCCGGTGTCACCACGCCGGTTTTGTAGGCGGAAGTTCCGGACATCCGGCGCAACTCATCGCCCTCGACCACATACATGCCCGCCCCGAATTCATTCCAGCCCCGCATGGCGGCCAGTGACTCCCGGTGCGCCCGCGGGCTGTGGTTTACCCGCAACCAGCCATACCGCCGGGGGTGGCATTCAATCCGGTATTTTTCGATCAGGGAAAAAAGCTCGTTGGCGGAATTCAGCGAGGCATCGGCAATCCGTTCGAAACCGTTTGTCCCGAGCAGCTTGCGGAGCTTGTCAGGAGCATTGAACGGCAGCATCGGGTTGACCTGTCCGCCATTGCGTCCGGAGGCTCCCCAACCCACATCCGCCGCTTCCAGTACCCGCACCCGGCAGCCGGCTTCGGCCAGTTCAAGCGCCGCGCGCAACCCGGTATAACCGGCTCCCGCCACAACCGCATCGGCGGATGCATCCTCTTTCAGCGGCGGGTTGGAATCGGCGCCGGCCGCGGTTTCGGCCCACAACGAATCCGGGAAGGGTCGTGTCGTCCGGGAGGAAGCCGGGATCGTGTTCATGGTTGTCTCCGGGAATAATAAGGCCAGGACCGGATATTACCCGCTGAACCGGACCATGAATAGTTCGTGAGCGAATTCAATCTGCAAAACCGTTCGAAATTCCTTACAATCGAGGTCAGGTCAACCCTTCACTTTGCCTCGAATGACCCTTGCCGAAAGTTTGCTGGATCGTCTGGTTTCGTTCCCGACAGTGAGTCGGGACAGTAACCTGGACATGATCGGGTTCATTCGGTCGTATCTGGACGACCTCGGCATAGAGAGTGTGTTGACGCATAATGATGAGCGCACGAAGGCGAACCTGTATGCCGTTTTCGGTCCGGGGAAAGAGGGTGGGGTGATGTTGTCCGGGCATACCGATGTTGTGCCCGTGGATGGGCAGAACTGGACCCGGGAGCCGTTCAGGTTGCGACTTGAGGATGGGCGGTTCTATGGCCGTGGCGCCACTGACATGAAGGGCTTCATCGCTTCTGTGCTGGCTATGGTTGCCGAGGCGGTGAAGCGTGACCTGAAATATCCGATCCACCTTGCTTTTTCTTATGATGAGGAGATTGGATGCGTCGGGGTCCGGCGGATGATCGATATGCTGGAATCAGCGCCGGAACGTCCCGGATTCTGTATTGTCGGAGAGCCGACTTCGTTGCAGGTGGCGGTTGCACATAAAGGAAAAGTCGGCGCCATCTGCCGTTGTCATGGCGTGGAAGCGCATTCGGCGCTGGCCGACAGTGGGGTAAACGCGATTTATCTGGCTGCCGGGATGATCAATGGCATTCAGGATTTGCAGGCCCGGGTGAAACTGGAGCATGAGCGGGACGACCGGTTTGGCGTTCCCTGGACGACTTTGCACGTCGGGACCATCCAGGGAGGAACTGCGCTCAACATAATTCCGAATATGTGTGAGTTCAGGTTCGAAATCCGGAATCTGGAATCGGACGACCCGATGGAGATCATGGCGAAAATACGCGACCACGCAGATCGGGTGAAAGCCGGATACACGGATGATTTTCCCCAGGTGGACATAGAGATCGAGATTTTCAACGAGTATCCGGCGTTGAACACCAGTCCGGGGGAGGAAGTGGTCGGTTATGTGCGATCCCTGTTGGAACCGGGAAGCGCCGCGCCGATAAAAATTGATTTTGGAACCGAAGGAGGGCTGTTCCGGACCCGCCTGGGCATCCCTACCGTGGTATGCGGGCCCGGGTCGATGCTGCAGGGGCACAAACCGGATGAATTCCTGTTGAAGTCCGAGTTGGAAAGGTGCGACCTGTTTCTGGTCAGGCTGCTGGACGACATGGCCGGATAACCACGCTCCGGCCGGGCCGCTGGACGATCAGTTCAGAATGCCAGGCCAGTTCATATCGCCTTCCACGATAAACCGTTCCTTTTCCGCGAGCCATTTTTCCCGTACTTCGGCATCATAATTCAGGTAGAGTTTCTCGTTGTGTACGGACCAGTGCAAAGGGTCCCCGGCATACAGATTGCCTTCCGCCACGGCCCACGCGCAATAACCGCCGTACTGCGGCAGGTATTTGTCCGGATTCTCCCTGAACAGTTCGAGATTCGCGGCATTGGAAAAATACCATTTCGCGTTCTTGTATTCGGTTTTGAGATTTTTGTCCCCTTTTACCGGTTTCGAGTCGGTGAAGTAGGCCACGACATCGTAGCCGCCAGCGCCGGCCTTGCTTAAAAACGAAGTATAGATTTCGTCCTTGGCGGCATGGGACGCGGCAGAAAACAGGATCAGGGATATGAAAACCAGGCTGCATTTGTATAGAGTGTTCATGAGTCCAATGAATTGAGTGTTTGCGTGAATGATGGAATATCCTGTATTTTATGCTGTAAGGGACTCATCCTGACACTGAAAGTTCGAACAGGATGATTGAATTTATTGTTTTTGTGTCCGGGTAACTGGTATACTTGGACGGTGGACTGGTTTTTCAGGAGGTATGATCAATCAGCGCGGGCGCCCTGTCCGGCCAGCTCGATTTTAACGGTTTCCAGTGAGTTTTCCCAGGTGAGAATCGACATTCCATTGTCATCGGCCCGCTTCTGCCAAAGGCTGAAGGCACTCAGTGCGGGTTGTATGTTCCCACTGTTGCTGGTTCCTGTTCTTCCGTTCGTCCCGGTTCATGCCTGGGCCGACGCCATATCCGGTGAAACCCCGTCCGGCACGGATGATTCCGGGTTTTCCGTGACTGCCGATGAGAACCTGTTTTCTCCGGGACTGAATTTCCGCAGCCGCTCCATACTGGATCGCGGCAAAAACATTCAATCCAGTCTGGAAACCAGTCTGGAAATCGAGGTGATGCCGGATATCATCGCAGACCCTGACAGTACGGATGCCCTGGATAGTCTGGCTACGAATTACCAGCCCCAGGGCCAGATCAAACGGCTGAGTACATCCTGGAATTCCGGGGCGGGCTCGTTGACGGTGGGTAGTGACTGGGCGAATTTCCAGGACCTGATCCGCATGGATAAAAGCCTGGATGGTTCGATTGACCAGAACAGCCGCAGCGTAACCAGCCAGGTCAAATGGGTTTCTCCCAACGGGTTTTCCATTGCGCTGGAGAATGCACCGCAGTCTTCACAGACATCGTTTTACTCCGCTGGCGAGAGTGAATCCCCCGAAAACCTGTTTGAAAGCTCGCCGAGTATCATCCTGTCCTGGCGCGGGGGGGCTGCCGACAATACGGGCGGGGAATACCGGGTGACTGCGATGGGCGGCAAGCTGGACGCGAATGCCGGCGGCCAGAAATTCGATGGCAGTGATGTGACGAACTGGGGTTTGAACCTGGAGGGAGGCTGGCGGATCGGAGACCTTTTTTCTGCCCTGTCCATGACTTTCGGCAAGGGTATCAACAGCTATTTGCTGCAAAAATTCGATAACGATATCCTGGTTACGCCCAATGAAACCACCCCGGATGAATATGACCGGACCGGGACATCATTCGGTATCCGGCCGAGTCTGTATTACAGCCTGAATGACCATTCGACTTTCCATGTCGCCCTGGGTCATTATTCCACTACGGAGGAGGACAGCGGAGCGGGCATCGATACACTGGATACCATCCATATCGGTTATAGCTGGAGTCCCTGGCCAAGTACCCGATTCGGATTGCAACTGCGCGATCAGAGTGCACAAGGCCCCCAGGGTGACAGCGAAGACACTCAAGTCAAGTTTGAAGCGGCAAAACAATTCTGACCCCTGGCCGGTATCCCGCCGGGCCTGAACCTCAACCGATCATTGGAATCTCGCCAAACCGCCGACTGAACCGGTTCCCCGGCGGCGCGGGTTTTCGTGGTTCCGGCTTCCTCGACACCGGTTTCCGTGGTTCGGGTTTTTTTGATTCGACGATGCCGGGCGCGGCGGGTTTTGCCGTCTTCGCCGATTTCCCTTTTTTCGCCGGTTTTCGTTCTCTGGTCCGTTTCGCGCTCATTTCCACATCTTCAATCATCCATGGCTCTATTGGCCTTTTCGGGATGCTGTGCCCGATGAAGGATTCGATATCCAGGATGGACCAGGAATATTTTTCACACAGAAAACTGATCGCCTTGCCGCTATTCCCGGCCCGGGCGGTACGGCCGATTCGATGAACATAGTCATCGGCATCCTGGGGCAAATCGTAATTGTACACATGGCTGACTTCGGGGATGTGCAAACCACGGGCGGCTACATCCGTTGCCACCAGAACCTTGTATTTCCCGGTTTTGAAGCCCTCCAGAAGTTTTTCCCGTCTGGATTGCTGGACATCTCCCGACAAGGCGGCGGCGCTGATCTTGTTGGCGGCCAGCAAGTTCGCCACATATTCGACCCCGGAGCGCGTATTGATGAAAACCAGTACACGTTCAGGGTTATCGCGATTGAGCAGGTTGACCAGAAGCTTTGGCTTTTCATCGTCCGACGGGTAGTAGGAATGCTCCTCTATCTGGTTCGCAATTCGTACATCGGCGTTGACCTTGATTTCTTCGGGGTCGTTCATGTGTTCATAGGCCAACTCCATCACCCGAAAGGAGAGGGTGGCGGAAAACAGCATGTTGAGGCGGTTTTCCGGTTTGGGCATGCGTCGGAGCAGGTATCGAATATCCTTGATGAACCCAAGATCGAACATGCGGTCCGCTTCGTCGAGTATGGCCACCTGGATCAGATCAAGACGGAACAGGTCCTGCCTGTAAAAATCAATCAGTCGCCCCGGCGTGCCTATCAGGATATCGACCCCTTTTGCCAGAACCTGTTTTTGTTCTTCATACCCGGTTCCTCCATAAATCAGCCCAAGCGTCAGACCGGTATGCTGTGCCAATGTTTCCGCGTCCCTGCAGATCTGGATAGCGAGCTCTCTGGTGGGCGCCAGTATCAGCGCGCGAGGATCGGAGGCCTGTTTGTTTTCAGGTGCGGGAGTGGTCAAAAGGTGGTTACAACAGGCCAACAGGAACGCAATGGTTTTCCCGGTTCCGGTCTGGGCCTGTCCCGCGACGTCACGCCCTTCAAGGGCAATAGGCAAGGCGCTAGCCTGTATCGGCGTGCAAAATGAAAACCCGGCATCGGAGACTCCTCTTTTAAGGGCATCAACCAAATTGAAATCATCGAATTTTTGATCGGTAAGGTGTTTTTCGGTCATGTTCTCGAATGGTGGGGATATTTGTGGGCCGGGCACTGGAATTTATTTTGGATGAAGGTCTTGATTAACGGCTGATTTCACCGCATATTTGCCTTATTCAAATAATCTGCAAGATAAATTACCATGTCAAAAAATATTGTACACGTGAGCGATGAATCATTCGAACAGGAAGTTCTCAATGCAACTGAACCGGTCCTGATCGACTATTGGGCGGAGTGGTGCGGACCGTGCAAAATGATCGCTCCAATCATCGACGAACTCGCGGAAGAGTACGGCGAAAAAATCAAGATTGCCAAATTCAACATTGATGAAAACCCGGAAACCCCTCCCAGGTACGGAATTCGCGGAATCCCTACCCTGATGCTGTTCAAGAATGGAAATGTCGAAGCAACCAAAGTAGGAGCGGTTTCAAAATCCCAACTCGCGGCGTTTATCGATAGCAATCTCGAATAATTCCAGGAAATCACAGCGTCTGCGCCGGGTTTCCGGTTTTCCGGATCATTCCCGGGGAAGTTTGATGGTGTGCGGTATTTTGCCCCTGAAGGGGTCAATAGTCAATCAAAACCGGTTCACGCCATTTCCGCCCCATCAGTAACCCAGGTCGGGATTGACCCGGTTCCGTAACGGTTCGCCAGCCAGATATCGTTTCATGTTCTCAAAAAATACGGACAGGGTCATTGCAACATAGGCGTGTCCGTCGTCCGCGGAAACATGGGGCGTGACGATCAGGTTGGGTACGTTCCAGTAAGGGGAGTCCGGCGGCAGGGGTTCCTGGTCGAATACATCCAGGACCGCGCCCGAGATCGAGCCGTCTTCCAGTTTTTCAGTCAGCGCCTGGTAATCGACCACCGCGGCGCGCCCGATATTGACCAGTCCGGCGCCTGGCTTGAGCAGGTCAAGGCGCCGCCGATCCAGCAGATTTCGGGTTTCATCCGTCAACGGGGTGACGACAAACACAAAATCGGCTTTCGGCAGCACCTGGTCCAGTTGCTCCACCGATACCATTCGATCGACCTGATTGACGGGATGGCCATGGCGGGAGACGCCAATCACCTCGATGCCGATGGCTTTGGCATGAGCGGCCACGGACTTGCCGATGCTGCCGACCCCGATCAGGACCAGGGTTTTGCCCGCGACCGGTGTTGAATAAATGGAATCATAGCGCGCGCTGCGCTGATTGCTGACAATGGCCGGCATTGCGTTATGCAGCATCAGAATCGACATTAGTCCGAATTCACCCCCTTTCGTAGCGTGTACTCCCTTGTTGTTGGTCAGTTGTACGCCGTCAGGCAGCCAGTCCATCGGAGTCAGGTGTTCAACCCCGGCGCCAATGATGTGAATCCATTTCAGTCCGGGCGCTATGCCAACGAGATTGTCGACCGGCAGGTCCCAGGCGACCAGCACCTCTGTACCGGCCATCGACTCCTCGAAATGCTCCGTGTCCCAGTCGATAAAAACATCCAGTTGCCGGGCAACATCGGGATAATCCCTGGCGCTACGCTGGTATCTCTGCCGGGTAATGGTGAAGACTGCCTCGCCCTCCGGGGTGTTTGGAAAGGTGTCGGCGGAGAAATGGTTGTTCTTGATGTGAACCCTGGTTTTGCGTGAAGTGGTCACGGACGAAGTCGCTATAGTGTCGGGTCGTCGTTCCGGTTCTGGCCAGGCCGTGGCCGCTCCAGCGGTTTTTTCATTTCAGCGATGATGAAATCGTCACGCGCCTTGCCGTTGTATTCATCCCCCTGGAAAATGATCCTCATGACCTGATCGTTTATCCGCCGCAGGTATTCGCCGTCGTCTGACGATCCGGCGGCGGGAGCGTGTACCACAGTATCGCTGCCATAAGTCGCAATCGGCCCCGGTTGGAGGTCACAGGGTTGTGGCGGCGGCTTGCCTTTGGCCAGGTCGCGGGCAAGCCGGCGCAGTCGCCGCCGGTAAAGAATGACCCCGCGGTCCGCGGCGACCAGATGCTCTTTGGAATGTTCGGAAATGGCGCCCATCCCTTCAACCGCTTCCACGTCACCCGGATTTGCCTGTCTCTCCTCGTAGCTGCGGTCAATCGCCTCGCCCTGTTCGATTCGCTCCATTCCCTCAGGGGTATTGAATTCCGGAGGGTCTCCACGCGGCCCGAAGTTGCCCCAGGCGTAAGCGATGCAGCGCTCGTCATTGACGGGAACCACCCAGCGCGTGAAAGCGCTTCGCCCGAAATATTTTACTTTGGAACCATCGGTCGAAAAAGCCGCTCCCGACTGGGTGAAGTTTGGCAGAATCAGTTCGTTCACCCGCACCCAGGCATTTTCATGGACCCGCCGCGTCGCCGTGCCCAGAAACCGGATACGGTCTCGTTCATAAAACCGGTATTGGCCGACCAGGCCAAAACCGTCGGTAAACTGGTTCTGGTGCAGGAATGCGGTGTGCGCCGGATCCACGATCGCATCAAGCACCTGAATCCAGTTGCAATTGAACGGAGCCGAATAAGGCATCATGACCATGTCGGGCAGATCATAAACATCGTAGTGGGGGAACCGGGGCTTTTCCTGCGGCGGGCCCAGATAGGCGAAGATCAATCCCCGGAATTCGGTCACAGGATAGGCGCCAAGGCGTCTGGATTGCCGAATGTTCGCAGCGCCGTCCGAATTTTCAGGTTGTCCGGGAATTTCAAGTATGGAGCCATCGATATCGAATAGCCAGCCATGATAGCAGCAGCGAATGCCCCTGGTTTCACAACGGCCGAATTCCAGTGAGGCCCGGCGATGAGGGCAGTTTTTGTGGACCAGGCCGATGCGGTCACTGCGGTCGCGAAACAGTACCAACTCCTCGCCCATCACCTGGATCAGCTTCGGGCGGTCCTTCAATTCTGCGGTTATCGCCACCGGATGCCAGTACCGCCGCATCAATTCCCCCATCACGGAGTCGGCGCCGGTCTCGGCCAGCTCATGATCATGGTCACCGGCGAAGCTCTGGTGGTAACCGCAATAGGGCTGAAAGTTTTCCTTATCTCGTGACGAACCGGATTTCATACGCCGACCCAGACCATGTCATTCTCGATCATGACGGAATACACAGCCAGGTCGATGACCGCCGGTGGAGTCAGCGCCTTGCCGGTTCGTATATCGAACAAAGCCTGATGCAGCGGGCACTCGATGCAGCCGTTCTCGATAATTCCATCTGAAAGCCAGGCATGTTCATGAGTACAGATGTCATCCACGGCAAAAGCCTGATCGTCCAGTTTACAAAGCGCGACCAGTTTGTCACCAATCCTGACCTGGGTGGGTTCTTCGTCATCAAGCTGGGAAAACGGTACGGTCCGATGCCATTGAAGTGGTGTGGTCATTGAGCCAAGAGCCGATCCCGGGAAATTTCAGGGGACACTACCTTATCGTCCGTGCAGGGTCAAGGGTCAAGCGCCCGGTGCTGTCGTCAGGGATGATTGTTGACAGACCCGGTTCAGGGTATACTCCGGCCTTCTTTTTTGCTCAATACCCGCTGACCAGCCATATCATGAATATCCATGAGTATCAGGCCAAGGCTTTGTTGTCCGACTTTGGTGTTGCCGTTCCGAAAGGCAGGATTGCGTTCACCGTTGACCAGGCGCTCAGCGGAGCGCAAGAGCTGGGTGGTCCGGTCTGGGTGGTCAAGGCCCAGATTCATGCCGGTGGCCGGGGCAAGGGCGGCGGTGTCAGGGTGGTTTCCTCAGTCGAGGACCTGCGTACCGCGGCCAACGAGATCCTCGGTATGCAGCTTGTCACTCACCAGACCGGTCCCGAAGGTCAGCCAGTCAAGCGAATTTATATTGAAGAGGGTTGCGATATCGCGCGGGAACTCTATCTTGGCATGCTGGTGGACCGGGGGACGAGCCGAATCACGGTGATTGCCTCTACTGAAGGCGGTATGGATATCGAGGAAGTGGCCGCAAACACCCCGGAAAGAATAATTACGGTGGTGATCGATCCGGTCACCGGCCTGCAACCCTTTCATGCCCGCAAACTGGCGTATGGCCTGGATCTGTCCGGGGGCCAGGTGCGTTCCGCGGTCCGGTTCATGCAGGGGATGTTCCAGGCGTTTACCAGACTCGATGCCAGTATGGTCGAGATCAATCCACTGGTGGTGACGGGCGGCGGCGACCTGCTCGCGCTGGACGCGAAAATGAATTTCGACAGTAACGCGTTGTACCGCCAACCCGGTATCGCCGGGTTGCGGGATGAAGACGAGGAGGATCCGGCAGAAGCGAAAGCCAGCGAATTCGACCTGAATTATATCAAGCTCGATGGTGACATCGGCTGTATGGTCAACGGGGCGGGGCTGGCCATGGCGACCATGGATATTATTCAACTGTATGGCAGTTCACCGGCGAACTTCCTGGACGTGGGCGGCGGCGCCACTACAGAACGGGTTACCGAGGCATTCAAGATCATCCTGTCCGACGACAACGTCAAGGGCATCCTGGTGAACATTTTCGGTGGTATCATGCGTTGTGACGTGATTGCCGGAGGGATTGTCGCTGGCGCCAGGGAGGCGAAACTCGATGTGCCGCTGGTGGTTCGTCTCGAGGGCACCAATGTAGACGAGGGCAAGCGGATTCTGGCCGAGTCGCAGTTGCCGATTGTGCTGGCCGATGATCTCGATGACGCGGCCCGGAAAGTGGTTCAGGTCGTCAATGGAGAGGGCTGATGTCCGTACTGGTAAACCGTAACACAAAAGTCATTTGCCAGGGATTTACCGGTTCCCAGGCTACATTCCACAGTGAGCAGGCGATCCGCTATGGCACCGGCATGGTCGGCGGCGTGACGCCGGGCAAGGGCGGAATGGTTCATCTCGGTTTGCCGGTTTTCAACACCGTCGAAGAAGCCGTGGCCGCCACTGGCGCCGACGCCTCGGTCATCTATGTGCCTCCGGCTTTTGCCGCGGACGCCATCCTCGAAGCGATTGACGCCGGAGTTGCGCTGGTCGTGTGTATTACCGAAGGGGTTCCGGTACTGGATATGATCCGGGTCAAACGCGCGCTCGAAAATTCGGGGACCAGACTGGTGGGGCCAAACTGTCCCGGCGTGATTACCCCGGATGAATGCAAGATCGGCATCATGCCGGGACACATTCATGAAAAGGGCAGCGTTGGCATTGTTTCCCGGTCCGGGACATTGACTTATGAAGCCGTTGCGCAAACCACCTCGGAAGGGCTCGGCCAAAGCACCTGTATCGGAATCGGCGGCGATCCGGTCAATGGCACCAGCTTTGTCGATTGTCTGGAGATGTTCCTGGCAGACCCGGAAACCGAATCCATTGTGATGATCGGCGAGATCGGCGGCACAGCGGAGGAGGAGGCGGCCGATTTCATCCGCCAGAGCAAGACCGGGAAACCGGTGTGTGGTTTCATAGCCGGGGTCACGGCGCCGCCCGGCAGGCGCATGGGGCATGCCGGCGCCATCATTGCCGGTGGCAAGGGTGGCGCGGCTGAAAAAATCGAAGCCCTGAAAAGCGCGGGTATCGCAGTAGCCGATTCCCCCGCTTCTCTGGGGCGTACCCTGAAACAGGTCATCGGTTGATTTCGGATCATGGAAATCTCAGGCATTCGAAACAGGAATGACTACTCCAGGTAACGAGAACATGGGTTTTGTTGGTCAAGCCGCGTCAAAGCGTCGTCATCCAGGCCGTGGCAAAGGCAAGGCCGGTACTCACCCGAAAGGGCGGCAGGTCGATCCTTCCGCATTGCAGGAAATCCAGTCCCTGCTTGAGGACATGCCGCGGCGGCGTGATTTGCTGATCGAGTACCTGCACCTGGTACAGGACAAATATGGTTGTCTTTCGAGCGCCCATCTGGCGGCGCTGGCCTCCATCATGCAGCTGTCCCAGACCGAGGTCTATGAAGTGGCCACTTTTTACGCGCATTTCGATGTGGTCAAGGAAGGCCAGGCTCCGCCGCCGCCGCTCACAATCCGGGTCTGTGACAGTATAGCCTGCCAGTTGGCCGGAGCGCAGGCGCTGGCCGGGGAACTGGAGCGGCAGGCGCCGCCGGACACGGTGCGCGTCCTGAAAGCGCCGTGCATGGGACGCTGTGAAATGGCGCCGGTCGCAGAGGTCGGCCATCATCATATCGGTCATGCGAACACCGAAAAACTGTTGACCGCCGCAAGCGCCGGACAGACCCATCCCGAGTTGCCGGATTATATCGACTACCGGAAATATACCGATAATGGCGGTTACAGGCTGCTCAGGGATTGCCTGGCCGGACTCCGGACTCCCGAAGACATCATCGACAGCCTGGATGAATCGGAACTGAAAGGGCTGGGCGGGGCCGGGTTCCCGGCCGGGCGGAAGTGGAGCATCGTTCGCGGCTTCGATGCGCCCAGACTGATGGCAGTCAATGGCGATGAAGGTGAACCGGGCACATTCAAGGACCGCTACTACCTGGAAACGGACCCCCATCGTTTTATCGAAGGTATGCTGATTGCAGCCTGGGCGGTGGGTACCGAAACCGGTTATGTTTACATTCGGGACGAATATCCGGCCATTGTCGCATTGCTGAAAACAGAAATCCGCAAGGTCCGGGAGGCTGGCCTTGCGGATCACGTCGGGATCGAGATCCGCCGGGGAGCGGGCGCGTATATTTGCGGAGAAGAGTCCGCGATGATCGAATCGATTGAAGGCAAACGCGGGTTGCCAAGAAACCGCCCGCCCTATGTGGCTGAGCTTGGCCTGTTCGGCAGACCCACGCTGGAACATAATGTCGAGACCCTGTTCTGGGTCAGGGACATCGTCGAGAAGGGCGCGCAATGGTTTGCCGGCGCCGGGGCAAATGGCCGCAAGGGCTGGCGTAGCTACTCGGTTTCCGGACGGGTGAATAATCCAGGGGTCAAGCTGGCCCCGGCCGGAGTGACGATCAGGCAGTTGATCGATGACTATTGCGGTGGCATGATCGAGGGACACATTTTCAAGGGGTACTTGCCGGGTGGGGCGTCCGGGGGTATCCTGCCAGCTTCAGTGAGTGACGTTCCGCTCGATTTCGGAACGCTTCAGGAATACGGTTGTTTCATCGGTTCGGCCGCGGTTGTGGTATTCAGTGATCATGACAATATGAAGGATGTCGCGTTGAACCTGATGCAGTTCTTTCAGGATGAGAGCTGCGGACAGTGTACGCCTTGCAGGGTCGGCACCGAAAAGGCGGTCCAGGTCATGCTTGAGCCGCAATGGGATGTCGGTTTGTTGAATGATTTGAGTACGGTGATGACCGATGCCTCGATATGCGGTCTCGGGCAGGCTGCGGGCAACCCCATCCACTGTGTGCTGAAATATTTTCCGGAGGATCTGTAGTGTCCGGGACAGTGAATTTCATGCTGGACGGGCAAGCCGTCCAGGCCGATGCCGATGAGACCATCTGGCAGGCGGCAAAACGGCAGGGCACGGAAATTCCCCATCTGTGCTATTCGCCAAAGCCTGATTACCGCCCGGACGGAAATTGCCGGGCCTGTATGGTCGAGATCGAAGGTGAACGGGTTCTCGCCGCTTCGTGTTTGCGCAAACCGACCGAAGGCATGGTGGTCAGAACCAATTCCGACAAGGCGGTCCGGTCGCAGACCCTGGTCATGGAGTTGCTGGTTGCCGACCAGCCCCGGCGTGAAGTGGCCCACCAGAGGGATTCCCGTTTGTGGCAGTGGGCGGACCGGCTGAATGTCACAACGAGCCGCTTCCCGAACAGGGAGGCGCCGCAGGCTGATGCCAGCCATCCGGCCATGCATGTGGCGCTGGATGCCTGTATCCAGTGCAATCTGTGTGTGCGCGCCTGCCGCGAGGTGCAGGTGAACGATGTGATCGGCATGGCCCTTCGGGGGCATCAGGCCAAAATCGTTTTCGATTTTGATGACCCGATGGGCGAAAGTACCTGTGTGGCTTGCGGTGAATGTGTACAGGCCTGTCCCACCGGCGCCTTGATGGAGGCGACCATGGTGGATGAACAGGGTGTCGGAAAAACCGACCCCCTGAGCGAGACCCACAGCGTCTGTCCGTATTGCGGCGTCGGATGCCAGATCACTTATCAGACCAGGAATAACCAGATCGTCGCTGTCCAGGGGCGGGACGGACCGGCAAACCGGAACAGATTGTGCGTCAAGGGCCGGTTCGGTTTCGATTACGTCAAGCACCCTCACCGTTTGACCCGGCCATTGATCCGGCTGGACGGGAGTCCCAAGATGGCGGACGATGATCTGGACCCGGCCAATCCACTGACCCACTTCCGGGAAGCCGGCTGGGAGGAGGCGCTGGATCATGCCGCCCGCGGGCTGGCCAGGATCCGGGACCAAAAAGGCGGCAATGCGCTCGCCGGATTCGGTTCGGCAAAATGCAGTAACGAAGAAGCCTATCTGTTTCAAAAGCTGATCCGTTCGGGATTCGGTACCAACAATGTGGATCACTGCACCCGGCTCTGCCATGCCTCTTCGGTGGCGGCCCTGCTTGAAGGGATCGGCTCCGGCGCGGTTTCCGCACCATTCAACGCAGTGGAGGATGCCGATTGCGTGGTGGTCATCGGCGCCAATCCAATCAGCAACCATCCGGTTGCGGCGACCTTTTTCAAGCAGGCGGCGAAGAGTGGAACGTTGATCGTGATGGATCCGAGAGGGACCCAGCTCCAGCGTCACGCGACCTGGACGCTGCAATTCAATCCGGGTACCGATGTGGCGATGCTGAACGGGATTCTGCACACCATTGTCGATGAGGAGTTGTATGACCCTGGATATGTCGAGCGGCATACCGAAGGATTCGAAAACCTGAAGGCGCATATCCAGGAGTTTTCCCCGGAAAGAATGGCGCCCATCTGCGGTATCGACGCGACTGTGCTGCGTACTGTGGCCCGGACTTTCGCGACTGCAAAAGCGTCCATTATCTTCTGGGGGATGGGGGTGTCCCAGCATGTCCACGGTACCGATAACGCGCGTTGCCTGATAGCGCTTTCGTTGATAACCGGTCAAATCGGGAGGCCGGGAACCGGATTGCATCCGTTGCGCGGCCAGAATAATGTCCAGGGGGCTTCTGACGCCGGCTTGATTCCGATGATGCTGCCCGATTACCAGTTGGTCGAAAGCGAGAATGTACGGGCCCGTTTTGAAGACGCGTGGGGAACGCCACTGGATCCCCGAAAGGGACTGACCGTGGTTGAAGTGATGGACGCGATCCATGACGGCGACATTACGGGCATGTATATCATGGGTGAAAATCCGGCCATGTCGGACCCTGACCTGCAGCATGTGCGCGAAGCGCTGGCCAGACTGGACCATCTGGTGGTGCAGGACCTGTTCCTGACGGAAACCGCGTTTTACGCAGACGTGATCCTGCCCGCTTCCGCCTGGCCTGAAAAGGACGGCACGGTGACCAACACCAATCGCCAGGTGCAAATGGGCAGAACGGCATTGAAGATGCCCGGAGACGCCCGCCAGGACTGGTGGATCATTTATGAACTCGGTAAACGAATTGGAATGGACTGGCGTTATGACGGCCCCGGCGATGTATTCGCTGAAATGGCCGGCATGATGCCGTCACTCGACAACATATCCTGGCAGCGGGTGATGGATGAGAGTTCAGTGACCTATCCGTGTGATGCGCCGGACAGGAAGGGTAATGAGATTGTCTTTGTCAATGACTTCCCGACGATGAGCGGGAGAGGCCGGCTGGTGCCCGCCAGCATCATTCCGCCCGACGAAATGCCCGATGATGAGTATCCGATGATATTGACGACCGGACGCCAGTTGGAACACTGGCATACCGGGACCATGACCCGGCGCTCAAATGTACTGGACCGGATTGAACCCGAAGCCGTCGCCACGCTGTCGCCGGCCGCATTGCAGAAAGCTAAAGCCCGCGTCGGCGGCAAAGTGGTGGTTTCCACGCGGCGGGGCGCCATCGAACTGAAAGCCCGTGTCGATGCCTCCATACCCGATGACATGATTTTCATTCCGTTTTGCTTCGCAGAGGCGCCGGCGAATGTCTTGACCAACCCGGCTCTGGACCCGGTCGGCAAGATACCGGAATTCAAGTTTTGCGCAGCCCGGGTGGAAGCATCCGGTTAGCCGACCCGTTACCAGTAAAAACCCCTTTCAACCCGGAACCCTTTAAATTCAATGAGTGACATAGAAATTGCCCGTGCGGCAGCGATCAAGCCCATTTCGGAAATTGCGGACAGAATCGGCATACCCGGCGAGGCGTTGTCTCCTTTCGGCCATACCAAGGCGAAAGTCAGCCTGGATTACATTGATTCACTGAAAGACAGGCCGGACGCGAAGTTGATCCTGGTCACGGCGATTACCCCGACTCCCGCCGGTGAAGGCAAGACCACGACTTCGGTTGGCCTGACCGACGGCATGAACAAGATCGGTAAAAACACCATGGTTTGCCTGCGTGAACCTTCGCTCGGTCCCTGTTTCGGAATGAAAGGGGGGGCCGCCGGAGGGGGGTATGCACAGGTCATTCCGATGGAGGATATCAATCTTCACTTCACCGGTGATTTCCATGCGATCACATCGGCGCACAGTCTGCTGTCCGCGTTGATAGACAATCACATCTACTGGGGTAACGAAGCGGGGATCGATACGCGCCGGGTGGGATGGCGCCGGGTCGTGGACATGAACGACCGCGCCCTGCGGCAGATTACCAATTCTCTCGGTGGTATCGCCAACGGTTATCCGCGCGAGGACGGATTCGACATTACCGTCGCGTCTGAGGTGATGGCAATTTTCTGCCTGTCCAAAAATCTGGAAGACCTGCAGGACCGCCTCGGCAGGATTGTGATTGGCTATACCCGTGAGCGCAAGCCGGTACTGGCCTCGGCGGTGATGGGCCCCGGTCCGATGACGGTATTGCTGAAAGACGCGATCGCGCCCAATCTGGTCCAGACCCTGGAGCACAACCCCGCGTTTGTACATGGCGGTCCGTTTGCCAATATCGCCCATGGCTGCAATTCGGTGATCGCGACCCGCGCGGCGATGAAAATGGCGGATTATGTGGTTACGGAAGCGGGCTTTGGCGCTGACCTCGGCGCGGAAAAGTTTTTCGACATCAAGTGCCGCCAGGCCGGACTCGAACCGGATGCCGTAGTACTGGTTGCGACCGTGCGGGCGCTCAAGATGCACGGCGGCGTCGGCAAGGACGACCTCACAAAAGAAAATGTCCAGGCGGTCCGGGACGGCTGTGTCAATCTGGCCCGGCATATTGAAAATATCAAATCATTCGGGTTGCCGGTAGTGGTCGCGATCAATCAGTTCAGCGCCGATACCCCGGCAGAACTGGCCGCGGTCCGGGAAGTCACGCAAGGATATGGCGTCCGCGCGATTGATGCCAACCACTGGGCCGAAGGCGGAAACGGGACGACCGAACTGGCCCAGGCCGTGGCGGATATGGCAGACAGCGGCGCAGCCCGATTCATCACGACCTATCCCGATGAAATGCCGTTATGGGAAAAGATCGAAGCCGTCGCCACCGGTATTTATCGCGCGGACGGGGTTACCGCGGATCAGAAAACCAGGAACCAGATCGCGGATTTGCAGGCCGGCGGTTATGGCAACCTGCCCGTTTGTATCGCCAAGACGCAATACAGCTTCTCGACCGACCCCAACCGGAAAGGTGCGCCCACCGGACATACCCTGACGGTGCGTGAAGTGCGTTTGTCCGCCGGCGCCGGTTTCGTTGTGGTGGTGTGCGGAGACATCATGACCATGCCCGGATTGCCCAGGGTGCCTGCCGCCAACCGCATCCGCATCAATGAACAGGGTGTAGTGGAAGGGCTGTTCTGACCGCGGCTACTCCCCCGCACAGGCCAACGCGGGAGCCAACCTTCATAAAACTGTTATTAAACCCGATTATGGTATACTCATTGTCAAGACAACAGCTCAGGAGCATAAGCAAGATTGCTTAACAAGCTCTTACAGCGAGGTACTCCATGATAGTTTATCCAGATATCGAGCTATACAAGGGACAGTGTGTAAATCTCAAGCATGGCAGCATCGAAGCCCCACAGGTGTTCGACATATCCCCTCTGGACGCGGCCAGGGAATTCGAGCTGGGCGGGGCCGAATGGTTGCATATCGTCGATCTCGACGGAGTATTCGAACATCAGGACCATGCCGATAATTCCGACATCATCAAGCAGATTATCAGCAAGTCGAACATTCCGGTTCAGGTGGGCGGCGGCATCCGGTCCCTGACCGCGGTTCAGGGCTGGATGGCAAGCGGAGCCGAACGAATTGTGCTCGGTACAGCGGCTGTGGTGGACCAGAGGCTGGTTGAGACCGTGTGCGCGGAATACCCCGATAAAATCGTGATCAGTATCGATGCGCGCGATGGAAAAGTGGTTTCCCATGGCTGGAAGCATACATCGGCATTTACCGCCCAACAGTTGGCCAGACGATTTGAGCGATGTGGCGCCGCGGCGATTATCTATACCGATATTGACCGATATGACGAGTTGCCGGAAAGCAGTATGGCGAATACCACCCAGATGGGCACCGAACTGAGCTGTCCGGTGATTTCCAGCGGCACGGTTCGCAACCTGGATGACATCTCCATACTGGCGAATTTACCGAACATAGCGGGAGCCGTGACCGGCTGGGCGCTATTCAACGAAAAAATCACGATTCAGGACGCAGTCCAGGTCGCCCGGCAGAAACCGACCCAGGCCGACTTTTTATAATGGACATGGATTGACCCGGACCTTTCAATCATTCCTTCTTGGGGAACGATGCAATAGTCCGGCGATATCGAATCAACCCGTACCTTCCAATCACTCCCCCTTGAGGGAGAGTCACTACGAGCCAAGCCTTCGGATCAATTCACTGCCCAACCGGCGGACAGCGTTTCCGCCTGTTCAAGTACCGTCTGCGTCGCTTTCTCCTGTTTGTCGGGCGGATAACCGCGCTTGCGCAGGATACGTCTGACCAAACGGCGCAAATCAGCGCGCACATTCTCGCGCAGTGTCCAGTCAATGGTGACATTAGCGCGAACGGTCTCGACCAACTCGCGGGCGATGTCGCGCAAGGTGTCGTCGCCGAGTACCTTCACTGTACGCGAACAAAAGTTTTTGCAAATGCGGGGATAAATGGCCGTGAAACCGCGTATAAACGGTGTTTTTCCGGGGCATTTTCTGGGAAAAAACGCCGACAAAATCCCAGCATAAAACGCTCCTTTTTCGGCCACAAATTTCGGGGCCGATCAGAGCCTCGACTATCTCGAAATCACTCTCATTTGATTTTCCCTGCATTCAGGGTGAAGTGGCATTTGCAGGGCAGAAAGACACAATCGACAGAAGGCGAAAGCGAAACGCTGCCATCCTCCATCTCTTGTACGGTCCATCATTCGGCTTCCTGATGCTGATCGGAAATTCCCAGGTGCAGGACCTCGCTACATTGGCCGCTTGGACAGGCCAGCGCCGCCCAATAAGGATACTTCCGGCCACCGATGACATAGACAACGCCCGTTGCCGGCGTTGCGGGTAAATCCTCGACCCATTGGGCGCGGTATCTCATCGGGGGTTATAGTCCAGGCAAGTGATCGGCGTTTGCCGAAATCACCCCACACCGGAGTTGTCTTTTTTTGGTTTTCATGGTTTGCCCCGATCACCGGGCCGGGTTACAATTCGCTCCGGCGCCAGAAGCATTCCGTAATCCTCTCATGCCTTCGGGCGAGCGCGGGGCCTTTACGACCCGCCTGGCGTCATCTTCCCTCTCCTTTTCGCCCCGAGTACGACTATCCCCGTAACTCGTCCAAGTCCATGCAGAATCGGGAACTGTCGTATGCGCCGCACTGATGGTCGGAACCGCACGGTATACGCTCGGCATGGTCCATAAAGAATTTGGGTCTGTAGTTGTCACCGATCCACCCTGTTCCAACGCTTGCGGGCCAGCATCAGATCCCTACGTTTGGATTTGTGAAAGGTCTTCAGGTACATTTCTGAACCATCACCCGTCGACTTGATAACGGCCCGCCAGATTCTCCCATCCGTTGCCAGGAATCCGTTGATGTGACGGCCGTGCGATTTTTCTGGCAAGCAGGCGAAATCAATAATATACGGGCCAATGGGTTGTTGACGGCGGAATTTGTAGCCGTCGAGTTGCTTGTTGCGAAGGTAGTGCCAGAGCAGACTTTCTGCGTCGGTTTGGTTCCGGCGCAAGGATTTCGCCCGGCTCAGGGTTTTTCCGGAGTATGAGCGTTTGACTTCCCCCCACCGGCTCTCCGGCGGGCTTCGCCCTTGGTTTGCCGACTCCCCCTCAAGGGGGGAGTGATGTTCCCGCACCGCATCGGTCGTTGTTTGGCGATTTGTTGCTTCCCTGGACTGTGAAGGGTAAATGGTTTTGCGGGTTTGTACCATGTCTTTATACGGCGCCGTTGGTTACCATTTCACGTAGTTTGAATTTCTGGATTTTGCCGGTGGAGGTTTTCGGTAATTCGAGGAATACGATGTGTTTCGGGCGTTTGTAGCCGGCCATGTTCTGTTTGCAGAATTCGATTATTTCCTCTGCGGTGGATTCTTCGCCGGGTTTCAGTTCGACAAACGCGCAGGGGGTTTCTCCCCATTTTTCGTCCGGTTTGGCGACTACCGCGGCGGCGGCTACTTTCGGGAATTTGTATAGCGCCGATTCGACTTCAATGGAGGAGATGTTTTCCCCGCCCGATATGATGATGTCCTTGAGCCTGTCCTTGACTTCCATATAGCCGTCCGGGTGCACTACCGCGAGGTCGCCGCTATGGAACCAGCCATCCCGGAACGCTTCGGCCGTGGCTTCGGGACTTTTGTAGTAGCCCTTCATGATCGGGTTGCCCCGAAGGACGATTTCCCCGATTGTCTGTCCGTCAGCCGGTACCCTTTCGCCGGAATTGACGTCAATGACCCTGGCTTCCTGCATCATCGGGAACCGCACGCCCTGCCGGGATTTGATCTCAGCCTGTTCTTCGGTGGTCAAATCCGACCATTGCGTTCTCCAGTCACAGAACAGGACATGACCGAAGGTTTCGGTCAGGCCGTATACATGAATCACATTCAGTCCGAGTTGCTGGGTCTTCTCCAGCACCTTGCTCGGCGGCGGGGCGCCGGCTGTCATCACCTGGACGGTATGGTCGGGGATGTACTTGATCCGGTCCGGCGCATTGGCCAGCATGGCGAGGACAATCGGGGCCGCGCCGAAATGGGTGATCCGGTGTTCGCGTATCGCGGCGAAGATGTTTTCGGCGCTGACTACCCGGTTGCAGATCAGGGTCGCGCCCATCAGGGCCATGCTCCAGACATGTCCCCAGCCATTGCAATGGAACATCGGAACCGTATACAGGTAGCGGGCGAATTTCGGGATTTGCCAGGCCGCGACCGTACCCATCGACATCAGGTAGGAGCCGCGATGATGATAGACCACGCCCTTGGGTTGTCCACTGGTGCCCGAAGTGTAGTTCAGAGTCAGCGCATCCCATTCGGATTCAGGCAACCCCCAGTCGCTGTTTTCATCTCCGCTGTCGAGTAATTCCTCGTAGGTCATGTTGCCGAGGCGTTCGCCGCCAGCCTGCGGGGGCGGCGCCTGGTCGTCGACAATGTCAATCACGGCGGGTGGGTTGTCCAGTTCCGACAAGGCCCTTGAAACCACGTCGGAGAAATGGGTATCGGTGATCAGGACCCGGGCGTCGCTGTGCGCGAGGATAAAGGCAATCGTACCCATATCCAGCCGGGTATTGATCGTATTCAACACCCCGCCCGACATCGGAACGCCGAAATGGGCTTCTGCCAGTTCCGGGGTATTGGCGGCCATTATGGATACCGTGTCGCCTTGCTTCACTCCCAGTTTTTTCAGTCCGTCAGCCAGCCTGCGGCATCGTTTCGATACTTCTTTCCAGGTCGAGGAGCGGCTACCGTAAACGATCCCCGGATGGTCCGCGTAGACTTCGCTGGCGCGTTGCAGGAACGAAATCGGAGTGAGTTCCACATAGTTGAGACCATTGACCTGGTCCAGAATGTCGTAATTTTCTTTCATCGCGTTCCTCTTGTCGTTTGTTCCCCCCACTACATCTGGCGGCGGATAAATATACTTTATACCGGAAAGACATGGCAATTTGTTTTCCATAATCCCTGTTTTCGGTGCATAATCCCCGCCTGTCCTGGCTATCGTATAACAAATCCGGCCCTTATGAAGGAGATTCAACTGGTTTTGTCCCGGCGAATCGGGAAGACCCCTTTTGAAGAACGTGTGTTCGAGCAGGGCGCCCGCATGTTTACCGTTTACAACCACATGCCGCTCGCGTCCATATTCCGGTCCAGTCAGGAAGAGTACGAGCATCTGTGCGAGCATGTGCAAATCTGGGATGTGTCGAGCCAGCGTCAGGTCGAAGTGGCCGGACCCGATGCCCTGAAACTGGTCGAACTGGTCACTCCGAGAGACATATCCCGGTGCCGGGTCGGCCAGTGCATGTATGCGATTCTGGTCGATGAACAGGGCGGAATCGTGAATGATCCTGTCCTGATCAAGCTGGCTGAGGACCGTTACCGGCTGTCGATTTCGGACTCCGGGGTTCTGCTGTGGCTGAAGGGGATTGCCTGTGGCCGGAACCTGGATGTGGACGTGTTCATGCCCGATGTCTGTCCTTTGGCGATCCAGGGTCCGAAAGCCGATGACCTGATGGCTGAGATAGTCGGTGAAGAAATCAGGCAGTTGAAGTTTTTCCGGTATGTCCGGGGCCGTATCGCGGACATGGACCTGATCATAGCCAGGTCCGGCTGGAGCGGGCAGGGCGGCTACGAAATTTATCTTGAGGATTCCACACGGGGGCTTGCGCTGTGGGACGCGATCCAGGAGGTTGGACAGAAGTACGATATTCGCGCAGGCTGCCCCAATCTGATTGACCGGATCGAACGGGGTTTATTGTCTTATGGCAGTGACATGACGCTACAGGATAATCCTTATGAAATCGGGCTCGATCGCTTTTTCAATCTGGAAAAGGAAGCCGAATGCCTGTCCGTAAGGGCGCTCGGCCGGATTTTGCGGGAGGGGATAAAAAACGCCCTGGTTTATATTTTTGTCAGCGGTGATGAGTTGTCGTCACCGCGCCACACCTGGGATTTGCTGGATCGCGGTGACAACCCGGTCGGAATCGTGACCAGTCTGGCGTATTCCAGAAAATATGGTTCCAATATTGCCTTTGCGAAGGTCAGGGCCGGGTTCAGCGCTCCGGGGAACATCCTGTCTGTGGAGCTTGGGTCCGGGGAAAGACGGCAGGCGGAAGTGGTGACGCGCGACTGGCGTCGGGTTTGCAGTCTGGCGCAACGGAAGCGGGGCTGACTGCCCCCCACCACATCAGCCGTCGCCTTTGGCTCGGCTTGTAGTGACTCCCCCTCAAGGGGGGAGTGATGTTCCCCCACCATATCGGCCGTTGCCTGACGGTTTGGTTTCTGTGCCCCCTCCAGGGGGAGTGACGTCCTTATCCTTTCAGTTCTTCGTACATCCTGTAATGGGTTTCCGACATGCCGACCTTGCGGTAGGTTGACTGGGCGGCAGTATTTTCCCTTTCCACATACAGGCGATACCCGCAGACATCCGGGTTCGCTCCAGCCAGTTGTTTCACTTTGTCATACAGGCGGCGGTAGATTCCTTTTCGCCGCCATCGGGGTATCACGTAAACACTCTGTATCCACCAGAAAACTCCGTTTCGCCAGTCGCTCCACTCGGTGGTGATCATTAACAGTCCGACTATTTCCCGTTCGCATTCGGCGATCAGATAAAATCCGAGATTCCGGTCCTGGATCATTCGGCGCACGCCCGCCAGAGCGACTTCCGGGTCCAGTCTTGCGCCTTCCGTTTCGAATGCCATTTCCCGGTTGAAGCCGGCGATTTGCCGCGCATCACCTCGCGTGGCTTTGCGGATGTGGATTTCGTCCGGAGCGGGTGCGGCGCTGGTCGGCATTTCGATATTCCTTTATGTTCGGGTTCCGGCAATTATATCAGAGGCCGGTTCGGGGGCTTATAATAATCCTTGCAAGTCCGGTACTAAAGATGGAAAATTTTTGCCTTATCCATTCTGCTTGAGGGCTGTGTCTTGAACTATAACGCATTTATCACTTGCGCGGTTACCGGGGCGGGTAACACGGTGGGCAAACACCCGGATATTCCAAAAAGCCCTGAACAGATCGCGAACGCGGCAATCGGGGCCGCCAGGGCGGGAGCGGCGATTGTCCATATTCACGTCAGGGATCCCGAAACCGGGGCGCCGTCGCGAAAGCCTGAATATTTCGCTGAAGCGGTTGCCCGGATCCGGGACAGCGATACCGATGTCGTCATCAATACCACCGCGGGCATGGGGGGTGACCTGGTTTTCGGAAAAGGTGAAAATCCATTGCCGCTGAGGGGCGGCACCGATATGGCAGGCCCCCTGGAACGGCTCGCCCATGTTGAACAATGCCTGCCGGAAATCTGCACGCTGGACTGCGGCACGATGAATTTTGCGGAAAGCGACTATGTCATGACCAATACCCCCGGCATGTTGAGAACCATGGCCAGAAGAGTGCAGGAACTCGGGGTCAGGCCGGAACTGGAGGTCTTCGATACCGGTCACCTGGTGCTGGTCAAGGAAATGATACGCGAGGGCCTGATTGATGATCCGGTCATGATTCAATTGTGCATGGGGATTCCTTATGGCGCGCCGGATGATCCCACCACCCTGATGTCGATGGTGCACGCCTTGCCCGAAAGAGCCACCTTTTCGGCCTTTTCGATTGGCAGAAAGGAACTGCCGTATGTGGCCATGGCGGTACTGGCAGGTGGCAATGTCCGGGTCGGGCTGGAAGACAATCTTTATCTGGAAAAAGGGGTGTTGGCTTCCAATGCCCAACTGGTCGAAAGAGCGGTCACCATTCTGGATGCGATGAATGTCAATATTCTGGGCCCGGATGAGGTCAGGAAGAACCTCAAACTGCAAAAAAGAGGATAATCGCCAATGAGCCAGGCAAGCGGCAAGGTCAAGACAGTCGGACTGATCGGCGGCGGGGTCATAGGTTCCGCCTGGGCTGCCCGCCTGTTGATCAACGGGATCAACGTCAACCTGTATGATCCCGCGGAAGGGGTCGAGGGGCGAATCCGGGACGTGCTGGACAATGCGTTGCGGGCCTGTCGCGCCATGACTCTGGCGCCGATCAACGCCAGGGGCCGGTTGTCATTGGTTGACTGTATCGAGGCAGCCGTGTCGGACGCCGACTTTGTCCAGGAAAGCGGCCCCGAGCGAATCGATGTCAAAAAGGCTTTGATGCATCAAATTTGCAGTCATACGGACGCCGGGGTAGTCGTGGCCTCTTCCTCTTCCGGATTGCTGCCGAGCGAAATGCAGGAAGGCGTGGATCATCCTGGCCGTGTGATTGTGGGCCACCCGTTCAATCCGGTTTACCTGATGCCGCTGGTTGAAATAGTGGGAGGTGACCGGACCAGCCAGCGGACCGTCGATGCCGCGCGCGCGTTTTATTCCGGTATCGGCATGCATCCTCTGGTTGTGCGCAAGGAAGTCGAGGCATTCCTCGCCGACCGGCTGATGGAGGCTCTGTGGCGTGAAGCGTTGCATCTGCTGAATGAGGACGTCGCCACCTGCGATGAACTGGATCAGGCAATCACTTACGGTCCGGGTATCCGCTGGGCATTCATGGGTTCTTTCCAGACTTTTCGCATTGCCGGCGGTGAGGGCGGCATCCGCCATTTCATGTCCCAGTTCGGTCCGGCGTTGAAATGGCCCTGGACCCGGTTTGACGGACCCGACCTGACTGATGAGTTGCTCGACAAAATATCCGCACAGTCCGATGAACAGGCCGAGGGTCGAAGTATCCTGGAGCTGGAAAGGAAAAGGGATGACTGCATTGTCGCGATACTCCAGGCCCTGCGGGCGAACGATCATGCCGCGGGCAAGACGCTGACCCGCTATGAAGAGTCGCTTTATCGGATTGCGCATCAGGACGGGCCGGATTCCGGTCATGATCCGGGTCAACCCCTGCGTCTGTATTCGGATACGGTCAGGGCGCAATGGGTTGACTATAATAACCACATGACGGAAAGCAGCTATCTGACTGCCTTTGGCAACGCGTCCGATGCCCTGTTTCGATTGATCGGAGTGGATGGGGATTATCACGCCCGGGGAATGAGTTACTTCACCGTCGAAACCCACATGATGAATCCGGGAGAAATTACATCGGGGCGGAAGTTTCACGTAACCACTCAGCTACTGGACGTCGATGAAAAGAGGATACATCTCTATCACAGCATGATTTGTGACCAGGAGACGCTGGTCGCAAGCGCGGAGCAAATGCTGTTGCATGTCGATACCACAGCGTCAAAAGCCTGTCCGGCCGATCCTCGTGTATTGCAGAAACTGGATTCGATTTTCCAGGGTCACGCGGCTCTCCCCAAACCTGAATCCGCCGGACGTTCGGTGGGTGTCAAACGCCCCCGGTCAACCGCTGGGCAGACTGAAGACAGTCCGGAGGCCGGATCATGAGTGTTCTCGGCAGAAGCGTCATTGTGACCGCGGGGGCCAGCGGCATAGGCCATGCCATTGCGACTTCATTTCATCAAAACGGGGACGCCGTTCATGTGGTCGATATCGACACCAAAGCGGTGGCGCGGTTTTCTTCGGATCATCCCGGAATCAAGGCCACGGTCGCGGATGTTGCCAGTCCATCCGATGTCTGCCGGGTCATGGATGCCCACATCGAACGATTTCACGGGGTCGATGTGATGGTGAATTGCGCGGGTATTGCCGGCCCCACCGGATTTGCGGAAGATATTTCCCTGGAACAATGGCAACGCTGCCTTGCCGTCAATATCGATGCAGTCTTTCTGTTCTGTCGCAAGGCGATCCCCTTCATGAAGACGGCCCGGAGTGGCAATATCATCAACATATCCTCGACGGCAGGCTGGCACGGCTATCCATTGCGAACGCCTTATGCGGCGTCGAAATGGGCGGTGATCGGCCTCACCAAATCGCTCGCGATGGAACTCGGCGGATCGGGTATACGCGCGAACGTGATCTGTCCCGGGAGCATACATGGCGAGCGGATGGACCGTGTGATCGCCGCCGAAGCCAGCCTCAAGGGAATCAGCGAGCAGACAGTCAGGGGGCGGTATACCCGAAGCAACTCGATGAGAACGTTCATCGATGCCCGGGACATTGCGGATATGGCCCTGTTTCTTTGTTCGGACAAGGCCAGGACGGTCACCGGCCAGATCATGAACGTGGATGGCCATCTGGAAACCTTCCAGGGACTGGATGAATGAACGCCCCCGACCGGACAACAGGAGAACAGCAATGAACTTTGACTACAGTGAAGAGCAATTGATGCTGATCGAGACCGCCAGACGCTTTGTCGAACAGGAATTGTATCCGTTTGAACAGGAGGTCGAACAATCGGGTGACGTCCGTCCTGAACTTCGCCGACAGATCATCGAGCGCTCGATCACGGCGGGACTGTACGCCGCGGCGATGCCCGAGGAGCTGGGCGGCGGCGGACTGGATCCGTTATCCATGTGCATGCTCGACCGGGAACTCGGCAGGGCCAGTTACGCGCTACAGTATGCCGTCGGCCGTCCCAGCAACATCCTGCAGGCCTGTACCGGCGATCAGCGGGAAAAATACCTGTATCCGTGCATACGCGGAGAGAAAACCGATTGCCTGGCAATGACCGAACCGGGCGCCGGCTCCGATGTCCGTTCGATGTCGTGCAAGGCGGAAAGGGACGGCGACGATTTCGTCATCCATGGCGCCAAGCATTTTATCAGCCATGCGGATGTGTCCGATTTCGTGATCCTGTTCGCGGCCACCGGGGTGGATGATACGCCGAGAGGCCCGAGAAAAAGAATCACTTCATTCCTGATCGATACCGGCGCCCCCGGCTACACCATACGGCCGGGCTACCAGAGTGTGTCCAATCGCGGATACCATAACTGCATTCTCGAATTCGACCAATGCCGGGTTCCGGCGAGCCAGGTGCTCGGAGAGGTGGACAAGGGGTTTGAGGTCGCCAATGACTGGTTGGGCAATACCCGGCTGCAAGTGGCCGCGATCTGCCTGGGTCGTTGTGACCGCGCTTTCGAACTGGCCTGCGAGCACGCCGCCAGCCGGATCCAATTCAACCAGACCATCGGAAAGTTCCAGGGGGTCAGCTTCAAACTGGCGGATATGGCCCTGAAACTGAGGGCGGCTGAACTGATTACCTACCAGGCCGGGGCGCGCGCCTGCAAGAATGAAATGACCGATATGGACGCGGCCCTGGCCAAGCTGTCAGCGACCGAAACACTGGCTTTCATAGCCGACGAGGCGTTACAGATATTCGGAGGCATGGGACTGATGTCGGATCTCCCCCTGGAGAGAATCTGGCGGGATGCCAGGGTCGAGCGTATCTGGGAAGGGACCAGTGAAATCCAGCGGCTGATCATTTCCCGCTCGATCTTGCGGCCGCTGGAGGCCAGGTCGTAAGGACCGCCGGGAGACAGGCTTGTG
This sequence comes from Arenicellales bacterium, assembly GCA_963665165.1. Lineage (GTDB taxonomy): Bacteria > Pseudomonadota > Gammaproteobacteria > Arenicellales > Poriferihabitantaceae. The sequence goes on along the minus strand of OY761989.1, from coordinate 1,966,451 downwards.
CGGGTTGACAGGGATCGACTGATCCGGCTCCTGAACCCACGCTCGATCGCCGTGGTCGGGGGCCGGGAAGCGGAGCAGGTGTTGATTCAATGCCAAAAGCTCGGGTTTCAGGGGAAGATATGGGCGGTCAATCCAAACCGGGATTCGATGGCCGGTATTGCATGTCTGGCCGGTTGCCACTTGCTGCCCGAACCGCCCGACGCCGTATTCATAGGGGTGCCGGCTGAACCGACCATCCGGACCGTTGATCAATTGAATCGCCTCGGCGCCGGTGGGGCTGTCTGCCTCGCTTCCGGATTCAGCGAGGTGGGGGATGAGGGCGGAACCCGCCAGCGCAGATTACGGCAGGCAGCCGGAGACATGCCGGTATTGGGGCCGAATTGCTATGGATACATCAATGCGTTGCTGGGGGCGGCGATGTTCCCGGACCAGCACGGCCTTTGTCCTGTGGACCAGGGGGTTGCCATCATTTCTTCGAGTGGAAACGTCGGCATCAATTTCACATTGCAGCAAAGAGGATTGTCGATTGCCTGGCTGGCTACCGTGGGCAACCAGGCAGTCATCGGCATTGAGGAGGTGATGGCGGCGGCGCTCGAGAATGAGAAGATCAAGGCGATCGGTTTGCATATTGAAGGTCTGAAAGATTTGCCGTTGTTTGTGGAACTGGCTGCCCGCGCGCGGGACCGGGGAGTGCCGGTCATTGTCCTTAAGGCGGGCAAATCGGATCTGGGGGCGCGCATCGCTTTCAGTCATACCGCTGTCCTGGCCGGAGAGCACGGACTCTATACGGCCCTGTTCAATCGCCTGGGTATCGGCATGGCCAGTAACATCGAGGTCTTTCTGGAATCGCTGAAACTGGCTCTTGTCGTCGGGCCGTTGCCGGGCAACCGGATCGCGTCCATGAGTTGTTCCGGCGGAGAGGCTTCGCTGATTGCGGATTTGTCGGTCGGTCGGAAACTGGTTTTCCCCCGGATCGAAGACGACCATCGGGGGCGGCTGCGCGATACTTTGAATGAGTACGTTGCCATTGACAACCCGCTGGATTATCACACTTTTATATGGGGTGACCGGCAGCGTATGACCGCGACATTCACCGCCATGATGTTCGGCAACTATGACCTGACCCTGCTACTGCTCGACTTCCCCCTGGTCAACGATTGTGTCATCGAGGATTGGCTGGAGGCAGTCCGGGCATTTGTCACGGCCTGCCGGGAGACGGATTGCAAAGGAGCGGTCGTCACCTGCCTGTCCGAAAACCTGAATCCTGAAATCCGATCCTGGCTGATCGAAAATGGCGTGGCGCCCCTGCACGGCATGGAACAAGCTCTGGCGGCGATTGAAACGGTCAGTGGAATCGGCATGGGATGGGGCGGTCATTGGTCACTGCCGGCAGTTCCTGATTCGCCAGCGCGGGTGGATTCCGGCCGGGTCCGGAGTCTGGATGAAAACCAGGCAAAACAATTCCTGGAATCCCATGGTATCGAGGCGCCTGATTCAATCGTTGCCAGCGCCCCGGACGAGGTCCGGGAGGCGGCGGAAAAAATCGGTTATCCGCTGGTCTTGAAGGCCGTATCTTCGTTGATTGCCCATAAGTCCGAAGCGGGCGCCGTGGCGCTCGGAATATGGAACCGGGAAACACTGGATGACCAGAGCGCCCGACTGTTCGGGTTATCCGATACCCTGCTGGTGGAGCAAATGGTCACCGACCCGGTTGCCGAATTGTTGATCGGAGTCAGTTATGATCCGGTTTTTGGCCATTATCTGATTGTCGGGTTTGGCGGCGCTTTGGTCGAATTGATCCGGGACCGGGAAATATTACTGTTTCCGGTCAACCGCACCGCAATAATCGCAGCTCTGGGGAGATTGAAAACCTGGCCGCTGCTGAACGGATTCCGTAACCGGGCGCCGGCTGATGTCGAAGCGGTGGTCGATACCGTAATGGCGGTAGCCGGGCTGATCGAAAACTGCCGTGATGAGATCGTCGAACTGGAAATCAACCCGTTAATGGTCAAGTCGCGATATCATGGCGCCGTCGTGGCCGATGCGCTGATTCGGGTACGAAATTGAAAGTAGTGGCAAGTCAAGAATTTTGAGGTGAAAAGGTAATGTCCGATGCAGTAAAAACAGTGATTGACGGGAGCGTGCTTGAAGTGACCCTGGACCGGCCCAAGGCCAATGCGATTGACGGTCCCACCAGTCAGGAGCTTGGCAGGACGTTCGCGAACTTCAGGGATGACCCTGAATTGAGGGTGGCGATCATTACCGGAGGCGGTGAGAAGTTTTTCTGCGCCGGGTGGGATTTGAAAGCGGCTGCCGGGGGGGAAGGCGTGACCAGCGATTTCGGAGTCGGTGGATTCGGTGGTTTGCAGGAACTGCCGGATATGAACAAACCGGTTATCGCAGCGGTCAACGGCATTGCCTGCGGCGGCGGATTCGAACTGATGATTTCCGCGGACATCATTATCGCGGCGGAGCATGCGACCTTCGCCTTGCCGGAAATCAATGCCGGCACACTGGCGGATGCGGCGACCCTGAAGTTACCCCGGCGTATTCCATACCATGTGGCGATGGAATTGCTGCTGACCGGCCGCTGGATGGATGCCGGGGAAGCCCACCGGTGGGGGTTGGTCAATGAAATTACCAGCGCGGACAACCTGCTGGTCCGGGCGAGGGAAGTCGCCCGGCGCCTGGCCAAGGGGCCGCCGCTGGTCTTCGCCGCGATCAAGGAGACTGTGCGGGCCACCGAAAACATGGACTTCCAGGAATCCATCGACATGCTGAACGCCCAGGGACTCGCCACGGTCAGGAAACTCTACAACAGCGAGGATATGCACGAAGGGGCGCTGGCTTTTTCCGAGAAAAGGGAACCGGTCTGGAAAGGACGCTAGGGGATAGTGGCATGAGAGTTTCGCAGGGCAATGTTGCAGCGAGACAACACGGGGCGATGGAATATACCGAAGCCCCGGTCAATCTCGATACCGTCAGGCGCTACCGTCTGGAGCGCATACAGCAGCAATTGCGAAGACTCGATTACGCGGGAATCCTGTTGTTCGACCAGATCAACTGCCGCTACGCGTGCGATGCCACCAATATGCAGGTATGGTGTTCGCATTATGAGACCCGCTGCGTTTTCATTGCCACAGACGGTCCGTTGATCCTGTTCGATTACGGTGAATATCCCCATCTGGCGGAAGGCATCCCGACGATTGACGAATACCGGGTGAACGCTTCCTTTCATTACTTCACCGCCGGAGAACGGACCCGCGAAAAGGCGCAGAAATTTGCGGACACGATCGCCGACCTGGTCAGAACCCATGGCGGCGGCAATACCCGGCTGGCGACAGACAGGCTCTCCCATACCGGTTGTGAGCCCCTGTTGCGGCACGGCATTTCAATCCACGACGGCCTTGAGGTCATGGAACTGGCCAGGGTCATCAAGTCCAGGGAAGAGATCGTCCTGATGCGGCGCGCCATCGCGGTCTGTGAGGCCGGTATCGGCAAGATGCGGGAGGCGCTTGAGCCGGGCATCACTGAAAATGCGCTGTGGGCAAAACTCCACGAGACCAACATCGCTTGCGGCGGAGAATGGATTGAAACCCGGTTGTTGTCATCCGGGCCGAGAACCTTTCCGTGGTTTCGGGAAGCCTCGATGCGGGTGATCGAACCGGGCGATCTGGTCAGTTTCGATACGGATTTGATCGGGCCTTACGGTTATTGTTCGGACATGTCCCGAAGCTGGGTATGCGGCGACAAACCGAATGACGAGCAACGCCGGATTTACGCGTATGCGTGGCAGCAGATCCAGCATAACGTAGCGATGTTGAAACCCGGTATGACCTTCCATGAAGCCTCACGCGCGGCCTGGAAGATTCCCGCGGAATTCTCGGGCAACAAATACAGTTCCCTGATACATGGAGTGGGGCTGGCCGACGAGTATCCGAGCATCAAGCATGTCGACAAGCTGGAGATGGCCGGTTACCGGGGCGTGATCGAGGAAAACATGACCCTGTGCATCGAATCCTACATTGGTTCCGAGCGCAGCGGGGAAGGCGTGAAACTGGAAGAACAGGTACTGATCACCGGGCGCGGGGCCGAGGTCCTGACCCGCTACCCGATGGAGACGGACTGGCTGTAAATGATCGAGATCAGGCAGGTGGATCCGATTGATGCCGACGTATCGGAACTGATCAGGGAACTGGATGAATACCAGTTGTCGATCTATCCCGCGGAGTCCAACCATCTCGATCCGGTCGAGGAACTGCGGCGGGAGAATGTGTTCTTCATTGGCGCCTATCAGGGGCGGCAACTGGTTGGAACCGGCGCGGTCAAGCGCTTCACCGATGATCGTGAAGAAATAAAATACGGTGAAATCAAACGTGTGTTCGTCAAAAAATCACACCGGGGGAAAGGCATATCCAGGCGGATCATGGAGCGGCTGGAACAACACCTGGTCGAAAAAGGCATCCGGGTCGCCCGGCTCGAAACCGGCATATACCAACCGGAAGCGCTGGCGCTGTATCGGAAAACCGGATATCGAAAGCGCTCTTCGTTCGGCGATTACCCGGAACAGGATCCGTTGTCTGTTTTCATGGAGAAATGGTTATAATCAGGCGGTATCGGCAAGCGGAATTCCATTGATGACACAGACGACAGATGACCCCGGCGTCTCTCGGCGAAAGTTCCTGACAGCCATTAGCGCGATGCCGGTTCTGGTGTCAGCGGATATTTTTGCCGGTTCAGCCAGCGCCGGGGAGGTTGACCGCTTTCTTCAACTTTCATCGAATCTGACCGGATTCGAGGTTCAGGAGCTGAATCCCGACCGGGCGCGGCAATTGCTCGGCTGGATCATGGCTTCCGGTCATTCGGATTCGCTTGGTTCCGCGCTGGAAGATTCTTCCCTGGCGGTGGATGACGAGTTGGCTGAAGTCGTGATTACGGCCTGGTATGGCGGTGTCATTGCGATTGATGACGATCCATTCGTCGATACGTACACGGACGCGCTGGCCTGGAAGGCCGCCTGGTTCGCAACGCCGAAAACGGTTTGTTCGACGGTTCCCGATGACTGGACACTTGCGCTGGCTGCCGGGTGATGACCAACCGGATTATCCATAAATCCCGGAATGGCCCATGAGCGCCATTAACGCCCAGGTTGTCATTGTCGGCTCCGGCTTCGTCGGTTCCATTCTCGCCGAAAAACTGTCTGCCCGGGGAATCCGCGTCGCCGTTCTGGAAGCCGGGCCTCGCATTGACCGCAACGAAGCGCTGAAACGCTTCCGGAAAGCGCTCATCAAGGTGCCTGAAAGCCCTTATGTCACATCCGAAGAAGTCGAGTTTCCCCTGGCGCATAATCCCGGAATCTGGTATCGCCAGTCCGGTCCCGATCCATTCAAGAGCACCTATCTGAAGGCGGTCGGCGGCACTTCATGGCATTGGCTTGGCACGACGGTCCGGTTCGTTCCCAATGATTTCAGGATGAACAGCGTACACGGTCAGGCGGTGGATTGGCCGATCAGTTATCAGGATCTGGAGCCTTATTATCTGCAAGCCGAACACGAACTGGCAGTGGCCGGCGACTCCGGTCAGGACCAGGGTTCGCCGCGCTCCGGCCATTTTCCGATGAAAGAGATTCCGCTGTCATATCTGGACAAGGCGTATGTAAAGGCATTGGAAAATACCCGATACCGGGTGGAGGCAACGCCGCAAGCCAGGAATTCGACAAATTTTGATGGCCGACCGGCCTGTTGCGGCAGCGCAAGTTGTATCCCGATTTGTCCGGTGGGCGCCAAATATGACGCTACGGTGCATCTTGGCCGTGCCGAGAAAAACGGGGCTGCAGTCTATGAAAAGACCAATGCGACTTTTGTGGAGACCGATTCCGATCTGAACATCACAGGAATCCGGTTTCGACGGCCGGACGGTTCATCCGGTAAAGCCACCGGTCAAATTTATGTCCTCGCCGCAAACGCGGTTGAAACGCCGCGCCTGCTCCTGCATTCGCAATCGTCCACATTGCCCAATGGCGTGGCGAACCGGTCGGATCAAGTGGGGCGGAACCTGATGGATCATCCGCTTCAGTTAAGCTGGGCGTTGGCGAAGGACCCTGTATGGCCTTATCGCGGGCCCATATCGACATCTGGCATAGAAAACCTCAGGGATGGCCCGCAACGTAGCGTTCAGGCATCAGTACGGACTCAAATCAGCGCGGATGGCTGGTCATGGCCAACCGGTGGGTTGCTTACGTTGGCGCAATCTCTCTCGAAACAGGGATACCGGGGACGGCAATTGCGTAACAAAGTGACTGAAATTTCTTCGCGGGAATTACAACTGGCTTCAATGGGCGAACAACTGCCCGATCCCGAAAACCGGATTTCCCTGGATTCAACCGACCACGACCGTTACGGCGTTCCACTGCCCCGAATTCACTATCGGGTCGATGAGTACACCTTGTCCGCCTTGTCCGGCGCAAGAACCATGCACAACGAAATATTTCAGAAAATGAATGCGTCGCAAGTCCAGCATCGAGACCAATTTGAAGGGGCGGGGCATCTTATGGGAACCTGTCGAATGGGCAATAACCCCGACACCTCTGTGGTTGACCCGTTCGGGCGCTGCCACGATCACCGCAATCTGTTTGTAATGGGCGCCGGCGCTTTTCCTACGTCATCGACTGCGAACCCCACGCTCACGATCGTCGCGTTGACCCTGCGCATGGCGCCCGAAATTGTTGCTTCGCTGACCTGAACCAGGGGGAGAACACATGAACCCGATTGAACCGATGACGACGACAGGGGACCACGATGACCTGAAGATCACGCTCGGAGTCGAGGAAGAGTGCTTTCTGGTGGACCCGCAGACCCGTGACCTTCTCATTGACCCCGACCCGGGCATCTTCGAAACCTGCGAAAAGACATGCGGGCCGCACAAGATTGTGCGGGAGTTGATGCGCTCCCAGATCGAAAGCAATACCAGAGTGTGTGAGTCGGTCGCCGAACTGCGCGAGGCTTTGATCGAGACCCGACGCATTATCATCTCGGCGGCAGAGCGGTACGGGGCCGCGGTAATGGCTGCCTCCACCCATCCGTTTGCGCGGTGGCAGGTACAGTCAACCACGCCGAAGGAACGCTACGAACAATTTGTGGCCGCCCATCAGGATAATCTGCGCCGCTTTCTGATCGGCGGAATGCACATCCATGCGGGGTTCGGCGATGCGGATGCGCGCATTCGGGTGATGACGGCGCTCCGGCAGTACTTGCCGTTGCTCCTTGCCCTGTCGACGTCCTCGCCGTTCAGCGACGGGCGCGGGACCGGATTCAAATCCTGGAGGATGACCGTCGTTGGAAGTCTCCCGCGATCCGGCCTGCCTGCCCCGTTCGGCTCGTCGGCAGAGTATGAGAAGCTGCTGGCGGAACTTCAGCGCTGCAATTTTGTCACGGATGGCAGCGAATTATGGTGGGACATCCGCCCTTCCCATGCGTATCCGACGGTGGAGATGCGCATTTGCGATGTCTGTACGCGATTGGAGGACGCGGTGAGCATGGCGGCGCTGTATGCATCGCTGATCAGATGGCTGCTGCGCCGGGACCGGGACGGCGACCTGACACCCGGACCGTTGACCGAACTGATCTCCGAGGATCGCTGGAACGCACACCGCTATGGCGTATTCTCCTTCTTCGGAGACCGGCGAATAACGGGCTCCAGGGTCGATATCCAGGACTACCTTGCCGAACTCATCGAAGAGCTGGCCGCCGATGCCCGTGCGCTGGGGTGCGAGCCCGAGCTGCGCTACGCAATGACCATCATCAGGGAGGGCACCAGCGCGGACCGCCAGTTGGACCTCTACCAGTTGCGCTGCCTGGAAGGGGACACCCACGAAGAGGCGCTATGCCGCGTAGTCGACCTGCTGCTCGCAGAAACACGGGCGGAAGTCGAGGCTGCGTGAGGGGTTGTCGGGAAATCGTAAAGCCTCCCTGGTTTTCCGGGCGAGAAAAAGAGAAGGACTATTACAATAAAGCCATCCGAAGGCTGGTTACGGATAAACCGCCTGGCGCCAGTATTATTGTCTTTGGTCCGCGTGGAAACGGCAAGACATCCCTGCTTCGTCATCTGGAGTCGAAAACCAGGGAAGAATACGGTCAGGGCATCGACCTGTTATGGACAACTCCGGCGGATATTTCAAACAGAAGCCAGCTAACGAGCCTGCTGGTTTCCGGCGTTACCGAGAAGGGAATAAAAATCATGGTCAATGCCATCAGCAAACTGGTCAGGATCAGGGTAGAGCATGACGCAGGTTTCATTGAGGCGGGTATTCCGGGCATCAAGGACAGAATCTATACGAATGAAACCGAAATATTGAGGGAACGATGCAGGCTGAAACCGTTTGTGCTGATGATCGATGAAGCGCATGAACTGGACCCCGAAGTAGCCAAAGGATTGCTTAACGCCAGTCAGAATGTTCGTGGAGAAGGCTGCAAGTTTTTGCTTGTCCTGGCGGGAACGCCAAATATCAAGGTGACATTCAGTAAAGCCAGTTCAACTTTTTGGGATAAATGCGCTTGTTTTTCGCTGGGGCGGTTATCGAACCGGTTCGCTGTTGAAGCGCTTGGCAAACCATTACTCGACCAGAATATCAGTTTTTCTCCAGATGTAGCGGAAGAAGTGGCGGTGGTACGCGCACAGGGTTATCCGGTATTTATCCAACAATGGGGCGAAGCTCTCTCCCGCAATCTGGTTGAGACCGGGAGCAAAACAATTACCATGGATATGGTGGCGGCAGTGGAAAAGGATGTGGCCCTGCAAAGAAATTTGATCTATGAATCGCGAAAAACGGAAATAAAGGAAGCCGGGTTATTACCCGTTGCGGAAGCTCTGGCTGGCGCTTTTTTGCAACAGGAGCAAATTCAGGTGATTTCAGCCGAAAAAATAATCGAAGGGTTTTTACTGGAAAACCCGTTACCCGGAACTGTAAACGAACCGGTCCGGTATGCTCTCGAAACCTTTAACCATACCGGATTCATCTGGCAGACAATTGGTGGAGAAGATAACGACATGGACTATTATGAACCGGGCATCCCCAGCTTAATGTCGAATATATTGAAAAACAAAGTTGAGGGAACCTGACGATTTCACGGGTTCATCGAGGCATAATCCAGGCTATGGAGAGAATAAGATGGCAATGGCAAATGGGAAACATCCTTCCCGGAAGCCACCTTCGCACACAAAATGGAGTCATACAAGTTGCGGATCCGACTTTCGGTGAAGCGGAAAATTTGCGGTTCTTTGCCCACGCAGCCAGAATTACGTTGACCTACTCGGTTGGGCTGTGGAAGAGCGCCCACAGTGGACTTGGGCTACGACGGCAAGAAGTACACAGCCTAGCCCACATATTGCACGAGTATAGTTGAAGAACGGCGGAGTTCGTTGGTAATGTCAGGGCAACGCGAGATCAGCGTCGAAACCATCCACTACGGTGGAGCAGGATACGAGTGGCACGACCTTCCTCTATCGACCAACAAGTTTTTTCGGCATTGACCAATGTAGAGACACTGCCGATTACAAGCCGTTACCGCGACTGATCCAAAGACTGGCGAATCATCCGCATAACAGACGTGATTTCTGCCTTATCCGAAACTTCTACTATCAAGTTACTATCCGTGTGTACTCGATTCGCCACGAATTTCTGTGTGGATGCATCACGGACAGCTAACCCCTCAGGGATTTCGACCTCACTGAACTGTAGTGGCAGTATCACTTTGACTGAATGGCGCATCGGTATCAGTTCAGCGAAAAAATCTGGCCCATAACAGCAAACCGATTTGTGCTCAAGCACTTCAATGACGTCAACCAAGTCACGAATGGATAACAATATCCCATTGAGCACATTTTGGACTGCATCGTCCATGTCTAGCTCGCTAATGTTTCGCTCTGCGGCACGCTTCCTCAGATCGCGGATATCCGCCGCCTGTATGTTCTTTGCATCTGCTCCATGGGGTGGCCATACAGCAAGCGCACGGGTGGCCAACCGGTTCCCGCGGTTTTCGATTTCCGTAATGGTCCACTGCGCCTGATCTCTGACATCCTCGTTCAGTCGGACAGCGCTATGCCGGAACCCACCCTCTATAGTCTTTTTCTTCTCGAACGGCCGATTGGAGTAGCGGCTGTTGTAAGCCGTCAGCGTCAAGTTGCCCAATCGGTGTAACCAAACCTCATGATCTTCCATCCAATTCTCTCCGAGCATGTTCTGCCACTCCGTTGTTTGTGCGATATCTACGGGCATGATGTGCTCGATTGAGTAGTCATGGACGGGGCTCGGCTCCTGATATCCTGCGTTTTCCAGTCGGTTCAGCAGGTGCTTGCAGATACGCAGTCCATACAGGTTATGTTCCTGCAATCCTCTCATGAATTCCTCGTCACTCGGAAATCGATTGTTGTCCCTCAACCGCGCGAACTCGACTTGTAACGACTCGAAGACGGACTCGCGATTAAGACCATGTGCAATGCGGGCGAAGACAGACCAGTAGCCACGGGTCTGCAAACCGAGAACGGCGCGGCGCAACAGGTAGCTCTCGATCAGCACAACAGCACGGACAAACTCGTCCTGAGATAGCGACTCCTTTTCGTGGTAGTCGTATAGTCGCATGATTAACAGCCTTGGGGTCGTCGTGTTCAATGACCGCATATGGCTCATAGCATTCGCGAGCCGTGAGTCTTGCATTGGCGCGATCCCAAGAAACGATGCATAGGTGCGAGCGACCCGGACCATGTCCTCAAACAACACCTCCATCGGCTTGCCACTATCGTGTTTTCGGAAGGACTTGAACTCGTCGTAGACGCGGTCCAGACGAATCTGTCGAGTATGACCCTGCTCTAACGCCATGTAGTCCCGCAGAAAGCTGTCGAACTCATCGCCCGATGATCGAAACAGGCTCTCAATTTTTTTCCAATACTTATCGTAAAGTTGGGTCTGCTCCGATTCACCCAGATCCATCAGGAGGTAGTTCCGAATTAGATCGCTTGGCCGCAAATTAACCCCGGTGGAATTCATGCTCTCGAATACGAGTTGTGGGTTATCGACACCTCGGCGAAGCGTGACGTCAACTACGTTCAAGCGGGCAATGCCTTGATAGACATCTTCCGGGTCACAATCTGTTTCTCGAAACTTAGATAGGAACAGCTCGTAGGCGTCGATGAGCAACTCTGAGTGTTCGTTTTCGAGGTCGGTTGTCCTCTCCCCGTCAATCAGCGCTTGCAATGTAGCATTGTCTTTGCGTCGCAGCATGAGTTTGTACCGCCGTTGCCCGGACTCATGCAGATTCTTCAAGTAGTATGCGTTAATTCTTTCGGCTGTAGGACCGTCATCGCTTCCAGACCAAGACACTGCCTGGATGTGGTCGCGCAATGCGATCATGAGAACCGTCAATGTCGTCAGTCGCTGTTGTCCATCAATCAGCAACCATCTTTGAAAAGCAGCGCTAGAAAGGTCGGCCTCAATATAGACGATTGAGCCCATGAAATGTCCGCTATCAACTTCCCCCTCATTCGCACGTCTTACATCACGCCACAATTGCTCGCACTGCTCACGGGTCCAACTGAAGTCCCGCTGGAAGACGGGAATGATAAATTGTTTGGTGCCTTCGATTATGTTCATAAATGAACGTTTTATTGCATGCATATGCTCCCCCAAATGTCATTTGTTAACGTCGGACAGGCTTCAGTCTTGACCGTCGTTACTCGCCGCCCGTTGGTCGGAACGAATCGTAGAATATGATATTGAAAGTAATAATAAAATTCCAATGACACAAAAAATCTATCCTTTTCTAAAAACTTCAATGGCTTAATAAAAAGTAGTGGCGGAGAGTGGGGGATTCGAACCCCCGAACCTGTTACAGTCAACGGTTTTCAAGATCACCGTATTCGACCGCTCTGCCAACTCTCCGGCGCAGGTGCAATTGCTACTTTCGAAAGAGTTTGAAAAATATCAGATTGTGTCGTCATTTGATGTTATTCCGATAAAATTATCCTGAATGATTTTGCATTGCTTCCCAGCATTTGAATAGTACAGTACGTTTCCAGATACATTCATTGAGAAAAACTATCAGGTACTGATTTTGTCTTGGAGTTTTTGGATCAACAGGCTGTTTCATGCATCTCCAACTCATTCCGGCAATCGTGCGATCAGTCGAGAGCGAATACTCTTCATCGCATCCTGGGAATTCCAGGAGAACTCTGTAGTTAGAAGTGGACCGATATCGGCGTTGAACCGGGTATCAAGCAGTTTTTCCCGGATATTCTGCTCGAACTTGTCTTGCGTTACATTGTGGCCTCCATGTGCCATGTATTGCAAAAAAGCGGTAATGACCCGATTCGGGTCGAGTTCTGTTTCTTCCAAGGCCATAAACAGGTCGAACAAATCTCTGCCCTTCCGACGCTGATACAGGGCACGAAACTTCGTCGCCATGAGCTCGTCAAGCGTATATGTGGTGATCTTCGCTTCCCCCTCAAACCAGCGCGAGGTGACGCTGAATGGCCGTTGAATTAATCCGTATACCGCAAAGTGTTCTCTCGAATTGATTTCCACCTTGAGCCTGAGTGGTAGTGGAGGCGTATCTTCGGACTGGAATCGGTAGACGAAAGTCACACGACCTTCGGTCTGCTTCCATCGTGGTCTGCCAAGCCAGGGATCAAGAACTTCCCGTATCGTGTCCATCATTCGGCCGGCCGACTCCGCCCTGACCTGCACAAGGTCGATATCTTCGGAATAGCGGGCTGGTGGATGAATGTGAAGTTTATAAAGCGCCGTACCACCCCGGAACGCCAGAGTGTTTGCAAGAAAGGGGTGGGCGAAAATTGCAATGAGTGCCCGGCTGATGACGAGATCCTGCTCTACCTGAAAATCTTGCACCCAGGGCGCATAAGCCCGCCACTCCGTTATGTAGTCGTGCGGGATCAAAGGTCTGGCTCGATATCAGCGTTGACGAGAATCTTCCAATCCGGGTCGCGTGGCATTTTCTTATGGATATTCTCAGGGACAAGTGGAACCGCTTGCCGGGCTTTATCCTTGACATAGGCTTTGAGGAGAGTGACCTGTTTGCAGGCAGAGATACGCTCGAACAGGTATCCAAGCCTTTGCGCCCATGTAACAGGAGCAGTTTGCGCGGCTGCCACCAGTTTCTGTGGATCAATCTGCTCTGCAAGTTCGAACAGAACAGTTGCCACTTGATCAATCCCTCCTGCACGATGGCAATAACCTGCGAGATCAACCGCCGTCGCTTCCGGGGTCGAGATATGGATCGTGCCCCGGGGCGTGTTGAAGCTCTGCACGGAAACCTGCTGAAGCTGCCTTCGGACGATGAACATAGTTCGCACTTGGCCACAGCGGATAGGTCGGCGCGCCTTTTCGAGCAGCACCTGAAATTCCTGCGGCCGGTGATGGGCAGCGCCGTAATACTGCGCGGCTGACAGCAGCCCGACATAGTACGGTTGCCGAAGCCGTTGCATCAACGCCGCAATGAACTGGTCTGGCGGCAGGCATCCCAAAGAGCGGTACTCCGGCGGAAGGATTACATGGAAACCTCGCGCTGGCTGCGCGATCCTGTTTTTCCGGGCCAGCCGGTTCAGCGCCAGTCTGGTCGCCTCAGCGGACACGCCAAGGGCTTGACGAGCGTCACTCGACGAGAAGTGATAGCGCCCGGAGGCGGCAAGATCGTTGATGTAGTCCCTGGCGCGTAGCGGACGAATATTCGATTTCATTCACGTAAAGTATCATTTTTCGATGCTTTATGCAATCGTAATTGAATTAAACTGCATCAAGCGGCCAGGTTGTCACAGTGGTCTGTGTCCGCAAATGGCGTCGAAGGGATAACTCCCTGAGGTTGTTCTGGACGGGGCTGTTTTGGAAATGAGTTCCATCAGGGCAGCGGACACACTCTCGTCACCCGGCCCCAAGTCAAGTTTGCGGTAAATATCATAAGGTTTTGTTGTTATAGACATCCCCGTCTGTTTTTGCAGTATCTTCAGTGTTGCTTCCGCATCCTCGTCGAGCCGAACTGTTCTGGTACTCATTGGATTGTCCCAAGTGTTGCAATGTAGGGTGTCACCGAAAAACCTGTTACCTGAAACTGTAAATAATCCGGTCCGGTGAATGGGGCAAGTCATAGAGCGGGACCAATGAGATACGCCGCTCAATGGGTCGAGGATTTACCCGCAACGCCGGCAACGGGCATTGTCTATATCATCGGTGGCCGGAAATATCCCTATTGGGCGGCGATGGCCTGTCTGAGCGGTCAATGCAGCGAGGTCCTGCACCTGGGCATTTCCGATCAGCATCCAGACACTGAACGATAAACCGTACAGGAGATGGAGGATGGTCGGGTCTCCCTGTTGCCTTCTGTCGATTGTGTCTTTTTGCTCTGTAAATGCCACTTCACCCTGGATTTGCAAAAACTTTCTCTCAGCGATGATTCCGGTTGTGGTTGACAGTTATTGACGTATTCGCTCGTAATATCAGCCACTTGTCCCACTTCATCCCACCTGATCCCGGTTTATATGGGGTTTACAAAGACTTTTGTTCACCGTCAGTCGAAGCTGATCGTCGAGGGCGATGGACTTGGTGCATCACCTTACACGCGGTGCGGCCGCGTTCAACGTTCGGGTCGCGCGGATCACTGGTCCTTGTAGGCGCGGTCCCTCGGCTCGAACCGGAGGAAGCGGACTACGCGCCGAACCGGATCGGGCTCGTATACGAGTCGGCGCTTGTGCAGCCTATAGCGCCAACAGCGATCATTGTTCGCGGAAAGAGGCTTGACGGTGTCGCCGCGTGGCGACATTGGCGCGTTGCATATGTCGACGGCAGCGCGTAGTGTGGCTTGGAAGTCGGTTCTCGCTTCCCTTTTGAACTGGTTCGTCATGGTGAATTGCCATGGTTCGGTTTGGGGATTGCCGCCGCCTAGCACCTCCGCCACGTGTTGCGACTGCCATGTCTCGACCGGGTAGTCGCTCGGCGGTTCCGCGGAGCGGTGGAGGCGGCAGGTGCCGAACTCTTCGTGCGGATGTTCGGGATCCAGGTCAATCAGCTCGTCATCGCCCAGGAAGGTCAGGTACCGGAATAGCCTACCGAATGACGTCAAGGCGCTCTCTCCCGCGGCCATCGAGTCGAAACAGTGCAGGATTTCGACGCGGGGGGAAGCGATGCGGGACCAGTCGATCAGACGGCGATAGGCGTCCATCGCTGTCAGATCAATTACGCGAAGGACTCCGTTGCGGTGGATGTAGGCGCGGACAATGTCAGTAAGCAGGCTGTCGCGCTGCCAGAGCGCAGCGATGTCCGCCGACAGGGGGCAACTGTAGAGTTGCATGGGCTCTTTGGCTTTCAGGAGACCGTAGAGGCCAGACATGATCAACAGGTTGTCGTTTGAGCGGCAACGCGCCTTGCCGATGTCCCCAAGCGCTTGGAAGAACCGGCCTTGGTAACGGTCGAGTGCGGGCATGTAGGCGGCGTTCTTTCTGCCGCCGAACTCGACGCCCTTGACGAGTTCGCGATTGTAGTCGAGGTCCTTGAGCGGAACCCCCTGCCAGTCTGAAGCGTTGCCGCCCTTGACGAGTTCGCGGACCTCTTCGCGCCTGGCGGCCAACAATTCGGCGTGGTGGGGAGCCAAGCCGGAAACGACTGTCTCCGGGTCGAACATGCCTTTGCCGCCGGCCGCCTTGGTCAGAGAACAGGTCGTCACGAACAGCACGCTCATGCGGTCACCTGCCCGGCAAGGCGCTCCATCGCTTGGAGGAAATCCGGATCGTATTCCTTGTCCACATGGTTGGAGTTCCATAGTCCCGACGTTCGCACCTTCTCCCGGTCGCAGTAGCGCCCGAGCCAACCGTCGGATTGCGGGTCCAAGGGTCGTAGGCAGCGATTGCTCAACAGGGCGATTGCGTTGCGTTCGATGTAGCCGCGAAGGCTGTCGTGTCCTGGCTCGTCCGGGACATCGAGCCAGAGGAAGGGCATGGAGCCGATGACGGCACTGACGGCGTGTTCCACGGGTGATTCCCACGCTTCCTTCCACTGGTGGGCGCTTCCCGTGTTGTTCCATGATGGGCAGTCGAATCTGTCCCTCGCGATAAGGGCGGCGCCTACAAGGAGTCTGAAAATCGATGTGCGATGGTTGCCTCCGCCTGCGGTCGTTCCACGGTGCTGCACCAGCCGCTTCCAAAGGGTGGATCTCGCGCCGGGCTTCAAGCCGTGGGTGCCCACGCGGACAACGCGGAGTCCTGAACCGGAATAGAACCTGGTCTCGCCGGGCTCCATGAAAAAGTAGACTCCGCGCGCGGGCCAGGACAGATGGCTCGAGCATTCCGACAGCTTTCGTGTGCCGCCGAGGCGCATCTCAAGATCCGCGAGGCAGTCATAGAAGCGCCGCAGATGGTCGAGCCGTTCGCTGGCAGGCTGCGGTACGCGGGACCGCGAGGTCCGTTCGTCGGCGCGGGCGCGGGTCAGGCAAATGTCCAGCCACTGGAGTTGTCTGCCTTGGGAAAGGCCTTCCATTGGCACCAGGACTTCGATGTCGCGCCTTTCCAATTCTGGCACCAGCAATTTGCGGTACGTGGTGCCGGCGAGTATGGTGATCGTACGGACACCGGCGAGGTGCGGGGCTAAGGAAGCAAGCACGGTGTCGGCCCATTGACGTCGTTCCAGCCCGGACATTGATCGGAGCGTCATTTCATACGGGGCGACGGTGTCGGTCGGCCAGAGAAGGCCGTGCTTGGCGGACAGAACCGCCCAGGGCTGCCCCGTCCTCTCGACGCATGCACGTGCCCTCTGGAACCAACTGGACGTATAGAGTTCCCTCGCTGGCATGGTGGCGCTTGCCTTGCGCTTCACGCAAGCCACGAGGTAAAGGTCGGCGTCGGGCAGTTCGGCATCGCGCCGCCGTCCAGGGGCGACAACTCCCTGTGACGTTGGCGACCGCGGCGTCGAGGTCGGCCCTAGTCGTGGTTGCGAAACGCGCCGACTCGAGCTCGGTGGCGCCGCAGTGATCGTCTCCCCGTCAAGGTGGTATTCGATCTCCAGCGAACTGGAACGACCGCTGGGCGTACGGTGGACAACGGTATGGGGCAGATCCTCGGCCAGTTTCCACATGGCGTTGCAGGCCATCGGCATGCGGTTCGGCTGGCTGGCGCCCACGACCGCTCGATGAAGGTCTCGGGCGACGACGCGACACCGCGCCCCCCCGGATTCAGAGACGCTCTGGATCATAGCGGCAAGAGCGTAGTCGAACTGTGTTTGCGTAAAGCCGGGCGGTCTCATGGAGCTAACGGGCTGCGAGCGTTGGGGTATTATACACGTAACACCCTGTTTTATAATGTTTAGTGGCGGAGAGTGAGGGATTCGAACCCCCGGACCTGTTACAGTCAACGGTTTTCAAGACCGCCGCATTCGACCGCTCTGCCAACTCTCCGGTGCGGGACATGGTTGGGCGGATTATATATGACCCGTATTGGGCAAGCTACCGACCGGCAATGGATTCGATAGGGTTTTGTTGGTAAATTTGTCCGATGACCTCGTTGCCTTTTCTGCAAAGCCCGTTACTCGAACGCCAGCCGGAAATCCACCATGGTTTTTTCACTCGACAGGGCGGGGTGTCGCAGGGCGAATTCAATTCCCTGAATTGCGGGCAATTTTCGGGTGACCGCTCGCAGCATGTGCTGGAAAACCGCGCCAGGGTGGCGGCTGCGCTGCATTGCGACCGTGTGGTCAGTCTCAGGCAGGTGCATGGCACGGTGGTTCATGAGATCGACCGGGAATCGCATACGGGCGAGATCTTGCAGGGGGACGGGATGGTTACCCGTGAGAAGGGGGTGGCGCTCGGCGTATTGGGGGCGGATTGCGCTCCGGTATTGTTTTTCGACCCGGAAAATCGGGTGGTCGGGGCGGCCCATGCGGGGTGGAAGGGGGCGGTCAGCGGGATTACCGACCAGGTCATCAAGGCCATGGGCGGACTCGGCGCGAAAACCGGAAATATCCGCGCCGTGATCGGTCCCGCCATCCAACCGCTGTCCTACGAGGTCGGTATCGAATTCGAGGATCAGGTGCTGGCCAGGTCAGACACTGGATGCGAGGATTGTTTCAGCCCGGCCGGGGTCGGTCACAAACGAATGTTCGATCTGCCTCGGTACATCGAAAAAAGACTGGAAAAGGCGGGAATCGCAGAAATCCATCGGATGATCGAAGATACCTGTAGCAACGAGCGTCAGTTTTTCAGTTATCGCCGGGCATGCCATAAAGGGGAAAAGCGCTATGGTCGCCAGATAAGCGCGATTTGCCTGAAAAAATGATCAGGAATCCAGTTCTTCCCAACGGCGCCAGCACTGTTCCAGTTGATTGCCGACCGTCTTGATTTCTTCCAGGGCGGTATGGATGTCGTCGCTGGGGCGGCTGTAGAAATCCGGCTCCGAGATGATTGCGGTCAGGCTGTTCTGGCGGTTTTCCAGGTGTTCGATTCTTGTCGTCAGAGCGGACAGTTCGCGTTGCTCGTTGAATCCGGGCTTTTTCTTTTTTTCTGCGGTTTTCCGGTCCGGTTGCCGGGGCGCAGGCTTTGACGACTTTTCGGGTTTTTCCGGGGATCGGGACCGGGCGCTACTGGCCTGCCTCAGCCAGTCGGAATAGCCGCCCACATTGTCGTTGATTCGGCCCTTTCCTTCAAAAGACAGGGTGCTGGTGACTACGTTGTCGAGAAACTTGCGGTCATGCGAGACCATCAACAGGGTGCCATCGAATTGAAGAAGCTGTTCTTCCAGCAACTCCAGGGTTTCGATATCCAGGTCGTTGGTGGGTTCATCCATGACCAGTAAATTGACAGGCTTGCTGAACAGCATGGCGAGCAGCACTCGCGCGCATTCTCCCCCGGACAATGATTTTACCGGCGAACGGGCACGTGCGGGGGAAAACAGGAAATCCGCAAGATAACGGATCACATGTTTGTCCTTCCCGTTTATGCTGATTTGCTCCCGGCCCTGGCCGATCATGTCTACGACCGTTTGTTCGGGGTCCAGTTGTGTCCGTGATTGATCGAAGCAGGCGATCTTCAGGTGGGAGCCGTGCCGGACCGAGCCGGTTCGGGGTTCGATCTCCTTGAGCAGGATTTTCAGAAGTGTCGTTTTGCCGATGCCATTCGGTCCGATCAATCCGATCCGGTCACCGCGCAGGATGCGGGTGGAAAAATCCCTGGCGATAATCTGCCGATTGATTTCAAAGTCGATGTTTTCCGCTTCAATGATGATTTTCCCGCTCATGGGTCCCTTGTTTATTTCCAGTCGCGCATTCGATATCCGGTTTCTTCTGTTCGCCTGTTCTTCGCGCAGTTTTTGCAGCGCTCTGGCCCGGCCTTCATTGCGGGTTCTCCTGGCCTTGATGCCCTGTCTGATCCAGGCTTCTTCCTTTGCGAGTTTCTTGTCAAAGGCCGCGTTTTGCCTGTCCTCCTGCGCCAGCGCCGCCGCTTTCCGGGACAGGTAATCGGTGTAGCTGCCGGGCCAGTTGACCAGTTTCCCGCGGTCGAGTTCGAGAATGTCGGTGCAGACATTCTGTAAAAATTCACGATCATGCGTGACCAGCAAAAGCGCGCCCTTGAATTGGAGGAGCTGGCGCTCCAGCCAGATAATGGCGTCTGTATCGAGATGATTGGTCGGTTCATCCAGCAACAGGAGGTCGGGATTGCAGACCAGGGCGTGGGCCAGAGCGGCCCTGCGTTGCCATCCCCCGGATAATTCGCAGACCCGGTCATCCGCGTTCAGGTTCAGCCGGCTGAGCGTCTTGTTGATCCGGGCATGCACATTCCAGCCATCGTTGCTGTCGAGTTCCTGTTGCAGTTCATCCAGCCGCTTCAGTTGCGCAGGGTCCATGGTGGACCGGGTCGAAACCTGGTGGTATTCAGCCAGCGCCTGACCTGCTTCACCGAGTCCTCTGGCCACCAGGTCGAACACGGATTCATTCCCGACCGGAACCGAAGTTTGGTCCAGAAGGGCGATTCGCAGACCGGGCCTTGCCCTGAAATCCCCTTCGTCCGCAATGATTTTCCGTTTCAGGATAGCGAGCAGTGTCGATTTCCCTTCGCCGTTCCTGCCAATCAGTCCGAACCGCTGCTTTTTGTCCAGGGTCAGGCTGGTATTGTCCAGCAGTTTGTGATGACCAAAGGCGATGGATAAATTGGTTATGGTGAGCAAAGACATCGGCGTGACCGGGAAGACTGCGTATTCTAGCGCGATTTACCCTCAATCAGACTGTACAATAACGCACTTTTTCAGGCGCGCTTGCCGGAGTCGGGGACCAGGACAATGAGGAATGAAAATCTTGCCGGGCAAATTACCAGGCGACGCACATTCGC
The DNA here is from genome assembly GCA_963665165.1 of Arenicellales bacterium. Lineage (GTDB taxonomy): Bacteria > Pseudomonadota > Gammaproteobacteria > Arenicellales > Poriferihabitantaceae. Next base: position 1,946,085 of record OY761989.1, on the reverse strand, counting down.
AATCATATCGCATCCGGATGCCGGCAAGACGACATTGACCGAACGCTTGCTGCAATATGGAGGGGCGATCCAGTTGGCCGGTACGGTCAAGGCACGCAAAAGCAGCCGCTATGCGACGTCGGACTGGATGGAACTGGAGAAGCAGAGGGGGATATCGGTGACTTCTTCCGTGATGCAGTTTCCTTACAAGGAACGCGTCGTGAATTTGCTGGATACTCCCGGTCACGCGGATTTTTCCGAGGATACCTATCGCACTCTGACCGCGGTCGATTCAGCGTTGATGGTGATCGACATTGCCAAGGGGGTGGAAGACCGGACAGTCAGTCTGATGGAGGTCTGCCGCCTGCGTGATACGCCAATCATGACTTTCGTCAATAAGATGGACCGGGAGGGGCTTGATCCGGTTGATGTGATGGATGAGGTCGAGCGGGTTCTGAAAATCAAATGCGCGCCGATGACCTGGCCGGTCGGCGCCGGGAAGCGGTTTACCGGGGTATATCGTTTGTATGATGACGTGGTTCATTTGTTCGAGGGGCGCGGGGGACTGGATCGGGATGAATTCATCGAGGGGCTGGATCATCCGGCGCTGGATGAAAGGATCGACGGCCTGGCCGAAACCCTGCGCGAGGAAGTGGAACTGGTCCGGGGGGCCAGTCACGAATTCGATCTGTCGGCTTATCGTTCCGGGGAACTCACTCCGGTATTTTTCGGTTCTGCGCTGAACCGACAGGGCACCGATGAACTGATGGATAATTTTGTGGAGTACGCCCCTGCCCCCGGGTCGCGGGCTACGATCACCCGAAGGGTCCGGGCCGGGGAGGAAAAATTCAGCGGATTCGTTTTCAAGATACAGGCCAACATGGATCCGGCGCACCATGACCGGGTCGCTTTTATACGGATTACTTCCGGCGAATTTCGAAAAGGCATGAAAATTCGCCATGTGCGGGCGCAAAGGACTCTGACTGTGCAGAATGCCCATACTTTTATGGCATCCAGGCGCGGACAGACAGATGACGCGTTTGCCGGGGACATACTCGGGTTGCACAATCACGGCAGTATCCGGATTGGCGATACCTTTACAGAGGGGGAATCCCTTCAATTTACCGGAATTCCGAATTTTGCTCCCGAATTGTTCAGGAAAGTCCGTCTGCGGGACCCGTTACGCGCCAAGGCGCTGCAAAAAGGACTGGTTCAGCTCAGCGAAGAAGGCGCTACCCAGGTATTTCAACCATTGACCAGCAATGACCTGATTCTCGGCGCGGTGGGGATTCTGCAGTTCGATGTGGTGGCCCATCGCCTTAAAACGGAATACAGTGTGGACTGCGTGTTCGAGGCAGTGCCGGTATCCACGGCCCGCTGGGTCAAATTCACAAATTCTGCCGATGAAGCCGGGTTCAAGCGCCGCAACGAGCAGAATCTGGCGCTGGACGGGCAAAAAACGTTGGTCTATATCGCTCCGAATCGGGCCAATCTGCAACTCGTGAGCCAACGCTGGCCGGATGTCGAGTTTCTCGCTACCCGGGAGGTATGAACGAATCCGCTACCCGGGAAAATGTTCTTGTTGCAAAATAATTGTGTAATTATGGTAAAATTATGGCGAAATGATTGTTATTGGATGAAAAGCGGCAGCCATGCACATCGAATTTATCATCCGGAAGGTTTTCGGGAGAATCCTGGTGGTTTCAGGGCTGGTATCCGGTATCCTGTTATCCGGTGTCAGCCACGCCTGCAATACCGGATTCGCCCAGAAACTGGATTTTTCCGCCCTGACCCCGGGGCAGGAACTGGGTTGCATGGCATTGAATCTCTACCATGAAGGTCGTGGCGAGGGTAGAAAAGGGCAGTTGGCCATCGCGGCGGTCATCATGAACCGGATCAAGAGCAGGGATTATCCTGATACAATCTGTGAGGTTGTATGGCAAAGGAAACAATTCAGCTGGACCCACACCGCTATGAAATACCATTCTGTCAACGATCCGGAGGCATGGCGGCAGTCACTGGCGCTGGCGCAGTCATTTCTTGACAGGGGGACCGTGACCGAGGTCGGCGGCGCCACTCATTATCATGCCGCAAGCGTGAGGCCCTACTGGATTTCAGAAGGCCGGCTTGTCGCCAGGGTCGGCAACCATTATTTCTACGTTTTGTAATTTCAGGGCCTTCGCTGCCCACCGGATGCGGACATGGGCGCAATAATCGCAATCCAGACCAATTCGGGCGACGACATCGACCGCAATCTGGCGGCGCTGACGGAACATATTGCCCGCGCCTGTCAACCGGGTCGCGAGCGGCTGGACGAAACGGGCAGTCAGGTGGTTGTATTGCCTGAATGCTTTGGCCTGATGCCATCCAGCGTTGCCCAACTGCTGCAATGCGCCGAGCCGGACGGTGAAGGCAAAATTCAGGAATTCCTGTCCCGGATCGCGAAACAGTACGACATCTGGATTCTGGGCGGCAGTGTGCCGATGCGTTCCAGCGACCCCGGCAAGATCGCCAACTCCCTGCTGGTCTATGACAACCACGGGCAGCGGGTGGCCCGCTATGACAAGATTTTTCTGTTCGATGTGTCTCTTGCGAACGGCGAACGTTATTGCGAATCCGATTACACCTTGCCGGGGGACCGGCTCGAAGTGGTCGATACACCCGCGGGCAGAATCGGTCTGTCCATATGTTATGACCTTCGGTTCCCGGAACTCTATCGCCAGCTTGTGCGAAGGGGCGCCGAAATACTGGTCGTGCCTTCCGCTTTCGCCCATACCACCGGGAAGGACCACTGGATGCCGTTATTAAGGGCCAGAGCGATAGAAAACAGTTGTTATGTCGTGGCTCCGGCGCAATACGGGCAACACAACAAAAAACGCAAAACCTGGGGGCATACTGTTATAATTGATCCTTGGGGAAACACCGCCGCCGAACTGGAAACAGGTTGGGGCAGTGTCTACAGCAGGATCGATCCGGAACAACTGCGTCTCGTTCGCCAACAACTGCCTTCGCGTGCAAATTGCCGTTTCGACCTGTTTTGATCTTGAATCCATTTCCAGCCCGCCCATGTCTGACCAGATTCAAACCGCGATGCAGGTATTGCTCGAACCGACCGGGTTGGGCGACCATGCCCTGACCCGGACCATCAACCAGGTGATGGGGCCGAAGATCGACTATGCGGATCTGTATTTCCAGCATTCCCGTCGGGAATCCTGGTCGCTGGACGAGGGAACCGTCAAGTCGGGGAGCTACAGCATTGACCAGGGGGTCGGGATCCGGGCGGTCAGCGGCGAAAAAACAGGGTTTGCCTACACCGATGAACTCCTCCTGCCAGCCTTGACCAGCGCCGCGGATACGGCCAGGGCCATCGCCCGCAGCGGCAGCCATGACAGTATCATAAAAATCCAGCCCCACGACCAGCCGGTTGCCCGTTTGTACCAGCCATTCAATCCGCCTGCCTCGATGCAGGATGAAGACAAGGTGGCGTTGTTGAAGGAAGTCGAACAAACAGCCAGGGCAATCGACAGCCGCATCTCGCAGGTTATGGTCAGCCTGGCCGGTTTGCAGGATGTGGTGATGGTGGTCCGGTCTGACGGCATACTGGCCGCGGACATCCGTCCGCTGGTTCGAATGAACGTCCAGGTCATTGTCGAGCATAACGGCAGACTGGAACAGGGTTCCGCCGGTGGCGGCGGACGCTATGGATACGACTTTTTCACCGAAGGCAATCGTGCGCACGGATATGCGGAAGAGGCGGTCCGCCAGGCGCTGGTTTCGCTGGATTCGAGGGAAGCTCCGGCCGGGGAAATGGTGGTCGTGCTCGGACCGGGCTGGCCGGGGATCCTGTTGCATGAAGCGATCGGGCACGGGCTGGAAGGGGATTTCAATCGCAAGGGCACTTCGGCCTTCAGTGGCCGGATCGGGGAAAAGGTGGCCTCCGAACTGTGCACCGTGGTGGATGACGGCACCATTGCGAATCGTCGCGGATCGTTGTCGATCGATGACGAGGGGACGCCTGCCCAGGATACGGTACTGATCGAGAATGGAATCCTGACCGGCTACATGCAGGATAATCTGAACGCGCGCCTGATGGGCATGGCGCCGACGGGCAATGGCCGCAGGGAATCCTACGCGCATTTACCGATGCCGAGAATGACCAATACCTATATGCATAACGGAAATCATGATCCTGAAGAGATTATCGCGTCGGTGGATAAAGGGCTGTACGCGGTTAATTTCGGGGGCGGGCAGGTCGATATCACTTCCGGGAAATTCGTCTTCAGCGCTTCTGAAGCCTACCTGATCGAAAAAGGCAGGGTGACCTGGCCGGTCAAGGGGGCAACCCTGATCGGCAATGGCCCGGAAGTACTGACCCGGGTATCCATGGTCGGTAATGATCTGGCGCTGGACTCCGGAGTAGGGGTTTGCGGAAAAGACGGGCAGAGCGTTCCGGTCGGTGTGGGCCAGCCCACCATGCGTATAGACGGGCTTACCGTGGGCGGGGTGGCGGTCTGATGGCCCGGTCCAATCAGGAGCCGCGCCCGGCATGGCTTCCTGATGTGCAATCCGATATAGAGCGAAGTCTGGTCGATGTCGCGTCCAGCGCATTGGAACAGGCCAAACTACTGGGCACGGACCGGGCGGAAGTGTCGATAACCCAGGAGCAGGGCCGATCTGTGACCGTCCGGCACGGAGAGGTTGAAACCGTTGAGCATAACCGGGACAAGAATATCGGGCTGACGGTCTATTTCGGGCATCGCAGCGGCACGGCCTCCTCCACGGATTTTTCGGGTGAAGCGATCCGCTCCTGCGTCCATTCAGCGTGTAATATCGCCAGGTATACGGAAGAGGATCCGTTTAACGGATTGGCGGATGTTGAGCTGCTTGCCACCGAATTCCCGGACCTCGATCTGAATCACCCGTGGTCGGTCCCGGTGGACCGGATGATCGAAATTGCGACGAACTGTGAAACGGTCGCCATGGACAGTGATTCCCGGATCAGCAACACCGAAGGATCGACCGTATCCAGCCACAACGGGGTCAGTATGCTGGCGAATTCCTACGGCTTTTTCGGGTTGTCGCGAGGAAGCTGGCACAGTATCGGTTGTTCGGTGATTGCCGGGGCGGGTGAGGATATGCATCGTGATTACTGGTATGACAGCAAGCGTCACGCGGATGACCTGATTTGCGCCGACGCAATCGGACTCGAGGCTGCCAGGAGAACCGTTCACAGACTCGGCGCCCGCAAGATCAGGACCGGAGAGTACCCGGTGATTTTCGATTCCAGTGTTTCATCCAGCCTGGTTTCTCATCTGGTCTCTGCCATCAAGGGCTCCAGCCTGTATCGCAAGGCGAGCTTCCTGCTGGATCACAAGGGTCAGCGTATTTTTCCGTGCGGCACGGAAATCGTGGAGCAACCCCATCTTTCCAGGGCGATGGGCAGCGCGGTTTTCGATAACGAAGGGGTGGCCACGCGTCCGAACCGGATTGTTTGTGACGGGGTGCTCGAAAACTATCTGCTGAACAGTTATTCCGCCCGGAAACTGGGCATGCAAACCACGGGCAACGCGGGAGGAGTGCATAACCTGACACTCGTCAGCGCGAATCCGGGCCATTCCGGCGCTCCCGGCAACCTGGAAGAGATGATCCGGGATATGGGCCGGGGGGTTGTGGTCAGTGAGTTGATCGGCTTTGGCGTAAATACGGTAACCGGAGATTATTCACGGGGCGCGTTCGGTTTCTGGGTAGAGAACGGGGAAATCCAGTATCCTGTACAGGAGTTCACCATTGCCGGCAACCTGAAAGAGATGTTCAAGGCGATCACCGCAGTCGGCTCGGACATGGACCTGCGAAAAAACATCCGGGCCGGGTCCATTCTGATCGAGAATCTGACGGTGGCGGGCGAGTAAAACGGAAAAGGGTTGGGAATGACGAAAAGGAGTTGGGAGCAAGCCGGATCAGGAATATGAATTTTCGCGGCTCAACAACGGTTCCAGTTCAGTCAGCGCTTTTTTGTAGACCTGCCTCTTGAATTCCACGATCTGGTCGAGCGGCTGCCAGTAATCCACCCATTCCCAGCAATCGAATTCCGGCTTTTCGGAAATATCCAGCCGAACCCGGGATTCCTGGGCAATCAGTTGAAACAGGAACCACCGTTGTTTCTGTCCGCGGAATTGCCTGTGCTGCAAATAACGCCGGGACCGAATGGCATACGGCACATCATAGCGCAGCCATCTTCCGGTATTACCCAGCAGCCTGACATCCTTTCGTGCAAGACCGAGTTCTTCGTAGAGTTCCCGGAACGCCGCTTCACGCGGTGATTCCTCAGGTTCAACCCCTCCCTGTGGAAATTGCCAGCCGTCGTGGCGGGAGCGCCTCGCCCACAAGACCTGCTGGGCGTGATTACAAACGATAATACCTACATTCTTCCTGTATCCATCCTTGTCGACCCAGGCCGCCATCTACAAACCACGACAACCGGACGGACCGGACGGCCATGACACTACAGCGTATTGCGCTGACTCCGGCATCGTTGCCAGTGAGCCGATAGTACCGATAAGCATGACTCTTGAAGATAAGTTCCAACCGAGCGACAAACTGTACCACAGTTGGGGGGCGGGCGACAATCAATGGACATGCAAACCGGATTCTGCTACCATTCCACGTACTTGTCGGGGTGCTGCACAGGCTGAGATAAAACCCGTAGAACCTGAAGAGGCTAGAACCTCCGTAGGAAACAAGCAGCAATTCGGTAGTCGGTTGCCTCCGGTTCCCCGACAAACACGAGCCATGATTCGGGTGTGATGCCCGGATAACGCCAGGTTTTCCCCGGCGTTCCTTGAAAGTGTTTATCAATTTCGGAGATACCATGAAGAACCCCGCCCCCAAGAGCTTCAATACCGAAGGATTAAGCGGTATTACCACCGACCCGTTGCCCGGCTCAAGCAAGGTTTACGTTGCCGGAAGTCGTGAGGATATCCGTGTACCGATGCGCCGGATCAAACTGGACCCCACCCCGATCAAGGGGCCGGACAATTCCGAGTCGATTGAAATCAATGAACCGCTTGACGTATACGATACTTCCGGAGCTTATACGGACCCGGAAGTAACGATTGACCTGGAGCAGGGGCTTGACCGCCTCAGGGAGAACTGGATCAGGGAGCGTGGAGACACGGAACAGTTGCAGAATTTCAGTTCCGATTTTACCCGCCAAAGGAACCGGGACAGCGAAACGCTGGCGGTGTTCAGGAATCGGAAATTACCCCGGAAGGCGCGGTCCGGCCGCTGTGTGACCCAGATGCATTATGCGCGCCAGGGTATCGTGACCCCGGAAATGGAGTTTATCGCGATCCGGGAAAACATGGGGAGACTGGCGGCGAGTGAGTCAGCCGGGAATGGATCGGAGCGGATGATTACGCCGGAATTCGTTCGCCGGGAAGTAGCGGAGGGAAGAGCGATTATTCCCGCAAACATCAATCATCCGGAATCCGAACCGATGATCATCGGACGAAATTTCCTGGTCAAGGTCAATGCCAATATCGGAAATTCCGCCCTGGGGTCTTCGATTGAGGAAGAAGTCGAAAAGATGGTGTGGGGAATCCGCTGGGGGGGGGATACCACCATGGATTTGTCCACCGGGAAAAATATCCATGAGACGCGGGAGTGGATTATCCGCAATTCGCCCGTTCCGATTGGCACTGTGCCGGTTTACCAGGCGTTGGAAAAATGCAGGGGAGTCGCGGAAGACCTGACCTGGGAATTGATGAGGGATACCCTGGTCGAACAGGCCGAGCAGGGCGTGGATTACTTTACATTGCACGCCGGGGTGCGGCTGCACCATATACCGATGACCGTGGACCGGGTTACCGGTATCGTATCCCGCGGCGGCTCCATCATGGCGAAATGGTGCCTGGCGCACCACCAGGAGAATTTTCTTTATACCCGGTTCGAAGAAATCTGTGAAATCATGAAGGCGTATGACGTTTCTTTTTCGCTGGGGGACGGGTTGCGGCCAGGCAGTATTGCCGATGCCAATGACGCGGCCCAGTTCGCAGAGCTTGAAACACTGGGAGAACTGACCAGAATTGCCTGGAAACACGATGTGCAGGTCATGATCGAAGGGCCGGGACATGTACCGATGCACAAGATCAAGGAAAACATGGACAAGCAACTCGAGGTTTGTCACGAAGCGCCGTTTTATACGCTGGGTCCGTTGGTCACCGATATTGCACCCGGTTATGACCATATTACGTCCGGTATCGGCGCCGCCATGATCGGCTGGTTCGGAACCGCGATGCTTTGCTATGTAACACCGAAAGAGCATCTTGGACTGCCGGACAAGGATGACGTGAAAACGGGCATTATTACGTACAAGATTGCGGCCCATGCGGCGGATCTGGCGAAAGGGCATCCCGGCGCGCAGATCCGGGACGACACGATGTCAAAGGCGCGTTTCGAATTTCGCTGGATGGACCAGTTCAATATCGGGTTCGACCCGGATACGGCCAGGGCCTTTCACGACCAGACCTTGCCCAAGGCATCGGCCAAGGTTGCCCACTTTTGCTCGATGTGCGGTCCCAAGTTCTGTTCCATGAAGATCTCCCAGGAGGTTCGGGACACCTACGGCCAGCAGCAGAAAATCGAGATTGACCAGGGCATGAAGGAAAAATCCAGGGAATTTCTTGAAGGCGGCAGTGAAATTTACAAACCCCGCCATCCCGCAAGTGGGTAAGTTCTGATGCAAGGGCAATCATTTGCGATTGTCGGCGCCGGGCTGGCGGGCAGATTGCTGGCCTGGCAACTGCTCCGCAAGGGGCGCCCGGTTACCCTGGTCGAAAGCCGCGACCGCCAGGGCAGAACCAGCGCCGGATTGACTGCGGCGGCCATGATCGCGCCTTATACCGAGGCGGCGCTGAAAGACGGGATCGTGCGTGACATCGGTGTCGCAAGCATGGAATTGTGGCCGAAAATAATTGCAGACCTGGAGAAATGCACGGCGGTTCCGATTTATTACCGCGCCCTGGGGACCCTGGTGGTCGCGCACGGTTCGGATCGGGAGGACTGGTGTGGATTCAACTCGATGGCGGCCTCAAAACTCGGGGAGTCGAGTTTTCAACGGCTGGACCGCCAGTGTATCCGTGTTCTCGAGCCCGGGCTGGCCGAGCGATTCGCGGAGGCGAGCTATTTCCCGGATGAGGCGGTATTGTCCAATCACCAGCTTTACCAGGCGCTGAACGAGGCTCTGGAGAAATACGGTGTCGATTGGCTTGAAAATCATCCGGTGTCCTGTTTGTCGGAGGTCTGGCAATCCGGCCGTTTTGACTGGGTGATCGATTGCCGGGGGCTGGGCGCGTTCAATGAATCATCTGGCGTTTGCGGGATTTCCCAGGCCGATTTGAGAGGGGTGCGGGGGGAACTGATCCGGGTTTACGCCCCGGAAGTGAATATCCGGAGAACCATTCGATTGATTCATCCCAGGTATCCGCTCTATGTGGCGCCCCACGGCAACCATGTTTATGTGATTGGAGCCACGGAAATAGAAAGCGACGCGATGCACGATGTGACCGTTCGTTCGGCGCTTGAATTATTGTCCGCGCTGTATATTGTCCACAGTGGTTTCGCTGAAGCGCGGATTCTGTCGATGGAGGCAAACTGCCGACCGGCCTATCCCGACAATATGCCGCGGGTGCGTGTCTGCGGCCGCACTGTTTCCGTGAATGGCCTGTACCGGCATGGCTATCTTTTTGCTCCCGCATTGCTGGCGGATGTCCAGAATTACATCGATGGCGATATCGGGCGGATCCGGTTCGGCCAGTTGTTCGAATCATTCAATGCGGACGTGAAGGATGAAAATTACGGTTAGTCTCAATAATCGCGCCATGCAGGTTGTGCCGGAGTCCACACTCGCGGCCCTGCTGGATTCCTGCGGATACAATGTGGAGGCAGCGCCGTTTGCGGTGGCGGTCAACAGCACATTCGTTCCCCGCGAACAATACGATATCCGGATGCTCGAAGACCAGGACCTGATCGACATCGTGCGGCCTGTTTCCGGCGGCTGACGGACAGTTATGGCGGCTGGATCATGCTGGATGAAGTAAACACCCGGAACCGGATAGCCCCGGACCCGTGTTCCGATGGCTGGGAGGTCTACGGCATCCCGCTGCAAAGCCGGTTTCTGATTGGCAGCGCTCAATACCCGTCCCCGCTGGTTTTGCAGAAGGCGGTGGAAAAATCCGGGGCACAGGTGATTACCGTATCCTTGCGACGTCAATCCCCGGAGCAGCAAAGCGGGAACCAGTTCTGGGACGGGTTGCGCGCCCTGGGTATTCATATCCTGCCGAATACCGCGGGTTGCCACAGTGTCAAGGAAGCCGTTGCCCTGGCGCAGATGAGTCGGGAGCTTTTCTCCACCAACTGGATCAAGCTGGAAGTGATCGGCGACGATTACAATCTGCAACCCGATCCTCTGAAACTGGTCGAGGCCACGGAAAAACTGCTTGCCCTGGATTTCAATGTATTCCCCTATTGTACGGATGACCTGGTTTTATGCAGAACCCTGGCGGAAGCGGGATGTGAGGTGGTCATGCCCTGGGGGTCGCCGATCGGCACCGGCCAGGGCCTGATCAATCCGTATGCGCTGGAGACCATTCGTGATCGTCTGCCCGAGACCAGGCTGATTGTCGATGCCGGCCTGGGGAAACCTTCCGATGCCTGCCAGGCCATGGAAATGGGTTACGATGGCGTATTGCTGAATACGGCCGTGGCGAAAGCGGTTGACCCGGTCCGCATGGCGGATTCCTTTCGGGGCGCGGTCATCGCCGGGCGGCTGGCCTTCCAGGCTGGCGTCATTCGCAAGCGGCAGAATGCCTCGCCGAGTACGCCGACCGTGGGCATGCCTTTCTGGCATCGGACTTCCCGGTAGATTGGCTTATCATCCGGGCGAGCAGGCCGTACTGGTGGTCGGTGGGACAGACCCGACATCCGGCGCCGGCGTTCATCTCGACAATCGCGTTTTGCAAACCCTGGGATTGCATGGGTTTTTCGCGGTCAGCGCCGTTACGGCCCAGAACAGTCATGGGGTTTCATTGTGCAGAGCGGTGACCGGGGACCAGTTCGACCGGCAACTGGAATGCATTCAATCCGAATTTGCCCCGCGCGCCATCAAGGCCGGTCTGGTCTGCGATAGCGGACAGATACAGGCTGTCTGTTCGTTGCAGGATCGGTTTGGCTGCCCGTTGATCTGGGACCCGGTAATGGCCAGTTCGTCGGGCGGGACCCTGGCTGCCGCCGAAACGGTTCGCAGGGGTATCACGCAGGCGGCAGGCAGGATTACCCTGCTGACTCCCAATATCGCTGAAGCGCAGGCGCTGGCCGGGATGAGGATCAGTTGCCGCGATGATCTGGTTGCCGCTGCATCGCGGATACTGGAATCCGGAGTGTCCAGCCTGTTGATCAAGGGCGGACATCTGGATGATACGGTGTTCGGCGATGCCGAAAATGAGTGTTACGACTATTTCAACAATGGCGATGAAAGTTTCTGGATAGCCAGTCAGCGGATGAAAAAAGGGGATTCAGTCAGAGGCACGGGCTGTACCCTGGCTACGGCCATTGCCGGAGCCATGGCGCTGGGGCATGACCTGCGGGATGCCATCATTCTGGCGAGGAGCGTGACCGGGCGCAACATCGGACATCATTATCAACTGGGCGGAATGAGGTTTCAATCGTGCCAGCCGTGGCCGGTCCATTATCGGCAACTGCCAAAATTGCGTTACGGAAATCCACAGAAGAAAGAACGGACCTTTGCCAGATGCGATACCGACCGGCTCGGAATCTACCCGGTAGTCGATAGCGCCGACTGGGTACGCCGTTTGCTCGAAACCGGAGTGCGAACGATCCAGTTGCGCATCAAGAATGCCAGTGAGCGGCGTATCGAGGCGGAAATCATCGATGCAGTGGAAAGCGCTGGCCGGGCCGGGGCCAGATTGTTCATCAATGACCATTGGCACCTGGCGATCAGGCGCCGGGCTTACGGTGTCCACCTGGGCCAGGAGGATATCCAGCGCTCCGACCTGGACCGGATAGCCGAATCCGGGCTGCGCCTGGGCGTGTCCACTCACAGTCATTGGGAAATGGCTGCGGCGATTGATCTCGATCCGAGTTATATTGCAATCGGTCCGGTCCACCATACCACCAGCAAGGTGATGTCATTCGCGCCACAGGGTCCCGGGAAGGTGCGTTACTGGGTGGAACTCCTGGATGGACGTTGGCCGCTGGTCGCCATCGGCGGCATCGATCTGGAAAGGGCGCGGGAACTGAAATCCAGCGGGGTGGGTTCGGTCGCGATGATTTCGGCGATCACCCGGGCCAAATCCTGGAGACGGGCTACCGCTGAATTGCTGGATCTCTGGCCGGACTGAATCGGCAGGCCGACATCGGCGCGCTGGCTAAAATTGCCGGATGATGGAGAATTCCGCCAGTTTGCCGAGCGCCGTCCGGTATTCGTTGTCGGGCAATCCGGCAAGGGCTGACTGCGCCAGCCGGGCCTGGGATCGAGCCAGCTCGAAAGTGTAGTCCAGGGCGCCGGTGGAGCGGACAATTGCCAGAATTTCGCTCATTCTGGCCCGGTCACCTTGTTCAATCGCTGTCGTAATCACCTGTTTTTGTCGGTCATTACACTGTTTCAAGGCATGAATCAACGGCAGGGTCGGCTTTCCTTCCGCGAGGTCATCGCCGACATCTTTTCCGATTTTCCTGCTTTGCGCGTCATAATCCAGAATGTCGTCAACCATTTGAAACGCGGTGCCCAGATACATGCCATAGTCCGCCAGCGCCTTGCAGACTTCGTTCTCACGATTTGCGATACTGCCGCCGAGCAGGGCGGACGATTCAAACAGCTTTGCCGTTTTGCGGTGAATGGTATCGAAATACTGGGTTTCGGTAAGGTCAGCGGAATGGGCATTGAGCAATTGCATGACTTCGCCTTGTGTCATGGCATTGGTGGTTTCGGCCAGAATCCTCATGACTTCCATGTTGTCGATTTCCACCATCATCTGGAAAGACCTGGAATACAGGAAATCTCCGACCAGTACACTGGCTTCGTTCCCCCAGGCGATATTGGCCGTAGGCTGTCCCCGGCGGGTGACCGAGGCGTCAACGACATCATCATGCAGCAGGGTTGCGGTATGGATCATCTCAATGATGGCCGAAAGCAGGATATGATGATTGCCCTGGTAGCCGCAGCAACGGGCGCTCAGCAAAAGGATGAGTGGCCGAAGTCGTTTGCCGCCGCTTTGCGTGATATAGGCGCCCATGTTATCGATCAGGGCAATGTCGGACTTCAGGCGGTTCCGGATAATATGGTCCACATTTTTCATTTCCGTCCGGACCAGTGAAATGGCCGAATCCAGGATCAGTCGCGGATTTTGGGCAGGGTCGTTGCCGGATGATTGCAGGTTCAGGAGTGACATATTGGTTGGCCGGATTTCGTAACCGCTTATTCTAGCCGACAATGAAGGACTGGATTGTCCGAATGTTACAATAAACCAATTGACTGTATGTTCAGGGGCGGATAAAATCCGGCGGCCCTGAAACCTCTAACCAGTCAGATACAGAACCATGTACGCAGTCATCGAAACCGGCGGTAAACAATACAAGGTTGCCGTGGGGGATAAACTCAAGATAGAGAAAATTCCGGTTGCTGAAGGGGATTCAGTGAGCATTGACCGGGTTTTGATGGTCTCTGGCGAAGACGAGGTGAAGGTGGGCACTCCGCTGGTCGACAGCCAGGTCAACGCGACCGTCCTGTCTCACGGCAAGCGGCGCAAGATCAAGGTATTTAAAATGAAGCGGCGAAAAAACTATCGTCGCACCCAGGGCCACCGGCAGCCTTACACGGAAATAGAAATTACCGGGATTGGCAGCAATGCGGCGGCAGTCGAACCTGTAAAGCAACCGCAGTCATCGGAACCAGCCGCGGGCGCGGCAGACGAAGCGCCTGCGAATTAATCGGCATATACCGGCGCATGTATCGGTAAGGAGTCTATCATGGCACACAAGAAAGCAGGCGGCAGTTCGCGAAACGGCCGTGATTCGGTCTCCAAAAGACTGGGGGTTAAAAAATTCGGTGGAGAACAAGTACTTGCGGGCAATATTATCGTAAGACAAAGGGGAAGCCGGTTCCACCCTGGCAAAAATGCCCGGCTCGGCAAGGATTACACACTGTTTGCCACCGCTCCGGGCAAGGTGTTGTTTGAGGTAAAGGGGCCAAACAAGCGCAAGACGATCAGCGTTATCTGAACAAGCCGGAACAATATGGAATAATGAACCCCGCTTTGTCACCAGGGCGGGGTTTTCTGTTTTTGGTCTGATTTTTCATGCCGGGGGTGTTTTGTCCGGCAACAGCTATCATGAAATTTGTAGACGAGGCGACAATCAGGGTTATTGCCGGCAAGGGCGGTGACGGCTGTTTGAGTTTCCTCAGGGAAAAATATCGCCCGAAAGGCGGGCCGGATGGAGGGGACGGAGGTGATGGAGGCAACATATTCCTGGTCGCCAAAGGCGGCTTGAATACGCTTTCCGATTTCAGGTTTGCACGGTTGCACCGGGCGAAAAACGGGCAGGGGGGCGCTGGCCGGGATCGGTTCGGAAAGGCCGGAGAAGATCTGGAAATCGATGTTCCTCCGGGCACTATCGTCAGTGACGCACAGACCTGCGAACTGATCGGCGAGTTGACCCGGGACGGCGAGCGTTTGCTGGTTGCGCAAGGCGGCCGGCGCGGACTCGGCAACGCGAATTTCAAATCCAGCACCAATCGCGCGCCGCGTAGAATTACCAAAGGGAAACCGGGTGATACGAGACAAATCAGGCTGGAGCTCCGGGTGCTGGCGGACGTGGGATTGCTGGGAGCGCCCAATGCCGGAAAATCGACATTCCTGAGCGCCGTATCCCATGCCAGGCCAAAGATAGCCGATTACCCCTTTACGACCCTGCATCCGCAACTGGGGGTGGTTGACGTGAGTGAGGCCAACAGCTTCGTAATAGCGGATATTCCCGGATTGATAGAAGGCGCGTCCCGTGGCGCCGGCCTGGGTATCGAGTTTCTCAAACACCTGAATCGAACACGTGTCCTGCTCCATCTGGTCGATATTGCCCCGATTGATGGAACGGACCTGGTACAGGATATCCGAAAGATCGAAAAGGAACTGGGCGAATATGACGCGGAGCTTGGAAACAGGGAAAGGTGGCTGGTATTGAACAAGGTGGACGCGATTGACCGGGACAAGGCTGGTGAAATTGAAGAACAGTTGAAAAGACAACTGGATCCGGATATTCCGGTCTATAGAATATCGGCGGTATCCGGACAGGGATGTGACCAACTGGTTCACGATGTGATGCGGCGACTGACCGGGATCGACGAAGAAAACAAAGCCCGGCAGGTCCGGCAGGTTCAGCAAGTGCGGCAGGCAGTCCAGTAAAATGGGTTCGAGAAAAGTACTGACCGATTCAGCCCGGTGGGTCGTTAAAATTGGCACTTCACTGCTTACTGATTCCGAGTCCGGATTGAACCAGGAAGCGATCCATTCCTGGGTCAGGCAAATCGCGGAACTGAAGCGGCAGGATGTCGATGTCGTGCTGGTCTCTTCCGGTTCCATCGGCGAGGGCATGCGCCGATTGGGATGGGACAAGCGGCCCGGAGAGGTGCACCGGGTGCAAACTGCGGCCGCGGTGGGCCAGATGATTCTGGTGCAAAGCTACGAAGCCGCATTTCGAAATCATGGCATACTGACGGCGCAAATTCTGCTTACCCATGCCGATCTGGCCAACCGGCAGCGATACCTGAATGCGCGCAATACATTAAGGGAGTTGCTGAGTCTGGGTGTCGTACCGACCGTCAATGAAAATGACGCGGTCGTGAATGAGGAAATCCGGTTCGGTGACAATGATACGCTGGCGGCGCTGGCGGCCAACCTGGTGGAGGCGGAATGCCTGGTTCTGCTGACCGACCAGCAGGGATTATATGACGGAGACCCCAGGGAATCCGGACAGGTGAACCTGGTTCATTATGGCCGGGCGGACGACCCTGCGTTGCAGAAAATGGCGGGTTCCGCAGGCGAGCTCGGCAGGGGCGGCATGGTCACGAAACTGACCGCGGCACAAAAAGCGGCCCGGTCCGGGTCAACCACGGTGATTACATCCGGGCTTGAACCGGACATTCTCCTGAAACTCAGACGAGGCGAAGAGCTGGGAACCATGCTCATCCCCGGCAAGGGAAGGATTGCGGCGAGAAAGCAGTGGTTGGCCGGACAACTCAGAGGGAATGGAAAGCTGGTACTGGATTACGGCGCCGTGAATGTACTGAAGGAGCAGGGGCGCAGTTTGTTGCCGATTGGCGTGACTGCGGCGGAAGGAACTTTTACCCGGGGCGAAATCGTGATCTGTTTCGATCAGGCAGGGAATGAAGTGGCCCGCGGCCTGGTCAACTACAATGCGGATGAAGTACGCAGGATTCTGGGTATTGCCAGTGACCAGGTGGAAAATGTGCTGGGTTATCGCGGTGAGACCGAATTGATCCATCGCGATAATATCGCGATCACGGTATGAACGTCATCGCCGTTTCAAATTGCGACGATCCGGTCCATTTTCATGTGTTCGTTGATTCCAGGGATTTCATACGGTTGTTCAGACGGCTTTTCAGGCGGGCCGCGCGGTTATTGTGGAGCAGGTTCTTTACGGCAGCGCGATCGATCCTGGAGGTGGCTTCGCGATATGCCGACCTGGCGCCTTCCCGGTCCTTTTCCGAAATAAGCTTCAGCAGCCTTTTTATGGATGAACGAAGCGAAGAGCGCTGGCTCATGTTGTTGAGCCGGTGTTTGGCATTTTGTCGGGCTCTTTTTCTTGCCTGGGGTGAATTAGCCAAGGATTATCCTCTTGAATATGTGAGTCGAAATAAAGGGTTGATTAACGGCAACGGCACCGGAATATGGTCAATTTTGACCTGAAAGTCAAGCCCCGAAGCATGTTGTCCATTCAATCATAACCAGCCAGGCAGACATGTCATCCAAGCTATTCAAGTCGATGTCGGCGGTGGGGTCGATGACATTGCTGTCGAGGATATCGGGATTGATACGGGATGTCCTGTTCGCCAATGTACTGGGAGACAAGGCCGCCGCTGATGTTTTTATCGTCGCGTTCCGGCTGCCCAATTTTTTCCGCCGGTTATTCGGAGAAGGCGCCTTTTCAGCCGCGTTCATTCCTGTTTTTACCGAGTACCGACTGAATAAAACCGGTGACGAAAACAACCGGTTCCTGCAGTTGATGATCGGCCGGTTCGGGCTGATCCTGATTCTCGTCTGCCTGGTGGGTGTGGTATTCGCCCCCGCCCTGGTTACGATGCTGGCCACCGGATTCACCCGGGACCCGGAAAAATTCGCTCTCACGGTACAGGCGTCCAGGATCACTTTCCCCTACCTGTTTTTCATATCGCTGATTGCCATGTCGGCCGGGATGCTCAATTCCTGCAATCGCTTTGCCGCTCCCGCGGCGACGCCGATTCTGCTCAATATCTGTTTGATTCTGGCAACACTGTACCTGGTACCGTTGGTCGATGATTCCCCGATCGCACTTGCAATCGGAGTCCTGGTCGCTGGCGTCGTTCAATTGCTTTTCCAGATTCCATTCCTGCGCAAGGAAAAGCTGACGATCCGGCCGCGGGTAATCAAACGGCCGGGAGACGAAGTCGGGATCCAGGGGGCCCGGCGTGTGCTGGCGCTCACGGTCCCGGCTTTGCTGGGGGTTTCAGTGGCCCAGGTCAACACGCTGATCAACACGATTCTGGCCTCGTTCCTGGTGACCGGCAGTGTCTCGTGGCTGTACTATTCCGACCGCCTGATGGAGTTTCCCCTGGGGGTATTCGGACTGGCCCTGAGTACCGCGATTCTTCCTCATTTGTCACGAAAACATGTTGAAACCGCTCCGGGGGATTTTTCAAGGACCCTGGAGTGGGGAACCCGATGGGCCCTGCTGGTCAGTATTCCGTCTACCGTCGGGCTGATTATCCTGGCGCATCCGATGATCAGCACCATTTATTTTCATGGGGATTTCACGGAAAACGGGGTGAATATGACGGTGTTGAGCCTGATCGCGTACTCGTTGGGATTGACCCCGTTCGTAATGGTGAAAGTGTTGTCGGCCGGATTTTTCGCAAGACAGAATACCCGGACTCCGGTCCGGATTGCGATGATTGCGGTTGCGGTCAACATCGTGTTCAGCCTGATTCTGGTACTGCCTTACAAACATGTCGGGCTTGCGCTGGCCACTTCGATTTCGGCATTGACCAATGCGCTGATGTTGTTGGTCGTCCTGCAGCGACAGGGGGTTTTCGTCGTTGATCGTAGCTGGGCCGGATTCGTGGCGCGGATTCTGGTCGCCGCGACGGCTATGGGACTATCGGTATGGTGGCTGGTTGGCGCTGAAAACTGGTGGCTGGAAGTGTCTGTATGGACAAAGGCGTTGAAACTCGGGTTGTTGGTGGGACTGGGCGGCATCACCTATTTTGCCGCATTGCTTGTTTTGGGTATCAATCCCGGGTCACCCTGGAAAATCCGGGAATTCAGCGAATGATGAAACTGGCCAGATCCATAGATTCAAAATCGATACCGGATGGAGGGTGCGCCCTGACCATCGGGAATTTCGACGGCATCCACCTGGGGCACCGGATGATCTTGCGGAGGTTGGTCGAAAAAGGTCAAGAACTGTCACTGCCCACGGTTGTGATGACATTTCTGCCGACCCCCAACGAGTATTTTCAAAAACAGGAATCGTCTCCCCGCCTGTTCGGACTGAGCGCCCGGTACTTGTCTGTCCGGGAGTACGACATTGACGTTATGCTGGCGCTGCCGTTCAACTCCGGTCTGGCGAATACCGGGGCCGGGGAATTCATTCGACAGATTCTGGTCGAAGGATTGGGTATCCGGTATATTCTTACAGGCGACGATTTCAGGTTCGGCGAAGGCAGAACGGGAGATCATGGATTACTGGAACGATTCGGCAAGAAATACGGGTTCGTGGCTGAGCAATTTCATACCGTATCGGATTCCAGCGCCCGGATCAGCAGCACCAGAATCAGAAAAGCGCTGGCGCAGGGTGACCTGGACGTAGCCAGACAGATGCTGGGAAAAAACTATTCGATGATGGGGCGTGTCATCCATGGAGACAAACGTGGCAGGCAGTGGGGGTTCCCCACTCTCAACATTGCGGTCAGGAAGCCCCCGTTTACCGGTGTTTTCGCGGTTTGTGCCAAGGGTGTCGATGAGGATGAAAACGAATTTTGCGGGGTCGCCAATCTGGGCACACGCCCCACGGTCGGGGGCTTGAAAACATTGCTGGAAGTGCATTTGTTCGATTTTGACAGAAACATCTATGGCAGACGGATTTGTGTGGAATTCATCGAAAAAATTCGCGATGAACGGAAATTCGATTCATTCGAGCAATTGAAAACGCAGATTCTGGCTGATTGCGAAGCCGGAAAACGGTTCTTCCAGCAAGCGGGAATCGGTTAAAATGAGACCAGGTGAAAAAAGGACATAAGACGCAAAAGCCCACACTCAAATTCCTGGGATATATCGGTATTTCAGGATTGATCGTTATTGTTGACCAGGTTACCAAGAAAGCGGCCCAGGAATATTTGTGGGGCCAACCCACAATTGAGGCGCTGCCTGTATTACAATGGACATGGGTGGCAAACCGCGGCGCGGCATTCGGTTTTTTGAGTGATGCCGGGGGGTTGCAGCATTATTTTTTTTCGACACTGGCTGCGCTGGCCTCGGCCTTTATCGTTGTCTGGTTATGGAGATGCTTTACCGTCAACCGCCTGCTGGCCTGGGGACTGGCCATGATTCTGGCGGGCGCATTGGGCAATCTGATTGATCGCCTTCAGTACCGATATGTAATTGATTTCATTTCCCTGCATTATCAGGATATGTACTTCCCGGCGTTCAACATTGCGGATATGGCGATTACCTTCGGGGCGGTTTTGGTGATCATCGACTATTTCTGCCCGCCGGGCAAACGACTCTGACCACTCATGAAGTGACCCTTACGATGGACAATCCTTTCCCAGCCCAAATCATTCTGGCCAATCCAAGAGGATTTTGCGCAGGTGTTGAACGCGCCATTGAAATCGTAGAGAGGGCGCTGGAAATCCATGGCTCCATTTATGTCCGGCATGAAGTGGTCCACAATACATCCGTAGTCCATGACCTGACCCGAAAGGGCGCCATTTTTGTCGAAGAACTGGCCGAAATTCCTGAAAATTCAATCGTTGTATTCAGCGCGCATGGCGTGTCCCGGTCAGTCCGGCGCGAAGCCGCCGCACGCAACCTGACCGTATTCGACGCCACCTGTCCATTGGTCACCAAGGTCCATATCGAAGTCAGGAAATATCGCGAAAGGGGGTTTGAAATCCTGCTGGTCGGCTTTGCCGGCCATCCCGAAGTCGAGGGGACCATGGGGCAGGTGGACCAGGGAATCCATCTGGTCGAGAGCGTGGATGACGTGGAGACCCTGGAGGTGTCGAATCCATCGATGCTGGCCTATGTGACCCAGACCACCCTGTCGGTGGATGACACCGCGAAAATTATCGCCGCCTTGCGGTCCAGGTTTCCGAAAATACAAGGGCCGCGCAAGGACGACATTTGCTTTGCCACCCAAAACCGGCAGAATGCGGCCAAGAAGCTGGCCAGGGAATGTGATGTGGTCTTTGTGGTCGGCTCACCGAACAGCTCGAATTCAAACCGGTTGCGCGAGATTGCCGGGAACCATCCTGTTCCGGCTTACCTGATTGACGGGCCTGAACAGATTCAGCGGCAGTGGCTGGTCGGCAAAAAGGTTGCCGGAGTGACTGCGGGGGCATCCGCGCCGGAGTCACTGGTGCAAAAAGTCATCAAAAGCTTGTCAAGCGACGGCAATACCGCGGTCGAACTGGAGGGGCCGGAGGAGAGCATCTCCTTCTCCCTGCCAACCGGACTGCGCCACGGTCAAGCCTGATCTGCCGGATTTGCTGGATTCGCCGGATATGATTCGGTAGTTGCGGCAGGCCGGGCCGGGATGCTTGCCCCGGTCGCTCTCATCATTTTTTCCATATCCCCATATCCCGTATATCGATATTCATACTTCAGCTTCAGCCTGCCAGCGATTTCTTCGGCCTTGCGCCGCAGTTCAGGGTTGTCCGTTTGCGCCATGAATACGACTTTTTCATAATTGGCGAAAACGAAATCAACCATATCGTCCCTGCGGTCCAGACCCAGCGCTTCCCAAACGAACCGGTCGAAATACTCACAGAAGAAATCCGTCAGATAGAATGTGGTGATTTCATCCCGGGTATATTCCTCAAAAGCGTCATTACCCATCAGGAAGGAAAAGCAATGCGGTCCCGCTATCCGTTCCGCGCCTTCCTCATCCGCCACGGCGTCAATATACCCGGCGGTTCCGCAATCGCCGTACATGATGTAGATCTTCTTGTATTTATCCCGGTTTTCCCGAATCTTTTTCCGCAGTCCTTCCGGGATGCGTTGCGGTTGATGATGCCAGTATGCGGGCAGACAGGTCAGTTCCAGGTGATTCCAGTCATTCACGCGAATCAACTCGACCAACTCATGACTCAGGGCGCCGCACGCGATAATCAGTGTCTTGTCTTTGGGTTGCATCATGGGTTGGAGATGGCGGCGGATAATACAGGCTGCCAGTATCGTATAATCCCTTTCCGGAATCAATCATCCATCGGGATGAACCGGTATCTTCCGGTTCCCTGGCCAGCCGGATATTTTCCGGTAGACTATGATCCGGCGCGGCGCATATAATCCAGCGTCAAGCCAGCGGCCCACCCTTGCCGGAATAGCTCAGTTGGTAGAGCAACTGATTCGTAATCAGTAGGTCGGAGGTTCGACTCCTCTTTCCGGCACCATTTATCCCGGTGTCGCTTACGAAGACCACCCTCGTCACGAATCTGGCCGGATACCCGGTTGACCAGGGTCATCGGTTCCCGGCTACCAAAAAACCAGAGAATTACCCGAGGGAGAATTGAATTGACGCAGCAAAGTCCGAAGGCTGTGTTGGGATGCCCGCTGGAATTGCCTGGCGGCGTAACGCTCAAGAATCGGCTGATCAAATCAGCAATGTCGGATTCCCTTGGCGACGGCGCAGGGAATCCCACCGAAGCACAGATGAGGCTGTATGAACGATGGGCCGAGGGTGGCGTTGCACTGTCGCTGATCGGCGAGGTACAGGTTACTCCGCGATATCCCGAAAAACCCGGCAATCTCGTACTCGCACCGGACGCCGACCTTGGTGCCATGCAGGCTTTGGCGTTGCGGGGGTTGGCGAACGGCGCACATATATGGCCGCAGCTCGGACATGCCGGCGCGCTGTCTCATTTGCCGATCAGCCGGCCCAGGGGGCCGTCTGCTCTGGATGTCGAAGGACTCAAATGCGAGGGCATGTCGCTCGAAGATATTCATGAACTGCCCCGCACATATGCGAGAGCGGCAAAACTCGCCAGGCAAGCAGGTTTCAGCGGCGTTCAAATCCATGCGGGCCACGGGTTCCTGTTCAGCCAGTTCCTGTCGCCCCTGTTCAACAGGAGAACGGACGGTTATGGTGGATCCATTGAAGGGCGCTTCCGCGTCATCCGCGAAGTGATCGAAGTGGTCAGGAAGGCTGTCGGCGCATCTTTTCCGGTCGGCATCAAGATCAACTCGACGGACAGGCTCGTGGGCGGTCTGGCAGAAGGCGATGCGTTAGAAGTGGTTCGCATGCTCGACCGGACGTCGATTGATCTGATCGACATCAGCGGCGGCACGTATTTTCCGGGCGCGGCATCAAGTTCCGAAGGTACGTCTTCATCCGGTCCCTATTTCATTGATTTCGCCATGCGCGCGAAAAAAGTGACGTCGATTCCGCTGATGGTGACGGGCGGCTTCGAGACGCGCGAACAGGCAGTGGATGCCATCAGGAATGGCTATGCCGACGCCGTGAGCCTCGCACGCGCGATGGCGCTGAATCCGTCACTCGCGAACACATGGTTGAGCAACGAGGGCGGTGATCCCGACTTTCCGGTATTCGACACTCCGCCACGTGGTGGTGTCACCGCATGGTATTCGATGCGCCTGACCGCACTCGGTGAAGACGATGAGCATCAGTTCGATCTGACCCCCGCGGCGGCGTTGGCAGCCTATGAAGCGCGAGATTCGGAACGCTGCATGAAATGGCAGGAACGATTCCCGTAGCCAAAGGCTGTTTTATTGAACGGCGGTTCTGGTGGGAGTGACGCAGGAGGATTCAGGTTTCGGCCATGTCGATCCGCTCGCCCCAGGGCTCCCGGTTCCATTCGTCCGGAACATTCTTCCGTCCGGGCGAGTTAGAACTGTATAATCGATATGGTTTGCGACTGGAGTAAATAATTCCTTTTTTAGTGATTGGAGGTGACCAATGAAAACAGTGGTTGTTGCACCCGTCTGGCTGGTCGGCGCCTGCCTGCTCGCAATGGTTTCGATGCCGGCAACGGCACAGCATGCCCACGAGCCGTCATCCTATGCCCACTCCCGGGGTTCGGAAGTAGCAAGCCTGACAGACGAGGAGGTGCGCGCGCTGCGACACGGCGAGGGGATGGGGCTCGCCCGGGCGGCCGAACTGAACCACTTCCCCGGACCGAGGCACCTGCTTGATCTCGTGTCGGAACTCGGTCTCAGTGACGCACAGGTAAGACGGGTTCGGGCAATCCATGACAGGATGAAGTCCCGGGCAGTGGTCAAGGGCGAGGACATCATCATGGCCGAGAAACACCTGGCGGGCCTGTTTGCATCCGGGGACCCCTCAGCCCGGGAAATGACACGGGTAACCGAACATCTGGGAGCCATGCGTGGTCAACTCCAGGCTATCCACCTGCTCGCTCATATCGAGGCTGCCAGGGAACTGTCAACTGGCCAGATCAGGGAGTACGACAGGCTGCGGGGCTACCTGAACTGACCATGGCGGGCAGGCATCGGGAGCCGGGCTCCTGCCGGGAACCTGGAACTGGCAGGGCAGGGATCAGCAATTCATCGAACAGGGATGAGCATCTGGCGGTGGTCCGCCCATGAGAGCAGGGCATCCCTGCATGCCCCGCTCTTTGTCGCTCGCGCGAAATACCAGTCGTTTAGTAATGTCAGATCAAGTCTGCACTTCTACAGATGATTAACGATATATAATTCATTTTGCAGGTCTTTGAACATCCTGTTGTGCGTTTATGTATGCCTGGGCTTCCTTGTGCAAAGCCGCTTCTGCAAACTCATTCATGCTTTTTGCGTGGCTCAGCTCAGTCGCTAATGCAATCTCTGCGTGTATTTCCGGGTTGATCCGCAACATCAACTTTCCGGAAAACGCTTTTTGCGGGTGTTTCCCTATACGCCTGCAATGCGCCAGATAATCATCCACCGCTTCAATAAACGCCGTTTTAAGGCCCTCAACCGTATCCGATTCAAACACGACAATATCGGTAATGCCTGCCAAACGGCCCACAAAAACATCGCTGTCTGCTTCAAACTGGATATTTGCGTAATAGCCTTTGTACGTTAAATTATTCATGGTTTGATACCGGTCAGCTCCAAGTATTCGCGTACCAGACGGACGGCATACGGTTTGGTTTCTTTTTGCGGGTGTGGTCGATGAAAAACCGCAGTATGTCCTTTAAAGTCAAACTTTACCCTTGAACCACTACCATCCGAAACAATACAACCTGCCGCAATTAATAGCGCTTCTATTTTCGCCCATTCGATATTCTTTGGTACAGGCGTTGCAAAAACAGCAGCGAATGTCTTTTTGTGCTTGCTGTTCATTATTTGATAATATCATAAACCGCTATCATTTGATAGCAGAAACAGCAAGGGAAGTATCGGAGTAGCGTACAGGCACGAGGACTTGCCTTTATGCCCTCACTATCAGCCCGCGTTTGATCCATCAACCGGGCATACCTTGCCTCCGACGCGGATGGTTTCGGAGACGTCAAGATACAGCCGGGAGGGACGGCAAATCTCGAAGCCTTGCTCAACCACGATTCTGCCATGGCTTCCGAGTGAGCGAAGATGAGAAGCGAACGCCGTATTCGCGCTTCCGGTTGCCGGGTCTTCCCTCAATCCCCGGTGGTGGAACATGCGAGCGGCGAAGTGGGCATCGTCGTTGTAAGCGCTTTCGGTGAAGACAAACACGCCGACTTCGTCACTTCCAACAATATTTTCGTATACGTCTGACCGTGTTTTCGCTCGCTGCAACGCGCCGGACCGATCAGTTCGCTTTCCCTTCTGAGTAAAGAAAACGTGGGTTTTCGTTACAGCCTTGTCAGACCTAGGAACCTGTCAGGATCTGCATATGGCTGAGTTCGAGCGCAACCTGATGCAGGGAAGAACCGGTGTGGGCCTGGGCTTCGGAAATCGGGATCTGGTTGTCCGGCTCTACGATGAAAAACAGTGCACCGTCAGCTAGGTCTGTGAGATGATACACATTTCCAAGTTGACTCGTAGATAAATATCTGGAGAGTTGAGATACCTCCCACCCGCTTTGACTTCATAGGCAGTCAGCTTGTTGTCTTGCTGAAGGAGCGCACGAATACTCCAGACGAGATTTACTTGATAGAAATCGGGATGGGCCTTTGGGGGATATGGCGCATGAAGTACAACGATGACCATTGACCAATGGGCATGTCCGAACATGGTCAAATCATATACGATCCGGACAAATTACCGACAGCATACATGCTCAGGTAGTACCGTGGCGGACTCCAGTTGGATGAAATATATGTGTCTTATTTGAAAGAGTGAACTCCAGCGACATTCTAGAGAATGCGAACTATATGACCCCAGCGGTTAAAGAATAGCAGATAACGATAGATCAGGGTCTCCTTGAGAAATAAATACCAGAAGATGCTTAAGAGAATAGTCCCAGTATTAATAAATACCGATAGTTGTTTTTGGCGCGCATACGAGTGGATATCATGTGTCGTGTTCATTGTCACGATTGTCTGTGTTTCGATATTCCTGATTGGCAAAGATTCAGGTCTTGCGTGGACACTTGATCTTTGCGTTTGGTCAACGATTTGTATCGTATTCATTGATATTCTGAAATATAAAATTACAAAATCCTCAAAAGATAAACCGCTACGTAAGTGGTTTTCATTCCGCTGGGCACAAAAGCATAAACCTAACGAGGTAATCATTCTTCCTACTGGTTTCACTGGCGACGTAGCACATCTAAAGCAATCCCACTGTTATAGGTGTGGCGCCCTACATGGTTTTTTGAGGGAGGGCGATGAATCAGAAAGAGTTTGTTCGTTCTCAGGATGTGATGAGTTGGTACTTTTTTCGGATGAGTATGCTGAATGTGCATTTAAAAAATTTCGTAAGAATGAAGAACGTTCTACCATCTTCTTGGAAATCCGGTTATTACCATTAAGATTTTTCTACCGGAATTTATGGAAGATTTCAGAGCATATTTTCAAGCTTTTCTCTTGGATGTTAATTTCCAGTGTAATGCTTGCTACTGGACAGAATCTTGAGAATGCATATATTGAATATGCTGGATTTTCCCTTTGTGTGCTTTGGATAATCACTTTATTTGTTACTTGCTTTAGGGCAATGGTCTTTACTCAAGACGAAATGATTGAATGGTCGAATACTGATAGTGAATTCCGCATCATGAAGCAAGTAATTTCATTCATCATAGCAATGATTCTGGTTTTGGTCATGATGCAACTGATTTATGCTACGTTGAGATTGTTTAAAGAAGTGTTTTCCAACATCAAGCTATTTTAAATCATAAATCATACACCGTTGCAGTAAGTTAGCATTTCTCCTGTCTTCTATGTTCGTAAGAGAGCCGTTCTTTGCAAGATTTGTGGATGCTTGGTCTCCTGCCTCGGGTTGCAAAGACACGATTAGAAGATCTTTTTGCACACAGTACATGACAGATTATTCCCCACCTAAGTCTAGATTAATCTCCAAGGTAACTGAGGATAATTTGCCTCAGTAAAGAATACGCGGGTTTTCTTTACCGCCGTTATCGGTCCTGGTGACCGACTGGAATCCATAGGCCTGTCAGTCAAACAACTCGGTAAAGATATCCATGTTAAAATTCGCCGCATGGGATACGGCAATGTTTACCTTTCGAGGTGCGAGTGGTGCTAATCAGCTACGCGCGGATCTCGACGGACGATCAGAATCTGTCCCTGCAGCAGGATGCGCTGCGTGGTGCCAGCTGCGAACGGATATTCGAAATCACCTCAGCGGAGCGAGAGCGGACCGTCCGGGCCTTGCGGCGGCGCTCGAGTACGCAAGAGCCGACGATGTCCTGCTGTTTGGAGACTCGACCGTTTGAACCGGTCACTGCAGGATCTGATCGAAATGGTGAGCAGGCTGGGATCTCTAGGCATCGGCCTGAAGAGTCTGCATGGATCCATCGATACCTCGTCCAGCACCGGCAAGCTGGTATTCTACCTGTTCGGCGCCCTGGCCGAGTTCAAACGCAATCTGATCCGAGAAAGAACCAATGCGAGCCTGCAGGCAGCGCGTGCGCGGGGACGAAAGGGCGGCAGACCCAAGGCTTTGGTTCTGGACAAGCAGGATCTGGAGGTCAAACTTTACGATGAAAAACAGTACACCGTCACCAGATCTGTGAGATGATGCACATTTCGAAGCTGACCCTATACAAGTACGTGGAAAGTTCCAGGAAGCAGTAATCAATGAGAACGGAAAAGGTTGATAAGCCCGAAAAACTCCATTTCTCCGACTCCGTGATCTATGAGGGAGACGCCCTGTCTGTTCTTCAGCGTTTGCCGGATTGTGTGGTGCAGTCCGTCATCACCTCTCCTCCCTACTGGGGGCTGAGGGACTACAGCATCCCCGATCAACTGGGCCTCGAAGGCTCGCTTTCGCAATACATTAATTCCTTGCGCTCCATCTTCGGGGAAGTGCATCGCGTACTCAAGGATGACGGCGTTTTCTGGCTGAACATTGGGGACGGATACACGAGCGGCAACCGCGGCTGGCGCGCACCCGACAGGAAGAACCCGGCCCGAGCCATGTCCGTGCGTCCGGACACGCCGACCGGCCTGAAGCCCAAGGACCTGCTCGGCATACCGTGGCGCCTGGCATTTGCGATGCAGGAGGACGGATGGTATCTCCGGGCGGACATAATCTGGAACAAGCCGAATGCCATGCCCGAAAGCGTAAAGGATCGACCGACCCGGTCGCACGAATATATCTTCATGTTCACCAAGGACGAGCGATACCACTACGATCGCACGGCGATCATGGAGGTCAGAGAAACCGGCAAGCGGAATCGCCGATCCGTCTGGAACATCAATACCCAGGCGTTCCCCGGGGCCCACTTCGCCACCTTCCCGATTGCCTTGGTGGAACCATGCATTCTGGCGGCCACCGAACCGGAGGATTTTGTTCTGGACCCGTTCTTCGGATCGGGAACGGTGGGGCTTGCGGCGCACCGTCTGGGCAGGAAGTACGTGGGGGTTGAGCTTAACCCGGAATACGTTGCGCTCGCTGCGGACCGGCTCCAGGCCGATGAAGCCATGATCGTTCGCATAGCGGCATGATGTTCACTATTCCGCTACCGCAGCTTCAACGCGATTTCTCCGTTGTGTTGACGGAGATGCGCGGACTTTACCTGCAGGATGCGCTGGCCGAAACGGTCCGCGTGCTTGATGTGACTGAGATTGATCAGGAACTCGCGGTGTTAGTGCCGGCAGACAGTCTCGCATCGCTCGCAAGCTGCGGACTTCGGGGCGAATTGATGTTTCCTGTTCCGATGATTCTCGCCGACAACCCCCGATTGCTCGGCTACTATCGACTGTTGTACGGTTTCAGTCAGAAGGAATTCTACACAACCGCAACGGGCATCAGCCGTTACAAGTCCATGGAGCAACACGGGCGTCTTACGGAAGCGAATGCGAAGAATCTGACGACTTTGTGCGAAGCGCTTTGCGATGCAGGAGCATTTCTCTTGGACGGCATAGGGACGGATCGGGTAAGCCGTGCGCTTCTCGATGATCTGACCCTATTGACGCTTGGCCCGCAATTGCGGGGCGGGGCGAATGTCAGGAAAGGTGCTGCCGGGATTGTCCAGGTTTTCGATGCGATTCATGACATTGTGAAGCAGTCGGCGAGCAGCGTCACGGAGAGGTCCATAGAAGTGGAAAACGCGGCAGGCCGGCGCGTATTTATCGAGTTTTCATCCGATCCCGATATCATCATCCGTGAAGAGATGGGCAAAGATCGGTTCCGAAAGCTGATAGCCGTGGAAGTGAAGGGAGGATCGGACTTTTCCAATATACACAATCGGATCGGCGAAGCGGAAAAGAGCCACCAGAAAGCAAGGGCTGACGGTTACGCGGAATGCTGGACGGTGGTCAATGTGGATCGGATAGATCTGGACCTCGCCAGTCGGGAGAGCCCATCGACGAATCGGTTTTACCGGATATCCGATCTGGTCAGGGCCAAAGGGGAAGATTATGACGATTTTCGGGAACAGATAATTTCCCTGACCGGCATACCGTCGTAAAACGGCTGATCAGCGCTTCGCACCGGTCATGGTATTGGCAATAATTTTGAAACATGCCCTTCGGGGCGATGTCCCGAAGGGCTAAAGAAACGTCTGACACAAGCAGCCACCTGATGATTGATTACACGGCACTCAGCGAAGAAAACGAACGCAAGTACGGTACGGATATCGGTCGAATCGGCCAGATGCTGCTTGCCAACCGATACTCCGACAGATCGCATTTCATCTATGAGCTTCTGCAGAATGCGGAGGATGCCCTCAAGCGCCGTCGGCCAGATTGGAAACAGCGGACTGTCAGGTTCGAATTGACGGAAAACGAACTGGTTATTTCGCAC
Source organism: Arenicellales bacterium (assembly GCA_963665165.1). Lineage (GTDB taxonomy): Bacteria > Pseudomonadota > Gammaproteobacteria > Arenicellales > Poriferihabitantaceae. The sequence continues at coordinate 1,916,176 of OY761989.1, read as the reverse complement.
TTCGGTGAACCGTTCTCCGAGCCCGATGTCCGCGGGGTGTGCGGGATCGATGAAAGCACCAAGGATATTACGGCGATAGGGCGGTTTGGAATCGGATTCAAGTCGGTCAACGCATACACTGATTGCCCCGAAGTGCATTCTGGAGCAGTGCACTTCGCAATTGAGCAATATGTTCACCCTGTGCAGGTCTCCCCGATCAAAGGCGAAGCGGAAGAGACGCGGATCGTTCTGCCGTTTCGGGAAAACGACGAGAACGCTTTCCAGGAGATCACAGAGGCGCTCAAGCGGTTGGGGGCGAGAACCCTGTTATTTCTCCGCCAGATCGAGACGATCGAGTGGTCGATTGCAGATGAAGGTGAGGGTATTTATTTGCGGGATCCGCGACGAGAACTTGGCTATGGAGCGGAGCGAATCAGTATTACAGGGGAAGACAGTGATTCATCGGGTGGTGACATCGAAGACTGGATCGTTTTCTCTCAACCGGTGAATGACGAGGACGGTGTCGAGGTGGGTCACGCTGAGTTGGCCTTTCTGGTGGAGTGTGATTCGGCAACCGATTCACCAGTCAAGGTATTGTCGGCAACGAATACCGAACTGGTGGTGTACTTCCCTACGATCGTAGCTACGGATGTCGGTTTCCTTATTCAAGGGCCTTATCGGACAACACCCAGTCGTGACAACATTGTCAGTTCTGATTCGTGGAACCGTTCCCTGGTAGATACCACCGCCGAGCTACTCGTATCTGCTCTTAAAGGATTGCGGGATCTGGAGCTGCTTGATCCGGACGCATTGCAGACACTCCCGATTGATCAGGAGACATTTGGGGATAGACACATGTTTCGTCCGCTGTATGAGGCAATCCTGACTGCTCTTCGTCAGCATCGGCTCCTCCCGACGCATGACAGGGATTTTGTTGTAGCAGGGTGCGCGAAGTTGGCTCGAGGGAGGGGGTTGCGGAAGCTTCTGGATATCCAGCAGCTATCCGACTTGTTCACTGATGGAGAGGCAGCGAAGTGGCTGGACGGAGGCATTACTCTGGATCGGACCCCAGGATTGCAAAACTGCCTGATGCAGGAACTCGGCGTTGAGGAAATAACCCCGGAAGATGTTGTGCGTCAGTTGGGTGTTCAGTTTCTAGAGAAGCAGACGGATTCCTGGATTGTGGAGTTGTATGCCTTCCTGGCGGGACAGTCATCTCTGCTGTCAAAAGGTCTGCTGGACTACATTGAATTGGTACGGCTGGAGGATGAATCTCATGTCCCGGCCAAGGATGTACATGGAAATCCTTGCGCTTTCCTGCCCGGCGAAACCGAAACGGATTTTCCTGTTGTTCGAGGTTCGATCTGTCGGGAAGCAGAGGCACGGGAATTTCTCGAACGCCTTGGTCTCTCTGAGCCTGACCTTGTCGATGACGTGATTGCTCATGTTCTTCCTCGATATGTACCTGGCCCGGGGTTGCCCGGGGATCAGTATACATCCGATATTGAGCGTATCTTGACGGCCTTCAGGACCGACTCCTCGGAGAGGCTGGAACGGCTTAAAGAAGCCTTGTCGAAAACACCATTCGTTTCCGCATTCGACGCTGCATCGGGGGAACCAGTGTTTGCGCGACCAGGAGAGGTTTACGTCGCCACGGAGCGTCTGAAAGAATTGTTCGATGGGGTTGAAGGTGTTCTACTGGTTGCTGATGTTCGGGTTCTGAGACAGGAAAGGAGTCGGGACATGCTGGTGGCAGTTGGTGCCGCCCGTCGCCTTGTGACGGAGGAATGCGAGAGGGAATTTACCCATGAAGATCTGTATAAAATGCGTAGCAGCGAGGGATGTGTACAGAATAGTGGGGGCAATTATATCGAAGATTGCACGTTGCGTGGACTGGAGGGGGTGTTGGAAATCTTGCCGACTCTGGACATTGATACTATGCATCGAAAAGCTTCTCTACTGTGGGAGGCACTCTGCGATCTGGAGGACAGATCTGGTTCGGTCGCATTCCGGGGAGTCTATCGATGGCATTACTATACCCAAAAGCATCATTATTTCGACGCAGCTTTCGTTGAACGACTACGTACGTTGCCGTGGATCGTAGGAGAAGATGGTGTTCTTTTCTCTCCCGCTGAAACAACTTTTGAAGCGCTGGGCTGGAAGGAGAATCACGACTTGCAGAAGAGGCTCAGGTTCAAGCCTGGACATCTTGATAAACTGGCCTTGGATGCCGGCTTTGAGCCGCAGGTTCTTTCCTTGTTGAAAAAGCATGGCCTTACGACCGAGTCGCAACTGCAAGCCCTCCTCGAACGGTATCAAGAAGATGAGGCATTTGTAGGACCGGATCAGGACGATGAACATGCAGACGATGATTCCGACACCGAACACAGTTCCACTGATGAGACAGAAGGAGAAGAAACCTCAGGCGGAGGACGTTCGAATGGCGGAACCACGAATGGCACGAACCGACCTAAGCCTGTCACGTACATACACATAGGGGGGGACGGTCCTCCCACGGAAGAAGGCAGCGAAGCGCACGCAAAAAACATGAAACTCGAAGAACAAGCAATCCAGCTTATCCTCAAAGAGGAGCCCTATCTGCAGTGGACAGGAGTAAACAATCCCGGTTTCGATCTTGTCGAGAAGGATGCTGCTGACCGTGGGTTGAAGTGGATCGAGGTCAAGGCGATCAGCGGCCCGTTTTCAGAAGATGGCTGGGTCGCGCTTTCCCGTACGCAGTTCGACACAGCCCAGCTCAGGGGTGAAGACTACTGGCTCTATGTGGTGGAGCATACGGGAACCCCAGATCCGAATATCATCCGTATCCAGGATCCTGCCGGACAGGCCAAGGCGTTCGTTTTCGATCATGGATGGCGGGCACTCGCAGCGGAGGTGCAATGAAACTTACCGACACTCAGCGCGAGGCCGTGGAACTCGGCTTGGCCAATATGCAGATGATTGCCTGTGCAGGCTCGGGAAAGACCGAGGTCGTCGCACGGCGTGTTGTTCGTTTGATGAATTCTGACGGCCCGCAGTCGCTACGGCCGGAAAACATCGTCTCTTTCACCTTTACGGAAAAGGCTGCAGCTGAACTCAAGGAGCGGATTGTCACGCGGACCCGGGAAACCCTTGGAGAGGTCACGGGGATGGCCGAAATGTTCGTCGGCACGATCCACGCGTTCTGCCTGGATTTACTGAAGGCAGAGGATCCAGAATACCTGAAGTACGAAGTATTGGGAGAAGTCCAGCAAAAGCTCTTCATTGACCGGTACTCCCAGCAATCAGGTCTCACGAGATCGACCGATCTGAAGAACAGGACGCTTAGACGTTACATAGATACCGGACATTACAGCAATGCTCTTTCCATTCTTCTTGAAGCGGATCTCGATGCCGCGTTCCTGACCGATTGTTCCATCATGGAAGGCTTGGACAGTTACCAGTCTATCCTTCAGGAAAAACGATATCTGGACTATTCTTCGATTCTTGCTAAAGCGGTTGAGATGCTCGCGGGAAATCAAGAAGTTCGTGCACGTCTGAATGAACGCATACGATGCGTAATTGTAGATGAATACCAAGATGTCAACCCGATTCAGGAGTCAATCGTCAGGGAACTGCACGAGATCGGTGCGAAAGTTTGCGTGGTTGGAGATGACGACCAGACCATCTATCAATGGCGCGGCAGCGATGTTCAGAACATCCTGACGTTTAAAGACCGTTATTCCTCAGTGAAACAGGTTCGCTTGGAAGACAACTTTCGCTCGAGCGAGGGAATCATCGATGTCGCACAATCCTTCATCGAGCAAAACCCGGACAGGTTGGCGAAATCGATGTCGCCAAAGAGTGTCCAGACATACGAGCCGGGAGATATCGTCGCACTGAACTTCGAGACGCCCGAAGCAGAGGCATTGCACATCGTCGAGTCGATCAAGTCGCTGCATGGCGTAGCGTTCGAAGAGGACGGGCATTCCAGAGGCCTATCGTGGTCCGATATGGCGGTGCTCCTCCGCAGCGTCAAAAATAACGGTGAACCGATCTGCGTCGCTCTTGAGGAAGCAGGCATTCCGTACGTAGTCACCGGGATGGCCAGGCTGTTCGATACACCGGAAGCCGAGGCAGCGCGACAGCTTTTCTATTTCATGGTCGGCCGGATCGATAGGGGCACTCTTGTCGAGGCATGGAATCGCACCAGCTTTACGTTGGACCAAGCCGTCCTAGAACAGGCTATCGACAAAGCGGAGAACGCCCAGCAGGCGATCGCCGATCCTCAGCAGATGCGATGGGGGTTGTATTCGATTCAGCGGGTGTTCAGGGACTTCATCGACGATGCCGGTATTCAAGAGGATCTGACTCCTGGCGGACACGGTGAAATAGCATTTTCCAATCTTGGCAAGTTCAGCCAGGTCATCTCGGACTTCGAGACCATACATTTCCATTCCAAACCGATGGATAAGTACGAGGGATTTGCCGGGTTTCTCGATCACCGGGTCGATGATGCCTATCCAGAGGGCTGGCAGGACAATCAGTACGCGAATCTCGATGCGGTCAAGATCATGACGATCCATCAGGCCAAGGGCATGGAATGGCCGGTGGTCTTCGTCCCGGCATTGTTGCGCAACCGGTTTCCTTCCGCGCGGCCGGCAGGGAGAAACGTGTGGCATCTGCTGCCCGGCGACGGCGTCAAGAATCAGGAGAGATATTTGAGTTCGAAGGAAGACGAGCGCCGACTCTTCTACGTTGCAGTTACCCGCAGCCGCAAGTTCCTTCACATGACTTGGGCCCCGATATCAGGCAAGAACAACCGCTACAGCCGTCCGTCCGAATTCTGGGAGAATGTTCTCGCGTCCAAATACGTGAAACGGCGTAAGCCGGATTACACAAATCAGCAGCGGTTGACACCCAAACCCAAGCCCGGAATAGCCAATGTCGTATTTTCGTTTTCTGATATAAAGTATTACTTTGAATGCCCTTACCAGTTCAAGCTGAGAGTGCTCTATGGATTCAATCCGCCCATTCACGAAGCGCTGGGATACGGCAAATCCCTTCATGATGCACTGGCAGAGGTACATTCGCGTGCAATTCGCGGAGACATTGTCTCCCAGGAAGAGGTGCCGAGCCTGGTTGCGACGCATCTTCACGTGCCATACGCCTATCCGGTGCTCAGAGGCACGCTTACAGAGTCGGCTGAAGGCGTCCTGTCCCGGTACATCGAGGACAAGAGACAGGAGTTCGGATATATCGAGTTTTCAGAGAAGCAGGTGGAAATCAACCTAGGAGATGGCATTCGTGTAATCGGCCGTATTGATCTGGTAAAACGCATCGACACGAATGAGACGACGATTATCGACCTCAAATCCAGCGAACGGGCCCAAGCCGAAGAGATCACGGAGACCCAGCTTCATACCTACGCTCTCGGCTACAAGGAACTTACGGGCGAAGATGCAGATTACGTCGAGATTTATGAACTCGACGAAGGAAGAGGCAAGCAGCGATCAGTCGACCAAGATTTTATCAACGATGTTCAGGAACAGGTACGGGAAGCCGCTGTAGCACTTCGGACCGGTGACCTGAAACCCGCTCCGACAGTAAATAAATGCCGGTCCTGCGATTTTAGCGGAATGTGCCGCTCAGCGAAACTCTCCTGACAGGTGTTTTATTCGATGATCGTTCATTGCTTGTTGTCCAGATATACGACTATCACGACTATCTGTATCTGCACGAGGTAGGACAGACGGTCTATGATCCCGCGGATTCCATGGGGAAGCTCTTTTTCAATATCCTAGCCACCTTTGCTGAGTTCGAAGCGGACCTGATCAGGATGTGTATCCGGGCAGGTGTTCCTGATGCAATTCATTCCCTGTTGCACTTCACGAATTCGATATCGTCCAGAGACTGTAAATTGCACAAATCATTCACGGCGTCTTTCTTCGTATCCCCGAAACCCGGGCCGTCCGAGTAGCTTGTTTCGTCGATACGGGAAAGAGCCATGCACCGGGCAGATACGACCCACCCGAGATCAAGGTCGAAGACCCCTTCCCAATTCCCCCAATCGAAGTCCGGAATGATATCGGAATCTTCCGCGCTTGTCGAGAAAACCCAAAGCGCATGAACTCCCTGCTCAGCACACTGCGCAAGACACTCCCTCACAGCGGCATCAATGGCATCTCCTGAGAGGGCGCATTCCAGGCAACGCCATAGGCTTCGCCGCCCTCGTAATCGGTGCTTCCCTTGGCGTATGCACCCCAATACTCCTGATCCTGGGCCTCGGCCGACAGGGATCCAAGCAATACAAAACCTGCAACAATAATCCGATGCGCTGTTCTCATTCAGGGGATTATATATTGCAACCGGCATCAATGCCATTTTTCCACAGGGGGCGATTTGGTCACCGGCATCAGTTCCGGTTGAGTAGGGGGATGACGGTGCTGGCCGGCACGGAGGCCGGCCCCTGCGTTAACGGTTCGGTCCGCCGGGGGAGCGGTCTCAGTACAGGGTCAGGCTGGATTGACTGATTAAGGACAAAATGTCAGTATCTGCCATTAGCAGATATTCCGCGGTGGTCCAATGCCAAACGTACACCTTACCGAGCAGATGGAGGACTATATTCAAGGGCAGATCAAGTCGGGGTCGTATACCAATCTGGATGAAGTCGTGTGTGCAGGTATGCGACTGCTTATGGACAGGGACAACGCACGCCAGTTCTACGCACTGAAAGCGGGTCTCGAAGAGGCATTGCGAGAAGCCGAGGCAGGAGGGTTGATGTATTCGATCCCGAAGCTTGTTCGCGTCCGGGCTTGGGTTCGCAGGGTTCTTGGGGGTACAGAAGATAAACCCAACATCGGAATTATTGTTGAGATCGAAGTTGGCTAATGCAGTCCAAAACTGAATACTTGGGAGAAATTTATGCTGGGGAGGTCCGGGTTGCCAGATTGCGCTTTGGCCGTCACGCCTTTGTATGAAACCGATGTCGCTTTGATGACGTACGGAAATCGGGAGAGTCAGGAAATCAGCAGAATCAATGGGATGCGTTTCACGAACCCATGCCGGCCCAGTAAATCACCTACCCTTCTCAGTAACATTGGTCTTATTGGTACAGGTTTTGGGACTTCAGGTGATCCTGAGCGTCACTGCTGCCCCTTGCGCTGATTCTCATTGTGCAGGGACTCCAGCAGTCGCCGGGCAGCTGCTACAGCGTTGGCGGTTTGGGGGTAAAACCGAGGTTTAAGTGGCTGTTTTATGATAAAATTACAGCCAGAGGTGACAGCAATGAGAAAAGAGAAAATCAGCCAAAAACGCCGTGATTACGCCATGCGTACCGCACTGGCCACTGTCCGTCTGGAAGGTCTGGAGCCCAGCCAGGATGCCAAGAACCTTGCGGCTAAAGTTGCCAAGGGCGAGATGACCAGTGCCGATGCAGTAGAGGTAATGAAACGAAACTATGCCGTATCAGCGTGACCCGGACGCCGGGCCGTATGATGCGGCATCTGACCCCTATATTGATCCCAATGGTGTTTTAAAAAATAACCTTGGCATCAAGAACACACCGACGAAGAGCTAGAGAAGCTGCGCCGCATTGACCCGGAAGCCTTTGAAATTATCTGGAATACGACATCGCGCTGACCGAGCCGCCAACATAACAGTTTAGATCGGGCGGGAAGCGTACGGCGCGTACGACAGGGTCAGGACATGGGAATGGTGACGGGCAGCCTGATCGGCTGTTTGTCGCTTGCCCGGTTGACAGGTGTGGCAAGCAGGTCGCATCTCAGGGCAGGGACCAGCAATTCATCGAACAGGGACGTATCCCGGATATCAGGGGACAGCCATTGATCAAAAGCCTCTTCCGGCAGCCACAACGGGGTGGATTTCCGGTGAATCTCCTCCAGCCCGGGATGTCCCGGCAGGGTGATGATCGAGGCCGAGGTCACATACTCCCCTGTTACCTTGTCCGTCCACTCCTTGTATAGTCCCCCGAAGGCTATGGCGCTGCCGTCCTTCGGTTCCAGCAGATGCGGGTTCCTGCCCCCCTGACTCTCGACAAAGCAACTGGCCGGGACGATGCAGCGCGAAGTGCGGTATTCCGCCTTCTTCAGCAGCCTGGCGTGATTGGTATTGACGCTGAAGTAGTTCCGGTGAGGTTTCAGGCCATCGGGAGTCTGTTGCAGATATAGCCACCAGATTGCGGGACAGACCCGACGCGCTCCACCCGACTCGTTGACGATGCTGATGGTCGCCCCGGGCCTGAAGTCATCACAGTAAATCAAGGATGTATCGTCAACCGACAGACGCTTTGCGAGCCTTGCCGTACCGCCTCGGTTGATTAATCCGAAATTTGTGCACATAATGTTCTGCATTATATACACAGGTTTCATTGATGAGCATCAAGAAGCGCCTTGCGGAATTTTTTCTGGAATCGCCCTTGTTGACCTGATGCCGGAAACGGAATTCTGACATCGACGACATTTTCGAACCCTTGTTGTCGCAGATAGTCAAATGCCAGGTCGTAAACAGATGCCTTGATTAAAATAATTTTTGTCGCCTTGTCTGCGATCCTCTCTATTCTCTCGACAAGCGACGGGAGTTGGGAACACAGCCCATCCGGATTTCGGGAAAGGGGAAGTTCTGACAAATCCAGCAAGTAAAAACCGTCTTCTTTAAGTTTAAGCAGGATTGAGCGTTTAATATCGCTACTGCGCCCGCTTTCAAGAAATTTTTCCTTGTCGCCGGGGTAGAGCGTTTGTGCTACACCCAGAAACAAGTGGTCGTGGTTACGAACGCTTTCACAATAGAAAAAACGTTCAACGCTGTCGGGCGGCGCCTCTGCAATGAGCAAATACTGCACGCTTTCCGGTTTGAATTTCTGTCGCGCCTCCTCGTACCGGCTTTTGAGTTCAGAAGTATCGTCTACCATCTCAACTTGCCTGCGGGTATGGTTGCGGTTGTTGCCGGAGAGTTTAGTGTTTCCAAAATCACATCTGCCATTTTGAGTGAGGGATTCTCCAATGCGAACCTTTGCCACCCGGTTGAAAAGCATGGGGTAGCTTTCCTGCACGCAACAGTTTGCGCAGAGGCAATCCCGGTCGGTGTTTGCTGTCGGGAAGAAGCCCTTTTCTCTCAAGATGTGCGTTTGCTTCAGGAGGGGCAATGTATTGTCTTCCTGTTTCTGTCAAAAAATTGTCCAAACATTCGATAATTGCTTTCACTTTTCTGTTCATTTTATTTGCGCCTTGATTCAGTATCTGTCGACTCGGAACGATACGCATTGGAAACCCGCTCTACGCCCGTGACCGGGAAAGGGTGACGCTCGGCCACTCGCTGGCGAAGATACGTTTGTTCCAGGGTGTAGCGGAACAAAAGTTTTTGCAAATGGCTCACAAATAAGCCGATTTTTGTGGGCTATTTTAGCCTGGAAAAAACAGCACGAAATCGGTTCCCAAGTAACTTCATTGCGACTGTCAGGTTATCGGCCATAACGACCAGTTTGTTGGCCGGCAGAGTGGTCAATATGGCTCCGTGGCTGACTCCGCGTGATATGCAATCAAAGCTGTATTCATTGCATTTCAGGGATTCGGCGTCCGGTTGCCTCCCGGCATAGCGTCCGTTGATGAACTGGAACTTGCTGTAAAAGGCATCTCCATGCCAGCAATGAAGTGTGTAAATGTCCGTGACGTCATGGTCTGATGCCGATGAAAAATCCAGCTTTTGTGTTTTGCGGATCGTCAGGGAGGATGAGTTCAGGATCAGATGGCCCGCGTACATCGATATGACTCCCGCATACCAATCAGGCCATGAACCCGGGTGTTGCGAGAAGTGGTTTGCGAGGAGATATTTTACATATTCAATGGTTTTTGCGCCGGCCTCGATCATGGTCCGGGAAGGCGCGAACCAGGTCGAACCGATGTTCGGGATACCCTGATCGGGAAGATTCAGTTCCGTCAGTATGTCAGAGAGCCGCCGCTGCGCGGTTTCGCTCGAGTACCCTCCCTCACCCACAATGATGCCATCCTCCGCGCATTGGATGGACGCAAGTCCGGGACAGACGAAAGTATCCACATCGAGACGCAGGCAATATTTGTAGTCGCAAATGATCTCGACACATCGAGGGTCAATAAAGGGCGCAAACGAGTTGACGAAACCATAGCCCTCACCCGAATACCGATACCGGAAATCGGGTTGGGATGACAGTTCCGGGATCGCCACGAAACGGCAATGCGGTTTCGGAATCCTGGTCCTGACGGAGGTCGGCCCGGTTACCAGAAGATCGAATTTCCGGTGCAGGTCGGTCTTGCCCGCCAGGCTGTACCAGAGGCCGTAAAACTGGGCAATGTAATGTGGCCGGTCCGGGACATACACCGCAATGACTGCATCCTTTTCCATGGCGGCGATTGTACAGGATCAGGTCTTGATGAAGTACGCCAGGGCGATGTTTTTTGGGCGGTTTTCTACGCCCCCGCTTGAGCTCGTCGTTCCATATACACTGTGAGTGTGACTGCCTCCAGAGCCAGTCGATAACGACCCGTCACCGTGGGAGTGAGACAAGTTCTGGCCAGCCTGGGACGACCCCAAAACGCGCCCGTCGTCATCCCCATCGGCAGAATCCTCGTTGTATCCCCGGACAAACTGGCCGCGCAGGTCAGGGAGATTGAACGTGCTCAGATTATCGCCTGCACCATACGTTATCCCGATCGCCGTGAAAAGCGCCGCATAAGTAGCCCGGCTGACCGCCTGACCCTTGCACTTCAGCCATCCGGTCGGCGGGCTTGCCATCGCAAACAGGCCGATCTGGCCGGATGGAATCATGGTCGGCGAGGGGGTCCCGGCCGAGGTACCAGGCGGTGGCGAGGCCGTGTCCGCCCGCTCCGATAATGATTACATCATACCGGGTTTTCAGTTCCGGGCTTCGCCATGCCCTGGCCCATTTTTCATGACGGGAAAACGCGTTCCGGGCCAGGCTGAATATGGAATAATGTTGCACTTTCCGCAGATGAATACATAACGAAAATTAAAACAGAACATGGATATTATCCGCATGTATTATATATTGCAGCCGACATCAACGCCAATTTCCCCAAGAGGCGAATCGGCCGCCGATGTCGATGACGATTGAGCGCCGGGGATTCCGGTTGCGGGTCGGCACGGAGACCGGCCCCTGCGTTGACGGTTCGCTCCGCCGGGGGAGTGGTCTCAGTACAGGCGCAGGTATTCGTTTACTTCCCAGTCGGTTACGGTTTGGTGGTAGCGTTCCCATTCGTCGATCTTGTACTGCACGAATGAGTTCAGCATGACCGGACCCATTATGTTTTTGGCCAGTTCGCTGGCGGACAGCATTTCGGTCGCTTCGAGGAGATTACGGGGTAATGGCGTCAGGTTGCGTTGTTGCTTTTCCTGGTCGTCCATTACATACAAATCCTCATCCAGGGACATCCCCGGATCGATTTTGTTGACAATGCCGTCGACGGACGCTCCCAGTGTCATGCCAAGTCCAAGGTAGGGGTTCATGCACATGTCGGCAGCGCGGTTTTCGATGGCAAACCGGCTTTGCGGCAGCCGCAGCATGGCGGAGCGGTTGTTTTTTCCATAAGCCATGTGGGTGGGCGCCCAGGTGTAGGTGCCGCCTTCGAATCCTCCCACCTTGGGAACCAGTCCGTTATAGGAATTGACGGTACAACAGGCCACGGCCGTGATTGGGCCGCCGTGTTTGAGAATTCCGCCCACCGAGTGCAGCGCGGTTTCGCTCCATTGCCCGTTTTCCGCTTCGTACAAATTCACTCCGGGATTATCGATTCGCTGAATCGAGGTATTCATGTGCGCTCCGGAACGCCAGTCGCCGGTCGTCGGTTTTGGCATATAGGTGACAAAATTTCCGTGTTTTTTGGCGATTTCCTTTAACAACACGCGAAGGAAAACCATTCGGTCGGCCATATCGAGCACATCGGTATAATGAAAATCCAGTTCGAACTGGGAATAGGCGCCTTCGGTTACCACATCGTGGAGATTCCATCCGAGATTTTCGATAATGTCGATCATTTCGCCCAGAAATCCCATCGAATCCAGCGCGTATTCGACATCGTAGCCAAATGCCTGGCGTCGGGAACGAACTCCCTTGCCCGGTTGCGGGTCATCGTCATAGGCTTTTACCGGCTGCCCGTTTTCATCCCATTTCATGACGATGAATTCAGGCTCGATGCCAGCGTACATGGCATAGCCCTGGGCCGCCGCGTCCCGGATGGCGCGTTTCATCGCCTGCCTGGGGCAGAGGTTATATGGCTTGCCTTCCCACCAAAGGTCCGAGAATACCCACGCGATGGTCTTGTCCCACGGACAAATCCGAACCGTATCCATATCGGGCAGCGGTATCTGGTCCGAATCCGCAGGCCCAAGTTCCGGGACGAACGAAACCGAGTGCACCGCGAACTGGGGGCCTTTGCCCATGAACAGCAATTCAAAATCGCTCATCGGCACGGGTTTGGTCTTGGGCAGGCCAAACATATCGATCCAGCAGGAGAAGATATATTTTACGCCGGCCGCTTCCAGTTCCATTTTTTTTGCGGCCACTGCCTGCGGGTCGGGTAGCGCGTCTTCAAAGCGTTCGTGGTATGGATTGCTCATGATTTTTTCTCTCGATTATTTTGACAGGGGTTCATTCAACTCGATCGGGTAACCGTCCGGATCCTTGATGAAAGCCAGGATCCGGGTCCCGTTTTTCATCGGGCCCGGTTCCTTGGTGAATTCGACGCCTTCTCCCTTGAGATACTCGCTGGCCGCATAGACATTGGAAACCTTGAGCGCGATATGGCCCCAGGCGTTTCCCCGGTCATAGGGTTCGCTTTGATCCCAGTTATAGGTCAATTCCAGGTTGGTGCCGTCATCCTCTCCGTGATAACCGACAAAAGTGTTGGTAAACCGGCCTTGCGGGTATTCATTCTGGCGCAGAATTTTCATGCCCAGGATACGGACGTAGAAATCCAGGGAGTTTTCCAGGTTGCTGACCCGCAACATGGTATGGTCAATACGAAAATCGGGGCTTGCTGTGTTCATTTGATTCATGGTTTTGACAGGTCTGGTTGTTATGGTCGGCAGTCGCCGGAAGTGGTTGATTCGACGACCAGTTGCTGGAATCGGTGTACACTGTCTTCCCAGTGGGGCGAAAGCCAGCCGCCGCTATCGGCAACAGGGGATTTCCTTCCGAGCTGCAGGCGCTCGCACATGGAGTGGTCCTCCTTGTGTACGTTGTACCACAGTTTCTTCAGATTTTCGATCCGGTCTCCGGAAACCGGGCTGTCCCGGTGCAGATAGATTACCCTGAACTGCCGGGTCTGGTCGACACTGACCGGGATGTTCAAATGGACGCCCAACTGGTCAGGGGCATAAGTTCCCATCACAAAATTGGGAAACAGGGTCAGGTATTGCGAAGTCACCGACAGAGTGGTCGATGTGTCGGTTGCGTGACCCGGTTCGATATTGCAGGCGCTGCCCAGGCAATGCCCGTCAATGATCGTGTAGTGGTCGGCCAGGGGCTGACTGGTCGTGGTCTTGTGAACGAACTGGACATGATACGGCTCAATGAAGTTTTCCAGCAACAGTTTCCAGTTGCAATGGACGATGCCCATATCCAGCGTCGCCACCGGTTTGACCTGCCCCAGTGACAGGGCGCCGAGTTGTCTTTTCAATGGCGCTATGAATGGTTCGAAATCCTCTGCCTGGCCATCCAGGTTGACAAAGACCCAGTCATGCCAGGTTTCGCAACGTACCGGCAACAGGCCGTTTGACTGTAAAGAGAAGTCCGGCGGGGGCGTTCGCTCATGCCCGCCAAACCAGGGGGCCGCCTTGAGTTCGCCCTGAAGATCGTAGGTCCATGAATGATAGGGGCACCGGATCAGTTTCCCGAAATTTCCGGCCTGATCGACCAGTTTCAGGCAGCGATGGCGGCAGGCATTGTGAAACGCGGTGATTCTGCCTTCGTCATTGCGTACCAGGAAGATCGGTTGATCGCCGACCGTGACCGGTTGCAGGTCGCCGGGCTTTTCGAGTCGATGGGCAAAACCCGCAAACACCCAGTTATTTGAAAACAGGGTCCGGTTTTCGGTCCGATGGAATTCCGCGCTGGTATAAGCGAATCCCGGCAGCCCGTTTTTAACAACAGCCCGGTTGTTCATGAATTCGTCCAGTGAGCAGGTGATTGCCAATTCTCTCTACCCGGGTCTTCAGGTCAGTCATTTGACGGCATGTCATCCGGGTCAATGCCGGGAACATGGGTTACACCGGAAAGCTCTTTCCAGTTTACCGGGTACGCGGCATAAAAGATGATGCACTTGCCATCCGATTCATAGACGACATGATTGTCTTTCGGGATATACATCAGGTCGCCCGGTCCAAGAACATGGCTTTCTCCATCCACTACCATGCGAAACGTGCCTTGAAAACAGTAGACCAGTTCATCGCAGGTCAGATCCCAGGGAACGGAAGCATCATTCAGAAAGTTGATCCCCGCTGCCATACTGGCGCCCATTTTGGTGTTTACGAATGGTTTGATGTAGGTGCCGCCTTTTTCAAGATTCTCGAATCGATCTGAAATTTCGCTGATTCTGAATACGGATGGTTTGGACATGTTGCTCTCTGCTGGTTGCTGGCTGACGGTTTGTCTATCCGTTAGGGTATCAGGATAGCGGTTTGATCGCTGATAATAATGAGATATATTTGATAAAGCTACTGATTTAATTTCCTGAACAGGTGAGAAAAACTCAATCCGGGTCAACCGTATGAAATCGGGCAATCTTCCTTTACAGCTAAAGGCGTTGCGCGTCTTTGAGGCGGTATCGCGGCATTTGAGTGTGAAAGACGCGGCCCGGGAATTGAATGTGACTCCCTCTGCGGTCAGCCATTTGATCAGGCGGTTGGAGGATGACCTGGGCGTTCGATTGATCCGTCGTTCCGGCCGGAATACCAGTCTGACCAGCGCCGGCGAGAAACTGGCGCCCGGCTTGCAGGATGGGTTCGAGAGTCTCGCCAAAGCGGTCAACGGTCTGCGTGATTCCACTTACCGGAACACATTGACGATCAGCCTCAGACCCTGGTTTGCGGTCAAGTGGCTGGCGCCCAGGTTGAGCCGGTACTGGGCACGCTGCCCAAAAATTGAACTGCGACTGCACCATACTACCAAGCCGGTTGATTTTATTGAGGATTCAGTTGATCTGGCGATTGAGTGGTCAACCGGGAGCAGGACCGGAGTGCGTCATCATGAACTCATCCCCGGAGAACTGGTCCCGATTTTCAGCCCCGGCATGCCGGGGGCGGAAACCGTAAAGGAGCCGAATGACCTTCTTCGGTTCACCCTTTTGAAGGAAATGGATTTCGATAGTTGGGAAGAATGGTTTTTCAAGGTCAACCGGGAACGCCGGAATCCGCCGTTCATCCATTATATAGATGACAGTAATGTCCGCCATCAGGCTGCCCTGGACGGACTGGGTATAGAGTTGAGTTGCCGCAGCCTGGTCAGGGAGGAGGTCGCGAGCGGGGCGCTGCTGGCCCCGTTTGATATTTCCGTAGACAGTTTTTCCTACTACCTGGTCGAGCCGGCCAGGGGGCAGCGCTCCCCCCTGGCGCGGCAGTTTAAAGACTGGATTATCGAGGAAGCGAAAAATACCTGAATCCGGCCCGCCTTTTCCTTTGAGCGCCGGCTCACGGGCCGGTCGGTGATTCCGGCGGTTCTTCGGATATAGTTCGTTCTTCGGATATAGTACGATAGGCGGGAAATCCGGTTTCAATCGATTTTGCCATTGCAGGAACATCCTAATGTCTTACAAGTACAATCTGGGCAATTATCATCGTACCGTTTCCACCTCGAATCCGAAGGCCGGGAAATGGTTCAACCGGGGCCTGATATGGATTTATGATTTCAATCTTGAAATGGCGGCTCGATGCTTCCGGAATTCAATCCGGCACGATGACGATTGCGCGATAGCATATTGGGGACTGGCATACTCTTCAGGTATCTACTACAACAAACCGTGGAAGCGTATGCAGCAGGGGGAGTTGCGGCAACGGCTGAAACAAACCCGGGCTACGACCAGGGAGGCCCGGGCCCGGATTGGCAATGCTTCTCCGGTCGAGGCCATGATGATCGAGGCATTGGCCGCCCGTTGCCAGTCTTCGGAACCGGCGCCAGTAGAGGAATATGCCCGTTGGAACGATGATTATGCGGACTCGATGCGGGAAGTGCACCGCGCCTTTCCCGAAGACGATGATGTCTGCACTTTGCACGCGGATGCCCTGATGACCCGTACCCCCTGGGAATTATGGGACCTGCGGACCGGGTCGCCCAACGAGGACTCGTCCACCCTGGAGGCGATCGAGGTGCTTGAGACCGCAATGCGGCGTCTGGAGGAACAGGGCCGGCCGCCGCATCCGGGGTTGCTGCACATGTATATCCATGTCATGGAAATGTCCCCATTCCCTGATACCGCTTTACACGCCTGCGACCAGCTTCGAACACTGGTTCCCGACGCCGGCCACCTGTGCCACATGCCTTCGCATATCGATGTGCGTTGCGGCCATTACCACGAGGCCGTTGTGACCAGCGACCGGGCGATCGAAGCGGACCGGGTCTATCTTGCCAATGAAGGCGCCATGAATTTCCATACCCTTTCGCGGATACACAACCTGCACATGAAAATCTACGCGTCTTTATTCCTGGGGCAGTTCAAAGCCGCAATGGCAGCGGCGCAAGAATTGATTGCCACTACCCCGGAAGAATTGTTGCGTATGGAGGAGTTGAATGCGGCAGACTGGATGGAAGCCTATATCGGTATAAAAGCCCATGTGCTGGTCCGGTTTGGAAAGTGGCGGGAAATTCTGGACCATCCCTTGCCGGACGACCCGGATTTATACTGCATGACCACCGCCTTGTGGCATTACGCTAAAACGATTGCCCATGCGGCGATGGGGAGTATCGCGGACGCGGAAAGCCAGAGAGCCCGGTTTTACCAGGCCGCCGCCAATGTACCCGAAACCCGCTACCTGTTTTTCAATACCTGTGCCGACGTACTGAAAGTCGCCGAAAAGATGCTGAATGGAGAAATCGAATATCGAAAAGGCAATTACGATCAAGCCTTCGATTACCTGCGCCAGGCGGTATACCTGGATGACAATCTGAAGTACGATGAACCCTGGGGCTGGATGCAGCCGGCACGACACGCACTCGGCGCCCTGTTGCTGGAACAGGGGCGCGTGGATGAAGCCGGCCAGGTTTACCGGGATGACCTGGGTTTATCGGATACCCTGGTCTGCACTTCACAACATCCGGACAATCTCTGGAGCCTGCATGGATATGTCGAATGCCTCGAACGCCAGGGAGACATCGAGCAGGCCAACCGGATGCGTGAGCGTCTGGACCAGGCCAGGGCATGGGCGGACGTGCCCGTCAACGCTTCCTGCGCCTGTCGACTGGATGCGGTCGGCAACCAACAGGGAAGACCATGAGCGGATCCCCGAACCAGGATCCACCCGGCGAATGCTGCTGGATTGCCACCGAAAATCCGGAAAACGCATCTGCGGAATTACGGGAAATATACCGGCAGGTCGAAGCGGTGCACGGAAAAGTCCACAATCTCTACCGCGCTTTTTCTCTCCAGCCAAAACCGCTGGTATCGGCCGACCAGCACTATCGGGATATTTTGCACAACGATAAAAACCGGTCAGAACCCTGGTTTCTGGAACTGTTGGCCAGTCAGGCCGCGATTATTGCGGAATGCACTTATGCGCTCGAAAATCATGGGGCCAATTTCAAGGCATTGCTCGGCGATGCACAAAAAGGCGAGGAGATGCTGCAGGCGGTCAGGAACGATCATTTCGAGGGTAACCCGGTATTCACCGCGAAACAGTCGGCGCTACTTCAGTATGGAGCGAGGCTGTGCCGCACCCCGCAACAAATGACCGAAGAGGATATCCACCGGTTACGCCGGGAAGGGATCAGTGATACGGAAATTCTTGAATCGGTCCAGGCCACCTCCTGCTTTGCCTACTGGGTAAGATTCATCAATGCGCTGGGCATACGGACAGGGGATGAATCCATCGGATTGTTCGACGAGGATGGCAGGAGACGCGGCGAAGGTTAATTCCCGGCTGCCTGGATTCCACCTCGGGTTCGGCGTTCGGCCATCACCCGGTCCATCCAGTCCGGATCCATTTCCGGCACGGACGACAACAGCAATTCGGTGTATTCATGAAAGGGTGGAGAAAACACATCCTGTTTCGAACCCGCATCCACAATTTCACCTTTCAGCATCACGATTACCCGGTCCGCAATCGCTCGTACCGTAGCCAGGTCATGAGTGATGAACATATAGGCCAGATTCAATTCCCGCTGCAATTTGTCCAACAGGCGCAATATGCCTTCGGCTACCAATTGATCCAGCGCTGAGGTTACTTCGTCGCAAATTATGAATGACGGGTTCGCCGCCAGCGCCCTGGCGATACATACCCGCTGTTTTTGTCCGCCTGACAATTCACCCGGAAGGCGGTCCAGATAGTGTCCGGGCTCCAGGTCGATCATATCCATCAGTTCGTGCAGACGCCGCTCTTTACGGGAGCCTTTCAAACGCAGGTAAAAGGACAACGGCTGACCGATGATATCCCGGACCTTGAGGCGCGGATTCAGCGCCGTATCCGGCATTTGATAAATCATCTGGATTTTCTGTAATTGCTGGCGGGTTCTCCGGTGGTAATTTGCGTGCAGGTTCTCGCCATCGAAAACCACTTTTCCCGCACCGGGAGCCAGCAGCCCGGTTATTGCCCGGGCCGCGGAGCTCTTGCCGCTGCCGGATTCTCCTACTATGGCTACGGTTTCCCCACGATGAATTTCGAAATTGAGGTCTTTCAGCACGGGTTGGGCCTCTTTCGGATAGGACGCAGTGATGTTTTCGATCCTGACCAGCGCGGTTGGCTCAAACCCGGAGGACCGGATGCTTTTTTGAAAGGAACGAACCGCCCAAAGTGATTTCGTATAATCCTGGCGGGGGTCGTTCAACATGGAACGGGTAGTTGCTTCTTCAACGGTTACGCCGTTACGAAGCACCATGATTCTGTCGGCCATTTGAGCCACGACCGCAAGATCATGGGTGATATAGATTGCGGCGGTGTTGAATTGCGAGATGATGTCCCGGATTGTGGACAGCACCTCGATCTGGGTGGTGACATCGAGAGCGGTGGTCGGCTCATCGAAGATGATCAAATCAGGACGGCAGGATAACGCCATCGCAGTCATGGCGCGTTGTAATTGTCCTCCGGAGACCTGGTGGGGATAGCGGAAGCCGATTCGGTCCGGGTCCGGCATTTTGAGCCGCGCATACAAATTCCTGCTGTCCGCATAAGCTTGCTCACGACTGCCCAGGCGATGTTGCACAACCGTCTCACTGAATTGGTCGATGAGTTTGTGCGCCGGATTAAAGGAAGCCGCGGCGCTTTGCGCCACATACGCAATCCGTGAACCTCTCAGCGCCCGTTTTTGCTCTTCACTGGCATGGGTCAGGTCAAGCCCGTCAAACAGGATCCTGCCTTCCGTGATTCTGCAACCGGGCCTTGCATAGCCCATGGCGGCCACTCCAATGGTGGACTTGCCCGCGCCGGACTCTCCGATCAATCCAAGCACTTCGCCCCGGTGCAACTTCAGATCGACCCCCCGGATGATCCGGTGCCATTGCCCGTCACTGAATCCTTCGATTTTCAGGCCGCGTATATCGAGCAACCACTCATTATGATCAGACTTCATCTTTAAGCCCGCTGGTTTTGTGCAGAAACCAATCCACTACGAAATTGACGCCAATGGTCAGGATTGCGATGGCGGCGGCCGGTATCAACGGGGTGTAATCATCGAACGTAACCAGAACCGCAGTGTCACGCACCATGGATCCCCAGTCGGCCGTGGGAGGCTGAATACCCAGGCCCAGGAAGCTCAAGGCGCTTATGGTCAGGAATACGAAACAGAACCGGATTCCAAACTCTGCCGCTAGCGGCGCTGAAATATTGGGCAGAATTTCCCTTAGTGTGATCCAGATCAGTTTTTCACCCCGTAATCTGGCGACTTCGATGAAATCCATTACCACGACATTCAGGCTTACTGCCCTGGAGATACGAAACACCCGTGTCGCGTCCAGAATACCGATAATCAGTATCAGATTGATCACCGAAGCGCCGAATACGGATAGCAGCAGCATCGCGAATATCAATGACGGAATCGCCATCAGGACATCCACTATGCGGCTGATCAGCAAGTCGGCCCATTTACCCATTACTGCCGCCATGATTCCGCAAACGCCGCCGACAACGAATGTGAACAGGGTCGTGACCAGTGCAATTCCCACCGTATTCCGGGCGCCGTAAATGATACGGGTCAACATGTCACGTCCGAGATTATCCGTTCCCAGCAGAAAGACGTGGTCCCATGCCTGGTATTTTTTCCCGACAATCTCGGATTCTCCATACGGCGCGATCAGTGGCGCAAACAGCGCCACGAAAACATAAACCAGAATAATCAGGATGCCGGCCTGGGCGCTGAATGGAGCTTCCCGCAATTCCTTGAATACCCGTTTCAGGCGTTGTTCTTTCGCAGGCGCCCGGCGCGGATTGAAAGAGGGGGAAATTCCCGGGGAAGGCTCATTCATTTTGGGTGCATCAGCCGCGGGTTGGTCAGAATGGAGAGAATATCCGCTGCCAGGTTCAGTAAGACATAGGTGGCGGCGAATATCAGGCAACAAGCCTGTACAACCGGCATATCGCGTCTTTGCACGGCATCGACCAGCAACTGCCCCAATCCGGGATATACAAAGACCACCTCAACCACGACCACGCCGACCACCAGGTAAGCCAGATTCAGGATCACTACATTAATGATCGGCGCCCAGGCATTCGGCAACGCATGATGGATAATGATCCGGGTTTTTGTCATGCCTTTCAGCGCCGCCATTTCAATGTAGGTATTGGAAAGCAGATTGATGATCGCCGCGCGGGTCATGCGCATCATGTGCGCCACCGTGACCAGGGTAAGAGCCAGCGCCGGCAGAAATGTCTTTTCCAGGTGTTCCGGAAACGTGGTGTCATCCCGGATGTTGGATAAACTGGGGAACCAGCCGGCTTTAACCGAGATGAACAGGATCAGAATGTAGGCGACAAAGAATTCCGGTGTTGAAATCGTTGACAAGGTCAATGTATTGACGGTGCGGTCATACCAGGAATTCCGGTAAAGCGCAGCCAGGATACCCAGCGCCAAGGCAAGAGGAACCGCGATGCAGGCGGCAAAAGCGGCCAGAAATACGGTATTGGCAAAGCGCGCTCCGATGATCTCACTGATTTCCCGGCCATTGCCGACGGACCTGCCGAAATTTCCCTGTAACACATCGCCCAGCCAGTGGATGTATCTTGTGTGTGCAGGCAGGTCAAGCCCCAACTGCAGGCGCAGGGCAGCCAGTGTATCGGGTGTTGAAGCCTGGCCCAGTATCGCTTCGGCGGCATCCCCCGGCAGCATGGTCACTGCGAGAAAAATGATCAGCGATACCATGAAGAGGGTAAGGATTCCCAGGGATATCCTTTGACCCAGCATTTTCAATATATCGATCAAAACACGTGTATTCCGGATTTTGCGGCGATATCCGGTTCCTCTCTAGTCCAGCAATTCTCTTAATCGCGCATTTACCCGGGTCTTCATGTCCTGTCCGCCTGCCTCTATCCACGCGTCGGCATCCGACCGCTCGAACAGGTTCGGATACCAGTTTTCAGTCAAAAACCGATCCTGGGTATGAGGGTCGGTCAGAAACTCATTTTGAACCGCGGCGCGTTCCACGACATCCACTGCCAGTGTCTCCGCGTTGACTTCGATCCCGGTTGCCATTTTATTGGTCCAGCCTACCATTTCATCACACAACGCGAGCAGTTCAAGGGACCCGGTACGCCCACCGGACAGGAATCCGAGGTTGTGCACGAAAGGAGTTCCGGCCATCGCGGCCACGGTCAGGTTGGCTCCGGTTTCGGCCGCCGACTGTGCATCGAACTGGTGGGAATCGGAACAGCCGGCGCCAATCCATGAGGGTATCCCGACCGAACGGAAATAGTCGCACGCGCCCAGGCCCGCCAGCATATACTCAGGTGAACCATAGGCCAGGTTGGCCTGTCGCAAATCCATCGGCAAAATCGCTGAACCGCTCAGAACCGGAGCGCCCGGTTCGGTAAGCTGGTGAATGACGATGCCCGCTATGGCTTCCGCGGATGATTGCGCGATGGCGCCCGCAGTGGAAACAGGACTGGACATTCCGGGGAATGTGGCGGGATAACAAACCACCGGGGTTCGCCATCGGGCGCAGTTCATCAATCGAATACACAGTTCTTCGGGTAGCTTGAGCGGTGAAACGGGCCCCATCAATTCTATGGTCACCGGTTTTTCCGCCAACCGCCGCCAGCCGCCCGCGATGTCCGCAACCACGTTCATCATCCTCTCCTGTATGATCTCATCGTGAGCCAGCAACGCGGAAGGTTTGCGGCAGTTCTCCATCATGGCGCGAACCGTTTCGACCACTTCATCCTCGGGCGGTACTTCACTGGGGTAACCGAGGGAACAGACCATGTCGATATTGGGGAGATGTTCGCACAGTTTCGCGGTTTCCCGGATATCGTCGAGCGAGCACGGTCTCAATTCGCCGGTCCGGAAATCGAGAATGCGGACGCAATTGTGTCCGGGACAATAGCTGGGAACCCGGCTGCTGGTATCGACCTTCAGATTACCATCCAGATCATACAAAAGGATTTTATCCGGAACCGTGGCAATCGCTTCCTCTACCAGGTCCGGCGGATAATGGACAAAACCGTGTTCGTCCTGGTAACACCCGTGCTGTTTTACCAGCCGGTCGCGCATCGGCTGATATTCTATGATCGCGCCCACATTCCAGAGAATTGTTTTCACCGATTCATGAATCAGCGCTGCGTCCGTGGAATTGACCAGTTCCAGGGACAGGTTTCTGGAGCGCTTCGTACTTTGGCTGATGGCGCTGGCCTTGCGTTCGGCTTTATCGTACCGACTCGCCGACCTGCGCCTTCTCGATCCTCTGGCAGAACCCACCGGATTTTCCGGGTAATGAGCGGTTTCGACGGTTCAGGTCATCGGCGCTACCCCTTCATCCACCATCTTTCGATGAGCTTGTAGCCATCAAATTCCCAATTACCCGCAACCTGGCCGGGTACGCCAACCATGTCGCTGTTGAATGCGGAAATATGGTTTGCGAATGAATGGACCACAGAACCCCCGTCATCCCGGCAAATCGCCTGCATTTCGTAGTACATGTCACGACGTTTGGCATCATCGACTTCGGCGCGCGCCTCAGTCAGAAGCTGGTTGAATCGTTCATTCCTCCAGTAGGATTCGTTCCAGTTCGATTCTGCGGAATACCCCTGGGTAAACATCCAGTCCTCGGTCGGTCGTCCACTCCAGTAACTGGCGCACCAGGGGTGCTTGAGCCAGACATCGCTCCAGTAGCCGTCATCCGGAACCCGGTTGGGTACGATCTCGATACCGGATTGCCGGGCATGCTCGCTGAACAATACCGTGGTGTCCACCGCACCCGCATACAGTCCGTCCGATGCGCTCAACTCGACCTTCAAACTGTCGAGGCCAGCCTGCTTGAGATGCCATTTGGCTTTCTCCGGGTCGAATACGCGCTGCTCGAGGTCTGCGTAGTGGTAACGATTGGCCGGGGAAATTGGATGGTCGTTGCCCACCAGTCCATAGCCGTTCAGCACTTTTTCAAGCACTTCATTACGATCGATGGACAGTTTGAGCGCCATACGCACATGATAGTTGTCGAATGGGGCCAGATCCGTCCGCATCGGGAAAGTATAGTGCTGTGTGCCGGTGACATCGAGAACTTCGATGTCGGGATTCCTGCCAAGCAGGTCGGCTGTGGTCGCGTCTACATCCCCGATCAAGTCAACGGCGCCGGTCACCAGGGCATTCTGTCTCGCGGTTGAGTCGGCAATGGTCAATAGTTCCGCCGAGTCCACAAAAGCGCGATCCGTCATGAAAAAATTCGGATTCCTGACATATCTGGAGTATTGACCCGGTTCGAATGATTCAAGCGCATAGGCTCCGCAACCGACATCGAAATCTTCGATTTTCCCGTCCCTGGAAGGCAGGATGGATAGTGTGCTGGCGCTTAGAATCACCGGAAAATCGACATTGGCGGACTGTAATTGGATTTTCACCACATGATCGCCGTCCTTGCTGAGTCCGGTTATCTGTTCCATGAATGATTTCATGGCAGAAGCCGAATCCTCGCCGCGATGGCGGCTTAACGAGGCGATTACATCCTCCGCGGTCAATGACTTGCCGTTGTGGAATTCCACTCCTTTTCTCAGTTTGAAAATCCACTCCGAGGCATCGGCGCCAGTCTCATACGATTCCGCCACCAGGGGAACCAGTTGGTGGTCCGGGCCCACTTCAGTCAACTGGCCGTGAGCGGTATAGAAAAGAAAATTGGTATGGCCACTGGTCAGTTTGGTCGGATCCAGTGAATCTGTAGATGAACCTTGCACGGTGGCGACACGCAGATGCCCGCCACGGGTTGGGTTTGCCACGGCCTGTCCGCTGAACAGGCTGCCTGGAACGACGGCAGCCAGACCCAGAGCGCTGGATTTTTGTAAAAAGTCACGCCGGGTAATTTCACATTTTCCGGATTGCTTCCGGGCTTTATCAGATATTTTCATTCGTGCTTTCCTCCGTCCGGGGTTGATAATGTTCATCACAATAAAGCATTATGTTCTTTCACACAATAAATATCAATTGAACGGAGCCGGTATGACCGGACTCTTTGCCGGGCGGTCCGGTTGCCTGATGCTTGTGGTAGACTGACGCTTTTATACGTGATGAGTGGTCAATACGTTTGGACAGGAGTCGATTCCCCTTAACCGTCTGGCTGGTTTTCGCCGCGGTCATCGCGGTCGGCGCCGTGGTCTGGTTCACTGGAACATTATCGACGATGAACTGCCGGGAAATGACCGAAGGGATGCGGGCGATGCACACAGAGGAAGTGTCATTGCTGAATGATCTTGGGCAGGTGGTTGTTTTTCAATCCTATGTGGCGGATGACAACACCGAGCGCGCCGCCGGTTTCCAGTACATCTGCGCGAAAATCATAGATGCTTCCACCATCCTGTTTGTCTGGCCGCAACCGGTCTCTGCCCGTTTCCATATGAGAAATGTCGAGGCGCCGCTGGACATCGGGTTTTTCGATGACCAGGGCAGACTGTTTTCGATCCTGTCGATGCAACCACAGGGTGACGGGGATTCAGGGCTGTATGGTCCGCCGCAGCCGTTCCAGTATGCGCTTGAAGTCGGCCAGGGTTTTTTTGCCGGACAAAACCTGTCCGCGGGGAAATCCCGTCTGGCCATCGACAAATTGTATGATTCCAGGTAGTTCCTTGTTGTGAAGAAACAGGCCAGCCCAATCATCGAAGCCCCTTACGGTTCGTGGAAAAGTCCATGGAGTCTGGAATCCGTTTTCGATGACGGATTCGAGCCTGCCTACCCGTTCGTCGCAGGCGGGCAGCTGTACTGGCTGGAATCCCTGGGCAGGGAAAACGGAAGGGTCGCCGTGATGACGGAAACCCGGTCCGGAGACAGGAAATGCATCACTCCTGCCGAATACGATATCCGAACCCGTGTGCATGAATACGGAGGCAAGTGTTTTTGTATCCATGGCGACAGCGTCATATTCAATAACTGGCGGGACGGCCGTTTGTACAGACAGCGGCTGAATCCGGATTCGTCTCCCCGCCCGCTCCCTGCGGCCGTGATTCCGGGTTGCCGGGGATTCGCGGACCTGACCGTCTCGCGGGATGGAAACCGGGTGATCGGCATCATCGAACTGGAAGCGGATGAGGGTGACCGTGAAAACACCAGCCGGATTGTCGCTGTTTCGTTGTCAGACACTGGCGCCGATGCCGATCAACCGGGTTTTGCGGCGCTTGTCGAGGGCGCGGATTTTTATGCCAGTCCGGTACTGTCGCATGACGGAGAACAGATTGCATGGCTGGAGTGGTCTCATCCGAACATGCCCTGGGACCGGACCCGGCTGGTCAGGGCCTCTCTGGAGGCCGATGCAAACGGCATTGCAGTAACCGCAAAACGGATCGTGGTGGATGAGCCGGACCGCTCGGTTTGCCAGCCCGGTTTCACCTGCGATGGGCTGTTGCTTTTTGTCAGTGACGATGAGACGACCGATCGCTGGAATTTTTACAGTCACGATGGCAGCCGGATTCGCCGGTTGACCCATTCACAGTCCGAGTTTGGCGAACCGCACTGGGTGTTCGGGCAGTCCAGGTGGCGGCAATCCGGTCACAATCTGATCTATGCCGTGGGCTCGAATCATTCAGGTGACCGGATTTTCGGGATTCATCCCGAGAGCGGCCGGTTGAACCCGGTTGGCGGGGAGTTTGCGGCCTGCCGGCAACTCTTCAGCGATGATTCGGGGTCAATCTGGTTTGTCGGTTGTTTCAGCGACCGGCAGCCGCAGATTTGTCGCCTGGAAACCCGTTCGAACCGGATCGAACCCTGCCTGTCCGGTTCAACCGACCCGGATCGGGACAGCCTGTCCATACCGCAACCGGTCAGTTTCCCGGATGGTAACCGGAACCCGGTTTACGGCTATTTCTACCCGCCCTGCAATCGGCTCCATGTTGCGCCTGCCGGTACGCTGCCCCCCTTGCTGGTGGTTACTCATGGCGGCCCGACCGGGAGGACGACCCCGGAGTATTCTTCGATCAGGCAGTATTTCTGTTCGATCGGATTTGCGTTGCTGGACATCAATCATCGCGGCAGCAGCGGTTATGGCCGGGCCTACAGACAGCAGTTGCTGGGACAGTGGGGCGTGTTCGATGTGGATGACATTGTCAGTGGTATTGATTTCGCCGCCGGCCAGGGATGGATAGACCCTGGCCGGGTGTTTATCCGGGGGAGCAGCGCGGGAGGTTTTGTGGTACTCTCATCGCTGACCCGGTATCCTGAAAGATTTGCCGGGGGTTCCTGTTATTATGGCATCGGCAATCTGATTACCTTGAGTGAGATCACGCATAAATTCGAATCGAAGTACACCGACAATCTACTGGGGGAGAAATTCGACCCGGTCAGCGCCAGACGGCCGGACAGCCGATATGTCTCTCGTTCGCCACTGTTTCATCTGGATTCACTGAACTGTCCGTTAATCCTGTTTCAGGGGGAAGATGACAAAATCGTTCCCCCGGAGGTAGCGCGTGAAGTGGCGGACAGCCTGCGGGAGAATGGACTCGAATATGAATATGCCGAATATCCCGGTGAAGGACATGGTTTCAGGTCGAAGCGGAACCGGCTCGACGCCCTGGGCCGGGAAATTGATTTTTTTGTCAGGATTATCAATTCCTGAGTGATTGTACGATTTGCCGATGTTCCCCAAACCGGATAAAAACCAGACACTGGCCCTGGCGGGATTGATCCAGTCTTCTGCTCTTGTCTGTCAATTGACCACCCGCGACAGGCACGATGAATCCGCTTTGCACGAATCCGCGTTCAGTCTGCTTCGCCTGGACGCGGACGGCGTGGAAGAGGTTTACGGGTCGGAGTGCGGCGTGGACCTGGGGTTGCGAACCATGACCCGATTCCTTGCCTACCAGTTGGGTCCGCCAACCCGGTATGTGTATCAATATTCCGAAGGGCTGTATCAATTGAGCGTCAAGCTGGCCAGGCTGGAAAAAACCGGCGAGGTGATCCAGTCCGGGCTGGAGGAGATCAGGGCGGAATTCATGGCTTACTATGACCGGGAGGCGCCGGATCCCGAGCTTGACGATAGTCTGTATGAATCACTGGCCGGGTTGTACGTCAATACAGTCAGTTTTCTGACGCCGAGAATCATCGTCCGCGGAGAAGCGCACCGGTTGCAGAACACCCGGGTCGTACATCGTGTCAGAACCGCGTTGTTCGCCGGTATCCGGTCGGCCTGGCTGTGGCATCAACTGGGCGGCAGAAAGTGGCAGGTGATGATGCATCGCAGGGATTACATCCATATCGCGAAAACCATCGTCAACCGTGTTGCATGAGAGGCGAATGGAAACAGACCCGAACGAGCGTAACGGCGACTCCTCGCTTTCCCCGTTTCCGGAAGGCTGGTATTTCATTGCCAGCCGCGAGACGATAGAAACCGGAAAGCTGATCCGGAAAACCTGGCTTGGCCAACGAGTCGTCGTCTGGTGCAACGGGGATGGGGATATCTGTGTAGCCGAAGCGACCTGTTCGCACCTGGGTTCCGATCTGAGCCCCGAAGCCGGCGGCCGGGTGTGCAACGGTCGCCTCGTATGCCCTTTTCACGGGTTCGAGTACGATGTCACCGGTCAATGTGTTGCGACGCCCTACGCGCCGGCGCCCAGGCCCGCCAGACTGAAGGTGTTCGAGACACACGAAATTCTGGGTCTCGTATTTGCCTGGTGGGGCAGCGGCGGACGGTCGCGGCAATGGAACCTTCCTGCATCTCCGCCGGCCGGAACCGACTGGAGCGGTATGGAGTTCTGGAGCGTCCGGTTCACAGGGCATCCACAGGAAACAACCGAGAACTCCGTGGACCTCGGACATCTGCGCTATGTGCACGGCTACGACAGTGTGAAAGCGGTCGGTTCGATATCGATTGACGGCGCCTGGCTCAAGAGTTGTTTCGACTTCAAGCGAATCCGGACCATCGCCGGGATAAAGTGCTTCAAGTACGATGTTTCCGCTGTCACCCATGTGCATGGGCTTGGCTATTCGTTTGTCGAGGTCCGCGAACATTCGATCGGCATGGAAACCCGTTTGTGGGTGCTCGCAACGCCGGTCGATGGAGAAATCACCGAGTTGACGCTGGTCAGCCAGCTGCGGCAACTGTCCAGGCCGAAGCGGCCGATCGCCGGAATGCGATTCCTTCCCTTACGCCTGCGCACCTGGATCATGGGCAAAATCATCATAGCGTCCCAGAAGCGTGATGTTTTGCAGGATGTCGTTATCTGGAGCCGAAAACAATATCGGCTCTACCCGATACTCTGCCGTTCGGACGGCGAGATCGGCAAATACCGGCGCTGGTGCAAACAGTTCTATCCGGACCGCGCGGATTCCGGGTAGCTCCGGTTCAGGCCTTTCTCAAGCGCCAGCCGTACATCGTGCGCCCGTAGAAGTTGAACCATTTCCTCGCTTCGGAATCCTCAAACGGATAGTCCGCTCCGAGTTGTCTCGCCGTCACCAGGCCGGTCACGAAACAGGTCTCCTGGCTATTGATCAGAGTATGGGCGCCACAGTGCCATGTTCGCTTCCTGCCCTGAATAAAGCGAAACAAATGGATCAGGAAGGCGATGTGAGACACATCATGCACGATGTGCTGAAACCACCACTTCCTGACGACCTTGCTTTCGTCGATACGACTGACCGGATTGTAGGTTACCAGGCAGGGCTTGTCCGATCTCTGTGCCCAGGGCTGTTGATTATGCATGATATAGGTTATTTCGTAGTTGTCCGGCCTGACGCCATACTGCTCGATGTGGTTGCTCCTGGTTTCGAGTGGCTTGACGGCGTTTTCCGGAAGAATCGAGGCGTCCGAATGAACGATCGTATGGTTATGCAGTTCGCTCTCGTAACGGATTGAGGAGAGAAGAAAGCCCTCCAGGAACGCCGGTTTATCCAGCATCATCAGTGTCTGGTTGGCGTTACACGCGAACACGACGTCATGGAATGACTCCGTGTATCCGTTTTCGTCCTCCACGACCACATCGGATGAGCGCCGGTACACTTTGCAGACCGGTCGGTTCAGGTATATCCTGTCCTGGAAGGCAGCCGACATTTTTTCATAGATACGCCGGGTACCCTGGTCCCAGGTTTGCATCGGCGTTGCAGTTTCAATATCGAAAAACTCCAGATACCGGGAAAACAGGGACGCGGGCATATCGAACACATTCGTAGCCATCAGAAAATTGACGAACATGGGCTTCAGTATCTTGTACCTGAAATCTCCGGAAAACCTGCCGAAGTTGAGAACCATACCCATGCTGACGTAGTTGAACGGGTTGAAAGCATTGAGCAATCTGGACCTGGACCGGTTGAGTCGGCCAAACCACTTCAAAAGTCCCAGGAGCTTCTGGAATTTCCCGATTTCCGGTTGTAATTGCCTCCTGATGTCGGAATCGAAATCATGAGCGTAGATGCCGCCACGATACTTCACACTGTAGCTGAACCGGGTATCGACCAGTTCGATACCGTGTTGCCGCATGAACAGAAGGATATGATGGTATACCGAAGGAATGCATGCAGTGACGGAAATATCGAACGGAATCGAGCTGCCATCGTTTTGCGGCATATCGGCCGTAATGGCATTGCCGCCGATACGGGATTGCGCTTCGAACAGTCGGAAATCGAATCGATCAGGATGCTGATTCAACGCCCAGGCCACCCCCAGACCCGAGATTCCGGCGCCGACGATAGCGATTCTTCTCGCCGCCGCATGTCCCGATCCGCCCATGACCCCCACTCTACCATAATTTTTACGCAAGCCGGGCAAATTCTTGATAGAATGCGGAATGAGCTTCAATCCTGTGAATGTCCATGAAAAACACTGTTTTTCTACGCCGGGGCCTTTATTTTATTCGACTCGTGGAATCGGCGGGAATCGCTGTCCGTTGACATGAACCGGGAATCCTTCATCGCGCTCATCCTGGGCCACCGCTGGCTGACCATTCTGCTCTCCTTGCTGTTCATGCTGGGTCTCGCCTCGGGCGTCCGCCACATCGTCGCCGTTGATGTCGATGTCCGCAATCATTTCAGCGCAGACGATCCGCATATCGTCGCGCTCGAACATCTGGAAACCACTTATGCCCTGTCCAATGCCGCGCTGGTCGCCGTGGCCCCGCAGGACGGCAACATCTTCACCCGCCAGGCGCTGGTTGCGATCGAAGAGCTGACCGACCAGCTTTGGCGAACGCCTTATGTTACCCGCGTCGATTCCATTACCAACCATTCGCATAGCGAAGGCATCGGGGACGACCTGATCGTCGAACAACTGGTCGATGAGGCCGGTTCCCTCGGCGACGACGATCTGCAACGGATCCGGCGCATCGCCCTCGAGACCCAGGAAGTGGCCGGACGTTTCGTTTCCCGGGATGGCCGCGTGGCCGGACTGGTGGTCAGCGTTACGCTGCCTGATGATCGGGAGCAGGGCAAGCGGGAGGTGACCGACTTCCTCCACGCCACCGCCGCCCGCGCCCGCGCCAGCTATCCCGGGATCGACTACCACCTGACTGGTGAAATCATCCTCAATCGCGCCATGGGTGACGCCATTAACGATGACATGGGCGTTCTTGGCCCGGTCGCGCTGGGCACCATGCTGCTGGTTTCCATATTGCTGTTGCGCTCGTTATGGGGAACCGTTGCGATTGTCGTGATGCTGGTTGTCGTCATGCTGTCCGCGCTCGGTTTCACTGGCTGGGTCCGCGTCCCGCTGTTCGGCGAGAGCGGCGCCGCGCTGTTCGTGCTGATGGCCGTCACCGTCGCGCATTCCGTGCACATCATAGAGGCCATGCGGGCCGCGCTGGGCCGGGGAATGGGCCGCAAGGACGCGGCTGCGCATGCCCTGCAAGTCAATATGTGGCCGGTTTTCCTGACCTCGTTCACCACCGCAATCGGTTTCCTCAGTCTGAATTTCGCGGAAATGCCGCCGTTTCAGGTCATGGGAAATATCGTGGCGTTCGGAGCGATGTGCGCCTTCGCCTATTCGGTGACGTTATTGCCCGCGTTTCTGTCAATCGTGCCCATGCGCGGCGCCGCCGCGCGAGCCGGGAAATCGGATTTTTTCGAGTTCTTCGGACGGTTTGTGGTTTCCCACCACACGGTTCTGCTATGTTCCTGCGCCATTGTGATCATTACGCTGATTGCCGGTATATCGCGGATTGAACTGAAGGAGAACTGGCTGGAACTGCTCGATGACAGCTACGAGTTCCGGCGCTCCACGGATTTCGTCAGCGAGAATTTCACCGGCGTGGAATCGTATGAGTACTCGCTCAATTCCGGGCGGGAGGGCGGTATAACGGATCCCGGGTACCTGCGACAGGTCGATGAGTTTGCCGAGTGGTATCGGGCGCAACCGGAAGTGGCCCATGTCTTCGCCGTCTCCGACATCATGAAGCGCCTGAACAAGAATCTGCACGGCGACGACCCGGACTGGTACCGGATTCCGGATGACCCCGACCTGGCCGCCCAGTATCTGTTGCTGTACGAGTTTTCCCTGCCGGTTGGCCGCGATCTGAACAACCTCATCGACTTCGACCGCTCGTCAACGCGCGCAACGGTCGTGCTGAAAAGCCTGTCCACCAATGAGAAGCTGGCTCTCGACCAGCGCGCGCAAACCTGGTTTCAGCAAAATGCCCCCGGCCTCGAAGTCGGGGCGACCGGGGTTTCGGTGGTCGGGGCCCATTCGATTCAGAGAAACATAGAAGGCATGTTGCTCGGCACTATTGTGGCGATGGCCATCGTCTCGCTGTTGCTGCTGTTTGTCTTTCGCAGCGTCCGCTTTGGCCTGATCAGTTTGATACCCAATTTTGTTCCGGCCGCCATGGCCATGGGGCTGTGGGGCTATGTGGTCGGAGAGGTCGGAGTCGCGGCCTCGGTCGTTACTGCGATTGCGTTCGGCATCATTGTCGACGACACCATCCACTTCATGACCAAGTACGTCAAGGCCAGAAAGAGCGGGTTGTTGCCGTCGGAGTCCGTGCAATCCGCCTTTCACTCGGTGGGCCGGGCGTTGTTGACCACGACCATCGTGTTCGGGTTGGGGTTCATGGTGTTCGGAGCGTCCGGGATGGCGACCAACCAGGCCCTGGGACTGCTCGTGGGAATCACCGTAATCATTGCCCTGCTGGCCGATTTCCTGTTTCTGCCGCCGTTGCTGATGGCCCTCGACGGCACCCGGGAAACCACTCAGCAGATCCGGGAACGACTGCGACGGTCACCCGGAGGACCGGATGGATAGAGGACAGGCCGACCGGATACAGGCTTCCAGGGCTCTCGTGACACGCCGACCACGCTCGCCGAAGCCATGAAGTCAGGAAGCCTGAACCTCCCCGGATCCTTGAGGAGGGCCTACCGGGACTGGAACGTTAATGGCCGCTTGGCTCGCCTGAATACCTGGTTGGACAGATGTGGAGAGGCTGGACCCGATAGTAAATCCTATGACCATACCGAGACGGTGAACGATTACTACGATTTGTGTAGTGAACTTATGCAATTCGGGTGGAATGAGTCCCTGCACTTTGCGCCGCTGACGCCGGAAGAGAGGCTGGAGGAGGCTATCGTCAATCATCAACGTTTGATGATCGAAAAGCTGGAACTGCAAGAGGGGATGAGGATCGTTGACATCGGCTGTGGGGTGGGCGGTCCTATGCGACGGGTCGCCAGAGAGTCGGGCGCAACGGTCGTCTGCCTCAACAACAACAAACAGCAGCTGGAAGAGGCCAGGCGGAGAAATCTCAAGGCGGGACTCGATCATAAGGCAGAGTACATTGAATGTAACTTCATGGACATGAGCACCATCGAAACCAACTCGTTCGATGCGGGTTATGCAATCGAATCGACTTGTCACGCGCCTGACAAGGAATGTGCATTTGCAGAGATCTTCCGTGTGCTGAAGCCGGGAGCGCTATTCTGGGGACAGGAGATGTGCATGACGGAAAAGTTCGACCCGGACAGCAGCCGTCATCGGGCCGTCAAAGACAAACTCATGCTGGGAATAGCTTTGAACGACATCGCCACGTTCTCAGAAGTGGATCGTGCGCTCGAGTCCGTCGGATTCCAAATCATCGAGGCGATGGACAGGGACATCAAGGACGGTCCGAGTACACCCTGGTATCAGCCCATGGAAGGACAGAGCGGCACTTTGCGCAATTTATTTCGCAGGACACCATTGGGACGCAGGGCAATGATCGCCAGCCTGCGTCTGGCAGAGACTGTCAAACTCTTTCCCAAGGGTTCGACAGCCGTTGTCCGCTTCATGGATAGAACAGCCGAGGCATATGTCGCGGGGGGCAAGATGGGAATATTTACGCCGCTTTACTGTTTCCTTGCCCGCAAACCCGATTGAGCCGGGGAATTGAACGAATAATGTCAATCTCGCACATGGATGCCAAATTATGAGTCTCAAGATGGACTATTGGAACTGAAACTGGAAGTCCGTTGAGGAATGGCCGGCGACGATCACCGAGACGGTCGGTCGTCGGAAACGTCCGGCGGTTTACGCCGCCGCCAGTTGAACCGGCAGTTCGCGCTTCTGCTCGGCGATGAGGAATTTCAGCTTCTTGTTCGGCTTCATGGAAGGCAGCGGGTTGAATCCGAGTTGATAGTCTGCCGGCGATACCTGAATGGTAAAATAATGCGCGATCATGAGTATGTTGACCAGCAGTTGCAGATCCATCCAGCGGGAACCGAGACACTTGTGAGTGCCCAGCCCATACGGCGCATAGCCGGGCCCGTAGTGCTCATTGCGCTCAGGCAGGTAGCGGTCAATGTCAAACGTGAAGGGGTCCGGGAAGATGTCTTCCATATAATGCGAGGCCGTTTGGGCAATGTGGATCCGCGCTCCCACCGGCAGTTCGCAGCCCTCAACCACACAGGTATTCATCACGGTTCGCATGGACATCGGCACAATCGGGTACATGCGCAGGCACTCGATCAGGAAGCGGTGAGTGACATCGGTCGTGGCCGGAGTGAGGTCTTCGCCGGTCGGGTCTCCGTTTTCGAACAGGGCATCGGCCTCGCTCCGTATTCTTTCGTGGAGTTCCGGCTGTGACGCCATGGCGTAAACCGCGAAGCTGAGCGCATCTCCCAGATAGACACTGGCAATCAGCGCGGCCGACAGGGCAAAACGCAGATTCGTTTCCGGCACCAGTTGCGGGTTGCTGGCGTGCAGGCTCAGCAGGTCATCGGCGAGCCCCCGCGGGCACCCGCTCCGCTGCGCTGGCGTATGGACGCTCTGGACCCGTTCCATCAATGTGTCGACGGCCTTCGCCCGGCGCTTCATTGACGGGGTGGCCAGCATGAATTTAGGCAGGGCTTTTACAATGTGGGTGGTGAGCGCGCGTTCCTTGAAGATCGTCATATCGTCGAAGATGTCCATCGTGTCCACATTGATGAAGAGTGGCGAAATTTGCGAGTTGACCATTCTTCGGCACATGCGCGTGGCGGGAAGGGCTTCGCCCACCGACCACTCAGCCATGTGGGTACGGACATGCCGGTAGACCCGGTCGAGCTGTCCGGCCAGTCTACTGCGTGAATACGACGGTCCCAACGACTTGCGAAGCTGGAAATGATCGGTGCCATCGAGGGAAGGCAATACCCCGTGCGCGCCATAGACTTTCTCGAAGTCGGCAAAATAGTCCCCGGCTCTCAGATACATCCGCCCGTGCCGGTTTGCCCACTGGTTCGTCTGCGGTCCGGCGAGGAAGATCAGGGGTTTCTTGAACGGCAGGCGCACCTCGAATACCGGGCCGTGCTTTTTTGCCATGTCTGCAAACAGCGCGGGCATGTTGCCATTGCGCAAATACGGATTGAACGGCAACCGGGACATCGGCACAGACGGAATTTTGCGGGTCAGGGAGGAGCGTTGAAGCAACGGGTTGGAGATGTTGAATTTGACCGCATGGGCCATCGAACGGCCGATCAGATCCATCTTGCAGATCATCCGGATGCGCTCTTCCGCTTCCTCATTGAGTTCAAAAATGAAACGAAAGACATCGCAGGCATTGACCAGGCAAATGACGATGACGTCTCGCGGGTCGGGAATCGTGTCGGAGAAGACCGCCTCGCTGATGCGGGTTTTAATGAACTGGCTGGCCGTGGCTCCGCGCACATTGGCGTTCCAGTTGGTGGGGGCCAGCGTCCAGAACTCGCCGTCGTGCCGTTCCAGGATTTCCCGCTTGACCAGATGCTCCAGAGTCCGGTCAATGACGGCTTCCGCGTGTACGGCGAACCGTTCCACCCAGTATTGGGCGTCCCGTTGCGCCGGTTCGTCCGCGATCTGTTGCAGACAGGGGTCCAGGGCCGGGTTGCCGGTGGCCGTCGAGTCGACCAGAATCAGCGATTCCATGTCCGTGTCGATGCGGGCAAGGAGGGAGAGTTCCGCCAGCACGGCGCCGACCACGGCGCAGTTCAGGCCCCAGCCGGGCACCTGATGGAAGTAGCCGTTCTGCTCGTTGAGGAGCATCAGGATGAGCTCGTCGGGCAAACTCAACGTTTGGGTCATCCAGCCCCTCCGGCAGTATCAGACATCAGACTACAGCACCCCCATGCATTTTGCAGGCCCGGGAAACAAAGGCCCGTGGCGGGAAAATACATTATTTTGTTTGCATCGTTGGACTTCATTACTTATTCTAACAAAAATTTCTGTGTTGTCATAATGGAAGCAGGGCACAATCGACATCCGGTTGTGGCATAATCGCACCCGAAAAAATGCGGACTCAACCCCATTATCAGACATTATTGATTGTTTACTCATTTTTATACAGGATAACCGGACGGAAGATATGAATTTTTTAATTTCAGATGCCTGGGCGCAAGAGGGCCTGGGCGGCGGTGGACTGGTCGGACTACTGCCGATGGTTCTGATCTTCGTGATCTTTTATTTTTTGTTGATTCGCCCTCAACAGAAGCGTGCCAAGGAACACCGGAACATGGTGGCGTCGCTGGAAAAGGGCAACGAAATAGTGACCAACGGCGGGGTTCTCGGCAAGATCACCGAGGTTGACGACAATTTCGTGACGGTGCAGATTGCGCCGGAGGTTTCGGTGAAGGTGCAGCGTCCCGCCATTTCGCAGATGATGCCAAAGGGCACCGTTAAATTCTGATCGCCCGATGGCTCCGGCCATCGAAGTCCTCATGCTGAATCAAACTGTCTGGTGGAAATACCTTGTTGTCCTGGTGGTGGTGAGTACCGGGCTTTTTTACGCGTTGCCGAATATCTACGGCAATGATCCGGGAATCCAGATTCGCGGCGCCCGTGGTTTGAGTATTCAATCCGGCGAGTTGGCCCGTGTTGAATCCATACTCGACTCCGGGTCTGTTCCCTTCAAGTCACTTTCCCAGGATGAAAAAGGCATCCGGATTCGATTCGACGACGATGAAAACCAGTTGCGCGCCAGGGAATTGCTGGAAACCGGACTTGGGCGAAACTATTCCATCGCGCTGACACTGCTATCGGGGGCGCCGCAATGGCTGACCGCCTCGGGGGCGCTGCCGATGTACCTGGGGCTTGATCTTCGGGGCGGGGTTCATTTCCTGTTGCAGGTCGATATGCAAAGCGCGATTGCCCGGGCAGAGGATCGCTACCAGGATAACGTCAAAGCAACCTTGAGGGAGAACAAGCTGCGGTATCGAAGCGTGACGCGGGGCGCATCCGGAGACCTGGAGGCGGTGATCCGTAATCCCGGGCAACGAATCCAGGCCCTGGAGGTATTGAATGAGGCTTACCCCGACCTGGATATCCGGGAAGATGAAAACAACTCCGAGAAACTGCTGCTGCGGATGAGCGAGGACCAGGTCCGGGAGATCCGGGAGTTTGCGCTCGAACAAAACCTGACCGCGTTGCGAAACCGGGTGGACCAACTGGGTGTGGCGGAACCGGTGGTGCAGCGGCAGGGGGATGACCGGATCGTCATTCAATTACCGGGTGTGCAGGATACCGCTCGGGCAAAAGCCATACTGGGCCGGGCGGCGACACTTGAAATGCATTTGGTAGACGAGAAGAACGATGCCGCGGCCATTGAATCCGGCCAGGCTCCCGCGGGTTCAAGATTGTACCGATACCGGGATGGACGACGCATTCTGCTGTTCAGGAAAGTGATCTATTCCGGCGACAACATCGTTGACGCCGCCGCCAGTCTGGATACACAAACAGGCTCCCCGATTGTCAGCATAACCCTGGACGCCGAGGCTGCGGGCATCAACAGCCGGGTCACCGGAGAGAATGTCGGCAATCGGATGGCGGTGGTCTATCTTGAACTGGTTTCGGAAAACAGGAAAGACGCGGACGGCAATCTGGTAACCGATGACCAGGGTAATCCGGTCCGTGTCAGCAAACGGATTGAAGAAGTGCTGACTGCGCCGGTGATCCGTGACCAACTCGGCAAACGCTACCAGATCGAGGGGATCGATTCGGTCGATGAAGCCAGGGACCTGGCGTTGATGCTGAGATCGGGCGCCCTGGCCGCGCCAGTCGAAATCATTGAGGAGCGCACGGTGGGACCGAGCCTGGGGCAGGCCAATATCGATCAGGGTTTCCTTTCGGTCATCATGGGGTTTGTCCTGGTTCTGCTTTTCATGCTGGTCTACTACCGGGTGTTCGGATTCTCGGCGATGATTGCGTTGACGATCAACCTGATGCTGATCGTCGCCGTGTTATCCATGCTGCAGGCGACACTGACATTGCCGGGGGTCGCCGGAATCGTATTGACGGTCGGTATGGCAGTGGATGCAAATGTTCTTGTTTTTGAAAGAATCAGGGAGGAAATCAGGAACGGAAATTCGCCCCAGGCCAGTATTCATACGGGTTATGACCGGGCATTGTCGACCATCATCGATGCGAATATTACCACGTTGATCGCGGCTGTTGTCCTGTTCAACTTCGGCACCGGTCCGATCAAGGGTTTCGCGGTCACCCTGAGCGTGGGGATCATGACCTCCCTGTTTACTGCGATCATCATGACCCGAATGCTGGTCAACTGGTTCTATGGAGGCAGGAACGTCAAGAGACTTTCAATTTAGACGACCATGCAAATTCTGAAAAAACAAACCACAATCGACTTTCTCGGCAGGAGAAAGCTGGCATTGATCCTGTCTGTGGGCCTGATCCTGGTCAGCGTCGTCAGCCTGGTGGCAAGGGGCCTGAATCCGGGCATTGATTTTACCGGCGGGACACTGGTGGAGGTCGGCTATCAGCAGCCGGTCGAGGTTGAATCCGTTCGGGTGACGCTGGTTGAAAGCGGCTTCGACGATGCCATTGTGCAGAATTTCGGGACGACCCGGGATGTGATGGTGCGTCTGCCGGCCACTTTTTCGCGGCAGGATACCAGCGCCGCCGAGATCAGCAGCCGGGTCATGGAGGCGCTGCGGGTGCCCTGGAACGAGGTTCTGGTCGAGTCTGCCGTCCGCGATTCGCAGCAGTGCCTGTCGGACGGAGTGACGGCTGACTGCCAGGTGCAGATGCGCCGGGTCGAGTTTGTCGGGCCGCAGGTAGGCAGTGAACTGACCAATCAGGGAGGGCTGGCGATGATGTATGCCCTGCTGGGCATACTGATTTATGTGACCTGGCGATTCGAGTGGAGATTCGCAATCGGTTCGGTGATTGCCCTGGTCCATGATGTGTTGATTACGGTTGGCATGTTCTCCGTGCTTCAATTCGAGTTTTCACTCCCTGTGCTGGCCGCGGTACTTGCGGTGATCGGATACTCGCTCAACGACACGATTGTGGTGTATGACCGGATTCGTGAGAATTTCCGGAAGATGCGAAAGAGCGATGTCCCGGTAATCATGAATACCGCGATCAACCAGACATTGCCCCGGACCCTGCTGACTTCATTGACCACCCTGCTGGTTGTGCTGACCCTGCTGATATTCGGCGGTGAGGTAATCAGGGGATTTTCCGTCGCCCTGTTGATCGGCGTTGTCGTCGGCACCTACTCTTCGATTTTCGTCGCCAGTCCGGCGGTGCTTTTTTTCGGCATCAGTCGGGAGGATATGTTGCCGGTCCAGAAAGAGGGGGCTGCAGACACGCAGCCCTGATTCGGTCCCGGATACCATGCACTGCCCGTTTTGTACAACCAGTGACACTCGGGTGATTGATTCGAGATTGAGCGACAACGGTGAGAGCGTACGCCGTCGACGCGAGTGCCTGGAATGTTCCCGGCGCTTTACCACTCTGGAGAAGATGGTATTCGACATGCCGGCTGTAATCAAGGCCGATGGCCGCCGTGAACGCTTTGACGTCAGCAAGCTGCGCGGTGGAATCATGCGGTCCCTGGAAAAACTCCCGATAGAAACCGAGGCTGTCGAAAGGCTGATAAATGGTATTATGAGACAATTCACGCACCGGACGGATCAGGAGATTGAAGCCAGACAGATTGGCGAGGCGGTCATGTACGAGTTGAAGAAACTCGATGAGGTGGCCTATGTTCGATTCGCTTCCGTTTATCGCCGGTTTCAGGGCATGGAGGAATTCAGTGATGAAGTCGAACGGCTGAAGGCCGCGTTGCCCGGATTGCCGGATGAATTGCAATCATCCCTGCTTCCCGAGAACCCCAAGCCGTGAATCCGTTCGATGATTTCTAAAGATGAAAGAATCATGGCCCGCGCGCTGAAACTGGCCGACCGGGGCCGGTATACCACGCATCCCAATCCCGTGGTCGGATGCGTCGTCGTTAAAAACGGGAACGTCATTGGAGAAGGCTGGCACCAGTACGCGGGAGGCGACCATGCGGAGATCATGGCTTTGAAACAGGCCGGAAAGGAGGCAAAAGGGGCGGCGCTCTACGTCACTCTGGAACCGTGCAGCCATTACGGCAGAACCCCGCCCTGTGTCAAAGCCATTAAAAAGGCGGGCATAGTCCGGGTGGTTGCGGCGATGGAGGATCCGAATCTGCCGTCGGGCCAATCCGGAATCGCCGAATTACGGCACAGCGGGATTGATGCGCTGACCGGGGTCGGACGGTCCCAGGCGGAAAAGCAGAATCGAGGTTTTTTGAAGAGAGTCGCGACCGGCGCGCCATGGGTCACCCTGAAAATTGCAACCAGCCTGGACGGCAAAACCGCGATGTCCAGCGGTGAAAGTCAATGGATCACCGGCTCTTCCGCAAGGCTGGACGGACAAAGGGCGAGAGCGGCGTCTTCCGCCGTGCTGACCGGGGTCGGGACGGTTTTGAGAGACAATCCCTCGATGAACGTCAGACTGGAAAATATGTCCCGCCAGCCTTGCCGGGTTGTCCTCGATACCAACCTGAGCATGCCGGTCCATTCAAAAATTCTTGAATCGGACGGGCAGGTACTGATTATTACCGCCAGCCAGGACCGGGAAGTCATTGAAACCTTTTCAGGAAGCGGGGCCGAGATAATCGATTGCGGGAGAAATCCCCGTAATCCCGGCCATGGCGGGATTGACCTGGAGCGGGTCATGCAGGAGCTGGGCCGCAGGGAGATGAACACGGTTTTGCTGGAAGCGGGGGCCAGACTGAGCGGAAGCATGCTGAAGCAGGGTCTGGTCGATGAAATGATTGTCTACATGTCTCCGGACCTGCTGGGAGCGGAAGCCAGGGATATGTTCCTGATTCCGGGGCTTGAGCAGCTTCCTGACCGGGTAAAACTCCAGTATCGTGATACGGTGATGATCGGGCGTGACCTGAAAATCACCCTGGATGTGGTTTAACCGGATTCCGGAGACCAGAGCCCATCGTTCAGGCCGCCATCGTGTTTACCGGCATTATTCAAAATATCGGCGAGGTGGTCTTCAGGCTTCCAACCCCCGGCGGCATGGAACTCGGAATCAGGCCGGGAGCCGGGTCCGGTCCACTGGATCCGGAGCGGGTGTCATTGGGCGACAGTATTGCAGTCAATGGCGCCTGCCTGACCGTGACTGGCCTGAAGGACGCGATCCTGTGTTTCGACGTGTCGCAGGAAACACTGTCAAAATGCCTGGTACAGACCTGGCAGCCCGGGACCGGGGTTAATCTGGAGACAGCCCTGACTCTGGAGGCGCCGGTCGGCGGGCATCTGGTATCCGGTCATGTCGACGGCTTCGCCACCCTGGTGAAACGTCAGGCCGGGGCTGGATTTGCGACCTTTGTT
The DNA here is from genome assembly GCA_963665165.1 of Arenicellales bacterium. Lineage (GTDB taxonomy): Bacteria > Pseudomonadota > Gammaproteobacteria > Arenicellales > Poriferihabitantaceae. Next base: position 1,874,310 of record OY761989.1, on the reverse strand, counting down.
TTTGCGACCGACCACGCCCTCGGACGATACCTCGCGAGCAAGGGGTCCGTCGCTATCGATGGGGTGAGCCTGACCAGCAACCGGGTTGCGGACGATCAGGTCCGGACTACATTCGAGGTTGCGCTGGTTCCGCATACGCTTGAGAATACGACTCTGGGCAAACTGCATGAAGGGGACCCGGCGCACATTGAAGTTGACCAGATTGCGCGTTATATTGACCGGATGAACCGGTTTGACAGCAGATTTGGAACCGGAGGGACGGGAAGCGGTGAAAACGAGTGATGAATAAAGAATTGATTGCCACAAACCAGATCGAAGACGTGCTGGACGATTATCGCCGGGGCAGGATGGTGATCATGGTGGATGACCAGGATCGGGAGAATGAAGGGGACCTGCTGGTTGCGTCACAATGTGTCACCCCCGAGCACATCAACTTCATGGCGACGCAAGGACGAGGGCTGATTTGCCTGGCGCTGACCGAGGAGCGGTGCAACCAGCTTGAACTGCCGTTGATGGTCAGCAGGAACAATGCCCGTTTCGCGACCAACTTCACGGTTTCGATAGAGGCCGCCAAAGGGGTGACCACCGGTATTTCGGCGCAGGATCGCGCCATGACTGTCCGGGCGGCGGTCCATGCGGACGCAAAGCCCGATGATATTGTGACTCCCGGCCACATATTTCCGATCAAGGCCCAGGCTGGCGGGGTGTTGACCCGGGCCGGCCACACTGAAGCGAGTGTGGACATGGCCAGATTGTGCGGCTATGAACCTTCCAGTGTGATATGTGAAATCCTGAAGGATGACGGCGATATGGCGCGATTGCCTGATTTGATTGAATATTCACGCAAGCATGGACTGAAAATCGGCACGATCGCCGATTTGATCCGCTATCGACTGAAAAACAATCCCACGGTTCGCCGGGTGTCGGAAAACCACCTGGATCTGAAGCAGGGAAAATTCCGTTCTTATGTATATCGGGATGTGGAAAAGGGAGGCACCCATCTTGCGCTGGTCAAGGGCAGAATAGAGCCGGGCCAGGTCGTACCGGTGCGGGTCCATATCCATCGCGGGTTGCTGGATGTCGTGTTGAGTCCTTCTTCGCCCTGGAGCTGGACCCTGGAGAATGCAATCGAGGTCATATCCGGGCGGGATGCCGGCGTGATCATCATTCTGTCCTACAATGAAAATGTAGACGAACTGGTGAACCGTATCTCCCTGCACGGTGATATGATGGCCGTTCAATCGAGAGAGGCTGAATCGGCGGAAATCACTCCGGACCATGAAAATCATCCCGAGAATCTCAGAATGCTGGGCGCCGGCGGACAAATCCTTGCTGATTTGCATGTCAACCGGATTCTGGCGCTGGGCCGGAAAAAGAAAGCCCATGGCCTGTCCGGGTTCGGCCTGGAAGTGCTGGATTATGTCGAAACCCCCCGGCAGTTGATGGACTGGAACGGACGGCATGAAGCGGATTAGACGAACCGGACCCGATGCGGAGGTTATTTGAGGGATGAATGAGACGAGCGGAAATTTTGTGGACTGCAAGGGCAGGTATGCGATTGTCGCGGCCCGATTCAATCATTTCATAACGGACAAGCTGGTTGCGGGCGCGCTGGACGCCCTGGTCCGCCATGGCATAGCGGAATCGGATGTGGACTGCGTCTGGGTTCCCGGCGCATTTGAAATTCCGATGGTTGCGAGGAAACTGGCCCACTCGAACCGCTATGCGGCCGTGATTACCCTGGGAGCGGTGATACGCGGCGCCACCCCGCATTTCGATTACGTGGCTGGTGTATGCGCCAGCGGCGTCGCGGCCTTGAGTCAGGAGACTGACGTGCCGGTCATATTCGGTGTGCTGACCACGGATACCATCGAGCAGGCGATTGAGAGAGCTGGAACAAAAGCGGGAAACAAGGGCGCCGACGCCGCGCTGGCGGCGCTGGAAATGGTCAGCCTGATGGACTCCATGGACATCCTGACAGGGGACAGGTAGTGAGAAACAGTCGGCATCTTGCCAGACGGTGTGCAGTACAGGCGCTGTATCAGTGGCAGGTAACCGGTCAATCCCCTTGCGAGATTGAAAGCAGCTTTATCAAGAACGAGAATCTGGCTGACCGTCATCTGGATTATTTCCAGGAACTGATCACATGCGTCCCCCGCCATGTCTCGGAGATAGATCGTTTGCTGTCCTGTTTTCTGGATCGTGAACTGGAGAGAGTGGATTTGATCGAACACGCGATCATGCGGGTGGGAGCTTATGAATTGAAGTATGAGGCCGATACGCCTGCCAATGTCATTATTGACGAGGCTATCGGACTTGCCCGGGTTTTTGCCTCTGAACATGGATACAAATACGTCAATGGTGTGCTGGACAGGGTCGCAAAAGAGGTCAGGGGTCATACCTGAAGTAACCCTCCACAAGTTGGTCCACCCTCCTTCCAACCTGCTCGGGTTTGGTCTGGGCGCCGGAATGATCCCTTTTGCTCCGGGTACCTGGGGCAGTCTGGTCGGGGTTGCCGTGGTGTGGGCATTGTCCGGGTTTTCGGATTTCGTGTACCTTGCAGTGACCCTGGCTTGCTTTTTATCCGGCATCGTCATTTGCCGGGCAGCGGCCGATTCACTCGATGCCCACGATCATCCGGCGATTGTCTGGGATGAGATTGTGGGAATGATGATTGCCATGGCCCTGATCGAGCCGGATTTCCTGAGCCTGTTGCTGGGATTCGGCTTGTTTCGGCTGTTCGACATTCTTAAACCCTGGCCAATCCGTCCACTCGACCAGAAAATACAGGGAGGTACGGGCATTATGCTGGATGATGCGGCGGCCGGGATACTGGCCAATGTTTCCCTGTTGGCCATATTGCATTATCTGTTGTAACTATTATCACCATCCGGAGTTTCCATAATGAATTCATTCAACGCATACCGAATCGATCAAGTCGAAAAACAAATTACAGCCGGTTTCCAGCAGGTTACACTGGATGATCTGACCGACGGAGAGGTCGTTATCCGCGTCAAGTGGTCGGGCATCAATTACAAGGATGTGCTGGCTGCCACCGGCAAGGGAAAAATTCTCAGGCAATACCCGTTGAATGGCGGCATCGACCTGTCCGGCGTGGTGATTGATTCCAGTGATGACCGCTTTCGGGAAGGAGACCCGGTACTGGTCGCCGGTTGCGGGTTGTCCGAAACGGCTGACGGCGGGTATTCGGAAATTGCCAGAGTGAAAGGGGACTGTGTCGTGCCTTTGCCGGAAGGATTGACCCTGAAACAGGCGATGATACTGGGTACCGCCGGATTCACCGCCGCCATGGCCGTCATGCGCATGGAGCAAAATGGCCAGACTCCCGACCACGGTCCGGTTCTGGTCACCGGAGCGACCGGAGGCGTCGGCTCGATTGCGATTGATATTCTTTCTTCCAAAGGCTATTCGGTAACCGCGTTTACCGGCAAAAAAGATCAGCATGAATTTCTGGAACGGCTTGGGGCGACCGGGTTTGTGGATCGACATGAAATCGAAATGGGAAGCCGCCCTCTGGAAAAGGCGGTCTGGGGCGGAGCCGTGGACAACGCGGGAGGAGAGACTCTGGCCTGGCTGACCCGGACCGTGAAACCCTGGGGCAATATCGCCAGCATCGGGCTGGTGGATGATTTCCGGTTGAATACGACCGTGATGCCATTTATTCTCCGCGGCGTTTCACTGTTGGGGATCAACTCGATTGAAATGCCGGCCCAGGTACGGAATAGCCTGTGGGTCCGGCTGGGAGGGGATTTGAAGCCGGGCAACCTGGACCGGATTGTGACCCGTGTCGTTGAATTCGAAAACCTCGCTGAAACATTCGGCAGTTATCTGGACGGCAGTAATATCGGACGGACCATCGTCCGGATACAGGATTGATTTGATATTCGATTTTTATTTTTGGAGACCTGAAAAACCATGACCATGAAACAAAGCGCGTTGCGAAAAAGTTTCAAGCGCAAACCGGACAATACGCCTGACGATAATGACCGCGTTGAAATTGGTCCGAGCCAGTTGGCTTTTGACGAATGGGCGGCGTTGGGGGTGGAATCGCCGGATATGGAGGCGCTCCGGGAGTATCGTCTGGAGCGGGTCAGGCAACAGTTGCGAAAGAACGATTATGCGGGCGTGTTGCTGTTCGACCCGTTGAATATACGGTATGCGACCGACAGTACGAACATGCAGTTGTGGATTACCCACAATTCGGCCAGATGCGGTTTCATAGCCACCGATGGCCCGGTCGTGCTGTTTGACTTTCATAACTGTCAGCATTTGAGTGAACATCTTCCGTTGATTGACGAAATCAGGAATCTGTCCGGGTTCTTCTATTTTACCGGCGGCAGTCGTTGTGACGAGTTCGCTTCGATGTTCGCTCTCGAAATAGATCAACTGCTGCGGCAGCATGGCGCTGGCAATCGCCGGCTTGCGGTTGATCGGCTGGAAGTGACCGGGGTGCGCGCTTTTGACCGGGCCGGGATCGAGATCATGCCCGGAATGGCTCTGATGGAAACGGCCAGGGAGATCAAGAATGAAAATGAACTGAAGGCCATGCGCTGCGCCATCGCGGCTTGCGACGCCGCATTATACGAGTTCGAGGCCGCGATCCAGCCCGGCATCAGTGAGAGTGAATTGTGGGCGCACCTGCATGCGGGCAATATCAAACGAGGCGGCGACTGGCTTGAAACCCGAATCCTGTCATCCGGGCCCAGAACCAATCCGTGGATGGCTGAATGCGGGCCGCGTATCATCCAGCCGGGGGATATGATTGCCCTGGATACGGATCTGGTCGGGGTCTATGGATATTGTGTGGACATATCCCGGTGCTGGATTGCCGGTGATGTCCGGGCCACCCGCGAACAAAAGCAGCTTTTCAAAGTGGCCTGGGAGCATGTCATGGAAGATATGGAGGTATTGAAGCCTGGCCTGACATTCAGGGAAATGACGTTCGGCGGCAATCAACTGGATGCGAAGTATCGCGAGTTGCAGTACGGAGTGAAGTATCACGGTGTCGGGCTATGCGATGAATACCCGGCCATCTATTATCCCGAGGCTTGGGAATCGAACGGTTATGACGGGGTTTTGCAGCCGGGCATGTGTCTGACCGCCGAAGCGTACATTGGCGAAGTCGGTGGCCGGGAAGGCGTAAAACTCGAGGAACAGGTCGTCATTACCGAAGACGGTTACGAACAACTGAGCCACTTCCCCCACGACCCGAAACTGATGGGGTAATTAATAAGGACAGGCGGGAGGCTTGTCCCGGCAGTCAGCAGGGTGGAACGCCGGGTCAGGAGGATTTGAGCCTGATCTTGCTTTCGGTTCCGGTCAGCAGGCGGGTTATGTTCTCGCGGTGGCGCCAGAAAAGCAGTATGGTGATGACCAGGCTCATCGCCAGCAGCCAGGGGTCCGGCAGCAGCCACAGAACCATCAAGGGCGCCAGTATTGCGGTGACGAGGGCAGCCAGTGATGAATATCGAAACAGGACTGCCACGATCAGCCAGACCGCCATCAGTATCAGGGTCAGAACCCCGCTGATCCCCAAAAATACGCCACAAGCGGTGGCGACTCCCTTGCCCCCCCTGAATCCGTAAAACACGGGGTACAGGTGGCCCAGGAAGGCGGCTGCTCCGACCAGTGAAACGGTGAGCGTGCCAGCGGTCAATTCTCTGGCGACCAGAACCGGAATCAGTCCCTTGAGCACATCGCCGATCAAGGTGATGACCGCCGCCAGCCAGCCTCCGATTCGCAATACGTTGGTTGTTCCTGGATTGTTTGAGCCTGCGCTCCTGGGATCGGTCAGGCCCATCACCCGACAGACCGCAATGGCGCTGGAAACAGAACCAAAACAATAGGCAAGCGGGGGTAGAAGGTAGTCTATCATTGGCAGTAATATCGGGTCTGGTCCCCATTCGATACGGTTTGGGTCAACGTCATTGTTTCCGGATTGAGATCAAATTGCAGCCTGAATCGGAAGCATCCTAAGTATAAGGAAAAATTCATGGATATTATTTACCTTCATGGTCTGAAAGTCGATTGCGTTATCGGGGTCTGGGAATGGGAAAAACAGATTACCCAGAGTATAACGGTTGATCTTGACATGGGTTTCGACATCAAGACCTCGTCCGACAGCGATGAGCTCAGGGATACATTGAATTACCGGGATGTGTCCAAACGGGTCGAGTCATTTATTCGCGATTCGCGATTCCAACTGGTGGAAAAGCTGGCGGAAGAGGTCGCCGCAATCCTGACCGGTGAATTCGGTATCCAGTGGTGCCGGGTCAAGATCAATAAATTCGGGGCAATCCGGGGGGCCGGGGATGTCGGCATCATCATTGAGCGTGGACAGAGGGAGTGAGCCGTGACTTACATACTGCTCAGCATCGGAAGCAATATCGAGCGCGACCGGAACGTCCGTTACGCGATCCATAAAATTTCGGAAAGATATGGCGAAATCAATCTGTCCCCGGTCTATGAAACCGCTTCTGTAGGGTTTGAGGGGCCGCCATTCCTGAATCTGGTGCTAGGGTTTCATTCCGGGGATGAACTTCTCCGGATTCGTGAATATCTGCGCGGAATCGAGTCGGATGTAGGGCGTGTGCGGGGAGGAAAATCGTTTGACAACCGGTTGCTGGATATTGATGTGATCCTGTTCGGGGACCAGGACCTGCGTGCTGACGGGTATGACATTCCCCGGCTCGGGATCGAGAAGTTCGCTTACGTGTTGAAGCCGCTGGCGGACCTGCATCCCCAAATGACGCATCCGGTCACGGGTAAAACCTATCATCAGATGTGGCAGAAGTTCAGCGAGAAGTCGGACCAGTCGGTCTCGCCTTGTGAATTTACTGTCTGAAACAGTCATTATCACTACCCAACCGGGCTTTTTTCTGGTATAAATCGCGCCCCGCTCCGTTAATTTAGTGAAATTCAAGGTAAGTCCATGGCCAGAGTCTGTCAAGTAACCGGGAAACGAACCATAACCGGTAATAACGTCTCCCACGCGCATAACAAAACCAGGCGCAAGTTCCTGCCCAATCTGCACAGCCGTCGTTTCTGGGTTGAAAGTGAAAATCGCTGGGTGCGCCTGCGTGTGTCTTCCGCCGGACTGCGAACCATCGACAAGAAGGGCATTGACCATGTTCTGGAGGAAATCCGGTCCCGAGGTGAAGCCGCCTGAGCCTGGGCAGTTTCGACGGGGATCCGCTGAAGGGGAATTTGAAGGGGAAATTTTGAAATGAGAGACAAGATCAAGCTGGTATCGAGCGCCGGCACCGGCCACTACTACACGACCACCAAAAACAAGCGGACCATGACGGAAAAAATGGAAATCCGGAAATACGATCCGGTAGTTCGCAAACACGTTGCATACAAGGAAGCCAAAATCAAATAGCGGCGTTGAAAAAGAGAATTGACGTCAGGATTCTGGATTCGCGGATAGAAAACGAATTCGGCTTGCCCGGATACGCCACGCCGGGCTCGGCGGGACTTGACCTGCGCGCCTGCGTGGATCAGGCGCTGGCGCTCAAGCCCGGACAGACGGAATTGATTCCGACCGGGATTGCGATCCATATCGCCGACCCCGGATTTGCGGCGGTTCTGATACCGAGGTCCGGAGCCGGACACAAACAGGGGATTGTGCTCGGAAACCTGACCGGGTTGATTGATTCCGACTATCAGGGACAGTTGTTCATATCCTGCTGGAATCGCAGTGGTGCGGAATTCACCATACAGCCGGGCGACCGCATTGCCCAGATGGTGATCGTTCCGGTGGTCCAGGCGGAGTTCAATGTAGTGGATTCATTCGGGCAAAGCGAACGGTCAGACGGAGGTTTCGGCTCCACCGGGGCAAACTGACGGCTCGGGCGCCCTGGAATATTTACACTATCTGTATCATGTTACGAACCGCATACATCCATCATCCGTTATTCCTGTCCCACGACACCGGCTTCGGCCACCCGGAACGCAGTGAGCGCCTGACTGCCGCACATGCCATGTTGAGCAGTCAGGAGTGGTTTGAGTCCCTGCATCCATACCCGCCCAGGAAGGCTTCGCCCGACATTGTGCAACTGATTCACGACCCCGGCTATATCGACCGGGTGCAGCGAGCCTGTGAATCCGGCGCGCGCCGAATCGATACCCCCGATGTTTCGGTTTCGGCCGAATCCTGTGAGGTGGCGCTGAACGCGACCGGCAGCGTACTGGAAATTGCCGACCAGGTCATGGCCGGTCATGTGGACAATGGTTTCGCGATGGTGCGGCCGCCGGGACATCACGCCGAGGCGGCGGAGGCGATGGGATTTTGCCTGTTCAACAGTATTGCTGTCGCGGCCCGCTATCTGCAACGCCGGTACGGACTGGAACGAATCCTGATTCTGGATTGGGACGTGCATCACGGTAACGGTACGCAGCATATCTTCGAGCGCGATTCATCGGTGTTTTATATCAGCCTGCACCAGTTCCCCCATTATCCCGGAACCGGTTCCCTGGCGGAAACGGGAGTCGGTGAAGGCGAAGGGGCGACCCTGAATTGCCCGATGAGTCCCGGTCTCGGAGACCGTCAGTACCGGCAGGCGTTCGAGGAAATCATATTGCCCCGGGCAAAATCCTTTTACCCGGATGCCGTGCTGATTTCCGCCGGCTTCGACGCCCACCGGGCAGATCCTCTGGGCGGAATCAACCTGGAAAGTGAAAGCTATGTCTGGATGACCCGGATGATGATGGAGTTGGCCGACCAGTGTTGCGGGGGCAGATTGATCTCCGTGCTCGAAGGAGGCTACGACCTCACCGCGTTGGCGGAATCGGTCACCGGGCACGTCCGGGTACTGAGTCAGTCCTGAGTCAGCTTCGAAGCCGGGCAACGGTCTGTTCGAGACTGGCGGGATTGATCACGGACAGGTAATCCGGCGCCGATTCATTGCCTCTGAAAGCCCGCTTCACGATACCTTCCAGGTTCGGGCGTTTGGCGGTCGCGCTTTTACCGATGCCGCCGCCGAATTCAATCATCAGGTCCACCCCGTACCGGTTCGCTGAAATCAGGTTCCGATGCCACAGTACCGGGTTGAAAAGTTGTAAAAACAATCTGGAACGTATCGAATCCGGGTCGCGGTCATGGACCAGGCCGGTGAAATTGGACAGGACATCGACCGACGGTGAGGCAATCTCTGCCTGTTCCAGCACCTCCCTGAATCTTTGTGCGGCCTCCACCATGTAATACGTGTGGAACGCGCCTTCGGTTTTCAGTCTCGCGCTGCGTTTGCCGGGAAATTTTTCGGCCATGGCGGTCACCAGCGCATCCAGGTCCCGGGCGCGTCCGCCGACCGCGTTCTGCTCCGGGAGATTGCAGGCGGCAATACCGCAATAGTGCTGTTCGGCAAGTTCGGTCGCCGATTCGAGGTCGATCATCAGCGCCTCCATTTCACCTTCACCCAATTCGCCCATCAGTTCACCACGGGTTTTCACCAGCCGCAATCCGGCTTCAAAACTCAAGGAGCCAGCGGCCACCAGGGCGGAATATTCACCCAGACTATGGCCGGCCGCCAGTACCGCCCTGATTTCGTGGCCGAGTTGTTCCATCAACAGGCGCAGGCAGGCGATGGAATGAGTCAGCAATACCGGCTGGGTATAGCGGGTCAGATTGATCTCCCCGCGCGGGTCGTCAAAAGACAGCCTGGCGATGTCATAGCCAAGCGCGTCACTGGCCTGGTTGTAGGTGTCTCTGACGCTGTCATGCTGTTGATAGAGATCCTGGCCGATGCCGGGGTATTGGGATCCCTGGCCGGGGAAAAGGAATGCGATTCTGGACGGGGTCATTGGCAGGTGGGGAGAACGATTTTTTGACCTGATTATATCCCGGATTTTTCACTCTGGTTCAGGTTTGGTTGGAATAAACGGGTAAAATAACGGCTTTTTTTGATTGCGACATTTTATTCAGGTAAGGCTAATGGCAACAGTAATTGACGGCAAGGCGTTCGCGGCGAAATTGAGAGGGCGTATTGCCGACTCGGTTCGACAACTCGGTAACGAACACGGTCTCAAACCCGGTCTGGCGGTCGTTCTGGTGGGTGAAGACCCGGCCAGCCAGGTTTATGTCCGGAACAAGGCGAAGCAGACTGTCGAAGCCGGTATGGATTCGATTGAACATAAACTGCCTGCGGACACTTCGGAGGAAGACCTGCTGGCGCTGGTTGAACGGTTGAATGAGGCCCCGGAAATCAATGGCATACTGGTGCAGTTGCCGCTGCCGAAGCAGATCGACGAAAGCAAGGTCATCAACGCTATCCATGTGGACAAGGATGTCGACGGATTCCACATCCGGAATGTGGGTCGGCTTTCAATCGGGGAGGATTCGCTGGTTCCCTGCACGCCCGCGGGATGTGTCATGCTGCTGAAAGACCACCTGGGAGATTTGAGCGGGAAAAACGCGGTGATCGTGGGGCGTTCGAATATTGTCGGCAAGCCGGTAGCGATATTGTTGCTCCGGGAAAACTGCACGGTCACCATCGCGCATTCGAAAACCCGGGACCTGCCCGTGGTATGTCGCCAGGCGGATATCGTGGTAGCGGCGGTAGGGGTCCCTGAACTGGTCAAGGGCGACTGGATCAAACCCGGCGCCACGGTGATTGACGTCGGTATTAACCGGATCACCGGGGACGACGGTAAAAGCAGGTTGACCGGAGATGTCGATTACCAGTCGGCGATGCAGGTGGCAGATGCGGTCACCCCGGTACCGGGCGGTGTCGGCCCGATGACAATCGCCTGTCTGCTCCGCAATACGGTCATCGCAGCCTGTCGGCAAAACAGCGTCGAGGCCCCGTCATTGTAACGCGGACAGGTATAGCGCGAGTTGTTTGATTTGTTGTTCGCTCAGGACGAATGCGATCGGTTGCATGATCGGGTGTTCGCGGGCGCCGGATTTGAATGCCTTTAATTCGGCTTCGGTATAACTTGCGTATTGTCCGCCCAGTCGGGGGTACAAGGGGGGGATGCCGCTGCCGGATGGGCCATGGCAACCCATGCAGGATGGCACGTTGAATTCGGCGATGCCGCCACGGTAAATGGCCTCACCCGCGCGGGCGTCTTCCTCCTGATCGAGAGAGATCGAACCCACGGTCATGGTCTGGCTGGAATACCAGGCATCCATATCGGCCATGTCCTGTTCATCAAGCGCGGCGACCAGTCCCATCATCACCGTACCGGGACGTTCTCCGGATTTGAATCTGGCGAGTTGGTCAGCAATATAGCCTGATACCTGACCGGCGATTTTGGGGAATTGCTCCAGTGGGCTGTTGCCATCCGTACCATGGCAGGCGACGCAGGTTTCGGATTTTGCCTTGCCCGCGTCTGCATCCTGTGCCATGCCGGCGGTATTCATGGTGACGAGCAACACAAGTGCTCCTATCAATGTAAACAATCGAATCATTGAAAAGCCCTGATTGTAGATTCGGTCGGATAGAATATCCGCCTTGAATAAGTAACTTCACCCCGGTCAGGAGAGAATACATCGTAACAGGCCGCGATTATATCAATATTTACCAGAAAAACTGAAATGATCGACTTTTCCAGGGCACAATATTCTCTTGCGGCGCACCATCCCGGTCAATGGCCCGAAGACATCGGCGCTGAAGTCGCCTTCGCGGGTCGTTCCAATGTGGGGAAGTCCAGCGCCATTAACGCGATAACCAGGCAGAACCGTCTGGCCAAAACCAGTAAAACTCCGGGGCGTACCCGGCAGATCGTGTTTTTCGATCTGGATATCGCTCATCGACTGGTGGACCTGCCGGGCTACGGCTATGCCAGGGCGCCGCAATCATTACGCCGTCACTGGCAGGATTTCATAACGGAATATCTGTTCAACCGGGAATGCCTGCGTGCCCTGGTGGTTCCGATGGACATCCGCAGACCCCTGACTGATCTCGACTTCACCATGCTGGAATTCTGTTGGCAGCAACAGTTGCCGGTGCATATCCTGTTGACCAAGGCGGATAAATTCAAGCGCGGCAAGGCGGCCAATATTATCCAGTCGGTGGTCCGGCAGGTCAACGGGAATCCGCAGACGACCGTGCAGCTGTTTTCATCAAGCAACCGGCTGGGAGTGCCCGAAGCGCGGGAGAAACTGAGCGCTTTTCTGCTCGGTTCGGCGACCCCTGGCCAGCGGTAATCAGTTTCGAATCGTGCCGTCCCCGATGACGACGTATTTCTGGCTGGTCAGGCCTTCGAGTCCGACCGGGCCGCGAACATGAAGTTTGTCTGTGCTGATCCCGATTTCGGCGCCGAGGCCATACTCGAAGCCATCGGCAAACTGGGTAGAGGCATTGACCATGACCGAACTGGAATCCACCTGTTGCAGGAATTGTTGCTGGTGGCCGGTATTTTCAGTGACAATCGCGTCGGTATGGTGTGAGCCATAATCTTCGATATGCCGGATTGCCTGGTCAATGCCATCGACGACCCGGATGGACAAAATGCCGTCCAGATATTCGGTACTCCAGTCGGTTTCGCTGGCCGGGACCATTTCAGGCACAATCCCGCGGGCTTGTTCACATCCCCTGAGTTCGATGCCCTTGTCCCGATATCGTTCGCAAAGCGGGGGCAGGATTTTTCCGGCGATGGATTCGGCTACCAGCAGGGTTTCCATCGCGCCACAGATTCCGTAGCGTCTCGCCTTGGCGTTGTAAGCGACCGCAACCGCCTTGTCCAGGTCCGCGTCATCATCGATATAGACATGGCAAAGTCCTTCAAGATGCTTGATCACGGGTACGGTGGCGCTCGCGCTGATTCGTTCAATCAGGCTCTTGCCGCCCCGCGGGACGATGATGTCCACGTATTTCGACAGGGTGATCAATTCGCCGACCGCCTCGCGGTCCGTGGTTTCGACCACTTGTATGCAATGGCTGCCGAGGCCCGATTTTTCAAGTCCTTCGGACAGGCAGGCCGCCAGTGCGAGATTGGAATGGATGGCTTCGGAGCCGCCTCTCAGGATGGCGGCATTGCCCGACTTCAGGCACAGGACGGCTGCGTCCACGGTTACGTTGGGACGGGATTCGTAAATGATGCCGATGACCCCCAACGGCACCCGCATTTTGCTGATTCGCAGGCCGTTCGGACGCTCCCTGGCCTCTGACATGTCTCCTACGGGGTCGTGCAGGGAAGCAACCTGTCTACAGCCTTCGGCGATTGCGGATACCCGCACCCGGTCCAGTTCAAGGCGGTCCAGCAGCGCATTCGTCAGGTTGTTGCCGACCGCGGCGGCCATGTCCCGGGCATTGGCCGCGAGGATGTCTTCGCAGCGGCGTTCTATGGATTCGGCGATATGATGCAGAGCCGCATTTTTCCGTTCGGTGGCGGCGGTTGCCGCCGTTGCCGAGGCTGCCCGCGCCTGACGGCCGAGCCGGGCCATGTACTGTTTGATGTCGTCATTCGCTGCCATGGTGGAATCAACCGGATCGGGTTGCCTTGTACGGGTGATCGTTGCCGGGCAGGCGAGTATAAGGGATTGAGCGGTAAATCAGCAAGAAAATCAGCCCTGTGAACCACATATCGCCAGTGAAATACTTTCGATTTCCTCCCAGATATCCTTGCGCCGGAATCTGGTCCGGCCCTTCACCATCAAATCCGCGTGTCCTATGCGTTGCAGAATGTTCTCCCACCGTCTTCCGGAAAGGCGATTCAGCGCAGAACGGACCAGGGCGTTCCGGCTGCTCCAGACGCCGTGACGTTTGAACAGGGGGCCGGGACGCCCGCCCTGGTCGATTGCCGCGGAGAGTCGGCATAGCGTCCGCACTTCCCGGGCCAGCGCCCACAGAATGATGACCGGTTCCGCCTGCTCGTGTTTCAGGTTTTGCAAAATCCGGACCGTGCGCTCGACCGCCCCGCTGAGACAGGCATCGACGAAAGCGTACACATTGAAGCGCGCATGGTCTGCGTTTGTCTGCCGGATGATCCCGGCGGTAATGGTCTGATCGGGATAAAGCAATCCAAGCAGATTGATTTCCTGTGCCGCCGCCAGCAGGTTGCCTTCGACCAGGCGGCTCAGATGTTCCACCGCGTCGGGTTCGTGTTTCAGCCCCCGGGCGCTCATTCGCTGGCTGATCCAGCGGGGCAGGTTTGCGGCGCTGATGGCGGGGCATTCAACCACTATGCCATTGTCCTGAATCGCCTTGAACCATTTTACCGCCTGCCCGCGTTTGTCGATGGCGTTGGCGACCACGACCAGAGTCGTGTCCGAAGAGAGGTTCTGCGCAAAGTCAATTAGCGCCCGGCTGCCCGCTTCTGCCGGTTTGCCGGTCGGCAGCCTCAGTTCAATCAGTCGCTTTTCGGCGAACAATGACAGGGTGCGGCTTTCGTGTTGCAGCCGATTCCAGTCAAATCCGGTTTCGACGATCAGGCGTATGCGCTCAGTGTAGCCTGCCAGCCTGCATTGGCTGCGAATCCGGTCAAGCGCCTCCTCGACCAGCAAGGTCTCGGAACCGAACAACAGATACAGGGGGCCGATTTCCTGTTCCAGATGCGTTGACAGGGCAGGAGACGTGATACGCAAGCGCGGTTTCCCTTAAGATTGCGGCGCTGAAATCTACAGGCGGGCGAGTTCCCGCGTGATTTGCAGAGCGATGTCCTGTTCCATCTCTTCTTTCAGGAATTCCTCTTCCTCCTCGAATTCGAGTTCGTCACCGGGATCATATTCAAGGGTATTGAACACGGATATCGAGGATTGAGGCAGCAGGACTTCTCCATTGGCGTCCATCACGCTGAATTCGACCAGATAGGTATATTCGAATTCGGTCGCAATACCGGTCGCGTCGGTACTCACGGTTTCCTTGTCGAATTCAACCCGGGACAGGGACAGGGTTGGCGCCCCGGAGCCAGTGGCGACCACTGCGATATCATTGCCCGTCCATATTGCGGTGAGTCGTTCGACTATTGCCCGGTTCCCGCCCTCGATGGATATTTCGGGCAGTTGTGTGGATAACTCGTAGCTTCCCCGCAGCTTGAATCCGCACCCGGCTAGTAAAGACAGGCTGATCAATACAAGGAGCAGGCGTTTCGACATGGGCATGCGGAATCGGGAGATTTTCAATTGCCGTGATTATACGGCAAGGGCTGCCTGAACAGGATAGCCATCTGCATCATTTTCACTAAATCACGATATTGACCAGCTTTGCGGGGACGATGATGATTTTCCTGACTTCAGCGTCTTTGATGAAATTGCGGATTCTGCGGTCTGCCACGGCCATGGCGCGGATCTCCTGTTCGCTGCAATCGGCGGCCAGTTCGATCTCGCTTCTCAGCCTGCCGTTGACCTGAATGACCCATTTGAGCGTATCGCTTTGCAGCGCCTGCCGGTCCACCTGTGGCCAGTCCGCATCCAGCACATCGCCAGCCTCGCCCATCACATGCCACAACCGGTGGGCAATGTGCGGCGCGATGGGGGCCAGAATCTTGTTCAGAATGACCATGCTTTCCCGGAAGGCCGACAGGCAATCCCGGTTTTTGCCGGGGTCGAACCGGTCCAGTGAATTGAGCAGTTCCATTGCCCCCGCGACCACCGTATTGTAGTGGATTCTCTGGTAATCCCGAACCACCTTTTCCAGAATCCGGTGGGTAGTCCGGCGCAATTCCCTGGCTTCCCTGTCGGCGCAGTCCGCAGCGGCCAGATCCTGATCGGACGATAACTGTCTGGCCGTAGCCATCGCCTCGCTGTTGCGATGAACCAGCGCCCACCATCGCTTCAGGAAACGAAAGGAGCCTGCCACCGCGTCGTCATTCCACTCCAGTGGCTGTTCAGGGGGCGATGCGAACATCATGAACAGCCGAACCGTGTCCGCGCCATACTTGTCGATCATCGACTGCGGATCGACCGTATTGTTCTTGGACTTGGACATCTTCGAGCCGTCTTTCAGGACCATGCCCTGGCAGAGCAGGTTGGTGAAAGGTTCGTCACTGTCGACCAGGCCAGCATCCCTCATCAGTTTATGAAAGAAACGCGCGTAGAGCAGGTGCAGCACGGCGTGTTCGATCCCTCCGACATACTGGTCTACGGGGAGCCAGTAATTGGCCCGCTCGTCCAGCATCGCATGGTCCGAGCCGGGGCAGCAATAACGGGCGTAATACCACGACGACTCGAAGAAGGTGTCGAACGTGTCGGTCTCTCGTATGGCGGGCCGGTCGCCGGAGGGCAGCGTGGTGCGATAAAATTCCGGATCGTTCCGGATCGGTGACTGGACGCCGGAAAATTCGACGTCTTCAGGCAATCGCACCGGCAACTCGCCGTCGGGTACGGCGAATACCTTGCCAGCGTCGTCGTATACCACCGGAATCGGGCAACCCCAGTATCGCTGGCGCGACACGCCCCAGTCACGCAGCCGGTAATTTATGGTTTTTCTGCCGGCGCCATGGGTTTCGAGGTATTCGGCAACGGCCTCGCAGGCGGCTGCGCAGCCGAGTCCGTCGAAAACCCCTGAATTGCAGGTGATCCCTTCTTTGGCGGTCAGCGCGGATTGACTGAAATCATGTTGGCTGCCGTCCGCGGGGCGGATAACCGGCCTGATTTCGATTCCATGTTTGGTCGCGAATTCCCAGTCTCTCTGGTCATGGGCGGGCACTGCCATGATGGCGCCCGTACCGTATTCCATCAAAACGAAATTCGCCACCCAGATGCCGATTTCCTCACCGCTGACCGGGTGAATCCCGGTTATGCCGAGGGGAATGCCTTTCTTTTCCATGGTTTCCATCTCCTTTTCCGTGGCATGGACATTCTTGCAGGATTCGACGAATGCGGCCACATCCGGATTATTCCCGGCTGCTTTCAATGCCAGGGGGTGTTCCGCGGCCACCGAAATAAAGGTGATTCCCATGATCGTGTCGGGTCGGGTGGTATAGACTTCCAGGGGTTCTTCGCCTTCGACCCGGAATGAAAATTCAACTCCCTCGGAACGGCCGATCCAGTTGCGCTGCATGGTGCGAACCGCGTCCGGCCAGCCTTCAAGGTGATCGATTTCATTCAACAATTCTTCCGCGTATTCGGTAATCCGGATAAACCATTGAGAGACTTCCCGGCGTTCTACAATCGCCCCCGAGCGCCAGCCCCGACCGTTTTCGACCTGCTCATTGGCGAGCACCGTCTGTTCTACCGGATCCCAGTTGACCACCGCCATTTTCTTGTAGGCCAGGTTTTTCTCAAGCAGCCTGTTGAAGAACCATTGTTCCCAGCGATAGTATTCGGGTGAGCAGGTTGACAGTTCACGATTCCAGTCGTAACCAAAACCGAGGCGTTTTAACTGGGTCCGCATGTAATCAATGTTCGCGGTGGTCCATTTTGCCGGCGGTGTGCGGTGTGCGATCGCGGCGTTCTCCGCGGGTAATCCGAAGGCGTCCCAACCCATCGGCTGCAATACGTTCTTGCCGAGCATGCGTTGATAACGGCTGATCACATCGCCAATGGTATAATTGCGGACATGCCCCATGTGCAATTTCCCTGAAGGGTAGGGCAGCATCGAAAGGCAGTAGTATTTCTCACGATCCGTATCTTCCGATACTGCAAAGCTTTGCCTGTCGTCCCAGTATTTCTGGGCTGCGGACTCGATTTTAGCAGGGTTGTATTTGTCGATCATCTTGAGGCGGGTTCGAGCTGTTCACGGGCACGGATTCTAACCGATTCACCCGGTATGCGTACATAATCCCGGCAAGCGGCCTTCCGGTATACAGTACAATTCAGGTTATGGCAGGCAATATTCCCAAATCTTTCGTAGATGACCTGGTTGCCCGGGTGGACATTGTTGACGTGATTGACCGGCGAGTGCCCTTGACTCGTAAAGGCCGGGAATATATCGCCTGCTGCCCTTTCCATGAGGAGAAAACGCCGTCGTTTACGGTCAGCCCCGTCAAACAGTTCTACCACTGCTTCGGCTGTGGCGCCCATGGAACCGTGATCGGTTTCCTGATGGACTATGCCAACCTGGGATTTGTTGAAGCGGTTGAAGACCTGGCCAACGGAGTCGGAATGGAACTGCCGGACAGGGGTTCTCCGAGGTCAACCCCCGCCGGGAAAGGTCCGGACCAACGGCGGGATGTGATTGAACAGGCGAACCACTGGTTTCAAAGACAGTTGCGAACCCATCCCGAGGCCAGACAGGCCATTGACTATCTGAAATCCAGGGGCCTGGATGGCAAGGTGGCGGCAGACTTCGGGATCGGGTATGCCCCGGACAGTTGGAGCGGTCTGGCCGATGCCCTGGGCTCCAGCGCCCGGTTGAGGGAGCAACTGGTCAGTACCGGGCTGGTCAAAAAGAAGGAAGGCGATGAAAAGGCCCGGTACTACGACCGCTTCCGGGGGCGCATTATCTTCCCGATTGAAGATCATAGAGGCCGGGTTGCCGGCTTTGGCGGCAGGGCGTTGGGTGACGGCAACCCCAAGTACCTGAACTCTCCGGAAACACCGTTGTTTCACAAGGGCGCGGAACTCTACGGGTTGCATCGCGCCCGCCGGGAGATCGGTATCCGGAACAAAAGTATTGTGGTAGAGGGGTACATGGATGTCATCAGTCTGGTCCAGTTCGGGGTGAACAACGCGGTAGCGACTCTCGGAACCGCGACCACCCGAACCCACCTGCAACGCTTGTTCCGCCTTGCGCCGGAAATCGTATTTTGTTTTGACGGTGACCGCGCGGGGCGAGCCGCGGCCTGGAAGGCAATGGAGGTTTCGCTCCCCGAAATGCGGGACGGACGCCAGGCCGGATTCCTGTTTCTGCCCGAAGGGCAGGATCCGGATACCACGATTCGCGCCGAAGGCGCCGAAGCGTTTGTCGAAAGGGTGGACCAAGCGCTGTCGTTGCCTGATTTTCTGTTCAATACCCTGACTTCCCGGGTGGACATGAACCGGGTGGATGGCAAGGCCTCCCTGGCCAGCCAGGCGTTACCGTTGATTCAACAGTTGCCTGACGGGCTATTCAGGGACATGATGAATTCAGAACTCACAGCATTGACCGGGCTGCCGGAAAGCCGGTTCGCGGAAATAGCCGCGGCGTCCGGCGGGGCGTCACCGCGATTGAGGGAGCGCCCGCGAGCCGGGCAAATCCAGGATGGTCAGGTATCCCCGCTGGCGCTCGCCGTCAGCCTGCTCCTGCAAAATCCCGAACTGGCGCAATCAGTGGACAATCCGGCCGAATTGAAGCAACTGCGAATCCCCGGAGCGGATGTCCTGACAGAAATTATTGAACTGTCCCGGCGCCAGCCCGGCCTGACTACCGCCGGGTTACTCGAGTCCTTCCGGGAAACCCCGGTTCATGACTATCTGGGCAGACTGGCAATGCGCTCCAACCTGATCGACGAGGATGTGCTGGAGAGACAGTTCAGGGATACCCTGAGCCATCTGCTCGAAGAACATTTCGACCTGCACAGACGAAAATTGCTGGAAAAGGCGCGGCAATCGGAGTTGACCCCGGAAGAATCAAAAGAACTGAACGAACTGTTGAAGACAAGAGTCCGGAGCCGGAGAAGTTGACGACCGGGCCGTACTTCAGGAGGGCCGGTCTGCCAAGAGGACAGGTCTGCATTCTGGTTGCTTTTCGCCTGATTTCAGGGTATATTGTGCGGTTGCTTTTTTGTGAACTTCATGTCAATCGGGGTGTCCATTTTCCCGGGGCAACACATAACCAGCGAGGCAGCGGCAGATAACCAATGAGTAAAGACAGTCAATCCAGAAAAGCCACCGCGAACCCCGAATCCGGCAACGGCAGAGGGGCTCGGATTGTCGCGTCCAAAGCGGAAGCCGGACAGGAAACCACAGCGAAAACCGCACCTGTCCCTGCGAAAAAAGCCTCGTCCGAATCCCAGTCCGATCTGAAAAAACTGGTTCTCAAGGGCAAGGACCAGGGTTTTTTGACTTATGCCGAGATCAACGACCATTTACCGGAAAACATGCATGACACGGACCAGATCGAGGTCGTCGTCAACATGATTAACGACATGGGTATCGAGGTGGTGGACAAGGCTCCCGACATGGATATCATGACACTGAAAAGGGACAACCCCGAAGACCAGGAGGTTGCGGAAGAAGTCAGTGTCGCGCTGAAAACCGTTGTTGAAAGTGAGTTCGGTCGAACCACCGACCCGGTTCGTATGTATATGCGGGAGATGGGCACCGTCGAGTTGTTGACCCGCGAGGACGAAATCGCCCTTGCCAAACGAATTGAAGCGGGTAACCGTGAAAGCGCGTCCGCGATTGCGCTTACCCCGGCGGCCATTCGGCAATTGCTGGATTTTGCCAGCCAGATAGAGGCCGGCGAAATCAAGTTGTCGGATGTAATCGTTGACTTTATGGAGTTGAACGCGCTGGACGACGAAACCGTGGCCATTCCCGGTGAACCCGGTCAAAACGCGGCAGAATCGGAAGGCCTGCCAAACAGTCCTGATTTCGACGATGCGATTGCCCGTTTCAGTCGGATGAACCGGCTCTGGAATTCCCTGAACAAGGCAATTGAGACCCATGGCCTCGGCAGCAGGCAGGCGTTGCGAAACCGCAAAAAACTGAGTGACGAACTGCTGCAGATCAAATTTGTGCCGGCAAAGCTGGATGCTCTGGCTTCAACATTACGGGATTGTATGGCTGAGGTGAAGGAATGCGAACGCGGTATCGCAAATTATTGCGTCAACTATGGCAAGGTCTCCAGGAAACAGTTCCTGGAAATCTTCCGTGGCAACGAAACCGGAATGGAATGGTTTGACCGGTTGGTCATGGAACATCCGAAAGAGCGGGTCCGGCTGGAGAAATACAAGGACAAGATCGCACGCTATACCGATCGACTGGTCAGGGTTCAGGACAAGGCCGGACTGGAAATGGCGGATTTGAAGAATCTGAGCCGGAAACTTTCGATTGGCGAAGCCAAGGCGCGGCGCGCCAAGAAAGAAATGGTCGAGGCCAATCTGCGGCTGGTCATTTCGATTGCGAAGAAATACACCAATCGTGGACTGCAATTCCTGGATTTGATCCAGGAGGGCAATATCGGATTGATGAAGGCCGTCGACAAGTTCGAATATCGGCGTGGCTACAAATTTTCCACTTACGCCACCTGGTGGATTCGCCAGGCCATTACCCGTTCCATCGCAGACCAGGCCAGGACCATCCGCATCCCGGTGCACATGATCGAAACCATCAACAAGCTCAATCGCGTATCCCGCCAGATTCTTCAGGAAAAGGGACGCGAGGCGTTGCCCTGTGAACTGGCCGAACGCATGGAACTGTCCGAAGACAAGGTCCGCAAGGTGCTGAAGATTGCCAAAGAGCCGATTTCGATGGAAATGCCGGTGGGCGATGACGAAGATTCGCACCTTGGAGATTTTATCGAAGACAAGAATATCAAGGCGCCGATCGATATTGCGACCACTTCCGGCCTGAAAGGCGCAACGGACGAAATCCTGGAATCGCTGACCGAACGGGAGGCGAAAGTACTGCAAATGCGTTTCGGCATCGGCATGAACACGGATCATACCCTGGAAGAAGTGGGCAAGCAGTTCGACGTTACCCGCGAGCGCATTCGACAGATCGAAGCCAAGGCGTTACGGAAGCTGCGTCATCCGAGTCGCTCAGAGCACCTGAGAAGCTTCCTGGAAAACAGTTGACGATCATCGGCGGACCGACAGACGTCCCGGTATTCCTGGCCGGAGTCGCAGCCGCCCCCGGCAGCCGGAAGACATTCCGCATTGCATTATTGCACGGTCAAGCGCAATATATCCCTTCGCTACGGGCCTGTAGCTCAGTTGGTTAGAGCAGTGGACTCATAATCCATTGGTCGTAGGTTCAAGTCCTACCGGGCCCACCAACCTTCTCAATAACTCTTATTGATTCCACATTATTCAACCAGGTCTTGATACCCCGGTTCAGGCGCTTCCCGCTCAATTCGGCACTAATACTATTGTATAGTATTCCCCATAAATGATTTTCTCTGATACTGATTTTTTAGTAAAGTCATCATTTCCGTTCCAATAATCAGGATCGCAAAATGAAGCCACACCTTGACCAACAAACTGTTCAGCAATTTCAAGAATCCGGAGTGACCGTCCTCAGAGGTTATTTCGCAAACTGGGTTGAGGCGCTTCGCGAGGGAGTGAACGCCAATATGGCTGATCCCAATCCTGATGCCAGAATCTATCGAGGAGACGAAAGCGGTGGGCGATTTTTCGTCGACTACTGTAGCTGGCAGCGGATTCCACAGTATCGCGATTTTATTTTCAATTCACCCGTGTCGAATATCGCGGCACAACTAATGGTTAGCGACAATGTACAGCTTTTTCACGAGCATGTCCTTGTCAAGGAAGCCCAGGCCGGAATTCCCACACCCTGGCATCATGATATTCCCTATTATTGTGTAGATGGTCCCAAAACCATAAGTCTTTGGCTTCCATTGGACGAAGTCCCACGCGAGCGAACCCTGGAGTTTATTGCAGGTTCCCATTTGTGGGGGAAGCGCTTTCGTCCGCAACGATTCGATGGTCAGCCACTTAACGAAAACGATGGTCTTGAGGAAGTTCCAGATATCGATTCCAACCGGGGAGATTACAATATCGTCGGGTGGGAACTGGCGCCAGGTGACGCAGTTGCCTTCGACTTTCGTACTTTACATGGCGCGCCCGCCAACCATAGCGCCAGCGCCCAAAGGCGTGCATTTTCGCTAAGGTTAGTGGGTGACGATATACGATTTGTGCGCAGGCAGGGAATCAATACTTCACCGCCCTTCAAACAGATCAAGTTGAAGCACAGAGACCCGCTGATTGCCGATGAGTTTCCGATGCTGTATCAGCGAGGCCAGCCTGATTAAAGAAAAATCAGAAATCACGATGGATAAACAAGGGACGTAACCTGAAGCTTTTCTGGAGAGATGTCGTTTGGTACAAAGTGCAGAATCAGGCAAACGCTTAAATACACAACTGACTATTTTTATTGATAATTTTCGGTTTATCTTCTCTGCCCAAGGTTATCCCTTAAATAAACTCAGGCCCAGAACGGCAAATAGCGGGCAAACCGACGGGAAGCGCCAACTCGCTCGTCCGGTTTAATCAGGTCTTCCTCTGTAGTCGCGCAATACCGCTTTACCGGTATCGATACGCCAGCGAGCAGACATTAAGAGTTCTGAATAATATCTAATTCTGACTGGGTGATGAGGCGATGCTGTCAGCCCATCCTTGCTCATTAAGGACATCTGCAGCCAGCCCAATCTGCCAAGTGGTAAAACTCTTTTTTCGTTCATTCCAATCATGCACCTGGGAAACCAGTTCATCCCTGGAGTTAGGAGAATTGTGCACAAGAACCCAATGAACTGTTGAGAGTAATTCAAGTCCGAAAGGGGATTCGAATCCTTCCACTAATTTTACTACTCGGTTGAATCGCTTCCGAGTACTGATAGCGCTATAAAGTATTGCCTGGGCATCTTCCACTGCTCCAGGAATCAGTTCAAGTTCTTTGTCTGGCTGATCTCCACCGTCAGCGTAACCAGAAATAAAATACCCTTCGATCTCATTCAGGACATGCCGAAGATTTTCAGCTAAGGACCATATAGGCCTTTTGAGAAGCGTAATCTCAAGGGTTGTCCTGCTATCTGCATGAAATACATTAGCTTATGCACTTCTAGCAGAGTTATAAAGGGATCCAGTAAACCGTGAAGATAGCGGTCGATCAGCCCAACCAAAGTAGCTCGACCTGCTGTCATATCAGGAACCTTCTGGCTGCGGGACATTGACGTGGTTTTGGCGCTCCGGTTGGCTCGAATATATCAACTTGTAAATTTCCTAGATCCTGTAGTTTATTTTCGATCAGGGGACGAACTTCACTCCAATCCAGTCCACCTAAACCGCTACCTACTGGAGGAATTGCAATAGATTGGATATCTTGTTCCTTTATAACTCTGACAAGATCATCCAGGCCGGTTTCGATGTAATTTATCCGACTGCCGCCCCGCCAATGCTTCAATGTCTTCAGTGAGCATATTGCCTGATTTGAATCGGATCACTGGCGTTTCTCCTCAACTGTTAATAATACCACTGTTTAAGTACTTGAATATCCGGCTTGTGGTCAGCAGTATCAATGATATCAAGCACTTGATGGCTATTCAGTATATTTTGCTTTCTACGGCTCTTAATATCCGACATTCCTATGATTGTTCCTGATAGTGGCTTTTGCTGTATTTTTGTGTCACACCAGAGGACACCTTGGCTGATGATGGAAGCTAGCCTATCTACATGGACTATGTGATATATCTTCGGTTTGCAAGGTGGTTTCATGGTTCCTATCAGTCTGGTTGCGTTGTAGACATCCTTTGTCTGCTGACTATATTACTTACTGCAACTGGTGTCACAATAGAAAACAAAATATCCCGATTAACTCCGAACTACGCCAACCCGACCCGAATGGCTGGCTCTCTCCAATTCATATTTATGATAAAAGAATCCAACATTCCCGGGGCAGACCCCCGGGGCGGGGACGTGTCCGAACGCAGGGTACCCACGAACTTCCTGCAGCGCCTGGTAGCGCCTACTCAGTCGAAAAGGAAGGGGGCCAGTGTCTCAAACTGAGGCAGGATGAACCAGACAAGGCGAGTGCGCTTCGAATTACACGAGGCGACCGGGAAACGCGGTAAATACGGGAAGCATAAGTTAGAGTTCCCAATAGATGTTTCCATCCTTTCTTGTGGTCACGACTTTGCGATTCTCTTGGCCCGAAGGCGTCGAGAGTATCCCACCAACAGCATGCTGAGCATAGGTGCCAGCCATAAGTTGAGTGTCGTGTTGAATCGGCCCATCAGACATCACGATGAGGCGCGGCTTGCAATAGTCGAAAACCTCGGGGCAGTAGCCGCTCTCGCGACCATGGTGCGACGCGACGAACACATCGACACGCCCAAGGAGGTTACGGACGTGTGGATTTTGGAGCAAGGCAAGCCAACCAGCCCGTTCAAGGTCTCCTCCGAGAACAAACGAGACATGGCCTACGTCGAGAAAAGTGAGGAGGCTCAGATTGTTCGTATCAGTGAACATCGGATAGTCGTTGTAATATAACCAGACTTTCAGACCTGCGGGCTCGAGTTGCTGGGGACCAACCACACTGGTGAAGGAGTCAATCATGCCGAGCAGTTCATTCATAGCAGAGCTGATGGGTGGGGTCTTCAGCGAGCGAATGTCGCTGCCAGTCATGCTCGCGTTCCGGGTGAGAACCTCAATGTAGAGACTTCGGCGAACCGCGAGTAGGTCGCTGATGTGGTCCTCGTCGTAGTTGGTGACAAAGAAGCGCCGAATATTGGTGATACCGCGTGCAGGAAGGTAGGTCGAGGGACGGTTGACCGAGCCGTGGCCACAGTCGAAAAGCAACACCCCCCCGTCGCCACCTATCGCGTAGGCGCAGAAACCGTGCTCGACGTTGAGAATTTCGAACCTCATGGGATGAGATCCTCCGTAATGGGACCGACGTACCAAGCCTTGAAGGAATCGCTATAGAACGTCGAGGAGTTCACTCTCCGCGCGAAGTTCTCGTGCGTGACATAAAGCGTCATCGGATTGGTGCTTGCATCGACAACCATACAATTCGCTTGGTTGTTGGTGACGATAGACAACCCACGGTTAGCCCAGGCCGCGTAGGCCAAGTGCTCCGAGCGGGCGTTTCCAAAGAACGTGAGAGTTGGCGACAGCGTTTGGAGAAACTCGTATGAACGGCCGGATTTTCTCCCATGATGTGGCGCAATGAGCAGGTCGATGTTGGTGACGTCGGCTTTATGGTGCTTGAGGATGTGGTCCCACGTCTCGTCGTGCGAGTCACCAGCGAACACGATTTTGCTACCCCCTGTGCGGTAGAGAAGTACGTAGGAACAACGGTTATAGTCCTCGTCAGCTTCGTTCGCCGCGGCAACGAGTTCCTTCGTCGGCGCGAGAATGTGAAGCCCATCACCCCCTCCGGTACCATCGCTCCCTTGGTTATAGTACTGACCACAGGCACCGGAGTAGAGTGTCAAGCGCCTCGGGTTCTCGTTGGGGTCGGTGTCGCGGAGGTGCTTGTAGAACATCCAGTCCGACGCTTGGTATAGAGATCTCTCCCAGCTCGTGGCCTGTATCTTCTTGGTGTTGGCAGTGTCCCAGAAGTTGATCGGACTGAACTCGTTGAACAGTGTCTCAATGCCGTTCATGTGGTCCATGTCCGGGTGAGTCTGAATGTAACGGAAGATGCAACTGATTCCACGGTCGTTCATGTAGCTGATCGGGTTCGTCGGGTGCTTCTTCTGCTGAAAGTTGCCGCTAATGCCCCGTTCCGACTTGACCATCGACGCCATCAGCGCTTCCTGCAGGGGGCCGACAGGCATGGCATTGCAGACATCAATAACGGTCGTATGGCCGGAGTTGTGCTCAATGATGGAGCAATCGCCCTCCTTTACGTTGAGGAAGTGAATTCTCGCCATCGTCTATTCCTGCTCCAGAGCGGCTTCAAGGATGAAGCGAGCATATCGGTCTGCCGAGAGCTTTACCGTGCTCTCGGTGACCCAACCCAGCCATGCAAGAAGCAGCCCGGTGCTGACGAGGCTGGACACTAACGAGACGGCCGGTAGTTCGTTAGTCGCCGTCCATGCCGTGTACGTAAACCAAGCCGAGCCAGCAACACCGGCGACGGTGAGGGACACCCCGAAGACCTTCAGGCTAAGGAGGTTTCTGCGAAAACCGTACTCGGTGAGCCCCTTAAAAACGAGGGGAAACTTTTTGGTATTCCTTGTCCTTCGAATAAGTTCCTCCGTGCATGACTCATAGTGCGTGTCTGCGGCGCGCTGGTTTTGCTCTTGATCCTCGCGAGTCGGAACGTAGAACCCAAGTTCGCGGAGCTTGGCATGAACACGACCGCGCGTGACCTCGTTGAACTCGCAATTGCCATGCCGGAGAAAGCGTGTCGTTGGAGGGCCTCCCCAACTCACCCAGAGGTTCTTTTGGAGTCGTTTCCCGAAGTCCGCGCCGACTTGACCAAGGAAGAACGAGATCAGGGCCAAGACCGCTGCTCCGCTGATCGGCAACTTGAGGCCCTCGGGTATTACTGCGGCCAGGATTAGTACGATGGGAGCGAGCGTGAGATATACGGGAAGGACTCGCGCTCTGAAGCTGTACGTGTCGAACTTGATTTTCAAGGAGTAACCCTACATGTCGATGGCCACCCGCTTACGATCTTTCCAGGTGGTCATCTTTAGCGGTCCAGGCTACCTTCCGGGCTTTCACTTCCAAATGGATGCTCTCCTGCTTCTGCAGATAATGAATCACCGCAAACAGGTTACTCGCTTGGAGGTTCCCTTTCGGCCCGAACATACGCATAAGGCTCTTGCATGATTCATCAAAAACCCGGGACAGTTCCTCAAACCCGATCATCGCGTTGATGTAGTCGCGCAATATCGACTTGCCGGTATCGATATCGCTAGCGAGCAGACATTCTACCCCTTCTTGCAGCAGGGCCGTGCGAAACGCGGGGTTCCGTTGAGCGCGCGTCTGAATGGCGTCCTTAAAATCTTTCGTCAAAGCCGACTTCGCGAAGTTACCTGGAGACATCCAGAGTGTCGATAGCAGCGAATGGCATGGTCAGGCAGAGTGATCGGTTGAATGAGTGAGCTGAATTATATATCCTTGGTTTCGATTTGCCAATGTGGTTTCGGCCCGATTCCATGTTGGAATTCGCCACGACCATGTGGAGAGAAAGAGTTCCGAGCAGTTGAACGATGAATATGGATTGGTGCTCAGAACGATATACCAGCGTGCTGTCAAAACCTCATTCTACCGAGGTCGACATCAGCGACAATCTGGTGCGTTCGGCGCTTGAGGACGTGTTGAATTTCAGCATTGCCGAAATCGATGCGCAGCCCACCGACATGGATCGATTCGGACAGATGAACCGGCCCGATTTCGTCTGCCGACGACCCGGGTCCACCAAGGCTCGGTCATTGTGGAAGTCAAGAGGCCTGACAGAGCCCTCACTAGACGCAAGGCGAACGGTCCCTGGTCCTCTTCGCTATTGGGGCAACTGCAGCGGTATCTCAACCGCTTCCGGGGTTCTACGGACGGCACGTGGGAAGTTTTGACGAACGGTCATGAGTGGATCGTGACGAGTCGTTGCGGAGACCATGTCTGTGAATTCGAACACTATCAACAGTCGGGAAATCGACACCCTGGATGGAGTCGAGGGAGTTCCTGGCGGAAATTCGAAATGCTCCCCGTGCTGTAGAGTCCTCAGCATCCCTCCCACTCTTTATGCACCGCACAATTTTCTTGAAAGCCAGAATCCGAATCTGGCTTGTGCAACTCTTTCAGAATATCGGTTGGAAAACGAGATCTTCCGTACGACAGTACTCTTGGTTGCAATGCGTCTGGATTTTCCGGATGGTCAGCTTTCCACCGCCGATATCACCGATGCACTCCTGACCAGTGAGGCCGTCAGGTCGGATCAGGTCCTTGGGGTCGCGTGGAATGATTGATCAGATTCCGGGATTCGAACCTGTCAAGTGTTCATCCGAAAGGACGGCAAGCTCTTGGCTACTGCACTGATTGACTCACAGCTGCCGAGCTCAAGGGTTGCAAGAATATCAATACGGCGCTGGGCCACGGGAAACCCAATGCCCGCGAATGCTCCTCTCACTTTTGCAAGCACTTCGTGTTCTAGAGACAAATCGGCATATTCTAGGCACGAAAATTTATGATTAGCGCGGCGGTGGATTCTTGTTATAAATTCTTACCCACTCTGGGACAATGCGCGGCATCTCTTCAACTACTTCCATTCCACATAGAACCTCGTCTACATAGCCCATATGTAGCATGTCAAACATTCTACATAAGTAGGCTTTACCACATTCCCACCATGTATAGTATGCATCAATCATGAGGTAATGCTTTATCTCTATCTGCTCATGCTTTAACAGTTCTTCTATCTCCATTCCGTCAAGCAGAGTCTCATAAACACCATCTGCAACCCGACTCCCAAACGTAGTGGTATAGTAGTATTCCTTGATTTCCCAAATGGCAATTGGATTAACTACAGACGGGAAAGCACCATCAACCCGGCGCGAGAGAGTCCGGAGTGGTGTGTCTTGATGTGTAACAGTCGTTAGCTCTCTGGGGTCATAGTCACAAGGAAGGCCCTCAGAATATCGCTCTACCATCATATTTACGATTGCGGTTAGGTACGCTTCTGCTCGTTTATCTCCTTTTTGCTTGTTCATTGGGATCGGACAACTAGGATCAAGTTCATCACGAAGCCTTTCAAACGTGGATTTCGCCTCACTCACATCCATCAACTTTGGCTCAATTTCGTCCATAAGGACTTTTGCCCTTTCGGTAAAATAATCCAACAAACAATCAGCAAACTCGGTAGTTTTTCCCTTATTCAGCAAATGTGATTCATCAAGCCCCATTCCAGAAAAAGCTTCTATCATCTGTTTAAAGGTAGGAACAACAATCGTATTCCCTTTGCCATAGCCAATTTTTTGGCTCAAAAGTCGCACAGTCGCCCAAAATGATTTGGGTTTTCCCAAGAATCTATTTATTGGTCTCATTATCTATACCAACAAGTCGTTTTTCTAGTTCTTGAATGCACTTCACGAGTGGCATATCTAGTGCAGCACATATATCCTTTAGTTCAAATAGATCAATTCGGCGTTCTCCCAATTCGTATTTACTGATTCTAGATTGAGGAACATTCAGTTTTTTAGCCAAATCTATTTGTCGTAAACCTGCTTCCATTCGGATTTCCTTAAGAAAATCCAGTAGAATTTTATGGCGATTAGTTCCAAATTTGACCATGGGAAAAAGATCATATAGCCGATTGCCAGATATCCCAAAATCATGTATTTTATGATCAGTTATATGGATGAATTTGAGGCAACCAATGCAGCTAGCACTTAACCTGAACAACAAAACGAGCCAAGAGCGCAACACCAAACCTAATACAACTTCAGGAGTATATCCTTACAGATCTCAATTGTTGAAATGGGTCGGAAACAAGCAAAGGTTCGCGCATGAAATCATTACTACCTTCCCAAAACAATTCGGGGTATATCATGAGCCATTTGTGGGATCGGGCGGAGTTCTCGCTGTGCTTGCTCCACGAAAAGCAGAAGCTTCTGATAGCTTCAAGCCACTTGTACAGATTTGGAAAACGCTCAAAGACGATCCTGAAACGCTAAAGCGATGGTACCGTGAGCGCTGGGAAGAATTGCAAAAAGGTGAAAAGGTTACACAGTATGAAAAAATCAAAGCACGCTACAATGCAAGTGCCAATCCAGCTGATTTGCTTTTCCTAAGCCGTTCTTCTTACGGCGGAGTGATGAGGTTTAGGATGCGGGATGGCCACATGTCAACACCATGTGGCATTCACAACCCCATTCATTTCGGCACATTTGCAAGGCGAGTTGACGAATGGTCAAAGCGTATATGGTGCACAGAGTTTTTCCACAGAGAATACGAGGAATCAATAGATAGAAGTCGCGAAGGTGATGTGGTGTATTGTGATCCACCCTATTCTTACAGCCAAGCTATTCTTTATGGTGCACAATCATTCAATCTGGATGATTTGTTTCGCAGCATTGAAAAGGCTAAAAAACGAGGTGTATTTGTGGCACTGAGTCTCGACGGATCAAAAAAATCCGGTGCCAAGAATTGCCACCATTCTATACCAGCGTCTCTCTTCGAAAAGGAGGTCGCAGTAAATTGTGGGCGGTCAATGCTCAGGCGATTCCAAATGGGGGGGCAAACTTTAGAGGGTGAAGTAGTCTCTGACAAACTGCTTTTGACGCATTCCTGTTAGGCGGCACACTAGGAGCATCCAAAGATGCTCTCATTCTCTATATTTGGAGAATTAACTGAAAGAAGGGAACGCTCCAAAGATCGGATGCTAGAACACTGCCAGCTTTGATTACCTATACAAGACTGAGTGAACACAATCCATCAGTCACAAATTCAAGCCTACCGGGCCCACCATGTTCCATCCAGGGCGGCGCCTCCGGCGAAAGTGTTGGCGCCCAGCGTTTCCTGTATGCGAAGGCATTCATTCCATTTGGCCATGCGTTCTGACCGGGAAAAGGAACCCACCTTGAGTTGACCGTTGCCTAACCCCGTCGCCAGGTGGCTTATCGTGACATCTTCCGTTTCGCCTGACCTGGCGGAAACGACGGATTTCCAGCCTGCTGCATTGGCGGCCTCGTAAGCGGCCAGTGTCTCCGTCAACGTCCCCGCCTGATTGACCTTGAGTAATGCCGTGTTGCAGGCGCCGTCCCGGGATGCCCGCTCAATCGAACCTGCGTTGGTAACCACATAGTCATCGCCTGTGATCAGCACGCGGTCACCAAAGCGTTGGGTAAATTCAACCATACCCTCGATATCATCTTCCGCGAGCGGGTCTTCAATCGAAGCGATCGGATAGTCATCCAGCCATTTTCCAAGCAGTTCGATCAGCGCCGGGGTATCCAGTTCCCGGTCATCCAGAGCCAGTCGATAGATGTTCCCGTCCCTGAACCCGGAGGCGGCAATGTCCAGGGAAATGACAACGCGGTCTCCCGGTTTCTCTCCCGCGAGTTCGATGGCCTGGACCAGCGTCTCCAGCGCTTCTTCGTTCCCTCGAAATTCCGGCCACCATCCTCCTTCATCGGCAACACCCGCCAAAAGCCCCCGCCTTTTCATGATGTCGCCTGCGGCAAAATAGATTTCGCCGGTCATTTCCATGGCTTCTCCGAAACTCGATGCGCCGGGAACCATCACCATGAAGTCCTGGATATCGACCCGTTGGGCGGCATGCGCTCCGCCTCCGAAAATCTGGATTTCCGGCAGGGGTAACAGGGGCTTGTATCCGAATACATCCGCTATGTGACGCCAAAGGGGAGTGTTTGCGGATTCCGCTGCGGCGTGAACGGCGGCAAGGGATACCGCTGTCGTAGCGTTACCACCGAGTACTGATTTCATTGGCGTTGGGTCCAGATCCAGCATGGTCCTGTCGATGCCGGTTTGATCTTCGACATTCAGGCCGGTCAGCGCCGGGGCGATGCGTTCATTTACGGACTTCAAGGCCCGTTGCACATCCAGCCCCCGCAATACTTTGCCTCCATCTCTCAGATCCACAGCTTCCCGAGCGCCCCTCGATGCTCCGGCCGGTGCAGTTGCGCGGCCTACCGTTCCGTCTTCCAATTCGATATCCGCTTCAACCGCAGGATTTCCCCTCGAGTCCCAAACTCTCCTGCCGAAAATATTCGTAATGGCGGTCATCAGTAGGTTCTCTTCAGTTTTGATGAAATACAACCAATCAGGCTTCCCAGATCGGTTGATCGTTGTTTGATCATTTGAATCGAGATATTTCGTACCCGTTCGCGATTATTTTCACTCAGATACTCAACGGGTGATTTTCCATCAATCCGGGCCAGCATCAACATGGGCAAAAGATCGCAAACCCTCGCCTGAAGCCGGTCTGCGTCCTCCCAGTCAACTGCGGATGCGTATGCCTCCCATAGCAGGTTCGCGCTTTCGAACATTTTCCTGCGAGCCGCCGGGAGGTGGATTGCCTTCAATATCAGGTGGTTCAGGCAAAATGCCACATCGAAGCCGGGGTCGCCCATGGTTGCGCATTCTGCATCCAGCACTACAGGATGGCTGTCGCGAAACAGGATGTTCTTGGGGCTGACATCTCCGTGAATCAATACGGGGTCCGTTTCGTAGAGCCGCTCTGCCTCCTGGAGCAGGACATCCGCAATTTGGGGGTGCCTGGATGCGGTGAAAATCAGATACGGTTCAAGGCGGATTTGGTGGAAGTCATCCCGATTATCGAATGCGAGGCTCGAAAATTCCTTGCGGGTTGATGCTGAGTGGAACCGTCCTATGGACTCGCCAACCCTCTTTGCTTCGGTCGCTGAAACCATGCCTGCCAACAAGCGGGTTTTCCACAGGTGGATATTGCTTCCTTCCAGATGCTCCATGGCAAAGCAGGGTTCTTTCTTCGATTTTCCGAGCAACTTTACCGAGCCCGCCGGATTCACTTGGGAGGCGAATTCCAGCCAGGCATATTCCGCTGTGTTTCGATGTGTCGGCGCTTGCCAATCCTGCTCGACTTTCAGTTTTTCGAGGGCGCACTTCAAACAGAATGTCTGGCCTCCCACGGTTACCTTGACAATGTTGGAAGAGACGCCGCCAGCCAGGGGGGCAATGGCCTGGATATCTTCCCTGCATCCCAGGCCGAGCTCTTCGATCAGGTTTGAATAGCGATGATGGTCGTTGTCGTTCATTGAGATTCGTACCCGGGTCCGGCCAATGCGAACTTCGCCGGTTAAAGCGGGTTAAAAATGATCTCTCGGGTATTCCCGGTCCCAGGATTTGCGGAACAATTCCCGTCGATTGCACCAGGCGGCGGATTCCGCTTTCAGGAAAAACCGCTCCAGGTTGCAGGTGAGTTCCGTACGGGTAAATGTCCGGGTATGCCAGTCACTTCCCCGGCTGTATTCCCACCACCATTCGTATTCCGCTTTTGCGGTTAATGGATTATCGGGATGAATGGTGTATCTTTGCAAGGTCGTGGACGCCATCTCCAGTCGATTCCCTTCGAATCGTATTTTCCCGTTGTCTGCAAAAATCTCGAACGTGTACTCGCCACTGACCGGATCGACGACCACCTTGCGATGTTGCCGGAATTCGCGTAATTGAGCGGTGGGCAGGGCTTCTCCTGTTTCAGCCGTTCCAAAGTCAGTCAGTTTCCCCGGATCCGGATTGGCAATCCGAACGGGAAGTTTCAACCGGCTGTCTTTCGTATGGATACTCACCGTCGCATTTTCCGGGGAGGGCCAGGCCATCGGCCAATAACTTGTGGAAACAGCCAATCTCAATCGATGTCCCGCCGGCGCCACATAGCCGACATGATTGAGTTTTACGGTCACTCGGGTCGGCAGATCCGGTTCCATCGGCTCCGGTTCCGACTTGCTCGCGCGTTGGCTTAAATTCAACAGCCCCCGGGTAATCAGCGTGCTGGCGCCATCCGGCCAGACATCGCAAAGACGAACGGCGACCAGCCCCTGTGGTTTGTCGCAACTCAGTGTCAGTTCCACTTCCGGGTTTCCCAGAATTTCCAGGTTGTCCGATTCCAGATCCAGGTCGAAACATAACGAACCCCGATCTTCCGTTTGTTGATCTCCCGGCAATTCATCAGCAGGACCGAACGCAAACCATGGCATGTATTCCCCGGAATCCAGGCCCACTGTCTGTGGCGAACGGATTTGCAGAACCATGTCCGGTGGCACGGATTCCAGAAGCGTATTGCCGCCGAGGTGAAAAACGGCGCACGTTACGTTTTCGGACGGCCAGCCGGATTCGCCAACCCATCGGCCGGGGCGGTTCTCATAAAAAGACGCCGGTCGCACACTGTCCTGAATGTAAACCTGATACATGGATTCGTCCATAATTCCGGTATCTTCTTTTTTCAACCATTGATCGAACCACCGCAAGGCGTCGTTCAGGAATCCAACCGTCGGACCTGGAATGCCCAGATGCGGATAACGGTGGCACCAGGCGCCTTGCAGCCCTCTGCGTGGAACGGAAAGATTTTCAAGTAAACGGGGAACCGTATTGGGCCAGCAATCGGCATGCCCGCTGACTGCGTAAACCGGAATTTCGATCGCGTCATAGTCCGTACCTGTCGTTCCGCGCAACCAATAGTCGTCCTCGCGTTGATGATCGAGCCAGCGCTCAAGGTAATGGGGGGTATTCTCCAACCGGTCCCGCCACAGCCTTTCCCAATCCGGCCCGGCAAGCAGCGGGTCGGGAGGACGGGTATTGTAGCCAAACATCATGGCGGCCCAGCCAATGGTCTGTCCCACCATGCAACCGATGTAGTAACCGGCGTCGTCATAGTATCGAAATTCGGTCGCGCCCAGGGCAATGACCGTCTTCAAGGGTTTCGGTCTGCGCCGGGCCAGTTGCAGCCCGGTAATGCCGCCCCAGGAGATTCCGATTATCCCGACATTGCCGTCCGACCATGGTTGGGATGCGATCCAGGTGACCACATTGACCCCGTCATTGATTTCCTGGTCGCTGTATTCATCCGCCATGACGCCGTCGGAGCTTCCGGAGCCGCGCATATCCACCCGTAAACAGGCATAACCATGGCTTGCGAACCAGGCGATGGTCGTTGAATCGCGTATCGCGGAATAATCGTCCTTGCGGTAGGGGATGTATTCCAGAATGGCGGGAACAGGCGGATCGGGGTCTGGATCCGGCAACCAGAGCCTGGCGCCCAGTTTCGCGCCATCCGGCATGGGTATCCAGAGATGGTCAATACAGTGGGTCATCCGTACAAGCGTTTAACGGGGGTAATGACAGGTCAGCGCGTGGTTTTCATTGACAACATGAATCGGCGGGAAGTCATGGGCGCAATTCTCTGCGGCAAACGGGCAGCGCGTATGGAATTCGCAACCGGATGGCCGATCCATCAGGCTCGGCACCTCGCCTTTCAGTTCGATCCGTTCAATATTGGCGTCGGGGTCCGGTTCCGGATTGGCGGACAGCAACGCCAGAGTATAAGGATGCCGCGGATGAGAAAATATGTCATCGGTCGGGCCTTGCTCGACAAATCTGCCGAGGTACATGATGGCCGTGCGGTCGGAAATATGCCGGACGATATTCAGGTTGTGGGTAATGACGAACATGCTGATACCCAGTTCGTCCTGCAACCTGTTCAGCAAATTCAGGATCTCCCCCTGAACGGAAACGTCCAGACCCGCGGTAGGCTCATCCGCAATAATCATCCTTGGACTCAGCGCCAACGCTCTCGCCACGCCCACTCTCCGCGCTTGCCCGCCACTCAATTGATGGGGATATCGAGCGGAAAAATGCTCCGGCAGTCCGACCATCTTCAGCAGCCGCGCCGACTCCTCCCGCAGGTTTCGCTCCGTCAGGCCGTGGACGATGTACGGTTCGGTGACCAGCGCGCCGACATTTTGCCTGGGGCTCAATGAACCCACCGGGTTTTGCCACATGAACGAGATCTGTTTTCTGTATGCCATCATCCCGGCGCCATTCATGGTCGTCACTTCCTGGCCCCTGAATCGTATCGAACCCTCCGACGCGGGCAACAGTCCGGCTACGGCCATGGCCAGCGTTGATTTTCCTGACCCGCTTTCACCGACCAGGGTAAATGTTTCCCCCTCTTTTATGGATAGCGAAACGTCGCGAACCGCATCTATCCAGGGGTCGGACTCCCGTTTGATCCATGCCTGTACCGAGGACATGCTGCGAAACCGTACTCGCGCATTCTCGACTTCGAGAACCGTGTTCATGACAGGCTCCGGTGGCAACTGGCAAAGTGGCCCACGGAACGCTCCGACCATTCAGGAACTTCAGTATCACATCGCGTCATGACATACTCACAACGATTCTTGAATATACAACCGGACGGCAGGGTCACCAGGTCCGGAATTTCTCCCGGTATGGTTGGCAGTGTACGGCTTTTGGTAGAGATACTGGCCGGGTCGCACTTCAACAAGTGCTCAGTATAAGGATGGGCCGGATTATGGAAAACCCCGGCGACCGTTCCCTGTTCGACCACTTCACCGGCATACATCAATACGACATAATCACAAAGCTCTGCGATAACACCGAGATGATGGGAAACAAATAAAATGGAGCATCCGATATTCGCCTGCAATTCCTTGAGCAGATGAATAATCTGCACTTCCAGTGTGGCGTCCAGCGCGGTGGTGGGTTCATCGGCGATCAAAAACGAAGGTTCAGCCTGCAATGCCATCGCAATTGAAATTCGTTGCTGCATTCCTCCTGAAAATTCATGAGGGAATTGTTTGAGTCGGCTGGCCGGGTCGGGAATTCCGACGCTGGTCAACATCTCGATTGACCTCCGGTTTTTTTCGCTCCGGGATTTTTTGTCGCGATATTGTATGTCCGTCATCTGGCGGCCGATGGATAATACCGGATTCAAGGTTGACATTGGATCCTGGAATACGACCGACATTTGATTCCCGCGAATGGCGCGCATGTCTTCTTCAGGCAGTTTCAGAAGGTCGGTGTTCCTGAACTCGATGGTTCCATTCGGTATGGACGCGTTTTCCGCCAATAAACGGATAATCGAGGAAATCAAAGTCGATTTGCCGCATCCGCTTTCGCCGACCACGCCGACAATGGCGCCTTTCGGCACATCCAGATTGACATGCCGCAACGCTTTGAGTTCACCACGGCTTGTCCCGTAATGGACCGATAAATCCCGGATTGTCAGGACGTTTTCGTTCATCCGGATGGATCAGATCCCTTTCCTGAGTTTTGGATCGATCAGGTCCCGCAACGATTCGCCCAGGAAGGTGAAGCCGAGTGTGATCAACAGGAGGGGGATACTGCCAGCAATGATCGGCCAGGGCGTATTGCGTATCAGGGTGTAACCATCATTCAGGATACTGCCCCATGACGGGGTCGGCGGTTTCACCCCCATACCCAAAAAACTCAAACCGGCTTCAAGAGCGATGACAGTGGGAATATCCATGGACGCGAGAATGATCAACGGTCCGATTACGTTGGGCAGAATGTGTACAAAAAGAATTCTCCGGGTGGAAACCCCCATGGCCCGCTCCGCCAGGATAAACTGATTGGACTTTATGGCCAGTGTCTGGGTACGCACCACCCGACCATAGTTGGGTATCGAAGTGACAATAATGACTGCGATAACCGTGCCCAGCGACGGGCCGACCAGGGCTACGGTCGCCAGTGCGAACATGACCGTGGGAAACGACCGGATCGTATCAAAAAACAACATGATGATATGGTCCAGCCACTTGGGGCCGAATCCGGCGAGC
The DNA here is from genome assembly GCA_963665165.1 of Arenicellales bacterium. GTDB lineage: Bacteria > Pseudomonadota > Gammaproteobacteria > Arenicellales > Poriferihabitantaceae. Next base: position 1,836,481 of record OY761989.1, on the reverse strand, counting down.
ATGCCGAGCAATACGCCGGTACCCAGCGCCGCCGAGATGGAAACCAGGGCAACCTTCAACGCGACCTGGCCGCCAAACAACACTCTGGAAAACAGGTCGCGACCGAGTTGGTCGGTGCCTAGCAAGTGCCTGGCGGACGGACCCTGAAGCCGGTCGACAATATTCAACGCAACCGGGTCATAGGGCGAGATGACACTGGCCAGGATCGCGCTGGCCACAATGAGTGTAACCAGGACCAAACCAAAAAACCCCAAAGGTTCGCGGGTGATCCGCTTGAGTATATCAATCACAGAGATGCCCTTATCCTGGGATCAAGCCACGCGTTGACCAGATCCGATAAAGTCGTACTGATGACAAACAGGATGGTGCTGATCAACACTGAACCCATCACTACCGGGTAATTCCTCGTCGTGATGGAATCGAAAATCAGCTTGCCAATACCGGGACGGGCGAAAACGATTTCCGTAAACAAGGCCGCAGACAAAAGAAACCCCATGCCAACCCCGATCACAGTCACGGTTGGAAGCACCGCCAGTTTCAATGCGTAGCGATAGACTATGGTTCGTTCAGGCAGCCCGTAAGCGCGCGCTGTTCGAATATGATTCTCGCCCATTACTTCCAGCATCGACGCTCGAACCAGCCTCGCCAGGTATCCGATCCACGACAATCCAATAGCGAACGCGGGTAAAACCAGGTGCGCCGCCTGATCCAGGAAATCCCCTTTTTCTCCGGCGCCTACCGCCGGGAACCAATGCAGGGTTACGGCAAATATCAATAATGAATAAAGCGCCACGACAAATGCCGGCGCCGTAATGCAGCCTACGGACAATATTCCGGTAACCCGGTCAGCCCACGTATTTCTGTGCAGCGCCGAATAGCAACCCAGGGGGATGCCGATCAGGGCCGCGAACAGGATCGCGGAAAAAATCAACCAGAGCGTGTAGGGCAATTGATTGAACACAATATCCGCCACAGGTCGATTGGTAATGACATCCATGCCGAGATCGCCGGTGAACAAATTCCCGAAAAATCGCAGGATTTGCACGGGAAGCGGCAAATCCAGTCCCATACGGGCCGACATGCTTGCAATGAGTTCCGGCGTTGCCCTGGGTCCCAGCAGGATGCGCGCCGGGTCGCCTGGAACAAGATGAATCATGCAAAACAGCACCGTCACCGCAAGCATTACAATGACGATGCTCAATGCGAGCCGTTTCAGAATATAGAAAAACATGATCGGCTGCCGGGATTCCAGGAATATACCGGGTCTGACGCGGCTAATTTGGCATCAGCCGCGTCCCGAACCCGCTAAATCGATTCAGTCAACTACTGCTGAATGATCTCAACAACGGCAGGCCGTCCGGGCGAAATGCCGGACTGATGGTGTTGCGGTATATGACGGGGGTCGCTTCGTGGGTAATGAAACGGTAAGCGCCGCTGGCTTCCATCATATCCTGCATTTCCCGATACATTTCGTCCCGTTGCGCCGCGTCCGAAGTCGATTTGGCCGCCGCTTCCAGTTCATCGAATCGAGGGTCGCTGTAACGTTCCCAGTTCCAGATACCTTTTTGGCTGGTAACGAACCACGCCGTAGCATAAGAAGGGTCCGGCGCCATGGAATACCGGTTCAGGATAAGCTGGATATCCTTGTACCGTTCACCGGCGCTGGAATCACCCAGGGACCAGAATGCGCCGGATTCATGCAAATTGACTTCAACGGTAATTCCCGCCTGGGCGCAAGTCGCCTGGATAACCTGGGCAGTGGTCACATTGGCCGATTTGTTCAGTATGTCCAGTGTGACGCTGACACCGTCACCCAAGCCTGCGGCTGCGAGGCTCTCCCGGGCTTTTTCGATATTCATTTCCGGCGGAACCATGCTTTGGGGACGATGGCCGATCAAACCTGGCGCAATGATGCCGGTCGAGGGTTCGGCGGCGCCGAAATAGGAAGCCTGCAATATGGAGGGAACATCAATACAATGTTGAATCGCTTTTCGCAGGTCGGCATTTGCCATGATTTCATTTTCAACGTTCATTCCCACCCAGACATAATACAGGGAAGGATACTCCTCGATCGTGGAATTATCCGGCGGAGAAGCTTTCAGGCTTGCGACCGAACCCAATGAAATCCGGGTACAGTCTATATCTCCGGACTCGTATGCGATTTGCGCCGTATTTTCATCATCGATGGGAAAGATGTGGATTTCGTCAAACGCCGCTTCTCCGCCATGCCAATCCGGATTGCGAACCAGAATTGTTTTTTGCTTCGGTTGCCATTCATGATGCATATAGGGTCCGGACGCGCAGGGCGTGGTGGTGTCCACTTTGCCGCCCGCTTCCTCCCAGGCCTTTTTACTGATGATATTGCCTACAATGTAGGGCAAGGCAATATTCCACGCCGGCGGATAAGGATCATTGAAAACAATGACGCCTTCATATTTGCCTTCTACCGTGACTTCCTTCAAGGAACCCCAGTCCGGTGTATTGGTGGACTCCAGGGATTCATCCAGAATACGCTCATAAGAGTATTTTACGTCTTCAGCGGTCATTTCACCGAAACCGCCGGTAAACAGGATTCCCGGTTTCAGCTTGAACCGGATATGGGTATCGTCCACTTGCTCGATTGATTCCGCGGCATCCAGTTCATATCCCCATTCCCGGCCTGGTTTGTACTGGATCAGCTTGCTGTAAATACTGCTTTGAATTTCCTCGTCCACAACGCCTTGCGAATAGGCGGGATCCAGACTGCGCATATCGGCATAGGTCCGAATCCGGAGTATTTTCCTGTCCTGGGCAAAAACGATTTCCGACGCGCCGGTCAAAGCGGCCAGTCCGAGTACACCGGAGGTTTTCAGGAAATCCCGTCGTTTGGGATCCGCGGCAAGTAACGCGGGGTGTTTCGTATTCATCAATTTGTCCTCATTCATGGGTGGTGAGCTTGTTGGCAACAAACTTTTACACTGTGTGGGCAGGTATTGCAACCATGCCCATGCAGCGCTTCAGACCTCTTCTTCGATAACCGGGTTTGTCAGGCGCCCGATATTTTCTATCTCGATCGTGATCCGGTCTCCCGGCTTGAGAAAAACCGGGGGGTTGCGGGCGAATCCGACTCCATGGGGGGTACCTGTCAGTATGATACTGCCCGGACTCAGTATGGCGCTACCACTCAGGAATTCGATCAGGGCAGGGACATCGAATATCATGTCATCCGTGTTCCAGTCCTGCATGGTTTGCCCGTTCAGATGGCTCTTTATGGCCAATGCGTTTGGATTCGGGATTTCATCGGCGGTAACCAGTAGCGGACCCAGTGGGCAGAACGTGGCAAATGTTTTCCCGCGGCACCACTGGCCGCCGCCTCCCAGCCGTTGCCAGTCGCGGGCGCTGACGTCGTTCGCGCAGGAATAACCCAGGACATGATTGAGCGCGTCCTGTCTTGAAACGTTGTGGCAGGTTTTGCCGATCACCACTGCCAGTTCGGCTTCAAAATCCACTTTTTCGCTGGGCAATTTTCGCGGCAGGATAATCGGGTCTTCGGGATTTTGCAGTGAGGACGTGGATTTGAAAAACAGTACCGGGCGTTCCGGGATTTCCTGCTTCCCTTCTTTCGCGTGCCTGGCGTAATTCAGACCGATGCAGTAGATATCGGTCGGCAGGACGGGAGACAGAAGCTTTCCGGAAACCGCCTTCCCGGTATCTGCCAGACCCTGGTACAGGTTGCCTGCGGCTTCGGTATAGCGCCGGCCACCGTGATCAATGGCGTAACAGGGCGATCCCTCTGCCGGTTGCAGTCTTGCGATCTTCATGGCAACGCAGTATACAGTAAATCCGGCCCTGTCAACCTGTTGGCGGGGCTGGTATCATTTCCCATATGAATAAACAGCCGGAAATTCCCCAATCCGTCACCGGCCCCCGACTGTGGCGGGCTTTGTTTCATTCAATCGACGGATTTCGGGTTGCCTGGCGTGAGGAGGCCGCTTTCAGACTGGAAGTCGTTGTTGCCGTATTGCTGTCCGCCGTTTGTCTGTATCTGCCCTTCGATCCCTGGCTCAAGGCCGTCATTTTGTTCAGTCATGCCCTGGTGCTGGTTGCCGAGTTGTTGAACACCGCTGTTGAGACCGTGGTGGACATGATTACGAGGGAGTTTCACCGTGAAGCGAAAAAAGCCAAGGATGCGGGGAGCGCTGCGGTACTGATGTCCCTGATCCTGAGCGGTGGCCTGTGGGGATATGCGCTACTCGGGTTGATATAGGTAAAAGCGCGGGATCAGCGCCGGTTACCGGCCCGCGTTTCAGGCGTAGTCTATTGCAATCAGCAGGCAGCCGTTGACGGTGCGGCTGTTATGCTGCGTCCCCGGTTTGAAAATAACCATGTCTCCAGGTCCGAGCGCGGTACCGTCCGGTTCAACCAGGTCACCCTCGATGATGAAATATTCCTCGTTGTATTCATGGGTATGGACTTCGGTTTCAGCGCCCGGCTCCATTCGCATGATATAGGAGCCTTGTCCGGATTCAGGGTCGTAACTGAGACTCAGCATACGGATGCGGGTGTTTTCGGGATCCCAGGAATATTCGCCAAATGCGGTACTCCGGGTTCGTATGATCTGTCTTCCTTTCACGGCTTCGTTCATCGGTTCGGTTTTCCTCCTGTATCTTTATGGGGTGACCGGTTTTCTTCATTGGCGCTTTGCTCGTCCAGCAGGTGCAATTCATCCTGAAGCAGCGCTTCAACATAATCTTCCGCGTCGGGCGCCATATATTCCGAAACCGGGGTGCCGATCAACCCGGCCGCAATTACCGGACTCTGGTCGCTTGGGGCAATAGCCTCGGAAATACGCATACGCCAGGCTGAAAACGCCAGGATCAGGGCGAAGAACAGTGCGATTCCAACGAAGAAGAGAGCGGACCCGAACTGACCCATCAGGAACGATACGGCAATCGGGCCTGTACTCAAACCGATTCCGGTCAGCATCACCAGGCTGCTGCTGGCCGCTACGATCTGATCCGGTCTCAACCGGTCATTGGCATAAGCGATGTTCAACGCATACATGGGTATTGCTGTCCCGCCCAGGATCGCAATAGCGACGAAGTAGGCGATACTGCCTTTTACCAGCAACATGGCGGCGACGCAAACGACTATGGACACCGTACAAAGAGCGGAGAGGGTGATCCTGCGGTTGATCCGGTCTGACAACCAGCCGATCGGCCATTGGGTAACCAGGCCGCCCAGCAGAACACACGCCATGAAAATTGAAATCAGATCGGTCCTTTCCAGAACCTGGGCTGCATAAACCGGTCCCATTCCAAAAATGGTGCCGTGGGCGGCGCCGGTCAACCCACTGCTGATCACGGCCAGCGGCGAAGCGTGGTAAAGTTCTCTCAAGGACAATTTTCCGGTCGGGCCAAATCCGGGGGCGGGCTTGGCCGTAAGCAGGATCGGAATCAATCCGGCTGACGCGATGATCGAAACCAGAATGAAAAGCTCGAGCTGCATCGGGTCACCCAGATTGAGCAGAAACTGGCCGCCGCCAAGTCCAAGGGTGGTGATCACCATGTAAACGGACAGCAGCCGGCCGCGCGTCTCGTTGCTGGCACGGTCGTTCAGCCAGCTTTCCGCTACCACGTACAGGCCCGCGTAACTCAACCCGGTGACGAATCGCATCGCGGTCCAGCTGATCGGAGTGACGTGGAGGCCATGCACGAGAATGGAAATGGAGGCCATCGAGGCCAGGGCGGCGAAGACACGGATGTGCCCCACTCGTTCTACCAGCCGCGGGGCGACCATGGACCCTGCCAGGATGCCGAAAAAATAGCCGGACATGATGATGCCGGTAACAAAGGTGGGAAAGTCCTCCATGGTAGCGCGGATTCCGAGCAGTGTTCCCTGAAGTCCATTGCCCAGCATCATGAATCCGATGCCGATCAGCAAGGCCCAGGAAGCGCGGAGGTCATTCAGCATGTCGGATTCTCCAAGCGGATATTCCGGCGGATTCTAAAGATAATATTTCGGGTTTTCCAATTAAATTTTCAATGATTCGGCGGCTGTTTTATGGGCGGGTTTGTTGTAATCTGACTGCTTTATCCGACCCGGGTTTCCCGATGACTCCGCCAACGCAGGAAATTTCCCATCGCACGGTCTGGGCGTTGGCGGGACCGATGATTATTTCGAATATTTCGGTGCCTCTGGTGGGGGCGGTGGATACCGCTGTGGTTGGCCATTTACCGGGACTGCATCCTATTGGAGCGGTCGCCCTGGGGGCGCTGATCTTCAGTTTCATCTACTGGGGATTCGGTTTCCTGAAGATGGGCGTTACCGGATTCATTGCCCGCGCCCATGGCGCCGATGATCAGGATTCGATTTCCGGCACCATGCTGCGGTTTATTCTGCTGGGATTCGTCCTGGGCCTGGCTGTGATCATTCTGGGAAATCCACTGGTCGGACTGGCCCTGTATCTGATTGACAGCAGTGAGGCCGTCGAAACGCTGGCTGCCGAGTATTCCCTGATTCGGGTCTGGGGCGCGCCCGCCACTCTTTGCGTCTATGTCTTCACCGGTATTTTCGTCGGCATGCATCAGACCCGTCTGGCGCTGGTTCTGCAACTGGTTCTGAACCTGACCAATGTCGGGCTGGACCTGTTGTTCGTCCCGATTCTTGAACTGGGGGTGCCGGGAGTGGCCTGGGCCACACTGATCGCGGAATACAGCGCCGCCCTTTGCGGGTTTTACCTGTTGCGGAAGCCATTGTCCAGAGCGCTTGACAGATTGCGGTGGCCGGACATATTCGAAGCGGACGCATTGAAAGCGATGGCGCGCACCAACGGCAATATTTTCATTCGCACGATCTGCCTGGTTTTTTCCTTCGCGTTCTTTACCGCGCAAAGCGCCGCGCATGGGGAGCTGATTCTGGCGGTAAACACGATACTGCTTCATTTCCAGACGATCATGGCCTATGGACTGGATGGTTTTGCCCATGCGGTCGAGGCCATGGGAGGCAGCGCCTACGGCGCCCGGGATCGGGACCGATTCAAGCGGGCGGCCTGGTTGACCACCCTCTGGTCGGCGGGGATGGCGGCGCTGGTCAGCGTCGCTTACCTCCTGTTCGGAAACGTGGTCGTGGCGTTGTTTACCGACGCGACCGAAGTCATCCGCACGGCCGACCGGTATTTGATCTGGATGGTCATCGCCCCGATCGTATCCTGCTGGAGCTATCAGCTGGATGGAATATTTATCGGCACAGGGCATGCGAGGGAAATGCGTAACGCCATGATGGTTTCGACGATCGGGTACCTGGTTCTCGCGATAGCCTTCCAGACCGTCTACGGGAATCATGGGCTCTTTCTCGGATTGACCTGTTTCATGGTGTTGAGAACCCTGACACTGTATTATTATTATCCGCAACTGGTGCGTTCGATACCCGGCGGACCTTGATCAGGTTCCTGAATGTTTCCGGATAAAGCGCGCAATATCCCGAATCTCTTCAGGGTGCACGGAATGAGGCATATCGTAGGTATGCCAGTTGACATTGTACCCGGCCTCGGCGAGCGTTCGGTAACTGTGTCGCCCCGCGCCGACCGGAATCACCGGGTCCTGATTGCCATGGCCCATGAAAATCGGCGTGGCGCGGTTCCGGGCGGAGCGTTCGGCTTCGATTGAATCCGGATCCGGCAGATAAGCCGATAACGCAATGATGCCCGCCAGGGCACACGGAAACCTCAAACCGGAAAACAGCGCAACGGCACCTCCCTGGGAAAACCCGGCCAGGAATATATGGTCGGCGGCAATCCCCCGCCGGTTCTCCTGTGCAATCAAATCCCGGACAATCCCGCAGGACTGTTCCAGCCCCGGCCGGTCTGCCCGTCCTGTTTCGTCTGCTTCGAGCGGTATGTTCCGGATGTCATACCAGCCTCGCATGACCATGCCGTTATTGATGGTGATCGAGCGCAGCGGAGCATGCGGGAACACAAACCGGAAGGCGGCGTTGGCCGGCAGTTCAAGTTGATCGGCAACCGGGACGAAATCATGCCCGTCGGCTCCGAGTCCATGCAGCCAGATTATGGTTGTTCCAGGGTCCAGTCCGGTCTGGATTTCAATGATTTCGAGTTCGGTGGAGGCGGGTTGGTCCGGGTTGTTCCGGTTCATGGTTTTCGTTGCCTTGAGTTGATTTTGACGGTTCTGAATTGTATTTGGTGGCGCCCATTAATTCCACGCTTGTATTGTCGGGTATACTCAGGATGACCAACACGGAAATTCACCGGCAACAGGGCACGGCACGAGATGAATGATAAATCCACAAAAGGCATAGCGATACCTGCGGTTCTGATAGAAAACCGGACAACCCGGGTAACCGAATGGCGGTTCTTGCGGCAAGGAGACAATACCGGCTGGCATCGGCATGAATACGACTATGTGGTTGTGCCGCTGTTTGATGGTTTTCTCGAAATTGATTCGGGAGACGGAGAGATCGTCAGGGCACACATGAAAAACGGCGTTCCCTATTTCAGAAACGCGGGGGTAGAACATGACGTCATCAACGGCAACGGGTTCGAGTGCGCCTTCATCGAGATTGAATTCCTGAATTTCAGGAAATAACGGCTTTGGTTATTTCGAGGACTTTCCGGGTGGTGGCCACAGGCGCGGTTTCGATGTGCTCAGCCTGCCGATCCTTGAAGTCGAGTGATTTCATTTGATGAATCAACACTGAACCAGTCGTGGTCATTCCTTCCGGTAACACGACCTCCAGACGCATATTGCGAATCGTGCTTGTTATTGGCGCCACTACCGCAAAGCCGGTGTGTTCATTAAATATGCGTTTCGAGATCACGAATGCTGGCCGACGTTTCATGATTTCCTTGCCGGAACTCGGGTCGAAACTGAACAAAACGATATCACCCTGGTCCGGGATGTACATCAGATCTCTTTGCCGATAGGCGCGGCATCAATCCACTCTCGGTCTTCCTCGGTCACTGCAAAACATTTTCCGGGACTCCCGGCTAACAGTTTTTCCAGCGCGGGTTCTTTCCAGATTGGCGTCAGCACAATACAATTGTCCCTGATTGACAGGTCAAGCTTCGATCCAACCGTCAGATTCAACGTTTGGGCGATCACTTTGGGAATGCTGACGATATTGGAGCCACCGGATTGTCTGATGGAAACGGTTTTCATAGGAAAGTTCCTGCTACTAAAGATTATATAATAATAAAACTATTTTCGAGGTTTTGCAAATATAAGGAGTGGATACCGGCAGGTTATGGGTGCCGAGGGCTTTTCGGGTAACTTACGGGACGCAGGGTCGCCCAGGACCGACGATATCGAGTCTCCGAGGGGTACGGGTAGGGTGGGGAGTCCCTCGTAAGGCAAACGGGGTTGGCGAGGAGTTTGCCCTTCGAACCCCCCAGAGACCGATGTGGAGGCGGAGAGGTCGTCAAAGGTCGGAGGTCTTGCCCTATTTCAGTCGGATGCTTGGGCCGCTTCCGCCTCTGGGTCAGCCGTGGGATTGATTCGCCAGCGTTCCATGGCGAAGTCGATGATCTCGTTTCCGCGCTCTTGAATGGTTGATTCGCCCCATTGCTCGTACTTTTCCAATTCGCGCTGAATATGCAGACTCGAATTACGGTAACAAATCTTCTTGTCTCCTTTTCCGTCCCGCTTCTCCTCAAAGGTACGGTTGCCCATGATCTGGTTCCATTTCTTCGATGCGATGGTCAAGTTGCCTAGCTGATGGACGATCTTCTCGTGGGCCTCCGCTGTTTCTTCATCCAGCCCCCCGGCCGGGTGCTGCGGCAGGATATGCTCAGTCTCGAACTCGGGTGAGAGGATCTCCGCGAGGGGTAGCGGAATCTGTTCGTCCGCTTGGAGCTCGTGCTCGTACTGTGCAAGCAGATACTTGACCGTTCTAGTGCCGAGACTCTCGTAGCAGCGCGTCCCAGACAATTCCCCACGGAACTGATCGTCGGTGATGTAGTAGTCATTAAGTTCCCTCAACTTCTGCTGGAAATCGCCGACGGCGAAATCCTCTTGGTAGACACGATGGGCTAGCGAGTTCAATACGCTTCGGCCAGTATGGCTCCGCCATCTCACGACGTGGTAGACCCGGAATACGAAGATCTCGAACAGACGGAGGATCTCCTCGCGCTCCGAGTCCTCCCCGAACTTCTGCCAAGCGGCGATCAGGAGCGGATACAGGTTCCCAACGCTCCCGACCAAGAATAGCCTGTCGATTGCCCTCCCGAGCCCACTTCCGTCCCGCCTGCGCCTCGCGATGTCCTGCATCGTTCCGAACGCCTGCCGGAGGCTGCGGGCATACTCGTAAATGAAGTGTTTACAGTCTTCCCGATCTTCCCGGCTCTTCTCCATGAGGCGCTTCTTGAGCTCCTGCATATGCTTGGGCAAAGTTCTTTGGCCGAAGAAAATGACATGGTGATAGCGCTGAATCTCGCCAGCATCTCGAAGCCCGAGCCCGTCCTCGATGTCTTGGAAGCACCTGTAGATTTCTGAGAAGTGGCCGTTCATATCGGAGAGCAGCTTGTCCAGGGTGGCGGAGTCTTCCACAACGAGGTATGAGGCGTACATCAGGATGCTCTTCGTCTTTTCCAGATTGGTCAGCGGGCTCCCGCGGTCGTTCACCGTTTCAAACATCCGGACCGCTTCGGCGTTCGACGGCACGATGTACAGCATGACCTGCAGTCGGTCAATCCGCCTCTTGAAGTCAATCAGGAAGTCGCGGTGCCCATTCCGGTCTTCTTCCTGTTGTTGATCGAACCGGTCGCGGAAGAACTTTTGGGCGCTTTGTAGCCGAACCTGCGCCCGGGTCTTGGGGCTGGTGGCGGATGTCCCGGTCAGAATCGAGTCGCGGAAGAAGTCCTTATCTTCGTTGCCGATGGTCAACTTGTAATGGGGTGAGCGGCCGACATAATCTTCTTCGAGCCAACTGGTCCGGGTGCCCAGCGCCAACCGCAGTTTGAATCTGACTTCGATCTATGTCTCGCCGGCCGTGAAATCCCTTTACGTAGCTGGAGAACCCGACCATATCGTTCCGCCCCCACGAGTAATCTCCACTTTCTGCCCCAAGTCCCGATGGAGATGAGGGGGCGCTTCGTCGGTTACTCGGTCGCCATTGAGAGCAAATTCGCAAGAGGTCGACCCTATGGCTTGCTCGAACGGTTACTGTCCAGGGAGAGGGATGAGATGAGAAGATGCGGGGATGACGTCGGGGTGTTTGTACCCTGATCGGAATGTGCTTTATACTCTTTGTTCATACTCAACACGCATGACCGGGATTCGGATTCGATGGCCGATAGCCAGCAAAGTACGGAAAAGACAACAGAACTGACGCCGGTTGATCTGGCTGCCGAACTGCCGGCATTTGTGGAACTGTTGCCCGACCGCCTGCAACCTTACTGGCACTTTCTGGATGCGTATCCGATTGTCCAGGCTGTCACCATTGCGCTGCTGTTCTGGCTGCTGGCTTATGTCATTCGCCGATTCGTGCTGAACACGGTGGGCCGGAAACTCGCGGCGCGTCTGTCCGGGGTCGCAGACAGCCAGATCATCACCATGCTGAACCAGCCGGTTTTCGTCACCGTTGTCTGTGTGGGCCTGATTATCGCCCTGTCCTCCAGTTGGCCGGATAGCGCGATCGCGGATATCGCCGTTCTGGTGACCGGTTCGGTTCTCATTCTGGTCTGGCTGGGTTTCGGATTTCGCCTGGTGAGCGCTCTTACTTCTGCGATGTCGGCCAATAACCGCGTCACACTGATCAATGACCAAAGCAAACCCTTGCTCAGTATCGTATTCAAGGTCCTGATTATCCTGGTCGGCGTTTATGCCCTGTTTGTCCTGTGGGGTATCAACCCGGTCGGGTTTCTGGCCTCGGCCGGCATCGCCGGTATCGCCATCGGATTTGCCGCCAAGGACACGCTGGCCAACCTGTTCTCGGGTTTTTTCATTATCGCCGACATGCCTTACAAGCTGGGTGACTACGTCAATCTGGATACCGGCGAGCGCGGCAAGGTGACGCATATCGGTTTGCGCAGTACCCGGCTGCTCACCCGCGACCAGATCGAAGTCATTATTCCAAACGGGGTCATCGGCAACGCGAAAATCGTCAACGAAACCGGCGGCCCTTCGAGCAAATTGCGCCTGCGTCTCAGTGTCCAGGCCTCATACGACGCTGATCTCGAAGAGGTGTGCGTTGTATTGAGGGAGGTTGCGGATAACCATCCAGGCGTATGCAAGGAGCCGGAAGCCTCGGTGCGTGTGCGCGGCTTTGCGGACAGCGGGATCAACATTGAACTGCTGTGCTGGATCGATGAACCCGCGCTGCGCGGACGGACGTTGCATCAGCTTTATCTGGCGACCCGCCAGGCATTCCGGGAGCATGACCTGGAAATTCCTTACCCCAAGCGGGATATCTACCTGCAGGGCGGCTCTGTCACGAGCTGAGATACCGTCTTGTACAAAAACCTGATCCGTTGCCTGTTTATTCTGACTCTGCCCTGGGTTTCCGGCGTATATGCCCAACATGCGGCGCTGGTTTCGGTTGACGCAGTGATTTCCGAGCAGTTCACCCAGACGGTGCCGATACTGGGGCGGCTGGTCGCCAAACAGTCCGGCACTGTCGCTGTGCGTATCAGTGGCCCGGTTGCCGAAATTCTGGTTGCCCCCGGAGATGTCGTGTCGGTGGGCCAGGTGTTGGCGCGCCTCGACACGGCCAATCCGGGACTCCGCAAAAAGCAGGCCGAATCGGCATTGATCGAAGCCCAGGCGCGACTGAAGACCGTTAATGCCCAGCTTGCCCTGGCCGGGCAGGAAGTGGAGCGGCTGAAAGCCCTGAAGGGGTCGGCGGCAATCAGTCAGGCCGCCCTCGATGATGCCTTGCAACAACAGAATATAGCCTACTCGCGGGTTAATGAAGCGGAAGCGGGAATCCGCAGCAGCAGGGTGTCTTTTGAAATTGCCGCGCTGGCGCATGAGAACGCGACCATCCGGGCGCCATTCGACGGAACCATTACCGGGAAACTGACCGAGGTCGGTAATTACCTGCAAGTCGGACAGCCTGTTTTCCGGATGATATCGGACCGGCGCCTTGAACTTGAGGCTGACATTCCGGCCGCTCAGTTAAAGGGTCTGTCGCCGGGCTTCATGGTGCGGATCGAGTTGGAAAACGGAAGCCGGCACAAGGCTGCAATGCGGGCAATCATACCTGAAGAGAATCCCCGTACACGGACCAGGCGGGTCCGGTTCGAACCGATTCTCGGGACCGGGGCCGGCGATCTTGCGAACGAGCAAAGTGTGACCGTCTATGTTCCGGTGTCCGATGTGCGTGAAATCCTGACCGCGCACAAGGACGGTATTATCCGGCGCGGGCAGGGGAATATCGTCTATGTCGTGGTCAAGGACCCGGAAGAGGCGCAACCCGACTCGGTGGAAATCCGGGAACTGGAAACCGGTTATTCCACGGGAAACCGGGTAGAGGTCCTGGCCGGTCTGGCCGAGGGGGAACTGGTTGTGGTACGGGGAAATGAGAGACTGAGGCCGGGGCAGGCCGTCCGTATCGCGGAGCCGCAATGAATATCATTCGCGCCGCCATCGACCGTCCGACCGCGGTGGTGGCCGCAGTGTTGCTGGTGATCCTGTTTGGCCTGGTCGCGTTGACCACGATCCCGATCCAGTTGGCTCCGGATGTCAATCGACCGGTGATTACCGTCACCACCAACTGGTTCGGAGCGGCGCCGGCGGAAATCGAACGGGAACTGGTCAATCAGCAGGAAGAGGAGTTCGCCGGCCTTGAGGGCCTGGAATCCATTACCAGCCGGGCGCTGCAGGGACAAAGCCGGATCAGCCTGGAATTCAAGGTTGGCACCAACATGGACCGCGCTCTGCTGCTGGTGGCAAACCGGCTGGACCGGGTACCGGATTACCCCGATGAAGCGGATCAGCCCACTCTGGATACGGCTGGCAGCGAGGACAATTCGATTGCATGGATGACCCTGCATCGGCTGGAGGGGAATCAGCGGCCGATTCATGAATACGGCGATTTCATTGACAATGTCGTAAAGGAACGGTTGGAACGGGTTCCCGGCATCGGCAAGATCAATGTCTATGGCGGCAGTGAGCGGGAAATCCACATTATCGTCGATCCCAATTTGCTGGCGCGCTTTCAACTGACGGTCACAGACCTGGTGGCGGCGCTCCGCAACGCCAATGTGTCTGTTGGCGCCGGCAGTATCGATGAGGGCAAGAGACGCTACGTGGTGCGTACCGAAGGAGAATTGAGCAATCTGGAAATCATTCGTGATGTATTGATCAGAAGCTCGGACAACGCGGGGGCGCTGGATCGGGTGTCGTTGTCTGACGTGGCTACGGTTCAATTCGGTTACAAGGAACCCACCTCCAGTATCCGGGTGCTTGGCAACTCCGCGATTGCAATGAGCGCCGAGCGGCAGACCGGGGCCAACGTCATCGAAATCATGGCCGGGTTGAAAGAATCAATCCATGAATTGAACCAGTACGCGATTCCCAATGCGGGCCTGAAACTCCAGCAGGTTTACGATGAGACGGTTTATATCAATTCGGCGATAGATCTGGTGCGGCAGAATATCTGGGTTGGAGGCTCACTGGCGGCGTTGATCCTGTTGCTGTTCCTTCGCTCCTTTCGCGCGACGCTGGTGATTTCCTTGTCGATCCCGATTTCGGTGATTGGCGCATTCGTCGCGATGGCGGCCCTCGGGCGGTCGATCAACGTGATTTCGCTGGCGGGTCTCGCTTTTGCAGTGGGCATGGTGGTGGATGCCGCGATCATCGTGCTGGAGAATATCTACCGCCTGAAGGAACAGGGTTATTCGAATGCCAGGGCGGCCTACCTGGGCGCCAAACAGGTCTGGGGCGCGGTGCTGGTTTCAGCCTTGACCACGGTCATGGTGTTCATACCGATCCTGGTGATGGAACTGGAGGCCGGACAGTTGTTCCGTGATATTGCGGTCGCCATTTCGGTCTCGGTGCTGCTTTCCCTGCTTGTGTCGATTACCCTGATTCCAGCCATGTCAAAACGGTTTTTCAAGAGAACCGGGGGGTATGGTCCCAATGCCGTGACTTATCACCGGGCAGGCATTCCGGTGGTTGACTGGCTGGCCCGCCAGTTTGCCCGCCTGATTATCCGGTTTGTCGGCGTCGTGGTAAAAAGCCGGATCAAGGCGTTGCTGGTTACAATTGCCATTACGCTGGCTGCCAGCGCCGGCGCTTATCACGCCCTGCCGAAGCTGGAATACCTGCCGGAAGGCAACCGCAACCTTCTGCTGGGTTTTGTCGTGCCGCCGCCGGGCTATAACCTGGAGACGACCCGGAATATCGCCCAGGGGATCGAGTCTGAAATCAGGCCGTTATGGGCTTCGGAAACCGGTCCCGAACCGGGATCGGATGGCCTGCCGAAAATCGAACGTTTCTTTTATGTCGCTTTCCGTGGCCAAACCATACTTGGCATCACCGCCATCGAAGCGGAAAGGATATCGGAACTCAAGCCGGTGCTGCAAAGACCTGTTTTCCGGGAGCCCGGTACATTCGGTTTTATCACCCAGCCTTCGATTTTTGGCCGCGGGGTAGGGGGAGGCCGGAAAATCGAACTGGATATTTCGGGGCCGGATTTTGACAGGATCTTCCAGACTGCCAACCGGGCGTTTGGCAGGATCGCGGCAACGTTTCCCCGTGAACAGGGTCATGAATGGAAGCCCGTTCCCGGACTGGAACTGGGAGCGCCTGAGGTCAGGATCATTCCGGATCGCCTGAGGTTAAGCGACAGCGGGGTTACCGCGACTGAACTTGCCCGGACCATCGATACCTTCAACGATGGTTTGCGGGTGACCCAATCCACGATTGACGGCAGATTGATGGACATTGTCCTGAAGGGCGACGAAAACAGCGTCTACCAGACCCAGGGCATTGGCAACCTGCCCGTGGTCACTCCGGGCGGCCAGATCATTCCGGTTTCCTCTCTCGCGGAATCAGTCGTCACTGCCGGGCCGACCGAGATCCGTCACCGCGAGAGTTTCCGCACCATTACCCTGGAAATTCGTCCGAGTCCCGACCTTGCCCTGGAGTCGGCGATTGATCTGCTGCGCGAACAGGTCATCGATCCGCTGAAAGAAGAGGGCATCCCGGATGATATCCAGCTCACCATTTCCGGGACGGCTGACAAGCTGGTGGAAACCCGTAACGCGATGGCCATTAATATGATGCTCTCCCTTATCATCGTGTTTCTGGTCATGGCAGTCCTGTTCGAGAGCTTTGTCTATCCATTGATCATCATGCTTTCCGTGCCGGTCGCCGCGGCCGGCGGCGCGGGCGGGCTCGCGTTGCTCAACCTGACCACCCTGCAGCCTCTCGATATGCTGACCATGCTTGGTTTCGTCATTCTGATCGGTATCGTGGTGAACAACGCGATTCTGCTGGTGCACCAGACGCTGTACCATATCCGCATTGAAGGCGTTGAAGAGACCGAGGCCATCAAAAGGGCGACACGAAACCGCATCCGCCCCATTTTCATGTCTACGCTGACCAGCGTTTTCGGCATGTTGCCCCTGGTGTTGTTTCCGGGGGCCGGTTCCGAGCTTTATCGCGGCCTCGGTTCTGTCGTGGTCGGCGGACTCAGCCTTTCCGCTATGATCACGCTGCTTATCGTCCCCCCCATGATGTCACTGATCGTCGTCCCGATTGAACGCAAGCGCCAGCAGGGCAAAGCCCGGAGCCCGGACGCGGAAGCGGGCCAGGAAATCTGAAATCCGACTCGAGCCCTGATTCAACCTTGACCGGAATCCTGCAAAATCGATACCTGATCGGAATCCTGATTGTCTTTGCAGGCGGGGTATTCCTCAGTACTTCCGGGATCATGCTGCGCAGTATGGACCGTGCAGACGGATGGCAGGTAATCCTGTTTCGTTCACTCACGTTCTTTATCACGATCGGGACAATCATGCTGTTTCGCTACCGCAGAAAGACATTCGCGGTCTACCGGGCGGTGGGCCTCAAGGGACTCCTGGCGGCCACTCTACTTGGACTGGGTTCGGTCTGTTACATTTTTGCGATGCTCCATACCACCGTCGCCAATGTGGTGTTCATTGTCGGTTCAGCTCCTCTGGTCACCGCGCTGATGGCGTGGCTGTTCCTGAAGGAAAAAGTCAGCGCCTGGAGTCTGGCGGCGATGTTCACTTCGGTGATCGGTATTGGCCTGATGTTCCTGGACGGCCTGATCAGCGGCGGCATGTTCGGCAACCTGCTGGCATTGTTGATGGTCTTCCTGTTCACGTTCTACCTGTTGCTCCTGCGATCCAGCAAACATATCGACATGATCCCCGCTACCGGACTGTCCGGCCTGGTCACTTTTGTCATCGCGGCCGCGATGGTGGGCGATATCGACATCAGCCTGCATGACCTGGTGATCTGCATGCTGTTGGGCTCTTTCCAGCTTGGCCTGGGTTTTTTGTTTCTCACCGTGGGCACACGCCTGATTCCAGCGGCGGAAGTCGCCTTGTTTTCAATGAGCGAGTCGGTTCTGAATCCGCTCTGGGTGTGGATCGGGGTCAATGAGGTTCCCAGCAGTTATACTCTCTGGGGGAGCGCCATCGTCCTGGTTTCGGTGATAACATACAGCCTGATCGCAATCCGGAGTGAACGCAAGTCGGGCGCCGCATCATCATGAGTTCTTTCAAACAGCAGTTTCCCTGGCCTTCGCAACGCATGCCGGCGGTAGGCCGGAACATGGTGGCGACTTCCCACCCCCTGGCAGCGCAGGCCGGGTTGCAGGCAATCAAAAGAGGAGGCAACGCGGTGGATGCCGCGCTGGCCACGGCCATTACCCTGACCGTAGTCGAACCCACCATGAACGGGATCGGCAGCGACGCCTTTTGCATTATTTGGGATGGCGGTCGATTGCATGGGCTGAACGCGTCGGGCAGAAGTCCGATGGCGCTCGACAAGCGGGATTTCATGGGCCTGAAGGAAATGCCGCTGACCGGCTGGGATAGCGTGACCGTGCCGGGCGCGGTCAGCGCCTGGGTCGAATTATCGGAAAAATTCGGTAATCTCTCTTTCGAGTCCCTGTTCGAGGATGCGGTCCATTATGCCGATTACGGATTCCAGGTCACGCCGATCACGGCGCGATTGTGGTCTTTTGCACCGGAAGAGTTTGCCCTTTTCCCCGATTTTGCGCCATTTTTACCGAACGGCAAGGCCCCGGAACCGGGTGACCTGTTCCGGTTTCCGGACCAGGCCCGCACCCTTTCGATGATTGCGGTCAGCAAGGGCGAGGCGTTTTACCGCGGTGAACTCGCGCGGAAAATCGTCGCGGCATCCAGGCGTGACGGCGGAAAATTCACGTTGGCGGATCTGGACCGGCATCGATGCGACTGGGTTGAACCGGTCTCTCACCCCTGGCATGGTTATGATCTCCATGAAATCCCGCCTAACGGCCAGGGCCTCGGCGCCTTGATCATGCTCGGCATTTTATCGCACAGTCCGATACTGGAGTATGAAGTGGATTCGGTGGATGCCCTGCATTGCCAGATTGAAGCCATGAAGCTGGCCTTTGCCGACATCCGGCGCTATGTCGCAGACCCGGATTTTATCGACCGGGCGGCGGTTGACCTGCTGGATGACCGCTACCTCGCGTCACGCGCCGCAATGATCGATATGGGCAAGGCGCAGGACCCCGGATACGGTGTGCCGGCAAGGAGCGGCACCGTCTATCTCACGACGGCGGACCAGTCCGGCATGATGGTGTCGTATATCCAGAGCAATTATTGTGGTTTTGGCTCCGGGATCGTGATTCCCGATACCGGGATCAGTCTGCAAAACCGGGGGGCGGGATTTTCTCTGGAGGAGGGTCATCCGAATCAGGTGGCGGGCGGAAAGCGCCCGTTCCATACGATTATTCCGGCGTTTCTTACCCGTAACGGATTGCCGGTCATGAGTTTTGGCGTGATGGGTGGACACATGCAGGCGCAGGGACATGCGCAGATCGTCCAGCGCGTCTGTGACCAGGGCATGAACCCCCAGGCAGCCAGTGACGCGCCAAGATGGCAGGTGACCGAAGAAAAACAGGTTTTGCTGGAACAGGGGTATGACCAGCGTATCCGGGCTGGATTGAGGGAGCGCGGCCACGATGTCCCTGATTTCGAAAACGAACAGATTTTCAGTATGGGTGGGGCGCAATTGATCCAAAAGACTGAAAATGGCTATCAGGGAGGATCAGACCATCGAAAAGATGGCATCGCCATTGGATTTTAGTTATTGAGATGAGGTTGCGTTTAAATATGGTCTCTCTTGAAACCCCGGTTTGTGAATTTGGCCTGCCCGCTGCCGTTGCAGGTAATCTTGCGGATATCGCGGGGCCCTGATGTCCGGGTGGTCTGACTGGCCCGGATCGTTTCACGCCCAGATCCGCAATGCCGGGAAGCCGGAGTCAAGCTATCAGGATCACGTTGCAGCGACTGCGGAATTTGCCGTTTTCCCGACGACAGATCATCCGGCTTTTCGGCGCCGCATGAGGTCGGGCTTTCGCAGGATTGCAGGTCTTTGCTGGTGGCAAATGGCGGGGTTAGCACGCACCCGGATACAGGGCGCCAAAAACTCAACATTGGGACAATCAAACCCAATCTGACCTGTATCGATACCGGCAGTGGGACAATCACCTGTTTCAGGTTCCGCTCCCCGGTTACCGTGCCGCAGATACGGGTTGATGGTCATCGGTCAGGCGCCAGTAATTCACCCAGACGGACTGTCTGCTCAACCAGTACATCGAAATCCTGTTTACGGCTGCGGTGGTTGGCGATGGCGACACGGATGCAGTAATGCCCCCGCAGGGTCGTATAGGAAGGCGCCGCAATCCCCTGTTCCTGAAGTTCAACCAGGATCCTCCGATTCAGTTCGTTCAGTGATTCGAGGTCCATCCCGCCCGGATTGAAACGATAACAGACGATGTCCAGACCGACCGGGGCGACCAGTTCCAGTTTTTGATGCGCCCGGATCAATTGCTCCAGATACCGGGCCTGGTCCAGATTGCGCGAAATCATGCGCCCCAGTTTTTTCGTGCCGTGTTCCTTTATCGTCATCCATATTTTCAACGCGCGGAAGGACCGGCTCAATTCGACTCCGTATTCAGACGGCCAGTTGCTGCCGGACGCAATTCCACGGGTGAATTGTTGCAGGTATTCCGGAATCAGTGAGAAGGTATCCTTGTGCGCCCTGGCGTCCCGGACCAGCGCGCAGCCGGCCTCGAACGGAACATGCATCCATTTGTGCAGGTCCAGGGCGACTGAATGCGTCCGTTCAATTCCCGCCAGCAGCGGTTGGGCCTGATCCGACAGCATGGCGATAGCGCCGATCGCCCCATCGACATGAAACCAGATGTCATGTCGTTCGCAAATGTCCGCAATGGCGTCCAGATCATCCATCGCCCCGGTATTGACGGTCCCGGACGTGGCGATCACGCAGATCGGTTTGAAGCCTTTCGCAACATCATCGGCAAGCCTGGATTCAAGGTCGCCGAGATTCATGCTGAAGTCGTCATTGACGCGAATCCGCCTGAAACATTCGCTGCCCAGACCCAGTAGCTCGGCCGCTTTCTGATTGCAACTGTGTACTTCGGTGGAGGCGTAAACCGTCAGTTTACGATCAATGGATTGCACCCCTTTCTTCCTGACGTCAAACCCGGCTACGTCATTGCGCGCCACCGCCAGTCCCACCAGGTTGGCCATCGAGCCGCCGCTGACCAGCAGGCCGCTGGATTCGCGCGGATATCTCATGATCGTTTTCATCCAGTCCAGCACCTGACCCTCGACCAGGATCGCGGAATGATATCCGCCCCCCAGATTGGAATTCATGGTGGCCGCCATCAGGTCGGCAAACGCTCCCATTACCGTCCCGTTCCCCATATACCATGCCCAGAACCGTGGATGGATATTGCCTAGCGGGTAGGGCATTATGTTGCGCCTGAATTCCTCGTATACCGAGACCGGGTCGCCGGGTTCCTCGGGGCAGGGCTGATTGAAGGTGGCTGTGACTTCCTCCGGCATCCGCTGCCAGACCGGTCGTTCACCCATGGATTGCAGCCAGTCGATGGCGTCATCCATCATCCGGTGGCCGAGTTCGCGCATTTCGTCCCAGTTTTCGGGATCCAGCGTTTCATGCATTTCAGGATCGGCCATATCTGCCGCCAATGCCGGTATCAGGTCGTTCGGATGTGATCGTCCAGCGCCTGCGTTGCCTGGATCGCCTTGTCGACATCGAGGCGATAGAGCAGGTAGCCGCCGGGGACGAAAAGGAGGATCAGGACCAGGATACTGTCCCGGGCGCTGCTGGCTGCGAAGATGACGGGTACCAACGCCATCAGGAACGGACCGAAGATACTGGCAAACTTGCCCACCATATTATAAAAACCGAAAAATTCGGTCGTCTTCGATTTTGGTATCAAACGGGCAAACAGGGACCGGCTCAGACTTTGCACTCCACCCTGGACCAGGCCGATGGTAACGGCAAGCCAGTAGAAATCGGCAGCGGAATCGAGCCATTTCCAGGCATAGACGACGACTCCGGTATAGACCAGCAAACCAATCAGTATACCGCGTTTCGGGCCGATTCTCTGACCCAGCCATCCGAAGAACAACGCCGCGGGAAATGATACGAACTGGGTCAGCAGGAGCGCGGTAATCAGGCTTTCCGCCGGCAGGCTCAGAATGCGGTCCGCGAAAAACACCGCTGTCCTGAAGATCGTGCCGACGCCGTCTATGTACAGCCAGTAGCTGACCAGGAACAACAGGACAAATTTCAGTTTCCGGATTTCCCGAAAGGTTGCGGCCAGGTGCGAAAAACCCTGCCTGATCGCTCCCGTTTTCGAGACAGCGGCCGATTTCCCCGGTTCCTCGACAACATACAGTAAAGGCAACGTGAAGGCTGTCCACCATATCCCGACGGAGACAAAGGACAGGGACAGGGCGCTGGCCTGGTCGGGAATGCCGAACCATTCGAATTGGGTAACCATCAGGACATTGACCAGGAAAAGCAGCCCGCCTCCGATATAGCCCAGGGCATAGCCGTAGCCGGATACGACATCCATATCCTCCCGGGACGATACTTCGACAATCAGCGCGTCATAAAAAATCATGGAACTGGAGAACCCGATCTGTCCCAGGCCATAGACGATCAGCGCCGCCCACCACATCCCCGCCCCGACCCAGGCCAGCCCCACGCACATCAGAACCCCGAGCAGGGAGAAAGTGGCCAGGAACTTTTTCCGGGAACTTCCGGAGTCGGCTATGGCTCCAAGTACCGGCGCCGCGACGGCGACCAGGGCGCTGCTTATGGCCAGGGTCATGTTGAACCAGAACTGGGAATCCCTGGCGCTCAGATCGGATGACAGCATGCTGTAGAAAACCGGAAAGAATCCGGCAACGACCGTAGTGGCGAATGCGGAATTGCCCCAGTCATACAACGCCCAGGCGAGTACCTTCTTGTCGGTCAGGATTGTGCGCATCGGGTCGTCCGGAATGGTCTGCGGCCGGATTTTCCGACCAGGATGAGTTTTTACTCTCCAAGCATATATTGTGCAAACCGATGTTTCAAGGAATATCAAATCACTTGAATTTTCCGCTCAAACAGGGTAGATTCCGCAACCCTCTGACGGAGATTGAACAAATAAGATGAAACGTACATTTCAACCCAGCGAAGTCAAGCGCAAGAGAACCCACGGGTTTCGTGAACGTATGCGTACACGGGGGGGTCGTGCGATTATCAATGCACGCCGCGCCAGAGGCCGCGCCCGTTTAAGCGCCTGACAAGATTGGCCCATGTCGCCGCTTGCGGCTGGTTTCGGACGACATCAAAAGTTATTGAAAGGCGCCCAGTTCAAGGCGGTTTTCGATCGGAGGATTTCAGTTCATGGCAGGTATTTCAGTCTGCATGTCGCCGGGAGCGCGCTGTCACACGCCAGGCTGGGATTGTCCGTTTCCAGACGGATCAGCAAAAAGGCGGTTGAACGCAACCGGATAAAGAGACAGATCAGAGAATCATTCCGGGCCAATCAGTTGACGCTGTCTTCCGCAGGTTGTTCGGTGGATTGCGTGGTTGTGTCGAGGGCAGGCGGCGCGGAACAACCCAACCGGATACTGAAGAAAGACCTGGACAGTTTGTGGGATAGAGCGAGTCGAAAATGCAAAAGCTACCGGAAAAAACCGTAATTGCCCTGATTCGGATTTACCGGATGGCGCTGAGTCCTTTCCTGCGGCAGAACTGCCGTTTCCAGCCAAGCTGTTCGAGGTATGCGATTGAAGCGGTCGAGCGGCATGGCGTGATTTCCGGCGCCTGGCTGACAGCCAGGCGGATTGGACGCTGCCATCCCTGGCATGAAGGGGGGGACGATCCGGTTCCGGAAGGCAGATTGCGTTGATCGGAGCCCTGTCGCATATCACCCATATTCGGATGAACCCGGCTGAAAATTGAGTAACATGCCATTTCAAAAAATCATGCTGTTCGTGGCGCTTGGTCTGGTGCTGGTCATGATCTGGCAATCCTGGGTGGAATTCCAGCGCGAAAGATTGGCCGCAAACGTCCCGACTGCCGGACAGGGCGCGGTCCGGTCAGGATCAGACGTCGATATCCCCCGTGCCGCTTTGACCGAGGATGTGCCTACCGCCCCCGAGATAACGGCCAACATCGACAGCGCCGGGTCGGGCGCCCCGGTTGACGAGGTCGGTGTGGCATCGGCATCAGCCGCGGGGGGCGAAGATGGCCGGATTATTCAGGTCACGACAGACCTGGTCAAAGCGCAAATCGACCCCCGCGGCGGGGACCTGATCCGGGTGGAATTGCTGAAGCATCCGGTCAGTGTGGATACGCCCGATGTTCCGTTCGTGCTGATGCACAGGGACAATCCGGACCTGTTCGTCGCGCAAAGCGGGTTGATCGGACAGGATCGGGAGTATCCCACTCACAATGTCGAGTTTTCCGCGTCCCGGTTCGAGTACCAGTTGGGCGACGACCAGAATCTGGATGTGGCGCTGACCTGGAGCGCCCCGGATGGAGTGGATTATGCAAAAATCTATCGTTTCCAGAGAGACAGCTACCGGATAGAGGTTGATTTCCAGGTCGCCAACAACAGTGACCAGCCCTGGACGGGTTTCGTTTACGGACAGTTGAAGCAAACTGAAATCGAACAGCCGGGGTCAATGGGTTTCCTGGGGCGGATACCCAGCTACAACGGGGCGGCGATTTATACCGAGGAAGACAAGTACGACAAAATCGACTACGGCGAGATTCAGGACGAAACATTGAACATGACCACGGCGGATGGGTGGGTCGCGATGCTGCAGCATTACTTTGTGGCCGCCTGGCTGCCGATGGAGTCCGATTATTACCAGTTGTATTCGGGCGTGAACAACCACACGCCCAAACCCGAATACCGCATCGGCTACAAGACAACCCGGCCGGTAACGGTCCATCCCGGTCAGACCGGGGTGGTGCCGACCGCGCTGTTCGTCGGACCGAAAGAACAGGTGCGTCTCGACCGGCAGAACAAGAACGGATTGAAATTGACGGTGGACTACGGCTGGTTCACTCCGCTCGCCAATCCCCTGTTCTGGTTGTTGAGCAAGATATACGGGGTCACCCTGAACTGGGGATGGGCCATTATTCTGCTGACGGTTCTGGTCAAGGCGGTTTTCTACCCTCTTTCAGCGGCCAGTTACAAGTCGATGGCGAAGATGAAAAAGCTCCAGCCGAGAATGGCGACACTGAAAGAACGGTACAGCGGGGACAAGCAGAAGTTTCAACAGGAGATGATGAAACTCTACAAGCAGGAAAAAGTGAATCCGGCGGGCGGGTGTCTGCCCGTGCTGGTGCAGATTCCGGTATTCATCGCATTGTACTGGACCCTGCTGGAGAGTGTGGAGTTGCGCCAGGCTAATTTCATGTGGTGGCTGAATGACCTTTCATTACCGGACCCGTACTTTGTATTGCCGATCATCATGGGACTTTCGATGCTGGCCCAGCACTTTCTGAATCCCGCCCCGGTCGATCCGATCCAGAAAAAGATCATGATGGCGCTGCCTTTCGTGTTTACCATCTTCTTCCTGTGGTTCCCGGCTGGCCTGGTTCTTTACTGGGTGGTCAATAACCTGCTTTCCATTGCACAGCAATACTATATTACCCGAAAATTCCAGAGTGTCTGATTCAGGAGCCTGCCCTGAACCGGAATCCGGGATTTCACCCGGCTTCGCAAGTATCGATACCATTGTCGCTGTTGCGACGCCGCCGGGCCGCGGCGGAATCAGCATTATCCGCCTGTCCGGCCCGGATGTGGTCCGTATCGCCAATCGGCTGGTCGGTGTGTGCCCGGCTCCCCGCCATGCTCGCCATACCGATTTCCTGGACCGGGACGGTCTGGTCATTGACAATGGAATTGCCTTGTATTTCCCCGCTCCACACAGTTTTACCGGGGAATCGACACTCGAACTCCAGGCTCACGGCAGCCCCGTGGTGATGCAGATGTTGTTGCAGAATTGCCTGGCGTCGGGCGCCAGACTGGCTCAGCCCGGTGAATTCTCCAAACGCGCCTTCCTGAACGGGCGGCTGGATTTGACCCAGGCGGAGGCGATTGCGGATTTGATCGACAGCAGCACACAGGCTGCGGCCAGATCCGCGGTCCAGTCGCTTCAGGGCGGCTTTTCGAGGCGGATCAACGAATTGGTGGAGGAGGTGACCCGCCTGCGGATTTTTGTCGAAGCCGCCATTGATTTCCCGGATGAGGAAATAGATTTTCTCGAAGACGCCAGGGTGGTCGATCAACTTGAACATTTGTCGTCATTATTCGCTTCGCTGAAAAAGGCCAGTAAACAGGGAATGTTGTTGCGGGAGGGTCTGAAGGTGGTGTTGACGGGGTTGCCGAATGCGGGAAAATCCAGTCTGCTCAATTATTTGTGCAATGCCCCACGGGCGATTGTCAGCGACATTCCCGGAACTACACGGGACGTGCTGGGACAGTTCATCGACCTGGACGGGCTGCCTGTGGAAATTGTCGATACCGCAGGAATCAGACCGGCCGCCAGCGAAATTGAAGCGGAAGGGGTGCGCCGGGCGATCCAGCAGCAGAACCGCGCCGGGCTGGCGCTTCTGGTGGTTGATGACTCTGATACCCCGGATCTTCGGACGAATTCCCTTTTGCAGGAGTTGGATACGCCGGCCCCGGTCCTGCTGGTACGGAATAAAATCGACCTGACCGGCCGACCCGCTTCCGGGTCTGAAAACGAGGTATGTGTGTCCGCGCTCACCGGTGAGGGTATTGACATGCTGAAGGAAAAAATCAGGCGCATTGCCGGGTTTCGTGATGTTGACGACAGTCATTTTCTCGCCAGGGCAAGACATATCGATGCACTGGACCGGGCTGAGAAGTTCCTGCTCCATGGCCTGGAACAACAGAAAACATTCCGTGCCGGCGAATTGCTTGCCGAAGACTTGAACTCCTGTCAGCGCGCGCTGTCCGGGATTACCGGCGAAATCAGCAGTGACGATCTGCTCGGAATGATCTTCAGCACATTCTGTATCGGTAAATGACATCCGTACTGCCAGTCGGCCCCTGGAATGTTTTTCCTGCGGAAAATAATTACTTGTATAATCCGGTATAATATCGTGCAGTTCTGCCGGCGGCGCCCACCGGATGGACCAGCCGAACCCGATACGAATGAACCTGGAAAAATAGAATGATTGACTCTACTCCACATAATTACACTCGAAGTATTCTGTTGCAAATATTGCTGGTTCTGGGAATTCTGGTGATCGCGGGGGTTTGGCAGCGGGACCTCATCACACAGATTTATTTCCATAACCAGGTCAACGCGGTGGGCTGGCTGATCAACGGAGGTATCCTGCTTCTGTTTGTTTGCGGCATGTTTGAACTGATCAAACGATTTATGGAGTATCGGGTCCAGGAGCAGGCGATCAACCGGTTGCAGTCCAACCTCGGTTCAGACAGTGAACCATTGATTGGAATTCCCCGCAAGATGATGATCTCTGAACGGTTTCTGACCCTTCAGTCACTGAGCCTTCGGCGCAAGGACATCAATCAGAATGCCCTGGCCGCCACCTTGCTGGCTTCTGAATCCAGTCGTAACAGTTTTTTGAAATTCGTCCACAATGTGCTGATCCTGACCGGCGTGTTCGGAACGATCGTCTCCCTGTCGATTTCGCTGCTGGGAGCCTCTGATATTTTGCAGAGCAGCGGGCAGATCAATATTCTTCCGGGTGGCGACCAGGAAAGCGGACAAGGATTGGGCACCATGATTTTCGGTATGTCCACCGCATTGTCCACCACCCTGACCGCAATCCTCGCGTATTTGTTCTTCGGCTATTTTTATATCAAACTGACCGATACCCAGACTTTCCTGATCAGCAAGGTCGAGGAAGTGACCGCAACCGTATTGATGCCGCATCTCCAGAGCGGCCAGGAAGAGGAGGCGCTGGATTTCTCGGATATCCAGTCCGCCGGTGAGTTGATTGAAAAACTGGGACAGGCTCAGGAAAGGGTGACACAGAAACTGACGGAATTGCTTGAGTCCCGGGCAATGGAAGACCAGGGCAATCAGGAAATGCTGGCCCTGATTCGGGAAATGATTGAAGTCCAGATGTCCACGACCAACCAGAATAATGAGAATCTGAATGAGGTTGTGACCCTGTTGCAACGTGGATTCCGGTTGCGTCCCGGAGGCCTGGAACCCTAGCCTGGAACCCTGGACCCGGACTGCTGAATGCTGAAAACCAACGGCTTTGTCGATCTCAGGATCGGTCACGGCGCCGCCGGTATCGGGGATGATAGCGTATGGCCGTCGTTCACCGATGTCATGACTGTGATCGTGATGATATTCCTGATGACGCTGGTCGTCATCATGGTGCGCAATTTCGGATTGAGCAGCGAGTTACTGACCAATATCTCAGCCAGGGAGGCTGTGATGCTGGCCAATCAGGATCTGGTGCAAAAAAATACGGAGTTGGAAGCCTCTCTGCAAAGCACGGAAACCGAACGAACCTCACTGTCGATATCACTGGCGCAGGCGCTTGACCGGATTGCCTCGCTGGCCGAGAACCAGCTTGAACTGGAGGCGAACCTGGAGTCAGTGATCGTGGCGCGGGGGGAGCTTGAGCAGGCAAATGTGCGGTTGCAACAGGCCCAGCTTGAGACTTCGGTCAAGGTTGAGGGCCTGACTGCCGACACAGTGGCTTTGATACGGGAAAAGTCCGATCTCGAAGCTGCGTTGCAAGGTGTCGAAGCCGAACGGGCCTCGCTGTCGGAATCCCTGACGGAGGCGCGCGAACAGATTGGTTTGCTGACCGGGAGTGAGCGCGAATTGCAGGATGAAGTGGGGTTACTGATTGCGGCGCGGGAGGAACTGGCCCGGCAAAAGTCCGATCTTGAAGCCGCGTTGCAAGGTGTCGAAGCCGAACGGACTTCACTGTCGGAATCCCTGACGGAGGCGCGTGAACAGATTGGTTTGCTGACCGGGAGTGAGCGCGAATTGCAGGATGAAGTGGGGTTACTGATTGCGGCGCGGGAGGAACTGGCCCGGCAAAAGTCCGATCTTGAAGCCGCGTTGCAAGGCGTCGAAGCCGAACGGACTTCACTGTCGGAATCCCTGACGGAGGCGCGTGAACAGATTGGTTTGCTGACCGGGAGTGAGCGCGAATTGCAGGATGAAGTGGGGTTACTGATTGCGGCGCGGGAGGAACTGGCCCGGCAAAAGTCCGATCTTGAAGCCGCGTTGCAAGGCGTCGAAGCCGAACGGACTTCACTGTCGGAATCCCTGACGGAGGCGCGTGAACAGATTGGTTTGCTGACCGAGAGTGAGCGCGGGTTACAGGACGAACTGGTAAGGCTGACGGCCAACGAACTGCTTTTAACCCGGAATATCGGATTTCTGGATGAAGCGCTGGCGGAGTTGAAGTTGCAGTCTGAAGCTGAAGTCGCTTCCCTGATTGACGAAAGAGCCACATTGGAAGAACGCATCTACACTCTGTCGGAGCAACTCGAACACTTGAGACGATTGCTGTCCCGATCCGCTCTTGAGAATCAATTGTTGACCGAAGAAATGGCGCAAGTGGAAAGAATCAATGAAAGCGCAGCGGAACGATACACCCGAGTGACCGATGAGATTTTGTCACTGAAAGAATTGATCGAGCAACGGGAAGTGGAGATTGCCTCTCTGAAAGCGAGCGCGGATACTGCTTCCCAACAGTATCGAACCCTGCAGGAAGAGTACGAAAGTCTGGACGTTCAATATCGCAAGCTGGTTCGTCCCGCCAGGAGTCCGGCGGGTAAGACAGTGGCGGAAGTCCGGGTGGTGAAAATCGCCGGAACCCTGTCCTACAGCATCAAGCGACCGGACGACCCCGGTCTGGTAACGGTTCCCCGGGAGCAACTGGATTCAATTCTGGAAGACCTGAAAAACCGGTTGGGCAAGTCGCTGTATACCCGGATCGTGATTCCCGACAACAGTAATCTGACTTTCAACGAGGCTTGGGGATTTACCTGGGAGATTCTGCGGAAGTATGATTATTATTATCAATAGACGTTGACTGCAAGTGATTCCAGCCCTGGCCAATGAAGTATCCGGAAAAATTCGAGATAGTGGTGATCGGAGGCGGTCATGCCGGCGTGGAGGCGGCGCTGGCGGCTGCCCGGATGAACTGCCGGACCCTGTTGGTTACCCACAATATCGAAACGATCGGGCAAATGTCATGCAATCCGGCGATAGGCGGAATTGGCAAAGGCCATATTGTCAAGGAGATTGACGCTCTCGGCGGCGTCATGGCCAGGGCGATCGATCAATCAGGCATTCATTTTCGCATATTGAATTCCCGGAAAGGTCCGGCGGTACAGGCGACGCGCGCCCAGGCGGACCGGGCGCTGTATAAAATTGCGATTCGAAGAGCGATCGAGCGCCAGCCTGGCCTGACCGTATTCCAGCAATCCGTCGATGACCTGGTCTTGCAGGGAGACCGGGTGAGCGGGATCAGAACCGGGTCGGGAATCGAGATTGAAGCGCCGGTAGTGGTCTTGACGGCAGGGACTTTTCTGAACGGTAAAATCCATGTCGGAATGGACCATTCCACAGGAGGCCGGGCAGGCGACCCTCCGTCCATCGCACTGGCAAACCGGTTGCGGGAGTTGCCGTTTCGCGTTGACCGTCTGAAAACCGGAACCCCGCCGCGGATCGACGGCAAAACCATCGACTATAGTGAACTGGAAAAACAACCGGGTGACCGGCCTGTACCCGTGTTCTCTTTTCTCGGCAGCGCAGAGCAGCATCCTGAGCAGGTCTGCTGCCACATTACGCATACCAATGACCGGACCCACGAAATCATCCGGGAATCCCTGCACAGATCACCGCTTTACGGCGGAGAAATTGAAGGAGTGGGGCCGCGATACTGTCCCTCGGTCGAGGACAAGGTGGTGCGCTTCGGCGACCAGGACAGCCACCAGATTTTTGTCGAACCGGAAGGACTGAACACCACGGAAGTATATCCCAACGGCATTTCCACCAGCCTGCCGTTCGATGTGCAACATGCCTTCGTGAGAACCATCAAAGGCTTTGAGCGGGCCCTGATCACCCGCCCCGGCTATGCTATTGAATATGATTTTTTCGACCCACGCGGCTTGAACAACTCCCTGGAAACCAGATCGGTCGGCGGACTGTTCTTTGCCGGACAGATTAATGGCACCACCGGCTATGAGGAGGCGGCCGGCCAGGGTTTGATTGCAGGTATCAATGCGGCGTTGAAGATCAAGCAGGAGGAACCCTGGAGCCCGGCTCGAAACGAGGCCTATATCGGGGTGATGATTGATGATCTGGTGACTCGCGGCACCTCCGAGCCTTACCGGATGTTTACTTCCCGCGCCGAATATCGACTACAGCTTCGTGAAGATAACGCCGACCTGCGATTGACCGAGAAGGGCTTCCGGCTGGGAGTGGTGGACGATCAGCGCATCGCTGCCTTCAACCTGAAAAGGAACCGGATTGAAAGGGAAAAAGGGCGATTGGAGAGAACCTGGATCCATCCGGATAAAACCGATCCGGCGCGGATTCGAAGGCTTCTCGGCCAGCCATTGCAACGGGAAAGCAATCTGCTCGATCTGCTGAGGAGACCGGAGACGGATTACCACGGCCTGGTTGAACTGGCTGGACTGGATGCTCCGCTTGACGATCCGGACAGCATCCGGCAGCTTGAGATCCAGGCCCGGTACAGTGGTTATATCGAGCGCCAGATGATCGAAATCGAGCGTCAGAAAAACAGTGACCGGTTGACGATCCCGCAGTCGGTGGATTACTCCGGGGTGAGAGGACTGTCTGCTGAAGTTCAACAGAAATTGACCGAAACCCGCCCGCAGACAATCGGCCAGGCTGCCCGGATTCCAGGAGTGACTCCGGCTGCCGTTTCTCTATTGCTGGTTCATCTGAAGAAATCCGGGCGCGCCGCCGCCGCCCGTTCCGGCTAGACCGCCGCCAGTCATACCGGGCCGGTTCACCGGTATGCGATATCAGGTAGCCAGGTAACCAGCGAAGGCCATTGGAATATGACCCATACGGCAACCAACTGAAGGAGTACGAACGGGATTACGCCTTTATAGACCTGGGTAATCTCAATCCCCTTGGGCGCCACTCCTTTCATGTAGAAAAGCGCGAAACCGACCGGCGGTGTGATGAAGGAGGTCTGGAGACAGACTGCGAACATGACGGTGAACCATACAATGTTAACCCCCAGATCGCTGATTACCGGCGCAATCAGGGGCAGGATGATCAATGTAATTTCAATCCAGTCCAGAAAGAAGCCAAGAATGAATGCGGACAACAGTACGACAATAACCACACCCTGGGTGCCGAAAGGCAGAGCGGTCAGTACTCCCTCGATCACCTCATCGCCGCCCAGGCCACGCAGTACCAGGGAAAACGCGGTCGCGCCGACAAACAGCGCAAATATATAGGCGGTAGTTCTGGAGGTTTTCCGGACGACATCATTCAATTCCTTCCAGGATAAGCGGCCGCGCATCAGGGCGAGCAGGGTCGCTCCCAGCGCCCCGACTCCGGACGCTTCCGTCGGGGTTGCGATCCCGAAGAAAATACTGCCGAGCACAGCAAAGATAAGCAACGCCGGAGGTATGGTGGACCGGAGTACATTGAGCAGGATTTTTGCCGTGACCGGTTCGGCGTTTTCAGGAGCGGGCGCCACATTGGGCGCAAACCACGCATAGCTGACGATATAGACCGTATAGAGGGCGCCCAACAGCAAACCGGGAAATACCGCCCCCATGAACAGGTCGCCAACCGATATCCCGATCTGGTCGCCCATCATGACCAGCATGATACTCGGTGGAATCAGTATCCCCAGCGTACCGGTCGCGCAAACCACGCCGCAGGACAGTTCCGGGCTGTATTTATTCTTCAGCATCAACGGGATGCCCAATATTGCGAGGAGCACGACAGACGCGCCGATAATACCGGTTGACGCGGCCAGCAGTACCCCGATGAATACCACGGCAATTGCGATGCCGCCTCTCATCCGGCCGAACAGCCTGGCGAGATCGGTCATCAGGTCTTCCGCGATACCCGACCGGTCCAGCATGATTCCCATGAATATGAACATCGGCAGGGCGACCAGCACCCAGTTGCTCATGACTGCGTAAATCCGGTCTACCATGATTGAGGCATATCCCCAGTCAACCCCGAAAAACGTGTCCAGCCAGGTATCCGACAGTACGGATATCAGGGTGAAAAGGATCGCCAGCCCCCCCATCAGCCAGGCAACCGGGTAGCCCAGGAAAATGAAAACGATAAAGGAGGCGAACAGCCCCAGCGCCATGTAGTGGTTGGCCTCGAACTCAATCATCGAAATTGGCTACGCCGCGCCGCTGGAAAGAGACCCCTGATCCGGGGCGGGCGGCGATTTCAACGAGGCCAGGACCTTGATATACCTCGAGATTCCAGCCAGGCAAAGCAGTATGAAGCTGAAAGTCAGGAAACCCTTGATAATCCATCTGGCGGGCAAGCCATTGGCCGAGGTCGAACGTTCGCTGGTAGACCATGAAAGCGCAACCAGATCCAGTGAATACCAGAGTACAAAGATGACAAATGGCAAAAACAACACCGTCAGCCCGGCCAGTTCGAACCACATTTTGCCCTTGTAGGACAATTTGTCATGCAGCACGTCAACCCGGACATGACCATCCACGATAAAGGTTGAAGAAAGCCCCATCAACCAGCCGACGGCATACAGATGCCACTGTAACTCCTCGAGTTCGATCATGCCCTGGCTGAATGCGTACCTCAGGATCACATTGCCGATAATGACCAGCAGCAGGACAACCCAGATCCAGTTGAACACATCGCATACCGACAAAACGAAGGCATCCAGTTTCCTGCTCAGGGGCGTTTCAACCAGAGCATCGTGATGCTCCAGGGATTCGACGATTTCTGTAACTTCAGACATGTATTTCCCTGTTTAACACGGGGGCCGGATTGAATCAACAGAAGACCCCGCAGCCGGAACAAT
The DNA here is from genome assembly GCA_963665165.1 of Arenicellales bacterium. Classification (GTDB taxonomy): domain Bacteria; phylum Pseudomonadota; class Gammaproteobacteria; order Arenicellales; family Poriferihabitantaceae. The sequence goes on along the minus strand of OY761989.1, from coordinate 1,802,912 downwards.
CGACTGCGGAGTCGTGTGGCAGGTATTACGGCAGTCAGCCGTCCCGGGATCTAGGTCATCCGGTCAATCGAAATTCCTGGGCAGATAACCCCACTCTTTCCAGACCTGGTACGATTCGTGGAACGCCTGTTGGGATTCCCATACCCTTTTGAAATCGGCATCCTTGGATGCTTCCTCGTTGATCACCTGCAGGGAAACCCTCTTGAGTTCCTCAATGACGTCATCGGGCAGCTTGGCGGCGGTTACCCCTTTATCCGCAAACCCCTGGATCTGGGCCCCTTGCAGCGCCTCGCCACGAGTGATTGCCCGCATCGTGGCTGCCGTACAGCCCATTTCAAACAGTGCCTGATCCGACGCCGACAGCCCGTTCCAGATATCGAGGTTGATCAACAGGTGGGTCGAGGTCGAAGGCTGATGCCAGCCAGGGAACAGGTTGAATTTGGCGATCTTGTGGAATCCCAGTATTTCATCGATCGCCGGCATCGAATACTCGGTTGCGTCCAGCGTTCCCTTCTCAAGGGCTGCGAAGATTTCACCACCCGCCATCAGGGTTGCCGATGCGCCGATTTCATTCAATACCATCCCGCCGAGTCCGGAGAACCTGATTTTGAGGCCCTGCAGATCATCCAGCCCCTTGATCGGTTTGCGGTACCATCCCGCTGTTTCAGGACCGATGGTGCTGCACAGTAACGGATGTACGTTGCGCTGGTGATAAATTTCCGCGGCCAGACCGGCGCCTTCACCCTCGAACCACCAGGCGGCGTACTCCCAGGGCTCCATGCCGAACGGAACGGCGGAAAACAGGACCGCCGATGGAATGCGTCCCTGGTCATAAGCCAGATAATTATAGGCCGCGGGCAAATCCCCTTTAGTGATAGAAGGGGTGATTTCAAGCGGCGGTACAATTTTCCCGGGTTCGTATATTTTCAGTTTGATACGGCCGTCGGTCGCCCGGTCCAGGGTGTCGGCAAGGTAGGCGATGGGGTCGCCAAGAGCCGGCCAGGCCGTGTTGAAGGTGGACTGCACCTTCCACCTGATCTTGTCTTCGGCGTCAGCCTGCTGTACCGGAACCGCCAGCAATATTGCAATCGACAGGGAGGCGATCAGGGTTTTCAGGCCGGAAGACGGCCCGGATTTTGTAATGCGGGAGTGAATCATGAAGTTATCCTCGGTGTTAATTATTTGATTTATCTGGAATTGCCGCCGTATTCTAGGTGGTCCCCCGCGTGCAGTCAATCAGCCCCGCATTCTTTTGGCCCCGGGATCATACATTGCGGACAGGCTGGCCCGGGCCGGAACGATACGGCCACCGACCTCGATGGCGAACATCCCGGAGGCGATATAGTCCGCATCCACCCCATCATCATGGTAGACATATCCCATGCCGACGGCCCCTCCCAGGGTATGGCCGTAGTTGCCCGAGGTCAGATGTCCGACCCGTTTGCCGTCCCGCAGAATCGGTTCGTGGTGATACAGTACTTCTTCGGGATCCTGGAGCAGGAATTGCACCATGCGTTTCCTTTTCCAGCTTGCGGTCTCTTTTTGCCGGAGCATGGCGTCGCGGCCAATGAAAGGAATATCCTTTTCATAATCGCAGACAAATCCAAGCCCGCATTCCAATGGCGTATCCGTGTCGGCGACATCGTGTCCGAAGTGCACGAATTTCTTTTCGATGCGGCCACTGTCCAGCGCATGCAGTCCGGCCATTGCCAGACCGTATTTTTCACCGGCCCGCCACAGCGTATCGAATCCATGACGCGCCATGTCCACCGGGATATACAACTCCCACCCCAATTCCCCGACATAGGAAACCCGGGCGGCCCGTCCGACGGCGCATCCTATTTCGACGGGCCTGGACATGCCGAACGGGAATGCGGGCGTACTCATGTCGATGTCGAGGACATCGCTGAGCAGCGCCCGGCTGTTCGGACCCATTACGCCCAGAACCGCCAGACTGCTGGTGACATCGGTAACCGTGCAAAAGGCGTCCCCGGGGATATTACGCGCCAGCCAATCCAGGTCCTTGTGGGTCACGGCCGCGGCGCTCACCACCAGATACCGGTCCTCTTCAAGCCGGGTCACTGTCAGGTCGGCCTCGATACCGCCCCGTTGATTAAGCCAGTGGGTGTATACCATCCGGCCGGGCGGGACATCGATATTGGCGCTGCAGATTCTCTGTAACGCGCGGCAACTGTCCTTGCCCTGTACCAGGTATTTCGAAAAACTGCTCTGATCGAACAGGGCCACATTCCCGCGAAACGCCTCGTGTTCCGCAGCCGAATACTCGAACCAGTTCTGTTTGCCGAAGCTGTACTCATATTCCGGTTCGACGCCTCGCGGGGCAAACCAGTTCGGACGCTCCCACCCGGCCACTTCTCCAAAGCAGGCATTGCGTTCAACCAGTTTTTCATGGATCGGAGAGTGGCGCACGTTCCTGGACGTCTCCATCTGCCGGTACGGCCAGTGGTGGCCGTATAACAGCCCGAGAGTCTCGCTGACCCGGTTTTGCAGATACTGGCTGGTTCCCTGGAATGAATACATGCGGCGAATATCCACGCTCCACAAGTCCAGCGGCGCATGACCGTGATGCATCCATTCCGACAGCGCCTTGCCTACGCCGCCGGAACTCTGGATGCCAATCGAGTTCAAACCCGCCGCCACGAAAAAATTCCGTACTTCAGGCGCTTCGCCGATGTGGAACTGGTCATCCGGGGTAAATGATTCAGGCCCGCAGAAGAACTTCCGCCAGCCGACCTGCTGCAATATCGGCACACGCTCCATCGACTTTTCAAGCACAGGCATCATCTGTTCATCGAAATGGCCGTCGATTTCATCGAAACTGAAATCCTCGGGAATCCCGTTTTGCCCCCACGGTATCGCGTTCGGTTCAAACTGTCCGACCAGCAGACTGCCCGCGTCCTGCTTGTAATAAGCGCCATTGTCATGATCCCGCATCACCGGCAGGTCCAGCGGCAGCGAGTCGAGCTTTTCAGTCACTGCGTAATAGTGCTCCGCCGCATGGAGCGGGATGTTGACCCCGGCCATCCTGCCGACCTCCCGCGCCCACATACCGGCGCAATTGACCACGAATTCGGCCTCGATATCGCCCTGACTGGTGTTGACCCCGCAAACCCGGCCGTTTTCAACCACGATGCCGGTTACTTTCACCCCCTCCAGGCACAAGGCGCCCCGATTGCGGGCGCTTTTGACAAAGGCGGCGGTTACGTCCACCGGACTGGCGTAACCGTCCTGCGCAACCCAGGTTCCGCCCAGCAGATCCCCCGTCTCCAGATAAGGATAAAGCTCCTTGATTTCCTGCGGGGTGATCATGTCCACACGGGTTACCCCGAAAGCGTTGTTCATCGACGCCACCCGTTTCAACTCCTCGAATCGTCCCTCGCTGTGTGCGATACTGATTGAACCCACCTGCTTGAACCCGGTCGACTGCCCGCTTTCCTTCTCGATTTCCGACAGAACCGACATCGAATACCGGGCCATTCTGGCGTGGCTTTCATTGGCGCGCATGATGCCGATCAGCCCGGCGGCATGCCAGGTGGTTCCGCAACTGAACTGGCTGCGTTCAAGCAGCACGACATCGCTCCAGCCGATTCTGGCCAGATGGTAAGCCACGCTGGAGCCGATGACGCCGCCGCCTATAATGACAGCGCTTGCTTTTGCTGGAAGTTTCGCAGGCATGATGAATTCTCTCTATTGAGTTAAAAAAAGATCATGATGGGGGTGGATCGACCGGACAAAAGCCGTCAATTCCGTTTCTTGATGCTTCGGGTTCGCACGGATTTCTTGCGGCGCCTGGTTTTCAGCCGGGTCTGGGCGCATTCAATCAATTGATGCTGGCAACCGACGGCGGCGGGCGACTTGCAGGTTCGCTTGACATAGGAACCATCCGATTGCATTTCCCAGGCATCTACATCGTCGTCGAGCAACGTGTCGAGAATCAGGCGAAGCTCATCCTTCAATGATTTCCGGTTGATCGGGGTCACCACCTCCACCCGGCTTTCCAGGTTTCTTTTCATCAGGTCGGCGGAACCGATCAGATACTCCTCCGCCCCCTTGTTGCGGAAATAAAACACCCGGCTGTGTTCGAGGAACCGGCCGACTATGCTGATTACGGTCACATTTTCGGATAGTCCTTTTATACCCGGGCGCAATCGGCAGGTGTCCCGGATGATCAGATCGACTTTTACCCCCGCGGCCGAGGCGCGATACAGGGCCTCCACGATGTCCCTGTCCTCAAGGGCATTCGACTTGATCTGGATCAACCCCTTGCCGCCCTGGGCCACATGGGTGATTTCCCGGTTGATTTTGTCGATCAGCTCTTTTTTCAGTTGCTTCGGAGAAACCAGGAGTTGTTTGAAAATCCGCTTTCTGGAATGGCCCGTAGTCAGGTAGTTGAACAATTCGGTGGTGTCGTTGCCGATATGATGGTCGCAGGTCAACAACCCGAGGTCCGTATATTGCCGGGCCGTGCCGCCATGGTAATTCCCGGTGCCGATATGGACATAGCGCCTGAGCTTGTCCACATCCTGCCGCACCACCATCAACACCTTGCAATGGGTCTTCAGGCCAATTACGCCGTAGGTGACATGGATGCCGGCGCGCTCCATTCGTTCGGCCCATTTGATATTGGCGGCCTCATCGAATTTCGCCTTCAACTCAACCACCACGGCGACCTGTTTCCGGTTGTTCGCGGCCTGGATCAGCAAATCGACAATACGTGTTTCCTCGTCCGTCCGGTACAAGGACATCTTGATCGCCCGTACCTGTTCGTCATTGGCCGCCTCTTTCAGGAAGCGGACGACAGAAGTATTGAATGATTCATAGGGATGCTGCAGCAACATCGAATGGGCTTCCCGGATGGAGTGGAAAATACTGCGCTGCCCATCCTGCAGCCTGTGATGGTTGATCGGCAGATGCGTGGGGTAGTGAAGCTCCGGCCGTGGCAGGGATACCAGTTCGAACAGGTCCTTCTGGGCGAGCAGGCTGCCGGATTCGAAAACGTCCATTTCCACATTCAGGCCAAACTGCTCGGCCAGCGTTTTCTTTCTGTCATCGCTCATGCCCCGATTGACCGCGATACGCACGATCGGGGCGATTCGCCGGTCGCGCAACTCGGATTCGATCATTGCGAGCAGGTCACTGACCCCGGATTCCTGCCTTTCCGCCGCCGCGTTCCTTGAAATATAGAAATAGTCGAATTCGAAATCCTGTTCCCCGGGGAAAAGCAGATCCAGATTGTGGGCAATGATTTGTTCCAGTGGAACGAAATGACTGACGCCCGGAAGCTGGACAAAGCGCGGCACGTCAGCGCCAACCGGGACCTTCACCCGGGCCAGGAACGGGTCTTCATCCTGGATGGCGGGCAGGGTCACCAGTATGTTCAGCGACAAATTGGAAATGAACGGGAAAGGGTGGGCCGGATCGAATATCTGGGGCGTGACCAGCGGGAAAATGTTCTCCAGATAGTGATGCCGCAAGGTGTCCTGCTGATTGCGGTCCAGTTCATCGTAATCCAGGATGCGGATATCCCTGGCGTCCAGTTCGGCCAGAAGTTCAGGCAGCGCCTGGTCATTGACCACTTCGAGTTCCTCGACCAGCGCCCGGCATTCGGCCAGTTGCTGTTCCGGGGTACGGCCGTCCACCGTCAGTTCGACAACGCCGGCCATCACCTGAAGTTTCAGGCCGCCAATGCGTTTCATGAAAAACTCATCGATGTTCGAGGCAAAGATCGCGAAGAACTTGAGGCGCTCAAGCAGGGGATTGTCGTCATCCATCGCCTCGCACAGTACCCGGCGATTGAATTGAAGCCAGGTGATCTCCCGGTTCAGATAAAGATCGCAGGCGGTCAGGTCATGGTCGATCTTGTCCGGGGCGGCTGGCTCGTTGTCCAGCGTCCGGGCTGGCGCTGGCGGGGGCTTGTCGATAACTGGCTTCGATGGCATGGGTCGTACCCTGGAAAAGTGTCACGCGGATTATACAATTTTAATTGAAATCAAAGTCATATTCAGTCATATTAACGGCAATTCAATCTTGAGGAGCATGCTTTTACATGTCCGAACACCCCCCCAGTCTGTTATTAACCGAAAATCTTGATGGAACAGTTTCTGCACACCATGAATCAGCATTGGCTGTCTGTGGGCGAATACTTCGCATTCGACACGGCCATGCTTGCGCAACCGGATATGATCGTCCGGCTGGGGGTGCAGCTTTGCCTGCTGCTTTGCTCGGCGTTTTTTTCCAGCTCTGAAATCTCGTTATTCTCCCTTTCCCGGCTCGACCTGCAGCAGCTTCGCCGCGAACAGAACCCTCAATCGCAAACCATCCATGAGTTGCTTGACCAGCCCCGGCGGCTGATCATTTCCATCCTCAGCGGCAACGAACTCGTCAACATCGCCGCCACCGCCAACATGGCATTCATACTGGCCACTCTTTATGAGGTCGAACAGGTCGTGGTCATCAACTTGCTGGTCATGGTCCCGTTGATGCTGTTGCTCGGTGAAGTGACGCCGAAAACCATTGCGGTTGGCAATCCGGTTCGTTACAGCACCCGCATCGTGGCTCAGCCGCTGGCCTTGTGGATCAAGGTTATTGCGCCGGTTCGCTGGGCTATCCGGGGCATCGCAGACCGGATCACGACCCTTTTCGTCGGTGAAATCAGGACCGCCGACAACATTCTGCATGTGGATGAATTCCTGACCCTGGTTGAGCAGGTTTCCGAAGAAGGTACGCTGGACGACACCGAGCGCGCCCTGATCTACAATTTGCTGGAGGCCAATGAAACCGAAATCGTCGAGGTCATGACGCCGCGGACACGGATGGCGTTCCTGAATGTCGAAATGAGCGTGCCGGAAATGGTGGGGAAATTCATTGCCTACCGTCATCCACGGGTGCCGGTATTCAAGACCCACCGGGACAACCTGGTCGGCTTCGTCCATGCCGAAGACATTTTACGCCTGGTGCTGGACGATGAAGACCTTGAAGCGCTCCAGCCTGAAGACATCATGCATCCCCCGGTAGTCGTACCGCTGACTAAAAAAGTCGATGAGATGTTCGATTTCTTCCAATCGAACCGGGTTCGGGCGGCGGCCTGTCTGAACGAATTCGGCGGGGTCGAAGGCTTCATCACCATGCGCGGCGTATTGAACTTCATTTTCGGGGACGTCAGTGGAGGCTCGAAAGCGACCGCGGGGCTTTATGCAGAAAAAGACTATAACATCTACGAAGTCCCCGGAGACATGAAGCTCAATGATTTCAATAACCTGACGAATTTCGGCATTGAAGATCCCCGAATGACCACGGTCGGAGGATATGCCTTCCGCCTGCTGGACCGGTTGCCGCGGGAAGGAGACCGCGTCGAGAGTGAAGACATCCTGATCCAGATTATTGAAATGGATGACCACCGTATTGCCAGGGTGCGCGTTGCCAAGGGCATGGATGAAGGCGGATTCGCCGATGCGCAGGACATGGTCCGCACAGAAGAGGACTCCGGCGGCGATTCGAACGGGGAAAAGGAAGCCGAATCGGAGGAAATACCGGAAGATATTGAAGAAACCGCCGGTATCCGATCCACAGACGAACCGGGTTTGACGGAGAAGGCGCCATGACCGGAGTTGCATTGATACTCGCCATCATCGTCCTGTTGCTGTTGAAGGGATTTTTCTCCGGCTCTGAAATTGCCCTGGTCAATTCGGACAAGGTGAAACTGACGGCAAAGGCCAATCAGGGTAACCGGGGCGCGCAGGAGGCGCTCAAGCTGTTCAAAACCCCCGATGTGATGCTGGGCACGACCCTGGTCGGCACCAACGTGGCGACCGTGGCGCTGACCACATTGGGAACCCTGTTGTTCATCAGCGAATTTGACGGCCGGGGTGACCTTTACGCCTTCCTGGTTCTGACCCCGATTCTCCTGATACTGGGCGAAATCGTTCCAAAAAGCATCTTCCAGCAAAAGTCGGACGAGATCGTTCCGGTCGCGATCTATCCGATCAAGATATTTTCCCTGGTCTTTTATCCGGTGATCTTCATTTTCTCGCGTATTGCCCGGTTGATCGCCAGACTGGTGGGCGGCGGCAAGGTCGAACAGAATCTGTTCATGACCCGTGAGCAGATCCGGCTGGTGGTCGATATGACCGAAAGAACCTCGTCCATAGACGCGTTCGACCGGGGGCGGATTCGACGGGTCATCCGGTTCGGAGAAACCACGGTGGGGGAGGCGATGATTCCGATTGCCGAAGTAACCGCGATCAGCAATACGCGCAATATTCTGCGCGCCATAGCCACCGTCCGGCGCAAGGGCTATAACCGGCTGCCTGTCTACAAAGGCAATACCAGCAACATCATCGGCATCGCCACCCTGACCACCTGGGACCTGATGGATTCAACCACTCCCGGAAAGTCGCTGGATGATTTCGTCAAACCGGCGCAGTATGTCCTGCCATTTCAAACGATCGACCAATTACTGCCTATCCTGCGGCAACGTGACGACCACATGGCCGTGGTCGTGGATGAATTCGGCTCCGCAATCGGCATCATTACCATGGAGGACATTGTCGAAGAGGTGGTCGGAGATATCGATGTCGGCTATGATTTTGAAGAGTATCTGCCCCGGCGAAAACGCTTTTTCCAGAAATTGCAGGAAAATCAATATCTGGTCGATTCCAGACAGTCGGTATCCGAGGTCAATGAAATTCTGGAAATCAACCTGAATACCCGGGTGGCGCATACGATTGGCGGACTGGTCATGTCGCAACTGGGACATATTCCCGAACAGGGTGAATACCTGGTTGAACAGGGATACCGGTTCGTCGTGGAAGAACGCACGGAAAAGGCGATTGTGAGTTTGAAAATAGAACGGTTGCAGTGACCCGGAGGGAACCGCATGACCACCGCACCGCTTGTTTCCCCGTTCACGCATTGTGCCGATTCCGGTCGGGTACAGGACGCTTGTTTCATTCCTTCCCCCAATTTCGATGAACGCCCCGACCGCCTCGATGTCTCCGTTCTGGTCATTCACGCGATCAGCCTGCCTCCCGGCTGTTACCACAATCAATACGTCGAAGACCTGTTCACCAACTGTCTTGACCCCGGAGCGCACCCTTATTTTGAACATATAGCGGAACTGGCGGTTTCCGCTCATTTCTATATCGAGAGAAAGGGCCGGTTGATCCAGTTCGTGCCGACCCATCATCGGGCATGGCACGCGGGTCTGTCCGTGTTCCGGGGACGGCCCCGGGTCAATGATTTTTCAATCGGGATTGAACTGGAGGGCAGCGACCGGGATGAATTCGAATCCGCCCAATACCTCAGCCTTGCGCGGCTGACCCGCTGCCTGTTGTCGGCATACCCGAAAATCACTCCCGACCATATCATCGGGCACAGCGATATCGCCCCTGGCCGCAAGACAGACCCGGGCCCGCGCTTCGACTGGAACCGGTACCGGGGACTGCTGGTTTGATCAAATCACTTGACTAATACCGCGTCCTGTTCTTTAATGCGCGTCCGCTATTCCAATTCATGGCCAGGTAGCTCAGTCGGTAGAGCAGTGGACTGAAAATCCTCGTGTCGGCAGTTCGATTCTGTCCCTGGCCACCAATCATTCGTCGGCGCTCGAGCATCGTTTGGAGCCTGCCTTTGGCCCGCGACCGATGTCCCCATAACAACTGTCACAATAACAAAGTCGTCCCCCGCTCCACCCGTCATCGTAGGGGCCGGTCACCGGTTTTACTCGCTCTGAAAATCCTCGTTGCTTTTCGCGCTTTTCGCGCTTTTTCGTGCCCTGGTTTGATTGAACTCGTCTATCTGGATGCGATACATCCTGAACGCCCAGGCAGGTATTTGAGGCGATAATTTAGTGATCTCGCCCTTCGCCATTGTCATAACAAAGCGATGCATGACACCCGTATGGCCTTGACTACGGGAATTATCCCAAACGTATGTTTGGTCGGCGGTCAAGCAAGCCTTTTGAATGTTGGCAACGGTGCGATCATAGCGAGAAAACACCTTATCTTTCGGTACGTCGTGACCGCCTTTTTGCACACGGGTTTGAACGCGCTTATAGGCCACGTCCGGGGAATCGACGTGGACGTGGTTAAGCATGACTTTAAATCCGGCTTTTTGTGCATCCTCGATGAGTTGATTCTTCGACTCATGAGAGAAGACGGTCTCTGTCACAAACGATTGACCAGACTCTAAATATTGATCTCGAATCCTGGCAGCCAGCTTGCCCATTTCGAGACTATGTTGGCCAACTTCGTCAGGAAATCGCGCCCTCTCCATTTCGTCAGCATTGACGAAAGGATAACTTCGGCCCGACTTATCCAGGAAGGGCTTTACCTGCTCGTAATAGAGGGTGGTTTTACCAGCGCCATTTATCCCGCCGATGAGGACCAGGACAGGCTGATCGTAGTTCACCTGGCGGCTAACACGTTGCCGTCTACGTCGATGCGTGTGCCATCGACTGTCGTACCGATGCACTTGCCGCCTTCGCTGCCCCAGCTAATGGCGCCAAGCTCACGGGCGTGTGCAGCACTTTCAAGCGCTGCATCCGTGGGGATGCCTTCTTCGGCATTTGCGATTAATTCATCGAACATGCCGTCGAAAAACTCGGCGTCGGTAAGCTCAGCGGGATTCGCGCGCCAGGCGCTATCAATTAAAACCTTTAATTGCATCGGTGCAGATCGATCAAATCGTTCTGCGAGCATACGTAGTTTGTTCAAAGAATCGGGATCGATTTTGGTCACTTTCATTTCGGTGTTCATAATGAATTCTCCTGGATATATGACGCAATTATAGCAAAAGTTACTTTTAGTAACCACACAAAGCAACTTAAAAAGACAGCTTTGTAGGGGTCACTTGCGGTACGGGGCCAAAAGTCACTCTAAGCGACTAAATGTTCTACTTATGTTTGAGATGATACCCGGTCTTGCGATGCTGCCGGGTGGCAGTAAATTGAGATCGGCGCTGCTCAACCGGCAATCCCTTGCAGCACTTTTCCACACCTCGATCACCTGTTTCGCTACAGGTTGTCTAGTCATCGAGCGCCCGGCTTGCCAGCTCATCAATCACTGATTTGCCGGGGCCGCTCCAGTCAGGAAATTTCCAGCCTAGAAATGTAACTGTATTTCTCACATCACATATAGCCATAGCCACATCTCGCTGCAGGGTGTCCAAAAACCTGCAATCCACATCCATAGTAACCTCTCCCCTGCTGCGGTCATTATAGAGAATAGTTGCCTTGCCGCGATCATCTGGTGGCTCTAGCCAGACCCCATGGCAAAATATATTCCGGTACTGCGTAGCATTGCGAAGTCGCCTGATCTCACTATCAAACCCTTCGTGGATTTCCTCAGCTTTTGGGTATGCCCGTACAGCCTCTTCATATTTCTTAATAAGCGACCTCAACGTGTCTGACTGAGCCTTTTCTAATTTTTCTGCAATCTCCGCCAGCTTCTGCTTTCTTGCCTCAGCATCGTTTACCAAGGGGATCAGGGAGTACGCATAGATTGCATTCCACAAGGTCTCTTCCAGCCAGCCGAATGTTGCCACAAGGCGACCCAAGCTTTGCCACAATGATGCAGGATGGCAATGTGTGGGGAATTGAGCAGGAACTGAATCGTATTTGATTTGTTGACCCATGGCACAAGTGACTAGGTGTACTGCCGGGAATAGACCGAATATGACCCAGCCCCAGCTCAGTGACGCTGCCAACCCGGATTTTGTTCCCGTCCTGGAATATATACGAAAACTCTATGAATTCGAGCTCCCTGCATCTCGTTATGCACCAACCAGCTCATCCTCGCTACACTGAAAAGGCAAGAGTAGCGAAATCCACATTCCGTGCCTTGGAACATTCTGCCCCCGGAGATACACCAGCAGATTATCAATCATGGAATGATCTATGCTCCCGTTGTCCACGCCCTCAGTCATAGCAATTCTCCTGCAGCTACAGTGTCGACAAGATTTTACACCGGCGCGGCCACCACCTATAGTCCGGCTTAAACAGTAATCGTTCGGCATTTATGCACACAGGAGACTTCCATGAATAATGAAGAAAAAGAGATGCTTGACTGCTCATGCCCATGGAGTAGTTAGACCAATCTGAGGCGTCTCAGTGTCTCTATAAAAATTTGGACCCATGCCCACATCCATCAGTGACCTTATCGAGGAGGCATTTTATCAGGCGCTCCGGCAGGATCAAAAACTCTATGAATCCTGGATTGATATCTCTATCCAGCTGGGTGGCCGGGTACTGCCGCTCTCCATGCTTGGACCGGAAGTTCATAACATTGGGGCACTGGATCTCGTTCTGCGGTGTATGGAGAACGAGACGAAAGCGGTCATCGACAGCGCCAGGGAGAGCGGCTCCAGGGTCGAACTTCCCATGGCACACTGGTATCAGAACATGCTTTTCAAAGATCTGGGTTACCGAGATTTATGAAGTATTCAGGTTGCTGAAGGAAAGAAAACTGCTCCAGGAGAACGACACATTTTATGAACTGGAAAACCACCTCAGACTGTTGAGAGTTCCGTTTGACAAGCACGAGCTTGCCAAGGACAGGAAGCTAAAAGAACACCCGAATTCAACAAAAGAACAAGCCTCGATATGGGAGACATCGGCTTTAAGCATATTTGGCAACCGGTCCGGATATGATTCAAAAAATCCAAGGAAAGCTTATAGTCTGAACTCAAGAAACTCTGTACGTGGCTCAATCGAGTGGAAGGCGCTTGATCTTGATACCGGAGAAGTTTTGTGGCTGGAGCGGCTTTCCCTGTCGGAAAGAGTGCTGGACCTGTTTCAGAACCACAAACTGGTTTTAAATCACCGATGACATCCTGCATCTACTGCGGGGTATCCACTTTCAACTTGAGTCAGGTTTGTTTTTGCGCTAGATTAACAAGCATGGATAGTAAAAAACGAAGTAAATTAAACCGCTTGCTCACAGCATGGCCCCAAGCCACTGTGACGGTGTCGCGCTGGCTGGAGGCCCAGGGCGCCCGAACGCGCCATGATGGAAGTGCTGTATCTCGTGCCCGCGGAAGAATCCTTTGAAGAGGCTGACCTACTCATAGGGTAGTCTTGGGCCGACCGAAGTCGAAATCGTCGATTATCATTGAGAGGAGACTTGACGTGCGTGACCCCATCCATCCCGGTGAGACGCTGCGCGAGGATCTCGACGCGCTCGGCATGAGCGCTACGGAATTGGCGCGGCGGATCGAAGTGCCGGTGAACCGCATCACCGAGATTCTAAACGGTCGGCGGACGATCACCGGCGATACGGCCCTACGCCTGGGGCACTTCTTTGGCGCGTCGGGCGAGTTCTGGCTCAACCTCCAGAAACTTTATGAACTGCGCCTTGCGGAACAGAAGTACGGTACGACAATCGCCCGGCTGCCGACACTGGATGACGGGATGGATCTGCACACGACCGGTTGAGCGCGGTCAATCACCGGCCCGCGACTCAAGTTACAGAAAGATCGCTTGTCGGTCGCGGGTCGAAAGCTGGCCGACTACGGGCCGCATGGAATGTTTACTGTCGTATGGTTTACTTAAATACTCAATTAACAAAAAAAATCTGTTAAATCAGTCTTAAAATAAACTTCCACCTTGAGGCAGGTTTGTTTTTGCGCTAGATTAACAAGCATGGATAGTGAAACCCGAAGTAAATTAAGCCGCTTGCTCACAGCATGGCCCCAAGCCACTGTGGCGGTGTCGCGCTGGTTGGAGGCCCAGGGCGCCTACCAGCAACTGGTGCACGAGTATCAGAAAAGTGGTTGGATACAGCGCATTGGCCAAGGCGCCTACGTGCGTGCCGGTGGTACGGTTGAGTGGACCGGTGGCCTGCATGCCCTCCAGGAACAATTGAAGCTGCCCATTCATGCGGGGGCCAAAACGGCGCTGCAGATGCAAGGGTATGCGCATTTTCTGGCGATGGGGAAGGGTGGGAGCGTATCACTGTTCGGCAGCCCCGGCACCCGGCTACCCGCCTGGTTTCGGCAATATGATTGGGGGGTGGAGCTTCGTTATTCCACTACCAAGCTGTTTGCTGACGATCCGAATGCAGGGCTTTCCAAAAAGGAACTGGTCGCTTATGCCATGACCGTTTCGGCGCCCGAGCGCGCCATGATGGAAGTGCTGTATCTCGTGCCCGCGGAAGAATCCTTTGAAGAGGCCAACCTGCTCATGGAGGGGTTGACCACCTTGCGGCCGCGTCTAGTGCAGCCGCTGCTGGAACAGTGCCGTTCGGTGAAGGTGAAGCGGCTGTTCATGTTTCTCGCAGAGGCTTGCAACCATGCCTGGGTTAAGAAACTGGACCTTTCGAAGGTGGACTTCGGCAAAGGCAAGCGCATGATAGTCAAAGGTGGACGGCTGGACGCCAAATACAACATCACCGTTCCCAACACGAATCTGCAGTGAGAGGTATCGGTAAATTCGGCATGAAGGACAGTCCATACTTCAAGCAGGCACAACTCATGCTGCGAGTCATGCCCCATGTTGCGGCGGCGGAGTGCTTCGCACTGAAGGGCGGCACGGCGATCAATCTCTTTGTGCGCGACATGCCGCGACTGTCGGTCGATATCGACCTGACGTACCTGCCCCTGGACTCGCGCGACACGGCATTGGCTAACATTGGTGAGGCATTGCAGCGGATCGCCGCTGCGATCCGAAGAACTGTATCTGGAGTAACCGTGCACAAGATTCGGACAAGGGGAGCAGAGCATATTTCCAAACTAACCGTCAGTACGGCAGGGGCAACGATCAAGATCGAGCCCAATCTGGTGCTCCGGGGTACTGTATTTACGCCTGTGGAACGAGAGTTGAGCGAGCAGGCTGAAATAATGTTCGAGGCTTCGGTGACGGCCAATACACTGGCTGTTGTGGATTTGTACGGCGGAAAACTATGTGCAGCACTTGACCGCCAGCATCCACGCGACATCTTCGACATCAAGATCCTGATGGAGAACGAAGGCATTACAGATGAAATCCGCACTGCATTCGTTATTTATCTTGCAAGCCACGGCCGGCCGATGAACGAACTACTCACACCCAATCTGAAAGATTTTCGACAGGTGTTCGAAAAAGAGTTGGCTGGAATGACGTCCAAAGAAGTTGAGCACAAGGAATTGGTGGCAGTCCGTGACAGGCTCATCGAAACAATCAAAAACACAATGACAGAGAACGAGAAGAAATTCCTGCTCTCGATCAAGCAAGGGGAACCGGATTGGACTCTTTTGGCAGTGACAGGCATTGATCAACTGCCCGCGATTCAGTGGAAACTGATCAATATCCGGAAGATGGACAAAAAGAAACAGAAGGAATCGCTGCAAAAACTCCAGGCAGCGTTGGGACTGTGAATGAGTGAATATGTGAGCCAAAAGGGAAGTGCCTAAAAAAATCAGAAAATGGACAATGTTTAATGTCACAACTCGAACGCATTGGAGCGATAGAGAAACGCCTGTGGAGCGCTGCGGACACCTTGCGGGCAAATTCCAACTACGCTAGCTTAGAAAGATTTATACAAAGGCACTGAGTCATATTTGGTTCAGCATAATCAAAAAGTTACCAAATTTCCTGGCTCTGAGAATTCTCGTGTCGGCAGTTCGATTCTATCCCTGGCCACCATCATCAAAACCCCTTGAATGCCGGAAGGCGATGGTGTTGAATTGAGTTTTCCCACTGGATTAAACAAGCAGTATATTTGATATGGTTGACTGTATTGTTCAGTCTGTCAGGCTGTATTAAAGCGCTGTAAAAATACATTATCAGAGATCATCATGATTGCTCAAACTGAGCAACTGTTACAACGTGACCCCAATGTAGCCAATTCGCTGTTATCGGCGATTTTTGCTATTTTCAGTCAGTGGCGCCTGACCGGCGCTCAGCAGATGACCCTGCTGGGGCTCAGCAACGAGAAGATCCTCTACAACTGGAAGGGTCAGCCAGGAAAGGCCAGATTGACACGGGATCTGCTGGAACGTACCAGCTATATCCTGGGTATCTACAAATCCCTGCAAATCCTGTTACCGGACCAGACATTGGCTGATCAGTGGCTGACCACTCCCAATGACAACCCATTGTTCAATGGGATGGCTGTAGCGGAACAAAAGTTTTTGCAAAGACTTTTCGCCGAAATTTGCAAAAACTTTTGTTCCGCTACAGAGTGTCCGGGCGGCCTCGTACACATCCGGTGTGACGATCTGGTCGAGGAGCCGCTTGAACTCACCATCAGTGAGTGTGACGCGATTCAGGGCTTCGAACTTTTCCCTGAAGTTCTTTTCCAGCGTGGCTCTATCACGGATGTCGGCGCGATATTCGTACTTGAGGTCCGATAGTCTGGTGACCAGGGCTTCTTCAAGGTCGCGTTCGGGCGTGATCATCGCCATCACGAGGATCACTGCTTTTCTGGATCCATGTCTTGATCCATTATTCTGTCGTTCCTCCCGTGCCTGGTGACTGCCACCGGTTCGCCGCAGGCCAGGTCGTTTGGCTGGGCGAAGCCGTGCTTCGTGTTTTTCGCAATCAGGGTTACCATGGAGTGATCCAGGCCATCTTGTCGGCTATTTTGACTAAATCAACCCAAAATGCAATAGCGGCATAAGCCACCATCGCTCAGACGCGCGTAAATCGCTGTGGTTTTACACTAAGGTAGAGGATCAGAACCGTGGGACGAGGAGGTGTCTGCGGTCTCCAGGCACAGACCCATGCAGATATTCAAGAGTTACGCGCACCTGCGAGCGAAGGCTTGGTGGAACGACTAGACCAGATAATTAGCTGAGTTGCAGACCTATGTAGTATACTGCCAGAGTGAACAATAAATTGTAAAAGTCTTGCGGTGCGTAAGCATCAATCGCGACATGAGCAAGCATACAGTACAGGACGCACAAGATCCTTCGATAGCAACGACACAGCGTAACGGATTGCAGCGACCACAAATGGACAAATCAGGAGTACCGGATTTGGCAGATAATCAAACCATCCAAAGCTTGGTGGGTATAGGTACTGCATTGAATCAAATGTTGGAGCCCTTTCAGCCCTTAATTCAATCAATGACTCGCGTCTCTCAAGCTATTGCACCATATCTCGAAACACTTGCTCCTTATATCCAGCACCTTGTCAGGTATAACAAATTTGTTGATTCAGTCCACCAGACAAGATGGCTACCCTACTATACTGTGTCAATAGACTATGTTGAAAAATACGCAGACGATTCTTCCCATCTTGAAGCACATTTGGAAAATTTCTATAAAACGAATTGGGAAAATATCCGACAAGATATCGAAAAAAGATTGAACCACTATCACATCAAAGAGGAAACCAAGGAGACATTCCGTGAAGCGCTTTCTGCACACGGTACTGGCCACTATCGGTGCGTTTGTCGTGTCTTGTTTCCAGAAATTGACAGGGAATTTCGAATTCGTTTCTTTAATGATACAGCTGGTTCAATTTCTTCAAAGAAGATGCTGGAGGAACTTGGAAATAGCACCAGCCTGAAGAACATTCTACCAAACGAGGCATATGGATGGATATTGTTTGATCGACTGGTTGATCACCTGTATGAACCGGTCGATGATAGCAATAGAGGGAAGTATGAGAATGATTTCGTTCCCAACCGCCATGCATCCACTCATGGGCTTGTCCAATACTCTACATTCAAGCACAGTATGAACATGATTATTATGGCGGACTACATCTTTCAAATACTCACTTCGATAGCGGAACTAAAATCGTCACAGCAATAATCTTCCCTGGCGCATCGCTCTGTACCGCCTCCGGCCCGCAACCGACAGGCCCTGGACAATGGTCACTATGATATGGATGTCATAATTACCGCTGCGTGGAATGTTTATAAAATAATATTGATAGCGCGATCTGCTAATAGTCTGTTATCTTATAGATTAACGAAAATTTCTCAGCTAATCCAATTCAGGGAGTATGCCAATGAGTTCCACTATTGTTGGTCGAGGTATTGATCCGGGTGATAAATCGTGGGTCAAGCGGGAAGCGGCAAACAGAGGTCTCTCAATGGAAGAGTTTGTTCGTCTTCTGATCCACGAAAAGCGTGGGCGCTCGGAAGGGCATACAAAACCGTCAGCAGTATTCCAGCGATATTTCGGGCCAGAGAACGGGATTGAGTTGCCGCTGTCCAGACGCTACGGCTACAAGATTTCTTGACAGGGTCGCTCCTGAGGGGCGGTCTCTCTACCATTACTGTCCGGGAAGTTCTCAACGGTAGCGGGCCGGCACGGTGACCGGCCCCTACGATGGAGGGTGGGGCGCCATACGAAATGACGATTCGTGCGGTTATCCGGTTTGGGCCAGAAGGGTCGCGTTTCCGCCGGCTGCTGTGGTGTCGATGCACACGTGTCGTTCGAGGGTGCAGCGATCTTTCATTTCGGTGTCCGTGATGAGCGGGATCAGGGCGCCGTCGCGCTGTGACAGGAATTTTCTGGCTTCACGTAAATCTTCCGGGCCGCTCCACAGGGCAACCGCGTCAAATCCCTTGAGATACAGCAGGTTTTCGCGTGGCAGAAATCCTGAAACCGAGTTTTCCCCTGTTGCGCCGGGCGTCACGATGAGCGCAGGACAGCCATTCTCCCCGGCCATGTCCGCCTGTTTCCCGGCTGTGTCCAGGGTTGGTCCGAGGCAGAGAATTTTTCCACGGGGGAAGAGGGACAGGCGATTGGATTCTCCGGTTGGGCCGGGCAGGTTCCGGGTGGCCAGAGGCGATTGTCGGGGTTCGGCCAGATTATCGAGCGCTTCCTGCACGATTTTCATTGGCGCAACCGGCCCCGGTTCGATGGGGTGGGTTTCGCAATGATCCTTCGTGAACCGCCGTACATAGTTCGGTCCTCCCGCCTTGGGACCGGTGCCGGACAATCCTTCCCCGCCGAAAGGCTGGGAACCTACAATGGCTCCGATCTGGTTGCGGTTGATATAGAGATTGCCGACTTTCAGTTGTGAGGTCATCTGTTCCACACGGCCATCGATTCGTGTGTGCAATCCAAACGTAAGGCCATACCCTTTTTTGTTGATGGCGGCGACCGCCTGGTCTATTTCATGCGCCTCGAAAGTGGCGACATGCAGCACAGGGCCCGAAGACCTCTGCCTCAATGTCTTCAATCCCGTTTACCCGGATTACGGACGGCCCGACAAAATTACCGTGGCCGGGTGCTTCCAATTGTTTGATCAAGCGCCCCTCGCGTCTGGCCGTGTCGATATGGCGGTTGATGGCGTCTCGCGCGTCCGCATGGATGACCGGGCCGACATCCGTCGAAAACAACCAGGGGTCGCCGACCGTAATCTCGTCCATGGCGCCGAGCAGCATCTTCATGAATTCGCTGGCGCAGTCCTGTTGCAAATAGAGGACGCGCAGCGCCGAGCAGCGCTGACCGGCGGATTGAAAGGAGGAGGCCATGATGTCTTTGACGGCTTGTTCCGGCAGCGCCGTTGAATCGACCACCATCGCGTTAATGCCTCCGGTTTCCGCGATCAGGGCGGCGCTGGGAGAACCCTGTTCCGCCATGGCCCGGTTTATGGTCTGTGCGGTTGCTGTCGAACCGGTAAAACAGATCCCTTCGATGCGGGGGTCTTCACTGAGCGCCGCCCCGATGACGGAGCCTTGCCCCGGCAGGAGCTGGAGAACCGGTTCCGGGACTCCGGCCTGATGCAGGAGCCTGACGGCGATCGCCGAGATAATGGAAGCGGGTTCCGCCGGTTTCGCCAGTACGCCGTTCCCGGCGGCCAGCGCGGCGGCCACTTGTCCGGTGAAAATGGCAAGAGGAAAGTTCCAGGGGGAAATGCAGGCGACCAAGCCCCGCGCGGTTCGCTTCTCCAGAGGTCCGATCCGGGCGGCATAGTAACGCAGGAAATCCACGGCCTCGCGCAATTCTGCAATGGCGTCGATCAGGTTCTTGCCGGTTTCCCGAGTCAGCGCCGCGAACAACTCGCCAAAACTTTCCTCGTAGAGGTCTGCGGCCCGGTTCAGAATGCGGGCGCGATTGTCCGCGCTCTCGTGTACCCAGGTTTGTGCCGAGCCGATGGCCTGCACGGTATCCTCGCGAGTGGCGTACACGACGCTGCCCACCCGGTCGCGCGGATTGGCGGGATTGAAAACAGGATGCGGGTTGCCGCCCTTGCTTTCACAGGCTGTCCGGGGGCTGACGTTCCATTGACGGGATTTGAACGGCATCCGGGTCTGGTCGATTTCAGTGAGGTCGTCTTCGTTGCTGATGTCCCAGCCTCGTGAATTCCGGCGCTCGGGGGAGTACAGGTTTTTCGGATTCCGGATAGATGTTGAATCTTTCAGTGATTCGTTTCCGGATTTTTCAAACGGGTCCGCAACGATGTCATCCACCGGAATTTTTTGATCGACGATCTGGTTGACGAAAGATGAATTGGCGCCATTTTCCAGAAGCCGCCGTACCAGGTACGCGAGCAGGTCGCGATGAGCGCCCACAGGCGCATAAATCCGGCATCGTGTTCCGTGTTTTTCATGGACCAGACGATGCAGGACTTCTCCCATTCCGTAAAGACGCTGAAACTCGAACCGGGAATAATCGCTGGCCGATTCCAGGACCGCGGAGACGGTATGGGCATTGTGCGTGGCGAACTGGGGATAGATCCGGTCTGTCATCCCGAGCAGTTTCTTCGCGCAGCAAATCCAGGATACGTCTGTGGCCGATTTCTGCGTGAACACCGGGAAGTCCCGGAGGCCGCTGACTTGCGCCCGTTTGATTTCGGTATCCCAGTAAGCGCCCTTGACCAATCTGACCATCAGCCGCCGGTCGAGGTCAACGGCCAGCGACCAGATCCAGTCGATCACGTGTGAGGCGCCTTTCCCGTAAGCCTGGATGACCACCCCGAAACCGTCCCAGGCCGCCAGACGCCGGTCACGAAGCACAGACTCGATAATGTCGAGGGACAGGTCCAGCCGATCCGCTTCCTCGGCGTCGATGTTGAGGCCGATGCGGGCCTGTTTCGCCTGCAACGCCAGGGCCAGGACGCGGTCTGTCAATTCTCGCGCCGCCCTGGATTTCTGGCTTACCTCATAGCGGGGATGCAGGGCCGATAATTTGACTGAAATACCCGGGTTGTCACGAACCCGGTCCGAGTCCGCGCGCGTCGCAAGGAACTCGATTGCTGCGCGATAGGCTTCGAAGTATTTCGCGGCGTCCTTCACGGTGACAGCAGCTTCTCCCAGCATGTCCCAGGAACAGGTATAGCCTTTCTGCCGCAACGTTTTCGCCCGGATTGAAGCCTGTTCGATGGTCTCTCCCAGAATGAACTGGTTGCCCATTTCTTTCATGATCCGCCGTACCGCGGCCCGGATGACCGGTTCTCCCAGCCGTTTCATGGCGGTGTGCAGGACGCTGGCCATGGTGGAGGAGGCGTCGTCGTTCTCCAGGACTTTCCCGGTCAGCATCAACGCCCAGGTGGACGCGTTCACCAGAGACGAACTGGATTGACCCAGGTGGCGGCCCCAGGAAGACGGGGCAATCTTGTCCGACACCAGATTATCGATGGTCTCCGTGTCCGGCACTCTCAACAAGGCTTCCGCGAGGCACATCAACGCGATTCCTTCATTGGTGGAAAGACCATATTCATTGAGAAAGACTTCCATGAATCCCGGTTGTCCGGCCTCCCGGATGGAATTTACCAGGGTTGCGGCCCGGTCGGAAAAACGTTTGCGTGACTCGGGCGTGACTTCCGATTGCAGGACCAGGTCGTGTACTATCTCCCGCTCATCCATCAGGTACGATTTCCTGATCCGGGACCGGATTGATTCAAGCGATTGCATTTGTGACAATTTGCAAAAATGAACAGGTCGGTCATTAATTTACCATGACAGGAGAATCATCGTGTCGAGTATCGCATTGTTGGCCCTGATTACCTTTTTGTATGCGGGGTACAATCTGTTTATCAAGGTCTCCGGGGGGTACGTGCCAGCATCTGCCACGACTACCATTCTGGCGACGGTTTGTCTCCAGGTTGGCGCGGTGGTCACTTCCACAATATTCCTGGCGGTCCTGGTTGGGCGTGGCGGACATGTGTTTGCGTTGTCCACCCCTTCCTATATCTGGGCGGTGATGGCGGGTATCTGTATCGGCGCCGCCGAAATCGGTTATTTCTACCTGTTTGGCGGGACCGGCCTGTCCGGACCCATGCCCGCGAACGTGGCGATTCCGGTAATCGTGGGCGGAACCATTGCCATTTCCCTGCTGGTTTCTTATTTTGTCCTCAAGGAACCCATCGCCCTGAACCAGTTGTTCGGCGTCATGCTGATCCTGTCCGGAATCGTTTTGCTCTTCATGAACGGAAAAACAACCGCATAGCGTACCGGGGCCGTCCGCCAGAAGGTTTGTAGCGGACAGCAGCGTTGCCACAACTGTCCGGCAGGCGGTCAGGCGCCGGGGTTGCCGAGTCGGCGCATCCGTTGTCTGACCAGGGCTTTGCCTGCGACGCTGCCGTCGTGCCAACTGCCCATTGCCTTGTCCAGCGGCGTTACGGTATTGCCGTAGTTGACATGAAAGAAGCGGTGATGGAGATGGTGGAAATAGTCTCCGGCCGGTACTTCGATTCCGCCCGCCAGTTTGAGGCGGCTGAACCCCGAGTGGGATACTGCCGGGCTGACGCCCTGGTAAAGCCCGGTCATGATCAGCAGCGCCGGATGTATCGGCACGACCCACCAGAGGAAAAACAGGCTGAAGTAGATCAGGTGCTCCACCGGGTGCATGGAAATGCCGCTCCAGGGGCCGGTATTGGAGTTACGATGATGCAGATCGTGGGCGATGTTGAAAAGCGGACGCCAGTGGAGCACCCGATGATTCAGGTAGAAGTGGAAAGTCGACCAGAACAGTACCCCGAACCCCATGATGACGACCCAGGCCGGAGCTTCGCGGAAACGGATCCACTCGATATGTCCCGAGGCATACCACCACCAGGTGAGGCACTCGTACAATGTCCAGATCGTGACACCGCTGGCGAGGCTCCAGAACAGGTTGTCCCTGACCTGGTCATTGAATGTGAAACGGGCATCGTTCCGCGCCATCCACGGGATATTGAACTTGTAGTCGTTCCCTTGACGGCGGCGGATGTAGAGCCGCCAGTGCAGGCCGCCGGCGAACAGGGTCAGTACTGCGGCGTTGCGGAGCCAGATCAGGGCCATCCAGCCCGGGGACAGCGTGGCCATGGTTTCCATGGAGGGTGTCAGCCATTGCCACAGAATCACGGACAGTGCGGCATAAATGTATCCCCAGGGATACATCAGGTCGACCAGCAGATAGCGCAGCGCCGCCAGGGGTTTCGGTGGCCAGGCGTACAAGGGCGGAACCGGGATGGGTTCGGGGCGGTAGCTGGTGGCGGTGTCTGATGCCATAGCGGGATCCTCGATTATGGATTAAAGTATCGCCGAAGCCGGGGCTGAAACGGGTCGTCCATTCAGGCTGTCACTCCGGCGTACAGGTCGGCAAAGCTGGAGTCAATAGCCTGCTTGAAAAAGGCCACATCCTCCATCTGGATACAAAGCGGCGGGCAGATTCGCAACACGTTCCGGAAGGAGCCGGATTTGGATGCCACCAGGCCGTGTTTCCGGGTAAGCTGGAAGAGCCGGTGCGTTTCCTCCGTGGCCGGTTCCTTGGTTGCGCGGTCCCTGACCAGTTCCGCCGCCATCATGAGGCCCCGCCCCCGGACATCGCCGATCAGGTCATATTTCTGTTTCATGTCTTCCAGCGCCCGCAGCAGGGCCGCGCCCACTGTCCGCGCATTGTCAATCAGGCCGCATTCGTCGATGATGCGCAATACCGCCCGCCCCGCCGAGCAGGACACCGGGTTGGCTCCATAGGTATTGAAATAAAACTTGTCCGCCATGGCCTCGGCGATGTCGCGCTTCGCGACTACCGCCCCCAACGGATAGCCATTGCCGATGCCCTTGGCCAGGACCACGATGTCGGGAACGACGCCGTCCCGTTCGAATGCCCAGTACCCTTCCCCGGTGCGGGCAAAGCCTGACTGGACTTCGTCCACGACGCACAATCCTCCGGCGGCGCGCACCCGTTCGAAAGCCCCCTGGAGATAGCCGTCCGGCGCGGGAACGATGCCGCCGTAACCCTGGACCGGCTCGAAGAACATCCCGGCAATACGGCCGCTGGTGCCATAGTGGATGGCGCGGTCGATTGCGTCGAGATAGGGTTCGACGCCTTCTCCGTAAATTCCCCGGTACTGGTCCGGATTGGGGACGAACTGGATATCGCCCAGCAGGGGGACCGGGTGGCGGAAATGGCTGATTCCGGTCACCGACTGGGCGCCGAAGGTGGCTCCGTGATAGGCGTTGGTCAGTGAAAGGATGCTGTTTCTGCGAGTGTGGGAGCGGGCGAGCAGAAGCGCGAAATCAATGGCTTCGGCGCCGGAATTGGTGAAATGGACGACCCATTCCTCGCCCTTCGGGAAGCGGGCGGCCAGTTCTTCGGCGAGATGGGCGGGCACCGGATGAAAAAACATGGTGGTACAGTGCTGGATCTGCGCCGCCTGCGCCTGTACGGCCCGGGTGACCGCCGGGTTGTTGTAACCGATGCTGACGCAGAGGTTCTGACTGAGGCAGTCGAGATACTGGTTGCCCTGTTCGTCCCAGAGATACTGGTCCTGCCCGCGCCGGAATATCAGCGGGGTTTTGTAGGGTACGAAGGCGCGTTGTGAAGCGGCGTAATAACGTTCCCGGCGATTGACGATGGCGTCGGTATTCCAGTCCACCGGCAGAATGAAGTGATCCGGGTCGTCGTTGATCCGGTCGGAGATTCGGGTAGTGGTCTTCATGGCTGGACTGGAGGACTGGACATGGGGGCCGATGTCGCAAGTGGTTGCCATTACCTGCCGGCAAGGCGGGTTTTGACGGTTATCATGATTATGGCTATTATCCAATGAAAAATCGTTTGCCACAATCCTGTTGCCATTGAATGTCCGATTCCACCAAGCCCGCCCGGACGGGCAGAGTACCCCCGGTTCCGCCAGTGTCAGCGGGCGATGCGACTGGTTCGGGGCGCCGGGCAGGGCGGCGGCGTGGGGCGGCGCGCAAAAGCGCCCGGCCGGAACGGGCTCCCTGTATTCATCGCCAGATCGCGACTTACGATGTACTTTCCGAAGAGGGGCTCTGCCTGATTGAACAAAACGCCGATGCCATCCTGCGGGATGTCGGCATGGAGGTACGCAACGATTCCGAAGCGATTCGTCTGTACCGCGAGGCGGGAGCGGATGTGCAGGGCAACCGGGTGCGGTTCGATCCGGGTTGTTGCCGCCAGATCATCACGGCCTCGGCGCCGCGTGAATTCATCCAGCATGTACGCAATCCGGATAACAATGTGGTCATCGGGGGCGATCACACCGTGCTGGCGCCGTCCTGGGGTCCCCCGTTCGTGCATGACCTGGATCGTGGCCGGCGTTATGCCAGGCTTGACGATTTTCATGAACTGGTGAAGATCCACCAGACTATTCCCTGGCTGCATCATTCCGGCGGCGTCGTCTGCGAGCCGGTCGATATTCCCACCAACAAACGCCATCTCGACATGTTGCTCGGGCATTTCCGGTACTCGGACCGGGCCTGCTTCGGCGCCCTGATCGGTGAGGAACGGGCTGCGGACTCGGTGGCTATGGCCAAAATCGTGTTCGGCGAGGAATTCGTCGAGCGGCATTGCGTACTCTATTCCGTAGCCAATACCAATGCGCCGCTTGTGCTGGATTCGGCCATGTCCGGCGCCTTGCGAACCTATGCCGCCCATAACCAGGCGGTGGCTTGTACCCCCTGGACTCTGGCCGGAGCCATGAGTCCCTGCACTGTGGCGGGCACTCTGGCCCAGATTCTGGCCGAAGCCCTGGCGGTGTGCGCGTTGACCCAGCTTGTGCGTCCGGGCGCCCCCTGTCTCATGGGCAGCTTCGCCACTGCCATTTCCATGCAGTCCGGAGCGCCTACCTTCGGCACCCCGGAAGCGGCCAAACTGGTACTGGCGTCGGGCCAGCTTGCCCGGCGGCTGGGCCTGCCCCTGCATACGGTGGGCGCCCTGTCGGCTTCCAAACTGCCCGATGCCCAGGCGGAACAGGAGGCGGTGATGGGCCTCACCATGGCGGTGCTGGCCGGAGCGAACTTTATCAACCACGCCACCGGCTGGCTGGAGGGTGGCCTGGTGACCGGTTACGAGAAAACCATGATTGACGCCGATCTTTGCGGCAAGCTCATCGATTTCTGCAAGGGCGTCGATCTTTCCGACGAGTCCCAGGCCCTGGATGCGATTTACGATACCGGACCCGGCGCTCATTTCCTCTCGAGTCCGCATACCCTGCGCAATTTCGACCGCGCATTCTACCGTTCCAGCGTGGCGGATAACAACGCCTTCGAACAGTGGCAGGCGGACGGTTCCCCGGATGCGGCGGTTCGCGCCAACCGACTCTGGAAGCAGGCTCTCAGGGACTACCGGGAGCCTGCCCTGGATGCGGCGGTTCTGGATGGCCTGGAGGACTATGTGGCCCGGCGCAAGGCGCGGATGCCGGATCAGTGGTATTGACATGACGAGCCATACAAGGGTCGCCATCATCGGCGGCGGTATCTACGGTTGCGGCCTGTTGCTGCAACTGGTGGAAAAGGGCTGGCGCGATGTGACCCTGATCGAGAAGTCCGAACTGACCGCCGGCTCGACCTGGCACGCGGCGGGGTTCTGCACCCACTACAGCTTCAGCCCGACCCACCTGTTCATGCGCCAGTTCAGTACCGACCTTTATCGCCGACTGGAGGAGGAGGGGATCGAATCCACCGGTTATCATCGTTGCGCGGGCCTGCGCGTGACCCATGACCGGGATCGCATGGATGAATTTCGCCACGGCATTTCCGTGGGCCGGCAGATGGGTATCGATTTCGAACTGATCGGCCCGCCTGAAATCGCCGAAGTCTTCCCGCTCATGAAAGTCGGGAACTTGCTCGGGGCGCTGTACGAACCCACCGACGGCTATGTCGATCCGTCCCAGGCCACTCATGCCATGGCCCGCCGGGCGCGGGCGGGCGGCGCCCGCGTCCTCCGCAACAATCCGGCGCGGGCCATCAACCGGACCCCTTCCGGGGAATGGCGCCTGCAAATGCCGGAGTGTGAGGTCACGGCCGAGCATGTGGTGATTGCTGCGGGCTTCTGGGCCAATCAGGTAGGCCGGATGCTCGACCTCGATCTGCCGGTCACTCCCATGCTGCATCAGTATCTGGTCACAGAGGACCACCCGGACATCGCGGCCTGCGCGCCGGACAGTATTCCCCTGGTGCGCCACCATGACTATCAGTGGTATATCCGCCGCGAGCGCAATGGCCTGATTCTCGGCGCTTATGAGGAAACGCCGCAGGTCTGGTCGGTGGACGGAGTGCCGGAGGAATTCGGCATGGAACTGTTCGATCCCGACCCCGGACGGGTGGCGCACTTGATGGCGGACGCCATGGAGCGCATCCCGGTCCTGGGGGAGGCAGGTATCCGGACTACGGTGCATGGTCCGGTGAGCTACTGCGCGGACGGCCAGCCGTTGATCGGTCCCGCGCCGGGGCTACGGAATGTCTGGCTCGCCTGCGGCAGCGGTTTCGGTATCGGCGAAGGGGCGGGAGCGGGTAGATTGCTGGCGGAATGGATGGTCGAGGGGACGCCGCCCATGCACATGGGTCTGTTCGATCCGCGGCGATTCGGTGATTACGCCGACCGCGGTTATCGTGTCGATAAAGCGGTGGAGGTATTCGCCCTGCAGTTTGCCACCCATTACCCGCTGGAAGAACGCCCCGCCGGGCGCCCGGCAAAAACCACGCCAATCTACGACCGCCTGAAACAGGCCGGGGCCCGCTTCGGCTGTGCCTACGGATGGGAGCGGGCCAACTGGTTCGCGATCCGGAACGAACCGCACACACTCAGTTTCTACCGCACGGAATGGTTCGATGCCGTGGCGCGGGAAGTAAAGGTGGTATCGGAACACGCCGGTGTCATTGATCTCTCCGGATTCAGCAAGTTGCTGGTCAGTGGAACGGACGCCGCCGCGTTTCTGGATCGTCTGTCCGCCAACCGGTTGCCGGACCGGACAGGTGGGATCCGCCTTTGCCATTGCCTCAATCCGAAGGGTACGGTGGAGTGCGAGTTCACGGTCACGCGACTGGAGCGCAGTGTGTATTATCTGGTTTGCGCCGCCGCCGCGGAGCGGCATCACCTGGATTGGCTCCATGGACACCTGCCCGGGGACGCGGATGTGGTCATCAGGAACGTTACCCGGGTCCGCGGTGTCCTCGGACTCGCCGGCCCCGCCTCCCGGGAGATCCTGTCGCGGCTGACCGATGCCGATCTGGGTAACGCGGCTTTCCCGTGGCTGACCGCAAAAACCATCCGGGTGGCCGGAAAAGCCGTACTGGCCATGCGGGTCAGCTACACCGGCGAGTCCGGTTGGGAATTGCACCACGATATGGATGACCAGACCGCCTTGTACGATGCGCTGAAAGGAGTGGATGGCGCCATCCCGCCCGCAGACTTCGGTTTTTACGCCATGAACAGCATGCGCATGGAAAAGGCCAGCAAAGCCTGGGGCAGCGAACTCACGGTAGAGAACACCGCCTGGGAGTTGGGTCTGGATCGGTTCGTGGTTCTGGAAAACCGTGATTTTATCGGTCGCGACGCACTGGTGAGGCAGCGTGAAACCGGTATCGGATGCCGTTTCTTCTATGTTGAAGTGGATGCCGTGGATAGCGACATCATCGGCGGCGAAGCCGTGTTCCGGCAAGGGGAGCAGGTCGGTGTGGCGATATCCGGCGCCTACGGGCACCGGGTGGCCAGGAGTCTGGCGTTCCTGTCTCTCCCGGCGGACGCGGCGGAACGGGAGGCCCCTCTTTTTGTGGAAATGCTGGGCCGGATGTTCCCGGCGCGCCTGATCCGTGAACCCGCGTTCGATCCAGGCAACAGGCTGCCCCGGAGTTGATTCGATATGCGCTATCATTATGGAACCGTGTCCAGGGGCTGGAGTATTGCATTACCATGCCCATCTGCAATAATCATGGTCTTGCTGACCGGAGGTCGATCTCCACTCGTCCCGGCTGGGGTGGTCCTGTGTCTTATACCAAAATCAGGAGGAATTTTATCCGATGAAGAAAATACTCGGCTTGTCAGGTTGCGTACTGGGGGCGGCCTTGCTGTTCTCCAATTCGGCATTCGCCCAGGATTGCGACCCTATTATTCTGGGATCCGCGATCTCCCTCACCGGAAAATACGCGACCAACGGCGTGCATGCCAAAAATGGCTACGAGTTCGCGATCCGGAAAATCAGCGACGCCGGCGGCGTGAAGGTCGCAGGCAAGTGCTACGACTTCAATGTAATCTATTACGATGACGAGTCCAAGGGCGACCGCGGCGCCACCCTGGCGGAGCGCCTGATCAACAAGGACAGGGTCCAGTACATGCTTGGCCCTTACTCCTCCAGCCTCACCAAGGCGATCGCGGCGGTGACGGAGAAGTACCGGATCCCGATGGTGGAAGCCGAGGGCGCTTCCCGCTCGCTTTTCAACCAGGGTTACAGGTATCTGTTCGCGGTATTGTCCACTTCGGAGCAGTATCTCGCTTCCGCAGTGACCCTGGCCGCCGCGATGGCCGAGGAATCCGGTAAGGCCCCGTCTTCTGTGAAAGTAGCGGTGGCGGTGGAGAACGATCCGTTCTCTCTCGACATTCGGGCGGGTGTGCTGGAGGATGCCGCCAGTTATGGCATGAAGATCGTGGTTGACGAGCAGCTTCCGCGCGACCTGTTCGATATGAGCGCCATCCTGACCAAGGTCAAGTTGCTGAAGCCGGATCTGCTGATCGTCAGCGGCCACTCCAAAGGCGCCGCTACGGCGGTTCGCCAGATCAGCGAGCAGAAAGTTTCCACACCCATGATCGCCATCACCCACTGTGAGGCGGCGGATGTGGTCGGCAACTTTGGCGCCGCCGCCAACGATATTCTCTGTGCCACGCAGTGGGCGGAAACGCTGGGC
Organism: Arenicellales bacterium; assembly: GCA_963665165.1. Taxonomy (GTDB): domain Bacteria; phylum Pseudomonadota; class Gammaproteobacteria; order Arenicellales; family Poriferihabitantaceae. Next base: position 1,772,886 of record OY761989.1, on the reverse strand, counting down.
TACGAGGATCCGTTGTTCGGTTCCGCCGCCAACTATGAGAAAGAGTTGAAAGCGGCGTTCCCGGAATACGAGGGGAAAACCGTTCCTTACCAGGTTGCCCAGGCGTCCGCCGCGGTGTACGTATTCAAGGACGCTTTCGAGCGGGCCGGCAGCCTGGATAAGGAAGCGGTGCGTGACGCCGTTGCACAGACCGACCTGATGACGTTCTATGGCGCCATCAGGTTCTCCGAGGCCGGTAACAATATCGCCAAGCCGATGGTGCTGCGGCAGATTCAGGATGGTGAGTACAATGTGGTGGCGCCTTCAGAATTCGCATCGCACGAGGTGAACTGGCCGCGTATGTCCCGGTAACGCCAGACCAGACGGACAGGCCCCCGGAGCGCCCTGGTCTGTATGATTCCTCCGGAAATTATTTGTTAACCCTCCATGGATCAGATTCACGGAAACATCTCGCTGCTATTCGGGTTTCCCGTCGTCAACCTGAAAATCATCATTGACGGCTTGATGATCGGGGCGTTGTTCGCCCTCGCCGCCTACGGGCTGGCCCTGGTATGGGGGGTGATGAACATCAAGAATTTCGCTCAGGGGATTTGGTGATCGCCGGGGGGTATGTGGCCTGGTGGCTGGCAAAACAGGGTCTGCCGCCTCTGATCGGGGTTCCCGCGGCATTTGTGGTGATGTGGGGTCTTGGCTGGATCATCTACAAGCTGGTGATTTCCCGGGTGATCGAGCGCGACCTGTTCACCTCCCTGCTGGCGACATTCGGTCTTGCGATTATCATGGCGCAGATGCTGAATCTGATGTTCGGTTCGGATACCCAAAGCATCCAGTTGCAGTATGACACCCTGTATTTCTTCGATGGTTTTGTCGATGTGCCCATCGCCAGGCTGCTGGGCGTGCTGATGGCGACGGCTCTCGCCGCCGGCGTTATCCTGTTCATGAAAAACAGCCGCATGGGTCAGGCTATCCGCGCCACCGCCCAGGATGCCCGTGCCGCCCGGGCGCTCGGCATCGATACCGGGAAGGTATATGCTTTCACCTTCTCGCTGAATGCGGCCATCTGTGGCGCAGCCGGGGCTATCATCGTTATGGTGTGGGTGATCCAGCCGTTCTATGGCATTACCCATTCCGTGCGCTCGTTCGTGATCGTCACGGCTGCGGGTATCGGCAACCTTCCGGGTGTGATCGCCGCCGGTCTGGGTATCGGCGTCGCCGAGCAGTACGGCGCCCACATCTTCGGTATCGGTTACCAGCAGGCCATTGCGGTGCTGTTGCTGCTACTGGTGCTGACCTGGCGTCTCATTCAGCAGCGCCGGATGCGTCAGAGCCTGAAATAAGGGAGGCGCGATCATGAGAAAAACCCTGTTCTACGCGGCGCTGTCGCTGACCGTTCTGGCGCTGCCCTTTCTGTTTCCGGATTTCCGTACCCAGTTCGCCGCGCTGTGGCTGATGATCATCGTAGCGCTGACCTGGGATATGACCGGTGGCCAGATGGGGTACAATTCCCTGGGCAATATCTTTTTTTACGGCACCGGGATGTACGTCGCGGCGTTGATTGCCATCGGTATGGTGCACCCTGTCGGGGAATACACCGACGCCAGCCGTTCCGAACTGATGCTGTTTTCCGATGGGCAGTATTTTACCGGCCTGTTCCTCGGTTGCCTCGGCGCCGGGCTGTTCTGCGCTCTGGCCGCAGTGGTCATCGGCTGCGTGACCTTCGGCCTGCGCGGCCCATATTTCGCCATTGGCACCCTGGGTGTCGCCATCGCCACAGGTGAACTGGTGTCCAACTGGGATTGGGTCGGCGGCGGCCAGGGAATCCAACTGCCGGTGTACCCCGGCGACCTTGAAATCGGCAAACTGTTCTTCTATTTCCTCTTCGCCGGCGCCGGTACAGCTTTGTTCGTCTTTTGCAAATGGCTCTATGGCACCCGATTCGGAGCCGCCATCAACGCCATCCGCGACGATGAGGAAAAGGCCGAGGCCATGGGTATCCATACCCTGCGATACAAGCTCACCGCCTGGGCCCTGTCGGCCTTCTTTGTCGGAGTGGCGGGGGGCATCTCGGCGTTTCAACTGATTCACTTCGAGCCTCTGGAGACCGCTTACCAGACCATCAACCTCGGCATTTTCATGGTGGTCTGCGTGCTGCTCGGCGGCAAGGGCACCCTGTGGGGTCCGGTGGTCGGCGCCATCGTCTTCCATGTCATCAAGGAGGTGACCTGGAACTACCTCCTCGGCTGGCAGTGGGTAGCCCTGGGCGCCCTGATCGTGGTGACCGTTGTGTACTTCCAGGATGGTATCATGGGATGGCTGGCGCATAACCGCCCGGAATGGTTCGGGATCCGGGTAGAGAAGAAGGACGCCGGAGAGAATACGGCATGAGCGCTATTATCGATGTCAAGGGGGTCACCAAGACTTTCGGCGGGGTGATGGCCAATACCGATGTCTCCATGCAGGTGGAAAAGGGCGGTATCACCGGCCTGATCGGGCCCAACGGCTCCGGCAAGACCACGCTATTCAATTCCATCGTCGGCTACCACCCCATTGATTCCGGGTCCATTCATTTCGAGGGTCGTGAAATTTCCAGGCTGCCAGTACAACGAATCGCCCGCCTCGGGCTTTTGCGCACTTTCCAGCAGACCCGGATCTATGGCGCCATGAACTGCGTGGATAACATGTTGATTTCCATGCCCCATCGCAAGATGAGCTTTCGGGAGTCGTTTGGCCGTAATACCCGGGAAGACCGGGAGCGGGCGGAGATGTTGCTGGATTTCGTCGGCTTGTATGAAAAACGCCTGCTGCGCTCGGGCTCGCTGTCGTTCGGCCAGCAGAAACTGCTGGAGTTCGCCATGGCGTTGATGAACGAGCCCACCGTGCTGCTGCTGGACGAACCCACGGCGGGCATTAACCCGACGCTGATCAACGGTCTCATCGACCGGCTCAGGCGCGCCAACAGCGAGTTCGGCATTACACTGTTCATCATCGAACACAACATGCGGGTGATCATGAATATCGCGGACACGATCTACTGTCTTGCCCATGGCAAGCTGCTGGCCAGGGGAACCCCTGAGGAAATCCAGCATGACCAGCGAGTGATCAGCGCCTATCTTGGCGCCCATTGATCGGCGCGGGAACTGAAATGACTGGAAAAAAAAGGATTCGCGGTTACGGTCAGGGTGATGTCGATGCAATCATCTCCGTGGATGAGGTAGAGCGTCAGGCGGCGGCCATCGCCGGGGAAATCAGTGTCGAAAAGCTGGATGGCCTGGCGGGCAACCAATCCTGGGTGACCATTGAGAACCTGAACGCCGGTTATGGCAAGATGGAAATTCTCCATGGTATCAACCTGCGGGTCGGCCGCAGGCAGTCGCTCTGTCTGATCGGTCCCAACGGCGCCGGCAAGTCAACGGTGTTGCACGCTATTTTCGGCTTCAACGACATCTTCTCCGGCCGCATCACCATCGGAAGGGGCGCGGATGCCATGGATGTGACCAGGCTGTCATCCAACGAAAAACTCTCCCGCGCAGGGATTGCCTATATCCTCCAGGACAAATCCATCTTCCCCGGCATGACTGTGGAGGAGAATCTCTGGATGGGCGGCTTCCTCAAGGACAAACCGGCCGAGGCCAAACAGGCCACCGAAATGATCTTCGACAAGTATTCCCGACTCGCCGCCCGTCGCAAACATCAGGCCAAAGTTCTCTCCGGCGGTGAACGCCGCCTGCTGGAAATCTCCCGCGCCCTGGTCATGAACCCCGACGTTCTCCTCATCGACGAGCCTTCCATCGGACTGGAACCCCGCTTCATCGACATGGTCTTTGAAATCCTCGACGATCTGCAGAACAATGAGGGAAAGACCATTGTCATGGTGGAGCAGAATGCCAGGAAGGGGTTGGAGTTTGCGGATATTGGCTATGTACTGGTTTCCGGCAAGGTGGCGATTGCCGGAAAAGGATCGGAATTGCTGGACGACCCCAAGGTGGGAGAGCTGTTCCTCGGGGGGTAGCTCCGGAGTGGACCGGCTGGCCCGGGCTGTTTTCCCGAAAGTTAAAGTATAATCCCGATTGGAAACCAAAGTGCGGTATCGACTTGTGACGAAGGCAGTTTTTGCGGCCCGGGTCGATTCGATGTGCGCTGTGCGCTGCCTGCCCGAGCCACGGTATCATTGTGAAATCGTGTTCAAGGGCTGAATTGAGGAGAGAGACAGGTTGTTCGAATATGGGCAAAAGTCGATTCGGCGTCGGGTTTCCGCCTGTCGTCTTGGCGATGGCGGAGATACCGGCGAGCCGGAAATAGCGCCTCTTTTGAGAAGGATTTACGAGAACAGGCAGATCGGTCATGTATCTGAACTGCGCCTCTCCCTGTCCGGGTTATGCAGGCCGGATTCACTGAAGGACGGCGCCACCGCCGCCGCCCTGGTTTGTGAAGCGATTGAGACGGGCCAGCGTGTGCTGGTTATCGGGGATTACGATACGGATGGCGCAGCCGCTGTCGCGCTGGCATTGTCCGGGTTGCGATCAATGGGGCTGGGTGAGGTCGATTATCTCGTGCCGGACCGTTTTGAACATGGCTATGGGTTGTCACCGGAAATTGCTGAAGTAGCCTTGCGGAAAAGTCCCGATGTCGTGATCACCGTGGACAACGGAATCAACGGTGTGGATGGAGCCGCCGTGTTGAAAAGGAACGGGGTAACCGTAATTATTACCGACCATCATCTTGCCGCAGGGAGGTTGCCTGTGGCGGACGCGATATTGAATCCCAACCAGCCCGGCTGTGAATTTCCGAGCAAGGTCATTGCCGGTGTCGGGGTGATGTTCTATCTGCTGTTGCTGGTCCGGGCGAAACTCAAATCGGCCGGCTGGTTTGAAAAAGCGCTACTTCCGGTTCCCAATCTGGGCGGCCTGGTCGATCTGGTCGCTTTGGGCACGGTCGCGGATATGGCGCCGCTGGATCACAATAACCGGATTCTGGTTGCCAATGGACTTCTGAGGATCCGGTCGGGTAAATGCCGTCCCGGAATACGGGCGTTACTGGAAGTCGGAGGGCGCGATCATAGCGGCATGGTTTCTTCCGATTTTGGATTCGTCATCGCTCCCCGGCTGAACGCCGCCGGACGCCTGGACAATATTTCGACCGGAATCGAATGCCTGCTGGCCGGGGACGCCGCCGTTGCGCGTGAATACGCCCGTCAACTCGACCAGATCAATGAACAAAGGAAAGAGATTGAAAAAGACATGCAGAACCGGGCGCTGGACATTGTAAGGCGCCTGATGACCGAACAAAGTGAAGCTGGACCCTGCGGGAATGGAACATCCGCAGGATTCTGTCTTTATGACGCAGGCTGGCATCAGGGGGTCAGCGGACTGGTCGCTTCCCGGATCAAGGAAAAAACCAATCAGCCTGTGGTTGCCTTCGCGAAAACCCGGAATGGGGATCTGACCGGTTCCGCCCGGTCTGTAGACGGATTGCATATCAAGGACCTGCTGGAGGGCATTGCCATGGAAAACAGCGGGCTGATCGAGAAGTTCGGCGGACATGCGATGGCGGCGGGCCTGACCATTCGATCATCCGGTTACGATCGGTTCCGGGAAAGATTCCATGCAAAAGTGACCGACCATTTCAACCGGGTCGGTATCAGCAGCGCCATCGATACCGACGGTGAGCTGGAACCGGAAGAAATCAGCCTCGCCAATGCGGAACTGATCCGGGACGCCATGCCATGGGGCCAGGGATTCCCTTCCCCCCGGTTCGATGGTGAATTCGTCGTTCTGGACTGTCGGGCTGTCGGGCAGGTTCATTTGCGTATGACGTTGCAACCGGCAGGCCAGGCGACGCAGTTCGAGGCAATCGCGTTCAAGGCGCTGGCGCCGGGCCAGGTTGCGCCTGATCTTGAAAGGGTGCGCGCGGTGTATCAACTTGACGTCAATCATTTCCGGGGGAGAAAATCCCTGCAACTGGTCGTTGAGTACCTTGAGCCGGCCTGACCGGAACGGAGTATGGTCGAGAAATCCAGTGCGGATACCGATATGGCTCTGGTTGAGCGGGTCCAGCAGGGGGACAAGAAGGCTTTTGATCTGCTTGTCGGCAAGTACCAGTACCGGATCCGGAAGCTGGTCAGTCGATTCATAAGAGACTCGGCGGAACAGGAGGATGTCGTCCAGGAATCCTTTATCAGGGCTTACCGGGCGATCGGAAAATTTCGCGGGGAGAGCGCTTTTTACACATGGCTGTACCGCATCGCGGTCAATGCGGCGAAAAACCATCTGGTCGCCGCCGGGCGCCAGCCCCCCCTTCAGGATGTCGATGTGGAAGAGATGTCGTACCGACAGGGTGGGGAGCGTTTGACTGAATTCAACACGCCTGAGCAAATGCTGGAGACGGACGATCTGGTGGCGGCGGTGAAAAAAGCGATCAACGATCTGTCAGGTGAACTGAAGGAAGCCATCCTGTTGCGGGAAATGGACGGATTGAGTTATGAAGATATCGCGGTCGTCATGCACTGTCCGGTCGGAACCGTGCGTTCCAGGATATTCCGGGCCCGCGAAACTATTGAAAAATCAATCTCGCATCTCGTCGATGGACGGTTCTGACCTGTATGCAATCAAAAAATGTACATAATACCGAAAACCGGTTTGAACTTGTTGTGACTGGATGGTTCTAACGCAGGTGACTGGAGGATATCTTGAAAAACCGAAAAATGAATGAAAGAATTTCACAATTGATCGATCAGGAACTGGACGCCGGTCAGCAAGGGTCGGTTATTGACGAAATGATCCGCCATGAGTCGGCGGGCAGGACCTGGCAGCGCTACCAGTTGATCGGTGATATCGCGCGCGGCGATATTGACCGGGTCGGGACCGACCTGACGGAAAGGATCCGTGAACGTCTGCGGGCGGAACCGACCGTAATCGCTCCGCGTCAATCGGCCAGGGAAAACCGTATTGCCGGGACCGTGGCCGAACCCGGCATCTGGAAACCGGCCGGGTTGTTCGCGCTGGCCGCGTCCCTGGCTGTCGTTGCGGTGGTTACACTGGGTCCGTTCGACGATACATCCCGGTATGGCACGGTTGCCGCCGTTGATCCGGTTGTTGACCGGACTGGATCCGGGCCGCCCGTCCTGGAGTTTAACGAGATGCTGGCCGGACACGGGGAATTCACCTCTTCCCCGGCCTTTAACGGCTTGCTCGCCCATGTGGTTCTGGCTGGCAACCAGACATTGGTCCGATGAATTTCCATTATCCTGACGTAATCCGGGCAAGGTGACGGGATCGGGTTTTTTTCTCCGGGCGGTGTTCGTCCTTGTGGCCGGGGTTTTCCCGGCTCATGTTTTTGCGGACGCTTCCGACTGGTTGATGAAAATCAACAAGGCAGGCGCGGACGTCAGCTTTGCCGGTACGCTGGTTTACGCCAGTGATGGTGAAATCAAGGTAATGGAAGTTGCGCGCCGGGTTCGGGACGGCATGATACAGGAGCGCATCTATTCGCTTAACGGGGAAGCCAGGGAGATTATTCGCAACAAGGACAAGGTCTGGTGTTACATGCCGGATCAGAATATGGTTGTCCAGGATTACTGGCGGGCCACGAAAAGCGGATTTCCGGGACTCCTTCCCGGTGACCTGGATCAATTGAGGAAGAACTATGCTTTCGAGGAAGGGGGGGAAGAGCGTATTGCCGACCGGACGGCGGTCACGATCAAGGTGGTCCCGGATGATACCTGGCGCTATGGATATACCCTGTGGGCGGACAAGCAGTCCGGTCTGCTTTTACGATCTGACCTGATCGGCCGGGATGGTGAGGTGATCGGACAATACCTGCTTGCCGATATCGAAATAAACGGATGGATCGAAGATGCCCAACTGGCCCCGGTGAGCAACATTGAAAATTTGCGGTTATTCAGCAATCCGGAGCCGATATCCGAATCTTTTGAATCTTCCGAATCTTCTGGCTGGTCAGTCACAGAACTTCCTGACGGTTATCGATTGAATGATTATTTCCGCAGGATGTCGCCGATGGGGAAGGGTGAAATCGAACACTTTGTCTATTCCGACGGGCTGTCGTCGCTGTCGGTATTCATCAAGGAAGCCAGCCAGGATCCAGACGAGATGATGGGGTCGAGCAGGATGGGAGCGGTGCATGCCTACCGGACCCGCGCCGGAAATCATCTGGTCACGGTGATGGGGGAAGTCCCCGCAGAAACCGTAAAGGCAGTGGCGCGAGGCGTTCAACCCAAAATCGGTTGATTGCTCATGATGCCGGTTCGATGATGGTTCGCAGGGACGGTTAGGAGTATGATAGCAGCGGGTTATTCTGGTATGTATTTTGAATGGGGAAAGAGAGTTTTGTCGCTGCAATAGATCTCGGGTCGAACAGTTTTCATATGGTGATTGCCGATGTGGGTGATCACGGCAGTATAAAAATCATGGACCAGATGAGGGAAATGGTCCGGTTGAACGCGGGTCTTGACCCGGACCGGAATTTATCCGGGGAAGCCCAGGACAGGGCGCTGGAATGCCTGCACAGATTCCGTCAATGGCTGGATGAGATTCCCGCTCACCGGATACGGGCAGTCGGCACCAATACCCTGAGGAACGCACAAAACAGTGAGGCCTTCCTGAAACGCGCGGAGGCGGCTCTCGGGCATCCGATTTCCGTGGTTTCAGGGCATGAGGAGGCGCGGCTGGTTTATCTTGGCGCGGCGTTCGACCTGTCGACCCGCGGCAAACAAAGGCTGGTGGTCGATATTGGCGGGGGCAGCACGGAACTGATTGTCGGCAAAAGCCATAAACCAATACATCTGGACAGCCTTGAAATCGGCTGTGTCAGCCTGACTCGAAGTGTTTTTGGCGATGGCTGTATCACCAAGTCCCGGTTCAGGCAGGCCAGGAATCTCGTTTCAATTGAATTGCAGCCGGTGATCAGCGCTTACCGCAAGCTGAAATGGCAGGAAGTCGTCGGTACATCGGGGACGATCAAGGCGGTAGACCGGGTTGCGAGGGAACTGGGCATCGAGCAGGACTGGCTTTCCGCAAAAAGCATGGCGGCCGTGAAGAAATGGATTCTGGCCTCGAAAGACAGTCAATCACTCAGTTATGTTTCCGACCAACGAAAGCCGGTGTTCGCGGCCGGGTTCGTGATTCTTTCGACCATCTTCAAGGAACTCGGCATCAACCGGATGGATATTTCACAGGGCGCCTTGAGGGAGGGGGTCGCCTATGATCTGATTGGCCGGCTGCATAATGAAGATTCGAGATTCCACGGGGTGGCCGCGCTGGTCACACAGTTCAAAACCGATCCGGAGCAGGTGAAACGTGTGCAGGGACTGGCCATTCGTTTTCTGGAGCAGGTCAGGAATGACTGGGATATGCAGGAAGACCTGAATTACAAGCTGCTTTACTGGGCGGCGCAGTTGCATGAGATCGGAATTTCCGTTTCCTATGATCAATATCACCTGCATAGCGCCTATATCATCGAGCACAGCAATCTGGATGGCTTTTCCCGGCAGATCCAGAAGGTACTGGCGCTGCTGGTCAGGTGCCATCGACTGAAGCCGGATAATGAGGCCATGGCAAGATTGCCCGATGAATGGGTGGAGCGGATGACCAGGCTGATCATTCTGTTCAGGCTGGCTGTGTTGTTTTACCGCAGTCGCTCGGACGCGGAATTATCCCGTGTCCTGATCGAAGTCAGCAACAGGCAGGTCAACGTTTTATTGCCGAAGGGCTGGAGCAAGGCGCATCCCCTCACCGTATTCGATCTGGAAAATGAAAAAACAGTTTTTGAATCCATGGGTTATGGTCTGGAGCTCGAAACCGGTCCAGAGTCAGGGAGCCAGACTGCCGTCAACCAGTGATTTCAGCGGTACAGCCCGATCCCGGAAGGCTTGAAATTGGACAGGGCGCCCATCGCATCGAGTACCGAGACCAGGAAACCCTGTGCGGTTATTCTGCCGAGAGAACCTGAAATACACCCGGTTTCGTTATACTGGTCGACCCGGTCCCTCCTGCCAAAAGGATTGTAAATAGTTACCGGCACCGGGTCTCCGGTGTGTTCTCCAAGATGGGAGTCGGTGGAATGATCCGCGCAAATCCCGACCACCAGATCACGGGTATCCAGTTTTCCAAGCGCGGTGTCGAAGCGTGCAATCAGGGCTGCCTTCGCTTTCGGGTCGCGGTCGTGCGCAGCGATATCCATGCCCTTGATATGAATGTACACCAGGTCACGGGTTTGCAGCGCCTCCCGGCCCAGGCTGAGCTTCCTGTCGAGGTCGGTATCCGGCAGGGAAGTGAAGGCGGGGTCGTTTATGGTCGAAAAACCGAGCAATCGGCCTAATCCGGTGATGGTGCTCTCACCGGCGACGACAGCCACTGACAAATTCCAGCAGGCGTGCAGTTTCCGCAAGTCCCGGTGAATTCCGGCGCCGCGGGTAATCACCGCGTTGGCAGGCAACTCTCCCGCCCTGACCCTTTCGCGGTTGACCGGATGGTTGTCGAGGATCTGATGAGATAACCCGGTAAACCGGTTGATGGCCTGCGCGGTGTGGACAGCGTCCTGGTCCGTGTCTGTGTTGGCGTGGCATTCGAGAATCCTGTTTTCGGCGCTCTTCCCGCCGGGGTCGGTATCCCCGATCCGGGTGGAAAGCGCGGCTCCTCTCAACCTGAGTACACATCGATGCCCGGTGGCGGGGTGCAGGGACGCGGTGATGCCGTCCCCGACCTGAATATCACGCAGGGCCGCACAGAGTGTATCGACTTCCTGGTTGATTCTGCCGGCCCGCCTGTCCTGGATGTGGTACTGGTCGCCCCGTTTTTCAACGGCCGCCAGATTGCAACGCAACATCAGGTCGCCCACTCTTGAATCCAGGCCGATTCCGGCTGCTTCAATCGGTCCACGGTCCAGATTGACCGCCTCGTGCGGAGGCAGTCCGAACAGGATGCCGACGCCGGTATGGGTATCCACCGGCAACCCCGGCATCAGCGGGTCCATCAGTCCCGATTGTCCGCATTTCGCCAACTGGTCCAGTGTCGGGGTACTGGCGTACTCAAGCGGGGTCAATCCGCCGAGATGCCGATTTGGACGATCACCCAGGCCGTCGAGAATGATGATCAGACCTTTTAGAGGATTGTGCATTTCAGTGTCCCGACCGGATATTCCGATTCATGCGTACCGATTCCTGAGGGATTCGATTTCCCCCTGGTATCTGGCTGATATGGTTTGAATAATGACTTTTATGATATCCAGCGAAGTTTCCGTAATGTCACGATTATCGAGAATTTCGATGTCTTCGTTGTCCGCCTCGGAAAGCAGCACCGTTTGCAGATGCCAGATTTCGTCCAGGTTCTGTAAATACCGTTTTGCCCTGCGCTGCCTGTTTTCGGACGAACGGCCTTTTATGAATCTCTTCAGCCTGTTCTTGCCGAGCACGGCCAGGCACACCGGCACGACCACCGTGTCCTCCCTGGAATCAATCCGGGCAAGCAATGAAGGGCGGACATGCACTCCTTCCATGATCATCGACACATTTTCATTGAAGGCGCGCTGTATGACCGCTTCGCAAGCGACCTCGACCATCTTCGATTGTATCTGGAATCCGTATAAAAGACGGTCATCGGTGTTGACGCCGGTTTCGGGAATATGCAGCGCCTTGCCGGCCGTGAAGGTGGAAGTATGCAGGGCCGGGGAGATTTTTTCCGGAATCGTGATTCTCATCACCTCCCTCAGCATGTCGGTAGACTGGGTCCGCACAATTCCGAGCCGGTTCGCGACCGCGGTCGCGATGGTGCTTTTACCGCTACCGGGCGCCCCTCCGATCAATAACAGCAAAGGAAAGCTGTTTTCCAGGAAAAATCTCCACAGCAGGTAATAGTCGGCGTGTTTTTGATCGACACGCTGCCGGATGACCGAGTAGGTCAGCCCGGTCAGGTCCCGTGTTGAGATTTCGCGTGTTTTGTTGCTGACCAGGTGACTGTGAACCTGGCGGGTGATCGCATTGCATTGTGCAGTGTCGATGGCGCAGCTTTGCAGTCTCTGGACATGAACCCCCCTGGAAAATGAATCCGAATTGCCGTCTCCGCCAATGACGCGGATATTCTCTCTGGTGATGTCTTCCTTTTTGTATCGGGTCAGTATGGCGCCGGGGTAGTCCTCTTGCAGGATTTCCACTATCCGTTCCCTCAGTTCGGTCGTGCTCACTTCGCCGTAATCCTCGAACTCATCGCGGATATCGCTGGCCACATTGTAGGCGTTGACGAATTCGAGACCGGCCAGGTGCAATGATTTGGTCAGCATGCCCCGCAAAAAGGGGACCCGTGTTTCATCTTCCCGGTTGACGACGACCAGTTTTGACATCTTTGACGCTACCCGCCCGTCAGGGAATTCCGATTACCGGACCGCTTCGTGTAACGTTCGAAATCCAGCAATATCCTTGCACCCTCGATCAGAAACGGATCCGACTGGTTCCCGGGAGCGTCATCGGAACCGGCAAAGCTGCCATTTTGATCCCTTTCCGCATGATCCAGCGATTCTACCGTCGGCAACGCTTTTTTTCCGGACCCGGCCCGCCGGGCGTTTTCCAGGTCCAGCCGCTTCCGGTCCCGCGCCGTTCTCAACTGTTGCCGTTTCTCCTGGGACAGGGGAACCGTTTTCATTTGCCGGATACTGCGGTTGATCGAATCCACTTCCCGGAAGTAAGTGAACTCGGGATCGTCCCTTGCCCGGTTTCGGTGCTCGGCGATGATCCGGTCCAGCAAACGGGAATCCGACCGGTGTCGAAAAGGCTCGAACGCGACCGCTCCGATCCGGCGCCAGGGAATGGCGTTGTCATTCGCGCGTTCACCGGATTGGCCGTCCCTCTCACTGAAATCCCAGGTAATATCCGGAATGACACCGCGATACTGGGTGCTGTCGCCGTTGACCCTGAAGAACTGGGCAATGGTCAATTTGAGTTGTCCGAGATCAACATCCGAATCATGGTGGTGGTTCAGGTCGACCAGAGTCTGGACGGTGCCCTTGCCAAAGGTTGGCTCGCCGAGGATCAGTCCGCGATTATAATCCTGGATCGCTCCGGCGAAAATTTCTGAAGCGCTGGCGCTATGACGATCCACCAGTACCACAAGAGGGCCATCGTACAGGATCGCCGGGTCCGGGTCGCGGTCTATCTTGGTACCGTCGCTGAACTTGACCTGGACGACCGGACCTTTGCGAATGAACAATCCCGTCAATGCGATTGCCTCGCCGAGCGCGCCTCCGCCATTCCCTCGCAAATCCATGATCAGGCCGTCCGTATTTTCATGTTCAAGCCCGGCCAGCAGTTTTTTGACATCCCGGGTGGTGCTGCGGTAATCCGGGTTGTTGACATTTCTGCCATCGAAATCGGTATAGAACGAAGGTAGTCGAATCACGCCCACCCTGGAAGTTCCGCTGTCGGTGGCAATGTCGATGATCCTGCTGCTTGCGGCCTGTTCCTCCAGTTTTATTTCATCCCGGATGATGAAGATCGTTTCCGACCCACTGTCCAGGCCATTTTCAGCAGGAAGGATCTCCAGGACGACGGTGGATCCCTTCGGCCCCCGGATCAGTGACACGACATCGTCGAGCCGCCAGCCGATGACATCGACGATATCCTCGCTTTCCTGGCCGACCCCGATGATCCGGTCACCGGAGTCCAGTTCTCCGGACTGGTCCGCGGGTCCTCCGGGAATGACTCTCCTGATCTCGGTAAATTCATTTTCGCTCTGCAGCACCGCTCCGATTCCCTCCAGTGACAACCGCATCTGGATATTGAAATTTTCGGCTCCCCTTGGGGAGTGATAAAGGGTGTAGGGCTCGATGCCCGAAAGCCAGGAGTTGATAAAGCCCTGGAATACATCTTCACTTTTCAACTGCCCGGTTCTTCGCGCGATATGAATATATCGGTTGGTCAGGGTTTCCCGGATCTCATCGTCCGATTTTTTTGACAGGCGCAGGTTGATCATGTCGTTTTTGATGCGCTTGCGCCAGTTGTCATCCAGTTCCTCGACATCCTGCGCCCAGGTGGCGTCTTCCGGATCCAGCAGATATTCCTCGTCAATGGTGAAGTCGAAAGGCTGGTTCAGTCTTTCAATGGCAAATTCAATCCGTTGATTCACTCTGTCCCGGTATATCCTGAAAATCGCGTAGGCCGGTTTCAGGAAGCTGTTCCTGATGTAGTCATCGAATTCATGCTTCAGAGCTTCGATCTGGTCGATATCCTCCTGCAGAAAATAACTTTTCGCCGGATCCAGTCGTTTGATGTAGTTATCCAGGATTTTCTCGGAAAACCGGTCATCGAGAGGAGCCTGATGAAAATGCCGGGACTTGACGAGGGCATTGATCAGGGTCGTTATGGTCGCCTGCGTGGACAGATTCCCCGGAAATTCCGTCTGTTCGAGTTCGTTCAATACGGAAGCGGGGGAACCGGCGCAGAGCAGGCCCGCGAGACCTGACGCCACCAGGATTTTAAAGCATTTGGAAATCATCGTTGGGTGTTGCGGTTAAAACTTCTCGGTCCGATCATATCATTGTTTTCGGGGTCGGCTGTTTCCTTAAATTCCACAAACCAATACTGAGGCTGTCCCGGTCCGGCCCCGCCGCCGACAGATGTTCCGTACGGACCAGGCTGAGGCCGCAATGTCCAGCCCATTGCAAAATCGACTGCGGGGATATTCCAAGTCGGCGGTGGGCATGTTTTTCCCTGAGGAATTCGAGGTCATGGGGGAGGAAATCGACGACAATCAGTTGTCCGTCCGCGCGTAATACCCTGGCCGCTTCCCGGATAATTACATCCGGCCTGTCCAGATAATGCAATACCTGATGAATGGTGATGGCATCGACGGAGTTGTCTTCCAGACTCAGGTTGCCGATATCCTGGTGGCGCACCGAGCAATTCCTGGCGCCGGCCGTATCGAGGTTGGAGCGGGCGAGCATCAGCATCTCCCGGGTCATGTCGATGCCGATTCCCTTTTTGATATGGGGGGAAAATATTTCGAGTATTCTCCCTGTTCCGGTGCCAAGATCAAGGAACAGGTCGGGACGATCGATTTCGAGACAGTCAATCAGCTTTTTCTCGACATAGCTCTCCGGTATTGCGAGTCTTCGAATCGTATCCCATTCCGCCGCGTTTTTGCTGAAATATTCGGCGGCCATGGCCGCGTTCCGGTTTTTGATTTTTTGCAGTTTCTGCCGGTCACGGGCGATATCGGTATCCTGCATGTCAATCAGGTCCAGAACCGACGAGATCAATTCGGCCGTTTTCCCGCTATCCGTGAGTCTGTGAAAGACCCATGCGCCTTCCGGATAACGTTGCAGTAATCCTGCGTCACACAGCAATTTCAGATGGCGGCTGACCCGTGGCTGGCTCTGTTCCAGTATTTCCATCAACTCGGAAACGGTCAGTTCGCTGTCACGCAGAACCGACAGTATGCGTAACCGGGTGATTTCAGCCGCGGCGCGAAGCGCGGTAAGCAGTGGTCTCATAAATCTTTCCTTATATCATATCCGATCGGGAGTGCCCTTTCATTTATTTTGTAGCGTGAGTCGGGTATGTCATAATATTGTAATACCGGCGTCATAGAGCAGACATGACAAATTCCCGGACTCCTGTCACCCGATTGATCAACTGCGGAGTTGTTCCATGTTAAAAAGTGTTATTCCGGTTGTTTTGGCAACCTTTATCGCAGGTACGGGTTCTACCCAGGCCGCCCGCGATTATATCCAGATCGTCGGGTCATCGACCGTTTATCCGTTTGCTACGGTTGTGGCGGAAAGATTCGGGAAAACCAGCGGCTTCAAGACCCCGATTATCGAATCAACCGGTTCGGGCGGCGGCATGAAACTGCTTTGTGCCGGGATCGGTGAATCGCACCCGGATATTACCAACTCGTCTCGTCGAATCAAGTTTTCGGAATTCGAAAAATGCCAGGCCAATGGAGTGAAAGATGTGATTGAAGTCAAGGTCGGTTACGATGGTATCGTATTGGGGAATTCCAGCGAGGCTGACCAGATGGAATTGACCCGAAGGGATATTTTCCTTGCGCTGGCCAAAGACGTTCCGAACCCCGATGGCAGCGAGTCCACTATCCCGAATCCTTACTCGACCTGGAATGAGGTCAATGCGGGGCTGCCGGATTCGAAAATCGAAGTACTGGGACCGCCTCCTACATCGGGCACCCGTGACGCTTTTGCCGAGCTGGCTCTTGAAGGCGGCTGCAATTCGTTCGACTGGATCGAGGCCATGAAAAAGAAAGAAGAAAAAGCGTACAAGTCGCTTTGCCATACCATTCGCGAAGATGGAGCTTATGTGGAAGCCGGGGAAAACGACAACCTGATCGTTCAAAAACTGCGGGAAAACGAAAAGGCGCTCGGTTTGTTCGGTTTCAGCTTCCTTGACCAGAATTCGGATGTCATCCAGGGTTCGATGATTGACGGTGTTCCACCTGAATTCGAGGCTATTGCGGATGGTTCATATCCGGTTTCACGCCCGCTTTACTTCTATGCCAAAAAAGCGCATATCGGCATGACCCCGGGTATTGCCGAATTCATGGCGGAGTTTACTGACGAAGCGGCTTTTGGCGAAGAAGGCTATCTGGTTGACAAGGGCCTGATCCCGATGCCGGCCAGCGAAAGAGAAAAATTCCGGTCCGATACGGCCAATCTGGCTCCACTGCGGATGTGACAACCATTTCACATCTGTGTGTCATGTGAACACCGGATTCACGGTGTCGTTTTTTTGGAAAGACCCGAAAAATACAAAAAATAAATGAATATCCTGTCGCTGCTTTTTGTGTTTTTCATCCTTGCGCCATGCCTGATGCTGGTCGCATTGAGCCTGAGCAGGAAAAACCGGGCTTTAAGAAACCGGGTTGAAAGGGTGATCAAGACTTTTTTGGTTGCCTGTACCAGTATTGCCATTCTGACAACGGTCGGTATCGTCCTGTCCGTGTTGTTCGAGTCCATCCGGTTTTTCAACGTCATTCCGGTGACCGACTTTCTGTTTGGCCTGGAGTGGTCCCCCCAGACTGCCATTCGTTCCGACCAGGTGGGTTCATCCGGCGCGTTTGGAGCCGTCCCCCTGTTCGCGGGGACATTCCTGATTACCGTGATTGCAATGTTCATTGCCGTACCGTTCGGGCTGATGTCGGCCATTTACCTCTCGGAATACGCCAACCGGCATGTACGGACATTCGGCAAACCCCTGCTTGAGATCCTGGCTGGTATTCCCACAGTGGTTTACGGTTTTTTCGCCGCCTTGACGGTTGCGCCAATGATCCGTAATTCACTGGAATCCTTTGGTATGAGTGTTTCCAGCGAAAGCGCCCTGGCGGCCGGGGTGGTGATGGGTGTCATGATCCTGCCCTTCGTGTCGTCGCTGTCGGATGATGTGATCAACTCCGTACCCCAGGCATTGCGCGATGGTTCTTATGGACTCGGCGCGACCCGGTCGGAAACGGTGCGCAGGGTGGTTCTGCCAGCCGCCCTGCCGGGCATCGTCGGCAGCGTTCTGCTGGCGGTTTCGCGCGCAATCGGTGAAACCATGATCGTGGTGATGGCGGCGGGACTGGCGGCGAACCTGACTGCCAACCCGTTCGAGTCGGTAACGACCGTTACCGTGCAGATCGTCACCCTGCTGGTCGGGGACCAGGAATTCGATAGCCCGAAAACCCTGGCGGCGTTCGCATTGGGACTGACCTTGTTCGTCATCACTCTGGTTCTCAATGTCATTGCGTTGAAGGTGGTCCGCAAATACAAGGAACAATACGAATGACCCAGGTCGAGATCATCAAAGCGGGGCTTGCCAGACGTTATGCGCGGGAAACCCGATTCCGTATGTACGGACTATCGTCCATTGTGTGCGGGCTGGCTTTCCTGGTATTTTTGCTGGTTACCACCGGCTCCAACGGATATACCGCGTTATTGCAGACGCATATCGGGCTGGATATCCATCTCCTCGCAGAGGATTTCGGAGATGACCGGAGCCGGGAATCATTGTCGAAAGCGAATTACTCCGGATTCATCAAGGAAGCGCTTCGCCAGACATTCCCGGAAGTCACCAAACGCAAGGAGAAAAAGGCCCTCTACAGGATCATGAGCGGCGGAGCGCAATATCAACTGCGCGAAAAAGTCATGGCGGATCCATCGCTGATCGGCAGGTCGGTTACTTACTGGCTGCTGGCCGATGACGAGGTGGATGTTTTTGTCAAGGGCCGGATTGACCGGGATGTTCCCGAGAAGAACCGGCGGATCAAGGACATTACCATTGGGTGGGTGGACCGGTTGGCGGAAGACGGCCGTGTGGAAAAACGCTTCAATATTCCGTTTTTCACTGCTGGCGATTCCCGTGAACCGGAGCAGGCGGGTATTTTCGGCGCCACAATGGGGTCCATTTTCACCATGCTGGTGACCATGCTGCTGGCATTCCCGATTGGTGTCGCGGCGGCGATTTACTTGCAGGAGTTTGCCCCGAAGAACCGGATAACGGACCTGCTCGAGGTCAATATCAATAATCTGGCGGCGGTTCCGTCCATCATATTCGGCTTGCTCGGCTTGGCCATCTTTATCAACGCCTTCGGCCTGCCGCGTTCGGTGCCTCTGGTCGGCGGGATGGTGCTGGCGCTGATGACGCTGCCGACCATCATCATATCCAGCCGCGCCGCTCTCGGAGCGGTACCGCCCAGTATCCGGGAAGCCGCGCTTGGGCTGGGCGCTTCGCCGGTGCAGACCGTGTTGCATCATGTGGTACCGCTGGCGATGCCCGGCATGCTGACCGGAACCATCATCGGCCTGGCCCAGGCGCTGGGAGAATCGGCGCCTTTGCTGGTTATCGGGATGGTGGCGTTCATTGTCGATGTTCCCGGCGGGCCGCTTGATCCGGCTACGGCGCTGCCGGTGCAGATCTACCTGTGGTCAGACAGCCCGGAACGCGCGTTTGTCGAACGCACCTCGGCCGCGATCATGGTTCTGCTCCTGTTCCTGGTTGCGGTCAATGGCCTGATTGTCCTGTTAAGGAAGAAATTTGAACACCGCTGGTAACCTCCAGCCACGATGACACTATGAATACACTGACTGATAGAATCACAGAGGATATGAGTGCACCACTGGATGAGCGACAGGCGGCCGTTGCCCCGAATTTCGATGACCCGGTTCTGAACCCGGATTTCAAGACGTTCGGCAATGTTCATGTCGATGATCCCGCAATGACCAGCCGAAACGTCAATGTGTCTTATGGTGACAAGCAGGCTATTTTCAATGTGTCTCTTGATGTCGGGAAGAACGAGGTGATTGCAATGATCGGACCATCCGGATGCGGGAAATCGACCTTCCTGCGTTGTCTGAACCGGATGAATGACACGATTGACGTGTGCAGGGTGTCCGGCAGCATCAAATTGTACGGCGAGGATATCTACGGCAAGGACATGGATGTGGTCTTGCTTCGCGCGCGGGTGGGTATTGTCTTTCAAAAGCCCAATCCATTTCCGAAATCGTTGTATGAAAATGTCGCTTATGGGGTAAAGTTGCATGGGTTGGCGAGTAGTAAATCCGAACTGGACGATATTGTGGAAAGCAGTCTGCGCAAGGCGGATTTGTGGAAAGAGGTGTCCGACAGGCTGGATAAGCCTGGAACCGGCCTGTCAGGCGGTCAGCAACAAAGGTTGTGTATTGCACGGGCCATTGCCATCAGCCCCGAGATCATTCTGATGGATGAACCCTGTTCCGCTCTTGATCCCATTGCGACGGCAGCCATTGAAGAGTTGATCGACGAGTTGAGAAAACAATATTCAATCTGTATCGTGACTCACTCCATGCAACAGGCGGCCCGGGTTTCACAGAGAACCGCCTACTTCCACCTGGGCCGGTTGGTGGAAGTCGGCGCCACCGACACTGTTTTCACCAATCCCCGGCACCGGCTGACAGAAGGGTATATCACTGGCCGTTTTGGCTGACCGGAGTCGATTTCAATCGTTCAGCAGGATATCAATTATGAACATTCAAGGTGACCGGCATATATACAAGCGTTTTGACAAGGAAATGCAGTATCTCCATAACCTGGTCGTACAAATGGGCAGGCTTGCGGTCAATCAGCTTGAGGACGCTCTGGATACTCTGCAAAACGAGAATCCGGGAAAAGCATACGATGTCATCAGCAATGATAAAAAGCTGAATGATCTGGATTTACAGGCGGATGATGAAATTATCCGCCTGATCGCGTTGCGACAGCCCGTGGCCAGGGATTTGAGAGTGCTGATCTCGATCGGGAAAATTGTTGCGGAACTGGAACGTACGGGCGATGAGGCCAGGAAAATTGCCGGTCTGACCATTCGGTTTTTCGAATCGGATCAAAAACCGCCGAGCGAAGAAATATTGCGGGATATTTACTCCCTGTCCGCGTACGTGATCAATATGCTGGAAATGGCCATACAGGCATTTGACGATCTGAATCTCGATCTTGCGGCAGACGTTCTGATCGAGAGTGCGCAACTGGACAACCAGTTGAAGTCGATACTGCGGCGTCTGAGCACATTCATTATGGAGGATTCCAGAAATGTCGGTCATTTTGTGGACATTGTGCTTGGCATTCGGGCGCTCGAACGGTTTGGAGGGCATAGCAGCAATATAGCCGGGCACATTGTGTTTATCGAAAAGGGGATTGATGTGCGTCACACGGACGACAAGACTATTTTGCGCAATATCCGGGATGTGTACGTCAAGGAATTCGATACGGCTCTGAGCGAGAAAGCCCATGAGAGCGACAGCGGGGAAGAAGGCCGGTAAGCAGGGAGGGAAGAAGGTCGGTAACGGATCATTTTGAACGCTCGGTTCCAGCCGGGAAAGCATCGGATCAGGCGGTCGTCGGGAGCAGGCGGTTATGGTTGCGGGCCGGCACGGTGACCGGTCCCTGTGATGACGGTTAATACGGGGGATGTTGGGTTGTGGAGACGGGGCTGGTTGTGTAGGCGTAGGTTCGGGCGATTGCCTGCATCAGGTAGTCGCCGGATTTGACGGGGGGGTATTTTGCGGGGGTTTGTGGCGTGCAGCAGGATGGGATGCACTCGATCATCGCATGGTAATTGGTGTTTCCAAAACAGGCGAAGGATACCCGTTCCTTTCCGGATGTGTTGATTACACGGTGGCGGGTAGCCCGGAAACGATCATTGGTCCAGCGGGACATCAAATCCCCGATATTGATGACCAGCGCATTTTCAATCGGCTGGACCGTCTGCCATTCCCCCTGCAGGGATTCGATTTCCAATCCGCCAGCATCATCCTGCCACAGCATGGCGAATGCTTCGTAGTCACTGTGCGCCCCGATACCGCTGGTTTGATCGCGCTGATCCGGGTCTGTAGCCGGATAATAATTTACGTTCATCACACTGGCGGGTTTTATGGTCAGTTTCCCGAAATAGTTTTCTGGCAAATCCAGGCCAATGGCGAACAGGCTGAAAATCGTTTTGGACAGGCTCTGGAAATGTTCGTAAACGCCGTAGATCGTTTCCCGGAATTCCGGCATTCCGGATGGCCAGACATTCGGTCCATACAGTGAGATACCGGCCAGGTAATCCGGGTCCTGGTCATCCAGCTCCAGCGCGACCTTGTAGGCTTCCCGAAGATCTCCGCCTTTTTTTGTATCAGGCGCCACATCGTAGTTGCCGATATATCCGCGGTGATGCGGCACTCTGGAAATGTGGACTTCCTCCTTTCTTGCGGCATCGCCTCGAAAGAATTCAAGCGCCGTCTTCCTGGCCTGCACGAATATTTGCGGGTCGAATCCGAATTCGACCAGGTTGAAAAACCCATGGGTCTCACAGGCATGGACCACCTGTTGCGCGATTTCCTTTTTCCGGGCTATCGACCCGTCCGTGAATTCGGACAGATCGATAATCGACAATTTCGCGTCACGGTTCATATTCAATCCTGATTCTGTTGGACTACCCTGAAAAGCGGAATGGATTAAGGCGCTGGCGCTCGACCCCGGCTCAATTCCGAAGGGTTTTGCCGAAATCCAGCATACTGCCGATTCTGGCCCGCGTGCTGTCTGTGCTGACCAGCGCCAGGAAGGAGCGGCGTTCCGCATCCAGCAAATCCTGTTCGGACCAGATTGCGCCCGCTTCGATTTTACCGCCTGACACGATTCGGGCAATTTCCGTTCCGACCACGACGTCATGCGGCATCAACAGGCCGTCCCGGCGGGATTTGCCAAGCCATTTCTGCATTTCTTCAAAAACAGGCTGTCCGGGCATGGCCAGGCCCGGACGCTCGAACGGTTGTCGGCTTTCGCTGGAATCCAGCGCTTGAATCGCGGCGTTACAGATTCGGTCACGGTTCATTTCATATCGGTCATTGTCCCTGACCAGACCCAAGGCAGCCGCCTGCAGCGGTGAGGTTGCGGTTTTTCCGAATCCGATATTCATGAACGCTTTCCAGCTGGCCGCCTGTATGTCCTCGCCGCAGTCCAGTTTGTCGATCCAGCGGTACAATATTTCCTTGCATCCTCCCCCGGAGGGAACGACCCCGACCAGGGATTCAACCAGCCCCATCACCGAATTGGCATGCGAGATGACCTGTTTTGCATGCAGAACGACCTCGAAACCACCCCCCAGGGACAGGCCCACCGGCGCCGCCACAACCGGGAAATCGCTCCGGTTCATGGTTACCACAGTCTGCTGGAAACGATCCAGAAACCGGTCCAGTTCATCCAGGTCATCCCGTTCATAATAATCCCGGACGGCGCCGAGATTGACGCCGCAGGAAAAATGCTGTGCGTCATTATGCACCACCAGCCCTTTCAATCGCCTGACCGGAACCTGCTCGACCGCGTCCGCGAGAATCGCCATCGAATCGGAGTCCAGCGCATTCGCCTTGCTGTGGAACTCCACCAGGGCGGCATCGTCGGTGATATACCAACTCGCCATTTCGTTGGAGTTTTGCGCCGACAGCGTCCGCTTTTTCTCGTTGAACCGCACCACGCCCGGCGGTCTCGTGATCGGCCGCCACTGGCCATCACGGGTTCTGGCGCAAAGTTGCCGGTCTGCCACATGGTAAAAACCCGAGCCTTTTGCCTGTTGCAGATATGCGGGGATATCGCGCTGTTCCGAGGCGAGTCGGTCAATCATGTAATCCACGCCAATCCCGTCCATCATTTCGAATGGGCCGGACAGCCAGTTGTAGCCCAGTTTCATCGCATCATCCACGCCGACCGGATCATCGCCCACCTCAGGAACCAGGGAAGCCGCGTAACACAGCGTTTTTGATAATACCCGCCAGGCAAATTCTCCGTAAACCGAGTCGTCTTCCAGCAGGCGCCGGATCCCGTTTTTCTCTGCATCGGCGGCGACCGGCAGGTTCAGTCTTTCAAACTGTTCGTATTCCCCGGTTTCCGGATTGATCACAAACCGCCCAGCCGGGTTTTCCTCCTGCCGGTAAAACCCTTTCCCCTGCTTGTTGCCGGTCTGACCGTTTTCAATCATGGCCGTTACCAACGGGTTTTCATCCGCTTCCAGGTGGAAGGCATCGTCCGCCGGCAGGATACTGACCATGCTTTTCACCACATCCGCCATCAGGTCGATTCCGATCAGGTCATACAGGCCGAATACGCCGGTCTTTGGAATACCCATCGGGCGTCCGAAAATGGCATCGGCCTGGGTCGGCGTCAACCCAAGCTCGAATGCCGAACGCAGGGCGCACTGGATCGCATAGACTCCAACCCGGTTGCCCAGGAAGCCGGGGGTATCGAAGCACCGAACCACGCCCTTGCCCAGTTGACGCTCGCAAAACCGGTCCAGCCGGTTAACGACTTCGGGATCGGTGGCGTCACCGCGAACCAGTTCCAGCAGGCGCATGAACCGCACCGGGTTGAAAAAATGGGTAATGGCGAACCGCTTGCGGAAGGAATCCGGCATATCCTCGACCAGTAACCGGATCGGGATGGTCGAAGTATTCGAGGTAATGATCGCGCCGTGGTTACAGATCTGATCCAGGCGTTTGTACAAATCCTTTTTGACATCCAGACGTTCCACCACCGCTTCCGCAACCCAGTCACAATCGGCCAGCCTGCCAAAATCGTCTCTGGTATTGCCCAGGGTGATCAGCCCTCCCGCCTGTTTGCTCATCAATCCGGGCTGATCCGGATCCAGTAGCCGTTGATAACCGCGCTCGGCCAGCACATTGGCCTGTTCGCCGTCGCCGGGCAAATCAAGCAACAATACTTCCACCCCGGCATTGGCCACCTGACCCGCGATACCGGCGCCCATGGTGCCCGCTCCGATTACCGCCACTTTTTTGAAACTCATCCGCTTGTTCCTGCCTCCCGTTTTTTGGGCGATTGTACGAAAAATCCGGGTCGATTTGAATTGGGGCGGGGATGGTGACAGAAGCAGCAACTTTCGGGATTTTGTAGTATCGTTCAAGTGTGATTGACTGCCGATACCGGCCAGGCCGACCCAATGCCCCGACATGACGATCAGACAGATATCGTAAGCGTCCAGCGTCTTTCGAAGCATTTCGGTGGATTGAAAGCCATTGACAATGTCTCGATCCACATCTCAAGGGGTTCCATTACCGGCCTGATCGGTCCCAATGGCGCGGGCAAAACCACCCTGTTCAATACGATCGCGGGTCTGTACGCCCCCACGTTCGGTACCGTACTGCTCGATGGCGAGGATATTACCGGCCTGAAACCCCACCGGCTTTTTGCGAAAGGATTGTTGCGTACCTTCCAGATTGCACACGAATATTCCCGAATGTCGGTGATCGAGAACCTGATGATGGTCCCTGCGGGACAATCCGGTGAAAGCCTGGTCCACGCATGGTTCCGTCCCGGCCAGGTTGCACTGGAAGAAGACACGATTTACCGGAAGGCGCGGGAAGTGATTGATTTCCTGAACCTGGGGGCGGTCGCTGACGAGCTTGCGGGCAATCTCTCCGGAGGTCAGAAAAAACTGCTGGAACTGGGCCGCACCATGATGGTGGATGCCAGGATTGTTTTTCTGGATGAAGTCGGTGCGGGGGTCAACCGGACTTTGCTGCGTGAAATTGGCGACGCCATCATCAAACTCAACCGGGAGAAGGGTTATACCTTTTGCATGATCGAGCACGATATGGAATTTATCCGCCGCCTGTGCGACCCGGTGATCTGTATGGCGGAAGGGGCGGTACTGGCCGTGGGCAGCGCGGAAGAAGTGCAGAATAATGAGGAAGTCATTGAAGCCTACCTTGGCCGCGGCCTTGAAAACAAAGCCGGGTTCCAGGCCCCGCAAAACCGGAGCGGGACAAAGCCGGATCGAAGCAGTTGCGCTCTGGTTGGCGAGGAAATGGTCGGCGGTTATGCCGGCAGCGATATTCTCAAGGGTTGCGCGGTGAATGTGGACCAGGGGGAAATCGCGGTCATTGTCGGTCCCAATGGCGCGGGCAAATCGACCGCGATGAAAGCGCTGTTGGGCATGCTGAAATTAAGAACCGGCAGTGTCCGGCTGAATGGGGAGGAGATATCGCATTTGTCGGTTCAGGAGCGAATTGCGAAAGGTATTGCCTTTACCCCGCAGAACGGGAATATTTTTCTGTCGATGAGTGTGCGCGAGAATCTCGAGATGGGCGCGTTTTTGCGGGAGGATGACCTGGATGAGACCTTGCAGCAGATTTACCAGTTGTTTCCGGCTCTTGTTACGATTCAGAATCGACTGGCCGGTGAATTATCCGGCGGGCAGCGCCAGCAGGTTGCGGTTGGACGCGCGCTGATGTCCCGGCCTTCGGTCCTGCTGCTCGATGAGCCGACCGCGGGGGTTTCACCGATTGTGATGGATGACTTGTTCGCCCGTATTCTCGAAGTGCGGAACGCCGGAGTCCCGGTTCTGATGGTAGAGCAGAATGCCCGCCAGTCTCTCGGTATCGCCGATATCGGGTTTGTGCTGGTGGTGGGTGAGAATCGTCACACCGACACTGGCCAGGCATTACTGGCGGACCCCGAAGTACGCAGATCATTTCTGGGAGGATAGATGCAGGCGGTTACCGATGCGCTCAACGCGGTCGTATTATTGTTGAATTTCGTCATTGTGCCGGGACTGGCCTACGGTTCGCAGCTTGCGCTCGGCGCTCTTGGAATCACGCTGGTATTCGGCATTTTACGATTCGCCAATTTCGCCCACGGCGATACCATGGCCTTCGGCGCCATGGTCACCATTCTGGTGACCTGGTGGCTGCAATCGATCGGGGTCAGCCTGGGTCCGCTGCCGACCGCGTTGCTCGCGCTGCCGGTCGGCATCCTGGCGACGATTGTCATGGTGATGGTTACGGACAAACTGGTTTATCGCCACTACCGGCATCAAAAGGCCGCGCCAGTAACGCTGATGATCGCTTCAATTGGCGTGATGTTCATGATGAACGGGATCGTGCGATTCGTGATTGGCCCGAATGACCGGAATTTTCTGGACGGGGAACGTTTTATTATTCGCGCCCGTGATTTCAAGGCCTGGACCGGGCTGAACGAGGGATTGAGCGTCAAGGTTTCCCAGGGATTGACGGTCGTGATCATGCTGGTCTGTGTTGCCGGGCTTTTCTGGCTCCTGCATAAAACCCGCACCGGCAAGGCCATGCGAGCTTATTCCGACAATGAGGACCTCGCTCTGTTATCCGGTGTCGACCCGGACCGGGTGGTGCGGGTTACCTGGATACTCGCTGCCATTCTGGCGACCATAGCCGGTACGCTTTACGGCCTCGACAAGAGTTTCAAACCGTTTACCTACCTGCAGCTTTTGCTGCCCATGTTCGCCGCGGCCATTGTCGGTGGCATCGGCAGCCCGATTGGCGCCATTGCCGGCGGTTATGTGGTCGCGTTTTCCGAGGTGGTTATCACCTACGCTTACAAGAAGGTATTCATCTATCTGTTGCCGCAAAGCCTTGAGCCACAGGGATTGATGCAATTGTTGTCTACCGATTACAAGTTTGCGGTATCGTTCATGATCCTGGTTCTGGTGTTGCTGGTCAAGCCGACCGGCATCGTCAAAGGCAAGGTGCTGTGAAAGGTCGGGCCGCTATGGGCAATACCCAAAAAGCCTGCTGGTCATTTGCCGTGATCGGCGCTCTGTTCCTGATCATCGGTCTCGTCCAGTCCTGGTCGGTCTCGCTCGGTATCTTCAATCTGTGCCTGATTTCCGCGGTGATGGCGCTCGGGGTCAATATGCAGTGGGGTTACGCGGGATTGCTGAATGTCGGCGTAATGGGCTTTGCCGCATTGGGAGGACTGAGTGTGGTTCTGGTATCCCGCGCGCCTGTGGCCGCCGCCTGGCAGGCGGGGGCAGCAAACCTGATGCTGGCGCTGATTTGCTTCGTGATTACCATTGGGTTGATGCGGTTCCTGTACAGACGATGGCCGCGCAGCCAAAGACGCGGCTGGGCGATGGCGGCGACCCTCATTGGCGGTCTGTTTGTCACCCGTTATTTTCTGGACCCGGCGGTGACTTCGATTGAAGCGGTCGAGCCGGCAAAGACAGGTTTCCTCGGCGGCATGGGGCTGCCGGTCCTGTTTTCCTGGTTGGTCGGCGGGCTGTTCGCCGCGGGAGCGGCCTGGCTGATCGGCAGGGTTGCCCTCGGACTGCGCGCAGACTATCTGGCCATTGCCACTCTGGGGATCTCGGAAATCGTCGTCGCGATCCTGAAAAACGAGGACTGGCTGACCCGGGGCGTGAAAAATGTTACCGGCCTGGCCCGCCCTGTACCCTATGAAATCGAGTTGCAGAACAGCGCCTGGTTCGTCGATCTGATTGCTCGATGGTACGCGGCGGAATTGTCCTCGTTGAACCAGGCGGATCGCACAGACGCGTTCAAGCAGTATGTGATCGATGGTTCCAGTATTTTTGTAAAACTCTGTTATACCGGATTGTTTGCTTCGGTTCTGGTCGTCATCCTGTTGCTCAGTGTACGGGCGTTGAATTCACCCTGGGGCCGGATGATGCGCGCTATTCGGGATAATGAAGTGGCGGCGGGCGCTATGGGAAAGAATGTGACGCGGCGTCATCTTCAGATTTTCGTCATCGGTTCTGCCGTAATCGGCGTTGCCGGCGCCATGCTGACCACTCTGGATGGCCAGTTCACTCCGACCACTTACAATCCCCTGCGCTATACCTTCCTGATCTGGGTCATGGTCATTGTCGGTGGTTCCGGCAATAACCTGGGGGCGGTTCTTGGCGGGTTCCTGATCTGGCTGGTATGGATTGAGTCTGAGCCGGTCGGGGTCTGGTTGATGGAGACGGCAACCGCGTGGATGGAAGACGACAGCCCGGTCAGGCAGCATCTGATCAGGAACGCGCAACACATGCGCCTGTTTTTCATGGGGTTTGTGTTGTTGACGGTATTGCGGTACAGCCCCGGAGGATTGTTGCCGGAACGGGTACGGAAGAAAGCCCGGCTTGCAGGGGATGGCGGCCGTTGATGTTTGGTTTTGCAGGCTGGGCGGGTTATACTATTGGTCCGGGTTACTCTGGACATGTCCCTTTTCTTCGGGACCGCGAACACTTTAGTTTAGGAGAAGACATGATGAAAAAAACCGTATTGATACCTGCGCTGCTGACTGTTTTGTCTGCGCCGGTACTGGCTGAGGACATCAGGATTGGCGTTATTCTCGGTTATACCGGCCCCATTGAATCGCTGACGCCGGATATGGCCAGCGGCGCTGACCTCGCTTTATCCGAAGCCTCGGAATCAGGAAAGCTGCTCGACGGAAAAACCGCTGTCGGTGTACGCGGCGACTCCACCTGTATTGATGCCGCGGCCGCGTCTTCGGCTGCTGAACGGCTGGTCACCGCGGATGCCGTTGCCGCCATTATGGGAGCTGACTGCTCAGGAGTGACGACCGCCATAGCAAACAATGTGGCTGTTCCGAATGGCGTGGTCATGATTTCCCCATCGGCCACTTCGCCGGCGTTGTCGACGATAGATGACAATGGCTTTTTCTTCAGAACAGCGCCGTCGGATGCCCGTCAGGGACAGTTGCTCGCCGATATACTGAAAGACAGGGGCATTCGTGAAGTCGCGATCACTTATACCAATAACGATTATGGCAAGGGGCTTGCCGAATCATTCGGTAGCGCGTTCAAGGCGAATGGCGGTACGGTTGCGATCACTGCGGCGCATGAGGACGGCAAGGCCGATTACTCCGCTGAAGTCGGCGCCCTGGCGGCGTCCGGCGCCGAACATCTGGCAGTGTTCGGATATGTTGACCAGGGCGGCAAGGGGATCATCCAGGCCGCAGTCGATGCCGATGCTTTCAGCGGCTTCGTGATGGCGGATGGAATGGTCGGCGAATCGCTGATAGAAGCCATTGGCTCCGACCTCGATGGTTCCGTCGCGACCCTGCCGGGCGGGGCATCCGGAGCGGACGCCTTTGCAGACTATGCCAACTCCAGGGGGGTCAAGGGCGATGGCGCGTTCGTGCCCGAGTCGTATGACGCGGCCGCTCTCCTGGTTCTGGCCATTCAGGCAGCGGGCTCAGCCGACCGCGCCGCCATTCAGGGCAGCGTCATGTCTGTAGCCAACGCTCCGGGCGAGGAAATCGGCCCCGGTGAACTGGCAAAGGCCTTGCAGATCCTGGCTGATGGCGGAGAAGTCAATTATCAGGGCGCGACCAATGTCGAGTTCAATGAAGTGGGTGAAGTATTCGGCAGCTACAAGGAGCTTGAAATCAGAAATGGCGCATGGGAAACGGTCCGGATTCATTGATTCCATGTCGGGGTAAGCGGCGTCTTTCCCCGGGGAGCGGGGAAGGGCTTTGTGACTGGCGCTGATCGGTATGCGGTTCTTTTTGAACCGGTGGCAATCGGTCCGGTTACGGCGCGGAACCGTTTTTACCAGGTTCCCCATTGCAACGGGTTCGGTCACCTGAGACCGCGGGGCCATGCCGCGATGCGCGGTATGAAGGCGCAAGGCGGGTGGGCGGTCGTGTGTACCGAAGAGACCGAGATTCATCCAAGTTCCGACCTGTCGCCGTATGCGGTACAACGCCTGTGGGACCAGCGGGATATTCCGGCATTGGCCCTGATGACCGAGGCCGTGCATCAACACGGTTCGCTGGCCGGTATTCAGTTGGCCCACAATGGTCATCACGCGCCCAACCTGTTCTCACGCATCCCTCCGCTTTCGCCCAGCGGGCGAACGATTGAAGACCTGTATCCGCGGCAGGCCCGGGCAATGACCCGGTCCGATATCCGGGATCTGCGCAAATGGCACCGGAACGCAGTCCGGAACGCCAAAACCGCCGGTTTCGATATTGTCTATGTTTATGCCGGTCATCACATGACGCTGGCGCACCAGTTCCTGAATCCGCTGTTCAATCAGCGCACCGATGAATATGGCGGCTCCCTGGAAAACCGGGTTCGCCTGACCCGGGAGCTGCTGGAAGAATCACTGGACGAAGCGGCGGGGGAATGCGCCATTGCATTGCGGCTGGCGGTGGATGACATGGAGGGTGGCGCTGGCATGCAGGCTATGGTTGAAGGCCGGGAGATTGTGGAAATGCTGGCTGAATATCCTGATTTATGGGATGTCAATGTGGCTGGATGGGACAACGATTCCCGGACATCGAGATTTGCGCCGGATGAAGGTTACCAGGAACCGTTTACCGCATTCGTCAAACAGGTGACATCGAAACCGGTGGTCGGGGTGGGACGGTATACTTCGCCTGACCGCATGGCGGCGCTGGTCAGAAAAGGGCATTTCGATTTTATTGGCGCTGCCCGTCCGTCCATCGCGGACCCGTTCCTGCCGAACAAGATCAGGGAGAACCGGGTTGAGGATATCTGCGAGTGTATCGGCTGCAATATTTGTGTTTCCTGCGACACGACCGGAATTCCCATTCGCTGCACCCAGAACCCGACCATGGGAGAGGAATGGAGAAGGAACTGGCATCCGGAGAAGATCGAACCGAAATCCAGTGACACCCCGGTTGTCGTAGTGGGAGGCGGACCGGCGGGGCTGGAATGTGCGCTGCAGTTGAGCCGGCGCGGTCATGACGTCACACTGGCGGAAGCGTCGGACCGGTTGGGCGGCCGGGTGGTCGGGGAGTCCGGATTGAAAGGATTGTCGGCGTGGAGGCGGGTGAGCGACTATCGAATCGCACAACTGGAACGGGCCGCCAACGTTGAGTTGTATCTGAACAGTGAAATGACGGCCCACCACGTCGTTGATCTGGGGATTCCCCATGTGTTTATCGCGACCGGGGCGCGCTGGCGGCGTGACGGGGTTGGCAGAAGTTCCCGTACCGCGATAGATGCGGATGCCGGGGTTTGTATCATGACACCCGATGACATTATGGCTGGACAGATGCCTGGCTCCGGCGCGGTCGTCGTTTATGACGATGAACAATCCTATATCGGCGGGGTGATCGCCGAACATCTTGCCTCGGCAGACCGGGAAACAACCTATATTACCCCGGCGGGCACGGTTTCCGCCTGGACCGGTTACACTCTGGAACAAGAGCAGGTTCAATCGGCCATGATCGCGCAGGGAGTTCGTGTCATAACCAGCCAGACGCTGAAAAGTGTCGATGATCAAGGGATTGCCACTGAATGTTTATTGAGCGGCGGGGATACCGCCCACGAATGCGGGACATTGGTTCTGGTAACCGAAAGGCAACCGAACCAGGATCTGGCGGACGAACTGCTGGCGATCAACGACCGGCTCTGGAAGTTTTCCACCCTTGAGGTGATCGGTGATGCCCTTGCGCCGGGGCTGATCGCGGACGCGGTCTTTTATGGCCATTTGGCCGCGCGTAATTTCCTGGAGGACCCGGAGCAGGTTGAAAAACAACTGTTCAGGCGGGAAATTCCATCGCTTGCCGGATAATGGCCGTCGGCCGTCCAATCGCCCGGTTTCTGCCTGATGTCTGAAACAGCGCTCACCGGAAAAAGTCGGGGAACCCCCGACCGGGCGCGTACCCGGAGGAGGCGCGAAGGGGGGCGGGACGCCCGTAAAACCAGAAGGCAGGCGCAAACCGCATCGCAGGCGGTTTGGCCCGGGATGTTGGGGGGGCGTTACAAACCATTGAGCGAACACGACATGGAGCAGGTACACCAGGCTGCCCTTGAGATTCTGGAGACGATCGGCATCAAGGACCCGACCCGTGATTTGCTGGACACGGTTTTGCCAAAGGGGGCGAGGCTGAATGAACATAACCGGTTGTGTTTCCCGAAAGCGCTGGTTGAAGACATTATCGCAGGGGCTGCCCGCCACTTTGTAGTGCACGCGCGAGGCGCCCGGAAAGGGAAGGATGATATCGAGTGCAGTGGTTCGAAAGTCTATTTTGCGACATCGGGGTCGGCGGTCACCACATTTGAAGCTGAAACCAGGAGCTACCGTCCGTCCACGCTCCAGGATATCTACGACTTCACCCGGCTGACCGACAGGCTCGACAACATTCACATGGTCGGCGACACCGTGGTTCCGACAGACGTCACGGACGATTTCGAGCATGACATCAATATCCCGTATGCGATGATCATGGCGACCGAAAAGCCTCTTTGCTTTGCTTTTCGAAGTTCGGAAAGCGTTCGCCCGGCAGTCGAAATGTTTGATATGGTCCTGGGAGGGGAAGGCCGGTTCAGGAAAGAACCGTTCGCTATTTTCGGGGGTTGTCCGATTGTTTCACCGCTGAGATTCGGAGTGGAAAACCTGCAAGTGATGATGGAAGCCAGCCGACTCGGCCTGACCAGTGATCTTGCGGTAGCGCCCCAGAGCGGGGCCACCGCTCCGGCTCCGCTGGCGGGCATCCTGGCGCAAGTGATAGCGGAAACCCTGGCTTGCCTCGCGGTTGTCAACCTGATCAATCCCGGTTGCCCGATGGCCTTCGCCGCCTGGCCCTTTATTACCGACCTGCGCACCGGTTCATTTTCCGGGGGTAGCGCCGAGGAGGCGTTGTTGTCGGCCGCCGCCGTGCAGATGGGCCGGTTCTATGACCTTCCCAATTCTGTCGCGGCTGGCATGACGGACTCGAAGATCCCGGATGTCCAGCACGGATTTGAAAAGGGGGTTTCTCTGGCTCTGGCCGCCATGGCGGGCGCCAATCGTGTTTGTGAAGCGGCCGGGATGATGGGTAGTCTGATGGGTTGCAGTTTCGAATCCCTGGTGATCGATGATGAGATTCTGGGGCTGGTTCTGCGGGCGACCCGCGGCATCGAGGTCAACGATGAAACCCTGTCGGTGGAGGTTATCCGCGAATCGGTAATCAACCCCGGCCATTTCCTGGGGCACAGCCAGACCCTGGACTATATAGAGACCGAGTACCTGTACCCTGAGTTATCCGACCGCACTCCTGCGGACGCATGGGAACAGGCGGGTTCCAATGATCTTTATACGCGCAGTCGGCAGGTTGTCCGGGAAATTCTCGATCACCATTGGCCCTGTTACGTGGATAGCGCCTGCGACAGCCTGGTCCGGGACAAGTTCCCGATTCTTTTGAAGAAGCGGCGTTAATCGTCGGGGATCGCGTATGGCATGGTTACCCGTTCGAGCGGGTTGCCGGCCGCCGAACCGACGGTCAGTACGCCGTCATGGATGGCGGTTGCGGGCGCCATGGCGGAGACCAGCCAGGTTCGATTATCGAGTCCGACCGAGTCCACGATAAGCCCGGCTTTGGAGTCGGGCCTGTCGCCAGCGTAGATTGCGTCACCCGGAGCAACAGGATTGGAGGAATGGATCCTGGCGATAATCAATCTCTTTTTCGACTTGCCAAGATATTTCAGCCTCGCCACAATTTCCTGTCCCGGATAACAGCCTTTTTTGAAACTGACCCCGTCAACCAGCTCGAGGTTGACATGCTGTGGAATGAAGGTTTCAACCGTGGACGGGTAGACCTGGGGAATGGCCGAGAGAATGTCCAGCGCCCGCCAGTATTCGCCCGGCAGAATCAATGAACCGGCTTTGCCTGTAATTCGCCCGATCAGTTCCTGGTTGCCGATCAGCAGGGAACGGGGCCGGGTTCCATCCACACGATAGACGCCATACCCGGATTCGATGAAATCCTGTATGGCCGAATCGGCCGCGCCGACCAGTCCGAGGCAACGATAATCCGGTTCGGTCTCAATCGTCACTTTGGCGCGCATCACAAACATTTTCAACCGCTTTGTGAAAGACGTCACCAGATCATCCGGGAGCAATGCCAAAAAACCGCTTCCAGTGCGCAGGATTCTCAGGATGGCGAGCGCCCGCCCCTTGGGGTTACACCAGGCGTGCAACTGGGCCTGAGATGGCCCGAGCTTCGAAATATCGTTGCTCAATTGCCCTTGCAGAAAGGTTTCGGCGTCCTCTCCCTGTATACGGAGCAAGGACAATGGTTCCGGATCCATGTAATGCGGACCGGGATTCCGGTTGTCCAGCAGGGAGTCCAGTTGCGCTTGCGTTATCGGGGGCATTGTGCGGCTTCGGAAATTTTATGGCGATGGATAAGAAAATCAGGAATAATATGGTGCGCTTATCAGTTAAAATCAAGTGATGAAGATAACAGATAACGGTCCCAGCCGCCCGCTTTCTCCGCATTTGCAGGTTTACAGGCCGCAACTCACTTCGGTTTTGTCCATCCTTCACCGGGCAACCGGAATCGTGATTGCCGTGGGCGCGGTCGTTATCGCGCTATGGCTGCTGGGGGTGGCGCTGGGCAAAGAGGTGTATGAATGTTTCCGCCAGGGATTGTCCTCCCCGCCGGGTAAGGCGGCGCTGGTGGTCTGGACGGCATGTACCAGTTATCATTTGTGCAATGGTATCCGTCATCTGTTCTGGGATTTCGGCTATGGTTTCGAGCTTTCCAGCGTCTATCTTTCCGGGAAAATTACGGTAGTGGCCGCGGTTCTGTTGACAGCGGGAGTCTGGTTGATATGACTACCTTGACGCCAGGTTCCGGGCACTGGAAGTGGCAACGGGTGACCGCGATGCTACTGGTTCCGCTGACGATCTGGTTCCTGTTTTCGATTGTCCGTTATACGGCCAGCGGGTTCGAAGAAACGGTTGCCTGGATTTCGCGTCCGTGGGTGGCGGTGCTGCTGCTCCTGTACCTCGTCACGATGTTCTGGCATGCCTGGCTCGGGGTGCAGGTGGTGATCGAGGACTATATTCACAGTCCGGGGCTGAACGGCGCCAGCCTCCTGCTGGGCAAGGGAATTCTGTTGCTGTCTGCGCTGGTATCGGGCTTCGCGGTATTGAGGACGGCCCTGTGAGCGGCGACGGCGCGTATGAAATCGTCGATCATCAATATGATGTGGTGGTAGTCGGCGCTGGCGGAGCCGGACTGCGCGCAACCTTTGGCATGGCGCTGGAAGGGTTGAGCACGGCTTGCATCACCAAGCTGTTTCCGACCCGGAGCCACACGGTTGCCGCGCAGGGCGGGATGAGCGCCGCGCTCGGCAATATGGGGGAGGATGACTGGCGCTGGCACATGTATGACACGGTCAAGGGCTCCGACTGGCTGGGTGACCAGGACGCAATCGAGTACATGTGCAAGGAAGCCCCGAACGCGGTGATTGAACTGGAGCATTACGGCGTTCCCTTTTCACGCACTCCCGAAGACCGCATCTATCAGCGCGCATTCGGTGGTATGACGACACATTACGGTGAAGGACAGGCCCAGCGCACCTGTGCGGCGGCGGACCGGACCGGTCACGCGATCCTGCATACACTCTACCAGCAGTCACTCAAACACCGCGCTGAATTTTTTATTGAATATTTTGCGATTGACCTGATCATGCAGGATGGCCAGTGCCAGGGCGTGATGGCCTGGGACCTGGACCAGGGAGAACTGCATCGGTTCGCGGCAAAACTGGTTGTGCTGGCCACGGGCGGATATGGCCGGACATATTTTTCCGCTACGTCGGCGCATAGTTGCACCGGAGATGGCGGGGGTATGGTATTGCGTGCCGGGCTGCCTCTTCAGGATATGGAATTCATACAGTTCCACCCGACCGGCATTTATGGTTCGGGCTGCCTGATTACCGAGGGCGCCAGGGGGGAGGGCGGATATTTGACCAACTCGAAAGGGGAGCGGTTCATGGAGCGTTATGCCCCGAACGCCAAGGATCTGGCATCGCGTGATGTGGTCAGCCGTTCCATGACGCTGGAAATCCGGGACGGACGGGGTGTGGGAGAAGAAAAAGACCACATTCACCTGCATCTGGAGCATCTCGGGCCGGAAGTGCTGGCTGAACGGCTGCCCGGCATTTCGGAATCTGCCCGGATATTCGGCGGGGTTGACGTAACGCGGGAACCGATTCCGGTATTGCCGACGGTCCACTATAACATGGGTGGCATACAGACCAATATCCACGGCCAGGTGGTCACGCTGAAAGACGGCGACCCCGAACATATCGTGCCCGGCCTGATGGCGATCGGGGAAGCTGCGTGCGTGTCGGTGCATGGCGCCAACCGGCTCGGTTCCAATTCGCTTCTGGATATTGTGGTCTTTGGACGGGCATCGGCTCATCGGGCCAGGGACCTTATCGACGCGGGCAGCGCTGGCGTGCGGCTGGCGAAGAATGCCGGGGAAGAGATCATCGATCGATTCGACAGGTTGCGTTATGCCAACGGGGATTCCACAACCGCCGATATCCGGCTCGAAATGCAAAAAACCATGCAGAATTATTGTGCGGTATTCCGCACGGAAGAGGTGATGCAGGAGGGAATCGACAGAATGAAGCAGGTTTGCAGG
This sequence comes from Arenicellales bacterium, assembly GCA_963665165.1. Lineage (GTDB taxonomy): Bacteria > Pseudomonadota > Gammaproteobacteria > Arenicellales > Poriferihabitantaceae. The sequence continues at coordinate 1,736,201 of OY761989.1, read as the reverse complement.
CGGTTTTCCGATGTCAGGGTCACGGATCGCTCCATGATCTGGAACACGGACCTGGTCGAAACCCTGGAACTGGACAACCTTCTTCTGCAGGCCAGGGTATCCATACAGTCCGCAATCAATCGGAAAGAGAGTCGCGGCGCCCATGCCAGAGAGGACTATCCTGACCGGGACGACCGGAACTGGATGAAACACACCCTGGTCTGGCAAAAAGAGATGGACAGCGATCCCGTGATCGATTACCGCCCCGTACATGACTATACGTTGACCGATGAAGTTGAATACATCAAACCCAGGGAGAGAGTGTACTGATGGCTGAGTTCAGGTTGCCTGCCCATTCCCGTATAAAAAAGGGGAAGCGATTCACCGATACGAGCGACAGTGAACTGCGCCAGATCCATGTCTATCGCTGGGACCCGGATACCGGGGAGAATCCCAGAATCGATACTTACGAGGTGGATATCAGGGCCTGTGGGCCAATGGTGCTGGATATCCTGATCCGGATCAAGAATCACATCGACAGTACCCTGACTTTCCGGCGCTCCTGCCGGGAGGGGATCTGCGGCTCCTGTTCGATGAACATCAATGGGGTCAATACTCTCGCCTGCATCTGTTCAGCGCGAGAAATCAACGGGGATATCAAAATATATCCCTTGCCCCACATGTCGGTGGTCAAGGACCTGGTTTCCGACCTGAACAATTTCTACAGGCAATACGCTTCGATCAAACCCTGGCTGCAGGCCGGGAGCGGGACGCCCGACCAGGAGCGGTTGCAGTCCGAACAGGACCGGACGAAACTCGATGGTTTGTATGAGTGCATCCTGTGCGCCTGTTGTTCGACCAGTTGTCCAAGCTATTGGTGGAACAGTGATCGTTACCTGGGTCCGGCAGCCCTGTTGCAGGCTTATCGCTGGATTGCGGACAGTCGTGACCAGGCGACCGATGAAAGACTCGATGAACTGGACGATACGTTCAAACTGTACCGTTGCCATACGATCATGAATTGTACCAATGCCTGTCCGAAAGGCTTGAATCCCGCCAAAGCGATTGGAGAAATCAAGTCAGCGATCCAGCGCAGGAAGTAGTTGGCGACCGGCAACCGGATGATCAGGTGGGCGGCGGAATTTCGGCGAATCCCGGATGCAAGGGCCGGATGAACTGAAACGGATTCTGTGGAAGTGCCGGAGAGGCACCCGGGAACTCGACCTGACCCTGGAAAATTTTGTGCGGTTGCACTATCAGGAATTGCCCGGACAAGCCAGGACGGAGTTTCAATCGTTACTGGAATATGATGATTCGCTGTTGATCGACTGGCTCTGTCTCCAGAAAATACCGGATGTCCCGGAGGTCAGGGAAATCGTTTCCCGAATCCGGTCCTCCGGCCGCGGTTGAGCCAGGTTCCGGTCCTGACCGCCTGGTGTGGCAGTCAGACTGCCGACCCCATCGGCGTAACCCGGATACCGGGCCTTAAATTTCGGTAAGGTATTTCGTCGAGTTTGCACGATACCGCTCCCGGCGCACAGACCAGCAGTGTTTCCGCCGCAATCGGGTCGAAATCCGCGCGAAAGTGCACCGTGCTTTTGATTGCGAGTATGCGCTGTTCGGTCGGTTCGACGCCAAGGTGCCGGATCATCGCGAGGTCAAGGCACTGCGCTCGCTCGCTGTTGATAATTACGCGGATATCGCTGTCGGAGTCGATGATTCGCAACAGGGCCATTGGTCCAAGCTGCGCTTCAATGTTCCGGTACATCTCGCCGGTGCAGGTGAAGCGGCCGTCGCCGAGCGCCTCTACTTCAATTGTGCAATCATACGGCAATACTCCCGCGAAGCCGGATTTCGCTCCCAACCGGACGGTCAGTCGTTGTCCAATTCCGGATCGATGGGCCCGTTCGGCAACCTGTGGATCGTACAGCATGGCGAGCACCGCCCCTTTGGCCTGATTGCTTACCAATGCTTCCAGCAAGCCGGTTGTGTCCGAGGTTCCGCCGCCACCGGGATTGTCCTGGACATCGGCAAGGACGACCGGTTTTTCCGAGTGCAGTCGCCGGGCCTGCCGGATGGCCTCATCGGGAGAAAGCAGTCGGGAAACAAACTGTGGTTCGGCATCGACAATCCGTTGCAGGCAGTCGTCCAGGGCGGATTCCACGGATGCCCGGTCCCGGCCATGAATGAGTATCGCGGGTCCGCAGTCCGCAATATCGGCAGATGGAAATCCGGGTGCGAATTCAGCGTTGATCACAGCGGCGCCGGATTGTTCCAGGCGGACCAGATCGCGGTAGATCGACTTGCACGGTTCATGGTCGGTACACTGGGAGGTCAACGGGATCAGGAAGGGGATTTTCCGCATGCCGATGACCATTTTTCCGGTTGACAGTATGGTGTCCAGCAACGCGTAAGCCCGGGCTCCGGTCTGCGCCATATCGAGGTGCGGATAAGTCCGGAAAACCGTGATTGCATCCGACTGTTCGATCATGGCGTCGGTAAGATTGGCATGGAGGTCCAGACTGATCACCAGCGGCATATCCGGCCCGATCACCGCTCTCACACGACGCAACAACTCACCTTCGCCGTCCTCGAAGCTTTCCACTACCATGGCGCCATGCAAGTCGAGATAGACCGCATCCAGGTTCTCGATAGCCTGCAAAGACTCGCAAATCCGGCTGGAAACCCTCTCGTAGGCATCATCGGTGACCAGGCTGCTCGGTTCCGCTGAACACCACAGGATCGGAATCAGTTGCCGGTCGTCCCGGCGCGCCGCCTCGATAAATCCAGAGATCGGGATATTCAGCCCGGCGAATTCGGCAAACAGGTCCTCGCCGCAGGTCAAACCCGGCCAGCCATCGGCTTTGACGAAGGCAGGATAATCGGCCTTGTGCGGAGCGAAGGTATTGGTTTCATGCTGGAAACCGGCGATGGCGATACGGACAGGAGATGACATCAGCTTGATTCTCTGCGGGATTCCCACGGACGCATGAACAGGCGGTAAAGCAGTGGGATGTAAAATAATGTGAGCAGGGTGGAGACGGTCAGGCCCCAGACCATGGAGGCGGCCACCGGACCCCACAGGAGTGATTCTCCGCCGAGTCCGGTGGCCAGCGAAAACAGGCCGGCGATGGTGGTCAGCGAGGTAATGATAATCGGGATAACCCGGCGCCGGGAGGCATAGATTATCGCGTTGGTGGTGGTCATGCCCGATTTCAGCCTGGCATTGGCGGTCGATATCATGACGATTGCCGCGTTTACCGCAATGCCCGCCAGGGCCACGATCCCATAGAGGCTGAACAGGCTCAATGGATACTGGCTGGCCAGCAAGCCGAGTACGACTCCGGTCGCGGCCATGGGCACCGTCATGATAATGAGAAAAGGTTGAAAATAGCTTCGGAACTGGGTGCCAAGTATCAGATAGATCAAGCCCAGGCCGAGCAGGAAAAACAATCCGATAGCGTTCAGGCTTTTCTGGATATCGTCGACTACTCCGGTGAAATCAAGGTCCATGTTGGGATACCGGTGGCGAATGGATTGCCAGAATTCCCGTATCATCTGATTGGCTTTGAGTTCGTCTGTCAGTTCCTTGTGGATATCCGCTTCAATGGTAATACTGCGGCGATAGTTGTAGTGGCGAATGGTGTCCGGGCTGTTGGAAAAAGAGGCGTCAACCAGTTGATTGAGAGGGATCAGGTTACCGTCCCTGGCCGGCAAACGGTATTCAAGGATTTCACTGATCTGGCTCAAATCGTTTTCTGCTGTCAGCCGAATGTCGATTTTTTCGCCCTGGTAGCGGAAGCTGGTGACGATTTCACCGTCAACCAGGAGTCGAAGGGTTTGTCCAATAGTATTCGGGTCAATCCCGGTGCGTTGCACTGCGGCGCTGTTGATTCGCAGGTCCAGGGTATTTTGTCCGGGAAGATTACTGTCCGAGATGTCATGAAAGACTGGCTGATTCTCCATGAATCGCCTGATTTCCCCGGTGGCGTTGATGAGTTCATCGAAATTGTCGCCTCGTACCTTGACATTGATTGCCTTGACAACCGGGGGGCCGCCGGACAGGCGCAGAAAAGAAAGTTCTTCTATGCCGGGAATCCTGGCCAGTTTCTCTTGCAGGGAGCCGATCAGTTCATCCACGGAACGGTTGACCTTGTCTTTTGGTTTCAGGGAGACCAGGACCTGCCCGTATTGTTCACTGAAAACGATCTCGGTCTCGGTCAACAGTTGTCCGGCATAGCTCACTACTGAGCGGGTTTCCGCGGGTTCGATTTCCTCGTTCACGATCTGTTCAACCTGTAGAACCTTGTCCAGGGTGGCGTGCAGTCCGGTCCCCGCCGGCATTTCAATACTGACGTAAAATAACCGGATCGGGTCGCTGGCGAAGAAATCGACTTTGATTTTTTCGTAGTAAACTGCGCTCACAGCGCTGGAAAACAGGGCGATCAGGATGATCAGGGCGAGGATCGGGTGTCTGAAAACCCGGATCAGGATGCGGATATAAAGATGTCTCAGGAAGTGTTGAAAACTCTCCCGGATCCGATGAGCCCGCGAACTCCGCCTGAAATTCACCTTTGCCACAATGATGTGCGCGGGCAGAATCCAGTAAGCTTCAACCAGACTGATGACCAGGGCGGTGGTCACGACCATGGGTATGATGAACATGAACTTGCCCAGTACCCCCGGCAACAGCATCAGTGGCAGAAAAGCCGCGATCGTGGTCAGGACCGCGGTGGTCACAGGGCTGATGACTTCCTGCAGTCCCCGAATGGTTGCCTGTAGCGTGTCGGCGCCTCGCTGCAGGCGGTAGTAGATCGCTTCGACCACGACCACGGCATCATCGACCAGCATACCAAGACTGATAACGATACCCAGCAGCACGGCGATATTCAGCGTTTGCCCGGTACTGTTCAGGAACCAGAATACGCCTGCCAGTATGAATGGAATTGCGATGCCGGTGAGAAACGCGATCCGGGCGCCCAGAAAAATCCAGGTCACGGCGAGCACCATGATCAACCCCAGGATCGCATTGGTTTGCATGGTGTTGAGCGCGTCGCGAGTGACCTGGGTCTGGTCATCGACCAGTGTCACGGTGATCCCGGTGTTTTTGAAAATGGATTGATTCTCGTCGATGTAGCCTGAAACCCGTTCAACCAGTTGCAGTATGTTTTGTTTTTCCTGTTTGGTGATGGTAAACAACACGGAAGGTTGCCGGTTGAATCTGACCAGTTGGCTGGCGGGTTCCTTGGCTTGTATGACCCTGGCGACTTCTTTCAGCAGAATTTCTCCCTGTGAGGTGATGATGGGCAGATTATTCAGGTAATCGAGGTCGTAACGGCTGCCGGAAATCCGGATTGCCCAGTTGCTTTGCGCCACATTCAGGGTGCCAGCGGAGATGTTCCTGAAATAAAGCCGGATGGTGTCCGCAAGGTCAGAAGGCCCCAGGCCGAATTGTTCGAGTAATTCCGGGTTGAACACGATATGTATCTCAGGGTCGGACAACCCGTTTTGCAATACATTGCTCACACCTTTCAGTTGTTCCAGATCTTGCTGGATCAAGGCTGACTGTCGTCTCAGGTTCTCATCATCCGAAACCGAGCTGACCACCACGGTAGCCGTGGGCAGGGCGTTGTCAGTCGTGATTTCGAATATAAAAGGGTCGAGCGCAGTCTCAGGCAACTCGTCGCGGATGTTCTCGATTTCCCGTCTCAGGTCGGCGACTCTCTTTTCAAATGTTCTTTCGGTGATCTCATCGAACCGGATCAGCAACCTGGAAACGCCTTCCCTGCTGGCGCTGGCGACGAACTTGATGTCGGAAACCCTGCGCACCGCATCTTCGATGACATTGGTTACCTGCTTTTCAACATCCGGGGTCGACGCGCCCCGCCAGATCGTGTTTATGTTGATCCAGTTGAAGTTGATGGATGGATCCTGCGCTCTGGGCATCAGCAGCCAGGAACCGGTTCCAAGGATCAGGACCAGAACAAACAGAAGGTTTGCCAGAACATGGTTTTGGAGAATGCGCTGGAACATGGTCCGCGATGGAGACGATCAGTCAATCAACGATTATTATGGCTCCATCGGTCAAGGCAAAGCGCCCGTCGGTCACCATCAGGGTTGTTTTCGGCAGGTCAACAACGACGGGTTGACCCGGATTCGCTTCTGCAACCGGGATGAATCTCGCCGTTAAATCGCTGTTGGAATCATCGACAATGAACAGTCCTCTTCGGCCATCGCGTTCGACAGTCAGTGAAGCCGGCAGGATATCACCGGACAATGACCATCGTAATCTTCCTATGGCGCCGGCAAGGGGTATGGCTCCAGTGAAGCTGAGTCTGACGGTCCGGCTTTGGGAAGTTGAATCCATCACGGTCAGGGCGGACCGGACGGTGACCGGATACATCTCGTTCCCGTGCTCGAATGCGAGCGCCGGGGAGGCCATCACCTGTTCCAGTTCGCTGTGGTTGAGGTGCGCTTCCAGTTCGATACTTTCCGTATCGGTCAGGGAGATGATCTTACCTCCCGGCGTAACGAAGTTGCCCACTTCGCTGTGTATCTCGGTAATGATGCCAGGGAAGGGGGCCGTGATGTCGCATTTCCCAACCTGTCTTCGGGCGATATCGATACCGATATTCTGGGATTTGATCCTGGCCGTTACCGAATTCAGTTGAGACTGCTTTTGATTGATGGCTTCTTCGGACGCGTTATTGGATTTTCTCAACTGATTGAGCCGTGAGAGCTGTTTGCTGGCCAGTTCCCGGGTTGCGGCCAATACGTCCAGTTTCGCTTTCGCCTGTTCCAGGGTCAGTAGATTGTCGATGCAGTCAAGCCGGGCAACCAGCTGGTTTTCCACAACCCGGTCTCCTGTTTTCAATGGCAGTTCGCTTACCGTCGTGGTCAGTTGGGAGGCGACGGTGGATTGGCGCAGGCTCAATGCCTGGGCGGGTGCCGAACGGGTGATTTTGATTGTAAGTTGTTCCAGAGGCTGCGCCTGAACCCGGATATCGGCGCCGGATAGAGAGGCATGGACCAGGCATGAAAGTAATACCAGGCCCTTGCCGAACCTGTCGATGAATCCTGGGGGCATGGCTGTTTTGCCGTGAGCCGGAAATTTGCCAACGGAGGGCTGCATATCAGTATTGATGTAATATCCTCAACATCCGGCGCAGGGGCTCGGCCGCTCCCCATAGCAGTTGATCGCCTACCGTGAAAGCGGAAATCAGGCCTTTCCCGATGTCCAGCTTTTTGATGCGGCCAACTGGAATATCGAGTGTTCCCGAAGTAGCCGCAGGGCACAACCGGTCCAGTGAGGCCTCGCGCTCATTGGCGACAACGGTCACCCAGTCATTGGCGCCGGACAGGATTTCCTGTATTTCATCCAGTGGCAGGTCCGCCTTCAACTGGATGGTAAACGCCTGGCTGTGGCAGCGCATCGTCCCGATTCGAATGCAGGTGCTTTCAACCGGAATCAGCGCATCGTCCCGTCGTCCCAGGATTTTGTTGGTTTCCACCGAACCTTTCCATTCTTCCCGGCTGGTTCCGGAGCCAGGATCCTGGTCAATCCAGGGCAGCAGATTGCCGGCCAGGGGATATCCGATTTCATCTTTCGGGAATTCGGAGGAATGAATGGTTTCGATTACCTTTCTGTCGATATCCAGAATCGAACTGCCGGGGTCAGCCAGCAATTCACCGGCATTGCGATTGACCATGCCCATCTGCTCTACCAGCTCCCGCATTTGTCGGGCGCCTCCACCGGAGATCGCCTGGTAGGTCATCACCGTCATCCATTGGATCAGGTCCGCGCTGAACAACCCGTCCAGGGCCATCATCATCAGACTGACCGTACAGTTGCCGCCGATAAAATCCCGGTGTCCGTCAGCCAGCCCCTGTTCGATCACAGGCAGATTGACCGGATCGAGAATAATCGTGGATCGTTCCGCCATTCGCAGGGTGGACGCCGCGTCAATCCAGTACCCGCTCCAGCCTTGCTGGCGGAGTTTTTGATGCACGGCCGAGGTGTAGCCGCCACCCTGGCAGGTGACAATAATGTCCAGTTCCCGCAGGGAGTCGATGTCGTGGGCATCCGCCAGCGGTTTTACTTCACGCCCGATATCCGGCCCCGGCTGTCCGGTCTGTGATGTGGTATAGAAGGCGGGTTCGTCTATCCGGTCGAAATCCTTCTCCTCGCGCATCCTTTCAAGAAGTACGGAACCTACCATACCCCGCCAGCCGACGAAACCAACACGATGTAGCTGCATTACAAATCCCTGAGACGGGTCATCTGGAAACAAAGGTCTGATTATACTGATTTTCCGGCAAAAAATATGATGGATGACTGAATATCGGCTTGTGGATTCCGGGGGCGCCCTTTAGAATACAGGCCCCCGATATTGAGAGGGATACGGTGTTTCAAGGTTTGCCGGTCGGATCGGATGGTTCTCAGGATTACTGGCCGGTATTTACTTTGACACAGGTAATAGTCTGTTAAAGAGGAATAAGTTATGGCCCTAGGCGCCGAAGAAAAGGCCGCTGTTGTCAAGGAGCATCAGCGTTCCGAGGGGGATACGGGTTCTCCTGAAGTTCAAATTGCGCTGATGACGGCGCGCATTCTGGATCTGTCCAACCATTTCAAGACTCATATACACGATCATCATTCCCGGCAGGGTTTGCTTCGGCTGGTCAATCACCGCCGGAAACTGCTGAGCTATTTAAGAAAAACTGATATCGAGCGCTATCGAGCGTTGATCAGCAAGCTAGGCCTGCGCAAATAGCGGCCAAACTCTACAGGAGACAATAAATTGAATAAAGTTGTAAAGACCTTTCAGTATGGTCGGCATGAGGTGCGTCTTGAAACCGGCGCCATTGCCAGGCAGGCGGATGGCGCGGTATTGGCGAGTATGGGAGATACCATGGTGCTGGTCACTGTGGTTGCTCGCAGGGACTATCGCGGGCACGATTTTTTCCCGCTTACCGTGGACTACGAGGAAAGGACTTATGCCGCAGGCAAGATTCCCGGAGGTTTTTTCAAGCGCGAAGGGCGACCCTCGGAGAACTCGATCCTGACCTGCCGGTTGATCGACCGGCCGATCAGGCCCCTGTTCGCCAAGGGCTTCATGAATGAAGTGCAGATCGTGGTTACGGTCATGTCGATCGATCCGCAAATCAGCGCCGACATCGTTGCGATGATCGGAACATCGGCGGCGATCGAAATATCCGGGATACCATTCAATGGTCCGATGGGCGCTGCCCGTGTGGGTTATGTCGATGGTGAGTATGTGCTCAACCCCGACCTTTCGGTATTGTCCGAACAGTCGTCTCTGGACCTGGTGGTCGCCGGTACTGAATCCGCGGTCCTGATGGTTGAATCGCAGGCCAGCATTCTGACCGAAGAGCAAATGCTTGGCGCGGTCATGTTCGGTCATCAGCAGAGCCGGACCATGATGGACGCGGTCCGGGAACTTGGTCAACAGGCGGGCAAGGCGAAGTGGGACTGGTCCGCCCCTGCCGGGAGGACACAAACACTGGCCGACCGGGTGGCCGGGCTGGTTGGAAACCGTATTGCCGAAGCCTACCGGATTACCGACAAGATCAAGCGGTTGGAGGCTGTTGGAGAAATCAGGAACAGTGTCGTTGCCGAACTTCTCCCGGAAGGCGGGGGAGACGATATTTCCGCTGAGGTAATTTCGGAAATCCAGTCTCTTGAGAAACACCATGTCCGTAGCAGTATCATTGCCGGCAACCCCAGAATCGATGGCCGTGACACCCGAACAGTCCGCCCTATCACTATAGAAACCGGTGTCCTGCCGAGAACCCACGGCTCAGCCTTGTTCACCCGTGGTGAAACCCAGGCAATCGTTGTGGCTACACTGGGAACCGAAAGGGATTCCCAGATTATTGACGCCCTGGAAGGCGATTACCGGGACGGTTTCATGCTGCACTACAATTTCCCTCCATTCTGTGTCGGTGAGACCGGAAGGGTGGGGTCGCCCAAGCGACGCGAAATCGGGCATGGCCGCCTGGCAAAACGCGGTATCATGGCCGTGCTGCCGACCCGGGAGGAATTCCCTTATACCATGCGGGTGGTTTCAGAGATAACCGAGTCCAATGGTTCGAGTTCAATGGCAAGCGTTTGCGGAACCAGTCTGGCGCTAATGGATGCAGGGGTCTGTATCAAGCAACCGGTAGCTGGTGTGGCCATGGGGCTGATCAAGGAAGAGGATCGCTTCGCGGTGCTGACCGATATCCTGGGTGACGAAGATCATCTCGGTGACATGGATTTCAAGGTGGCCGGGACTGCTGAAGGCATTACCGCATTGCAAATGGATATCAAGATTGACGGCATTACCGAGGAGATCATGCGAAAAGCGCTTGAGCAGGCGAAAGAAGGGCGCCTCCACATACTCGGCGAAATGAACAAGGCGATTGCCGCTCCCCGTAAGGAAATGTCGGAATTCGCGCCACGAATCGTTACGATCCATATCAATCCGGGGAAAATTCGTGACGTCATTGGCAAGGGCGGGGCGGTTATCCGGGCATTGTCGGAAGAAACCGGCGTCAACATCGACATTGACGATGACGGTACGGTAAAAATTTCCTCTACGGACAACGCGGCGGCAAAAGAAGCGATCCGCAGAATCGAGCAAATTACCGCGGATGTCGAGGTCAATACCGTGTACGACGGCAAGGTCGTCCGCTTGATGGATTTCGGCGCCTTCGTCAATATCCTGCCCGGTCGGGATGGCCTGGTCCATATCTCACAGATTTCAAATGAGCGGGTGAACCAGGTCAGTGACGCGCTCAAGGAGGGTGACCGGGTGAAGGTGAAAGTCCTTGAGGTCGATAAACAGGGCCGTGTACGACTCAGTATGAAGGCGGTTGAAGGAAATTAAGCCAGGATGCAGTCCCGGCGCGCCAGAGGTTTTTGAGATTTATCCGGCCTGTGGTAATCTCATATTGCGGATAATTTCCCTTTTGAATCAATGACAGACCACGAGGACATACGGCACAAGGAGATTGAGCAGGATCCCGAAACATTTTCTTTTAGTGAAACGGCTGGCCAAAAACTGGCTGCTGCACGAAAGGATCGCGATATATCCGTACGGGAAGTGGCGGATAACCTGAATCTGCGTGTCAGTATCATTGAGGCGGTCGAGGCGGATGAGTATGACAAGTTGCCCGGCTCCACTTTTACCAGAGGTTATATTCGAGCCTATGCCAACCTTCTCAGGCTGGACCCGGATGAGCTGATTGCGATGCTCAGTGTGAATCCGGTCCAGATGATGGAAATTCCATCGGGGAAGGGCGCTTCCAGATTCAGGAGAAAACCCTGGGGATCGAACAAAAAACGGGGTTTCCTGTTCAAATTCCTGATCTTTATCATGGCATTGTCGGTCATCGTTCTGGCGCTGTTTGGACTGAATCACTGGCTTCAACTGGATTTGGAAAAGTTTGTTTCCCAATATCAATTCTTGATGTTGGAAACAACTGAAAGCGGTCCGGAAGGCAATGGAAACTGAATCGGCAGGCTGATTACGGTGCGTAGTCCGGGGGTGTTGTCCTCCAGTGTGATCGTTCCACCATGCATGCCGACTACCGCCTGGACCATGCTCAATCCCAATCCATTGCCACTGCTGCTCCGGCTTTGATCCAGACGATAGAAGCGGCGAAAGACATTTCCCTTCTCTGAATCGGGAATCCCCGGCCCATTGTCCGCGATGGCGATAACCAGCTGGTCATCCTGGCGCGCCAGGGTCACTGAAATAGCGCCGTGGTCGGGGGTGTACTTGATGGAATTTTCGATGACATTGGCAATCGCCTGAAACAGCAGGTCGCGGTCGCCAACTGACAGAATGCCGGTATCCAGCCGGGATTCCAGATTCTGTCGCTTCTCATCACTAAGCGGTTCGTAGAACTCGACGATGTCTGCCAGCAGTGTATGGAAGTCGACTTGCCTGAAGCCAGCCTTGACCTGTCTGGATTCAATCCTGGCAATACGCAGTAATGCATTGAAGGTGGTCAACAGGGAATCTGCCTCCTTTATGGATTGCTCCAGGTTAGCCGCCGCCCTGGATGACAGGTCTTCCCTTAACCTGGCTTCTTCCAGATGTTGACGCAGGCGGGTCAGGGGAGTTCTCAAATCGTGGGCAATGTTGTCCGATACTCTTTTGATATCCTCCATCAGCATCTGGATTCGATCGAACATCTGGTTGAGGTTGGCTGCGAGCTGATCGAAATCATCGTTGCGGCCGGTGTCGGGTACCCGTCTGGATAAATCCCCGGACATGATCGCCTGTGCCGTCTGGTTGATTCGCTCGATTTTGCGGACGGTTCTTCGGCTGAGCAGCAGTCCCCCGACCAATGCAAGCAGAACCATGATCGCCAATCCCCAGGTCAGCGCTTGCACAATACGTCGTTTCGCCTCGACAAGCTGATGTATGTCGCGGCCTACAAGCAGGCCGTATTGACCGGGGAGTCGAAATATCTTTGCCCGGGCGAGGTGGGTTTCATTGGTTTGTTTGTTGATTTCCAGCCCGAATTCAATCCAGTCGTTGTTGATGGAGGCGTTTTTCGGCCATCTGTCCAGGTTTCCCACCAGGGGTTGCAGAGTAAAGGTGGCCAGCAGATAAATCGAGTTTCCCGTGGCCTGTTGCCGATTGATTCGTTCGGCGATCAGTTCAGTCAATCCCTGCAAGCCTTCCTGGTCATAGCGTTCGGCCAGACCCTGAATTTCAGCCTGGATCGTATTGTCCATCTGCTCGGTCATGTACGAGACGGTGAATATATAGAAAAAGTAGAACAGCAAAAGGGTCGAGGCGCTGAAAATGAAGGCGTAAAGCAACGCCAGCCGGAGCGTATAGCTGTGAAAAAGGTTATGTTTATTCTGCACGCAGAATGTAGCCCGTTCCACGGACGGTATTGAGTAGCGGGACGTCGAAATTCTTGTCTATTTTGCCGCGCAAACGACTGATATGCACATCAATGACATTGGTTTGCGGATCAAACTTGTAGTCCCAGACATTTTCCAGCAGCATGGTTCGTGTTACCACCTGGTTGCTGTGCCTCATCAGGTATTCGAGCAGGCGAAATTCCCGGGGCTGGAGGTCTATCACGCTGTCTCCGCGTTTCACCTCTCTGCCAAGCAGGTCCATCACCAGGTCTCCTGCAACCAGAATGGTTTCCGGGGTTTCGACCGCGGCCCTTCGGAACAACGCGTCCAGGCGCGCCAGTAGTTCTGAAAAAGAGAATGGCTTGGTCAGGTAGTCGTCACTGCCCGCATTTAATCCTTCAACACGGTCGTTGACGTCGCCGAGGGCGCTCAGTATCAATGCCGGGGTATGATTGTTTTGTTGCCGCAGGGTCGAGACGATGGTAAGGCCATCCATGACCGGCAGCATGCGGTCTACGATCAATGCCTGATAGTCTCCATCCCTGGCCAGGGTGAAACCGTGATCGCCTCTGGAGGCGATATCACTTTCATGGCCTGCTTCCGCCAGTCCTTTTTGTATATAGGACGCGGTTTCCTGATCGTCTTCAATAATGAGTATACGCATGGAGGGTTTCGGGTCAGGTTGAAAGTTATTGTTTGCCACTTCAGGATTCTGGCGGGTAGTCCGCTGTCCATATCGGCCCTAGTGTTCGAGAATCTGGCTGAGAAACAGCTTGGTACGTTCGTGTTGCGCGTTGTCGAAGAAATCGTTCGGATTGTTTTCCTCGATAATTTCTCCGCCATCCATGAAAATAACCCGGTCGGCAACGGTTTTGGCGAACCCCATTTCGTGAGTCACGCACAACATGGTAATGCCCTCGCTGGCCAGCTCGATCATGACATCCAGCACTTCCTTGATCATTTCGGGGTCGAGCGCAGACGTGGGCTCGTCGAAAAGCATGATACGCGGTTTCATGCACAAACTGCGGGCGATGGCGACACGTTGTTGTTGACCGCCTGAAAGCTGTCCTGGATACTTGTTCGCCTGTTCGGGAATTTTTACTCTCTCAAGGAACTGCATTGCGATTTCTTCCGCCTCTGCCCTGGGCATCTTGCGCACCCAGATCGGGGCCAGCGTACAGTTTTCGAGCACGGTCAAGTGCGGAAACAGGTTGAAATGCTGAAACACCATGCCCACTTCCCGTCTTACGAGCTCGATTTTCTTGAGGTCGTTGGTTAATTCAACCCCATCGACAATGATATCGCCCTGTTGATGCTCCTCCAGGCGGTTGATACAGCGAATTACGGTTGACTTGCCGGACCCCGACGGTCCGCAGATGACTATTTTCTCTCCGCGGGCCACATTCAGGTTGATGTTTTTAAGTACATGAAACTCGCCGTACCATTTGTGCATTGCATGGATGATGATGGCGTATTCAGGTTGCCCGGAATTTTCCATAGTGGATGCTTGATCGTTCATTGTCAGATTCCCGCCAGTATTCGGCCGCGTTTCAGGTCATTGCCCGGAATCATTACTTATGCCCGGTTTGCAGCTTGTTTTCAAGATACAGGGAATACCTTGCCATTGCAAAACAGGAAACAAAAAAGAAAATAGCTACAAACAGATAGACCTCATAAGCCAGACCGGTCCATTTGGTATCGGCCAGGGACGCGCGCCCGACACCCAGCGGATCCAGCAGTCCTATGATCAGGACCAGTGTGGTGTCCTTGTACAACCCGATAAAGGTATTCACGATTCCCGGAATGGAAATTTTGAGGGCCTGCGGCAGGACCACCAGCCGCATCGAAGCCCAGTACTTCAGCCCCATTGCGTCGGCGGCTTCGAACTGGCCGGCGGGCAGCGCCTGCAACCCTCCGCGGATGACTTCCGCCATATAGGCCGAAGCAAACAGGGTTACCATGATCAATACCCGCAGCAACAGGTCGAACGAAGTGCCTGGCGGCAGGAAGTAACTCAACATGGTTGAGGCTACAAACAACAGGGCGATCAACGGAACGCCGCGGATATACTCGATAAACAGGATACAAAACAATCTGACTACCGGTAGTTTCGACTGACGCCCCAGCGCCAGTACGATGCCAATCGGCAGCGAGGCTGCAATGCCGGTGATTCCGATCACCAGGGTCAGCAGGAAGCCGCCGAATTTATGCGTCGGAACCGGAGTCAGTCCGGCCCCGCCGATTAAAAGCCAGCCCGCAATAAAAGGAAACGCGGCTGCAAAATACAAACCGTATTTACGGTAAGGGAAATTGTCGAACAGAACGGCGGCGGTGGCTATGATCAACAAGCCGAAGGACAGGTTGACCCGCCAGCGTTCTTCAATGGGATAGAATCCATAGGTGAACAGCCTCATTCTTTCATCGATGAACGCCCAGCAGGCGCCGCTTCCCTGGGCTTTGCAATCATCCCGGTTTTCTCCGGTATAGGCCGCGTCGATGAACAACCAGTCGATTGCGGGGGGCAGTATCTTGTAAAGGAACCACACCACCAGGATGGTCATCACGACATTCGCGGGGGAGGAGAACAGGTTTTCCCTGATCCAGGCAGCCGGGCCGATGATATTCGACGGAGGAGGGAGATCCGGGTGTTCGCCAGGTTTGTATGTTTTGCGGTCCATTGTCCGTTGCCGTATTCCGTTTACCGCTCGACCAGCTTGATGCGGTCGTTATACCAGTTCATGGCTGCGGAAATCACCAGCGACATACACAGATACAGTAGCAGTACAATGGTCATGCACTCCATTTCCCGGCCGGTCTGGTTCAGGGAAATTCCCCCTATCGTAGCGACAATATCCATGTAGCCGATCGCAATCGCCAGAGAAGAGTTTTTCGTCAGATTCAGATACTGGCTGGTCAGGGGCGGAACGATCACTCTGAGCGCCTGGGGAATGACAACCAGGCTCAGGGTACGGCCGCGATTGATTCCAAGCGCGTAAGAAGCCTCGGTTTGCCCCCGACTGACCGCAATGATGCCAGCGCGTACGATCTCACCGATGAAAGCGGCGGTATAGAGTGACAGCGCCAGCCAAAGGGCGATGAATTCCGGGCGAAGAACCATCCCGCCCTTGAAATTAAAGCCTTTCAGTTCCGGGGTATCCCAGGTGATCGGGGTCCCCATGATAAAGTACATGATCAGGGGTATGCCGACTATCGCTCCCAGATTTATCCAGAAAACCGGGTAATGGTTTCCGGTTCGGTCCTGTACTTTTTTAGCGTACCGGGTAAACCACAGACTGAAAAGAAGGCCCGCGACAATCAGTCCGCCGACAATCCAGAACAACGGTTCAAAGATCGGCTTGGGTGTAAAAAAACCGCGGTTGGTCAGAAACGCGGCATCGCTCAGGTTGATGGCCTGTTTCGGAACCGGCAGGGTGTGAACGATGACGCCGTGAATCAGTAGAATGTGAAGCAGCAGGGGTACATTCCGGGTGTACTCGATGTAGACATAGGCCAGTTTGTTGACCAGCCAGTTCCTGGAAAGCCGCAGCACGCCCAGGAAAAAGCCCAGAACGGTTGCGAGCGCCAGTCCGGCGACAGCGACCAGCAGGGTATTGATGATGCCCACCGTCATCGCTCGCAAGTGCGATGACCTGGAATCGTACTCGATAAAGTGCTGACTGATGTCGTAGTTTGAAGGCTGTGTCAAAAAGTCGAAGCTGTATCCCTTGCCAATCGCCTCCAGGTTGATTGCCGCGTTTCGTATCAGATAGGCGAAGAAGCCGAACACCAGAACGACTGTAACGATCTGCACAATGACCGAACGCGCTTCCTTGTCGTTCCACACACGTGAAACGACATTTTGCCGTGGCAGCGAAATTTCGTTCATTTCGTTA
Organism: Arenicellales bacterium; assembly: GCA_963665165.1. Classification (GTDB taxonomy): domain Bacteria; phylum Pseudomonadota; class Gammaproteobacteria; order Arenicellales; family Poriferihabitantaceae. The sequence continues at coordinate 1,719,443 of OY761989.1, read as the reverse complement.
CACTATCTACAAAAAAAGGGGTGCTGAAAGCACCCCTTTTTCCTTGTGGTGACCTGGTGAACCGACGATGGTCCGGTTAGCGAATCGGCGCCGCATACAGGATACCGCCGTTTCTCCAGGAAGCGTTCAGGCCGCGTTCCAGGGCAAGAGGGGTATCCGGGCCGATATTGTTGTCGAACAATTCAGCGTAGTTGCCGCCAGCCTGAATGGCTCGAAGCGCCCATTGATTGTCCAGCCCCAGCATTTCGCCCATATTGCCTTCGGTGCCCAGCAGACGGTTGACGCTTGGATTGTCGCCCGCCTCCATCGCCATTTCACCTGCGTTGGCCTGGGTGATACCCAGTTCTTCAGCGATGATGATTGCGTTGACCACCCATTTGCCGATGTCGGCCCATGCGTCGTCACCATGGCGAACGGCTCCCCCCAAAGGTTCTTTTGAGATGATTTCGGGAAGAATCATGTGCGCTGAAGGGTCTTCCAGCGCGGCGCGGGTGGAAGCCAGGCCGGACGCGTCCGTGGTGTAGGCGTCGCAACGATTCCCGCTATAATTGCCGATGCCTTCCTCATTGGTTTCGATCGTGACCGGTTCATAGTTCATGCCATTGACCCGGAAATAGTCAGCCAGGTTCAATTCCGTGGTTGTGCCGGTCTGGATACATACCGAGGCGCCGTCCAGTTCCGTTGCAGAGGAAATCCCCAGACTCTTGCGAACCAGAAAGCCTTGTCCATCGTAATAATTGATTGGCAGGAAGGTCAGTTTGAGGTCCACGTCACGACTCAGGGTTTCCGTCGTGTTACGGAAGAGGATATCGCCATCCCCGGAGTTCAGCAGGGTAAACCGGGTTTTACCGGTTGAGGGAATGAATTTGACTTTCTCGCCATCACCCAGGACAGCGGCGGCTACAGCGCGGCAAAAACCGACATCGAAGCCTTCCCAACGGCCATTTTCGTCAGGCGCGGCAAAACCTGCCAGACCTGTTGTGACGACACAATTCAGTTCTCCCCTGGCTTGCACATCTTCCAGTGTGCCAGCTTGGGCAGTCATCGTAATCAGCGATGATGCGGCGACCAGCGCCGCAGATTTAATGAGTTTCATTATTTTTCTCCGATTTGAATTAGGGTAAATCAGATGTCCGGTTCCTGGAGGCAGCAAACAGATCCTTCCCGGAACCAGGCAACATGATAGTACCAGTGCGAATGATTATAGCTGGATTCAACCCAATCAATCAATCGGTCATGCACAATTTGGCCTGCAAGTCTGCATGGTACGACGACCTCACCATGGCGCCGGAAGCCACGTTGGCAAAGCCGATCGATTCGGCGATTTCCCGGAGCGCTTCGAATTCTTCGGGATGCCAGTAGCGTCGTACCGGAAGGTGGTGGATGCTCGGCTGGAGGTATTGCCCGAGGGTCAGCATGTCAACCTGGTGATTCACCAGATCCTCCATGACTTCGATAATCTCCGCTCTGGATTCGCCCAGCCCCAGCATCAGCCCGGATTTGGTCGGCAGCTTCGGTTGATCACGCTTGACCCGCTTCAGTAGACCAAGAGAAAATCGGTAATCGGAGCCTGGGCGGACTTCCCGATACAGCCGGGGGACGGTTTCCAGATTATGGTTGAAAACATCGCTTGGAGCCCGGGCCAGGATTTTGACCGCTTTCTCCATCCTGCCCCTGAAATCGGGTGTCAGGATTTCGATTCGGGTTTGCGGGCTGTATGTCCGTACCGCCTGGATACAATCCACAAAATGGCTGGCGCCGCCATCGCGCAGGTCATCGCGATCCACCGAGGTGATCACGACATACTGCAATTTCATCGCGGCGACGGTTTGCGCCAGATTTTCCGGCTCTGCCGGGTCCAGCGGGTTCGGACGGCCATGGCCGACATCACAAAACGGGCACCTGCGGGTACAGATGTCTCCCATGATCATGAAGGTGGCTGTGCCGTTGCCAAAACATTCTCCCAGGTTGGGGCAGGCCGCTTCCTCGCAAACGGTATGCAATCCTTTCGATCTCAGTATTTTCTTCAATGCGGCCACTTCCGGGGTTCCGGTAAAGCTGGCCCGGATCCAGCGCGGTTTGCGTAGAAGTTTCTCCCTTGGAACCGGTTCGATCCTGACCGGAATGCGCGCCATTTTGTCGGCGCCCCGCAGTTTTTCGCCCCGCAAGATTTTTTTCGGGCCTCTGGTTCGCGGGACAGGCGGATTTCCGTCCATGTCTGCGGAATTATTCATAATGACTTACGGGAGGGCAGGCGCAAACCAGATTTCTGTCGCCGTAAACGTGATCCACCCGCCCGACAGGCGGCCAGAATTTGTTGTCGCGTGTTTCCGGAGTGGGAAAGAACGCGCGTTGCCGCGAATAGGGGCGGTTCCATTCATCGTCCACCAGCAGATGGTATGCGTGAGGAGCATGGGTCAAGAGGTTGTTTCCGCGCAGCTCCGGGTTGTTCTCTATTTCCCTGATTTCCTCCCGAATCCGGATCATCGCATTGCAAAACCGGTCAATTTCTTCCAGGGATTCACTCTCTGTAGGTTCGATCATCAGGGAATCGGGTACTGGCCAGGACATGGTCGGCGCATGGAATCCATAATCGATCAGACGTTTGGCGACATCTTCGACGGTAATACCGCTGCGCGCCTTGAGCGGCGCCAGATCTATCACGCATTCGTGAGCTACCCTGCCATTCGCCCCTTTATAGACAACCGGAAAACAGGGGTCCAGGAGGTGGGCAATATAGTTGGCGTTCAGGATGGATACTTGGGTGGATCGCTTCAGGCCCTGTTTGCCGAGTAATCTCATGTAGGCCCACGAGATCGGCAATATCAGCGGCGAACCCCAGGGAGCCGCCGAAACGGTTCCTATTGAACTGGAACCGCCGCGATTGCAATTGACCACCGGATGGTCGGGCAGAAAGGGCAGCAGGTGTTTTTTGACGCCGATCGGGCCCATGCCGGGTCCGCCGCCGCCGTGTGGTATCGCAAAGGTCTTGTGAAGATTCAGATGCATCACATCCGCGCCAATTTCAGCGGGGCGGCAGATACCGACCATCGCGTTCATGTTGGCGCCATCCATGTATACCTGTCCTCCGTTGGAATGGACGATCCGGCAGATTTCCCGAATGGATTCCTCGAATACGCCATGGGTCGAAGGATAAGTCACCATGGTCGCGGCCAGAACCTGCCTGTGTTCTTCCGCCTTGTTCCTGAAATCGTCCAGGTCGATGTTGCCCTGTTTGTCGCAATGGACCACGACCACCTTCATGCCCGCCATGACTGCGCTGGCCGGATTGGTGCCATGAGCCGAAGACGGAATCAGGCATGTCGTTCTTTCCGTGTCACCGTGTGAGCGATGCCAGGCGCGAATGCACAACAGTCCGGTGTATTCTCCCTGGGAGCCGGCGTTGGGCTGAAAGGAAAACCCGTCGAATCCGGTGAGTTGGCACAGCATCGAATCCAGGCGGTTGATGATTCGATGATAGCCTTTGGTGTGCTTGGCCGGAGCGAAAGGGTGGATATGCGCGAAAAGCGGGTTCGATATGGGCTCCATTTCGCTGGCGGCGTTGAGTTTCATCGTACACGACCCTAATGGGATCATGGCTCGCGCCAGGGTAATGTCCTTGCTGGCCGTCTTTCTGAGGTAGCGCATGAATTCCGTTTCCGAGCGGTAGCGATGAAATATCGGGTGGGTCAGAAAGTCACCGGTTCGCCGCAGCGACGGCGGGATGGATGGATCCAGATCGATATTGAACAGATCGCCCTTGACCCGTCCCGGAGTGACGCCTTCGAAGACCTCGAGCAAGCTGGACACCTTTTCCCGTGAAAGGGTCTCGTCCAGGCTGATGCCGATGTGGTTGTCGTCAATAAATCGCAGGTTGTAGCGCGCCTGTTCGGCCTTGTCCAGAATCATTCTGGCCTGGTTTCGTGTTCGCACCAGAATGGTGTCGAAGAAATGACGATGGATGATTTCAAAGCCCAGGCCGGTGAGCCCCCGCGCCAGCGCCCGCGCCAGTCTGTTGATGTTTCTGGCTATCCGGGTCAGGCCCTCGGGACCATGGTACATTGCATAGACCGTGGCCATGACGGCCAGTAGAACCTGTGAGGTACAGATGTTGCTGGTTGCCTTGTCCCGCCGGATATGCTGTTCCCGGGTTTGCAGCGCCATGCGGTAAGCCAGGTTGCCATTCGCGTCAACGGTGGCGCCGATCAGGCGGCCCGGCAACAGGCGTTTGTATTTTTCACGGGTGGCCATGTAAGCGGCGTGCGGGCCGCCGAATCCCATAGGAACCCCAAAGCGCTGGGTGCTGCCAATAACGATGTCCGCTCCCATTTCCCCGGGGGGGTTCAACAATGTCAAAGCCAGGGGATCCGCCGCCATGATCACTACTGTATTCCGGGATTTCAGTTGTTCAATTGTACGGGTATAGTCTCGTATCTGGCCAGACGCGGCGGGATACTGGAACAGTCCCGCGAAAAACCCGCCGGGTTCGAGGCCCTGTACGGTAATCTCCCACCGTGACCTCGATCCCCAACGGTTCGGCGCGGGTCCGAATGACTGCAATGGTCTGGGGGAAACAATCCCGATCCACAAAAAAACGGTTCGATCCGGTCTTCGATACCCTGAATCCCATCATCATGGCTTCTGCTGCGGCGGTGGCTTCATCCAGCAGGGAGGCGTTGGCCAGTTCCATTGCGGTGAGGTCCATGATCATCTGCTGGAAAGCAATCAGGATTTCGAGGCGGGCCTGGCTGACTTCAGGCTGATAGGGAGTGTACGCGGTGTACCAGTCCGGGTTTTCCATGACGTTGCGGCGAATCACGGGCGGAGTGACCGTTCCGTAATAACCCAGTCCGATCATCGAAACGGCCAGCGTATTGCCTGACGCAATTTGCCGGCTCAATTTGTTCAGACGGTTTTCACTGAGTGCGCGGGGCAGGTCAAATTCATGTTGACTGAGAATGGAGCGGGGAATGGTCTGTTCAATCAGCTCGTCCAGGGATTCCAGACCAAGCGATTCCAGCATCCGGGCAATATGATCGGGATGGGGACCGATGTGGCGGGTTGTGAAATCGTCGGCTCTGGACATGGGCTTACTCAAGCGATCCAATCAGGGATTCGTATGCGGCCTGATCCATTAACCCGTCCAGTTCCGATCGGTCGCTCGGCCTCATTTTGTATATCCAGCCTCCTGCGTCGGGGTCGTCGTTGATTGTTTCCGGGGTATCCGTCAGCGTCTCATTGACTTCGGTGACGACGCCGCTGATCGGGGATTTGAGTTCTGCCGCGGCCTTGACCGATTCGATGATGGCGGCTTCCTCACCCTGTTCGAGCTTGCGTTCCAGGTCGGGGAGTTCTACATATACGACATCTCCCAGTTGCTGTTGGGCAAAGTCGGTGATCCCGACTACGATCAGGTCATTTTCCTGACGCGCCCACTCGTGATCATTGGTAAATTTAATTGTCATTTTTCTGGCCTCTCCAGCCGGTCAGTGTGTTTTGCAAATCCGGTAGTAGTTCCGTTTGACGAAGGGCAACCGGGTTACCCGTACAGGCAGGCGCTTCCCCCGAACCACTGCATGAAGTCCGGATTGTCCGGCGCTGTCAGCATACTCCGGGTTGACGTAACCCAGGCAAACCGGTTTCCACAAACTGGGACTGAATCCTCCGCTGGTTACGGTTCCGACCGGGTTGCCGATATCGTCTTCGAGCGCTGCGCCCTTCCTGACCGGCATGCGGCCAACCGGTTGCAGTCCGACCAGCAGCCTGGAAACGCCTCCGGCAATCTGTGGTAGAACGATATGATCTCCCGGGAACCCGCCGGCGCGTTGGCCCTGCAATCTTCTGGGTTTTGAAACCGCCCAGGACAGTCCTGCTTCTGCCGGTGTGGTGTCCTGCGTAATTTCATGGCCGTACAGTGGCAGCCCGGCCTCCATTCGCAGTGAATCCCGGGCGCCCAGCCCGGCCCAGGCCACATCCGGGCTTGATAAAAGCAGCTCAGCGACCACGACAGCATGGTCATGGCGCATGCTTATTTCGAAGCCGTCTTCGCCAGTATAGCCGGAACGGGAGAACAGGCATGGAACTCCATCCAGGGTTATTTCGGCGATTGACATGAATTCCATCTGTGACAGGTCATGTCCGAGCTGGTTCATCACGTCTGAGGATTTTGGTCCCTGTAACGCCAGCAAACTCCGGTCATCCCGTATTTCTATGTTGAGTGACTTCCCAAGTTTTCCTTTTAAATAGCTGAAATCATTAGTTTTACATGATGCATTCACTACCAGAATGAATTCGGTCCGCGCAATTCGAGCAATCATCAAATCGTCGACAATCCCGCCATTTTCATTTAACAGCAGCCCGTACTTCTGTTTGCCGACGGCAAGGGAAACGATATCCATCGGTATCAGCGATTCGAGATGGATTGGGGCATCGGCTCCGGAAATATAAATCTGTCCCATGTGGGACACGTCGAAAAGGCTGGCTTGCTGGCGGGTATGAAGGTGCTCCCGGACGATCCCCGGTGGGTATCTCATTGGCATGTCATAACCGGCAAAAAGCCCCATTTCCGCTCCTGCTTCGAGGTGCAATCCGTGTAAACGGGTTTTTTTCAGCTGAGCAGGTTGAGCCATAAAAAGTTGACGTGATTTCAAAGGCCGAACATAGCGAACATAGCATAAAGGCAAACGAAATTCTGTGTCCGGTTACTGTAAATCCGGAAATGGCAGCGACATAATGCGTCCGCACCGATTGCCACGCCCTGGAACCTGCACCCGGACACGGGTGTCCGGCATACAGTGGTCTTTACAGATCATCGCCAATGCCACATTGTTTTGGAAGCGGGGTGACCAGACTGCGGTGGTCACCGTACCGACTTGCCGCGCGCCGGACATGACCAGCCAGGGTTTTTGGCACGGCGGACAGGGGTCACCGCCAAATAATATCCCGCGAATGATCTGGCGGACTCCGTCAGAGGCAATTTTTCTGAGCGCGTCCAGCCCGATAAAATCAATGGACCCATCCAACTGGCAGAAACGATCGAGCGCACACTCGAGGGGGTTGTTTTCGCGTGTCATGTCGTTGCCATAGGAAAGCAGTCCGCTTTCGACCCGTTCGATCAGGTTCGGGCTGCCCGGAGCGATATCCAGGTCGGAACCCGCCTTCCATAAAGCATCCCACAATTCCAGCCCCAATGCCGGTTTTGCGGGGTAAATTTCGAAACCGCCCTGTTTGCTGTAACCCGACCGGGCCACGATATGCAGGTGTTTGCGGAATTCAAGTCTTTCAAATCGAAAATAACGGATATCGCGCACCGTCTCGCCAAAAACACGGGCCATCAATTCATCCGACTTCGGCCCTTGTACCGACAAGGGCCAGACATCCGGTTCATCAATCGAGACATTCAGGCGCATGCCGGTCGCCAGGCCCTTTGTCCATAACAATATGTCGGAGTCGGAAATGGACAGCCAGAAATGATCCTCGGCCAGTTTCAGGATAACGGGGTCATTCAGCATGCCACCCCGGTCATCGGTCATCGGCGCATACAGGCACTGTCCCGGCTGTGCCCGGCGCAGGTCACGCGGTGTCATGAATTGCGTCAGCCAGGCTGCGTCCGGGCCGCGCACTTCAACCTGTCGCTGGCAACCCACATCCCATAGTTGCACATGCTCCTTCAAGTGCCAGTAATCCTCGACGACAGACTGGCGAAACCCTTTTGGCAGAATCGTGTGATTGACGACCGAGTAACCCGATACGCCGAGCGACTCGATACGCGGTGTATAAGGAGTTGCCCGTATCCGGCGCGATACCAGCAGTCTGGGTGTGGTTACTTCGACCACCATACGGAATACGAATGAGGGGACAACATGACCGGTATATGGCAGCGCGTTCCAGGTGCGGTCATGACAAAGCGCACAACCACCGATTGGACGATTGACCGGTCATTCATATCCGGCATGGAGCGGGAGAAATAATCGGCGCTGTGCAATACCAGCTCGTACTCGTCTCCGGGGTTGCCTGAATCGACCGATTCGTGAATCCGGCCTTCGGTATCGGCGAAAACGTCAAATACCGGTGTTTTGCCGCCATCTCCATCACAGTGAAAAAGCCGGGCGCGAATTCCCGCCGCCGAACCGCCCGTGACCGAATCGAGAATGTGTGAAGAAACTGTCGTCATCGACGGCTATTCGATGGACGCCTTGTCGCGTTTACTGGTTGTGGCCAGAACGATCGGGCTGATATGTCCGACTGTCCTGACGTTTACGCAGGCGGTTTTCCCGCTGGCAATCGCCCGCCTGAGCGCAGGCATAATCTGCTGGCGCCGTTCCACCAGTTCGCCATATCCCCCGAGGCCTTCGAACAATCTGTGGAAGGGGATATCGCGAAAATCAGTGGCAAAATGTTCCTGATTGGCAAACAGGCGTTCCTGTTGCTGGGAAATGCAATCCAGGCCGCCATTATTGTCGATGACAACCACGATCGGCAGGTTTTCCTGAAATGAAGCTTCGATGCCTGAACCACCGGACAGGAATGCCCCGTCTCCGCTGATGACAACTACATTCCGCCGCGGATTGTCCAGTTTTGCGGCGGTGGCGAACGGGATACCGACTCCGAGCATGCTGAAACTGCCGGGATGCAGGACATTGTCGAGCTTCTGCCCTTTCCAGCCAGCGATATTGATTGCGATTTCCGACCAGAAATGGGTATTGCCGCCGTCGATCACCAGACAGTCCTGCTCCTCCATTTCGGTTTGCACGTCAAGGGCCAGTTGCAAGGGATGGATACCGTCACCATCCAGTTGCGGAATGTCGGCTATCGTTCGATCCACCCATTGCCCCCGTTTTTTCCGATTGGTGTCGAGCCAGTCCGGATTGAAAGGTTCCAGCGTCTTCAGCGCCTCGAAGAACGCGGCCGGGTCACTCAGCAGCGTATAGTCGGCTGCACGGTTGAACCCGATTTCTTCATGCGAGCCGTTGACGCAGACCAGCTTCGTCGATTCGGGGAAAAGCGGCGGATTTCCAAAATTCATCTGGTTGTCGAGACGCGCTCCCACCAGGATGACGACATCCGATTCGCGCAAGGCGAATCCGGACGGGGCGTACTGGTGGATGTCGGCCAGTCCCATATAGGCGTCGCACTCTTCACCCAGGAGTTTTTGATGGTATGGAACATTGAAAACCGGGATGCCGAGCAGGCGGGCCGTGTCTTCGAGTTGCGATTCGGCCCGCGACCACCACACTCCGTGTCCGCCGATGAGTACCGGTTTTTCGGCGTTGCGTATCACATTCAGGATTTCGGACAAATCATCCGGGCACGGCCAGGCGCGCGGCGGTTTTTTCGCAGTGCGGTCAAACGGGCGTTCGTCACGCATCGCGTCTTGCGGGTATGAACTGAACATGATGTCCACTGGCACACTCAAATGCACGGCTCCCGGATAACCGCTTACCGCAATTTTCCAGGCGCGGTCGATAAACTCCGACATGCGTTCACCGTCGGTTACCGATGCGCTGTATTTGGTCAACGGAGCCGCGATCGCGACGTCGTCGATTTCCTTGAAGCCGCCGCTTCCCTGCCGCTTCAATGTGCTCGAACCGGTAATGAAAATAACCGGGGACCGCTCTCCCCAGGCTTCCATCATGGCCGGAACGGCATTGGCGAACCCTTCCGGCCCGACCAGGCAGACGGCGGGGTTACGGGTGATCCGCGTGTGTCCGTCAGCCAGATGCCCGGCAACCTGCTCATGCGGAGCATTCATCACCGCAATGCCGCATTTCATGAATCCTTCGAGCGCAGGATTGCAAAACCCGCCGCTCAGGGTGAAAACCCGGGTAATGCCTTTTTCCTGCAAGGCCCGTGCCAGTAGTGTGCCGCCGCGCACTTTCATCAAACGGTACCGGTCACCACGCTGCGGTCTACATCATTGATATCCGGCCTGCCGATTTGCGCCAGCGTAGTATCGACCTGTCCGGTCAGGACATTGATGACATCATCCAGACCGCGCTCCCCGGCGCCGCCGACGGCATACAGGAATGGCCGCCCCAGCATCACGAAATCAGCGCCGAGCGCGAGCGCCTTGACAATGGATTCACCACTGCGGATCCCGCTGTCGAAAATGATGACGCAGTCGTCGCCGACGGCTGCCCGGACCGCCGGCAGCGCCTCAATCGCTGCGGGGGCGCCGTCGAGTTGGCGGCCGCCATGATTGGATACGTAAATTGCGTCAACCCCGGCCTTTCGGACGCGCACGGCATCGTCTGCTGACAGCACCCCCTTGACGGCCAGCCTGCCTTTCCAGCGTTCACGCAGACGGTCGAGAAATTGCAGGTCCACCTTGCCTCGGCTCTCGTTACGTACGAATTTCCCGCTGGCGCTGCCGCCAGCGTTGTTGGCTACTGCCGGTACGCCTTTCAACAGTGTCGAGATGGACCATCCCGGGTGGGTCGCAAAATCCAGAAACTGTTTTACCCCGATTTTCAACGGAGCCTGAAAGCCGTTGCGCTGTTCACGCGGGCGCGCCGCGACCATCGGCACATCGACTGTCAGGATGAGTGTGTGGTAGCCCGCTTCCCCGGCGCGTCGAACCATATCGAAAGCGATTTCCTCCGACTGGCCTACGTACAGTTGAAACCAGGCGCATTCCCCGGCGCGTTGCCGGGTGGCTTCAATACTGCTTGAGGCCATCGTGGACAGTCCCAGCGGAATGTTGTACCGGTCCGCCGCCGCCGCCAGCATTTTATCGGCGCCGGGCCAGGCGAGATTACACATGCCCATCGGGGCAATTCCGAACGGCCGGTCCCATTCGCGGTCGAGACATGTTTTTTTCAGGTTCCGGTTTTCAACATTGAGCAATACCCGCGGCTGCAAACGAATTCGTTCGAGCCGCTCGCGGTTCAGGCCAGCCGCAATCTCATCTCCTGCCGCGCCGTCGATATAATCGAATATGATCGCTGGCAGACGCCGCTTCGCCGCCGCTCGCGCATCATCCAGTGTGAAGAATTTACCGGGCATTCGATCAAGCCACAAGCCTTAAGGCCGGTTCCGGTTGGGGGTCATGTCGAGAATCGGGCAGGGGATCAGGATGCAGGTCTGAATTGCTTTGTGTTTTCCCGATAGGTCGCGCATTTTCGCAGGTAACGGGCGGCGCTGACCGGCATGGGCACACGAACGTTGGATATCCAGGTGATCAATTCCTTGCCATCCTGAAGCAGCCTGGTACCGTGTTTGATATGGCGCTCCAGTCTGGAGGACGCTGTTGCGGGAATGTTCGCCCGGAAGTTCAGTATTTTTTCGCCGTCCGCAACAAACTCCGGCCAGATTGTCAGGTAATCCGGATCGCTGCGCAGGATTTCACTTTCATTTTTTGCGATCAGGATGAAATCGTCGATCAGTTCCCTGGAACCTTCAAACCACTCCAGACAGCAGATCGATCGTTTTATTTCCAGTCCGATCTGGTCGATATCACGCATCGCCTGTGCAATTTTTCTATAGCGGCTGCAATAATAATCGGCCATCGACATGGTAAATACCTTGACCGGTTCTCCCCAGAGTTCATCGACGCCTTCCTCTCCACTGTGGTGCTTGACGTTACCACTCAAGGACAGCGCTTCGGACAAACAACTGGAACACTGGCGCATCAGATCATCGTCCGGGGTGACATGAATGCCGCGTTGCTCCAGATCCACGATGGTGGTGAAGATGTCGGTCGCCCGGTTGAACAGGGCGCCGGCCAGCATTGCGGCGTTGACCCGCTTGCGCTGCTCATCGGTTTCCCGCTGCCAGGCCAGCCTGACTTCATCGAGTTTGTCGCCGGGGGTATTGATGCCGGGTTCGGTATGGTGGAAGGTTCTGCGGGTCAGGGCGTCAAGCAGTTTCTTCTTTTCGGAGAGTGATTCCTCCGGGGGTTCGTAGTAACGGATCCAGTAGCCGTCGAAATAGATATGATCGACGTTGTCGATCTGGCGGATTTGACCATTTTCGGCAGAGCCCATTTTGCTCGCAGCCATCTGAATTTGTCCGCTATTCTGCGAAGGGTGGACGAAACAAGCGCTAATTATCCAGAATTTTCCGGGTTTCGTCGAGACTGGCCCGAACCCGGTCATGAAGATCGTCTATTTGCGCCCTGCTGATGATTAACGGAGGACAAACAACCATCGTATCCCCGATGGCGCGCATGACCAGCCCGTTTTTCATGCTTACGTCACGGCAGACGATGGCAGCCCCTCCGTTGTCGTCATATTTTTCCCTGGTTTCCTTGTTTCTGACCAGTTCAATGGCGCCCAGGAACCCGACCCCCCGTGTTTCACCGACCATTGGATGTGTTCCAAGAGAAGCGATTTTTGACTGGAGATAATCCATTGTGGTGTCCCTGGCCTGCTCGATAATCCTCTCCTGGCGGAGGATCTGGAGATTTTTCAGCGCTACCGCACAGGCCACCGGGTGACCGGAATAAGTGTAACCGTGCATGAACTCGCCGCCTTTTGCATCGAGAACCTCGGCAACCCGGTCCGCAATCATTACCGCCCCGACAGGCTGGTAGCCGGAAGACAATCCTTTTGCCATGGTCATCAGGTCGGCTTCTATGCGGTAGGTATCGACACCGAACCATTCCCCGGTGCGGCCGAATCCGCAAATGACCTCATCCGCACATAGCAATACATCGTATTTTCGACAGATTCGATTGATTTCCGGCCAGTATGTCTTCGGCGGCACGATCACGCCCCCGGCGCCCTGTACCGGTTCCGCGATAAAGGCCGCCACCCGGTCGGGGCCGACTTCGAGTATCTTGTTTTCCAGCGCCCCGGCGCATTGCAGGCCGAACTCTTCCGGGTCCAGGTCGCCGCCTTCGCGGTAGTGGTAGGGTTGGTCGATATGCTCGATGTTCGGGATCGGCATTCCTCCCTGGGCGTGAATCCCTTTCATGCCGCCGAGACTGCCTCCGGCCATGGTGCTGCCATGATAGGCGTTATGGCGGCTGATGATGATGTTGCGGTCAGGCTGACCCTGGCATTCCCAGAAATGCCGCACGATCCTGATTACGGTATCGTTGCCATCGGAGCCCGAGCAACCGAAAAATGTCCGGTTGATATGCGGTGGGGTGACGGTTGCCAGCATTTCCGCAAGTTCGACCGCAGGCAGTTGGGCGGTCTGGAAGAAACTGTTGTAGTAAGGCAATTGCTCCATCTGCAGCTTGGCCGCCTCGGCCAGTTCGGTTCTTCCATAACCGATGTTGACGCACCACAGGCCGGACATCCCGTCCAGGTATTTTTTGCCGTCGCTGTCATAGATATAGATATTTTCGGCGCCGACAATAATCCGGGCGCCCCGTTTATACATGTCCGTATGGTCGGTAAAGGGATGGATGTAGTGTTTTCGGTCAAGGGCCTGAAGCTCGGCTGTATCGTATTGTCGCATGAGGCTGGATGGTCAGGGATTGATGGGAGTTGAATGGATTTTCAGGTATGTCGGGACTGGTTTACTGGTTCGACTGGTAGTAATCCATCAGTATTCTGGCGACTTCCGGCCTCGAGAATTCAGGCGGGGGGGCGGTCCCTTCGGACAGCATTTCCCGGACCCGGGTTCCCGACAGGATAATGAAATCCGACAGTTCATGATCGGGCGCTTCCCGCATCATGACCACCTGGTTCAATTTTTTCGAGTATGCGGTATGGTCCGCGTTGAAAATCTCGATTTCCAGCGCCCCTGGCGGGACTTCTTCATCGAAAATGGTCTGGGCGTCGAAAGCGCCGTAATAGTCGCCGACACCGGCATGGTCACGGCCTATGATGAAATGGGTGGCGCCCATGTTCTGGCGGAAAATGGCATGCAGCACCGCTTCCCTGGGTCCGGCGTAGAGCATGTCGAAGCCGTATCCGGTAATCATCATGGTATTCGCCGGAAAGTAGTTTTCAACCATGGTCCGGATCGCGGCGTCCCGGACATCGGCCGGAATGTCTCCGGGTTTGAGTTTGCCCAGCAGCATGTGGATGACGCAGCCGTCCGCTCCGACTCTTTGCATCGCGATCCGGCATAATTCCTCATGCGCGAGGTGCATCGGATTGCGGGTCTGGAACGCGACCACCCGGCGCCAGCCATTGGCTTCAATCCGATCCCGGATTTCATAGGCGGTACGGAATGTTTGTGAAAATGCGGTCTTGAAATAACTGAAATTGAGAACCTGTATCGGCCCGGACAACAGGGTTCTGCCCTGGGCGAGAAATTCAGCGACTCCGGGGTGCGCCCGGTCCCGGGTGCGGTAGACCTGTTCACAGATTTCCATCCTGTCGTCTTCCGACATGGATTCAATGCCGTTGACCTGCATCACCGCCAGGGCAGGATGCCCTTCCACATTGGGGTCCAGCAACGCGATGGTCTGTCCGACTTCGAGAGGCCCGGCCTGTTCAACCAGGCAAACCACCGGCGTTGGCCAGAACAATCCGTCCGTGGTCCGCATGCGGCTGGCCACGCTCATACAGTCCGCCTTGTTCATGAATCCTGCAAGCGGCGTGAAGTAGCCCGCTCCCAGCATAACGGCGTTGGCCGCTCCGGCGGAACTCAGCAGTACACGGTCAAGCGAGCGGGACCGGGTTTCGAGTTCCTGCCTTTCCCCTTCATTACGGACATAAAGCGGACGCAGTTCATCGCAAGCGTGGGGTCTGATCATGTCGAGTCCTGTTTAGCTCCGGGTATCGAATCCGGGTCGGGGCAATCCTGAATCCGGGCGGTCAAAAGGTTTCCTCAGGCGTTGCGGCGCTGTTGAACGGCGCTCGCAAGCGTGGCCAGCATCTCTTCAGTCGTGTCTATGTCGGTACAGGCGTCGGTGATACTCTGGCCATACGTTTTCGCTTGCCCGCCAATCACATCCTGGCGACCGGCCACCAGGTGGCTTTCGATCATGACGCCGGTGATTCTCTGGTCTCCGGAGGCGATTTGCCCGGCTACATCGGCACAGACCCCGGCCTGGTTTTCATGCACTTTCCTGCTGTTGGCATGGCTGAAATCAATCATCACCTGGGGTTTCAGGCCAGCTGCGGCCAGTTTGCCGCACGCCTCGTTCACGCTTTGCCGGTCGTAGTTCGGCGATTTGCCTCCGCGCAGGATGATATGGCAGTCCGGGTTGCCGGTAGTCGTGAAAATCGCGGACTGTCCGGATTTGGTCAGCGACAGGAAATGATGAGGCCGGGCGGCGGCCCGCAATCCATCCACCGCAATGTCCAGATTGCCGTTGGTTCCGTTTTTGAACCCGACCGGGCAGGACAGTCCCGAACTCAATTCCCGGTGCACCTGGCTTTCCGTGGTTCTGGCGCCGATCGCTCCCCACGAAATCAGGTCGGCGACATACTGCGGAGTGATGATGTCCAGATATTCGGTGCCCGCCGGGACTCCCAGATCGTTCAGGTCAAGCAACAACTTCCTCGCAGTCCGCAATCCCTTGTTGATATCGAAAGTATCGTCCAGGTCCGGGTCATTGATGAGTCCTTTCCAGCCTACCGTGGTTCGGGGCTTTTCAAAATATACCCGCATTACGATGAGCAGGTCCTCCTGGTGTTTTTCCCTCAGGCGCCGTAATCGTCCGGCATATTCGAGCGCCGCGACCGGGTCATGGATCGAGCAGGGTCCCGAAATGACCAGCAGCCGGTCATCGTCTCCGACCAGTATCTCGCGGATTGCCTCCCGGGTGGTTACCGTTGTCGTGATCGAACGGTTGGTTATCGGCAACTCGGCGTTGATTTTCGCCGGATTGATTACCTTTTTGATACTGGCGATTCGCAGGTCGTCTGTCCTGATTTTCGGACTGTCTGTTTTAATGGATGTCACGCGCTGGTTCTGTGGTCGAAATCGAAACGATGGATTGTACTTTTATCGTAATCAACTGTTAAGTGATTATTGCAATAAAATGTCCATATAACTGATAATTGCCTGTTATCACAACCGATTCTTTCACAGCGGAACATCGTATGGGTCGTAGAGCAGGCGGTAGAGAGGCCAGGAAAGCATTGAGAGCCGCGCCACTGGCGGAGGAAAACAAACCGGTCCGGCCCGGCCAGTCCGGCGGGCGATACAAGCCATTGACCGGGGACCAGTTGAAACGGGTGCACGAATCCATGCTGGACCTGCTGGAGAATGTCGGGTTTTCCCGGGCGATTCCGTCCTGCATCGAAGCGGTCACCGGCGCCGGAGGAACTTATACCGATGACGGGCGATTGCTGTTCCCGAGGGATTTGATCGAATGGACCATGGAGAACTGTGCAAGGGATATCGTACTGTGCGGGCAGTCTCCGGAGCACGACCTGCACCTGAGCGGCAACAAGGTCTATTTCGGGACGGCGGGGGCGGCGGTTCATGTCGCCGATGCGTGGAAGCGCCATGACCGATATCCCGGTACGGGGTCTTACCGGGAATCCACGGTGCAGGATCTGTATGACGCGGCCCGTCTGGTCGATTATCAGGAGCATGTCCACTTCTTCCAGCGCTGCATGGTCGCCCGGGATATCGAAGAGCCCGCTGTCATGGACCTGAATACCACGTATGCGGCGGTATCCGGGACAACCAAGCATTGCGGAGTCAGTTATGTAGAGCCTGAGCACGCGGCCGAGGGCTTGAGAATGCTGTTTGAAATCGCTGGCGGGGAAGATAAATGGAGGGCCCGGCCGTTTGCCAGCCTGTCCTGCTGTTTTGTCGTGCCGCCGCTGAGATTTGCAGCGGACGCCTGCCGGGTCATGGAGGTTTGCATAGAAGGCGGTATGCCGATCCTGCTTCTGGCGGCGGGGCAGGCCGGGGCGACCAGTCCCGCGTCACTGGCCGGCGCCGTGGTTCAGGAATGCGCTGAATCGCTGGGAGCGCTGTGCTATGTCAATCTGCTTAAAAAAGGCCATCCCGCGATCTTCGGTCCCTGGCCATTCGTTTCTGATTTGCGCACCGGCGCGATGAGCGGCGGCAGCGGTGAGCAAGCGGTATTGATGGCGGCTTGCGGTCAGGTGGGCCGCTATCTCGATTTGCCGACCGGCATTGCGGCCGGCATGGCCGACTCGAAAATCCCGGACGCGCAGTCGGGATATGAGAAGGCTTACACCCTGATCCTGTCCGGTCACAGCGGCGCCAATATGGTGTATGAATCAGTCGGCATGCAAGGCAGCCTGCTGGGTTTCAGCTTTACTGGCGCAACCATTGACAATGATATGCTGGGCGCGATCAACCGCAGTGTCCGGGGGATTGAAGTCGATGAGGACAACCTGGCCCTGGAGACCATCGCCGATGTCTGCCTCAACGGTCCCGAGCATTTCCTGGGTCATCAGGCGACCTTGTCCAGAATGGAAAGCGATTATGTTTATCCCGAGGTCGGAAACCGCCTGACCCCGGCCGAATGGATGGAAAATGGCTCCCGGTCGGTGGACCAGGTGGCGGAGGAAAAAACCAGGGAAATCCTGGACACGCATTTCCCTTCCCACCTGTCCGATGAACTGGATGCCCGGTTGCGGCAGAAATTCGATGTACGGCTGCCCCGTGAACAAATGAAACCCGGAGGAAGTCGGTCATGAACGGAAAATCCCTGCCGGGGCAAGCCCGGGTCGTAATCGTCGGCGGCGGTGTGATGGGGGCGGGGCTGGCCTACCATCTGGGGCGGGAAGGCTGGACCGACACGCTGCTTGTCGAGAAGGGGGAATTGACCTCCGGTTCGACCTGGCATGCCGCCGGGCAGTGTCCGAGCTTCATCGCTGATTACAATATGGCCAAAATTCACGATTATGGAGTCAGGCTCTATCCCCGACTGGAAGCATTGACCGGCCAGTACGTCAGTTGGCATGGTTGCGGCGGCATCCGTTTCGCCTATAACCATGCGGAAGTCGAATGGTTCCACCGCGTATCCGGAGTGGGCCGGATGATCGGTTTCGACTGTGAGATCATTGACCCGGCCAAGATCCGGTCGCTGGTTCCGTACGCCAATATCGAGGGTGTGCTGGCTGGAGCATGGACCCTGAACGATGGTCATGTGGACCCGGCCGGAGTCTGTAACGCCATGGCGAAAGGGGCTCGCCAGATGGGGGTCGATATAGTCACGGGCAACCGGGTGACGGATATCAGGCAGCGGAAATCAGGGGACTGGGAGGTGTTTACCGAACAGGGCAATGTGATCGCCGAGCATGTGGTCAACGCCGCCGGATGTTACGCCCGGCAAGTGGCCCAAATGGTGGGTACCGATGTGCCATTGATCAATATGAAGCATACCTATCTGGTGACCGACACGGTGCAGGAGTTTCTGGAGCGGGAGGATGAAATGCCGGTAATCCGCGACCCCTGGCCGTCATCCTATTATCGGCAGGAGCAAAAATCAGGGTTGATCGGCATCTATGAGACACAGAATTCACAAGTCTGCTGGACTCACCGTGGAGGATGGCCGGAATGGGATTCTCAAAACGAGTTGTTCGATCCGGACCTGGACAACATCATGCCGTATGTCGAGCGGGTGATGGAACGGATGCCCATGTGGGGCGAACTGGGCATCAAGCGGGTCGTGTGCGGCGCGATACCCCATACCCCGGACAGCAACCCTTTCCTGGGACCGGCCGCAGGCTTGAGAAATTTCTGGCATTGCAACGGGGCATCTATCGGTATTGCCGCCGGCGCGGGTTCAGGAAAATACCTCGCCCAATGGATGGTGCACGGCGATGCGGAAATCAACATGGCGGGGGTGGACCCGAGGCGGTTCGGTGACTATGCCCCCGGTGATTACACCACGGCCAAATCCCACGAAGATTATGAGCACATGTATAAATTGCACCTGCCCGGGGAAGAACGTCCGGCAGGGCGGAAAACCAGGATTACGCCATTATATGACAGGCTGGAATCGTCCGGGGCCATTTTTACCGAGGTTAGCGGCTGGGAGCGCGCCAAATGGTTCTCACTCGACGGACGACAGGAGGAAATCGGCTTCCGGCATAATAATACTTTCGAAGTCGTGGCTGCCGAGTGCCAGGCGGTACGCGAGCGGGTCGGTGTCATGGACCTGTCCACTTTCGCAAAATACGAGGTCACCGGCCAGCACGCGGAACCGTTGTTGAACCGGGTCAGCGCAAACCGGATGCCGGGGCGGACCGGCGGCATCGTTCTGACCCACTACCTGTCCCCTGAAGGCCGGTTGAACGGCGAATCGACCGTTACCCGACTGGCCGATGATCATTACTATGTGCTTTCCGGCGCTGCTTCGGAAGAGCGTGACCTGGCTATCCTGACCCAGGGAATCCGGCCGGACGAGGAGGTTACGGTCACCAACATCAGCGATGATCGCGGGGCGCTGGTGGTGGCCGGTCCATGTTCGCGCGATACCCTTTCCGGGTTGACTGGCACAGACCTGTCCAACCCGTCCTTCAAGTGGCTGACCGCGAGGGAAATCGAAATTGCCGGCCGGCCGGCGTTGGCGATGCGAGTGAATTATGTCGGAGAACTGGGCTGGGAACTGCATTGCCGGATGGCGGACATGCCGTCGATTTATGACGCCGTGTGGCAGGCCGGGCAGGATTACGGCATTGCCAATTTTGGCGGTTACGCGCTGAATTCGCTCAGAATGGAAAAAGCCTACAAAGGCTGGGGTGCGGAGCTGACCAATGAAATCAGTATGGTGGAAGCCGATGTGATGCGCTTTTTCCGGGCCGACAAGGGCGAGTTCGTCGGGCGTCAGGCAACCCTTGACATCGACCCGGACAATATCGCGCTCAAGCTGGTGTATCTGGAAATATCGAGCGGGGATAACGATATCGCGGGCGGAGAGGCGGTATTGGCGAACGGCAAGGTCATCGGCGTCACGACCTCCGGCGGATACGGGCATACCACTGGCCGCAGCCTGGGTTTCGCCTATGTCGGGCTGGCCCATGTTGAACCGGGTTCGGAGTTTGACGTGCGGTTGATCGATGAAACCAGAAAGGCCACCGTGCTCGGCGAACCGGTCTGGGATCCGGCCAATGAACGCCCCCGATCCTGATTTTTTGGTTTTCCGCTTCATTCATGGTAGGTTCATCCGTCTGGTTTAAGGTCGCAGTTCAGGCAGAAGCGATTTTGCTTCGAAAATGTAATCGAATATCAACCAGGGGAGTTGAAAATGAAAATCAAGAAAAGGTTGCCGGCTTGTCTGCTGGCGGGTGTCGTGGCCGCGGTTTCGACTGGCTCCAATGCTTATGGATCGGGTATTGCCATTGAGGTTCCGGTGGTCAGTTCCAATCCGGTGTATCAAGTCGTCCGGGTCAATACGCCACAGGAGGAATGCTGGCAGGAGGCGGTTACAGTTTCCAATAAATCAAACTCCGATACGCCGGAAATCCTGGGGGCGATCGTCGGCGCCGGTGTTGGCCGGTTATTTGGCGACGGGCGTGGCCAGGATGTGGCTACGGTGGCCGGGGCGATCCTCGGTGGCTCGATCGGTTCCGACCTGGAGAATAAAAAAAATGCCTCCGGGAACCAGATCCAGTACCAGCAACGGTGCAAGGTGGTGGATCAATATCGTGACGAAGAACGCTTGCAGGGATACGATGTGACTTTCAAATTGAATGACCGGTTGTATACTACCCGAACCAGAAACGACCCCGGCAGTTCAATCCAGATCAATTTCACGGTTACACCTGCTAAATGATCCGGGAGCCTGACCCTACTTGAAACACCTGTTTTACATTCCCTGCCTGATGCTACTGCTGACGGGTCATGCCCACAGCGATGATCCGACGGCGAATGGCGTTGACGCCGCCATCGGTAATCCGTCCGCGGTCCCGGTCAGCTTCAATGAGGTTGTGGCGCGGATCCGCCTCCGGCATAAAAGCTGGCAAATCCTGGATGCCCGCTCGAAATACAAGGAATCCGGCCTGCATTACCGCTTCAAACTGATAAACAGCAATGGCCAGGTCAGGATTATCCTGATCGATCCGAGGAACCCCAACCTCGGAAATCTGGAACAATGAGAATTCTGATCGTTGAGGATGAGACGACATTACGGGAGCAGTTAGCGGATAAATTCCGGCAGGCAGGATATGTGGTCGATTGCGCCCCTGACGGCAAAAGCGGTCTTTACCATGGTCTTGAGTACCCTGTCGACCTTGCCGTGATCGATCTGGGGTTGCCGGACATGACCGGCATGGAAGTGATCGAAAAGCTGCGCGCACAGGGAAAGACCTGGCCGATCATCATTCTGACCGCTCGCTCGCGCTGGCAGGAAAAAGTCGACGGCCTGGACGCGGGAGCGGACGATTACCTGACCAAACCCTTTGTTTTCGAAGAACTCCAGGCCAGGGTATCGGCATTGATCCGACGTTCCGCCGGTCACGCCACACCGATATTGCACAATGGAACGATTGCCCTTGATGCCCGTACCCAGGATGTTTCCGTTAACGATCAACGGCTGGAGCTCACCGCCTATGAGTACCGGCTTCTTCATTATTTCATGATCAATATCGGCAAAGTCGTATCCAAGACCGAACTGATGGATCACCTGTATGATGAAGACGCGGACCGGGACAGCAACGTGATCGAAGTGTTCGTGGGTCGATTACGGAGAAAACTTGATCCCGAGGGCCGGATCAATCCGTTTGAAACACTGCGCGGACGCGGATACCGGTTTGTCGCACTGACTTGATGGCAAGGGCCCGGGTGAACGCGCTGTCCCTGAGAAACCGGTTGCTGTTCGCGGCGACTTTTCTGCTGGTCACGTTTATCGGCCTGGCGGGCCTGGCTCTTGACCGCGCCTTTGTCTCCCCGGCCAGGGAGGCAATCAGGAACCAGTTGAGAACAGACGTTTACACTCTTCTGCAAGTATTTGATTTTAAAGAGGACGGATTACCGATTATTCCGGATGTGATGCCTGAAAGACTGGCCAGGCTGAGTAACCTGAATTCACAGCTTTACGCGTTCATACTGGACAGCCAGGGTGGGATATTATGGCGTTCGAAATCATCCGTGGGCATTCATCCGGGCAAGTTGCAAGTGGCCGAAAGTGGAAAGGAGAATTTTGTCCAGGTCGGGGAGGGATTCCAGTACAGTTACGGGGTCGAATGGGAAACCGGCCAGGATCGGCATATCGGTCTGACCTGGTTGATGGTCGATCAAAGTTCCTACTACAAGGATACCGTTCAACTGTACAGAAAAGAGCTGTTTTTGTGGTTGGGGATGGGCACTCTCATACTGCTGGTCATGCAGGCGGTGATATTACGCTGGGGCCTGAAACCGCTGGGCGCCGTGACCCGGGAACTGGAACGGATACAGCAGGCGAAGCAGGACAGGATTCAGGGCCGCTATCCGCGGGAAATCGCCCAGTTAAGCCACAGGATCAACTCGTTCATCGAAAATGAGCGCCTGAACCTGACTCGTTACCGGGATACCCTGGGGGACCTCGCACATAGCCTGAAAACCCCGCTTGCGATGATAAAAGGCATTACAGACAATAAGTTGGAACCCGATCTTAAAAATATTGATGAAATGGTGGACCGGATGAACCGGATAGTCGAATATCAACTGAACCGGGCCGCGTCATCGCAGTTATCGGTGATGCACCGGGCGGTCGGTTGCGAAGAAGTGATGAGGAAGCTGTATGCCTCGATGAAAAAGGTATACAGGCACAAGGATATTGACAGTACCTGGGAAATCGAATCCGGCGCGGTTTTTCACGGAGACGAAAGCGACCTGTACGAGTTTCTGGGCAATATCATGGATAACGCGTTCAAGTGGGCGCGATCCGGGATCCGGCTCGTTTGCAGGGCGGATCGGGTTGAGGGCCGGGAGCGCAAGGGCCTGATCGTTGAAATTCACGATGACGGGCCGGGTATTGCCGAGGCGGAAAGAACAGCGGTCCTGGAGCGGGGGGTACGCGCGGACCGGCAAACTCCGGGGCAGGGTATCGGACTTGCAGTAGTCCGGGAAATCGTACAGCGTTACGGCGGCACGCTGACCATCGAATCAAGTGAACTGGGCGGCGCGTTGATCCGCACCCGTTTCCCCGCGAGGGACCAGGATATCCTGCCGGCGGCTACCTGAGCCGACACTGCGGGATTCGATCCGGGGGCGGTGAGCCGCTTTCGACCCTTTTCGCCAATTCCTCGTCAATCACCGATTGCGGGAACTGGCTCATGAAGCAACAGCACACATTTTCTCCGATCATGGTTCTCGGGCCATGGGGGTGGGCAATGTGCCGGTAAGGAGCATGATGATGATCATGCCCGTGGTCATGATGATGGGTGTGACTATGATGCGGGTCGTGATCGTGGTCATGGCTGTGCCCTGGCTGGAATTCGGCGTGGTGGTGGTGGACCACGATCTCTCCGGCTGCCAGACGGTCATTGAAATCCGCCATCAGGTCATCGTGGTCCGCGCTTCCGCTCACGGTTTCCCGGATTCGGGAGACAAAGGTGTCGATAACGCGAGGGTGGTCCTTCAGGTAGTCGGTGGTCCGGAATGAAATCCCGGGGTGTTCTTCAGCCACCTTTTCAACGTATGCCCTGATTCGACCGATCAATCGCCCGGAAAACAGAAAATAAGGAGCCACGACGATCTTCCTGAATCCGAGCTTTACCGCCATCTCCAGTCCTCTGCCGACCGAAGGGAAGGTGACCCCGGAATAGACCGTTTCAGACCAGCCGAAGCCCAGGTTTTCGGTGATGATGCGGGTCAGTTTTGCCGCCTCGGCATTCGCTGTCGCCACCGATGTGCCGCGCCCGACGACGACCAGCATGGTATCGTACAGGTCCCCCGGTTGTGGCTTTCGATCCAGGCCGAGGGTTTCGAGTATGCGATGTTCGAACGCTTCGATCATCTGCGGGTGCAGCCCAAGCTCACGTCCATACCGGATATCGAGTCCGGGGTGGTTTCGCATATAGGTGGTCAGAACGGAAGGGATGTCATTCTGGGCGTGGGTCGCGCGAAACAGCATGCCCGGAAGCGCGTAGATACGTTTGACCCCGGCTGCCGCCAGGTCGTCCAGCGCCATGTGGATATTGGGGGACGAATATTCCAGGAATCCGTATTTGACCGGTAATCCGGGGTAACGAGCGCGTAACCCGGAGGCCAGCAATCCGAATTCCCGTTCCGCCGTCCTGGCCCGGCTGCCATGACCGCATATCAAAACACCGGAATTTTCCGGCAGTGAATCCAGGTTGCTCATGTCGGTCTCGCGCTGATCGGGGGCACGCGATTATATCACCGGATTTTTCGGGAAAGACAGGCCGATCCGTATCGGATATCCCGCGTAATCATGGGTCTCGTCACCTCACCGTCATCCCGACATCGCAGGGGCCGCGTGCCGGCCCGCAACCGACATCGGCTGTATACGGAGAATGACACCGACCACAGAGTGAATCCAGTTACTCGTGTCGGTCTCGTGTTGATCGGAACGCACGATTATATCATAGTCAATTTCGCCCTGAGATACCGGTCGTAGGGACAGGCCCCTGTGCCTGTCCGGGACAACCACAGGGAGTTATACGATGTCATTTTCGAATGTAGCGGAGAATATGCAACAGTCTGCTGGTACTATAAGATTCAGGGACAGGATCAGTGCTTGACAACTTTTCCAAATGTATAACTTTAGAGACGTGCGTACTATACGGGTGATGAGAAGTAGCCAAGATCATCTACGTAATTTAATCAGAAAAACACCAAACGATGACATGACAACTCTGTTAAAAAACAGGACCTGTCCCTGTTCTCGGCAAAAGAAATTGAGACACTACGGAAAAAGGTGTTTCGGACTTGCGTAAATCTCTTAATAGTGAAAGTCTGAGTTTATGGAAATTAGCGTAAGGCCAGTACGTAAGGCAAATCGCCTCAAACAATACGATTATTCACAAGGCTGTTATTATTTTGTCACCCTCTGCATACAGGATCGTGTCTGTTTGCTCGGTGATATTGTCAACGACCAGATGATTCTCAATAATGCAGGCAAATTGGAAAGCAATTGGCGAAAATTACCTGACTATTACGGTGGAATAGAACTTGATTGCTGGCAAGTCATGCCCAATCACCTGCACGGCGTCATTATTCTGGCAGAGGCAGGTCTCAGCACCAATGTAGGGACAGGCCCCCGTGCCTGTCCGGGACAATCACAGGGGGTTGTCCCTACGATGTCATTATCCGACATAGTCGGACGCTTTAAATCATTAACCACAAATAGATATATAAATGGCGTAAAGCATCATCAATGGGTTCCCTTTAACAAAAAATTATGGCAACGGTCATTTTATGACCATGTTATACGCAACAACGAGGATTTGAACCGTATTCGCGAATATATCCAGAATAATCCGTTGAAGTGGGCATTGGATAAAGATAATCCTGATAATTGGGTAGAGGGGTAAGGTGAAGTTTGCCATCAGGAAATTGTCGAGTAATTTCACTTGCGTAAACAATCCATGCACCTGCTGGAGTGTGCCAAGCGGGCGCCCACAGTGGGACGCCACTACGCATCGTTAAGCGCGAGCGTCAACATCAAGTGCCAGTTTCCACATTCACTCGCCGTCGTAGGGGCCGATCCCTGTGCCGGCCCGCACCCGATATCACGTACCTGATCGTATTCGTAATTTCCAACGAAGATAATTCAGTCAGAGGCTACTCGCACATGGTGATCGCAATCTGGGATGGGTATTCCCGGTGCTTGTCCGTGATTGCATCGACTATTCCAAAATCCAGGAAAACCGCAGATGCCACGATCTTACCGCCCATCCTGCTCGACATGCTCTCCACGTGATTTCGTCCGGTCTTATCCGAACAAGTGATGACCAATGGATCATCCGACCTGCGGATAGACACTATTTCAGGCGGTTCAAAGTCCCATAATCCCCGTTTGTTCCTCACTGTACACTTTACTTCCATCCCCTTGCATTCGGGCGCCCGGAATTGTATCTGCTGGTTGGCATCATTGGTAATTGAGGCGCATCCGCCAATCCAGATCAAACAAAATCCAATTAGTGCAATCGACCATGCACTGACTATAGTGGGTTTACGGGTTATCTGCTTTCTGCAGACTCTTTGAAATTCGGGAGGGATATGTTTATTGATCATTTCAGTTGAGAATCCTGTGTTGAGTTTAAGACAAGTTGATAGAATGGTATTCGCCCTACACATAATATTGCTCATGTGTTGGTGAAGCCGCACACCGATTTGTGGGAATTGCCGTAGCCGGAAGCGAAACATTATAGCCGATCTTAAGGTTATAATCCGGTCTTGATCCGTGTTTTCCGGGAGGATCGTCTGTCCCGGGAATTCAATTTTGGAAGCCAGTCACTCAATGCCGGACCACTACCCGTTTTGCCGCATAGTCGGACAATCACTGCTTAAATCCGCGTTGCTGTTGGTCAGCATCGACCCGCGAATCGGCGGCCTGTTGATCAGCGGCGCGCGCGGCAGCGCGAAATCAACGATTGTGCGCGGGTTGTCGGATTTACAACCGGACAAACCATTCGTGACATTGCCGCTGGGCGCCACCGAAGAAATGATTACCGGCTCCCTTGACCTGGAAAGCGCCCTGGGCGATTCCGAGGTCCGGTTTTGCCCCGGATTGCTGGCTCGCTCCCATCGTGGTTTTCTCTACGTCGATGAAGTCAATCTGCTTTTTGACCATCTGGTCGATTTGCTGCTGGACGCAGCCGCGTCCGGGGTCAATATCGTTGAAAGGGACAACATCAGTCATCGGCATGACGCGAACTTCGTTCTGATCGGCACCATGAACCCCGACGAAGGCGAGCTCAGGCCGCAGTTACTGGATCGTTTCGGCCTGATGGTTGAAATGGAAACGGACTTTACCATCGAGGAGAGGAAAGAGATTGTCCGGCGCCGTCTCGCCTTCGACCGGAATCCCGGAAAAATGATTCAGGACAGTCAGGCTGAATCCGATCAGATCAGGCAAAAAATACAATGGGCGAGGGACAATCTGCACCGGGTCGAATTGTCGGACCGGATGGAAACCCGGATCGCGGAGAGATGCAGGCAGGCCGGAGTCGAGGGGATGCGCGCGGACATCGTGTTTCATCGCGCGGTGACGGCCTGGTGCGCGCTGGATCAAAGACTGGAAGTCAGGACGAGTGATCTGGACATGGTGGAGCCGATGGTGATCAACCACCGGCGAAATACCCGGCCGGACGACGCCGCGGGGTCGGGAGGAGGGCGCCCCGGTCACTCCGGCAACGACAATCCCGGTCAGGGTGGCGGCAGTGGTCAAGGCGGCGGCAGTCAGTCCGGGTCGTCCATTCAGGGCAGTTGGGGAGCCATGCAGCCCATGCCTTGCGGGTCGCTGCCAGCTTCCGCGTTCCCTTTGCCGACATCGCAAACGGTTGCGAGGGGTTCTTTGGCGCGACAGCGCATGGCCGGGTGGAACGGGGGCAGGGGTCGGCATGGCCTCGGTGGCGGCGCGAAATACGGGAGCCGAAACGAGGGCGGAAACCGAAGGATAGATTGGGCCGGCACTCTCAGAACCGCCCGCTTCGGATCGCTGTCCGGTGAGGACAGGAGGCAATCCCTTGAATACCGGTTTGCACTCCCCGGAGCGGTCAACCTGGACCTGATTGTACTGGATACTTCGGCTTCGACCCTGCGCGGCCAGGGCCTCGGCCTCGCACGCGGGGCGATTCAGGCGTTTTCCAGCCAGAGCTACCGCGCCAGAAGATTCCTGAGCCTGGTTACGTTCGGTAACGACAAGGTCCGGGTACTGCTTGAGATTCAGCGGGCGCCCCGGAATGTCGGGCCTGTGCTTGACCGGATTCAGGCCGGGGGCGGAACACCGGTCCGCCAGGCGTTGAACCAGGTTGACGGTATCCTGTCCCGGCGGAAATACAGACACTTGAATTGCCATATCTGGCTGATTACAGACGGCCGGTTCGATGAGCCGATCAGCGGGTGCAGGTCCATTCATTCACACCCGGTAACCCTGGTCGATATTGAATGCGGGCGGGCGCCGCTGGGCCGGGGGCGGCAACTGGCCCGGCGGATTGACGCGGGTTACCTGCATGTTGCAAGCCTGTCGCTGCCTGGGGCTGATTCGGGTTTCACAATAACGGGGGCGGACTCATGAAGGAAGAAACGACGGGGGGCGGAAACAGGACCAGCGCTGGTGACGAAGCCCGGCATGCCGCCAGGATGAAAAAGAAGAAAGCGGTGGTGGATCAACGAATTGCCAGGGCGACCGAACAGCGCGGCGTACTGGTCCTGCTGAAGGGCAACGGCAAAGGCAAGAGTTCCTCCGCATTCGGGACGATGGCCCGGGCCCTCGGCCACGGCCAGCGGGCCGGTCTGGTGCAGTTCATCAAGGGCAGGCGGGAAACCGGGGAATTCCTTTTTTTCAGGGATCATCCCCGGGTCGACTTCCATGTCATGGGACACGGCTTTACCTGGGAGACCCAGGACCGGTCCCGCGATATCGCCGCCGCCGAAAAAGCCTGGCTGACGGCGCGGGAGATGCTGTCCGACGGCGCTTACCATATTCTGGTGTTCGATGAAATGTCCTACATGTTCAAATACGGCTATCTGGATGTGGAACCGGTCGTGGAGGCGATCAAGGCAAGGCCCGCGCACCAGAATGTGATCATCACCGGAAGAACGATGCATCAGCGACTGATGGAAATCGCCGACACGATCAGCGAGATCGCCGATGTCGAGCATGCGTTCAGAAAAGGCGTCAAGGCGCAACCGGGTATCGAATGGTGAATCCGGCCACAGTCCGATGTCCCGCTCTTTTCTTCTGCGCTCCCGCCTCCGGGCAGGGCAAGACGACGATTACCGCCGGTATCGCCAGATACCACCGAAACCAGGGCCGGGATGTCCGGGTCTTTAAAACCGGGCCGGATTACCTGGATCCCCTGATTCTGGAACGCGCCGCCGGGAATCCCGTGGCCCAACTCGATCTGTGGATGGTCGGTGAGGAGGAGTGCCGCCAGATTCTGTTCGAAGCGGCTGGACAGGCGGACCTGATTTTGATTGAAGGCGTCATGGGAATGTTCGACGGGAATCCGAGCGGCGCCGATATGGCGGCCTGTTTCGGCATAGCGGTGGCGATTGTGATTGACGCGGCGGCCATGGCCGGGACTTTCGGCGCGATTGCCTTAGGGTTGGCCGGTCACCGCCCCGGATTGGCCATTGCCGGGGTGATCGGCAATAATCTGGCCAGCCAGCGCCACCAGGATCTGGTTGTCGAGGCGATGCCAGCTTCGATTCCACTGCTCGGTTGTGTTCGTCGTCATCCGGATGCCCGGCTTCCGGAACGTCATCTCGGGCTGGTCCATCCTGACGAAGTAGACGATATCGACTGCCGACTGGACCGGCTGGCTGAAATCATGGACCAATCCGGGCTGACGAAACTGCCGCCCGCGGTGGATTTCCATTCCGGCCGGAGCCCGGTCATCGAACGGCAATTACAGGGCAGGGTGATTGCGGTTGCCCGTGACGATGCCTTCACCTTCATTTATGCGGCCAACATCAAACTGCTGCAGGACATGGGCGCTACCTGCGTATGGTTTTCTCCCCTTGCCGATGAAGTTCTGCCTGACGCCGATGCCTTATGGTTTCCCGGCGGCTATCCGGAGTTGCATCCGCAGCGGCTTTCGGAGAACCGGCGGCTGATCGGCCAGATTATCCGTTTCTGCAATAGCGGAAAGAAAGTCCTCGCCGAGTGCGGCGGGATGCTGTACCTGATGGAATCGCTGACGGATATCCACGGCAGGCGCACGCCGATGCTCGGTCTGATACCGGGACACGGCATCATGCGGGACCGGGGCGGTTGCCAGGGCATGCAGACCGCGCCGTTGCCCTGTGGCGATGTCCGCGCCCATGCCCATCACCGCACCCGTTGCGAGGAAACCGCCCGGCCGGTCGCCTACGGCAAACGCGCGCGCCACGAGGCGCCGGGCGAACCCGTTTACCAGGTAGGCGGCATTACCGCCAGTTACCTGCATCTTTATTTTCCTTCCAACCCGGATGCGATTGCGGCGTTGTTCACGAATTGAATGGCCGTGATGTCCGGTTCCCGGTTCCGGTTCGTTACCCATCGGTAGCGGGCCGGCACGGGGGCCGGCCCCTACGGTGAGTCGGGCAGACGGGATGCGATTGCGGCGTTGTTCAGCCGGCCAGCGCTTCGCGGACCAGTTCGCAGTCCGTGCCGGCGTTGTAATCTCCCCGTTTGGTTATGAAACCGAACTTGATCCACCAGTCATTGGTCAACTCCCAGTGGTCTTTGAGCTGGCCGTTTTTCTGGCCGAAAGGAGGGTCTCCTTCCGCGACTCCGCAAAAACGTGCGGCATCCTCGAGGCTGTAGATATAGAGTTCCCCATCTGCCGGATCATTGTTCGCCGCGTCCCGGGTCAGTGAACCGTTACCGAGAATGGCGGTCACATCTTCCAGCGAGAACCCGACCGCTTCAGCGATCACCGCGTTGGAGGCTTCGGCATTGGCTCTCCAGTGTTCCACTCCGGCGTAGATTGCCTGCAAGGCTTTTACGGCCAGCGCCCGGTTGTTTTCCAGAAAGTCGCCGGACATGTAGACCGCGTCGGCGATCAGCGCCGTTCCCAGCCAGTAAGGGTCGAAGGAATGAGCGACCACATGCGAACCCTCAAGGTCGGCGAGCACCTGTGAGTTGAACGGAGACCAGAGCTCGGCGGCGGCGACCTGGCCGCTCATCATGGCTGCCGCCGCGTCACCGGCAATCAGATTCACCATTTCGACCTCTTCGGCCTTGACCCCGTTCTGTTCCAGCCAGATCCCCATCATGATGTGCGACAGGCCGCCCTCAAGTATCGCGACCTGCTTGCCTTTCAGGTCGGCCGCCTCCTTGATGTCCGGGTGGACGACGATCATGTCCGAGCCGTGCGCCAGATTGGAAAGGTTGATCAGTTTGAACCCCATTTCCTCGGCGGCCGCAATCGGGCCGAATTCTATGGTGCTGAACACCACATCCAGTTGATTGGTCGCCAGCAGGCTGAACAGTTGAACCGGATCTTCGATAATGGTGTTTTCAAATTTCAGGTCGGTCAGGCCGTTCGCTTCGGCGACATAGTGGAATCCATAACCCGGCCAGCTGAAATGACCGATCCGGACTGTGTCTTCGGCGTTCGCGGTATGAACGGCAAGGACTGAAAGCAGGCCCAGTACACTGGTCGACAGGTATAGCCGGATACGGTGCAGGAAGCGATGTCTCTGGTTTTTATCGGTTTTGAAAATCATGTTGTTTTCTCCGGTGTTGATAAATTGATCGTTCGGGAAGCGCTAGCTGATGCGCCCCTGGATTTCCTCTCTCATCATCTGGTAAAGGCGTTTTTCCATCTCGACATATCCCGGTTTCACGAGCAGGTCCTCCTTTCTCGGGAATCGTTTTCCCTGCTTGAACTCCATCGCGATATCGGCCTTTATTTCGCCAGGCTGCCTGGTGAAAAACAGAATGCGGTCAGCCAGGTAGATAGCCTCCTGAATGTCGTGTGTGACCAGGATGACGGTCTTGTTCTCGCTCTCGATAATTTCGATTATCATCTCTTCCATTTCCCAGGTGACCTGTGCGTCCAGCGCTCCGAAAGGTTCGTCGAGCAACAGTAACTGGGGGTCCTGCGCCAGCGCGCGGGCAATCGCCACACGCTGCTTCATGCCGCCGGAAAGCTGGATCGGGAAGGATTCCGAAAAATCGGAGAGATGAACCTGTTTCAGGAAGTGTTGCGCGCGCTTCTCCCTTTCTTTCTTCGGGATGCGTTGAATCTTCATGCCGTGCTCGACATTTTCCCGGACATTCAGCCACGGGAAGGAAGTATAGGCCTGGAATACCATGCCCCGCTCGGGTCCCGGACCCGATATAGGCTGGCCATATACCTGTACATTCCCTCGGGTCGGGTATTCGAGGCCCGCTATCAGGCGAAGCAGTGTGGTTTTGCCGCACCCGGACGGGCCGATCAGCGCGGTCACCTGGTTTTCATGAATATCCACGGATACGTCATTCAGCGCGACAATGCTCCCGCCGATGTACTCCTTGGTAACCCGATTGGCCCGGATAGGGGGTTCACCCGCGTCACGACCGTGTTCAAGCGCGCTGTGCCTGGTTGAAATATTGTCTGGGTCTGTCATGCCACTGATTGCTAACGACGGGTATATTCGTGGGGGAAAAGAAAGCGGGCTGCAACCCGGAACGTAATGTCGGTCAGGACGCCGAGTATCCCGATTGTCAGTATCCCGGCCATGATGATGTCCACATGCAGGAAGCGCGCCGCGCGCATCATGACAGCCCCGATGCCATCGGTCGCCGCGACGATTTCCGCTATGACCAGATAGGTCCAGGATACCGCGATCATGTTCCGCATGGAATCGAGAATTTGCGGCGCCGCCGCGGGGAAAGCGACCTTGAGCACGATATGCGTACGTTTGGCGCCCATGGTCTGGGCGGATTCAATCAACTCTTTGGGTACGGAGAGCACATTGTCCAGAATCAGCGCAATCAGGAAAAACACACAGCCGAGAAACAACAACGCCAGTTTGGCAAAATCGGTCGGTCCGAAATAGACCAGCAACAGGGGCACGAATGACGCGGCTGGAAGATAGCGCAGCCCGCCAATGGTCGGGTTGATCAGCGCCCGCAACTTTACGAAACAGCCCATCAGCAGCCCCAGAGGCACGGCCAGCAGGCAGGCTACGAAAAAACTGACATAGATGCGGTAGACACTCTTGCCGATATCTGCCATATAACCTTTTTCGAGTATCAGCGCGTAAATCTTGCCTACGACCTGTCCCACTCCGGGCAGGAATTTCTGTTGCGACGCCGGCGTCAGGTAATGGCAGATTTCCCAGATACCGAAAAACGCGACTACACCGAGGATGCCAAGGATAAAACTTTCGTTCCTGCCGACCGAACCCCTGATCTCCAGAAAACGTTCCCGTGGCGGTTTGTACAGTGGCGCATTCCCGGCCGCCTGTTCGTTGTTCCGGGTCTGTGTGCCGGAGTCCGCTGATATCATTGGGTATTGTCCGGCGCTGTCGTCATGTTGTTTTTCATCATCCTTCACTACATGGGTTCCGGGATTAGCCGATAATCCCTGAAAACCTCAATTATATTGAAAATTATGACGGATTTCGCACCAGGATGCGACTAAAATATAAGTATACTATGACAAGTAAAACAATTGTTGACGAATTTCGGACAATAGCATAGACTTTTTGGCGCATGGACTTTCATGCGGTAATTATAGTCTGTAGTTTGGAGGAAGTGGTGATATGGCATTGCTGAAGATGGAAGCCTGGTATGACCTGGCGCGCGAAACCAATTGGACACCCGGCTATGTTCCCGTGGATGAGTTGTTCCCCGAGCCGATGTCCGACAGTTTCGGCATACCGGTGGCGGAATGGGAAACATTCGATGAACCCTACAAGGTCACTTACCGCGATTATGTGAAGTCACAACGTGACAAGGATATCGGAGCCTATTCCGTCAAGGCCGCGCTGGCGCGGGCCAATTTTTTCAAAAACGCCTCACCACACTGGAAGGCCCTGCTGGCCCTGCATTTCAGCGCAGTGTGCTGGGCGGAATTCCACTCGGCCTCCGCATTCGCCCGCATGACCCGGTTTTCCCTGAGTCCCGGCATGCGCAACATGGCGACATTCGGCACACTCGACGAAATTCGCCACAGTCAGATCCAGATCTACTTCGCCTATGAATTCCTGAAGCATGATGCCGTGTTCGACTGGTGCCACAAATCCTCGAAAACGGAAAACTGGATCATAATCAGTTTGCGCCACGCCCTGGATGACATTGCCCACACACGGGATGCGACGAGCGCCGCGATCATGCTCAACATGGGACTGGAGCAGGCGTTCACCAATCTGCAGTTCGTCGCTCTCTCAGCCGATGCCGCCAAATGCGGTGACCATTCCTTTGCAACCATGTTGCAGAGCATACAAACGGATGAAGCCAGGCACGCCCAGATCGGTGAACCGATGGTGCGGATCATGGTTGAAAACGGCAGGAAGAAGGAAGCGCAGCAAATGGTCGATATCTCTTTCTGGCGCATGTGGAAACAGTTTTCAGCCTTGAGCGGTATCGGTATGGATTACTACACTCCGCTGGAGCATCGTGAAAATTCCCTGAAGGAATTCATGGAAGAGTGGGTTATTGGCCAGTTCGGGCGTACTGTCGAGGCCCTCGGGCTGGACCTGCCCTGGTACTGGGACCTCCTCAAACAGGATATTTCAACATTCCATCACGCCAACCAGATCGGGGTCTATGTATATCGGGCCACGGAATGGTGGCGTCCGATATCCGGGGTGTCGCCTGCGGAAAGGGAGTGGCTGGAAGAGAAATATCCGGGCTGGAACGAGACTTACGGCAAGTGCTGGGATACGGTAATCGAAAACATCCGTAACGGCGACTATGACAAGACCACCCCGGTCGCGCCTCCATTGATCTGTAACATGTGCGGTCTCGAGGTAACCGGAATAGCCGGTGACCAGTGGCAGCCGGTTAATCACCAGGTCGATCTGGACGGACGCAAATATCATTTCTGTTCAGAGCCTTGCAAGTGGATTTTCGAACTTGAGCCGGAGCGGTACAAGGGACACAAAAGCATCATTGACCGTGCGTTCGACGGCACGATCGGGCCGGAACCGGATGATTTTTACGAATACATGGGGCAAAGCCCGGCCGAGCGCGGGGTGGACGGCTACGATTACCAGTGGGTGGATGGCTACGGGCATGAGTCGGACACGGGCCGGGAAGCGCCCAGGCGAGCCACCGGGTAATCACGCGGACCACCATGAATTCTCCGGGACCGGATTGAAATATGGCTGAACTTCCACTTGCGATCAACGTGCAGGGGGACTATGGATACAAGGTCGTTGTCGTCGATGATGACCATACCATAGAGGAGGTGATCCAGACTGCGGTTGACCAGATTGTCGGTGTCCTGGCCCCGAAATTTCCAGCAGGCGCCGTGTTGCGCGCCCGGCTGCATGGCTCCGACAGTCCGCTGGACAACAACTGTATCGTCAAACAGCTCGGGCTGGTGAAAATGGAGGCCCTGCAGGTCTACGCGGAACAAGCCGATGACGGATGAGCGTCCTGAATTCCGGAGAATCTGCGATCTGGACGAAGTCTGGGAAGGCGAAATGGAGGTTTTCGAGGCGGGAGACGACGAGGTGCTGATCGTTCATGCGCCGGGAGGGGAGGTCAGGGCGTACGATCCGATCTGTCCTCACCAGCAGCACCCGCTGATCGAGGGGGAACTGGAAGACTGTATCCTGACCTGCTCCGCGCACCTGTGGCAGTTCAATGTGGTTTCCGGAGAGGGCGTAAACCCCACCGGAGTATCGCTGACCAATTATCCGGTCAGGATCGAGGACAACGCGGTCTGGGTCGCGATTCCTTCCGATTTCAACTGAATCCCTGAAAACCTGTGGACCAGAAACCATGAAGAACTCCCAGTCCAGCCGGCAAGTGGGGCCGGTCATCAAGAATGGTGAGGTGGGTGACGCCGTTCTTGAAGCCATTTATGAAGATAATCCAGGCCGAAAAATCGAAGTGGAGGAACACGCGTCCTATGTCCGTATCAAGGTCGAGAAAGAGTGCGTACTTCGGTTCGATACGGTGGCTGACATGCTGGGCAGGGAAGTGACCCGCAGCGACATAGAATCCAATATGCCGTCGCTGGAAGGATTTATCCGGGTTGATTCTGAAAAAATGCGGTTTCTCGCTACCGCGGGCGATGAGTGACCGGAGTGATTCCGGTGATTGGGAACAGATGGAACAGATAAAGTGATCGGGGCTATGGCATGACTGTAAAAGTAACCGGAATGAAAACCTGGAGCAAGCTGGCCGCAAACAGACGCCGCCCCAGTGAATATGAAATCGTCGCCACCAATCTGCAAACCCGGCATCGGCATCGCGATTCCGCTTATGAGCTTTCCCCGGCTCCCGGCCTGCCCATGAATGAGTGGTATCGGAAAAATGTCTTCGACAGCGCCCTGCAACATGACGACTGGGAAGAATTCCGGGACCCCGATGCGTTGATTTACCGTGTCTACACCCGGTCCCAGGACAGTCAGGAGGAATACGTCGATGGCCTGTTGAATGAACACAACGAAATTGGCTATGACGCGGAACTGCAGCCCGAATGGCTGGACACGCTGGAAAAGCTGTATACCCCCAGGAGATACCTCCAGGCCGCCCTGCAAATGTCCGCCGCGTACATTGTGCAAATCGCTCCGGCCAGCACCATTACGTCCTGTGCCGGATTTCAGGAAGGCGATGAGTTTCGATGGCTGCAACGGCTGGCCTACCGTACCCGGGAGCTTGAAATTGCCCATCCGGGCCGGGGGTTCGGCAAGACCGAACGGGAGAACTGGGAGCGGGAGCCGGCATTTCAGGGGTTGCGTGAACTGATGGAAAAAGTCCTGGTTACCTACGATTATGGAGAAAGTTTCACAGCCGCCAATCTGGTGGCGAAACCGGCCGCGGATGAAACCCTGAGGGAACTGGCCGCGACCGCGCGCCGTTTCAGTGATCCGCTGCTGGCCCTGCTGGCTGACAACCAGTTGCGCGACAGTGACCGTTCGCGCAGATGGAGCGCGGAACTGGTCCGGTTCTGCACGCAGGCGAAAGCTGAAAACAAGGCCGTGATCCGGGACTGGATCGATCAATGGATGCCACTTGCGGTCAGCGCCGTGTCCACCTGGTGCGAGGCTCTGCCCGAAAGCCAGGGCAGCGCGGACGCCGTTGTTTCGCGGATGCGGGCCTGGCACCGCAGTCTGGAAATCTGAAGTCCGGCGTCGCGGATGATTACGGGAAGCCGATCCGTCCTGGCCAGGCAAATCCACTACCCGGATGCGGATGCATGGCATTGGCGGGAACCCGTTCCGTTCGCGCAGACCGTGGTTGTGGACAATCAGGTTTTTGTCAGCGGCCAGCAGTCGCTGGACAGCCATGGCGCGGTATTGGATCCGGGGGACATCGCCGCGCAAACCCGGAATGTGTTCGAAAACATGAAACAAGCCCTGGACCGGATCGGTCTTGGCCTGGACAACCTGGTTCGACTGAACACCTATTACGTGTTTGAAGGGGACGATGCGGACGCGACCCGCTACTGGGAGGACATGACCCGTGTCCGGCTTGAGTATTTCCCGGATCCGGGGCCGGCCGCTACGGCGGTGCGTATCCGGGGTATGCCTTATCCCGGCCAGTTGATCCAGATAGAAGGCGTGGCGGTGCGTGGAGAATCGTGGAAAAACCGGCAGCGTATCATGCCGGATGGAAGTTGGGACTGGAGTATCCCGGTACCGTTGTCGCAGGGGTGGAAAGTGGGCAATCGAATCTTTGTCGGCGGCCAGATCTCCGCCGACGAAAAAGGAACCCCGGTTCACGTTGGCGACCTGGACGCGCAGACCCGGAACATCTATCGCTATATCGATAATATACTGTCCGATGCCGGAGCCTCCTGCAAGGACATCGCGCATATCAAGGTATGTTTCAAATACGATAGCCGCAATCCGTTGACCGGAGTGGCCTTCGCCGACCGTATTCTGGAAATCACCCGCGAAATCATCGATGGCCCGGCTCCGGCGGTAACGGCTTTCAGCGTGGATTTGCTTTATCCGGGGCTTGATCTCGAAATCGACGCCATGGCGATTGTCGATGAAGAAAGAAAGGTCCTGACCCCGGACGGCCTGGTCGGACGCTACCAGCCGGATGTTTTTGCTCACGGCGTATCTGCCGGAGGGGAAATTCATGTGGCGGGGCAAACCGCGCTGGATGACCATGCGGAGGTCATTTCCAGGGGCGATATCAGGGGCCAGAGCCAGATTGTGTTCGAACGGATACAGCGGATTCTGGCACAAGCCGGGATGACTCTGGAGAATGTGGTCAAACTCAATCTGTTCCTGGTCGGCGCGGATGATGAAATCGGGGACGCTTTTCATGAGGCGGCCCGGGTGTGGGCCGGATTGTGCCCGGACGGGCATCCCGCGATGACGGCGGTGCGAGTCCACGAGCCGGCAAAACCGGGGCTGTTGATCCAGGCCGACTGTATCGCACTGTAACAAGGCCGGCAAACACCAAATCTGACAAATTTACTCAAGAACAGGAGAACGACATGATCAAAAATCCCGTACCCTGGCCGGACGGCGCAAAAGTGGCCTGCGCCATTACTTTCGATATCGACACCGACAGTATTTTGCATCTCGAACACCGGGAACGGGCGCCGACCATGCTTTCCACCATGTCATGGCTGAAGTATGACGAAGTGGCTATCCCGAGGCTGGTCGAGCTGTATGCTCGTTATGAAATCAAACAGACTTTTTTCTATCCAGCCTGGTGCATGGAACGCTATCCCCACCTGGTCGATGTGATCCTGAAAGGGGGACACGAAATTGCCGCTCACGGGTATTTGCATGAAAACCCGAACAAGCTCAGTCCCGAAGACGAGTTGTACTGGTTTGAACGGCAGATCGGGGTGATCGAGAAAATGACCGGGAAACGCCCCAGAGGCTGGCGCGCGCCGTTGTACAACTTCTCCGAACATTCGATTGATTATATGATCGACCAGGGGTTCATCTACGATGCCAGCCTGATGGGGGATGACATTCCATATATACTCAAGACCCAAAAGGGTTCGGTGATTGAATTGCCCAGCCAGTGGGCGATGGATGACTGGCCGCATTACACGCACGCCCCGGATATGCACTACATGATGCCGATCAAATCTCCGGACGAGGCCATGAATGTATTCATGTCGGAGTTCGAGGCCATGTACAGGAATGGCGGTTTGTGGGTCACGGTATGGCATCCATTCGTATCCGGACGCCTGGCCCGGTGTGAACGGATCGGACAGATGATCGAGGAAATGCAGAACCGGGGCGGGGTTTGGTTTGCCACCATGGAAGAAATCGCCGCGCATGTCCAGGCTTGTATCGATGACGGTTCCTGGACTCCAAGAGTCGATGATCTTCCTTACTACGATGGCCCGATCCCGGAACTCAGCGACTCCGACGCCAGTCTTGCGTAGGGGCGACTCCCCGTGGTCGTTCGCGCTGTTTCAGTAACACCAGTCGAGCGCTATTTTTCGATACAACTCAACGGATTGTTCGAGTCGGTTGATTGAACAATACTCATCGGTCTGGTGGGCCATGACCGCTTCGCCGGGGCCCAGTATGACGGTGGGCGGGTTACCCGATGCACGGGACAGGATCGGGCCGTCGGTAAAGTAGGTGGCGCCCCGTACCTCGGGCTGGACACCGGTCACCTCTTCGACAATACCGTACGTTTTCCGGATCCATGCTCCCTGCGGGTCTGACCAGATGCCATCGACCGCGATTATCTCGTCAAAGCTGATTTCATCCCCCAGCAGTTCGGCAAGGTCGGAGCGGATCCGCTCACGGGATTGCCCCGGTATCGTGCGGATGTCCACCCCGAACACGGCTTTGTCCGGAACCGAGTTCAGATTCATGCCTCCCGAGATGGTCCCGACATTGAGGGTGGGCGTTCCGAGCACGTCATGCCGACATCCTTTCCAGTCAAAATTCTCGAGTTTTCCGATGGCCCGGGCCGCCTTGTAAATAGCGTTTTCGCCTTGTTCGGGCATTGAGCCATGGGCGGTGATTCCGGTGGCGACCAGATTCACCCAGCAAGTGCCCTTGTGACCGACCAGGGGATAATTTGAAGTCGGTTCGCCGACCACAATGGCGCCGCAATGGGACAGGGCATTTTGTTCCGCCAGAAAGACAGCGCCATGGCAACCGGTTTCCTCTCCTGCCGTGATGACCAGTTCGAGACCGGCAGCCGGTCGTTTGTTTCGGGTCACTTCCCCGGCGGCAAGGACAAACGCAGCCACGCCCGCTTTCATATCCGTAGTGCCGCGGCCCGTTATCCGGTCTCCATCCAGGTCGCCGGCAAAGGGATCATAGCTCCAGTCGGCGGCTCCAAGCGGAACGGTGTCGATGTGGCCGGTAAAGCATAGCGGCAGCCCGTCACCGGAACCTTTCATTCGTGCGACCAGACTGGTTCTCTTTTCTGAAAATTCGAAGTATCGCACCTCGAATCCGAGGTCTTCCAGGTACTTTCCGAGGTAATGGGCACACTCGAATTCGTGGCTGGTCGGGTTGACCGTGTTGAACCGGACCAGATCCCGGGTGAGTTGAACCGGATTCATCGAGGTGACTCAGCGCAAATCAGTCCGCCGGATACCCTGATCGACGAATTCTCCCCGTTGTTTCGCCATTGAAGCCATCAACCGGAGAACGATACAGGCCGCCAGTTTCGAAGTGGTGCCGCTGACATCGAAAACCGGGGCCAGATCCGATATTTCGATGATGCTCGCAGACCCCATCCGCCCCAGCAGGTTGGCTGTCTGCATCATCTCGCGGGACTCGAATCCGCCGGGTTCAGGCGCGGTCACTCCGGGCGCCGCCGAAGCGTCCATGATGTTCATGTTGAAACTCAGGTATTGTGCGTCCGTGCCGTCCCAGACCTGTCCGCCCGCTTCAGAGATAACCGTTTCGAGTCCACGGTCCAGCGCTTCGTCCATCGAGTGGAACCGGATTCCCCGTTCTCTCGCAAGTTCCACATGGTCTTTCGGATTCATTGAATTGCGGGCGCCGACATGGCCCATATTGGCCGTATCGACATTCGGCAGTTCACTGATTCTGGCCAATGTGCAAGGACTGGCCATTTTCTCTCCGGCCCAGCTATCCGCCATCTCCAGGTGCGCGCCGAAGTACAGGTATCCCATTTTCCGGTTTTCACCGATATGGTCAGACAACGCTTTCGCCGCGGAAATGGAAATGGAGTGGTCACCGCCGCAGATTACCGGAACCATGTCCGAGGCCAGCACCTCCCGCACCGCCCGGTAAATCCGGTCGTGAGCGAGTTGCGGCATGACTTTTGGTATACGGACATTGCCGCAATCGACACAACTGCCTTCGAGATCAACCTGGTATTCAAACCAGTAAGGGAAATATTCATGGCTGGCCACCCGGAACGCCTGTGGCCCTTCTTCACATCCGGGCTTCCCCACATTGCCTTCGTCATAGGGAATTCCCATGAACGCGAAACGCGCCCCGCTGTCCTTTAGCGCATCGGCTTCCATACTGACCTGGGGAGAACGCAGAAAGGTCACTACCCCCAGGGTCTTGAAATTCTCCGGGTCGCCCAAAGGGGAAAACAGGTGCTCGAAATTCTTTGCTGGATTCATGGATAAAATCTCGAAATAGTATCGAAAACAGTTTTAAATATTTGAATTCAGGGTGATTTACCCTGGTCAAGTAATGTTCTTGCCCGGCTGCCAAGGTACTGGTAAATCATGCAGCACGCCAGCTTGATACTCATATCACTGACATCGAAATGAGGGGTCAGTTCCGATATTTCAAAAATGTCGGCGCCATAGGTTCCGGCGATACGGGCATGTTTGATCACCTCTCTCGGTTTAAGCCCGAAAGTTTCCGGAGCGGTGGTTCCCGGCATGCAGCTCGCGTCAATCGAATCGGTATCCCAGGACCAGTATACCCCGTCCGTTCCATCCCAGGCGATGTCGAAAATTTCCTTGCTGCAAACCTCTATACCGCGGTCCACGACTTCCTGCATCGGGATCATGCGTACCTTGTTGTCGATCCAGAAATCCACCCAGTCCTTCGGATTCAGGCCATTTCGCGAGCACATGTGCGCCATATTCCCGCCATCACAGTTCGGCAGGTCGAAAGCGCGCGCCGGACCCGAACAGTTGGTGTAAGGCGACCCTTCCCAATCGGGCGCGGAATCCAGGTGGCAATCCACATGCAGGTATCCGATCCTGCCGTCCCTGTGGAAATCGGACAGCGCCCTGGAGCCGGGAATCGGTACGGAATGATCGCCGCCGCAGAGTATGACCTTCGCGCCCCCTTCCAGGCATTCGGTCACATACTGGTATATATATTCGTGGCTGCGTTCGTTATTTCCCGGAACGGTCGGTACATCTCCGCAATCCACCGGCCTGAAAAAAGTCATCAGGTCCACATCGAACTCGAACATATAGGGGAAGTACTGGGTGGAAGCTTCGCGGATGCCGGACGGCCCCTGTGATGTACCGGCCCGCACCATCTGGCCCTGGTCCCACGGCACCCCCAGAAAGCAGATCTTCGCCCCCATCCGCCTGATCGCATCCCGGTCCGGCGGGCAATACGGGGCGCCCATGAAGGTTGCGAGACCGCGGGATTTGAATGCGCCGTTATGCTTGCCTGGCGAATGGATATGATCGTCCTCGCCGGTATGAGCGGCCGGGCCCTGATGCTGGTGAGGAACAAACTCCCATGTATGGAAACCGCTTTTATTCATA
The DNA here is from genome assembly GCA_963665165.1 of Arenicellales bacterium. GTDB lineage: Bacteria > Pseudomonadota > Gammaproteobacteria > Arenicellales > Poriferihabitantaceae. Next base: position 1,677,177 of record OY761989.1, on the reverse strand, counting down.
AACCGTAAATTCCCCTGCCATGGATTATTGCGGGCGCCGGAATCGGCTTACCTGTCCAGTTCGATTGCGACCAACTGCATTTCACGACCGGTGATGATGTCCGGTGTCGGAGAGCTGCAGACCGGGCAGGCGAAACTGTAACGCGACCCGGGTGTTCTGGCCTGGTCGCATCGCGGACAATATACGGTCAACGGGACTTCTTCCACTTCCAGCACGGCGCCTTCGCAGCCTGTGCCTTTCGAAGCCGGGCCGAAGCAAAAATAAAGTGACCGCAAAATGCCGGACAGCACACCCAGCCTGACACGGATTCGCCGAACCTTTCGCGCGCCGCGCTGTTCGGCATGCTCGCATGCGAGGTGGATCAGGCTCTGCGCTATCGACAACTCATGCATCCAGTCATTCTATTTGTACTGATTGCGGATGTCAAACTGCACGGCAAAGATTATTACGAAGCCTGTCATCAACTTCTCCAGGAATTGTCCAAATCCCCCGGAAAATGATATTCTTGTTACGATCTTCGTAAATTGAGCAAACGCAAGCCATGAAAAAACGAACCACTCCCTCTATCCGGCCGCTGCGTGTGGCGCCGGCTGACAAAAAGAATGAGTCCGGCAGGGCCGCGGCCAAAATGGTGCCCCGTTCTCTTCTGTCCGACTCGTTCAACCGGGCGATTATCGAACTTTTACAGGAAGACGGCAGGCTGCCCTATTCAACGATCGCGCGCAAGCTCGGGACGTCCGAAGGGACGGTTCGCAACCGGGTGAATCAAATGGTGGATTCAGGCGTTTTGCGGATTGTGGCGGTGGCGGATCCGATGGCGCTGGATCATGCGGCCTACGCGTTTATCGGGTTGACGCTGTCGGCCGGGGCGGACCCGCGAATCGTCGCCAAGCCGTTTGTAGACAGGGAGGAAGTCATGTTCGTATTGTTTGCAGGCGGGCACTATGACCTGCTGATTGAAGTTCTGTGCAAGACCCATGAGGACATGCGGGATTTTATTCTGGAGATGTGTTACGGACAACCCGATATAAGCAGCGTGGTTCCGATGATGGGGCTGGAAGTGTTCAAATACCAGCTCAAATGGGATCACCAGCAGTGGTCATGAAGTCCTGTCAGCCTGAATCAATCCCCGGAATTTCCCGCGCAGGTTCCGGTCCGGCCCCGGCCGGGGAGGAGCGTCTGGCGGTTATGTGTTTGAATTCCTTTGAATTCTGATAATTTTCTTGCCTTTGGTAGTTTAACCGCAATATAATGTTTTTCCGCATGGGCGCTGATGTATAGCTTGGCGAATGTGTATACGACACCAACCGGACTTTTCGTTGCGCTCATTTTTTATGAATCCGGTTCCCGGGATTCACAACCCGAAAACCGGAGGGAGTATGTCTGATACAATCCTTGTGGCTCTGGATGGAAGTGAAGGTGGCAAACGTGCGTTGAGTGTCGCGGTTGACCACGCCAGACTTACCGAATCAAGCCTTCTGCTGGCTTATGTCATTGACTGGTCGCCCTACAGCTTCCATACCCCCGAAGAATTGTCTGAACGTCATAGTCGGCGTGAATCGGAAATCCAAAGGGCCAATGATTCGGTTCTTCACCCCGAAGCGTCTGCGCTTGCAGACTCCGGGATCCAGGTCGATACTGTGGTCCGACACGGTAAAATCGCCGAAACCCTGGTTGAACTAAGCGAAGAACACAACACTTCACAGATTTATATCGGCAAGCTTGGCGAGTCGCGGATGCGCTCGATGATTTTCGGCAGCGTCACCGCTGCACTGGTACAAACTTCTTCCGTACCGGTCACTGTCGTTCCCTGAGAGCCAGGGGAACCATGCTGAAAAGTTTGATCAACCGGATCAAACAATACTTCACTAAATTAAAGGAAACTAAGATGCGACAAATACTTGTAACACTTGGTTTGATGATCGTCTCGTTGACCAATGCCCATGCGGGAATTGATGACGCCATCAATTCCGCAACGGCGCCTATCGCCGAGTTGATCGGCCGAATCGTGTTTTTCAAAATTCCGGTTTTCGGGGCCCAGCTACCTGTGGTTGTTCTCTGGCTGGTGGCCGGGGCTGTGTTTTTTACGTTTTACATGGGCTTCATCAATCTCCGTGGATTCAAACACGCGATTTCGCTGGCCAAAGGGGATTATGCCGACCCGAACAGCAAGGGTGAGGTTTCACATTTCCAGGCGCTGGCTACAGCGGTTTCCGGAACCGTCGGCATCGGTAATATCGGCGGCGTGGCAGTTGCGGTCACCGTGGGCGGCCCCGGCGCGACGTTCTGGTTGATTGTGGCGGGTTTTCTCGGGATGTCCACCAAGTTCGTTGAATGTACCCTGGGTGTCAAATATCGTCAGGAGTTCAAGGACGGCCATGTGTCCGGCGGTCCGATGTATTACCTCAGGAAAGGGTTTTCCGACCGGGGGATGGAAGGATTCGGAAAATTCATGGGTACGTTTTATGCCATTGGCATCTTTATCGGCGCGTTGGGAATCGGCAACATGTTCCAGTCGAACCAGGCTTATGTACAGCTCAACAATGTATCCGGCGGAGCGCTGGACGGGTTGGGCTGGCTGGTAGGGCTGGTCCTGGCCGCGGTCGTATTCTCCGTGATTGTCGGCGGCATCAAATCCATTGCGCGGGTCACTGAAAAAATTGTGCCGTTCATGGCTCTGTTCTATTGCCTGTTCGCCATTATCGTGATCCTGATGAACGTGGGCACAATCCCGCAGGTCATTATCAACATCATCAACGGCGCATTCACCGGAGAGGGGGTTGCGGGCGGCGCTCTCGGAGCCATGATCATCGGTTTCCAGCGCGCGGTATTTTCCAATGAGGCCGGGATCGGTTCCGCTTCGATTGCCCACTCCGCAGTCAAAACGGACGAACCGATCACCGAAGGAGTCGTTTCCCTGCTGGAGCCGTTTATCGACACTATCGTGATTTGTACGATTACCGCGCTGGTAATCGGAACCGCACAGGTTGCAGAACCCGGTTTTGCAGGCAGCGCCCAGGGTGTTGCGATGACTTCGGCGGCATTTGAGCGTGAATTCTCGTGGTTCCCGATTCCGCTGGCCTTCGCGGCGTTGCTGTTCGCGTTTTCAACGATGATCTCGTGGTCATACTACGGCCTCAAAGGCTGGACTTACATGTTCGGGGAAAGCGTCAAAGGGCAGAATGTCTACAAGATCATTTTCTGCGCTTTTGTCGCATTGGGCTGTGTGGTCCAGTTGGGACCGATTCTCGATATATCAGACGCTCTGGTATTCCTGATTTGTGTGCCCAACATCCTGGGTCTGTACTTCCTGGCCCCGATCGTCAAGCGGGAAATGAATTCCTACTTCGCGCGGGTCCAGAGCGGGGAAATCAAGAAATATAAATAACCCGATGTAATCAATGGAAAAGCCCGCAAATTGCGGGCTTTTTTTTGTGCGGCTGTTTTGCCGCAACTTGTTGTCGTAACCTGACGGGTTACGGGTTTTCCTCAGTATCTGTAGTGGTCGGCCTTGTAGGGTCCCGCGGCGGGGACGCCAATGTAATCGGCCTGCTCGGGGCTGAGTTCGGTCAGCCGCGCGCCAATTTTCTCAAGGTGCAGGCGCGCGACCTCCTCATCCAGATGCTTGGGTAATACGTAAACGTCATTTTGATATTTGTCGCCATCGGTCCAGATTTCGATCTGCGCCAGCACCTGGTTGGTGAAGCTGTTGGACATCACGAAGCTCGGGTGGCCCGTGCCGCAACCCAGATTAACCAGGCGTCCCTCCGCCAGCAGGGTAATGCGGCGGCCGTCGGGAAGAATGATCTGGTCCACCTGGGGTTTGATATTTTCCCATTGGTATTGTTTCATTGAGGCAATATCGATTTCGTTGTCGAAATGACCGATATTGCAAACGATCGACTGGTTTTTCATCCGGGTCATGTGATCATGCGTAATCACATGAAGATTGCCGGTGGCGGTCACGAAGATATCCGCCTGTGAACAGACATCGTCCATATCGACTACACGATATCCTTCCATTGACGCCTGCAATGCACAGATCGGGTCAATTTCAGTGACCCATACGGTGGCGCCGAGACCACGCAGGGACTGCGCGCAGCCTTTGCCGACATCGCCGTAACCCAGTACAACCGCAACCTTGCCGGCAATCATCGTATCGGTGGCTCTCTTGATACCATCCACCAGGGACTCGCGGCAACCATACAGATTGTCGAATTTGGATTTGGTCACGGAATCGTTCACATTGATGGCGGGGAAGGGCAGTTCATCGTTGTTTGCCATTTGATACAGCCGATGCACGCCAGTCGTGGTTTCTTCGGTCACCCCCCGGATCTCCGCCAGTCGGCGGCTGTACCAGGAATCGTCCCTGGCCAGGGTGGCCCGGATGCTGGCAAACAGGGCAATCTCCTCTTCGCTAGAAGGGTTGTCCAGAACGGACAAGTCTTTTTCCGCCTTGCTGCCCAGGATCAGCAACAGGGTCGCGTCGCCGCCGTCGTCCAGGATCAGGTTCGGGCCGGCGCCATCCGGCCAGTCCATGATTCTGTGGCTGAACTCCCAGTACTGATCCAGCGATTCCCCCTTGAATGCGAATACCGGGATGCCCTGGTCCGCAATCGCCGCCGCCGCGTGGTCCTGGGTCGAAAAAATGTTACAGGAGGCCCAGCGCACTTCAGCGCCGAGCGAGACCAGTGACTCGATCAGTACGGCGGTCTGGATGGTCATGTGCAATGAGCCGGCGATTCGCGCGCCTTTCAGGGGCTGGCTGTCGGCGTACTTGCCGCGGATCGAGACCAGTCCGGGCATTTCTGTTTCAGCGATGCGGATTTCCTTCCGGCCCCAATCGGCCAGGGTCAGGTCAGCGACATGGAAATCAGCCCGGACGGCTTCAGCGACTTGTGTGGACATAATGGATTCTCGTCAGGAATGTGATACTGGGTTTCGGTTACCGGATTCCGGCATCTGCTTTCAACGCGTCTGCCTTGTCGGTCCTTTCCCATGAAAATTCGGGTTCCGAGCGGCCAAAGTGGCCATACGCCGCGGTATTTCGGTAGATCGGGGCAAGCAGGCCCAGGGTCTGGACAATGGCCTTTGGCCGCAGGTCGAAATGCCGGTTGACCAGCGCTTCGATCCTGGCGTCTTCGATTTTCCCGGTGCCGAAGGTTTCGACCATGACGGACACCGGTTTGGCGACACCGATCGCATAGGCCACCTGAACCTCGCATTTATCAGCCAGGCCGGCTGCCACGATGTTTTTCGCCACGTAGCGAGTGGCATAGGCGGCGGAACGATCGACTTTCGAGGGGTCCTTGCCGGAAAACGCGCCGCCGCCATGGTGCGCGGATCCACCATACGTGTCCACAATGATTTTCCGGCCGGTCAGGCCGCAGTCGGCGACCGGTCCGCCCAGCTCGAACCGGCCGGTCGGGTTGACCAGGAACCGGGTATTGGCATCCAGCATATTCGCCGGCAATACCGGCTTGATGATTTCCTCGATCACCGCTTCAGTCAGTTCGGTATGGCCGATATCCGGGCCATGCTGGGTGGACAGTACCACGGCGTCGATTGAAACCGGGGTGGTGCCTTCGTATTTTACGGTGACCTGGGATTTTGCGTCGGGCCTCAGCCAGGGCAGTTTCCCCGATTTGCGAACTTCGGACTGTCGGGCAACCAGACGGTGGGCGTAGGTGATCGGGAAGGGCATCAGTACATCGGTTTCATTACAGGCATAGCCGAACATCAGGCCCTGGTCGCCGGCGCCCTGGTCCAGGTCGACTCCTTCGCCTTCATTGACCCCCTGGGCGATATCTGCGGATTGCTTGTCGAGCGAAACCAGTACGGCGCAGCTTTTATGATCGAATCCCATGTCGGAAGAGTCGTAGCCGATTTCGCCAATCGTGGCGCGCACCACTTCCTGGAAGTCCACCACGGCGCCGGTTGTAATCTCTCCGGCGACGATCGCCATGCCCGTCGTAACCATGGTTTCACACGCGACCCTGGATTTCGGGTCCTCGGCCAGCAGCGCGTCGAGTATCGAATCCGAAATCTGGTCCGCGATCTTGTCCGGATGACCCGCCGATACCGATTCCGATGTAAACAAATAAGACTTTGACATTATTTCATGACCTCAATCAATGCGCTGTCGGCTCAGTACCGTGTAGGAAGCGCCAGGCGCGAAAAAATAAACGACCGGAATATAAAGAAATCTTTATATGTTTTGATTGTAGCATTTCCGAATCCATATAAACAGTCCGCAAGAACAAAAAAGACCAGGAATTGAATTGAAGTCCGACTGGTATTTTGTTGAGCGTATTGCGGTAGAATACCATCTCCCGGCATCCTGATGAAAACGCTGTTTCGATGAATCCGAATGACCCGCCCGATCAATCCATAGCCAGGATCCTGATTGAAGCCCTGCCATATATCCGGCGCTACCAGGGTAAAACGATCGTCATAAAGTACGGTGGCAACGCCATGGTGGACCAGGAGCTGAAGCATGGTTTCGCGCGGGACGTCATCCTGATGAAACTGGTCGGAATGAATCCGGTGATCGTACACGGAGGAGGCCCCCAGATCAGTGAGTTGCTCAGGAAGGTCGGCAAGGAATCCACTTTTGTCGGCGGCTTGCGGGTCACCGACAGTGAAACCATGGATATCGTCGAGATGGTGTTGGGCGGACTGGTCAATAAGGAAATCGTCAACCTGATCAATTCCCTCGGCGGCAAGGCGGTCGGATTGACCGGCAAGGACGGCAACCTGATTCGCGCCCGGAAAATGGTCGTCGGCCAGGATGATCCGGTACTGAAAAGGTCCGAGATCATCGACTATGGACATGTCGGGGAAGTCGAGCATATCGAGCCGCAAATCGTCCAGTTGCTGGAATCCCGGGCATTCATTCCCGTAGTCGCCCCGATTGGAGTGGGCGGGGACGGTCAAACCTACAATATCAACTCGGATATTGTCGCTGGCAGGCTGGCGGTCACCCTGAGCGCGGAAAAGCTGATGTTGCTGACCAACACTCCGGGCGTGATGGACGGAAATGGCGACCTGGTCCGGGAATTGAAACTTGACCGGATCCAGGAATTGCGTGATGATGGAGCTATTACGGACGGGATGATCCCGAAACTCGAGTGTGCCGTGGACGCAATACGAAACGGGGTGCCTTCTTCGCTGGTTCTCGACGGACGTGTCCGGCACGCGCTGTTGCTTGAATTGTTTACCGATTCGGGCATCGGTACACAGATTGTAGCCTGAGGCGCGAGACAGACCTGGAAAATCATGGCGGAATCCTATTCAGAAACGGTGATCGATGTCCACCACTGGTCGGACACGTTGTTTACGATAAAGACCACCCGGCCTCCCGGTATGCGTTTTCGCAACGGGGAGTTTGCGATGATGGGGATGGAAGTCGATGGCAAGCCCCTGATGCGCGCCTACAGCATGGCCAGCTCGAACTACGAGGATTACCTGGAGTTTTACAGCATCAAGGTGCAGGACGGGCCGTTGACCTCCCGATTGCAGCATGTGAAGGTGGGGGACACGCTGCTGGTCAGCAAGAAACCCACCGGCACCTTGCTGTGGGACCATCTGCGGCCGGGCAAGCGCCTCTACCTGCTGGGTACGGGTACCGGTCTTGCGCCCTACCTTTCGATCATCAAGGGTCCGGATGTCTATGACAACTTTGAAAAGGTGATCCTGGTGCATGGTTGCCGTTATATAAACGAACTGACCTATCAACAGTTGATCAATCACGAACTGAAAGGCAATGAATATTTCGGAGACAGTATCAAGGACAAACTGATCTACTACCCCGCCGTTACACGGGAAAAATACAAGAATTTCGGGCGTTTATCGACACTACTTGAAACCGGAAAACTGATGAGGGACATCGATATGCCGCCCCTGAGCGTCGAAGACGACCGGTTCATGCTATGCGGCAGTCCGGGCATGCTGAAAAGCCTGTCCGCCATTCTCGACAACCTGGGCTTCCGGGAAACCCGGAGGAGCGACTACAGGGAGTACGTAGTGGAACGGGCCTTCGTGGAAAAATAACCTTTCGGTTTTCGCGCCTCGCGCCAGTATGTTCCGGGCCTTGCCCGTCAATCACCCACGCATCCCTTTGGCAAAAGACATTGGGACATTCGGACTGTCCGGATTGACGGCCAATGTCTGGCTACCCGGTATTACGACCAGGTCCATGTCCTCCATCGGTATCGCCCCAATCAGAGCCTGGTCGCCCAGAACGAGCGCGCCGGTGAACCCGACGCGGTTCACGAACGCCATTTTGACCGGATCGACATAAGAAACCTTTTTGATCGAACCATCGGCAAGCGTTACCGCCCGTTGTTCTGCCTCGTCAAGGTCAAGCTGGATCGACACATGCTCCGGGATACGCAAATGCAGAGCGCCCGTATCGGCCAATGCCTCAACAGTGACCGGGGCCAGTTCGGGCCGCCGGGGATTGCTTAACGTGATTTCGGAGTGGGTCAAACCCATGACAAAAATTGCGAATAATAATGCTGACCTGTTCCAGACAGATCGTACAATACCATATTTCGTTTCCCGGCACAGCGACAACTGAAGAGGATGTCAACCCGCCCCCCACCGGCTCTCCGGCGGGCTGGCGCCCTTGTATCGCCGACTCCCCCTCAAGGGGGGAGTGATTGCGCCTGACGGCTCGCCACACTCAGCCTTGCAGCAGGGACAGCCGGTCGCGGTCGATGTGGCAGAATATGGTGTGGCCGTTGACGGTTTGCGCTGGCGGGGTGGTGTCATCGCAGATCTTGCCGACCTTGCGCTGGCATCGTAGCTGGAACGGACATCCGGCGCCGGGCGGGGCGGTTTCGACGATGTCGCTGATTTCGACATGGGATTGCGCGTCCGGGTCCGGTTCGAGCACGGCTTCCATCAACGCCTCGGTATACGGATGAAAAGCGGGTTTGTAAACCGCTTCGACCGGGCCGATTTCGCAAATCCGGCCCTGGTACAGGACCAGTACGCGGTCGGCCACCGCGCGTACCGTGGCCAGGTCATGCGAGACGAACAGGTACGCGACTCCGTTTTCCCGTTGCAGTTTCGACAACAGTTCAAGCACTGCGGCCTGAACCGAAACATCCAGCGCCGAAGTGACTTCGTCGCATAACGCCAGGTCCGGTTCCGCGGCAAAGGCGCGGGCAATACCCACCCGCTGTTTTTCTCCCCCGGACAGTTGATCCGGGGTGCGTCCCAGATAGTCCCGGGTCAGGCGGACACTTTCCAGAAGTCCGGCTGCCCGGTCGAGGGCCGTGGCCCGGTCCATATCGAAGTAGAGTTGAAGGGGGGCGGTCAGGATTTCCGCGATGGTTTTCCGGGGATTGAGCGATGAATCCGGGTTCTGGAATATCATCTGGATGTCTTTCTTGCACTGTAGCGACCTGACGTCTGTCGCACGGTCCAGGGATTCCCCGTTTTCCATCCGCATGGTTCCCTTGCAGGGCGGGACCAGGCCCACGATCGACCGCAGTATGGTTGATTTCCCGCTGCCCGATTCGCCGACCACGGCAATGGTTTCCCCCTTGTGCAGGACCAGGTTCACGTTGTCCACGGTCAGCGTCCGCCGCTTGTCGCCCTGTCCTGTAATACGCCTGAACAGGCCCGGACGATGGTAGGAGATCGCCAGATTCCGTAGTTCGAGAAGGCGCTCATTCTTGTCGTCTGCGGCGAACCGCCCGGTCTGCCCCTGAAGACCGCCTTGCGGGAAATTGCCGGAATCGAAATGGCAACGCACCATTCGGCCATCCGCGGTTTCATTCAACGGCGGCGGTTCGCCAAGGCATATCTCCTGTCGATGCGCGCATCGGGGCGCAAAGGCGCACGCGCTTCTGGCTGCCGACAGTTTCGGCGGATAGCCGGGCAGGGCTTGCGGAATCCGGGCGCCGTCGATTTTCGGGATCGAAGACAGCAGTCCGCGGGTATAGGGGTGGGACGGTTTCTTGAGAATTTCGAGACTGGTTCCGAGTTCCACCAGTTCTCCGGCATACAGCACCGCGACCCGGTCGCTGATCCGGGCAACCGCCCCCAGGTCATGGCTTACGAACACCATCGCCACGCCATGCTGGCGGCAGAGGTCCTTGAGCAGTTCGAGAATATGCACCTGGGTGGTGACATCCAGGCCGGTGGTCGGCTCGTCCAGCAACAATACGCGGGGCCGTCCGGCCAGCGCCATGGCGATGGCGCAGCGCTGCTGCTGGCCGCCGGACAACTCATGCGGATGCCGGTCCCGGATCTGTCCGGGGGAGGATAGCCTGACCTGGGCAAGAAGGTCCGTTACCGCCGTTTTCCGGTCCGCGGGGGGGAGATCGGTATGCAGCATCAGGGACTCTTCGATCTGTCGGCCGATCGTCATGGTGGGAGTCAGGGACTGCCCCGCGTTTTGAGGAACCAGGCAGATTTCCCCGCCCCTCAGCGCTTCGAGTTCCGTACGGGTGATATCGAACATGGAGGTGTCGTCAAAAATGGCGTCGCCGCCCAGCAACTCCAGTCCCTGGTCCAGATAACCCATCATGGACAGCGCAACCGTGCTTTTCCCGGAGCCGGACTCTCCGACCAGGCCCAGTACTTCGTTCGGCCTGACATCCAGGGTAATTCCTCTCAGAACCTGTATCGGAGCCGCGCCCCCGGTTCTGGCCCCGACGGACAGGTCGTCCAGATGAATCAGTCGATCCATTCAGATGACCCCCTGTTGAGGATTTACGCGCAATGCCTTGCCGAGCGCGTCGGCAAACAGGTTGATTCCGATAATCAACGTGGACAGGAAAATTGCCGGCCAGACGCCGGCCCAGGGGGCTACGGTCAGGAACTCCCTGGAATCGGAAATCATCAATCCCCAATCCGGTGTCGGCGGCGTGGCGCCAAATCCGAGAAAACTCAGGGAACTGAACGCCAGCATCATCCATGACCAGCGCATCGCCCATTCCACCAGCAGAATATCCTGCAGGTTCGGCATCATCTCCTGGAATACAATGAAGCGTGAACCATGCCCCCGCACGCGGGCGGCGGTAATATAATCCTTGACGGCGACGCCCTGCGCGGCGCCGCGCCCGATGCGAATGACCGAAATGCCGTTGAAGAAGGCCAGGGTTGGAATCAGGGCGTAGACCCCGCCGCCGGTAAAACTGACGATCAACAACAGGAACAGCAGTCCGGGAATGGCGAGAAAAGCGTCAACCAGCCGCATGCACCATTCGTCGATGCGGCCGCCCACCAGGCCGAGTGAAACACCGGTCAGTCCGCCCCACAGCGCCGCGATGACGGCGGAGACCAGGGTGATGACGATCGAAATCCGGCCGCCGGTAATGGTTCTGCTGAATACATCCCGGCCCAGGCTGTCCGTACCCATCGGATGCGCCCACGAGGGCGCCTGCAGGATGCGGTCCGCGTTTTGCAGGGCGACATCGTAAGGCGTGATGAAGGAGGCGGCCACGGCCAGCAGCAAGTGGAACACAACCAGAAACAGGCCGATTGCGCCTACCGGCCGGGAAACGATGTCACGAAAGACGATGACAGTGCCCGCCAGGCGTGAGCGACCCGTCCCGAACCGGATTGCGTCCGCCGCGGGAATCACCTATCCGCCCTCCGCTGAAACCCGGGTCCGGAGTCTCGGGTTCAACAATATGACCAGAAAATCGGCGATCAGATTGACTGCGATATACATCACTGCGAACATCAATGCGATGGCCTGTACCAGCGGCAGGTCCCGGTCGAAAATACTCTGGATGATCAGGGTGCCCAACCCCGGATAGTTGAAAACCTTTTCGATCACTACAACCCCGCTCAATAGCCAGGCCATGGTCAGGGCAACGATGTTGATGGTCGGCAGCAAGGCGCTCGGCAGCATGTGGCGAAACAGGATACGCCTGAACGGCACCCCCTTCAAGGTTGCCATTTTCACGAATTCACTGGACATGGTATCGATTACGCTCGCCCTGGTGATGCGCAGGATGTGTGCGGTCATGACAAAAGCCAGGGTAATCATCGGCAATATGATATTGGGCAGTATTTCAGCGACCGAAGCCTCGGTCGGCAGTATGGTTACGGCAGGAAACCACTTCAGACTGATGGCGAATAGGAAGATCAACACGGTGGCGATGACGAATTCGGGGATGGTCATCGCCAGCAACGCGATGCCGGACACGACATGGTCCGAAAACCGCTCCCGGTAAACGCCCGCAATCACTCCCAGTATGATCGCCAGCGGGATGCCGATCAGGGCGGCGGATGTCCCCAGTATGACCGTGTTGCGGAATCGGGGCGCGATAATATCGCTGATCGGTCGTTTGCGTTTCAGCGAATCGCCGAAGTCACCCTGGAGCGCCCTGCCGGACCAGTCGAAAAAACGCTCGGCGGAAGATTTGTCCAGCCCAAGCCCGGACTGGCACCTGGACAACCGTTCGCCCTGGGCAAGCTTGCCGAGGTAGGCGGTGCAGGCATCACCCGGCAGCGCCTCGGTCACGCCGAATACCACGATGGCGACGAATACCAGCGTAAATACCGCCATGACCAGTCGCCGCAGGAGAACTTTCAGCAATATGGTCCCCTCTACTGCGTGGCTACCCGGCGCCACTCGATAAACAGTTCTTTTTCGGAAGGCAGGCTTGAAATCCGGGCGCTGAATACCCGGTTTATATTGAGATAGAACGGAATGATCGCTCCACCTTCGTCAAACAGTATCTGCTGGGTTTTGGCATACATCGAACGGCGCTTGACCGGATCGGTTTCCTTGCGGGCCATATCCAGACTGTGATCGAAGTCGGGGTTGCTCCAGTAGGTTTCATTCCAGGAAGCCCCGGAGCGAAACGCCTCGTTCAGGATCTGGTCCGCCGGCCGTTGATTCCAGCGGGTCGACACGAATGATTCCTGCATCCAGGTGTCGGTCCAGTAACCATCGGCGGGCACCTGGTGGATATGCACCCGTATACCGGCTTCGGCGGCCTGGCTCTGGTAAACCTCGGCCATAGAGATAAACAGCTTCTCGACCGATGAAGTATATAAATCCACATCGATCCCGTCGTTGTAGCCGGCCTCTTCCAGCAATGCCCGGGCGGCCGGAATATCGCGGTGGCAGCCCATATCCGCGTAATACGGGTCACCTGGCCATACCGGGGTGTCACAGGCGGGTTCCCCTCCGCCATCGCCCAGCGCCAGCCGGATCATGTTGGGCCGGTCGATCACCAGGCGCATCGCCTTGCGCACCCTGACATCATCGAACGGCGGTTGATCGGTTCGCATGACCATTCCGGGCCAGTGACCGGTGCGGATGGTCTGCACGATGAAATCGGGGTTGTTCTCGAACAGCTTCAACTGTCTTCGGTTGATCGAGGGCAGGTAGTCGATCTGTCCGGAAAGCATGGCCTGGATCTGCGCCACCTGGTCCGGAATGGCAACGACCTCGATGCGTTCGACCCGGGGAGGTCCCTGCCAGTATTCCGGGTTGGCGATCAGCAGGGTGATGCCCTCGGGATCGTTCCTCAATAATTTATAAGGTCCGGTTCCATCGCCGGTCCGTTCAATCGTGGCGGCGCTATTTTCGGCGATGATGCCGCAGCGCGGATCGATCAGCAGCAGAGGCAGGTCGGCGTGGGCGGACTTCAGGTGGAACCGGACCGTCAGGTCATCCAGCGCTTCGGCCCGGTCTATGACCGCCAGTGTGGACGCGACCGGGGAGCCTCTTTCCGGGTCGAGTGCGTGATGGATCGAGTAAACCACATCCGCGGCCACAAGCGGTTTCCCGCTGTGGAACCGGACGCCCGGCCTCAGATTGAACGTCCAGGTGCGGGCGTCGTCGGACACTTCCCAGGAAGTGGCCAGGCCCGGATCGATCCCGCCCTCGTGATTCTGCTGGACCAGCCGGTCGAACAGGGTCAGCGTGGTGAAATAAAACCGGGTGGGGGAGTAAGGATCGAGGGACTCCGCGCCGCCGAAACCGGCGTCATAGGCAAGGCGCAGAAGACCGGCATGGGTGACGGAGACGGGCAGGGACAGCAGCAGCGTAATCGCCAGGATCAACCGGATTGGCCGAAAATACGGCAGTCCGGCGGTCTTAACGGATCTGGAAGGCACCTTGTATCATCGACGATATTTTTGAGTTTTCCCGAAAGGCGAACAGATTGTAACCTTTATTCGGGTTTGTTTTTATGGAGTTGACATCCTTGACATCGGCAACCGGAGTATAGTTCCCGTGTTCGAGGTGAAATATGGAAAATCCGCAATCCAGCACATACCGGCTTACCGCGCTGGCCGGGTCGGCTCCGTGGTCCTCGTAGACCAGCAGGAATTCGCGTTCCAGGGTCTGCGTCGCACCCCGGATCGCTTCGACCTCCAGTCCCTCGACATCGAGTTTGATCACCACTGGCTGATCCGGCGCGGCAAAACGGGAAACCAGTTGGTCAATGGATACCGAATCGACCCATTCGCTTTCCGACAGGGCGTGACCGGGTCCGGGGAGCGCCGAGGCCGCTTCATTCGCCAGCGAATCCGGGTTGATGTTTATCCGGATCTGTCTGCCACCCTGTTCGCAAACCGCTCCCCGGATCGCGGTAAATCTGTACTCATTCAGTTTGTTGTTCAGACAAAGATTGTCGAAGTTCGATTTGACCGGTTCGATTGCGACCACAGTCTTGTGTGAACAGGCATCCGACGAGACCAGGACACTCCAATAGCCATGATTGGCGCCGAGATCCAGAAACAGGTAGTCGAGCGAATCGACCGCTTTCAACACCCTTTCAATTTCCGGTTCGTACGAGAACCCCCGGCAAACCAGTTTGCTCCAGTAGGAATCCGCCAGGTAAAAACGGAACAGGGTATCCGGGTTCAGGCGGACAATACAGGTGGAATCGCGCGCGACGAACTTGCCAACCCAGGTTCCCACCCAGGCCAGCCATTTATAGCCGAACGGGCGGCTGAGCGCGCCATATAGCTTGAGCAGGCAAACCGCGAAAATATTTGCCGGATTCCTGTCAAACGTGAGGGTCCGGTCCGGCAACGAAGTCAACCGCTCCTGGCCTGTCCGGTCACGCCGGGGCCGGGTTCAGCTTTTCAGCGATCCACTTGGCGAAATGATGGGAAGGCTCATCCATCAAGGGGGTAAATACCCCGCCCTCAAACGCCGGTGACTGCCTTCCCCGTTGCATGCCTTCAATCACCCCGACATCCTCATTGAACACTTTTGTCCAGAATTTCAGGCGAGTTTCCCGTTCTTCGCGGTATTCTTCCGATTCGGCCGCGTCTCCAAGATAATAGATTTGCAGATGGTCCAGTGTCCGGTCAACCCCGACCGGCTCCAGGATGCGGGTCCAGAAATGGTCGCAATGAAGTCCCAGAAAGACATTGGGATAAAGCGATGGATACTCCGCTTCCTGTTGCGGCCAGCCGTCGAACAGCGGGAAGGATTTGCGGTTTATCCGGGTATGGTCATATTTTGTGCTGCCCTGTCCGGCGAACAGGTCCCCGCCATAGTAATGGTAATGGTCTTCCAGTCTTGAAACCACGTTCAAATCGGGGTGCACCCACGGCAAATGGTAACTTTCCAGATTGTTTTCCATATCCAGCTTCCAGTTGCCGGAAAAATCAATCGTCAGGCTGCCATGGTCCCTGACTGCCCTGAGCTCCGCAAATTGCGAGCGGCTGCCGAGCCGGTCGATTCGATGTTGCAGGGGGGCGATAAATTTTTCGAAAGGCGGCGCCGTCTCAGACAAATTGACGAACACCAGATCCAGCCAGACTTCCGAACGAACCTCGCGCAGGCCGTGCCCGGACCGGTCGAACCCTTCGATGTCATTCTTCCCGGTACCGCCTACATGAGGGGTTGCGAGCAGGTTGCCTTCCAGATCATAGGTCCAGGAGTGGTAGGGGCATCGAATCAGCTGGTCGACGTGACAGGATTGCCAGACCAGTTCGTTGCCACGGTGGCTGCATACATTGTGAAACACCCTGACCTGGTCCTGCCGGTTACGCAGCATCAGCAACGGCGCTCCGAGGAATCCGACCGGCTTCAAATCCCCCGGCAGCGGGATGCTGCAACCATGGCCCACGCAGGTCCAGGTATTGGCGAACACGGCTTCCCGTTCCCACCGGAAGAAATCAGGGCAGGTATAGGCCTCGTTCGGAAGTCCGGTGGCGCAGCCGCCACTTGCTGTAATCGCTTCGATTTGAGCCGAAGTCAGAAAGGGCTTGTTCATTCGATTTCAATTTCTCCGATTCCAATTTCCCCGAATCCGGGTTTGAAGAGTTGACATCACGCTACGCGGTTCCGGCAATCTGTTTGTAACGCTGTTCCATGATGGCCTGTTGCCGGATGCCGTCATCGGTCAAATCGGACCTTGCCGGAATCTCGCTCTGAAAATGGTTGTACGGGTCCGTGCCCCGAACCAGCAGGGCAGAGTCCCGGTCATGTTTGGTTTGCCTGACGTGAGGAGCGATATATTGAACGTTGAGGCCGATACGGCGGTCATCGCTCCGGTTGGGCATGGAAGAGTGCAGCAGCCAGCCATGGTGAAACGAGGCCTGGCCAGGTTGCAGCCGGGCGTCAACCGCCTGGTCTTCCTGCACATCATAAACGGTCTGTCCGCTGTACAGGACATTATTTTCATCCTCAGTGGGCACATGGGTCCGCTTCCCGGTCTTATGGGTGCCGGGGATCATGCGCATGCACCCGCTTGCAGATGTGGCGGCGGACAGGGCCAGCCACATCGACACCTGGTCGTCGCAGTCAAAGCCCCAGTAAGTCAGGTCCTGATGCCAACTGACCAGATTCGGCGTATGCGGCTCCTTGATAATGAAAGTGGTGTTATAGAGCAGGATATCGGGGCCGATGAGGGATTCGACCACATCCAGCGCCTGCGGCAGGGTGGCCAGCTCATACGGAGAGGTCAGCATCGTGTGGATTTTCGGCTTGTAATGAACGGGGCCCGTTTTTGTCTCGATATCTTCGAGCCTTTGGCGATGAGACCGCGCCGCTTCCGGGTCCATGATGTCCACCGGAGAAACAAATCCGTCCCGGTCATATTGCCCGCGCAACGCCTGTAATGGTTCTGATGACATGATCCCGCCTCCAGAAATATTCCGGCAAATGCTATAGCATGAAATGGTAGTCAGGCAAGAGTTATTTTCGGTTCAATATACAATCAGGCAATTCCGGTTATCTGCCACTTAACCTGGCCTGGAAAATTGGTTATTCTTCCTGGAATAACCGTATCCGCTTTCAAGGGTTGGACAATGAATACAGAGCTGCCGAGGGAGATCACACACGAGGAAATCGAAACCTGGCATCGGGACGGGGTTGTAATGCTGGAAGCCATGTTCGATGATGACTGGATAGAACTATTGAAACAGGGTCTGGAACGAAACTGCGGGAAGCCGACACAGCGGGCCCGGGTCTGGGATCGCGATTGCCGGGGGCGCACCATGTTCTGGGACAGCCAGGCGTGGCAGGGAATAGAGGAATACCAGAAGTTCATCTTTCGTTCCCCTGCTGCCCAGATTGCTGGAAAGCTGTTGCAATCCAAAGAGATAAACTTCTTTTTTGACGCGGTTTTCGTGCGCTCCCCGGGAACCCGGTTTTCAACGCCCTGGCACCAGGATGAACCCTATTGGTCAATCGAGGGCTATGATACCTGCACGATATGGATGCCGCTTGTGCCCGTAAAAAAGGAAAGCGCCCTGGCTTATGTGCCTGGCTCGCATTTGAGTAACCGGGTATTCGACCAGTACAATTTCGGCGACCTGAACCCGGATGGCAAAACCGGTGTGGACCAGGTGGATTTTTCCGGCATCGCCGAGCAGTCCATTCCCGACATCGACGCTGACCCGGAGCGATACGGCGTTACAAGCTGGGATATGGAGCCCGGAGATTGCGCCGTTTTTAATAGCCGCATCCTGCATGGCGGTTCGGGAAAACTGGACGAGGACCAGGAATTACAGGTATTTACCAGCAAGTGGATGGGCGATGATGTCCGCATAAAATTCCGGGAATGCGGAATGGACCCGGATCATAGCGAAATCATGACGAAGTACGGACTCAAGCCGGGAGACCGTCCCGGAACCGGGCTATACCCCAGAGTCTGGACGAAGGCCTGACGCCGGTTGATCGTTGGTATGGCAGTGGATTCCGCCGCCTGCGTGCCATGAGTCGAGCATTTCGATGAGATGGATTTCGCGGTCGGGGAAATAGCCCTGGAGGCGGCGCTTGGCCGCGTTGTCGGTTTCCGGGTTGCCGAATCCGACTGCGATCACGAATCCGTTGCCGACCAGCCAGTTCATGTAATTGGTGTCATATCGGACTCCCTGGTAGCTGACGTTGCCTTCGATCGGTTCGCGTATGACCTGGAATCCCGCTTCGGCAATCGCTTTGGCCGCATTGTCGAAAACCAGTGAATCCCCGCCGTCGCCGGGTTGGCAGAGGGAACGGTCGGTACATTGCGCGACCACCACGGTATTCCTGTCGATGAATCTCGCGATGCCATCGATATGCCCGCGGGTGCGGTCGCCTTCGGGGATGCCTTCGATGAAAACGACTTTTGAAACCCCGAAATGCCGTCGCAGGTCCGAAGCGGCCTGTTCGATGGTGTAGCCGGGATTGCGTTCCGGGTCGCCAATCGTGCTCCAGTTGAGTATGACGGTATCTGTTCCGTTGAATTCGAGGTTGCCCCGTTCATGCACGATATCGATAGGGTCAACCGGCAGCCCGGTCAATCCCCCGACGGCATCCGGGACACGGTTATCCTGCCGGAACGGGATGTCGACGCCAAAACCGCCGCCCCAGGCATTGAACTCCCAGTTCTGGATACGCATTGCGCCGTTCTCGATGACATAGACCGGTCCGTTGTCGCGCATCCAGGCGCTGTCGTTGGCAACCCGATGCCAGTTGATGTTCGGATGATCCGGATTCCCTCCCGCGCGGGAAATCGCATCCCTGGCCTCCTTCATGACCGAATGGTTGTGATGAAGAATATGGAGCGCCTGGTATTCGGCAATGACGACGGCGATTCTCGCAAACGCGGGTTCAAAGACTTTTTCGTACCGGCCCGGCCATTGCATCCAGATGGCCTCCTGCGGTTCCCATTCAGCCGGGACGCGCTTCACCGGGGTGGTTGCGTATAAGGGTTCCGGGTCGATCATGGGAAATAAAATTATACTGATTATCAAATAGATAAAATTATATCTTAAAAACATCGGAAAGTTCCGGGTCGATGTCAACGGGTTTGGTTTCCCGGTTCCTTGCCGGTGTAGAATTCGGGCCACATCACCCGTACTACGGCGCTGTCGCTGGCCAGCGAGTGACATTCGTTCAGGATTACAGGCTGTTTTCGGTCCGGTTTGCTGCTTTCCCTGTTTTCGATTGCATGGTGCATGGTCTGGTAGGCGGTCGTTGACATTGGGCCAAGCAGTTCCATCACATGGGTGCAACTGTCGGTTTTCGGAATCCGCCGCGAGGCTTCGCGCTTCCAGCCGGAGCTGATTTTCAGCCCGATCAGTTTTTTCATGCGGTTGGAAGCGCTTTTGCAAAGCTGGAATGGAGTGTAGGGCATTTCGACACGGATATCCTGAATCACCATGTCGAGGTCGAGCGTAACGCACAGTTTCATACAGTGAATCGGCTCTCCCGCCTCGATATTGCCACGTTCGTGGGTCGGGTAGCTACCGGTTTTGGTATCGGTCAGTGTGGCTTCGATGTCCCACAGGCCATCGTCCCGTTCGAATCCCTGGCACTGAATCGAGCGGGTATGCAGGTGTTTTCGGGTCAAGGGCATCTTACGATCAGCTTTCGGGGTAAAAGATCATCTGGGTGCAGCGCATTTCGGCGATGCGCTTGCCGGTTTGCAGGTGGACGACACTGCAATCCCAGACCTGAGTTGAGCGCCCGGAGTGGATCAGGGTGGCGGCGCACGATAATGTGCCGTCGGCAACCCTGCCCATGAAATTGCATTTCAACTCGATCGTAGTAAACCCGGCGGCCCCTTCAGGCAAATGTGAGAGGCATCCCCAGCCCGCCGTGGTATCGGCCAGCGCTACGATACTGCCGCCGTGGACACTGCCGTTGAGGTTCAACATGTAAGGTTCGACCGGCATCTCGATCACGAACCCGGTAGGACTGACGGAGACGCTTTTCATCGCCATCCTGCTGGGCAGGTGGTTTTGCCGCCGGGAATTGAAAAATTCCAGGCATTCGTCTGGTGAAGAATGGTGCATCCGGTCTCTGTCCAGCATCAGGATATCGCCTCGTACAGGTTTGCCAGAGTGGACAGGGTGACCGTGGGCGTAAATTCCCAGGGGTCATAGACAACAGCTTCAGAGCGTTGGATCCATGCGGCCCGGATACCGTAAGCAATGGCGCCGATGACATCGAAACCATTGCTGGAAACCAGCCAGGCATGGTCGGTATCGCTGTTTGCGGCGGTTACGAAATGTTCATATACTGCCGGGCTTGGTTTGAATGTGCCGATGCTGTCCACGCTGACCACTCCCTGGAAATAGCCGCGGATGCCGGCGTTGGCCAGAGCGGTATGGACCGCTTCCGCCTGGCCGTTCGAAAAAGCATAGAGGGAAATGCCGGTGTCGCTCAGGGTGTCCAGGCACTCGACCACATCGTCGAAAACGGGCAGGGTCGACCAGGCTTCCAGCAGGGTTTGCTTCTGCTGTTCGGACAAGTCATGATCCAGGGTGGCTGCGGTATGTTCCAGCGCCTGTCGGGTACAGACGCTAAAATCCTGGTAGCAGTTCATGAGACCGCGGCGGAAGGTGTATTCCAGCTGTTTTTCTCTCCAGGTTTGAGAGAATCGGGGAGCTTCGCCGCCGATCATCTGTTCGAGTTGCACAATGACGCCGTGAGTGTCGATCAGGGTGCCGTATACATCGAAACCGAGTGTGATATTCATGGTCTGTCCGGTAATGGGTTGGTTGGTATGGGTTGCAGGGATTCAATCAGATCCGGATTGGGGATTCGGGTCGGGGGTCCGGATGGAGGCCAGGCTGACTTTCGACATCACTGGCCGATCCAGTATTTTACAAATGTCGCGGCCTGCCTCAATCAGTTTTTCCAGGTCCACGCCATGTTCGATGCCCAGTCCGTTGAGCATGTAGACGACATCTTCGGTGGCGACGTTGCCACTGGCTCCCCGGGCATAAGGACATCCGCCAAGACCGGCGACCGAGCTGTCGATGGTCGTGATTCCGGCCTGCAACGCGGCCAGGATATTGGCCAGCGCCTGTCCGTAAGTGTCATGGAAATGTACCGCAAGCTGGCCTGCCGGAACCAGGCTGAGCAACCGGTCAATCAGTTTCCGGGTCTGTAACGGGGCGCCGACGCCAATCGTATCGCCGAGAGAAATCTGGTAACAGCCAAGATCGATCAACTGGGTACAGACGCGGGTGACCGTTTGCGGGTCGACCGGGCCTTC
Organism: Arenicellales bacterium; assembly: GCA_963665165.1. Lineage (GTDB taxonomy): Bacteria > Pseudomonadota > Gammaproteobacteria > Arenicellales > Poriferihabitantaceae. Next base: position 1,655,746 of record OY761989.1, on the reverse strand, counting down.
ATAAGGGCAGCCCATCACACAGGAAACATAGCCGCGGACTTCCAGTCCTTCAGCAACAGCGGGTTCGACCACATCGCGAAAGCGTTCGATGCTTTCGGCAATGCCGCAGTGGATATTGTGTTGCGAGAAGGTTTCCGATGCTGCGGCGAAGACCGCAATTTCCCGGGCGCCCGCTGCGATGGCCGCGTCAAGCCCCTGCCTGTTCGGCACCAGCACGGACCAGGATACCCCGGTATCCTGCGCGAGCCCCCGCAGCACCTGGTCTGAATCCGCCATTTGCGGTACCCGCCGTGGATGGACAAAAGCGCCCGCTTCGATTCGTTTGAGGCCGCACGCGGCCAGTTTCCGGGCGAATTGGCAGCGGGTTTGGCTATCCAGTACGGCCGACTCGTTTTGCAGGCCGTCCCTCGGTCCGACTTCCACCAGGCTGACCGCTGGCGGCAGATTGAATGCGGGCAGGGCCATTATTCGATCACCATCAACACGGCGCTTTCCGCCACCGGGTCGCCAGTCGAACAATTTACGCTGGCTACGGCGCCGTCGCGGGGTGCCCTGATCCGGTGCTCCATTTTCATCGCTTCGACAATGACCAGTACCTCTCCCTTGACCACCGGCTGGCCGAATTCCACTGTAACATCAACCACGGTACCAGGCATCGGGGATTGCAGCGCCGTCCGGGTCCGTTGTTCGGACCGGTCATGGGATTCTGCTTTAAGTTCAATATTCATAATATTGAAATTAATATGATATTCCTGAAAACACAATGACACGATCAATCCGGTTCTGGCCGCCAGCACGATTTCTGTCTGGTCCCCCGATTGAATTTCCAGGCGCATCCCGTCCAATTCCGCCTGCATCGAAGCGGGCCGTTCATCCGTATCGAACCGGAAGTCGGCCCCCCGGCGCCTGAGCGTAACCGGAACCTGCTGTCCCTCCGCCTCGAACAGGTACCGCAGGATATGCTCCTCCGGTGTCAGACTCTCCGGTTCATGCCCGGGAGCGGCAATCCAGGGTGACCATTTATCGTTTTGTTCGAGTTGTTCAGCCTGTTGCCGGCGGATGTCGGACAGATACAGAAAAATTGCGGCAAACCGGGCGGCTTCGACGGCGTTGATCCGGGAACCCGTCAAGACCGTCAGGCTCCTTTCCACAAATCCGGTATCGAGCCGGCCTTCTGTAAAAGCCGGTTCCCTGACCAGGTTCCGAAGGAATGCGATGTTGTTGTTTACACCCAGAATCCGGTAGCCGTCCAGGGCGGCGGCCATGCGGTCGAGCGCTTCTTCCCGGGCGCCGCCGTGGGCAATCAGCTTGCAAACCATCGGATCATAGTAAGGGGTGATGGTGTCTCCCGCGCGGATGCCGGTGTCCACCCGCAAACCGTGAGCGGTTTCAGGATGGTTGATATGATGCACCTTTCCGGGTGAGGGCAGAAACCCGGTTCTCGGGTTTTCCGCGTAAATCCTGGCTTCAATTGCGTGACCGTCCAGCCGGATCTGATCCTGCCGGCAGGGCAGGGGGGCACCGGCCGCAACCCGGAACTGCCATTCCACAAGGTCCTGGCCGGTTACCATTTCAGTCACGGGATGCTCCACCTGCAATCGTGTGTTCATTTCCATGAAGTGGAAAGTCTCGTCGGGCGAGCAGAGGAATTCGACGGTGCCTGCGCCATGGTACTGGATCGAGCGAGCGCATTCTATTGCCGCATCGGTCATCCGGGTCCGCAAATCGTCGCGGATACCGGGAGCGGGGGATTCCTCGACCACTTTCTGGCGCCGGCGCTGCATCGAACAGTCGCGCTCATACAGATGCACGATATTCCCGTAGTGGTCAGCGAATACCTGGACTTCAATATGCCGGGTGGTCGGCAGGAACCGTTCGAGCAGGACGGCGTCATCGCCAAAAGCGGCCAGGCTTTCGCGTTTGGCCGATTCCAGGGACGACGGGAAGTCTTCAGCCCGCTCGACCCGCCGCATGCCCTTGCCGCCACCGCCTGCCGCGGCCTTGATCAACAGGGGATAGCCGGTCTGGTTGGCCATTTCCAGCAGCCAGCTACGATCCTGATTGTCGCCATCATAGCCGGGCAGGACCGGAACGCCTGCCCGCGATACGGTCTTGCGCGCCTCATTCTTCGCCCCCATGATTCGTATGGATTGGGCGGAAGGGCCAATAAAAGCGATCCCGTGATGGTCGCATGAACTGGCAAATTCCGCGTTTTCCGACAAAAAACCATAGCCGGGGTGAATGGCCTGGGCGCCGGTCGACCTTGCGGCAGCCAGAATCCTTTCGCCATCCAGATAACTCCCGGCGGGGGTGTCGCCGGGGATCGCAACCGCCTGGTCACATTGGCTGACATGCAACGCCCCCTGGTCGGCCTGCGAATGAATGGCGATCGTCTCCATGCCGAGCCTTTTCGCAGTTTTTGCGATCCGGCAAGCGATTTCTCCACGGTTGGCGATCAGAATTTTCCGGAACATGGGGACTACATCCGAAAAACCCCGAACCGGGTTTCTTCCAATGGCGCGTTGAGTGACGCCGAGATGGACAGCGCCAGTATCCGGCGGGTGTCACGCGGGTCGATAATGCCGTCATCCCAGAGTCGGGCGCTGGCGTAACCGGGATGTCCCTGCGTTTCATATTGCCGCCGTATCGAATCCTTGAAATCCTGTATTTCCGGGTCGTTCCGATCCTCTTCCGTGATTCCGTCGCCTTGCGCGGCCCGGGCGTCCAGCTTGACCTGGGCCAGGACATTGGCCGCCTGTTCTCCGCCCATCACCGAAATTCTGGCATTCGGCCAGAGCCACAGGAACCTGGGCGCGTATGCCCGGCCACACATCGCATAGTTGCCGGCGCCGAAACTGCCGCCGACGATCACCGTGAATTTCGGCACTCTCGCGTTGGCGACCGCGGTCACCATTTTCGCTCCATCCTTGGCAATGCCGCCGGCTTCATATTTTTGACCGACCATGAATCCGGTTATGTTCTGCAAGAAAACCAGCGGGATTTTTCGCTGTGCGCACAGTTCGATAAAATGGGCGCCCTTCAGCGCGGATTCGGAAAACAGGATACCGTTGTTGGCGATCATGCCGACCGGATAACCGTGCAAATGAGCGAAACCGCAGACCAGGGTGGCGCCGTAATTCCGCTTGAATTCATCCAGTTCACTGCCATCCACCAGCCGCGCGATGATTTCACGAATATCGAAATGGGTCTGGTTGCCCGGCGGGGGAACGATGCCCACCAACTCCCCGCCCGAGTACGCCGGTTCCGTGGGCGGTTTCAGTTTCAGGTCGAATCGTTTGACGCGGTTCAGATGGCTGACCAGTTTGCGCGCCTGGCGCAGGGCGTCCAGGTCATCCGTCGCGATATGGTCCACCACGCCGGAGATCCTGCCGTGCACTTCGGCGCCGCCCAGCGCTTCGGCGCTGACTTCTTCCCCGGTTGCCGCTTTTACCAACGGCGGGCCGCCCAGGAAAATCGCGCCCTGGTTGCGGACGATGATACTTTCATCACACATCGCGGGTACATAGGCGCCGCCCGCGGTGCAACTCCCCATGGTTACCGCAATCTGGGGAATACCGGCTGCCGACAGATTGGCCTGATTATAAAATATCCGCCCGAAATGCTCCTTGTCCGGGAACACTTCATCCTGTAACGGCAAAAACGCTCCGCCTGAATCCACCAGATAGATACAGGGCAGATTGTTCTCAAGGGCAATTTCCTGGGCGCGGAGGTGCTTCTTGACCGTAATCGGGTAATAGGTTCCTCCTTTTACCGTGGCGTCGTTGGCGACAATCATGCATTCAATGCCTTCCACACGGCCAATACCAGTGACGATTCCGCCTGCGTTGACCATATCCCGGTACATTTCCCAACCGGCAAACAGGGATAGTTCGAGAAACGGGGTTCCGGTGTCAACCAGATTCGCGACGCGCTCACGCACCAGCAGTTTACCCCGGTCCGTATGTTTTTTGCGAGCGTTTTCACTGCCGCCCGGGATTATTTTTTCAGCCATGTCCCGAAAGTCGGCAATCTGTGCAAGCATGGCGTCGGCATTGGCGGCAAACTCCGCCGAACCGGTGTTGACGCTGGATTCAATTTTCGGCATTGAACATATTGAGCAAATTGAACGGGGAGGCCGGGCCGATCAGGCCATCTCCACCGCCATAGCGGTCGCTTCGCCTCCGCCTATGCACAGCGAGGCCACTCCGGTTTTCAGGTCATAACGTTTCAGCGCCGACAGCAGGGTCACCAGTATACGCGCTCCGGATGCGCCAATGGGATGTCCGAGGGCGCAGGCGCCGCCATGGATATTGATTTTCCGGTGGCTGATTGCGTGTTCCCGCATGACGGCCATGGCGACTACGGCAAACGCCTCATTGACCTCGAACAGGTCGATGTCGTCCACGGCCAGGCGGAGGGCTTGCAGCAGCGACCCGATCGCGCCGACCGGGGCGGTGGTGAACCAGGCGGGTTCCCGGGCGTGGCTGGCATGCCCCAGGATTCTGGCAATCGGCGCCACCCCCCGTCGCCGCGCGGTTGATTCGCGCATCAGCGCCAGCGCCGCGGCGCCGTCAGAAATGGAACTTGAATTGGCCGCGGTGACCGTGCCGTTCCGCTTGAAAGCCGGTTTCAAGCGTCGGATTTTATCGATCCCGGCCTTGAACGGCTGTTCATCCCTGGCAACGGAGAGTTCGTCCGTGCGGTGTTTCACGGTCACGGCAACGATTTCGGCGTCAAACGCGCCGCTTTCGCTGGCCTGCCGGGCCCGCTGCAGGGACTCGATCGCATACTCGTCCTGCTGTTGCCGGGTGAACCGGTATTTGTCAGCGCACGATTCGGCGAACGTACCCATCAGGGCGCCTTTCCGGTATGCGTCTTCCAGGCCGTCGAGAAACATGTGGTCCAGCATCTCGCCGTGCCCCAGACGCTGGCCGGTACGCGCCCTGGGCAGCAGGTAGGGCGCTTTCGTCATATTTTCCATGCCTCCGGCGACCATGACCTCATTGCTGTCGGCGATCAACAGGTCATGCGCGAGCATGACGGCTTTCATCCCGGAGCCGCACATCTTGTTGATGGTCGTACAGCCGGTGGCAACGGCAAGCCCCGCTCCCAGGGCTGCCTGCCTGGCGGGAGCCTGGCCCTGGCCCGCGGACAGGATGTTGCCCATGATGACTTCCCCGATATCGTCCGCTTCCAGGCCGGAGCGCTGTACGGCGGCCCGAACCGAACAAGCGCCCAGTTCGGCTGCGCTCACTTCGCTGAAACAGCCCTGAAAACCGCCAATCGGGGTACGGGCGTATCCGGTAATGACGACCGGATCATCCGGGCACGGCAACGGTCGGTTATTCCTGTTCATAATCAACGACTTTCGTTGAAAAGTTCGCGGCCAATCAACATTCTGCGTATTTCCGAAGTACCCGCTCCGATCTCATACAGCTTCGCGTCCCGCAACAATCTCCCGGCGGGGTAGTCATTGATATATCCATTCGCGCCCAGCGCCTGGATTGTTTCAAGCGCCATCCAGGTCGCTTTCTCGGCGGTGTACAGGATGGATCCGGCGGCGTCCTTTCTCGTCGTTTCACCGTGATCACAGGCCCGGCCTACCGCGTAGGCGTATGCCCGGCACGCGTTCATCGTGCTGTACATGTCGGCAAGTTTTCCCTGCATCAACTGGAATTCGCCAATCGCCTGGCCGAACTGTTTACGTTCGTGGACATAGGGCACGACCAGATCCATGCAGGCGCGCATGATTCCCAATGGCCCGCCGGACAGAACCGCCCGTTCGAAATCGAGGCCGCTCATCAGCACTCTGGCCCCCCGGTTTTCCTGTCCCAGCAGATTGCCGGCCGGTACTTCGACATTTTCGAACACCAGTTCGCCGGTGTTGGAACCGCGCATTCCCAGTTTATCCAGTTTCTGCGCGGTCTGTATGCCGAAATCCTTCTCCACGATGAAGGCGGAAATCCCCTTCGACGCGGCCTCGGGTTCGGTTTTTGCGTAGACCACGACGACATCCGCATCGGGCCCGTTGGTGATCCACATCTTGTGGCCGTTCAATACATAGCGCTTTCCTCTGCGTTCCGCTTTCAGTCCCATACTGACCACATCCGACCCGGAGCCGGCTTCCGACATGGCGAGAGCGCCGACCCATTCCCCGGAGATCAACGCAGGCAGATATTTCCGTTTCTGTCGTTCCGAGCCGTTGCGGCGGATCTGGTTAACGCATAAATTGGAATGCGCGCCGTAACTGAGGCCAACCGAGGCCGAGGCCCGGCTGATTTCCTCCATGGCGACAATGTGGGCGAGGTAGCCCATATCCGCGCCGCCGTATTCTTGCGGGGTAGTGATGCCCAACAGGCCCAGGTCACCGAACTTTCGCCACAAATCACCGGGGAATTCATTGGATTGGTCAATTTGCCGGGCGCGGGGCGCGATTTCGGTCTGGCAGAACGAACGGACTGTCTCGCTCAGCAGGTCGATTGCCTCCCCGGGATGAAAATTGAGTGAATGATAGGTCACGGATACGGGTGTTCAATGGCGGCGGTGGCAACAGGCCACTAAAGTACCTTACGTTTACGTAAACGTCAACTGGAATACGAAAGGAAAACAAAGTATTATCGGGGTGATGAATATCGACCAGGCGCGGGCCTTCCTGGCCCGGGAGTTTCCGCAAAACACCTCCGAGGTGACAAGAATCGGATCCGGTACGGCCACGCTTCGCCAGACCATAGACCGCAGGCATTTACGCCCTGGTGGAACCGTATCCGGCCCGACCATGATGACCATTGCCGATTGTGCGGCTTACGTTGCCATTCTGGGCCAGTATGGCGAGATTGCGTTGGCGGTCACCACCAGCCTCCATATCAATTTTTTAAGAAAACCGTCCGCCGACCGGGATATTTTCGCGGACTGCCGTTTGTTGAAAGCGGGCCGGCGTCTGGTCGTGTGCGAGGTCAGCGTGTTTTCAGAGGGAATGGATCAACCGGTTGCCCATGTTACGGCAACCTATTCAATTCCGCCGATGCAGGCCGGCCCGTTTATCGGCAGCGATCAGCCTGGGCCAGGTTCCGGGTGAGAAAATAATGGAACCCTGGATTATCGGGAGTGCCTTGACGCACTGGTATGGAGTATACTGGACAGTACTTTGATTCCGGCTACGGATACGCAGATACCCAGGTATGAACAAGTTCCCTGCATCTTATACTGAAGGCTATGCCAGGGCGATTGCTGTGGACCGGGAAGCGGCGGACAACTATGTTCGGCACGCCCTGATCGGCGATCCGGAGCTGGACCCGGTGCTGGAGGAACTGGCATCCCTATCGACCAGTGACCTGCACCGGTTTATCGGCGCCGGCATTGAGCGGAATGACCACATATTCCAGGGCGCGCCGCAAGTTCTGCGCGACTTCTTCGATTCTCTGGAAGAACCCGTCTGGGTTGACCATGACGCTTTTTTTCCAGGAATCAGTGTCTTTCACAAGAATTCCGACCTCATGCTCGCTGCCTTCGTGGTCGCGGTGCTGGTAGAAGGGTTCTCGACGCTCATCGCCAAGTCCTTCCGGATCACCGGGCGCGTCGCGTTTACCAATCGACGACTGCACCAGAACAACCGGCAGCTTGTGGATATTTTCATGCCGGGTGGCCTGGGCCGGGATGGGGACGGCTGGAAGTTGTCCGTCCGGGTTCGCTTCATTCATGCCAGAATCCGGTTACTGTTGGCGGAGTCCGATGAGTGGGACCACGAAAGCTGGGGCACACCGCTGAGCGCGGCGAACCTGGGCTTGGCTATTTCCATCTTTTCCGAGCGTCTTGTGCACTATGCCACGCTACTGGGCGCGGTCTTCACTGAGGAAGAGAAGGCGAGCGTTTTAGCCGTCTGGCGCTACACCGGATACCTCATGGGAATCCCCGAATCCATTCTCTATACGGACGGTGTGTCGGCTCGAAGTATCCATTCGGTCGGTTTCATGTGCGAGCCGGAGCCGGACGATGATTCGGCAACCATGGCGAATGCGTTGATCCAGTCCATTCCGGAAGTCGCTGCCATCACAGACCCGCGCGAGAAGGAAAGGACCCTGAAGCTGGCCTACCGCCTGTCGCATGCGCTGATCGGTACGCGCCTTGCGACCAGTTACCGCTATCCCGAGAAGGCCCTTTGGGGAACCCTGTACCTGTTCCGTATCAAGCAACGCTTGAATCGGTTATTCAAGCGCGATAGTTTGATCCGAGCCGGAAACTTTTCCCAATTCATGCAAATCGCGGCCTACGACAAAGGCGGGCTCAGCTACAAGCTCCCGGATCATGTCCATGCCCCGAAACAGAGCCCTTGGTAACAGCGGCGGGCATGAAGTGATGGCCACCGGACTGACGGAGCGTTATCCGGACTTTATTCTGCGTAATCGGTGGCGGGTCATCGCGCTTTGTGTGGTGGCGACGCTGGCATTGGCGGCAGGGATACCCGGCCTCACGGTATCAGCCGGCTACCGTACGCTGTTCGGCGATGACAATCCCCACTTGCAAGCGTTCGAGAAGCTGCAGGACACCTATTCCGCATCAAGGTCGGCGCTGATCGCCATTGCACCCCGGGAGGGCTCGGTCTTCACCCGTGAAACTCTGGCCGTGATCGAGGAACTGACCGAAGCCGCATGGAAAACCCCGTACTCGAGCCGGGTCGATTCACTCACAAACTACTACCATAGCGAAGCGGTTGAGGACGACCTGACGGTAGCGCCCCTGGTCGAAGGCGCGGCCTCGCTCGACGATTCCGAGCTTGAACGGATCCGGCACATTGCCCTGAACGAATCCGACCTGTCCGGAGCGCTGGTCTCCAGCGACGAGCGCGTGGCCGGGCTTATCATCAGTTTCGTCCTGCCCGAACCGGAGGAGCCCAAGTGGGCCGAGATTTCAGGCTACCTTGATGATTTGCTGGACGCGGCGCGAGCCGCGCATCCGGGGCTGTCCTGCTTCCTGACCGGCAACGTGATCCTGAGCCAGACTTTCTCCGACGCCAGCAAGGATTCGGAAAGCCTCATTCCTGTCGTGTTCCTGGTCATCCTGGCAATCGCCGCCGCCCTCCTGCGGTCGTTTTACGCCACCCTTTCCATTGCGGTCATTCTCGTGTTTACTGTTCTGGGCGCCATGGGAATCGCGGGCTGGCTTGGCACACTGTTGACACCGATCAGCGCCAGTATGCCGGTTATCCTCATGGCGGTAACGGTCGCTCATACAGTCCACATTGTAAGCATCATGCAAGCCGCTATCCGCCGGGGGCTGGAACGGAATGCGGCAATCTCGGAATCCCTTCGTGAAAACCTGTTTCCGGTATTTCTGACCTCTGCCACGACAACGGTCGGATTCCTCAGCCTGAACACGTCCGACTCGCCGCCGTTTCATGTGCTCGGCAACCTGGTCGCATCCGGCATGCTGATCACATTTATCTATTCCGTAACGCTTCTGCCGGCATTGCTCTCGGTCCTGCCACTGCGCGTCCCCCCGGTCCGCGCCAAACGTGAAGGCTTCTTCGAGCGCCTGGGAAACCTTGTAGTTGCGCGCCGTACACTGCTTTTATGGTCCTCCTCTCTCGTCGTCCTGGCGCTGGCGACCGGCCTTCTCCGAAACGAGGCGAGCGACAACTGGCTCCACCATTTTGATGAACGCTATACCTTCCGCACCGATACAGATTTCATTATCGAGAATCTGACCGGGCTGGACCGACTGGAATACTCGCTGGATTCCGGGAGCGAAGGCGGCATTTCCAATCCCGAATACCTGCGTAACGTCGAGGCCTTTGCCGAATGGTACCGGGTTCAGCCTGAAGTGCATAGTGTCCAGGCATTTCCGGATATCCTGAAGCGTGTGAACAAGAACATGCACGGCGACGACCCGGCGTTCTACCGAATTCCGGATGATCCTGAGCTGGCCGCCCAGCTCCTTCTGCTTTACGAGTTTTCCCTGCCTTTCGGCGCCAATCTCAATGACCGCGTGGATATCTCCAAATCGGCGACGCGGATGGCCGTCGCGCTCAAGAATACATCTACACAAGATCATCTCGCCATTGATTCGCGCGCCCAGGCCTGGCTGCAGTCCAATGCGCCTGAACTCGCCACGCCGACATCCGGATTCACCATGATCTCCGCCCACATGTCGAGCCAAAACATCAAAAGCATGTTGTTGGGTACGATCATTGCAACATTCCTTATTTCGCTGATCCTGCTTTTCGTGTTCCGGAGTGTTCGTATCGGCCTGATCTGCCTGGTGCCCAATTTTGTACCGGCCATAATGGCTTTCGGTCTGTGGGGATACCTCTCCGGCAATATCGGCCTCGGCGCATCCGTGGTCACCGCAATCTCCATCGGTATCATCGTGGACGATACCATTCATTTTCTTGTGAAATACCTGAAGGGTCGCCGCATCGGACTGTCGGCGCCCGAGGCCGTTAGCGCCACGATTCGTACGGTGGGGCCGGCCTTGTGGGCCACCACCGCCATTCTGGTATCCTCTTTTCTGGTATTCGCCTCGTCCGGGTACGAGCCCAGCTGGACGCTCGGCATCCTTGTGGCGCTCACGATTTCCTTTGCGCTGATCGCGGATCTCCTGCTTCTGCCGCCGTTGTTGATGGCGATTGACCGGGTGAAAGAACGCTGACTGATTCTGCAGACCGGGACATTCTCGCGGTATGGAACAAATCCACCTGGTTATGACATAATCGGCATCCTGCGGAGAGGTGTCTGAGTGGTTGAAAGAGCACGCCTGGAAAGTGTGTATACGTTAATAGCGTATCGAGGGTTCGAATCCCTCTCTCTCCGCCAATTATGATGGTAATCCAATCCCGACAGGTTTGACGAGACCACAATGCCCACTATAAATTTCAGATTGGCGGATGGCACTGAACTGGCTGTCGAAGGTCGGACTGGAACCTCCGTAATGCTGCTCGCCAGACGCCATGACCTTTCCGGAATTCTGGCCGAATGCGGAGGCGCGTGCTGCTGCGCGACCTGCCATGTCCATATCGACGAGAGTTGGGTCGACAAACTGGAGGAGATGGATGATGACGAGCGCGATATGCTGGAATTCGCTGAAAATGTCGATTCATTCAGCCGTTTGAGTTGCCAGATCAAAATCACCGAAAAGATAGATGGCCTGATCGTCCATGTACCTGAGTCCCAGTATTGAGAAGCGTTTCCGATGGGCATGAAGACACCTCTCTGGCAGCCCTCCAGCGAAAGAATCCGGCAGAGCAACCTGCATGAATTCATCCAGCGGGTAACGGCCGCTCATCCGCAAGTCGATGACTACGATTCCCTCTATCGGTGGAGCATAGGGCACAGCGACCGGTTCTGGCCCGCGCTGTGGGATTTTTCGGGTACGGTCAGTACCCGTAGATGGGATCGTGTGCTGGACAATCCGGCGGCCATGCCCGGAGCCGTGTGGTTTGAAGGCGCCCGGCTGAACTTCGCTGAAAACCTGCTGCGTTTTCGGGATGACCGCCCGGCGCTGGTATTTTGCAATGAAACCGGGACGGGCAGGGAATTGTCATACCGGCAGCTTTTCAGGGAGGTCGTTCGTTGCTCGGAAATGCTGAGAACACTCGGGGTCAGGCCGGGAGACCGGGTTGCCGGTTATCTGACCAATAGTCCGGAAGCCATAATCGCGATGCTGGCGACGGCCAGCCTGGGCGCGATCTGGTCATCCTGTTCACCGGATTTCGGGGTCAACGGGGTGTTGGAACGTTTTTCCCGGATCCAGCCGAAAGTCCTGTTCTGTGTCGATGGATACCATTATAACGGCAAGCGGTACGGGGTGATGGATTCGGTCAAATCCGTTGCGAGGAACATTCCCGCCGTGGAAAAAGTGATCGTGATTCCGTATCTGGACTCGACCCCGGATACCAGTGGTCTGGACGATGTCCTGTTTTTCGGGGATTTCGAGACCGGTTCCGGGGACATGGAGTTCGCGCAGTTGCCGTTCGATCATCCGCTGTACATTCTTTATTCATCCGGCACGACCGGCAAACCGAAGTGCATTGTGCATGGAGCGGGTGGAACATTGCTGCAGCACGTCAAGGAACATTTGCTGCATACCGACATAAAGAGACAGGATCGCCTGTTTTATTTTACGACTTGCGGCTGGATGATGTGGAACTGGCTGGCAAGCGGCCTGGCTAGCGGGTGCACCCTGATCCTGTATGACGGATCGCCGTTTTATCCGGATCCAAACGCGATGTGGAAAATGGCGGATTCGTTGAAAATCTCCATTTTTGGCGTCAGCGCCCGTTATATTTCCGCCTGCGCCAAATCCGGCCTGGCGCCGGGGCGGGAAAACGATCTCTCAAACATCCGGACGGTCCTGTCGACCGGGTCGCCGCTGGCGCCGGAAAACTTTGATTATGTTTACCGGGATATCAAGGCCGATGTCATGCTTTCCTCCATTTCCGGTGGAACGGATATTATTTCGTGTTTTGTGCTCGGCAACCCGACGCGGCCGGTATACCGGGGCGAAATCCAGGGCGCTGGCCTGGGGATGGCTGTCGATGTATACGAAGGGGGGTATGACGACCCGACCCCGCTCAGGGGGAAATGCGCCGAACTGGTTTGCACCCGGCCTTTCCCCAGCATGCCGCTGGGATTCTGGAATGAACCCGGCGACAAACGCTACCACGAGTCTTATTTTTCCCGTTTCCGGAATGTATGGGCGCAGGGGGATTATGCGGAAATTACCGCTAACGATGGTTTTATCATATACGGCCGGTCCGATGCGACGCTCAATCCGGGCGGGGTCAGGATCGGCACAGCGGAAATTTATCGCCAGGTCGAAAAAACAGACGAGGTGCTGGAAAGCCTTTGCATCGCGCAAAAATGGGATGGAGATGTCCGGGTGGTGTTGTTCGTGATGCTGCGTGACGGGGTGGAACTGACCGATTCCGTGAAGGACTCGATTCGACGGACAATCCGGGAAAACGCCTCACCGAGACATGTGCCGAAAAAAATTGTCGCAGTACCGGACATACCGCGGACACTGAGCGGCAAGATCGTGGAGCTCGCGGTTCGGAACGTGGTTCATGGCGACCCGGTCAAGAATACGGAAGCGCTGGCCAATCCCGAAGCGCTTGAATATTTCCGGAATATAGTGGAACTTCAGACAGAATGAATTTTTGGCCCCCTGTTGCGGCGGGTAAAAACCAAGGGACGGAAAATCAGTACAATCGTGGATTCAGGTGATCAGTATGCAAAAGAATGAAGTGGTAATTGTGAGTGGAGTCCGGACAGCGGTCGGCAGTTTCGGCGGCAGTCTGAAAAATCATTCTCCCGTCGAACTCGGCGCCGCCGTAGTATCGGAAGCGGTGAAAAGAGCGGGGATTGATGGGCAATCCGTGAGACATGTCACCGTCGGGAATGTGATCCATACCGAACCGCATGACGCTTATATATCCAGGGTGGCGGCGCTCAATGGCGGATTGCCTCACAGCACTGTGGCGGTCACGGTCAATCGTTTGTGCGGCAGCGGTATGCAGGCCATTGTCACATCGGCGCAACAGATTGAACTGGGATTGTGCGATACGGCGCTGGCGGGTGGTATCGAAGTGATGAGCCGTGGCGGGTACCTGGCAACCGGGGTCCGATACGGAAACCGCCTGGGGGATGGTAAATTGCAGGATATGATGCTGGCCGCCCTGCATTGCCCGATAGAGGGCTGCCACATGGGGGTCACAGCGGAAAATATTGCCGAAAAATGGGGAGTGTCCCGGGACGAACAGGACGACTTCGCGCTGACCAGCCATCGCAGGGCGCAAAACGCGATTGAGCAGGGGCGTTTCAAAGCCCAGATTGTGCCGATCGAACTGAAATCCCGAAAAGGGGCGGCACTTTTCGATCAGGATGAGCATGTTCGTTTTGACTCCAGGATTGAAGATATGCAAAAGCTGAAGCCTGTGTTCAAGGAGGATGGCACAGTCACCGCGGGCAATGCGTCCGGAATCAATGACGGCGCCGCGGCGATGGTTTTGATGAGCCGGCAACAGTGTGAAAACCGTGGAATAAAACCACGGGCCCGCCTCGTGAAATATGCCTTTGCCGGAGTCGAACCCGCGTACATGGGAATCGGGCCAGTGCCGGCGGTCCGCAATCTTCTCGAAGACACGGACTTTTCCGTCAAGGACATTGATGTCTGGGAGGTCAATGAAGCCTTTGCCGCCCAGGCTATTGCGGTCGCGCGCGACCTCGACATCCCGGAGCACAAACTGAATCCCAACGGCAGCGGCATTTCATTGGGTCATCCGATCGGCGCGACCGGTGTAATCATTGCCGAGAAAGCCATTTCCGAACTGGAACGCACCGGCGGACAGTATGCGGTTGTGACCATGTGTATTGGAGGCGGCCAGGGTATAGCCGGTCTTTTCGAAAGGGAAGCCTGATCCGGCGTCCGGACGGCATGCCGGATTATCGAAAACAGGTACCAACATTATGATCTGGAGAAAATCAAATCCTTCCGGTTACGAAAACACAGATACCGGTGAAGATTTCCGGCAGTCGGAAAACACGCGCATCCTGGCCATGCTGGCGCAGGATTACCTGAAGGAAAGAAAAGCGAAGCGACGTTGGGGAATCTTTTTCAAGTCGCTGGTCATTGTCGGCGTCGGATATGCCCTTTTCGCTTATTTCGAGTCTGGCCCCGGCGTGATACCCGACAAGCATACTGCCCTCGTCGAACTCGAAGGGGTGATCGGCCCGGATTCCAATTCAGCCTGGGTCATCAACCGCAGCCTTGCGGATGCCTTTGAAGCGGAAAACTCGGCTGGAGTGGTATTGCAGATCAACAGTCCTGGCGGAACCCCTGTCCAGGCGGCGCAAATCAACGAGGAAATCATAAGGCTGAAATCACTCTATCCTGACAAGCCTTTCTATGTGTCGATAGTGGATATCTGCGCTTCCGGGGGCTATTATGTCGCCGTTGCCGCAGACCGGATTTTTGCGCACCCTTCGAGTATCGTCGGTTCTATTGGAGTGTTGATGGGTGGTTTTGGATTCGTTGAAGCGATGGATAAACTGGGTATAGAAAGACGCTTGATCACTGCAGGGGAAAACAAGGCGATTCTGGATCCGTTCAGCCCTTCGAAGCAGATGGATGTGGAACATGCACGGGCCATGCTGGCAGAGGTTCACGGGCAATTCGTCACTGCAGTGAAATCCGGGAGAGGGGATCGGTTGAAGAACGATCCGCAAATATTCAGCGGGTTGTTCTGGAGCGGTTCGAGCGCGATGGAACTGGGTCTGATCGACCAGTTCGGAAGTTCCCAGGGGATCGCGCGGGACATCATTGGCGCGGAAAAGATGGTCAACTATACCTTCAAGTCTTCATTCCTCGATGAGCTTGCTGAACGGACAGGCACATCGATAGCCAGTACGTTCATGGAGAACATGTTGCGGATGCGGTAGTATCGATCCGGAGTATCGGAGTATCGGAGTATCGAGGAAGCGCATGTTGACAAGAATACAATGATTTGTGGTATCCTAACGACGCGAAATGGCTGGAGAAGCTGAATGACAGAACAGATCAAGCAGGGTCAGGACAAGTTGACGGTAAAGACGGAGACGGCGGCGACCGGATCCGGTGAGGCCTTTATTGTTCGGCCGTGCGGTCGGGTGGATGGCAGCACGGTGGACATTCTGGACGCGGCGATCCGGGAGCAGACGGAAGGCGGTTCGGGGGTATTGATTTTCAATTTCGAGGAGTTGGAATATATCAGCAGCGCGGGATTGCGGGTGATGTTGTTGAGTGCGCGGAAGATGCAGTCGGGAGGGGGCAAGGCGTTATTTTGCGGATTGGCGCCGCACATTGCGCAGATATTCGAGATCAGTGGATTCAGCGCGATTCTGGACATTCGGGAGAAACTGGCCGATGCGCTCGCAGCGGCCTGAGTGTCCCTGCGCCTGAATGCTGACTGAAGTGGCCGGGGGATTCGGAGAGTACAATTTGTGCGCAATCGGCAGGAGATACCGGCGACGCCTGCTCTGGCTGCCGGTACTGGCAATGCTGTCTCCAGCCGTGTTTGCCGAGACCCGGAAGGACCCGCAAAAGACCCTTGTTTTTGGTCAGTCCGCCGCCCTCAGTGGTCCGGCGGCGGCGCTCGGCACTGGTATGCGCCTGGGGATGCTGGCGGCATTCGAGGAGGTTAATCGTACGGGCGGAGTCAATGGCTATGCACTCAGGCTTGAATCTCTGGATGATCGCTATGAACCTGAATTCGCGATCGACAATACCCGCGTTCTGATTGATGAGCGCAAAGTGTTCGCCCTGATCGGCGCGGTCGGAACCCCGACCTCGATTGCTGCCCAACCTATTTCCACCGAGGCCGGTGTACCTTACATTGCGCCGTATACCGGAGCCGAGTTCCTGCGTGATGCACGACGGGCGCCCAATGTGGTCAATTTGCGCGCCTCCTACTACCAGGAGACCGAAGAAATGGTGGCCCGTCTCAGCGAGGACCTGGGCATACAACGGATCGGCATTTTCTACCAGAACGATTCTTTCGGACGCGCGGGATTGAAGGGATTGCGTGCAGCGACGAAGCGCCGGGGCTGGGAGCTGGCTGAAGCGGTTTCCTATCTCCGTAATACGGAAGCGGTCAAGGTGGCCGTGCTTGACCTGCGCCGGGCGGATGTCGAGGCCGTGGTCATTGTCGGCGCCTACAAACCGGCCGCCCGTATGATACAGTGGGCCAGACGACTCGGCTTCAACCCATATTTCATCAATATTTCTTTCATTGGCAGTTCCGCGCTGGCCCAGGAACTCGGTTCCGACGGGGCCGGGGTTTATGTTACCCAGGTGGTGCCTTTCCCTTTCAGCGCCGAACTGCCGGTGATATCCAGGTATCAGGCCGCCCTGGCGCAGATCGATCCTGCAAGCAGTCCGAGCTTCGTTTCACTGGAAGGTTATCTGGCGGGACGTCTGGCGATAGAAGGCGTGCGGCTGGCGGGAGAAAACCCGACCCGCCAGGGTTTCCTGCAGGCGGTCAGGGAAGCGGGTATGATCGACCTGGATGGTTTCACGCTCAATTACGGGGTCGAAGACAACCAGGGTTCGGATCAGGTCTACCTGACGCAGCTTGACGATTCGGGATATTTCCACCCGGTAAAGAGGATGTCGCTGCCATGAATGATTCTGTGGTTGACGCGCCGGACAGGGTGGAGGCCACCGCCAAAACAGGGCCGACACCGATTCCGGACAAGCAAAGGAATCTACTGGGCGGGGTCGGCGCCCAGATTTACCTGGTTCTGCTCGTCGGCGTATTGTTTACATTAAGCGCAAGTCTGGTGGCCTATTATTCGTTTCGGGAAATCCTGCGTCATCAATCCTATCTGGCGGAATACAGTATGCCAAACCTGATTGATTCAGTGGATGTGACCTGGCAAAGCGCAGTTGTAGTGGGTGGGGCATTCCGACTGCTGGCGGCTGATTCCAGGCAGGAGCACGAGGCTGTGTCCGCTTCGCTGGAGCGGCAGCGGGCATCGCTGGAGTCAACCATCAAGGAACTGGAATCGCGTTCGGCGTATGCCGAAAGCACCCGTTCGATCAGAAATCATCTGGCGAAGTTGACTGCTCATCTGGAAAAGATACGGGATTCGTCCTGGCGCCGTCTGGAGGTCAGCCGGATTCTGATGGGACTTGGTGAAGAGTTGGCCGATTTGAGTCGCAACATTAACCGCATTGTGGTGGGGTCACTGGATAACCAGGGGTTTTACCTGGTGGAGGGGATGCGCAGCCTGGACGACATCCCGCACCGGATCGAACAACGCGCGTCAGAGGACGAACTGACGATCTACCGTAATCTGGCGAATTTGAATCATCAGGCCAATCTGGCGGTATTGTTGCTGGATGAAGTCATGGTGCTTTCAAACCGCCAGTTCTTGCCGCCCTTGCAGGATCGTTTCCATAGCGCTTCGGAAAGCACCCGGAGTATCTTTGCGAAATTGTCCGGCTTCCAGATCAGCGATTTGCAGGGCAGCTCTCTTTTGCAACAACTTGGAAAGATCTTCAACGCGGAAGAACAACGTCATTTTTCCCTGAACCTGTTGGGCGAACACCTGCGGCGTCTTGGCGAAATCGGCGAAGGGGAGAACGGTATCATTCCGTTGCGGGGGGAAATTCTGCAACGCCTGGAAAATGAGCGGAATGAATTGACGGAAGCGCGGAGTTTATCGGCTGTCCTGGTCAAGGAGGTCAACAATCTGGTCTCGGCAATCAATCAGGATGCCCACAACGCGGGCGCCGCCGCGCGCTCATCGGTGCAGGACGGGATACTGTGGCTGGTTGTGATCAATGTGGTGAGCGCTGGTATCGCCCTGTTGTTTGCGTGGTTTTTCGTAAGACGCCACCTGGTGCGGCGCCTGGTCAGTCTGGCCGAAGCGACGCGTCGGATAGCGCAGGGCAACCTGAAGGTTTCGGTCAAGGCCGGGGGCCATGATGACGAGATCACCGATATGGCTCTGGCGCTGGAAGTGTTCAGACGGAACGCCGAAGAGGTACAACGACTGAACCTGGTGGAAAAACTGGCCAAGGAACTGGATGCCAGAAATGAATCGCTTGAGCAGGCCATGCAAGACCTGCAGAAGGCCCAGGAACAGATTGTGGCTGAGCAAAAGCTCGCATCATTGGGGCAACTGACTGCGGGCGTTGCTCATGAAATCAAGAATCCCCTGAACTTTATCGGCAATTTCTCTGTCGTTGCCAACGAACTGGTCGAGGAGGTCGAGGAGTTGATCGAGGAAGAAAGGGAGGGGAATCCGGAGGCTTTCAAGGAGAGCGAAATTACGGAGGAACTGGAGTCGGTTATTGAAGAAATCAAACTCAGTCTCGGGAAAATCGTTGAGCACAGCAAGCGCGCCAATGGAGTCGTTCAGAGTATGCTCGAACATTCCCGCAGCGGTGAGACGGAAGAACGCCGGGAAATCGACCTGAACGTGTTGATCAAGCAATATATTGAACTCGCCTATCATGCATTGCGCGCCGAAGAGCCCGATTTCAATACGGACATACAAGGGGACCTGGATCCGGATGCGGCGATGCTGGAAGTCGTTCCCCAGGATATATCCCGGGTGTTTCTGAATCTGGCCACCAACGCCTTTCAGGCAATCAACGAAAAAAGGCTGAAATTCGACAAAGGCTGGCAACCGGAATTCAGGTACAGTTCCCGGCGTCTGGATGACCATGTCCGGTTCTGTATCCGTGACAATGGCACCGGTATCCCGGAAAAGCTGAAAAATCAGATTTTTGAGCCTTTTGTGACGACCAAGCCGCCCGGCAAGGGGACTGGCCTGGGACTCTCATTGACTCAGGATGTCATGTCACGTCATGGCGGTTCCATTGAAGTGGAGTCCGAAGAAGGCAGTTTTACTGAAATGTGCATTCTTTTGCCGCTGAAACAACCATTGCGAGGCGATGAGGATTAGTCCGCATGCCAGGCGCTGGACTCTGTCTACTGTTATTTCTATTGTAAAAAGAGGTTTGACCGATGAATATAATTGAGGTGGTGGATGCCCAGGCAGTGATCGGGCAGGATTTGTCTTTTGTGCTCAACACTTTTTCCTTTTTGATCTGGGGGGCGCTGGTGATGTGGATGTGCGCTGGTTTCACGATGTTGGAATCGGGTTCGGTGCGCACCAAAAACGCTTCTGTCATCTGCCTGAAAAATATCGGGCTGTATTCCATAACGGGGCTGACCTTCTATTTGATCGGCTACAACCTGATGTATGTCGATGTCAACGGATGGGTCGGCAGTTTCATTCCATTCTACGGTCCGTCCGCTGATGAGATCGCTCTGTTGGGTGGCGCTTCGGACCGGGCCATGACTGTGGCGGAGAACGGCTATTCGGTCATGTCGGACTGGTTCTTCCAGATGGTGTTCGTTGCCACCGCGGCCTCCATCGTTTCCGGCACACTGGCCGAGAGGGTGAAACTCTGGTCCTTCTTCGTGTTTACGTGTGTCCTCACCGCATTTATTTATCCCCTGGTGGGGGCCTGGACATGGGGCGGAGGATGGCTTAACGAAATGGGCTTCCAGGATTTTGCCGGTTCCACCATCGTGCATTCAACGGGCGGCTGGGCAGCCCTGGCGGGTGCGATCGTGGTCGGACCGAGGTTGAAGAAGTTTCGTGCTGACGGTACTGTCAAATCAACCCCCCCTTCCAATGTTCCGGTGGTCACGCTGGGTGTGTTCATCCTCTGGCTTGGCTGGTTTGGCTTCAATGGCGGGTCGCAACTCGCGATTGCCGGCGTTGTTGACGCTGTGGCGATGAGTGTGGTGTTGGTGAACACCAATCTGGCGGCGGCTGGGGGGGTCATTGCCGCTCTCAGCGTATCCCGTGTATTGCTTGGCCGGATTGACCTGATGGCTGTTCTCAATGGCGCTCTTGCCGGACTGGTTTCGATTACAGCGGGCCCTGACATCGTTGACCATACCTGGGCGATCATCATCGGGTTTATTGGCGGGCTTTTATGTACGGTGGGAGTGAAATTGCTGGAACAACTGAAGATAGACGATGTGGTCGGCGCAATCCCGGCCCACCTGATTGCCGGAATCTGGGGAACTCTGGCGGTTTGCATCAACAAGCCGGACAGCAGTATTGCCGTTCAGGCGGTCGGCGTCCTCGCAATTGGCGCATTTGTATTCGCTTCTTCGTACATTGTCTGGTTCGCGCTGGAGAAAACCATGGGTGTGAGAATATCCCGAAAAGTGGAGGAACTCGGCCAGGACGTAGCGGAACTGGGCATAGAAGCCTATGCCGAATTTCTGATTATTCCCGACCCGGAGGATAGCGAAGACGAGGATGACGGGCCGGAACGCAATGCCTGAGCGGGGCCAGGCGTAAACGGCAGGGCCCCGGATTTACATGGCATTCATTTTCGGCCATATCTTTTTGAAAAACGGCGAAAGGGGAACCAGGAACTGATTGTCCGGATTTGATAAATCTGTAATCTGAACCACCTTTTCCGCACCAGCGCCTTGTTCGGATGTCTTCCTATACTCTCCACTTTCGATTGTCCGGGTGACTTGGAAACAGGGGGAGGAAATACGCCGTAGGTTTGAAATGACCCGAACAGGTATGGATATTTCAGATCCAGGTCAATGGCCATGGATCTTGGATAAAAGTTTGTGAACAGCCGCGCGAATTCCCGGTTTATCATATAGCCGGTCGTACTGCTGGGGATGCGCTTGTAGGTAATCAGGTCAAAGCCTTTTGGCAGGTTTTCCCGGATATGGAATGGCCTTCGCTTGTTCATGTACAAACGAACAATGTTCCAGTCATCCGGCAGGCAACCGGGAAGGATTTCCAGCAACCCGGCAAAATTATCCGCAAGAACGGCGTCATCCTCCAGAATCACCCGGACTGGTTCATCGGTGTCCAGCATATCCGCCATGCATTGCAGGTGGCTCGCATAACAGCCGATTTCCCCATCACCGATGGGGCTGCCTTCAAACTGGGGTTTCCATCGTTCCGGGATATTCGTGCCCCGAAATGCCGGGAATCGGGTAAATGCAAGATTCCGGGCATTGAGTCGACGCGATATGGCATCCAGCCGGCTGCGGTCTTCATCCAGGTTGATAACATAGATCGGTATCTGGTTCATTACATTTTCCCTGAAAAGTGGATACTGGATCGATTTGAAGTCCAGGATGCCGCTTGTGCGGATATACGGCCCTGCTTCTGAATTTTACTATAGTCAATGTCTATTGAAGAGTAGGGGGCTTGCCGGTATACTCTGCGGGGGTGGCGTATGGGAGGTCTCTGGAGAGCCGGACGATAACGATGTGAGACAGGTTGGCGGCAATATTGTGAAAGCAGGTTATTGGAAGTCTGGCTGCGTGATCTGGTTTTGACCGTTTTGCTCTTGACCAGGCTTGCCTTGGCCCCGCTTCAGGCGGGGTTTTGCTTTTGAGGATGTTGGAAAATGTTCAGGTGGGCCTTAATAAGCCCGATTTTTGTATGTAGTACGTAAAGGCAGGTGGATTGACCGTTGCGCGGCGCGATTGAAAAATTGAGAACGATGCTTGAACCATCGGTGGAAAACCTGGGTTATGAACTGTTGCATATTGAACAGGGTAATCAGGGTAGCCAGAATGTGCTGCGTTTTTATATTGACGCGCCAGGTGGAATCCGGGTGGATGACTGCGAAGCTGTGAGCAGGCAGATCGGCGCCATCCTGGATGTCGAAGACCCGTTGGACATGAAGTACCTGCTTGAGGTTTCATCTCCGGGGCTGGACCGGCCTCTGGTCAAGCCGGGTCATTTCAGGAAATGCCTGGGAGAGAACGTGAGGATAGTGATGCGTACCCATGTATTGGGTCGAAGACGATTTGCCGGACGAATGGTTGAAACGAATGACTTCAACGTGGTCCTTGAAGTGGACGGCGAGAGTTACGAGTTGGCTTATGAAGATATGGAAACTGCGAGACTTGAACCGGTATTTTAATTTTTCAGTGTCGATTGAACATGGCGATTACAAATAACGAAATATTGATGATGGTAGAGGTGGTTTCCCGGGAGAAGGACCTTGAGAAGGGAATCATTTTCAATGCCATCGAAACGGCATTGGTTACGGCAACCAAGAAATGGCATCCGGGTGATATCGATGCACGGGTCAGTATTCATCGTGATACCGGTGATTATGATACCTATCGTGTCTGGGAAATCATTGCTGACGACGCCGAACGGGAGTTTCCCGACCGCCAGATTCCGTTATCGGAAGCGCGTGAAAGCGACCCTGAACTGAATGTCGATGATTTGATCGAGGAACCCATGGAGAAGGTGGAATTCGGGCGGATCGCGGCCCAGGCCGCCAAGCAGGTGATCATGCAGAAGGTCAAGGAGGCGGAGAGGAACCAGATCGCCCAGCGATACAAGGACAAGTTTGGCGCTCTTATATCCGGAACCGTAAAAAGACTGGACCATGGCAATGCAGTGGTTGACCTGGGTGACGCTGAGGCGATTCTGCCAAAAAACGAGATGATTCCCAGGGAAGGCTTGCGGCCGGGAGACCGGATTCGGGCGCTGTTAAAGGAAATCGACCTGGAATCCCGTGGACCGCAATTGGTTCTTACCCGGCTTTCCCCCCAATTTCTGATCGAGCTTTTCAAACTGGAAGTTCCGGAAGCGGGAGAGGGAATCATAGAAATTACAGGAGCGGCCAGGGATCCGGGGTCACGGGCAAAGATTTCAGTGCGGACCAACGATGCCAATGTCGATCCGGTAGGCGCTTGCGTGGGTATTCGCGGATCCAGGGTGCAAAGCGTTTCCAACGAAATTGCCGGGGAGCGTGTGGATATCATCGTCTGGTCCGACAAGATCGACGAATTCGTCATACAGGCGCTGGCGCCGGCGGAAGTCGAGTCGATATTCATTGACGAAGAGATCAAGGCGATGGATGTGGTCGTGACCGAAGAGAACCTTTCCCGAGCGATCGGACGAGGCGGGCAGAATGTCCGTCTCGCGTCCGAACTGACCGGATGGGAGTTGAATCTGATGACCGACAAGGCCGCCCAGGAAAAGCAGGATGCGGAGCAGTGGGCGCTGATCGAGAAATTCAAGTCCCAGTTGTCGATTGACGAGAACACGGCGATTATCCTTGCCCAGGAAGGATTCAATACTCTTGAGGAAATTGCCTATGTCCCGAGACAGGAGTTGGTCGAGATTGAAGAGTTCGATGAAGAACTGGTGGATGAGTTGCGCAACAGGGCACAGGACAATTTGCTGACCAGCGCCATAGCGAGCCAGGTGGAGAAAGAACCCGCCGAAGACTTGCTGTCGATGGAAGGGATCGATGAAGATACCGCAAAGTCCCTGGCCATGGGCGGAGTGCGCACCCGGGAAGATCTGGCGGAGTGTGCGGTCGATGAGGTTCTGGATATTGTCGACATGGGACATCAGCGGGCAAGCGAGTTGATCATGACGGCTCGTGCATCCTGGTTTGAGTAACCTGGTCCAGTAACATAAATTCGGAATACGACAATGTCCCAGGCAACCATCGACGCTTTTGCCAGGCAAATCAACATCAGTATTGAAAAGTTGCTGGATCAGCTTGAGCAGGCCGGTGTTTCCGGGAAAACCAGGGATGATTTGCTCGAAGACCATGAGAAACTCCAGTTATTGCAGCACCTGGAAAGCCGTGAGACGAAAACACCTTCAAAAGACCGTATATTCCTGAAAAGCAGGCAGACCCGGCAAATCAGGCAGACTTCGAGAACGGGAGCCGCGCGTACCGTCCATGTCGAAGTGAAAAAACGCCGAACCTTCGTAAAACGGAGCACGTTGGAGGCGGATCAGGTTCGCCAGGAGGAAGAAGAAAAAATCGCCCGGGAAGCAAGGGAGGCCAGGGAACAGGCTGAGAAAGCAAAGGATCCGGGAATTGCCGTGCAGGAGGCCGGCCAGGAAGAGTCGCCGCAACCGCCGCAGGATGAACCACCGCGGCAGGAGCCACCGGAAGAAGAGCCGCAGGAGCTTGTGGAGGCCGCTGTGGAAGAGAGGCCGGTCGTTCAGGAAGAAGACAGTACTCCGCCGTCTGCGACTGGGCAGGAAACGGTTCCCGGAGCCGCAGAATCGCCTGTGCCGAAACCCGTTGCCGGTGAAACCGACACCAGAACGGCTGATCGGAAAAAATCGGGTAAAGCGAAAAGAGGGAAAAAAGGCAAGCGCGAACGGGATGAGAACACGGAGACCCTGTCAGTCCGGGAAGAGTTGCATGCGGCCAAACGCCGCCGGGACAAAGGCAGGCGCCTGCTCAGGAAACCGGGCAGGATCTCTTCATCCACCTCGAACCAGCATGTGTTTGAAAAACCGACTGCGCCGGTAGTCCACGAGGTCCAGGTGTCCGAGACAATGACAGTCGGTGAACTGGCGCAGGCCATGTCGATCAAGGCCGGTGAAGTGATCAAGGCGATGATGGATATGGGATCGATGGTCACCATTAACCAGATTCTGGACCAGGATACGGCCATGCTGCTGATTGAGGAAATGGGACATGTGGCGAGACCGGCAGACAAGGAAGACCTTGAATCCATGTTGTCCGACCAGGATGAAGTGATTGAACAGGTTCCCCGCCCGCCAGTGGTTACCGTCATGGGCCATGTGGACCACGGCAAGACATCATTGCTCGATTTTCTGCGAAACACCAAAGTGGTTGACGCTGAGGCCGGAGGAATCACCCAGCACATTGGCGCTTACCGGGTTAACCTGAATGATCATGAAATCTGTTTTCTGGATACGCCGGGTCACGAAGCCTTTTCCGCGATGCGTGCCAGGGGGGCCAAAGCGACTGACATCATCATTCTTGTCGTCGCCGCAGATGACGGAGTCAAACCCCAGACTGTTGAAGCAATCAATCACGCCAAGGCGGCTGACGTTCCGATCGTGGTTGCGTTGAATAAAATCGATCGTGAGCAGGCTGACCCGGAGCGGGTCAGGCAGGAGTTGTCCAATCGTGGGATCATACCCGAAGAGTGGGGCGGCGATACGCTGGTGAATGAAGTGTCGGCAATTACCGGCCAGGGTGTCGAGGATCTGCTTGAGTCGGTATTACTGCAAGCCGAAGTAGCTGATTTGAAAGCTCGGACGACTGGCAACGCCACCGGCCTGGTGGTCGAAGCCCGCCTGGACAAGGGGCGCGGCCCGGTCGCCACAGTGCTGGTCCAGCAGGGATTGTTGAAGCAGGGAGATATTGTTCTGGCTGGCCGGGAAACCGGCCGGGTTCGGGAGATATTGAACGACCGCGGCAAGAGGATTTTCGAGGCGGGGCCATCTACACCGGTCGAAATACAGGGGCTGGCGGGGACACCGGTGGCAGGTGATGAAATTGTTGTGGTCGGCGACGAGAGAAGGGCTCGGGAAATAGCCACCAATCGCCAGGGCCGGTCCAAGGAGTTGAAACTTGCCCAGCAACAGAAGGTCAAATTCGAAGGCATCTTCAACCGTATGAAGGAAGGAGACGTCAAAACCCTGAATGTCCTGGTGAAAGCGGACGTACAAGGTTCTGTCGAGGCGATCAGGGGGTTGCTGACCAAACTGTCGGTGGAGGCGGTCAATGTCAATGTGGTGCATGGCATGGTGGGCGGTATCAATGAATCGGATGTGAATCTGGCGATGGCGACCGGGGCGCTGATTATCGGCTTTAATGTACGAGCGGACGCAACGGCCAGGAAATTGATCGAAAAAGAAGGGATTACCGTCCTCTATTACAATGTGGTCTATGACGTGATCGACGCGGTCAAGGCCACCATGTCCGGGTTGTTGTCGCCGGTATCCAGGGAACACCATGTCGGTCTTGTCGAGGTCAGGGATATATTCCGCGCGCCAAAAATCGGAGCGATCGCAGGCAGTTATGTTACCGAGGGCATCGTCAGGAAAAATCTTCCGGTACGGGTGCTGCGGGAAAACACGGTGATATTCGAAGGCGCCATTGATTCCCTGAGACGTTTCAAGGACGATGTCATTGAGGTTAAAAACGGTTATGAATGCGGAATCGGAATCAGGGACTACAATGACATCCGGGTTGGCGACCAGATAGAAGTGTTTGAAATCATCCAGACCGCCCAGGAATTATAGTCTGGTCAGGTCAGGTCAGGAGTATGCCAGTATGCAGGAAGTCGCCAGAACCCGCAGAGTCGCGGAATTGTTGAAGAGGGAAATCGCGGTATTGATTGCCAGGGAACTGAATGACAATCGCATCAATACAGTGACCGTGACCGGCGTTACCATCAGCAAGGATCTCAGGACTTCCACGATTTTTGTATCATCCACCCGGGTTTCGTCGAACCGGTCCGATCCCGAATCGGCCCGGATCGAAAAGTTGCTGAACAAGTCAGCCGGCTATATACGTCATCTCCTGAGCCAGACCGTCAATCTGAGAGTAACCCCGATTCTGGTGTTCAAGTATGATGACAGCATCCAGCGCGGTATGGATATGTCCCGGTTGATAGACAGGTTGAACGACAGGAATGTCGGGTAACCGGAAACCCCGGGGGGTTCCGGTCAATGGGATATTGCTGATTGACAAGCCGGCCGGGATTACTTCCAATCAAGCGCTCCAGATTGCCAAACGACTGCTGAATGCGCGCAAGGCGGGCCATACGGGCAGCCTGGACCCGATTGCGACCGGGGTTCTGCCGATCTGTTTTGGCCATGCGACCCGGATATCCGGCCTGTTTCTGGAATCAACCAAACATTACGAAGTCGGTATCCGTCTTGGGGTCACTACGGATAGCGGCGACAAATCGGGAAAGGAGCTTTCGAGAAAGATCGTCGAATATGACGCGATGACGCTGGATGAGACGCTTTCCCGGTTCAGGGGGGAGATTCAGCAGGTGCCGCCGATGTTTTCCGCATTGAAACAGGACGGACAGAGATTGTACAAACTGGCCAGGAAGGGACTGGAAGTGAAACGTGAATCCAGAACGGTGACGGTGCATGATCTCTCGATCCGGAGTATTGAGGACGATTGCCTGGAGTTGCGTATTCATTGTTCAAAAGGATTTTATGTACGCAGTCTGGCGGTGGACATTGGAAACGCGCTGAATTGCGGGGGCCATGTCGAGCGTCTGAGAAGGGTGGCGGTTCATGATTTCAGGATTGAGCAGTGTATCAGCCTGGAGCGGCTCGAAGCGCTGGAATCGGCCGACCGCAGACAAGGCCTGCTGATCCCCGCGGACCAGGCCCTGAAGGGCTTGCCGAAAATTGAACTGTCACAGGACAGCGCCGCGGCTTTTTGTCAGGGTCAACCGGTTTGTCCATTCGAATACCCCCGGGATTGTCCGGACCAAGAGCTGATTCGATTGTATTCGCCAAACGGCCGGTTCCTCGGACTGGGCCGGATGGTAGGCGGAAAAATCGCGCCCGAAAAGGTGTTTGCCTGAATTCGGTCTGGCCTGGCTTGTCGAGCGGAGCGCTTGTAGCGCCAGGCCTGTCCTGTATGAGTTCAGAAACTTGAGGGTTGACCGGGGATATGCTAGTTTTGACTGCATGTTCAACAGGATTCGGGGAATGACGATGGCGATATTCCGGTTACGGGTCAGCATTTTCAACCTGTCTGTAATGGCGCTGGCCCTGATATGGGTCGGCCCGCCCCTGCCAGCCGTTGCACAGGTTGTCCAGGACGACATCCGCCGTATCGCGGTGCTATCCGATTCTCCATCGGAGATCTCGGTTTTGAGGTCCGAAATCGACAATCCGGTGGCGTATACAGTGAATGGTGTCGAGTTTTCCGTTGGCGCCCTGCAGGGAAAAGACATTGTGCTGTTTCTGAGTGGCAGCGGCATCGTAAACACGGCGATGACGGTGCAACTGGCTCTGGACCACTTCAATATCGACCGAATCGTGTTTTCCGGTATCGCTGGCGGGGTTGATCCCGCGTTAAATATTGGCGATGTCGTAATCGCGGATCGCTGGGGACAGTATCTTGAGATGCTTTATGCCAAAGAGGTCGAAGGCGGCTGGGAGACCCTGGACTTGTTCGAATACCCGTTCGCGAATTACGGCATGATGTTCCCGCGGCCGGTCACGGTGCAGAAGGCTGGCGCCGACGCGCCGGAGACCCGGTTCTGGTTTCCGGTGGATGAGGCCATGCTGGAAAGCGCCCGCCTTGCGACCACGGACCTGGCGCTTGAACGTTGTACAGAGGACGATATCTGCCTGCGGGAAACGCCCGCTATCGTAATCGGCGGTTCCGGTGTGTCGGGCAGCGCCTTTATCGATAACGCTGCCTTCCGCGAATATACATTCAGGACATTCGGCGCCCGCCTGCTCGATATGGAGAGTGCGGCGTTGGCGCATGTGGCTTACGCGAACAACAGGCCGTTCATCGCCATACGCAGTCTGGCCGACCTGGCGGGCGGCGGCGAAGGAAAGAACCAGATAGATATTTTTTTCCGTCTCGCGGCCGGCAACGCGGTCGCAGTGGTCAGGGCGCTGTTGTCGTCGATGCCTGTCCGACGCTGAACAGGCATTCAGGGGGAATGGCTCCCCGGGACAGACTCGAACTGCCGACAGGGTGGTTAACAGCCACCTGCTCTACCAACTGAGCTACCGGGGAACGGAGCAGGGATACTAATTGCCGACACCGAATTGGTCAAGTGTCATTCCGAAAATTAATCAAAAAATGCGGGGATTTCCGATCCTGTTCTTTTCCCGGCCTCCTGAATTAGAATACTTCCATGTCCGTTCCGGCAAAATATCATCTGCAAAGCGCGTTCGCGCCTGCCGGAGACCAGCCGGACGCGGTGCGTTTGCTGACCGAAGGTATAGAGAACGGCGAGGCATTCCAGACATTGCTCGGCGTTACCGGATCCGGGAAAACATTCACCATGGCGAATGTGATTGCAAATACCGGGAAACCGGCGTTGATCCTGGCCCACAACAAGACGCTGGCGGCGCAGTTGTATTCGGAAATGAGGGACTTCTTTCCGAAAAATGCGGTCGAGTATTTCGTTTCCTACTATGATTATTACCAGCCTGAAGCGTATGTGCCGAGTTCCGATACCTTTATCGAGAAAGACGCGTCCGTCAATGACCACATTGACCAGATGCGGTTGTCCGCTACCAAGGCCCTGCTGGAAAGGCCGGATGTCATTATCGTGGGAACGGTTTCCGCAATTTATGGCCTGGGTGATCCCGCCGCTTACCATGGAATGATCCTGCATCTCAAGAAAGGGGAGCGGATCTGCCAAAGAGCGATTCTGAAACGCCTTGCCGAGTTGCAGTATATCCGTAATGACCTGGAATTGCGGAGGAGTACGTTCCGGGTGCGCGGGGATGTGATTGATGTCTATCCCGCGGAATCCGAAAGACTGGCAATCCGGATACAATTGTTCGGAGATGAAGTGGATCGCCTTTCCAGGTTCGATCCGTTGACTGGCGGGGTCGAGGAGCATCTGAACCGGGTGACGGTCTATCCCAAGAGCCACTATGTGACTGCGAGGGAAACGATTCTGAACGTGCTTGGCGATATCCGGCAGGAGTTGCGGGAAAGGCTGGTTGAACTGCGAAACGGGAACAAGCTGATTGAAGCCCAAAGGCTGGAACAAAGAACATTGTACGATCTGGAAATGATGCGGGAACTGGGCTATTGCAACGGCATCGAAAATTATTCCAGGTACCTGTCCGGCCGAAGCGCGGGTATGCCGCCGCCTACCCTGATGGATTATCTGCCCGACCATGCACTGGTTTTCATTGATGAAAGTCACGCTACCATACCCCAGCTTGGCGCAATGTACCGCGGGGACCGGTCGAGAAAGGAAACCCTGGTCGAATACGGCTTTCGCCTGCCTTCCGCGATCGATAACCGGCCACTTCGCTTCGACGAATTCGAGAACCTGTTGCCCCAGGTTGTTTTCGTGTCTGCGACGCCGGGGGATTACGAGGCGGAACGCGCTCCCGATGTAGTGGAGCAAGTGGTTCGGCCCACCGGACTGATGGATCCGGAAGTTGAAATTCGACCGGTGGACCACCAGGTGGACGATCTGCTTTCTGAAATCAGGATGCGTGTCGCGCACCAGCA
Organism: Arenicellales bacterium; assembly: GCA_963665165.1. Taxonomy (GTDB): domain Bacteria; phylum Pseudomonadota; class Gammaproteobacteria; order Arenicellales; family Poriferihabitantaceae. The sequence continues at coordinate 1,625,209 of OY761989.1, read as the reverse complement.
GCGGGTTCTGGTGACAACGCTGACCAAGCGCATGGCCGAAGATTTGACCGAATACCTGCATGAACATCAGGTTCGGGTTCGATATCTGCATTCGGATATCGATACCGTGGAGCGGGTTGAAATAATCCGGGATTTGAGAAAGGGTGTATTCGATGTGCTGGTCGGGATCAATCTGCTGAGGGAGGGACTGGATATTCCGGAGGTTTCGCTGGTGGCGATACTGGATGCGGACAAGGAGGGTTTCCTCAGATCGACCCGATCGTTGATCCAGACTATCGGCCGTGCCGCGAGAAATGTGGACGGCAGGGTCATTCTCTATGCCGACCGGGAAACCCGCTCCATACAACAGGCCCTGGCCGAAACCAACCGGCGCCGGTCGAAACAGCGGAAATACAATGAAGTGCATGATATTACCCCCCGGTCGGTCATCAAGCCGGTCAAGGATATAATCGATGGCGTGACCGCCGATGATTCGCTGTGGAACGATCTGCCCGAACAGCAGGTCGCAGAAGAGGGCGCTGAAGAATACATTCGCCAGTCTCCGAAGGAACTCGGCAGATTGCTGAAAGGGTTGGAGAAGGAAATGTATGCTTATGCGAAAAACCTGGAGTTTGAAGCAGCCGCCTCGGTTCGCGACCGCATCAACCGAATACGAACCGGACAGTTTCTGGAATCCATCCCGGAATCCCCCACCAGCCACCATTCCACCGGAAACGGGAATCCATGTGACAGATTGCCCCTCAAACCGGCCCTATAGCGTGATGCCTTCGTTTTCCAGCTGGTGGACCAGTTTGATTATCGGGAGTCCGGTCAGGGTATTGGGATCGTCGCCGGTCAATCTGCTCAGCAGGGCGATACCGGGGCCTTCCGCTTTCAGGCTGCCGCAGCAGTTGTACGGTTTTTCCGACTTCAGGTAGCGCTCAATCCGGGAACGGGACAAGGTCCTGAATTCAACTTCATAAGTATCGACATCGTACTGAAGGTTTTTTGAATCTGTGTTAAACAACGCCACGCCTGTATACAATTGTACGATACGGCCGGAAGACTCCCTGAGTTGAGATACTGCATTGTCATGATTTCCGGGTTTCCCGACCAGTTTCCCGTTGACTACCGCAACTTGATCAGAGCCAATGATTACGGCTCCGGGATACTCGTGTCGTAATACCCTGGACTTTTGGACAGACAACCGATGAACCAGATCAAAAGGGGATTCATCCGGTTTGGGCATCTCGTCGATATTCGGTGAAGCGGCTGTGAATGTCAGTCCAATACGTTCAAGCAACTCCCTGCGGTAAGGAGAAGAGGAAGCGAGGATGATCCGGGGTTTCATTATAAACGGGTTGGCTGTCTGCCGTCAGACAGTTTTTCGTGCACGGAACGTAATTGCGATTCCGGCTGCGATAATGGCTGCGATACCGAGTATGCCCATGGTATCAGGCACTTCATTCCACAGCATCCATGCCCAGAATCCGGCAAAAAACACGAACGTGAATTCAAAAACCGTAATGAACGTAGGTTCAGCCATCTGATAGCCTCGAATCAGTCCTCTGGCGGCAATCAGTGAACCACAGCACTGGACCGTTGTCCAGAACAGAAATCTACCGGTCGGTTCCACCCACCCGGTAGTCAGGAAGGGCGCCGCGCGTGTCCAGTCATCGGGCGCGCTGAAAACAGTGAACAAAGTGGTTCCAATGAAGCCGTACAGGAGGGTCGCGATAAAAAACCACAGCAGGACGACAATCGTATCCTCATCCGCGCACAGGTGGCGAGTCGTCAGTTGTCCGATCGCATACAGAATTCCGGCTAACAGGGGCAACAGGGCGAAAACGCTCAAATTCGCCGGATCAGGCTTGAGAACCAGAATCATTCCGAAAAAACCCGCCAGCACGGCTGCGGTCCGCCAGGGCCCCACCCGGGTGCGAAACAACAGCGCCGAAAAGATCAGCAGGAATACAGGTGAACTGAACAGGGTCGCCCCTGCCTCCGCAATCGGCATCACCGAGAGGGAACAGAAGTAGATCAGAATGGCCCCGGACACGAGGATAGACCGGAGCGCTACCGCCCAGGCCCGTTTCGGGAGCATCTTCTGTTTCCTGTACAGACAGTAACCGGCAATCATCGCGCAGGCCATGAGTGCGCGGATCAGGTAGAACTGCCAAAGGCCGCCGTCTTCGGCGATTATGCGAATGAAGTTGTCAACCAGGCCAAAGATTGCCATCGAGCCGACAATCATCAGGCTGCCATACAAGGTATGCGAAGGTCTCTCCGTGGTCATCAGTTGCCCCTGACCTCTGGTACATGTTCATTTATGGCGGGCCTGGAGGGACTCGAACCCCCGACCACCTGGTTCGAAGCCAGGTACTCTATCCAGCTGAGCTACAGGCCCATATCGAAAAAGGATGGAGCGGTGTTTTACCTTACTTTACAGGATTAGTCGAGTTTCTTTTTCAACCACTCGTTGACTTGTTTCGGATTTGCCTTCCCCCGGGTTTCTTTCATCACCTGTCCGACAAAAAATCCAAGAACCTTATGGTTGCCATCCTGGTATTGTTTCACCTGCGGCGCGTTTTTCCGGATAATCAAATCCACGACCGCTTCTATCTCGGCTGTGTCCGTGATTTGTTTCAGTCCTTTGCGTTCAATGATTTCATCGACCGTTTGCGAACTGTCCCACATTAACGTGAACACTTCCTTGGCAATTTTCCCTGAAATCGTATCGTCTGCAATCCGGTCCATAAGTCCCGCGAAGCGGACGCTGTCCAGCGGACAATGCCGGATGTCCAGCCCGGACTTGTTGAGCGCCGCGCTGAAATCCCCCAGCATCCAGTTGGCGACCATTCCGGGTTCGGCGTTGCTTTTCCCGCAAACCGTTTCGAAATAATCAGCCATGTCCCGGTCTGCCGCTATTTGACCAGCATCATTGCCTGACAACCGGAAAACGGTTTCAAATCGCACTTTCCGGAGATCGGGCAGCTCCGGCAATTCTTGTCGAATGGCCTCTATGAAGCTGTCTTCGAGGATCATCGCAGGCAGGTCAGGGTCAGGAAAGTAACGATAGTCATGAGCCTCTTCCTTGGACCGCATGGGCCGGGTTTCATTTTTTTCGGAATCGTACAGACGGGTTTCCTGCCGGATTACGCCTCCTTCTTCAAGAATATCTGTCTGCCGTTCAATTTCATATTCGATGGCTTTTTCCACAAATCGGAATGAATTGATATTTTTCAATTCGGCGCGGATGCCCAGTTCGGATTGTCCGCGGGGCCGGATGGACACATTGGCGTCGCAGCGAAACGAACCTTCCTGCATATTCCCGTCCGAAATGCCGAGATATCGAACCAGGGTATGCAGTTTTCTGAGGTATGCGACGGCTTCCTGCGCGGAGCGCATGTCCGGTTCGGAAACAATTTCCAGAAGAGGAGTTCCGGCCCGATTCAGGTCTATTCCGGTCAGGTCGTGAAAATTCTCGTGTAATGACTTTCCAGCGTCCTCTTCGAGATGAGCGCGGGTAATCCCGATGGTTTTGACCTGATCACCGATTTCTATCTCAAGCCCGCCCCGCCCTACGATGGGCCGCTCGAACTGGCTGATCTGGTAGCCCTTGGGCAAGTCCGGATAGAAGTAGTTCTTGCGGGCAAAGATGGATTTTCGATTGATCCGGGCATTGATTCCCAGCCCGAACATCACAGCCAGCCTGGCCGCTTCCCGGTTCATGACAGGCAGGACACCAGGCAGCGCGATACTGACATCGCAAGCCTGGGTATTGGGTTCGGCGCCGTAAGCGGTGGACGCCCCGCTGAATATCTTGCTGCGGGTCATAAGCTGGACATGGACTTCCAGGCCGATTACCGCTTCCCACCCTGTCATGGAATTTCCCTGTCCATCATTGATATTCCGCTGGAATCCGTCGATGCCAGTCTGTTTCCCGCTGGAACTGGTGAGCGGCATTCAGCAAGGTGGATTCATCCAGATACCGGCCAATCAGATGAAGTCCCACGGGCAGCCCCCGACTGTCAAAGCCCGCTGGAAGGGACATTGCCGGCAAACCGGCCAGATTAGCGGAATTGGTGAAAATATCGTTCAGATACATCGCAACGGGATCATCATTCTTTTCACCCAGAACGAAAGCGGTAGCCGGGGTCGTCGGGCCGAGGATAAAATCACATTTTTCGAATGCGCGACTGAAATCGTCCGCAATCAGCCGCCTCAGCTTTTGCGCCTTGATATAGTAGGCATCGTAATAGCCGGAAGACAGGACGTATGTACCAATCATGATCCGCCGTTGCACTTCCTCGCCGAAACCTTCAGCGCGGGTCTTTTCATACATGTCGACGAGGTCGTCATAGTGTCCGGTGCGGTAACCGTAACGAACCCCGTCAAAGCGTGACAGGTTGGACGACGCTTCAGCAGGCGCCAGGACATAATAACAGGGGATGGCGGCCCGGCTGTTCGGCAATTCGACGTCAATGGTTTTCGCGCCCATGGATTCGAGTTGCATGACGCTCTGCTGAACAATGGCGGCGACTTCGCAATCGACGCCGTCATCAAAAAACTCCTTCGGCAATCCAATGGTTTTGCCTGTGATCGAATGATCCAGAATACTGCAATAGTCCGGTGTTTCCAGTTGCAGGGAGGTCGAATCCCGCGGATCGAATCCGGACATGGCCTGTAATACCATGGCCGCGTCTTCCGCGCTGGTTGCCAGGATACCGCCCTGATCCAGGGATGAGGCAAACGCGATCATGCCATACCGCGACACTCTGCCATAACTCGGTTTGATTCCGGTCAATCCGCAGAACGCGGCGGGCTGGCGAATGGAGCCACCGGTATCGGTGGCGGACGCAACCGGTACCAGACGCGCGGCAACGGCGGATGCCGACCCGCCCGAACTGCCGCCCGGAACGCGCGCCTTGTCCCATGGATTGGCCACTGTGCCGAAATAGCTGGTTTCGCAGGAAGACCCCATCGCAAATTCATCCATATTGGTTTTGCCAAGCGTTATCATGCCCTCTGCGTTGAGTTTGTCCACTACGGTCGCGTCATAGGGCGATTTGAAGTTGTGCAGTATTCTCGATCCACAGGTGGTCAATACCCCTCGCGTACAGAACAGGTCCTTATGAGCGATCGGGATGCCGGTCAGCCGTCCGGCCACACCCGATGACAGGAGCCGGTCCGATTCACTGGCCTGTTCCAGCGCGATTTCATCGGTGATCGTGATAAACGCGTTCAGATCGGAAGCCCTGTGAATACGGTCGAGAAAGTGCCGGGTCAATTCGACGCTGGAATATTCCCTTTTTCGCAGGGACTCGCTATGTTCCCGCAGTGTGTTGGCGTGCATGGCGTTAAAACGGATTATTCGATGACTCTGGGGACGAGATAGAGTCCGTTTTCTGAAGCGGGCGCAATTTCCAGGTAAGCTTCTGTCTGGTCGGTCGCCGTCACCTTGTCCTCCCTCAATCTCAGTGCGGTATCCTGAGGATGGGACATGGGTTCGATGTCGCTGGTATCGATCCGGTTCATTTGTTCAATCAGTTCGAGAATACGGGAAAGCTGTGTCGCGCAGGAGCGCGCCTGATGGTCTTCCATCCTGAGTCTCGCCAGCTTTGCAATGTGCCTGATTTCAGTCGGCGTCAATGACATAATGATAGGTTTTTCGGGAATTGCCATTAAAATTGCATCAACTTACCATAACAATAAGTGGTTGAATAGTATGGCCTGGATTGGTAAGCTATGCGCAAAATTTTATGTGGCGCCGCTGTGGCTGCTTCAGGTTCCACTTTCTCTCTTTATTTTCATACGGAATTCTCAAAATCATGTTCAACCGCCTGATTGGCCTCTTTTCCAATGACCTGGCAATAGACCTCGGTACTGCAAACACCCTGATTTATGTTCGTAACAAGGGAATTATCCTGAATGAACCCTCTGTTGTGGCTATCAAGGAATCCTCCAGCCACAATGGCGCTAAAAGCGTACTGGCCGTCGGCCATGACGCCAAGCGCATGCTGGGTCGAACGCCGGGGACAATCAGGGCGACGCGCCCGATGAAGGATGGGGTGATAGCTGATTTCAACGTCACGGAAGATATGCTCAAGTATTTTATCCGTAAAGCTCAGGAAAACAAGCTTTTTTCGAGTCCGAGGATAATTATCTGCGTACCTTGCGGGTCGACCCAGGTGGAGAGACGGGCGATCAGCGAATCCGCTACCGGCGCCGGCGCCCGGGAAGTCTATCTGATCGAAGAACCCATGGCGGTCGCTATTGGCGCCAATCTCCCTGTTGCCGAGCCGACCGGATCCATGGTGGTCGATATTGGCGGCGGCACGACTGAAGTGGGTATTCTGTCTCTGGGAGGGATGGTTTATTCCAGTTCCCTTCGGATTGCCGGCGATTCGCTCGACGAGGCGATTATCAACCACATGCGGCAACGCCACGGAGTTCTTATCGGTGAATCCACAGCCGAGCGCATCAAACACTCCATAGGGACCGCCTGGTCGGAGTCCGAGCACAAGGAAATGGAAATCAAGGGCCGGGATATTACCGAAGGTCTGGCTCGCGGCCTGCTGATCACCAGCGAAGAGATATACGAAGCGATCAATAATTCGATTCAGCAGATCGTTCAGGCAATCAGGCAGGCGCTGGAAAAAGCGCCACCCGAACTGAGCGCGGACATCAGCGAGAAAGGAATGGTAATCGCTGGCGGTGGCGCCTTGCTGCGGGATATGGACACGAGGTTGATGCAGGACATCGGTCTGCCGGTGATTCTGGCTGAAGAACCCTTGAGTTGCGTGGTTCGCGGCTGTGGCCGCGCGTTGGAGGAAATGGATGTGATCGGTGACATATTCGCAAGTGATGGCTGACCAGGCCGGGTGTTGATCATCGCATCGTTGGAACATTTTACTCATTGAGCGGGAAATTGGTGGAATTGTTGGTTATGCGTCGGTAATCCGGGTTTGTGTTTTGAGCTACTATCGAAGCTTCCCAATCAATCGGTTTATCTTCTTTTTTCTGCTGTCCACCGGATTGATGATCACGGATCATCGAAGCGACCTGCTCGCTCCAGCCAGGGTCGCCACTTCGGTAATCAACATCACATTCGAATCCATCGTCCGGTTTCCGTACAATGTAGCCGCCCTTGCCGAAAAATATTATCCGGACGATACGCTGTACCGGAGATTCAGCGAACTTGAACGCAAGCAGGCTGTCCTGGAGACCCGGTTACAACGATACGAGGCGCTGGAACTGGAAAACCAGCGTCTTACAAAACTGCTGGGTGCAGTTGAAAGTTCCACCGAACAGATTCTGCTGGCAAAAATAATCGAGGTGAGCCAGGAACCCTACAACCAGAATATCGTGCTTAACCGGGGTACGGAATCAGGAGTTTATCCCGGTCAGCCCGTACTCGCGCCTGAGGGCGTGCTCGGACAGGTCTCAACAGTCGGCCTGAAGAGAAGTGTCGTTACCCTGATCACCGACCCGAGCCATGGCCTGCCCGTCCAGATCCAGAGGAACCAGTTGCGAACCATCGTTCAGGGCACCGGACAGGCAGACCGTGTCGAAGTGCCGAGCCTGATCAGCCGTTCGGATATCCGCCGGGGTGACATACTGGTTACTTCCGGTATGGGTGGACGTTTTCCGACTGGACACAAGGTCGCTGAAGTGGCCGAGATCGTTGAGGATGCCAGTGAGCCATTCATGAAGATTTCGGCATCGACCATCGCGAAAATCGGATTGGTCAGGGAGGTACTGCTGTTGTGGAATCCGGACTACGCCGATCCCTCCAAACCACCTGGTCCGGGGCCGGATTCAAGCCAGAGCAATGAGTAGATATCGATTCGGGAATTCTCCGTATGGATTCGTCCTGGTCACATTGATGATCGGCCTGGCGTTGAACCTGGTCACTTATTTCGAGTGGATGAAATATGCAAAACCGGATTGGGTGCTGCTGATCCTGTTTTACTGGTGTGTTGAAATTCCGGACAGAATCGGTGTCAGTTGTGGTTGGGTTACCGGATTGATGGTCGATATACTGAATTATTCCTTGTTCGGACAGCATGCTCTCGCCAAGGCTTTCGTCGCTTTTTTCGCGGTGACTGCGAGCCGCAGGATACGGAGGTATGATCTGTGGAAACAATGCGTCGTTGTTTTCTTCATCGCCTCGGTGGACATCGGTATTACCATCTTGATAGCCAATCTCACGGTCAGTACCGAGGTCAGACTGATTTACTGGCAATCGGCGCTGATGTCGGCGCTGATCTGGCCTTTCATATACGTGGTCCTGCGTTTCCTGAGACAACAGGTGAGATCAGGATCATGATGCCGAAACGGAATCCCCTGGTTGAAGGCGGCGCTGTCCGCAACCGGATTGGAATACTGTTCACGATCATTCTGTTGCTGTTTCTGGTTCTCGTGGCCAGATTGATCTGGCTGCAGGTTCATCAGTACCAGCGATTCTCCACACTTGCCCAGAATAATCGTATCGATATCTTTCCCCTGACTCCGATAAGGGGGCTCATTTATGACCGGAACGGAGAAATTCTGGCCGACAACAAGAAGGCCTATAATCTTGAAATACTGCCCGACCAGGTCGAGGACATGGATGTGTTGCTGCACGAACTGGGTCAGTTGATCGAGCTGACAGATACTCATTTGAAGCCATTTCGATTGCTGTTGGAAGAACGTCCTTCCTTTGTAAGGCAGACCCTGAAAGCGAATCTGAGTGAACAGGAGGTTGCCGTTATTGCCGTCAATCAGCATCGCTATGATGGAGTGGAATTAAGAGCGCGGCTGCAAAGGCATTATCCGAAAGGGGATCTGGCCTCCCATGTAATCGGCTATGTAGGAAGAATAAGCGAAAGCGATCTGAAGATAGTGGATAACCAGGCTTACCGTGGAATGGAATATATTGGAAAGAGCGGTATAGAAGCGCGTTATGAATCCGAGTTGCTGGGCAAACTCGGCGTGGTTCAAGTGGAAACCAACGCACACGGCCGCATCATTCGGAAGCTGGAAGAAACCACGTCCGATACCGGAAAATCGCTTTATTTGAGTATGGACATCAAGTTGCAGGAAAAAGGAATTGAAGCGCTGCAAGGATACGAGGGTTCCGTGGTTGCCATTGAACCCGACACGGGAGAGGTATTGGCTTTCGTCAGCGTCCCTGGTTATGATCCCAATCCATTTGTCAATGGTATCAGTGAAACCGAATACGACCTTCTCAAGACATCCGACCGCCAGCCTCTGCTGAACCGGGCATTGTCGGGCCGTTATGCGCCCGGTTCCACGATAAAGGGTTTCATCTCGTTGATCGGTATGGAAAACGGGATCAGCCATAGCACGGTCAGCCACTGTCCCGGTTGGTACAGTTTGCCGAATCATACTCACCGTTACCGATGCTGGAACAAGTACGGTCATGGCAAGGTGGATGGCCATGACAGTATCATACAATCCTGTGACGTCTACTTTTACCGGCTTGCGAAAAGATTGGGGATTGACAGGATACACGAAGGAATGACCCGATTCGGATTTGGCAAGGTAACCGGTATTGATTTGCTCGGAGAGCCTTCCGGCCTGATTCCCTCGCGGCAATGGAAACGACGGCGTTTCGATCAGTCATGGTATCCGGGAGAAACCATCATCACAGGGATTGGCCAGGGTTATATGCTGGTTACACCGCTGCAACTCGCTGCCACGACAGCCACTCTCGCTAATCATGGAAAAATTATCCCCCCCAGGTTTTTGTCCGTTATCGAGGACCCTTCCAGTCAGGCCAAACAACGTCCTGAATCCGTGAAACACGAAATGGTTGAATTGCGCAATCGTAATTTTTATGCGCGAGTCATCGACAGTATGGAGGAGGTCGTGCATGGACCAAAGGGTACGGCAAGAGGAATCGCCCGGGACATCCGATACCGGATGGCTGGCAAGACCGGTACAGCCCAGGTCAAAAGCATCGCCCAGAATGAAGAATACGATGATGAAACCGTGGAAAAGAAGTTCAGGGACCACTCATTGTTTGTCGGGTTCGCTCCGGTTGAAAATCCGAAGATCGCGATTTCGGTTATCGTCGAGCATGCTGGCAGCGGCAGTCGGACAGCGGCTCCGATTGCCAGGAAACTGATTGATTATTACCTGCTCGAACGATTGAAACTCTTCCCGGAACCGCCTGCCGATCAATTGTCCGGTATCTCGGGCTCCACGGAAATACGGTCATGAATCTAAAAAGGCCGGGCTTTGATTATCCGTTGCTGACCGGGATTTTGTTGCTGTGCGGGATCGGCTTGATCGTGTTGTTCAGCGCGGTTGGAGAAAATATGGACCTGATCGTAAAACACAGTATCCGTGCCGGTGTCGCCCTGGTATTGATGTATGCGGTTTCCAGGTTTCCGCCGAAAGCGCTGGCGCGCTGGTCTCCGCAAATTTATCTGTGCGGGTTGGCGCTGCTGGTCGTGGTGCTTTCGGTGGGGTTCACAGGCAAGGGGGCTCAACGCTGGATCGATCTGGGCATATTCAGGTTCCAGCCGGCCGAGATCATGAAAATTGGCGTGCCGATGATGGTTGCATGGCTGCTCACGCGCATGTCGCTTTCGCTCGGGTTTGTACCCTTGGTCATTTCGGTTCTGATTATCGCGGTTCCGACCGTCCTGATCATTCAGCAGCCGGACCTGGGTACCGGCCTGATGATCGCGCTGGCTGGAATTACGGTCATCTTCCTGGCTGGCGTCAGTTTCAGGTTGGTCGTGTTCGTGGTCGCGCTTGGCGGCCTGGCGACCCCGTTGATGTGGTACTGGGTATTGCTTGATTACCAGCGTAGCCGGATATTGACTTTGCTGGACCCCTGGGCTGACCCGCTCGGCGCCGGGTACCATACTATCCAGTCCATCATTGCAATCGGTTCCGGAGGTTTCTGGGGCAAGGGTTGGCTATCCGGCACCCAATCGCAACTTGAGTTCATTCCGGAGCGGAATACGGATTTTATTTTCTCGGTCTTTGCCGAAGAATTTGGACTGGTCGGAGTGATCGTATTGATGTTTTTGTATTGTTTTGTGGTGTTTCGCGGACTTTTGATTGCATACCATGCGAAGGATACCTATTCCCGATTATTGGCCGGGGGGCTGTCCGCGACCTTCTTTTTCTATGTGTTTGTCAATATCGGAATGGTTTCCGGCATTCTGCCGATTGTCGGTGTGCCATTGCCTCTGATAAGCTATGGCGGAACTTCCATGGTCACTTTGATGATCGGGTTTGGCATTCTTATGAGTATTTCACGAAACAAGGAGTCTTTGCGCCAATGATGGAGAATCGGCTGCTCCCTGTTTTCCAAAAGATCATCCGGAAATGGCCGGCGCTGCTTGTACTTGCGCCCGGGATATGGGTGGACGCCCAAGCGCTGGATATCGGTCAATACCCCGCGCTTCAGGAGCTGGTCGAAGTCATGTCCGTTGAGGATGGTTATCCCCGGGACGAACTGGTTGATATTCTCGGCCGTGTATCGATAGATGAAAAGGTCCTGGCGTTGATGGACCGGCAATATGAAGCCCTGCCATGGTTCAAATACAGGAAGTTGCTGATAAACCAGGATCGGATTGAAGATGGCGTCCGGTTCCGGGAGCGGAATGAAGCGATTCTGGACAGAGCGTTTCAGGTATACGGGGTGCCTCCCGCTGTGATCGCGGCGCTGATAGGAATTGAAACCCATTACGGCACCCGCATGGGTGATAGAAGCGTACTTGCAAGCCTGGTTACGCTGTCGGCGGCTTATCCACGGCGAAGCCGGTTTTTCAGCCATGAATTAAGAACCTTTCTGAATACGACCCGAAAGGAGAAAATAGATCCGGCGACGGTACAGGGGTCCTTTGCCGGCGCTATCGGGATCCCCCAGTTCATGCCAACCAGTTATGAGGCCTGGTCGGTTGATTTCAATGGTAATGGACGACGTGACCTGGTCAATGAACTGGAAGACGCGATCGGCAGTGTCGCCAGCTATCTGAAAGGGCACAACTGGACACGCGGCGAAAAGATCTATTCCGATGTGGCGCCGCCGTTACCCGAATCGGCGGCGTCTCTGGTTCGCAGAAGAGCCAAATTGATCCACGATACCTCTGCCCTGGTTGACGCAGGGGTCAATTTCGATGCTTCGGGGAGCAGCAGGAAAAGCGCCTTGTTCTATCTGGATGAGGAAAACGGAAGACGATATATCGTTGGGTACCGCAATTTTTATGCGATTACCCGGTATAACCACAGTATCAATTATGCGTTGGCGGTTTCGGAATTGTCGGAAGAGATCGACAGGATACGCCGCCAATGACCACCTGCCATAAAAATCTGGTTGCCGTGGTCGTAATCGGGTTGGCGCTAGCCGCGTGCGGAGGCAACAAACGGCCCGGTTCGTCGGGCGGCTATTATGGCGGGGACGGTCCGCCTTCACAGAGTATTGACTTCGATAAAATTCCGAATGCGGTTCCGCGACGTGAACCCCGCAGCCGGTATGGCAACAATCCTTACAAGGTCCTGGGCAAACGTTATATACCGATGAAATCCGCCAGGGGCTTCAAGCAAAAGGGGGTCGCTTCGTGGTACGGGGCAAAATTTCATGGACGCCGGACATCCAGCGGCGAGATTTATGATATGTTCAAAATGACGGCGGCACATCCGACCTTGCCCCTGCCGACTTACGTTCGAGTTACCAATCTCGATACGAAAAAGCGGATCATTGTCAAGGTCAACGACCGGGGGCCTTTCCTGCATGGTCGAATCATTGATCTTTCGTATGCGGCCGCGCATAAACTGGGGATCGCAAGGAAGGGCACGGGAAGGGTTCGTATCAAAGCCATTACTCCTTGAGATTGCCGAATATGGCCGCTACTGGTTTCCATTTTCCGATTACACGCTTGCTGGCGTTGCTTGTGTTGCCGTTCTGGCTGCTCTGCCCGCCTGCCTACAGCGCCCTGATCGATATCCCCGAGTCCGTAAAATCTCCGGTCCCGGTTCCGGAAATCGTGGCCAGGAGCTGGGTTCTGGCGGATTTCGAAACAGGCTGGATACTGGGAAGCCAGAATGCGGACCTGAGAATAGAGCCGGCCAGCCTGACCAAGCTGATGACCAGCTTTCTGGTTTTCGAGTCCCTCAAGGCCGGAAAGATCAGCTATGAAGACATGGTGTACGTCAGCAGGAAAGCCTGGAAAACGGAAGGGTCCAGAATGTTCATTCAGGTGGATACCCGCGTCCGTGTTCGTGATTTGATCCAGGGACTGGTTATCCAGTCCGGCAATGACGCGGCCGTGGCGCTGGCTGAACATATTGCCGGTAGTGAGGATGAATTTGCCGCAAGAATGAATTTGAAGGCTGCGGAACTGGGTATGACGAATACCCGTTTCACCAATAGCAGTGGATTGCCGGACGACGACCACTATACTACGGCCAGGGACATTACGTTACTGGCAATGAACCTGATCCGCCGTTTCCCTGACCTGTACCACTACTATTCCCAAAGGGAGTTTACCTATAACGACATTACCCAGTATAACCGGAATATCCTGCTGGACCGTGACCCCACAGTGGACGGACTCAAGACCGGATACACCAAAAAGGCAGGGTATTGCCTGATCGGCACTGCGCTCAGGGATAATATACGGTTGATTGCCACCGTGACGGGCGCCAAAAACAAGATCGTCCGGGCCGACCAGGTCCAGTCACTGCTGCAATATGGATACAATTCCTATGACGGCGTGATTGTCTACGGCCCCGGAGAGCCGGTCCGGATACTGCCCTTGTGGATGGGTCAACAAAGCCAGGCGAGCGTCGGGGTGATGCAGAATCTTGCCGTACAGGTTCCGAGCGGGAAGACTGAGGGAATATCGGTCACACTGGAACTTCCGGACAGCCTGGAAGCGCCAATTGAACGCGGGACTGAAGTGGGCCAGATCCAGATCCGGTTCGATGACCAGCCGGTGCGGGAATCCTCCCTGCATGTAACCGAAACCTATGAGGAAGGGTCTTTCCCGTCCCGGATTCTGGACTGGTTCAAGCGGCTGGTTTTTTGAGAACCCGGAAACTGATTGTGTTTTCCCGTGTATTCGCATAAATTCACCAGGGAACTGACCACTTATTACGGTAATTGATATGAAACACGAATCCATCAAAATCCAGAACCTGCATCATTTCGTCGGCGGGAAAAGAGTCGAGGGCAACAGCGAGCGCTTCGGTGACGTTTACAATCCGGCTTTGGGGGTGGTGACCAAACAGACGCCGTTAGCCAGTGGGAGCGAGGTGGAAAACGCGATAACAGTGGCCCGGCAGGCGTTTCCGGAATGGTCGGCAACCCCGGTGGGGCAACGCACCCGGATCCTGTTCGCTTTCCGTGACCTGATCAGGTCACACATGGATGAACTGGCGGAACTGGTTTCCGGCGAACATGGAAAAACCCTGGACGATGCCCGAGGTTCGATTACCCGGGGGCTCGAAGTCGTTGAATTTTCCTGCGGTGTCTCACAGTTGTTGAAAGGGGAGTATTCGTCGAGTGTCGCCAGTGGAGTGGATTCGTGGAGCATGCGTCAACCACTTGGAGTGTGCGCCGGTATCACTCCGTTCAACTTTCCCGCGATGGTGCCAATGTGGATGTTTCCACTGGCGATCGCTTGCGGCAATACGTTTGTTTTGAAACCCTCGGAACGTGACCCCTCGTGCCCGCTTCGCCTGGCGGAACTGATGCAGGAAGCCGGACTGCCGGATGGTGTACTCAATGTGGTCAACGGCGACAAGGAAGCAGTCGATATCCTGCTCACGGATGATCGTGTCCAGGCGGTCAGTTTTGTCGGCTCCACCGCGGTCGGGGAGTATATCTACCAGACCGGAACCTCCCATAACAAGCGGGTGCAGGCTCTGTGCGGCGCTAAAAACCACATGGTGGTGATGCCTGACGCAGATATGGAACAGGTGGCTGATGCGGTGGTAGGCGCAGCATACGGCTCCGCCGGGGAACGGTGTATGGCGGTATCCGTGGTGGTTTCAATAGGAGACGAGCCGGCAGATACGCTGATCGGGAAACTGGTTCCAAAGCTGGACAGCCTGAAAGTCGGCCCTTACACCGACCAGTCCACAGAAATGGGCCCGGTTATCAATCCGGATGCAAAGGCGAGAATCGAGGGTTATATCGACAAGGGGCTGGAGGAGGGCGCGACCCTTGTCAGGGACGGCAGGGATGAAGTCGTCGAAGGCTCAGAGAATGGTTGTTTCGTTGGCGCCACTGTCTTCGACCATGTAAAAACCGGCATGAGTATCTACACCGATGAGATTTTCGGTCCGGTACTGAGTATTGTCCGCGCACAAAGCTATGAAGAAGCGGTGCAGATGGTCAACGATCATGAATATGGCAATGGTACTGCGATTTTTACCCGGGATGGCGATACTGCCCGGGATTTCAGCGAGCGTATACAAATCGGCATGGTAGGGGTGAATGTGCCGATCCCCGTTCCGATGGCGTTCCACAGTTTTGGCGGCTGGAAACGCTCGCTTTTTGGTGACCATTCGATACACGGACCGGAAGGCGTCCGATTTTATACCCGGCTGAAAACGATTACTTCCCGGTGGCCATCCGGCATCCGGCAGGGAGCGGTTTTCAATTTCAGGGCGGGCGGCGAACACTGACGCACAATCCAGCCCGGCCGGGTTCGACTCACCGCAGGTTTATGGCAGGTTTATCCCGAGGATGACTGGCCGCTTCTTTGCTGCGCCGCTTCCCCGATCAGGAAATTGATGACCTTGACCAGTTTCGCATGGCTTCCCGCCAGGGAAACCGATGTTCTGTAACGTCCATCCACAATAATTGCGGGTACGCCGCTGATTCCGTATTTGCGGGACATGACATGGGAGAAATTCAATTTGTTCTCCACGGCAAATGAAGCGAAGGTGTCCGGGATTTTCGAGCCGTCAACCCCGTTATCCGCAGCCCAGGCCGCCAGTTGTTCGGCAGTACGGATTTTGAGTCGTTGTTCGTGAATCGCGGAATAATACCGGCCGTGCAGGTCTTCGAGCAATCCCAGCGCCTCGAATGTATAGTAAACCCTCGCGTCGAATTCCCATTGATCATTCAGCAATGCGGGTATCGGTACAAATTCCGCTCCATCGGGAATGTTTTTCTTCCATTCAATGAGAAAAGGTTCCAGTCGAAAACAGTGCGGGCAGTGGTACCAGAACAATTCGGCTACTTCTATCCTGTCCCCGGTCTGGACCGGCTGGACCTCGTCCAGCAACTGATAATGCTCCCCCTCGACAAACGGTTCTTCCTGAGCGATGGCCGGAGCCAGTGACAAGCCGAGGAAACCAGCGATTACCATTGCGAAAATATTTCGGTTCCTGAAGTTGTTTTTGTTCATGTCCAGTATTTTGTCGGCGCTTGGTCAAGCCTGAACCAGTGTGTTATCCAAATGTGCCCTGATTGAATCCGGAATCCCGTCGAAACTTCCATTGCTCATGCAAATGATAACGATTTTTCGGTTTTGACACAAATTTATTGCCGCGAGCAGCTCGTCTTTCGTATGGAAACTTTTCAGGTCCGTCCGGGTTTCCAGCAACTCCGGCCGCCATTCCAGATCCGTTGTCCGATACAGCCATGTTTCATCTGAACGGTTCAGGGAGCGTCCCAGTTCGTCTCCATGCTGTCCGCTTCTCATCGTGTTTGAGCGAAGCTCCAGAACGGTCATGATACGGTGCCCCGGATGTTTTGAACGTATCGCTTCGAGTGTCCGCTCTATTGCTGTCGGATGATGGGCGAAATCGTCATACAAGTATATCCGGTTATATTTGAACAGAAGCTGAAGACGCCGGTCCGCAGCGATAAAATCTTCCAGAGCGGCGAGGGATTGTACAGCGCTGACTCCCGACAACGCACAGGCGGCGACCGCGGCCAGCGCATTTTGCATGTTGCAGGAGCCGATCAGATTCCAGTTAACCTGGCCGAGAACCGTTCCGTGATGAAAAATCCTGAAACTTGAACAATCCGGTTTCAGCGGCCTGGCGAACCATTGGCTGTCCGCGTCCCGGATCGAGAACCGTACCAGATTGCTCCAGCATCCCATGTCCAGTACCTCGTCCAGGCGCCGGTCATCGCCGTTTGCGACAATGAAACCGTGCGATGGAACGATTCTGACCAGATGATGGAACTGTTTCCTGATCGAGTCGAGATTCTCGAAAATATCACCATGGTCGAACTCGAGATTGTTCAAAACCGCGATAGTCGGACGGTAATGCACGAATTTCGATCGTTTGTCGAAAAATGCCGTATCGTATTCGTCTGCTTCGATAACGAACCAGTTGCCATCGCCAACCATCGCGGAGCAGGGGAAATTACCCGGTTTACCGCCAATCAGAAAGCCCGGCGACCGCCCGGCTGAATGCAATATCCAGGCAACCATGGACGATGTCGTGGATTTTCCGTGGGTCCCGGCTACCGCAATCACGTCTTTTCCAGGGAGTATATTGTCGTGCAGCCACTGCGGTCCTGACTGGTAGCGCTCTTTGCGGTTCAGAACCGCTTCGACAAGCGGATTACCGCGGGACAGGGCGTTGCCGATAATGACCCGGTCATACTGCCGATCCAGATGAGCCGGGTCGTATCCTTCGAATATCCCGATTCCACAGGTCTCGAGTAACGTTGACATAGGGGGATAGACCTGTTCGTCACAACCCTGTACGTCATGACCATCCGAGCGGGCCAGTTGGGCCATCCCAGCCATGAAAGTTCCGCATATCCCTGCGATGAACAGCTTCAAATAACCTGTCCCCCGAACATTTGCTGCATGATAATGGCGGATATGACCTCAAGCGCGAACGTAACCAGAAACGCCACCACCAATCGAACTTCCAGAGTCTCCCGCAAGATGGATACGACCACCGCGAAACTCCATATATTCATTGCAACCAGAACCAGATTGGCGATCCCGGTACCGGATGATTCTGTTATCATCAGTACCGGGGTTGCAGCCAGCATCAGGATCGCCGAACAACCAAACACCCCGGTGGCAGACTGCAACCAACGTTCGCGCCTGGAAAAAAGGGACAGCACTATTCTCAGACCAAGAGCGAGCAGGGCGATTTGTACCAGACTGATCATGATCGCAACGGAGCCCCCGGTGATCGCGGTAATCCGGATCACCGATAAAGCAAATGCCGCGATCATGGCGAAACCCAGGATTCGCACGGAGGCCGGTAGATCCTGGGGTCGGCCCAGGAACAGGCAGATTTGTATCAATATCCGGATTGTCTGGAACATGGCTGTATGGAATAACACCTGAGTCGATCATACCATTACTCTCATGCTTAAAATTAAACCTGTAGATACATTCGGTGAACTGAATGTCCGGGTGGACCGGGCGCTGGCTTGCCGGTGGGTCGGAATCGACACCGAATTTCTACGCGAAAAGACCTACTACCCGACGCTGTGTCTGGTCCAGTGTCGAACCAAAGTGGATGAATTTTGCGTAGACGCGTTGGCGATTGATGACCTGTCCCCCTTGCAACGGCTGTTCGGTAACCCGGATATCGTCAAGATCCTGCATTCGGGCAGACAGGATATGGAAGCGCTCGATCAACGACTGGACCACCCCCTGGTCCATGTTTTCGACACCCAGATTGCCGCCGCATTTTGCGGTCCAGACGAGCAGGCAAGCTATGCTTCCCTGGTTGAATCGATCTGCCAGGTCACCCTTGCCAAGTCCCATACCCGAACCGACTGGACGAGGCGGCCGTTGTCGGGGGACCAATTGCAATATGCGATGGATGATGTCCGCTATCTGCGCCCGCTCCAGAAGTTTCTGGAAGACCGGCTGATCACGTCCGGCAAACTGCAATGGCATCGGTCTGAATGCCTGCGGGTGTTTGGCAACCGGGATTTTGCCATGTCTCCTGAAGATGGATGGAAAAGGCTCAGGCAGGGCGCAAAATTGCCCCGCAGACTTCAACACGACGCCAAGGCGCTGGCCGTATGGAGAGAAAACCAGGCCCAGGTCAGGAACCTTCCCCGTGAGTGGGTTCTGCCGACTCAATCATTGCTGGATATCTGTTCCCGGAGACCGCGCGACCGCAAGGCGCTGGCCGGGATTGATTCCGTCAGCAAAAAGACGGTCGGGAGATTCGGTAACGAGATTTTGCGGATATTGCAAAATGGTTCCGGCCAGGATCGGAACCGTCCGGTCTGGAAGAGGCACAGTCCGTTGGAGCGTGAGCAACGCCGCCGGGTAAAGGACATCATGGAAAAACTCCGGAAAGTGGCTCAGGCTGAGAATATGAGTCCGGCGCTGCTGGCAAACCGCAGTGATGTTGAGGCTCTGGTGACCGGAGATACCGACATTTTGTTGTTAAAGGGATGGCGTTATGACCGGATCGGACGTGAATTACAGGCAGACCTGGCGGGTTTCGTACAGAAGACCGGAGAAACGCCAGACTGAACGTTATCCGGATTTTGGCAGCAGGACGATCATACTGCCCCTTTCTTTCATGATTCCTGCCGCACGTTCCGCCGCTTTCCCATGTCCCCAGAACACATCCGCGCGTAACGGGCCGCGAATGGCGCCTCCTGTGTCCTGGGCGATCAGGAGTTGCTGGAACAGACGACCAGGCTCTCCCGGATACCGGGTTTTCAACCAGATCGGAGTTCCCAGATCCACCAGTTTCGGGTCAATCGCAATACTTCGTTCAGGCGTAAGCGGCACATTCAGCGAACCCACGGGGCCGTTTTCGACCTTTTCTCTCAGGACAAAGAAAACATAGCTCGGGTTTTCGTTAAGCAGGTTCTCGGCCTGGTCCGGATTGTCGACAAGCCACTGGCGAATGGTGAACAGTGAAATCTCATCCCTTTCCAGCTCACCCTGGTTTAGTAAAACACGACCAATGGGAACATACGGATGACCATTCTGGTTGCTGTAACCGACCCCGATTTTTGTGCCGTCTTCCAGTTCTACTCTGCCCGAACCCTGTATATGCAGAAAAAACACGTCGTCCCTGTCGTCCAGCCAGAGCAGTTCATTGCCGGCTAGCAAATGGCGGTTGGACTCGATCTGTTCGCGTGAATAGAAGGGTACGACTTTCTTCCCGACTTTCAGTCCTCTTACTCTTTTATTCTGCAGGGATGGGTACAGACTGCCCAGGTCCACGGTCAGCAGTGAATCCGGCTCCCGGTAGATCGCATACCTGAATCGTTGATCAGGGGTTTTGCTGCCAAACAGCAGAGGCTCGTAATAACCGGTGATCAATCCCTCGGATCGGCCTTTTTCGCCATACAGGCGATGGGGGACAAACCAGGTTTCAAAAAATGCCCGGACGCTGTCGTCATTAATTTCGTCAGGTTGAAGTTGCTCCATGGCCGCACAGATTTCCTGCCAGGCTGGTTTGTCCGCCACGGCGATGCAGTTATTTTCAAGCGCTGGCCAGATTTCTGCATGCCGGTCCTCTGCCCAGCCGTCAATTCCGCTCCACTTGATTTCTTCTCCGATTCCCGCTGGCCTGGGCTTGACGAATGTACAGGACGTGACCACCAGGGCGATGATGAGCAGGACGATTCCGGCGGCGGGGGATTTAACGGATGCGCTCACAAAATTTCCGGGATTGGATGTTCCAGATGATATTGCAAAGAAAAACAAGTATAATATTTGCCCTCAAATCAACCAGGAATTATACATGCCATTTGTCCAAGTTCGCCAGAACGAACCGTTTGATGTCATTTTGAGACGTTTTCGCCGCGCTTGCGAGCGTGCGGGAGTCTTTACCGAATCCCGCCGACGCCAGTGTTACGAAAAACCCACTACTATCCGCAAGCGGGATAATGACGCGGCGGTGCGGCGGGAGATGAAGCGGGTGTCCCGGCAAAGAGCGCGGCACAGGCGACTGTATTAGAATTGGTTTTTGACCGGTTGCCGGTATGAACCTCAAGGATAGTATTATCGCCGACATGAAGGCGGCCATGCGCGCGAAAGAGACCGCAAGGCTTGAAACAATCCGCATGTTGCGGGCGGCTATACAGAGAAAGGAAGTCGATGATCGTATTGAACTGGATGACCAGGGGGTTTTACAGGTCGTTCGGAAAATGGTCAAACAATCTGCCGATGCCGCGCAACAATTCGCAAGCGGTAACCGCCAAGATCTGGTGGACAAGGAAAACCAGGCTATTTCCATTCTTCGGCAATACCTGCCCGAGCCACTGTCAGAGCCGGTCGTTGAAGAGATCATTGAACAGGCCTTGCAGGAGTCCGGCGCCGCCAGTATCCGGGATATGGGCAAGGTCATGGGGCTGGTCAAATCAAAGACCCGGGGACGGGCGGATATGGGCGCCGTCAGCGCCAGAATCCGGTCCCTGCTGTCCTGAAGCCGGGTTTCCGGCTGGCTCGGAGTTCGTCGGGTGCGATGTTTTACCGGTTCCGGGGCTCCCCGGGAAACCGGATCAGGGAAGGCGAGTAATCTTCCGGAGCCTGGTACCCCAGCAGATTGAATACGGTGGCCGCAACATTCGACAGGCCGCCGTCCACCTGTGGATCCAGACTGTAACAGCCGTCGTCCATGCTGTCGAAAATGACGAACGGAACCGGATTGAGTGAGTGGGAGGTTCGCGGTATGCGCTTGCCCCCGGTTTCAACGAACATTTCTTCCGCATTGCCATGGTCCGCTGTAAAGATCAATACGCCATTTTGTTTCCGCACACACTCGACCAATTGCCCGAGACACTGGTCCACACATTCAAGGGCCTTGACGGTGGCGGGAATATTACCGGTATGACCCACCATGTCGCCATTGGCAAAATTGATTCTTCCGAATCGGAACTGGCCGCGCCCCAGCAGGTCAATGGTGGCGCGGGTGATTTCCCTGGCTTTCATTTCGGGCTTCTCATGGAAGTCGCCACGGTCGGACGGAACTTCAACGTAAGTCTCAAGAGATTGGTCTATGTATCCGGATTTGTTACCATTCCAGAAATAAGTGACATGTCCGAATTTCTGGGTTTCACTAACCGCGAATGTAGTGATACCCTCTGCGCACAGGTACTCGATCATGGTTCGGTCAATCGTCGGCGGATTAACCAGGTAATTTTTCGGGATCTTCAGGTCTCCGTCATACTGCAGCATTCCGCAAAAGTAAATATCCGGTAACGAGCCCCTGTCAAAGTACGGAAATGTCTCGTCTTCCAGCGCCCGGGAAATCTCCATGGCGCGGTCCCCGCGAAAATTGAACAGTACAACGCTGTCGCCATCCTGGAATTTTCCGACCGGGCCCTGGCCGTCAACAACGACAAACGGGGCAAGATACTGATCCGACAAGGCGCTGTCGTCAAGATACTGTCGGCTGATTTCGGCTATTACATCGGTAACCTGACGGCCAAACCCTGTAATATCCCCGAATACATGGGTCCTGTACCCCCGTTCCACCATTCCCCAGTCCGCTTCGTACCGGTCCATGGTAATGCTCATCCGGCCTCCACCGCTGGCAATCCGGTAATCGAAATCCCCGGAGCGGTTGATTGCGTCGAGCCTGTCCTGCAATTTCCCGACATGAAGCGGCGCTGACCTGGGCTCTACATCCCGACCGTCAAGCAGAATATGCACGCGCACGGAAAGAATTCCACATTGTCGGCATCGGTCGAGAAGATTGAACAGGTGGTCCAGGTGCGAATGTACATTTCCATCTGAAAGCAGGCCGAGAAAGTGTACAGTGTGACCGCTGGCTCCGCGCTTTTCGACCTGTTGCCAGGCCTCGCTCCTGAAAATCCGGCCGCTTGCGAACGCCGAGTTGACCAGTTTGGCGCCCTGGTCGAATATCCTGCCACCACCCAGGGTATTATGGCCCACTTCACTGTTTCCCATGTCACTGTCCGAGGGCAGGCCAACATGGGTGCCATGGGCATGTAGCCGGGCGCTCAATGCCGAAGCCAGTAATTCATCAATGACCGGAGTACTGGCTAATGACAGGGCATTTGCGGGACCTGCTTCAGCCAGGCCCACGCCATCCGCTACAACCAGGAGCACAGGCCCCGGTCGTCCTTCAAAAATGGTCATCCTGTTCAGGCGCATAAGCGGATTCCAACAGTGGGCCATGGCAGAAACATTACGATAACCGCGAAACCAGTTTTTGCAATGCCCGGGCGCGATGGCTGATCGTGTTCTTCTTGTCCGCGCCCAGGTCGGCGGAAGTGCAATTCATTTCAGGGACGTAAAAAACCGGGTCGTATCCGAATCCATTATGCCCGGAAGGCGATTCCGCTATCCGGCCCGGCCAGGCGCCCTGGCAGACAATCGGATCCGGATCATCCGCCCTCAATACCATTGCGATGGTGCACCGGAACCGGGCCGTGCGGTCAATCGCGGGCACTTTCTTCAACCTTTCCAGCAATTTATCGATATTTTGCCGGTCTGTAGCGTTTTCTCCTGCATAGCGGGCAGAATAAATGCCGGGGGCTCCGTTCAGAAAGTCAACGCATAGCCCGGAATCATCCGCGATGGCCGGCAGGAAACTGTGCCTGCTGGCATGGCGCGCCTTGATCAATGCGTTGGCTGTGAAAGAATCTCCGTCTTCGATTGCATCGCGAATGCCGAATTCAGCCTGGCTGACGATTTCATGTCCGGTGCATTCCAGTAACTTCTGAATTTCCCGGACTTTCCCCGGATTACTGCTGGCCAGCACAATTTTCATGGTTTACAACTCCATTCCAGGTTCCGGATCGGGATTATTCGCGGCCGTTCCCGCATTCAGGATTTCCTGTCCAGACTTTCCCTTTGCTTGTCAAACAGCAAATCGCATCCCCGAACCGCGTGGTCCAGCATCCTGTCCAGCATTTCCCTGCTGAAAGGCGCGCCTTCCGCAGTACCCTGGATTTCCACAAAGCCGCCCCGGTCGTCCATCACGACATTCATATCGGTCCCGGCGCAACTGTCCTCCGGATAGTCGAGGTCGGTAACCACCCTGTCCTGGACAATTCCAACAGAAACAGAAGCGACCGCGCGGTAAACCGGATTTTCCGAAAGCTTGTTTTCGTCAAGCAGGCCATTGACCGCATCCACCAGTGCAACCCAGGCTCCGGTTATCGAGGCCGTGCGGGTTCCGCCATCCGCCTGCAACACGTCACAATCAATGGTAATGGTTCTCTCCCCGAGTTTCCTTGTGTCAATAGCTGCACGGAGCGACCGACCGATCAGCCTCTGGATTTCCAGGGTGCGCCCGGACTGTTTCCCGCGGGCGGCTTCGCGCGCTGTGCGTTCATTGGTAGCGCGCGGCAACATGCTGTATTCCGCCGTGACCCAGCCGCGCCCGGAGTTTCTGAGGAAGTGGGGAACGCGGTTTTCCACCGAAGCGTTGCACAATACTTTCGTATCACCGAAGCAGATCAACACGGAGCCTTCGGCATGTTTGGTGAAATGACGAGTGATGGTAACGGGTCTGACTTCGTCCGGTCTGCGATTATCTGGTCGTATCATCAACGGGGCAATGAGATAGGTGAAGGGAATGGGTGAAGCCGGATTATACCTTCAATTGACCCTGCGGTTGCCCTGTGTCCGGCTTCTGGATACCGCCGGGCCGAAAACAGGCTTCAGAACTTCTTCTGGTAAATCCCGGTATCGTGGAACTTGCCGAACTTGCTGCCAGCCTCATCCAGCATTCCGACCAGGCGGAATCCGAGCTTCTCGTGGAGTCTGATCGAAGGCGCGTTTGGGAGAGCGATCACTGCATAAGCGCGATGAAAACGCTGTTGCCCGACCCGGTCCAGCAAGGATCGGTAAAGCGCTTCGCCTCTGCCTCCCATGGTCATTCGATGTGCAATGTACACCGTGGTTTCGGTCGAACTGTCATAGCCTGTCTTGGGTTTGAAGCGTGTGTTGCAGGCAAAGCCGACGACCACGCCATCCTGTACACTGACCAGCAAATGATATGGTGAACCGGTTTCACAGAACCGGGCGATCCATTCAGTCCGTTTCCGGATGGGCCAGGGCGTGGTCTCGAAATTCGCGACGGTGTTTTCTATATACCAGTTGGCGATATGATTGATCTGTCCGGCATCCTGGATCGTTGCGGCACGGATGATTCCGGTCATGGCAAAGCGCTTTTGAGCGGGCGGATTATTGGCCTGGTTGTCGGTGGAGCACGATCAGGTTTACCATTTCAAACGCAATCGTAGCTGCAGCCAGCGCGGTGATTTCCGCATGGTCATAAGCGGGCGCGACTTCGACGATGTCAGCCGCGACCAGGTTCAGCCCCTGAAGTCCGCGAATGATGTTGAGCAGTTCCCGGCTGGACAACCCTGCGACTTCAGGAGTGCCTGTCCCCGGCGCATGAGCCGGGTCCAGTACATCGATGTCTATCGACAGGTAAAGGGGATTGTCGCCGACACGGTCCCGAATGCGTTGGACGATATGGTCGATACCCTGGCTCTGGAGTTCATCGCAGTGGATGACCTTGAATCCAAGCTCTTCGTCGTTCTTCAAATCATCCTTGCTGTACAAAGGCCCCCGGATACCGACATGCATGGAAGCATCATCGTCGAACAGGCCTTCTTCCGCGGCTCTGCGAAATGGCGTTCCATGCGTATAGGGAGCGCCAAAATAGGTATCCCAGGTATCGAGATGCGCATCGAAGTGAACCAGCGCTACCGGCCCGGTCCGTTTATTGACTGCCCGCAGCAGTGGTACCGCGATCGTATGGTCCCCGCCCAGGCTGACAATGGAGCCAACCCGGTCCAACAGGTGGGTGGCCGCTGTTTCAATCTGCTGGATGGCTTCCTTTATATCGTATGGATTGCATCCGACATCGCCCGCGTCCGCAACCTGAATCGATTTGAACGGCTCGACGCCATAGGCCGGATGGAAATTGGTACGCAGGTTCCTGGAGGCCTGGCGAATAGCCTGTGGGCCGAATCGGGCGCCGGGTCGATAGCTGGCGCCGGAATCGAAGGGGATGCCGAGTATGGCGACATCACAATACGGTACATCCCGCAATTCAGGCAGCCGGCAAAATGTGGATGGTCCCGCGTACCGCGGTATCACAGTCCCGCTAACGGGTTCGATCGGAGGGGATTTTTCAGACATGCCGCAATGACCGGTTCAGTGAATCGGATCGGTTTGCAATAGCAAACATCGCAATGCCGCAGTATATCCAATCCTGATTTGCTGGTATACAATATATTGAACCAATCCGGTATCGGCTGTCCAGTTGCAATTTGACTACCAGCGATGAATTCCAAGAATCAGTCAACCAGGAACCCAAAATGAGAATAGAAACGAAGGCCCTGCATACGGGTTTTAAACATGACCCGACCACTCACTCCGTTGCAGTACCCATTTATCAAACCACGGCTTATGCATTCGACAGTACCCAACACGGAGCGAATTTGTTCAACCTCGCGGAACTGGGTAACATTTACACCCGGATCATGAATCCGACCAACGACATACTGGAACAAAGAGTGGCCGATATGGAAGGAGGCGTTGCCGGATTGGCGGTCGCTTCCGGCCAGGCCGCAACGACCTATTCCCTGTTGACCATTGCCGAGGCCGGGGACAATTTTGTCAGCATGTCCACCTTGTACGGCGGCACTTACAATCTGTTTGCGCATACTTTCCCGCAATTGGGCATCGAACCCCGATTCGCGGATCCGGAAAATCTCGACTCGCTCGCGAATCTGTTTGACGACAAGACCAAGGCGGTGTTCTGCGAGTCGATCGGGAACCCGGCGGGGAATGTAATCGATCTCCGGAAAGTCTCCGATATTGCCCATGCGCATGGCATTCCGGTAATCGTCGATAATACGGTGGCAACCCCTTACCTGTGCCGGCCATTTGAATGGGGTTGTGACATCGTAGTCCATTCCCTGACCAAATATATCGGAGGTCATGGCACCATTGTCGCCGGTATGATTGTAGATTCCAACCAATTCGACTGGGTTGCGAACAAGGATCGTTTCAGGCGGCTGAACGAACCGGATGTTTCCTATCATGGTGTGGTGTACACCGAAACCGGGTTGCCGCCCTTTATCCTGCGGGCGCGGGTGGTTCCGTTGAGAAACATCGGGGCGGCCCTGGCTCCGTTGAATTCATTCCTGGCCATGCAGGGACTCGAAACCCTGACCCTGAGGATGGACAAAATCTGCGAAAACACGCTCACTGTGGCCAAACACCTGCAAGGTCATGAACGTGTCGAATGGGTCCGTTACTGCGGCCTGGATGACAGTCCGCACAAAGCCCTGCTGGACAAATACATGGGCGGGAAGGGTTCCGGCGTGATGAGCTTTGGCATCAAGGGCGGCGTTGAAGCCGGAGCCCGGTTTATCGACGCGCTTCAACTGATACTGCGGCTGGTTAACATAGGAGACGCCAAATCCCTCGCCTGTCATCCGGCTTCGACCACCCATCGCCAGCTTTCCGATGAGGAACTGGCTTCATCGGGAGTCACTCCGGACCTGGTCAGGTTGTCCATCGGTATTGAAAATGTGGAGGATGTGATCGAGGACATTGACCAGGCGCTGGCCGCATCCGCTTCATAGCCTCATAACGGTATTATTCCGGTATGAATCGGGACTGTAGCTGCGCGGACTTCAGTATTTTCGGGCCCCTGCCTCGGAAGCCACGCGCGGCACCAGCGCCTTGATCAGCCTGGTCATGTCCAGGGTGCCGACCGGTCCATCGTCCCCGACTACGACATAGGCGTGCGATGTGTCACCGCCGGAGCGGGCGATCACGCTTTCCAGCGTATCGTTGCAGCTAACCTCTCCGTGAGCTTCGGGCGGCACGGCGCCGCCCTCCAGCGGGATCATGATCGAGCGGACACGCAATACGCGGGCGCGGTTGATGTCGCTCACGAAGTCCTCGATATAGGGATCGTTCGGGTTCAGCAGGATGTACTGTGGTTCGCCCTGTTGCACAATGAAACCGTCTTTGAGGATCACGAGATGATCGGCGATCTTGAGCGCTTCATCCAGGTCATGGGTGATGAAGACGATGGTCTTGTGAAGCTCGGTCTGCAACTCCAGCAGCAAGTCCTGCATGTCGGTGCGGATCAGGGGGTCCAGCGCCGAGAACGCTTCGTCCATCAGCATGATGGGCGAGTTCGAGGTCAATGCCCGGGCGATGCCGACACGCTGCTGCATACCGCCGGAGAGCTGGTGCGGGTAGCGATTGTCGTATCCGGCCAGGCCCACGCGGTCCAGCCACTTTTGCGCCTCGGCCAGATAATCGCTCTTGCCGACTCCGCGCACCTTCAACGATGTGGCGGCGTTCTCGATTACCGTGCGGTGGGGCAACAGGGCGAACCGCTGAAAAACCATCGACATCATCGAACGCCGAAGATTGCGCAGGTCCTCTTCGCCATAACCCAGCACATCCTCGTCATCGACCTTGACCTGCCCGGCCGTGGGTTCGATCAGACGATTGAAATGGCGGATAAGCGTCGACTTGCCCGACCCCGAAAGCCCCATGATGACGGTAATCCTGCCATCATGCATGTCCACATTAATGTCCCGCAGGCCAATCACATGGTGGTGTTTTTCCAGAAGTTCCGTCTTGCTCATCCCTGCCATGACATGCTCAAGGGCCGCCTGCGGCTGTGGTCCGAAAACCTTGTAAAGGTTACGGATCGATATTTTGACGGTGTCGTCCAAGGAGACTCTCCCGCTCAATGCTTTTGCGCAGCGTTGACGCGGTCAAGAGCCGCTTTTGTGACACGGTCCAGAATGATGGCGAGAAGGACGATCCCGAGGCCCGAGATCAGGCCGACACCCAGTTCGAGATTGCGGATGCCGCGAAGGACCAGGACACCCAGCCCCGGCGCCGAAACCAGCGAGGCGATGACGACCATGGCCAGACTCATCATGATGGTCTGGTTGACTCCCGCCATGATGTTGGGAAGCGCCAACGGGATTTGTACGCCAAAGAGTTTCTGGCGGTCAGTCATCCCGAAAGAATCCGCGGCTTCGATCACATCCTGGTCAACCAGCCGGATACCGAGGTCGGTCAGGCGGATCACCGGCACAATGGCGTACAGAATGATGGCGATGCCATAGAGCTTCGGCTCCGTCACCGAAAACAGGAAAATGAGCGGGATGAGATAGACGAACGGCGGCAGAGTCTGCAACATGTCCAGTATCGGTATCGTCATGCGTTGCAGTGTATCGTTCCGGGACATGGCGATGCCGATCGGCACACCGAACAGGACGCATAAAAAAGCGCAGACGAAGATGATCGCCAGCGTCTGCATCGCAAATTCGTAGTGGTCGATACCGGCCAGAAAGGCCAGGCAGGCCG
The DNA here is from genome assembly GCA_963665165.1 of Arenicellales bacterium. Taxonomy (GTDB): domain Bacteria; phylum Pseudomonadota; class Gammaproteobacteria; order Arenicellales; family Poriferihabitantaceae. The sequence continues at coordinate 1,595,951 of OY761989.1, read as the reverse complement.
TCACGAATACGGCAATCCGGATTGACTTCGATGCCAGGTAGACGACCATGATCAGGATCGGAAACATGATCCACCAGGGTGTCCACTCGAAAGTCGCAAGCGCGAATTCGAGTACCCAGCTAAGAGGCTGGGTCATCGGATCCAGCACAAAGCGCAAGGCGTCCTTGATCGCCAGGAAACCCTGTTCGACCCCTTTCGTCAGATCCCTTGACTGGATGATTTTTTCGCAGGAGTCATTCAGCGCGTCCAGCGACGGGAAAGGGAGATCCCATAACGAAGTGTCTTTGGTTCCTCCTCCACTTTGTGCGAGAAGGTCGGCCATCGACATCGGAGCATCGCCAGTCCCGCCGGAGTCGCACCAGTCCCGCAGTCCGAGGCCATCGAAAACAAATTCATACGTTGCCAATTTCGCTCACCCTGGCGGATGCCCGGTCAACCAGATTCGCCGGGCATCCTGATCCATGATAATGGCTGCACGGCCCTGAGGGCCTCCATGCAGCAACGGCTCGTTTACTTGATCAGGGTAGACAGCTTTTCGCGGGCCGCGTCATTCACCCATTGCGACCAGACATCGGACTGCGTGCTAAGGAAATAGACTGCCGCCTCTTCGGCCGATGCGCTGTTTTCCTCCTGCCAGGCAAGCAGAACGCTCAGCAGATCCACGTCAAAGCTCACATTGCCCATGAGTTCGGCGATCTCCGGTTTCTGTTCGGTCAGGGCTGCCGTGGCAACGGTCAACACAGGCGCCGGTGGAAAGTCCGAAACACCGGGCGACGAGTTATCCTTGTTCTGGTTAGCCGAGTGAATTTCGGTGTCGATATCGCCAATGGCGACCTTGGTCATCTTGTATTTTCCAAGCACAGAGGTCGGGCCCCAGTAATAGCCGAACCACGGCTCCTTGTTTTCATAGGCCGCGGCAATCGAGGTGGCCAGTGTCTCACCCGAACCATGGTCAAAAACCTCGATCCCGGCGCCTTCCATGTCAAGCGCCTTGACCAGGTTGTCGTTGACAATGCGGCAACCCCAGCCATCGGGACAGTTGTTGAAGCGCCCGCCGACCAACTCGGGATTCGCCATGACCCCCTGGATCGTGGCCAGTTCCGGATTGGCTTCCGCAAGGTATGCGGGAACCCACCAGCCTTCCACTCCACCCGGCGAAAACACGTCAGCCAGACGGGATACCTTGCCTTCGGCTTCAAGCTTCGCATAGACGTCGCCAGTCGAATTCAGCCACAATTCGGTCACGATGTCCGGCTCGCCGTTCTCGGCCAGAGACGCGACCGACGTGGTCGTGGCGGAGGGCACCTTTTCAACAGTACAACCATATCCCTGCTCCATCAGGAACTTGGAGACTTCCGTGATGATCTGCGATGAAGCCCAGTTCATCTCGGTAATGGACACCTCACCGCAATCGGCGGCGTGCGAAGGGCCCGACGCAGTCAGCATGGCGCCCGCTACGATGCCCGCGAATCCCGTAACGAACTTGCGCATATCTCTTGAATACATTGGTTTTCCTCCCATTGTAATGATTAACCCGTTAATGATTAAGATATCAGGACCACTATAATCACGGATATATTTTGTTATTGCAAGGATTTTCTGCCGATTCTCGCAGCAAACGAACAGCAGCCGAGCCCTGCCGCCGAACGGCTATCCACCGTTTTTTACCGGTTATCGAACCGTCGCCGTTCTTTTGATCCGGTTTTGTGATAGATTGGGGATTGGAATTGTATCGAAGATTGTCCGCGGATGAATTATCCAGGTACCCCATTGATTGAAGATGGCAGCCCGATGGTCGAGTTGGGGATGGCGGATATCGACCGTCCACTTCCTTTGTTGAGCGATGAGGGGCTGGAAGGCATTTACCAGGCGCCGTCCCGCAACCAGTATGGTGAAGACCGGGAAATCAACATTGTTGGCGAGATGCCTCTTACCATAAAGGTGGACGGCCAGGAACTGGTCACGTTGATGACCCTCGGAACCCATCCGGAAAAGCTGGCGCTGGGATACTTGCGGAACCAGACCTTGTTTGAAAGCCCCCTGGAGATTAAATCCATACAGGTTGACTGGGAGCGTGAACTGGCTGAGGTGACTACGATAGACGGACGCGGCATACGTGGATTCGACACGGCCAGAAGAACCGTAACCAGTGGCTGTGGCCAGGGTACGATACTGAGTTGCACCCTGGACAAGCTGTATCGGCACAGACTGCCGGATGTCGCGATCAGGCAATCGGATATTTACCAGGTATTGAAGCAGGTTGGCGGTTTCAACAAGGCGTACCGGGCCGCAGGTTCGGTGCATGGATGCGGGCTGTGCAAGGATGGGGAGGTGTTGATTTTTATTGAAGACGTCGGTCGCCATAATGCAATGGACGCCATTTCCGGGGAAATGTGGCTGAAGGGAATACCCGGCAACGACAAGATATTCTATACCACGGGCAGGCTGACTTCGGAGATTGTGATGAAAGCGGCCCTGATGGGCATTCCGGTACTGGTTTCCCGTAACGGAACCACCAACATGGGCTATGATCTTGCGGTGGATCTGGGCGTGGCCTTGATCGCCCGGGCGAAAAGCCGACATTTTACCGCACTGAATGCCGCTAACCTGATATTTGACGCCAGACCGGAGAAAAACCGGTGATCCACAACGTTACACGCTAAGCAGCAGATGCTCTCTTTCCCAGGCGCTGATGACGTTCAGGAAGATATTGTACTCGTGGTGTTTGACACTGCTGTACAACCGGACGAATTTCCCGCCGAGCATTTCATGCAGTTCTACGCATTCCAGCAGTTCATCGACTGCCTCCCTCAAGGTGTGGGGCAGGGTGGTCGCCACCTTGCCGGCATCCCCTGAAACCGGCTGTTTCGGATCGATCCGGCGCTTCATTCCAAGATAACCGCAGGCCAGGGACGCTGCAATGGCGAGATACGGGTTGACGTCCGCGCCTGCGATCCGGTTTTCCACCCTGCGAGCCTGGGGATTCGAAACCGGCACGCGCAATCCCGCGGTGCGGTTATCGTAACCCCATTCGATATTGATCGGAGTGCCGAATTGGTCAGGCGCCAGGCGGCGATAAGAATTGACGTTGGGAGCGATCAGCGCCATTGCGGCTGGAAGATACCGTTGTAGTCCACCGATATACCATCTGAACAGTTCGCTTTCCCGGCCGTCCCGATTCGTGAAAACATTCGAGCCCTTGTCGTCAACCAGACTCTGGTGCAGGTGCATGGCGCTGCCGGGCTGATTCTCCATCGGCGCAGCCATGAAGGTGGCATACATTTCATGACGCAGGGCTACCTCCCGCAGCCCCCGCTTGAAAAGAAAAACCTGGTCAGCCAGTTCAAGCGCGTTCCCGTGCAGAAGATTGATTTCCATCTGGGTAACCCCGGACTCATGGATCAGGGTTTCTATTCCGATGTCCTGGGCTTCACAATAGTCATACAGGTCCTCGAACAACGGATCGAACTCATTGACCGCGTCAATGCTGAAGGACTGTCTCCCGGATTCCGGCCTTCCGGACCGCCCGACCGGCGGCTCCAGGGGGTAATCCGCGTCCGGGTTCCGCTTGACCAGGTAAAACTCCACTTCGGGAGCGGTCACCGGCGTCCAGCCATGCTTCCGATAGAAATCCAGAACCCTTCTCAATACCTGTCTTGGAGAAACCTCCACCGGTTTCCCGTCAAAATGATAACAGTCATGAATGATGACTGCGGTGGGGTCACTGGCAAAGGGAACCGGCCGGATCGTGGATGGATCCGGCTTCAGGAAAATATCGCCGTCCGACTCATTCAGCACATCCCATTCATCGGGATAATCCCCATTCACGGTTTGTCCGAAAATGCTTTCCGGCAACCGCAGTCCGACATCTTCCTGATATTTTCTGGCAGGCAGGATTTTCCCTTTTGCGGCGCCGGTCATATCCGGGATGACCGCTTCGATCTCTTCTATGCGGTTGCTGTCAAGCCAGTTTCGAAGATCAGCCGGGAACTTGCCCCTGGCCTTGTTTTCCACAGGAGTGTCTGTTGACATTTTCAATCGTAATCAAGGATGCGGGCATATTGTACTACCGATTCGCCGTCATGGATGCGATCTGTTATGAGTTGACAGGCAATCCAGCAGGCCACATACTCTGCCTTGCATAATGTCCCGGATAATCCCGTACCCAACGGAAACGATCATGACTGACCAGAGAACGACCTGTCTGGTTGCCGGACTTTTCATATTGACACTCGCCGCGGCATTGTTCACGCCAGGCGCAAACGCGCTTGAGCGCCGCTTTGGTGAATCCACAGTGACGGTCCCGAAAGGGCAGACCATTGACGATACGCTGGTCGCCGCAGGGGAGGCCGTGGTGATTGACGGCGTGATCACGAAGGATCTGTTCGCGTTCGCCCGGCGGGTCGTGGTTCGCGGCAGTATCGGCGGCAATCTGGTTGCCTTCGCGGAAGATGTCACGGTTCAGGGACAGGTCGGAGGAATGATACTGGGCGCCGGAGCGTCCATGGACCTCATCAACGCGACCGTGTCCGGTGATCTTTGGGGCGCGGGTGAAGGTGTCCGTATCGACCCTGCCACACAAATTGCCGGAAATGCCATGATCGCTGCAAGACGGGCGGGGATTGCCGGTCAAATCGAACAGGATGTCCTGACGTTCGCCGAGAAGCTTGAAGTCAGTGGAATGGTCGGTCGGGACCTGGATGTGTTTGCCCGTCGTGTCCACCTGTTGAACGAGGCCCGGATTGGCGGTGACCTCTCGCTGCGAACGGACCGGGACAATGCCTTGCAACAATCGGCGGCCTCAACGGTTGGCGGCGAGGTGAAGGTCCATTCCAGCAAGACGTATTCCGAATCACGTGACGGACATGCAGCAGGCGGTTATTACCTGTTGCAGTTGTTTCGCCTGGGCAGCGCCTTCGTTGCCGGGCTGGTTCTGTTATGGTGTGTGCCCTGTCTTCGCAGGCTCGACATCGGTAACACGACCGAAGGGCTCAAGGCATTCGGAATCGGGCTGCTGACGGCGGTGGCCCTGCCGGTTTTCATGCTGGTCAGCGCCGCGACCCTGGTCGGCCTGCCTTTTACCGTAATCGGCTTTTTCCTGCTGTTGCTGGCGGTTTACTTTGCCAAGATCCTGCTGGCTTCATTTATCGGCCGATTGTTACCCGGACCGCTCAAACGCATGAACAATTATCCGTTGACCCTGCTGTCGGGACTTGTAGTCATCCTGCTTGTTGTGAATATTCCGTGGGTCGGCGGCTTCATCAACCTGGCGCTGACGCTGGTCGGGGTCGGGATGATCGTGCAGCAGGCGAGGTATTTCGCCGGTCATTTCAAAAATCAGATCAGATAACGCTTCGGCATAGCCGCCCCGATCGTGTACTTGGGATCGACAAAGTTTCCGAGACGAACTTTCCCGCACTGACTGAGCATCATATATGCGTCGTAACGATTGAAACCGTATTCGTTCTCGAGCCAGTAGACCAACTCCCGGTAGGCAATACGTCCCGCGTCCTCCAGGGGGCGGGCGCTTCCGATTGCCATGATGAAATCTTCGCTCTCCAGACGTGGCCACTCAATCGGATGATCCTTGATCAGGTCGACCGTTATGGTGGTATAAGTCGGGTATTCAACCGCGACCCCACAGACCTCTCCGTCTCCCTGGCAGGCGTGGGCATCGCCAATGAACAGCCTGGCGCCCTCTGTCCGGACAGGAAGATAGGTTACAGTTCCCGGACCCATGTCAGGAAGGTCCATGTTGCCGCCATGAGCGTCGGGGGTCAGCGAATTGATCGAGTCGATCTCTGGTGAGCAGCTCAGAGTGCCGATGTGAGGCCGGTACGGAAACTTGATTTTGTCGTTCCAGTGGACAATCTCTTCGTCAACATCGATTTTCCGGACGATTTCCGGTAACGGTTCGTTCAGGGTCGCGGTAAGATTGGTGCCGGTGAGGGCGCCGAACTCCGGGATCAGGCAGCAGGTGCCTCTGGGCTGATCTCCACGCGGAACCATTTTCTCTATATGAACACAGAGGGTGTCCCCGGGTTCTGACCCGCGCACCATAATCGGCCCCGCCTGCGGGTTCAGGAATGGCATCCTGAGAAGTTCTGAAGGTTTGTCTCTTTCTGATTTGATCGCTCCTTCGAATGCATCCTGCGTCTCGACAACGACCGTATCCCCTGGTTCCACTTCAATAACCGGGTCGCTGTATGGACCGATTGTGTAGACATAATTTCCCTGAAGCTCAGCGGATAAATGACGCACCTTGCCGGTCGCAGTTTTGGCAACTCCCTTTTTGGACATGATTGAATCCGACGATACCCAGTCATTTGGATATACCTGTGTAATCATTTCCATGGCTTTCCTCCTCTTGGTCGACAGTTATGAAAGAAGACGCGCCGAACAGCGACGGTCTGAACTTTGAGGCCGTGCCTTATCAGGCGAAGAATCAATGGGTGCAAGTATAACGATAACCTCGAGAATCAGGCAAGCGAAAATCCGATACCCGGTCTTTTGAATCTCCTCGTGAAATGATTTTCACGGCTTTTCTCCTTTTGGTTTGAGCTTTGTTCAGAGCAGGGACAGTACTTCTGTCAGACGGCTTTCATCCTGCACTTCCTCGGCAGTCATCGTAGAGATGATTTCGCCCTTGTTCATTGCGTACGCCTGATCTACACAGGCTGATATCAGGGCGGCATTTTGATCTATCAGGATGACGGACAGGCCCATCTCCGCTTTTAACTGTAGAATCACTTCGCCGATTTCGTTAATGATATTGGGTTGTATGCCTTCGCTTGGTTCATCAAGGATCAGTATTGAGGCGCCACCGGAGACCGCTCTGCCAATCGCAAGCATTTCCTGTTCTCCACCACTCAGTGAGCCTGCGAGCTGGTTGCCTCGTTCCTTCAGGATCGGGAAAGCCGTGTAGATGAGATGGATATATTTTTCCCTGATCGTTGTATCCGGGATGAGGTATCCACCCAGAGTCAGGTGCTCTCTTACGGTCATACGCGGGAATACACCGCGCCCCTGGGGCACATAACCGACCCCCATTTGAGCGATCAGGTGAGCCTGTACGTGGGTGACTTCCCGGTTGCGGATGTGGACGGAACCTTTCATCGCCGGAATCAAACCGATAATGGTTTTGACCAGCGTAGTTTTTCCGACTCCGTTGCGCCCGATAATCCCCAGTATCTGGCCATGCTCCAGGCGAAACGAGACTCCCCGCACCACCTCGGCGGTACCGTAACCGCTACTTAGCCCGTGGGTCTCGATTTCAGCGGCCTGATCCATGCTTTCAGCGACCGAGGTAGATATTCTTGACATCTTCGTTATCCAGAACCGCCTGCAGGGAGCCTTCAAAAAATACTCCACCCTGCTGCATCACGGTCACAGTCTCGGCAATCTGTTTGATGAATTTAAGGTCGTGTTCCACTACCAGAATGGTAAGACCGTGTTGTTGACAGATCTTGATCGTGTTTGCGGTCATTTCGGTTTCTCTCTCCGCAAGACCCGCCGTGGGTTCATCCAGCAATCCAACCGTTGCGCCGTTCTTGATTACCATCAGAATCTCCAGCCATTGCAGCTCATGGTGGGGCAGCTCGGATGCGCTGGTCGAGCGATTCATATCAAAATCAAGCTGATCGGCAATCTCTTCAACGAGTTCGTTCGTTTGAGTCAGCGAATGCATGCGGGACGCAATCAGAAGATTCTCTTTGACCGAAAGTTGACCATACGCACTGATCGTCTGAAATGCGAGGCCGAGACCGCGCCGTGCGCGTGCGCTTGGCGAGATTCGTGTAATGTCTTCGCCATTTAATTCGATTGTCCCGGAATCGGGCTTGATCAGGCAGCAAAGAACCTTGAACAGGGTTGATTTTCCAGCCCCATTGGGCCCGATCAGGCATCGGATCTCGTTCTGTTTAATCGCCAGATTGACATCAACCAGCGCCGGGACTCCCCCGAAATTCTTGTTGAGGTTGTGTGTCCGCAGGATGGTTTCCATGTTCGTCTTTCAGGTCTTGCGATCGGCGCCAATCAGCGCTGAAACTTTCTTCCAGATTGAAACGACCACCCCATCCTTGAACAGCATGATGGCGACTACCGTCGCGGCGCCGATAAACACCAGCGACAACTGGTTGCCTTGTGTGGATAGCGTAAAAGCGAACCAGGTCATCAAAACCGTGGCAACGAACACTGCGAACAGGCTGGAGCGCCCGCCGATTGCAGCCCAGATAACCGGTTGCGCTGCCGCCACGAGTCCGAGCTGGGTAGGCGTGATGTAGTTTCCCCACTGTACGTAAAGGATCCCGCTGAATGAAGCCAGCGCCGCAGCCAGGAGGAAAACCCCGAACTGCCACACTCTCACGTCGTAGCCCAGCAACTCGGTTCTTTGCAGATCCTCGCGCATTGCGACGACAACCAGACCATATTTCGAGTTGATGAACAGCCGCAGGCCTACGAACAGTATCGTAACAAACCCCAATGCATAGTAGTAGAAACTGTATCCATAGAGCGGGTCGCCGGAAAAGAAGCGCATGGACGGTATCCCGGTCATGCCGTTGTAGCCGCCCAGAAGAACAGTGCCGACCCGCCACTGGTAGCCGGCGGTTTGCGCCAGGAATGTTTCAAGAAGCAACGTAAACACTAACGTAATAACCGGGATAATCCAGTTCTCGACACGAGCAAAGAACAGGAAATAAGCCAGGATGGCGGACACGAAGACACTCATTCCCACGGCGGTGAAGACGCCGATAATTTCCGACCCCGGGATTCCCACCATGTTGCCAGCGACCATGCCATAGAAGTAGCCGGCGATTCCAAAGAAAGCAACCTGACCAAAACTGAGTACCCCGCAATATCCCCAGATCAATGCCATGCTGAGGCCCAGCGGAACGTTGGCGAGAAAATATGCGAAATTCATCGCTTCGTAATCACTGATTAATGCCGGCAAGGCAAAAAGAAACAGTACAAAGGCGGCAATGACCAGTCCGGATGCTTTGGTTTGCCCCAGATCCCTGGGGCCAAGGAATAGTTTCAGTAGATTCATCTCGTCCGAAAGACCTTGATACTGGACAATCCATTCGGACAAAGCCGGATCAGGATCAGGGCCGCGACGAACAGGCCGACGGTTCCGGCAAATGCCCCCAGAAACATGCCGACGGGAGTCTTTACCGCAGTGAGGGCGGTGGCGCTGTAGAGGGTGCCGGTAATAATGTTGTGAGCGCCGCCAACGACCACGGTTATGAAAGCGGGCGCTACGAACTGGGTTCCCATGAAAGGAGCGATCGTCGTGGTTGGCGCAAGCACTCCACCGGCAAATGCCGCCAGACCCGAACCAAAGGAAAAAGTCAGCGAATACATTAAATGCTGGTCAATTCCAATGGTGCGGGCCACTTCGGGTAGTTGCATGGTCGCTCTCGTCTTGAGGCCGATCGGAGTTTTGTGGAAGAGAATATGCAATCCCAGCAGGGTCCCGAATGCGACTGCAACCAGAAAGATCTGGTAAACCGAAAAAGTGAAATCTCCATACTGGATCGACCCGAATGGAATTTCGATTGACGGCATGAAAGGTCCGAAGATCAGCAGAGTGCCCTGGGCCAGTATCAGGCCCAGGCCCCAGGTTACGACCAGGGCGGACAGGAGTCGATCATAGAGGTGCCGGATAAAGAGTTGTTCAATCAGATATCCGGTCAGGCAACCCACAATGAAACAAACCGGAAGGGTTGCAAAAAAGGGCAGACCACTACTGACCAGGATGGTTGAAACATAAGCGCCAATCATCATGATCTCGCCATGCGCCAGATTGATGATATTCATCATTCCAAGGATGATCATCAGTCCGATCGAGCACAGGATCAGAAATGCAGCGATCGTAAGTCCCTGATACAGAAGACTGACCAGCAAGGGCACTAGATCCATGGACACTCCATAAATAATACCGGAAAAATCGCTCGGCGCATAATCATGCGCCGAGGATAGATGCGGGTTATAACCTGACCTTAATTACTGAACATCGTGAAATAAGGGTCTTCGTCCGGGATGTACTGCTTGTACTCTTTTTTACCGACCAGATTCACTCCCATTCGCTGTAACCACCAGGGCGTGATCATCGGCCATTCCCTGAGGAAGCTGACATGATGATTTTCGTCAGCAACCGCCAGACGAATGCAGTGACCGGCATGATGAGTGGCCGGCTCCATGAATACGGCTCCTTCAGGCGCCTCGATGGTCATTCCGGTTTCGAGAGCGCGTTTGACCGCTTCCTGCTCGGTTGTGCCAGCCAGTCGGGCTGCTTTCGCATACAAATGCACGGAGAAATAGGTGTTTTGCGCCATTTGTCCGATGTAAGGATCATCCGGGAACATTTCGTACCATCGTTTCACAAAATCACGATTGCGTTTGGTCGGGATCTCTTCAATGTAGTTTACGCAATTGTGCATCCTGTTCAGCGATGGAGTTGAAAAACGCCTGTGTTCATAGCCCTGGGCCATGTTCACAGTGGATGCCATTGGATATTCCAGGCCAGCGGCGGCGGCTTGCGGATAGTAGTTGGATTGGTTCGAACCCACCAGCAGCGTAAATATCCAGTCTGGCTTGGCTGCCTGGATACGAGCAATAGACGTACTGAAGTTGGAGACTTCAAGCGGCACGAATTCCTCTTCGATAATCTCTCCTCCGACCAGTGGCGCAGTCGCTTTGGTCCAGGCGGCGGTGAGTTGTCCGAAATTGTAGTCCGCAGCGATGGTATAAATCCTCGGACCGAATTTCTTAACCATATAGTCAACGACAGGAATGACCTGCTGCTCGCAAATGGCTCCCGTACAGAAGGTATTGGCATCCGCCACTCCACCCTCGTACTGATTGGTGTATATGTACAATTGATTGAACTGATCGACGATCGGACGAATGGCTTCGCGTTCTGCACTCGTGAAGCCCGCAACCAGACAGTCAACCTTGTCACCCTGAATCAGTTTCCGGGTAAGCTGTTGCCAGATATTGTTGTTTGATTGTCCATCCAGATTCAGCAATTCGACCGGTCGTCCCAGAATTCCGTCATCACCGGATTCGACAAGAATCTCGTCATCCTCAACATAAGCCACAGTTTCGTTTGAGCGATCACCGCCATCATCCAGATAGTTCAGGTCGCCCGATCCCGTACCCATCAATGGCGGTTGGGTGGCGGTGGAACCGAAAACCCCCACTCCTCCTGATCCGATGGGGCCGCCTTTCAGTGTTAGTCCAGCATTGATTTCCGCGACAGCGAGTTGGGCGGCGTGGTCTTTCTGCAAGCCATACACGGCCAGATTCCCGGAAAGATCTTCCAGATGGCCGATTTTGACCGGCCCACCGCTCTGCGCACTGGCAAAATCCGAAGTGATGATCGCGGGCATGGCCAGCGCGACACTCGCGACCGTGGATGCCTTGATAAATTCTCTTCGGGAATCGCTGGAGGGATTGTCGGATGATTCTTCGGATTCGTTTTCTATTTTGGTGTTTTGTTCCCTGATTCGAGGGTTTTCATCTATTATATTCATGATTTCACTCAATTAAGTTCGTTACTCGTCCGAATCCTATAGCATTATGTTTCTGCCATGTCAATTGGTTGTCAGTCAGAATCCAGGAAAGGAAATGCGTGGCATAATAGATTATTGTATCCATCGTCCACAAAACAGATCCGTCCAGCCACGCCGAACGGCGAACATGTCCATGCTCAATAAAGATATTCAAACGACAGACTCCCGGCACGAACAGACCCACACCGGGCGCCGGTCGCTGTCATGGGTTTCTGCCGGGCCGGCCGAGCATGGGCAGCGGGTGGACAACTTCCTGATCAGGCACTTGAAGGGGGTGCCGAAAACCCGGATCTACAAGGCCGTACGCAGTGGTGAAGTCCGGGTCAACGGGTCCAGGATCAAAGTGTCGCACAGGCTGGCTGCGGGTGACCGGGTCAGAATCCCTCCATTGCGGATGAGTCCGGATAAAGATCGCATTGCGGTTCCTCCCGGGCTGCTGGAGCGTATCCCGGTTCTGTTCGAGGACGAGCACCTGATGGTGGTTGACAAGCCCTCCGGACTGGCTGTGCATGGGGGTTCGGGTTTGCCGTTCGGGCTGATCGAAGCGGTGCGTCAACTCCGCCCCGGACTGCCCTTTATCGAGCTTGCACACCGACTGGACCGGGAAACATCGGGTTGTTTGATGCTGGCCAAATCCAGAAGGGCCCTGCTGGCGATACAATCACAATTCAGCGCGGAACGTCCGGCGGAAAAAATCTATCTGGCCCTGGTGGAGGGGGATTGGCGCGCAACGGATCAGAGAATTGACCTTCCCTTGTTGAGAATGGCGGCCGGCGATATGAAAAAAACCAGGGTGGATCCGAATGGCCAGAGAGCGGCCAGTGTGATTTCCACCGTTTCCAGATATGCGGAGGGGACTCTGGTGCGACTTGAGCTTGAAACCGGAAGGATGCATCAGGCGCGGGTACACTGCGCCGCGGCGGGCCATCCTGTCGCCGGTGACCGCACTTATGGCAATCGCGATTTCAACCGGGCAATGAGGAAACCGGGGTTGGGCCGCCTGTTCCTTCATGCTCATGCCCTTTCTATCGTACACCCGGATTCGGGCAGGCCAGTGAGTTTCGACGCGCCCTTGCCGGAACAATTGAGCTCGGTGCTGGAAAGACTCCATACCAGAGAACATACTTGATGCTAGAATCCGGCCTGATCCAACCTGATTGATTGCCCGGTGAATGAAACCAAAAAGAAAATCCTGAAAACACTGGGTTCCGGCTCGGGTTTATCAAAAAACCTCGGACCCATGTTGCGGGAAGCCGGGATAATCGCTCTTGTGGCGCTGCTTGGATATTTGTTCATTTCCCTGCTCACCTGGTCTCCCGTCGATCCCGGACCTACGCACACAGGCAGTGCAAAGGAAATCGTCAATACCGGGGGGAAGGTGGGCGCCTGGATATCCGACTTGCTGTTTACCGTGTTCGGGCGGGTGTCCTGGCTGTTCCTGATTCTTTTATGTGTCATGGTATGGCGCAGATACCGGGAACGCTTTATGGACAAGGCAACGGATTTAAGATATTTCCTGACGATTTTCGGGTTCGTGTCGGCGATGACAGGGGCCTGTGTCCTGGAGCACATCTATTTTCCTGTCCATGACCCTGCGATCAATTTCCACGCGGGTGGAATCATTGGCCAATACGGAGCCCGGCCGCTCCAGTTGAATTTTGGAACCGTTGGCGCCACGGTGATTCTGCTCGCCCTGCTGATTACCGGGATTACGCTGGTCGGGCACGTTTCGTGGCTTGCCCTGATGGATCGTACCGGCTATCAGGCTTTCGTTTTCGCAGGCTGGATCAGAAGGAAAACCGAAGGTTTGCTCGATGACAGGAACAGGAAGCGTAAAAAGTCCGGCAAGGTGAAAAAGCCCACGGCTAAAAAAACCGGGCCGGAGCCGCCAGAGAATAAACCGCCGAAGATAGAACCCCGGATTCAGGACATCGGGCGGGACGAACGCAAACAGCCGGAAAGCCGGACCGGTTCTCGGGAGCAGAAAAGAGATGGGGGCGTGTTACCGGAATTGTCTTTGCTGGACCCTGTGATTCCGGACGGCAGGGGTTACTCCACGGAAGTTCTGGAAACGATGTCCCGATTACTGGTCAAAAAGCTGAAAGACTTCAATGTCGATATTACCGTGGAAGCGGTCTGCCCCGGACCGGTCATCACGCGTTTCGAGATAGAACCCGCCGCTGGTATCAAGGCGAGCCAGATTGTGGGTTTGTCCCGCGACCTGGCGCGTTCCCTGTCGGTCGCCAGTGTCAGGGTGGTTGAAAACATTCCGGGTAAATCGACCGTTGGCATCGAGGTTCCGAATGAACACCGCGAAGTCGTGCGCCTGATAGAGGGCCTCTCTTCGAAGGAATATGAAATCAGCGCCTCGCCGTTGACACTGGTGCTGGGCAAGGATATCGCCGGTAATCCCGTAATTTCCGATCTCTCCGCAATGCCGCATCTGTTGATTGCGGGGACCACCGGGTCGGGGAAATCCGTCTGTGTCAACGCCCTGATCCTGAGCCTGATCTACAAATCCACTCCCGGACAGGTGCGGATGATCATGGTGGACCCGAAGTTTCTTGAACTGTCCGTCTACGACGGCATCCCCCATTTGCTGACCCCTGTCGTGACCGACATGAACAAGGCGGCGAATGCGCTGCGCTGGTGCATTGTCGAGATGGATCGCCGGTTTCGATTGATGGCGGAAGTTTCCGTACGAAACATCGCAGGCTTCAACCGGAAAGTGGAAACTGCGACCCATACCGGCAGTCCATTGGTCAACCCTCTCCAGGAAGAGGAGGAAAGCGCCGGGCCGGAGATCCTCGGGGCATTACCCTATATTGTCGTGATCGTGGATGAACTGGCCGACCTGATGATGGTGGCGGGCAAGAAAATCGAGGAAATCATCATACGCATCGCGCAGCGCGCCAGGGCCGCGGGTATCCATCTGGTGCTTGCGACCCAGCGGCCTTCCGTGGATGTGGTGACTGGCCTGATCAAAGCGAATGTGCCTGCCAGAATGGCCTTTCAGGTTTCATCGCGCGTTGATTCCAGAACCGTGCTTGACCAGATGGGCGCCGAGCAGCTCCTGGGGCAGGGCGACATGCTGTTTCTCCCCCCGGGCACCGGTTTTACCCAGCGGGTTCATGGTTCTTTCGTCTCGGATGAAGAGGTCGCGAAGATTGTGGCTGATCTGAAAAAACTGGGGCAACCTGTCTACAATGAGGAGATCACCGAAGGTATCCCGGACGACGGCGCTCCAGGTATGGCGGCCGACGGGGAAGGGGAGGAAGACCCGCTGTATGACGAGGCCGTTCGTTTCGTCACGCAAAGCGGGAAAGCTTCCATTTCCTCCGTGCAGCGTGTCTTGCGGGTGGGTTACAATCGGGCGGCCAGAATGATCGAAACCATGGAACGGACCGGGGTGGTATCGCCTCCGGTCAACGGTAAACGGGAGGTGCTCGCCCCCGGACCGCCTGAAGTCGAGTGAATCGGAAAACCATGAAAAAACCGATACTGAACCTGCTGTCGGGAATCGCGTTGTCCGTGTTGCTGACGACCAGCTCCACAGCCGGTCCCGGCGTCGATTCATTGAACTATTTCTTCGATGAAATCCAGTCGTTCAAGGCCCGATTCGGCCAGGTTGTCCTGGATGAATCGTTAACCGAAATCAATGACGGCCAGGGCACGGTGTGGGTCAGCCGGCCGGGACTGTTTCGATGGAACTACGAACTTCCCGAAGCCCAGGAAATTGTCGGTGACGGCGAAAACGTGTGGGTCTATGACATTGAACTCGAGCAGGTCACGGTGCAAAGCCAGACCCGGGCATTGGGCAGCTCTCCGGCCCTGCTGCTGTCCGAGTCCGGAGATATTGAAAAAACCCATGTGCTCGAAGAGATTGGGACACAGGGGCGATTCGACTGGGTCAACCTGATCCCGAAAGACCCGGAAAACGAATTCCGGGAAATACGGATCGGATTCGAAGACAACCGTTTGAGGCTGATGGAATTGCTGGATAACCTGGGCCAGAGAACCCGGATCAGCTTTGTTGACCTGAAAGAAAACGAACCCATTTCACAGAGTGTTTTCAATTTTGTCCCTCCTGACGGAGTGGACATCATCGACAACACCGAATAGTCATGAACTGGCTGTTGATTGCCCTGGGGGGCGCCCTCGGTTCCGTTCTGCGCTTCTGGCTGTCGGTGTCTGTCCAGCATCGGTTTTTGCATTCGGGGTTCCCGATTGGCACCTTGTCTGTCAATATTCTGGGGTCCCTGCTGGTCGGGTTCTGCTATGCGGTGATCGCCCAGCGTTTTGCGGGCAACGAGCTGCTTCGGGCATTTGTCATTTTCGGCATACTCGGCGGCTTCACCACATTTTCGACTTTTTCGCTTGAAACCGTCAATCTCGTCCAATCGGGCTTTTGGTTAAAGGCATTGTTGAATATAATCGCCAGTGTATTGACTTGTGTCGTAGCCGCCGCCGCTGGCTTGCAGATCGGGCGGTTTTTTGCTGCGTCCTGAACCCCGTTTGCCCTTTGAGGTTTGAACTGATCGTGTTGGACCCACAGTTACTGAAGCGGAATATCGACCAACTGGCGGAAAAGTTGCGGGCCAGGGGATATACCCTGGATACCGATTATTACCAGAGTCTCGAAAGACAGCGTAAATCACTGCAAAGTGAAATCGAAAGTTTGCAGGAGCAAAGGAACCGGATATCCAGACAAATCGGGGAGGCAAAAGCCGAAGGCCGGGATATTCAACCGATTCTGGATTCTGTCGATGATCTTGGCGGACAACTGAAGGACAGGAAAACCGGGCTCGGCGACATCCAGCGGAAACTGTCGGCGCTGCTCAGTGAAATTCCGAACGTGGCGGACGAAAGTGTGCCCGTGGGCCGCGATGAACAGGATAATGTCGAAGTTCGGCGATGGGGCGTCCCCCGGCGATTCGATTTCCCGGTCCAGGACCATGTAGCCCTGGGTGAAGGCCTGAATCAAATGGATTATGAGACCGCGTCGAAACTGGCCGGATCGAGATTTGTGGTGATGACTTGCGGTCTGGCCAGGCTGCACCGGGCGCTGGCCCAGTTCATGCTGGATTTTCATGTCCGCGAACACGGTTATGTCGAAGTCAACGTTCCGTTGCTGGTCAATCAGCAGACCCTTTTCGGAACCGGGCAGTTGCCCAAGTTCGAAGAGGACCAGTTTCGCACAGCCGACAGCCCGGCGTATTACCTGATACCGACCGCCGAAGTACCGTTGACCAACCTGGTGGCCGACCGGATTCTGGACGCTGACACGTTGCCGCTCAGATTCGTCGCCCATACTCCCTGCTTTCGAAGAGAGGCCGGTTCATACGGCAAGGACACCCGGGGCATGATTCGACAGCACCAGTTTGAAAAAGTCGAAATGGTGCATATCGTCAGGCCCGACCAATCCTGGCTGGCGCTGGACCAGATGACCAGCCATGCCGAATCCATCTTGCAGGCGCTGGAACTGCCTTACCGGGTGATCACCCTGTGTACCGGGGATATGGGTTTTGCAGCCGCTAAAACCTTCGATCTGGAAGTATGGATTCCAAGTCAGAACCAATACCGCGAAATTTCATCGTGCAGTAATGTCGAAAGCTTCCAGGCGCGCAGGATGAAGGCGCGCTGGCGCAATCCGGCTACCGGGAAACCCGAACCGGTGCACACCCTGAACGGCTCCGGCGTGGCCGTGGGCCGCGCCCTGGTCGCCGTGATGGAGAACTACCAGAATACCGATGGCAGCATTTCCGTTCCGGAGGCCCTGGCGCCCTGGATGGGCGGCCTTGACAGGATCACGCAGGCTGCATGATGGGGGTATAAAATGCTGAAAATCGTCATCTCCGGGGCTGCCGGTCGAATGGGAGCGGCGATTGCCCGTGAACTATACCTGGTAGACGATCTGGCCGTTGTCGGCGCGCTTGAAAAGACAGGCAGCGACGCGGTTGGCCGCCATATCGGGGAAGTGGCCGGGTTGCCTGAGCCGGGCGTCCGGATCACCGACCGGATTGAAAATCCCGAATTCGATGTGATGATCGATTTCTCGAGTCCGGCCGCGGTAGTGGACCACCTCGATATCTGCGAATCATCCAATGCGGCAATCCTGATCGGTACGACCGGGCTGGATCCGACGCAAAATCAAAGGGTCGTCCAGGCGGCCGATTCAATACCGACGCTTTTGGCCGCCAATACCAGTGTCGGCATCAACCTGTGTGTGGCTCTGGTCGAAATGGCCAGCAAGGTGGTCGGTGACGTTGCGGATATTGAAGTGGTTGAAGCCCATCATCGCCACAAGGCAGACGCGCCATCGGGAACCGCGCTGTTGCTTGGCAGGGCGGCGGCGCATGCGCTGGACCGGGACTTCCCGGGTTGCGGCACATTTGTCCGGCACGGTCAAACCGGCGAGCGCGAATCCGGCACCATCGGTTTCTCTACGATTCGAGGCGGTGATATCGCTGGCGAACATACCGTCCTGTTCATCGGTGACAGCGAGCGTATCGAGATCACCCATCGGGCAACCGACCGGAAGATTTTCGCACGCGGGGCGGTGCGTGCCACGGTCTGGCTGGCGCAACAGAAAAAGGGCTTCTACAGTATGCAGGATGTGCTTGATCTGGATTGATTGAAATTCGTTCAGCCGGTAGAATACGTGGTTCATTGACCCGATGGAACAGGGGGAAACCGCCCGGTTTCTCCCTTTTTTTAGGTGTGTTTTTCGGGTCCGGGATGTTTGAGGATTAACTGGGGGTTTTATTGAACACACCTGCTCTGCTGGTTCTTGAAGACGGCAGTTCGTTCCATGGCAAATCAATCGGCGCCAATGGCCTGAGCGCCGGGGAAGTTGTTTTCAATACCTCGATGACCGGCTATCAGGAAATTCTGACAGACCCTTCTTATGCCCGGCAACTGGTCACACTGACTTATCCCCATATCGGTAATGTCGGCGCCAACTCCGAGGATGTGGAATCCGGCAGAATCTTCTGTTCCGGGCTGATCGTGAAAAATGTGCCCGGCCGGTATAGTAACTGGCGCTCCACGGAATCCCTGCCTGGTTACCTGAAACGCCGGGGGGTGGTGGCAATCAGCGAAATCGATACCCGGAAGTTGACCCGTATCCTGCGCGACCAGGGCGCTCAACGCGGTTGTATCAGCGCACAGGAATCCCCGGACGAGGCGGGTGCGCTGGCCGCTGCCCGGTCGTTCCCCGGCCTTGCCGGCATGGACCTGGCGTCGGTCGTGACAACAGACCGGATTTATAAATGGGATGACGGGATATGGAACCTGGAATCGGGTTATCAGGCGGCAGGACGATCCGTATACTCAGTGGTCGCTTTCGATTTCGGCATCAAACACAACATCATGCGGCTACTGGCCGGGCGGGGATGCGATGTCACGGTGGTTCCGGCAACTGCCACAGCCACAGAGGTGTTGGCAATGAATCCCGACGGCGTGTTTCTGTCCAATGGCCCCGGCGACCCCGAACCCTGTGATTACGCGGTAAACGCGGTCGCCCATATCCTGGATGCCGGTGTTCCCGTATTCGGGATCTGCCTGGGGCATCAGTTGCTGTGCCTGGCGAGCGGCGCGAAAACCGAAAAAATGAAATTCGGCCACCATGGCGCAAATCATCCGGTGCAGGATCTCGATACCGGCCAGGTCCTGATCACCAGCCAGAACCATGGGTTTACCGTGGAACCGGAATCACTGGGAGACCATATTCGGGTCACTCATCGCTCCTTGTTCGATCACACGATACAGGGGGTCGAACGTCTTGATGTTCCCGCCTTCTCATTCCAGGGACATCCCGAAGCCAGCCCCGGACCGAAGGATATCGGTTATTTATTCGACCGTTTCATCCGGATGATGGAAACAGGCCAGCCGTGGAAGTCCGATGCCTAAAAGGGAGGACATTGAATCCATTCTCATTATCGGAGCGGGGCCGATTATTATCGGTCAGGCCTGTGAATTCGATTATTCAGGGGTTCAGGCGTGCAAGGCGCTCAAGCAGGAGGGTTACCGGGTCATACTGGTCAACTCGAATCCCGCCACCATTATGACGGATCCGGGTTTTGCCGATGCGACCTATATAGAACCGATCCGGTGGGAGACCGTATCCAAAATCATCGAGGCGGAAAGGCCGGACGCGATCCTGCCCACCATGGGAGGGCAAACCGGGCTGAATTGCGCCCTGGACCTGAATCGGCATGGCGTGCTGGAACAGTTCCATGTTGAAATGATCGGAGCGACCCGTGAAGCGATAGACAAGGCGGAAGACAGGGAGCAATTCCGCCAGGCCATGGCGGCGATCAATCTGGATACTGCAAACGGTGACCTGGCGCATTCCCTGGCGGACGCCCACAGGATTGTCGGGAAAATCGGTTTCCCGGTGATTGTCAGACCTTCGTTCACCCTGGGCGGCAGCGGCGGAGGGATTGCTTACAACATGGATGAGTTCGATGAAATCTGCAATCGGGGCCTGGACGCATCGCCGACCAGTGAGCTTCTGATCGAGGAAAGCATCATCGGTTGGAAGGAATATGAAATGGAAGTGGTTCGGGATCGGAATGACAACTGCATTATTGTTTGCGCAATCGAGAATCTGGACCCGATGGGCGTACATACCGGCGATTCCATCACGGTCGCGCCGGCGCAGACACTGACCGACAAGGAATACCAGATCATGCGGGACGCCAGTATCGCTGTGTTGCGGGAGATCGGAGTGGATACGGGAGGTTCGAACGTCCAGTTCGCAATCAACCCCGATAATGGCCGGATGATAATCATTGAAATGAATCCCAGGGTGTCACGGTCTTCGGCGCTGGCGTCCAAGGCCACCGGTTTCCCGATTGCCAAGGTGGCGGCCAGGCTTGCGGTCGGATTGACCCTGAATGAATTAAGGAATGAAATTACCGATGGCGCGACGCCAGCCTCGTTTGAGCCGAGCATCGATTATGTCGTGACCAAGATTCCCCGGTTCGATTTCGAGAAATTTCCGCAGGCGGATGCGACCCTGACCACACAAATGAAGTCGGTGGGTGAAGTCATGGCAATCGGGCGAACCTTTCAGGAATCATTCCAGAAGGCGTTGCGGGGACTGGAGATCGGCAGCAGCGGGCTGGATGACCAGACGATGCCGGATAACGGCAACGCCCGCGATTACCTGACCTCGAAGCTGAGAATCCCCGGCGCCAGGAGGCCCTGGTATCTTGCCGAGGCTTTTCGAGCCGGCATGAACATCGACACAATCTATCAAACCTGCAAGATTGATTATTGGTTCCTGGCCCAGATCCAGGATCTGGTGGAAACCGAGAAAGGGATTGCCGGGTCGGAATTGACCGGTCTTTCTCCCGCCATCATGAGAGGCTGGAAGGCAAAAGGGTTTTCGGACTGCCGTATCGCGAAGTTGATGAAGCTCGATGAGCGGCAGGTCAGGGACTATCGGTACGGTCATGCGATTCATCCGGTATTCAAACGAGTCGATTCCTGCGCCGCCGAATTCAATACCGCCACGGCGTATCTGTACTCGACTTACGAAGAGGAATGTGAAGCCAACCCGACCGGAAAAA
Source organism: Arenicellales bacterium (assembly GCA_963665165.1). GTDB lineage: Bacteria > Pseudomonadota > Gammaproteobacteria > Arenicellales > Poriferihabitantaceae. The sequence continues at coordinate 1,574,800 of OY761989.1, read as the reverse complement.
AGAAAATAATCGTGCTCGGCGGCGGACCCAACCGGATCGGGCAGGGAATCGAGTTCGACTATTGCTGCGTGCATGCCTCAATGGCGCTCAGTGAGGATGGATACGAAACGATCATGGTGAATTGCAATCCGGAAACCGTATCCACCGACTATGACACGTCCGACCGGTTGTATTTCGAATCGCTGACTCTGGAAGATGTGCTTGAGATTGTCCGGATAGAAAAGCCGCTTGGGGTTATTGTCCAGTTTGGCGGTCAAACTCCGCTGAAGCTGGCTCGCGATCTTGAAAAGGCGGGAACTCCGATTATCGGCACGACACCGGCCTCGATTCATCATGCGGAGGACCGGGCGTTCTTTCAGAAACTGCTGGCTGACCTGGACTTGCTGCAACCACCGAACCGGACCGCGACCAGTCGGCATGAAGCGCTTGACCTGGCTTCGGTTATCGGTTATCCGCTGGTTGTCCGCCCGTCCTATGTTCTGGGTGGAAGGGGCATGGAAATCGTCTACAATGCGCAGGATCTCGATACCTACCTGCATTCCACAGCCGGAACCTCGTTCGATTCGCCGATTTTGCTGGACCGGTTCCTGAATGACGCCGTCGAGGTGGACGTGGACGCGGTCAGCGACGGCGAACAGGTCGTGATTGGCGGCATCATGGAGCATATCGAGGCGGCCGGAGTCCATTCGGGTGATTCCGCCTGCTCGCTGCCGCCGTACAGCCTGTCCCGCAACCTGCAGGAGGAACTGAAGACACAGACCCGCGCGCTGGCGCTGGCGCTGAATGTGGTCGGCTTGATGAATGTGCAGTTTGCGGTCAAGGACGATCGGATTTACGTTCTCGAAGTCAATCCCAGGGCATCGAGAACGGTGCCGTTCGTCTCCAAGGCGACCGCCAGGCCGCTGGCCCGGATTGCCTCACGCTGCATGGCCGGGCGCTCCCTGGCCGAACAGGGTATCGTGGGTGAACAGGCGCCGGGTTTCTACTCGGTCAAGGAAGCGGTATTCCCGTTCATCAAATTTCCGGGGGTGGACACGGTGCTCGGCCCGGAAATGAAAAGTACCGGTGAGGTGATGGGCATTGGCGACAGCTTTGGTGAAGCCTTCGAGAAATCCCAGAACGCGGCGGGATACAGCATCCCCGGATCCGGCAGGATCATGTTCAGCCTGCGCAAGGAAGACCAGCGCGAAGCCGTGCCGATTGTCCGGTATTTTTACAACGCCGGGTTTGAAATCCTGGCCACTGAAGGGACCGGCAACGTGATCCGGGAGGCGGGTATTCCGGTCAGGCTGGTCAACAAGGTCATTGAAGGCCGGCCCCATGTCGTAGACATGATCAAGAATCATGAATTCGACCTGATCGTCAATACCACATCCGGCAAGCAGAGCCTGAAAGATTCCTATACAATTCGTCGACAGGCATTACTGCACAAGGTGACGTATTACACGACCCTGGCGGCGGCCAGGGCTTCCGCCGAAGCTCATCGATACGCCGGCACGATTACTGTCAACCAGTTGCAGGCGTTGCATGAACAACTTGTCCGGATTCCGTATGAGTAAAAGAGTAGTATTGACCCGCAAGGGCGCCGAGGCCCTGCGTGAGGAACTGAAAAAACTGAAGAGTGTCGATCGGCCGAGAATCATAGCCGCTATTGCGGAAGCCCGATCCCATGGCGACCTTTCCGAAAACGCCGAATACGATGCCGCGAAGGAGCAACAGGGTTTTATCGAAGGCCGGATTGCCGAACTCGAATCGAGTCTTTCCATCGCAGAGGTCATCGACCCGGTGAAAATCGGCCGCGAAGACCGGGTGGTATTTGGCGCTTATGTCGATCTTTACGATGTCGATGAAGACCAATCAGTCACCTACCAGTTGGTCGGAAATCTTGAAGCCGACCTGAGCCAGGGAAGAATTTCGATCAGTTCCCCGATCGGCAGGTCACTTCTGGGCAAGAATACCGGTGACGAAATCGAGGTTGCCGCGCCCGGCGGCAAAAGAATTTACGAAATTCTGGGGGTCAGTTACCAGTAGGATGACCACCGCTCTGGAAGCAATCGAACGACTGAAGGAAGGGAACCGGCGTTTCGTCGCCGGTCGGCGGCGGAGCGGCGCTATCGGTTGGCGCCTGCGCGCCCGGCTCGTTGATGGCCAGACCCCGTTCGCCATCATCCTTGGCTGTTCCGATTCACGGGCGCCCGTGGAGTTGGTGTTCGATCAGGGGCTTGGCGACCTCTTCGTCATTCGTGTAGCGGGCAACGTGGCGGCGCCGTCCCAGGTGGGCAGCGTGGAGTTCGCCGTCGGCATGTTCGGCATCGGGCTGGTGGTGGTGCTGGGACACACCCGGTGCGGCGCCATTCAGGCGGCGCTGAAAAAACCTGGCCACTTTCCCGAAAACGGTTCCGGAAACCTGGATGCCATCCTGGACCGCATCCGCCCGGCAGTGCAGTCGCTGCCGGACACGGCTGTGCATGCCGATCACGATACGCTGGTTCGACAAGCGGTGAGGGCCAATGTCCGGGCCCAGGTGGCTGCTCTCGCCCAAGGCTCGGAACTGCTCGGGCAGCTCATCGAAGCGGGCAGGCTCATGCTGGTAGGCGCTGAATACGATCTCGTCACCGGCCGGGTGGATTTCCTCCAGTGAGTATGGCCAGTGAGTATGGGTGGATCCGATGAAAACCATGATTGACCATGTATCCATGGGCGTGAACGATTTGAATGCTGCGGGTGAGTTCTATGATCATGTCTTGTCTGCGATCGGTATTTACCGGAAACATGAAATCCCGGGACAGGCGATTGCCTATGGAGACGATTATGAATTCTGGATCAATACACCGCTCGATAATGCGGACGCGACGCCCGGGAACGGTGTCCATACTGCCTTCAGGGCGGTTTCAACCGGGCAGGTGGACCGGTTCTGGCAGGCGGCGATTCGCAACGGGGCTGAACCTGACGGCGAACCGGGTTACAGAACCGAATACGGAAAAGGATATTATGCCGCATTCATAAAAGACCCCGATGGCAATAAAATCGAGGTTGTGTGCTGGCATTGACCCCCGGTATTGACCCATACACAGGAATCGCCGGATATGAAAGCTGACCGCTTCGCCGCTCTCTGGAAACGATGCGCTGAGCCTGATGACCCCGCATGCCCTGGGATATTCCGGGCGCTGGAAGACCGGTACGATGAATCCCATCGTGTCTACCATAACGGCGACCACATCCGCCATTGCCTGGCAGAATTCGATTCGATCAATACCGCCCTTACGCAAACCAGCCGGGATATTATCGAGTTGTCGATCTGGTTCCATGACGCCATTTATGAAATCGCGGCCAGCGATAATGAGGCCGAAAGCGCCCGCTGGTTTTCCTCCCTGGCGTCCGGCCGGCTGAATCCGGATATCATCCGCGCGGTTAACCGTTGTATTTTGTATACCACCCACCAGGAAATGCCAGCCGACCCCTGTTCCCTGTACATGGTGGATATCGACTTGAGCGGTCTTGGACAGCACTGGGAGGGATTTGCCGCGGACGGGCAAAAAATAAGAGAGGAAAACCATCAATTGGATGACGAGATGTTTGTTTGCGGGCAGATTGAATTCATGAACCGGCTCATGAACCGGAGCCGCATTTTTTATACGGAATATTTCAATACCCGTCTGGAAAACCGGGCAAGGCAGAATATAATCCGCCAATTGGAGATTTATCGGTAGGGTTCCTGTCCCGATACGTCCGGAGACCCTGTTGGAAATTATCTCGATTCTGTTTCCCGTCGTTTTCATCGTACTGCTCGGCTTCCTGTATGCCCGCAGGTTCGAGCCCGATATGGGGGTGGCGAACGGACTCGTTTTGCGGGTGTTCCTGCCGGCGTTGATATTCGATGTCGTGGCGGGCGGGGAGTTTGCGATTGTCACCTACCGCTGGTTGATCGTCGGCGGGATTCTGGTTATTCTCGGATCGGGGCTGATTGCCTGGCCGGTGGGACGGATGCTGAAATATCCCGGTCGCGCGTTCGTGCCGAGCATGATGTTCAACAACTGCGGGAATCTGGGATTGCCGGTAGCCGTCCTGGCGTTTGGCGAGCAGGGGCTGGAAGCCGCAATCATATTGTTTCTGGTCAGCAACCTGGGGCATTTCACGTTTGGCGTCTATCTGTTCGGAGGGGCGGTGTCGTGGAAGAACCTGCTTGGGAACGCGGTCAATATCGCGACCCTGCTGGCGCTCGTGTTCAATTTCACCGGGACCAGGCTTCCCGAGGTCATACAGTTTCCAATCACCATGCTCGGCCAGGTCGGGATTCCGCTGATGCTTTTTTCCCTGGGCGTACGGATGCGAAAGACGCAGATGGAACACTGGAAAATCGGAGTGGTAGCCGGCCTGCTCTGTCCGTTGTCGGGGCTTGTGTTTGCCGCCGTCGCAGCCTGGATACTGCCCCTGACTCCGTTCCAGATCGGGATTCTGATCCTGTTTTCCGCATTGCCGCCGGCGGTGCTGAATTTCCTGTTTTCGGAACAATACAACCAGCAGCCGGAAGTGGTGGCCTCCATCGTCCTGATTTCAAATACGATGTCCGTCGGCATACTGTCAATCGTACTGTGGTGGCTGCTGTGACTTTTACGGTATCTCCGGTATCCGCCTTGCGGTTGGAAGCGCCTGTTTCCTCCACCGGGCAGGGCAAAATGGATGATGATGTGTATAATTCCCGTGCAATCGCGTAACACGCGATGATTATTCATTCACAACTTGATGAGGCGCTTTCCATGACCATAAAAATCGGGGACCGGATTCCCAATGTATCGCTTTCCACGATGACCGCTGACGGCCCGAAAGACATCACGACCGATGAGATTTTCGCCGGCAGGAAAGTGGTCCTGTTCGCGTTGCCGGGGGCGTTTACGCCGACCTGTTCCAATGCCCACTTGCCGGGATATGTGGTCCACCACGACGCGATCCAGGCGAAAGGCGTGGATACAGTCGCCTGCCTGTCCGTGAATGATGCCTTTGTGATGGACGCATGGGGTAAGGCGCAAAACGCCGGGGATCATATTCTGATGCTGGCGGACGGAAGCGCCTCATTGACTGAAGCGTTGGGTATGGAACTGGACCTGACCGCCCGCAACTTCGGCATTCGCTCGCAGCGCTATGCGCTGATTGCCGAGGACGGGGTGGTCACTCACCTGAATGTCGAGTCATCCGGCCCGGCGCTTGAAGTGAGCGACGCCGAAACCATCCTGGCGCTGCTGTAACCGGGTTCGACCGATCAGCGTTTGAGCAGGTAGTTGTCCAGCATCCGGTCGGTCAGGACGCGCTTCAGTAGCGCCAGCACTTTGGTCGGTGTCGTTACCCGGTACCTGATCCTGGGGCGGGGACTTTCCAGCGCCTGGACGGTGGCTTCCAGTACCGCTTCGGGCGGCAACGTATAACGGGTCGGGTGGTCACTCTTCAGGCGTTTTTCCAGTTCCTGGTATTCTGCCTGGTGGGCGCTGCGGCTTCGATCAATGTGTTCGATCAGTTCGATGAATTTCCGCAGGGAATTGACCCTGAATTCGCTGGTGATCGGACCGGGTTCGATCAGGCTCAGTTCAATCCCGGAACCGGCCAGTTCCAGGCGCATGGTGTCGGTCAACCCTTCCAGGGCATACTTGCTGGCGTTGTAAGCGCCACGGTATTTCAGGCAGACAAAGCCGAGGACCGAACTGATCTGTATGATCCGCCCTGTATTGCCTTGCCGCATGATCGGGATCACCCGGTTGGTAAGTTCCTGGGTTCCGAAAACATTGGTTTCAAACTGGGCCTGCAAACTGGCCCGGGTCAGATCCTCAACCGCGCCCGGTTGTCCGTAAGCGCCATTATTGATCAGTCCGAACAGTTTGCCGCCCGTCAGTTCGAGGGTTTTGGCAAGGCCATCCCCGATGGAGTCGGAATCATCCAGATCCAGCGCAACCGCGTCCAGGCCGGATTCAACCAGACCGGACAGGTCGTCCGGGTTGCGGCAACTGGCTATGACATGGTAGTCCCGGGCATGCAAACCCAAAGCCAGACAACGGCCAATGCCGGTCGAACAGCCGGTGATCAGAACCGGGTTGTTTTTATTCATCGGGTTTTCCGCCTGTACGGTTGATATCCGGATTCCTGCCCCCGGTCAGGGTCAAGGGCAGGATCTGCGTTGAATGACCGGCCCCGTTTTACGATGATTGCTCCGGTCGAATGGATTAATTTCCGATTGTCCACTAGAATCCGCTGATGTTCGAGACCGGGCATCCCCGCTATTTCTACCACATATAACTGAACTGTCAAATTGAATAATAACAGGAAGATCAGGGTCGCGGTGATCGGGGCAGGGTATCTGGGCCGGATTCACGCCAGAATCTACCATGAAATGGATAACGTCGACCTGATTGCGGTAGTGGATACCGATGCGACCGTGGCACAGTCTGTCGCCAAAGATTGTGACTGTCAGGCGCTGACTGGCGCACAAGAGGTTCTGGGTGGGATCGACGCGGTCAGCATTGTGGTTCCCACCAGTGTCCACCTGCCGGTTGCGCGTCCGTTTCTTGAAGCCGGGATCCATACCCTGCTCGAAAAGCCGGTTGCGCCGACTGTAGAGGAAAGCGCAAGGATTGTCCGCATCGCGGAAGCGTCCGGCGTCATATTGCAGATCGGGCATCTGGAGCGTTTCAACGCAGGGGTCATGAAAATAGTGGAACTGGCGCAAAACCCCCGGTTCATCGAAGTCCACCGGCTGGGGGAATTCAGTGAACGCGCAACCGATGTCGATGTCGTCACCGACCTGATGATCCATGATATCGATATCGTGCTTTCGTTGATCCGGTCGGGACTGAAGTCCGTTTCGGCCACCGGTACGCCGGTTGTGACCGATCATGTCGATATCGCAAACGCGCGTCTGGAATTTGAAAACGGAGCGGTTGCCAATGTCACTTCCAGTCGGGTATCGACCCAGCGATTTCGCCGGATCCGGGTGTTTTCCGAGGACCGATATCTTGGATTGAATTATCTGACCCAGCAATTATCTGAAGTCAGGACGGGCAGGAAAAAGGAAGGCAGCAACTTCCCGGAAATGGAACGCCGGGATATCGAGGTCTCTCCCCAACAACCCCTGAATGTCGAGTTGGCCCACTTCATTGACTGTGTCAGCCACGACCGGCAGCCTTTGGTCAGTGGCGAAGACGGCCTGGTTGCGGTCGAAGTGGCGGAAATGGTGAGAGCGAGGATTTTCCAGTCGGGCTGTTGACCGGCAAATCGAATGCGTATGCGGTAATGACCGGAACCATGACAGGAACATGACGATGACCAGAGAATTGTTTCGTGAAGACGGCTACCTGAAATCCTGCAGGGCGCGGGTGACGGCTGTTAGTCCGGCTGGCGAACAGTATGGCATATCGGTGGATCAAACCGTGTTTTACCCGCTGGGCGGCGGGCAGCCTGGAGATACGGGCATCATGACCCGCGCTGATGGCACGGTCATCGAGGTGATGGATTGCTACAGGGACAGAACGAGCGGCCAGCATCTGCACCTTGTCAACCCGTGTGACGATGTGCCGACGACCGGGGAAGAGGTCATGCTTTCACTGGATTGGGAGCGGCGCTATCGCCTGATGAGAATGCACAGTTGCATGCACATGCTGTGCGTAGCGGTTCCGGCTCCGGTCACCGGAGGTTCGATTCGGGACGGCAGCGGCCGGCTTGACTTCGATTTGCCGGATCCGCCTGAAAAGGCCGACCTGGAGCGGCGGTTGAATGAAATAATCCAGCAGAACCACCGGATGAGCCTGCGCTGGATCACAGACGAGGAAATGGCGGCGCAGCCGGAGTTGATCCGCACCATGTCGGTCAAGCCGCCGATGGGCGCCGGTAAAGTCAGGCTGGTTCAATTCGGCGGAGCGGATCTGCAACCCTGCGGCGGCACCCATGTCGCCAGTAGTGGTGAAATCGGGCTGGTTCAGGTCGAAAGCATCAAGAACAAGGGCAAACAGAATCGCCGGATTACCATCAAGTTCGCCTGACCGGATTCCCGGTCGCTCAAGTGGTATCCCGCGTCTTTCCCCGGTCTTCGCCGGTTCCAGCTCGAATTTTGGCTGAAACGGCGAGTAATTGGTCCGGGGTGTTGATGTTTTCGAACATGTCGGGGTTGTCGGAAAAATCGACCCTGCAAAAACCATGCCGGTGATACCAGCGGTCGATTTTTCTTTCCTCCGAATGCAGGCAGGCGGCCAGACTGTCCGTGAGGGAACGGTGAAGCAGCGCGTATACCGGCTGGATTCGGTCCCGCAGCCGGGCTACCGCGATTTTGCAGTCTTCCCGAACCGCCGCCGTCATCATTCTCTGGCAATAGTCTGCCGCCAGAATCGGTCCATCACACGGCGCCGTGATCATCCAGTCGGTCGTGGCATGGCTCAAGCCTGAATACATTCCCGCCAGCGGTCCCTGGAAATCCGGATGCTGGTCCGGAATCACGGTGTACCCGTACTGGCGATATTCAGAAAGGTTGCGATTCGCATTGATCAGGATAATTTTACATTGAGGCGCCAGTTGCCTGAGGATCAGTCCGATCATCGTCTGGCCGTCCAGCGTCAGCAAGCCCTTGTCCCGGCCCTGCATTCTTCTGGCCCTGCCGCCGGCCAGTATGAGCGCCGTCAGATTATCCGGCCGCTCAGCCGGAATTCGATTTTGCACTGTTATCCCGGTGGATGGGTGTCACATTACCGCTGTAGTCGAGGTCTTCAACGTTGGTTAATTCCCCATTCGATAAAATCAGGCGCTGATCGACATGTTCGTTGAAAAACTGGAAATTGTGGCTGCTGATCACGATACCAACGCCAGACTCTTTCAGGCGTTGCAAAAGCTCAAGCGTTCGCAACGCGGAGGGGATATCCATATTGGCGACCGGTTCGTCCAGCAACAGGAACGGCGATTGCCGAAGCCAGGCGCGGGCCAGCGCAACCCGTTGCTGCTGGCCGCCGGACAGGGATTTTGCCGGCGCCGATTTGTGCTTCGACAGCATGGCCCATTGCAAAGCGTCGTTGATATCCCGATCCCGGCGCCCCGCAGCCCGGAAAGGTTTGAGGGCGATGGACAGATTCCTGGACACGCTACCCTCGAACATATAAGGAGTCTGGTGCATGTACATCAGATAACGCAACAACTCCTTTCTGCTTTTCCGGATCGACTTGCTGTGAAACCCGAAATTAACAGAACCCTGATCCGGGTTGAGCAATCCGGAAAGTATCTTCAGCAACGTGGTCTTGCCTGCGCCATTTTCACCGGACAGCAGGTAAATCCGCCCGCCGTGAATCGTGACCGTGACGCCGGTCAGGATTTTCGTGCGGGGAAACGCTTTCGATATTTCCGTGAACTGTATTGCTGGATGATCGATCATATCGACAGTTTACCCCGACCCTGGAAATATTGCAGAAGCAAATTCAATAAAAATGCCAGTACAACCAGAACGATGCCGAGCGCTATGCCCTGGGAAAAATTACCTTTAGTGGTTTCAAGCGCAATCGCAGTCGGAATGTTACGGGTATGATGCAGGATGTTGCCGCCCACCATCATGGACGCGCCCACTTCCGCTATGATTCTCCCAAACCCGGCGAGCATTGCGGCCAGCAATCCAAATTTAGCTTCGTTCGAAACATGTATGAATGATATCAAAGGATTGCATCCCATAGTTCGAGCTGTTTCCCAAGCCCTGACATCAATCGCCTGAAAGGCTGAATGACCCATTGAAATCAGTATTGGCAGGCAGAGGATGATTTGCGCGAGCACCATCGCCGTTTGTGTGAACAGCAATTTCCAATCTCCCAGCGGCCCTTGCCTTGAAAGCAGCAGGTATAGAACCAGCCCGACCACAACAGCGGGGAATGCGAGAAAGGTGTTTGACAGCGATATGACCAGTCGTCGTCCGGGGAAATTGAAATAGGCCAGGGCAAAGGCGACAAACAATGCGAGCGGACAGGCAACCAGGATGGCGGTTCCGGACACGCGAAATGAGATTCCAATAATCTCCCACAGCTCCCGGTCACCGCTCAACAGCAGTGAAAATGCTTCCAGTGTCGCGCCAGACAGTGATTCCACTTTCATGTTCTCCTGAATTTCGTCGTTTAACCGGGGCAGGGAGGTGTTCGCCCGATATTTGATATTTTATCCGAGGTCTACGCTAAAATACCCGGTCTGACCACCGTATGGCAAGCTCCGTCCGGACTGGCAGCCCGTTCGACCTGACGACCTGAAGACCAGACCTCCCGAAACAATATCAACCCGAATCAATGTGACGCAGTGATGCCCGAACCGATTCCCCGTAATTACGAGCCGGCCCGGATTCGGAACTTTTCGATTATCGCCCATGTCGATCATGGCAAGTCCACCCTGGCTGACCGTTTTATCCAGTTTTGCGGTGGATTGGAAAAACGTGAAATGAAGGAACAGGTGCTGGATTCGATGGAACTTGAGCGAGAGCGGGGGATTACCATAAAAGCGCAAAGTGTCACTCTGGATTACCGGGCTCGTGATGGTCATCGGTATCAATTGAATCTGATCGACACACCGGGCCATGTCGATTTTTCATACGAAGTGTCCCGTTCACTGAACGCTTGCGAAGGGGCGTTGCTGGTGGTGGATGCCGCCCAGGGCGTGGAGGCGCAGACTGTGGCAAACTGTTATGCCGCAGTCGATCTCGGACTGACTGTAATTCCCGTGCTCAATAAAATCGACCTGCCGGCCGCGGAACCGGAACGGGTGATTCAGGAAATCGAGGACGTCATCGGTATCGACAGCAGCGACGCCTTGTCGGTCAGCGCGAAAACCGGACAGGGGGTTGAGGAAATACTCGAGCAGATCGTATTGTCGCTGCCCCCGCCCACAGGTTCTGTGGATGCGCCGCTCAGCGCCCTGATTCTCGACTCCTGGTTCGACAATTATCTTGGAGTGGTGGTGTTGATACGGATCATGCAGGGGCAGATGGCGACCGGAAAAAACAAGATCAGAATGATGTCGTCCGGACGTGAGTTCCAGGTTGAAAACATCGGGGTGTTTACCCCGAAACCGGTTCACGTTGAATCTCTCAGTGTGGGCAATGTCGGCTATCTGACCGCGGGCTTGAAGGAAATCAGGTCAGCCCGGGTCGGCGATACCATCACGTTGGGCAGTCGGCCTGCGGAATCCCCGCTGCCGGGCTTCAAGGAGGTCCAGCCGACCGTGTTCGCGGGCCTGTACCCGGTCAACGGCGCCGATTTCGAGGCATTCCGGGTGGCTTTGAACAAACTCAGCCTGAATGACGCCTCCCTGTCTTTCGAACCCGAATCCTCACAAGCGCTCGGGTTTGGCTTCAGGTGCGGTTTTCTGGGTATGCTGCATATGGAAATTGTTCAGGAACGTCTCGAACGGGAGTATCGACTCGACCTGATTACTACTGCGCCTACCGTTGTGTACGATGTGCTGAAAAAAAACGGGGAATCCATATTGATTGACAATCCGGCCGATTTGCCGGACCCGTCTTTCATTGAAACAGTCCGGGAACCATTCATCGTTGCCCGGATACTGGCCCCGCACGACTATGTCGGCGCAATCATTACGCTGTGTGTCGAAAAACGGGGAATACAGAAAAACATTCATTACCACGGACGCCAGGTGATGATCGAATTCGAGATGCCTTTGACCGAAATCGTCATGGATTTTTTTGATCGACTGAAATCGGCGAGCCGGGGTTATGGTTCGCTGGATTATGAGTATATCGATAGCCGGCCTGCCGACATGGTGAAAGTGGATATCCTGATCAACGGAGAGAAAGTAGGGCCGCTGGCAGTTCTTGTGCATAGGGAGCAGAGCCAGTATCGCGCCCGTGAACTGGTCAAACGCTTGCGGGGGCTGATCCCGAGACAAATGTTCGATGTGGCGATCCAGGCGGCGATCGGGACCCGGATCATTGCCCGGGAAACCGTAAAGGCCCTGAGAAAGAATGTCACCGCAAAATGCTACGGCGGCGATGTTACGCGCAAAAGGAAACTGCTGGAAAAACAGAAGGCGGGGAAAAAGCGGATGAAGCAGATCGGTTCGGTTGAAATCCCGCAGGAAGCCTTTCTTTCCGTATTGAAAGTCAGTCGGGACTGATATGGGTTAGAATCGTCACCATTTAAGCCAAATTGAAATTCAAAGGGGTTGTATGGATTTTTCACTCATCTTGTTTATCGCGTTGCTGGTTACCGGGGGCGTTCTGTTGCTTGCGAAATTATTGGGTCGCAGGAGAAGGAAGTCGATTGTCGTCGAATATGCCAGGGCGTTGTTCCCGGTTATCCTGTTCGTTTTTGTATTGCGCTCATTCGTGATTGAACCGTTCAGGATTCCGTCGGGGTCCATGCTGCCCGGCTTGCATATCGGGGACTTCATTCTGGTCAATAAATTCAAATATGGAATACGCCTGCCGGTGGTCAACCTGAAGGTCATTCCGATCGACAGCCCTGAACGCGGAGATGTGATCGTGTTCCGATATCCCCAGAATCCCAAGCTGAATTTCATCAAGCGCGTGATTGGCCTGCCTGGCGACACGCTTTCCTATATAGACAAGAGGATAACGATCAACGGAGAACCGGTTGAAACGCAGGATGACGGACGATACGCATACGTACAGGACAAGTTGAAGGGGACATCAGCGGGTCAACTGGTGGAAACGATTGACGGCGATGAACATCTCATCATACTGGATGACCAGGGTTTTACGCGCAATCTTGAAAAAGTCACTGTCCCTGCGGGACAATATTTTGTTATGGGGGATAACCGGGACCACAGCAATGACAGTCGATACTGGGGCTTTGTGCCGGAAGATAATGTAGTCGGCGAGGCCTTTTTCATCTGGTTCAGTTGGAAAAGCGCCAGCGGTGGCGGTATAGAGTGGAGCCGCATCGGCAACACGATCGAGTAAACCCATTCGGCGCGGGCAAATCGGTTGGCTACCAGGGTGATTGACATCGACGCGGTTGAACGGGCGCTTGACTATCGATTCAACCATCGTGACCTGCTGTGTCTGGCATTGTCGCACCGCAGTAATATGGGACTACCGAACAATCAGCGCCTGGAATATCTTGGCGACAGCATTATAGGGTTCTTCATATCACAGTCATTGTACCGGCTTTTCCCTCAGTTGAATGAAGGTGACCTGACTGCGATGAGGGCGCGGCTGGTCCGTAATACCACACTGGCGTCCCTGGCGCGGGAATTGCGCCTTGACAAATATTTGATCATGGCCAGTGGAGAATTGAAAAATAACGGTCGTAACCGTGTTTCCGCCCTGGCTGACTCTTTCGAAGCGGTCGCCGGCGCTATTTATCTGGATGGAGGCATTGAATCGGTCAATCAATTCCTCGATGGAATGTACCGGACGCTGTTGAAGGATATTCAGCCGCGCGGTCTCAAGGACAGCAAAACCCGGTTGCAGGAGAGGCTGCAGAAAGACGACAGCCTGTTGCCTGTCTACCGTGTTTTGGGGCAGGAAGGTGAAGCGCACAGCCTGACCTTCGAGGTTTCCTGTTCAGTACCTGGAATCAAGCGGGCGTTTATTGCCCATGGCAGAAGCCGTAAGGCCGCGGAACAGGCGGCAGCCGAGCGGGTGCTGTCTGCCCTGGACGAACAGGAGTGCGATGACTGACAACCACAAATTCGGTTTCGCGGCGTTGATCGGTCCACCGAACGCAGGAAAATCGACATTGCTGAACCAGATTGTCGGACAGAAAATCTCGATTATTTCCCGGCGTCCGCAAACTACATGGCACCGGATTCTCGGTATCACGACCGCCCCGGATTACCAGATCGCTTTTGTTGACACGCCCGGACTGCATGGCAACCAGCATAAAAATCTCAACAGGCAGATCAACCGGGTCGCAATAAGCAGTTTGTCCGATGTTGATATCATTCTTTTCATGATCGATCACCGCGGCTGGAACCAGGAACTGATCCGGATATTCGATCCGGTAAAATCCAGGAATATCCCGGTTATCCTGATTATCAATAAAATCGACCGGTTAAAAGACAAATCCCGGTTGCTGCCGATTATGCGGGAATCCGGACAAATTCATGACTTCAGGGAAATAATCCCGTTGTCGGCGTTAAGACTGGACGACAGGGACGGCTTTCTGGCATTGGTTGCCGGCCACTTGTCCGATGGGCCGCCCGGTTTCCCGGAAGACCAGGTCACGGACCGCTCCGACCGCTTCATCGCCGCTGAATTGGTCCGGGAACAGATCTTCATGAAGCTGAGAGAGGAATTGCCCTATGAAATTACGACCGAGGTGGTCCGGTTCGAGGTCAATGAGCGTGGTATTCTCTATATCGATGCGGTTGTACGAGTCGGGAAAAACAGCCAGAAATCAATCATTATCGGCAAGAACGGAAATCAGTTGAAGCAAATTGGGGCGGATGCGAGATTCCAGATCGAGAAGAAATTTTCGCGCAGAGTATTCCTGAATTTGTGGGTCAGGGTCAAAAAAGAGCCCGGAGCCAGTCCATTGTGAACCGGAAAAAGGTGGATCAGCAGGCCGGGTTCATCCTTCATCGGCGGCCATACAGTGAAAGCAGCCTGCTGGTGGAGGTTTTTACCCGCGAATTCGGCCGATTGACGCTGATTGCCAAGGGATGCAGAAAGAAAAAAACGCAGCCCCAGGGGTTGTTTCTGCCCTTTAAGCCCCTGCTGGTCAGTTGGACCGGAAAGGGGGAACTGCCAATCCTGACCGGGATTGAGCAACCCGGCTTCGCACCGCCCTTATCGAGTACGGGAATCAGTTGCGGATATTACATCAACGAGTTGATTTTGAAATTGTTGCACCGGCATGACGCGCATGAGACGCTGTTCGAAAAATACCAGGAACAGATTCTGGCCCTGGCAGATCGGCAGGACCCGTTTGTCGTATTACGGATTTTCGAAAAATATCTGCTCAGGGAGATTGGTTTCGGCCTGATACTCGACCACGATGTTGAATCCGGAGAGGCGATCAGACCCGACATGAATTACCACTACTTTCCTGAGAAAGGGCCGGTACTGGCGGCCAGCGGCGAGAAAGGGGGCATCCGTGGATCCACATTGATCGCACTGGACAAGGAACGATTCCCGACCCGTGAAAACCATCGGCAGGCCAACAGGCTGACCAGGTATCTGATTGATCTTCAACTGAACGGGAAACCCCTGCGTAGCCGCCGGGTAATGCGTGAAATGAAACGTTTCCGGCACAGCCGGTCATCTTGCCCTGAACCTTCTTCGCCTGAGGGGCAACCGTAAGGCCGGAATACGTATTTTCCGGTCACTTCCGCGGCATGTACAAATCGGTGATGGTCCCCTCGAAAGCCTCGGCGGCAAAACCGAGGGTCTCGGCCAGGGTAGGGTGTGGGTGGATGGACAGTCCGATGTCACGGGCATCGGCATTCATCTCCATTGCGAGCACCGCTTCGGCGATCAGGTCACCCGCGTTGCTACCGGTAATGCCCGCTCCGATAATACGGTCATTGGCCTTGTCGAACAACAGTTTGGTC
This sequence comes from Arenicellales bacterium, assembly GCA_963665165.1. Lineage (GTDB taxonomy): Bacteria > Pseudomonadota > Gammaproteobacteria > Arenicellales > Poriferihabitantaceae. Next base: position 1,559,272 of record OY761989.1, on the reverse strand, counting down.
AACCCTTCGTTACGCCCCTGGGACAGGGAACGGCCGCTGGCGGCCCAGGGGAAAACCCCCTTGCCATATTCAAGTCCTTTGGCTTTTGCCTCGGATTCGGTGATCCCCGCCCAGGCAATTTCCGGATCGGTATAGGCGACGCACGGGATAACACGCGCATCGAAACCACTTTTCATGCCTGCCGCCACTTCAGCCGCGACCTTGCCCTCGTGAACCGCCTTGTGGGCCAGCATCGGTTGCCCAACGACATCGCCAATCGCGAAAATATGAGGAACAGAGGTCCGTTGCTGCCTGTCCACCCGGATGAATCCCTGTTTATCAACCACCACGCCAGACGATTCCGCGTTGATCAGGTGGCCATTGGGGGTACGGCCCACTGCAACCAGAACGCGGTCGAATGTCCTGCTTTTCGGGGCGTCTTCCCCTGCAAAATAAACCTGGACTCCATTTTCCAGCGAATCCATTCGGGTAACCCGGGTGTTCAGCCAGATGTGCTCATACTGTTCCCTGATTTTTTTCATTAACGGCCGGACCAGGTCCGCATCGGCGCCGGCTATCAATCCATCCATCATTTCAACGATACTGATTTTGCTGCCAAGCGAGTGATAGACCGTCGCCATCTCAAGACCAATGATTCCACCACCGATAACCAGCAGTTTTTGCGGGATGTCGCCCGGTTCGAGCGCCCCGGTCGAGTCCATCACCCGCCCGTCCCCGACCGGGAAACCTGGAATTTCTGTCACATGCGAGCCGACCGCGATAATCGCCTGGTCAAAGGATATGGATTCGGTTTTGCCTTCCGATTCGACTTCCATCCTGTTCGGCCCGGTAAATTTCCCGGCGCCTTGCATGAGGGTGACCTTTCGCTTCCCGGCCAGTCCCGCCAGTCCCCGGGTCAACTGCTGGACGATCCCGTTTTTCCACTTGAGTGTTTGTCGCAGGTCAATCTCCGGAGGCGGGCAGGTCAGCCCGATTTTACCGGCCTCCGAGAGCTCCGAGATGATTTTCGCGACATGAAGCAACGCCTTGGAAGGGATACAGCCGACATTCAGGCAGACTCCGCCCAGACACGGGTAGCGCTCAACCAGCAGAACCTGCAATCCAAGATCTGCCGCCCGAAACGCGGCAGTGTAGCCACCCGGTCCCGAACCGAGTACAACCAGTTGAGCGTGACGCTCTCCCGCCATGCTCACAGCGATAACCGCCGGACATCGGCAAACAACCGGGTCAGGCAGGAGACGAACCGCGCCGCTTCGGCGCCGTCCACCACGCGATGGTCATAAGACAGGCTCAACGGCAAAAGCAATCTCGGAACAAAATCCTGACCATCCCAGACAGGCATCGTTCTGGCGCGGGATATCCCCAGAATGGCCACTTCCGGGGCATTGACGATGGGAGTGAATGCGACCCCTCCGATTCCTCCCAGGCTTGAGATGCTGATGCACCCGCCTTTCAGGTCATCCGGCCGGAGTCTGTTGTTACGTGCCCGTTCACTTAAATCCGCGAGCTCCCGCGCCAGATTGAAGATGCTTTTCCGGTCCACATCGCGAATCACCGGCACCACCAGTCCATCGGGCGTATCGACCGCGATGCCGACATTGAAATACCGTTTCAATATCAACTGTTCTCCACCAGGCGCCAGCGAAGCATTGAAATTCGGGTACTCTTTCAATGCTCCGGTCAGGGCCTTGACGGCGAAAGACAGCAGGGTGACGCGCAATCCCTTCATTGAAGCCTCTGCTTTCAGCGATTGCCTGAACGCTTCCAGTTCGGTAATGTCGGCTTCATCATGATGGGTGACATGGGGTATGTTCAACCACGCCCGTTGCAGGTGTGGCCCGGACAGTTTCCTGATGCGACTCAACCGAACGGTTTCAAAGTCGCCAAATTCAGAAAAATCAATTTCCGGGACGGCGGGAATTCCAACCTCCTCCTGCCGATCAATCGACCGGGACTTCGCCAATTGCCGCTTGACCCAGCTTTTTACATCCTCCTTCAGGATTCTGCCTTTTGGCCCGCTGCCAGCGATCAGACTCAAATCGGCGCCCAGTTCCCGGGCAAAACGTCGAATCCCCGGACTCGCATGGGGGGGAAGCGGGAGGGATATTCCGCCATTCCCGCGGAGGCGGTCTCCGGCTCCGGACGGGGAGCGGGAATCCGCTCCTTCGTCGCCCCCGGCTATCTTCTCTGCCGCTTCATCGACGTCGGACAGGCCCGATGAATCGTCCTCACGCTCTCCATCTTCGCCATTCCCGTGGAGGCGGGGTTCCATCCCGGCCATCTTTTCCGCCGACTTTTTGGAGCTGTCCCCGGGCCCGTGTTCCACAGGCTCTATAATTTCCGCTACCAGCGCTCCTTCACGAACCCGGTCCCCGATTGAAACCTCGATACTCGCCACGATTCCACCAACCGGACTCGGAATCTCCATCGTCGCCTTGTCGCTTTCCAGTGTAATGACCGGATCTTCAACGGCGACCGGATCGCCGACGCCAACCAGCACTTCAATGACCTCGACCTCATCGAAATCGCCAATATCGGGGATCGTGATCCGTGTCATTTCCGTCATACCGTAACCGGGTTCGGTTTATTGACATCGATACCCAGATTCTGGCGCGCTTCTTCAAGATCCTCAAGTGAGAGCGACTCCATATCGGACAACGCCTTCAACGCCGTATGCGCGATATGGCAGCGGTCCACCTCGAAGAATTTGCGCAGCTTGTCCCGGGTATCGCTGCGCCCGTATCCATCTGTCCCCAATACATGATAATGGTTGGGCACAAACGCCCGGATCTGCTCGGCATACAGTCGAATGTAGTCGGTGGCCGCGATCACCGGCCCCTTGGTATTGCCCAGACACATTTCCACATAGCTTTGCCTCGGCGTATCCGTAGGACGCAACCGGTTCTCCCGCTGGACATTGTGTCCGTCCCGGGCCAGTTCGTTAAAACTGGTTACACTCCAGATATCGGCGCTGACCCCATAATCCTCGTCCAGCAATGCCGCTGCCGCTTCAACCTCCCGCACGATCGCGCCACCCCCCAGCAACTGTACCTTGTGAACATTCTCCTTCCTGCCGGTCCGCTTGAGCAGATACATTCCTTTCAGGATGCCTTCTTCGGCGTTTTCTGGCATCGTGGGATGGGAGTAATTTTCATTCATCACCGTAATGTAGTAATAAATGCTTTCCTGTTTCTGGTACATGCGGCGCAATCCGTCATAAATGATCACAGCCAGCTCATAGCAGTATGCGGGGTCGTAGGAAACACAGTTCGGAACCGTGGACGCCAGAATCAGGCTGTGTCCGTCCTGGTGTTGCAGTCCCTCACCGGCCAGTGTGGTTCTGCCAGCGGTCCCTCCGATGATGAATCCGCGCGCCCGACTGTCGCCAGCCGCCCAGCACAGGTCGCCGATGCGCTGGAATCCGAACATCGAATAGAGGATGAAAAATGGAATGGTGAACAGGTTATGGTTGCTGTAAGAGGTTCCGGCGGCAATCCATGACGACATTGCGCCTGCTTCGTTAATGCCTTCCTGGAGCACCTGTCCCGTCTTGTCTTCGCGGTAGAACATCAATTGATCCGAATCGACCGGTTCATACAGTTGTCCTTCAGGGGAGTAGATGCCAAGTTGCCGGAACATGCCTTCCATGCCGAATGTGCGGGATTCATCCGGAATGATCGGTACGATGTAATCCTTCAATTCCTTGTTTCTGAACAATGCGGACAGGATCCTGACAAAAGTCATGGTCGTCGAAATTTTGCGGTCGCCTGTGCCTTCAAGCTGGGACTTGAAAATGTCCGCCTCCGGAAACCGGAATCCAGGGACGCATACACTTCTGCGGGCCGGCATGAAACCACCCAGTTGTTCCCTTCGTTCCAGAATATACCGCACCTCCGGAGAATCCCGTTCAGGGCGGTAAAAGGGCGCCTTGGCGACTTCCTCGTCAGTCAGCGGGATGTTGAACCGGTCCCGGAACGCCAGCAGCGATTCCTCCCCCATTTTTTTCTGCTGGTGGGTGGTGTTCTGGCCCTCTCCCGCCTCACCCATACCATAACCCTTTACTGTTTTCGCCAATATTACCGTAGGCTGGCCGGTATGATGAACAGCCGCGTGGTAGGCCGCATAGATTTTATGCGGGTCGTGGCCGCCCCGATTCAATCGCCAGATATCCTCGTCGGTCATATTGGCGACCATGGCTTTCAATTCCGGATTTTTTCCGAAAAACTTTTCCCGGACATAGGCGCCGTCATTAGCCTTGAATGCCTGGTATTCACCATCTACGGCTTCTTCCATGCGCTGTTTCAACAATCCCTTGTCGTCACGTATCAACAGCTTGTCCCAGTATCCGCCCCAGATCAGTTTGATGACATTCCAGCCTGATCCGCGAAAATCGCCTTCCAGCTCCTGGATGATCTTGCCGTTCCCCCGCACCGGACCGTCCAGTCTTTGCAAATTGCAATTCACCACAAAGATCAGATTATCCAGTTTTTCGCGGCCTGCGATAGCCAGCGCTCCCATGGATTCGGGTTCATCCATTTCCCCATCGCCCAGAAATACCCAGATTTTTCGGTCACCGGCATCGATCAATCCGCGATTGTGCAGGTACTTCATGAATCTGGCCTGGTAAATCGCCATGATCGGTCCGAGCCCCATGGAAACCGTGGGAAATTGCCAGAAATCGGGCATCAGCCACGGATGGGGGTAAGAGGACAGCCCGGAACCGTCCACTTCCTGGCGAAACAACCGGAGGTCCTCTTTATGAAGGCGTCCTTCGAGATAGGCCCTTGCATAAATTCCGGGAGCGGAATGCCCCTGGATAAAAATCATGTCACCTGGATGGTCGGCGGTACTGGCGCGCCAGAAATGGTTGAAACCGACATCGTACAGGGTCGCCGCAGACGCGAAGCTGGCAATATGCCCACCGAGTTCACTGGAGATTCGATTGGCCCGGATCACCATCGCCATTGCATTCCAGCGAATCAATGCACGGATTCTTCTCTCCAGTCCATGGTCGCCCGGACTCGGTTGTTCCATGTGGGTTGGAATGGTGTTCAGATAAGCGGTATTGGCCTGATAGGGGATGTGAATTCCCGTTCTCCTGGCATGGTCTATCAGGGATTCAATCAAAAAATGCGCGCGCTCATGGCCGTCCGCCTGAACAACGGATGTCAGGGCATCCAGCCATTCCCTTGTCTCGGTGGCGTCCATATCCATTTTATTGTCGGAATCAGGCATATCGGTCGCAGCGTTCACGTTGAATTCATTTTATCATGATGCGGAGTCTGAATGTGGATGACCTGCGGGCAGGACAACCTTGTGAAACGGACTTTATTTCTGTACAATCGGCGCCACAAATTTCTTTCAACTCCTTTCCTCACTCCTGGCGGAATCCTGTTTCCAGGGGGAGGATACAACCCAAAGGGAGAATGTATGAGACACTATGAAATCGTTTTTCTGGTTCACCCGGACCAGAGCGAACAGGTACCGGCGATGATTGATCGTTTCAAGGATATGGTCACATCCGGAGACGGCAGGATCCACCGTGTCGAAGACTGGGGACGCCGGCGTCTGGCCTATATGATCAATGACGTTCATAAGGCGCATTACGTCATGATCAATATCGAATGCGGCCTGGATGTATTGCGGGATATCGAACGGAATTTCAGATTCAACGACTCGGTTCTTCGCCACCTGGTGATACGCCGGAAACAGGCCATTACCGAAGAATCCAGTATGGCCAAAGCCAAGGCGCGGGAAGACGCGGCGGAAGCCGCAAAAGAGGCGGGTTCGGCCAGTGGTTCAGGCAGCCATACAGCCACAGCCGAAGAAAAAGCCCCGAAACCAGAAGCGCCCCGAGACAAGCCTGAATCTGGAAAAACAGCCGAACCAGTTGATGATGACAAAATTATGGAGGCAGCCTGATGGCCAGATTTCAACGAAGACCCCGGTTTTGCAAGTTTACCGCCGAAGGAATCGAATCCATCGATTACAAGGACCTTGATATCCTGATCGCGAACACAAGCGACACCGGCAAGATCCTGCCGCGAAGAAGCACCGGAACGAAAACGCATTTTCAGCGGCAATTGTCCACCGCGGTCAAACGCGCCCGGTTTCTTGCTCTGATTCAATATACGGACCAACACGAAAACTAGGAGGCGTCATGGAAGTCATTCTATTGGAGAAAATACCTAATACCGGGGATATTGGCGATTTGGTCAATGTCCGTAACGGCCATGCCAGGAATTTCCTGATTCCACAAAAAAAAGCCATGCGGGCAACGCCTGAGGCAAAAGCCCTGGCCGAGGAAAAGCGCCTGAAGATTGCCGCGGACCAGGCCAGCCGACTGCAGAAGGCGCAGATGCGCGCGGAACAGGCGGTCCGGGAAATATCATTGTCACGGCTTTGTGGCGAAGAAGGCCAGCTCTATGGTTCCGTATCGCCAGCCGATATCGCACAAGAGATGAACCGGGCCGGATCGGACATGGACAAATCCGAAATCCATCAATCCGACGGACCAATCAAACAGATCGGCGAATTCGAGGCGGAGGTGGTCCTCCACCCGGAGGTGCGTTTCACAGTCCGCGTCCATGTCGAGGCCGGAGAACCCGGGAGTCCGGAGTAACCCCCGGAAAACCGCCTTTCAAGTTCACAAAAGAAGCACGAAGTATCCGGTATGACTTGATCCACTGATGGCGGTTTCACCCAAGCTTCCTCCCCAGGCACTGGAGGCCGAACAATCTCTCCTCGGAGGGTTGTTGCTGGATAACATGAAATGGGATGAGGTCGTTGAGCAGGTGGGCGACCAGGATTTTTATAATCAGAACCATCGTTTGATTTTTCAGGCAATTGGCGGTTTACAGGCCGCCGGACAACCAGCGGATGCGATCACCGCTTCGCAATGGCTGGCTTCACAAGGCAAGCTGGAAGCCGTGGGCGGCCTGACCTATATCGGAACTCTGGCGAATAATACGCCGAGCACGGCAAACATCCTCACCTATGCCAGAATTGTCAGGGACCAGGCTATCTTGAGGTCGTTGATATCGGCGGCCAATGAGATATCCGATTCATCCTACAATCCCGAAGGAAGAACTCCGCGGCAAATACTGGACCACGCGGAAAATCTGGTTTTCGATATTTCGGAGCGCGATGGAGCGCGCCAGCGGGGATTTACCGAGCTGCATGATCTGGTCAGGCGGTCAATCAATCGAATCGAGTTGTTATCCGAATCGAAGGAAGCGGTTACCGGTGTCCCGACCGGTTTTTCAGATGTCGATAGCCAGACATCCGGGTTGCAGCAAGGTGACCTGGTCATCATCGCGGGGCGGCCTTCGATGGGTAAAACATCATTTGCGATGAATATTGCTGAATATGTCGCCGTGGAGAAAAAACTGCCGGTCGCGATTTTCAGTATGGAAATGCCGGGTGAACAGTTGGCTATGCGCATGTTGTCTTCGCTGGGCCAGATCAACTCCAACAAGGTCAGAACCGGACGCTTGAGCGATGAAGACTGGCCGAGACTGACTTCTGCGGTCAGTATACTGGACAAGGCGCCTATCTTTATTGATGATTCCGCCGGGTTGAACACGCTGGATTTACAATCAAGAGCGCGGCGACTGAAGCGTGAAAACCAGCAACTGGGGCTGATCATTATTGATTATCTGCAATTGATGAATTCCCCGGACAGCAATGAAAACCGCGCCACCGAGATTTCCGGCATTACACGGGCATTGAAAATCCTGGCCAAGGAACTGCATGTTCCCGTGGTCGCGCTCTCGCAGTTGAACCGGAGCCTTGAACAAAGACCCAACAAGCGCCCCGTGATGTCGGACTTGAGGGAATCCGGCGCCATCGAGCAGGACGCGGATGTGATCTTCTTCATTTACAGGGATGAAGTCTACAACGAGGATACCAGTCAAAAAGGGGTGGCTGAACTGATTATCGGCAAACAGAGAAATGGTCCGGTTGGCACCACGAGACTCACCTTCAGAGGGGAGTTTACACGCTTCGAGAATTTTGCGATGCCCCATATGGCCAATCCGTAACCCGGGCTGCTGATCATCATCCGGATATCAAATTGTCCCTGACCGCGACCCGTTCATCACCAGACAATGGACTGCTGCGCGCCTGGGCTGAAATTGATTTGCAGGCGCTCCACCATAATATTTCCGTTATACGGAAACTCGCTCCCCATTCCGGAATCATTGCGGTAATCAAGGCGGATGCCTATGGACATGGCCTGGCCGCCATTACTGAATCGATATGCCGACAGGTAGACGGGTTCGCTGTGGCGACATTGCCCGAAGGCATCCTTTGCCGCCAGGTCCAGGATTGCAGGCCGATTGTCGTGCTGTCTGAATTCTGGCACGCGTCGCAGCTGGTGGAATTCGAGAGATATGGTATGCAACCTGTGGTTCACAGCGGCCAGCAGGTTGACTGGTTGCAAGCCTGGCCGGGAAAGCCGTTGACTGTCTGGGTCAAATTCGATACAGGCATGAATCGACTGGGCATCCCCGGCCAGCAACTGGAGAAAATCTGCGCCTCACTGCAAACACTTGAATCAGTCAAGGCAGTCAAGGTCATTTCCCATCTGGCCAACGCGGATATTCCGGATGACCGGTATACGGACAGACAACTTGCAAACTTTGAATCCGCCTGTTTGTCTTTGCGATATGAAAAGAGCCTGGCAAATTCAGCCGGAATAATGAGAAGGAAGGACACACACAAGGACTGGGTTCGCCCCGGTTTGATGCTGTATGGCGTTTCGCCGTTCGTTGACAAGGGGCCAGACGATGTCGATCTGCACCCGGTGATGCAACTCAAGGCCCGGCTGATCTCGGTCAAGTTCGTCGACAGGAATCAGCCAATCGGCTATGGCGGCCTCTATCGTACCCGGCGCCGGTCTCGTATCGGTATTGCCGGACTGGGCTATGGAGATGGGTATCCCTGGAATGTCGATGCCAGGGCCTGTGTCCTGATTCACGGCAGGAGGGCGCCGGTCACAGGCCGGGTTTCGATGGATATGATTGCGGTGGACGTTACAGACCATGGCGCTGTCGAGGTCGGCGATGAAGTTACATTGTGGGGGGATGGTTTGCCCGTGGAAGAAGTGGCCGGATGGGCGCAAACCATTCCTTATGAATTATTAAGCAAGGTGACACTCCGGATTCCCAGGGTGGTGACCGGGGGCGGGGGCTCGCAACATGGCTAAATCATCATCGAAAACGGTTTTCCTCTGTTCCGACTGCGGCGCGGAAAACCTGAAATGGTCCGGACAATGCGGGGATTGCGGCAGTTGGAATACGCTGGTGGAGCATCAGATTGAGAAAAAACCCGCGGTAGTGGATCGTTTTTCCGGATTCGCCCCCAAGGCGCGGGTTCGGAAACTGGTCGACATCCAGGTCAGTCAAACGGAAAGACTGTCGAGCGGGAGCGCTGAATTCGACCGGGTGCTGGGGGGTGGGCTGGTAGCCGGTTCCGTTGTGCTCATCGGCGGCGCCCCGGGAATTGGCAAATCCACCTTGCTATTGCAAAACCTGTGCTGCATCAGTCGCAATTCAAGGGCGCTCTATGTAACGGGAGAGGAGTCCGCGGAGCAGATCGCGCTTCGGTCACAGCGGCTTGGCCTGGACTCAGGCAGATTGAACGTGATGGCTGAAAACAGGCTTGAGAACCTGCTTGAAGTCGTGAACGCGGAATCTCCCGAGGTTCTGGTGGCAGATTCAATCCAGACTTTTTACAGTGACGCCCTCAGCGCGGCTCCCGGCAGTGTTTCCCAGGTTCGCGAATGTGCGGCAAGGATGGTCAGATATGCAAAACACAGTGATTGCCGTTTAATCCTGGTTGGCCATGTGACCAAGGAAGGGGCTTTGGCCGGCCCACGTGTCCTTGAACACATGGTTGACAGTGTCCTGTATTTCGAGGGCGACAGTTCACACAGTTTCCGTGTGATCCGGGCGATCAAGAATCGTTTCGGGGCCGTGAACGAGATTGGCGTGTTCGCAATGACGGAACAGGGATTGAAGGACGTGAGCAATCCTTCTGCGATGTTTGTCAGCAAATACGGCGCTGAAAAACCGGGCAGCGTTGTCCTCGCCACCCAGGAGGGAACCCGTCCCCTGCTGGTTGAAATTCAGGCGCTGGTGGATGACAGCGTTCTTTCGAATCCCCGGAGATTGTGTGTCGGACTGGAACAGAACCGGTTGTCCATGTTGCTCGCCATCGCCCATCGTCATGCAGGTATCTCGCTGAACAATTACGATGTGTTCGTCAATGCCGCCGGCGGAATCAGGGTATCTGAAACCGGATCCGATCTGGCTGTTTTGCTGGCAATCCTGTCGAGCGTCAAAAATCGGGCGGTGGGCAGCGACCTTGCGGTATTCGGTGAAATTGGCCTGTCCGGGGAGTTGCGCCCGGTACAAAGAGGAGTCGAGCGCCTGCGGGAAGCTCAAAGGTCCGGGTTCAGGCGCGCGTTGATTCCCGCGGCGAACAAACCGAAATCCCCCACAGGTGACATGGAAATCATTGCGCCCCGGAGAATAGAAGACGCGATTCAAATACTGGAAGCCTGAGATTTCGGGTATAATGCGCGCTCCCTCCCTGACTGAACCGAGTCGAAACAGAAGTCGAAACAAAAAATGACGAGGAATAAAATGCTCAAGAAATTTCAAGCTGCGGCTTCTGCAACCCTTCTGCTTCTCCCGATTGGTGTGTCGGCGCAAGAGGAATTCAAACTGGATACAGACCAAAAGACCTATAGCTATGCAGTCGGCCTGAAACTCGGAGAAAGTTTGTTGGAGCAATTCAATGCCGAAAACGGCTTTGAAATGCAGGCGTTGCTTGAAGGCCTGGTCACATCCGTATCCGGGAAAGACAGGTTGTTGAGTGACGATGAAGTCGAGTCGGCCATTCTAAAGCGGGAACAGGAACTGGTCGCCATTGAAAACCGGGAGGCTCTGGAAAAACTGGAATCCGGCAAGGCGTTTCTGGCACACAATCAATCCATCGAAGGAGTGACCGTCACGGAAAGCGGTCTCCAATACGAAGTGCTTGTTGCAGGGGAGGGCGACAGTCCGTCTCTGATCGATACCGTTCTGGTCCATTACCACGGTACACTCACGGACGGCACTGTGTTTGACAGCAGCTACGATCGGGGACAACCTGTTTCGTTTTCGTTGCAGTCAATCATTCCCGGCTGGCAGGAAGCGCTTCAATTGATGAAACAGGGTGGTAAATGGCGTGTAGCGCTACCGCCAGAGCTGGCTTATGGCGCCAGGGGCGCAGGACCGATAATCGGCCCGAATGAAGTATTGCTGTTCGAAATCGAGTTACTGGAAGTCGGGAAACCGGAAAACCAAACCGCTGAATAGAGTAGGGGCCGGTCAGCGTGCCGGCCTGCAACCAGACCCCGCATCAATCAATCAGGCTGACCAGTTTTTTCAGGCCCTGCTGGATTCGGGATGTTTTGATGGAAGAAAAACCGAGTCTGAAAAAATTCCTGGGAGGGTCGGGCTGGTGAAAAAAAACTTCGCCCGCTTCGAACAGGATACCGGATTGAGCAGCCTTTTGCGCCAGTTGTCTGGCATCCAGGTTGTCCGGGCCTTCCACCCAGAACGCAGAACCGCCAAAAGTGGAGGGGCTGTTCCCGGGGAAATGCCGTTCCAGCAAATCTCCCAGCAAGGACCAGCGCTCATGCAGTGTCTGACTGAGTTTTGTGATTAATGCGTCGTGGTACCCGCGTTTCAGGAATTCGGCAATGATGAACTGGTTATTGCCCGGCGGGTGGCGCAGCATCAATCTGCGCAGCGCACGGGCCTCCTGAATGAATTTACGCGGCGCGACCAGATAACCCAGACGAATGCCGGGCGCCAGCGTTTTCGACAAACTCCCGATATAGATCACCCGGCCATCGTTGTCCAGGCTCTTCAATGCACGGGTGGGATCGCCGATGTAATTGAATTCCGATTCATAATCATCCTCGATAATGACGACGTCATGCCGGTGGGCCTGCTCCATCAATTCATTACGCCGTTCCCTTGGCATCGTCACCGTAGTCGGGTAATGATGGCTTGGAGTGGTGTAAATGCAATGGCATTGCGCGAATCGTTCGTCCGGAATCAATCCGGAATTATCGACGCCGAGGGGCTGAATATTCGGAGTGAAAACAGCAAACGTATTTTCCGCGTCCACATAACCCGGATTCTCGAAGCCGATGGTCCTGTCCGGGTTGAGCAGAAGTTGCGCAGTGATATACAGCCCCTGCTGGGCGCCTACTGTCACCAGTATTTCGTCTTCGTCCGCCCACACACCGCGTCTGGGAAGTATTTTCTTATGAATCTGGTCAATCAATTCGGGATGATCCTGGTCAATCAGGTCCTTTGCCCAATTGTGAATCGCGTTGACGGTCATGGCTTCCCTGGCGCATTCTCTCCAGTCGGCGATCGGGAAGATATTCCGGTCATATTGACCGCAAATAAACGGATACGGATATTGATTCCAGTTGAGCGGCTTCAGGTTTTGCCGGAAAATGCCCGGTTCAACGGTTAGTTTTTTGCTCCAGTCCAGCGTGCTGTCAAAGAGCCGGGATTGTTTGGGCGCATTGATCCGGCCTTTCAGTATTTCGGTATTTACGTAAAATCCGCTTCTTTCCTTTGAAATCAGGAATCCTTCATCGACCAGATGCTGGTAGGCGTGGACAACCGTATTGCGCGCAACGGATAATTGACGAGCCAGCTTTCTGGTCGAGGGCAGCGGTGAATCCAGCGCCAGATGCCCCCCCAGAATGGAATTGACCATCATTTCCTGGATCTGGGACCGCAAGGTCCCTTTTCTGTCGGATGAAAGTTGAAATAGGTATTCAGCCACAATATCCGGATTTTAGTGTGATTAATAGCTGTTTTACAGCGAATCAGGTCAATATTTATTCGATTATTTGATTGTGCTGGTTCAGAAACCGATAGCGCTCCCTCTGGAGGAGCGTCATGCAAATATCAACGCATCGCACATGGACCTTTACACAGGCTGGACATCTTTGTCGAAGCTCTATATGATTACGCACTGGATTGCGATGCAGTCGTTCAGACTGCATCTCGAATGACAGTTACTCCCTTGATACTCGCCCGATTGATTCAGTGATGAATTCCGGTTGCCGGGCGCGCAATGACCACCATATTACACTTTCCTTTCATGCCTATTAACATTCGCGACTTAAAGTTAAAAACTCCCACAGAACTTGCCGAACTTGCCCGTTCCCTCAATCTCGACAACATCGGTCGAATGCGCAAACAGGACCAGATATTCGCAATCCTCAAAGCTCAGGCCAAACAGGGTCAAAGAATAGTCGGTGAAGGAGTGGTGGAAATCCTGCAGGATGGATTCGGATTCCTGAGATCCGCCACCTCCTCCTACCTGGCTGGTCCGGATGACATTTATATGTCTCCAAGCCAGATAAGAAGATTCAGCCTGCGAACCGGCGACACGGTGGCCGGACAGATCCGCCCGCCCAAGGATTCCGAGCGCTACTTCGCGCTGCTGAAAGTCGAGGAGATCAATTTTCAATCGCCGGAAGACGCCAGGAAGAAGATTCTTTTCGAAAACCTCACTCCGATCCATCCCGACGAAAGGATGCGCCTTGAGCGCCGCAACGGGTCTGCGGAAGACTTGACGGGACGTATTATTGATTTGATTGCGCCGATCGGCAAAGGGCAAAGGGGGTTGATCGTATCTGCCCCGAAAACCGGGAAGACGGTGATGCTGCAGCAAATTGCCCAGTCAATCGCAACGGTCAATCCGGAAATCGTGGTAATGGTGCTGTTGATTGATGAGCGTCCGGAAGAAGTTACCGATATGCAGCGTACCGTGCGCGGCGAGGTGGTTTCGTCTACATTCGATGAACCCGCGTCACGCCATGTTCAGGTGGCGGAAATGGTGATCGAGAAAGCCAAACGGCTGGTTGAACACAAAAAGGATGTCGTTATTCTGCTTGATTCCATTACCCGGCTGGCACGGGCCTATAATACAGTCGCCCCGGCATCGGGCAAGGTCCTGACTGGCGGTGTCGACTCCAATGCGTTACAGAGGCCGAAGCGGTTTTTCGGGGCGGCCCGTAATATTGAAGAAGGAGGCAGTCTGACCATTCTGGCCACGGCGCTGATCGATACCGGATCGAAAATGGATGACATCATTTACGAAGAGTTCAAGGGTACCGGCAATATGGAAATTCACCTGGATCGCAGAATCGCGGAAAAACGGGTTTATCCGGCCATGGTGATCAATCGTTCCAGTACAAGAAGAGAGGAATTGTTGACCGACCCGCTCGAGCTCCAGAAAATCTGGTTGCTGAGAAAACTCATTCACCCGATGGACGATTTGCAGGCGATGGAGTTTTTGATCGATAAAATGAAAATCACCAAAACCAACGAAGAGTTCATAAAATCAATGAATCGCTAGGCGCTGGTAACGGAATTGAACGAAAGCGAGTATAAAACTTGAATTAACCACTCAATTCTCATATTATCGCCGCCCGGTTCGATTCCGGTTGACCGGACCGATAGCCTCGATACAAGAAAACACTGAAAATCATCATGAAACCTGAAATACATCCCCAATACGCTGATATAAAGGTGGTTTGTGCGTGTGGCAACAACTTTGAGACCCAGTCCACGATGGGGCGGGATATCCATGTGGAAATCTGCTCTGAATGCCACCCGTTTTATACCGGCAAGCAGAAAATTATCGATACCGCCGGTCGTGTAAGCAAGTTCCAGAACAGATACCAGCGAACATGACCGGATGATTGATTGCCGGTTCCGATGTTCGCGATGAACGACAAAGGGCGCTCCTTCAGAGCGTCCTTTTTCTTTGTGATGCACATGTAAACAGGTTTTTGGGGGGTTTGAACAAATGACAACTCATTCATCGCTTTTTTCCGATGCCGGAAAATTCATACCCGGAGGGGTCAACTCTCCGGTCAGGGCTTTCAAGTCTGTTGGTGGAGACCCGGTATTCATCCGGCATGCAAAGGGTGCAATGGTTTATGCGGAGGATGGCCGGGAATATATTGATTATGTGGGGTCATGGGGACCGATGATCCTGGGTCACGCGGACCCACAGGTAATCGACGCGGTTAAAAATCAGTGTGATTCGGGCTTGAGTTTTGGGGCGCCTACGATACTTGAAACCGAAATCGCGAAGTTGATTTGCAGGCAGATGCCGTGGATTGACAAACTGAGAATGGTCAATTCAGGCACTGAAGCGACCATGTCCGCAATTCGTCTGGCGCGAGGTTTTACCGGACGTGACAAGATACTCAAATTCGAGGGCTGTTACCATGGCCACGCCGACAGTCTGCTGGTAAAAGCCGGATCCGGAGCTTTGACTTTCGGGGTCCCCACCTCTCCGGGAGTACCGGCCGCGATGGCTGAGCATACCTTGACCGCGGCTTACAATGATCCTGATTCGGTCAACTCGATCTTTGAACAGGTTGGCGACCGGATTGCGGCGGTCATTCTTGAACCGGTTGCCGGCAACATGAACTGCGTACCTCCCGTGGAAGGGTTTCTCCAGGGATTGCGCGACATCTGCGACCGGCATGAAAGCGTATTGATCATGGATGAGGTGATGACGGGGTTTCGGGTGGGCCCTGGAGGGGCGCAAGGGTTGTATGGCGTCCGGGGCGACCTGACAACCCTGGGAAAGGTCATTGGCGGGGGATTGCCGGTAGGCGCATTCGGGGGCAGGGAAGACATTATGGCCTGTCTGGCTCCGGATGGCCCGGTCTATCAGGCGGGTACTCTTTCCGGCAACCCGATAGCGATGGCTGCCGGTCTGGCGACACTTGCAAAAGTCTGCGTGGATGGATTCTTCGAAGATCTCTCAGGGAAAACCGGGCGGTTGGTGAATGGCCTGTCGGACTCGGCTGAACGTCATGGAATAAAAATGGCGATCAACCAGGTCGGCGGCATGTTTGGACTGTTTTTCACGGATCGGCAATCTGTCGACTGTTTCCAGGATGTAATGGCTTGCAATCAGGCGCAGTTCAATCAATTTTTCCATGCAATGCTGGAATCGGGCATCTATTTTGCCCCTTCCGCATTTGAAGCGGGATTCGTCTCTTGCGCGCATACTGAAGAACTGATTGACCGCACAATCCACTGTGCGGACCAGGTTTTCCGGCAAACAGGGTGGACTTGAATATACCTGTGGCGTATTATTCAGGATTGAGTAAGGTGACCATGTCGACAGGAGGCTGTATTCTGCCGGGAAACTGAACCGGTTTATCTCAATGAACGTTCCTTGATTCAAAACCTGATGAGGAAATTTGACTATGACAACTAAAACACAACTTACCAATCGGAGAAAATTTCTAAAACACGCAATAGCTGGCGCCGCGACTGTAACCACCGCAAGCCTCCTTCCCGCTCGCGCTTTTGCACAGAACAAAACCCTGACCGTAGGCATGAACATCCCGATGACGGGCGATTATGCGCCATGGGGGCTGCCTGGATTGTACGGTTGCGAAATTATCGCCAATAACATCAATTCTTCGGGCGGCGTCACCATTGGCGGCGAAACCTGGGATATCAGCATTGCATCCTATGACCACGGCTACGACACTGAAAAAGCCGTGCAGGGATTCAAGAAACTGGTCAATGAAGATGACGCCAAAATGGTGATGATGCTGGGCGGGTCCACGGTCGCGGCCGTGTTGCCATGGGCAACGCGCAAAAAAGTACTGACCACAACCCTCCTGCCCAGTGATATTACTCCGGATTCAAAATATCTGGTGGCGACCTGCGAATCCCACCCGCTGTATAACGTGACCGGGGTTGAATGGCTGGCGAAGAACTACCCGGAAGCGAAGACGGCCGCAATCATCACCAACAACGATGTCGAATACGGCCTGCAGTCCGCCGCAACCTACAGCGCCGCTTTCGAGGTGGCCGGTATTGAGGTGATCGACACCACCCTGCACGGATTCGACATCACCGACTTTGCGCCTGTTGTCGGTTCCCTGCTTGCCAAGAAGCCGGACATCGTCTGTATGGCGACCAGCTTCTATGTTACGCCGATCATGGAGCAGTTGTTCCATCAGGGATATGATGGATTGATCATATCCTGCACGCTGGATTACTATGAGGAAATTATCGCAAAGACAAGTGAAGAATTCGTTAATGGCACGATCTACCAGTTTCCGGATTTTGATGACCCGAAATTGCAGGAAGCAGGGGTGAACTTCCCGGATCCGGCAGGATTTGACGCCGCATTCAGAAAAGACCATCCGAACGACTGGTCTGCAGTCGCCTGGGAATATCCTGCAATCCTGCTTAACTGGCTTGAAGCCGCGAAGGCTGCCGGCAGTGTTGAAACCGAAGCGGTCGCTGCAACCATGCTCGGACAGAAACAGGATTTCGTATTTGGCGGCGGTGACTGGTGGGGCAGCCAGTTATGGGGACTTGACAATGCCCTGGTCGGACGCTGGCCGGTGGTGAGAATCGTTGATGGCAAGGCGCGCATCCAGGAATATGGCGATGTAGCCGCTTGGCTCGCAAACAACAAGGATGTGCTGATCAAGCACATGAAAGCGCTCGGGTTGCGTACTGTCTGAACTTTGCAAAGATCTGTAGAAGGGGAGGGGCGGCAAACCTCTCCCCGTGACATGGAGTTGTAATTTGGAACTGCTGGTGCAGTCCATCGTTTACGGCGTTATCCAAAGCGGTTTTTTCGCGCTGGCAGCGGTTGGACTCGTTTTGATTTTCGGTGTGATGGGCGTGGTTAATTTCGCCCATGGTGAATTGGTCATGGTCGGAGCCTACACCGTTTGGCTGCTGCATGCCCAGAACAATGTCCCGTTCCTGCTGACTATTGTTATCGCCATCATTCTGGTGTCGGCTATCGGTCTGCTCATGGAGCGGTTCCTGTTTCGTCCGACGCGTGAAGACCCGCTGGCCGGGCTGATCTGTTCGATCGGAGTGCTGTTCGCGCTCCAGGTGATCGCGACTCTGGTGGGTGGCGACGGGCCATCGAAACAAGTGCCTCCCCCCTTTGAAGGCACCATGACCCTTTTCGGTTTCCTGCACATTCCGAACCAGCGTGTGTTCAGTATCGCCATCTCTGTAATCGCGCTGGCCCTGCTCTGGTATTTCCTGACACGGTCGAAACTGGGCTGGTCCCTGCGCGCTGTCTCCGAGGATCGGGAAGCCGCCGAACTGCAAGGTATCAACAGTAACCGGATTTCAATGATTGCGATTGGCATCGGCGCGGCTATGGCGGGACTGGCAGGCGCCCTGATGGCGCCGTTGACCAATATCAATCCTCACATGGGTCACAATATCATTATCACCGCGTTCATCGTCACCATCGTGGGCGGGGTCGGTAGCTTGTCGGGCGCGGTCATCGCCTCCTTGCTTTACGCGTCGTTCCATACCCTGGTTACCACTTACTTCAGTGGCACCATCGCCACAATCTCCGGCCTGCTCATCATGGTATTGATGCTGATTATCCGACCTTCGGGGATCATGGGCCGGAGGGTAAGCGAATAGCATGACCGCCACCCGCTTCATCAAATCATGGGGAGTGGTTGCCGGAATACTGGTCATTCTGGCTATCCTGCCGCATTTCCTGAAATACCATCATCAGGATTTCCTGATTTTTCTGGTGATCAATGTTCTGGTCGTAGTCAGTTATCGACTGGTTACCCTGACCGGGGAATGGTCCCTGATTCATGCCGTGATGATGGGGGTCGGCGCCTATTCCAGCGCTCTTGTAACCAAAAACCTGGGGCTTTCGGTCTGGCTTGGCATGCCGATCGCGGGCGTCTCCGCCGCCATAATTGCCGCGCTCCTGTGTTTTCCCCTGTTCCGGATGACCCAGTTCTACTTCCTGATCGGTTCGTTTGCCGCCGGAGAGGCCATTCGTCTATGCTGGATCCACTTCATCAAACCCTTTGGCGGAACCGGGGGAATCAGCGGCGTTCCATCACCGGAACTGATGAACATCGATTTCCTGGAACCCATTCCGTATTTTTACCTGACGTTGATTATCGTCTCCCTGTGCCTGTTGGTGCTGTACCGCATCGAAATTTCCCGAATCGGCCTGACCCTGAACGCCGTTCACTGGAAAGCTCCTCTGGCAGAATCAGTGGGTGTCAATACCTGGAACTACCGCTCCCTGGCCTTTATCATCGGATCATTGTTCGTCGGCATCGCCGGGGCGCTCAAGGTCCACTATATCGGTACGGTATCGCCCAAGCAGTTCGATATCGGATTCATGGTATTTATCCTGATCTGGGTGATCGTGGGCGGGTACAGGACATTTTACGGCGTCATTCTGGGAGCCGTTGTGCTATCCGTTCTGGATGAAGCGTTCAGGGAATTCGATAAACTCCGGCCGGCTATATATGGTGGATTGCTGATTGCCTCCATCCTGTTTCTGCCTGCCGGACTGGAAAGCCTGCCGCAAAAAGCCAGGAGCATTTTCAGACAGGGGAATCGACAATTCGGAAGATCCTGATGCCGATTCTCGAGATCAGAAACCTGACCAAGAAGTTTGGCGGCCTGACCGCGTTGAACAAGGTCAGCTTCACGGTGGAGGCAAACCACATACATGGCCTTATCGGACCTAATGGAGCCGGCAAAAGCACCCTGTTCAAGAATATTTCCGGATTTCTTGTCCCGACCGACGGGGATATCCTGTTCAACGGGGTCAGCGTCAAGGGGCGCAAGCCTTCGGATATTTCAAAATTGGGAGTGGTGCGTACTTTTCAGGAGGCCACCCTGTTTCAGGAACTCAGTGTTTTTGACAATGTTCTGATCGGCACCCATAATAGTATGAAGATCAACGTTGTTTCAGCCATACTGGGGCTTGATCGGGACCAGCGCAACGAGGCTGCCCGATCCGCCATGCAGATGCTTGATTTCATGGGGCTTGCCGAGCGCAAACATCAACTGGCGTCCGAACTGCCGTTCGGTTCCCAGCGTACTCTGGCGGTCGCCATCGCACTGGTGTCGAAACCCCGACTGCTGCTGCTGGATGAACCCTTTGCCGGGATGAATCCGGAAGAAACCAGCCGTATGATGGAGCTGACCCGAAAGGTACGTGAATCCGGTGTTACCATCATATTGGTTGAACATGACATGAAAGCCGTTATGGGGCTGTGCGACCAACTTACCGTATTGAACTTTGGCTCATTGCTGGCCCAGGGAACACCGGATCAGGTAAGAAGCAACCCCGATGTGGTCAGCGCTTATCTTGGAAGCGGGTGAGTCTGGATGAAATTGTCCATACAAGACCTGGAGGTCAAATACAACAATGTAGCCGCGCTCAAAGGTATTGGTTTTGAAGTCGATGATGGCGCATTTGCCACTTTGATCGGGTCTAATGGCGCCGGGAAAAGCACCATACTAAGAGCCATATCCGGCCTCGTCAAACCGGACAACGGGACGATCAGACTGAACGACGAACGGATTGAACGGATGGGAGTGGATACGATTGTACGAAGGGGAGTCGCCCATGTTCCGGAGGGGCGCCGTATTTTCAAGGATTTGAGTGTCCTTGAAAACCTGATTCTGGGCGCTTATATTCATCAGGACAAATCCGCAATCAACAAGGAACTGGAAAAAGTATTTTCCCGTTTTCCCCGACTGGTTGAACGTCAAAACCAGCATGCCCGCACCTTGAGCGGGGGTGAACAGCAAATGTTGTCTATTGGTCGCGCGCTGATGTCAAGGCCCCGGGTTTTGTTGCTGGATGAACCATCACTGGGGCTTGCGCCCATTGTCGTTCAGGAAATCGGGGAATTCCTGAGAGAAATCAATCAACAGGGCGTGACCGTAATACTGGTGGAGCAAAACGCCGACCTCGCCCTTAAACTGGCAGATTATGGTTATGTGCTCGAAATGGGTAAAATTTCCCTGGAAGGGTCGGCCTCCTTTCTCTCGGATAATGAACACGTTAAAAAGGCTTATCTTGGAATCTGATCCAACCGCAAACCGAAAGTCCGCCACATGAAACACCGCACCATCCCGAATACCGCAGTGACTGCAGTAGGGAAGCGTTGCATCCAGATGCAATCCAGGCGTTGAAACCCAAGTCCAGCTCAAGATGGGTGGTCATAGCGGCCATCATCGGTAATGGTTTGATCGCCATTACCAAAATGTTCGCTTCCGCGATTACCGGCAGCTCCGCCATGTTGAGCGAAGCCGTGCATTCCATTGTCGATACGGGCAACCAGGGCTTGCTGCTCTGGGGGATCAGGAGGTCATCCCGACCTGCCGACGAACGTCATCCGTTCGGATACGGAATGGAATTGTATTTCTGGACCTTCGTGGTCGCAATCCTGATTTTTGCAATTGGAGCCGGGGTTTCACTGTATGAAGGGTTCAGTAAGTTCAATCATCCAAAGGAAGTAAAACATATATATATCAATTATATAGTTCTGGGATTTGCCATGGTATTCGAAGGATTTACGTGGCTTGTCGCATTCAGGGAATTTCGCAAGAGGAAAGGCAAGCTTGGATACCTGAAAGCCATGCAGGTCAGCAAGGACCCAACGGTTTTCACTGTGCTGTTTGAAGACAGCGCCGCAATGCTGGGCCTGATAGCCGCTTTTGGCGGCCTGTTGCTGACCCAATGGACAGGCGATCCGGTCTATGACGCATTGGCATCCATCGTGATTGGACTGATCCTGAGTTTCACGGCCATGCTGCTGGCGTACGAAACCAAGGGGTTACTGATTGGTGAAGCGGCCAGTCGTGAAGTAATTTCCAGTATTCAGGAAATTGTGAGCAGGAAACCGGAGATTCTGAGTATCAATGAAATCCTGACCATGCACATGGGACCGGAAGATGTCCTTTTGAACATCAGTCTGGACTTTCACGACTACGACTATATCAGTGCGGGTGAAGTGGAGAAAACCATCACACAACTGGAGATCCAGATCAAGAAAAAACATCCTGAAATTGCCCGTATATTCATCGAAGCACAAAACCGAATCGCACATTTGAAAAATATTGAAAATCACAGAAACAACCAATAACTGTTTCTCCATATGACTTTTATTGTTATCCATAATTTATTGTATTTAAATAGTAATTTATTTTAAACAATCCTTGGTCTGGATACTGCTCAAACATTTCCCCTCCAATAAATGAATTTCGCATAATGTATGTTATGTAAAGTAATGTATAAATACAGCATAGAATGCCTGGAATTGCCTGAACCGGAAGGTCGACGCTGACCGCGACCGGAATTCCATCATGATCAACCAGGTTCTTGCCACGGTCGGACTATCCCCTCTTACACTGGCCTTCTGCCTGGTTTGCGTTTTCCTTGGCGGCTACCTCAAAGGGTTTACCGGATTCGGCGCCTCCATGTTCTGGATGACCAGCCTCTCCCTTGTGCTTCCGCCGCTCCAGCTGGTGCCGATGGTATTGATGTTCGAAGTCGTATCGAGTGTTTACCTTCTTCCCGGAATCTGGAAAAAGATCGACTGGCGCTCCATCGGTTTATTGCTTGCAGGCACCTGGATCGCAACCCCGGCCGGAATTTACGCCCTGACCACGTTACCGGCTGCGCCGGTACGTATCGCATTAGCCCTGGTCGTCCTTTACTCCGCAATCATGATCCTGCGCGGCTTCTCGCTTTCGAAGGTCCCGGGCAAGACCGCCACGGTCGGGGTCGGCATGGCGGCGGGCGTACTGAACGGCAGCATGGGCATTGTCGGCCCACCGGTCGTACTGTTCTACTTTTCGTCACCGGTCGGTATGACGGTAGGCCGCGCCTCGGTCATCACCTACTTCATCGGCACCGACAGCGTCGGAACGCTCATGTTCGCCTCACAGGGCCTGATCGACCCCGCGATATACTGGCGAACCGCGTTGTTCCTGCCACTGCTTTTCCTTGGGTCGGCGCTCGGCAGCAAGGGATTCCTGAAAACCGACCCCGACAAATTCAGGAAAATCTCACTCTATGTCCTGTTGCTCCTGTCGGTAATCCTGATGGTCCGCGCTTTGCTTGGGGATTAGGACGCCCTGCTCTGCCGAATCGTCCATGTCAGCGTCGAAACCGTCCAGATAGTCAAGGACCTGCCGGAACCGTTCGGTAAGGTTGCCAATACTTCCACTGGGCGTCGCTTGATTACATCAATGATAATATGGGTATCGAGCATGTATTTCAACATCACAATGCTTCCCGCTCAGACTGTTCCCGGGAAGCGCGCTCTTCCATAAAATCATCAGTCACCCGGGAACCCAGGCAGACGAGAGTCATACATTCCAGCATGACTGTTCCCGCCAGAAAGGCGGTCATTCCGCCTGTATCGTGTGGCGGGCTTACTGTATTTACATCCACGGCCACCAGATTCAGTCCTGCCAGACCTTGCAGCAGGGATAATCCCTCGCGGGCGCTGGCCCCGCCCCATGTGGGAGTGCATACTCCCGGAGCGCAGGATGGATCGAAGAAATCCATATCGAAACAAAGGTAAACCGGCCGGCCGTTCATGCGGTCATGGATATGCGCGACCACATCCTTGAATCCGCGGCTGTACAGTTCATGGCCATCTATGAGTTCGTAACCATATTTGCGGGTATGTTCGAACACTTCGGGCTGCGAGAGTGTCCCCCTGGGGCCGACATGGATTGAGTTTCCAGTATCAATGACCCCTTCTTCGGCGGCGCGGGTAAAGGTGGTCGCCGTATTGTACCGATGATGAGGCGCGTCTCCATCACCCGGGAAAGTATCCGTGTGGGCGTCAATGTGCAGAACGACGAGGTCCGGGTAGTGTGCGTGCAGCGCACGGAGTTGCGGCAGGGTTACCGCGCCATCCCCCCCCATGGTAATGGGGACGGCCCCTGCCCCGGCAACTTCTGATACAGCATACTCAATCCGCTCGAAAGATTCTCCGATCACGCTGGGTATGACATCTACATTGCCGCAATCCACTACCTGAAGCCTTTCCAGCGGATTGAAATCGGCGTGCGGCGGCTGCCAGGGACGCACCAGCGCCGATTGTTCCCGAATCGCGTTCGGGCCGTACCGCGCCCCGATCCGGACCGGGTGGGTGCCGCAATCAAAGGGAATGCCCAGGATCGCGGCTCCGCTTTGGCTTGCATCCGTTGAGGAAGGGACTCCCATAAAGGTGGACGGACAGTGAAACAAGCCGCGTCCCGCTGTGTTTTCCTGATTCTGTTTCATTCTGGCAGGTCTCTCAAGGTTCTGAAATAAAAACCGGCTACTACCAACCGGAAGTGTCGGTTAAACTAACATGGAAAACGCTTCGAATGGATACTTATTGAGCAGTCAAACCCGTGCATGTTCCACTTAACAGCGAAGTTCTCGGTCAGGAAAACGGGAAAACCATCCTGATTCTTCACGGACTGTTCGGTTCGATTGCCAACTGGCGGAGCATTGCCCGGTACTTTGCTGGCAATTACCGGGTGATCAGCCTTGATCTTCGAAATCACGGCCGGTCTCCCTGGCATGAAAACATGCGATATGTTGATCTGGCCGGGGATGTCGCGGCCTTTATGGAGTCCGGTTCGATACAAAATCCTCACGTAATTGGTCATAGTATGGGCGGAAAAACGCTGATGACCCTTCTGCAGCGTTTCAGTATCGGGATTGACCGCTCTTTCGTGATTGATATAGCGCCGGTCCATTACGATCATGATCACAGCGCCCTGCTCGGCGCCATGGAGGCCGTGGACCTGACCGGGCTGAAAACCAGGAAAGAGATTGACACGCAACTCGCCCGGTCCATTTCCGAAAACGCACTGCGGCAGTACCTGATGCAGAATCTGGCCAGAACCAAAGACCGGTACGAATGGAGGATAAACCTGAAGTCAATTCGTAATAATATCCGGTATCTGATTGATTATGAAGAGACTGCAATCTCAGATTCCAGGATCGTATTCATCCGGGGCGAACAATCGGATTATGTCCTGCCGGGGCATCATGCCCGGATCCACAGCCTGTTCCCGAATGCCGAAATCCGGTCAATCGGGGATTGCGGTCATTGGCTGCATGTGGAAAAGCCGGGTGAACTGGTTCAACTCATCGAATCCCGGCTGTAACCGGTCTGCAATTCCGGGGGAGTCCTACCCTGCCCTGTTCCCGATCAGGTCATCGACTACGGCAGGATCGGCCAGGGTACTGGTATCCCCCAGGTCTTCAAATTCTTCTGCGGCAATTTTCCTCAGGATACGACGCATGATTTTACCGGACCGGGTTTTCGGCAGGCCGGGCGCCCACTGGATGACATCGGGCTTTGCAATCGGTCCGATCTCCTTGTTGACCATGGCGGTCAATTCCGTATGCAGTTCGTCCGAAGGTTCCGTGCCCACCATCAGGGTCACATAGGCATAAATGCCCTGCCCCTTGATATCGTGGGGATATCCGACGACCGCGGCCTCGGCCACGTCTTCATGCAGCACCAGGGCGCTCTCGACTTCAGCGGTCCCCATTCTATGCCCCGAAACGTTGATCACATCGTCCACGCGCCCGGTAATCCACCAGTATCCATCTTCATCCCGCCGCGCGCCGTCTCCGGTGAAATAGTTGCCGGGATAGGTTTTGAAATAAGTGTCTATAAAGCGCTGATGATCGCCGTATACCGTGCGCATCTGTCCGGGCCAGGATTGCTTGATGATCAGGTCCCCGGAAGTCGCTCCTTCCTGTTCAGCGCCGTCCGCATCCACCAGGGCCGGCTGGATACCGAAAAAGGGACGGGTGGCCGAGCCGGGTTTCAGGCGTGTCGCGCCGGGCAGCGGAGCGATCAGGATACCTCCGGTTTCCGTTTGCCACCAGGTATCGGCAATCGGGCATTTGCCCTCCCCGACCACATGATAGTACCACTCCCATGCTTCAGGATTGATCGGTTCGCCGACCGTACCCAATATCCGCAGACTGCTTCGGCTCGAACGCTTGACCCAACTGTCCCCTTGCGCCATCAGGGCTCTCAGGGCAGTAGGCGCGGTATAGAAAATATTGACCTTGTGTTTGTCGACAATTTGCCAGAATCGTCCCGCGTCCGGATAAACAGGCACCCCTTCGAACATCATGGTGATCGCGCCATTGGCCAGGGGACCATAGATAATATAGCTGTGCCCCGTCACCCAGCCCACATCGGCGGTACACCAGTAGACATCCCCGTCATGGTAGTCGAATACGTACTTATGGGTCATGGCGGCATAAAGCTGGTAGCCGCCCGTGGTATGGAGAACTCCCTTGGGTTTTCCGGTGGAACCCGAGGTATACAGAATGAATAATGGATCTTCCGCGTCCATGCGCTCCGGCGGACACTCAGTGGGAGCGTCATTCATGGCCTCGTGGTACCACACGTCCCGCTCGGGGCTGGCCGTGACCGGATTGCCGGTTCGCCGGACGACAATGGTCGTATGCACGTTCGGGCATCCTTCAAGCGCCTTTTCCACATTTTCCTTGAGCGGTACGTTTTTACCGCCGCGCGGCCCCTCGTCCGCGGTAATGACCACCTGGCAATCCGAATCCAGGATGCGGTCACGCAGCGCGTCCGGAGAGAAGCCGCCGAAAACAATCGAGTGGATGGCGCCGATTCTCGCGCAGGCCAGCATCGCCACCGCGGCTTCCGGGATCATCGGCATGTAGATTGAAACCCGGTCCCCCTTGTGCACACCGCGGGATTTCAGGACATTCGAAAACCTGCAGACCAGCTCGAATAGATGATTGTAAGTAATTGACATATCAACATTCGGATCGTCCCCTTCCCAAATAATCGCAACCTGGTCTCCACGGGTAGGCAAGTGCCGGTCAACACAGTTGTAGCAGGCATTGAGTTTCCCGCCAGTGAACCATTCGATATGCGCCGAGTGATAATCGACCGACATCACATGATCCCAGGGGCTGAACCAGTCCACAAAATTTTCTGCCTGCTCCGCCCAGAAACTCTCCGGGTCGTCGATGGATTTCTGATACATCTCCAGATATTGCGCGTCTGTTACATGGGCCTTGGCGGCAATATCACGGTTTACCTCATAGACTTTATCTTTGGACATGATTCGACTCTCGTTTTGTATAATTCCGATTTTACTTTACGGATAATTTCAGGATTTGGCAACCGTCAGGATACGGATCGCAATTCTGGTTATCCCGCAATCTGTTCCGCGGCCATGGCCTGATCCTCCAGCATGACCGGTATCCCCTGCTTGATGCGGTAAATGGTTTTATTGTTTCGGGTGATCAGCGCTTCTGTCAGAGGTTCGGTAACGGGGTGGCCTCCCAGGGTTTCGACCGAGCCGTCATCGATCAGGCGATTCAGTTTTTCCAGCCTGTTCGAATCCAGCATGGAAACAGGCAGTTTGGTAACGGGACAGACCAGCGCCTTGAGCAATTCCGGATGAATCGGCATTTTCTGGCGTAACTATGCGTTCCTGAACGGCTGGCTGATCAGTTTATCGAGCCTGGCCTCTTCGGGGTCGTTGAATACATCCAGCCCGATGACCATGGTCTGATGCCCGTCTTCAGGTTGAGGGGTATAACTGCGGAAAAGCCGGTCCCAGACAGACAGGGAAAACCCGAAATTATGACTGTATTCCTTTTTGTGAATGGAATGGTGCACCCTGTGCATGTCGGGAGTGACGATCACCCAGCGAACGATCCGGTCCAGCCATAGTGGAATGCGAATGTTGCTGTGATTGAACATGGCGGCGCCGTTCAATATGATTTCAAACAGAATGACAGCCAGTACCGGGGCTCCAAGCAGGATGATCAGGCCCGCTTTCAGCAGTATGGACAGGAATATTTCTATTGGATGAAAACGCAGGGCAGTGGTGACGTCAAAAGCGGTATCGGTATGGTGCATACGATGAATACGCCACAATACGTGAAACTGGTGAAACAATCGATGTTGCCAGTAAACCAGCAGATCGAGCGCGATCAGGCAGAAAATGACTTTCGGCCAGAATGGGGCCTCGATCCAGAAAAACAGACCGAATTTGTATTCTATCGAGACCAGGGCGGCCGTTATCGCAGAGACCGGTAACGCGACCAGCATGACCACATCAATCAGGAAAATCCCGAAATTGGACGGCCATCGCAACAAACGTCCGGATTCTGCCCTCCTGGGGAGAGTCCACTCCCAGACAACCAGCAAGGCCAGTATAGAGAGGAAAGGAACCACCCTCAGCAGTGTCTCGAAATCCGGATAGTCAGGCATAGGCCGCTAACCCCGTTCGGCGCGGGTCAAACACCGGATTGATTTGTGCTGAATCTTCCACCAGTTTCAACGCCTGTTGAACCACTTCAAGCCCTGCGTTTTTTCCGGGGCCGTACGTGGACAAGTGCCGCCTCCAGATTCTGGCGCCGGGTTGACCGTGATAAAGCCCCAGTATATGCCTGGTGATATGCCGTAGACAAGCGCCTTTGGTGAGCTGGTTTTCAATGTAGGGAAAGAATGCGCGAATCAGGTCGCCGCGCAGCAGGAATTCGTCGAATTGCGAAACCGGCCCGCCCTGGCTGCCGAAGAAACGCTGGTCGATCTCTCTCAATATCCAGGGGTTCCGGTACACCTCCCTGCCCATCATGACGCCATCCGTGTATCGCAAATGAGTCGCAATCTGGCCGGCGTTGCAGATACCGCCGTTAATGATGATATTCAATTCCGGGTATTCTGTCTTGAGCCTGTACACCACAGCATGGTCGAGGGGAGGGATCGTCCGGTTTTCTTTCGGACTCAAGCCTTTCAGCCAGGCTTTGCGCGCGTGAATGATAAAGGTTTCGCATCCGCCTCCAGCCACCTGGCCGACAAAATCCGACAGGTTCCGGTAACTGTCCATGTCATCGATTCCAATCCGGGTTTTCACCGAAACCGGAATGGCTACAGCGTTGACCATGGATTCCACACATTTTGCGACCAGCCCGGGCTTTGCCATCAAACAGGCTCCGAATTGCGCATTTTGCACCCGGTCACTCGGACACCCCACGTTGAGGTTGACCTCATCATAGCCCCATTGTTCGGCCAGTTTCGCGCAAAACGCGAGTTGGTCCGGTTCACACCCTCCAATCTGCAACGCCAGAGGATGCTCTGTGCTGTCAAATCCGAGAAATCGCTCCCGGTCTCCATAAATAATCGAACCGGCCACTTTCATTTCTGTATACAATCTGAAATTCCGTGAAAAGAGCCGCAAGAATGAACGGCAGTGCCGGTCCGTCATGTCGAGCATGGGCGCAACCGAGAAAGATTTACGTAAGGGTGATGCAATCATGGCGCTCCCGATTTTACCATGCTGCCACCTGATTCAGGTTCACCGTGGTCTCAACATGAATCATTTATTCATAAAGGAATCAACGCCAAGTGACAACAACAATAGAAAAGACACTGGATTTTCTGGTATCCCGGTCCATCGACAAACATTTGAAACATCTGCAAAGAGGGCTGGAGAAAGAGAGCCTGCGTGTGGCTGTGGACGGGACACTGGCACAAACCCCCCATCCCCGGGCCATTGGATCAAGCCTGACCCATCCCTCGATCACGACGGATTATTCCGAATCCCTGCTGGAATTCATCACCGGCGTGCATGACAATATCCATGACCTCCTGAAGGAACTCTACGACATCCACCATTTCACCTATCAGCATATCGGCGAAGAAAAGCTGTGGGTCAACAGTATGCCCTGCATCGTACAGAGCGAGGAAAAAATTCCGATTGCCAGGTACGGCAGTTCCAACATCGCGAAAATGAAGGAAGTCTACCGGCAGGGGTTAAGCCACCGGTACGGCTCGTTGATGCAGACCGTTTCCGGAATCCATTTCAACTTTTCCATGCCCGAACTGTTCTGGAAGGATTACCTTGGACTGGATGATGGGCAACAGCTTCAGGATGCCACATCGGGAAAGTATTTTGACCTGATCCGGAATTTTCACAGGAATTCCTGGATTGCGACCTATCTGTTCGGCGCCTCCCCTGCGGTATGCAGGTCCTTTTTGAGAGGCCGGGAACACCAGCTCAAGGAGATGGAAGGACATAGTTTTTTTGCGCCCGATGCAACGTCATTACGTTTAAGTGGGCTTGGGTACAGCAACGAAGCGCAAGCCGGCATTCAAATCAGTTATAACAGCGTCCACGATTTTGTGAAATCGTTACGCCACGCCATCCTGACCCCTCACCCCGAGTACCAGAAGACAGGGGTGAAGACCGTGAATGGTTATCAGCAGTTGAACGCGAACCTCCTGCAGATCGAGAATGAATTCTATTCTTCAATCCGGCCCAAGCGGGTCACTCCTTCCGGACAAAGCCCGTCCAGCATATTGAAAAACCAGGGAGTGCAATACGTTGAAGTTCGCAGCATTGACCTGAATCCGTTTGAACCCATTGGAATTCATGGGGATTGTGTCCGGTTTTTTGACCTGTTCCTGTTGTATTGCCTGTTTGAGGACAGTCCGGAGATGACCCCGGAAGAATTTTCCATAACCCGAAAAAACCAGCAAACCATGGTCATGTACGGCAGGGACAGACAGTCAACCATCCAGTTGTCCGGGGGTAGCGTAAACGCCCGTGAACAAATGAACACGTTGCTGAACAGGATATCCCCGATTGCCCGGTTACTGGACCAGGTGAATGGACACAATGATTACTCGGCCACTCTCGAAAAACAATTTACCAAAGTGGCTGATTCCAATGCCACTCCTTCCGCCCGAATCATCAACCGGATGTTTGACCAGGGATTGAGCTTTTATGAGTTTTCCATGCAAGCCTCTGAAATATCCGAAAGCAAGTTCAAGAAGGAACCGCTGTCCGGGGAGATCAACCGGAAATACGTTTCGCTGGCACAGCAATCGCATATCACCCGCCAGAAAATCGAAGAAAGTGACGCATTATCTTTCGACTCCTTTCTTGCAGATTATTTCCACCGTCAAAACCAGGATTGACCTTTTGGGCCTTTTTGCCGGGACCGGGGTCAATCAGGGCATCCCTGACTGAATATCCTTGATCAAGATGCACGGTTCGGAAAACAGGTGATAGAATCGCCGCCTATGTTATTAACACCACCCAATAGAAGTAAGCCCATGAGCGAAGACAGACAACCCGACTTCAAAACCAGGGAAGTGCACGCAGGTGTTAGCCCGGATCCGGTTACCGGTGCAATCCTGACACCGATCTACCAATCAACCACCTACGTGCAGGAATCGGTCGACACGTACATGGAAAAGGGTTATTCGTACAGTCGATCGGGCAATCCGACGGTAGTCGCCCTGGAAAACCGGATAACCGCCCTCGAAGGCGGCTTTGGCAGCGCCTGCTTCGCCACCGGCATGGCGGCGACCAGTTGTACCCTGATGGGACTCTTGAATGCAGGGGATCATGTCATATTGTCCGATGTGGTTTATGGCGGCACTCACCGGGTAACGACCAAAGTGCTCAACCGGTTCAACCTCCAAGCCAGCTTCGTGGATACGTCGGAACCGGTCAACGTCAAGGAGGCGATCCGCGGCAATACCCGGTTGATTTTTACCGAAACCCCGGCCAACCCCACTTTGAAGCTGACTGACATCGTCGCGATTTCTGAAATTGCCAGGGCGAATGGAATTCCCCATGTGGTGGACAACACATTCCTGACGCCCTACTACCAGCGTCCGCTGGAACTGGGGGCGGATATTACGCTTCACAGCACGACCAAATTCATGGAAGGACACAATATCAGCGTGGGCGGATCAATTACCGCTGAAAGCGAAGCCCACCTGGAGGACATCAAGTTCGTCAGAAACTGCCTCGGGTCAAACATGTCCCCGATGGTTGCGTTCTATACCCTGCAAGGGTGCAAAACCATGAGCACGCGGCTCGAGGCGCAATCCGCCAATGCGCTTCAAATTGCCGCGTTCCTTGAAACCCATCCGATGGTTGAGCGCGTCGCTTACCCCGGACTGGATTCCTTCCCGCAAAAAGAACTGGCGGACCGGCAGGCCAGCGGCCATGGTTCCATGCTCTGGTTCGAAGTAAAAGGCGGGGTCGCTTCCGGCAAAAAGCTGATGGACACGCTTCAACTATGGAGCCTGGCCGAAAATCTCGGCTCCGTCGAATCCCTGGTCACCCACTCGGTCACCATGACCCACGCCGACATGCCTCGCGAAGAACGTATGGCGGCGGGAATCACCGATGGCCTGGTGCGGCTCTCCGCCGGACTCGAATCGGCTGAAGACCTGATCATCGACCTGAAGCAGGCCCTGGACGGGTTGTGAAAAAGCTGTGCGTTTCAGGTTAAGTCACTGGTCCACTCGCCCCAGGGAAGAAATGTAGCGTGATACGCCAGATCTCTCGCATACTCCATTACAGCATCTCGCCGCTCTTCGGCGTCAAACGGCACTGGAATCAGAATATCCGCATGGTAAGGATTACCGTCTGAAGGTGACGGTTTGACCCTACAGCCAGCCGCCTCTATGTCTCCTGCGGTCAGGGTGTACCAACCCCAAAAAGATTTCCCAGAAGGGAGCGCATTTCTCTTTCCCAGTTCCGCCATTGTGGCTGCCGACGCCAAACCCATACGATTAACCGAGATTTCATTACTGTCCCTGGGCGGCTTAAATCTGGAGACCGGAGCCCGTCGGCGGCGGAAAGCGCGTTTAGCGCTACTTTGAGACCGTTCTTCTCTTCCGAGTTTGTCCGTTTTACCTATGGGATCCGACGCTTCCTTTTCCGGCCGCTCGTTCACTACCTGATACCGACCCTCTCAAGCTCCCGAAGACCGCCTTCCCGGAGCAGGTCTGCCGCATCTTCAACTCGCAGTCTTCCTTTCGAGTTCCGGGTACGGTGGAAAAGTGCACCGGAACCATTCTGTTCAATCAAGAACAATACACCAGCGTCAGCCTCAGGAGTTCGAAAGTCAATTGCGATAGCTCCCTCATCCATCGGGTAGATATCTGGTTGCTCAGTCACATAACAGGAGACATCCTGTAACAAATGTTTTGCTTTCTTCAATCCAGATTCCGAAGGCTCTTCCAGGCCCTCATCAAGCGCATCGGTGGGACACGCAGCCAGTTCGTTCAAGGATTCTTCCAACCAGGACGTTTTGGTCGTCACATAAGTGACCAAGTCAAGGTCGGCAAGAGATATAGTTGTTTCATCAGGAAACATACTTAACCATCCATGGCTAATTTC
Source organism: Arenicellales bacterium (assembly GCA_963665165.1). Taxonomy (GTDB): domain Bacteria; phylum Pseudomonadota; class Gammaproteobacteria; order Arenicellales; family Poriferihabitantaceae. The sequence goes on along the minus strand of OY761989.1, from coordinate 1,526,153 downwards.
GTCCTGCCCGCCCCCTGACCGTTGCGTTAAAGCATTTGGCTGAGTAGGTTCGAGAAGCCGAACCTTGTTGTGATTTTCAAAGGAATCATGTTGCAGGCTGAACGGTGGTTGTCGGTGACCAGCGGTCACTTGTGGGACCACACGTGATGCAGACGAGAAGGTTGGGGAGGCATTGAGCATCGAATAATGTTACTCCACTACCAAGTCCAGTGTGGCAATGACCGATCTGACAACGCTGGATACATGTTCTCTCATTCTGTCAAGAGTATCATACTGTGTGCCTGACTTGTAGTTAGCTGAAAACTCAAGAAACAGATGCGTACCTGGTAAAGCTGACCTATCCATGAAAATACCGACATTCCATCGCTCGTCTCGATTTGAACAATCGAATTTAACTGGTGAATGTACCCTGTTCGCGCCAATTCCAAATGGGTCGGGAACTTCAGGAAGCCAGGTAAGGCTTCGGATAAGGTTTTCAGCTACTTCCATACCTCCGTTTACTGTCAGCCAGCACGAAGTGACCAGTCTTCGATTTGCTGGAATTGCATCAGTCAGGAATTTGCATACGGCAGTTTCAAAGTACTTTGCGTAATTTTTGGCTTGACTGATCGCCTCCGGTGACCGAAGGTCAAGAAAGCGAGCCTTGTACCCGTCCAATTTCGCCTCAAAGGAGTGTAATCCGGATAACAAGGTAAGGGTGACGCCAGCAGTAGCGATAGTGTCTCCATTTTCCAGTTTTATCGCATCTGACGGAATCTGTATTTCCTGGCTGAAAGCGTCGTAGATGGGTTCTATGATTTGTGAAAACGATGCTATACGACTGAAAGCCGGACGGGAAAAAGCCACTTCGTAAGATGTATCAAGTCGAACTATACGAGCTTCCATTTTTCAAGTCCCAGAGCATGTCTGCCAAAATCAGTGTGTCGCATGATAACTCATCCAGAAACCTTATAACAGCGAATAGTCTTGATTGTTATTGGAAGGGGTAATTGAGTCGCACAATCAATTATGCTGTTTGGTTATCAACGAACATCTCAATCGCCTCTCCAACACTTAAACCTACTGAGCTCGAAAACAATCGTAGACGACTTTGAGTTCTGGAATCGACTGAATTTTCTCGCATAACCAGTTAATATCCTCTTCCCGCAGTGAGACCTTCTTCGTTGCCAACGCATGGATGAACTCAAGAGCGGCATCACCTACGGCATCATTGTGGCTGACGAAAACTGACCGGCAAATTGAAGCAAATTGGTGGCTGAGATCTTTACTCGCGGAATAGTCAAGTTCTGAGCGCTGCGCCGACCTTAGCAGTGATGCCTGGAGAATGCCGTCGTTGAAGCGTGCAAACATGCTCGGATCCAGCACGGTTCGGACAAATGGGTTATCATCGAATCCCGGTCGTGTTGCACTTTTTCGATTATCAGGCACCGGCTCTCTCGCCGCCTGCATTGCAGCAGACACCATAGCGTACACCGCAGTCTGGGAGACGTTGTCGGTCTGCGTGCCAGAAAAGAACACCGAACCGTGCCGCAGGACAAGAGGTGTCCCATCGGTACGGGGGAGAAAGAGGCTATCATGGGGGATGCTGGTGCGAGTAGCTCGCTCTTTTAGGGCACCAATAAGATTACAATCCAGTTCATCGGGGCCCAACCCGGTCGCGTCAAAACCAATGGAATAGCTATGTGGAGAAAGTGATTCGTGCACTCGATCCGCGCCGACCGGTAAAACCAGATACTCTGACCACCCGTATTGCGGGCCGCTGCCTCCCATACATAGGTCGTTCTTGAGACGTCTGTGTTCGGCCAAGGATGATGGGAAAGCATAGCCAAGGACATAGTGACGGTGAACATTACGCATCCGCCTAAACTCGATATTCGCTTCGCGCAAACCTTCGAGATTCGGGTCGAAATGTGCGACGACAACAATTGAACCATGGGTGTAAGTATCGTCAGATTCAGAGTTCAAGTCGTCAAGGGATATAGTAGGGAATCGGTCACGGAGAGCCTTGCAAAGCCATGCAGCAACCGAGGTTGACATGGGGTCCCCGAGGTGGGCCAGAACACATACGGACGCCGGGATTTCATGGACCAGGGCACCGCATACCCACTTGTAAATAGGAGGAGGTTCTTCATCCGCATAGTCGGCTTTATATGTGGATGAAACAGAAAACATGGAGTAAGAGCCTTGAGTCGTCGGACCGGGTTCACAAAACTTTAGAGCCTCTTTGTAAAAGGTTTTGTGGAGTTCGCGTGCACCGTCCCGGTTAACATGATCCCGTGTAATGTGGACCGGTCTAGGAGAACCTTGGGAAACGAGAAACTCCTCAGTGCTGATCTCAATAGGGGCATTATGCTGGTGCGTGGCCGATTTCACAGTAGAGGGCCTGAAATAGACACACGAATTCTTAAATGTCTTCTCTGTTGGTCCGACACCGAGTAGATGCACAATGCGGGTCAGGTCGGCCTGTTTCTCATCGACGAGCTTTCTGGCAAGTCCCCCAGATGTGGATGCTGAGATCAGGATAAGGTAGTTGGTATCGTTCGGTATCCTGAAATCGGGAGCAATCTCATAGGAGTGGATGTTCTCGATAGCCAGAGCGGGTACTGTCGGTTCGGTGCGACGGAAGTAACTGATAAGCGACTGTAAGCCCAGCGCGAAGGAGAGAATCGTGAAGCTGTCGATGTAGATGACTTTACACCCAAACGGTAGCCTGCGCAGGAGCAAGTGATTGAAGACCATAAGACAGCCAGGCATACGGAGCATGTTTCCGGCCCGTAAGAAGATGTTCTCCTCACGTCCCGATAGCTTGCGAAACACGTACCCATGAGGGGCGTGTAGTATGGTCTTGGTCTCGTCGAAAATCTTGCCGACTGCGAGCTTGCCAAGATCTTCCAGAAAGTTATCATTGATGACCCAGTCGATTCCACAAGACTTTTGGTGAAAAATTAGATTTGGGACTAGTACACCATGCTTATCGTAGGAAGTTATCGAGACGTGGGTGGTTGACGCTAAACGTCCTTCGAACTCGCTCCATTTATTATCGAAAACCCGCTTAACTCGTTTTTCGACACCCTTGGGACAAACAAACAGAAGACGGCTGGGAGGCAAGCGGCGGTTGTAAGTCTCCACGATTTGTTCGAGATTGCTTGCTAAATGATCTTCACTGTCTTCTTGATTCGGATAGACGACCTGGACGGAGGTCGGGGTTTCGTCAATAGTGATGAACTTGTGGAAAGAGTACATTCCTAATACTACAACTCAAGTGGAATTGCTATCGTCAAGGCGGTGCCAATAGCCTTCGGGAGCTCCCCTACGACATGTGGAACCAGTTGATTATCTGATGGTGTATGAGAATGCGATGAGAAGAATGCCTCGGTAGTGGAGGTGCGGATCCGTATGAATCCACCGAGTTTATCGATATGGTAGAGGATACGGCCAAGCCCCAGTCCAGAGTTAAGGCCTCGTTTACTTGAGACCCTGTCTTGGAAGCACTTGGTAACGAGATCTAAATCGTTCATCCTAGCGTCCATACGAAAACGGATGGTCTCGGCCAACCCAGGCCCGGTATCAAGAACAGAAAGTTCAAGAATGTGAACCTGTCTGCGTTTACCAAGATTTGCACGATCTCGGAGTTGCTGGAAGTAGGGACTGAGTTTCGGGTGCTTCGCGGAAATTAAAACCGTTTGCTCAAGTGAGTCTGGGTTAATATTCCGTCTAGCAATCAGGATACACCGTAAGCCCTTGGAAGGTATCCTACCATCCATGTCCAAGTAGGCGTGCTCCGCTGTGTTCCGGAACGTTTCGTGAAGAAGCGTACCGAGATGGCAACTGCGCTCATTAAGCAGCGGTTTAATGCGGTCTAAATCGCTATTAAAAAAGTTCTGACTTTTCAATACTTCGAGCATGAGGGCGTTCATCTCGTGTGGAGAGACGATCAACTCGCCGTGCCTCTGGGGGTCCATAATTTCGGACGAACTTGGTCCGTTACGGTAGACGGCAGAGTGGAACTGATATCGGGCACGATGTACAAAGACCAACTCTGTTAGTTCACCTTTAGCTGTTTTAGCAAACTGACGCTTGCCCATGGCTTTTATGCGGGGGGCAGCAGCCTCCAAGAGTGCCTGCTTCAGGTCAGTCTCCCCATCGCAAGCAGTGACGCGGTCTGCGTAATAGGCAGCCACTAACCCATGCAGGCGTGAGACGAAGTGCTTGATTTGGGTTTGGGCATTTGCGGGAAGCTTCGTAAGGAGATGCCGCTCGGAGCAGGTATTTGCCCAAGTTGCGATCAATTGGGCGAAGGAGACCGACCGACCAAGAGCCCCCGCATGGCTAATGATATCCTGAGTAACTGCTAGCTTCGCATTGCCCTTCTGCACATCCAGCATGTATTTGTCATACTCAGGTATGCCATCACGCCTGCGTACCGAGAGGGTTAAAGTGTGTTTCATTGTTCCTCGCAAGCGGCCAACATACGTGTGAAAGCTGGTCAATGTCAACACAAAATCGCCGTATTCCTCGAAACCCATCCGACGGCTGAGCGCGTCGATTACCCCGGACTGGATTCCTTCCCGCAAAAAGAACTGGCGGAACGACAAGCCAGCGGCTATGGTTCAATACTTTGGTTCGAAGTAAAAGGCGGTGTGCATCCGGCAAAAAGCTGATGGACACGCTTCAACTATGGAGCCTGGCCGAAAATCTCGGCTCAGTAGGATCCTTTGAGTTCGAATCCTGTTTGCTCTTCTTGAGTAAGAGCGTTACTGTAGAAAAAACAAACAAAATGGCCACGTATGAGAATAATAACATTCAGCGATTTGCACCTTGAATTTGGTTCTGGTTTCAAGCCGCCAAAAAGCAGTGATGCTGACGTCATGATATTGGCTGGCGATATCATTACCTTCCGAGATTACGAACCGCTAAGCCGATTTCTTGAAGGATGGCAGAAACCAGTCATTTTTGTCGCTGGCAATCATGAATTTTATACCAACACTGATATGCATGGAGAGGCTGCAAAATTTCAGGAGTGGCTCTCCAGGGCTCATCCAAATGTTCATTTTTTGCAGGATAGCGATGTAACCATTGATGGGGTTCACTTTTTTGGAGGCGCCATGTGGACTGATTTTCAAGGAGGATCTAAAAAAGCAATGCTTGAAGCCATGGCACAAATGAATGATTTCAGGCTGATCAAAATGGGAAATGGGATTTCTCTTACCCCGCATTACACCACGGAACTTCACTATCAATTTGTGAAAAAACTTCTTGCATGGTTCGAGACCACACGCACAGGAAACCGCGTTGTTGTGACACATCACGCCCCGGTGATTAACCCTGTGACGAAGTATGCCGGAAGCCCGCTAATGCCTGCATTTAACTCAACCGATATGATGGCAATAATTGACGAGCATGAGCCGGAGCTCTGGGTTTATGGGCACACTCACGAATGCGATGATCATTTCAGGGGCAAGACGAGGATCATCTCAAATCAGAGAGGTTACCAGCATCATGAGCTTCGATATGAGTGCCAGGACAAATTTGATCCTGAAGGCGCGCCAGTGGATATGTAGAACTTCTGACAGGCGATAGCGCCATTGTGGCTGTCGGTGCCGGAATATAAGGGCTTGACCTCGGTTTCGGTGCAGATTGGAAAGGCTGAGCGTAATTAATACCTTGTATTTTGATCAAAATTTGTACAAAATACGAGGTGTGTTGGAAAGATGGCTCATAAACAGACTGGAGAAAAGTATCAGCCGCAATCCGGCTGTAGCCTTGCTTGGCGCACGTCAGGTGGGCAAAACAACGCTTTCCAAAGTCGTGGCAACGGCTATGGATTCCATCTATCTTGATCTTGAATCGCCAGCAGACTTGGCAAAATTGGCAGACCCCACAGAATTTCTACGAGAAAATGGCGACAAGCTGATCATCCTTGATGAAATACAACGTGCCCCTGATTTGTTCATGGTTCTGCGAGGCGTGATTGACAACAATCGCCAGCAGGGCCGTAATGCCGCACAATTTCTTCTTTTGGGATCTGCGTCAATGAACTTGCTGCGTCAATCCTCGGAAAGTCTGGCAGGCCGTATCAGTTATGCCGAAATGACCGGGCTCAACGTATTGGAAACGGGGGCTGAAAAGCAGAACATTAAAAATGTCTGGCTGCGCGGTGGGTTCCCAAAAAGCTATCTGGCCGAAGATGATGAAATGGCCATGGAATGGCTTGAAGACCTCATACGCACGTATATGGAGCGAGATGTCCCGCAAATGGGCTTTGATGCGCCAGCACAGACATTACGACGTCTTTGGACAATGCTTGCACACCTGCAAGGCGAAACGATTAATGCCAGCAAGCTGGCTACAAACCTTGAAGTGAGACGGGCGAGCATCAATCACTACATTGGCATACTGACTGATTTATTGCTGATACGCCGCATTGAGCCATGGCATGCCAATGTTAAAAAGCGACTGGTAAAATCGCCGCGCTATTATGTGCGGGATAGCGGCATACTTCACAGATTGCTTGGCATTGGCGACTACGATGCGTTATTGTCCAATCCAATCCTCGGAAAAAGCTGGGAAGGTTTTGTCGTGGAAAACATCCATTCCGTCTTGCCCCGCCTTGCTGAATCCTGGTTTTACCGCACTGCTGCGGGAGCAGAGATCGATCTGGTGATCAAAATGCCAAATGCGGATATCTGGGCTGTGGAGATCAAGCATGGTGTCGCACCGAAACTTGGCAAACATTTCAGCCAGACATGCGATGACGTTGGCGCCACGCATAAGTTTGTTGTCTATGGCGGGGATGACGAGTTTTCCGTGGGCGACAATGTACGCATGATCTCTCTGTCAAAGATCATGGAAAAATTGATTTCCGCACAGTCCTGATACCATCCGCTACCCGTTTTACCTCGCAAATTTCACTTCATCTGTTCAAATTGCGAGGTATCCGGGCATATTCACTCACTCGATTTTCTACAAAAATAATATTATAATATCAGTTTGGCAAATAATTTTACTAAACTGATTCAATGTTATCACTTTTAACAGTACCCAAAGCACAAAAGCAGTTGCGCGAGCAGGTGAAGGCAATACGCCTCAACCAGGGCTTTACGCAAGAGGGACTGGCCAATAGAGCGGGCGTCAGTTTGCCAACCTTGCGCAAGTTTGAACAAAAGGGCCTGATCTCGCTGGAATCTCTTCTCAAGATTTTAATGGCGCTTGGGCGCCTTGAAGATATGGCGCAGGCGCTGAAAGACAATGATGAACGCTTCGAATCCATTGATGATGTGCTGGAAGGCCGCCCGCAAAAAACTCGTAAACACGGGTGGCGCACATGAGCTTCGAGTCCATTGCACACGTTAAAGTATCACTGCGCTTTGACGATGAAACGCTGCCGGTTGGCCGTCTGGCAAGGCGTGAGCGTAAAATCTATTTTGAATATGATGACACTTTCATTGAGCAAGGCCTGGATATATCGCCTATCCAATGCGCCTTGAAGCCAGGCGTGCAATCGTTTGACACCTTCCTTTTTGAAGGTTTGCCCGGTGTTTTCAATGACAGTCTTCCCGATGGATGGGGGCGCTCTTTGCTTGACCGCCAGATGCGATCACGCGGTGTTTTGCCGCAAGAGCTCTCACCTCTGGACCGTCTTGCCCATGTTGGACATACAGGTATGGGCGCCCTGGTCTATGAACCTGGCCACACAGCCGAAATTTCCGATGACAGGATCAATATCGACGGACTTGCCCGCCAGGCGCAGCAGGTTTTATCCGGACAAGCTACGGAGGTATTGGCCGAGCTCCTCGCGCTCAATGGTTCGGCAGCAGGCGCACGACCAAAAGCGATGATCGGGCTGCATACGAACAGGCAGGATGTGGTTCATGGCTCCTGTCAGCTGGAAGGCGACTACCAGCCATGGCTGGTGAAATTCCCGAATGTAAGTGATGGCGCCGATGCCGGGGCGATTGAATATGTCTATGCCCTGATGGCGATGAATGCAGGACTGGCAATGCCGAATGTTCATTTGTTCCCTTCCCAGGCGGGAAGCGGATATTTTGCTGTCCAGCGCTTTGACAGACAGGACAACAAGCGCCTGCACATGCATACAGCCTGCGGTCTGTTACATTCAGACTACAGAACGCCATCTCTGGATTATGAAGACCTGATGGCGCTCACGATGATTTTGACCAGAGATATACGTGAAGTTGAAAAAATGTATCGACTGGCTGTATTCAATGTGCTCGCCCATAATCGCGATGACCATGCCAGGAATTTCAGTTATTTGATGGATAAGACCGGTCAGTGGAGGCTTTCACCGGCCTATGACCTGACATTTTCATCGGGGCCTCGCGGTGAACAAAGCACGATGGTAATGGGCGAAGGCAAGAACCCGGGGCGGGACGAACTCGTCAAACTCGGCCTTGAAGCCAAACTCCCTGAAACCACCATTGACGCAATCATGGAACAAACCGGAGCCGCTCTCGGAAAATGGCCGAAGCTTGCCAAAGAATATGGCGTGACCCGCTCAAGCATCAATCTCATCACCTCAAAAACCGGCAAGGGGATGCCATAAGCCATCAGGGTGATACAAGAACACCAGCGGGTTTCGAATAGTTTACCGTACTTGAACCTTCCAGATTTTTGACTATATCGAAGAACCTGAGTTTGGCGGAGAGAGAGGGATTCGAACCCTCGATACGCGATTAACGTATACTCCCTTAGCAGGGGAGCGCCTTCAGCCGCTCGGCCATCTCTCCTTTATCGATGGGTGCAACCATTCCGCATGCTGCCTTTCGGCCAAGCGGCAGGTTGCTGGATTAAAACCGGTCAGACGTTGTGTGGGTCGCCGCCATCATCGTATTCATGATGATGATAATTGCCGTCATCGTCATCCATGTCTTCCACGCCGTCCTGCTCATGCTTGATGCGGTAATAGATTTCTTCCCGGTGGACAGGCACTTCTTTTGGTGCGTTAATTCCGATTCGAACCTGTGTTCCACGCACACCCAGAACGGTTAAACGAACATCATCACCAATATACACGGATTCGCCGATTCGGCGGGTAAGGATCAACATTTTGTCATGCTCCCGTTTAAATTACAGTTCAACTGATATTCACATTCGTCAAACTTTGGTCTGCCTTTGACACCCTAATACCAGTTTCCAACACAAAATCTTTATTCAGGTCTGTACCTCACAACATCTTATTTATAGATTTGATCAAGTTCGAACGCATTATGCAACGCCCGAACCGCCAGTTCAGCGTATTCCCGGTCGATAGTAACAGAAATCTTGATTTCTGATGTGGAAATCATCTGAATATTGATTCCCTTCTCGGAAAGGGCCTGAAACATCCTGGTTGCAATGCCTGCATGCGAGCGCATACCGACCCCCACCACTGAAATTTTCGCAAGATTGGTGTCTCCGGCCAAAGTCTCCGCGCCCAGTGATTTCACGATCGGTTCCAGCAGGTCGATACTTCTTTTCAGGTCATCCCGATTGACGGTAAACGTGAAATCCGTCAAGCCGTCAAGCCCGATATTCTGGACGATCATATCCACTATGATCTGGGATTCGGATATCGGTCCTAACAGTTTGTAGGCAATCCCTGGTTTGTCCGGCACGCCGCGAATGGTGATCTTGGCTTCATTATCTACCGAAGTAATACCCGAAATTAAAGGTTTTTCCATTTTTTTATCCTCATAACTGATCAATGTTCCCGGACCAGACTCGAAGGAAGAAAGCACTCTCAACGGGACATTGTATTTGCTCGCAAATTCCACAGACCGAATCTGCATGACTTTCGCCCCCGAGCCTGATAATTCCAGCATTTCTTCAAACGTAATCCTGTTCAGTCTGTGTGCGTTTTCCACCACTCGCGGGTCAGCGGTGTAAACACCGTCCACATCGGTGAATATCCGGCATTCATCGGCTTTCAGCGCCGCGGCCATGGCAACGGCCGTGGTGTCAGAGCCTCCTCTGCCCAAAGTGGTAATATTGTTGCTACCGCTGATTCCCTGGAAGCCGGCAACGACGACTACCCGCCCCTGTTCGAGGTCGCGGAGTACTTTCTTCGTGTCGATATTTTCTATTCTTGCCCTGCCATGGAAATCGTCGGTCAGAATCGGAACCTGGAATCCGGTATAGGAACAGGCCGACACGCCGAGTTCCTGCAGTGACATCGACAACAATGCAATGGTAACCTGTTCCCCCGTAGTCACCAGGGTATCCATTTCCCGCGATGACGGATTGGCGGAAATCTGGCTGGCTAACGCAATCAGGCGATTGGTCTCCCCGCTCATCGCAGAGACCACCACGACCAGCCTGTCGTCATTTTCCACGCTTTTGAGGATATTTTCGGCTACTGCCTTGATCCGTTCCACGGACCCGACCGAGGTGCCGCCGTATTTTTCAACGATAAGCGCCAATTTATCGATGCTGATTGTTCTGGTTCAGGCCAGCCGTGTTGGATTCCACCCATTTGAAGGCGGCTTCAATCGCCGGTTCGATATTTTCAACATTGGCTCCGCCTCCCTGGGCCAGGTCAGGACGACCGCCTCCCCTGCCATCCACAATCGGGGAGATGGCCTGGATCAACTGGTTGGCCTTGAGCTGTCCGGTCAAATCCTGGCTCACCCCGGCGATCAGCGCCACCTTGTCGTCGCTTGCCGATGCCACCAGTACGACTCCGCTTTTCAGCCTGTTTCGCCATTGATCAACAACCCTGCGCATGGATTTCACATCGGCGCCGTCCTGGCGGATGGCAATGACTTTGACGCCATTGATTTCCTTCAGATTTTCCTGATTGACCGAACCGGTAGCCAACCTTGTCCGCAAGGATTGGATCTGCCTTTGTTGCTGCTTCCGGGTTTCCAGCATCCCGCTGACTCGTTCGAGCGCCTGATCCGGTGAAGTTTTCAACGAGGCCACCAATTGGTCCAGAAGCGATAACTGGTTACTGACGTACTGTTCGGCAGCGCTTGCAGTCACCGCCTCGATTCGCCTGATTCCGGCTGCAATGCCGGTTTCGGAGAGAATCCTGAACAACCCGATATCTCCGGTACGCGAAACATGAGTACCGCCGCACAACTCGCAGGAAAAATCCCCCATCCGGACCACCCGCACCGGGTCTTCATATTTTTCGCCAAACAATGCGACCGCGCCCCGCGCTTTGGCTTCTTCCAGATTCATGACATCGACCTGGACCGGATAGTTGGCCCGGATTTTCAGATTCACCAGGGATTCGATTTCCCTTGACTGCTCATCGGTGACCGGTTCGAAATGGGAGAAATCGAATCGCAATCGGGCGGGCTCGACCAGAGAGCCTTTCTGCTCGATATGTTCTCCCAATACGGTTTTTAAAGCCGCATGCAGCAGGTGGGTCGCCGAGTGGTTGTTTGCGCTGTTGTACCGGGAATCCGCTTCAACCCGTGCAGCGCCTTCGTCCCCGACTCCAATCCGGCCGGATACAACGGTTCCGAAGAGTCCAATCACCTGGTTGGCCAGGTATTGGGTATCGGAAACCGCAAACTCGCCCTGATCAAGGAGAATTTGACCCTTATCTCCTGTCTGTCCCCCGCTCTCGGCATAAAACGGAGACCTGGAAAGAACCACCATGCCCGTCTGCCCTTGGCGCAATTGTTCGACGGGCTGTTCACCCTCCAGAACAGCCAGTATCCGTATGGACTGTTCAAGATTCCGATACCCTGTGAAGGGGGTCTTGTCCATGCCTTCAATCTTCAGCAGGGATCTGTTCACGAACCGGTTTGCAGAACGCGCGCGGCTACGCTGGGCTTCCATTTCGACTTCAAATCCTTCACTGTCGATGGTCAGGCCGCGTTCTCTTGCAATATCGGCTGTCAAATCCGCCGGGAAGCCGTAGGTGTCGTAAAGTTTGAAGATACTTTCACCGGCAATTACAGAGCCGTCCAGATCGGCGATCTCCTGGTCAAGAATTCTCAAGCCCTGGTCCAGGGTTTCATTGAATTTTTCATTTTCCTGCCGCAACGCCCGCGTGACCCGCTCCCGGGCGTCGACAAGCTCTGGAAACACATCTCCCATCTCCTGGATCAACGGTTCAACCAGCAAGTGCATGAATGCGGTCTTGCGGCCCAACTGGTAGCCATGCCGGATTGCGCGGCGGATGATCCGGCGCAGGACATAGCCCCGGCCTTCATTGGAGGGAATCACGCCATCGACGATCAGGAATGAGGTGGAGCGGATATGGTCGGCGATCACCCGTAGAGACTGGTTGCCCGCATCCTGGATATCCAGAATCCGGGCAATGGCCGTGATCAGGTTTTTGAACAAATCGGTTTCGTAATTGCTGTGTACCCCCTGCAGTACCGTCGCCATCCGTTCCAGCCCCATTCCGGTATCCACCGAAGGCTTCGGCAGTGATGTCATCTGTCCGTCGGCGCTGCGATTGAATTGCATGAATACCAGGTTCCAGATTTCAACATAGCGGTCCCCGTCGGCTGAAGGAGAGCCTGGGGGGCCGCCTTCGATTTCCGGCCCATGGTCATAGAAAATTTCCGAACAGGGCCCGCATGGGCCAGTGTCTCCCATCTGCCAGAAGTTGTCCTTTGCTCCGATTCTGGTCACGCGGCTCTTGGGTACGCCGATGTCGTTGACCCAGATGGATTCCGATTCATCGTCTTCTTCGAATATCGTCACCCACAGCCGCTCAGGAGGCAGGCCGAATTCAACGGTCAACAATTCCCAGGCATAACGGATCGCGTCTTCCTTGAAGTAGTCGCCAAAGCTGAAATTTCCGAGCATCTCGAAGAAGGTATGATGCCTCGCCGTATAACCGACATTTTCAAGATCATTATGTTTGCCGCCGGCCCGGACGCAGCGCTGGGAAGTGACTGCCCGCTGGTAATCTCTTTTTTCCTCGCCGAGAAACAAATCCTTGAATTGAACCATCCCGGAATTGGTAAACAGCAAAGTGGGGTCATTACCCGGAACCAACGAACTGCTGGACACTTCCTGGTGGCCCTGGTTCCTGAAATAGCGGATAAACCGTTGGCGGATTTCGGTTGTCTTCATGGTTCGGAATGATTGCCGCTATTCTTCATACCGCCCGAAGTGGGTGACCGAAAACCCTCGCTGCTGCAGGAATCGGGCCTGCCTGCTCCATTCGCGCAGGCTCGTCGGCGCCGCATCTCCGAACTTTTTCGACCTCACCCGATCCGCGAGTTCTGTCCAGCGATCCTCGTACTCCAGCATTGCGGTAGAAATGATTCCGTCGTCGATCCGGTGTTCCTTCAGTTCGCGCAACAACCAGGCAGGCCCTTTGCCACGGTTGAACCTCGATCGGCACAGCATTTCGGCAAACCGGGTATCGGACTGTTCACCACGCTTCTGCAATTGACCGATGACCCGCTCTACGGCAACGGACGGCCCATGATTCGAAAGCTTTCTGTTCAGTTCCCGGGCACTGTGTTCGCGCCTGACCAGATATCCGAGGGCACGATCAGTCAACGATTGGATCAAGGATTCGTCGTCTGATTGTTCGTGATTGAAATTATCTTTTTTTATCAATGAATTATATCTTGCTCTTTATGAGACAATTTAATTGTCACTTTGACTTCGGGCTTGGCTCCGGGTCACTTTCGGCGTCGCCGTCGAGGCCCTTCCTGTTCTTGACAATGCGCTCTATCTGATCGGCAATATCCGGGTTTTCCTTCAGGTATGCGCGCACGTTATCTCTGCCCTGCCCGATCCGATCCGCTCCGTAACTGTACCAGGCGCCTGATTTTTCGACCGCGCCCACCTCTACGCCCAGATCAATCAATTCGCCGTGTTTGGAGATTCCCTCGTTGTAAAGAATGTCGAATTCAGTTTGTTTGAACGGCGGCGCGACCTTGTTTTTAACCACTTTCACACGGGTCTGGTTGCCGAGCACTTCATCCCCCTTTTTGATCGCGCCGATACGGCGTATATCCAGCCTGACCGAAGCGTAAAACTTCAGCGCGTTACCACCTGTTGTGGTCTCGGGGTTGCCGAACATCACGCCGATTTTCATCCGGATCTGGTTAATGAAAATAACCATGGTGTTTGAACGCTTGATATTGGCGGTCAGCTTGCGCAACGCCTGGGACATCAACCGGGCTTGCAGACCGACATGATGGTCCCCCATTTCGCCTTCTATTTCGGCCTTGGGTGTCAGAGCGGCCACCGAATCGACGACGACGACATCGACCGCCGCGGAACGGACCAGCATATCGGCAATTTCCAGCGCCTGTTCGCCGGTGTCCGGCTGGGAAACCAGCAGATCGTCGATATTGACACCGAGTTTTTCCGCATAACCCGGATCCAGTGCGTGTTCCGCATCGATAAAGGCCGCGGTGCCTCCGAGTTTCTGCGCCTGGGCAATGACCGATAAGGTCAGAGTCGTTTTACCGGAGGACTCAGGGCCGTAAACCTCGATGATCCGGCCCCTCGGCAACCCACCGATGCCAAGAGCGATATCGAGCCCCAGCGAGCCTGTGGAATAAGACTGGATATCCTGGGCGACGCCGGAATCACCCAGGCGCATTACCGACCCTTTGCCGAACTGTCGATCTATCTGACCCAGCGCGGCTTCCAGCGCCTTGCGTTTATTATCATCCATTTGAATTTCCTGTAAGGGTTAAGTAGGGATTGGAACCTTTGCGCGGGCGCGAATAAAAGATCATCCTGAAGATAAAATCCAGGCCGGTATTGCCCGCGCGATTATCTTTTAAACCGCTCATCAGGTCAAGTTGCGTGTCCTGTTCATTCACGCTGGAAGCCCACTCCCTGCGAAGACGGAATCCACCTGCCGGACCATTCCGGTCAGGGCCGCCGGAAATCAATCAATCCGGGATTGGTCAAATCCTCGTCATCGAAGCCGATGACCGCGCATGCGGCGGTGGTCATCAGTTTGCCGTTGGCGCCCGGTTCGAGTTCCGGGCAAAACCGCATCACAAGCAGATCCATCCCCGGATTATGACCCACCACCATCAAGGCGCCGCAGTCACTGAATCCGTCTGCAATCCGGTCTGTGAGGAACGATTCCCCGGCATGGTACAGGCCACTGGATACATCGGTCGGGATGTCTTCCCAGTTACTGCCGTGAATCACCCGATTCAATGTCTCCCGGGTTCGCTCCGCGCTGGAACACAATATGCGCTCCGGACGGTAACCATTCCGGCTGAGCCATGCGCCGACCCGGGGAGCGTCCCGGCGGCCGCGGTCATTCAATGGGCGGTCATGGTCGGTGCGGGCCGCGCTGTACCAGTCCGATTTGGCATGCCGCAGTAATATCAGTTGTTTGGTCGCCATTATTGATTCGCCAACAAAGTAGATCAGGATGGTATATTGTAACTGACCATCCCCTGTTCCCGTACATATCCTGTCTATCCGGTTTGAAAATGCCGAAAGATTCAAGGTCATCGAAAAGGCCAGCCGAAAAACGAACGATTGCCAGCGTCGCTGACCGCTACGAGTATTATGAAAAAGCGGTGCAATGCGTGGAACCGGAGGTCGCGTTTGTCGAGCAGAGTTTTTTGACAATACGGGGGCGAAACGCGGAAATTCTGCGAGAGGATTTTTGCGGAACCGCCAAAGTCTGCTGTGAGTGGGTTCACAGAAACATGGAAAATCGGGCCATCGGTCTCGATTTGAGCCAGGAGGCGCTTGATTGGGGAACCCGGCATAACCTGTCCCGTTTGGACGTGCATCAGCGAAACCGGATTGAATTGATCCATGTCGATGTGCTGGAATATTCCGGGAAAAGGGCGGATCTGATTCTGGGGATGAATTTCAGCTATCAGGTATTCAAGACCCGCCAGACACTTGGCAAATATTTTGAAAGAGCCCGGCAGGGTTTGAACGAAGATGGCATCCTGTTCATCGACGCCTACGGCGGCCATGAATCCTGGCGCGAAATCAAGGAGAAAACCAGCCACGAGGGCTTCAAGTACTACTGGCATCAGGCGCGGTTCGACCCCATTACCGGCCACATGCTTTGTCATATACACTTCAAATTCGAGGATGGCTCGAAAATGAAAAAGGCGTTTACATATGACTGGAGAATGTGGACATTGCCCGAATTGCAGGAATTGATGATCGAGGCGGGTTTCAGCAAGGTTACGGTTTACTGGGAAGGGACCAATGAGGAAACCGGAGAAGGAAACGGCGAATATTCTCCCGCCGAACACGGCCAGGATGACCCGTGCTGGATTGTTTATCTGGCGGCTGAAAAATAAATTTACAATTTGGATTGATCATGGTAAATCGCAGGACTATTTTACAAACTCACAGTGAGGAGAACCGCTCATGAATAGAAAAGGCATGCAGACTATCGCTGTCCATGGCGGAGAAGCTGCCGACCCGCAGACCGGCGCATCGGCTCCCAACATTGTCATGTCCAGTACCTTCGTTGTCGAAGAGCCCATCAGCTTTTCGGTAAACAACATGGATGAGAACAGTCCATTTGTCTATACGCGCTGGGCGAACCCCACGGTGCGTCAACTGGAAATAAAGCTGGCCCTGCTCGAAAACGCGGAACAATGTATTGCCTTTGCCTCGGGCATGGCCGCATCGTCCGGGGTTTTGTTCAGTCTGTTGAAAAATGGGGATCACCTGGTTATCAGCAATACGAATTACCCTGGCACTGCGGAAGTCGCCAGGGACCTGTTGCCGGCGAACGGCGTTGAAACGTCACCTGTGGACACATCCGAGGCGGATAGTATTGCCGGGGCAATCCGGGATAATACCAGAATGATCTGGATTGAAACCCCTTCCAATCCCCTGCTCCGGATAACCGATATCAAGAGGGCAGCCGCGATGGCTCATGAAAACAATGCGATTCTGGTTGTCGATTCCACCTTTGCCGGCCCGGTCGCGACGCGGCCACTGGATCTGGGCGCGGACCTGGTTGTGCATTCCCTGACCAAATATATTTCAGGACACGGGGATACGCTGGGCGGCGCGGTTCTGGGCAGCGCCGCGCTGATTACGAAAATGCGCGAATCCGGGGTGATGCACTACGGCGGCGTGATCAGCCCGTTCAACGCATGGCTGACCATGCGCGGCGCCGCCACCTTGCCGTTGCGGATGCGGGAACACCAGAAAAACGCCCTGGCGATTGCGGATTTTCTTCATCAGCATCCGGCGGTCGAACTTATGCTGTATCCGGGGCATGAGTCCCATCCCCAGCATGATCTGGCGAGAGAACAGATGGACAATTTCTCGGGCATGATCGTTTTCAGGGTCAAGCGTCCGGAAACCGCTGCCCTGAAAATGATGAAGGAACTGCGGACCATTCACTACGCGGTGTCCCTGGGCCATCATCGCAGCCTGATTTTTTTGATGGGCACCGAAGACCTGATCGAATCCTCTTTCCGTCTGACCGGCGTCGAACTGGAAAAATATCGGGACGTGGCTGGCGACGGATTGTTCAGATTGTCCGTTGGCCTGGAAGACAGCCAGGATTTGATCGACGACCTGGCGCGGGTTCTTTGACTTATCTGTCGCTGGTTACCATAAGCGGGAACTGCATAAAAGACTGATGACCTCTACAACTCCACCAAACCCGACCAATGAGTTGGGACTGACCGTCGGTTTCGAAACCAGCGACTGGAAGAGCGCCGGGTCTCCGGACAGCAGAATTCTCCAGGGGCGCTATTGCCGATGTGAACCTCTCAGCCTTTACAAACACAGTAAACAGTTGTTTGATGCCTGTCTGCAGGATACTGAAAACCGTATCTGGGTTTATTTGCCTTACGGACCATTTGAAACCCTCGAGGATTATCAGCAGTGGATGAATCAGGACTGTTTCACCGGGGATCCCTTTTTCTATGCGATTGTGGACAATCAAACCGGTCTGGCGTCGGGTGTCGCCAGTTACCTGAGAATCAAGCCGGACACCGGATCAATCGAAGTGGGACATATCAACTATTCCCCTGCCCTGCAAAGTACGTGTGCAGCAACCGAAGCCATGTATCTGATGATGAAGAACGCATTTGACATGGGTTACCGGCGCTATGAATGGAAATGCAATGCGTTGAATCAAAAATCCTGCGATGCGGCCAAACGACTGGGATTTACCTTTGAAGGTATTTTTCGTCAGGCAACAGTGGTCAAGGGCCGGAATCGGGATACCGCCTGGTTTTCGATTCTCGACCGGGAATGGCCAGCGGTCCGTACGGCGTATAAAACCTGGTTGTCCGCAGATAATTTTGACCGGAACAACTTACAGCAACAGTCCCTGTCCGCCCTGACCCGCATGGCGCTCAACCCCGGAGCCACATCATGAAGCAATCAGCCAGAGTCATTATCCAGCCCGCCCAGCCTGAATTCTTCGAAGACTGGCGCCGTTTGTACCAGGGCTATGCCGCGTTTTACAAGGTGCCGATGAATGAAGATATCCAGAACACGGTCTGGGGCTGGATTATGGATCAAAACCATGAAGTTGAAGGGTTGCTGGCCTTCCTGGAGGGTCAGGATAAACCCTGTGGTCTTGCCCACGTCAGACGTATGCCAAGCCCTCTGCGGGGAACGGAAATCGGATTTCTCGATGACTTGTTTGTTGACCCCTCTGCAAGAGGAAACCAGGTCGGAAAGGCGTTGTTTGCCGCTTTGGAAGATCATGCCCGGAAAAAGGGCTGGAGCAAAATACGCTGGATCACCGCCGACGACAATTACCGCGCACGCGCTCTGTACGACAGCCTGTCATCGAAGACCTTATGGAATACCTACGAGATGGAAATCTGAAAAATGCCTGCCCGCCCGTCATGGACCGTTACCCGTTTGGCAGGCTCGCTGGGGGCCGAGATTTGCGGCCTGGATTTAACCGAAGCCGAACCTGAAGATATTGCAATAATCAAAACCCTGTTGTTGCAGCATCTGGTGTTGTTTTTTCCCGGGCAGCGCCTGGATGCCGATGCGCACATCCGATTTGGCCGTCACTTTGGAACACTCGAATCCCATCCCAATCTGGACAGCCCGTTCAACAGGCATCCTGAAATATTTGAATTGGCGGCAAGCCACGGCGGCCTCGCGGACGAATGGCATAGCGACATCAGTTTTCACGCCCAACCGTCGATCATGTCCATTCTGAATATGATTGAATGCCCGGACGTTGGCGGCGATACGCTTTGGGCGAACACGTATGCCGCCTATGAGGCGTTGTCGGAGCCGTTGCGTGACCTTTGTGATGGATTGACGGCGCTGCATGACGCGGCGCCGCATGGCAAGCCTGAGGTTTGTGCGGTCCATCCCGTTGTCAGGGTGCATCCGGCAACCCGGCGAAAAGTACTGTTCGTGAACGAACATTTTACTCGTCGCATCGTTGAATTAAGCGCTGTTGAAAGCGACATGCTGCTTGGTTACCTGACCCGCTGGATTTCAAGCCCCCGTTTTACGGTGCGGTACCGCTGGTCTGGCGGCGCCATTGCGATGTGGGATAACCGTTGTACGCAGCATTTTGTATTAAGCGATTTTGACGGGCAACGCATTATTCAACGCGTGACGATCACCGGGGATGCGCCGGAATCGGAAACAGCCCCGCGTTGGCGTCCATTCGTTCGAACTGAAAATGCAGGCGCGACCAGCCGCTACGACCAACAGTTGAATGATTATATCGGGCGTCAAGTTGTCAGTCTTGATTCCAACAAAAAGGAATAGGCCGTCACTTTTTCAGAAGTCTGCCCTGCCAGGGAGTGAATTGATACATAATTCATGGATATCATTTTGGGGAGATTCTAATGAATCCGTTGGTAAACACAGGAATCAAAGCGGCGCGCAACGCCGGAAATATCATAATCCGGTATATGGACCAGGTGGACCGGCTGGCTGTCCAGAAGAAAGGGGAAAATGATTTTGTCTCGGAAGTGGATCAGGCGGCGGAGGATGAAATCATCGAGGTCATCCAGCGTTCCTATCCGCATCATCGAATTACCGCGGAAGAAAGCGGGAGCGAGCGCACATCTGCACAAGCCCGAACCAGCAAGGAGGAAGTGGAGTGGATTATCGACCCGCTGGACGGCACCACCAATTTCCTGCATGGCCACCCGGATTATGCGGTGTCGATTGGTATCCGCTGCAAGGGCAGAATGGAACACGGCATCATCTTCAATCCATTGCGTAACGAACTGTTTACCGCTTCCCGCGGACAGGGCGCTCAACTCGACAACAGAAGAATCCGGGTCAGCGGCCAGACCCGGCTGGAAAACAGTCTGGTGACGGTGGGCTACCCGGCACGCGATTTACCGCATTACGATGCCTGGATCAAATGCCTGGACGCGGTGGTCATGAAGTCAGCCGGTATTCGCCACACCGGTTCCGCCGCGCTTGACCTGGCCTATGTCGCCTGCGGGCGCACGGACGCTTTTTGGGAGCCTCGGCTCAAAATCTGGGATGTGGCTGCCGGAAGCCTGATCGTACGGGAAGCGCGCGGTCTGGTTGCAGATTTTGATGGCAAACAGGACTTCCTGGAAAATGGCAACATTATCTGTGCAAATCCGAAAATATTCAATGAGTTGCTGTTCCTGATCAAACCCGTTCTGGGCGATGTTTTATGACCCTGTCCGATTCATCCTCGGCGCATACCCCGATGATGCGGCAGTATCTGAGGATCAAGGCGGACTATCCGGATACCTTGCTGTTCTATCGGATGGGGGATTTCTATGAGCTGTTTTATGACGATGCCGAAAAAGCAGCCAGGCTGCTCGACATCACACTGACTGCCAGGGGGAAATCGGACGGCGCGCCCATCCCGATGGCCGGGGTTCCCTGGCACAGTGTGGACCCGTATCTTGCCCGGCTTTTAAAGCAACAGGTATCGGTTGCAATATGCGAACAGATCGGTGATCCGGCCACATCAAAAGGGCCGGTGGAGAGGAAGGTTGTCCGGGTTATCACTCCGGGAACCCTGACCGAAGAAACCCTGCTGGCCGACCGGGTCGAAAATATTACCGCGGCGCTATTCGAGAACAATGGCAGAACCGGGATCGCCACACTGGAAATCTCCAGCGGACGATTCAAGGGCCATGAGGTCGAATCCCGGGAACAATTGGACAGCGAGTTGATGCGGTTCAATGCCGCGGAGATACTGGTCGGGGAGAATCAGGCGAACTTGTTCAATACCGGCAATGAAACGGTCATACCGGACTGGTATTTCGACGCTGCACGCGCCGAACACATTTTATGCGATATTTTCTCGACACGAACCCTGGAGCCTTTCGACTGCCACCGGTATCCGCTGGCAACCCGGTCCGCGGGCGCCCTGATCCATTACGTCAGGGACCTGCATGAACAGGCGATACCTCATATCCGGGGAATCGAATTTGAAACCCCCGACCGCACGATTGTGATCGACACAGTCACCCGGAACAACCTTGAAATAGAAAAATCCCAAAACGGGCGGAATGCCCTTTCCCTGGTCGGCCTGTTTGACCGGTGCGCCACACCGATGGGCGGCAGGATGTTGCGGCGGTGGTTCAATGGTCCTGTGCGGGATGTCGATGAACTCCGGAAACGGCACGACGGGGTTGAATGGCTGCTGGACAACCAGCATTACACGGATCTGAAACCGATTCTGAAACAAGTCGGCGACATTGAACGGATTCTTGCCCGGGTGGCCATGAAATCGGCGCGGCCCAGGGACCTGGTCCGTTTGAAATTCGCATTGGGGATATTGCCGGAACTCAACGAACTGATCCGGGATACTCCATCCGCGCTGATTGATTCCCTGAAAGGGCAGTTGCGGCCCAGACCGGAAATTTGGGAGTTGCTGGATAACGCAGTAAAAGACGACTGTCCGGCGGTGATCCGCGAGGGCGGCGTATTGCGAGACGATTATGATCCGGAACTGGGCCAGTTACGCCACCTTCAACGGGATTCGGGCGATTTCCTGATTGATCTTGAGGGCCGGGAAAAACAACGTACCGGAATCGGAAGTCTGAGGGTGCGATACAACCGGGTGCATGGTTATTACATCGAAATTCCCCGTTCACAATCCGGGCAGGCGCCACAGGAATATATTCGCAGGCAGACCATTAAAAACGCAGAAAGATTTATCACCACGGAACTGAAGGAATTCGAAGACCGGATTCTGGGTGCAAGGAGCAAGGCGCTTGCCAGGGAAAAATGGCTGTACGAGCAGTTACTTGAAACACTGGTTCCCGAAGTGCCGAAGTTACTGCAATGCGCCAACAGTCTGGCCATAATGGATTGCCTCGGAAATTTTGCTGAATGTGCGGCGGCGTTGCAACTGAACCGTCCTGAACTGGTGGATTACCCTTCACTCTCGATCAGGGAGGGGCGGCACCCGGTGATAGAACAGGTACTCGAGAACCGGTTTATCGCCAATTCCATCGACCTGGACGATCAGTCCCGAATGCAGATCATCACCGGCCCCAATATGGGAGGCAAGAGTACCTATATGCGCCAGGTGGCGATCATTACCTTGCTGGCCCACACCGGTTGTTTCATCCCCGCCAGATCAGCCCGGATCGGGCCGATTGACCGGATTTACACCCGGATAGGTTCAGCGGATGATCTGGCTGGAGGCCGTTCGACCTTCATGGTCGAAATGACCGAAATGGCGCAAATCCTGAGAAACGCGACAAAAGACAGTCTGGTTCTGGTGGACGAAATAGGCCGCGGAACCAGTACTTATGACGGCCTGTCCCTGGCTTGGGCCTGCGCCCGGTATCTGGCGAACCGGGTTCGTTCATTTACCTTGTTTTCAACTCACTACTTCGAGTTGACGGCTTTGGCCGATCATCTGCCGGGAGCGGACAATGTGCATCTGGACGCGGTCGAATACGGTCAGGATATTGTTTTCCTCTATAGCGTGAAGCCGGGCCCGGCCAGCCAGAGTTACGGCCTGCAAGTCGCCAGACTGGCCGGGATTCCCGACGAGGTGATTGAAGAATCCCGAGCCCGGATGCGCGCGCTCGAAGAACGTTACGCGGGCGCCCCTGAAGCGGAAAATCCCGACTCCCGGCAAACCAGCCTGTTTTCGGAAAACCGGTTTGAGGAACAGGCGGCGATTACCCGGTTACGGGAATTTTCAGTGGATGAGACGTCTCCACTGGAGGCGTTGAACATGCTGTATGAATTGAAACGGTTGTTGGGAAAAAAAGACGGATGACCGATCATTCGACTGTCATTCAGTTGCCGGAAAACTTACAATACCACCCGGAATCAATCTTTCCCGTTGCTTGTGGAGCCTGGACAAATGACCTATGTGGTAGTCGAATCCTGCATTCGTTGCAAACTGACAGACTGTGTTGAAGTGTGCCCTGTGGACTGTTTTCATGAAGGGCCCAATTTCCTGGTGATCGACCCCGAAGAATGTATCGACTGTAGCCTGTGCGAACCGGAATGCCCGGTCAACGCGATTTATTCCGAAGATGAATTGCCGGAAGACCAGCGGCATTTTCTGGAATTGAATACCGAATTAAGTCAAAAATGGCCGGTCATCACAGAAATGAAGCCGGCCCCCGCTGATTCGGACCAATGGCGGGATGTAAAGGACAAACTGAAGTATCTTGAAAGATAGGGGTTTGCTGTGCCGGAATCCGGACTTCCCGTCACTACCTGGCGATCAGATTACCGAAAACCCGATTATCTGATTACATCTTCGGACCTCGACATCCAGCTCGATTTTGAAGCCTGCCGGGTGGAGGCCGTACACAAGGTCAGTCGGAATTCCCCGGATGCGGGCGAACTGAAACTCGATTGCGAGTTCATTGATGTTCATTCGGTTTGCATGGACGGCCAGACACTGGGGAACGGTCAATATGAAATTTCCGGCCATCATCTGACCGTTTTTAATGTGCCGGAACATTTCGAACTGAAAATCCGCAACACCGTCAATCCTTCGAAGAACACCGGGTTGATGGGGCTGTACAAGTCCGGGGACATGCTCTGTACCCAGTGTGAAGCCGAGGGTTACCGCAGGATTACTCCAGGTATCGACCGTCCGGATAATCTGGCCCGATACCGGGTCAGGCTGAGCGCGGACAAAAACCGGTTTCCGGTTTTATTGTGTAACGGCAACCTGGTTGACCAGGGGGACCTGGAACGCGGCAGGCACTTCGCAGTTTGGGACGATCCTTTTTTGAAACCGACTTACCTGTTTGCCATCGTCGCCGGCCGGTTGAGCTGTCTTGAAGACCATTTTCTGACCATGGACGGCCGGGATGTCACCTTGCGGTTTTTTGCCAGGGGCGATGATATCGACAAGTGCGGCCACGCGATGCAATCCTTGAAAAAATCCATGAAATGGGATGAGCGGGTATATGGACGAATCTATGATCTGGACTTGTTCAATGTGGTCGCGGTGGGCGATTTCAACATGGGCGCAATGGAAAACAAGAGTCTGAACATATTCAATACGAAATATGTGCTGGCGGACATGAGGATGGCCACTGATGCCGATTTCCGGAATGTGGAATCCGTTATCGGCCATGAGTATTTCCACAACTGGTCAGGGAACCGGGTCACTTGCAGAGACTGGTTCCAGCTGAGCCTCAAGGAAGGGTTCACTGTGTTCAGGGAACAGGAGTTCAGCGCCGACATGGGATCGAGAGCCGCGAAGCGCATTGAAGACGTCAGTGTGTTGAGGTCCCATCAATTCAAGGAAGATGCCGGCCCGATGGCGCACCCCGTCCGGCCTGAATCCTACCAGGCGATCAATAATTTCTATACCGCGACGGTATATGAAAAAGGAGCTGAAGTAGTCAGGATGATACATACGTTGCTGGGGGCTGAACTGTTTCGCAAGGGAACGGATCATTATTTCGAAACCCGGGATGGGCAGGCGGTGACCATCGAACAGTTTGTTTCATCCATGGAGACCGTCAGTGGCCGGGACCTGACGCAATTCAAACGCTGGTATGACCAGGCCGGCACACCGGTTGTTTCGGCAAAATCCCGCTATCATGCCGACCGCGGGGTATTCGAACTGGTTCTCTCGCAAAGATGTCCGGACACACCGGGCCAATCCGGCAAACAGCCTTTCGTAATCCCGGTCAGGACAGCCTTGTTCAGCGAGTCCGGAGAAAAGCTGGACCTCGGCCACGGCGAAAGGGAACGGGTACTGTGCCTGGACAAATTTGAACAGACGTACCGGTTTTCAAATATTCAAAGCCGGCCTGTTCCTTCGATACTGCGCGGGTTCAGCGCTCCGGTTGAACTCGACCCGAATCTGTCCGACCAGGAACTGAAAGTATTGCTCGACCATGATGACGACACGTTCAATCGCTGGGATTCAGGCCAGAGATTTTATCTCAAGGACCTGCTGGCCAACCTCGAAAGGCGCCACAATGGCAAAGACCTGGAATTCAATCCCGAGTTGAACGGATTATTCGACACGGCATTGGCCAATCACGCCCCGGATCCTGTGTACACCGCCCTGCTGCTGACTCTGCCCACGGTCTCATACCTGAGCGAACAGGTCTCTCCGATAGACCCCCAGGCCATTCAGAAGGTTCACCAGGAAATGAAAATCTTCCTTGCAACCCATTCGGAAAAAGCACTGTACAGGGTTTATCGAAAATGTCAGAACCTGAACCATGGAAATCCGCTGGCGAATGAGATCAAGGCGCGTGACTTGAGGGACAGATGCCTGGACTACCTCGTTACGCTGGATACCGAACAGGCCCATGCCTTGTGCATGGACCAGATGGACAACGCAAAGTGCATGACCGATTCAGCACAGGCCATGACGCTCATTTGCAGGTCAACCTGCCCTCGAAAGGAGCAAATACAGGATGATTTCTACCAACAGTGGAAAGACGAACCACTGGTTGTCGACAACTGGTTGAGAGCACAAGCCAGTGTGCCTGATCCGGATACGCTGGAGCGGGTCAGAATGCTGACCCGGCATCCGGGGTTCGATTACCTGAATCCGAACAAGGTCTACGCTCTGCTGCTGGGATTTACCCACGGCAATCCCGTCTGTTTCCATGCACAAGACGGTAGCGGATATGAATTCCTGCTGGAATGGATTGAAACACTGGATCCCGTCAACCCTCAAGTGTGCGCCCGTCTGGCGTCGGCATTGAACAACTGGAGGAAATACAAACCCGCGCTGCGGGACAGAATGCATGAAACGCTGAACCGTATCCTGAAGATGGACGGTCTATCGACAGATGTCCGCGAGATCGTCACCCGCAGTCTGGGGTGAACTCCAAAATGGTCATGGCGTCAGGAAGATACCGCCCGTGGCGCGCGGAGAAATGACCGGATTCAGTCCAGGCTGCCCAGCTTTTCGATGATCCGGTCTTTGATGCCGGAGACCGACAATCCGATTTCCTCCAGTTGCTGCTGCTGGGAACCATGGTCGACGTGCCGGTCCGGGACGCCCAGGTTCAGCACCGCAGTCTGTCTGCCATTTTCGGCCAGGCATTCATTCACCGCCGAACCCGCTCCCCCCATCAGGACATTTTCCTCGACCGTGACCAACAGGGTATGACTATCCGCCATGGACAGCGTCAGTTCCTCGTCGAGCGGCTTCACGAACCGCATGTTAACCACCTTGCAGTCCAGTTCATTGCCGACTTCAACCGCCGGATAAACCATGGTTCCGAACGCCAGAATCACGACCTGGCTATTGTCGGATTCTCTCCGGACCTCAGCCTTGCCAATCGGCAATGCAACCATTTCAGTCTCTTCGGTAGCGCCGGGGCCGCCGCCCCTGGGATAGCGCACCGACACCGGACCGATATGGATGTACCCGGTATATAACATGTTGCGGCACTCCGCTTCATCGGCCGGCGCCATGATTACCATTCCAGGGATACATCTCAGGTAGGAATAATCATAAACTCCGGCATGGGTAGCGCCGTCGGCGCCCACCAGCCCGGCCCGGTCTATCGCGAACAATACATCCAGGTTCTGGATCGAAATGTCATGGATGAACTGGTCATAAGCGCGTTGCAGGAATGTCGAATAAATTGCGACTACCGGCTTGAGCCCTTCACAGGCCAGCCCGGCGGCAAAGGTCAGGGAATGCTGTTCTGCAATCCCCACATCGAAATACCGGTCAGGATACTCTTTGGCAAAACGAACCAGCCCCGAACCTTCACGCATTGCGGGAGTAATGCCGATCAGGGACGGGTCTTTGGCCGCCATATCGCAGAGCCAGTCACTGAAAACATGGGTATATGACCTCACTTTCTTGCCGATTTCGAATTTGCCGGTATCCCGGTCAAATGGAGAAACCCCGTGATAGGTGGTCGGCGCTCCTTCAGCGGGTTCAAAACCATGGCCTTTTTGAGTCACTACATGAAGAAGTCTCGGCCCTTTCATTTTTTTCAGGTTCTCCAACGTAATGACCAGGGTGTCCACATTGTGGCCGTCAATCGGCCCGATGTAGTAGAAACCGAGTTCTTCGAAGAGCGTGCTCGGCATCACCATGCCCTTCATGTGTTCTTCCAGGCGCCGGGCATATTTCTTGATCCGGGGCGGCAGAGTGGTCAGTACGGTTCTTCCCTCCCGGATTGTCGAATAGGCGCGGCCCGACATGAGTCTGGCCAGATAACTGGAGATCGCGCCCACATTCGGAGAAATCGACATCTCATTGTCGTTCAGGATCACCAGCAGGTCGACATCCAGGTCACCGGCGTTGTTCAGGGCTTCAAACGCCATCCCGCCGGTCAATCCCCCGTCTCCGATCACCGCGACTACTTCGCGATCCATTTTCATGTGTTTCGACGCGACCGCCATGCCGAGCGCTGCGCTGATCGAGGTGCTGGCGTGCCCTGCGCCAAAGGTGTCGTATTCACTCTCAGCCCGTTTAAGAAATCCTGATAACCCTTTGTATTTACGAATGGTCTCGAATCTGTCACGGCGCCCGGTCAAAATCTTGTGCGGATACGCCTGATGACCGATATCCCAGACCAGCCGGTCATCCGGAGTGTTTAAAACAAAATGCAACGCAATGGTCAGTTCCACCGTACCCAGGCCGGGAGCAAAATGCCCGCCTGTCCGGGACAAGACTTCAATCAGATAATTTCGTAATTCGTCAGCAAGCTGCTCAAGCTGTTTCTTCGTCAGTTTACGTAACCGGGCAGGGTCGTCTATTTTGGACAACAAGGGATAACGGGCATCGGTTTCAGACATCAGTAGCTCCTGGTGACAACAAAATTTGCGAGTTGTTCAAGGAAAGCCCGGCCTTCCCCCGGACCTCGAATCGCCTGGATAGCTTGTTCCGACAACCTGCCAGCTTCGACTCTGGCGGCATCCAGTCCAAGTATCGACACGTAGGTTGATTTACTCATGATCTGGTCTGCGCCACTGGTCTTGCCCAGGGTCTGGCTATTCGAAGTAGCATCCAGTATATCATCCAGGACCTGGAACGCGAGACCAATGCAGGAACCATAAGTCCGGATGGCGGATAGCAATTCTTCGCTGGCGTTTTCCGCGGCCAGACAACCGATTATGGCCGATGATTCGATCAGGCTGCCGGTTTTGAGGCCGTGAATCCGCACCAGGCCGGAGTAGTCCACGGTCCGTCCCGTGGCTTCCATGTCAAGAGCCTGCCCTCCTGCCATGCCAAGCGACCCGGAGCCTCTGGCAAGTTGTTCGATCATCGCTACCCGGTTTTCAACCGCAATGCCATTCCATTTTCCGGAGGCGAGAATTTCAAAAGCCCGGCTCTGCAGAGCGTCTCCCGCCAGAATTGCCAGCGCTTCGTCAAACGCAATGTGGCAGGTCGCCCTGCCCCGCCGAAGGTCATCGTCATCCATTGCCGGTAAATCGTCGTGGATCAGGGAATAGGCATGAATCATTTCCACGGCACAGGCCGGGGTATCGAGTTGCTCCATGGCCGCCCCGGCGGCCTGCCCGCACGCATAAACCAGCATTGCCCGGAAACGCTTGCCGCCGCCGAGACAGCTATAGGCCATTGCCTGATGTAATCTTTCGGGAACCACCGAGCCTTCAATCAATCTGGCTTCCAGGGCCCGCTCGGTCCGTTTACTGTAGCGCTCCCATACGGATTGGAACCCGGTCACTTAACGGTCCAACCGTCGTGGGACTGGTTGCCCATATCCGTGGTTGAGTCACTGTCGACAATTTCCAAGCGGTAGTCGCCATGTCTTTTAACCAGCATCTCCACCTTTTGCTGCGCTTCATCCAATCCTTTCCGGCACAGTTCAGACAACACCATTCCACGTTCGAAATCCTGGAGTGTATCGTCCAGCGATTGATCTCCCTGTTCCATTCGTCTTACAATTTTTTCCAGCTCAGCCAGGGATTTTTCAAAATCCGCTATCGGTTTTTTCCTCGGGGCTGCCATAATACGCAATAATCGGGTTGGGTATCAGCCAAGTATAGTAATAAAGTCAGATTAGCGACAAGGATAAATTGTGAAAATCCGGAAATAAATTTCATGACCAGCCGTTACAACGCATCCGCCATTGAAGTTCTGACCGGGCTTGAACCAGTCCGTAAACGACCGGGAATGTACACCGAAACAGACCGTCCCAACCATCTGGCCCATGAAGTAATCGATAACAGTGTGGACGAGGCGATTGCCGGACATGCGAACCTGATCGAGGTCCATTTGCATCAGGACGGTTCACTCACCGTATCGGATAATGGACGGGGTATGCCGGTGGATGTCCATCAGGAAGAAGGCGTCAGCGGGGTCGAGCTGATTCTGACCCGTTTGCATACGGGCGGAAAATTCTCGGGAGAACATTACCAGTATTCCGGGGGATTGCATGGAGTCGGGGTTGCGGTCGTCAACGCCCTGTCGAAAAAAATGGAGGTATGGATTCGACGGAACGGTCAGCAATACCATATCAGCTTTGCCCATGGAGAGAAAAAAACAGATCTCGCGGTCACGGGCAAATCCGTTCGCTCCGGCGCCGGAACGAAAATCCGTTTTTACCCGGATCCCTCCTATTTCGATTCCCCTGAATTCGACATCGCCGGATTGAAAGGAATTTTGAAGGCAAAAGCGGTTTTGTGTCCGGGGCTGCATGTCCGTTTTTTTGATGAGGAAACCCCGGAGAACGCGGAATCATGGTATTACGACGATGGTTTGCTCGAATATCTTGCCGGAGCCCTGGCAGATGCGGAGCTGGTTCCGTCAATTCCCTATATCGGCAAATTCCGGGCCGAATCCGGGGAACTGGACTGGGCCGTGGCATGGGTCACCGATGGCGGCGGGGTTCTCACTGAAAGTTACGTC
The DNA here is from genome assembly GCA_963665165.1 of Arenicellales bacterium. Classification (GTDB taxonomy): domain Bacteria; phylum Pseudomonadota; class Gammaproteobacteria; order Arenicellales; family Poriferihabitantaceae. The sequence goes on along the minus strand of OY761989.1, from coordinate 1,495,978 downwards.
AATCTGGTGCCCACGCCGAGAGGAGGCACTCATGTAAGCGGTTTTCGCAGCGGGTTGACCGAAGCGGTCAGGGAGTTTTGTGAATTCAGGGATATGCTCCCCCGTGGTATCCGGATTTCCGCGGACGATGTCGTCAGCCATTGCACCTGGATTCTGTCCGTGCGGGTCCGGGAACCCCGGTTCAGTGGCCAGACCAAGGATCGATTGTCGTCACGGGAAACAGCTGTAATGGTTCAGGGCGCCGTCAAGGACGCGTTCGGTTTCTGGTTGAACCACAACATCACCGACGCGGAAAACATTGCCCGCATTGCGATTGAAAACGCCCAGCGCAGCTTGCAGGCAGGCAAACGGGTACAGCGCAAGAAAATAAGCAGTGGCCCTGCCCTGCCCGGCAAGCTGGCCGACTGCATCAGCGACGATCTGGAAAGAACCGAGTTGTTCCTGGTGGAAGGGGATTCCGCCGGAGGGTCGGCGAAACAGGCCCGGCAACGTAATTTCCAGGCGGTGATGCCACTTCGGGGAAAAATACTGAACACTTGGGAGGTGGATTCCGCCGAAGTGCTCGCATCCCAGGAAGTCCATGACATTGCCGTCGCGCTGGGTGTGGACCCGGGATCCGACGACTTGTCCGGGTTGCGCTATGGCCGGGTTTGCGTGCTCGCGGACGCCGACTTCGATGGCGCGCACATTGCCACCTTGTTATGCGCCCTGTTTCTGCGTCACTTTCCGGCGCTGGTGGGTGAAGGCCGGGTATGTGTGGCCATGCCGCCGCTTTATCGAATCGACGTAGCCAAAAAGGTCTTCTACGCGCTGGACGAAGAGGATAAGGAGAATATATTGAAACAGATAGACTCCGGGAAAACCAGAAGCAGGATCAACATCCAGAGATTCAAGGGGCTGGGTGAAATGAACCCCCTGCAGCTCAGGGAAACCACCATGGCTCCGGCAACCCGGAGCCTGCAACAACTCGAAGTCGTGGACGGGGATGGAACGCATTCATTACTGGATATGCTTTTGGCCAAAAAACGGGCTTCCGACCGCAAATCATGGCTCAGTGACAAGGGTGACCAGATCGAATGGATATAAGCCGCCGGTATCAAGCGCAGGCTTCTAGGGGGACAAGCGCGTTATTTTCCACTGCCCCTGGTCCCGGCGATAGACCAGGCGGTCATGCAGGCGATGGCTTCTGCCCTGCCAGAACTCGAATCGGTCCGGTTTGATCCGGTAGCCTCCCCAAAACGCGGGCAATGGAATGGTCCGATCCTGGAATTTCCTTTCCATGTTCCGGAATTGTTCCTCCAGCAGCGAACGCGAAGCGATGATTTCGCTTTGATGCGAAGCCCAGGCGCCCACCTGGCTGGTACGGGGCCGCGAACTGAAGTACACCGAGGACTGGTCATCGTCAATCCTCGACACTTCTCCCTCGATATGGATCTGACGATGCAATTCGTACCAGGGAAAGAGCATCGAGACCCGGTTGTTTTCCATCATCTGCCGCGCCTTCCTGCTGCCATGGTTGGTATAGAAAACAAACCCGGAATCGTCATACGATTTCATCAGGACGGTTCGCTGGGCGGGCCTGCCCCCGGTGGAGACGGTACACAGGGAAAATCCATTCGGCTCGGCAATGCCTGAATCGACCGCCTGTGCGAACCATGACGCAAATTGAACGATCGGATCCGGATCAATGCTGTCCCTGCCGATCCCTGTATCCGAGTATTCCCGTTTAAGCTGCTTCAGGTCTTTCATCGACCCGGACGACAAGCGCAAGCGACCCGCCGGTCAGAACGGAATGTCGTCATCGAAATCGTCTGGCGCCGCAGGGGCCGTGTCTCGCTTCGCAGCCGGTTTTGACGTTGGCCGGGACTGGTTATAGTCAGTCGGCGGCGCTCCCGCGCCCTGGCTGCGGCTACCCAGCATCTGCATCTCATTGGCTACGATCTCAGTGGTGTAACGGTCCTGTCCGCTTGGGTCCTGCCATTTGCGAGTCTGCAATCGCCCCTCGATGTAAACCTGCGAGCCTTTCCTCAGATACTCACCGACAACTTCCGCAAGACGACTGAAAAACACGACCCTGTGCCATTCTGTCCTTTCCTGCTGTTCCCCGGTCTGCTTGTCCTTCCAGGAATCACTGGTTGCAACAGTGGCGTTGGCTATTGCCAGGCCGCCCGGCGTATAACGAATTTCAGGGTCCTGCCCCAGATTCCCGACCAGTATAACTTTGTTGATACCTCTCGACATATTGATCTCCTTGGATATTGATTGGTTTTTGGGCTTTGGCGTCAGTGTAAACAGGTCCTTCCACTATGCGGCGAGCGGCCGTTTCTCCGGTTCCGATACGGACTTCCCTGATTCCATTCACGGCTTCTGGTCCGCAATCAGGCATTTCTTCGAGTATCGCCTGAACGCCCTGTTTCAACCACGCTCGCGCCAGTCAGCCTGAACCTGAAAAAAATACAACTGGTCAGTAACCAGATTGTAATCATCCCGCCACAAAAAATAAACACTCCCGGGCTGTCATACTCTCCGTATATCCAGCCTCCCGCAACACCCCCGGCAAAAACCCCGGCAAACTGAAAGGTATTATAAATGGCAAGCGCCGTTCCTTTGCCGTCAATTGGCGCGATCTGGGAAACCATCGAAGGCAACAGCGATTCAAGCGCGTTGAAGGCGCTGAAAAACACCACCACACCACCCAGCAGCCAGATGACCGGGCGTGATTCACCCAATACCAGTATCGCGAAAGAAACCAGTAAAAGCAGGACCGCCGCCCGGTAAGCATGAGGAATCATTCGCGTTCTGGAGCCGGCAATGATAAACGGCGCCATTCCAGGCACCGATATCAGCAATATCGGGATGTAGATTTTCCAATGGGCCTCCAAAGGGTAATTGCCCCGGGAAATCAGTAACGCGGGCAGAGCCAGAAACAGCGCGGTCAAAACCGCGTGGGATAAAAAGATACCGAGATTCAATTGCATCAGTTGAAGATCCGCGAATGATCTTCTGATTTGCGCGCTGGCTGGCGCCATATCTCCATGGCAGAGGCCGGGTTCTGTATCCGGAACGACCCGCAATACAGCAAATATGGCGATAACCGAGAAACCCGCAGTCAACCAGAATAGTCCGGGAACTCCGATCCAGTGTTGCACCGGGGGGGCAATGACCAGCGCCAGCATGAATGACAGGCCAATGCAGATACCGATTACGGCCATGGCCCTGGTACGCTGACTGTTTCGCGTCAGGTCCGCGGTCAGGGCCAGCGTAGCCGCCGAAATTGCGCCACAGCCCTGGATACTTCTACCGATTATCAAACCATGGATCGAATCCGATAATGCAGCGACAACACTGCCCATAGCAAATACGACGAGACCGAAAGCGATCACATGTTTGCGATTGATCCGATCCGATGCCAATCCGAAAGGAATCTGGAACAGGGCCTGGGTCAAGCCATAGGAACCGAGCGCCAATCCGATCAATAATGGCGTGGTATGCGTCAAGTCACCGGCATAGACGGACAGAACCGGCAATAGCATGAACAGCCCGAACATACGCAGCGAAAAAACGCCCGCCAGGGAAATGACCGCCCGCCGTTCCGCCGGGGTCATCGCAGTATCGGACGGCGTCATATGCCGGGTAGTGGCCGTCACTTTTGAACGGCGCCGGGTAGCAGAACTATTTTCACAACAGGGTTGTTCGAGCGGTAAAAGAGCGCGTATAGTATCAGGTTTATTTTATGAAAATCACCTTCAGTGTCAGTTCAAAACATCCTGATCCGTGGAGCGCGCACGCATAATCTGAAATCCATCGATCTCGACTTGCCGAGAGACAAACTGATTGTCATCACCGGCTTGTCGGGCTCCGGGAAATCCTCCCTGGCCTTCGATACGATTTACGCCGAAGGACAACGGCGCTATGTGGAGTCGCTATCGACCTATGCCCGACAGTTTCTGTCACTCATGGAAAAACCCGATGTCGATCTGATCGAAGGGCTTTCGCCCGCCATCAGCATAGAGCAAAAATCATCTTCCCATAACCCCCGCTCCACGGTAGGCACGGTCACCGAAATCTACGATTATCTGAGGCTCCTGTTTGCCCGGGTCGGCGATCCGAAATGCCCGGACCACGACGTTACGCTGGAGGCCCAGACGGTCAGCCAAATGGTTGATCTGGTAATGCGCCAACCTGAAGGCACCGCGGCCATGCTGCTGGCCCCGGTCGTCACAGACCGCAAGGGGGAATTCCAGCAATTGATCGGTGAGCTTCATTCCCAGGGGTATATCCGCGCAATCATCGATGGCGACATGGTTGAACTGGATGATCCGCCAAAGCTGGATAAACGTTACAAACATCACATTGACGTCATTGTGGACCGCCTGATCATCCGGCAGGAGAACCAGCAACGCCTGGCGGAATCTTTTGAAACCGCTCTTCAACTCACTGCCGGCACAGCGAAAGTGGCGATTCTGGATTCCCGGAGGAATATCAGGGAGACGCAATTATTCTCCAATAGATTCGGCTGCCCGTGGTGCGGGTACAGTCTGGACGAACTGGAACCGAGACTCTTCTCATTCAACAATCCCGCGGGCGCCTGCGAGGAATGCGACGGCCTGGGGATACGCCGTTTTTTCGACCCGGATCGTATTGTGCAGGATGCCGAATTGCCGTTGTCCGCCGGCGCTATTCCAAATTGGGACCGGCGCAGTGGCTACTACTATGCCCAACTCGCTTGTGTCGCCAAACATTATCAATTCGATATGGAGACGCCGTTTGCAAGTCTGTCGAAGGAAAACCAGGACATTGTATTGTATGGCAGCGGCAGTGAAAAGATCAGTTTTGTCTATTCCAGGCCGGGCCGCAAGTACCAGAAACGGCATGTATTCGAAGGCGTCATCAATAATTACGAACGGCGTTACCGGGAAACCGATTCTTCCCTCGCCCGGGAATATCTCAGTCGCTACATGAGTTCACGGGTTTGCTCGAGTTGCAATGGCAGCCGCCTGCGTATCCAGGCCCGTCATGTTTTTATCCAGGGTCAAACTATCCATCAACTGACCGCACTTCCGATCGGCAGGGCCCTTGCGTTTTTCGAGAACCTGAAACTGCGGGGGAGACGTGCGGAAATTGCGGCGAAAATCATTCAGGAGATTCGTAACAGACTGGGTTTTCTGATCAATGTCGGATTGAATTACCTGACCCTTTCCCGCGCGGCGGAAACATTGTCCGGCGGCGAAGCCCAGCGTATACGGCTTGCCTCTCAAATAGGTTCCGGCCTGGTTGGCGTAATGTATGTCCTGGACGAGCCGTCCATTGGACTGCATCAACGGGATAATGAGCGGTTATTGAAAACCCTGGTCCACTTGCGGGACCTGGGTAATACGGTCATCGTGGTCGAACATGACCAGGAAGCAATCACAAGGGCTGATTATGTGGTCGATATCGGACCGGGCGCAGGCAAGGACGGAGGGCAGGTCGTGGTGGAAGGCGCTCCCGATACAGTCAGAAACAGCCATCACTCGATAACCGGCCGCTATCTGAGTGGTGAAGAGAAAATAGAAATCCCGGAAAAAAGAACACCGATCGATCCGCGCCGGGTTTTGCGGATTCGGAACGCGACAGGGAATAATCTCAAAAATGCCTGTGTGGAAATACCGGTGGGTCTGTTCACCTGCGTCACCGGAGTATCCGGTTCAGGGAAATCGACTCTGGTCAACGGTACCCTGTATCCCGCCGTTGCCGAGAAACTGCATCTGGTTCGAATCAAACCCCAGCCCTATCAGTCGATTGACGGCCTTGACCACATTGACAAAATCATCTCCATAGACCAGAGTCCGATTGGCCGGACACCCCGCTCGAACCCGGCTACCTACACTGGATTGTTTACCTCCATACGTCAGATATTCACCAATATCCAGGAATCCCGGTCCAGGGGTTACAAACCCGGACGATTCTCGTTTAATGTAAAAGGCGGACGCTGCGAAGCCTGCAAGGGCGACGGTCTTATTCGTGTGGAAATGCACTTTTTACCGGATATTTATGTACCTTGTGATACCTGCAAGGGTAAACGGTACAACCGGGAAACGCTGGAAATTTATTTCAAGGGCAGGAATATTGCCGAGATACTGGCCATGACCGTTGAGGAGGCGGCGGAATTCTTCCACGCCATTCCATCCATCAAGCGCCAACTGGGTACATTACTCAATGTTGGCCTGGGCTATATTACTCTGGGCCAGAGCGCCACTACCTTGTCCGGGGGCGAAGCCCAGCGGGTCAAGCTGTCCCGGGAATTATCCAAAAGAGATACCGGCCGGACTCTTTACGTGCTGGATGAGCCGACTACCGGACTGCATTTTCATGACATCAGGCAACTTCTTTCGGTCCTTCACCGACTGCGGGACCAAGGCAATACCGTGATCGTCATTGAACACAATCTGGATGTGATCAAAACCGCGGACTGGATTGTCGACCTGGGTCCTGAAGGCGGAGACGACGGCGGGGAAGTGGTCGCGTCGGGCACTCCGGAACAGGTGGCCAGAGAGAACAGGTCCCATACCGGCAGGTATCTGGTACCCCTGCTCACAGAACAACGGCAAGGCCAGTCAAAACACTGATTTTCCAGTACCCGGTCTAGTACCCGATTCGGCGAATACTGGACACATTCCGTATTCCCGAAAGCCGGGAAATCAATTTTCCGGGGCGTATACCGCCCGCAACTTCGAGTCGGACACTGAAACGGGTGATCTGCCCGGAATCCGTTTCCATGTTCACTTTCAGGACATCGGCCTTGTTCGACTTCAGCGCTTCGGTTATGTCATGCAGTAATCCACTGCGGTGGCTAGCGGTAATTTCCAATCCCAGTATATAGCGGGAATCCTCTTCAAGCCCCCACTCCACCTCAATCAGGCGCGTACGAAACTCACCCTTGATTCCAGAGATATTGTTACAGCCCTTCCTGTGTATCGTGACTCCCCTGCCTGCGGTAATAAACCCGATAATGTCATCCCCCGGAATGGGAGTGCAGCATTTCGCCATGTGGGTCAGCAGGTTATCCACTCCCGAAACGGTAAAACTGCCTGTTGTCCGACTGTCCGGTCCAGTTTTCGATTTAACCGGAATACTGTCCGGATCATCGCTTTCGTGTTTCCTGAACGGATACAACAGTTTCGATATCTTGTAATCATTTGAACCGATTGACGCCAGCAGATCATCGACTTTCCGGAAATAGGTATGCTGGTTGAGTTTTTCGAAACTCAGGTCTCCCAGCCCCAGCCGTTGCAACTCACGATCCAGCATGGCCCTCCCTTCAGAGACATTCTGATCGTATTCGGTACGTTTGTGCCACTGGCTGATCCGGTTTCTGGCGCGGCTGGTTCTGACATAACCCAGATCCAACCTCAGCCAATCCCGGCTGGGGCCTCCGGATTTTACTGTTTGAATACTGACTTGATCCCCGGTTTGCAGCAGATAATTCAGGGAAACCATTTTTCCGTTGACCCTGGCGCCTCGGGTTCGATGCCCGACCTCACTATGAATCGCATAGGCAAAATCAATCGGGGTCGCTCCTTCGGGCAGGACAATAATCTTGCCTTTGGGTGTGAACACATAAACCTGCCGACTGTTTTGCCTCCGGGTCGGAACCCGGTTTCCGGTTTTGACGGCCCCAGAATCCACTGTCGAGTCACTGGCCGGATCAACACGCATTGAAGAATCCAGCACTTCATCTTTCCATTCCAGCAATTGCCGCAGCCAGATCAGCTTTTGATCGAAATTGCTGTCATACTTCTCGGTTTCCTTGTACCGCCAGTGGGCGGCAAAACCCAGTTCGCTTTCTTCGTGCATATCGAATGTCCGGATCTGCACCTCCACCGTCTTGTCATCAGGCCCGGATATCACAGTATGGATGGATTGATAGCCATTGGCTTTCGGTCTGTTGATATAGTCGCTGAACTCATGCCGGTCGTGATGCCACCTCTCATGTATGACGCTGAGCGCAGAGTAGCAATCCTCAACGCTGGCGACCAATATCCGGACGGCCAGGATATCTTTCAGTTGACTGAATTCCAGGCCCTTGCTTTGCATTTTCCTCCAGATGCTGCAGATGTGCTTGGCTCGCCCCTGAATGCGTGATTCAATGTGCCTGGCATCCAGCAAGCCCGCAATCCGGTCGGTCAAATCAACGATATATTGTTCACGGACCTGTCTTTTTTCTTCAAGCGTTCGCGCCAGCGTCTGGTAGGTTCGGGGGTCAAGACAACGAAAAGCGCAATCCTCAAGCTCCCATTTCAACTGCCCTATTCCGAGCCGATTGGCTAACGGCGCATAGATGTCCAGCGTCAGCTTCGCATGATGTTCGTGAAGCTCACCGGAATGACCCTTCATACTTCTCAACCTCGACAACTGACTCGCCAGGAATATCACGACAACACGCACATCATCGACCATGATAATCAGCATCTTGCGCAGATTCTCTTCATTACCCGTAGTGGAATTTCCAGGGTCGAGGTAGCCGGGCGCAAGCATATCCGAGAGTTGGGCCATGCGATTGACCGCCTGGTACAGTTGGATAGTCTCTGCATCCATAGCGGATTCGATCCGACGCGATTCGTCCTCTGTCAGTGCGCCCAAAGCGTGAATGTATCCTGCCGACTGGCCGCATTCGTCCACGCCGAGACGGGATAGCATGTCCACGATCCGTTCGGCATGCAGCCGGCTTTGTTCGTTTCCCGACACACGGATCGACTGGACCCGGGTCGGCAATACGATCCCGGTTGATTCCTTTTCGGGGTTTTGTCCGAAGGACACTGTAAATCCGCCTTATGGTTCTGGAGACCTAACCTCTGGGGTGATGCCGCTGATGTATATTTTTCAGTCGTGTCGTGGTAACCAGTGTGTAAATCTGTGTAGTGGATAAACTCGAATGCCCGAGGAACATCTGAACACTGCGCAGATCAGCTCCATTATCCAATAAATGAGTGGCAAAGGCATGTCTTAATGTATGCGGAGAAATGGCGCCGGTCAACCCGCTCGACAAGGCGTAACGCTTCAGATTCTGCCAGAATCCCTGACGGCTCATCGCCTTTCCCCGACTGCTCAGGAACAAGGTCGGGTCCTGTCTGTCCCCCAGAATGGCCGCTCTCGATTCATCCAGGTATCTTGAAATCCAGTTATTCGCATGATCGCCCAGAGGGACCAGCCGTTCCTTGTCGCCTTTTCCCGTCACCCGGCAGACACCGACTGTGAAATCAACCTGATCCATCCGCAATCCGGTCAACTCCGATACCCGCATTCCTGTGGCATACAGGGTTTCGATCATGGCCCGGTCCCGTAAACCAAGGCGGGTAGCCACATCCGGCGCATGGAGTAAAATCCCGACCGCTTCCTGGGAAATGGGCTTTGGCAATGATTTTTCAGTCGCCGGAGCAACTACGTTAGCGCATGGGTCATAGTCAATTAGAGAATTACTAATCAAATACTTATAGAAACTTCTTAAAGTAGACAATGAACGTACGGCACTGCGGTTCGAGGTCTGTCCTGCTCGAAAATCGAGATAATCCGTAATACTTTCGAGTCCCGGATTTTCCGGGGACAGCCGCCGTGCAGCCAACCATTCAAAAAACAACAAAAGGTCCGTACGATAAGCGTTCAGTGTGTTGTCACTCAATCCCGATTCCAGCCAGGTGGTGTCCAGGAATCGAGTCGCCAGAGCCTGCCAGGCGGGGTCCGGTTGTTCCCGCTCCGCAGGTAATACCTGTGAACCTTTATTGTGCGGCTTCAACGACATCCGGCCTGGATTCCAGCAGCCAGAGTTGCTGGAGCTTTTGTTTCAGCGGAGCCCGGCTTTTGTCATCGGTGGCGCGTACAAGCAGGTCTTCATACAATACCCTGGCATCGGTAACCAGGTTTGCGGATTGCAATGATTCGGCGGCCCGATAGCGGGCCGCTATTCCCCATTGGTCCCAGCCGTTGTTTTTTTGCATCGCGGAGAACAGGTAAGAATCCGCGGCGCGAACAAATTGCCGCATGGCCTGAAAGGATTCTGCCTTCCAATACGCGATTTCCCGGATATGCTTGCGGCTCACCACCCGGTTGTTGATTTCATCCAACAGTTCCAGCGCCAGAGTATGCTGATCGACTTTTTGCAAATCAAAGACAGGCTGCAATACCTGGTCGGCCTGTTCCGCGGTCAAGTGGTCGTGAGCGTGAACCCACTCCATCAACTCCCGCGCCCCCCGTTCATAATGGCCGGCAATAATTGAAATCCGCGCCACATGCAACAGCCATTGCAAACGTTCCATACTCCGGGGTATCACCGAGATGCTGTTGTTGATTTGCGCGGTCAATTCGATATTGCCCATTTCAAGAGCGCGGTTCGAGAGTTCCAGACCGACATCGCCACTCAGGTCCAGTTTGCCGAAAAGTTTGTCTTCGCCATACAGATAAGGAATCACTCCCGATTGATTCGATTCCATTAATGCGGTGAGGAACAGATTATTCAGTTGCCGTTTCATCGGAGGTCCGATTTTGCCTTGTAGCAGATACCCCAAAATGGCTTTGCGTACGGAATGCGCCTCTTGCGGCAGTTGCAGGGCATGGATCATGAGGTCGGTCGATTCACCCAGGAGCAAGCCCAGACGATTGGTTTCATTCAGCGCAACCCTGCGATAGGCATTCAACAGGTCCACCACTCCGAAACTTGGATAAGCGCGATCAATCCGGACCATCGACTGCCCGGCCACAACCAGATATTGTTCGAGATGGACCAGGGCCGATTGCGGAGTATCGCTGAGCAGTCCGGCGTATGCCCGTACAGACAGAGTCTGCCAAAGCGGCAATGGGGCCTGTCCTGAAGCATCCATGTCTTTGTCCAGCCTGTTGATTTTCTCGACCGCCTGAACCGGAGTCATGGTCTCGTTTTGCAGCCTGGCGTAGATACGCAATAATCTGGCGGCAGGCTGGTCCAGAGGCGCCAGGATATTCACGGCGCTATCCGGATCATTCAGTTGCAGATGGATGCCGGCGCTCAATAAAAGCCAGTCCTGTTCCCGGGAACGAAAATCGGATTGATAATGACGCATCGCAATATGCGCTTCGTTCAGATAGTCATCGACCAGATAGCTCTCAATCAGCAGTTTACGGAGCTTCCGGTTGTCCCGGTGGCCGGTATCGGTAGACAACAGGCGCTTGCGCAGCAGAACCCTCGCCTGCGCCCCCTGACCCAGTTCGATCTGTGCGCGGACAGCCTCAATGTCCGACTGGTAAAGAATTCGATCCGGGAACGATGCGGGTATCTGCCGGGTCCTTTTCAGTAACTGCTCCCAACGGCCGGTAGTTCGATAGAGAGCCCACAATTGTCGCTCCCAGTTGAGCCAGGCCCAGGTCGGCCGAACGGGCGGTCCTTCGGTTTCCAGTATGGAACGGGCCAGTTCCAGTACATTTGCCTGGATCAGGATACGTACCCTGTCCAGGCCGCCGTCCGCAGTTTCGCTGCCGGTCCTTCCATCAACCGGGTTCGGTCGGGCTGTGGCCAGATCAACCGGGAACAGGCTGACACAGCAGAAAAATAACGAAAAAACCAGTCCCGTGATCGGGAAACGAACAATTGCAGGACCGGTTGTGATCACGACTTCCTGGTGTCGGTCCCGGATCAGTGCCGGACTTTTTCCTTGATTCGGGCTGATTTTCCGGAACGCTGGCGAAGGTAGTAGAGTTTGGCGCGCCTCACATCGCCGCGGCGGACGACCTGAATATCCGCAATCAGCGGACTGTGCGTCTGGAAAACCCGTTCCACGCCTTCTCCACTCGCCACCTTGCGCACGGTAAACGAAGAGTTCAACCCCCGGTTTTTCTTCGCGATCACCACGCCCTCATAAGCCTGCAAACGTTCCCGGCTGCCTTCCCTGACACGAACCTGAACCTTGACCCGGTCCCCGGCGCCAAAATGCGGAATCTCCTGCTTCAGTTGTTCGGACTCGATTTGATCAATAATATTACCCATCTTCTTGCTCCAATTGGTAAGTACTCAATAATTCAACCTGCTCGTCATTCAACCGGAATTGATCCGGGTCGAGATTCGCAATCAAATCCGGGCGGCGTTCACCGGTTCTGACAAGCGCCTGTGTGAGGCGCCATTGCCGTATTTTTTCATGGTCACCGCCCAAAAGCACCGGCGGCACATTCCGGCCTTCGAAACGCTCGGGCCTTGTAAAGTGTGGACAATCGAGAAGCCCGCTGGAAAACGAGTCCTGTTCCGCAGACATCCGGTTGCCCAATACGCCCGGCAGCAATCGCGCGATTGCTTCGACAATGACCATGGCCGCCAGTTCCCCGCCCGCCAGGACATAATCCCCGATTGAAATCTCCCGTTCCACACGGCTTTCCACAATTCTTTCATCAATTCCTTCATAACGACCGGCTAGTAAAATCAAGCCCGGCAATGCTGCCAATTCCTCCACCAGGGACTGGTTCAGCAACTCGCCCTGAGGCGACAGATACACGACCGGCCCCGGTCTGGACATCCTCGCCGCGTCTATACAGGCCGCCAGCGGCCCCGGCTTCATTACCATACCCGGACCGCCGCCATACGGCCGGTCATCGACCGCCCTGTGCGGCCCCCTGGCATAGGCGCGGGGGTCAAGCGAGTCGAATTTCAACGCGCCCGCCAAAGCCGCCTGGCGAATGATCCCGTAATGGGCAATCGAGTTGCACATGTCCGGGAATATGGTAATTACACTTACTTCCAATGCACCAGCCACCTGGTCTCAATAACTCTCGTCCCAGTCCACGGTCAGTATCCCGGCTTCAAGATCAACCTTGCTGATCACCCGTGGCACCCAGGGCAACAGCCTCTCGGCGCGGTCACCGGAAGTCACCACCGCGACATCGTTGGCGCCGGTTTCCAGCATGCCCGTCAACTCGCCCAGTTCGACATTCTGCCGATTCACCACCCGCAGGCCAATCAGGTCCATCCAGTAGAACTCCCCGTCTTCCAGAGTCTCCAGCCGTGACCGGTCAACCGCGATTTGACAACCAACAAGCTCTTCCGAGGCCTCCCTGTCAGGATAACCCTGCAACTGCACGACCAGATGCCTGCCGTTTTGCCTGAAGGAGCAGACTTCCACCGTTTTCCAGTCGGGGTTGCCCGACCTGCCGACCTTCCAGACCGGATATTCGAAAATCTGTTCCGATGGCCGGGTATGGGACCGGATCTTCAGTCCGCCCCTGACCCCATGATGGGCGCCGATCACCCCCAGAACGACAAGCGGAGAATCATCCGGTTTACTGTCGGCCATACCAGATTATTCGATAACCCTCCGGGCAGACCGGTCAAACGGAAAATCAGGCCGCAGCCTCTGATTTAGCCTTCGCATACAATTGTTTTACCCGGTCGCTCATCTGGGCGCCTGTTCCCAGCCAGTGCTCAAGCCGTTCCCGGTCGAGATTCAGTTTTTCCTCCTGGCCGCGCGCGACCGGGTTGAAAAATCCGATTCTCTCAATAAATCGTCCACGGGTGGACCGTCTCTGGTCTGCAACCAGGATCGAATAGAAGGGACGTTTCTTCGAGCCACCCCGTGCCAAGCGGATTACTACCATAAATATGCCTGTTCTGCGTTGGAATTCATGCCGTTATCAAACCGGCTGCCATTCAAGGAGGCGGATTCTATCACAAAACCATTTGCATAAAATACTTTTGCCGGTAAGCTGCGGTTATTGCTTGAAGAGTATGATACGCTTGCTTTCCACCCCATCCCTGAGCCGATCAGAGTTTTTACAAGACATTGATGTCAAGCTCCAGCTACTTTACATCCAACGAAAAATCGCGCCGTAACTGGGCCATTGCCGCTTCACTCGCTGGTTTTATCGCCTCGGTCCTGATCGTTCGCAATCTGTCAGAAGTGTCGGCATTGCCAGCCGCAATCTCCGGCCCGTTTCAATTTGCGGAATGGATCAATCAGGCCGAAGATTGGCTGAGACAACACTTCCGCTGGTTTACCCGCGCCATCGCAACCGGGGTCGGAGAATCACTGTATGTGGTGGAAGGTTTTCTGGTCAATGCCCCCTGGCTGTTCGTACTGCTGCTGCTGACCCTGCCGGCATTATATTTTGGCGGACTGCCGCTGGCTTTACTGACCATCGGCGGAGTCATTTTCTGGGCAGGCGTCGATATGTGGGAAGCTTCGATGCAAACCCTGGCCCTGATGGGTATTTCGGTGATTCTTTCCATAATTATCGGTGTGCTTCTCGGTGTCCTGTGTTCGCAGAGCGACCGGTTCGAGAGCATTCTGAGACCGGTTCTGGACACCATGCAGACCATGCCGGCTTTCGTATATCTGCTGCCGGCTGTTTTCTTTTTCGGAATCGGTGGTCCTCCCGCCATCATGGCGACCATGATTTATGCCCTGCCGCCGGTGATTCGCCTGACCAGTCTCGGAATTCGCCAGATTTCCTCCGATACGCTGGAAGCGGCCCATTCGTGCGGCTCGACGCGGATGCAGACCCTGGTCAAGGTACAGATGCCTATGGCCCTGCCCAGCATCATGCTCGGCATCAACCAGACCATCATGATGGCCCTCGCGCTGGTTGTGCTCGCCACTTTCATAGGCGCGGAGGGCCTCGGCAGTGAAGTATGGAAAGCCATTTACAGACTGCGGGTCGGCTGGTCTCTGGAGGGTGGGCTGTGCATCGTGTTCATGGCCATCATTCTCGACCGGATGAGTCTGGCACTGAGCCACCCGCGCGACAGGCCTGTTGCCGCCGACACGATTCCCTTCCGGCTGCTGCCCCAGGCCTGGGATGTTTATCCCGCGGCAATGGCCACCGAAAGGCTCATTGCCATACCGTGGAATCTCGTTTCCCGGGCGGCGCGCCTGATCGTAAATCAGGCTGCGATCGTACTGGGGGCCGTTCTCGGTACGATCAGCGCAAGCCGGGAGCGCGGCGCCCGTATCCGCAATATCATCACCGGTCATGTCTTTTTGACCGCCAGTATCCTGATCCTGGCCGTCATCCTGTTTATTGACGGTTTCTGGAGCGGTTTCGGAAGCTACCCGGAGTCGTGGAATTTTTCTTTCAGAAAACCGGTTGATGAGGCAATCGACTGGCTGACGGTTCATCCCGGGTTTATCGCATTCACCAAGGGATTGAGGACTTTCGTCTACCTCTATTTGCTTCATCCGCTTGACCTGTACCTCACCGAGTTGCCCTGGTATATCACGATAACCGCTATCGGTATTGTCGGCTGGGTTTCGGCCGGTCGTAATTTTGCCATTGCCGTCATTGCCCTGTTGTTGTTTATCGGAGCCTGTGATTTGTGGGCCGAGGCGATGCTCACACTGTCTTCGACGCTGGTCTCGGTCTTTATCTGCTTCGTGGTTGGCTTGCCCCTCGGTGTGGCATCGGCCTACAGTCAGAAATTCGATCTGGCGCTGCGCCCCGTACTGGATACCATGCAAACGCTGCCGAGCTTTGTATACCTGATACCGGTGCTGATGTTTTTTGGCGGGAATATCGTATCCGCGGTGATCGCGACCGTCATTTATGCCTTGCCTCCGGTCATCCGCCTGACCAGTCTGGGCATATCCCGGATCCCGGTAACCTATACCGAAGTCTCTTCCTCCTTCGGTGGAACCGGTTTGCAGACCCTGAAAAAAGTAAAATTTCCAATGGCCCTGCCCAGTATCATGCTGGGGTTGAATCAGGCGGTCATGATGGCGCTGGCCATGCAGGTGGTCACGCCGCTGATCGGCGGTGGCGGACTCGGGCGCGAAGTATTCCACGCCCTGAACATCGCCAATACCGGCAAGGGACTCGCGGCCGGGATTGGTATCGTGCTGCTCGCAATCATACTGGACAGGCTGAGCCAGGCCTGGACCCAGGCGCAAAGAAAGGCCCTGGGAGTTTAAATCCCGGAATTATATTGACAAAATCCCGAACTGCTCCATAGAATCAACTCCACGGAATTCACAGGCTTTACAAACAAAATACGACTGCTCAATACGGAAGCCGACCTGATTGTGTACCACCAAAAATCTATAACCAGGATAAAACTTATGAAAAAGTCAAAATTAACCAAAAACCTGATAGCCATCGGTTCGGTTGCGGTATTGCTGACAGCCTCGGCGGTTACGGGCGCAGCAGACAAAAAGCTGACTGCGCCGATCGCTGACTGGACAGGAGGGGCTGTCACCTGCAAGGTTCTGGAAGTCATCCTCGAACAGGAAATGGGATATGACGTCAAGCGCATCATGATGCCTTCCGGAGCGGGCGTTTATGAGGCCATGGCGGTCGGAGACCTTGATTTCGGCTGTGAAAGCTGGCCCTCCTATTCACCTTCCAGAAACCGGTTCATGACCAGGTTTGGCGGGGACGGAACTGTGGCCTACCTCGGCGAGACCGGAATTGTCGGAACTTCCACCTATTATGTTCCGGGATATTTTGTTGAGGAGATCGCGCCTGATCTCAAAACTTACGAACAACTGAACAAGTACAAGTCCCATTTTGCGACTATTGAAACCGGTGACAAGGGACGGCTGATCGCATGTCCGACTCCGTCCTGGGAATGTTCCGACCAGGAACGGCTTGATTTGCTTGGAGTGGATTTTGTCGCGGTTGAACTGGGTACGGAAACCGCTGCATGGGCAGAGGCCCAGGCGGCTTATGCCAGAAAAGAACCATTCCTGTTGTATGCCTGGACTCCGCACTGGATCCACGCGGCGCTGGACCTGGTTCCGATTGAATTGCCGCCGCACAGCACGGAAAACTGGCCCGCGACCGGATGGGCGGAAGATATTACCTACAACTATGGCAATCCCGCATCCATGGAAGCAAACCCTGAAGCGGCGCAATTGATCGGAAACATGAACCTGAGCAACAACGAACAGGCGAAAATGATTCTGGCCGTTGACGTTGACGGCAGGGACATTGACGAAGTCGTCAAGGAATGGGTTGCGCAAAACGAAGATATCTGGCGCAAGTGGATGCCCTGACCGGAAGATTGCCCGGATTATGAATTCATCCACAAAAATCGTCTGCAATCATATCTGGAAAATATTCGGACCGAATCCAGGAACCATCCTGAAGAATCTGGATCATTCCCTGACACGCGCCGAGGTGCAGGCCAGGACCAATCATGTCGTCGGTGTGCGGGACATGTCCTTCCGGGTCGAACAAGGTGAGACGTTTGTCGTGATGGGATTGTCAGGCAGTGGGAAATCGACGCTGGTGAGGTGTCTGCACCGACTGATCGAACCGACCGCCGGGGAAGTATTGATTGACGGCGAGGATGTGATGAAAATGAGCGCCAGTCAACTGATGCATCTGCGCCGTAACAAAATGAGCATGGTGTTTCAGCATTTTGGTTTGTTTCCCCATCGCAAGATTGTGGACAATATCGCGTTTGGCCTTGAAATCCGGGGCGTACCGCTCAAGGAAAGGACCGACAAGGCCATGGAGGTACTGGAGATGGTGGGTCTTGGCGGATGGGAGAGCCATTACCCCCGGGAATTGTCAGGCGGTATGCAGCAGCGGGTCGGATTGGCGCGCGCCCTGGCGGTGGATCCCGAGATCATGATTTTCGATGAACCCTTCAGCGCCCTGGATCCGTTGATTCGCCGGGAAATGCAGGATGAGTTGCTGGATATTCAGCGAAAGGTACACAAAACGATGGTTTTCATTACCCATGATTTTCTCGAAGCGATCAAGATGGGTGACCATATTGCGATCATGAAAGACGGGGAAACTTCCCAGATTGGAACCCCGGAAGAACTCGTGGCCGCTCCCGCTGATGACTATGTTCGTGAATTCACCGAGGATGTGCCCAGATACAAAGTGCTCAGTGTCGGCAAAATCATGAGCGGGGTCTCGACCGTGTCTCTGAATGGCAGCGCCCCGGTGGTTAATGCAAACGCCAAACTGGACTCGCTGATCGATCTCGCGTCTGAGTCCGAATCAGCGCTGGCTGTGGTCAATGACGAAGGGCTTCTGGTCGGAGAATTGAATCAATCCATGATGCTGAAAGCGATGAGCAGCAAATCCTGATGACAGACAACGCGGTAATTACCAGCCCCCGGCCCGAGTCCTGGCGCGCCGGCCCGGACGACAACGGACACTTTGGAATTTTCGGCGGACGCTTCGTCGCGGAAACCCTGATGCCTCTGGTTCTGGAAGTCGAGGCCGCCTATGACCGGTATAAAAACGATCCTGGTTTCATAGCGGAACTGGACTATTATGCGCGCGATTATGTGGGCAGGCCCAGTCCGCTTTATTTCGCCGAACGACTGACCCAAGAGCTCGGTGGAGCGAAGATTTACTTCAAACGCGACGAGTTGAACCATACCGGAGCCCACAAAATCAATAACACGCTGGGGCAGATATTACTGGCCAGACGGATGGGGAAGCGTCGCATCATCGCGGAAACCGGGGCCGGTCAGCATGGAGTTGCGACAGCGACCGTATGCGCCTTGTTCGACCTGCCGTGCGTGGTTTATATGGGAGAGACCGATATCGAGAGACAGGCGCCCAATGTTTTTCGCATGAAGCTGCTCGGGGCTGAAATCGTACCGGTAACAAGCGGCACCGCCACATTGAAAGATGCCATGAACGATGCCTTGCGGGATTGGGTCGCCAATGTGGAGGATACCTTTTATATCATCGGTACGGCCGCGGGGCCCCATCCCTACCCGGAAATGGTCCGGGATTTCCAATCGGTCATCGGCAGAGAGGCGCGCCAGCAGATCCTGGCTGTGGAAGGCCGGCTGCCGGATACCATACTGGCCTGCATTGGTGGGGGTTCCAATGCCATTGGATTGTTTCATCCTTTCCTGGATGACGACCCGGTTTCGATCATTGGCGTCGAAGCGGCGGGTTTCGGTATTGAGACCGGCAAGCACGCAGCATCCTTAAGCGGTGGCAAACCCGGCGTACTGCATGGCAACCGCACTTACCTGCTGCAGAATGACGATGGCCAGATTCATGACGCTCATTCGATTTCCGCGGGGCTGGATTATCCCGGTATTGGCCCGGAGCACTCCTGGCTGCATGAAATGGGCCGTGTCGAATATGTATCCGTTACGGATCAGGAAGCGCTCGACGCTTTCCAGCTATGCTGCCGGACGGAAGGGATCATTCCGGCGCTCGAACCCGCCCACGCCCTGGCTCATGTGGCAAAAATCGCGCCGGATATGTCCACAGACCAACTCCTGGTCATGAACCTCTGCGGACGGGGAGACAAGGATGTTTTCGCCGTGGCCAAGGCGCTTGGACACGGCGATATCGTATAAATGGCGGGAATGGACGAGCACCGGGAAGATTGGCGGGGGATTGACATGAGCAGACCTGATCGAATCCGGAAAAGATTCGCCAGATTGAAATCGGAAGGCCGCGCGGGACTGGTGACGTTCACCACAGCCGGTGACCCGGATCAGGAAACGGCCCAAAAAATCCTGAATGGCCTGCCCGCCGCCGGCGCCGACCTGATCGAACTGGGAATGCCGTTTTCCGACCCGATGGCGGATGGACCGGCTATACAGCTCGCCAACCTGCGGGCGCTGGCGGGTGGTGTCACGCTGGTAAAAACCCTGGGCATGGTGACCGAATTCCGCAAAAAGGATGATGAGACCCCGATTATATTGATGGGCTATTACAATCCCATTCATTGCTATGGCAATCAGCGATTCATCGACGACGCCATCCACGCGGGGGTGGACGGTCTGATTGTGGTGGATCTGCCGCCCGAGGAAGACGATGAGTTATGCCACCCCTGCATGACCGCCGGACTGAACTGGATCAGGCTGACAACCCCGACCAGCGATGGGACCAGATTGAAGACGATACTGAAAAACAGTTCCGGGTTCGTCTATCATGTTTCGATAGCCGGGATAACCGGCACCCGTTCGGCGGCCCTGGCTGATGTCAAATCCGCCCTGAACCGGATCAGGGCTCGGACAAGCCTGCCGATAGCGGTCGGATTCGGCCTGAAAACCCGGGATCAAATTCGTGAAATCGCTTCGGTCGCTGACGCCGCGGTGGTCGGTTCAGCGCTGGTGGAGATAATCAGGAAAGGACTGGAAAACGGGCAATCAAAAGACAGCATCGTCTCGGACATCCATCATCTGGTCAGCGACCTGGCATTGGGCGCCGGATAGCGGATTCCCGCTTCCGCGGGAATGAGGGGGCCGGGAATGACGGGATGGAGCGACTCTATCCCGATACCTGGTCAAACAACCAGGGCGCTTCGTCCTTGCGGCGGGCTTCATACTCCCGTATCCGATCCGCCTTTTCCAGTGTCATCGCGATGTCGTCCAGACCATTGAGCAAGGCATGTTTGCGGTCAGAATCCACCTCGAATCCATGCGTCGTTCCATCCGGCAGTTCGATGATTTGATCCGGAAGATCAACCCGAATTGAAAATTCTGGCTGGTTTTCTACAAGGACAAACAGATTTCCCACTATTTCCCCATCAAGAACAATGGGTAATATTCCATTCTTAAAGCAATTATTGAAGAATATATCGGCAAAGCTCGGTGCGACAATACATCTGAAACCATAGTCCAGCAGTGCCCAGGGAGCATGTTCCCTGGATGAACCACAGCCGAAATTCTCCCTTGCGAGCAGAATTTCCGCATCCGCGTAACGGGGAAAGTTCAGAATAAAATCGGGATTAAGTTTGCGTTTGCTATTGTCCATACCCGGTTCACCGTGATCCAGGTAACGCCACTCATCGAACAGATTAGGTCCAAACCCGGTCCTTTTGATGGATTTCAGGAATTGTTTTGGAATAATGGCGTCCGTATCCACATTGGAGCGGTCCAGTGGCATGACTATTCCGGTCAAAGTTGTAAATTTTTCCATAGTCATAACCTCTCGGGATCGGTGAAGTGGCCTGCAACGGCCGCCGCCGCCGCCATTGCCGGGGAAACAAGATGGGTGCGGCCTCCCTGTCCCTGGCGCCCTTCAAAATTTCTGTTGGAGGTCGAGGCGCAGCGCTCGCCGGGCTTCAGGCGGTCAGCGTTCATCGCCAGACACATCGAACAGCCAGGATTTCTCCACTCGAACCCGGCATCGATGAAAATCTGGTGCAAACCTTCAGATTCAGCCTGGGATTTGATCAGTCCGGAACCCGGTACGACCAGGGCCTGCTTGATATTGTTTGCGACTTTACGACCGTTGACAATCCTGGCGGCCTCCCTCAAGTCTTCGATCCGGCTATTGGTGCAAGAACCGATGAACACCAGATCCAGGTCTATTTCCGCAATCGGAGTGCCAACGGACAATCCCATATAAGTGAGCGCGTTTTCCATACCTTCCTTTCTCACCGGATCCGGCTCATTCCGCGGATCCGGGACCGAGTCATCAATACTGACCACCATCTCGGGTGACGTACCCCAAGTCACCTGGGGAGGAATCGTGGAAGCGTCCATATGAACTTCAGTATCAAAAACGGCGCCCTCGTCGCTGTGCAGATCCTCCCATTCGGCTACGGCCTGATCCCAGATATCCCCGGTTGGCGCGTAGGGACGCCCCTTCAGATAATCGATGGTTGTCTGATCGACCGCGATCATGCCGGACCGCGCTCCTGCCTCGATCGCCATGTTGCATACGGTCATTCTGCCTTCCATACTCAGTTCGGTGATGGCGTCGCCCATGAATTCGATGGCATGCCCGGTTCCACCCGCGGTGCCGATTTCACCGATTACGGCCAGTACCATATCCTTGGCGGTGACCCCTTTTCGCAGTTTGCCGTCCAGCGTCACTTTCATATTTTTCGATTTTCTGGCGATCAGACACTGGGTTGCCATCACGTGTTCCACTTCCGATGTACCGATGCCGAAGGCCAGCGCGCCGAAAGCGCCATGCGTCGATGTATGGGAATCACCGCAGACAATGGTCATGCCCGGCAATGTCGCCCCCTGTTCAGGGCTGATCACATGCACAATCCCCTGGCGCGGGTCCGCCATGCCGAATTCGGTAATGCCGAAATGATGGCAGTTCCGGTCCAGGGTGGCAATCTGGATCCGGGAAACCGGATCATCCACCTCCTGGCTGTCGGTGGTCGTGGGCACATTGTGATCGGGTACCGCGATCATGGAACCGGCGCGCCAGGGTTTGCGCCCGGACAGATGCAGACCCTCGAATGCCTGTGGGGAAGTTACTTCGTGGACGAGATGGCGATCCACGTAAATCAATGACACGCCACTGTCTTCGATGTGAACCACATGTTGTTCCCAGAGTTTGTCGTATAGAGTTCGAGGAGTCATTTTTTTATCCAACTGCGTATTGTTTATAAATTATCGAATGTTCTGTGCACGGTCCCGCAGCACATGATCCATCAGTACCAATGCCAGCATGGCTTCTGTAATCGGAACCGCGCGTATCCCGACACAAGGATCATGGCGTCCGGTGGTGGCGACCTCGACCGGTTGGTTCTCCAGATTGACGGTTTGTCCGGGAACCTGAATACTGGAAGTCGGCTTGAACGCGACCCGGATCTGGATATCCTGCCCGCTGGAAATGCCCCCAAGCGTCCCTCCCGAGTGATTCGACCTGAAGCCGTCGGGTGTAATCTGGTCGCGATGTTCGGACCCGCGCTGACTGATCGCGTCGAAACCCGTCCCGATCTCCACGCCTTTTGACGCATTGATACTGAGCATCGCTTTAGCGATGTCCGCGTCCAGCCGGTCAAAGACCGGCTCTCCCAGTCCAACCGGCACGCCGACAGCCTCGACATGGACTCCGGCGCCGACCGAGTCCCCGGCTTTCCGGGTCTGGCTGATCAGTTTTTCGAGATCGGGAACCCGGTCGAGGTCGCCGACGAAAAACGGATTGTTCTCCACTTCATCCCAGTCCTTGACCGAGACCCGGATATCTCCGATCTGGTAGACACATCCCCTGATCATGATGCCGCAGGTTTCCGACAGATATTTCTTGGCAATTCCTCCAGCGGCAACCCGCATCGCAGTTTCACGGGCCGAAGACCGTCCGCCGCCGCGGTAATCGCGGAATCCATATTTACGGGTGTAGGTGAAATCGGCGTGGCCGGGGCGGAAACGATCCTTTATTTTGTCATAGTCCCGTGTGCGCTGATCCTGATTGTGAATCAAAAGGCCAATCGGTGTGCCGGTGGTTTTTCCTTTAAATATCCCGGACAATATCTCGACCCGGTCGCTTTCCTTTCTCTGGGTTGTAAACTTTGATTTTCCCGGTTTTCTGCGATCCAGGTCCTTTTGCAAATCCTCCGCGGACAAGGTCATCCCCGGGGGGCAACCATCGACGACAGCTCCGAGCGCCGGGCCGTGACTTTCGCCAAACGTGGTCAGGGTAAATAATTTTCCGAAACTGTTTCCAGACACTTCAACTTCATCCGGGATGAATATCAACCGTATTGTAACTGATTCAGGTATTCGCGAATGGCTGAATTCGTCGCTTCATAAACCAGATTGGCAATATCGACCTGGTCCTGTGCGCGGGTAATCAAATCCTGGCGGATCTCCAGCATGGCCATACTCACCCCCCGGTCCCTGGCGTGAACCCGGTTCGCATAACCCCTGGGGTCGTTGACGTGATATGGCTGGTTGTCCCCAATGATCCGGTCAGGGAGTTTTGTGAACGCGGCCAGCAGCGACCTGGCGAGAGCGTCGCCCGGGTCATGAAGCACTCCGAAATGCCAGGGCCGGTCGAAGCCGTCCATGCAGGGCGTAAAACTGTGTACGGAGATAATGACCGGATCCGGATGCCTCCCGATCATGTGGCTGACCAACTCGCCATACCGCTTGTGATACGGGTGGAAAAACCGGTCAATGCGCTGTTGCCTGTCCGTGTCCCCCAGGTTCTGGTTACCCGGTACCGGAACATGATCGGATTTGTCCGCAATCAGGGTCGGATCGTCGAGATGCCGGTTCAAGTCAATTACCAGCCTCGAATATCTGGCCATAATCAGTGGAGCGTCATACAACCGGGACAACTGTATTGCCACTTGTCTTGCGCCAATATCCCAGGCAATATGCGTCTCCAGCCGGTCGTCGCTCAAACCCAGGCTGCCAAGATGTTCCGGAATCCGGTTTGCGGCATGATCGCAAGCGATCAATACCGGAGCGGACCCCTGGAGATTCCTGACTTCAAACGGGGGCAACCCACTTTCAGGAAGCGTGTTTTGAAAAGACAGGGAACGATCAGCGGCGGTTTTCGACAAATCAGAACAGGGCATGGATATGGCAATGCGGAATAATATTACAGAGTATGTCTTTTTGCTATTGCTGGCAATGATCTGGAGCGCCTCATTTCTTCTGATCAAGATCGGTATTGAAACCATCCCTCCATTCACCCTGACGGCTTGCCGGCTTGGTATTGCGGCGATCATTTTTTGCGCGTACCTGGCAATCAGGAGAGAGTGGATTCCATTGCACCCCCAGGCAATCATGCTCTACGCGGTTACCGGCCTGTTCGGGAACTGTCTGCCATTTGTACTCATCAGTTGGGGAGAAACCCATATAAGCAGTTCACTCACCGCAATCTGCATGGGTATCATGCCGATCAGCACCTTTGTTCTGGCCCATTTTTTCGTTGCGGAAGAGCCCATGACAAAACGGACATCCCTGGGGTTGGGATTCGGATTTTCGGGCTTGATGACATTGGTCGGAGTACCGGCGCTTTCCGGGGTCGGTGAACACTTGACCGGGACACTGTCTGTACTCGGAGCGGCGCTGTGCTATTCGTTCATTACCATTTTTATACGCCTGCGGCCAGCGTTCACACCTCATAAAATGGCGACCGGAACCACCTTGTTCGCAACCCTGGCCAGTGTTCCACTGGCTTTTCTGGTCGAAGACCCCCTGCGGGTCCAGCCGTCAATCTCCAGTCTTGCCGCGCTGTTGACGCTCGCTGTATTTCCTACGGCGATTGCCGCTATTTTGTACTTCCGGATCATCCGGACGCTGGGGGCAATCGTGTTCGCGCAAATCAACTACCTGATACCGGCATTGGGCAGCTTGTGGGGAGTGCTGGCGCTTGCAGAATCCCTGAACTGGACGATGCTGCTGTCACTGATTCTGGTTTTGTGCGGGATTTACCTGATCCAGGCCAAACACGGATCATTCAAAAGAGTTTGAGATGCGGACCAGTTGGTCGAGCTTGTCCAGTCCTGCTCCGTTCGACAGAATCGCGCGCGCCTGATCCACCCCGTCGGCTATCGAACCGGCCAGGTCCGCAGCATAAATCGTAGCCCCGGAGTTGAGCGCGACCATATCGAAAGCAGGACCTTTCTGCCCGCTTAGCGCTTGTCGGATCAGGTTCAGGCTTTGCCTGGAATCTGCAACGGTGATGGCGTCCAGACTGGATCTGCAAACGCCGTACTGCTCCGGGCCGATCTCGTATTCGGCGAAAGAACCGTCCCTGAACTCAGCGACCCGGGTGTTGGCGGCAATCGAAATTTCATCCAGCCCGTCATCCGAACTGACCACCAGAGTGTGAACGCTGCCCAACTCCGCATAAACCTCCGCGACCGGCCGGACCCAACCCTGGCTGAACACGCCAGAGAGCTGGTAGCGGGCGTTGGCCGGATTGGTAAGCGGTCCGAGCAGATTGAAAATGGTGCGAACCCCGATCTCCTTTCTCGGCCCGATGGCGAAACGCATGGCGGAATGATGAGACGGGGCGAACATGAAACCGATCCCGCATTGATCGATACACTGGCCGACCTGTTCGGGGGAAATGGTGATATTGACGCCAGCCGCCTCCAGCACATCGGCGCTGCCGGAATTGCCGGTGGCGGCCCGGTTTCCATGTTTCGCAACCGTAGCGCCCGCGGCGCAGGCTACCAGGGCGCTCGCCGTGGAGACATTGAACAGGCGGGCGCCATCACCCCCTGTACCTACGCTATCGACTATCTTGTCTGACCGGACCGATACCTTTGCGGAAAGGTCCCGCATGATGGTTGCGGCTCCTGTAATCTCATCGACGGTTTCACCCTTGACCATCAACGCGGTCAGGAAACAGCCGATTTGCGCGTCGGTTGCCTGACCCGACATGATCAGGGTCATGACCGCACGTATTTCATCGCGGCCCAAATTCTGTCCGGAGACCAGTTTGCGGTTTGCGGATGGCAAGTCCATGGTGCTGAAATGATCCTGTTCAGGTTACTTGAGATAACTCATCGGGTTGACCGGCTGGCCATTCTTGCGTAGCTCGAAATGTAGCATGGTTGTCTGTACCCCGCTACTGCCCATCGTGGCGATTTGCTGATTCGTCCGGACAGCCTGCCCTTCCTGCACCAGAATTTTCTGGTTGTGGGCATAAGCGCTCAGGAATTCGGGCGAGTGTTTCAGGATTACCAGGTTGCCGTACCCTCTTAAACCCTGGCCCGAGTAGACGACCTCTCCAGCCGCAGTGGCCTTGACCGGACTGCCTTCGGCGCCTGCGATCTGGATGCCTTTATTGCCCTTGGCAACAGAGTATTTCCCGATCAGCTTGCCCTCGGCCGGCCAGTTCCATTCAGTCGGAGAATCGGCAAAGGAAACGGATGGCAGCGATTCGGTCTGGGCGGGCGGGCGGGGCGCGGCTTTTTTCGCGGGCAGTTTTTTCGCAACGACAAGCCGGGGCTGCCCATCGTCTTCCAGGGCGATAACGGTGGCCTCGCTGTCCCCGGCCTCGCGCTTTTTCAGATAAACGACTGTACCGGGCTTTAGTTTATAGGGTTTTTTCAGGTCACTGAACTTGGCGATATCCAGGAAATCAACTCCGAACGCCCAGGCGATAGTGTAAATCGAGTCACCCTGTTTGACTTCATAGGCTTTCGGAATCGTCCGTGACGGGGATTTGTTGATCACGGGAATCGGCTCAGGCGGCGAAACGCATCCCGCGAGCAACAAAACCAGGAAACCACAGACGAAATATTTTCTCATAATAATTCTGTAATCATAAAAACAACCGCTGCCAGCGCCAGCGCTCCCCAACCAATCCACTCAATCCATTTGTCGATCATGGCGGTTATCTTCACTCCGCCCCACCGGATCAGAGCGCTGACCAGGAAAAACTGGGATGCCCGCCCGACCAGGGAAGCGAGTATAAACGGGAACAGGGCAAGACTTAATACCCCTGCCGAGATTGTGAACAGCTTGTACGGGATCGGAGTGACCCCGGAAATCAGCACCAGCCAGATCCCATATTGGCCGAACCAGTCCTTTATTCTTATGAATTCTTCGCCCAGGTGATAAAACTCGAGAATCGGACCACCGACCTGCTCAAACAGGAAATAACCGATCAGGTAACCGGATACGCCGCCCGCTACCGAGGTAATAGTGGTCATGAACGCCAGCGGCCAGGCCCGCTCCGGTCTGGCCAGAACCATCGGAGCCAGCATCAATGAAGTCGGCACCGGGAAAAATGAGGATTCCACAAAACTCACCCCGCACAGGTATTTTTCCGCATGGCGGGACCTCGACCACTCCATGACCTTGTCGTACAGCGGGGCAAAGACTTTCACCGCGTTATTTCCTGCCCTTGAGCATTGGAACGAAACGAACCGGTTCCCGTTGTTGTTCATCAAAACCCGATGGGGCGCGAGTAATGATTCTGAGCCTCTGACTTTCGTCACCGCCCACCGGAATCACCAGTCTGCCTCCAACGGCGAGTTGATCCAGTAAGGTTTGAGGAACGGTTTGTGGCGCGGCAGTGACAATAATCCGGTCAAATGGCTGATTGCTTTCCCAACCCAGGTAACCGTCTCCGTTCAGAAAACTGATATTGTGATAACCCAGTTCCAGCAATCGCTGTCTGGTTCCGGTTTGCAGGGACGCGATCCGCTCAATCGTGAATACCCAGTTCACCAACTGCGACAGTACGGCGGTCTGGTAACCGCATCCAGTGCCGATCTCCAGTACTTTCTTGACTGGCAACGGACCTTCCATTACGAGGTCAGTCATCAGCGCCACGATATAGGGTTGTGAGATTGTCTGCTTTTCCCCGATTGGCAGCGCGGTATCTTCGTAAGCCCTGTGAGACAACGCCTCGTCAATGAAAAGATGGCGGGGCGTATTCATCATGGCCTCCAGCACCTGCTCATTTTCAACTCCCCGGGCACGAATGCGGTCTATCAACCGTTTTCTTGTGCGCATCGAAGTCATCCCGATGCCTTCACGTTTTCGATCATTCAAGAATGGCATATTTGAACTGATACTGGCTTTCTTCGAGTTCAGGGCACAGAAGGCGCCCTTACCGGGGGTTGTTGAAACGGTCCCCGAGTATATCGTAATCTGGCGGGTACGTAGCCGATTACGTGCGAAACATGCGTTCTTGTGATAAAACGCCGTCTTGATTCGATACTTTGGGAACTCAGGTTTGATCGATACATTATTCACATGGTTCGAAAAGTACAGGACACCCTTTCCCGAGCGCCCCCCCGCCAAACCCCCGGACACATTGTTCGGATTCCTCGGCCACTACGCAAAGCCGTTCTGGCAACTCATTGTAGTCGGCGCCATCCTGTCTGCCCTGGTGGCGTTGATCGAGGTCTACCTGTTTTCATTTGTCGGCAACCTGGTGGATTGGCTGGCCGCAGCCAATCGGGACACTTTCTGGGAGTCTCATAAATTCCAGATCATCGCCATCAGCGCGATTATCCTCGTAATCATGCCGATGTTGAAACTGTTTTACGAGGTCATTATCCATCAGGGCCTGCTGGGAAATTTCGCGATGCGAACCCGATGGGAGACCCATCGCTATCTGCTCAAGCAGAGCGTCAAATTTTTCCAGGATGATTTTGCCGGAAGAGTGGCCGCGAAGATGATGCAGACCTCTCTTGGAGTCCGGGATGTGATTATCAAGATCACCGAGGTTCTGGTTTATGTTTCCGTCTATTTTGTGGGCGCGCTGATCCTGTTTGCGGCCAGCGATATACGACTGACCCTGCCGATGATTGGCTGGCTGGCCGGGTATATCGTGGTAATGTGGTACTTCATTCCGAAGCTGCGCCAGGCTTCGATGGACCAGGCTGAAGCGCGGTCGATGGTAACGGGCCGGGTGGTGGACAGTTATACCAATATCACGACCGTCAAGATGTTTGCCCACGCCAACTATGAGGACGAGTACGCCAGGGAGGGAATGCAGAAATTCCTGGTCCCGGTATATGACATGATGCGCCTGTCAGCCCGTCTTTCCGTATACCTGACGGTGTTGAATTCCCTTTTGCTGTTCAGCGTTGGCGCCAATTCGGTCTGGCTGTGGTATGAAAACGCGGTCTCTCCGGGGGCCATCGCTTTCGCCGTCGGGCTGGTGCTTCGGCTGCAGGGTATGTCGCAATGGATACTCTGGGAAATATGGAGCCTGTTCGAGAATATCGGCGTGGTACAGGACGGAATTGAAACCATTTCAAACGAAATTGACATTGTCGACAACACTGGAGCGAAAGAACTCCAGGTTTCCAAAGGCAATATCGAGTACCGCAACATTACCTTCAGCTATGGCAAAAGTGACGGTGAAAGAGGGGTTATCGAAAACCTGTGTCTGGATATCAAGGGCGGCGAAAAAATTGGCGTGGTCGGGCGTTCCGGCGCCGGGAAATCGACCCTGGTCAGCGTATTGCTGCGTTTCTACGATCTGCAGGACGGCCAGATCGTGATTGACGGACAGGACATCAACCATGTGACCCAGGACAGCCTGCGGTCAAACATCGGCATGGTCACCCAGGACACTTCCCTGCTGCATCGTTCGGTATACGAGAACATCCGGTATGGAAACGGGTATGCGACCATGGACAGTGTGGTTGCCGCGGCCAGGCTGGCCAAGGCCCATGAATTTATTCCGGATCTCGAAGATCTGCAGGGCCGCCGGGGTTATCAGGCGCATGTCGGTGAACGCGGCGTAAAACTCTCCGGCGGACAAAGGCAAAGGATATCCATTGCCCGCGTGATTCTGAAAAACGCTCCGATATTGATTCTGGATGAGGCAACCAGCGCCCTGGATTCCGAGGTCGAAGCGGCGATCCAGGAAAGCCTGTATCAACTGATGAAAGGCAAAACCGTGATTGCGATTGCCCACCGGTTATCGACCATTGCGCAAATGGACCGGCTGGTCATCATGGATGACGGAAAGATAACGGAGCAAGGCGCCCATGATCAACTGCTGGCGAACAAGGGGCTGTACTCGGAGCTGTGGGCCAGGCAATCCGGCGGCTTCCTGGCCAGGGAAGAACCCGAACAGGAATAAGGCACAACCCGGCAGTCACCAATATCGGCTCCCTCTCTTCGATGTCGGCCATATACGAAATTCCGGTTTCAGATCATGGCATGCAGGGCGCTGATTTCGGTGATTTTGTGGTGGGTGAATTGCGGCCATTGGAATTGGCCGGATGAATCGAAATGAACGGTCTGGATGCCGGCGTCGAATCCGGCCTGGATGTCATACAGAAAATCCCCGACGATCACCGTTTCTTCTTTGGGCGCGTTCCAGCGCTTGAGCAGTAAATGCACTCCGTCCGGATTGGGTTTGGGCGCGCAGTCATCGCGGCTGATCACGCTGTCTTTTTCAAAGAAAGACGACAATCCGGCTTCGGCCAGTGTGGCATGGGCGATTTCACGACCGTTTCTGGTCAGTATTCCGAGCTTTTTTCCGGCTTTTCTCAAACTGGCCAGGAGAACCTGCGCTCCGGGCTGTGGTTGCGCTTCGCGCGCCAGCCGCATTTCCAGCCGGTGCAGTTGCCGGGCAACCTCGGCGGCGCGGGCGGGCGGCATTTTCTTGATCGATTCGAGAATCGGAAATGTGGATCGGATGCCGAGCCGGGACCGAATTTCCTCAAAATCATGAATCGGCAAGGTCAGGGTTCCATCCATGTCGAAAATCCAGAAATTCAGATGACGGAGCGGCATTTCCTGTTGTCGCGGACTTGAACCCGCTACCAGTAACTCAACGCGGCGTTGTATATACTGCTCAGGTCGGACAGGTTCGCGACCCTGGGGGCGTTCTGTATGGCCCGCTGCTGACGGATGGACGAATCCGCGAGCCGCCCGACATCATCCGCCTTGAAACCGACCCCGCCCAAGCCATTGGGCATACCGGTTTTTTGCATCAACTCGATCAATCTCTGCGCCAGCGCCTCGCCAACCTCGTTGGCGCCAGCATCGGTATGACTCGCACACAACCACCTGGCCGCATCCAGATGACGTTCCGGCGCCGCGTCGGCGAGAAACCGGAATATCGCCGGGGCGCTGACGATCACACTGATGCCGTGTGGAATGAATGGCGACGGCATGCGGTATCCTTCGGTCGTGATGTCGTTCATCAGATGAGTGACTCCATAGGACATGGCGTGCGCCAGGTGGGTGCCTGAATTTCCAAACGCCATCCCGGCCAGTGACGCCCCCCACATCAAGGCATCCCGGGCTTCGTGATCGTTGTTGTCCGCCACACCCCTTTCCAGATACCGGCCAGCGATGCGAAGGGCGCTGCGCGCGGACATGTCACTCCAGGGGTTGGCGCCCTGCAACATCGTTCTGGCGCGGGGGTCATCGACATGGTCCCACCGGGTCCAGGCCCTGGCGGTATAACATTCGAGCGCATGGCACAGCAAATCGAATCCGGTCGACGCCACCACGTTCGAGGGCAGCGTATCGCAAACTGCCGGATCCACCAAAGCTTCCTGAGGGAGCAGCCGGGGACTGCCCATCACGAATTTCGTGTCCAGGCTATTGATCCGGATAACCGCTACCGAGGTGCATTCAGAACCGGTACCGGAAGTCGTCGGACAAGCCAGATGAGGCAGAAGCGCGCCGGGAACCGGTTTTCCCGCGCCCACCGGCGGACCGAAATAATCATTGAACGATGCCGGGTACAGCGCGTATACCATGGCCGCCTTGGCCGTGTCCATAACCGAACCACCGCCTACTGAAACCACCCCATCGAATTTTCCCTGTGCCAGGAATTTTGAGGCCCGGGTAATCGTGTCATCGTCGGGCTCGATTCTGATGTTGGAGAAAATATCGTATTGCAATCCCTGTGCCCGGATGGATTCACAAACCGTTGCAGCATATTCACTGTCTTTCAGATATGGGTCGGTGAACAATGCGACCCGCTTCATGTTCAGGCCTGCGGCGCGTATACCGGCTTCGGCCAGACAACCACGGCCAAAAGTATATTTGGGCATCGCAACCGTGAAGCTGCTCGCCCCGCCCTCTACTGGTTCAAAATACTGACAACCCATGGTGACTACCGGTTTAATGATTTTCGACTAACGGACCGATGATGCCCAGCCGCCGGATGAAATATATTACAACAGCCCGGAACAGACAACGCCAGAGTCGGGCCGAAGACCGTCAGAACAGATAGTCCAGCACTTCGTCGTAACGTGAAACAAATTGGACCCGGATGCTCCGGGTGATGTAATCGGGGACTTCTTCGAAGTCACTTCGATTGGCCTGCGGCAAAACCAGATTATGTATTTTCATCCTTCTGGCAGCAATCACTTTTTCCCGGATACCCCCTACCGGCAACACTTGTCCGGTCAGCGATATTTCTCCCGTCATCGCAAGAGACCTTCTGATCTCCTTGTCGCGGGCCAGGGAAATCAATGCAGAGACCATTGTAATACCGGCGCTCGGTCCGTCCTTCGGCGTGGCTCCGGCCGGCACATGCAGGTGAATCATCGAATTTTCAAAAAAACCCTGACTCACTCCCAGTTGCTCCGCGTTGCTCATTACATAACTGTATGCAATCTCGGCCGACTCTTTCATCACATCACCGAGTTGCCCGGTGAGTTTGAACCCACGATTAAAGCTGTGGCTCCGGGCCGCCTCGATATCCAGCGTGGCGCCGCCCATCGCGGTCCAGGCCAGACCGGTGGCTACCCCCTTTCCGGTAATCCGGCCCTGATCATCGAAAGTCGGGTTGCCCAGGTATTCCTCCAGGTTTGCGGTGGTGATATGGATCGGTTGTTTTTCCTGTTTCAGGATATTCATAACCGCCTTTCTGGCAATCGTGCCCAGCATTTTCTCCAGCTTTCGAACCCCGGCCTCACGCGCGTATCCGTCCACGATCTTTCTGATCGCAGGCGTGTCGATCCGAAGCTGTCCCCGCTTCTTCAACCCCGCCCTGGCGATTTGTCTGGGCAGCAAATGTTTTCTCGCTATGGCTGTTTTCTCCGCAGCCAGGTAGCCCGACAATCGTATTTCCTCCATCCGGTCAAGCAGCGGCGGCGGAATGGTATCGCGCTGATTGGCCGTACAGATAAACAGGATATTGGACAAGTCGATGCCCAGGTCCAGATAGTGATCCAGGAAATTCCGGTTCTGCTCCGGATCCAGTACTTCCAGCAGGGCCGAAGCGGGGTCTCCCCGAAAGGAGGCCCCCACCTTGTCGATCTCGTCCAGCATGATCACCGGATTCGCGGTCTTGCATTCTCGCAATGCCTGGACGAATTTTCCCGGCATGGCGCCGATATAGGTTCGCCGATGTCCCTTGATTTCCGCTTCATCGCGCATGCCTCCCAGGGAAAACCGAAAAAACTCCCTGCCCAACGCGCTCGCTACCGATCTCCCCAATGAGGTTTTACCGACTCCCGGCGGACCAATCAGCAATATGATCGACCCTGCCACCTCTCCTCTCATTTTACCCACTCCGATAAATTCCAGTATGCGCTCCTTGACTTCCTCCAGGCCCTCGTGATCCCGGTCCAGAATGGCCGCGGCCCGCTCCAGATCCAGGGAGTCCTCACTGAACCGGCCCCAGGGTATCCGGGTCAGCCATTCGAGATAATTGCGGGTTACGGTATATTCGGGAGAGCCTCTTTCCAGGGCTGAGATTTTGTCAAGCTCCTCGTCGATTCGCGTCTGCGCATGATCAGGAACTACGCATTCTTCCAACCGGGCGCGGAATGTTTCCACTTCGGATTCCCGGTCATCTTTCGAAATACCGAGTTCTTTCCGGATGAACTTGAGTTGTTCGCGCAGAAACATTTCCCTTTGGCGCTGGTTGAATTCCCCTTCGATATGTTCGCGAATATCGGTTTGGGCACGCGCTATTTCGACTTCCTTACGCAACAATACCAGGGTTTTTTCCATTCTCGGCAATAATTCGACCGTCTCGAGAATTTCCTGGAGTTCCACCGCATCAGCGGTAGTCAGACTGGCCCCGAAATCAGCCAGTCGCGAAGGTTCGCCGGTACCGAAGTAGTTCAGGAACATCTTGAGTTCTTCGCCATACATCGGGTTAAGCGGCAGCAACTCCTTGATGGTATTGACGATGGCGGTGACGTAAGCCTTGATCTGGATGGTTTCGCGGGGGTTCAATTCGGGGAAGTAACTCGCCTGTACGGTGAACGGGCGCTTCTTCGAAACCCAACGGACAATTTCAAAACGCTGGATTCCCGCAAGCACTACATGAAACAGGTTTTCATGCTGTTCAATCTGATGAATCTTGCAGACCGTCCCTACCGACCGGAAATCACCGGATTCAGCCTTTTCGGCCTTCGCCCCGTCCGAAAATACCACGCCGACATTGCCATGACCGGCTTCATGGATGGCATTGATCGTATCTCCCCACCTTTCGGCGTCAAATACGATAGGCAGTATCTGGCCCGGAAAGAAAGGTTTTTTCTCAAGCGGCAGGACATGCAAAACTTCGGGTAATACATCTTCCGGCCTGGCTATTCCGGTGATGACTTCCGCTTCGACGTTTTCGCTCATTGTCAGACTTCCGGTACTCCAGAATACATGATCGGGTTCTGGAGACCAATATGGGGGTGTGATTCAATTTCCCAAGAGCTGCAACGAGTGGTCTTCGATCCGCAAGACCGTGTCCATTTTTAACGCCAGCGGCATATCGTGAGTCGCGATCACCAGACTGGTTCCGATTTCCTGATTCATTTCCAGCAACATCCGATGGATCGTTTCGGCATTGTCCGAGTCCAGGTTGCCGGTTGGTTCATCCGCCAGGATACATTGCGGGCGGGTGACCATGGCCCTGGCAATCGCTGTGCGTTGTCGCTCGCCGCCGGACAGCTCCGCCGGCTTATGGTCAAGACGATTGCCGAGGCCGACCCGGTCGAGGGTCTGCCGGGCCGCCTCGAACGCCCCGGAATCTCCGGACTTGCGGATCAGCAACGGCATCGCGGCATTTTCCAGAGCAGTGAATTCAGGCAACAAATGATGGAACTGGTAGACAAATCCCAATGCCCGGTTTCGCAATTCCCCACGCGCCTTGCGGGACAAGCCGCTGATATCCTGCCCGCCGATCCGTACGCTCCCGGTTGTCGGCTCAGCCAGCCCGCCGAGAATGTGCAGCAATGTGCTTTTCCCGGAACCGGAAGCGCCCACTATGGCAATCTGTTCGCCCGCTCGCACCTGAAAGTCGATTTCCCGCAACACTTCCACATCGAACAGGCCTTCATCGAAAATTTTCGACACCTGCCGACACTCGATCACCTGGTAATTGTCCCGGCTCGAATCATTCATGGTTTCAGTCATGGCGTCATTCATGCCGCAATGCTTCGGCGGGCTTGACCGCGGACGCGCGCCGGGCGGGATAGAGCGTCGCCAGGAAACTCATCAGCAGGGACGCGCCGGTAATCCGACCCACGTCCGTCCAGCGCATCTGGGCCGGGAATTCACTGATGATATAAACATCGCCCGGAAACAACTCGGTATTAAAGAGATTCTCAATGGCGGGAATCAGGGTTTCGACGTTGAGCGCGGTGACCACTCCGAGAACGGCGCCGACTGCGGTGCCTGTGATACCGAGAAACACCCCCTGGATCATGAATACTCTCATCACGCCGCCGGGACTCATGCCGAGTGTTCTCAAAATCGCGACATCCGAACGCTTGTCGGTCACCACCATGACCAGGGTTGAAACGATGTTGAACGCCGCCACCGCGATAATCAGTAACAACACGATAAAGACCACCCGCTTTTCAATTTCAAGCGCACGAAAAAAGTTGGCGTGTTCCTGGGTCCAGTCACGCACGCTGTATTGCTGGCCAAGCGCTCCGGAAAGTTCCTGGCGGACCTTGCGGGCCTGCTCGACATCATCGAGCTTGAGGCGCAGCCCGCTGATCTCGCCTTTGGAACCCAGCAGTCTGGCCGCGTCTTCGATATGGATCAGCGCGATGCCGCTGTCGTATTCGTACATGTCTATTTCAAACAGTCCGACCACGGTAAAGCGTTTCAGGCGCGGTATCAGCCCCGCGGGGGTGATCTTGCCTTTGGGCACGATCAGGGTGACTTTCTCTCCGACACCGACACCAAGCGAGTGCGCCAGATGTTTGCCCAGAACTATCCCGAAGGACCCGGATTCGAGTTCATTCGCGTCTCCTTCGATAATATGCTTCATGACTTCCGACACACCCCGCTCCTGATCCGGATCGATCCCCCGAACCAGAGCGCCGGACACGTTCGGACCCCTGGTCAGCATCCCCTGGACCCGCACGAATGGAGCCTGCGCCTGCACATCGGGATACCTCGCGAGGCCCTCCGCCAACGGCTGCCAGTCACTGAAATGCCCCCCGTGGGCGCTGATCGTGACGTGGGGCACTACGAACAGGATGCGGCTTTGCAGGTCCCGATGGAATCCGTTGATGATCGACATGACTGTAATCAGGGCCCAGACGCCAAGCGCGATACCCAGCATGGAGGTCGTCGAAATAAACGAAATAAAGTGGTTTCGTCGCCTGGCCCGGATATAACGCAGGCCGATCATCAGTTCAAGTGGCTTGATCACTGCGGGACCACCGCTGGATTCCGGCTCATTCAGGTTTCGTCCCGCATGTGTGGAAACAGCACCACATCCCGAATCGAAGGGCTGTCCGTCAGGATCATGACCAGCCGGTCGATGCCGATCCCCTCTCCCGCCGTCGGCGGCATCCCGTATTCCAGGGCGCGAATGTAATCGGCGTCATAGTGCATTGCCTCCTGGTCTCCGGCCTCCATGTCCTCCACCTGCCGCCGGAAACGATCCGCCTGGTCTTCCGCGTCATTCAGTTCGGAAAAACCGTTCGCGATCTCCTTGCCGGCGATAAAGAACTCGAAGCGGTCACTCAGCTCCGGCTGCTCGTCGTTTCTCCTTGACAGCGGGGAAACTTCGACCGGGTAGGCGGTAATGAATGTGGGGCTGACCAGTTTCTCCTCGACCCGCTTCTCGAATATTTCCATCTGTAAGCGGCCGATGCCGTAACCGGGTTTGACCTCGATATTCATGCTGTTCGCCAGCCGGACGATCCCGTCCGGATCGGTCAACTGCCGGGCCGATATGTCCGGGTTCCAATGCGTGATGGATTCCAGCAGTGTAAAGCGTTGAAACGGATGGGAAAAGTCCACCCGCGTTCCCTGGTATTCGACGGCGGTATCTCCGGTAACGGTTTGGCAAACCTGGCGCATCAGGGTTTCAGTCAAATGGATCAGGTCCTGGTAATCCGCATACGCCTGGTAAAGCTCCATCATGGTGAACTCGGGGTTATGCCGGGTGGACATGCCTTCGTTCCTGAAATTCCGGTTGATTTCAAATACCCGCTCAAACCCCCCGACCACCAGCCGTTTGAGATAAAGTTCCGGGGCGATACGCAGGAAAAAATCCTTGTCCAGCGCGTTGTGATGCGTTCTGAAAGGTCGCGCCACCGCTCCTCCGGGAATCGGGTGCATCATCGGCGTCTCCACTTCAAGGAATGACCGCTCGACCATGAACTCCCGGATGCACTGGATGACCGCGGCCCGGGTTCTGAAAACCGAACGGGTCTGCCGGTTCATGATCAGATCCACATAACGCTGCCGATATCGAAGTTCGGCATCGGTGAGACCATGGAATTTTTCCGGGAGCGGGCGCAGCGCCTTGGTCAACAATCGAATCCGGTCCACGCGAACGGTCAACTCGCCAGTCCGGGTATGAAACAATTCCCCTTCCGCGGCCACGATGTCGCCAATGTCATACTTTTTGAATTCCTCGTTGTAGACATTCTCCGGCAGGCTGTCCCGCTGCAAAAACAGCTGGATTCTGCCGCCGGCATCCTCGATATGCGCAAAAGCCGCCTTGCCCATCACGCGCCGGGACATCAGGCGGCCAGCCACTTTCACCCGGACCGTCCGGTCGTGCAAACCCTGAACGTCATCGGCATACCGGTCCAGCAATTCTCCGGTCAACGCGTTCCTGCGAAAATCGTTCGGGAAAGGATTTCCCTTTTCTCTCAATGCGTCCAGCTTTTCCCTGCGTTGCCGGATTTGCAGGTTTTCTTCAGTCATACGAACTATCCAGGGTTCATTCCAGGGTTCAACCATCTATGTTTTACAGACATACGTTTCACAGACCGGCTTTCAGACTGGCTTCGATAAACGGGTTCAACGCTCCATCCAGCACCGATTGGGTATTGCCGGTTTCTACATGGGTTCGCAAATCCTTGATTCGGGACTGGTCCAGAACGTAGGAGCGAATCTGACTGCCCCAGCCAATGTCTGATTTGTTGTCTTCTTCGGTTTGCCGCTCCTGGCGGCGCTCCTGCATTCGAGCTTCATACAGGCGCGCTCTCAGCATCTTGAGGGCTTCTTCCTTGTTCCTGTGCTGGGAACGGTCATTCTGGCACTGTACCACGATTCCGGTCGGCAGGTGAGTCAGGCGGACCGCAGAATCGGTTTTGTTGACATGCTGACCGCCTGCGCCGCTGGAACGATAGGTATCGACCCGGAGGTCCGCCGGATTCACTTCGATTTCAAAACTGTCATCAATTTCCGGGTAGGCATAAACGGAAGCGAATGAAGTGTGCCGCCGATTGCCGGAATCGAACGGGCTTTTTCTGACCAGCCGGTGGACTCCGGTCTCGGTTCGCAAACAACCGTATGCGTACTCCCCGGTAAATTTGACGGTGGCGCTCTTGATTCCGGCCACATCCCCCGGGGACCTTTCCACTACTTCCAGCTTGTATCCCTGGCTTTCTCCCCAGCGCAGGTACATCCTCAACAACATCGCGGCCCAGTCCTGAGCTTCAGTGCCGCCGGAACCGGCCTGGATGTCAATAAAGGCATTGTTCGGGTCGGCTTCGCCGCTGAACATTCGCTGGAATTCCATTTTTTCGAGCCGGGATTCAATGCCCTCCGCTTCCTTCGCGACCTCTTCCAGCGTCTGGACATCTTCTTCGAGCACGGCCAGTTCCAGCAATTCGACAGAATCGGAAATATCGGTCTGCAATTGCTCCATACCGTGTACCAGCCGTTCCAGCCTGGCTCTTTCCTGTCCCAGGATCGTAGCCTGCTCCGGTTGTTCCCAGATAGCGGGATTCTCCAGTATCAGGTCGACTTCTTCAAGCCTCTCCCGGTTGCCGGCATAGTCAAAGAAACCTCCCCAGTGAGGCGGTACGCTCACTCGAACGGGTCAGGGACTCCCTGATTTCATTTATCGTGGCCATATTTCCGATCACTGTTTTTCGGGGCGCCAAGTATATAGTTTCGGGAAACATTTCGCCATAAAATTCACGGCGGAACCGGGTTTGACATCAACGCCGACAATCGGTACAGTCCGCCCTTGCCTGGCCGAGGTGGCGGAATTGGTAGACGCGCTAGCTTCAGGTGCTAGTGGGCATTAGCCCGTGAAGGTTCAAGTCCTTTCCTCGGCACCATTTGCGGGTAGAGGCATACCCTGGATAGCGGTATCCCGGAGGCGTTGGGATGAATACCGTCTACCTGACCGCTTCCTCGTGTTTCAGCAACCACTTCTTCCGGTCAACGCCTCCTGCATACCCTCGCATCGCGCCATTCTTCCCGATCACCCGGTGGCAGGGTATGATAATGGCAATGGGGTTGCTGGCATTGGCTCCGGCTACCGCCCGAACTGCTTTCGGCCTTCCGATTTCCTGCGCCAATCCGGTGTATGAAAGCGTCTCTCCAATGGAGATGGCTTTTAATCGGTTCCACACATTTTGCTGGAATTGCGTGCCTCCTGTATCCAGGTCAATATCTTCGAACGCATTCCAGTCGCCATTGAAATACCGCTCGAATTTCTCGCGTATCCATCGCAGACCGCCGTCATGCCTGATTTCAAAAGCGCCATACCTTCGGGTCAGCAATTGATCGATCCGGTCACGATTATCATGAAAATCGACCAGGCAAAGCTTTCCGTTATTACTGAATATCGCAATTTCTCCAACCGGGCTGGAATAAATAGTCAAGTCAAGTTGCATCCGTTCTTTACCTGACATCCGCATAAAGCGGAAATCGACCGCAAAGCTCGATGACCTTGTTGCGTACCTCCCCTTCCACCGATTCGTCGCCCAGGTTATCCAGCACATCACAAATCCAGCCCGCGATCTGTTTGGCCTCTTCGACCCCGAATCCGCGTGTGGTCATTGCGGGGGTTCCGATACGAAGGCCGCTGGTGACGAAAGGCGACTGGGGATCATTCGGCACCGTATTCTTGTTCACGGTGATATTGGCCCTGCCCAGCGCGGCGTCCGCGTCTTTCCCGGTGATGCCCTTGCCGATCAGGTCGAGCAGAAACAGATGGTTGTCGGTGCCACCGGAAACGATATCGAACCCGCGCTCAAGGAATACCTCGACCATTGCCCGGGCGTTGTCGAGAGTCTGCTGCTGGTAAGCCTTGAAAGACGGATCCAGCGCCTCCTGGAACGCCATGGCCTTGCCCGCGATGACATGCAGCAACGGTCCGCCCTGGGTACCGGGGAAAACCAGCGAATTGAGCTTTTTGGTGATCTGGTCATTGGCCCGCGCCAGGATCATTCCGCCCCTGGCGCCACGCAGTGTTTTATGGGTTGTCGTTGTGGTAACATCCGCGATCCCGACCGGGTTGGGATAAAGGCCGACCGCGACCAGTCCGGCGACATGGGCCATATCGACAAAAAGATACGCCCCCACACTATCGGCTATATCCCGGAATCGCTGCCAATCCATGATCCGGGAATAAGCGGAGAAACCGGCTACGATCATTTTCGGTTTGTGCTCTTTTGCCAGGGATTCGACTTCGCCATAATCCACCTCCCCGGTATCCGCGTCCAGGCCATACTGGACAGCGTTGTAGAGCTTCCCCGAAAAGTTGACCGATGCGCCATGGGTCAGGTGGCCGCCATGGGCCAGACTCATGCCGAGCACGGTATCACCGGGATCAACCAGGGCCATATAGACCGCCGCATTGGCCGATGAGCCCGAATGAGGCTGCACATTGACGTAATCCGCGTTGAAAAGCTGTTTGGCCCGTTCAATCGCCAGCGATTCGACGATATCCACATGCTCGCAACCACCATAATAACGCTTGCCGGGGTAGCCTTCGGCGTATTTGTTGGTCAGCACGGTTCCTTGCGCCTGCAACACTCTGGGACTGACAAAATTCTCCGAGGCGATCAACTCGATATGTTCTTCCTGCCGTTTTTCCTCCTGTTTGATCGCATTCCACAGTGCAGGGTCAGACGATGCGATAGACTTTCTCTTGTCAAACATTATTTACTCCGGATAACAATTTCGAAATAGCCATCTGCCGATGCCGGCGTCAGCGCTTCCAACAAAGCCGATTGTATAGAAGGTATACCGGTATTTACACCGGAATTTCACCAATCAGCCTTCGAATGATTGATGGAATCGATCGAATTCATCCGCTTCAATGGATAGCCGGATTCGACTCATCAGGTTTTGATAGTAATGGATATTATGCAGCGAGCACAGCCGGGCGCCGAGAATTTCATTTTGTCGTTGCAGATGTTGCAGATAGGATCTTGAATAGTGTTGACAGGTATAGCAGCTACAGGACTCGTCAACGGGGCGGGTATCCATTTTGAATTGGCTGTTGCGGATTTTAACCACCCCGCTACGAGTATACAACCAGCCATTTCTCGCGTTGCGGGTCGGTAATACGCAATCAAACAGGTCTATCCCCATGGCAACGCTGTCCACCAGGTCTTCGGGCGTACCGACACCCATCAGATACCGGGGCTTGTCCGGCGGCATCCGGTGGGCCAGAAA
The DNA here is from genome assembly GCA_963665165.1 of Arenicellales bacterium. Taxonomy (GTDB): domain Bacteria; phylum Pseudomonadota; class Gammaproteobacteria; order Arenicellales; family Poriferihabitantaceae. The sequence continues at coordinate 1,454,063 of OY761989.1, read as the reverse complement.
CGCAAGGATGCGGCGCATGTCCTGTTTGGGTTCGCCGACCGACAAGCCTCCGATGGCATATCCATCGAACCCGGTATCCATCAACCGATCCAGCGAATCGAGTCGTAAATCTTCAAACATACCGCCCTGGACAATCCCGAACAAGGCCCCGCTTCCCGTATAACTGTCCTTGCACCGGGTCGCCCATCGACTCGACAGCAGCATGGATTCCGCTGTATCTTCCCGGCTTGAGGGCCAGTGGGTGCATTCGTCGAAAGCCATGACGATATCCGAACCGAGTTCCGTCTGGATGGACATGGATCGTTCCGGCCCCAGAAACACTTGACTGCCGTCCACCGGAGACCGGAAAGTAACGCCTTTTTCTTCCAGCTTTCTCAGTCCTTGCAGGCTCCAGACCTGGAAACCTCCAGAGTCAGTCAGAATTGGCCCGCGCCAGTTCATGAAGTCATGCAGGGTTCCATGTGCCCGGATGACCTCCAATCCGGGCCGCAGCAACAGATGGAAAGTGTTGCCGAGGATAATCTGCGCCCCGGTGGACGCCACCTCTTCCGGGGTCAGCGATTTGACTGTGCCGCGGGTTCCCACCGGCATGAACGCGGGGGTATCGATCATTCCTCTTTGCAGCGTAATTTGCCCCCGCCGGGCCAGCGACCGGGTTGTCAGCGCCGAAAATTTCATGCCGCCCCCTGGATAAACATCGCGTCTCCGTAGCTGAAAAAACGGTAACCGCTCTCAACCGCTTGCCGATAGGCCGCCATGATTTTTTCATGTCCGCAGAACGCGCTGACCATCATCAACAGGGTGGAACCGGGCAGGTGAAAATTGGTGACCAGGGCATCCACAATCCTGAATTCGTATCCGGGCAGGATGAACAATCTGGTATCCGATGAAACCGGGCGCAAAACCCCGGACTGTCCAGCGCTTTCCAATGCCCGGACCACCGTAGTACCGACCGCGATGACCCGGCCGCCCCGCGACCGGGTTCGCTCCACGGATTCGCACACGCTTTCCGACACCTCGATTTTCTCGTCATGCATCTTGTGGCTGCGCACATCCTTGACCCGCACAGGCTGGAAGGTTCCGGCGCCCACATGGAGAGTGAGTGATGCCCATTCGATCCCTTTATCCGTGATCCGGTCTATCAGGGGTTGATCGAAATGCAGACCGGCAGTGGGCGCGGCCACGGCGCCCGGATGTCTGGACCAGACCGTCTGGTAGCGCTCACTGTCCCGCTCTTCGACCTCGCGCTTGATGTATGGAGGGAGGGGTGTCGTTCCGTAATCCCTGAACAACCCGGTCACCGTCAATCCGCGAGGCACCGCGATCAGATAAAATAGCTCCCGCCTGCCGATGACTTCCAGTTCGTGACCGTCAACCAGAATGATCTGTCCGCTTCTGACCGGCTTGCCAGCGCCGATCATAACCAGCGCGGTATCTTCGGTGATCATCCTTTCCAGCATGATCTCCACTGCGCCTCCGGTGGGTTTTCTGCCACGAATTCGCGCCGGAACAACCCGCGTGTCATTGACGACCAGCAGATCGTCCGGCATCAGGAAATCAATAATCCGGTCAAACCGGGTATGGATAAAATCATTCCGGTCCTGTCCGACCACCATCAGCCGTGAAGCGGAACGGGGGTGCGCCGGGAATTGGGCAATCCGTGATTCAGGCAACGGGTAATCGAACAAATCAGGGTTCACGCGAAAGTCAAAAGAAAGCCAAAGGCAGGGATTTTATGAAAATTTAGCCTGGATGGGGAATAAATCAAGTATGACTCCGGCGCCTTCGGAGAGTGGAGCCGTACATGGCTTGCTTCCCGATAGAAAACCCTATATCTTCCGGTTGTGTGCCGGGGTGGCGGAATTGGTAGACGCGCCAGACTCAAAATCTGGTTGGGGCAACTCAGTGTCGGTTCGAGTCCGACCCTCGGTACCAGATACTTTATGGAGAATCCTGGTCAACAATGGTAGAATGCCGCCTTTAAGGACAAAGATAGCGCATTTGGGGACAACGCAAAAACGAACCGAAAAAGAAAACATCCATTATCAAATGATTGAAGAACCGACTGATACGAACAGCGCCCGGGATACGGAGTCCAGCCCCGCCAATACCATTGGTCAATTCATCACGATCATCGGCGAAATTACCGGCAAGGAGGATGTCGTGATCGAAGGCCACATTGAAGGCAATTTAAGTTTCCCGAATTTCAACGTTACGGTGGGTGAATATGGCCAGGTCAATGCCAATATAACGGCCAGGGAAATTTTTATTGAAGGTGAGGTAAAAGGCGACTTGCAAGCCAGTGAGCTAATCAACATCAAACCAAGCGGCAAGGTCACCGGCAACATTCGCGCCATGCAGGTCGTACTGAATCAGGGATGTCAATTCAAGGGGTCTGTGGATATGGCTGAATCCCACACGCATACTTTCACAGAGCATCGCCCCCACAAACCCAAGTTGACGGATAGCAAGAGATTGCCTTCAGGATCTGCCAGCGCCAGTCCGAAAAATCCGGCGGGCGCCCAGTCCAAAACTTCCCCCATCTTCTGGAAAAAAGAAGAATCCTGAACAGGAGTTCCCCGGTTCGCGCAGGATTCCCGCCACAAAAAAGCCAGTTCGCAAACTGGCTTTTTGCTTGAATCCGGAATTGTAATCAGATGTCGGGGCCCATGTTTTTCATGCCTGCGGGCTCCTTCTCCCCTACCGCGATCAGAGGCGTCCATTTGACTTTCCTGAGTTCCCACTGTCCGGTATCCCGGTCATACCGGGAATTCACAAAACACTTCCATTCATCGTCATTGATGTCCTTGTAATCCGCACGGTAATAATAACCCGGATAGCGGGTTTCCTTACGGAATTTAATGTGCTGCATGTGCGCTTCCGCCGCAATGATCCGATGATAGTTTTCCCAGGCGCGAAGCAATTCATGCAGGTCCTTGGCCCGCATTTTCAGCGAATCCTCCTTCAGCATGGTCATCTTCTTCTCGGCAATTTCCAGCATTTGCTGGTTGGTCTGATACCAGGTGGCAACACCGGCCACATATTCATCCATGATCTTCTGCAGCCGGAACTGCAGCATTTTTGGCGTAATGTAGTTCGGATTGACATCAATCGCCGTCGTGTAGTCCTTGTGTTCCAGGAAGGTCCTTACCGGTCGGTATATCTCTTCCACCAACTCTTCCGTGGTGCGGGAAGGCTCCGGTTTGATGTCCGGATTATCAAGACAATACTGCACCATGCTCTTGGCGGCAATCCGGCCTTCGGTAAACGATCCGGATGAGAATTTATGCCCTGAGGCGCCGACGCCGTCACCCCCGGTAAACAAACCGTTCACCGTGGTCATTCGGTTGTATCCCCAGGAATAGTGGTCGGGAGCGCCCGGCAGGTCTTCCGGTCCGGAGCACCACAGTCCCGCACAGCCCGCGTGGGAACCGAGCAGGTAGGGTTCGGTCGGCATCAACTCCGACATTTCCTTGTCCGGTTCGATGTTTTCGCCCGCCCATACGCCGCACTGGCCAATGGTCATATCCAGGAAATCCTCCCAGGCTTCCGCCTCCAGGTGCTTGATTTCCTTGGGTGTCATGCTTTCCGCCAGTTTAGCCATCGCGGTCGGGGTATCCATCATGATCGGGCCGCGTCCTTCCCGCATCTCAATCATCATCAGGTGATTTCTGAGGCAGGTCCCCATGGCGAAACCAACGGCATACTGGTCATAACCGTTGTCCTTGAGCAACTCGTAGTTTTTCTCCTGGTAATCCTCTCCAAAGGCGTTCATCGCTTTTGCCTTGAACAGCAGGAACCAGGCGCCGACAGGGCCGTAACCATCCTTGAACCGCGCCGGTACAAAGCGGTTTTCCATCAACGTCATTTCCGCACCGCATTCCGCCGCCATGGCGTATGTGGAACCGGCGTTCCAGACCGGATACCAGGCGCGGCCGGTGCCTTCCCCCACGGAGCGTGGCCGGAACACATTGACGGCGCCGCCGGCGACCAGCAGGCAGGTCTTGAATTTGTAGATATAAATCCTGTTCTCACGAACCGAGAAACCGGCGGCCCCGGCCACCCTGGTCGGGTCATTCCTGTCGGTCATCAGGCGGACGATAAAGATGCGCTCACGAATGTTTTCCACGCCCAGCGCTTTCTTGGCGGCTTCGGCGACGATCCATTTGTAGGATTCGCCGTTAATCATGATCTGCCATCGACCGGACCGGACCGGCTTGCCGCCATCTCTCAGTTTCTTGCCTTCGTCTCCTTTCTGTTTCCAGATCGGAAGTCCCCAGTCTTCAAAATTGTGTACCGAGTCATCGACATGTCTGCCGACATCGTAAACCAGATCCTCACGGGTAATCCCCATCAGGTCGCCCCGTACATAACGGACATACTCAGCCGGATCGTTTTCACCCATATACGTGTTGATAGCGGACAGTCCCTGGGCAACCGCACCGGAGCGGTCCATTGCCGCCTTGTCCACCAGCTTGATATTAAGGCCGGTTCCGCCAGCCCATTTCATGATCTCGAATGCCGCTCCACAGGCGGCCATTCCTCCGCCTATGATCAGAATGTCGCACTCCTCCTCGACCACTTCAGGATTTGAAAACGAATAGTCTGACATCAAGGTCTCCTGTCTGATTTAAAAAGTGAATACAATGCCCGGCTGATATCTAGTTGGCCAGAAACTGGCTCATGTCACAACTATGGGTTCCATCGGTAAACAAACGATTATGGTTCGTCAGATCGTTACTGTCGGCTTCAGGTTTTCCGCCATAGGGGTCGGCAGAGCCTTCCGGAGTCGTGCGGATCGGAAATTTGAACCGTTTCAGATTCCCGTTCCTGAATTTGATGGTCCACATGATCGAATCGGTCCCTCTGAGTGGCTGGACCTGTGCCCCCAGCGGTACAACGTCTGCGTAATGACGGCATTCAATCGCCTGTTGCGGACAGACTTTAACGCACGAATAGCATTCCCAGCATTGCTCGGGTTCCTGGTTGAACGCTTTCATCGCGTGGCCGGTTTCGGAACCATCCTTGTCGAGTTTCATCAGGTCGTGCGGGCAGATATACATGCAGGCGGTTTTGTCCTGGCCTTTGCATCCATCGCATTTGTCGGTACGAACATAAGTAGGCATAACTTTGATCTCCGGTTCGGGTAAGAAACAATAACGCCGGCAAGCAGGGCGCTATTTGTAATCGGGGTAATGTAACTCTTTTGGGGCCAAATAACTAATTAGTATTGCGATTCGTTCCATAAGTCCCGTTTATGGACCCTTTATGAAAACCGATGGACTTCAAATTTCATACCGGCGCCGGGAGATCAGGAGGAATATTTCATCCGGGCGCGGAACAGCAACCAGATCCCCAGAATGACCATCGGCAGGCTTAACAATTGCCCCATCGTGGTCCAGTCCAGCGCGATGGTCCCGATATGACTGTCCGGCTCCCTGAAAAACTCCGCAATTATCCTGAAAATTCCGTATCCGGCCAAAAACAGCCCCGAGATTTGTCCCGGACTTCTGGCGCGGGAGGAAAACCACCACAGGATGATGAACAGCAGCAACCCTTCCAGCAACGCTTCGTAAATCTGGGACGGGTGTCTGGCCGGACCGGGTGCGGTATGGAACACGACCCCCCAGGGAAGATCCGTCACCCTGCCCCACAACTCCTGGTTGATAAAGTTTCCGATACGGCCAAAAAACAAACCGGGCGGGATCAACGGCGCCAGAAAATCCGAAACCCGGAAATAATCGCGCCGGGTTTTTCTGGCGTAACCGCCAATCGCGACCAGTACACCGAGCAATCCTCCATGAAATGACATGCCGCCATCCCATATCGCGAAAACTTCAAGAGGGTTTCCGGTATAGTGGGCCAGATTGTAAAAAACCACATAGCCGAGTCGGCCGCCGACAATCACGCCCACCGCGATAAAAAAGACCAGGTCCGGAATTTCAGTCGGCTTCCAGTCCGAATCCGGTCGGCGGGCGCGATACCGGGCCAGGACGAATCCAGCTCCAAAACCCAGTAAATACATTAATCCATACCAATGTATCTCGAACGGGCCAATTGATATGGCGACCGGGTTAATGTCAGGATGTATAATCAACGTAATCCACTGTCTATAGCCTTGGCTCCACTGTTGAAAAGACCGTACCGACCAGCGGCTCAAGTGACCGGATTCTATCTTATTACACCGACCTGGTTCCATAACCGCAAATGCCGAACAAACTGATCGACCAAAGCAGCCCTTATCTGTTGCAGCATGCCAATAATCCGGTTGACTGGCGCCCGTGGAACGCCCAGGCGCTGGAGTTGGCCCGAGTCGAAAACAAACCTATCCTTCTCTCCATCGGCTATGCAGCCTGTCACTGGTGCCATGTGATGGAGAAGGAGAGTTTCGAAAACGAGGAAACAGCCGCGCTCATGAATGCGCATTTCGTATGCATCAAGGTGGACCGTGAAGAACGGCCTGACCTCGACAAGATTTATCAACTGGCCCACCAGATGCTGACCCAGCGCCCCGGAGGCTGGCCGCTGACTGTCGCCCTGACCCCGAACGGGCACGCTCCTTTTTTCGCCGGCACCTACTTCCCCCCGACCCGCCGGTTCGACATGCCGGGTTTCGGTGAATTACTGCTACGGATCGCCGAACACTATCAGGAAAACCAGCAAAAATTGAGCGACTACCACTTGTCATTCAACCAGGCCCTCGAAAACCTCAATCCCTCGACTCCGGAATCCGTAATCGTCGACCCGGCAAAGGCGCTGGATCATGCCGCAAGGGTTCTGGACAGCCAGTTCGACAGCATCTTCGGCGGATTTGGCAATGCGCCGAAATTCCCCCATCCCACCCAGCTTGAATTACTGATGATCGCCGCCGCCAGACCAACGGCGCCCGATTCAAAAGCGGCTGGAATGGTCGGGAAAACCTTGACCCGAATGGCCAGGGGCGGATTGTACGATCACCTTGCGGGGGGATTCTTCCGCTACTCGGTGGACCGGGAATGGAAGATCCCGCATTTCGAGAAAATGCTGTATGACAATGCCCAGTTGCTGGCGCTTTACAGTCAGGCCTGGCAGGTTTCCCCGAAGCCACTGTACCGGGACTCGGCGATATCCACGGCACAATGGGTGGTCTCTGAAATGCAACAGCCGGAAGGGGGTTACGCTTCAACCCTGGACGCCGATTCCGAAGGGGAAGAAGGGAAATACTATGTGTGGAGTGAAACCGACCTGCGCGCCGTGCTGACCAGGGATGAGTATGCCCTGATCGAAAGTACCTTCGGTCTGTTCGGAGAGGCGAATTTCGACGGCCGGTGGCACTTGAATCTGAAGCCGGATGATGAACAGGAACCAGTGGAACGGCCTCCCGGGACGAACCAGTCCGTAGAGGACGCAAAATCCCGATTACTCGAAATACGCCGCCAGCGGATTCGCCCGGGACTGGACGACAAGATACTGACCGGCTGGAACGGCCTGATGATTTCGGGAATGGCGCTCGCGGGAAGGATTTTCAATTGTGACTCCTTTATCCGGTCCGCCCAAAGATCGGTTGATTTCATCAGGAGCAACCTGTGGCAGGGCAACCGGTTGCTGGCCAGTTATGCCGGGGGGAAATCCCGTCTGAATGGCTACCTGGATGATTACGCGTTCATGCTCTGCGGACTATTGCAACTGCTGCAATCGGAATGGCGGCAATCCGACCTGGATTTTGCGATCCGTATCGCGGACGCGATGATTGAGCGCTTCGAAGACCCTGAACAGGGTGGTTTCTTCTTTACCTCCCATGACCATGAAAAACTGCTGTACCGCCCCAAGACCGGAACGGACGACGCCATTCCTTCCGGCAATGGCCTGGCTGTTTCCGGGTTGCTCGGGCTTGGCGCCCTGCTGGCGGAAACCGGATATCTGCAAACCGCCGAAAAGGCGCTCATCCAGTTTTCCGATGAGCTTCGCCGTCATCCGTCGGTCAACGCCTCCATGTCAATCGCCCTGCAAAAACTCGATAAGGGGTTTTCCACCGTCATCATTCGCGGCAAGCGTGACGACATGAAACTCTGGTCTGACTCCATCAACCAGGAATACACCCCCGGACTGCAATGCTTCGCCATTCCGGCCCATACCGGGAAGCTGCCTCCCTCGCTTGCGGTTTATAAAACGCGGCCCGGTACATGCGCTTATATCTGCAGGGGGAATCAATGCGGCCCCCCGGTCACCAACCTGGAGCGGTTACGGGAAAACCTGTCCTGACCGGATCATCACAATGTCCCATACGCCATGACCCAGACGTTTACCGCGGCGTTCAAATTTGGTCTCAGGCCGGTCGGCAGGCGGTGACATATAGTTGCCGGGGCCTGCCTGGTTCACCAAAGCCGGATGTTGCTCCAGTTTGCGCAGGGCTTCGACGGCATAGTCCTCCCAGTCTGTCGCGAAGTGGAATACCCCTCCGGGTTTCAGCTTGGAGATCATCTGGTCGACAAAGCCGGCTTGCAGCAACCGCCTTTTATGATGTTTCTTTTTCGGCCAGGGGTCCGGGAAAAACAGGTTGATCCGGTCAAACGATTGATCCGGGTATACACTTCCCAGGCTGTCCACCACATCGCCCAGCCACACCCGGACATTTTCGAGTTGGTGTTTTTTCAGTTGCAACAGCAAATGACCGACCCCCGGACGGTGCACTTCTATTCCGATATGGTTTTTATCCGGATGTTCCCTGGCAAGCTGGACCAGGGCTTCTCCATCGCCAAAACCGATCTCAAGGACAGTCTGTGCGTATCGGCCGAATACGGCAGGGATATCCACCCTGTCCGGTTGAGGGTCCGCCGGATTCAATCCATTCAAGCCATACACCGGAAGCAACTTGTCCAGCGCCTGCCTCTGGGCACGGGTAATCCTGCTGCCGCGTAAAACGAAGGTCCTGATTGACTTGCATTCCCGGCTCGTCACGCGTCCGGTTTCAGTATCTTCTGCAACTCGCCGTTTTCATATAACTCGGTCATAATGTCACAGCCGCCGATAAATTCGCCCCGAACATACAACTGGGGAACCGTCGGCCAATTGGAGAACTCCTTGATCCCTTCCCGGACAGCGCTGTTGGCCAGCACATCCACCGAGGCAAACTTGACATCGCACGCCTGCAGAATCTGTGCCGTGCGTCCGGAAAATCCGCATTGAGGAAAATCCGGAGAACCCTTCATGAAAAGAATAATCTCGTTATTGTCTATTACTTCTTTCAATTGTTCTTGAATTGACATACCTCAACCTCCTGATTAAATGTAATGGTGCTCCGACTTAATCTGTCTGAATCTCGTCAGGGGTCATTGTTTTCATCGACAATGCGTGAATTTCAGACTTCATCCTGTCTCCCAGCGCCCCATAGACCATCTGGTGCCGCTGAATCAACGACTTGCCCGCAAAATCCTCACAAACGATAACCGCTTCGAAATGATGGCCATCGCCATCGACTTCGACCCGGCTGCCTGCCAGACCTTCAGAAATCCAGCCTTGTATATCCAGGGGAGTAACCATTTTTTGTGAACCGTGTCTGATTATATTGTATTGTACTACTTGCGGTCGATTGTTACCGGGTCGCGGGCCGGATTAATCCAGTATACTCTCCAGATTGGCCAGTTGCGCGATTTCCTTCAGCTTGTCGGGAACATGGATGAAATGCAGGTTCGACGAATTTCGGGCAGCTCGGTCAGACCAGATTACAAACAGGGCAAACGCGGCGCTGTCCACCTTCTCCACCCCCTGCAGGTCAACCTGATAATCGGGTCTGGTAAACGCGGGGGTATTCCGATAAACCGCAGTGACCGTATTATGGGTCAACGCCCCGAACAGGCTGATCACATCGTCTTGTACACTGATTGGGCTGCGAGGTTCATTCAACGATTATAACTCTTGTCGTTATTGGTTTTCATCAGGGCAATCGTGCTCTCGATACCATTCTTCAGGATGGCGGACTGGACCACATTTCGATAATTCAATACCACATTCAGGTCAGCCACCGTCAGATTATAGATTTTCCAGTTCTCTCCGGGCTTCTGCATCAGGGAATAAACCATATCGAACCTGCTGCCGTCTGCGGTCTGGAAATGACCACGCACGGTGGCGAAATTTCTCGACTTCTTCTGCTTGATGCTGGTTTCATCAAAAGAAACGGCTTCGTTTCCCGTGTACAGGAATAACGCTGTGGCATAAGTCGCGATCAACAATCTCTTGATCTCATGCGCAAACTCCCTGCGCTGTTGCGTAGTGGCCGTCTTCCAGTTTGCACCCAGAATCAGCTTGGCGATATAGTCAAATTCAAACATCGGGCTGGCAATTCGATCAACCAGGTCAAATAGCTGCTTGTGGTTGTTTTCGAGTTGTTTCCGGTCGGTGGAAAAGGAGGCGAGTAACGAATCAATGGTGCTCTGGATAGCCGGTACCGGTTGTTCGACCACCGATAAGGCCGAAGTTGACGAAACTCCCGGCAGAACAGCCAGACCGAGGCAGAGGAAGAAGCGAACCAGGGATTTCAAACCAATTTTCAATCGGGGTTTCATTGCGATGCGGATTCCTCGTTACGGCCCTGGCTGAACATGAACTGGCTGATCAGGGACTCAAGCTGAATAGCCGACTGGGTAAACTCCAGGACATCCCCTTCTTCAAGGTAAACATCCGACGAGCCGGGGGACAGGCCGACATACTGCGCTCCAAGCAACCCCGCGGTCAGAATCGACGCGCCAGTGTCTATGGGCAATGTATCGTAATGAACATCGATGTGAAGATCAACCACCGGGATATACTCCTGCTTGTCAATCCATATATTACCAACGCGGCCGACGCGAACCCCCCCGATCATGACCGGAGCCTTGACGCTCAAACCACCTGTATTGCTGAAGCGCGCCTGGACCGTATAGATCTGACCCGTACCGATACCGGACTCGCTGACCTTGAACGCGAGCATGGCCAGGGCGCCGATGCCCGCCAGCATGAATATTCCGACCCACATTTCCAGATTCTTGTTCCGCATCGATTTTCAGGAACCTCCAAACATCAAAGCTGTCAAAATATAGTCCCCACCCAGTATGGCGAGTGAGGATACGACTACCGTCCTGGTCGTAGCCCGGCTTACCCCTTCCGATGTCGGTTCGGCAACATATCCTTCGAACAGGGCTACCCAGACCACGACAAAGCCGAACACGACACTCTTTATCACACCGTTCAGCACATCATCAACCCACTCGACGCCATTTTCAATGGATGTCCAATAGACCCCCGTGTCCACTCCGAACTGGCCATGAGCCACCAGGTACCCGCCCAGAATACCGACCGCGCTCATCATGGCCGCCAGCAACGGCATGGCAATAATCCCGGCGATAAAACGCGGCCCGATCACCCGGGTCATCGGATTCACGGCCATCATCTCCATCGCGGCCAACTGTTCAGTGGTTTTCATCAACCCGATTTCCGCGGTCAGCGCAGACCCCGCCCTGCCTGCAAACAACAAGGCCGTCAACACCGGACCGAGCTCCCTGACCAGGAACAACGCAACCACCATCCCGAGACTGGACTCAGCGCTGAAATTGACCAATTGATAATAACCCTGCAATCCCAGAACCATGCCCACGAACAACCCGGACACAAGAATGATAAGCATGGTCAACACGCCAATTGAATAAATCTGCTGAATGATCAGTGCTCCCCTGGGCAGACACTGGCAGGCGCCGCGCAACGCTTGCAACAGGAATAAAAAGGCCGCGCCCAGCCGGTAGACCAGTCCCAGCCCCCAACTCCCCAGATTGACGACAAAACTCACTGGCCCTGCACTCCGAGATCGTCCAGATAATTCCCGGCAGGATAGTGGTATCTGACCGGGCCGTCCGGCAATCCGTTCATGAACTGCCGGATTCCGGGTTGATTGCTGTTCATCATCTCCTCGGCGGTACCCTGCCCGGCGACTTTTCCGTTATCCAGCAAATAAACATAATCAGCGATACTGCACCCTTCATACACATCATGGGTAACCACTACGGAAGCAATCCCCATGGCATCGTTCATTTTCCGGATCAGTTGAATGATAACCGCCTTCGAAATCGGATCAAGCCCAACAAAGGGTTCGTCGTACAGGATCAGTTCCGGGTCAAGGGCAATGGCCCGCGCCAGCGCAACCCGGCGAGCCATACCCCCGGACAATTCCGCCGGCATCCGGTTCCTGGCGCCGCGAAGTCCGACCATTTCCAGTTTCATCAGTACCATCAGGTGAATGATTTCTTCGGTCAGGTCAGTTTGCTCCCGAATCGGGAACGCAACATTGTCATAGACATCCAGATCAGTCAAAAGTGCGCTGTTCTGGAACAGCATACCCATTTTACGGCGCATCGCATAGAGTTCGGCGCCCTCAACGGCGGGTACCGGCCTGCCGTCGAAAACCAGGCTCCCGTGGTCCGGTTGGAGCCGTCCTCCGAGCATATTCAGAAATGTTGATTTGCCGCAACCGCTCGGCCCCATGATGACAGTCAATTTTCCTCGGGGAACAGTCAGGTTCAAACCACTGAATACGCTGCGGCCACCAAATGAAAAGTGAATATCAACCGCGTCGACCAGAGGACGGTCAAACCGTTTCGGGGGGGATGGGCGATTCATTCTGACCGGTATGCATCTGTATTGTTGGTCGGGGTGAGAGGATTTGAACCTCCGACCACCGCAACCCCATTGCGGTGCGCTACCAGGCTGCGCCACACCCCGAAGATCGAGAGGAAGATACCCCTGCCCGTGAAATATTCTGATTGTACCCCAGGACTCAGCTTAGAATTCGTTGAACTTCGGAAAGCTCCTCAATGAGCTGTGAGATCATCCTGCTGGACCACTCGGCATCCCTTGCAGCGCCCCTTGTTTCAAAATTATCCCGGGAGAATTCCTCCAGTTGCCTTCTGGCGCTGCTGATCGTAAATCCTTCCTTGTACAACATCCGGGAAATATGCCGTATCAGCTTGACCTCATGTCTCTGGTAATACCGCCTGCCACGGCGTTTAATCGGTTTTAACTGGGGGAACACCGACTCCCAGTAACGCAGGACATGTGGCTTGATTTCGCAAAGTTTACTGACTTCTCCAATAGCGAAATATCGCTTGGGAGGTATTGGAGGGAGTTCAAACCCTGTAGGATCCAGCATTATCGAGTTTAGTTACCAATACGTAGCCGATTCAGGTGAAAAGCGTTTTTATTGATGTCGTTTTTCAGCTTCTGGCCTGATTTGAAGGTGACTACCCGTCTTGGCAGGATCGGTACTTCTTCACCGGTTTTCGGATTGCGCCCCAGGCGTTCCGGTTTGTCACGGAGGTTGAAACTGCCAAAACCGGATAACTTGATCGAATGACCTTCCTCAAGCAGCAAGCAGATTTTCCCGAAAAATGATTCGACAAACTCCCTGGATTCGCGTTTGTTCAATCCGATCTCATCGAAAAGCGTGTCTCTTAAATCTACTTTTGTTACCGTCATATCAATTTTGGCGCTTACGCGTGTTTTCGGCAGGGTCTGCTTCTGTCCTGGCTTGAAACCGTAGCCGGGCGCCCGTTTCACTCTCCAGCAGCCCGATAATCCGATCCGTTACAACTTCTATTTCACCAGACGTGAGACTGCTTGAGTCTGACTGAAATGTCAAGGCGACAGTCAGACTTTTCTTGTTTTCTTCCAGCTTTCGTTCGCGGTAAATATCGAACAATTCCAGCTCCTTCAATAGCTTCCCGCCGCCAGTACGAATAATCTCCAAAACGGTTTGTACTTCAATTTCTTCATCCACCAGGATGGAGAGGTCTCTTTGCAGTACAGGGAATTTCGATACCTCGGAAAATTCTGGCAATCCGGACCGGGTCAAAAAGGCGAGATCAATTTCAAACAGGTAAACGGCCTGGCCTGTCTCGTAAAATTTTTGCCGGGCGGGATGGAGTCGCCCGGCAATGCCGATCACCTCGTTTTCAAATTCGATTCGTGCACATTGTCCCGGATGCAGCGCACTGTGCTGGAAACTCCGGAATTGAACCTGATCGGAGTCGCCGGACAAATTCAGAACCGCTTCCAGGTCTCCTTTCAGATCGAAAAAATCCACCTCCCTCGGCTCGCAGCCCCATTGACCCGGCTGGCAAAGTCCACTTATCAAACCAGCCAGGTGATTTTTTTCCTGACTCTTTCTCTCATTGTCGGCCCTGTCGAAAACATGTCCGAGTTCGAATAACCGGACCCGGCTTTCCTGACGATTCAGGTTATTCCGAAACGCCTCCAATAACCCGGGCCAGAGGCTTTGACGCATGACTGACATGTTGTCAGCGATGGGATTGACCAGAGGAATCGCATCCCGCCGGTCCAGCAGATTCCGTTGGGCAGACCGGTCCACAAAACTGTAGGTCATGGTCTCATGATAACCCCGTTGAATCAGCGCCTGCTGAATATCATACCGGGTAATGATACCCTCACGATGCCGGCCTGTCCGATGATTCGCCGAAGGCGCCGCAGGTATGATTTTCTCAAAGCCGTAACATCGCCCCACCTCTTCCACCAGGTCGTGCTGGCCACTGATATCGAACCTCCAGCCCGGTGGTATCACTTCCCATCCCGACGCGGTGGCGGTCAATGTCATGCCAAGACCCCGCATGATACTGGTCGCGTCTTCGGCGGGAATGCGGATACCAAGCACCCGTTCGATTTCCGGATAATCAAACCGGATTGACCGGGCTTGTGGAAGAGCCGATCTTTCGACCGCATCGGTAACCGGCCCGGCAGACCCGCCCGCGATTTCGAGAATCAGATGGGTTGCCCTTTCCATTGCGGTCAATTGAAGACTGCTATCCACCCCTCTTTCGAACCGGTGTGAGGCATCCGTGTGCATACCGAATTGCCGGGCCTTCCCAAGAATGCCGCCGGGCTGAAAGAATGCGGATTCGAGATAAATATCCGTGGTATTGCCGGTTATCGCAGAACCTTTTCCTCCCATGATGCCGGCCAGCGCAATAGCGGCCTGATGATCGGCAATCACCAGATTGCCGGGCGACATCTTCACCGTACTGCCGTCCAGCAATTCAAGTTCCTCTCCTTCATACGCTCTTCGGACCACAATACCGCCGCTGATCCGGTTCAGGTCAAACGCGTGCATGGGTTGGCCGAGTTCATGCATCACATAGTTTGAGACATCGACTATCGGGTTGATGCTGCGCATCCCGGAGCGCCGCAGTCGCTCCACCATCCAGTCCGGGGTTCTCGCATTCATGTCTACACCCTGAATCGCCCGGCCTGTATAGCGTGGACAGGCATCAACGGCTTCCAGCCTGACATCAAGAGACCGGGATATCGTCGGCTGGATTGCATTGAGTACAGGAACTTCTAGCCGGGCGCCGGTCAAAACCGATATTTCGCGGGCCACACCGACCATGCCCAGACAATCCCCACGGTTCGGTGTCAGCGTCAATTCGAATACCCGATCATGCAACTCAAGGTAATCCGCAATCGCGGTTCCCAGCGGCGCATCCGGATTCAATTCGATGATCCCGTCAGAAGAATCCGCAAGGCCCAGTTCCATCGCGGAACACAACATCCCCTCGGATACCTCTCCTTTGACCTCCTTTCTGTCGATGGTCGCGCCGCCTGTTTTCGCGCCCTTTCTGGCAACCGCGGTTCGCAGACCCTGGCACACGTTCGTTGCGCCGCAAACTATGGACAACGGCTCCCCGTTACCGGTATTGACCTGGCAAAGACTCAGATTCGGCGCATGCGGATGAGGCGCGGCAGTGACAATTTCACCCACCACCACACCGGTTGGAACCGGATGTGGCCCCGCTGAGGTTATCGACTCCACTTCCAGGCCAGCGAGCGTCAGCTTCTCAGCCAGTTGCGTGGCCGGAATTTCCGGGTTGACCCATTCCCTTATCCAGGATTCACTGACCAGCATGGCTTCGCCCCGGGTTATACCGCGCCATGAAATTGCCGCAGGAAGGACAAATCATTGTTGAAAAACAAACGCAGGTCGTTGACTCCGTAACGCAGCATGGTCAGGCGTTCGACTCCCAGCCCGAACGCGTAGCCGGAATACTCCGCACTGTCCACCCGGCCATGTCTGAGCACTTCCGGATGAACCATGCCGCAGCCCAGCACTTCCAGCCATCCGGTTTGTTTGCAGATTCGACAACCTTCACTGTTACAGAACACGCACCCCATATCCATCTCTGCCGAGGGTTCCGTGAAAGGGAAATACGACGACCTGAATCTGACCGGAAGATCTTGTTCGAAGAATTCCCGGATAAAATAGATCAGGACTCCCTTCAGGTCCGAAAAAGTAACGTCCTTATCGACACACAATCCTTCGAGTTGATGAAACATCGGAGTATGGGTCACATCGGAGTCACAACGATAGACCCGTCCGGGGGCAATCACCCGAATCGGCGGCCTGGTATTGTGCATATAGCGGATCTGCACGGGTGAAGTATGCGTTCTCAACACCACATGATCGTCAATGTAGAACGTATCGTGCATGGCTCGGGCAGGATGATTCGGGGGGATGTTGAGCGCCTCGAAGTTGTGGTAGTCATCCTCGATTTCGGGACCGGTCGCAACATCGAAACCCAGTCGGTCGAAAATCTGTTCCATTCTCCTTACCGTCCGGGAAATCGGATGAAGGGTGCCCGTCGACTGCCCTCTTCCCGGTTGAGTGACGTCGATTTTTTCCTCTTCCAGCCGCCTGTCCGTCTCCAGGGTTTCCAGCTCCTGGTTCCTGGACTGTACCAATTCGGTGATTCGCAACTTGATCCGGTTGACTTCCTGACCAAAACCCTTGCGCCGGTCGGCAGGCAACTCACCGATCTGTTTCAACTGCCCGGTAATAACCCCCTTCTTGCCCAGATACCGGACGCGAATTTCATCCAGCTCAACCAGAGACTTCGCACCCGGAATGGCATTTTCGGCATCCAGGAGAATCTCTGCCAACGATGAGTGATCAGAAAACACGGTATATCGGGTAATTCAGTTCGCCTGCAAACGGCGCCGGAGCGGGATAAAACAACGGAGTTCCAGAGATTTTTCGCCCCGCCGCAACCGGATTCAGGCGGTGGGATTATCCAGGGCCTGCTTTGCCTGTTGCACCAGGGCCATGAACGCCGCCTTGTCATGAACGGCAAGGTCGGACAACGCTTTACGATCCAATTCAATCCTGGCCTTGTTTAATCCTGCGATAAAACGACTGTAACTGATTCCGTTTTCCCTGGCCGCCGCGTTGATACGGACAATCCACAGGGAACGAAATTGGCGTTTTCTCTGGCGACGGTCCCGGTAAGCGTATTGCCCCGCCTTATCGACAGCCTGTTTGGCGACTTTGTAAAGCCGGCTGCGGGCGCCTCGATAGCCTTTGGCCTGTTTCAGGACTTTTTTGTGGCGGGCCTTGGCAACCACCCCTCTTTTTACTCTTGACATCTTCTGGTTCCTCGAAATGGATCAGCTGTAGGGAAGCATCTGCCTGACAGCAGCGTGATCAGCGGAATCGACCATCCGGGCGGCTCTGAGATGGCGCTTTCGTTTGGTGGTTTTCTTGGTCAGAATATGATTCAAGTGGGATTGGGAACGTTTGAATTTTCCCGAGGCCGTGCGTTTGAAACGCTTGGCGGCGCCACGATTGGTTTTCAGTTTTGGCATTGCTTACTCCAGTATTCTCGACCCTGGAATCATTTCCGGTCGTATTCATTAGTTACAAGACAAAAACGCGGTGGCAGTTCTGGAATGGACTGCTTCCCGCTATACAGTTAAATCAAGCTGTCAAGCTGTTCCTGCGCCCGCGAACCCGAACCCGATTTTTTCAGATTCCGCTTCGGGGTCAGGACCATCACCATCTGGCGTCCTTCCAGTTGGGCGGTCTGCTCAACCTCGGCGATTGCCTGCAAATCCTCCTTCACCCGGTCCAGCATCATCAGACCCAGCTCTTTATGGGCCATCTCCCGGCCCCTGAATCGCATGGTGACCTTGGTTTTATTCCCCACCTTGAGGAACTCCGCCAGTTTCTTCACCTTGACATCATAATCGCCAACATCCGTGCCAGGACGAAATTTAATCTCCTTTACCGTGATCTGTTTTTGTTTCTTTTTCGCGTCCTGCCTTTTCTTGCTTTCGTTATATAAAAATTTGCCGTAATCCATGATCCGGCACACAGGCGGAGCGGCATTCGGAGAAATCTCAACCAGATCCAGTCCTGCCTTTTCCGCACTGGCCAGCGCCTCGTCTCGTGAAATGATGCCCAGTTGCTTGCCGTCTGTCGATATGACCCTTACTGGACTGCTGGTAATTTGATCATTTACATTGGGTTGCTTTTGTTTTGCTATGTCTTTTTCCTCATTCAGTCTTTAAGCCAGGCAGTCCTGGACGAACTGCTCTATGGGCATGGATCCCAGGTTTTCTCCACCTTGTGTCCGAACCGTGATTGTTTTGGTTTCAACCTCGCGGTCGCCTGCAATAAGCAGATACGGAACACGTTGAATCGTATGTGCACGAATTTTAAATCCGATCTTTTCGTTTCTCAAGTCAGATTCCACCCTGAACCCTTGTATTTCCATAGTTTTTTGTATTTCCTTGACATAATCCGCCTGGTTGTCCGTAATATTCATGATTACGGCCTGGACCGGAGCGAACCAGACCGGGAATTTGCCTTCCCAATGTTCGATCAAAATGCCGATGAATCGCTCAAAAGCGCCAATCAGGGCACGGTGCAGCATGACCGGGGTCTTTCTGGAACCGTCCTGTGCGACATATTCGGCATCCAGGCGGCCCGGCATGGCGAAATCCACCTGCATGGTGCCGCATTGCCAGACCCGGCCAATGCTGTCTTTCAGGGAAAACTCGATTTTCGGTCCATAAAAAGCGCCCTCACCCGGATTCAATTCCCAATCCAGGCCCTTGCCATCCAGAGCCTGGGCCAGCGCCGCTTCGGCCTTGTCCCAATCCTCGTCACTGCCTACCCTGTTTTCGGGCCGGGTCGATAATTTGTAGATGATTTCGGTAAAACCGAACGTGTGGTAAACATGGTGCAGGAAGTCGATAAAATCCGATACCTCGCTTTGCACCTGATCTTCGGTACAAAAAATATGCGCATCGTCCTGCACAAATGCGCGCACCCGCATCAAGCCGTGCAATGCACCCGACAATTCATTGCGGTGGCAGGAGCCAAACTCCGCGAATCGAAGGGGTAAATCGCGGTAACTTTTCAGCCCCTGGTTAAACACCTGGACATGGCAGGGGCAATTCATCGGCTTGAGCGCAAAATTCCGACCTTCCGATTGCACGGCAAACATGTCATCACCAAACTTGTCGGCATGGCCCGAACGCTCCCACAGTGAATAATCCACCACAGCCGGGGTATTGATTTCCTGGTAATTGCGCTTGCGTTGTTCGGCCCTCATGTATTGTTGCAGCGCCTGGTACAGCGCCCATCCCCGTGGATGCCAGAACACCATGCCCGGCGCCTCTTCCTGCATGTGGAACAGGTCAAGCTGCCTGCCCAGTTTCCGATGGTCTCTCCGGGCAGCCTCCTCCAACTGGTCCAGATAGGCTTTCAGCTGTTTTTTATCCGGCCACGCGGTTCCGTAAATTCGCTGGAGCGTTTCATTGCCGGAATCCCCCCGCCAGTAAGCTCCCGCCACTTTCATTAATTTGAACGCCTTCAAATGACCCGTACCCGGAACGTGGGGACCTCGGCACAAATCGGTAAAATCGTTCTGGCTGTACAGGGAAAGTTCCTCGCCGTCCGGGATCGATTCAATGATCTCCGCCTTGTACAGCTCTCCCCGGTCCCGGAAATACCGGATCGCGGCTTCCCGCTCCATCACAGTTCGCTGGATGCGGTAATCCGCTTTGGCGATTTCCGACATACGCTGTTCGATGGCGGCCAGGTCGTTCTCGGAAAATCCCGGAGGATATGAAAAATCATAATAAAACCCGTCATCAACAACCGGGCCAATGGTCACCTGCGCTTCCGGAAACAACTGCTTGACCGCCTGGGCGAGCAAATGTGCAGCCGAATGCCGGATCACCTCCAGGCCCGCTTCATCGCGCGCGGTGATGATCGCCAGTTCGCAATCCTCCTCCAGCAAGGTACCGGTATCGGTCAATTCTCCATTCACGGCAGCCGCGATGGCAGCCTTCGCCAGCCCGGCGCCGATATCCCGGGCCACCTCGAATGCAGTCAGCGGGTTGTGATAATCCCGGACAGATCCGTCAGGGAGAGAAATTCGTGGCATTTCCGATGTTCATCCTGTCGCGTCCCGCAGCGGGGAACGCGTATTGTCGCAGTTGTCGTCAGGCTGTTGATATGAGGCTGTAATCCGGCCGCAAATACAATGGTAGGCGCGAGTGGATTCGAACCACCGACCCCCACCATGTCAAGGTGGTGCTCTAACCAACTGAGCTACGCGCCTGCCGAAGGCGCAGGAGTTTACACATTCCTGTCCGGTAATTCAATCGAATCTGGCTCCCGGTCAAGGGAGAGGATCCACAATAATACGGATGCCGTGGATAACGATGCCGGTTTGCTGATTCAGGCCGGGCTCATACAGGCGCTTGTGTTCGTTCATCGATCTTGGTATGATCCGGCTTGTTTCACTTGGCCCGGGCAGAACAACCGGGCAAGGAGACATCAAGAAAGTTTTCAGGTGAAACCGTCCTGCTGTCCATGGAATTGCCCATTTGGACTGAAAATTCTAAAGTTTGATCGAGACGGGTTCCCCAACACAGGCGGTGATGACCGCAGACAACCCTGCTCACGACGAGACAGGGTGAAATCAGTGAGTCCAGGGTCTTGGGCAGTTTGAGATTACTGGACGATTGCAGAAACCAGATTAGAGAGACAGTTTTTTTCGCCAGGCATCCGGATATTGTGAAGCATGGAGTCGACAGGCACGCCCGATACTGATGTCAGCTTCTGGCCCGGTCAGGCCGGAGCCGGTTCGAAATTTGGACCATGCCTCATTAGCTA
This sequence comes from Arenicellales bacterium, assembly GCA_963665165.1. Classification (GTDB taxonomy): domain Bacteria; phylum Pseudomonadota; class Gammaproteobacteria; order Arenicellales; family Poriferihabitantaceae. Next base: position 1,433,086 of record OY761989.1, on the reverse strand, counting down.
TTGAATCTGAAAGAATAATGGCTATCAACCGGAAAGTACCGTTACAGGACTTGCATGGCGATAAGCGCCCGGTTTGATTTTCATGGAACCCGTTCGACCAGGATGGCTTTTCATCCTGCGGGGTTCTGGAAATCGAATATTGAACGCTGACGTTGAGTGATATCAGGCTAACACTGGAATGATGGATCCAGACTTCATCAAATCAAGTACAAAAAACGGTCAGATACGGTCGGATTCGGCCGGGTCGTTCAATTTCGGGCCGCCAGCCGCCTCTCCTTTTCTGCTCTGATCCAATTTGTCGGGGCCATCCCATATTTGAATTTCCCCGTTTCCGGGTGAAGCGGGGGTAGTTGGATGCCGTGCGGGTACAGTTCCTGTATCCCCGGCGCCGGGATATTTTAATGAAAAGAATGTTATTCAACGCAACCCATGCGGAAGAGCTCCGGGTTGCCATTGTCGATGGACAAAAACTGATTGACCTGGATATGGAAGCGGCAATCAGGACAGAAAAGAAAGGAAATATTTACAAGGGTATCGTCACAAAAGTGGAACCCAGCCTCGAAGCATGCTTTGTGGATTACGGTTCGGAAAGACAGGGATTCCTCCCGCTCAAGGAAATTTACCGGGGATACTTCAACAACTATGATTCCAGAACCCAGATTGCCGACATCAAGATTGATTCCGTAATCCGGGAAGGACAGAAGATGATCGTCCAGGTCGACAAGGACGAACGAGGTACAAAAGGCGCGGCGCTGACTACATTCGTCAGTCTGGCCGGACGATTTCTGGTATTCATGCCCAACAACCCGAAAGGCGGCGGGATTTCAAGAAGAATCGCGGGAGAAGACCGCAGCGAGTTGCGGGAAATATTATCCCGGCTCGACATAAGCGACCAACACTCATTGATCGCCCGCACGGAGGGAATCGGCAGAAGCCAGGAAGAACTGCAATGGGACCTGGATTTTCTGGTCAGGCTTTGGGAAAACATCGAGCAGGCATCCTCGAATTCAAAAGCGCCCTTTCTGATCTATCAGGAAGGCAACCTGATTGTCCGCTCGATACGGGACCATTTGTCCGGAGACATTGCCGAAGTTATTGTCGATGACAAGGAAATCCATGAGCGCGCAGAACGTTTCATTACCCAGGTCATGCCCCATAACCTGAAGAAGCTCAAACTGTACGAGGACAGTGTTCCGCTTTTTTCCAGATACCAGATTGAAGGACAGATTGATTCCGCCTTCAATCGCATGGTCACCCTGCCTTCCGGGGGGACACTTTCGATTGACCATACGGAAGCATTGATCTCCATAGACGTAAACTCGGCGCGGGCCACCAAAGGTTCGGATATCGAGGAAACCGCGCTGAACACCAATCTCGAAGCGGTCGAGGAAATTGCCCGCCAGCTCCGGTTCCGGGATATAGGCGGCCTGGTCGTGATCGACCTGATCGACATGGCGAGCGGAAAAAACCAGAGAATGGTGGAAAGCAGGCTGAAAGGCGCCTTGAAGGCAGACCGCGCAAGAGTTCAGGTTGGACATATATCCCGCTTTGGATTGCTTGAAATGTCCCGGCAAAGATTACGCTCTTCCATCAGCGACACAAATTACCAGGTCTGCCCGAGATGCGATGGGATGGGCACTATCCGGAACGTGGTGTCGGCGTCGTTGAATCTGCTCCGGATCATAGAGGATGAAGCGCTCAAGGAGAATACCGAGGCGATTCAGGTGTTTTTGCCGCTGGACATGGCGACTTACCTGTTGAATGAAAAACGCCATGAGCTTTGCCAACTCGAAGCAAGGCTGGCATCCCGCACCATTATCGTCCCGTCTGCCGAGCTCAGCAACCCGCAGTTCCAGATCAAGCGGCTCAGGTTCGACGAGCTTGACGAGTTGACGGATATGGCCAGTTTCAAGCAAAAAATGAATATTGAAAGCAAAAGCAAGGCGCCTTCAAACAAATCCAGAACTGCAAAATCAACAGAACCCCATGTCCAGCTCGACCAGGTTCCGCCTCCTCCTTTCGAACCGCCCGCCTCCCCCAATGGACCGGAACCGGAACAGGGCAAACCCGGATTACTGCCCCGCCTGATCCGTTCCCTGTTCGGAAAGGACGAAATCGCGGAAGCAACCGGATCCCCCGATAAACAGGCAGGAAGCGAACGACGAAAACAGACCAGAAACGCCCGTTCCGGCGGCAGGGGAAGAGAGAAAAGCCGAAACCGGGGCAAGGATGCGGGTAAAGGCGACGACAATCGTGAAAAGCGCACGGACAGGAACAATCGGAATCAGCGAAGCAAGACGAGGCAGCAACCGAGAAACCCTCGATTGAAAAAGTCCGGCGCCGCTCCCCAATCGGACCAGGATAGCCGTCGAACCGCGGCGAACAAACAGAAGCAGCGCAATCCACAAAATTCCGGCAGTACGGCCAAAAGCGATTCATCGCCTGAGTCGTCCCCCGCATCAACGGGCCAGAAGCGCTCGCCCCGGTCGAGACCCAACAAATCACGCAATGGCCCATCTGCCTCGTCAAACAGTAACTACGGACGGAAACGGGCTGACCGGCAGACTCATCCCGGCCCGGTCGTCACACAGGGAGATATACCTGTCGATACCCCGGACGATATAGGCAATCGCAAGGACTGAATGTCGTGGATTCCCGCCTCCGGTCTGCGGGCCGGCCAGCAACTTATGGTTTTTCGAAAAGAGCGATGGATTCGACGTGGGCGGTATGCGGGAACATGTCAATGGCGCCGGCACAGGTCAGGACATAGTTCTGGTTATTGACCAGTTCATTCGCGTCACGGGCCAGTGTGGCCGGATTACAGGATACATAAATGATTTTCCCTGGAAGCAGTTCAGGGACCAGTTCCGTAATCACTGTCCACGCGCCGGAACGGGGAGGATCGAGCAATATCTTGTTGAATCCCTTTACATGATATCCCCCTGCTTCAATCAGGCGGCCGGACTGGCCGCCATACAAATCCCCGGTGATAAAATCCGCGTTACCGATGCCGTTCGATTTCGCGTTTTCGATGGCCTGACTGACCAGGCGCGGGTCGCTTTCAATACCCAGCGCCGGGGCGCCTGAACGCGCTATCGGCAGCGTGAAATTGCCCAAACCGCAGAACAAATCCAGAATGAAGTCGTCCGGACCGGCATCCATCAGCGCCACTACCCTGTCGACCATCTGATTGTTAACGAATGCATTGACCTGGACAAAATCCGAAGGGGAAAACCTCAAAGTGACATCCGTTCCATGCAAGCGGTAACTCAAGGGTTCAGGTATCGATGGACACAATGGCCTGATCGTATCCAATCCGCCTGACTGTACATACACGCCCACCGAAAATTCGCTCGAGAATCTCTGCAGAAGCGCCTCATCATCCGGTTCAAGCGGCTGCAAATGCCGGATGATCATGGCGACGGAACCATCCCCGGCGGCTACTTCGATTTGTGGTATTCGATCATTTCCGGTCAACCCTGAAACAAGATCATGCAGATCCGGCAACAAGTCGGATATCCTGGAGTCCAGCGTGACACATTTTTGCAGTTTCGTTACAAAACTGCTTTTTCGTTCCCGGAATCCGATCAGGATACCCCCTTTTTTGGCGACAAATTTGACACCCAGTCTGGCTTTGCGCCGGTAATGGCTCATCGGCCCCTGAATCATCGGCATTCGGACCTGCGGAGAAACCTGACCGATTCTGGAAAGATTGTCAAACAGGATTTTTTCCTTGTAGCGGGATTGGGCCTGCCCGTTCAGGTGCTGCATGACACAACCGCCGCATACGCCGAAATACCCGCACTCTGGAACCACCCGGTCCGCAGACGGTTCAATCACCTCCAGCAGGGTTCCTGAAAATCTACCGCGGCGCTTTTTCCCGGGTTCGAATCGAATCAACTCACCCGGCAACGCCCTGTCTACGAAATAAACCCGATTTTCAAGCCGGGTTACCCCACTGCCATCATGGGTCAAATCCTCGACCCGTGCATCGATTGCTGTCATTGCTCAAACAGCGATATCAGCCGGCCCCGCTTCCCAGGTAGCCAGAAATTCACGGAAACGCTCATCATCCGACTCCTTCAGAAATGCCCGTACCCGGTCACATTCGGCGCGATAGCTGTCCGCGGTCAGGGTTCCCCGAGTCAATTCCCAGCGTAAATACACCAGAAATGTGTTCAGGACATCAACCTCACAATAGTTTCGTATCCTGTCGATCTCGCCATGCCGGAAGGTTTCCCACACCTGGTCACCGCTCATCCCGAGTTTTCCCGGAAAACCAAGCATGATTGCGATCGATTGCAGCGGCGCCGCGGCCCGCCAGTTGAATCCGGCCAGAATATCCATCAGATCAATATGCCGCCAATGATATCGGCTCAGGTAATTGTTAAAACGAAATTCGCGTTCACTTTCTCCGGTTTCCCAATAGCGCCTCGCGTCGATCCCATGCAGCAACGAACGGTAATGTAATACCGGCAAATCGAATCCTGACCCGTTCCAACTGACCAGGGTGGGTGAATAGCGGCCGATACCATCAAAAAACCGGGTGATAATTTCTTTCTCCGACGAGTCCGGTGACCCCAGCGACCAGACTCTGATGGAATTCGTAGTGCATAACAAAGTCGAAATAGCCACAACCCGATGCAGATGAAGGGGTAGAAAATCCGACTTGCCGGTTTTTTGCGCCTGTTTACTGGACATGGCCTTGGCCACATCGTCATCGGACAAATCCTTCAATTGATGTAAACGACGGCCGGTTTCTACATCGGGAACAGTTTCTATATCAAAGACAAGGATGTTCATAACAATCAAGTGGACATTAATAGTGAGTGTTTCCGGCTATCTCCCCGGCAACCGATTGTCCGATGATTCCAGACTTAAAACAAGGATACTGTCCAGGCTGTGCAGGAACAAACCTTCGTGGTTTTCCGGGGAGGCGGAGCCGGTGTCACGGAAATGATGAACTTGTGATTGGCAAACCGTATCAATCTGGCTAATATGTCAGCGATCACTTTCAGGACAATAAAATGGAAAACTCCGTTACCGAATCCTTGATTTCGACCTTGAACGAATCAAATTCTCCACCGCCTGCACCGGAGATCGAATACCTGAGGGCTTATTATCACCGCCTTTCCGGGCAGGACTATCGCGCCGAGAAGGCTTCGGATTTCAGAAATACCGCACTGGCGCATCAACAACTCGGAGAGGTCCGCAAGCCCGGTGAAACCATCGTCCAACTACAGAATTTCAGTAGTGAGGATGGAAACCGGATGGAGAGTGAACCGGCACAGACGATTATCTATGTCATATCAGACGACTTCCCGTTCATTATCAATTCCCTCCGTATCTGTTTGAACAGGCTCGGAAAAACACCGCATCGAACCATACATCCGGTATTCAGGGTCAGTCGTTGTGAAAAAAACAGGGCAACCGGATACAGAAGATACAGTTCAAATCAGGAGCCCCCGGACGAGGTAGACAGTGACGAAACCAATAAGATTCGTATTGAATCGTATACCCAGTTTCTGGTTGATTATATCCCGGAGAATGAACATCGGGAAATTGCACAGTTGCTGGACAGGACACTATGCAATATAGAAACCGTGGTCGAAGACTGGCCAGCGATGAAAGACCGGGTTCTCGAAAAAGCCGGGGCGCTGGAATCAATCAGTCCAGGTCCGGAATTCTCCGAGTATCCGGAGTTTTTCCAGTGGATGACCGAGGATCATTTCCTGTTTCTCGGTTATTGTGAGCTGGAACCGACTGTCGCGAGTGAAACCCTCGAACTTGAACTGGACCCGTCTTCACCGCTTGGCGTTTTGCGCACCGCCAGGATGGATGGGGCTGACCTGATGAAAGACACCCTGCCGCCTGTCGTGTTTCATGAGGATTCTCCGGTTGTATTCACGAAAACACGGGGTCGGGCGAATATCCACAGGGACCGTCACATGGATTGTATCCTGGTCAGACAGGAACCGTGTGAGCGCCAGTCCGACAACCCGGAACCCAATCGCAGAATCAGTTGTTTTCTGGGGTTTCTTGCCGGTTCGACGGCCGTTCTGCCAACCTCGGATATACCGCATATACGCAAAAAGGCGAGTTACGTCCTGACCGCCAGCACATTGCGTAAAAACGGGTATTCCTACAAGGAACTGCGCAACATTCTTGAAACACTGCCGAGGGACAAGCTGTTTCACATGGAATTAAAGCAACTCTATGCGCTGGGAATGACGTTGCTGAATCAGGAAAGAAGAAAAACCCGGTTGTATATCCACAAGAATATCTGCGGTCATTTTTATTCCTGCCTGGTATACGTGCCGAAGGATTTATTCGATACCCGACTAAGAATCACCATACAGAATTACCTGGCTGAACAGGTGAATGCACAGGAAGTCGAATTCGACGTTTATTTCTCGACCTCCATTCTCACCCGGATTCATTTCGTTCTGCATACTGACCCCGAAGACAAGGCGGCGCTCAGGCTGCCTGCCGACCAGCAGACCCTGGAAAGGGAAGTTCAGCATCTGGCCCGGGGCTGGAACGAGAAACTGTTTGAAAGCCTGAAAACCAGATTTGATCCGGTCAGGGCGGCGGCTTGCCTGGAGGAATATCGTGACGGATTTTCCAGCGCCTATCAACACGATTTCTCTGTCGATCAGGCCGTTCTCGACATACAGATACTGGATCTGATTCCCGAAGCGGGCATCCAGGCGACCCTGAATCCGGTGACCCGGCAAAACGCCGATACGGATGAACGGAAACGGGCCAGTTTCAAACTGTACTCCCGGCAAAGCTCCACCGCCCTTTCGGATATTCTGCCCATCCTTGAAAACATGGGAGCGATCATCCACAGTGGGCGGCCCTATCGAATCGTGAAAACCAGCGGAGAAGAATTCAGGATACTGGATTTCGACATCTCGAGAACGGATGGAGTCGAATTCGATCCGGGAAACGATACCGAGCACTTCGAATCCACATTCGTTCAATGCTGGACCGGCCGTATCGAAAACGACGGATTCAATCATTTGACCCTGCTCGCCGGATTGAACTGGCGTGAAATCAGCATGATCCGCGCATATTACCGCTATCTGAAACAAATCAGGTTGAGATACAGCGAACAATATATTATCGACGCGCTGATCCACAATCCTGAACTGGCCATTTGCGTAACCCGGTTGTTCAAAGAGAAATTCAGTCCCGGCCATGTCCGTACCGGAAACGAAAATCCGGAAAGCCTGAACGCTGAAATCAAAGAACTGCTGGACGGTGTAAGCACCCTGGACGAAGAGAGGATTATCCGTGCGCTGCTCGATGTGGTGGCCGCAACCCAAAGAACGAACTACTTCCAGCCCGACGAGAACGGTGAACCGAAAACCTGGATTTCGTTCAAACTGAGTTCCCGCAGCATTCCCCGCATCCCTGAACCGGCTCCTGAATATGAAATATTCGTATACTCACCCAGGGTTGAAGGCGTACATCTTCGCGGCGGCAAGGTGGCGCGCGGCGGCCTGCGCTGGTCGGAACGACCGGAAGATTTCAGAACGGAAGTCCTCGGCCTGGTGAAAGCACAGCGGGTAAAAAATGCAGTGATCGTACCGGTTGGCTCCAAAGGCGGATTTGTCGCCAAGCAACTTCACAAGGTAGAACACGGAGAAACCCTCCAGGAAGTGATCAGTTGCTACCGGATATTCATCAAAAGCCTGCTTGATGTCACCGACAATTTGTCCGGAACGGAAATCGTTCCACCTGACCATGTGGTTCGGCTGGATGGAGACGACCCCTATCTGGTAGTCGCAGCCGACAAGGGGACCGCCACATTTTCCGACATTGCCAACGGGATTTCCGAAGAATACGGTTTCTGGCTGGGTGACGCGTTTGCTTCCGGCGGGTCAGCGGGATATGACCACAAGAAAATGGGAATCACCGCGAGGGGGGCCTGGGAGTCGGTAAAGAGACATTTCCGGGAACTGGGCAAGGATATCCAGTCCAGCCCTTTTACGGTTGCCGGTATCGGGGATATGGCCGGGGATGTATTCGGCAATGGCATGCTGCTTTCGAAGCAGACCAGGCTGGTTGCCGCATTCAACCATCAACACATATTCATTGATCCAGACCCAGACCCCGAATCCAGTTACCGGGAACGCAGACGATTGTTTGAATTACCCCGATCATCCTGGGCTGACTATGACCAGAGTCTGCTTTCGCCAGGAGGCGGGGTGTTTTCCAGAAGCGAAAAGTCAATCACCCTGTCCAGCCAGGCGAAAAAAGCGTTGGGCGCAACCCTGGACTCCTGGGCCCCCGATGATTTGATCAACCTGATTTTGAAAGCGGAAGTCGAGTTGTTATGGAACGGGGGAATCGGCACCTACGTCAAATCTTCTTCTGAATCGCATAGTGACGCCCAGGACAGGAATAATGACAGCTTGCGTGTAGACGCATCCGAATTGCGCTGCAAAGTCATTGGCGAAGGCGGTAACCTGGGTATGACCCAGCTTGCCAGAATAGAATTCAGTCTCAATGGCGGCTTATGCTACACCGACGCAATCGACAACTCTGCCGGGGTGGATACGTCCGATCATGAGGTAAACATAAAAATCCTGTTGAACGCGGAGATGCAAAAAGGCAATCTCACCGTGTCGCAGCGCAATACCCTGCTTGCGGAGATGGAAGACATGGTCGCTGACCTGGTATTGTCGAACAACTACCTGCAAACCCGGATTCTGAGTCTGGAAACCTCCTACCGGGCGGGACTCATGCCGGGACAGATTCGGGCGATCCAGGGACTGGAAGACAAGGGACTGTTGAACAGGACACTTGAGTTTCTACCCGATGAGGCCACCCTGAACAATCGTTTCGAAGCCGGAAATTACCTTACCCGCCCCGAACTCGCGGTGTTATTGTCCTATAGTAAAATGGACCTTTACCAGACCCTGCTCGATTCGAATTTACCGGATGCGGCTTATCTTGAGAGTGAGATCACTCAATACTTCCCCTCACTGCTCAGCGACAGATACAGCAGTCAAATCCAGCAACACCGCCTCAAACGGGAAATAATTTCCACGCAAATCACCAATGACCTGGTCGGCGCCATGGGCATCACGTTCCATCTGAAGCTGGCCGACCTGACCGGCGACCCGGCCGACCGGATCACCGCCTGCTATATTGCGGTAAGGGACATCACCGACACCCGGCGGCTTTTTGTACGAATCCAGGACCTGGACAACCAGGTGGATGCAGACATACAAATGCAATGCTTTAACTATTTGATGTATGCCATTGAATCCTCAGTGATCTGGCTGCTTAGAAATACAACAGCATCGGTCGATATCCATTCCCTGGTGAATCGCTTCAAGGATGGATTCAACACGCTGACAGACAATACCGGGTCGGTAGTCGGCAGCAACGACAACCGATACCGTATCGGACTCCGGAATCTGGTTCAAAAAGGGCTGCCCGAGGATCTGGCTCACCAGATTTCGGCCCGTGTGACCCTGGTTAACGGCCTCGACATCATACAGATCGCCCTGGAATCCGGGCGGCCGGTGGAATTTATCGGCAGAATCTACTTCGGAATGATCCACAGTCTGGGTCTGTCCTGGTTGCAAAATCGTATTTCGACCCTGAAAGTCGATAATATCTGGCATGAGCGCTCAAAGTTCAGCCTTTCCACCGACCTGCGTAATCATCAATCGGACATTGCTTCGATCATCAGCAGGCCATCCACCGCGGATAGTCCGGAGGCAGCGCTGTCCACCTGGCAGGAAAATAACCGGAGCGAGATCAGGAAACTGAAAGCCATGACAGAGGACCTGAAAAAGGAAACCGAGATCGATATTTCGATGCTTTCAGTCCTCGTCAGCGAACTGGGTCAGTTCAAGTGACGATGATTCGATGAGATTGAGCTGCTGCCATGCTTGCTGAATTACTTTGATGACCAACCATTTCAGCGATGCCGGTATCGAACTGCCGGGTCAGAGCCTGTGGGTGTTCGGGTATGGTTCGTTGATGTGGAATCCCGGATTTGCTTATGAGGAATCCCGACCGGCCCGGATTTTCGGGTTTCATCGCAGGCTCTGCCTTTGGTCGAAAATATACCGGGGAACCCCGGAAAAGCCCGGACTGGTGCTTGGACTGGCGGCGGGGGGATCCTGCAACGGAATGGCTTTCCGGCTCAGTGATGAAAACCGGAACCCGCAACTGGATTATCTCTATGAACGGGAAATGGTCACGGACGCCTATCAGCCTGTCGTCAAGCCGGTTTATCTTGAGGACAACCGGATGGTCACGGCCCTGACCTTCATTTCCAGAACGAAGCACCCCCAGTTTGCGCCCGAAATGCCGCTGGAGCAAACCGTACAGGTTGTAAAACAGGCCATCGGTCCCAATGGAACCAACATTGATTATATAATCAACACGGTCGCGCATCTGGATTCGATGGGGATCCGGGATTCTGACCTCCACCGGATTGCCGATACGCTCTCGTCGGCTTGACGGGCGCGGCTTTCAACCTCAACCTGGCAAAATCATCATGACCGAAGACACCCTGTTCACCAAGATAATCAACCATGAAATTCCGGCGGATGTCCTGTATCAGGATGACCGGGCCACCGCGTTTCGTGATATTCACCCGCAGGCGCCCACCCATGTCCTGATTGTCCCGAACAAGCCGATCCCTTCGGTCAATGAGGTTTCGGAAGAGGACGAAGCCATTCTGGGACATTTGTTCATCGTGGCGCGCAAACTGGCCCAGGAAGAAGGCATCGCCACGAACGGTTATCGGTTGTTGATCAACTGCGGCAGGCATGGCGGCCAGGAAGTCTACCATCTTCACATGCACCTGCTTGGCGGCCGGCCGCTGGGGCGAATGCTGTCGAAGTCCGGGCGGTGATTTTCCGGGCGCCATCGCCCGGATTGACGGTCTGCCGCCAGGATTGGCTGTCCGCTATCGCTCGATCAGGACCACGGCCTGGGCCGCAATCCCTTTTTGCTGCCCGATGTAGCCGAGTCCTTCGGTTGTGGTGGCCTTGACGTTGACCCGCTTCCGGTCCACCCCGAGGTCTTGTGAAATATGCGTGATCATGTCCGCAATGAAAGGGCGGAGCTTTGGCCTCTCGGCAATGATGGTGCAATCCAGATTGCTGATTTTCCAGCGCTCCTGTCGTAATCCGGCGGCCACTTCCCGGAGCAGTTTCCGACTGTCGATATCCTTGTATTTCTGGTCTTCAGGCGGAAAATGGACACCGAGGTCTCCGGCTCCCGCGGCGCCCAGGCACGCGTCGCAAATTGCGTGCAGCAACACATCCGCATCCGAATGCCCCGCCAGTCCCATCGACCATTCTATTTCAACTCCGCCCAGTATCAACTTGCGCCCCTGCACCAAAGCGTGGACATCATAACCTGTGCCTATTCTGATCACTGAAACGCCTCCAAAATGACTTCCATCAAGTCAAGATCACTCTGCACGGTCACCTTGAGGCTGGCGGGATGCCCTCTTACCAGCATCGGTCGAATCCCGATCCCTTCCACAGCCATGGATTCATCGGTGACACTCACTCCCCGCTTCCGGCTCTCGTCAATACCGCTGACCAGATCCCTGATCCTGAACATCTGGGGAGTGTAAGCTCTCTGGAACCGATTGCGTGGAACGGTATGGATGATCCGGCCGTTTTCATCCGCAACCTTCAGGGTATCGGCCAGGTCCCCCCCCAAAACCGCGCCATCCCCGTTATTGGCCGCCTCATTGACCAGATTCGCGATATCCTGGCGCAGGATACAGGGCCGCACCGCGTCATGCACCAGCGCCCAGTCAAATTCCGATACGTTCTGATGTTCGAGGAGATAATCCAGGCCATTGCGAACCGTGTCCACCCGCTCTGCCCCGGCGGCATAAACCCCCATCATCCTGGAATGGGAAAATGAATGATCCGGCCACCATTGGTCTGTATCCGCAATACCCACGATAACGCCGTCGATTGACGGGCTGGCGCAAATCCGGGATAAAGTGTGGTGGATAATCGGCCGCCCACATACGGTCAGGTATTGTTTCGGTTTGTCAGTCCCCATCCGCCTGCCCACTCCGCCTGCCGGGACAATCGCCCATACCTTGTGTCGTTGCGTCATTTCATCTGCCGTATTTTCATCAGGAATGGACCACCATAAGGTACAATCCGTTCCCCGTTTGCGAAGGCTATCATAGATTTACACCGTGCGAGACACCTTGCCCGACTCCGGATTAATCAATCCCCCGCTTCCTGAAAAGGACCGCATTGTAACCTGGTCCGGACTGCACGGCTCCGCTATCGGAATGGCGCTGGCCGAAGCGGCGAACAAATGTGACGGGATACTGGTGGTGGTCATCGAGGACCAGCGCCAGCTTGAGATCGTTGAATCTGAAATCAAATATTTCCAGGACAATCGATCCGGGATACCGGTCCTGGTATTTCCGGGATGGGAATGCCTGCCTTATGATGTCTTTTCTCCCCATCAGGACATTATTTCCGAACGCCTGAAACTGCTTGGCGCCCTGCCGAAATTGCGGCGCGGTATCGTACTGGTACAAACCACCAACCTGATGCAGAGATTGCCGCCGATGGATTATGTCTTCGGCCACACATTTTCACTGGAAGTCGGCCAGAGGGTCGGGATGGATGAACTGCGGGACCGGCTGGGCAACGCCAACTACACATCGGTGCATCAAGTGGTGTCGCCCGGAGAATATACGGTTCGGGGCGGGCTGCTGGATGTTTTCCCAATGGGAGTCGAAGCGCCCTTTCGACTGGATTTTTTCGATGACATACTCGATTCGATTCGGTGGTTCGATCCGGAGACTCAAAGATCCATCGACCAGGTCAGCCGGATTGAACTCATGCCGGCCCGGGAATTCCCGATGACCGAACAGAGTATTGCCCGCTTTCGTTCATCTTTCCGCAAGCAATTTGAAGGAGACCCCAGATCCCAGCATGTTTACAGCCAGATTTCACTGGGGCAGATACCGGCCGGCGTCGAATTTTTCTTCCCCCTTTTTTTTGAAGAAACCGCGACATTGTTCGAGTACCTGCGGACAAATACGGTTTTTGTGCTATCGGCGCAATTCGATGACGCCTGCTCGGCCTTCCAGGCTGAAGTCAGCGAACGGCATATCAACGCCAATCATAATGCGGCCAGAAAGGTATTGCCGCCTGGACAGATCTGGCTGGACGCCAGCCAGACGCAATCGAAAATCTCGCAATATCCGATCATCAGACTACGGGATTCGGCGGTTCCGGGAGATTCCGGCGCTCACTGGACCGCGACAAGCGGTCGCCACCGGCAATTCCCGGTGGACCCGGGAAAGAAATCCCCATACCATGAATTCCTTTCCCATTTGAACCGGACAACGAACAAGGTCCTGATTGTCGCTGAAACTCCGGGCAGGCGTGAAGCACTCGACAATATGCTGAGGGCAGCCCGGATCCTTCCGGATCCGGTCGGTGATTTCCAGGCATTCATGTCAACCGGCCATGACGGATTGTCCATTACCGTTGGTTCACTGCAAAGAGGATTCCTGTCCGATGCCGCCGGAATCGAAATTATCTGTGAAAGCCAGTTATACGGAGAACAGGTTTACCAGCGACGCCGCAGAGACCAGCAATACCGCGATCCTGAAGCGATCATCAAATCCCTGGCGCAGTTGAGTATCGGAGACCCGGTCGTCCACATCAAACATGGTGTCGGCCGCTACATGGGGCTGCAGATTCTCGACATCACCGATGAACAGACCGAATATCTGGTACTCGAATACCAGAACAATGACAAATTGTATGTCCCGGTTGTTTCCCTGAATGCCATCAGCAGATTCACCGGCGGTTCCCCGGAACACGCTCCGTTACATCGGCTCGGCGCCAGCCAGTGGGAAAAAGCGAAAGTGCGAGCCCGGGAAAAGGCTTATGACGTGGCGGCCGAGCTGTTGGAAACTGAAGCCATCAGACGTACCCGCAAAGGCAATATCTACGAAATCGACCCGGAGGATATGGAGCGTTTTTCCAGCCAGTTTCCATTTGAGGAGACACCGGACCAAAGACAGGTGATCGAGGAAGTCCTATCGGATCTGAAATCCGCTGACCCGATGGACCGGCTGGTATGCGGTGACGTTGGCTTCGGTAAAACCGAAGTTGCTCTGCGGGCCGCGTTTATTGTCGCAAGCTGCGGAAAACAGGTCGCCTTGATCGCGCCGACCACCCTGCTCGCACAACAGCATTACCAGTTATTTGCCGATCGCTTCGCTGACTGGCCGATCAATGTCGCAATGCTGTCCCGGTTCAATACCAGAATTCAATCCTCGGACACGCTGGACCGCATGAAAAACGGGAACCTCGACATTGTCATTGGTACGCATCGACTCTTGCAGAAAGATATCCGGTTTTCCGATCTGGGACTATTGATCATTGATGAGGAACATCGATTCGGGGTGCGCCAGAAAGAGCGGCTGAAACGATTGAGAAACCAGATAGATATCCTGACTCTGACCGCAACCCCCATTCCGCGCACCCTGAACATCACGATGGCCGGAATGAGAGCCATCTCGATCATTTCGACACCGCCGCTGAACAGGATGTCGATCAAGACCTTTGTCAGGCAATGGGACCTGGCATTGATCCGGGAAGCGGTTCTCAGAGAGATTCGCCGCGGCGGCCAGGTTTTCTTCCTGCACAACACAGTGCGTACGATCGAAGTCGTGGCCGAGGAACTCCGGGAACTGATCTCCGAAGCCAGAATCGGGATTGCCCACGGACAGATGCCGGAAATACAGATAGAGAGAGTCATGCAGGATTTCTACCACCAGCGCTTCAATCTGCTGGTATGCTCAACGATTATCGAAAGCGGTATCGACATTCCCTCAGCCAACACCATTATCATAAACAGAGCGGACCGATTCGGGCTGGCGCAACTCCATCAGCTACGCGGCAGAGTGGGCCGTTCTCATCATCAGGCATTCGCCTATCTCCTGATCCCGGATCGGAATCTGATCACCAGCAATGCGATGAAACGCCTGGACGCCATCGTTTCGATGGTCGATCTGGGCGCTGGATTCGCGCTGGCGTCACATGACCTTGAAATCCGGGGCGCCGGGGAATTATTGGGTGAAACACAAAGTGGAACGATTGACGAAATTGGATTTTCCCTATACAGCGAATATCTGAATCATGCTGTCGCTTCGATCAGGGACGGCGTTCTTGCAAGCGAGGAACAGGTACTCCAGCCGGAAAAACAATCGCAGGTGGAGTTGCATCTCCCGGCGCTGTTTCCTCATGAGTATCTCGGCAATACCCACGCCCGGCTGATTTTTTACAAAAGAATCGCGAATTCGGAAAATCCGGAAGCACTGCAGGAACTGCAAATCGAGGCGATTGACCGCTTTGGCCTGCTGCCGGACCCGGCCAAAAACCTGTTCAGGATTACAGCTCTCCGGCTGCGCAGTGAACAACTGGATATCAGGAAGATCGACATCAATGAAAATGGCGGACTGGTTGAATTCCATGACGATCCAGTGGTCAATCCGGATGCCGTGTTCCTGTTGATCCAGCGCCATCCCGATCAATACCGGCTGGCCGGGGCGAACGCGTTCAGAGTCACCGCCGACCTGGGCGACCCGGACGAAAGGTTCGATTTTGTCGAGCGATTACTGGATATTTTGTCCAAAGACCTGACGCGGGAATGACGGGAAAAGGGGTGACGCACGATGGCATTGGCTTGATGCTTCCTAATCCAGTACTATCGGAATATTCCATACTACCTGATCTACTGATATGAGGAAACCTTTATCCGGCCTGTTTATCTTGTGCCTCCTTTTGATCCTTTCGCATACCGCCCAGGCACGGGGTTACGAAATTGAAATGATTGTGTTCGAACAGGCCAGGGGAAATGCAGACGCGGATGCCGCCGAGGATGAAAAATGGGATTTTTCCGACAGGAAAATCGCGGACAGCCTGCAACGCATGACCACGCTGGAAGCCCGGTCGGATGCCTTCCGGACCGGGACGGTCCTTGGCCAACTGGAACAGACCCGGCATCGGTTGATCCAGGCGGGGCACCGCATATTGCGAACAGTGCGCTGGGTACAACCGTCCGCGGTTTATCAGCATGCGCCGCTGATCTCTTTGGGACTGGCCGAAACTTCTCTGGCCCACGGGTTCATTCGGGTTTACAAAACCTCGCTCATTTATGCCGATCTCGATCTGCAATTCTCGCCGGAGAGTCCCGCGAACCCCGTGTTACCCGGTTTATCGCCCGATTTATCGACACCCGCAGCTACCGGGACACAAACGGACAGTCTTTCATCCGCACTTCCGGACAACCTGCCGGAACACTATTTCCTGTCAGAAAAAAGGAGGCTGAAGTTCAGGGAAGTACATTACTTCGACCATCCGAAATTCGGAGCGTTACTGAGTATCTGGCCGACTTCCGGATGATGACAAACCTCGAACGGTTCAATCCGGACACGTTCAGTAATGTTCCAGGATTTTCAAGGCGTCCAGCGTAGCCCTTGACAGATTATCGACGATCGTTTCCATCGAGAAACCGTCGGGATCCCGCCCGGCGGCGGCATTCACCACCAGGGCTATCGATCCATAGGCAATGCCCAATTCACGGGCCAGCCCCGCTTCCGGCATGGCCGTCATTCCAACAATATCCGCGCCATCCCGCTCCAGCCTGTTTATTTCCGCCGCAGTTTCAAGTCTGGGACCTTCGGTGACTGCATATACCCCATGATCGATGCAGGATACCCCGGCCAACCTTGCGGCGCGAATCAATCTTTTTCGGATCGAACGGCTGTACGGCCAAGTGAAATCAATGTGCTCCAGAGCGCTGTCGATAAACTCATTTACCTGTTCCGACCCATCGTAACAGGTATGCGCCCGGTTGCAGGTATAGTCGATGATCTGATCCGGGATCACGATGGAACGGGGACTGCAATGACCGGAAATACCTCCCACTGCGGCCAGGGAAACAATTTCCCGGACCCCCAACAGCCTGAATCCGAACAGGTTTGCGCGATAGTTGATTTTATGTGGCGGGATGCTATGGTTTCCGCCATGTCTCGGTAAAAAAACGACGTTCTTCCGATGGAAGAACCCGGTCGAATAGACGTCTGACGGTTTCCCGTAAGGTGTGTCGAGTCGCTGGCGTTCACTGACCGTAAAATCCGCCAGCCGCTGGAACCCGCTGCCGCCAATCACCCCCAGCGCCGTCCCGGTCGAGGGCATCACAGCGGCCTGTTTCCCCTGACAGCGTCTGGCCCGGATGACGCCGTGGCCGCGGTTTTACGATCAGGCAATCCCGCCAGATAGCGGCCATACCCGGTACCCTGCAATTCATCGGCCAGTTTTTCAAGTTGTTGGTCATCAATATGACCCATTCTCCAACAGATTTCCTCCGGGCAACCTGGCCGGGTCCCCTGGTTTTTCACGAGAGCTTCAACATATCTGGCGGCCTCCATTAACGAATCAGGGGCGCCCATATCCAGCCAGGCCACATCCTGCCCCAATACCTCCACCCGTAACGCGTCATCATCGAGATAGGTGCGATTCAAATCGGTGATTTCCAGTTCATTGCGTTCCGACGGGTTCAACGACCGTGCCCTCCCCACCACGGTATTATCATAAAAATACAAACCGGTTACCGCATATCCGGATTTCGGCTCCACCGGTTTCTCCTCAAGATCAACGGCCTTGCCGTTTTTGTCGAGGGTCACCACGCCATAGCGGCAGGGATCGTCAACCCGACAAGCAAATATTTGCGCGCCCTTTTTCAGGGTAGACGCTTTGCACAGAATCTCTGTCAGGCCCGCTCCGTGAAAAAGATTATCTCCCAGCGTCAACGCGCAGCTATGGTTACCGATAAACTCTGAACCGATGACAAACGCGTCAGCAATCCCTTCCGGGGTTGCCTGAACCGCGTAGGACAGGCTGATTCCCCACTGGCCGCCGTCAGCCAGCAATCTCTGGTAAGCCGGCGTATCCAGCGGAGTTGAAATAATCAGGATATCCTTTATTCCGGATAACAACAACACGGACAACGGATAGTAGACCATCGGTTTATCATAGACCGGAACAAGCTGCTTCGAAACGGCGAAAGTGGCTGGCCACAACCTGGAGCCTGTCCCCCCCGCCAATACGATTCCTCTCATGACAGATATTTGTTTATCCCGGTTTCGATATCATCAAAATCCTCCTCATATCCCACTGAGCGCAAGCGAACCAGATCGGCCTCGGTAAAATTCTGATACCTGCCGACCAGTGTTTCGGGCATCGCAACGTAATGGATCCGGCCGCAATCGACTGCTTCCTGAAGACTGACAGCCGCCAGACCCTGTCGGTTCCTGTGGAAATTGATGACAGCCAGAGCCACCTGGTTGAAGCTCTGGGCGCGTCCGGTACCGACATTGTAAATCCCGGACAGTTCGGGGTGATTCATGAAATACAGATTCACGTCAACCACGTCATCCACATGGATGAAGTCCCTGAGCTGTTCTCCGTTTCGATAACCATCCGTTCCGGCAAACAGGTTGACCGTTTGTTTTTCCCGGTATTGATTGTTGAAATGCCAGGCAACGGAAGCCATCCGCCCCTTATGAAATTCACCCGGGCCATAGACATTGAAATATCTCAGGCCGACACACTGGATTCCGGAGATTTCCGGGCTTCCCGGACTGGTCGGATGGTTGCCCGACTGGCGGATGTAGTTGTCGAACAAAAGTTTGGACCAGGCATATACATTCAACGCCGATTCATTACTCCGGTCTTCGGAAAATCCTGATCCGCTTCCATAGACCGAAGCAGAGGACGCGTAGATGAATTGCGCTTTATGCCGCTGGCAAAAATGGAAAAGCGTTTTTGAGAAAGTAAAGTTATTCTGCAATACATATTTCCCGTCCGTCGCCATGGTATCCGAACAGGCGCCCTGGTGAAAAACCGTAGTGATCCTGTCAAAAGACCTGCCGGACTGGATGGCCCCAAGAAATTCGTACTTGTCCATGTAATCCCTGATTACCAGCTTCGACAGGTTGGCCACCTTTGCTGCATTGGACAGATTGTCCACAACCAATATGTCAACGATGCCGTTCCGGTTGAGCGCCCTGACAATATTCGAGCCAATGAAACCGGCGCCGCCTGTAACCACAATCATAATGGGTAGTCTTTCCTGATTTCGGACAACAATTCCGCGCGGGTCGCCGTAGTGGTGCCGAATTTTGAAATCACAATACCGGCTGCGCTATTGGCAATCTCAAGACCTGCCGACTTGTCCAGGTTTGCGGCAAATACCATCGCCATAACGCCAATGACCGTATCCCCCGCGCCACTGACATCATATACCTCCCGACTTCTCGCGGGGATATGCAAGGGGCTTTCGCCGCGTTCGAACAGCGCCATGCCCTTATCGCTTAACGTGACCAGCAGGGCTTCCAGATCATAGTCCCCGATGACGCCCGCCGCCTTCTCTGCCAGATCGTCGGCATTGTCCACCTTGCCGGCGACGGATTCAAATTCCGCCAGATTGGGAGTGATCAGGGTGGCGCCGCGATATCTCGAATAATCGTTGCCTTTGGGATCTATCAGAACCGGCTTGTTCGCCCGCCTGGCGATCAATATCATTTCTTCGACATCGTCCAGGCCTCCTTTGCCATAATCGGATAAAACAACGGTATCGTTGCTCCCGATATGATCCCTGAAATCCGTCAGCATCCCGGCAAGAACACGCTTGTCCGGCCTGCCCTCGAAATCCGCGCGCAACAGTTGCTGGTTTTTGGAAACGACCCTTAGCTTGACCGTGGTCTTGCAATCCGGGTCAGACTGAAATATGGCATTAATGCCCGATTGCCCGGTAAGTCCGGTCACACTTCTTCCGGCGTCATCCTGACCGATAATTCCGATCAGGGTGCTGCTTCCATCCAGGGAAACAATATTTCTCGCCACATTTCCGGCTCCTCCCAGGCGTACCTCCGTTTCGTTGACTGTCACTATCGGCACAGGAGCCTCGGGCGAGATTCGGTCCACACTCCCCATCCAGTATTGATCCAGCATGACATCGCCGGCAACCAGTACTCTGGCGGTTGCCAGTTTCTCCAGGTTACTTTCCACCGATTGCATGATCAATCAGCCGGTTCCGGGCCGCATCCCAGGCTTTGCAGCCGGGGCATTGCCAATGCAACGAATTACTCTGGAACCCACATTGCGTACAATGGTAATTCCGGCTTCTCTCGACGACTTCCTGCAACAGATTCGCCACGATCGAATAGTCCTTGTCCTGTCGGCTCAGTTTGCCTTTTTCCGCCCGGTTCCTCATCAGGATATACATTCCGTGCAGACTTGGGTACTGTCGTACCAGCTCCAGCAGTTTCATCTCACCCGCTTCTTCACCCTGGTCACTACGGGTCAGGTCAACCAGCGCCGACATGATTCTCGGATCCGAGTTTTTCTCGATTGCCTTTTCAAGAAACTCCTGTAATGACCTTTTATCTCCAAGCGCCAGGTAACCGTTTACAATATGGCCTACCACCTCACCCAAACCAAGCGGTGACCAGTACTCGACTCCCCGCCAGATGGCAATGGCATTGGCATGATTTCCCCGTATGGACGCCAGTCTGCCTGACTGGATCACCGCCCGTAAACAACGGGGATTATGCTGAAACGCGGCTCCGATATAATTTTCAGCGCCCGAGTAATTACCTTCGGCAATCGAGATTTCGACCAGTTCGCAATAAAACTGGGCGATGGTTTCCGAATAATCGTAGTCCGAAAACCGATTCAGTTCCTTTGCGGCGTTAATCGCAAGTAGCCACTCCTTTTCCTGGTCATAAATCTGCAACAGAAACCGGCTCGCCTGTTCCCGGTATTCAGTCAGAATGTTCAGTTCCCGAAACAGGTCTTCGGCCCTGTCGAACAGCCCTGCCTTGAAGTAATCCTGCGCCAGTTCGAACAGCGCCATGGAGCGCAGCCTGTCATCGAGGTCTGAGCGGGCAACCAGATTCTGATGTATTTGTGTGGCTTTCTCTATTTCTCCCCGACGTCTGAAAAGATTGCCGAGAGCCATGTGCATTTCAATGGTTTCATCATCAACCTCGGCCACCTCGAGAAACACTTTCAGCGCCTTGTCTGGCTGTTCATTCAACAGAAAACTCAATCCCTTGAAATACGCGTCAGGAACTCGCCGGGATTTGGCGGGGCTGGATTTGTCATGGGCGGCCATCAACCAGCCGCCCGCGGCGGCAAGTGGCAGAAGCAGGAGTAACCAGACTGGATCCATAAACAGATAATGATAATTCAGGGTCCTGGTTTGACTGTGCCTGACGACCCGGCTACCCATCCGGGAGTGTCCGGCCTTTCAACTACAACCGCCCGGGTTCCGATGCCCCGCGTTTGACCTTGCGTCTGGATTTCAGGGATGACACGACACTGATGACATACCCGGCAACCATGCCCGTAACCAATGTAAAAAGCAGCAAGGCAGCCAGATTCGTTTCTTTATGAAACGTCAGGTATTTTACCTCTACCGTCTGGCTATTCATATAGGTAAAAGTCAATCCGAAAAAAAGGACAATAGTAATAACAACGACATAAACAAGTTTCATCATGTCAGTTGTCGTCATTCCCCTTGTTTACCTGTTTCCGCAGACCGAGGCCGGGTTTGAAATGCGGCACGTATTTTCCCGGTATCTGGACCTTGTTCCCGGTTTTGGGATTCCTCCCCACTCTCGGCGGCCTGTAATGCAGGGTCATACTGCCAAATCCGCGAATCTCGATTCTCTCACCATTTGCCAGGGCCGAAGTCATTCGCTTGAGAATGTTGTTCACTGCCAGTTCAACGTCAATTTCAGACAATTGACGATGATCTGCGGTGAGGCGTGCAATCAACTGCGACTTGGTCAAAGCTGACCGCCTGCGGGCTTTCATGGGATCGACAGACACAGATAAAATAAAATGAATATCTACAGGGAGTGTTTCCCCAACTGTTCTTTCAGTTTGTCACCAAGGGTGGCGCCGATGACATTCGAACCCCTCGAATATTCCTGGGTCACCTCATCTTCCAGCTCAAGTTCCCGCGCCTTGATGGATAGGGAAAGTTTACGGTCTTTCCTTTCGATACTGGTAATCTTGGCCTCGACTTTTTCCCCTTCTTTCAATACTGTGCGCGCATCTTCGACACGATCACGTGATATTTCAGAAGCCCTGAGATAACCATTCACGCTGCGGGAAAGTTCAATCACAGCCCCTTTCATTGTGATTTCCCTGACTATACCCGTAACCGTGCTGCCTTTCCTGTTTGCGTTGACAAAGGCGGAAAACGGATCTTCGGTCGCCTGCTTGAGACCCAGGGAGATGCGTTCACGCTCTGCATCCACCGCCAGCACGACAACGGTCAATTCGTCACCTTTCTTGTACCGGGTAACTACTTCCTCACCGGGCTCATCCCAGGAAAGGTCAGAAAGATGGACCAGGCCGTCAATGCCCCCTTCGACGCCGATGAATATACCGAAGTCAGTAATTGAACGGATATTTCCGACCAGGGAGTCACCCTTCCTGTAGGTTGCCGCAAACTCCTGCCAGGGATTGGCGACACATTGCTTCATTCCAAGCGATATACGGCGGCGTCCCGGATCAATGTCCAGGATCATCACCTCGCATTCATCGCCCACATGGCAGACCTTGCCTGGATGAATATTCTTGTTCGTCCAATCCATTTCAGACAAATGCACCAGACCCTCCACGCCTTCTTCGAGTTCGACAAAAGCGCCATAATCGGTCAGATTGGTTACCCTGCCGAATATACGGGTATTCACCGGATAGCGGCGCACCAGCCCCAGCCAGGGGTCTTCACCCAATTGTTTGAGTCCAAGTGAGACCCGGCTCTGCTCCTTGTCGAACTTGAGTACCCTTGTTTCAATCTCATCGCCAACTGCCAATACCTCTGAAGGATGCTTCACCCGCTTCCAGGCCAGATCCGTGATGTGCAGCAATCCATCCAGTCCTCCGAGATTGACAAACGCGCCGTAATCGGTCAGGTTTTTTACAACGCCCTTGATTATTTGCCCCTCTTCCAGAGTATCGAGCAGTTTCGCTCTTTCCTCATTCAACTCATTTTCCACGATCGCGCGCCGGGACACCACAATATTGTTACGGGGTTGATCCAGCTTGATAATCTTGAAATCCAGTTCCTTGCCCTTCATGTAGTCCGCGTCCTTGACCTGCCTGACGTCAACCAGGGAACCGGGCAGGAATGCGCGCAACCCCTCGACATCGGCCGTGAACCCACCCTTGACTTTCTCGGTAATCGTGCCTGTGATCACTTCACCATTCTCATAGGCCTTGGCCAGCCCGGCCCAGGCTCTGGTACGCATCGCCTTTTCACGCGACATTCTGGTGTTTCCGGTTCCATCCTCCACCGATTCCAGGGCAACCTCGACCTGATCGCCGATTTTTACCGTTATTTCACCCGCCGCGTTCTTGAATTCTGACGCCTTGATTTTCGCGTCGGACTTCAATCCGGCGCTGACGATCACATAATCGTTATTTGCCTCGACCACATCCCCGATAATCAATTCGCCGGGGTTCATAACAACACTGGCCATGCTTTCTTCCAACAAAGCCGCAAAGTTTTCAGTCATAATAAATAGATTCCTGTACCCGTCTCTTTCCATCCCCCCCGGCCACCACAGGGCAGTCCAGGCAGGTATCCGATATTCGACATGGAATTGGTCGAAAGAGCCAGAAAATAACGGGGCCTTCAGGTAGTTTCGATAAAGTTAATTTTCAAATAAACTGGAAAGCCCAGATTATTCACGATTTACAACAATGTCTGACTGTGAAGGGTCACCCGGCATAAGGTGAGTTTACAGTCTTCCGGGTATCAGATCTCCAATTCCCTCCATGACCCTGGACACCACCTCGTGTATCGCCAGATCGGTCGTATCCACCAGCACGGCATCCTCTGCCGGCCTCAATGGAGATATGGTACGGGTTGCGTCCCGCGCGTCCCGCTCCGAAATATCTTTGATGAGTTGATGAATATTAACATCAAAGCCCTTGTCTTTCAACTGATCGAAACGTCTTTTCGCCCTCACTTCGGCGCTGGCTGTAATATAAAATTTGCAGGTTGCACGGGGGAATACCACGGTTCCCATATCCCTTCCATCCGCAACCAGCCCCGGAGCCCGCGCCTGGTTTCTTTGCCAGGTCAACAACGTTTCCCGGACTTCGGGAACAGCCGCGACCAGGGAAGCGCGTT
Source organism: Arenicellales bacterium (assembly GCA_963665165.1). GTDB lineage: Bacteria > Pseudomonadota > Gammaproteobacteria > Arenicellales > Poriferihabitantaceae. The sequence continues at coordinate 1,408,825 of OY761989.1, read as the reverse complement.
TCCCCGCCTCCTCGGTCCGGATTACACCGTCCGCTTCCTCGCCATCAATCCGGACGGCCCCATCCGTGAATTCAATTTCCAGGTTTTTCGCGAGGGCAACCAGTCGGAACACATCTTCGATACCGATCCGGTTTATCTGCGCCAAATGACCGATCGCACGATAAACAGCGCCGCTTTCCAGGTAATGGTAGCCAAGCAGACGGGCAACAGCCAGTGAAACCGTACCCTTTCCCGACCCGCTCGGACCATCTACGGCGATCACGTGAACCGGGCCGGCGCATTCAGCAGATGGCAATGTCCACTCCGGTTTGTCTGGCAATTCGATAAAAATCCGGGAACGAGGTTGCGACATTCCCGCAATCTGTAACGACCACCGGATCTTTCGCCACCGTTCCGGCGATGGCAAAGGCCATTGCGATACGATGATCTCCAAAACTGTCCACTTCACCACCCTGGAATTTTCCGCCTGTGATCGTCATCCCGTCAGGATGCTCAATGACCTCTATGCCCAATGCCGACAAACCCTGGACAACACTATGGATGCGGTCGCTTTCCTTGACTCGCAACTCTTCAGCGTTCGAAATCCTGGTTTTGCTTCCGTTCCCGGCGCAGGCCGCGGCGACCGCGATCACCGGGATTTCGTCAATCGACAATGCGACATCGTCTCCCTTGATTTCCACACCCTCCAGTCCGGAGCTTTTCACGCGGATATCAGCCACCGGCTCTCCGCTGATTTCACGCTGATTTTCCAGCTCGATCCGCCCGCCCATTCCTGTCAGGATTTTCAATACCCCGTTCCTGCTTGGATTGATTCCGGTCTTCTTCAGAAGCAGTTCACTATCGGCTGTGATCAGTCCCGCGAGGATAAAAAACGCGGCGGAGGAAAGATCAGCGGGTACACTGACCGCGCAGCCCTGCAATTGCCCGCCGCCATGCAGGATGATTTTATCGTCAACAGACTGAATCGGGTAACCAAACCCTTGCAACATTCTTTCAGTATGATCACGGGTCAGGGAGTTTTCAATGACTGTGGTCTGTCCGTCAGCGTATAACCCGGCGAGCAGAATGGCGGACTTCACTTGTGCGGAAGCCATCGGAGGGGTGTATTGTATAGCATGCAACCTCCCCGCCGGATTGATTGTCAGCGGCGGCCTGCCTTCACTGGATTCGATTTGAGCGCCCATCATGGTCAACGGCGTGATAATCCTGCCCATCGGGCGATTGCGTAAATACTCATCACCGGTCAGTACGGATGTCCACGGTTGTGCGGCAAGCAGACCGCCCAGCAATCGAAACGCAGTACCTGAATTCCCCATATCCAGCGCCTCACCGGGTTTTTCCAGGCCATACAATCCGACTCCTTCTATGACATAGTTACGGTCTGCCGGATCCGGACTGTGACGGGTAATGGATACGCCCATTTTCCGGAAAGCGCCGATGGTCGCCAATACATCTTCACCTTCAAGAATGTCGCTGACCGTTGTTGTGCCATTGGCAATGGCTCCCAGAATGACAGAGCGATGAGAAATGGATTTGTCCCCCGCCACCTGAATTCCGCCCTGCAGAGCGGAGGTTGGAGAAATCCGGAATTTCATGAGTGTCGGCCTGGACGGTTCTGTGGCAATGAATCAGAACTGCTTCCGTCTCTCTGAGACCAGATTTCTGGCCTGTTTGGCTGAGGCAAACAGATTTTCGATCCCCTTTCCATCCATTTTCCGGATCATGCAGACAACTTCTTCCAGCTTTTCCTGATATTCCTGAATGTGTCTGGTCAGGCATTCGCTGTTCATCAACGATATGTCGCGCCACATTTCCGGGTCGCTTGAAGCGGTCCGGGTGAAATCGTAAAAACCGCCCGCCGTCATTTCGTAACAACTGCTCCGGTCCGGCGACCTGGAAAGAAAATCCATCATCACATAAGCCAGTATGTGCGGGAGATGGCTGGTAACGGATAGCACCCGGTCATGATCTTCCACCGGCATGTTTTTTACCTGCGCGCCCGTTGATTCCCACATTTTCCGTACCCGGTCAACCGCGTCGGGATTGGTTTCCGGCAATGGCGTCAGTATCACCTTGTGATTCTCGAAAAGATCTCCGGAAGCGGCGTCAATCCCTGATTGTTCCCGTCCGGCAACAGGATGACCCGGCACGAACTGACCGATATGATGATCCAGCGCCTGTCTGGCGGACCGGACAATACCATATTTGACGCTGCCCACATCGGTGAGAATCTTTTCCTTCGACATGGCTGGCGCAATGACCCTGATCAGTTCAGTGATGGTGTTGACCGGTGTCGCCAGCACAATCAGGTCCGCATCCCCGGCAGCCTGGACCGGATCGGCCTGTATCTCATCGATGGCGCCCACGTCCTTTGCTTTTTGCAGATTCACCATGGCTCGGCCAACGCCAATGATATGACCCGCCGCCCCGGATTTCTTCAATGACTTTGCCAGGGATCCGCCAATCAGGCCAACACCGAAAACAGCGACGCTCGGTATCTTCAGGAGAGCGGAATCTTTCACGAAAGATCGGCGGCTATGCGTGAATTCGGAACTTTAATGGACGCGGGATATGAACCGAGACTTTTGTACAGGCCGGCCTCGCTTCTGATCCGGCTCAATGCCCTGGCAACGTGCTCCTCATCCCCGTGCCCGAGAAAATCAATAAAGAAAACATAGTCCCACAAACTGATCCTGGACGGCCGTGACTCGATTCTGGTCATGTCGATCTGCTCTTCCAGCAAAGGGGTCAACAAGTGGACCAGCGCTCCCGGTCGACTGCGGCACGACAACAGCAAGCTGGTTTTATCATACCCGCTCGGCGGCGTCTCACGATTGGACAGGATCAGGAAACGGGTGGTATTGCCTGACTCATCCTCTATATTTTCAAACAGGATGTCCAGACCATAATGGACTGACGCCATTTCCCCGGCAATCGCCGCGGCGCCGGTTTCAGCAGACGCCCGCACCGCCGCATCGGCATTACTGCTGACAGGAATCCGTTTCGCGGTCGGATAGTTGGTATCGATCCAGCGTTTGCACTGCCCCAGGGACTGGGTATGGGCGTAAATCGTTTGGATAGCGGAAGGATCGTTTCCACGGCTCATCAGATTATGTTTGATGTGGAAATTGATCTCCCCGCAAATGGTCAGGGAAGTCGTGATCAACCGGTCCAGCGTACCGGTAACCCCCCCTTCAGTGGAGTTTTCGACCGGCACCACTGAAAAGTCGGTCTGTCCGTTTTCCGTCGCCTTGAAAATTTCATCGATGATCGGGAAATCCACAATATCGATATCACTGCCGAAATGCTGCCTCGCCGCGGCTTCACTGTAAGTACCCGAAGGGCCAAGCACCGAAACGGTCAACGGGGCCTGGATCTGACGGGTAATCGACATGATTTCCCGAAACAGGCTTTCCAGTTCGCTGTTCCCCAGCAGACCCGAATTCAGCTTTTTCAATCGGCTCAGCACCTGTGCCTCTCTTTCCGGTCGATAAACCGCAGGCTCATCCAGGCCGTCCTTGATATGCGCTATGGTTTTCGCGGCGCTCAAGCGATCATTGATCAGGTTCAGGATATTCTCATCAATGATGTCAATCCGGTCCCGGACCGCTTTCAGGGTTTTATCGGTTTTCATGGACGATTACGGTTTGACCTGTGTTTCCGGGCAGGGCAGTCCGACCCTGGTGAATGACAGGATCCGTGATTTCGGCATCCGGTCACTCATCCTCCGAATTGTCCGGATCAACGAGATTGCTGACACAGACAAGACGGTCATCATTGCCCAATGAAATCAACCGGACTCCCTGGACATTCCGGCCTATCGTCGAAATTTCCCCGACACGGGTTCTGATCAGAATTCCGCCATCGGTAATCAACATGACCTCGTCCGCCCTACTCACGATATGGGCGCTGACGACCTTGCCGTTTCGATCCGATGTCTTGATCGCTATCACACCCTGTCCGGCCCGGCCCTTACGCGGGAAATCCGAGATCAGCGTACGTTTGCCATAGCCATTCTCAGTGGCCGTCAATATGGTCGGTTCATCGGCTCCGTTGTTTTCCGCGTTGCCTTGTCCGGCGTCAGGCAGCGCTATAAGCGCTATCACCTGATTCCCCGGTTTCATACGAATGCCCCGCACCCCTCTTGCCGTCCGCCCCATCACACGAACGACGTTTTCAGAAAATCGTATCGCCTTGCCGGCATCGCTTACCAGCAGAATATCTTCGCTGCCATTGGTTACGGCCACTCCGACCAGGTGATCGTTTTCCTGCAGGCTGACCGCCCGCAGCCCCGAACTTCTGGGCTTCGAAAAGTCACTCAGCTTACATTTTTTAACGAAACCCAGCGCAGTCGCCATGAGCAGGTTCCCACCTTCCTCATACTTCTTGATAGGCAGCATGGCCGTAACCTGTTCGCCACTGTCCAGCGGCAACAGGTTAACCAGCGGTCTGCCTCTGGCCTGACGACCCGCCTGAGTCAACTCGAACGTTCGCAGCCAGTAAACCTTGCCCATATCGGAAAAACATAAAATGATATCGTGGGAATGGGCGACAAACATCTGCTTGACGAAGTCCTCTTCCTTGGTTCGTGTCGCCACTCGTCCCTTACCGCCCCGTTTCTGGGCCGAATAATCCGATACCGGCTGGGATTTGGCGTAGCCTTCATGGGAAATGGTAACCACCATATCTTCCTCCGGGATCAGGTCCTCCCTCGAAAGATCAATCATATCTTCAATGATTTCAGTGCGCCGGTCATCATTGTATCGATCACGGATTTCTTTCAACTCCCCGCGAATCACTTCCACCAACCGGTCCGGGTCACTGAGGATTCCCGTCAATGCCAGGATGTCTTCGACGATATCCTGATATTCCCTGTGGATCTTTTCCTGCTCGAGGCCGGTCAGCCTGTGGAGCCTCAAATCCAGTATGGCCTGGGCCTGCCCGGATGAAAGTCGATAGCCGGACTCACCCCCGGATCCACCCAGGCCATATTCCGCGCCTATGGATCCGGGGCGGGAAAGACCGGAGTCCGAACGCGCCAGCATCCCGGTTACCGCCCCCGGCTCCCAGCGTTGACCCAACAGCTTTTCCCTTGCCTCAGTGGAGGTTCTGGCTGCCCGGATCAACGCGATAACCGGGTCGATGTTTGCCAGCGCGACAGCCAGACCCTCCAGAATATGTGCCCGGCCACGCGCTTTGCCCAACTCGAAAACGGTTCGTCGGGTAACCACTTCACGCCGGTGTTTTATAAACTCGTTGAGGACATCTTTCAGATTGAAAACGCGAGGCCGGTTGTCACTCAACGCGACGATATTGATCCCGAATACGGTCTGCATACTGGTCTGTTTGTACAGATTGTTGAGGATGACTTCAGCCTGTTCACCCCGCTTGATTTCAATCACCACCCGCATTCCGGATTTATCGGATTCGTCACGAATCGCCGATATTCCTCCGAGATTCCTGTTTTTGACCAGTCTGGCTATTTTCTCGATCAGACGCGCCTTGTTGACCTGGTAAGGCAATTCATGAATCACAATGGATTCGCGCCCGTTACGGATGGTTTCAATTTCAGCCCTGGCGCGAACATGAATCCGGCCGCGTCCGGTTTCATATGCCTCACGAATACCGCTGTGTCCATTGATAATCCCCGCAGTGGGAAAATCCGGACCGGGCAGATATTCCATCAATTGCGGTATCGGGATATCCGGATTTTCCATCAAGGCAAAACAGGCGTCGATCGTTTCGCCCAGGTTATGCGGCGGAACATTGGTCGCCATGCCCACGGCGATACCGGTGGAACCATTTACCAGCAAATTGGGAACACGGGTCGGCAGTACCAGAGGCTGGATCTCGGTCTCGTCATAGTTCGGACCAAAATCAACCGTTTCCTTTTCAAGGTCGGCCAGCAGCTCGTGAGCGATACGGGACAGACGAATCTCGGTATAACGCATCGCCGCGGGGGAATCCCCGTCAACAGACCCGAAATTGCCTTGCCCGTCCACCAGCATGCAACGCATGGAAAAACTCTGGGCCATTCTGACGATGGTATCGTATACCGCGGTCTCACCATGTGGATGGTACTTGCCGATTACGTCACCGACCACTCTGGCGGATTTCTTGTAAGCCTTGTTCCAGTCATTCCCCAACACCGACATCGCATATAACACCCGGCGGTGAACCGGCTTCAACCCATCCCGGATATCCGGCAAAGCCCGACCGACGATCACGCTCATGGCATAGTCCAGATAGGATTGCCGCATCTCTTTTTCAAGATTTGTCGGCAGTGTTTCCTTTGCGAAAGAGGTTTCAGTCATCAGTGAGTTCAGAGGTTAAAATCAATATCTATAATTTTTCTTAATAGTGGAACATAATATATTGAAATTAATAGCTATATTTAAAAATTTAAAGTGCCGGACCGACACGCGCCAGATCATGTACTGTATCGGGATTTTATCACATTACGACGAAATCAGTATCATCCATGACACGGCCGCCATCTGCGCCGCCTGACCGGTCATGACTCCATAATCCGCAATGCTGTTTCTGCGACGCCAGCCACCCCCACACGGCCGGCTCCATTTTCACGGTCATGGAAATACTGCCGGAATCATCGGCGCTTTCTTCCATCACCTGGCATTTCCGGTAAAGCTGTGACCGCAGCGCACCGGCTCCCGGAGCCAGGGTCAATCTGAATGTCTGGCGGGATTTCGACAGCAGGCCACGAATACAGTCCAGCAACAGGTCGAGACCCACTCCGGATTCAGCCGAGAGCCAGACCCTGCCGACCTCCCCTTCCTTATTGTTTTTTGTGCGGGGCCGGTCTCCGGTCAGGTCAATTTTATTGAAAACGGTGATAACAGGAATGGAATCGGCGCCAATTTCCCGGAGTACCTGCAAAACATGCTGGTGAAATTCAGCGTGGTCCGGGTCAGAATAATCATTAACCAGCAACAGGCAACTGGCGCTCGCAACCTCTTCCAGGGTCGAGTGGAAGGCCGCAACCAGTGTGTGCGGCAGGTCCCGGATGAATCCCACCGTATCGGACAACACGATATCCCCGAAACCAGGTATTTCCAGGCGGCGCATGGTCGGATCCAGTGTGGCAAACAATTTGTCTTCAATCAGGACTTCCTCGCCGGTCAGGGCCTTGAACAGCGAAGACTTGCCGGCATTGGTATAACCAACCAGGGAAACGGTCGGCACAGGCGTTCTGTGTCTGGCCCTTCTGCGGAGTGATCTTTGCGCTTCCACCCGGTCGAGCCTGCGGGTCAGCGTTTTTATACGCTTGCCGATCAACCGCCGGTCTGTTTCGAGCTGGGACTCACCGGGTCCCCTGAGCCCGATTCCCCCTTTTTGTCGTTCAAGGTGGGTCCAACCCCGTACCAGCCTGGTTGACAGGTGCCTGAGCTGCGCCAGCTCGACCTGTAATTTTCCTTCACTCGAGGTCGCGCGCTGGGCAAAAATATCCAGGATCAGTCCCGGCCGGTCCAACACCCTGCAATGAACGATCCTTTCAATATTCCTTTCCTGTACCGAGCTGATTGCATGGTCGAAAATGACCAGGGTCGCATCCTCCATCCTGACCAGGTCCGCCAGCTCCTGAACCTTGCCCTTGCCGATAAATGTCGCGGATACCGGCTTCGGCCTGACCATTACCAGGCAACGGCAGACCTCGGCGCCCGCTGACCTTGCAAGCTGCAACAACTCTTCCAGCGGTTTCCCGGGTTCTGCACAAGGCAGGGCTTCCTGTCTCACCAGAATGGCCCGTTCTCCCAGCCCTTTCCGGTCGATCTGATCTTCTACTGAATTAAACAGGTTCAAAAACCCCCGGGAATTCGTATTCGGTTCTACCTGTTCTCATTCCGGTTTTCGTTTTCTTCGTTCTCCGACGCGATTCGTACGACCCGCGCGGGAACGATGGTGGAAATCGCATGCTTGTAAATCATCTGATTCACCGTATTGCGAAGAAGAATAACAAACTGATCGAACGAGTCCACCTGACCCTGCAGCTTGATCCCGTTTACCAGAAATATGGATACCGGGATTCGCTCTTTTCTCAATGTATTCAGGAATGGGTCCTGCAAAGCCGTTCCCCGTTGTTGTGTCATGACATTCACCTTTTTTTATTTTTGATCGCTTTATACTGGAGGTTCCCAGCCTCAAACCCCGGCCCCTGGTCCACTACCGGCCAGGGCGGCCGGCGATTGGCAGAATCCCGAAATTTCATGCCCATATTATCATAAAGTGAAATGGCGGTCTGTAGTCTTTCTGCGGTTCATGGTCAGCGGGTGCGCTTTCAAATAAGCCAGTATCGAATCGGACACTCCGGCTTTTTCGGTATCGAACCAGACGACATTCGATTGATTCCTCAACCAGGTCAGTTGCCGCTTGGCAAGTTGCCGGGTTGCAGCGACGGCATTTTGTACCATCTGGCTGTAATCCGTGTCCCCGCGCAGATATTGAACAACCTGCCGATACCCTGCACATCGCATGGAAGGCAACAGGAAAGGATTATCCAGTTTCGATAGCAGGGACTCCACTTCCGCCACAAGACCTTGCCCGATCATGGTCTCGAAGCGGGTTTCCACCCGTTTGTGCAATACCTTGCGATCCCCTGTGAACAAGGCTATTTTCATGATCGGGCGGTTCAGCCCCTGTCTTCGGGTTTGAGCGGCAAGCCTGGACGGCGGGATTCCGGTCAACCTGTAAATTTCGACCGCTCGCTGAATTCTTTGTGAGTCTGTCGGAGCCAGCCTTCTCGCGGTGCCGGGATCAATCCGCGCCAGTCGATCATAAACAGATTCAAGCCCCTGACGCTCGATTTCATCCCGGACCCGCATCCGGGTCGCCGCATCGGTCGAAGGCAGCGCCGACAGCCCGTTTTCTAGCGCGGAGAAATAAAACAGGGTGCCCCCCACCAACACTGGAAGATTATTTCGACCGATGATCGAATCAACCAGACCAGCCGCGTCACCGCAAAACCCGGCAGATGAATAAGGTTCGTCGGGGTCCCGGATATCAATCAGGTGATGAGGATAGCGGGCCAGGAACGCGGAGTCCGGTTTTGCCGTCCCGATATCCATTCCGCGATACACCTGGGCCGCGTCCACACTGACCAGTTCGCTTTCGAATTCATCCTGTATCCGCGCGGCCATTGCGGTCTTCCCGGACGCCGTCGGCCCCATCAGGAAGATAACCGCCTGTTGGCTCAGCGGCCACGCATGAACCATTTGTCTATTTCAGCCAGCGACACGCTCATCCAGGTTGGGCGGCCATGATTGCATTGCCCGGAGCGTTCGACCTCTTCCATTTGCCGTAGCAGCGAGTTCATCTCGGCCAGCTCAAGTTTTCGATTCGCCCGCACGGAACCGTGACACGCCACCGATGACAGGATTTCATTCTGTGCGTCCTGTATCCGTGCGCTGACGCCAAACTCGGCCAAATCGGACAATGTGTCCCGGATCAGGTTTTCGACATCCGACCGGGACAGCAAATCGGGCATGGACCGGATCACCAGCTTTTCCTCCCCCAGTCGATTGATTTCGACACCCAGGTTTTCAAATTCCTCCATATAGTCCTCTGCGATCCGGGCTTCCGACTGGCTCACATTGATCTGCACAGGCACCAGCAAGGGCTGACTGTTCAGGCCATTCTCCCTGGCCTGGGCCTTGAGCGTTTCATAAGTGATCCTTTCATGAGCGGCATGCATGTCCACCATGATCAAGCCCTCACTGTTCTCGGCCAGGATATAAATTCCCTTCAACTGTGCAATGGCGTAGCCCAGCGGCGGAACATCGCGGTCATTCCCGGTCAGCGGATGCCCGGACATGCCACCCGGTCCAGCCTCCTGGTTTCGATAACCCCGGACCAGTGCGTCGTACCCCTGCAACTGTTCGCTGACCCGCTCCCTGAGATTCTGCTGCGCCGGGTAACGTCCATGTCCACCGGTATGGGCAGTTCCCAATGGAATGTCCGCCGGGGCAGGCGGACTCACCTTGCCATCGTTCGGGGTCAATTCTGAAATCGTGTGATGCAGGGTCCGGTAAATATAATTATGGACCAGACGGCTTTCACGGAACCGGACTTCGCTTTTTGCGGGATGGACATTGACATCGACCAGATCGGGCCTGATATCCAGAAACAGGATAAACGCCGGATGCCTGCCATGATACAGCACATCGTGATAAGCCCGGCGAACGGCATGGGCAATCAGATTGTCCTTCACCGCCCTGCCGTTCACATAGAAATACTGCAAATCCCGTCCGGCGCGTGAAAATGTCGGCAACCCGGTCCAGCCTGACAGGGCCAGGGTTTCGACCTGGCTTTCCAGATAAACGCATTGCCGGGAGAACTGCGCCCCGCAAATACTGGAAATTCTCTTTTTGCGGGCTTCTTCGGTATGCGCCGGCAGTACATGAAACACCGTTTTCCCGTCATGCATGAAAACCACTTCCAGTGTCGGCTGACTCAATGCGATCTTTTTGACGGCCTGGTCGCAATGATTGAATTCGGTTTTTTCGGTCCGCAGGAATTTCCTCCGGGCCGGCGTATTGTAAAACAGGTCCTGGACCTCCACCGTCGTCCCCATCCGGTGCGCCACCGGCGCCGGCTCTGAAATCCCGTGCCCTCCCTGCACCGCCACCTGATACCCCCTGTCCTGGTCCGGGGAGCGGGAGGCAAGCGTCAACCGGGAAACCGCGGCGATGCTGGGCAGCGCCTCACCGCGAAATCCCAGTGTCCCGACCTGGAACAAATCCTCCGCGGCAGCCAGCTTGCTGGTTGCATGGCGCGAGAGCGCAAGAGTCAACTGCCGCCGTGGAATCCCGAAACCATTGTCTGCCACCTGAATCCGTTTCATTCCGCCCCGATCAACCTGGATTTCAATTTTCGAGGCGCTGGCGTCAATACAGTTTTCCAGCAGTTCCTTCAACAGGGAAGCTGGCCGTTCCACCACTTCCCCGGCCGCAATCTGATTGATCAGTTTGTCGTCGAGTTGCCTGATTGGACGGTTTTTCATGCCGGGTCCGAAATCAACGGTTTGCATAGATGGTCGGGTTGTTCCGGATGTATTTCCGTATTCCCGCCAATACCGCGTCACCGATACGATGCTGATGTTTCGCGCTTCGCAACAACTTTTCCTCTTTCGAGTTCGTAATGTAGGCCGTTTCCACCAGAATTGAAGGGATATCGGGTGATTTCAACACCGCGAATCCCGCCTGTTCCACACGCCGGCTGTGCACGGCTCCGATTTTCTTCAACTCATCCAGCACTTCCCGCCCGAGTACAAGGCTTTCCTGGACTGTTTTGGTCATCGACATATCGATCATCGTGTTGGCGAGCATGTCCTCCTTGTCGGCCAGGATGACTCCTCCGATCAGATCCGACGCGTTTTCCTTGTCAGCCAGCCATCTCGCGGATTCACTGGTCGCGCCCCTTTGGGATAATGCATACACGGAAGCGCCGCGGACACTTTTATCCTTGAACCCGTCAGCGTGAATGGAAACGAACAGGTCCGCCTTGAGTCTGCGGGCAATCCCGGTTCGTTTGCGCAACCCGACATAGTAGTCTCCCTTGCGTGTGAGTTCCGCGCGCATTCCGGGTTCCCTGTCCACTTTTTCCTTCAGCTTTTTCGCAATCTGGAGCACTACCGTCTTTTCGTATGTATTTTTGCCCAGAGCGCCCGGATCTTCTCCACCGTGTCCGGGGTCGATCAGGATCAGCAAATCCTTTGCCCGGCCATCGCGGGGCTTCTGCCTTTCAGGCTGGACTGTCCCGGTTACCGGTTCCCTCGAATAAAAATCCATGACCAGGCGATACCGATAGTGGTCAACCGGCTTCAATATCTGAATCGCATACCGTACCGGTTTTTCGAGATCGAAAACCACCCGCAACACATTTGCGGTGGGATAACCCTTGCGCATCCGGTGAATGAACTGCCCCATTGCATCCGGGGCCGGGAGTGAACGCGCCAGTACGGCCTGAGGCAGGTCTACCACAAAGCGATGAGGAGATTCCAGGGTAAACTCCCTGAATTCCACATTCTCGTCCATGTCCAGCACGATTCGGGTGCGGTCGGGAGCATGCCACATGCGGATATCGTTAATCACGGTGGCAAAGGCATCATTCCACTGGCAAATCAGCAGGCCGAAAATCAACAGGTTCCGGATAAACGGGGTCACTCGGAGCTATCGGGCGGAAGGGTGATGAATGGAATGGGTCTCGATCCGGATACTTCTTCCCTGACCTGAATATTCTATCGAAATTTCGAGGTCGGGGCATGGCAGAAATCCACTCCCGTGAGCGGGCCACTCGACCAGACTGATCGCGGTTTCGGTCATCATGTCGCGTATCCCGATCATTTCCAGTTCGACCGGCGAGTGGATTCGATACAAATCGAAATGAACGACTTCCCTGTCCCCGGGATTGTAAATCTCCACCAGTGTGTAGGTCGGGCTCGTGACCGCGCCATCATACCCGAAACCGTTGAGAATTCCCCGGACAAATGTGGTTTTGCCGGCGCCGGGTTCCCCATTCAGGAAAACCACACTGCCGGCATGGATATGCTTGCAGGTTTCCCGGCCCAACCGGATCATCGAGGATTCGTCCACGGCGTTAAAAATGTTCATACTCTTCTTTCCTGACACTTTCGAGTCTTTCCATATACGCCTGTATGATTGACGATTCATGAATCACGCCGATCAGTTGATGGGTATCGTAATCCCTGACCACCGGAATGCTCTCGCCGACGAAACTCCGGGTCTTCTCCATCGCGTCCCAGATCGAGGTATCCTCAAGCAGGATCTCCCGCTCCCGCCGCGCCACAGCGCCGCACCGGATTCCGGACAAATCCTCCCGCTGTTGCAATTCGAGTATTTTCAGCAGGTCGATTGTCCCGCAATAAGTCATTTCATCATCCACGACATAGCCTTCGGTCTGATCGCAGTCCAACAGGCGGTCACGCAGTTCCGCAACCGATTGATCGACAAAAACACGGACGAAATCATACACGATGTGAGGCTGGATTTGGTGACCCTGCATCGTCACCTTGTCACGCCCGAGGCTCAGGTCGTATCCTGACTCACGCAATTGGACATCGAACAAGGACCGGCCAAACAATGGACACGAAACCAGGTTTGCGAAAACCACGCTGATCATGGAGGCAATCGCCAGTTCGTAGTTCCGGGTCAGTTCAAACACGATCAGTATCGCGGTCAGGGGCGCCCCCATGACCGGACTGGCCACCGCGACCATACCGCAAATCGCATAAATGGTGGTTCCGGAAACGTTGTCCGCATACAGCCAGGGCGCCATTTCCCCGATGATCGAACCCAGCAGGATGCCGATCACCAGCGACGGACTGAAAATGCCTCCGGCCATTCCGAAACCGAGGCACAACGCGGTCATCAGCAATTTGGCGACCAGGATGACCAGCATTTGCCCAATGGGAAACACATCGCCGTAAATCGAACCGAATACGACCGAATCACCGGTCTGCAATACCTCTGGAATCCGGATCGCGACGATCCCGACCACCAGGCCCGCCGCCGCAGGCTTCAAATATTCGGGTATGCGCCATTTTTCGGAGATCCCACTGGCCCACAATACCGACTTCATCAGGGCAATGGCCGTCCAGGCGCCCATGATCCCGATGAAAATAAAGATCAGGAATTCGCTGGCATGGGTCTGCGGCAGCGCCTCCACTTCCAATAGCGGGGGTCGATGGAACACATAATTGGCTATCAGGTAACCGATGACTGAAGCGACCGTGACCGGTGCGAATGAGCGTATCGAATAATGCCGGATAATCACTTCATGAGCGAAAATCAAACCGGCTATGGGCGCGTTGAACGCGGTCGCTATAGCGGCGGCGGCGCCGCAGCCCAGACCGGTCGTCACCGTGAATCCGGTCGAACGGGTAACGGACGCGAACCAGGTCCCTAATGTCGCGCCCAGATGCGCCAGCGGTCCATATTGGCCCACGGACGCTCCGCTGGCCAGCGCCACGAGCGCTGACAGGGCAGTGGTCAAACCGCTTTGGGTTGAATGGTCGAATCGGACGGTTTGAGCGCTACGGATCGAGTCGGCCAGGGTCAGCGGCTTCTTCTCAGGGGTGGTCATCAAGAGCCTGCCAACGATCAACCCGCCGAGTGCGGGAGTCAGTACGACGGTCATCAGGAGCCAGAATGTCCGGCCTTCTCCTTTCAGGTTGTCGCGGACAACCGACAACAGGCCACTGGCGGCTTCCAGCAGTGAAACAAACAATATGGAAGCGAGAGCGGCAATCGCGCCGGTGATGACTCCGAGCGCGGCAACCAGAATGATCTTTCTCATCGCGCTCACGCTGAAAATACCCTCAATCCCGGTTGTGTCCCATGACTGAATGCCCCGCCACCCGATCAGTCAAATGAATTTCATAATATAATACACGGATGAACCATCATACTCTCCAAAGACTTGCCGAACAAATCAAAATCCGGGGCGCTGAACTCGGATTCTCGGGAATCGCCATATCGGACATCGATCTTGAGGAATGCGAACAGAGATTGAAGCGGTGGCTGGCAAACGGATTTAACGGGGAAATGGCGTACATGGAATCCCATGGCCTGAAACGAACCCGGCCCGGTCAATTGATTCCAGGGACTGTCCGGGTGATTACGGTCCGGCTGGACTATCTGAATCAGCCGATGGCAGAAGCGCAAAAGACCCTGGATGACGCCAGCAAGGGGTATATCTCCCGATACGCTCTTGGCCGTGATTACCATAAAGTGGTTCGCAAGCGTTTGCAAAAACTGGCGGACCGGATTTCCGAACTGGCCGGGCCATTCGGTTACCGCGCGTTTTGCGACAGCGCGCCGGTCATGGAAAAAGCGCTGGCGGAAAAATCAGGCCATGGCTGGATCGGCAAACACACGAACCTGATCAATCGGGAACAGGGATCATGGTTTTTCCTGGGTGAACTCTATACCGACCTGCCGTTACCGGTTGATCCGCCAGTCAGCTCACACTGCGGCAGTTGCTCCGCCTGCATCGACGTCTGCCCGACCCGGGCTATCGTGGCGCCCTGGCAACTGGACGCCAGGCGCTGTATTTCCTACCTGACCATCGAGCTTGAAGGTTCGATTCCAGTGAGGTTTCGCAAGACCATCGGCAACCGGATTTATGGTTGTGATGATTGTCAACTGGTATGCCCGTGGAATCGTTACGCCAGACTTTCGGCCGAGGCGGATTTCAGGAGCAGGCACACTCTGGACGATCCTTCGCTGTGCGAATTGTTCGACTGGAGCGAGCAGGATTTCAAACGGTTCACCGAAGGTTCCGCGATCCGCAGAATCGGATACCGGCGATGGTTGAGAAACGTAGCGGTGGCGCTCGGCAATGCCCCACGGTCCGACCGGGTTCGGGACACACTGAAGGCGCGGCAATCCGACCCTTGCGAACTGGTTCGCGAGCATGTGCAATGGGCGCTCCAGCGACAGGCCGGACAGGACAAGGCTGTCCGGTCTACAAAGCGCCCGGCTCGCTGACATTGAGAAACGTCTTCCTGTAGTACTTCAGTTCCTCGATGGACTCACGGATATCATCCAGCGCCTTATGCGTGTTTTTCTTGCGGAATCCGTCCCGCAGGTCGGGGCGCCAACGCACCATCAATTCCTTGATCGAGGAAACGTCCAGATTCCGGTAATGCAGATAGGATTCCAGCCTGGGCATGTAATTGGCCAGAAAACGCCGGTCCTGGCAGATCGAGTTGCCGCAAAGCGGGGAGCCGTTAACCGGAACATATCCGGAAATAAAATCAATCGTTACCTGCTCCGCCCGCTGTTCATCAAAGCCGGATTCCCGAACCCGGTTGACCAGACCGCTTTTGGTATGGACATTCGTATTCCAGTCGTCCATCTCAACGAGCCGCCTTAACGGTTGATGAACCGCGATCACGGGCCCCTCTTCCAGAATATTCAGATTGGAATCGGTAACGATGGTTGCAATTTCGATAATCCGGTCAGTCGCAGGCGACAGCCCGGTCATTTCCAGATCGATCCAGACCAGGTTTTTCGGGTGCATGTTGTTTTTGGCTGTTCCAGTCAAGGGATACGATTAAAATATGGACGAAAGGCCGGAATATAACATTGTCGGCCGTGATTCCCCGGCAATTTCATCGGCAACCCGGTTTGTAGATGTCAAACCGCACCAGCTTGCCACAGGTTTCACCGACCTTGCCCGGCGCCAGTGGCGCCGCATGACGCGGCCTTTTGACAACCACGCGTTTGAGTGCATGGTTCATGGCCGTATCGAACAGGATGCGGTCATTTTCACCATGGCCGTCATCGTCATGCCGGCTCAACCTCTGCAGAATCACCATCGCTTTGCGGGTGGCGGCGGATTTTATCCTGGCCGGAAACACCGGATCCAGATAGATTACGTCAGGCCGAACCTCCCGCGTTTCCAGCCACCGCTCCGACCGGCCATGAAACAGTTGCAGGCGTTCCCTCGACAAAGTGTCGGACATTCCCGCCCTGGCGTGGCGGATCATCAGGAAGACCACCCGGTTTCTCTCGATTGCCGACACCCTGATGCCATGCCTGGCGATCCGGACTGCATCGGCGCACCACCCCGGAGTCATATCGACGAGAAACCGGGTGTTGCCGCCAACAGCCCGCAGCAAGGGTTCCCGGCCAGCGCCTTTGCGGATCCGGTTAAAGTCCAGAGTAAACGGTTTCAGTCCGGGACTGTCATTCATCCGCAACGCCATTTCAAGATTTTCCATCTCCAGAATGAATGTTCCGTTGCCAGCACCGCCCTGACCCGCTCGAATGACTTCAACTCCAAGCCACTCGCCGGCCTGCCTTGCGAGTTCTTCACTGACCTTGTCCGAGCGTACGATAAGGGATTCCATCGGCATGGCGGAGTACAATAATCTGGAATGCTGTTAAAATCGGTTTGCTCACCCAATCCAACCAACCAGTTTAACAAAAGAGGCAACACACATGGGTTTTCTGTCAGGCAAACGGGCGCTTGTCGCCGGGGTCGCCAGCAATCGCTCCATTGCCTGGGGGATTGCCCAGGCAATGCACCGGCAGGGAGCGGCGCTCGCGTTCACCTATCCCAATGAAAAGATGCGACCGCGAGTGGAGAATCTGGCCGGACAGCTTGGCGCGGAAATCGTACTACCCTGCGATGTCAGCAGTGACCGTCAGATCGACGATCTGTTCACCGAACTGGGCAAGGCCTGGGATGGACTGGATATTCTGGTTCATTCCATCGCGTTCGCTCCCAGGGAAGAACTGGAAGGACTTTACCTGGACGCGGTGACCCGTGACGGATTCAGGGTATCCCACGAAATCAGTTCCTACAGTTTTGCCGCGATGGCCCGGGCGGCGCTGCCGTTGATGGAAGGCCGAAACGGCTCCATGCTGACACTGACTTATATCGGCTCGATTCGCTCCATGCCAGGCTACAACGTGATGGGACTGGCCAAAGCCAGCCTGGAAGCCAATGTACGCTACATGGCCCAGTCACTGGGGGAAAAAGGCATTCGCGTGAACGGGATTTCAGCCGGACCGATCCGCACCCTGGCCGCGGCGGGGATCCGGAATTTCAAAAAAATGCTGGAGCACTTCGAGAAGGTAACCCCCCTCGGTCGCGCTGTAACCATCGAAGAAGTCGGCAATACAGCGGCGTTCCTGAGCTCTGATCTGGCGTCAGGCATCACCGGGGAAATCACCTATGTGGACGGAGGATTCAATACTGTGGGAATCAGCCAGACGCTGATTCAGGAGCGCCAGACCGGTTGATTTCGGCTTCGGCCCCGCCACCACCCGAAAGTGCAAGCCGAACAATCGTCTTGCATTATCCCTGTAATATTTATAAAGTATCCGTCAATCAAATGTTTCCGGGGAAAGCTCATGACCCAACAAATTCCAGGTTGTTTCACTCATCGAATCGCGTTTCCGGCCTCACGCCTGCTGGCAGGCGCGTTCCTGATTGGCGGCGCGGTATACGCACTGCCTCCGGTACAGGCAGCCGAGATTGGCAGCGGAGAGTGGGCCGGCAGTTTTGACACGACTCTCTCTCACGGCCTCACCTTTCGTATCGCCAAACCCGATTATGACCGGGCCAGCCTGAACTCCGACGACGGGACACGAAACTATGGCCGCGGTCTGGTCAGCAATACCTCGAAATTCACCAGTGAACTGGAACTCAATTACCGGGATTTTGGCCTGTTCACCCGTTTCACCGGATTCATCGACTTCGAGAACCGGAGAGGAACGCGCAAGCATATACCATTATCCGAAGAAGCGAAGGATGTGGCGGGCGATGACATCGAGCTGCTGGACCTGTATATCACAAATACATTCGACATCAACGAAGCGCCACTGGATGTGCGTCTGGGCAAACATGTCCTCAACTGGGGTGAAAGCACCTTTATCCGGGGCGGTATCAACGTCATCAACCCGTTTGACGTCACCAAATTCCGTACACCGGGCGCGGAACTGCGGGAAGGGCTGGTGCCGGTCCCGATGCTCTCGGCGTCCATAGCGCCCACCGACAAACTGACAGTCGAGGGTTTTTATCAACTGCAATGGGAAAACACGGAAGCGGACGCCGCCGGCACCTATTTCTCCACGAATGATTATTTCGGCGCCGGAGGGAATACGGCCTTCCTTTCCGGAGGGTCTCTCGATGGCGCGACAACGGATATGGGCGGAGGGTTCGGCGCGCTCACCCCGGCTATCAACGGCGCCCTTGCTCCGGCGGGACTGTCGGTTCAACCGCTGCATGACCCCAAATTTCTGGGCGTACCCCGCGGCCCGGACAGAGAACCGGATGATTCCGGTCAATGGGGACTGGCCATGCGTTACTTCGCGGAGACGCTGAACGACACCGAATTCGGGTTCTATTTCGTCAATCGTCACAGCCACCTGCCACTCACCAGCGCAATTCCCCGGCGGGCCGGCTACGATGCGGGACTCGCCGCCGCGGCTGCGGTCAGCAATCCCGCAGGTCCTTTGGTCGGCGCCGTCACCAGCGCTGTCACCAGCGCTGTATCCAAGTCAGCTTGCGCAAAGACTCTGGGTCTCCCGGCCCCCTGTTCGGATGCGCAACTGGGCCAATTTCTGGGCAGTCTGAACGCCGCGCAGGCGCAGGCTTTCCAGAGCAGTTTGGCCCCTGAGATTACCCGGCGGGTTGGCGAGACCGTTGGCGGAGTCGCCAGTCTCCTTGCAATTGACCGCTATGCCAAGACCGCGCACTATTACGCCGAGTATCCCGAGGATGTCCAGAGCATGGCGATCAGCTTCAATACGGTCCACGCGGACTCGGGATGGGCATTGCAGGGCGAATACACCTTCCACTCCGACGCACCGTTGCAAAGAACGGAGGAGGCTCTGCTTACGGAGGGACTGTCGCCCATTATCGGGGCTCTGCAACTCGGACCTCAAATCCGGGCTGCGGTTGCCAGAGGCGACCTGGCTGCCGCTGGTCGACTGCAGGCGCAGCTTGCCGCTTTGGAAGGCAAACTCGGCAAACCCGTCCAGGGCTACGTCGAACGCGATGTCAGCCAGTTCCAGGTTACCGCGACCAGATTGTACGGGTCCACCCTGGGAGCGGACACCACAACGGTGATCGCAGAAGCGGCGTTGATGCACGTGCATGACTTGCCGGACCGGGATGTAGTGCCGCTGGACAGCCTCGGTGTCGGCTCGGAACTTGCCGATTCCACCTCCCTTGGATATCGGGCAGCCATAGTTCTCAATTATAATAACGCTGTCGGCGCCGCGCGGCTTTCTCCTTACCTGCAGTGGCAACATGACATAAGCGGCAACAGTCCAACCCCCAGCGGCGCTTTTCTGGAGGGGCGCCAGGTGGTCACTTTCGGCGTGGGCGTGGGCTACCTGGACCGCTGGCAGGGGGATATCAGCTATACCATGGAAACCGGCGACACCAACTTGTTGAGCGACCGCGACTTTGTTGCCGCCTCTATCAAGTACTCCTTCTGAGGCCAGACCGTCATGAAAAGAAAAACACTCATCTTCCGGATTGCACTCGTCTTCGGCTGCATGATATCCCCCCTGGCATACGCAGGGATAAGCGCTGACCAGATTGACCGGCTCGGCAAGGACCTGACTCCTCTCGGGGCGGAACGGGCCGGAAACGCCGAAGGCACGATCCCGGCCTGGACCGGCGGTATAACCACCCCGCCGCCAGGTTATGTTCGCGGCGAACATCATCGCAACCCTTACGCGGACGACAAACCGTTGTTTATTATCAACCAGGACAATCTGGACCAGTATCGCGACCGGCTCTCCGTGGGCCTCCAGCGCATGCTGGAAACTTACCCGACGTTCTACCTCCCGATTTATCAGACCCGACGCAGCGCGGCAGCGCCGCAACGCATCTATGACGCCACCCGGCAGATTGCCGCAACCGCCAGACTGGTTGACAATGGCAACGGGGTGGAAGGCGCGGCAGTCGGCATTCCGTTTCCGATTCCGGAAAATGGAGAGGAAGTGGTCTGGAACCACCTGCTGCGTTACCGCGGTGAAACGGTTGAATGTGTCACCGGCCAGGCGGCGGTAACCCGGGGCGGCGACTATACCATGGTGAAGTACGGGCTGGAGATCGAACTGCGTTACTCGCTGCCCGGCATGACGCCGGAACAACTGGACAACACCACGTTTCTGTTCAAGCAGAGAGTACTGGCGCCGGCCCGGTTGGCGGGCGACCTCCTGCTGGTGCACGAAACCATGAACCAGTTGCGCGATCCGCGCCGGGCCTGGACCTACAACCCCGGTCAGCGACGGGTGCGGCGAGCTCCGAATATCGCTTATGACAATCCGGGCACCACCAGTGACGGGCTGCGCACTTCCGACCAATACGACATGTACAATGGGGCGGTGGACCGCTATGACTGGAAACTGCTTGGCAAACGCGAAATGTATGTGCCGTACAACTCCTACAAACTGCACAGCAATGAACTGTCCTTCTCCGACATCCTCCAGCCACTGCATGTCAACCCGGAAAACCTGCGGTACGAACTGCATCGGGTATGGGTGGTCGAAGCGACCCTGAAGGAGGGTGCAACACATGTCTACAAGCGCCGCACCATGTATGTGGATGAAGATTCCTGGCATATTCTGCTGGCCGATATATACGACAACCGGGATCAGCTCTGGAGAGTCTCAGAGGGCCATGTCATCAACTATTACCAGAAACCACTGATCTGGCTGACCCTGGAAGTGCACACCGACCTGCAGGCGGGACGTTATCTGGCGCTTGGCCTCAACAATGAGTATGACATGTGCACCTGGGATGTCGAATTATCCAGCCGGGACTTCACTCCGGGAGCGCTGCGCCGTGAGGGCCTGCGTTAATTGCCTGGGTCGGAGCGCAGCGGCGCTGATCCTTCTGTGCCTGTCGTCACAAGTATCGGCAACGGACAGCGGTGCGGCTGAACCGGTAATTCCACACTCACCCCTGGCAAGCCGTTCACTGCTGCTGGACGGCGCCACGACTGGAGCGCGACTGGTGGTGGTCGGCGAACGGGGGCACATCCTGATCTCCACGGATGACGGCGTAAACTGGCAACTGGCGCAGGTTCCAATCCGTGTCCTGCTTACCGCCGTACACATGCACGATCCGCAAACCGGCTGGGCGGTCGGTCACGATGCCGCGATTCTGCGTACCCGGGACGGTGGCGCAAGCTGGCAGATGGTGCACCATGCGCCTGAGGAAGAGCGCCCTTTACTGGATGTCTGGTTCCGGGACGCGCGCACCGGCTTTGCCGTCGGCGCCTACGGCTATTTCCTGTCCACCGAAGATGGCGGCGACACCTGGTCTTCACGCACCGTCAGCGAGGATGATTTTCACCTGAACGCGCTGCTGCCGGTCGCGCCAAACCGTCTTTTCATTGCCGCCGAGGCCGGGGTGATCTATCGTTCCGATGACGGCGGAGACAACTGGCGGGAATTGCCCTCCCCTTACACCGGTTCGTGGTTCAGCGCCCTTGCGCTGGAAGATGGACAATTGCTGTTGCTGGGAATCCGCGGGCATCTGTTCCGCTCCGAGGACAATGGCGACAACTGGACACAGATACCGACCGCCACCACCGCTACCCTGACCGGCGCCGCGCAATTGCAATCCGGCGCTCTGCTGATCACCGGCCTGGAAGGAACCCTGCTCACCAGCACGGACGGGGGACACAGTGTATCGCTGGAACAACTGCCATCGCGTCAGGGCATTTCAACCGTGCTGCCACTAGCCGACGGCAACATACTGCTGATCGGGGAATTCGGGGCGCTCCGCCTGCCCTGGGACTCGTTCGCGGAATTCCAACCCCCGCCGCCCTGACAACAGACATGGAGCCTGTTCATTTTCGGGTCTGCTTTTGACCGCCGCGATTGAAAAACTGCTGTTCTCCCACCGCTGGATGGTACTGGCGGTTTTTACCCTGCTTACCCTGGTCATGGGTTGGTTCGCGACCGGATTGCGGGTTGATGCCGGTTTTACCAAACTGGCGCCGCTGGAACACGAGTACATGCACACATTCATGGAATACCGTGACGAGTTCGGCGGCGCCGACCAGATCGTGGTCGCGGTGATGGCGGACGATGGAGATATATTTACCCCGGAATTCTTCACCACACTGCGGGAGGTGACCGATGCCATGTTCTTCCTGCCGGGTATCGACCGCACCCAGGTCTACTCGATACTGACTCCGAACGTACGCTACCTGGAGGTTGTGGAAGACGGAATCACCGCGGGTAATGTAATGCCGGCAGACTTTACTCCAACCGAAACCGGATTCGTCCGGGTGCGGGAAAACATCCTCAAGGCCGATATTGTCGGTCGGCTGGTCGCCAATGATTTCAGCGGCGCCATTGTCAGCGGCAAACTGCAGGAGTTTCATCCTAATACCGGAAAAAGACTGGATTATCTGGAGGTTGCGCAACAGCTTGAAGACATTCGCGAACAGGCCGAAAAACGCCCCGGCATCAATGTGCACATAGTCGGATTTGCCAAGATGGTCGGGGACATCACAGACAGCGCGATCCGGGTGATTATCTTTTTCGGGATCTCTTTTATCGTCACTGGCCTGTTTGTCTATGCCTATACCCGTTCGCTTCGCCTGACGATACCGGTACTGGCTTGTTCCCTGGTAGCGGTAGTCTGGCAACTTGGCGGGGTCACCGCCCTTGGCTTCGGCATGGACCCGATGTCTATCCTGGTCCCGTTTCTGGTCTTTGCGATCGGGGTCAGCCACGGGGTGCAGATGGTCAACTCGGTGAGATCCGAAACGATTCAGGGCGCAAGCGGCCCGGAGGCGGCACGTACCAGCTTCCGCCGCTTGTTGCTGCCGGGCGCCGTGGCCCTGGTTTCCGACTCGGCCGGCTTTATTACCATCTCGCTGATCGAGGTCCAGGTCATCCGTGAAATCGCACTGACTGCAAGCCTCGGGGTCGCGTTCATCCTGCTGACCAATCTGGCCCTGCTTCCGGTCCTGCTCTCCTGGTTTCACGCGGATGCCGGGCAAATTCGGGCAGCACACGCCAGAGATGACCTGTTGCGTCCACTGTGGTCTCGAATCGCTCTTGTGGCGCGCCGGGGACCGGCGGCGCTCGTAATCGCCGCGGCCCTGGCGCTACTGGCGGCCGGATCGTACTTTGCACCGCAGATACGGGTCGGTGACGAGCATCAGGGAGTTCCTGAGCTACGCGCTGACTCGGTATACAATATCGACACAGCCATCATTACCGAAAACTTCGGGATTGGCGTCGATGTACTGACCGTGATCACCACTACCGTATCCGAAGGCTGTATCGACTACGAAGTGATGCGGACACTGGATGAGTTCGAATGGGCGATGCGCAATGTGGAGGGAGTTCAGTCGGTGCACGGGCTGGCCGGAATCGCCCGCACGATCAATGCCAGCTGGAATGAGGGCAGTCTCAAATGGAAAACATTGCCGCGCAATCAGTATACCCTTGTACAGGCCGTCTCTCCGGTGCCTACCAGCAGCGGACTGCTGAACTCCGATTGCAGTGTGATGCCGATTTCGATCTATACCGCCGATCACAAAGCCGAAACCATTGAGCGCATTGTCGAAGCCGTGAAATCCTTCCGCACCCGCAACCCGGCCGACTCGACGCGTGTCTCTTTCGAGCTGGCGTCCGGCAATGTCGGAGTGATGGCGGCGACCAACGAGGAAGTCGAAGCCTCCCAGTTCCCCATCCTTTTATACGTCTATACGGCCGTGATCCTGCTGTGCCTGGTTTCCTTCCGCTCGATAGCGGCAACCGTGTGTATCATCATACCGCTTGTGGTGGTATCGCTGCTGGCTTACACACTGATGGTCCTGCTGGAAATCGGGCTCAAGATCTCGACTTTGCCTGTGGTGGCGCTGGGTGTCGGTATCGGGGTGGACTACGGTATCTATATCTACAGCCGGCTTCGCACCTGGCTCGCGGAAGGGATGGACTTTGCCCAGGCTTACGAGCGCACCCTGACCACGACCGGCGCCGGGGTGCTGCTTACCGGACTTACCCTGGCTGCGGGAGTCGCCACCTGGATTGGAGCGCCGCTCAAATTTCAGGCGGATATGGGCACGGTGCTGACTTTCATGTTCCTGGTCAATATGGTCGGCGCAGTCATTCTGCTGCCCGCGCTCGGCGCCTGGCTGATCAGGCCGAAGAAGAACCCTCCCGGCAACCGGACCGGTCAGGATACCTGATTACGGCGGCGCACTCGAATCAACCTTGTATCCCCAACGATTCCAGTTTTCCCCTGGAAGGGATGCCTTCGCTTGACCAGCCGCGGGCTTCATAGTATTCGGGAATCATCACGTCCAGTTGACATACCCCCCCCTTGTTGAACCCCGCGGGGGCCGGGTCTTTCAGGATTCGCGGCGGCAGGGTATCGTCCCGGATCGTCAGACCGGCCTTCAGATTGAACAGTTTCTCCAGATTCCAGATTCGTTCTCCGGTCTGGCGCAGGCGCTCCTCATCCCATTCATCGGGCATGCAGGCGTTCACCAGTTTCGTGAAATCCTCGTACTCCCATGTGCCGGTTGTAAACAGGCACAGCCCGGTGGAATCCACCATGGACACGAAATCCTGGGTAGTGGCACAGGCCCGGGCTTTACCCCGGGTGCCGGGGTTCTGATAATCTTCAGTGAAAGTATCGTGCCTCAGATGGCACGCGCCGCGGTTGCTGGTGGCATAGCCCAGCCCCATACCCTGCATTGAGCGGCCGTCATAACCGGCGAACTCCTGGCCCTTGGCGACCATAGCCAGTTCCGGATGGCCGTATTTCTCGCATAGCAGCCTGGATCCAAGCCCCAGATCGCGACCGAAACCTTCACAAAGGCCTGTTTTTTCAGACATCACCACCAACGCTTCGGCGCTGCCGAAACCAAGATCAATCCCGTCGGTATGCTTCCTGGTGATCACTCCCATCTCGAACAATTCCATCGCCGCCGCCAGTGTGACACCGAATGAAATCGGGTCCATGCCATGCTCATTCATCATGAATCCGGCAAAGGTCATCGCGTCCAGGTCATCCACGCCCACGACCGGACCGAAGGCGAACGCGGTTTCGTATTCGAGCCCGCCCGATGCGACCCAGTATTCCGGCCTGCCCTTGACGCTGAAATGCTGCGGATCGATTTTCGCTATCCGTCCACAGCCGATCGTGCATCCGAAACAGGCGGCGTTGCGTAACAGGTTGGTATGTCCGTTCCGGTTTCTGATGGTAACGGACTCATGATTGACCTTGTCGGCCCTGTCAAATGTGACCTCCCTGAAATTCCGGGTCGGCAATCCTCCAAACTCCTGCATGCTGTCCAGCATCGCATGAGTGCCATACCTCATCAAACCCCGTCTGTTGCCGCTGGAATGCAGTACGCCATTGGCTTCCTGGACCGCCTCCATGAATATTTCGGGATTTTCGCTTCTCACCCCCAACGTGCCGCGAGCGCATATCGCCTTCAGGTTTTTGCTGCCCATGACGGCGCCGACGCCGGACCGGCCTGCCGCACGGTGCAAGTCATTGACCACGCAGGCAAACCGCACCTGGTTCTCACCGGATTTCCCGATCGCGGCTATTTTGACCTGGGGGTCCTGCTGGTTCTTGCGAATCCATTCATCCGCGAACCAGACCGACTGCCCCCAAATCTCGTCGGCTGGCAGGATTTCAACCAGGTCGTCCCGGATATTCAGCCAGACCGGCTTGGTCGACCGGCCAGTCAGAATCAACAGGTCGTATCCTGCATATTTCAATTCCGCGCCGAACTTTCCGCCCGAATTGGAACAGGCGATCGCACCGGTCAGAGGACCTTTGGTGATTACGCCGTACCGGCCACTGGTGGACGCCATCGTTCCGGTCAACGGCCCGGTGGCAAAAATCAATACATTGCCAGGACTGAGCGCATCCACAGAGGGATCCATTTCTTCATACAGATATTTCGTTCCCAGGCCGCGACAGCCGAGATACTGGTTTGCCCAATCCGGATTCAAAGGCTCCACTGAAGTTGTGCCTGACGTCAGGTCAACCCGAAGAATTTTATTTTGCCAACTCATTTTTCTTGTCTCTTTATGTTTTGTTTTATTCTATCCCACTATAAACAGTGTGCCCGCGCTGTGCAAACCATAATTGACCCGGCCTGTATCAGTATGGTCTGTCGGCGCCGCCAGTCCAGCCATCTGGTAGAACACAGACCGCGTCATTTTAGCATCCAGGCCATCGCGCACCTCGATATAGGGCGCGGGTTCTCCGGTTTTACGATCCGTTTCAACCACAATGGGATGATCGCGGCCAGCCAGTACGATCTCATCCATATTCGTTCGAAAATAAAGGCTCTGGCTGGCGCCCTGCCCCTGCCTGTTCATTTCAACCGCCAGAAACGGCGCATCCTCCACCGAAATCCTGTATTTGACCGGTGGGGTGACCAGATAGAACTCCCGGTCTTCCCGGCTCAATAGAGTGGCGAACAGTCTGGATATGCGATGACGCCGGATCGGCGAGCCCCGGTAATGCCAGACACCGTTCGAATCGATCCGTATATCGATATCCACCGTCTTTTCAGGACGCCATTCACCTACCCGCGCGGGCGCGAATGCTTCAAGCTCTCCGAACAGGGTCTCTATTCTGATATACGATGACACCGGCTCAGTAATCCCCGATGATGCCAACCGCCTGCTCGGGGCCACCTGCTCCGGGAGGCCGTTTCCTGTTCATTAGTCCAGCGTTCAGCGGTGCGGGAAGGAATCCAACTATTGGGAGTGGCTGCGCGAACTTTGAGCGCTCAACGCACTACCCAGTAATTTTGCAGTGACATTGACTGTAGAAATAACCTCTTCATACTGCATTCTGGTCGGGCCGATCACTCCGAGTACGCCAACCCGTTTGTTATCGACCAGATACGGAGCCGAGATCACGCTGCAATCCTGGAACGGCTCATAACCTGATTCCTCTCCGATAAAGATATTCACACCACCGGCAAACATGCTTTTTTGCAACAGGTCAAACAGAATCTGTTTGGTTTTGAATGCGTCGAACAGCGCTTTCAGCTTGTCCATTTCCGAGAAATCAGGAATGGACAACAGATTGTTCTCGCCCCTGACCAGAACATTTTCCGCAACATCATGATCCCCATCGAACAACTGGCCCGCCATACTGACCGCGGTTCTCATCTCGCGATGCATGCTCTTGCGATCCCGCTTCATGTGGAGGAGCAGTTGCGTCCGGACGCCATCCAGCGTCTTGGCGCTGTACTCACCATTGAAATAATTGGTGGCCTCTATCAGTTCAGACTCCGAATACTCCCGATGCGCCCACAGCACCTTGTTCTGCACCCGTCCATCATCGGTAACCAGAATCGCAAGTACACGCTGGCCGGACAACTTGATGAATTCAATATGCCTGATGCGGGCCTGGCGGGTGTCGGGAGTGGACACGATCCCGGCATAGGAAGTAATCTGGGAAAGCATTTCCGTGGCGCTGGCCAGAATGCTGCCCGGCCCGGAAGCGCTACCCAGCCTTTTCGAGATTTTTCCGACGGAGCGGCTGTCGGTCGGCCCAACCTTGAGAATACCGTTGATAAAAAACCGGTATCCCTTTACCGTCGGTATCCGGCCCGAGGACGTATGCGGGGCCTGGATCAATCCGAGATCTTCCAGATCCGCCATCACATTCCGGATTGTCGCAGAGCTGAGGGACAGGTTGGTCTCCTTTGCCAGGGTTCTTGAACCGACAGGGATGCCATCGTC
The DNA here is from genome assembly GCA_963665165.1 of Arenicellales bacterium. Lineage (GTDB taxonomy): Bacteria > Pseudomonadota > Gammaproteobacteria > Arenicellales > Poriferihabitantaceae. The sequence goes on along the minus strand of OY761989.1, from coordinate 1,380,566 downwards.
CACGTAACGATGGATCAACCCGCTCAGAACAGCCTGTGCTCTTTCGCTCAACTGAATATCATCAGTGGCTGGCATAAAACCCGCAGTAGTACGATAAATAATATCCGGAAATTTGCATCATGGAGACACTCATGTCATCCATACCTGTAGCCAGTCATTATCATTTAAACTTTTCAGCCGGTCAAGCATCGTGTTGGTCTGTTCCAGACTGATGTATACTACTGGTTTAAGCTACTGTCTCCGTTGTGAAGATTACAAACATAGGTCTGTTCGGAAAATTCAACGACAATAGTGTGGCGGATGCCATTTTGGTAGTCAAAGAATTTCTGGAAAGGAAACAACTTTCAGTTTTGCTTGGAAACACCACATCCAGTGAAATTGAAGGAGACCGGATCGACGAGCGGAATCGGGCCATAGGCGACCAGATTGACCTTGCCATCGTGGTCGGAGGGGACGGTACGCTGCTGCATGCCGCCCGGCTTCTGGCAGACCAGGATGTTCCCGCCGTGGGTGTCAATCTGGGGCGATTGGGGTTTTTAACCGACATTTCCTTTGCTGACCTTGAAACCGGGATTGGCGCAATCCTGAACGGGCAATACGCCATCGAAAGGCGAACCATGCTTCAATGCACTGCCAGCAGGGGCGGCGAGGTTGTTTTTTCCGGCAAGGCATTGAATGAGATCGTACTTTCAAAAGGCAACACCGGCCGGGTCATCGCGTTCGTAATCAGGGTCAATGGAAACCATGTCAGCCGGATCCGGGGCGACGGGCTGATATTGTCCACTCCCACCGGTTCCACCGCGTATGCGCTGTCAGCGGGTGGACCGATCATATACCCGGACCTTTCTGTAATCAGTATGTCGCCGATTTGCCCTCATACGTTAAGTAACCGCCCCATCATACTGGATGAGGACAACACGATAGAAATCACCGAAATCGAGACCTGCGAATCCCGGGCCAATCTGTCTCTTGATGGCGTTTTGGTTTATCCGGTTTCCGGAAATGAAACCATCACCATTTCCAGGGCACGGAAAAAATTGAAACTGATTCGAATCGAAGGGTTCAACTATTTCGAAACGCTCTATTCCAAACTTGGCTGGCAAAGACAAAAATCCGAAGGTTGATGATTGACTGGCTTGAAATCAACCGGTTTGCCATCGCAGAGCAGATCGAACTCGAATTCGATGACCGCTTCACGACCGTGACCGGAGAGACCGGATCCGGGAAATCGCTGATTGTGGATGCGGTCAGCATCCTGCTCGGCCACCGATCCGACAACAGCTATATTCATCATGCTCATGATACCGCCCTGATTCAGGCCGGGTTCTCCATTCCCGACGATCATCCTGCGATGCACTGGCTGCGGGAACAGGACATGACCATGCAGAATGAATGTATATTGAAGAGAATATTGCGCAGGAACAAATCCAGCCGGGGCTATATCAACGGCCATGCGGTCACAGCCACCCAGCTCCGGGATATCGGCAGGGAACTGGTGGACATTCATGGCCAGAATGAACACCACTCCCTGCTCAAGAAGTCCACACAACTGCGCCTGCTGGATAGCGCGGCGGACAACCTGGGGCGTGTCGCCGAATTGGGCCACTGCCATGATGCCCTTCGGGATATTTCGAAACGGATTTCGCGGGTTCTGTACGAGAGCGATGCCAATCGCGACCGTTCAGACCTGTTGAAATTCCAGGTCAGTGAATTATCCGAACTCGACCCGCAGCCGGGGGAATGGGGGGAGTTGGAAATGACCCATAAACGACTCAACCATCAACAGGAACTGACCACCGGCGTACAACGAATAGCTGACGACTTGTATGAATCGGACAGCGAAAATATGGCCGCAAAATTGCTCAGGCACGTCAGTCTGCTGGACCATCTTTGCGAATACGCGACCGAACTGAAATCAATCGGCGATATGCTTGGCGAAGCCCGGATCACCCTTCAGGAAGCGGCAATCCAGTTGCGGCCATTTTACCGGGATATGGATATCGATCCGGAAGAACTGGAAACCATCGAAGCCCGTTTTTCCCAATACCATTCCCTGGCCCGCAAACACCGGGTTGAACCGCAGACGCTTTTCGAGCATTTCCAGACCATGAAAAAAGAACTGGATAACCTGGAAAACCCGGAAAATGAACTGCAACGGCTACGTCTGCTTTATGCCGCGCAATTTGAAAAATATCGGGAAATCGCAGACATGGCCAGTGTGTCTCGCAAAGAAGCGGCTGAAAAACTGGTCAGGGAAGTCACCGCAATCATGCAGGAACTGGGCATGCGGGGCGGCAAGGTGGATATCCGGTTCACCCCGGAAGAACCCGATTCATTCACACGCCATGGCAACGAGTCAGCCGAGATTCTGGTATCGGCAAACCCGGGACACCCGCTTCAACCGCTCAGCAAGGTGGCTTCCGGCGGGGAATTGTCCAGGGTCTCTCTGGCCATTCAGGTCGTACTCGCAAGAAAAGCGCAGGTACCGACATTGATATTTGACGAAGTCGATACGGGAATCGGAGGCGAGGTCGCCAATGCGGTAGGCCGGAAACTGAAAACCCTCGGGCAATCGGCCCAGGTGATTTGTGTGACCCATCTGGCTCAGGTCGCCGCCAGGGGAGATCACCATTTCCATGTTGCCAAACAACAGCAAAACGGACATGACAAGGTGAACGCTACGGTCACCAGACTCACTCCTGGACAACGAGTCGAAGAGCTCGCCCGCATGAGCGGCGGCAGGAAAATCACGGAACATTCCATTGCCCATGCCCGGGAAATGCTGGAATCGGCATGAATATCCCTCTGACCGGGCAAAAACGGAAACTGGAAATCCGGCCAGCCGGCCTGGATGACGTGGAAGGTATTTACGCGCTGTTGAAATTCTACAGTGACAATGGTGTATTATTGCCGAGATCGAAATTCGACATACTCAGCGCGACACGGGATTTTTATGTCGTCGAGGACAATGGGGAAATTGTCGCCTGTGCCACATTATTGATTTATACCAGCGAACTTGGAGAGATCCGGAGTCTGGCAGTCAGCAAGCGGTATATGAAACAGGGACTGGGCATCGGACTGATTGAAAAGCTGGAGGAGGATGCCCGGATGATCGGGTTGTCAAAGCTGATGGCGCTGACCTACGAAGTCGGGTTTTTTGAAAAACACGGATTTCAGGTTGTGGAAATGAGCGAGTTGCCCGAAAAGGTCTGGGGGGCCTGTATCAATTGCCCCAGGTTTCTGAATTGCGATGAAATCGCAGTGTTGAAATATTTATGAACAGGACAAGATTCTGATGGGATTTCGTATTGGTAAATTCACGGTCATGGCGGCAATCCTGATTGCACTGAATGGCTGCGGTATTCTCTACAAACCGGATATCCAGCAGGGGAATGAGATCACCGCACAGATGGTTTCTGAACTCCAATCGGGAATGACCCGGCGGGAAGTGGTGCGTATACTGGGAACGCCGTTGATTCATGATCCTTTCAACAAGAATCGCTGGGATTTCTACCACTCGCTGAAAGATGGAGAAACCGGACAGGTCACACAGTACCTGACCTCGTTGATCTTTACGGATGACCGGCTGAGTCGAATCTCCACCACGGTGGAATAAATCATTCCCCACCCTGGCTGTCCGCCATATCGGCCAGCGTCAGCAATTGCTCCATATCCACTAATCCGGGAATCACCTGGCCGTTGTCGAGTATGATGGTCGGTGTTCCCCTTACACCGATCTGCTGGCCGAGCAGGTATTGTTGGGCCACCGGATTGTCACAGGTTCGGGGTTCGACATCACCCCCTGCCTTGGCAATCGTCATGGATTCCGCCTGATTCCCGGAACACCAGACGGAAACGGCTTTATCATAGCTCTGTGATTGCAGACCGGCTCGCGGGAACATCAGATACCGGACCTGAAGTCCCCGATTCTGCAATTCCGGCACGGTTCTATGGAACTGCCGACAGTAAGTGCAGTCGATATCCGTAAAAACAGTGACATACCGCCCGGTCTCCCCGCCCATCAGAATCATTTCGGATTCAGGAATTTTTTCGACTGCCCGGACCATGTTGAAAGCCCGTAACTCCTCACCCAGACTCACTCCCCGTACGACGTCGTATATCTCGCCAATCATCAGATGATCGCCTGCGCTGATTGCGAAAATGGTTTCTCCATCCACATTCACGATGTAAGCGCCCGGCATGGGGGACGGCTCAATGGACTCCACAGTCATGCCCTGCACCAGAATCGCCTCCAGATTTTTCTTCAGGTTTTCCTTTCCTTCATCGGCGCCTGCAACCCAGGACGAAATCAGGGCGAACAGGAATACCACTGCAAGGAACAACCGTTTTACAGGAATCGGGGATTTCATCAAAGCTCCGTCCGCAAGTATGCAGGCAGGCCCGAGGCGCACACAAGCCAGCCAGTTGTGATCGATCAAGAAAGCAGGTGTGCGACTGCTTCGCGCTCCTCTTCCAGTTCCCGCTCCGTGATTCTCATTCGTTCCTGGCTGAATTCATCCGGTTCCAGGCCCTGGACTATTTTGTATTCACCGTCTTCACAGGTCACCGGGAAAGAATAGACCAACCCCTTCGCGATTCCATAACTGCCATCGGAAATGATCCCCATGCTCACCCAATCCCCCTGGCTTGTACCTGAAACCCAGTCCCGCATATGGTCAATGGCGGACGATGCGGCGGAAGCCGCGCTGGAAGCGCCGCGGGCCTTGATAATCGCGGCGCCGCGTTGCTGGACCGTGGGGATGAAATCATTTACCAGCCACTCGTGTTCCAGGCTGCCAGCCACCGGACTGCCGTCCGCCAGCACCTGCGAAACATCCGGATATTGAGTTGCGGAATGATTTCCCCAGATCGTCATTCTGGTCAACCGGTCATGATGGATACCGAGCATCGCAGCCAGTTGCGACTTCGCTCGATTATGGTCCAGCCGGGTCATCGCGGTAAACTGCGACCGGTCCAGGTCCGGAGCGTTGGCGGCGGCAATCAACGCATTGGTATTGGCCGGATTACCGACTACCAGAACGCGCACATCGGCGCTGGCATGGTCGTTCAGCGCCCTGCCCTGCACAGAAAATATTTTGCCATTGTCCTTTAACAAGTCACCGCGCTCCATGCCGGGCCCGCGGGGTTTCGCCCCGACGAGCATCGCATAATCGACGTCCGCAAACGCGACCTCAGGCTGATCGGACGCGATCACACCGGCCACCAGCGGATACGCGCAATCGTTCAGCTCCATCACGACTCCATGAAGCGCATCCAGCGCCGGGGGAATTTCCAGCAACTGTAAAATGACCGGTTGGTCCCTGCCGAGCATGTCTCCCGCCGCAATCCGGAACAAAAGCGCGTAGGAAATGTTTCCCGCGGCGCCGGTTACCGCAACCCTGACTGGTTCTTTCATGGAATATCTCAAGCCGGTGGTACTGTTTCATAACATCTGATGTTGACTATAATTATACCAGAACATAACATTTGGTTGTGATGAGATATCTCAACTACTTGGCGATCCTGCTTGTTCTGGCCCTGCTTGGAGGCTGTGGCATCCCTTTCGTCATGGCCGGGCAGCCAGACGATTTCTGGCTGGAATTGAGGAATCGGTTCAGTCTGCAATATTCAGGGGCCTCCGATCCCGGATTCAGTCGCTATGAACAAGCATTTGCCAAACAGGAATATTTTGACCGGCTGGGCAGCCGTGGCTACTGGTTCATGCCTTATGTACTGGAGCAAGTGCAAAAAAGAGGAATGCCGGCGGAAATTGTCCTGCTCCCGGCCATTGAAAGCGCCTATCGGTCAGACGCGGTATCCCGATCGAAAGCGGTGGGCATGTGGCAAATCATCGCCCCTACTGCAAGGCATTATGGACTGAGGCAGGATTCGTGGATGGACGGCAGGCGCGACCTGGTTCAGTCCACCCGCGCCGCGCTGGACTATCTGGAATATCTTGCGGATGAGTTCGACCAGAACTGGGAACATGTCTTTGCCGCTTACAACGCGGGTGAAGGCACGATACGCAGGGCCATTCGCAGCAATCGAAAGGCCGGCCGGCCAACCGGTTTTACCCATCTGGAATTACGCCGGGAAACCAGGGACTACCTGCCCAGGATATTCACGGTTCGGGACATGATCCGTGAACCGGGTAAGTACGGGATCGAATTGCCGCCGATTCCAAACAGGCAAACCCTGGCGGTCATTGATGCACAGACCCAGACCGACCTGAACGTGGCCGCTTCCCTGATCCCGGCCTCCGGGGAAGAACTCCATTATTTCAATAGGGGTTACAAACTCGGTGTCACCCCTCCCGATGGACCGCACACGATTGTGCTGCCTGCCGAAATGGCCGTTCAGTTGCTTGCGAAGCTGGACGGGCTAAGCGATCAGCAAAGGCTGCGCTGGGCGCGCCATCCTGTCAAAAAAGGGGAATACCTGGGGTTGATTGCGAAGAAATATCGAGTCACAGTCCAATCAATCATGGTTGCCAACGGGCTTTCTTCTCATCTGATTCGAATCGGGCAGGTACTGAAGATTCCAGTCAGTACCGGAGGATTGCGAGTTGCACATAAATTCTCCGCAGAGATCACCATCCAGGATGGCTATATGATCTATATCGTCCAGCCAGGTGATTCCCTGTGGAAAATTTCCAGGAAATCGGAGACTTCGGTCGCACAGCTTTTAAGCTGGAACAACCTGCTCGAACACAATCTGTTATTTCCCGGACAACGGCTCATTATCGGTTTGTCCTCCTGACCGCATATCTGTCGGGACGGAACCCGGGCCTTTCTCCGGTGTTCGGACGCCGTCCCCGACAATGGACCGGGCGAGCAACAGATCCTCCCATGCCTTCTTTTTCTGCATCGGACTCCGCAACAGGTAAGCCGGATGATAGGTCGGAATCAAGGGGATGCCCGGTTCCCCGTAGTGAAATACCCGGCCGCGAAGCCGACCGATCGGGTCACTGGTTTTTAGCAGCGATTGGGCGCTGACCGCTCCGAGAGCGACGATGATGGCCGGTCTGATTATCGCCAGTTGCCTGTGCAGGTAGGGCTCGCACTGGTTAATCTCCTCAACGACCGGGTTGCGGTTACCCGGAGGCCGGCATTTGATCACGTTCGCGATGAACACGTCTTTTCGCGCCATCTTCAACGCGGCAATCATGGCGTCCAGAAGCTGGCCCGCGCGTCCGACAAACGGCTGTCCCTGCAAATCCTCGTTCTGGCCCGGCGCTTCACCCACGAACATCCATCTGGCGAAAGCGCTACCGACTCCCGGAACCGCCTTTGTCCGGGTCCGGTGCAGCGGACATTTGCGGCATTCGCAGATGGTTTCCGCCAGTTGCCGCAGCCTTTCCGTTTCGTTGCCCGAATCCGGACCGGCAGGGAGAACGTCACTGCCGGAAGCGGCGGAAACTTCGTTTATGATTTCAGGCTCTGTAACTTCAGGTTCGGACTGGAGTTCCGGGCGCGCCTCCCGACGCCGCCAGAGTTCGATTCCGATTTTATCGAGAATCTCAATCTGGCGGTCATCCAGCCCTGCCATCGAATCAGATGGCCGCCGAGAGTTGGGGATGGGTGCGAAACTCGCCGACCTCAAGTTTATTCAACGCATTGATATACGCCTTGGCGGAAGCGATGATAATGTCGAGGTCCACACCATGGCCATTCACAATCACCCCGTCTTTCTCCAGACGCACGCTGACCTCACCCTGTGCGTCGGTACCGCTGGTAATACTGTTGACCGAATACAGTTTCAGTGTGCTACCGGAGCGTACAATCCGGTCAATCGCCCGGAAGGTGGCGTCCACCACTCCATTTCCCGTATCCGTCTCGCTGAACCTCTCGCCTTCTACCTCAATGGAAACCGTTGAACTCGGCTTTCTTCCGGTTTCTGAACGGGTCCGCACATACACCATCGAATACTTCTCGTTTTCAGGTGTGCTGTCGGACTCGGTCACCAGAACCTTGAGATCATCGTCAAAAATTTCATGTTTCCGGTCTGCCATCTCCTTGAACCGGTCGAATATCTCGTTGACCTGAGCGGGATCGAACTCGAATCCCAGCGCTTTCAGTCTCTGTTTGACCGCGTTTCGTCCCGAGTGCTTGCCAAGAACCATACGGTTGGATCTCCAGCCGACATCTTCCGCAGACATGATTTCGTAGGTTTCCCGCGCCTTGATCACCCCATCCTGATGGATACCGGCCTCGTGGGCAAAGGCGTTGGCGCCGACAATGGCCTTGTTCGGCTGCACGGGAAATCCGGTAATGCCCGAAACCAGACGACTCGCCGGAACGATTTGAGTGGTATCTATTCCTGTATCGCAATCGAATTCATCCTGACGGGTTCTGACCGCCATGACGATTTCTTCCAGAGAGGCATTTCCCGCCCTCTCGCCCAATCCATTGACCGTACACTCCACCTGTCGGGCGCCCGCCATGACCGCGGACAGGGAATTCGCCACCGCCAGTCCCAGGTCATTATGACAATGCACCGAGAAGACGGCTTTATCGGAATTCGGTATTGCCTCGATCAACCGTTGGATCAATTCGCCGAACTGTGAAGGGAGGTTGTAGCCCACGGTATCCGGAATATTGATCGTGCCCGCTCCCGCGTCAATCACCTTTTCAATGATCCGGCACAGGAAATCGAACCCGGAACGACCGGCGTCCTCCGGAGAAAATTCCACATCATCGGTGTACCCCCTGGCCTGGGTCACTGCGGCAACGGCGTGCTCGACGACCTGGTCCGGGCTCATCCTCAGTTTGTGCTCCATGTGAATCGGAGACGTCGCGATGAATGTATGGATACGACCGGATTCGGCCCGCTTCAAAGCTTCCCCCGCCCTTTCGACATCTTTCGGGTTGGCTCTGGCCAGACCACATACCGTACTTTCCCTGACCAGCCCCGCAATCGCCCGCACGGCGCTGAAATCTCCGGGGCTGGCTGCCGGAAAGCCCGCCTCGATCACGTCCACCTTCATTTTTTCGAGCAATTGAGCGATACGGATCTTTTCATCCTGGGTCATGGAAGCGCCCGGACTCTGCTCGCCATCCCTCAAAGTCGTATCGAATATGATCAATTTGTTTTTCATTTTTTTGCCTGTTTTGACTGGTGTCTGTACTATCATCGCCGATTCCGCCTTGCAGGCGGCTTCGGGTAATCAACGGATAAGGGGGAAGTATTAATGCGCCAGCGGGCGCAGTAGCCGTGCAGGCAGAAGAGACAACGCAGCGGCATCGCCAGCCATTGCGGCTGCCGAAAAGTAACCTGATTTCGCAGTTGTCCTGTTCATAACGGGTAGTCTATAAAACAAATCCGCAATTTACAACCCCGTACACCATTTCCAAAATAACGGCTATTACAAGCCTTTGCCTGTGACATCCCTGACCGCAGCAACCTTCGCGGCAACGGGCTGGAAACTCACGACAAATGGCTGGCGCCCTCGGCAGGATTCGAACCTGCGACCTATCGCTTCATACCACTATAGCTTTCACTACCTCCGTGATCACCGTAACGACACCGTGCGATGTCACGGAGTTTGTGGTCTGGACTTTATCTTCGCCATGGGGAACCCAAGGCGCTGCCCGTCAAGTCTCTACACATTCCCGGGTTAGCGGGCTTGGCTCGGTATTGCCACCGACGACGTCGGGCAGGTTTCACCGAATTTGAGCAGATTCACACGGAGGGTTTCCCGCACCGGTGCCCAATTCTCCGCAATCAGGAGGCGATCGCTCTATCCCCTGAGCTACGAAGGCGTCAGGTTGGAGTATAGCACTGTTCCGCGCTTTTACAATATTCTGGACTTTGATGAAATTAGTGTTAATATCAATATGTTGCATAACCATCAGGGCAGGAGATCAGGGCGTGGACCAGATAGACATGAAAATCCTGGATTGTTTGCAGCATGACGCAAGCATGACAACGGCGGAAATTTCCGAGAAGGTGAACCTGAGTAAAACACCTTGCTGGCGACGGATACAGATTCTGGAGAATTCCGGCGTTATCGGCAAGAGGGTGGCCTTGCTCAATCGGGAAAAACTGGACCGGAACATGGATGTATTTGTATCCATCCGCACCAACCAGCATAACGCCGCCTGGTTCAGAAAGTTTTCAAAGGTAGTGAACAATATGTCGGAAGTGGTTGAATTCTATCGTATGAGTGGTGAAGTGGATTACCTGATGCGTGTGGTTGTCACCGACATGAAAGCCTACGACCGGTTTTATCAACGGTTGATCGAGCAGGTGGACATCAATGACGTCAGCTCGAATTTCGCGATGGAGCAAATCAAATATACCACCGCAATCCCCCTGCACAGCCTCTAGGCGAAGAACAGAACAACCTCTGCTGACAGAACCGATGAAACTGAAAATCGCAACCATCCTGATCGTGCCGGTTCTTATCCTTTCCGGCGGGAGTATGGTCCACGCGGCGGCATCCGACCCGGTTACCGGCGAACCGCTCCCGGATAACCAGACCTTCACCTATCGTCTGCTTGACGAAGTGCCGACCCTTGACCCGCAATTGAACGAGGACTCAGCGGGTTTCGATGTCCTGCGTGACCTGTTCGAAGGGTTGTTGACCCAGGATTCCGAAGGCAGTCTGGCGCCGGGAGTCGCTGAGCGATTCACCGGGACGGACCTGAACCGCACCTGGACTTTCCATCTTCGCGAGAACGCGAAATGGTCGAACGGCGACCCGGTAACCGCCGGTGACTTTGTGTATGCCTGGCGGCGGGCGGTCGATCCGGCTACGGCCTCACCCTATGCATGGTATGTCGAGTTGAGCACAATCGTGAACGCGTCGAAGATCATTGCCGGGGAAAAGCCGCCGTCTGAACTCGGCGTGAAGGCGCTGGATGACTATACACTGGAAGTGCGGCTTGAAAAACCACTGCCCTATTTCCCGGAAATGACGACTTATGCGACCTTTTTCCCGGTACATCGGCCCACTATCGAGACTCACGGACCGGGCTGGACCCGACCCGGCAACCTGGTTTCGAACGGGGCTTATGTACTGACTGAGCATGTGCCGAATGAATACCACTCACGCCAGCGCAACCCGATGTACTGGAACAACCAGGCGACGATCATCGAGAAAGTGACCGGCAAGGTGATCAATGATGAAAACCAGGCATTGACACGGTATCTGGCCGGTGAACTGGACCGGACAGCCGTGCCCGCTGGCCAATACCCGAACCTCAAGGATCAATACCCCGGTGAAACCACCTCCGCCCCGCTTCTGTGTACCTATTATTTCATTATCAACCATACCGGAAGCGCACACCCGGCTCTGGCGGATGTCCGGGTCAGAAAAGCGTTATCCTGGTCGCTGGACAGGGATATTCTGGTCAATTCCGTACTCAAGGGCGGGCAATATCCCGCATATAACTTTACCCACAGGGCCACTGCCGGATTCGAAACTCCGGTAATCGCATATGGAACCCTGACCCAGGCTGAACGGGACCATGAAGCCAGGAGATTGATCGCCGAGGCCGGGTATGGCGATGACGCCCCGTTGAACCTGAAATTGATCTATAACACTTCCGAATCACACAAACAGATTGCCACCGTTGCCGCGCAAATGTGGAAACAGAAGCTCGGGGTTGAAATCGAACTCGTCAACTACGAGTGGAAAACCTACCTCGACATCCGTGACAACCAGCAGTTCGATCTGGCGCGGGCAGGCTGGTGCGGTGATTACAACGAAGCCTCGACCTTCCTGGACCTGCTGACCAGCACATCCGGCGCCAACGACGGCCGATATTCCAATGCGCAGGTCGACTCGTTGATGCGGGAATCAAAAACGCTGGCCGACCCGAAACCCAGCTACTACAAGGTGGAGACAATCATCGCCGATGACATGGCAATCATCCCGATCTACCACTATACCAGCGTCTTCATGCTCAAGTCCGATATCAAGGGCTGGCCGTACGGGAACGTCCAGCAGAACTGGTATTCCAAAGATCTCTGGCGATCCGCGAATTGATCCGAAGCCGGTAAAACCATGGCCTCCTTTATTTTGCGGCGGGTCCTGGTCGCAGTTCCGACAATCCTGATCCTGATCGTTTTTTCGTTCCTGCTGATGTATGCCGCCCCCGGCAGTCCTTTCGTCGGCGAACGCCCGTTACCGCCGGAAGTCCTCGCCAACATCGAAGCCAGATATGGTCTTGACCGCCCTTTTTTCCAGCAGGTTTTCAATTATATCCGGGGCATCGTAACCGACTTCGACTTCGGCCCTTCCTTTATCTACAAGGATCGCACGGTCAACGACATCATCGCACAGGGCTTTCCTGTGACTCTGACCTACGGCTTCCTCGCTTTTGTCGTCAGCGTCGTTGCGGGAACGTTGCTTGGCGTGACCGCGGCTGTCCACCAGAACTCCTGGCTCGATTACCTGGCAGTCGGCGTATCCATCGGCGCACAGGTGCTGCCCAATTTCGTAATGGCGCCGATCCTGGTGCTGGTATTCACCCTCTGGCTTGGCTGGCTGCCGGGCGGCGGCTGGCAGGGAGGACAACTCCCTTATCTGATCATGCCGGTGATCGCCCTTTCGACCAGCTTCATGGCATCCATCGCACGGATAACCCGGTCATCCATGCTTGAAACCCTGAATTCCGATTTCATTCTCACTGCACGCGCCAAGGGCCTGCCGCGGCGCCGGGTGATCCTGGGTCATGCCCTGAAACCGGCCATGCTGCCGGTCATTTCCTACCTCAGCCCGACCTTTGTCGGCATGATCACCGGCTCTGTGGTGATCGACATGTATTTCTCAACCGGTGGCATCGGACAGTATTTCGTCAATGCCGCCATCAACCGGGATTATTCATTGATCATGGGGATCACGATCCTCGCCGGCGCGTTGACGGTGCTGTTCAACCTGCTGGCGGATGTGGCCTACGCATTGATCGATCCCAGGATCCGCTATTGAATCCGGACCGGGGGATACGATGAACCTGACGACCCGGATACGAATCGACGCCCCCGATGTATCGGCAGGCGTAACCGGACGTTCACTGTGGCAGGATGCCCGTACCCGGTTTTTTCGCAATCGCGCCTCCGTAGCCAGTCTTCTGGCCCTGTTGCTGGTCGGATTGTTTGCCGTCGCCGCTCCCTGGCTGTCGATCTGGTCATACCAGGCGATTGACTGGACTGTCCTTGGTAACGTCCAGGCAGCCGGCAGCCCCTCGTTTACGACCGGACACTGGTTTGGCACCGATGAACTCGGGCGGGATCTGTTCGTGCGCACCGCCATGGGGGCGCGGGTATCACTGATGGTGGGCATTATCGGCGCTTTGATCGCAGTCGTCGTCGGCACACTCTACGGCACCGTGGCAGGCTACTTTGGCGGCAGGATCGACAGCGTCATGATGCGGATCGTTGACATCCTGATGTCGATTCCGTATATGTTCGTGCTGATCCTGATGCTGGTGGTCTTCGGTCGTTCCATCATCCTTTTATTCGTTGCCATCGGACTGGTTTCCTGGCTGGACATGGCCCGCATCGTACGCGGTCAGACGCTCAACATCAGGAATCTGGAATTTGTCGAAAACGCGGTCATCATGGGGGTCTCGCCCGCCGCCGTCATCCTGCGCCATATCATCCCGAATCTCCTCGGAATTGCCATCGTTTATGCCACCCTGCTGGTTCCGAACATGATCATCTACGAAAGTTTCATCAGCTTTCTGGGACTCGGCGTACAGGAACCCGATACCTCGCTTGGCGCATTGATCAGCGGCGGCGCGTCACAGATGCAGTACGGCACACTCTGGCAACTCGCGTTCCCGCTGTTTTTCTTCATCGTCACACTCTCCGGGTTCTTCTTTCTGGGGGATGGATTGCGTGACGCGCTCGACCCGAAGGACAGCGGCCGGTGAGCCTGCTGCAGGTTCGCAACCTGGAAGTGACCTTCGCAACCGGAGACGGCCCGGTACATGCGGTCAACGGAGTCAGTTTCGATGTCGAGTGCGGAGAGATTCTGGCCATTACAGGTGAAAGCGGCTCCGGCAAAAGCCAGACCGCATTCTCGATCATGGGACTGCTTCCGCATCAGGCAACGGCGAGCGGCTCGGTGAAGTTTGACGGCCGGGAGATACTCACGATGCGGGAACCGGAACTGGCCGGCATCCGGGCCGCCGAAATCTCGATCGTCTTCCAGAATCCAATGACTTCCCTGAATCCCTACATGCGAATTTCCGAGCAGATGACCGAAGTACTGATGCTGCATGAAAACCTGTCAAAACGCGCCGCGCTGGATCAGTCCATCCGCATGCTGGACGCGGTGCAGATACCGGATGCCCGACAGCGAATCGGCATGTTTCCGCACGAATTTTCGGGCGGCATGCGCCAGAGAATCATGATCGCCATGTCACTCCTGTGCCGCCCCCGGATTCTGATTGCCGACGAACCGACCACCGCGCTTGACGTCACCGTGCAGTCCCGGATCGTCGACCTGTTGAAGGACATCCGGGATCAATTCGGCACCACCATCATCCTGATCACCCATGACCTGGGGCTGGTTGCCGGCATGAGTGACCGGATCATGGTGATGTACGGCGGCCAGATCATGGAATACGGACCAACGGACGCGATTATCGAAACGCCCGCCCACCCCTATACGTCCGCCCTGCTGGACACCATTTTACGTCTTGACGATGATTCCAGCCAGCGCGGGGAATTGCGCGTGATCGACGGCGAACCTCCCGACATGCGTTCCCTGCCCGCCGGCTGTCCGTTTCAACCCCGGTGCCCGGCCCGTTTGCCGGAATGCGCCGGCCACCGGCCGCTTCTCCGGGCAACCGGGAAACGAAAACGGGCCTGCCATATCGACTTCCCGTCAGCGTCTCCATGACCACGTTGCTGACAGTTGAAAATCTGGCGGTGAACTTCGAGGTACCCGTCCGCAATCACTGGCCGTGGACACCGTCACGAACCCTGGCCGCCGTCGACGAAATCTCTTTCTCTCTCGGCAAACAGGAAACTCTGGGCATCGTCGGTGAAAGCGGCTCCGGCAAAACCACGCTGGCCCGGGCCATTGTCGGCACGGTTCCGGTCCGCGCCGGACGGGTATTGTGGGACGGCGCCGATCTGGCCCGGATGGACCGCCGTTCACGGCGCGAAGTTCGCCGGGATATGCCGATGATCTTCCAGAACCCGGTCGCGGCGCTGAATCCGCGCATGACCGTAGGACGGATCATTGCCGAACCGTTGCGTACACACAACCCGGATGTTTCAAAAGCGGGGGTCCGCGCCCGCGTCGGCAAGATCATGGAACGGGTCGGACTCCTGCCCAATCTGGCAAACCGCTATCCGCATGAATTCTCGGGCGGCCAGTGCCAGCGTATCGGAATCGCCCGCGCCCTTGTCCTGAAACCGCGTCTCGTCATCTGCGACGAGCCGGTTGCCGCGCTGGATGTATCCGTGCGGGCACAAGTAATCAACCTGCTGCGAGACCTTCAGCGGGACTTCGGGCTGGCGCTGATCGTGATCAGCCATGATCTGAGCGTGGTCAGGGCCATTTCAAACCGCACCCTGGTCATGTACCTGGGGCGAATGATGGAACTCGCAGACACTCCGCAACTGATCGCCAAACCCCTGCACCCATATACCCGGGCGCTGATCTCTTCGGTTCCGGTTCCTGACCCGGCAGTGGAAAGGGCGCGCTCCCGGCCCATCCTCCAGGGTAACCTTCCGTCTCCGTTCGATCCACCCGCCGGCTGTGCGTTTGCCAGCCGATGCCCACAGGCACAAGGGGACTGCACCCGTCGCCGTCCGGCGCTTGAGACCGTTGCAGCCAACCACCAGGTCGCATGCCCATATCACGGACAGGCAAAACGGAATTCCTGCCAGGACATCCAATGATTCCAGACGTACCGCAAGATTCCGGGGACGGCTGCAGGACCGGGCCGGAAGACTTTATCGATCCATGACCAGGTCGCCCAGGTAAGGCAGGTTCATTACGTTGACAACACGGTCGATATGGACGCCCTTCCTCGCTGCCCATGCCCGGTCCTGCCAATGCAACGGCACAAAGGCCGCTTCATCATGGAGGATCTGTTCAACCCGTTGCAGCATTTCCGCCCGTTTGGAGGCGTCGGTCTGTTTTGCGCTGTCCAGTACCAGCCGGTCCACTTCGGTATTGGAGTAATTGCCACTGTTGTACTGGCCATAGCCGGTCGCGGGATCCGGTGTCATCATCAGGAATTCCGAGAAATTAGCCGAGTCCTTGGTAGGCGTATCCCACCCGATCATCATGATATCGGCGGCGCGTTCGTCAAAGCTGGGCCAATACCGGACTTTTGGCATCGTTGTCAGATCCACCCGGATATTGATTTTCGAGAGCATACCGGCAACCGCTTCCGCTATTTTGGCGTCATTCACATAGCGGTTGTCGGGCGCCATCATCGTTGCGTCGAAACCACCCGCATATCCGGCCTCGGCCATCCACGCGCGGGCTTTTTCAAGATCATAGCGAGGTTGCAGCGCTTCGTTATGACCCGGGTAACCTTTCGGGCTTTGCTGCGCCGCGGCGGTACCGAAGTTATTCATGATTTTCTCCACGATACCCTCATTGTTCACCGCATGAACGATGGCCCGCCTGACCCGGACATCGGCCAGCGCCGGATTCCTTTTCTGGTTAAGCTGGAAGGTAATGATCCGGGTACCGCTCATGGTCACCAGATCCACCGCGTCGCTGCTGTCGATTCGAGCCAGATCGGCCGGCGGGACGGGAGCGGCAAAATCAATGTCACCGGACAGCAGCGCGTCAACCCGGGCCGGGTCATCCTTGATCGGGGTGAACACGATCCGCTCGACATTGCCCGGTGACCCGGTATCCCAGTAATCCGCAAACCGGTCGAAAACCACTTTGACCCCCTGCTCCCGCGAGGTGACCGTAAACGGCCCGGTGCAGGAAATGTTAGTCGAGGCGAATGAATCGCCATGCTTCACAATCTCACCCTTGTCCCGTCCCCGCTCGTCGGTTCCCCTGTAAAACGCGCTGTCGAGAGGGAATATATAGGCCGCGGTATGCAAAAGCAGTGGATAAGGTCCGTCGGTGACCAGATCAATGGTGTAGTCATCCATGACATGGGCCGCCGTAAAATTCACGAAGATTCCCTTGAAGTCCTCACTCCGCTTCAGCCTGTCAAAGGTATACCGGACATCCGCGGCTGTCAGTTCACGACCGGAATGGAAACGTACCCCCTGACGGAGATTGAATCTTACGGTCGTATCGTCCAGTCGTTCCCAACTGCTGGCAATCCGTGACTCGAAACCCAGTTCCTGATTCAATCGGATCAGCGGGTCGCAAACCATGTGGGAAAGCTGCAACGTACCTCCCGACAGCAACTCGTGAATGTCCAGTGACATCGGATCCGCGTCATACGCCATTTTCAGTGTGTTGGAATGCGCTGTCGAAACCGCGAACAACCCGGCAACCACAAGCAGAGAAAATTTTTTCACGTCTTTACCTTGTATGTTGAGTATGTTGACGACCTGCAACTATAACACCAATGATGACTTACCGCTCCCTCGGCAGATTTCGTTTCGACAGGACCACGACCAGGATTACCACCAGGGCGCCGACGGTATTGGCCACAAGAGCGAGCGGGAAAAAAGTTGCGGCCCCGCCCAGTATGAGCATCGGCACAAGCACCCCGCTCAATGGTCCTTCGGCATGGTTCTGGATCAACGCAGTCAGCGCATAAATGCCGAACATCGCGAAAAATCCGATCTGCAACACTTCATGGAAACTGCCGGATATCAATGGCGTATAAGCAAACATCAGAGGCAGGATATACAGGCCCTTGGCAATTTTCCATGCCTGGAATCCGGTGGCCATTGGCCTTGATCCGGCAATCCCCGCCGCGGTAAACGCTGCCAGACAAACCGGCGGAGTCACATTGCTGTCCTGGCTCAACCAGAAAATGATCAGGTGGGCAGTCAACAGGATAACCGTCAGGGTTGCCGGATCGATCAACATCGGACGCAATGTGACTGCCACTTCGAACGGCAACGCGGCGAGCATTTCCAGAGCGTTTTCCCGGGATAATCCCGATGCGATATCCGCAACGTGCACGCTGTCGACCAGGTTGAATACCGCCGCTCTGGCCGGGTCGCTGATACCGGCAACCAACTGATCCACAATCATCGTGTCGGCCATGATCCCGGCAAGCGCGGGCGCTGTCAGGATTGCAAGGATAATGTAGGCGGCGGTGACCGGAAGTCCCATGCCCAACACCAGTGACGCGAGACCGATCAGCAGTACCGCCAGCGCCAGCGACCCTTGCGACCATTGCGCGATCATCAGTGAAAACCCGTTACCGACGCCACTGGTGACAATGGCATTATTCATGATTCCGATTGCAATCAGCAGGATACCGGTCAGGATCGAGGATTTGACACCAACCAGAAAAGCGCGGGCAATCCGGCGGTGGTCCATCAGCACAGGATTGAAGTCATTCAGGCGAGCGATCCTGGATACCGCCCAGGTCGCCCAGGATACGACGATCAGCGTTGCAATTGCCCAGGAGGCGGCAAACGCGGGAGTCACGCCCGTCATCAACAGCCAGATCATGATCGTCAGCGGCAGAATGAAAGTCAGACTGCCGGATACCAGTTTGCCATAATCAACGGCCAGATCCATCCCATCTCCGATCCGGTATTTCATCGCTTCGATCCGGACGATAAATGCGACCGAGAGGAAATAGAGTGCCGCGGGTATGATCGAAACGGTGACGATGGTCGCGTAAGGAATCGATGTGTAGCTTGCCATGACAAAGGCTCCGGCGCCCATGATCGGGGGCATCAATTGCCCGCCGGTGGAAGCCGCGGCTTCCACGCCACCCGCAAATTTGCCCCTGAACCCGTTCGATTTCATCAGGGGGATGGTGATCACACCCGTTGACGCGGTATTTGCGATGGCGGAACCGTTGATCGTGCCGGTCAGCGCAGAAGAAATCACCGCGACAAAAGCCGCGCCGCCACGGATGCGCCCGGCGACCAGCTTGGACAGTTCGATGACGAAATCGCTGGCTCCCGAAGCAATCAGAAATCCGCCAAAAATCATGAACAAGGTGATGTTGGTAGAGGAAATACTGGCGAGGATGCCCAACATGCCCTCGTCGTTATAGAGTGTGCGGAACAGGACATCGTTCATGGGCAGCGTCGCTGACCTGAAAACACCGGGCAGCAAGGGACCGAGAAACAGGATGTAGGACAGGGACAAAAACACGAGGACCGGAATCACCCAGCCCGAAACCCGCCGGGACAAATCGATTGCCGCAAAAATCAGGATGAAGCCCGCCGCCCAGTCAACGGGACTGAATTGCCAGGACTGTCCCGTCACCGCCAGAGTGCGCTGGTAAAGCGATGTTTCCGCGCCCGCCACCCAAAGCGCCGCGGCGGCAATGACCAGCCCGTAGGAAAGATCGACTAGAATGGCCGTTCCGGATTTCAGCCTTGACTTGAACGGGCTATGAACGACCGAGGCGAGAATGGCGAATCCGGCGAAGTGAATGGCATTTTGCCAGAGTCCGGGTTCCAGAAAGTATATATTGGTCAGAATATGCCAGAACCCGAACACGACCGCGAGTGCGCCAACCGTTCGATCGGTCAACGATTGCGAAGTCTCGTCCAGGGACAACCAGTGACCCGGCGACTCCGGATACGGACCCGTTTCGTCAACGCCTCCCATGGCCTTGTCATCGGTCCGCATTTCAGACCCCTTTGCCACGAAATGGACTCAGGGCCCTGTTGAATTTTCCGAAAAAAGAGGCAGCGCCAAATGTGTCTGGCGCTACCCCGCTGAATGTCATTTCGACCTGGTTATTTCGCCATCAGATGTTCCGGGATTTCCAGTCCGACTTCCTGATAGTATTTCACTGCTCCCGGATGCAGCGGAACAGGAAGGCCAGCCATCGCCTTTTCGATAGCCATTGCCTTGGTCGCGGGATGGATGGCCTGAAGAAAACCGAGGTTTTCATACATGGTTCTGGTCAGGAGATAGACATGATTTTCATCGACATTCGCGTTCACGGCCAGAAAGTTCGGCTGCGCGATCGTGTTGATGTCCTTGTCCTGGCCAGGGTAGGTGCCAGCCGCAATCGTGTATGGCACCCAGAGGCCGCGACCACCGTCCATCGCCGCCGCTTGATCCGCCGTTATGTCAAGGATTGTGAATTTTCCTTCGTTGGATGCCATTAACCGGGTGATGGCACCGGTAGGCGGTCCGGCGCCGAGGCCGGCGCCGACTATCTGGCCGTTCGCCAAAGCGTCGGCAGTCGGGCCATACCCGGCGTATACCAGCTCGAAATCAGCTTCGATATCGACGCCAAGTCCGGCCAGCAGAACCGTGTTCGAACCGATCGTTCCGGAATTTTGCTTGCCCATGCCCATACCCATGCCCTTGAGCGCGACCAGGTCACTGACTGTGCCGCTGGTAACCTTGTCGTTGGAAAGAACGAATTGCTCGACATTCTGCCAAAGCATGGTGACGGCCCGCAGGTTTTCCTGTTTTTCGGAAACCGGCCCGGTTCCGGTCGCGGCATACGAACCGAACAATCCCTGCAAAATCGCAAAATCCGCAGTCCCTGCGGCCAGCGCCTGGACATTGGCGCCCGAACCGGCAGAGTTGACTGCCGTCAGGCTGAATTTTTCCTTTGGCAGCAGTTTTACTTTCGACAATGTGGAAATAGCGGTGCCAACCGGATGATAGGTGCCGCCTGTGGACGCTGTGTTCAGGACATAATCGGCGGATTGCGCAAACGCCGCCGGAACGGGGATGATCATCGCAGCCAATACGCTGGCCGCAATTCTGGTAATGATTGACATGGTTTCCTCCAATATCGATGAAGACCTGTTTGTTGAAGGTCTGTAATTGTAACAACCGCGCACCATGAAAACACGGGAATTCACACCGGTGTATGCCGGGATTTACGCATCCCGGCAACAAATGGATGGCCGACACGAAAATCGTCGCTTTTCATATACAATGTTCGTCATTGACCACTGTAATGATTCGACATGCCATACTGGAACAGCCCTCTGAAATTTCCTTCCATCCTGCCTGGCGGGTACCACTATCTGGATGAGAAAACCCGGTTCGACCCGGACATGCATCTTCAACTCGAACCCCCGCAAGACACGCTGAAGTTGAGCGACCTCGGTTATGACGCCGAAACGATCCGCAACTGCCCAACCGACCTGGCGCTCTCCGGGACGATGCGGATATTGTCGGACGAAGGAATCGCGGCCATGCTGGCTGCAGCCCGCTCATTGCGCAAATATGCAGTCAACTGTGAACGTATCGAGAACATGGTTCGCGGCGGCGTCTATCAATCCCGTTTTCTACGGGATTTCTGCCTTTGCAGAGAGGTCACCGAATTCGTCTCGGACATCTTCGGCGCTCCGGTAGCGCCCCATACCATGCCCTTGCATCTGGGGCATCTCAATTTTGCCCCGGACGACCTCACCAGACCGGTTGACAAATGGCACCATGACACACTGAGCCTGGACTATGTGTTGATGCTGTCCGACCCGAACCATCTTGCTGGCGGAGAGTTCCAGTATTTCACGGGCACCCGTGAACAGGCGAAAGAAATTACGGACCGGGGCGAGGCCATTCCGCCGGAACGGATAGTGAGCGCCCGGTTTCCCGGCGCGGGTTACGCCATTGCGCTGCATGGCTATATGGTGGTGCATCGCGCCGCCAGACTGACCCGGCCGGGGGAACGCATCACCCTGGTGAATGGATATGTGCCGTTGAACGCAGGAATTGACGATGTTTGCCGGTTCCCGGATTTATCCCTGGTTGACCCTCATCATGTCCTCTTCGCCGAATGGGCGAGACACAAGGCATGGCTGTCCATGGGCCGGTTGCAGGCCCTGGTCGATGAAATCCCGTTTACCGATGACAGGCAGGTGATCACCGGCTACCTTCGGGACGCGATTCAGGATGTCGAAACCGCAATCCGCGATATCAACGATACCGGAAGCGCGTCCATGATCCACTATGGCGACTGAGTGAGTCCCTGTCCGGGATTTTCACCCCGGTTTTTTGCGCAGGCCGATCTGTCGGCCCACCCAGTCCGGTTTCTCCGTAGTCTCGGCCTGCTTCAGCATGGCCTGTACCGGATCGGGCATCTGCGTGGTTCGCCCCTGCCGGGTATCATAATGCAGGATCATGAATTCGGCGGTGGCCCGGATCGTCCCGGCTACGATCATCTGATGGGCAAACCAGATTTTCTTCGCATCGGAACCCAGGATCAGGGTTTCAATTTCCATCAGCGCCGGTCGCCTGACTTCGTCCAGATAGCGCAGATGAGTCTCCACCGTATACAGCGCGCACCCGGTCCTCTTGAAATAATCCACTCCCATCCGGAAATGATCCTGCATCAGCCAGGTCGTATTGCTGAATGGAACCAGATAATACGCTTCGTTCAGGTGTCCATAGGCGTCCAGCCATTCATCCTGCAGGGATTCAGAGTGAAATTTGAAAAATGTCATTGGCTTCCACCTCGTCTTGACTATGAGGGCCGTACCCTCCGCCTCCCGGAGTTTCGATAACCACCATATCTCCCGGCGCCAGATCGATCCGGTCCGTCCCACCGAGCGATGTTTGCGAACCATCCGCATGGATTACCCGGTTCGATCCGGTTTTTCCGGGCTGCCCTCCCATCAATCCATAAGGGGGCACCTTCCTGTGCCCGGAAATAATATTGGCAATGACGCTTTCCAGGAACCGCACTTTTCTGACCACCCCGTCGCCGCCGTGGTATTTTCCCCTGCCGCCGGAACCCGTCCGGATTTCAAATGATTCCAGAATGACCGGGAATCTCCATTCCAGCACTTCCGGGTCGGTCAATCTGGAATTGGTCATGTGCGTGTGTACGGCATCGGCCCCGTGATAGCCTTCGCCGGCGCCGGCGCCGCCGCAGATGGTCTCGTAATACTGGTACCGGTCATTGCCCCAGATAAAATTATTCATCGTGCCCTGGGCTGCGGCAACGGCTTTCACGGCTCCGAACAGGGTATCGACCAGGTACTGTGAAGTTTCGACATTACCCGCGATCACCGCGGCGGGGTATCGGGGGTTGATCATCGAATCCTCGGGAATAATGATCTCCATGGGTTTCAGGCAACCTTCATTCAACGGAATGTGGTCATCCACCAGGCACCGGAAAACGTAGAGCGCGGCGGCGCGCACGACCGCGGTCGGCGCGTTGAAATTACCCGGATGGCGGGCGCTGGTTCCGGTGAAATCCACTACCGCTTTGCGGTTGGCCCGGTCTACCCTGATTTTCACCGCAATCCGGTGGCCGTCATCCATTTCATAGGTGAATTCCCCATCTTCCATGACACCGAACAGGCGGCGGACAGACTCCTCCGCGTTATCCTGGACATGTTTCATGTACGCATGGACCGTCTCGATGCCATAGTGCCCGGTCATCCTGAGCAGTTCCCTGACCCCCTTCTCGCAAGCCGCCAGTTGCGCCTTGAAATCCGCAATGTTCATTTCCGGATTACGGGCGGGCCAGACACCCCGGCTCAACAGGTCGTGTATCTCCTTTTCCAGGAAGCGGTCGTTTTCAACCAGTTTCACATTGTCGATCACCACCCCCTCCTGTTCGATACTGGTCGAGTCCGCAGGCGCCGAGCCGGGGGTTTTCCCGCCGATGTCGGCATGGTGCCCGCGCGAGGCGACATAAAACAGGATCCGGTCCTTTTCGGCGAACACGGGCTTGATGATCGTCACGTCCGGCAAATGCGTACCGCCATTGTAGGGCGCGTTCAGGATATAGGCGTCTCCGGGAAGAATACGGCCTGCCCTTTCCCGTATGACGGTCTTGATGCTTTCTCCCATGGAACCGAGATGCACCGGCATGTGGGGGGCATTGGCGACCAGCGCCCCCTCCGCGTCAAAAATAGCGCAGGAAAAATCCAACCGTTCCTTGATATTCACCGAGGCCGCCGTGTTTTCCAGCACAAAACCCATCTGTTCCGCGATAGACATGAACAGATTGTTGAATATTTCCAGCATGACCGGATCCACCTGCGTACCGATGGCTTTTGTTTTCGCGCGTTGCCGCCAGCGCTCCAGAACCAGGTTGTTGTCCGGCTTCAATACAGCCCGCCAATCCGGCTCGACCACGATGGTTGCAGTCGAATCGAGGATCACCGCCGGTCCGTTGACCGCCTGCCCCACAATCAGCGAGGTTCGCTGATAAAACGGCGTGTCGATCCATTGATCCTCCATGTAGCATTTCCTGACCGCGTCCGGTTTTGCGGCCGCTTGCGAGCCATGGCCCCGGTTAACCGGATTTTCGATCCTGGACGGTCTGGCCGCGGATACCACTTCCACCTGGATCGACTCCACGATCAATGGCTTGTCTGCCGAGACAAATCCGAAACGCATCTGGTGGACCCGCTCGAACCGGGTCCGAACCTCATCCAGGCCGCCATGGGGCACAACCAGGGTCGTGTCCGATCCCTGGTAGCGAATATGCAGCAAGCGATTGAACGACAGGTTTTCACATGGATCGCCCTGCCGCTCCAGTTCCTCGATGCCGCTGTCCTGCAATTGGTCCAGGCGCTCATCCAGGTCCTTGATCAGCGCCCGCTCCAGCACGGCCTCGACCGCCTGTTGCCGGTCTGCGACCGTATCCGCCAGGCCCATCCCGTAAGCGGATAAAACTCCGGCGAACGGATGCACCAGTATGGTCTTCATCGCCAGGGCGTCCGCCACCAGGCAGGCATGCTGCCCACCGGCGCCGCCAAAGCAGCACAGCGTGTAGTCGGATACGTCGTATCCCCGCTGCACGGAGATTTTCTTGATCGCGTTGGCCATATTTTCCACCGCGATCGACAGGAATCCGGCGGCCACGGATTCAGGGCTGCGCCGGTCCCCGGTATCCTCCCGGATTCGCGCCGCCAGCAGTTTGAACTCATCCTCCACCCGATCCGCGTCAAGCGGCAGGTTCGCATCCTCGCCAAACACATTGGGGAACAGGTCGCTCTGCAACTTGCCGAGCATGACGTTGCAATCCGTGATCGCCAGCGGGCCGCCGTTGCGGTAGCAGGCCGGCCCCGGATTGGCGCCCGCCGAATCCGGCCCCACCCGGAAGCGCGCTCCGTCAAAATGAAGGATCGAACCGCCTCCGGCGGCCACGGTATGAATCCGCATCATCGGGGCGCGCAATCGAACCCCCGCGACCCGGGTTTCAAACGCTTTCTCGAATTCCCCGTTATAGTGGCTGACATCGGTAGACGTGCCGCCCATGTCGAACCCGATCACCTTGTTTATGTCGATCGCCTCACTGACCCGCGCCATGCCGACCACACCGCCCGCCGGTCCCGAAAGGATGGCGTCCTTCCCCTGGAAGAAGCGGGCGTCAGTCAGCCCGCCGTTGGATTGCATGAACATGAGCTTGCCGTTGTGCCGTTCAAGCCCGTCCAGTTCCGCCTCGATCTGATGGACATAGCGGCGCAGAATCGGTGACAGGTACGCATCCACCACAGTCGTATCGCCGCGCGGCACGAACTTCATCAGCGGACTGACCTGATGACTGACGGAAACCTGGGTATAACCGATTTCCTGCGCCAGCTTCTGCAGGACAAGTTCATGCCGGTGATAGCGATAGCCGTGCATCAGCACGATCGCAACGCACCGGAGTCCCTGGTCGAAATACCGCTGCAAATCCGCTCTCGCCCGCTCCGCATCCAGTTCAACCAGGACCTCGCCATGAGCGTCGATTCGTTCCTCGATTTCCAGGATGTCGCAATACAGCATTTCCGGTAACTGGATATTCAGCGCGAACAGATCCGGGCGGGTCTGGTAGCCGATCCGCAACTGGTCCCTGAATCCGCGGGTGGTGACCAGCAGCGTGTCTTCCCCCTGCCTCTCCAGCAGGGCATTGGTCGCGACCGTCGTCCCCATCTTGACAGCCGCAATGCGGCTGGTGTCCAGCCTCTCGGAGGTTTTCACCCCCAGGATGTCCCGGATTCCCTGGATCGCCGCATCGCGGTACTGTCCGGGATTCTCCGACAACAGTTTATGCGTGACCACATTTCCATCGGGTTGCCGGGCGACAATATCGGTAAACGTGCCTCCCCGATCAATCCAGAACTCCCATCCGGTGGCCATTACCTACCCCACTGCTGTTTTATACAAATGCTGTTGAAAATCAATGAACACGCCCTGTATTTCCTCCGCCTCACCCAGCGCCTGCTGTGCCGCGTGCAGGATCAATACTATCATTCGCAATGTCAGACTTCCATCATGGTGCAGTGTGTTTACTGATCCTGTACATAAACGTCTTTTTCTTGTATTTTTGTTTGCTTTGGGTAGTATGTATGTGAAATACACACATACCCTGCCTGCAATGCCAACCGCTCTTGTAAGTGTCCGCAGGGAAAAAAGATTTATCAAGATGGTTCAGGAAGGCCAGAATGCCAAAGAGTTTATCGAACATGTCGAAGTTGATAACTGGCTCGCGTCCTGGGGAACAGGAAAGGAAACAGATCCGCCCAAACCCCGAACGGAATGAGGCTTGTCTGGAAATTGTCAGCCTCAAGGGCTTGGTTCCCAAACCAGATCAAGCAGTCAGTATCGAAGAGATGAATAACACGGTGAAGCGCAGAGCAGGCCGCTCTTGCAGTCAATAATTTTCAGGGAAAAACGAGCGTTCTATCAGTTCGATCAGGATGTGCAGGACTTTGATATGCAGCTCCTGGATTTTGTCCGCATACGGATAATCAATGGTATGAATATCGACCGTGGCGAGCCTGCCCAGCGGTGAACCTTCACGACCGGTCAGGCTGATTACGACCATACCCCACGCTCTGGCAGCCTCCGCGGCCCGGATCACGTTGGCGCTCTGCCCGCTGGTACTGATCGCGACCAGGGCGTCCCCAGGTTTTGCCCTGGCTTCAAGATACCGGGCAAACACCTGTTCATAGCCGTAATCATTGGCGACGCAGGACAGGTGTCCGGGGTCGCTGATGGCGGTGGCCGCCAGACCGGGACGGTCTTTCCGGTAGCGTCCGGTCAGTTCTTCCGCAAAATGCATGGCATCGGACATCGAACCGCCATTGCCGCAACTGTAGACCGCATTGCCGTTTTTCAATGCGGCAATAATAAGCTCGCTGCCCGCTACAACGGCTTCAACCCTGCGCTCATCGCACAGAAAACTGTCGAGGATCTGTTTCGATTCGTTGAGTGAAGCCAATACCCGGTTTTTCATCATTTCCGCTTCCATTTTTTCAGCTTTCATGTGTCCAGAGCCGAGATGATTCGATGGTGGTAGTCGACCTGGTCGAACCGGCTCATTTCCTGCAACCCGGTCGGGCTGGTCACATTCACCTCAATAAGCTGGCCACCTATGATGTCTATTCCGGCAAAGAATATCCCTTGTTCGACCAGGCCGGGTTCCAGCGCCGCACAGATTTCCAGGTCGCGGGCATCCAGTGTTGCCGGATTCGGTATTCCGCCCGCGTCCATATTGTTCAATTCGACTCCTTCGGCGTGAACGCGCAGAATCGCGCCCATGGGTTTGCCATCGAGCAGCAGGATTCTTTTGTCCCCCTCCACCGCCGCCGGCAGATATTGCTGGGCAATGACCCAGCGCCGGCCGGCATGGGTCGCTTCCCGTATTTCCGTGGGGTCGCCGCCGTGATCGTAAAAAACGATTCCCTTGCCGCCAAAACCATCTATCGGCTTGACCGTCACCCTGCCGAATTCTTCGGCCATGGCCCGGATCACCTCGACATCGGCGGTTACCCGGGTCGGCGGAGTGAAATCGGGGTAAAACAGCGCGGACAGCTTCTCGTTCCAGTTCCGTATCCCTTCAGGCCGGTTCAATACCCGGGTACCGGCTGGCAGGTAGTCCAGCATCAGCGTGGTATAGAAATATCGGCGGTCGAACGGAGGATCGGTTCTGATCCAGACCGCGTCCATCTCCGACAGGGAGAGCGACTCCTGTCCCGAAACCCTGAAGGGTTGCTTTGCATCGTCACGCACATCGACCCAGGCCACGGTCGCTTTCAGGTCGTCATGATCCAGCCAGAGTTGCCGCTGATCGAGGTGGCAGACCCGGTGCCCAAGTTCGGAACAGGCCAGCATCAGGAAATAACTGGTGTCTTTCCAGGGCTTTACGGACTCCAGCGGATCCATGATAAAGGCGTGTTTCATGTCGCAATCCGGGTTTCAGCCCTGTGCGTATCCCAGCGATTGCAGGTTTTGCGTGATCTCGTCGAGTATGGCCGGATCGTCAATGGTGGCTGGCATTTTCCAGGGAGAGTTATCCGCAATTTTCTTCATGGTGCCGCGCAGGATTTTACCGGACCGGGTCTTCGGCAACCGCTTCACCACGGTGACCAGTTTGAATGCGGCGACCGGTCCGATCCGGTCACGCACGAGCTGGACGCATTCGCGGGTAATATCCTCGTTATCACGCTCCACCCCGGAACTGAGCACCACGAGGCCCAGGGGCAATTCACCCTTCAGGACATCGTTCACACCCATCACGGCACACTCGGCCACATCCGGATGTTCAGCCAGCGCTTCCTCGATCGCCCCGGTAGACAGTCGATGCCCCGCGACATTGATCACATCGTCAGTGCGCGACATCACATAGACATAACCATCCTTATCGATATAGCCCGCGTCCCCGGTTTCATAATAACCCTCGAAGGCGGTCATATAAGAGTCCCGGTAACGTTGCCTCGCATTCCATAGCGTCGGGAAAGTCCCCGGCGGCAACGGCAACCTGACCACCAATGAACCAATATCGCCGGTACCGACTTCCCGGCCGCTATCGTCGAGCGCCTCCAACCGCCATCCGGGCACCGGGCGGCCAGCCGAACCTTCCTTGACCGGAAGCGTTTCGATACCCAGGCAATTCGCGCAAATCGACCAGCCGGTTTCGGTTTGCCACCAGTGATCGATGACCGGGACGCCCAGTTTATCCTTTGCCCAGTTGAGGGTGTCCGGGTCGGTACGCTCACCGGCCAGAAACAACGACTGCAAGCAGGAAACATCATATTTGCGAATGAGATCGCCATTGGGATCTTCTTTCCTGATCGCACGGAACGCGGTCGGCGCGGTGAACAGGACCTTGACGTTGTGCTCGGAAATCACCCGCCAGAAAACTCCGGCGTCCGGCGTTCCCACCGGTTTGCCTTCGTAAAGAATCGTCGTATTGCCGTTGAACAGCGGCGCATAGACGATATAGGAATGCCCGACCACCCAGCCCACATCCGAGGCCGCCCAGTAAACATCGCCGGGCTCGGCGTTATAAATGTTTTTCATCGACCATTTCAGCGCGACGATCCCGCCCCCGGTGTCCCGGACCACCCCCTTTGGCTGTCCGGTAGTGCCCGAAGTATAGAGAATGTAAAGCGGGTCGGTCGCCGCCACGGGGACGCAATCCGCCTCTTCTGATTTCTCAACGGCGTCGCGCCAATCCACATCACGGCCCGCGATCATGGATGCCCTGGCCTGGGGCCGCTGCAGAATAATGCAGTGTCCGGGTTTGTGTCCGGACAATTCAATCGCCCGGTCCAGCAACGGCTTGTAATCGACAACCCGGCCCGGCTCAATCCCGCAGGAAGCGGACACGATCACTTTTGGCTGGCAGTCATCGATCCGGACCGCCAGTTCATTCGAGGCGAACCCCCCGAACACGACCGAATGGACCGCGCCGATTCTGGCGCAGGCCAGCATACCGATAACCGCTTCGGGAATCATCGGCATGTACAGGATGACCCGGTCGCCATATTCGACGCCATGATCACGCAGTACGCCCGCGAAACGCGCCACCTCTCCCCTTAATTCATGATACGTGATTTTCCGCTGGCTTTCGGTGATCGGACTGTCATGAATGATGGCAGGCTGATCCCCCCGGCCCTGTTCAACATGCAGGTCAACCGCGTTGTAACAGACATTGGTCAGGCCCCCCGCAAACCAGCGGTAAAACGGGGCGTCAGAGTCATCCAGTATCTTGTCCCACTTTTTGTACCAGTACACGTTTTCCGCAATCCCGCCCCAGAACGCTTCGGGGTTTTCACTCGCGTCATTATAAATTTCATCGAATCTCATATCATTCATCCGCTCAAACGACTGTCTTGTATCCGGTCAGAACCGGCTATTGTAAAAGATTCCCGGCCTGATGGGGTGCCTGATTCGGTGGAAGGAAAGCACTCCCACTTGAGGGGGAGTCACAATCCGCAAAATAGTCCCTTTATCCAGGTTCGTTTTTGCGTTATAAAGCCGGTCACGAACCCGCTATGTACGAGCCCCGAATCCAACCACGAAAAGACATGCCTGCCGAAAAACATTGCCAGCTATTGATTCTCGGGTCGGGTCCCGCAGGCTACAGCGCCGCTGTCTACGCGGCCAGAGCCAACCTGAACCCGGTCCTGATTACCGGCATCGAGCAGGGCGGACAACTGACCACGACGACGGATGTGGATAACTGGCCGGGCGATGACGCGGGCGTACAGGGACCGGAACTGATGGAACGCATGAAGCGCCACGCGCAAAGGTTCGGAACTGAAATCATCCTGGATCATATCCACACCGCCGAATTGGCGGGCCGGCCGTTCCGGTTGTCCGGCGATGAGGCGGTGTATACCTGTGACGCCCTGATCATCGCCACCGGAGCCTCGGCGAAATACCTGGGACTGCCTTCGGAGGAAGCCTTCAAGGGGAGAGGGGTCTCCGCTTGCGCGACCTGTGACGGGTTCTTCTACCGGAATCAGGAGGTCGCGGTCATCGGCGGCGGCAATACCGCAGTCGAGGAAGCGCTTTATCTCGCCAATATCGCGTCAGGAGTCACGCTGGTTCATCGCCGCGACGCGCTGCGTGCAGAGGCCATCCTGGTCGATCATCTGATGGCGAAGACGGTGGAACGGGGCGGCAATATCACGCTGCAATGGGATCATGTCCTCGAAGAAGTGCTGGGCGATGACAGCGGGGTCACCGGAATCCGGATCAAAAACGTGAAATCGGACGCCACCCGTGAAATCAGCCTGCCGGGGGTATTCATTGCCATCGGGCATACGCCCAACACCGCCCTGTTTGCCGGTCAACTGGAAATGCAGGGCGACTATATCATCACCCGCGGCGGTACCGGCGGCGATGCGACCATGGCCAGTGTTGAAGGAGTGTTTGCCGCCGGTGACGTCATGGACCATGTATACCGGCAGGCGGTCACCTCGGCCGGAACCGGTTGCATGGCGGCCCTGGACGCGGACCGCTATCTCAAGAACCAGCCCGCCTGACCCCTGGTAACCGGCCCATGGCGTCCCGATCCGATCGAACCGGCGATGAAGATGACGGTTCGCTGTTCAGAAAAGCCATGTCCGACCTCAATGCGCGGCACAAAAATTACCACCCGCGCCGCAACAACCCGGTCGAAGACCGCCCCAAACCTCCAGTCACACCCCCTCGCCCCCGCCCTGATGCCCAACCGGTCGAACGAACCGGAACATCCGAAAATATCGTTGACCAGCCGCAATCCCCCGGCTCCGCCCAGTTCGCCCGGCCCGGATTGCAGAGGAACATCATCCGGAAATTAAAGCGTGGGCAGTACCCGGTCGAATCGACGCTGGACCTGCACGGACTCAGAAGGTTTGAAGCGGACGACGCCCTGGACCGGTTCATTTCAGATGCCCTGCGGCACGGCCTGACCTGTGTGCTGATCATCCACGGCAAGGGACACCGCTCACAAGGCGGACAAAGCGTATTGAAGCAATTTACCCTCGAATGGTTGAAGGAAGTCACCGCCGTCAAGGCATTCTGCTCCGCCCAGCCCCGACACGGCGGCGCCGGCGCGGTCTATGTCCTGCTCAAATCCAGCCGCACCCAACCGACATCGTAGGGGCAGGTCACCGTGCCTGCCCGCAAACCGTCAGCGCAGGTTCCCGGCCCTCCGGTCCCGACAACCCCGGCCCACAACATTCCTGAAAGTCAGGTTGATTCGCGGGCCGGTTGGTTTTCTGGATTTCGGTACTGAATGTTTCCACTGGCGCTGGCACAAGCCGTACATGACCAGCAATGAACCATGGGCCAGATTGAAGCGGATGCTCTCGGCGGAATTGAATTTGCGCGGATGAAAAATAAAGCGGCGGGTTTCGCCCAGGCTGACCGATGCAATCACCGGCCGCGCGCCAAATTCCATTTCATTGTCGCTGTGGGGGCCCACGCCGTCATTGCCGTCCCGATAGTAATTCAGCAGCACGCTGTTGAAGCGGCAGCGAGTGGCTGCCTGCACCTGTTCCCGCAGGGCCTGCAACGGGTCGAACCAGGGAAGCGGCAGATTCACCATGCCGGAGTAACGGTAAACCGCGTCCGGGTCGCCATACCAGGCGCTGAGTCTGGGTGACCGATATTCCTTGTCGAACAGCCTTACGGTGTGCTGCTGCCAGTCCACTTGCTCCAGCAGGCAGTCGTAAAGATCATATCCCCGCGCAGGTTCGAGAAAATCAGGGATATAGCGGCACTGGCCGGGAATGACGGTAATAGCGCCGGTCACTCCAGTATCTTGCCGGGATTGAAGAGGTTATCCGGGTCCAGGGCCTGTTTGACCAGGCGCATCGTATGGACGGCCGCGCCGTGTTCCAGCTTGAGAAAGTCGAGCTTGCCATAACCGATGCCATGCTCGCCAGTGCAGGTTCCCTCCATTTCCAGCGCCCGCAGCACCATTCTTTCGTGCAGGGCTTCGGCCGCTTTCACTTCATCCGGATTGTCATGGTCAATCAGCATGATCAGATGGAAATTCCCGTCTCCGACATGCCCGACAATCGGAGCCAGTATCCCGGACTGTTCGATATCGGCCCGGGTTTGCCCGATGCAGTCCGCGAGACGGGAAATCGGCACACACACATCCGTCGCCCAGATCTCTCCCTTCGGATGGAGCTGCTTGTGCGCCCAGGCGGCATCATGGCGGGCGCGCCACATTCTGGTGCGCTCCTCGGTGCTGGTGGTCCATTTGAATTCGCTGCCGCCATTCTGGTTCGCGATTTCCTGGGTCAGCACGGCCTGCTCCTCGACGCCCTGTTCGCTGCCGTGGAATTCAAAGAACAGAGTCGGCGCTTCGTTGAAATTCGTCTTCGAGTACAGGTTCAGCGCTTTCATGCTCAGGTCATCCAGCAATTCGACTCGGGCAACCGGAATCCCGTACTGGATCATTTCAATCACGGTATGGACGGCGCCGTCCACGGTTTCGAAATTGCAGATTGCAGCCGACATCGACTCCGGCACCGGATACAGCCGGACGGTGAGTTCGGTGAATATACCCAGGGTGCCTTCGGAACCAACCATCAATCGGGTCAGGTCATACCCGGCGGCTGATTTTCTGGAGCGTCTGGCCGTTCTGATGATCGAGCCGTCCGCCAATACCATCTCGATATTGATGACGTTGTCGCGCATTGATCCGTATCTGACCGCGTTGGTTCCCGACGCGCGGGTCGCGGCCATGCCGCCAATGGTCGCGTCCGCTCCGGGGTCGATCGGAAAGAACAGCCCGCTGCCCTTGAGGGACTGGTTCAACTGCCGCCGGGTCACGCCGGGCTGTACGACCACGTCAAAATCCTCCGCATTGAGCCGGACAATCGAGTTCATGCGGCCACTGTCGATACAGACGCCTCCCTTCAACGCCGCGATGTTGCCCTCCAGCGAGGTGCCGGCGCCATGCGGAACGATCGGCATCCCGTGTTTGCGGCAAATCCGCACAATCTGCTGCACCTGTTCGGCATTGTCGGGTTGAACCACGGCATGGGGCGGCGACGAAGGATGGAATGATTCATCCTTGCCGTACTGTTGGCAGACCGACTCGGCGGTTTGTATCCGGTCGCCGAAAGTGTGGACCAGTTCATCGAGACCGGCATCGTAGTTGTAAACCTGTCGTAATTCAAGCATGGTTCCGCCTCACTCCTGATTATTGTTCAAGCGCCGAACGCACTTCATCGCCATCGAAGAAATAGTGGCATATCCGTTCACCGTTGACAACCAGGGCGGGCACATACTCGCTGTATTTCTCATGCCATTGCCGATTATCATCCACATCCCGCAACTCCACCCGGATATCCGAACCCGGATGGAATGTGGATAGATACTCCCTCAGCTCGAAATCCATCTGCTCGCAAAGGTCGCACTCTTCCCGGTAGTAGAACAGGATTTCAACCGGGCCGCCAGCCTGTTCGCTCACGAAATCAAATTCCCCCGCCCTGGTCGGCGGATGAACCGGACGCATGGACCCGTTCCATGAATTGCCGCTCATCCAGAATTTCAATGCCCATCTGCGCGGCTTTGACGGCCTTGGAACTGGTGTCCGTCGCCGCGATGACATAGTCCGTGTTTTTTGTGATACGGCCGCCGACCCTGGCGCCCATCGACTGCAACAGGGAGGTGGCGTCACTCCTCGACATGCCCATCCTGCCGGTCAGCACCACGGTCTTGCCCGCAAACACGCTATCGCCGTCCCCGGCTGCCCGCTCGGCGGGCGCGGGCCACGAGACCCCCGCGTCCAGCAGTTTCTGCACGACGGCGCGGTTATGGGGCTGCTCGAAAAAGGTTGCGACACTGTCGGCGACCAACGGGCCGATGTCCGGAATTTCCTGCAACCGGTCCCTGGACGCCTGCTGTATCCGCTTCCAGCGAACCCAGATTGACGGCCAGGGCTTCCGCGGTCGTCTCCCCGACCAATGGAATTCCGAGAGAATACAGAAACCGGGCCAGGGTTGTGGTTTTGCTGTTTTCGATTGACTGGATCAGGTTCATGGCCGCTTTGGAGCTTTTCCGGTATCTCGATTCCAGTTTTTCCGGCGATAGCCGGTACAGATCGGATACATCGGCAATCATCTGGCCGGAAAGCAGCCAATCCACCCATTTATCGCCCAGCCCTTCGATATCCATGGCCTTGCGGCTGGCAAAATGCCGGATGCTTTGTTTTTTCTGCGCCTCGCAAGCCAGTCCGCCGCTGCAGCGGGCAATGATCCCTTCCCCTTCATAGATGACCGGGCTCGCGCATACCGGACAGGTATCCGGGAACACGTACGGTTCGGCGCCTGCAGGCCGGGCGGACTTCACCACCGACAACACTTCCGGGATCACATCCCCGGCCCGCCGGACAATGACGCGATCCCCGACCCGGACATCCAGGCGCTCGATTTCCCTGTGATTATGCAGTGTGGCGCTGGAAACCGTGACCCCGCCGACAAAAACCGGTTCCAGTCTGGCTACCGGGGTCACAGCGCCGGTTCGACCCACCTGAAGCTCGATGTTTTCAACCGTGGTCATTTCCTCCTGGGCGGGAAATTTGTGCGCGATGGCCCAGCGCGGAGCCTTGGCGGTAAAACCCAGGCTGTTCTGCCAGTCGATCCGGGAAACCTTGTAGACAACCCCGTCAATATCGAAAGGCAGTCCGGCCCGAAGCGCAAGCATGTCCTGGTAATAGGCCAGACACCCCTGCACCCCTTCGACCACACGGTACAAATCGGTTACCGGCAGGCCGAAAGCGCGGATCCCCCGCAATGACGCGGCATGCGTCCCGGGATACGGCATGCCTTCAACCTGCCCGAACGAATAGCAGTACAACTGTAATCGACGCGACCCGATCACGGCGGGGTCCAATTGTCGCAGCCCGCCCGCAGCCGCATTGCGCGGGTTTACGAATAATTTCAGGTCGTTTTCACGCCGGGCCTCGTTCAGCGCTTCGAAGTCGGCCCTGCTGATAAAGACCTCGC
This sequence comes from Arenicellales bacterium, assembly GCA_963665165.1. Lineage (GTDB taxonomy): Bacteria > Pseudomonadota > Gammaproteobacteria > Arenicellales > Poriferihabitantaceae. The sequence continues at coordinate 1,344,818 of OY761989.1, read as the reverse complement.
CCCTCACTTCAAGAACATCGGGAATACTGTCGCCCTGCAACCGGGTTCTGTCCCCCAGAATCTGACGCATGTTCAGGGTTACATTCTCTCCGGCGCGGCCATCCCCGCGGGTTGCCGCCTGCGCCAGCCAACCCTTTTCATACCGGAGACTGACGGCCAGGCCATCAATTTTCGGTTCCGCCACATATTCCACCTGCGCGTCTTCCAGGCCCGTCCATTCCCGCACCCGCCGGTCGAAATTCCTGATTTCCCCTTCATCGAACGCGTTGCCGAGGGATCGCATCGGTATGGCGTGAACCACTTCGGAAAAGGGTTTGGCGACGGACCCACCGACTTTTTGAGTCGGGGATTGTGCGGAACGGTATTGCGGGTATCGCGCTTCCAGATCCTCCAGGGACCGGATCAGGCGGTCGTAACGACTGTCTGGAATTTCCGGATCATCCAACTCATAATAGCGATGATTGTGATACTCCAGTTTTTCCCGCAACTCCTGAATTCGATGTTGTGGATCTTTCGGCATCCGGGTACGACGTCAGAACAGCCTCATCGCCTCTTCATTTCCGGGCACAATTCCGAGTTCTTCCATTTCCCTGGCATTTTTCTCGATCAACGCCCGGTTCCTGTCCACATAGGTTTGTGAGAGGGTATGGTGGTCGGGGACCGAGGCGCTCCCTTTTATTCGCGCCGCGAAGGCTTTGGCTGAATCCGACATTTCCGTATAAACCACTCCCGGCGAGCGATGCAGAACCGGTTTGGTAAAGAATGTGACTCCCCGGATCCGCATATCCTTGATGTTGTCGAAATCGAACTCTCCGGTCTTGCTCATATTGGCGATATAATAGAGTTTGGTCTTGTTCTTGTTGACCAACTGATTACGGACAAAAAATCCTTCCGGTGACCGGTCCAGACCGAGCTGGGCCGCACAGCGGTTTATGGCCATCCCCTCAAAGTACTCCGAAGCCACTGGCTTGACATGGATTATGGACAGGGAATCGTAATGACGAATGAAATCCGCAATCGCCCGGCCCTGCTTCAGGGCGCTCCCGACCGGCGCCATGAGCGTGAACGCATAATCAATGCCTTTTGCCAGGGTCGAAGCCAGGGCTACGAACCGGTCCAGTTCTTCCTGGTCGACCGCCCCATCCTTGTCAGCCAGTTGCAGGGTGATGATCAAATCGCCAAAACGGGCGCCCTCGGCTTCCTGCTCAAGAGCGCACCATTCCTTTTGCGGGATTTTCTGACCGAATATCCGGAGTTGTTTGGTGATCAGGCTGGCTTCTTCCCGATACAGCGCCAGCGCCGACTCTCTGCCGACATCGCGTTTACCCGTCAGCTTTATCCAGTAGTCGATCTGGCTGACCCGGATAAACCCTTCTATTTCCGGATATTGAAATCGGCCGGACGCGCCGTCTTGCGGTGAACCGGATTCCTGCAGGCCATACGTGTCTTCCCGCCCGGCCATGTCCGCAGCATCATCTGTTTCCGTATTTTCAATTTCCTCTCGCTCATCGGGTTCATCCATGGACTCACCGCCAGCGGTTATCCCGGATTGCCGCTGTTTCCCCGGATGCGGCCGGGCGTTGCCGGGAGTCTGGTCCGGGACATCCCGCAGATCGACAGGATACTGGCCGACGATCTCGGATTCGGTCAATACCGGAACCGGATCGACCCTATCCGGAGCCGTCAGGTTTTCGATTTCATCCGGACGCAGCCAGCGATTATCGGCATCGTCCGGATCTACGCCAAAAACAACATCCGTCCCGGCCATGAAGGTCAGGTCGTCTTCCCCGAAATTCGGCTCGATTTCACTCGTCCTCTTCTTGCCCGGACCGGTTGAAAATCCGAACCGCTCCTTCCAGTTCCGGAGAGATGGATGGCGGGGCTTTTTCACCGCCGGCGGATTTTCCGGGCGCATGGCTTCCTTCCGCGTTCTTTTCCATTCCATGATTCCGGGAACCGCATAGATCGCAAGGATGACGACGATACCGATGACGATCAGTGTGACTTGCAGATTCATTGCGCCACCATTTCCATAGCCTGCTCCATGTCCACTGAAACCAGCCGCGATACGCCCGCTTCCTCCATCGTGACACCGACCAGAAGGTCCATGGACGCCATGGTAATCTTGTTGTGGGTGATCACGATCATCTGGCTCTTGTCCGCAAGAGTCCTGAGTGTCTCACAATAACGGTCGACATTGGCATCGTCCAGGGGCGCATCCACCTCATCCAGCATACAAAACGGGGCCGGGTTCAATTCAAACAATGAAAACAACAGCGCTACCGCCGTCAATGCCTTCTCCCCCCCTGATAAAAGATGAATATGGCTGTTTCTCTTTCCCGGCGGCCTTGCCATTACGCCAATTCCGGTAGTGAGAAGATCATCGCTGGTCAAAAACAACCGGGCGCTGCCGCCGCCGAACAATTTCGGGAAAAACCGGTTGAAACCTGCATTGATTGTATCAAAAGTCTGCCGGAATCTGGAACGGGTTTCGCGGTCGATTTTCTGGATCACCTGTTCCAGAGTATGCAGCGCCTCGGTCAGGTCTTCACGCTGTTTGCGCAAATAGTCCATGCGCTCGGTTTGTTCGTTGAACTCATCTATCGCGACCAGATTGACGGGGCCGATCCGGTCCACTTTTCTCCTGATGTCCTCAAGTCTGGCCTGCCAGTCTTCCACGCTCGCATCCTCGGGCAGACGCTGTATACACGCCTCAACGTCCCAGCCCTCGTTGTCAATCTTTTCAACCATGGCGTCCCGGCGAACCAGCGCTCCCTGCCGGGCCAGCTTTTGCTGTTCCAGATTCACCCTGGCTTCATCCACATGACCGGCCTGCGCGGCGTGTAATCGATTGGCCTGTTCGATCCGGTCATCGAGATCCGATACCCGTTCCCTGGCGGCCGAGAAACGCTTGTCGGTTTCCAGTTTCTCCTGCAGTAACCGCTCAAGATCTTCCTCAAGGACCGGAACGGACTCGTCCGGTGACGAACCGGGCTGACCCAATTCCGATAATCTGGATTCAGTTTTTTCCAGATCATTTTGAAAACGTTTGATATTTCCCTCGACCGCATCGACATCGGCCTCCAGTTTCTGCTGAATCAGCGCCCGGTTGTAATGTTTCTCCCGTACCTCATCGACCACCTTCCGCCTTTCCGAAACTTCGTCGCTGAGTCGATTCCGCACATCGACCCGATTCGCCCGCTCCCGGTCAAAAACTCCGGTTTCTTTCATCGCCTTTTCATATAATGCCCTGGCATTTTCTATTTCCGCGTCTTCGTCCCTGATTTGCGTTTCCAGTTCGTCCAGTTCGACGCCCAGCTTGCCGAGATGCTCGCAGGCTTCAAGATAGCGGGTTTCCTCCCGGCTGAACTGATTATGCACGACCGTCAAATCGGAGCGCAAATCATTCAGGGAACTGCGCCAGGATTCCAGTTTCGCCTCATTTTCCTTTCGAAGAAGATTCAGCGAGGCGATCTCTTTTGTCTCCAGTTCAAGCCGGTCGCTCATATCCTGCTTTTTGGCCAGCAGTTGGGCAATTTCATACTCCCGGACCAGCGCCCCGGTCTCGATCTGGCTCTGACTGGCGAAGCGGATCCAGCTGGCGCCAATCAGCTCGCCGTGGCGGGTGACGATACACTCCCTGCCGGTCAGCCGATTGCGGCACTCCAGACCCTGTTCCAGTGTCTCAGCGACATAAACCCCCGCAACCAGGCCTGCGGCATCGGCGGCCCCCGCAATGATCTTGTCGGACATGGCCGCTAATGGAATCCGGCTGACCGGATCGTCCGTAGGGGCATTCACTTCATCCGGACAAACCAGGGAAAGACTGCTGTCAGGGCGGGTCGCAAGCAGTTCGATGGTTATGCGGTCCGTGCATAACGCGCTCAACCAGTCATTCAGTACCCGGTCCGCCGCCCGTTCCCACCCGTCAGCAACCCTTATTTTGTTTGCCAGCCTGGGAACATGGCCCAGGCCGCTGCCAGTCAACCAGTTGTCGATGTCCTCACTATCCGTACCCAGGGCGGCTGCCTGTATTTCCTGCAACGATTGCAACCGGGATGTGACTTCCTGAAGCCGGGTTCGCAAATTGGCCCACCCTTCCCGTTTTCGTTCAATCCGGGTATAAACCTGTTTCAATTCCAGTTCGAACTGGTGGAACCGGTTTTCCGCCTGTTCGTGATCCCGCTCCTTTTCCTCGGCCCTGGACCGCAGGGAATCGATATCCGTTGAAGATACCTGCTCCGACAACCGTGTGATCCGCTCATCCAATCTGGCTTTACCCTGTTCGGTACGCACCCGTTGCTGCCGGAGATACTCGATCCTGGAGTTCTGTATTTCCACCTGCCGCGCCGGTTCTCTGGAGCGCTCGTCGAGGTCTTCGATTTCAGCCAGACAACCGGATAGTCTTTTCCCGGAGTCGGATAGTTGATTTTCCGCGTCCGCGAGGCTCTCCTGGAAAGACTCCAGATCCGGGCGAATCGTCTCCAGACGCTGCGCCAGGGCCCTGCTTTTCTCTGTTTCGGAATTGATTTGCCGTAGATATTCATTCCGTAGCCCTTGCAGCCGTTCCATCTCTTCGGTTTGTCGCTGCATGTTTTCCTTGCGATGTTCGATTTTCTGCTCCAGATTCGAGATTTTTGCCACCGCCTGGTAAAAATCCTGCTGAACCCGGTTGTATTCCTCGTGGGCATCCCCTTGCCGCCTGCGAAGCTCCTCCAGCCTCGCTTGCGTTTCCCGTTGCCGGGCCAGGCATTTCTGCACTTCGTTTTCATATTTCGCGGTCAGGCGGTCCTGCTCTTGCAACCGGCCGTTCAACCGGTTCAACATCAGAACGTTCAATTGCCCGTTGACCTCCCGTTGTTCGGACTTGAGAACCTTGTACCGTTCGGCGGCGGCGGATTGTTTCTGCAGACGGCTCAACTGCTTGCCAAGCTCGTTCTCGATGTCCGCAACCCGGTCCAGGTTTTCCCGGGTATGCGCAATGCGAATTTCCGTTTCTCTTCGCCGGTCCTTGTATCTGGATGTGCCGGCCGCTTCTTCCACGAACACCCGCAGGTCTTCAGGACGGGCTTCCACAATACGACTGACCATACCCTGCTCGATAATCGAATAGGAGCGCGGCCCCAGCCCCGTGCCCCGGAACAGATCAAGCACATCCTTGCGGCGGGTTTTGACATGGTTGATCAGATACCGGGATTGATCATCCCGGGTCAGGGTCCGCTTTACCGATATTTCCGCAAACTGTCCGTAATGTCCGGGAGCCGTTCCGTCCTGATTATCAAAAATCAATTCCACTGACGCCCGGCTGATCGGCTTGCGGGTGGATGAACCGTTGAATATGACGTCTGCCATGTTGTCACCGCGCAGCGTCCTGGCCGACGTTTCCCCCATCACCCAGCGAACCGCATCAATGACATTGGATTTTCCGCAGCCGTTGGGCCCGACAATCCCGACCAGATGGGACGGTACGCGAATGTCAGTCGGGTCAACGAAAGATTTGAATCCCGATACCAGTAATTTTTTTAGCCGCATCCGGTCGAGTGCAGGTTTGCTGTACGAACGACAGGGAGGGTACGAAAAGTATCGCGCGGCTTGACCGATAACCCCGGATTACTACATGATGGGCCGCATGGCAATGGCGATACTCATCTCGATTTCACCAATGGCCTGCGACACCGCCTGACCGATCAAGTCCAGTTTACGCACCTGCTTGATACGCGGAACGATACTCTCCAGTTCCCGAGGGGAAAACATCTCCCTGAACAATCCGCAGACATCGGCCAGACAAATGATGACCACATCGCGCGGATCGGGAATCACGTCGCTGAACAGAACCTCCATGATCCGCAACTTGACCTCCCGTTCCGCTTCGCCGTCAATGACCGGGTAGCGCCGCGACCTGAATACCCACAGGAAACGATCATCCTGCTCCTCAAGGATGCCGCGCTCAACCAGACGCTTCATCCCTGTCTCACGGATCTGTTCGGCGTCCTCGGCCGTTCGTTTGACCCAATAGAGAGCATCTTGCTTTTCGACATTCCCGGCCGTGCGGTCATCGCTGTCGACAAATCGATGAAACCATTCCCGCGTCTCGGCATTCTTCCCGATACGGGCCAGTGTCGGGTCAAGCAGGTCATCCCCGACCGGGGTCGAGTCGAGCAGCAGCAACTGGTCCGGGTCCGTGTCGATCCGGTTCTCCAGCGCCAGGTCCATCAACACCGCGCCGGCAAGAGCGCACTGCAGCGATGTTTCTGAAACACGCAGGAACTCCCCGCCTTCGTCATCCAGCAGGAGCAGCATGATTTCCTCGGCAAACCTCAACATGATTCCGACACCTCCATTGTTGTGTAAACCGCACCTCGCAACCAATCGGCATATCAGTGCGGGCGCCACAGATACCGATACTATAGAATACTTGCCGATTCAATTCAAACAAAAATAACCCGCGGTCATCCGTTTTCATTATAATCCCCGCGGGTGCAGCCGCGGCCCGGTGTTCATCGATCGTAATTTACCCAATGCTTGCCATTTCCTTATGCCTTGCGCTTGTGTCGATCTGTTTTTGGCGCAAGAGTACACATTCCGGTCTGATCTCTGTCCTGATTTCGACCTTGATATTCGGTTCGTTGTTTTTATCCGGACTCTGGTACTTTTCCGATGCCATAACCGGTTCCGGCATCGACGAATCGATATCCTGGCATCTGGCGACCAATATGGAAGGTGCGGCCTGGGAGGATTTTTTCGGTCTGGGCGTTGGCGCGCTGATCTACCTTTTCGCCATTTCAGCCATTTCATTCATTGCCTGCAAATATTTTCGGGCCCACTCCCCGGTAGCAGGGAAAAAATACAGGATTGGCGCTGCGGTTGCCACACTCCTGGTATCCTGGTTCCTGAACCCGGCCGTTGCCGACCTGTTTTCGCTATACGAGTCCAGTTTGAAACGAATCGCCTCGAAGGAACAACCTGAGTTTTTTATCGAGAGCGGGCCGGTGAAGTTTGCCGACAAGCCCAGGAACATCGTCTGGCTGTACCTGGAGTCACTCGAAAGAACGTACCTGGACGAAAACCTGTTTCCGGGACTGATGCCGAACCTGCGTTCCCTGGAGGAGGAATCCCTGAGTTTTACGGATATTCACGAGGTTTACGGAACCGGCTGGACCATAGCCGGCATGGTAGCCAGTCAATGCGGCATCCCTTTGGTTACACCGAGCGGCAATGATAACTCGATGTCCGGTATGGACCGGTTTCTGCCGGGTGCGGAGTGTATGGGCGATGTCCTGGGTGAAGCCGGATACGACCTGAATTACATGGGAGGCGCCATCCTGGAGTTTGCGGGCAAGAGGCAGTTCTATTCGACCCATGGTTTCAACCGGATCGAGGGATTCCGTAAATTTGTCGGCGCCCTGGACGATCCGGGTTACAGGCACGTCTGGGGAATTTACGATGACAGCCTGCTCACACAGGCCAAACGGAGGTACGATGAACTGGCCGCGGGAGACCGGCCGTTCGGATTATTCCTGCTTACGGTGGATACGCATCACCCTCACGGATACCGGGCAAAGACCTGCGAGGACCTGGTTTACCGGGATGGAGCCAATCCCATTCTCAACATCGTACATTGCGCCGACCGGCTGGCGGCCGATTTCATCCGCCATGTGAAGGACAGTGAATTCTTCGAGGACACCCTGGTTGTAGTTTCATCGGACCACCTGGCCATGCGAAACACCGCTTCGGAATTACTCGAGACGGGTGACAGACGTAATTTGTGGATGATTTTCGACAAGAATGCAAGTCCACGGAAGATCACCGGGAAAGGCTCCACCCTGGATATGGCGCCGACCATCCTGAACCTGATGGGGGCCGATGTCGAAGGTTTCGGTTTCGGCCGGGACATGATGAAAGGCGCGCCCACGTTATCCGAATCCAGGGAACCGATTGATGAAGCGCTCACCCGGAGCCGTGGCTACCTGTCTTCACTATGGGGCTATCCGCAAATTACCGATGGTTTCCTGGTTGACCTGGAAAACAGGCAACTGCACTTTGAGAACAGGCACATCCAATTGCCCGCGTTGTTCGTGCTGGATAAAACCCTGGAGGTGGAGGAAATCAAGTTTCCCTTTTACGCCGCACCATTACAGAGGCAAATCGGGACACTGGAACATGATCAGCACATCCTGTGGGTGGATAAATGTTCACACAATGCCTGGCTGTCGTCGATTTCACCGTTCGACAAGGACGGTTACTGTATCGTGTACGGCACCCTGGGCAATGAGCGGCTCACTCGCGTGGCACTGCGGGACAGCGCCAGAATCGATATTTCCGCGCCTGGAAAATCATTCCGGGCGGGAACGGCCACCCCGGAATCCTATAAAAGAAACCTGTTAAGGATGAACGAAATTGTTTTACTGGAGCCGCCGGCCGGAAAGGACGAAAGAATCCCTGAATCCATGCTCGACCGGATCATCGACTCCTTTACGACTGTCGAAGTCCGGGACCGGCCAGAGGGGATATCACAGGGCCGCATTGCGCTCAAGTCTGCCGGATTCAATGCTGGCCGTTCGTTCATCCTGGATCTTGTGACCGGAAAAAGACTGGACCTGGAGCGCGGTTTGACGATTACGGGTTTCAGCGTTGGGGCCGACCCCGTTAAACTCGGCCATCTCGACACCTGCCTGGGTTCAGTGAAAGACGATGTGCCCCTGGACAAGGATTTCCGGACCGTTCTACAGACTCACGCGGGCCGGTTCGATGGATTTGCGATTGTGATGCACGACAGCGCCGTCTGCGGAAATTACGATCTGGAACCGTTGTTTGCCGGAACCGGCTTGAAGCAATGGGACAGTATTGAATTCAGGCAACCCTATATCGGAATCATTGCAAGTGACGGCAGCATTTCGGAGCATCTTGGTGGAAGTGACTCCTGGCTACTGGAAGAACTGACCTGGACCGCAAGGAAAAAAGAAGGCTGACCCCGGCCCGCTCCCGCAATGACTCCCGCACCCACCCCTGGTCCGACATGAATATTGGCTCCCCGATCACATTCAATGACCTTGGCCTTGGCCGGGGCCTGCTGAAAGCTCTCGACGATATCGGTTATGAAACGCCGACCCCGATTCAGGAAAAAACCATTCCGCCGATGCTGCTGGGCCGTGACATACTGGGACAGGCGCATACCGGAACCGGGAAAACGGCTGCGTTCGCACTGCCTGTCCTGTCCGACCCGGATTTGAAATCCCTGAAGCCGCGCACCCTGGTACTGGTGCCTACCCGTGAACTGGCGCTTCAGGTATCGGAGGCCTTCCAGGCGTATGCCTCGCATATCCAGGGTTTTCACGTATTGCCGGTGTATGGTGGCCAGGACTACCGGGGCCAGTTAAAGGCGCTCAAGCGCGGTGTCCACGTCGTGGTCGGGACACCGGGCCGAGTCATGGACCACATTCGCCGAAGCTCCCTCGATCTTGCACAGTTGCAAACCCTGGTGCTGGACGAGGCGGATGAAATGCTGCGTATGGGTTTCATCGACGATGTCGAATGGATCCTTGAAAAAACGCCTTCACCCCGCCAGACCGCTCTGTTTTCGGCCACCCTGCCCCGGCCGATCCGGAACATAGCGAACCGCTATCTGGATAATCCCGAAGAGATAACGATCAAAGTAAGAACAGCGACCGCCGATACCATTCGCCAACGCTATTGGTCGGTCACCGGCTCCCATAAACTGGACGCGCTCACCCGTATTCTTGAAGCTGAACCCTTCGATGGCATGATTGTCTTCGTGCGCACCCGGACTGCGACAGTGGACTTGTCCGAAAAACTGGAAGCCAGGGGATTTGCAAGCGCCCCGTTGAATGGCGATATACCCCAGAATCAAAGGGAACGCACGGTCGGACGATTGAGATCGGGGAAACTGGATATTCTGGTCGCCACTGACGTCGCCGCGCGCGGGCTGGATGTGGACCGGATCAGCCATGTGGTCAATTACGACATTCCGTATGACCCGGAAGCGTATGTCCACCGGGTCGGACGCACCGGACGCGCCGGCAGAAAGGGAGACGCTATCCTGTTCGTCGCGCCGCGGGAGGGGCGGATGCTCCGCGCTATCGAAAAAGCCACCCGAAAGAAAATCGAATGGATGGATATTCCAACCAACGATCTGATCAATGAACGGCGGATCTCCAGATTCAAACAACGCATAACCGATACCCTGGAAAGCGAGGATCTGAAACTGTTCAGCCGCCTGATCGAGGAATATCAGCGCGAAAGCGGCCAGCCGGTTATTGAAATCGCGGCGGCGCTGGCTCAACTCCTGCAGGGAAACAGCCCGTTTCTGCTGCAAAGGAAACCGCCGCAGGCCTCGACAGCGAATCGGAATCGCGGGCGGGGTCGCGACCGTGCCCCGAAATCGAAAGGCCGGGACAAGCCGCGCCACTCCCGGCGCTCCGCGGGACCGGATGATGCGGGTATGGTGCGTTACCGGATCGAAGTGGGAGCCCGGCATCATGCAGGCCCGTCGAATATCGTGGGCGCGATTGCCAATGAAACCGGGCTTGACAGCCGGCTGATCGGACGACTGGAGATACTCGACGATCACAGTCTGGTCCATCTTCCCGAGGACCTGCCCAGGGCTTTGCTGAAAAAACTGGGTTCAGTATGGGTGGCAGGCCAAAAAATGAAGATATCCAGGCTAAAGGAGCAAAAGCCGGGAGCGAAGTCGGTGGACAGGACAAAATCCCCTTCCAGACGAAAAAGCAAACCCGGAACGAAACGCGGACGGAACAAACCGGACTGACCGCCCCCACCGAATCAGGCGGGCAGTATCAGGTCATTGACAAAACGAGTGCCGAAATAGGCCAGCATCAGGATACCGAACGCGAAGATCGTCCATTTTGCGGCTGTCTGGCCACGCCAGCCGGCAAACATCTGTCCGGCCAGCAGGCAGGCGAAACACCCCCATGCGATGACGGACAGCACGATATGATGGTTGAATTCGAACAACTGCCCCTGGCGCAGGATATTGGTTCCGATGCCAGAGACAAGATTGACCGACATCAGGCCGAATCCAAGCAATATCAGCCATTTCAGGTTGCTTTCCATGGTTTGAATGGCGGGCAGCGCGGCCATGAATCTTTCCGAGGAAATCTTGTGCAGATGGCGGTCCTGGACAATCAGCAGACAAGCCTGGGCGAATGCGACGCATAATACGCCGTAGGTCGGAATGGCGAGGGCGATATGCCACCCCGTTCCGGTTGCGAGCGTGTTGTCCCCGGCGTTTCCAACTGCGAATGCGCCGATGATTGCGGTCACCCATGCAATCGGGAACAAAATGATCCCGAGGTTGATATAAGCCGGCTTGTGGCTGACGCACAAATACATCAGGACAGAAATCCAGCCTGCGGTGGAAACGGACGATCCAAGGGAAATGCTGAATGCCCCATCGACAAAAATGACGCTGTACAGGAGGTACCCATGGATGACAACTGCTATAATCGCGGATGAGCGCACGATTACGCCGTTCTCACCGGCGCCGGACCCGCTTTTGATCTGGCGCCATGACAACCACATGCAAAAACCGTAGATACCGGCGCAAAGCGCTGTCAGGACGGGGATCAGGTACATATAATCATTAACCGGAGTGGATGCCCGATTATACACATCAAGGTCTGTATTTCATCCGCAGTGAACCAGCATGTTTGACCAGCTAAGCGAAAAACTCCGTGTCACGATAAAATCCCTGGGCGGCCAGGCCAGGCTGACCGAGAAAAACATCGCAGATTCAATGCGGGAAGTGCGAGTGGCGTTGCTCGAAGCGGATGTATCGCTGGAGGTGGTCCGGAAGTTCATTGAGGACGTAAAAGCCCGTGCGGTCGGCGCCGAAGTGACGGCCAGCCTGCAACCCGGCCAGGTCTTCGTCGGCATTGTACGGGATGAACTGGTCCGTCTGATGGGCGCTGCCAATGACCGGATCAACCTTTCGGCTCGTCCCCCCGCGGTCATTTTCATTGCCGGGCTGCAGGGCGCCGGTAAAACCACGACCGTTGGCAAACTGGGCCGGTTCATCCGGTCCAGCGAAAAGAAATCCGTGATGGTGGTGAGCGCCGACGTCTACCGGCCAGCCGCCATTGACCAACTGCGAGCCCTGGCCAATGACCTTGACCTGGCTTTCCATGATTCCGACCCCGGCCAGAAGCCCCTGGACATCGTCAACGGAGCGCTGGACCGTGCGGCCAGGCAGGGTATCGATGTGGTGATCGTCGATACCGCGGGCCGGTTGCACATAGACCACGACATGATGTCGGAACTGCGGCATCTGCACAAGGCGGCGCAACCGGTGGAAACCCTGTTTGTGGTGGACAGCATGACCGGCCAGGACGCGGTCACCAGCGCCAGGGCGTTCGACCAGGCTTTGCCCCTGACCGGCGTGATCCTGACCAAGACCGACGGTGACGCCCGTGGCGGAGCGGCTCTGTCGATCCGGCAGGTTACCGGCAAGCCAATCAAATTCCTGGGCACCGGAGAAGGCATGGATGCGCTTGAGCCTTTTCACCCCGACCGGGTCGCCTCGCGGATACTGGGCATGGGGGATGTGCTTTCCCTGATCGAGGAAGTCGAGCAAAAAGTGGACCGCGGCAAGGCAGATAAACTGGCCCGGAAAATCACGACAGGGAAAAGGTTCGATCTTGAGGATTTCCGGGAACAGATGATGCAATTGCAGAATATGGGAGGTATCATGGGGATGATCGACAAGCTCCCCGGCATGGACAGGCTGCCGCAAAAAGCGATCAATCAAATGGACGACAGGAAAACAGTCCGGCTTATCGCCATCGTAAATTCAATGACCCCGCATGAACGCAAATTCCCCGCGGTGATACGCAGCGCCAGGAAGAAGAGGATAGCGGCCGGTTCGGGCACCCGGGTTCAGGATGTCAACCAGTTGCTGAAACAGTTTGCCCAGATGCAGAAAATGATGGGGCGGATGAACAGGAAAGGCGGCATGAAAGGGATGATGGATCAGATACGCGGCGGCAACAACCGGTTCCGGTAGCAACGGCAACATTAAATTCTTGGAAAGTCCGGGCGAATATCGCTATACTTGCGGGACAACGCTGCCAGCAACAGGATTTCCGTACAACCCGGCAGGCTTTTTTTCTTTTGAGGTACTGAAGTGATACTTACAGGCGCAGAAATCGTTGTTCGATGTCTTCAGGACGAGGGTATCGAATATATTTTCGGATACCCGGGCGGCGCGGCCCTGCATATTTATGACGCGATGTATCGTCAGGACAAGGTCAAGCACATTCTGGTCCGTCACGAGCAAGGCGCAACCCATGCCGCGGATGGTTTTGCGCGCGCCACCGGAAAGCCCGGCGTGGTCCTGGTCACTTCAGGTCCCGGCGTTACCAATACCGTCACCGGAATCGCCACCGCGTACATGGATTCGATACCGATGGTGGTGATCACCGCGCAGGTTCCCTCTCATTTGATCGGAGACGACGCATTCCAGGAAGTGGATACCGTCGGCATCACCCGCCCTTGCGTAAAGCATAACTTCCTGATCAAAAGGGTGGAAGATATCGCCGCGATCATGAAGAAGGCCTTTTATATCGCCAGCTCAGGCAGGCCCGGTCCCGTGGTCGTCGATGTTCCCAAGGATGTAACCGCGAACTCAACCGAGTATTTTTATCCGGAAAGCATAGAAATGCGATCCTACCAACCCAGAAAACGGGGACACAACAAGCAGATAGAAAGGGGGATTGACCTGATCGTCAATGCCAAAAGGCCCATTATCTATACAGGCGGCGGCGCAATACTGTCCGATGCGGCCGGCCCTCTGACCGAACTGGTCGATATGCTCCGCTACCCCAGCACCAGCACCTTGATGGGACTGGGCGCCATTCCGGCATCCAATCCCTGGTTTCTTGGCATGCTGGGTATGCACGGTACCTATGAATCCAACATGGCAATGTACCAGTGCGATGTCATGCTGGCGGTCGGCGCCAGATTCGATGACCGGGTTACGGGCGATCTGGCCAACTTCTCACCGAACGCGAAAATTGTCCAGATTGATATCGACCCGTCGTCAATCGGCAAAAACGTCCGGGTTGAAGTCCCCATCGTCGGGGATTGCCATGAAGTCCTGATCCAGATGAACGCGCAGTTGAAATCCAGACTGGATGAGATCGACCGCCCAGCCGTGGATGCCTGGTGGGACACGGTGGATCAGTGGAAATCGCTGGATTCCCTGGGATTCGAAAATAGCGATGAAGTGATCAAGCCGCAGTTCATGGTCCAGAAACTGTACGAAGCCACCAATGGGGATGCATTCATCACCTCGGATGTGGGCCAGCATCAAATGTGGGCGGCACAGTATTACGCCTTTGAAAAGCCCCGTCGCTGGATCAATTCCGGTGGCCTCGGGACCATGGGATTCGGACTGCCGGCGGCGCTGGGCGTGCAACTGGCTTACCCGGATGATGTGGTGGCCTGCATAACCGGGGACGCCAGCATTCAAATGTGCTTGCAGGAACTGTCCACCTGCCTGCAATACAATCTGCCGATCAAGATCATCAACCTGAACAACCAGTACATGGGGATGGTTCGCCAATGGCAGGAATTCTTCTATGATCGCCGCTATTCGCATTCCTATATGGACGCGTTGCCGGACTTCGTAAAACTTACGGAATCCTACGGGCATATCGGAATGAGCATTAACAAGCCGGGTGACGTGGAGGGCGCCCTGAAAGAAGCGCTCGCGTTGAAAAACCGGCTCGTGTTTCTGGATGTCCTGACCGACCACACCGAAAATGTGTACCCGATGATTGCCGCCGGCAAGGGACACAATGAAATGCAGCTCAAACCGGGTGACTGTGAGTGTGAACTGCAGGAGCGCGAATTAGCCTGATGAGACGCATCATTTCCGTGTTGCTGGAAAATGAATCAGGCGCCCTGTCCCGGGTGGCGGGGCTGTTTTCCGCCCGTGGTTATAACATCGAATCCCTGACTGTGGCGCCTACGGACGATGAATCGCTTTCCAGAATGACCATCGTAACATCCGGGACGGACGCAATCATCGAGCAGATCACCAAACAGTTGAACAAGCTGGTGGATGTGGTCAAGCTGCGTGACCTCACCGAAGGCCAGTATCTGGGGAGAGAGTTGCTGCTGGTGAAAGTGGCCGCGTCGACCTCGGAGCAAAAAGACGACGTCAAAAGACTGGCCGATATTTTCCGTGGAAGAATCATTGACGTCACCGAGTCCACCTATACCCTGGAACTGACCGGCAACACGGACAAGGTGGACGCCTTTCTGGACTCTCTGGCCCAGATAGAACTGGTGGAGGTGGTCCGTTCCGGAATAATGGGTATTGGGCGAGGCAGAAAAGCGCTCAGGGCCTGAACCCCGTCCATACCCTGAACCCGCCCCGGCCAAAGCGCTCCGGATAGCGCCCGAACACAATTATTTTACGAGGAGAAACTGAAATGAAAGTTTATTATGACCAGGACGCGGACCTGGAGAGGATTCGCAGCCGGAAAGTAGCCGTTATCGGTTATGGTTCCCAAGGTCATGCCCACGCGAACAACCTGAAAGAAAGCGGTGTGGATGTGGTCGTGGGTTTGCGCGAAGGTTCCGGTTCCCGGACGAAGGCCGAACAGGCCGGACTGGCCGTGGCGGACGTAAAAGCGGCGGCGGCCCAGGCGGATGTGGTCATGATGCTGTGTCCGGATGAGTGGATGGGCGGAATCTACAAGGAAATCGAAGATGACCTGAAACCGGGAGCAACCCTTGCATTCGCTCATGGATTCAATATCCACTTCGGTTATATCGAGCCGCGGGCGGACCTGGATGTGGTCATGATCGCGCCGAAAGGCCCCGGTCATCTGGTCCGCTCCACCTTTGAAGGAGGAGCGGGTGTTCCATGCCTGATTGCCATCTCCCGGGATTCAACGGGCGAAGCCCACGCAATCTCTCTGGCTTATGCTTCCGGTATCGGGGGCGGACGCGCGGGCATCATAGAAACCACATTCAAGGAAGAAACCGAAACCGACCTGTTCGGTGAACAGGCCGTACTGTGCGGCGGCGCGACATCCCTGGTCCAGGCTGGTTTTGAAACCCTGGTTGAAGCGGGCTACGCGCCTGAAATGGCTTACTTCGAATGCCTGCATGAATTGAAGCTGATCGTCGATTTGATGTACGAGGGCGGAATCGCCGATATGCGCTACTCGATTTCCAATACCGCAGAGTTCGGCGACCTGACCCGCGGCCCGCGAGTGGTAAACGAACAAACCAAGGCGGAAATGAAGAAAATCCTCGCGGAAATTCAATCGGGCGCTTTTGCCCGGGAATGGATGGATGAAAATGCCACGGGCGGAAAACGTTTCCCCGAGTTGCGCCGGCGCGGCCAGGAACACCCGATTGAACAGGTGGGGGCGAAACTCCGTTCCATGATGTCCTGGATCAGCGATAACAAGGTCGTCGACAAGGCAAAAAACTGATATTGCCGTTCCGGTCATGGCCCGATTCCGCTACCCCATTCTCGCAAGGGAGGGCGCCTGGCATCTGGTTCTGGCCACGGCCGCTGGCGTTGCCGCAACCTGGTGGCTGGGCGCAGGGTCCGTTATCGTCTGGGCCGGAGTGCTGTTCGTCTTCCAGTTTTTCAGGGATCCGGCCAGGAAAATCCCGGAAGACCCCGGCGCCGTCGTGTCCCCGGCAAGCGGAAAAATAATCTCCGTGTCCGAGGAAAGGAATCCCTATGCTGAAAATCACGAGAAAGCCCTGAAAGTGAGTGTTTTCATGAATATTTTCTCGGTCCACTCCAACCTGGTTCCGGTAGCGGGAAGCATACGGGAAGTCCGGTATTTTCCGGGCAAATTCGTCAATGCCTCCCTCGACAAGGCATCGTCGGGAAATGAACGAAACGCCATTCATATTCAGACAGACCAGGGATACCATGTTTACAGTGTGCAAATCGCCGGATTGGTGGCCCGGAGGATATTGTGTTATGTGAACCAGGGGGACACAGTGGAAACCGGACAGCGGTATGGGTTCATCCGCTTTGGGTCCAGAGTGGACCTGTATTTGCCACTGAAATCCCGTTTAGTGGTAAAATTGGGGCAATGGGTGGATTCGGGCAATAGCGCCGTAGGTTATTTGCCGGGATACTGAAACATCCCCTGACGCGCAGGCAACTTTATGGAATCGAATGACACGACTGCCCACGGAGCCAGAAAGGGCATCTATTTCCTGCCCAGTCTTTTTACTACGGCCGGACTGTTTTTCGGGTTTTACGCGATCATCCAGGCCACCCAGGGAAATTTCAGCCAGGCGGGCGCCGGTGTCCTGATTGCCATGATCATGGATGGCCTGGACGGCCGCGTTGCCCGGTGGACCAACACGACCAGCGATTTCGGCAAGGAATATGACAGCCTGGTCGATGTAATCGCGTTCGGTGTGGCTCCGGGAATGATTATCTATTTCTGGTCGCTGCAGCACCTCGGAAAAACAGGCTGGCTGATTTCATTCCTGTACGCTGCCGCGACGGCCTTGCGGCTTGCCAGATTCAATACATTGACCATAAAGGATAACCGGTACTTCTTCGGCCTGGCCTGTCCCGCCGCTGCCGCGTTCATCGCATTCTGGGCGTGGAATTTCAATGAGTCGGGGTTGACCGGAGAATCCATGGCGATCGCCAGCGCGGTTGTGACCCTGCTGATGTCCGTGTTGATGGTCAGCAATATCAAGTTCCGGAGTTTCAAGGATGTTGACCCAAAGCACAAAATCCCCTTTTTCGCCCTGATCGCAATCGTCGGCTTCACCGTACTGGTCTCATTCGACCCGCCACGGGTTCTGTTTTTAATGGCGCTGGCCTATGCCCTGTCCGGCCCGGTGGGATGGGTGATCCGGCACCAGAAAGGAGAACAGGAATCCCCGGCGTTCCTGCCTGATGAAGATGACCAGCCTGACAATATCGAAGACCGCCCCCCGCCCACCAGATTGAAATCGGTCAAAGGTCGAAAATCTCCCGGTCGGCGTTGACCACGGAACCATTCCCCTCTGGCCCCGGCAACCGCTGGCGCGGATTCCCGGCCCGGTGGATAATCGGACATAATCCGTGTAGTATCTGACCAGAAAGCTGTTCCCATGAAATCGCTTGAACCGGAGGAATCTGCAATGACTGTGAAAAGCCGCAAAAAAGCCTTGAATGCCGCTTATGAGAAAGAACTTGAGCGGCTACAGATCGAACTGGTCAAACTCCAGGAATGGATCAAACATAAAAAACTCAAGATCGTGGTCATATTCGAGGGCCGGGACGCGGCTGGCAAGGGAGGCACGATCAAACGGATCACCGAATCACTGAATCCGAGAATCTGCTCCGTGGTGGCCCTGCCCGCTCCGACCGAAAGGGAAAAGACCCAGTGGTACTTTCAGCGTTACGCCGCACACCTTCCCGCCGCCGGCGAAATGGTGATTCTGGACCGTAGCTGGTATAACCGCGCCGGCGTTGAACGTGTCATGGGATTTTGCAACGAGGACGAGTATGAAGAATTCATGCGAAGCTGTCCGGAATTTGAACGTATGCTGGTCCGTTCCGGCATAAAACTGATCAAATACTGGTTCTCGGTCAGTGACGAGGAACAGGAAAGACGGTTTCAGTCGCGTTCGGACGATCCGACCAAACGCTGGAAACTCAGTCCGATGGATCTGGAATCCAGGAATCGCTGGGTGGAATACTCCAGGGCAAAGGACTTCATGTTCGCGCACACCGACATCAAACAGGCGCCATGGCATGTCGTCAACTCCGACAACAAGAAACATGCACGGATAAACTGCATCACGCATCTGCTGAGCTTGATCGATTACGAGGATCTGACCCCGGAGAAAGTGGCCCTGGAAGCAAGACCACCGATTGCGAAGAACTATGTCCGTCCGCCCATGGACGATCAGAATTTCGTACCTCCGGTATTTCCGGGCGACCCGCCGTTGGCGTGAAACAATTGCTGCCCGTTTATGTGGTACCGATCAATCATGACCTGCCCTTTATGTGAAACCACCCAGTTCGAAAGAGCCATCGCGCCATCATGATTGATCGGATGCAGATCCGGGTTGACCGCAATTACGCTGTATTGGTTGTGCAGGCCCTCATCCCCCTCAAATATGATCTTCAAATCCAGTTTGTCCCGACTGAATAGCCAGGTCCCCCGGTCGGTGAGTGTATAGGCTTGCAATTCATCTGCGATTTGCAGCGTTTTCCCCATACCCTGGCCCGCTTCCCGATACCAGGCCCCATCGGGTTCAATTCCGACCTGCCGCCATAACTCCAGTTCCTTTTTGTGGGTGCCGGAATCATCTCCTCTGGAAACGAATGGAACATTGGAGGCGGCAATGGATTCGATGGCTCTGTTGATGGAGTTTTTCGCACCAGCGCCGGCCGGGTCGTTTTTCGGTCCCACCAAAACAAAATCATTGAACATGAACGGAGTTCGGCGCACACCGTAGCCCGCTTCCAGAAAAGCAATCTCACTGTTTTTCTCATGAACCAGCAGCACATCGACATCGCCCGCCTGCCCCATTTTCAGGGCTTTCCCGGTGCCAACGGCAATCACTTTATAGGTAAATCCGGTTTCCATCTCCAGAGCGGGCCGGAGATAGTCGAACAATCCGGAGTTATCGACGCTGGTTGTGGTGGCAAGCAGGACCGTGCGGTCTCCAGTTTCTGCATGGGAAATCGGAATCAACAAGAAACAAACCGACAATACGCACAAACAGTGATTCAACATCCTCGCCACGACAAACTCCTGAAATCAAAAAAACGGCCATTCTATTTCAAGCCGCCAATCATTACCAATGGTATTCACCGGGAGCTTTCAGTCCACCGCCATAAGGAGCAATGCCGTATGAATCCGGGTTTTCACCCGCTCGAAAGATTCATCGTCCGTAAAATATCCCGCTTGCAATCCCGTGACGGGCTGCGGTGTTGAAATTTTGGATCCCGACCCTGTGGCTGTCTGAAAATTCAGGCATTTGTACCACACAAATCACAAAATTACACTTGAATATTTGCCCTGTTTCCCATGATGACTGGTAAAGTACCGATACCGGTATTTTCTTGAAAGACAGCGCCCGACGAAATGCAGATCGAACTCAGCCCCCGACAAAAAAAGGTGGTTGCCACGGGAATAACCATACTGGCCGCCACGGTCAGTATTGCGGCGCTGGTGGTATTGCTGATTTACTCGGCCCGATTGTTCCAGGCGTTCAGCCACGTATTTCTGCCCCTGGCCGTAGCCAGCATCCTGGCCATGATACTCTCCCCCTGGTACGAATGGCTGCGAGCGCGCCTGCCGATGCCGGTGGCGCTGATTCTGGTTTTTCTCTCGATCATTGCGCCGGCAGGCGTCGTGGTCGCCCTGTTCGGAACGCTGATCGCCGGTCAAATCACCGAACTGGCCGATCAACTGCCCGTCTGGTGGGCGGCCATGGTCGCCTGGTTTGAGGAATTTCGCCCGGGATTCGACCTGATCCGGAACAGTGAACTCTATGACAAGGTCGGCAACGCCCTGCAAACTCCGGATGGCCCCCTGGTCGCGCTTGGAAAATACATCGGCGCCCAGGTTCTCTGGGCCGGATCGAACCTTTTTTCCGGTCTCGTTTCGCTGTCCGGCTGGCTGATCGTCCCGGTGTACCTGGCCTTGTTCCTGATGATGCCGCGTATCCATCCCCGCTCCCTGACAGCCGAACATTTCCCTTTTTTCAAGCCGGGAACAGCCGCAGACGTCATCTACCTGATTCAGGAATTCTTCAACCTGGTCGTCATTTTTTTCCGCGGGCAGATTCTGATCGCACTGGTCCAGGGAATCCTGTTCGCGACCGGATTTACCCTCGCGGGCCTGCAATACGGGATCGTGCTCGGCCTCATGCTGGGATTCCTGAACATTATTCCTTTCCTTGGAAGCATGGTGGGCCTGGCCGTATGCCTGCCAATCGCCTGGTTCCAGACCGATGGCGGAGCGACGCTGTTGCTCATCGTCCTCGCTGTTTTTTGCCTGGTCCAACTGGTCGAAGGTTATTACCTCACCCCCAAAATCATGGGCAAGGCGACCGGCCTGAACCCGCTGGCCATCATTATCGGTATTTTCTTCTGGGGCACGGCGCTGGATGGAATTCTGGGGATGATTCTCGCGATTCCCCTGACCGCTTTCGTGGTCGTATTCTGGCGGTTGGCCCGGGAAAAATATATCCGGCAACTGTTCTGATGATGTCCGTGCCGTGACCCGGACAACGAACGACCGAAAAAATCAACCAACCACAACGAGAGTGTCATGGACAAAGAAAGATTTGAACTGGGCCTGAACCAGCGTAAAGCAACCCTGGGCGCCGAATATGTCGAAAAGAACCTGGCGCGGGCAGATGAATTTACCCGGCCATTCCAGGAAATGATGACCGAATGGTGCTGGGGATTCGGATGGGGCGACGACTGCATAGACGCCAAAACCCGCTCCATGATGAACCTCACCATGATCGGCGCGCTGGGCCGCATGCACGAATGGGAAATTCATTGCCGGGGAGCGATTACCAACGGCGTAACCAAACAACAGATTCGCGCCATTTGCCACGTGATCGGAATCTACTGCGGCGTCCCCCAAGCCCTCGAATGCTTCCGGGTCGCAAGAAAAGTGCTGGAAGAAAACGGACTGCTTTAGTAATTGAGATCGGCCAACATATCGGCCATCCGGAAACCTGACCACAACATTGCATGACCAGACCAAAACACTCGACCTCGCACTGCTCAGGCAGTGATGACCAGCACCCGTGAATCGATTCCCTGGTTCTCGATATAACCGGCCCGCCGAACCTGATCAATCGTGAAACCATGACGGGCCGCCTCCCGGTACACCTCCGGCTCCAGATCAAGGTCCCGCCAGGCGGCGCCGTTGACCGTAATGACGCAAGTGGCGCCCGGACGCGCGCAGCGCACTACATTGTGCATGTCTGTGATCTTTGGAATCGCATACGAGAACATGCCCACACACAAAACCGCGTCATAGAGTTTCTCCAGCTTCGCCGGCCGGGTGAAATCATGTTGCCAGGTAGAACGGTACAGGCCGCGCTGATTGGCAATCTCCATCATTTTCGTTGAAAGGTCCGCGCCATCGACATTCAGATATCCGTGCCGCCGCAAGTACGCCCCCGCCAGACCGGTGCCACAGGCCACATCCAGAATACGGGCTGACCGGTCAGTCACGACCTCCATGAAAATATCACCCGCCTCACTGAACGCCACATACCCCAGATCATCCACCAAGTCAGAATCATACGTCTGCGCCCACTCATCATACTGTTCTTCCTTGTTTTCCGTACGACCGTAAACCGCCGCCAGACGCTCATCGAACCGTTCCAGGTCAAGATTGTTTTTCGTCATTTTGTTTGTCTGGTCTTGCCGTTTCCCTCCGGGCTTTTGGAAGTGAATATCTCTGTACGAAGGTCATCAGGCTGGGGATACCGGGCTCATAATCCAGGCCCCCGACTCGCCAGACATAGCCCAGTTGCATAAGTTGATCCAGTTTCTCCATGATAGATTCATCCTCTCCTGCCATTCCTCCTCCAATTGCCTCATCTAACACGCTTTCATGCAGATGCGGCTCTCCGGTCTGGATAAAGGCCTCCGCAACGCGCTGGGCTACAGGCAGCAATCCCATTCTTTTTATCTCGTCGAAACGATCCTGATACATGCTATCGCGTTTGCTGACTACCGTCGCGCTTACTTCCTGGACCGCATCCATGATGATCTCTGTCCCCCCGGTTTGATCCAGTCGTTGAGCCAGTTGATCCCCCCAGATTTGTAGAAAAAAAGGATAGCAGTGGGCGCGTTCCACGATTTCTTCGGCAACGCCCGGCACAAAGGATATGCCCGCTTTTTCCAGAGGCACAGTGATGGCCTGTCTGGCTTCTTCCAGCGACAGGCGGCCCAGGGGCATTTTTTCACTGCGCTCCCAAAAGGAGGCGTTGGCCCTGGCCAGCACTGCCCGCAAATTCGGTGTGCCCGCGAGAATTAGCAGGAACGGGCTGCCTTCTGTACGCAGGTTCTGGCTGGCGTTGAGCAACTCCTCGCCCATATTCGCACCCAGGCGATGGGCCTCATCAATAATCAGAATCTGGGGCTTTTCCTGACACCGCTCCTGTAGCAGATCACGGATGGTCAGCGTTCGCCTGGACAGGTCTATTTCTACATTGGCTTGCGCGATACCGAGATTGACTGAAAAGCCCCCGGAAGTGATTTTGCGTCGAAGGCTTGAGTTATCGCCGATAACAAGATCGACAAATCTTCCCGGATGCTCCAGTTCCTTGGGAGTAACCCACAGGATATCCAGTTTCGACCTTTCTTTTTCGATGGTCTCTTTTTGTAAGTGACGAAGCAGGGCGGTCTTGCCGTTGCCGCGGGGGCCATAAAGAATGATGTCCTGACTAATCGGCTTTCTTGAGATCAGGGCTTTTACGCGATTCTGGAAATAATCCTGTTCGCGCTGGCGGCCGGCGAGATAAGGCGGTATCGCCCCGGTGCCGGGTGTAAACAGATACTGTAGATCTATTATGTTACTCATTCGTTACTCTCAAGTCGCATCATCCTGCCTGATTGCTGTGTCGTTGTCAAAAATCAGGAGCTGCTACCTCACTTTATCCTTATGTCAAGGACAGGTATAAATGAGGTCATCTATCGGGGACGGCTTGAAGCCCAGACGCTTGTAGAAGGCCGCCGCCTGCGCGTCAATGGCGTGGACAACTACGGCGCGTATTCCGGCGATCCCGGAAACTTTGAGGGTCCTGAGAAGCGCATCCCTTACCAGGGCCCGGGCGAGTCCTCGTCCCTGACAGGTTTGAGCCACGGCAATCTGTAACAATCTGACTGTACTGATAACACGGTGTGATTACATTGTTAATACCAGTCGATTGGTTCTGACGCATTACATTCGATTTGCGAGCGGCCAATCTCCATGAACGGCTTTGAACTGTTCGAGCAACTTTCTTTCAATACGTTCTGGTTCTCCCCTGGGACAACACCACATCCGCAACTGCGCCTTTTCTATCCCTTCCAGTTGCCATAGCCATTCGCCACCTTTGTGGTTTTTGTCGCGACCAACGCCAAAGCGAGCCAATTGCCTGATGCGCTTGCGCAGGTTGCTCGCCTTGCCGATGTAGAGAATATCCGTAAATCCGGCAGCCAGGATTCGATTCCGCTTGTCGCAGAGCTGACATGGGTCAACCGGTGTGGCATACCGCGCCAAGTGGGTATCAGCGGTGAACGACCGGGTTGTCCAGTCGGACAAGCAGACGGCGTAAACCCCCGGACAATCCGGAAGGACCGTCCAGTTTGCGCGTCTCTGGCTGTCAGCATGCTGCAACAGTTCCCTCATGGGGACGGCTACCTCTTTCCCGCCCATGTCCTGTTCTATATCCGATACCCTCACATATTCCTCTTCTGTTCGATTCTCAACAAAATATTGCAGGCTTTATTTGCCGTGCAGTAAAGCCCGTCCCGGCCATGCCACTATCCAAAAATGACGGCTCTCCGCAGATAGCTCATAAACTACTCCGAATCGCTTTCCTACCAGATGCCAATAACATTGGCATAGTCGGTTAACTTTTCTGTTTGTAACATGACGCTCTCCTGAGCACTTATAGAACTAATAATAGCAGTCTATATAGTACTTAAAAAATTAACATTGGAATATATGCCATCAATCCCTTCAAAGTGGATTTTCCTCAGATGAGTCAAAGTCTCGAAAGAATCCGGGCCGCAAGAAAAGTGCTGGAAGAATTTACGCGACGGATTGAAGATGACTGGTAAACTTCGCCCGAAGAAATTCATATCTCAATAGCCGACAAGTATTCAGCACATGATCGTGGATTACTGTTTCCGCAATTTTGACTGACAAAAGAACAATCCTGATGCAAATATCCAAAGGCGCCCTGTACGCATTAGTGGCCGCGTTCGGCCTGGGGGCGGTGACCACGCAGGCCAAGCTGGTTTATGCCGATGGCAGTAATGCGACAACCTTGATGCTCTGGCGTTTTGTGGTTTCCGTTGCCGTTATCGGGATTCTGCTGCTGGTTCGTCGCCAATCATTTGTTCTTGCAAGACCATACCGGATTCCCGCCCTGCTGCTTGGCCTGATCTGGTCCGGCTCGATGATTTTCTATCTGAAATCGGTGGAAACGATCTCGGTCAGTCTGGCGGTGCTGATCCTGTATTCTTATCCGGTGCTGGTATTGCTGGTTTCAATGGCGTCGGGAAAAACCAGGGTTTCGGGATTTACCGTGGGGGTATTCCTGCTTGCTTTTGCGGGTATCGCGCTGATGCTGGGCGGCGGCGAAATTTCAGCAAGTGTGACCGGCGTCCTGTTCGCGTTTCTGGCGGCTTGCGGCGCAGCCTATACTTTCATATCCGGCAGTCAGGTTGCGCCGAATATTAATCCTGTGGCGTTGACATTCTGGGTCAATGCCGTCGGCCTGTTGCTGATCCTGTTTTTGATATTCGACCAGTTCCGGATGCCGGGTTCATTGTCCGGGCTGCTTTTCCTGGGAGGCGCCACATTAAGCTATGTCGTTGCCATACTGTGCCAATTTCAGGCGCTGGCCGTCATTCCCGCGGCAAAAGCCGCTTTTATCTTCAATCTTGAACCATTCGTATCCATCATGCTGGCCGTCACTATCTTGGGTGAAAACCTGTCGCTCACACAATGGGCCGGCGCTGCAATCGTATTGACCGTATTATTCTTGTTCGCCGGGAAGATCGAAGGTCAGCCAACCAACCGGGCCTCCCCGCCCCAATTTTAAGTCATAGGGACAATTCTTCTGTGGTTGTCCGACCATCTTCATCCGTGCCCCTTCCGTCAATTCTCGTGGAAGCAAGAATCTATTCAAACCAACCCTGCAAGGACGCAGACTTGAAGTCGCCTAGGCATCCTTGTGGATAAACGACGGAAATAGCCCGTGACCACATCTTGTTCCTAGTCACGACCGTCTGTATCATGTGGCAATTCGAACGAGGCCCTTCACTGAATCCAACCCCAATACGACAAATCTTATGCCAGAAAAACCCATTATCAGTCCTATCTCCATTGATCTTGGAGCTAAAAATACCGGGGTTTACTTTGCCCATTACCAAGAAGGCAGTTCGATTGAAAATATTGAAAAGGAAGGCAAGGTCTACCTGCTGGAGAAAGACAAGTATACGCTTTTGATGGAAAATAGAACCGCAGCGCGCCACCAGAGACGCGGCTATGACCGTTGCCAGATGGTCAAACGACTGTTCAAGCTGATATGGGAAAAGCACTTTCATCTGGAATGGAACAAGGATGTGCAACAGGCCACCAGTTTTCTACTCAATCGCAGGGGATTCACCTTTTTAACCGAAGAATACGATACCGAGAAATTGAGCAGGTTTCCCAAAGAAGCGTATAAGCTGCTGCCAGATGAGTTGAAAGAAAATGTAGCCTGCACTGATGTTGAATATGATTTTTCTGTAAAGCTGAAAGAGTGGACTAATGAAGGTGAGACAAAGGTAAAAGAAATTTTTGAAGCCCTGATCAAAGAACCAAAACGTATCACAAAAAGACAAGTACTTATTGGCAGAACCAAAAAACTTAGGGAATATTGTGAAATCAGGAAAAAACGGGAGAAAATATCGGACGAAAAACGAAAAGTTCTTTCCCGGTTATCCAAATGGATATGGAACGAATGGCAACAGAATGGGGTTCAGGGGCTGGACGAAAACTTTGTTGCTAAAAACAAATCCGATGATTCGGAGGTTGAATGGACTTTCCCTGGTCATTTCGATTTGATCATTTATCTCAACAACCAATCTCGAGATATTGCCTGTCAAATTTTAGACTCCTTACCCGGTACTGCTTCAGAGGAAAAAGAACTGAAGACTTGTGTCTGGAACTTTAAGACAGAAAAATTTGATTTGGAGAAAGCAGGACTCGGATTCGATCAACCTGATAACTCGGGTGATAGCGCAAGCCAGGGTCAACAAAAGGAATGGCTGAAAACACACCTGCATCATTTGGCTTTTGCCTTGCATAAGACGCTGCATGAGCTTGAATCCGGTGGCCGTCACCGCAGCAAGTATTTTGAAGAAGTCAAAAAAGTGCTGGAAAATCCGAATCACACCCATGACTACCTCAAGAATTTCTGCAGGAAACTTCAATCAGGCTGCTATCCGGATTTGGACAAAGTAAATTTCGCCAATTTGATCGGTCACATAAGCAACCTCGAACTCAAACCACTACGCAAATACTTTAATGATAAAAGCCATAGAAATTCCGATTACTGGGACGAAACCCGCCTGAACGAACTTTTTGACCGCTGGATTTTACGGGAATGGCGTGTCGATACAGGAAAAGACAAGGAAAAAGCTGACGGCAAACGAGGTGATTATAAAAATCTGCAAGAATGCTGGAACGACTATAAAAAAACGAATCCGAACACAGTCATTGATTTCTGGCTGAAAACCAACCCATTCTTCACTATCCCGCCCTATCAGGACAACAATAACCGCCGTCCACCGAAATGCCAAAGCCTGATACTGAATCCAGAATTTCTGAACAGGAAATACCCGGAATGGCAAGATTGGCTTGGAGAACTCAGGAAACTGCCGACTGTGGGTGAGTATCTGGGTAATTTCGTATGTCAATTGCGAAGCCTGAAAGGTGGTGGAAAGAGCACATATTTCTCAGATAAGGAAACGGAGCCGAAAAAGAAAAATGGAAAGCCAAAGAGTCCGAAAGAGTTAAAAGCGGGCAATCAGGAAAGGCGCCCACTAGAGGCGCTGGATGCCCGGATCCTGCAATTCATTTTCGACCGGGTAAAAGCGGACGACCCGCTCAAACTCAATGAAATTTACAGCCAGGCCAAAAAATGGCGACAGGAGCAATCAACTGAGAAGGAGAAGCAAGATGCCAAATGCAAGCTGGAAATAGCGATTGGAGAATCCGGTCTGCCGAATGGGTTGAAAACAAACAGGGATTACGACAACAAAGGATTGTTGCAAGAAAAAACATTCCTGCATCTGGTTTGCAAATATTACAAACAGAGACAACGCGCCAAAGATGGCAGATTATTTATCCACCCGGAATACCGCTATGTCAAAGGCCGGGGTTATGAAAATACTGGACGCTTTGATGACAGAAATTGCCTGCTGACCTACTGCAACCACAAACCGAGACAAAAAAAGTACCAGTCTTTCCATGATATTGCAGGCGTTTTTCAGGTCTCCCTGGAAGAATTGAAGGAGATTATTGGCAGCACAGATGACAGTGAGGTTATTAAATGGTTGAAAAGTTTCAAAGCAGAACGATCATCATTGGAAGGGATATGCGAACGAGCAGCAAAAGCACAAAAGGAACACCGTGGCTTCCTGAAAGAAAACATGAGAAAAGCAGTTTCCGCGCACTCCCCCGGTGCGGATGATAGGGAATTGCGTAATTTGGATCAAAATATCAAGGCCCTGTCTCATGAGTTAGCGAAGTCACTGTTCGGTCAGCGCATACAACAGGATGACCCGAGAGCACAGAAGTTTTGCTCGGTCTTTTCATTTGCACAAATCCACAACATCGCTTTCAAAGACCGTAGCGGCAATTCCAATACTTGTGCTGTATGCGGCGCAGATAACGCTCATCGCATGCAGATGACCGAAAACACGGGCAGTAAAGAAGGCTCCGCCAAAGCCCAGCGACTCCCCGCCATCCCCACCCGACTGATTGATGGCGCTGTCATGCGTATGGCACGGATTACTGGTGGCGCTATAGCAGAAGAGAAATGGAAGAAAATCGAAAAGAGCTTGAAGCAGGAAAAAAAGGTTCGTGTACCCATCATCACCGAATCGAACCGCTTTGAGTTTGAACCAAGCCTGAAAGAGATAAAGGGGAAGTCCCTGAAAGATACGGACAAACTGAGCCGGGAGAAAGGCCAGGAACAGCTTGCTACCAACAAGGACGAGCGGATCAAAGAGGCTAGTCTTGGGATATGCCCATACACAGGCAAAAACCTCCCGGAGAATAGAGGTGACAAAGATCATATTATCCCTCGCTCATCTAAACGGGGCACCTTGAATGACGAGGCGAATCTTATCTGGGCAAGTGATACCGGGAATAAAAAAATCAAGAAAGATAAAGAATTTTCACTGCGCGACTTGAAGAAGGCGTATAAACAGAAACAGTTCGGGGCAAAAGACGATCAGGAAATCAAACAATGGATTATTGAACAAATCGGTGATGGGGAAGGAGAAAATTTCAGCTTCGGGAAGTACCGCAGCTTCACAAATCTGAACCAGGACCAACAAAAAGCCTTCCGCCATGCCCTGTTTCTAAAGGGAGAACCCTTACGTGAGAAGATCATCAACGCTATCAACAATCGTACCCGAATGCTGGTCAATGGCACACAGCGCTATTTCGCCGAAGCAATTGCGAACAGTCTTAATAAAAAAGCCCGGACCATTGGCAAACAAAGCCTGCTGTCCTTCGACTTTTTTGGCGTAGAAGCTCAATCGAATACTAGAGGCGATGGCATCAAAGATCTGCGCAATGAATATGAAAAAACCGGTTTAATAGGCCAGGAATACGCCAAGAAAGAAGGTCAGAAACAAAAACCCTATTCCCACCTGATTGACGCTCAACTGGCTTTTGCCATAACCGCCTGTGCACACAAAAATGCGGGCGGTCTCAGGCTCACAATCTGTGATTCCCTGAACCTTTGGCCGCTGGATAAGGATACGGGCGAGATATTTGAAAAGACCATCTTCGGTTCGATTCAAGTTAAACCAGACGAAATGCAACCTCTGGAGGAGTTGCAGCGAAGGAAAGTCTATACTGTTGAGACACATCATCGAAAAATAATTACCGAAAACAGGAAGCCTTCTATCAATTATCAAATTCATCGTGACAGTATTTGCAAAGAAAGCTTCTTTCCTATATTGAAATTCAAGGACGACAAATACAAGAAGGGATTCGACCAGTCTAACTGTGCTGATTTCAAAGCTGACCAGTTTTCGTTATTGCTGGAAAATAGTTTTGTCCGGCAAACATCCAGTAATGCACACTATGAAGTCTGGAATATACTGAAAAAAGATTGTCAGCAGTTTTTGATGAAAATAGGTTCTGTAGGCGCGAACAGTCAGGAACGAAAAATCGCAAAAATTTTAGATAATCTGACCTATCAGACCATAAAAAAACCACTGGAAAAAGTACTTGATACATCTCGCCTAAAGAACAAGCCTCCACAAACAGTTGGAGATGCCCTTGCGTGTTGGCCTGAATGTATTAAAGAAAAGGATTTCCATAAAGATAGCGTTATACTGCCTGCCTATTACGAATGGATGAAATTACATCGACACCTTCAAGAAGCAGACAAAGAGAAGACTTTTTACGAATTCGTAAAAAATTGCTCATTGTTCAAGAATACTCAATCCACAAGTGACCATAATAAAGTGAGGAAAGTTTTCTCTTTGCCTGTTCAAATTAGTATTGGGAATATTCGCCTACAAAGAAAGTCTTGGGATAAAACTCAGGTTATCCAAATAGTTGCTGAGGAGAGTCTAGCGAAATACGGTTATGACGGGAAGGGCAGACCACACACTATTATTAGTAAGAACTCAGTACCAAAAAAGCACTATACCGGTATCCCTGACAACTGGAACCTGGAACCTCTTGAATGGAAGAGAGTTCCTGTAGAGAAAATTACACTGCGAACCCCTGATATCGAAGTCAAGGATGCCAAAATAAAGAACAAGGATGCAGGCAGGTGCATGGCGCGTCTGAAAGTTTCCTCGATAAAAGATTTATCGCTTCCACAAGACAAGCGTGACTGGAAAGGTAAGGTTATCTGTCATGAAAGTGAAGAAGAGATGAAAAAGGCTCAGGATCGGGATAAAAAGGACAACCATCATTGTTTGTCTTCCCAGTTTAAATGGTTTGATACTCCCTTTACTCTACAAAACGACCGCCGAGAAGTAGAAATAGAAACCAGCCCGGATGGTAAAGTCATTACATTCACGATCAGCAAATCCAGCAAGGTAAAAAGCTGGTTGTCAGCTTAATACAATATAGTGAAACCCATACACGTGAGTCTCACAATTTTCAAAGCAGATGGGTACCGGTTTTTCTTTTTTTCAAGAGAAGAAAAACGCAGGCATGTTCATATACTATCTGCAGAAGGTGAAGCGAAATTCTGGCTGGAGCCGGAAATTGGGCTTGCAAAAAATTACCGCTATTCGAGAAAACAGCTTAAACATATCGAAACATTGATCAAGGAACACCACCATGAAATCATCAGTGCTTGGGAACGACACTTCGGAGATTGAAGTCACCCATGTGTCCGTACACGGAATATGGCTACTCACACATGATGAAGAGCTTTTCATGCCATACGAAAACTTTCCCTGGTTCAGGCAACAAACAATCGAAGCTATTCTGAATGTGGAAGAACCATCCCCGGATCACTACTACTGGCCGGCGATTGATATAGATTTGACCAAAGAGATTATCAAATACCCTGACAGGTTTCCGCTCAAGGCCAAAATCACCAAATGAAGCACCTTGTCATCTGTGACTACGGCGCTTTTCTGGGGCTGGACAGTCACCGCCTGTCGATCAGGCAGGATGGCAAAACCCTGCACTATCCACTAAACCGCCTCTGCACCGTCTCTATCGCCAAACGCGGAGTCAGCCTGTCCAGCGATTTGATCGAATCGTTCAGTAGTCGCGGTATCAAACTGTTCTTTCTGGACTTCCGTGGAGTAGTACACTCAGCCATTCTGGGTCAGTCACAACATGGCGTGGTTGCCGTGCGCATGGCACAAATGGCATTTTGTCGAGGGAATACCCTGCCATTGGCTAAACAGGTAGTTAGCGCCAAGATCAAGAATCAGCGCGCCGTGCTGAACCACCTGGACAAGTACCACCGCCACCCGGCATTACAATCCGCTGCCGATGAACTACTGCTGAATGTCTCCAAAGCGAGATCAGCGAGGGATATCGAAACACTGCTGGGATTTGAAGGAGCCAGCGCCAGCGCGTACTTTCAGGGGTTGCGTCAGGCGAAACTATTTTCTTCTTCTTTTCAGAGGCGCGCAGGCCGGGGTAGCCAGGAAATCAACAACGCCATGCTCAATCTGGGTTATGCGGTATTAAGCAGCTATATTCTCAATGCAATTATTAACGCCGGACTCGAACCCTACCTCGGCATCATGCACGGAAAACGACCGGGTAAAATGGCTTTGGTACTGGATTTGATGGAGGAGTACCGTGCTTGGGTGGTGGACCGTGCCGTAATCAAATTACGCGCCCAAAGTGAAGGCAAGAACTTCCTGGACACCCCCCTGAAAAAGGCGCTGATTACCGAAGTGCAAAACACATGCGCCCGAAAATATCTATACCGTAAAAAGAAACATAAACTGGAGCACATCATACAGCGCCAAACCTACCGGCTGTGTGGACAGTTTTACGGAGAAAAACCCTACAAACCTTATTTATTCAAATGGTAAGCAGACAATGACCTATCCGCTACGGCAGGAATATCTCGTCAGCTACGATGTGGAAGACAACAAGATACGCACGGATATTTTCAAGGAATTAGGGAAACACGGACTCAAGCCAGTACAGAAATCTGTGTTCTGGGGTTATTTGACATTGGCTGATATGGAGGCGATTAAACGCTATCTGAATACCAGACTCGAAACCACCGACAAGGTTTTTATCACGCATACCAATTTTAATGGCCGGGGTCAAAGCTACTTTATCGGCCATAACAACGAAGACTTCAAAGACTGGAAAGAAACCGATGTTATCTAGCGTTCCGGTCAATCTGATTCGCCAGTGGTGCTATTGTCCAAGGGTCGTGTATTACATGGAATTGACCGATATTTCTGTTCATCGGCCAATTTGGGTTAAACAAGGTGAGGACTTCCACAAACTCGAAGAAAAATTGTGGCAACGCCGCAATTTATCCAGATTCAACCTGGCATCCGGAACAACATACCACAATCTGACCATGCGGAACGACGGTCTCGGACTTCACGGTATCGTTGATATGGCCGTTGAAACTGGTGACTCGGTTTATGCCGTTGAATTCAAACTATCGGCCCACAACAAAAAGCGGGGAGATATATTACAACTGGTAGCTTACGCCATGCTGCTGGAACAGCATTTCTCCAAATCCAGTCAAATCGGATTTCTGGTTGGCAAGGGCAAGGTTTTACAGACTCTCAATATAACTTCAGAAAGACGGCAAGCAGTAATGACCACGGCCAACCAAATCAGGAAGATGTTGCAGCACGGATTAAAACCGGAATCCAGCGCAACGGTTGTTCAATGCTGCGCCTGCGAATACATCAATCACTGCAATGACCGACTGTGAAGCACTATTTCTCCACACCCTCGAACGCGCTGACCCTGGAAATAACCGGGAAATTAACAGGCAATAAAAAAGCCACCCGAAAGTGGCTTCTTGTCCCTTGTCCAGCAAGGGCAGACGTGTAAATTACAGAGGTCCGTTCAAAATACTTTTAGATGATTACAGCGCATCAGTAATCGGCTATACTGGTCTCATGAGTCTATCATTAAAAACTCGTCTTCGCAAATAAATCCTGTTATCAAGCAGTGAATCCATTTTCGAAAAATCTAACCCTGTCATTCCCCGCCAAACACTGCACTGTAAGGGCTTTTGCCGGGGGGGCTTCACCAGTATAACCGAAGACCCAGCAACTGAAACATCATTTTGGTTATGTTCTTCATCGTTTGGGCCTTGCTTCACCAGTATAACCGAAGACCCAGCAACTGAAACAGTCATCATCTTCTGGCCATTTGTACCACTCATTGTGCTTCACCAGTATAACCGAAGACCCAGCAACTGAAACTCCAAAGTCGGTGATGCAGTACCCGTTGTCCCACGCTTCACCAGTATAACCGAAGACCCAGCAACTGAAACTCCAAAGTCGGTGATGCAGTACCCGTTGTCCCACGCTTCACCAGTATAACCGAAGACCCAGCAACTGAAACTAAATTAAATTGCAGAATTACCCTATGCCTTACTATGCTTCACCAGTATAACCGAAGACCCAGCAACTGAAACCCCGGACGTCCTTCGGCAGATTCTCGTTGTTCGGGCTTCACCAGTATAACCGAAGACCCAGCAACTGAAACCCCGCTGCGGGCGGTCTGCCAGTTCAGCGAGTTCAGGCTTCACCAGTATAACCGAAGACCCAGCAACTGAAACATATATCCAGTACCTCAAGACCGTCTACGGTGCGGCTTCACCAGTATAACCGAAGACCCAGCAACTGAAACCTGTAGTGTTAGCATCATCTGGCAGCCGCCAAGGGGGCTTCACCAGTATAACCGAAGACCCAGCAACTGAAACATGGTAAGGCATAGGGTATTCCTGCAATTTAATTTGCTTCACCAGTATAACCGAAGACCCAGCAACTGAAACCCTATGTTCGACGTGTGTTGAGATTCCTGGAACAAGCTTCACCAGTATAACCGAAGACCCAGCAACTGAAACGTGTATTGTGTTTGCTGCCAGTTGCGGGCAGTGTGAGCTTCACCAGTATAACCGAAGACCCAGCAACTGAAACTCCGCATCTCATGGGCATCGCGCCTACGCTCTGATGCTTCACCAGTATAACCGAAGACCCAGCAACTGAAACTTGCCGGTTGCGGTTTGTTGCGATTTGACATGATTGGCTTCACCAGTATAACCGAAGACCCAGCAACTGAAACGTCCAATCGTAGCCACAGCCCGATGTTTTCGATGCCGCCCCATACGGACAGGCCCGGATACGGTGGCCCTATTCCCGCCCCAGTGGGTCTCCCAGCAGGTTGGATACATAGTCCACCCGGTCCAGCGCCCACTTGAGCCGTTGTCTGGCGGGTGAAGTCATCTCTGCGGGCGCGACCTTGCTGGACGGTGGAATTCCACGAGACATGT
The DNA here is from genome assembly GCA_963665165.1 of Arenicellales bacterium. Lineage (GTDB taxonomy): Bacteria > Pseudomonadota > Gammaproteobacteria > Arenicellales > Poriferihabitantaceae. The sequence continues at coordinate 1,309,844 of OY761989.1, read as the reverse complement.
CCTGAACCTGCTGGCCGAGAATGGCGGCCAGCACGATGCGGTGCACTTCCAGAAGGTTCTGATGTACTTCGTGCATCGGATCGTCTTCCGAAAGCCGTTGCATCGAGGATTCGAGTCTGGCGCGAGTCGAGCGGGCTCGAATACCCTGCTGGATCGCCAGAACCCTGGCTGCGGAAAATACCGGCAGGAGGCCGCACTTCTTCGCGTCCAGACGCCCCTCCTCCAGTTTCAATCTGCCAAGGAAACCGGCGGCGCGGTCGAAGCGGCAGGCATTGAGTTTCAGAAGCGTCAGGAATTCCCGCGATGCGGCGCCTGTCGTAAAGGCCTGGTCCAGCAGCGCGGCGCCCAGTCCGCGATCTCCGTACACGACCCGGGCATCATAAAAAATATCGACGTTGAGAATGTCTTCGGGGCTGTGCCTGTTCACCCAGGTATTGACTTCGCTCCGCCAGTCGGACAGGGACTTGCGCCATTCCCGGTTCATGCTCATCACGCCGCCCTTGCAGTACGACACACCCACCAGATCCAGAATACGGGACACTCTGGCGCCCAGTTCGGCAAACCATTGGTCGGTGTCTTCATCACTCATCCCGCCGTCCCTGTCGGCGTACACGATGGCATTGTCCTGGTCCATGGCCAGCAGGGACTCACCGCGTCCTCCGGACCCCAGTACGAGCATGGCCCAGCGCCTTGGCGCCACATTCCGCTTCGCGTCCATCATCTCCGCTTCCGCCAACTCACAGGCCCGGCGGGTAAGCGCGCACAGTTCATGGGAGATGACTCTGGCGATATTCCGGGTATCCACCCCGTGTTCCAGGAGACTTCGGGAAACCGGCGCGAGCGCCGACCAGGCCCGGCCAAGCGCTTCGGGGGTTTCCGCAAAATCGATGCTGTCATCCAGAGTCAGGGTTTCGCTGGCGCCGCCTTTCAGCAGGTCTCTGGCGGAAATAGCGCCGACAACCTCCCCGTTGTCATCGTGCACGGCCAGATGGCGGAGTCCCTGCCGGGACATTCGCCCGGCGGCGCGGTAGATGAATTCTCCGCCATGGACGCTTTCCAGCGGCTGCGTGGCGAAGGACTTCAGGGGAAGTTGCAGAGAATCTCCCCCCAGCCGGGCGATGGCGCGCAGTATGTCCCGTTCGGTAACGATCCCGGAGGTCTCCGGCCGGATCGGACCGTCGTGTCCATCGTCCACGAATACGGAACTCACCCCCCGCTCCATCATGCGCGCCAGGGCTTTGCCGATGGGCTGGTTCACGGATATCACTTCGGGGGCTGCCGTCATCAGGTCCGCTGCCCGCAGTCGATAGTGTCCGATGTCCAGCGTCAATGGCGCTGAGTCTGCTTCAGGATCATCGGCTTTCCCGCTTGCGTGGGGCCGCTCCCAGGGCGGCCATTCATTCCCCAGCCGGACATTCATGGATTCACGGCAGACGCGCAACGCTTCCCCTGCGGTACGGATACCTCCCTGCCGCAACGCTGGCAAAAGGGCGGCGAATACGTCTGCCGACGCCAGGGCGTCGCCCATCGCGCTGTGACGTCCGGTAATGGGGATTCCCAGACTCGCCGCCACAGTATCCAGGGAATAGTCCGGCAGGACTGGCATGACCTGGCGCGCCAGCAATGAGAGGTCCAGGTAGTCGGGGGATTCCCAGGGGATGTTCGCGAGTGCGTGCTCGCGGCGCAGGATGGCGATATCGAACCCTACGGAGAACCCCACTACGAGGGATGATCCCAACCAGTGGTTCAACGACCCGGCAACCTGGCTGAAATCCGGCGCCCCCGACAGGTCGTCCCTTGAAATACCGTGCACCGCGAATGACGCTGGCGGAATATCCACTTCCGGATTGACCATACTCTCGAACCGGTCTTGCGGATCGACCTGTCCGCCCCGGATCCTGACCCCGCCAAACTGGATCAGTCGATCCTTGAAAATATCCAGCCCTGTGGTTTCGCAATCCAGGGCGACCAGCCTCGCGGACACCAGAGGACGGGTGGTTCTGTCAGGGCTGCCGGACCGTATGCTCATGACAGGTGGAACTGGCAACCGGGCTATCGGTTCGGGAAAAACAAATCCCTGAGCTTCGCGCCCGGTTCGGGAGCGCTCATGAATGCTTCACCGACCAGAAAGGCATGCACATTGTGTTCACGCATCAGCGCGACGTCTTCCGGCTGATGAATGCCGCTTTCGGTCACGACCGTTCTGTCCGCGGGTATTCGGGGAAGCATCCCGATCGTGGTCTGTAGTGAAGTCTCGAAGGTCTTCAGGTTCCGGTTATTGACGCCGATCAGCCAGACCGGCAGTTCCAGGGCGCGTTCAAGCTCCCGGCGGTCGTGGACTTCAACCAGTACGTCCATCCCGAGACCCATGGCGAGTTCACCCAGTTCCAGCAGCGCTGAATCTTCGAGGGCGGCAACGATCAGCAATATGGCATCCGCGCCAATCGACCGCGCCTGCCAGACCTGGTACGGGTCAATAACGAAATCCTTGCGGATGACCGGCAGGGAACAGGATTGCCTGGCCGCCACCAGATGGTCATCGTGTCCCTGGAACCAGGTCTGGTCGGTCAACACGGACAGGCAGGCCGCGCCACTCCCGGCATAGCTCCGGGCGATAGCGGCGGGGTCCAGGTTTTCCCGGATAACGCCTTTGCTGGGCGAGGCTTTCTTGATCTCGCAAATGACGGCCGGGGCGCCCCGTGCGGTACGGGACTCGATGGCGGCGGCAAACCCGCGGGGCTGCGGCAGGTCGGCTGAACGGCCCTTCAGCGCCTCCAGAGGCGTTCTTCGCTTCTGTTCGGCAACCTCTGCCGCCTTGGTCGCGAGTATACTTGCCAGAATATCGGTCACGGGGATTCGTTCGATGCGGGCCGCAGGCGGTTATTGGTCCAGAAAATTACGCAGCAGTGCATGTCCGTTTTCGGTAATGATTGATTCGGGATGAAACTGGACCCCTTCGATGGCGAATTCCCGGTGCCTGACGGCCATGATTTCACCATCGTCGGTCCATGCCGTGATCTCGAGGCAGTCCGGCATGGTTTCTTTCTCGATCACCAGAGAATGGTACCGGGTTGCCCGAAAAGGGCTGTCCAGATTGTTGAACACCCCGGCCCCGTTATGATGCACCATGGAGGTTTTGCCGTGCATGATCTGTTGTGCATGGACAATGTTTCCGCCGAATGCCTGGCCGATACTCTGGTGCCCCAGGCAAACGCCCAGGAGCGGAATCACTCCGGCGTACCTTGAAACCAGGTCCACGGAGATTCCCGCTTCGTTCGGGGTGCAGGGTCCGGGTGAAATCACGATGAAATCCGGCGACAATGCGCCGACCTGCTCGACGGTGACCTGGTCATTGCGATAAACCGTCACCTCCTGGCCGAGTTCACCGAGGTATTGCACCAGGTTCCAGGTGAACGAATCGTAGTTGTCGATCATGATCAACATGACGGGGCCTCACTGTCCAGGGTATTGTGCAGGCCGGCATTGACCATCGCGACCGCCTTGAAAACAGCGCGCCCCTTGTTCATGGTTTCCTCCCATTCGTTTTTTGCGACCGAATCCGCCACTACTCCGCCGCCAGCCTGGATATAGACCCGGTTGTTCTTGATCAGCGCGGTGCGGATTGCGATGGCCATATCCATGTTCCCGTTCCAGCCAATGTAGCCGATGGCGCCGGAATAGACTCCCCGCTTATCCGGTTCCAGTTCTTCAATGATTTCCATGGCGCGAATCTTGGGAGCGCCGGACAGTGTGCCGGCCGGGAAAGTGGCCCGGAGCACATCCACCGCGCCAAGGCCGTCATTGATTTGTCCGGTCACATTGGAAACGATATGCATGACATGGGAGTACTTCTCGATGGTCATTCGATCGGTTACCGTAACCGTGCCGGTTTTCGACACTCTGCCGACATCGTTTCTTCCCAGGTCGATCAGCATCAGGTGTTCGGCCAACTCCTTCGGATCGGAGAGCAAATCCTCTATCAGCCTTTCGTCTTCCTCCTCATTGTCGCCGCGCCGCCGGGTTCCGGCGATCGGACGCAGAGTGATTTCACCGTCCTCGAGACGCACCAGAATTTCCGGAGAGGAACCGGCAATGTGGAAGTCACCGAGGTTCAGGTAATACATATAGGGTGACGGGTTCAGGGTGCGCAATGCCCGATACAAATCCAGCGGCGGCGCGCAATAAGCCAGGGACAGGCGCTGGGAGATCACAATCTGGAACGCGTCGCCGTCAAATATGTACTGTTTGCACTTCTCGACCGCCGCTTCGTAGTCTTCCCTGGAAAATGAAGATTCGAAATCGGATTCATTCGTTACGGAAGGCGCCAGGGTTCCGACACGGTCAGGCAACCCCCGATTGAGTTGTGCGACAACCCCGGCGAGGCGCTCCTTTCCGGCCCTCCATCCATTTCCAATACCAGAATCAACTAGAACAACAACATATAACCGGCCGGATAAATTGTCAAACACAACCAGGTCCCCGGATACCATAAGTAAAATATCGGGCGCGTCAATTGGATCCCTGTGCGGATTTCTGCCCAGGCGCGGCTCGATGTAACTGACCGTATCGTAACCGAAATATCCGACCAGTCCGCCATGGAACCGGGGCAGTTCAGGCAATTCGGGCACACGGTATTCTTCCGCAAACCGCTGGACTTCATCCAGCGGGTCGGCAGTGATCCGCTGGTCCGTCAATTCATTGTTTTCAAAAACGCTCAGTTCCTGGCCCCGGATTTCAATACGTTTGCCGCAAGGTAATCCGATGATCGAGTAACGTCCCCATTTTTCCCCGCCCTGTACCGACTCAAGCAAATAGCTGTAGGGTTGATCGGCCAGCTTGAGCCAGGTGCTCAACGGGGTTTCCATATCGGCCAGCACTTCGCATACCAGCGGAATATGGGTGTAGCCCTCGGCGGCCAGGCGTTCAAAACCTTGCTGGCTCAGCATGTCGGCTCGCTCACTGGGTCCTTGCCGGCAAGCCGGGACCGCATCTGTGAAATAATCCGGTTGTAGCGGTGGCTGTCCTGTTCGTTCGCCGCGTTGAAAATCGCGCTACCGGCGACAAACGTATCGGCGCCCGCTTCCGCAATCGCGGCAATGTTGTCCAGCTTGACTCCTCCATCCACTTCCAGTCGGATATCCCGGCCACTGGCGCGGATGATTTTGCGGGCCTGCCTGATCTTGTCCAGGGTGGAAGGGATGAAACGTTGTCCGCCAAACCCCGGATTAACGGACATCAACAAAATCATGTCTACCTTGTCCAGTACATATTCCAGTACATCCAGGGTCGTGGCCGGATTGAAAACCAGACCGGATTTGCATCCGCATTCACGAATCATTTGCAGGCTGCGGTCAATATGCTCGGAACATTCAGGGTGGAAGGTAATCCAGGTTGCTCCGGCGTGGGCAAAATCAGGGATGATCCTGTCTACCGGCCGGATCATCAGGTGGACATCAATCGGAGCGGTAATCCCATGTTTCCTCAAGGCTTCGCAGACCATCGGCCCGACCGTCAGATTCGGCACATAATGGTTGTCCATGACGTCAAAATGCACCATGTCGGCGCCGGACGCCAGCACATCCTCGACTTCCTGGCCCAACCGCGCAAAGTCCGCGGACAGGATTGAAGGGGCAATCAAATAGTTGTTCATATCTGTTGTGGGCGTTGAAATCGGTATTCGCGCGGTATGAGCCTGACAGTGGATTCAAGGCTATTGGATGACCATGAAAAGAACCCGTTTGTTGCGGATCAACTGGATCAGCAAAACCCCGCCGGAATTCCCCAGTACCCGGTTCATATCCCGGGTATCGGCGATCTTCTCACGATTGATGCTGATAATCACATCCTTCACCTTCAGTCCCGATGAAGCCGCCGGACTGCCGGGTTCAATATCGGTCACGACCACGCCGCCGCCGAAGTCGGAGCCCGGAGGAACGTTTTCAAAGTAGGCCCCCCGCAGTCGCTCGATGTCAGCCGGGACGTTACCGGTCATCTCATCGAGTTCCTTGATCCTGACCATGACCTCGTGTCGTTCGCCTTCACGGTAGAATTGGATCCGCGCCTGGTCCCCGGCGCGCAACAGGCCGATCGCGTTTCTCAAATCCGCGCCGCTTTCGATGCCGGTATCATCGACCCCGACGATGACGTCCCCTTCCCGGATTCCTTTTTCTTCCGCCGCCGAACCGGAAATGACTTCGGACACCACGGCTCCCTTTTTTCCGCTGATCCCGAAAGCGTTCGCCAGTGACGGCGTCAGGTTCTGCATCTGGACGCCCAGCAATCCGCGTTTGACCTCCCCGAATTCGATCAGTTGATCCATCAGGCTCCGGACCATGTAGATCGGAATAGAAAGGCCGATTCCAACGCTACCGCCGCCGCGTGAGAGGATTGCGGTATTGATTCCAATCAGTTCCCCGTGCAGGTTGACCAGCGCTCCCCCGGAATTTCCGGGGTTGATGGAGGCGTCGGTCTGAATGAAATCCTCGTATCCCTTGATACCGAGGCCAGTGCGCCCAAGAGCGCTGACAATCCCGGAAGTCACCGTCTGGCTCAGCCCGAATGGACTGCCGATCGCCACGACGAAATCACCGACCCTTAACTGCCGGGAATCGCCCATCCGGATTTCGGTCAGGTTTCCGGCGTCGACACGGATCACCGCGACATCGCTGGCGGGATCGGAACCGATCAGTCGCGCTTCCAGTTCATAGCCGTCCACGGTGGTCACGGTAATCACATCCGCCTTGTCGATGACATGGTGGTTGGTCACCACGTAACCTTTTTCGGCATCGACAATGACCCCGGAACCCAGGCTACTGGAAGGCCGCTGTCGGCGGGGACCTTCAAAAAACCGGCGGAAGAACGGATCCTGCAGCAATGGATGTTCCCGCGCCTCGATAATGGTAGTGGTTGAAATGTTCACGATCGCGGGCCGCACCTGTTCCAGCATCGGCGCCAGACTGGGCAATGCCTGACCATTCAACGCCACCGGCAACCCGGCCTGAGCCGTCGGGGCGATACTGATGGCGATCAGGAAAATCAGGAATCGAATACGCGACATGGGGTTTCTGGCAATGCGTCAGGCGGATTTTTGTGGCAGGGTATTCTAATCGAAATCGCGAACAGCGGGGGCAATTTCGTGATTTGTGACGGACACACTCCCGCAAACAGTGAATTCTTTGTTAAGATGGGGATGGGTGAGGAGAGAACGTGGCCATGCAACAATTCGATGTCATTATTATCGGGAGCGGACCAGCCGGAAAGGCGGCGGCTATCCAGGCCGCTAAAATGGGGAAACTGGCCGCGATCATTGATGGCATGTCGCAAGTCGGCGGAGTCTGTGTGCATACCGGCACCATTCCGAGCAAGACACTTCGGGAAACCGTACTCAATCTGACCGGATGGCGGGAGCGCGGGTTCTATGGACGGGCCTACCGGGTCAAGGCCGATATCAAGGCACAGGACCTGATGCAACGACTCCATCTCACCTTGCAGAGCGAAGTGGACATTCAGCAGGACCACCTGGTAAGGAACGGCGTCCAGACCATTCAGGGTTTTGCGTCCTTTGTCAGCGACAAGGTAATCAAGGTCCGCACTCCGACAGGAGACACGATTTCCCTGACCGCGGAAAAATTCATCATCGCGGTCGGAACCAGGACCTACCGGCCCGATTACGTCCCGTTCAATCATACGACGGTGATCGACAGCGATGAAGTGACGTGTATGGAAAAACTTCCGCGTTCCATGATCGTGATCGGCGCCGGCGTGGTCGGCGTCGAATATGCCACCATATTCAAGACCCTGGACATCAATGTGACCCTGATCGAACCGCGTGAATCGATGCTGGATTTCATGGATCAGGAAATTCTGATGCATTTCCGTCATGACATTATCAATGACGGACTCAGATTGCAGTTCGGCCAGAAAGTGGTCAGCATCGAAAGCCGAAAGAATGGCTCCTGCGTCGTACGCCTGGACAGCAATCGCGCGATGGCCGCGGATATGGTCCTGTTTGCCGCGGGCCGGGTCGGAGCGACCCAGAATCTGGGACTGGAAAATATCGGACTCGAGGTGGACCATCGCGGCCGGTTGTCTGTCAATGAGAGCTTCCAGACCGCCTGCCCGAACATCTATGCCGCGGGGGATGTCATCGGATTCCCCAGCCTGGCCTCGACTTCGCTTGAACAGGGACGGATTGCGGTGCTGCACGCGCTGGGAAGCAAATCCCACAAACAGCCGGAATTTTTCCCTTATGGCATTTACGGGGTGCCGGAAATGTCGAGTGTCGGCATGTCCGAGGAAGAAGTGATCAAAAGGAAATATCCCTACGAAGTCGGTATCGTCCGGTTGCGGGAAACCTCCCGCGGCAAGGTCATGGGATTACAGTCCGGGTTGATGAAAATGATATTTTCCATCAAGTCCAGACGGCTCCTCGGGGTCCATATCGTCGGCGAAGGCGCCACTGAACTGATTCATATCGGCCAGGCCGTGCTGACCCTGAAGGGGACGCTGGATTATTTTCTCGAGAACGCGTTCAACTATCCGACCCTGGCGGAAGCGTACAAGGTCGCGGCGCTGCATGCCCATAACCGGATGATGGCGCTTGACGAATAACCTGATGAACAATCGGTACGGGACACGAGCATGTTGAAATTTCTCAAATCGCTCTGCAAACGGAGCGGCGAAGATTCGGCAACCGGAACCCCGGACACCGGGGACACCGGGGAAGTCGCCGAATACCAGGGTTACCGGATTCAACCGACCCCCCGGCAGGCAAATAACGGATGGACGACCGAGGCGATCATCACCCGGGAACTGGACGGCGTGTTGCAGACCCATCATTTTATCCGCGCCGACACGTCACCGGACCTACAAGGCGCGATCACGCTGTCCGTGACCAAATCGAAAACCACGATTGACCAGGTCGGCGACCGCCTCTTTTCCGGGCAATCGCAGGGCCGGACCCCGGATCACGCTTCTGCCGGAGCGGACGCCGACTCAGTTGGCTAACGAGCGCACCGGTTTGAGGTAGTCCCTTCCGGCCTCGAATCGAAATATTTCCCGGCTCCGGAAGACACTCCGATCTCCGGGCTGGCTGAATTGGCCGGCTATTTCCCTGAAACTTTCCCCGGCCAGTTCCCGGTCTCCGAACAGGTCGATCAGCCCTTCCGCCCATTGCAGTCGATCATATTTGTCGGTAAACGAAGATTCCGCCGCAACGTAGACGGATTTCACTTTTTCATGATTGACGCCATATCTGCGCATACGCAGGACCAGGGACTGCAAATCACCCGGCGTGGCGCAGGATCGGGCAGCCTGCTCGAACAATGATTCGCCGACCTCATGATTACCCGCGTCCAGGTTCACTTTAGCCAGTGCAGACAGCTCAAGATAGCCGGACGCCGCTTCCGCGGCGCCATCCAGCAACCGGCGCGCCAGATCATCGCCACTCGAAATCCGGCTGATTGAATCCGCAAGTTTGATCAACTCCGCGGGCGCTTTCGTGTCTGCGCCCAATGCCTGGTCGGCAGCGTCACTGAGTACCTGCAGGGCCAGGCTCCGGCCCAGTTCGCGATCGGACAGCCTGCCCGCAATCCGGGATATCTGGTGGGTTTGCGAGAAATGCCGGGCGCGTTTTGCGATTTTCCCGATGATATCGCTCAACCAGTCGGCATCACCGAATTGATTGTCGAGCGCTTCCAGCAATTTACCGTACTGGCTCAAATCGAAAGGGTTCCGGTCAAGCAGTTCTTCCGCCGCGGCAAACAGCTTTCTGGCGTAGTACCGGTCTTCCAGTTTTTCCATGACCCGCTCAGCCAGGTTGAGAAATTCGCGCGAGGAGCGACAGGATTTCTCCTGTTCCTGAAAGGCGTTGTACAGAGCTTGATTGGCTTGCCGTTTCTCGTACTTTTCCGCCACACGCGCATTCCAGTCCGCATCGTCGGCATGATGGAGCGCCACGGCCTCGACAACCTTTTTCATCTCCCCCAGATTTGCGACCCTTTCTTCCGCGGCTTCCAGAAGAGCGGCCGCCGAATCGGCATCGCCTGACGTGGCCAGGGACCTTTCATGAATTTTCAGGAAATCTGTCGCCGAATCGGCATCCTGGCGCAGTTTCGCGACCGCTGCGGCGACCAGGTCTTCGGATTCGGGCAGGGTTTCGACAATGACATCGAATACCCTGCTGGCGCCGGTAAAATCGGATGACTGGTCAATGGCCCTGCCAAAGACGGCAGCCGCATATTCCCGGTCGCCGAGATTGCGGATGATATGGGAGGCCAGGTTAATCAAATCATGGCTGCCCACGATTTGCTGTTCGGCCCGTGCGTAAATCCCGGCTGCAAACTCCTTGTCCGCCGTGTCATTGAAAATGGACTCCGCCAGTTTTATCAATTCTCCCGGACCGGTTACCCGGCTTTCCGCCTTGCTGTAAATGGCTTTCGCCAGATCGGGATTCTCAAGGTCTTTGGCCGCTGTTTTTGCCAGCGCCAGCAGAGTATCGCGGTCATTTACATCGGGCAACCCCTTTTCGTACAACCCGGACGCGGTTTCCCTGTCCTGCTTCAGGCTCCAGTAGCCGTTGGCCAGATCGATGAATTCTTCACCGCCCATCGCAAACTCGGCCCCGCTTTCCAGCAGTTCGTCCACTTTCCGGTCATCTTCCATCAGGGTCTTGAATCCATGCGCCAGATCGACGAACTGTCCGGCAAACTGGGCATCGGTTTCCGCCTCCTCCAGTATGCCCCGCACTTGCTCCCGGTCATTGAACAATTCGAGGGCCGATCCGGCATAAGCCACGGTCTGCTGGATATCATCACAGTATCTGGCGGCTTTCCCGAAAAGAGCTTGTGCCTGCTCACGGTCACCCGCTTCCAGCGCGCTGCGGGCAAGATCGACATAAGCCGAACTGGAATCACAGTCTTTTTCCAGTTGTCCGTAAAGTTGCCGGGCCAGTTCACTGTCGCCGAGCCTGCTTTGCGCCATGCCGGCCAGAGCCAGAATCTGTCCGGGGTCGGTGGTGTCATCAAGCGCCTGTTTGAAGAGTTCGGCGGCCTTTTCCGACTCACCGGTCAACTCGGCGTAACCGCAGCCGACATCGGCGTATTCCATGTTGTCAAAACACGCGTCCTCGGCCTGCTCAAGCAAATCCAGCGCATACTTCTCATCCTCCAGCATCCTGCGAAAGCCTTCAGCCACGCGGACATAATCAGCGGGAAACTGGCATTGCATCTCCGCTTTGGTGAGTAGTGACCTCGCGTATTCCCTGTCTCCCGGCTCATCCACCGCCCGCTGCGCCAGATCGACGAATTGCTGTGCCGTTCCGCAGCCGGACTCGAGCGCTTCGAGTTCTGATTTGTCTGTCATATTCGTTCTTTATGTATCGAAGATTTGTTGTAACATTGATGCTCAATGATCCTATTATATATGGATTCGATGCATATCAGGGCAAATACGCCGGGAACCGGCGGGCAGGACTCGAAATGAAAGTCGTCCATGTGAATACCTGGGTTGTCGGCAACCCTCCCCCGCATTTTGGCGGGCGCTACTTCATTTTTCTGAAACTGTCCACGGATACCGGAATAGAGGGTGTGGGAGAAGTTTACGCGGCCACTTTCGGGCCACGGGTAATCGAACGAATGATCCGGGATGTCGCAGAGCGGTTCGTCATTGACCAGGATCCGTTCGCAATCGAGAAAATGTGGCGAAGGGTATACGGAAGCGGCTATAACCTGAGGCCGGACGTATCGTTGATGGGGGTATTGAGCGGTCTGGAAATGGCTTGCTGGGACATTATCGGAAAAGCCGTCGATAAACCGGTCTATCAATTGCTCGGAGGGAAAGTACATGAAAGGCTGAGAAGCTATACATACCTCTATCCCCGTGAAGGGGACCGAACCGATATTTACCAGGACCCGGATCTTTCCGCTCAACGCGCGGCCGAATATGTCGAGCGGGGATTCACCGCGGTCAAGTTTGACCCGGCCGGACCATACACCATCTATGACGGCCGCCAGCCCGGTCTGGCGGATATTGAGCGCAGCGTCGAATTCGTCCGTAAAATCCGGGAAGCGGTCGGTACACGGGCAGACCTGTTGTTCGGCACTCACGGTCAATTCACCGCAGCCGGCGCCATTCGTCTGGCGAAACGACTGGAACCGTACGATCCATTATGGTTTGAAGAACCCACTCCGCCGGAAAACCCCGCCGAGATGGCGAGGGTGGCGCGGCAGACCTCCATCCCGATCGCCACAGGCGAGCGGCTCACCACCAAATACGAGTTTGCGCGGGTGCTGGAGAATCAGGCGGCCTCCATTTTGCAAATGGCATTGGGCCGGGTCGGAGGCATCCTGGAAGCGAAAAAAATCGCCGGGATGGCGGAAACCAGTTACGCGCAAATTGCGCCGCACCTGTATTGCGGGCCAATCGAGGGCGCGGCCAACATACAGTTAGCCGCCTGCACCCCGAACTTCCTGATCCTGGAAAGCATACAGACCTGGGGGGGATTCCACAGCGAGATCCTGCAAAAGCCCGTGCAATGGCAGGATGGCTATGTGATTCCATCCGCCGAACCGGGGCTGGGCGTGGAGCTGAATGAAGCCGTGGCGCAGGCCAACCCGTATACCGGCCAGCAGCTTCACCTGGAAATGAAAGAAACCGCTTCATGAAAGTCGTTACGGCCAGCCAGATGATGTCGATTGAAAAGAGGTCGGCGCTGGCCGGAGTCTCAACCGATACGCTGATGGAAAATGCCGGCCTCGCAGTCGCGCGCCAGGTATCGTCCCGGATCGGGCATCTGCCCGACGCCCGGGTCGTGGTTCTGGTGGGACCCGGAAACAATGGCGGTGACGGACTGGTCACGGCCCGTCACCTGCAACAATGGGGGATGTCGGTCACCGCCTGCCTGTGCGGACAGCGTCCCGCGGCTGATCCGAATCTGGATTCCGCCCGCATGGAGGGAGTCGGGATTGTCGAAACCTCCGCCGACCCGGAGTTGTCGGGACTGGGGCAACTGCTTGATTCGTGTCATCTGGCGGTGGATTCCATCCTGGGAACCGGACGGTCAAGACCGATCAGGGCGCCGTTGCAGGGAATTCTGGAACGATTGTCCGCCGCCAGAACCGACCGGGGTGACCTTGCCCTGCTGGCGGTCGATCTCCCGACCGGGCTTGACTGTGACACGGCCAGGGTTGACCCGGCCTGCGTCGCGGCCGACATCACGGTAGCGCTGGGGTACGCCAAGCCGGGCCACCTCGAATTTCCGGGCGCTGATTTCACCGGCTCGCTGAAAGTTGTTGACATCGGCATACCGGAAGCCCTGGACAACGATATCGATGTCACCGTCATGACTCGCCAATGGGCGCGGTCAGTACTCCCGCATCGACCTGCCCACTCACACAAGGGAACCTTCGGACGAACGATGATGGTAGTGGGGTCACGCAATTTCCCGGGCGCAGCCCGGCTCGCGGCCACGGCGGCAACCCGTACCGGAGCCGGTCTGGTAACCATTGCGATTGCACAGTCGCTGGTCCCTGTACTCGCCGCCGGACTGATCGAACCGACCTTCCTGCCGCTGCCGGAATCAGAACCGGGAGTGCCGGCGCCGCATGCGGCTGAAACCGTGCTCGACTCGCTTCAGGATTACAGGGCGCTTTTGATCGGCTGCGGCCTCGGACAGGCGGACCCGGTCCGGTCGATGGTTGCCGGAATCCTTTTCCCAGACCATTCATCGCCGGTGGCCGTAGTGGACGCCGATGGCCTGAACGCGCTGTCGGGCATGGATGACTGGCCCCTGCGCTGGCAGAAGCACGGCATCCTGACCCCCCATGCCGGTGAAATGTCACGACTGGGCAGGGACATTGCCGGCGCGACCCGTCTCGACCTTTCCCGGCAGTACGCCGCCGAATGGAACAAAACCATCGTTTTCAAGGGCGCCCATAGCGTGGTCGGCCACCCGGACGGAACCGCGATGCTGTCACCGTATGCCAATCCGGGACTGGCGACCGCCGGAACTGGCGATGTCCTGGCTGGCATCATTGCCGGACTGGTATCGCAGGGCCTGCCGCCTGGCCTGGCGGCAGCGCTCGGCGTCTACCTCCATGGCGCCGCGGGGGATGTGGTTCGTGGCCGGGTCGGCGATACCGGCATGATCGCCAGTGACCTTCTTCCGGTCATTCCCCGGGTAATCGCCGACCTGCGCGACGCGGGTCGGCAAGACCTTGTGGAAGGCGACTGACCGCGCCCGGTTCCCGCTATGAAAGACATCACGGACAAAACGATTTATACCGTCAGGCAGTTCAACAACGCGTTGCGGAATTTACTGGAGACGCGCTATCGTTCCGTCTGGGTGGAAGGGGAAATTTCCGGGTTGTCGACTCCGTCCTCAGGCCATGTCTATTTCATGCTGAAGGAAGGGAATTCAGTCCTTCGCTGCGTGCTTTTCCGGAACCATCTGTTCAGTTCCAGAGTGAGGCCGATGGAAGGTTCACGGGTACTGGTTCATGGACAGATTTCCTATTATGAACCCAGGGGAAACCTCCAGTGTATCGTGACCTACCTGGAAGAAGCCGGTGAAGGCGCTCTCAGACGGGCATTCGAACTTCTTAAACAGAAGCTGGCCGCCGAAGGCCTGTTCGATTCCGCACACAAATCCAGCCTCCCGGAAATCCCCCGGACGATTGGAATCGTGACTTCAGACAGTGGGGCGGCCCTGCACGACATCCTGGCAACCCTGAAAAGAAGATACCCGGCCGCCCGGGTCATCGTTTATCCAACTCTGGTCCAGGGTGAATCTGCCGTGGACGAAATTGTCCGCTCCATCGATCTTGCCCGGCGCCGGGCCGAAACCGACCTGCTGATCATCGCCAGGGGCGGCGGTTCGCTGGAGGATCTTCAGGCTTTCAACGACGAAAAGGTCGCGCGGTGTGTTTTTGAATGTGAAATTCCGGTCATCAGCGGTGTTGGCCATGAAACGGATTTCACAATCTGTGACCTGGTGGCGGATCACCGGGCGCCGACCCCGACCGCGGCCGCGGAACTGGCGTCACCCGACCTGGCGCAATTGAAACAACGGTTCGATTATTTGCGGGACCGGATCCGGAACAATACGGAAAATTTCATTCGCGGTCACCAGCAGACCCTGGATTATCACTGCTCCCGTCTGCAGGGCCCGGCTCGAAAGCTGAACCAGTACCGCAGTGCGTTCAAAACCCTGCACCGGCAAATCCGTTTTCTGGCCGAAACCGGAATCCTGCGAAAGCGCGCGCTTTACCAGCGCAGGGAAACTTCAATGCACGCGCTTTCGCCGAACCTGAAAATACAACGGCTCGGAGAATCGCTTGAAGTCCTGCGGCGCAGCGCAGCCAGCCATGCCCGATTGAGAATATCCGCGTTGACCAGGGAAACAGCCCACCTGCAGGACAGTATTCAATTGATGAGCCCCCAACATACCCTGGACAGGGGTTACGCCATCGCGCAAAACGAAAACGACAAGGTCATTACCGGCCCGGAGCAGGTCAAACCGGGTGAGCCGCTCAGGATATCCGTCTCCCGGGGGCGCTTCAACGTGACTGCCAATGAACGCTGACCGGCTACCTGTGTCGAAGGCGGCCCGGCCGGTCCTTGAAACTCTTTTTTGACGGATTACGCTGTTTGAAGGGGTTTTCACCCACCCGGGTCAGTACTCTGACAGGCGTCCCCGTCAAACCATAGGTTTTCGAGAAGTAACGGGACAGGTAACGCAGATAGGATTTCGGCAATGCGTCCACCTGGTTGCCGTGAATAACGATCACCGGAGGATTCCTCCCGGCCTGGTGGGCAAATTTCAATTTAACCGGCCGTTGGTTGTTCAACGGGGGCGGCGTTTTGACGATGGCCTCGGCCAGGGTGCGATTCAGGCTCGAGGTCGCGATGCGGATCATCGCCGAACCGTAGGCGCGATTGGCGGCAGGAATCACTTTTTTGATATTTGAACCATGCAGCGCCGAGATGGTAACCCGTTCGGGGTCGGGCAGGAATGAAAATTTCGATTCAATATCCCGGATCACCTGGTTTCTTTTTCTGCTGTCCAGTCCATCCCATTTGTTCACCACAATGACCATCGACCGTCCGGAATCGTTAACCATGCCCGCGATGACCGCGTCCTGGGAACCGATTCCGGCAGAAGCGTCGACAATCAGCAACGCCACCTGGCAATTTTCGATTGCCTGCAATGTCTTTATCACGGAAAACTTTTCAATGGTTTTTTCGACTTTTGATTTTTTCCGCACTCCTGCAGTATCGATCAGGATCGTGTCATTACCCTCAATGGTCACCGGTATGACGACGCTGTCCCGGGTCGTGCCGGGCAGGTCGCTGACGATCATTCTGTGTTCGCCGACCAGTCTGTTGGTCAATGTGGACTTGCCTACATTGGGCCGCCCCACCAGGGCAAATTTCGGGATGTCCGGGTCTTCGGGTCGTTCCCCGGCCACTGCTTCATCCTGGTCACCCAGCGCATCGCGAATCACGTTCTCGATTCCATCGCCTCTCTTGGCCGATACCGCGACCGGGATTCCCAGCGACAGTTCCTGAAACTCCGGGGTCACCAGGCCCTGGCTGAACCCTTCCGACTTGTTTACCAGCAGATGGATTTTTCTCCCGCTCTGCCTGAGCCGTTGCGCGATGTCCCTGTCCTGCATGACCAGCCCGGCCACCGCGTCAACCAGAAACAGCACCGTATCGGCCTCTTCGATGACCTGCTCCACCTGCTCCTCGACCATCCTGCCGAACAGGGTATCTTCGGATTCGATACCGCCTGTATCGACTACCAGAAAAGGGATGCGGCCGATACGTCCCCGTCCATACAACCGGTCTCTGGTTACGCCCGGCTGATCGTTGACCAGGGCGTCCCTGCTTCTGGTCAGTCTGTTGAATAGCGTTGATTTGCCAACGTTGGGTCTTCCAACCAACGCAACCACGGGAAGCATGTTCCGGTCCTGATCAAAGGGATAACGTACTCAAGCCGCCTTTCGACGAATAGACTGTGAATTGATCGCCGTCCTGGACGATGCCGACAATCGCGCCGGAAACGACCCGCCGGGTCTCGATCAAACTGCCGTCTTCTGTGTCGAGCGTATGCACATTGCCATTCCGGTCACCAATGATGATCCGGTTGCCAAGGATGACCGGATGACTGACTCCGTGTCCCTGAAACGCGGTTTGCCGCCAAAGGGTATCGCCGCTGACGGCATCCAGGGCGATAACCTGGCCAAGTTCCCCGATTACCACCAGCAAACCGTCGGCAATGGCCATCGGCAATCGGGTTGAAATATCCCTGCGCCATATCAACCGGGCATCCACCAACTGTATCGCAACCACACTGCCCTGGTAATTTCCGGCATAGACCGTGTTGCCCAGGATGATCGGCGTTGTGTCGGCATCACCCAGCCGCTCGATTTCATTGCGCCCCCTGATCCAGGATATATCCATTTCCCAGTAATCCCGTCCACTGATCACGTTGTTGGCGATCAGTTTCCCGCTGGACAGGCCAACCAGAACGACGTCTCCGGAGATCAGGGGTCTTGAATCACCGTGCACACTCAAACCGGGCACGGCCTTTTTGACCTGCCATTCGATATCGCCGGATCCCGAATCCAGTCCGATCACAAATCCATCCGCGGTACGCACCACCACCCTGCCCTCACCCACTACCGGAATGGCGGATATCTGGCGCCTGATACTGGATCGCCAGACCATTCCACCATCAGCGGCGCGCAGCGCGGCCACATCACCATTGTCGTGGGCGACCACGGCAATGCCGTCACCGGCTCCCGCCGCCGCATAAACCGGGGATCCGGTGTCGATTTCCCACAATACCTCTCCACTGGCGGCATCGATCCGGTAAACCACGCCATTGCGCGCAGCCACATAAAAACTGTCCTGGTACCGGACCGGTTTGAGGAGGGCAAATCCGGATTCAGCGCCTTTCCCGGCGGATTGCTTCCACATCAACCGGATTTCCCGGGCGCCGCTGTCCGCGGGCAATTCCTGTGCCGCTATCGGTTCCTGCCAGATTTCCCAGCGCGTCTCCTTTTTGGTTTTCTTGCCGCACCCCGCGACCAGTAACAATACGGTCAACAGAACGGCAATACCTTTCATTGCATGGCGTTCGTTACGGATCATGGGTCAGCTTTCTCCGGTATTCTGCAGTTTCAATTGCAGCAGAGATCTGTCGGTCTCATTGTTCAGGGTCTTGTCCAGGCTGCTCTGGTAGGCGCGTCTGGCCAGTTCGGAATCACCCGGCTGATTCCGTTGCATAAAAGCGTCACCCAGGATTTCCTGGTATCTTGCCTCGAAATTTCCCATATCATCAATGTCCAGAAGCTCAATTGCCGATTGCGGGTCGTCATCGGCGATGTAGACCAGCGCAAGCCGTTGCCGGGCGATATGCCGGATACGCTCGTCTTCGCTGTTTTCGAGCGCCCATTCAAGTTGATCGATTGCAGCTTCATACTCCCTGTCCTCCACAAATCCCCTGGCCTGGAAGAAAGCGCCCAGGGCGGCATAGACCGTGCCGCCAAACTCCGTCTTCAGGGTCTCACCCGCAATTTGCGCATCCGCGGTTTCCGCCAGAACCTGCTGGTAGAGACTGGACGCCTGTTCGCCCCGGGACTGCTTGTGGTATTCCCAGAAATTGAATCCCGCTATACCGGCAAGCCCCAGGCCGATACCGAAGAGAATGGATTTTCCGTTTTCCTGCCAGAACGCCCGGGCCCGGGCCACATCGTCATTCTCTGAAAACCGGGGAATTTTTTCGTCTGCCATACAAGCTCACTATGCTCAAGGGTTTCAACTACGACTGCGAACAGTCGTTGCCGGCTGCCAGATTGTCGATACACCACTGGATCAGTTGATCGAAACGCACTTCTGTCTGTGAGCCGTTCCGCCGCAAAGTCTTGACCTGCACGGTTTCATCGCGCCTTTCATTGTCACCCAGGATGATGGCGGCCGAGGCCCCGGATCGATCCGCCCTTTTCAGCTGGTTTTTCAGCTTTCCGCCGCCATGATGACTGATTACGCGGAATCCATTATCTCTCAACCGCTCGGCCAGGATACCTGAATCAGGGGATGCCGTGCCGCAGACATCAATAAAGTATATCGCGTTTTTGCCTTCAACAGGAATGTTCCGCTGCAATTCCACCAACTCGGTCAAACGCTCCATTCCCATTGCAAAACCAATCGCAGGCGTTGGTTTTGCGCCCCTGTTTTCCACCAGGGTATCGTAACGTCCCCCGGCACAGACCGCCGACTGGGCGCCCAGTCGTTCCGTCTTCCACTCGAACACTGTGCTGGTATAGTAATCCAGGCCCCGAACCAGTTTTGGATCGATCCTGTATGGGATCGAATGACTTTCCAGAGAGGCGCGCAAATCGTCGAAATGCCGTTTTTCCCCATCTTCCAGGTAATCCATGATGCTTGGAGACGAAGCGATAATCTCTTGTGTATCCGGGTGCTTGCTATCGAGTATTCTCAACGGATTGCTTTCCAGGCGACGCAGACTGTCGGCATCCAGCGCGTCTTTGTGTTGTGACAGCCAGGCGCTCAGCGCCATCCTGTATTTTCTCCGGGACCGTTCAGAACCCAGTGTATTGATATGCAGGCTGATCCCCTCGACCTTGAGTTGTTTCCAGATTCTCTCCCCCATCCGGATAATTTCCGCGTCTATATCCGGACCGCTCCATCCGAAGGCCTCGATTCCGAATTGATGGAACTGTCGATAGCGGCCTTTCTGTGGGCGCTCCCTGCGAAACATCGGTCCCATGTACCATAACCGCTGCTGGCGATTGTGCAGCAACCCGTGTTCAATACAGGCCCTCACCGTACTCGCCGTCGCCTCAGGCCTCAGGGACAGATTTTCCTCGCCGCTGTCCGTGAAGGTGTACATCTCTTTCTCCACAATATCCGTCAAATCACCGATAGACTGTTTGAACAGCGCTGTTTTCTCCAGCATCGGCGTTCTGATTTCCTGGTAACCATAGCTCCAGCCAATCTCCCGCAGTACCGCTTCAACCTGATGCCAGATGTCGATTTGGGCGGGCAACAGGTCGTTCATCCCCCGCACCGCCTGGATTTTTTGGCTCATGGCGCTAATTGGTAGTCGATTCCGGGTATTCACCGACTACGAATCTTGAAGACTGTCCGCTGCTATGGGGGGGAATATCGACAGACTCTCCAAGATAAAACACCTCCACGCCGTCCAGGGAACCGATAAATACATAAAAGGGAGGCGAACCGTTTATTTCCAGTTTTTCCCCTTCATTCACCATTCGAAAAACCAGCTTCTCGCCCCGCCCGTTCCTGACATCAATCCAGACTGTCTTGTAAACATCGACCTTGAGCCATTCAAGTGAACTCGCGTCGTAACCGCTGTCTGGCCCGGAAATCTCCTCGACCGATCCGGAATCCGGTTCATTTCCCTGGTCAGGATCCTCCTCGGACTCTTGCAAATCCACAATTGCGTCGGTCACGACCGGCTCCTGTGCCGCCACCGGCAGATCAGGCTGCTCGGGCTCCACGGATTCCGGTTCCTCTGAAACTGCGGGTTCGGGTTCCTCTGAAACTTCCGGTTCCTCCGAAACTGCGGGTTCGGGTTCCTCTGGAACTCCCGGCTCCTCCGAAACTGCGGGTTCGGGTTCCTCTGGAACTCCCGGCTCCTCCGAAACTGCGGGTTCGGGTTCCTCTGGAACTCCCGGCTCCTCCGAAACTGCGGGTTCGGGTTCCTCTGAAACTTCCGGCTCCTCTGAAACTGCGGGTTCGGGCTGCGCGGTCACATCCTCGTCCGCAGCGGGCCCTGCCGACTCCTGTATATCCACCGGCAGACCGGCTTGTCCGGATTCCGGCAGAAGTAAAACAGGAGAACCCGCGACATCATCCGCCGCATTGTTTTCGCTTGGCGCGACAGAAGTCCGGGTATCCACCGGTTTTTGCCAAAACCATAACCCTCCGAGAAATCCGGCGAACAACAAAACAAACAGAATGGCCGGACCTTTCCTGGATTTCTTCTGCTGTACATCGCCTTGCTGGCCAAGATAATAAGCAGCCAGTGCGTCAGATGACTGCAAACTTTTCTTGTGGATCTCGATTTCACCGGAAATATCGACATCCAGAATTTTGGCGTAACTTCTCCAGTATCCAACGATGTAGGTCAGACCGGGAAGCTCTTCGTAACGATTGTCCTCCAGCGCCTTCAGATTTCTAACCGAGATCAGCAGGGCATTGGATACTTGCTCCAGGCTGACTCCAAGTTCAGTGCGTTTCGCCTTCAGTCGCTCACCCGGACTGAGGCTGGCGGTAAAATCCGGCTCTTCCGATATCTTCGCAGGCTTCTGGAACGGCTTGTTCGATAAAGGTTTCATACGAAAACGACCTCTTGCCGGGCCATCCTCTCCGAACGGCGGGTTCGGTCGATAAAATCCCCTGCCAACTGGCCGCAAGCCGCGTCAATATCGTCTCCGCGGGTTCTTCGGGTCACGGAAAATATACCTCTTTGCTGCAACACGTCCTGAAAAGCGTCCACGGTTGAAGGGGCAGACCGCTCGAACCGGGAACCCGTGAATGGATTGAACGGAATCAGGTTCACCTTTGACGGGACTGACCGCAGGATTTCGGCCAGCGCCCTGGCCTGAACCAGACTGTCATTCACTCCTTTCAACATGACATATTCGAAGGTAACGCGCCGGGAGTCCCCGTCATCGGTGTACCGCCTGCAACATTCGAGCAATTCCCCGATCGGGTATTTCCTGTTCAAGGGCACCAGTTTGTCACGCAGGTCGTTATCCGGGGCGTGCAGTGAAACCGCCAGACTGACCGGACACTGTGCCTTCAACCGATCAATCATTGGTACCATTCCGGCCGTGCTGAGCGTCACCCTGCGCCGGGACAGGCCAAATGAAAAATCATCCATCATCAGCCTCATCGCGGAAACGACATTGTCAAAATTAAGCAGCGGTTCTCCCATACCCATCATCACCACATTGGTTACCGGACGGCGCTTGTCGTCAGCGTCCCGGACAAAAACGGGAGCCCGGTTCGCTCCCGGGTTCTCAAGGAAATGATTGGCGACCCAGACCTGGGCAATGATTTCATCCACACCCAGATTCCGGTTGAATCCCTGCCGGGCAGTCGCACAAAACGTGCAATTCAAACTGCAGCCGACCTGGGACGACACACACAATGTACCACGCCTGGTTTCCGGGATATAGACGGTTTCTATGCAGTTGCCGTCCTTCAGTTTCAGCAACAATTTGACGGTGCCGTCATGGGACCGGGAATGAGTCACCAGTTCCGGCAGGTCGATATGAGTGGTCCGATGCAGACGCTCTCTCAGGGACTTGCTCAAATCGGTCATGTCGGCATAACTCATCACGCCGCGTTGATAAATCCATTGCAACAACTGTTTGGCGCGAAACGGCTTTTCCCCGATTTCCAGGAAAAAATCCTCCATCGCCGACCGGTCGAGAGATAACAGGTTCATTGCTTCAATCCCGAAAGCCCGTTCATCCGGCAACGGATTACCGGGTGCGCGGACAAATGTCCGCATCATCGAAAAAGAACGCGATCTCCTGGGCTGCCGTTTCCGGTGAATCGGAACCGTGCACCGCGTTTTCCTCGACATTGGTTGCGAAATCGGCCCTGATCGTGCCCGGACTGGCATCCGCCGGATTGGTCGCCCCCATGACCTCCCGGTTTCTCGCGATCGCGTTCTCTCCTTCCAGGACTTGCACGACCACCGGCCCCGAAGTCATGAACCGGACCAGGTCATGATAAAAAGGCCGGGCCGAATGCACCATGTAAAACCGTTCTGCCTGGGCCTGGCTCAGATGCACCATCCGCGAAGCGACAATGGCAAGGCCGGCCTGCTCAAGGCGTTGGCAGATACTTCCGATGTTATGGCTGGCGACCGCATCCGGCTTGACGATGGAAAATGTACGTTCAATGGCCATGTATGACTCCAATATGAATAACGATACTCGATGTGACGACTCCCGTGCATTTTACAGAAATTTTTCCCCGCAATACACCAGCCGCTCCCCGATCAGTCTCTCCCCGGAAACCCCCGTAATTCGTACGTCCGCCCAGGTCGCCGGGGCTGAATGATCCGCATCGAATTCCACGGGGTAATAATTCCCGGCCCTGCCAAGCGCCCGGCAGGCTCCAGCGCTTTCCGGCCCCGGAATCCCGGTGCGGCCGGGAGATTCCACCAGTACCCGATGCCGTCGGCCAATCTGGTCGAGAGCCACCCGTCTCCATACCCGCTTTCCGGTTTCACGCGCCCGGCGGGCCCGTTCCTTTCTGACGGCTTTGGGCACCTGCCGGGGAATTCTCGCGGCCGGAGTTCCCGGACGGGGGGAATAGGCGAACACATGGGGCCAGGCAATCTCCAGTTCCTCGATGGCGGTCAATGTATCCCCGAATTGTCGATCCGACTCGGTCGGGAACCCGACCAGGATATCGGCGCTCAAAACCAGATCGGGCACAGCCATACGCAACCGGGAGACGCGCTCATCAATCATCTCACGGGTAGCCCGTCTTTTCATGCGCTTCAGGATCAGGGTATTGCCGCTTTGCAATGACAAATGCAATTGCGGGCAGAGTCTCTCACCGGCGCCCAGCAATTCGATCAATTCATCGGTAATATGTGCCGGGTCGATTGAACTCAATCGGATGCGGTAGTCTCCTTCCAGGCGGACCAGTGTCCGCAGCAATGCGGTCAGACTGCAACCGGGGTCATCCAGGTCCGCCCCGTAAGAACCGGCATCCACCCCGCAAAGCACCAGTTCGGAATACCCGTTCATGACCAGTCTTTCGCATTGACGACGGATCATTTCGGCCGGAAACGAGCGATTAGGCCCACGCGCCGTATGAATGACACAAAATGTACAGCCCTGGTCACAGCCCTGCTGAATTTGCACGAACGCCCGGGTGCGGCCCTCGTATCCCTGCAACAAACCGTCCGGCAGGCTGATTTCCCGGTCGATATCCCGCAGCATCACCGGCGGCAGGGCGTCCTGGTACAGCGCGTCGACCAGATCGGGTATATCCAGTTTCCGACTGTTTCCGACTACCAGGTCAACGCCGGGGATACTGGCGCAGGCTTCGGGGTTGATTTCGGCATAACAGCCGGTAACCACCACGCGGGCATCCCGGTTCTGCCGGATGGCGCGGCGCACCAATTGACGCGCCTGGCGGTCCGCTTCCGCCGTAACCGTGCAGGTATTGATGATATACAGGTCGGCGCGCTCCCTCGGACCCACCCGGCTCCAGTCGTCCCCGGCCAGTTTTTGCGCGATGAATTCGGTCTCGAACGTATTGACCTTGCACCCCAGGGTGGAAAGCGCTACCCGTCTCGAAGAACCGGAAGCCGGCGCAGGCAGGCTCACCGCAATTGAAGTCACAACACCCGCTAGTTGACGGTAAAGCTTTCCCCGCAGCCACATTGTTCCGTGACGTTGGGATTATTGAAATGAAAAGCCGAAGACAATCCATCTTCGACATAGTCCAGTTCCAGTCCCTGCAAAAAATGCAGGTGCTCTTCCTGGACGACCACCTTGACGCCGTGACTTTCAAATACCCGGTCGGTATCGTTTATCCGGTTCGCGTAGTCGAGTTGATAAGAATAGCCGGAACAGCCCGAAGTCTTTACGGTCACCCTCAGCCCTTCGCCTTCGCCACGCGACACCAGATGGTTGCTGATTCTTCTTGCAGCGGATTCGGTCAGGGTAATTGACATGATAATTTTCTGTCGCCTTCAATATTCAAACGAGTACCAAACATCCAGACAATCAGCAGTCCCTGAGCAAAAAACCTGAAAACTCTGGCCTGCCACGCCGGATTATAGCATATTGCGTTCCTCACCTGTACACCCTCCCGTAACGCCCCGATCCCTGTCCCGTCCGGGTCTGTATCATTCGCCTCATCCACGCCAAAAATTATTCAGCAAACAGCCAGCCTTTGATGCCAATGGAGAAGGCGATTTCGAGATTTTCTCCAGACGTGATTTCAAGGCAGATAGGTCAGCGAATTGCTCAATATCATTTTCAGGAATACGTGGTATCCCGCCTTGCCTGGAACTATCAACAGTTCGAAGCTTACCCAGAGTGCATACAAGACCATCGTCAGTTTCAAACGCCTTGGAAACCAATCTTGATGGTTCCTCCTGAGAAGCAAGGTCTTTCCAGGCGAAGAGCAATTCCCATGGGAAATTGAGCTCTTGAAATTCATCCACCGTCAGTTCGGAATACTTTTCAATTTGCCAATCTTTTACCTGCCCCAGTTCAGCCTCAGTCAAACCGAAGCTTTCCGGTTCATCAAGATAAGGCATCTGAGCAAGATGACAAGACAGGACACTCCAGCTTTTCGCGCTTAACCAGATAGGTCAATCGTTCAAACAACTGATCAGCAATATTCGGGCGATTATCTCCGGATATATCTATCAGCTTTTCCAACTTCTCCTTCAATGCACCTTCGGAAGAACTGGCAGCATTAAAAAACGCTTCCCATTCTGCATCCGTAAGCGCATGGCCCGGAGGAGACAGTGCAAAATAATTACGCCAATGCCATGGAGAAGATAAGCGCTTTTCCTCTCGAAACGAGTTAAGTTCTTCATCGTAAAATTTATGTGTCCAACTGTTCGACTCCGTGTGAGGATAACTTGTTATGCCTGCCAGAAGCTTGCCAAGGCTGTGGTCAGACATAGAACCTACTATAAAATTTTCTGTAGGGTCTCTTGTTCCTGTATTCTTAAAACCCAAAGAAATGAGAATTTTCTCAAGCGCCTTACACTGGCCTTTCACATCGATAGTCGAACCGCCAAGCACAAATGCATCAAGACTTTGCAGATAAGTCGAAACCCATGAATACAGGTCTCTTTCACCATCAGAAGCCTTCAGGCCCAACATTTGCAACCATACCAGATCAAGCAAATCTGCATTGTCCTTGATACTCGACCAGACGGTATTAGTGGCATAAAGTATACGCTTTACATCTCTGGGAGTGGAAACCAGCCTGGAAGCCCATGAATCAAGAACTATTCTGGCCCTGTAGGAGGAAAAGTCTGTATCGCTCTTAAAATTATCCTGTAACTCGACCTTTAACCATGCCCTTAACTGAAACGGTTCAAAAGGTGGCACCCGAAAGGAAAACTGAATAATTTTTTCAAGATATGCGCTACCGTCTTCCATACTTGTGGCTGTTTTAATCGCCTTTGCCAGCAGACTTTCATCATAGGCAAGAAGATAGACAATGGTGGGAAAATCTGCGACAGCCTTGACCAGCCGCACAACCTCCAGTGCCTCTGATGGTTCAAGCCGATCCAGGTCATCTATCAGAACCAGTATTTTAAACGAACGGTCCAACTCTGCAATTTCAGCCAGTGCTTCCACAATTTCCTTACGCTGACTCTCCAGATCGGGTGTTGACCTGGAATTTTTTGTAGCTTCCACCAGCGCTTGTCCGCCCGCAGCTATCGCGGATCTAAAAGTTGGGTCAGACATAATGGTTGCTGCTGTAGTGAGCGTATTCGCCCAACCGAATTCACCAATTTTGTCCCTCACAGTATGGAGTTTCTCGCGAATATCAGCTGAAGAAGTGCCTCCGTTTACCTTATCTTTAGCCGTTTCCATTGCAGATTTTATTTGAGCAAAAAAGCCCGCAATCAGAGCCTCACGGTTTGTAATCAACCACGGCGACAACGAAACCACAATCGTTCCGATCTGATCATCCTTTCCAGCCCCTCCAGACTGATTTTCTATTTGCTCCCTGAGAATGTTCAACATACTGGTTTTCCCTGACCCCCACGAACCTTCCAGACCCAAAGTAATACTTGAGTCTGAAGGATGGTTTTTAACAGACGAAGCAATCAACCCGGCCAATTTCGCATATCCAAACCTGTCCTCGGACGCTTTCCAGATGGGTTTGTCTATATAGTTATCTTTAGTTCTCATTTCAGAGGCAAAAAATCCAGGAACGCTGGATGGTAACTGCTTTCTCCCCTTTAATCACACTCAATTGACACAAAAAAATCAATATAAGGCTCCCCGACGAACCAAAAACAAATCCTCCTGAAGCAAATTACTTGCTACGCTTCTCCAATCGCCACTTCTGATTCAATTCCTCTGGAGTCGGCTTCCTGTTTTCGTACTTACGGTACTCCGTTATAGGATATGCGGATATATATTGATAACATTCTCCATTCCACAAGTACGACAATAACAAAATGTGTTGATGAAATATTATGATCAGGAAAGTATTGAAGGATATGAGCCAGGGCGTGATGAAACCGGTATTCAAAACGGGATATCGGTTTGTATTTCATTCCCAAATCAAATACGAAAGATATATGGATCGTGTTTTTAAGCATCCGAATGAAAATCCACTGTTTTCCAAAGTAACTGCGGTGATTAAAACATTCGAGAGGCCGGACAGATTGAAAATATTGCTTTCAAGCCTGAAAAGGCTGTATCCGGCCCTGAAAATAATCGTGGTAGATGACAGTAGACACCCGGTGTCGATCACGGGGGGGGCCGAGAATATTCACCTGCCGTATGATTCGGGAGTTTCTGCGGGCAGACAGGCCGGTCTTGATGCGGTTGAAACGGAGTATGTCCTGAATCTGGATGATGATTATATTTTTTATCGAAAGACGGATATTCTTTCATCGGTCCGTTATCTGGAAAACACTTCCGGCGTTGATCTGGTAGCTGGCCGGGTACTGTATCTGCCGTATTATGGAGAGTTGGAATATTTCCACGCCTCCTTGATGAGTACGGAAAAGAAAAACAAGGTTCCGAAAGGTACGGATATTAATGGATTGGTTGTGTATGAAAAAACAGCTAATTTCTGGTTGGGAAGAGCGGACCGAATTCGCGAGGTCGGTTGGGATCCCCGACTGAAACGACTGGACCATGCTGATTTTTTTACCCGAGCCAAAGGACAAATAACCAGTGTTTACAACCCGGTTATGGCGGTTTTACATGCCCCGACTCATTTCAATGAGGACTATTTGAAGGTCCGGCGTGACTATCAACAGGATACTCAGGCCCTGGCCGAGAGATACGGCCAGGTATAAGTGGCCGGCCCATCAAAGAGAAACACTACCGATTGCAATCCGATGTAAAAAAGTGTACAAACTTGAAAAGTTAATTGTGAACTTGTTGGAGAATAATCGGAGGAAATATGAAAAATCAAAATACAAAATATACGTGGTGGATTGATTGAAACCATGACTTATATCATACCAAAACGCACTCCTGTGATGAAGTCGCCATCTCATTACCTGACTGATCTTTTCTCAACAATGGGGGATTTTAACCAGCCTTTTGTTCCTCCGACCTATCCGGAGGATGCTCGAAAACAGGACTTGATGCGAATCGGTCAAGATATGAGGATTGCCATACATCAGGACATAAACCGATACCATGAGAAGGTCAAAAAATAAAAATAGAACTAATCAGGGCATCAGCAAAAATACGGGTAAGCAAACAACGACAGAAAGAGAAAAAACAGTCCTGTCTTCATCTGAAATACTTGAAAAGTTGCCAACTGAAGTACTTGAGAATATGCCAGATGAGGTGCGTACTTATTTGCTTGAATCGGCATCATTTCATGGACCTCTCCCTCCACCATCCATGTTTTCCGAGTATGAACGTGTTCTGTCAGGCAGTTCTGACCGAATCGTTACTATGGCAGAAAAAGAACAGAATCACCGTATTGACTGGGAAAACAGGGGACTGAAAGCATCTGTTCAAGATACATTTCGTGGACAGTGGTTTGCATTTTTTATCGCAATAATTGCAATCGGAGGGGCAATTTATCTGGGAAAAATAAACCAGCCTTGGGTAGCGGCAGTACTGATTGGTGTGCCGTTAACGGGCCTTGTCAGCAGTTTTCTTAAAAAGAAATAGCCTTTGACCAAGCTATCGAGAAACCCGGTGTTTCCAGTTGGGCAATAAGCTTGTTCTCAAGGGTCTGTTCGGATCAGGTGGTCATTGCAGTGGTATTTAGCGCTCGGAGAGTCTGCCTTCATCGTCAACCAGAACCACGCGGGCCGGTCGGTCGTACCCCCACCTCCACATCACGAGATTGAGATCGTCGGCTCCGGTTCCGGTAGCGAAACTTTGGACCCGCATACCTGCATAGCCTGCTTTGATCAGTCTGTCGGCCAGGATCTGTGATGCAGGGGGCACGCCGGTAAGCATTTCTGCTTCCCAGGCAGGACATGTGAGGTCGAAACCAGACACGCCCAGTGTTCGGCGCTGTTCGTAGTCCAGCGCATCAAAGACGGGTTCAGCATCAACCTCATAGGCGCACAGCGTAAGTGGCTGCATTGGCCGGCCCAGCGGCTGGGCTTCGCGTATGGCGGTCAACGGGGAAAGTGAGGTGTAGAGTGCAGGAACACCACGTCGGTTGAAGCGCCCGCCGTGACGACCCGCGCCTTCACCAGACAAAGGCGTCCAGGACCATTGTGGATTGTGCGCCCGGTAAACCAGCCCCTGGAACCGCATCAGGAGACCATGGATTCAGGCATAGCCGCCTGCCATGATCCGATCAAGATAAGCGTGCACATGATCGGCTCTGCCTTCTCGCACCAACAGGTCCGCTGTGGCGCCGCCGAAACCAGGCAACGGTTCAGCGCGGAACCAGGCATAGGCCGCGAGCGGCGATCCGGTTACGGTTTCAATGCGGTTAAGGATTTCCAGCATCTGGCGCAGACGGGTCTGCGTTTTTCGCGCCCGGACACGGGATGCACGCGTGAATGCGTCTTTTCCGAGGCCCAGCGTACCAGCGATTTCAGATCGGGTGGTACGTAGTGAATCGGCGATGAGTGTTGGCGAGAATACCTGATTCTCGACGAATTCCTGAAACTGCATGATCATATCTCATAATTTATAACATATTTTAACGTGATAAAATATGTGAATCAAGGCTATTTATGATTTTATTGCGGATTTCAACTCCGCAAAGCCTCGCATTGAAAATACCGGCAATATATTATCCGCAACAATAAAAGTGAAATATGGGGTGGACCCATACAGTCAATGCACTCTCAAAAGCCCGCGAAATTCGCCATTTTCGACGTTGATGGATTGTTGCTCGATACAGAATGTATCTACACGCAAGTGACTCAACGGATCACAGGCCGGTTCGGCAAGACCTTTGACTGGTCGATCAAGGGCAACATGATTGGCCGCCCCCAACTGGACGCCGCCCGGTATCTGGTCGATGCCCTTGACCTTCCGATCAGCGCACAACAGTACCTTGAGGAAAGAAACATTCTCCTGCGGCAGGCATTCGCGCAGAACGACCCCCTGCCCGGCGCCGAACGCCTGGTCCGGAACCTGCATCGGAACCGGATTCCGATCGCTGTCGCAACCAGTTCGAACCGGGAAATGTTCGAGATCAAGATAACCCGGCACCGAGCCTGGTTTTCATTGTTCGACGTCGTAGTGACCGGGGATGATCCGGAAATCGAACAGGGCAAACCGGCTCCGGACATCTTTCTGGCCGCCGCGAGACGCCTGGCGGCCGTGCCGGAAGAAACCCTGGTTTTCGAAGACGCGCCTTCCGGTCTCGCGGCCGGTCTCGCAGCCGGGATGCGGGTCATCGCCGTACCCGACCCGAACATGGACCGGTCCCGATACCGCGGGGCGGAACAACTGCTTGGCTCGCTCGAAGACTTTCAACCCGCCATTTTCGGAATCGCTCCTGACTCCTCCGGCTAGCCTCGCATTCTGGATCCTTCCGGATCGAATAACGGCGAGGTAATCAGCCGGGCCGGACATTTTTCACCGAGGATTTCGATTTCGACCCGCCTGCCCTCCTCAATCAGTTCGACAGGCAGAAAGCCGAGGGCGACACTTTTGCCGGAATAGTGGGCATAACCGCCTGAAGTGACGAATCCGACCACCCGGCCATTATGCCAGATCGGCTCATCCGCAACCGCGTCCGCGTCCGTGGCATCCACCACAAACGTACTCAATTTCCGGGCAGGCGCCGCCGCTTTGTCTCTCAAGGCCGCCTGTTTGCCAATGAAATCCGATGCCTTGCCGTAGTCGACGAACCGGTCCATGCCGGTTTCCACGGGCATGAAATCCGGCCTGTATTCCCTTAACCAGGAACCAAAGGATTTTTCGAGGCGCAGACTCATCATGGCACGCATTCCAAACGGCCGCAAACCCAGGTCCCTGCCCGCCTCGCTCAATGTGGTATACAGCGCAACCTGCTGATCCGCCGGCACATAGATCTCATACCCCAGGTCGCCGGTATAGGAAATCCTCTGGACAATCGCTTCACACAGGCCAACCTGCATCCGGCGCAAGCCAAGAAAAGGCAAGGATCCGGTACTGACGTCAGCCGGCGTGACACGGCCAAGCAGTTCTCTGGAGTGTGGCCCGGCGATCTGGAACCCGATTCGCTGCCGCGAAATATTGATTACCTGCACTCCCTCGCCGGAATTCTGCTCGAACCATCGCATATGAAAGGACTGGGCCGCATAAGAGGCGTTCATCTGAAAGACATTGCCACCCAGGCTGGAGATCGTGAAATCGCCGATCAGCCTGCCCCCGGGACTCAGCATCGGGGACAGGGTCAATCGCCCCTCCTTTGGCATTCGCCCGGCCATGAGCGTATCGATCCATTGGCGGGCATTCTCTCCGGTGACCTCGAATTTGCTGAAATTATGGATCTCGTTGATACCCACCGAGGTACGCACGGCATGGCATTCCCCGGCAACGGCCGTAAAAGCGTTCGAGCGCCGGAATGATGGAATTTCATAAGGCTCTTCCCCCTCAGGAGCAAAATAATTGACTGCCTCCATACCGTAAGCCGAGCCGAAAACCGCATTTTTCCGCTGCCAGATTCCATATGCCGGGGTGGTATGGAAAGGACGCGCCGCCGGCAGCTCTTCGTTCGGATAGGAAATCGAAAAACGCCTCTGGTAATTTTCACATACCTTGATCCGGGTATATGCGCGGGTACAGTAATCTCCGAACCGGGCTACATCCATCGCAAACACATCGCGGGATGGCTCGCCATCGACCATCCACTGCGCCAGCGTCAATCCGACCCCTCCGCCCTGACTGAATCCGGCCATCACGCCACAGGCCGACCAGTAATTTTTCAATCCGGGAACCGGTCCGACCAGCGGATTGCCGTCCGGCGCAAAAGTGAACGGACCATTGATAACCGTCTTGATCCCGGCGTTCTCGAGAACCGGAAACCGCTTGAAGGCACAGGCCATCGCATCGCTGATCCTGTCCAGATTGTCGGGCAGCAATTCGTGGCCAAAATCCCATGGCGTGCCCTCCACCGCCCATGGCGTACATTGCTGCTCATAAAACCCGATCACCAGCCCCTGCCCTTCCTGACGCAGATAGCTTTCCCCTTCCGGGTCCATGACATGCGGCAACTCCCTGCCGTGATTGGCCACCTCATCGATTTTTCCGGTAGCCAGGTATTGATGTTCCATTGGATGCAGGGGCAAGCGGATACCGGCCATGGCGCCGACTTCGCGCGCCCACAGCCCGGCGGCGTTGACTACATGCCGGGCGGTAATCGTGCCCTGGTCGGTCACCAGTTCCCAGCTTCCATCCATTCGTGGCCTGGTCTGATGGACCCGGTTCCTCAAGACCACTTCAGCGCCCTGCCGTTGCGCCGCCCTGGCATAGGCATGGGTAGTGCCGGACGGGTCCAGGTGGCCGTCGAGAGGATCATACAACCCGCCCAGCACGCCCTCGGCGCTGGTGACAGGAGACAGTTGCCGGATTTCTTCGGGGGTGACCAATTGCGTGTCCAGCCCCATGTAACGATGTTTCGCGCGCTCCGCCTTCAGGAAGTCCATCCGGTCCGGTGTCCCGGCCAGCGTAATGCCGCCGACATGATGCAAACCGCAACTGACTCCCGAAATTTCCTCCAGCTCCTTGTACAGGCCGATCGTGTAGCCTTGCAGGGCAGCCATATTGGTATCGGCGTTGAGGGTATGGAATCCCCCGGCGGCATGCCAGGTGGAACCGGACGTCAACTCCGAACGCTCGATCAGCATGACATCCTTCCAGCCGAGCCGGGTAAGGTGGTAGAGCACACTGCAACCGACCACCCCACCCCCGATAATCGCAACCTGTGTCTGTGTTTTCATAAGGGAACCTGTACGTCGCCCGGCTTTACCAGGAAGGTTTGATTTCGGTTTTCCTGCGCGCTATGTATTCATCCAGACGCTCCCGGATGGCCGGGTCAAGAGCCGGCTGTCGATAATCATCAAGCAACTGTTTGAACAGCCTGTTGGCGCGCTGCGCCGTATCGATCGAACCTCTTTCCTGCCAGTTTTCGAAATTGCTCCAATCCGAAACCACCGGATCGTAAAACGCATCCTTGTACCTCTCAAGGGTATGCGCGGCGCCGAAAAAGTGACCGCCCGCGCCAACTTCCGCAATCGCGTCCAGAGCCAGTTCTGCCTGATTGACTGCAACGGGTTGCAGGAACTCCGACATCATCTGCGCCATTTCCACATCGACGATCAGCTTCTCGAAAGACGCACACAACCCGCCTTCGAGCCAGCCGCCGTTATGCATGATCATATTGCCGTAACCCATCACCGCTGACCACAAAGACATACCCGACTCCCAGGCCGACTGGGCATCGACGCAATTCGCCGCGTTCACATTTGAAGTACGGTATGGAATGTTGTATCGCCGCGCCAGTTGTCCCCCGGCCAGAACCGCCTTTGCATATTCCGGCGTGCCAAACGCGGGGGAGCCTGTCTTCATGTCCACATTCGACGTAAATCCTCCATACATGACCGGCGCGCCGGGATTGACCATCTGGGTAATCGCAAGGACACCAAGGGCTTCGGCGTTTTGCTGGGCCAATGCCCCGGCCAGCGTGACCGGACTCATGGCGCCGCACAACGTAAACGGAGTCACCACCACCGGCTGGCCGAATTCGGCCATCGTCATCAGCCCGTCCAGCATCGGGACGTCCACCCGCAATGGCGAGTTGGTATTGACCACCGTTATAATGCCGGGCTCGGCCCGGATCCGGTCCTTGTCGACGCCTCTGGCGATACAGAGCATTTCCAGTCCGTCCTCAATCCGGCCGTTACCCAGGCAGTAGACCCCCCACGGTTTCTCGGTCAGGGTAATGTAGGCATGGTACGCGTCCAGGTGCCTCAGATGTGGCGGCAGGTCTGTCGGCTCGACCGGATAGGCCATGTGACAGGCAATCACATTGAAAATCTGCCCGAGTTTCAGGAACTTGCAGTAATCCGCGAAATTGCCGGCACGCCGGCCGGTATCCAGGTCCGAACAATTCGGAGCGCTGGCGACCAGTGAAAAATTGATGTGGTTGCCCCCGTAAGTCGAATTGAAACGCGGATTTCTCGCATGCAATGTGAATTGTTCAGGGATCGTCGAAATCTTCTCCAGCACCATCTCCCGTTGCATTCTGACGTAGCCGGTTTTCGGGTCGAGTTCAGCGCCATGCTCCAGCATCAGCGCCCTGGCGCGATCATTCATGATCTCCAGGCCAGTCTGTTCGAGGATGCACATCGAACCGTCATGGATCATTTCCAGCGATTCTTCGCTCAACACGGATACCGGCGAGTATGGATTGGTCACCGACCGGACCGGAAGCTGGTTGAGCTGAAATGCAGGCGCCGAGCGGGTACGCCTTTTATGTCGTGGCATCGACTGGCCTGATAGGAAGATTGCGGGCAAATATAACCAAACAGGGGTTGCAATGCCAGCATTACAGAGTGATCGAAACCCGATCCTGAAACCTTTTATAATCACCGTACTTCCATTGAACCCGGCGCCGTTTACACTGGCATGAACCCTGTCGAATCACCGCCCGTGCTGCAATGCGGCATGTATGCCTTTTCACTTGAACTCCGGGAAGCCTGGACCCGGTTGTTCCGTAATCTGCACCAATACCTGCCCGCCCCGTTCAACACTCCGGTCACGCTCCGGTTCGATAGTGGAGACGCGGCGCTCCGGTCTCCCGACCTGCTGCTCGGCCATACCTGCGGCTACCCTTTCATGACGAAACTGTACCGCACCCATGAACCGGTCTGTGTCGCGGAATTCGATGTGGAAGGATGCGACGGCATCCACTATTCAAGCTGGATCATTGCCAGGGAAAATCATCCGGGGCGGAGCCTGAATGATTTCTCCGGCTCGACAGCGACGTTCAACGACCGCGATTCAAACAGTGGAATGAATGTATTCCGCTATGAAGTCAGCCGGGTCGCCAACGGCGCCCCGTTCTTCAGGCAGACTCTGGTCAGCGGCTCCCATCTCGCCAGCATCGACAACCTGGTGCAGGGTCATGCGGACATCGCAGCAATTGACGCGGTAACCTGGCATTTCGCCCGGCGGCGGAACCAGCCTGGAATTCCCGGAACCCGGATTATCGGCCAGACCGTCTCGACCCCCGGACTGCCGTTCGTCCAGTCGAAGCAGTCCGGACTCGACCCGGCCTGCCTGATCCGGGCCCTCAATACCTGCCTTGATGAGATTCCCGGCAATATCCGGTCGTTTCTTGCAATAAAACGCTTTTCCATGATCGAGGCCGAAGCCTGGCGGACGGTTTCCGAACTGGAAGAACTCGCCAGGGACCGGCAGTACCCGGAGCTGGCCTGAAGTCCGGAACCGCTCGAATTCCGGGACCGCCCACCGTGGCGAATCTATCGCTGCCTTTGCCGCCAGTTGTCCGCGATGCCGACCTCGACATCGGCCAGCGCAAGCATACCCTTGCCCTTGATCAAATCCGCGGCGCGTTCGGCCAGCATGATGGTTGGCGAATTCAGGTTCCCGTTTGGAATGACGGGAAAAACAGAAGAATCCACCACTCTCAGGCCATCGATACCCCGGACCCGGGTTTCAGGATCGACCACAGCCGAATCGTCATTTCCCATCTTGCAGCTACAGGAGGGATGATAGGCGCTTTCCACGTTCTGCCTGACCCAGGCGTCGATTTCATCATCATCGCGTATTGATTCGCCCGGCTGTATCTCGGCGCCGCGATAGTCCCGCATGGCTGGTTGCGCCATGATCTCCCTGGTCAATCTGACACATTGCCTGAAGCCCTGCCTGTCCGCCTCCGTGCGCAGGTAGTTGAATAAAATGGAGGGCTTGTCCAGTGGATCGGAAGACCGGATATGGATTCGACCACGGCTGGATGGCTTGTTATGCCCCACATGAACCTGAAATCCATGACCGTCAAAGGCGGCTCTGCCGTCATACCTCATCGCCGCCGGCAGGAAGTGGTATTGAATGTCGGGCGCCCGGATTCCGGCGCGGGATCGAATAAACGCACAGGACTCGAAATGATTGGTGGCGCCCAGCCCGGTCTTGAACAAATACCATCGGGCGCCGATCAGGAATTTGTTCCAGAGGTCGAGCTTCCCGTTCAGGGTGATTTTCTTCCTGCAACGGAACTGGAAATAAAATTCCAGATGATCCTGCAGATTGCCGCCCACGCCGGGCAAGTCGTGAACCACCTCGATCCCGGCTTCCTTGAGCACCTCCGATGGACCGATTCCGGAGATCTGCAACAACTGCGGAGATCCGACCGATCCGGCGCTGAGAATCACCTCCTTGCCGGCTTTGGCGATATGACGCCGGTCGCCGACCAGATATTCAATGCCGGTCGCTTTTTTGTTGTCGAGGACAATTCGCCGGGTCAACGCCCGCGTCACCACTTTAAGGTTGCCGCGCTGCATGGCCGGCTTCAGGTAGGCATTGGCGGCAGACCAGCGAACGCCATTCTTGACGTTCATGTGCATCGCGCCAAAACCTTCCTGGCGGAAGCCGTTGTAATCTTCCGTGCGGGCATAACCGGCCTCGATACCCGCGTCGATGAATGCGCGATACAACGGGTTCTTCATCTCGTTGCCATTGTTGACCGCAAGCGGCCCGCCCTGACCACGATACGCATCGCTGCCGAACTTCCAGTCATCGGCCTTCCTGAAATAAGGCAGGCAATGCCGGTAGTCCCAACCTTGCGCCCCCTGCTCGGCCCACTCCTCGTAATCCATTGCGTGCCCCCGGACATAGACCATGCCATTGATGGAAGAAGAACCGCCGAGCGCCTTGCCCCTGGGACAGTGCATTCTTCGATTATCGAGAAAGGGTTCCGGTTCACTGTAGAACTGCCAGGCGAACCGGTTCGTATTCATCGGAATGGACAGCGCGGTCGGCATCTGGATGAAGATGCTATTGTCCTTGCCGCCGTATTCAAGCAGCAGGATGCGGACATCGGGATTTTCCGAAAGCCGGTTGGCCAGCACACAACCGGCGGAACCGGCGCCGACAATAATGTAGTCGAATCTTTCCGTCATGACCGGACTATAGTCAATAAACCCGCCTGCCGCCACCCTCGGTACAGGGAAAATCCATACACGGAAGCCACAGGAGTTGCCTCCGTGTTCAGACCGGATTACATTTCCAGCGGATAAACCGCACGAATCGCCGATTCTATTGTCAGACCGTACAGGCAGAACCACGAACATCCCCGACAGACAACAGATACCAGCCATGATTACAGCGCGATACGCTCTTTCAAGTGTTTTTATCCTATTGACCGCATTCTCCTGCAATTCATTTGCAGATTCGAAATTGGCACAGTACTGGAGCCGCTCGAACGCAGACAGCGAAATCACGATAGACCACAGCAGTTGGGACCGCTTGCTGGCTGCATATATCGAGGAAGAGCAGGGATTGAATTACTTCCGGTATTCGACTGTGACCCCGGCGGACCGGGAAGCGCTGGAAAGCTATGTCGACAGGTTGCAGTCCGTAATCGTAACGGAGTCTGGCCGTCAGCAGCAGTATGCGTACTGGATAAACCTGTATAACGCATTGACGATAAAGGTGATTCTCGACCATTATCCGGTAAAAAGCATTCGCGAAATTTCCTACAGCCTGCTGTCGCGTGGTCCGTGGAAGGAAAAACTGGTTACGGTTGAAGGAATGAAACTCAGCCTGGATGATATCGAGCATGAAATCCTGCGCCCCGTGTTCCGGGACAACCGGATCCACTATGCGGTGAATTGCGCGTCTATCGGCTGTCCCAACCTGCAAGCGACGGCCTTCACGGCAGACAATATCGAAGACCTGCTCGACGATGCCGCGAGGCAGTACATCAATCATCCCCGGGGCGTCGCCATTCATGGAGATGATCTGGTCGTGTCCAGTATTTTCAAATGGTACACGGAGGATTTCGGTGGCAGCGACCGCGAGATCATCGAGTATTTCATACAGTATGCCGAACCGGATCTGGCCCGGGAACTGGAGGCTTTCACGAAAATCAGCGATTACGAGTACGACTGGGGGCTGAACGAAATAAGGCGATGATCAATCACCGGCACATTACCGTCATCATCCCGGCGCTTGACGTATGCCCGGAATTGGGACTGGCCGATTCCACCATGAGTCAGGGCATCGGCCCTGATCCCGGTCCATTCCCGGCAATCCTGGTAACCCTGCTCGCCGAGGACCTGTCGCAGGTCTTCGGCCAGGTCATTGTCAACGCGATTCACCGCGTCCCTGGCCAGTCCGGCGATGAAATCGGTTCGATCAATGATCCTGGATTCGGCAAAGCCGGATTCATCCAGGGCCTGCCTGAATGTATCTATGTCCACGAAGTGAAAATTCAGCCCCTTGCCTCTTAACAGGCTGTCCCATTCACGATAACGCCAGTTGTCGCTGATCCTGAACCAGTCACGCCCCACCATTGCCCCATCCGGCTTCAGAACGCGCCGGATTTCCTTGAAAAACCCGACCAGATCGACGATATGGCAGGTCACGGCGGTCACATAAACCAGGTCAAAACGATTGTCTTCAACCGGAAACGGACCCGGCTCGAAGCGCTCTAAAACGACCCGGTCACCGACATTTGCCTTTTCCACCAATTCATTTGCCCGCGCCAGAACAGTGGAGTCAATATCCAGTCCGGCAACCCATGCTCCATGGTCCCGCGCCAGGGTGACGGCGGCGCCTCCGAGACCACAGCCAACATCCAGAACCTGTTTCCCCGACACATCCAGTCCGTCCAGAATCCGGGCAACATCCTCATCCCCGCCCGCAGACAGATAACCCTCACCATAGATCATCTCCATCGACGCGATATTCGTTTTATCGTAGTTGTTTG
Organism: Arenicellales bacterium; assembly: GCA_963665165.1. GTDB lineage: Bacteria > Pseudomonadota > Gammaproteobacteria > Arenicellales > Poriferihabitantaceae. Next base: position 1,270,670 of record OY761989.1, on the reverse strand, counting down.
CCATGGCAGCCGGGGCACGAGCTAAAAGCCGATCATTACATGATATTGCCTTCCTGTTCAAATTGCTTCGACAAGTTCAACTGCTTCGACGAATCGCTCGGGGCCATGCTTGCAAATTGTCAATCCTGTACAATCCCCACTGGATCCACTCATTAAAACCCGCTTTCGACGACCGCCGGACCAGGACCGTATGATACTGCTCGAACACCTGCCTTTCGAGATGGATGAAGGCATTGCCCTGCGTGCAAGAATCGGGCTGATTGTGCTTTCCACGGACTATACGATCGAACAGGAATGGCGGCGGATATTTCATCCGGTGGACGGGATTGCGCTGTACCACAACCGCATTCCCAACGACGATGTGATCACCCCCGAATCATTGCGCGCCATGGCTCCGCGAATCACAGAGAGCGCCCGGTTGCTGACTCCGGGTACGCCGCTGGATGTCGTTGCCTATGGTTGCACTTCGGCCAGCATGGCGATCGGCGAGGAAAAGGTATTCAGCCACATCCTCGCGGCGCAACCGAATGCAAAATGCACGACCCCGGCCACCGCCGCGTTCGCGGCTTTTCGGGCGCTGAAAGTAAAGCGGGTGGGTGTCCTGACACCCTACTGCGAATCGGTCAATCGAATCGTGGCCGGATACATGACCGACCGGGGACTGGATGTCCCGGTATTCGGATCATTCAATGAGGACCGGGATTCCAGGGTGGCCCGAATCACCCCGCAATCCATCGAATCGGGAATCCGGGAAATCATGAAACACGCGGATATCGATGCCGTTTTCGTTTCCTGCACCTCGGTGCGGCTGGTCGAGACCTGCCGGAAACTGGAAGGCAGTCTCAGCCTGCCGATTACGTCCTCCAATCACGCCATGGCCTGGCATGCGCTGCGCCTCGCCGGAATCGAAGACCGGCTACCGCAGTTCGGCTCATTGTTCGAGCTGGACAGCAGTTAAATCTTTTTCCTGGCCAGAAACAACCCGTCACCGATCGCGATCATCGAAATATCCACCCTCTGGTCCCGGGAGATCAGCTGGTTCATATTGCGGATGCTCACCGTATCCTCTTCCTGGTTGCGGTCGTCAATCACCGCCCCGTTCCAGAACGCATTGTCCACGACGATCAATCCGTTGGTCTTGAGCAATTCGATTCCACGCTCGTAGTAACGCGGGTAATTCCCCTTGTCGGCGTCTATGAAAATCAGGTCAACCGCTCCCGCCAACCCTGCATCCAGCAACTCATCCATCGTGTCCAGCGCGGGGCCGATTCTCAAATCGATCCGGTCAGCGACTCCCGCCCGTTCCCAGTAAATCTGTCCTGTATCGGTCCACTCCCGACTGATGTCACAAGCGATGAGCCTGCCATCGTCCGGTAACGCCTGCGCCATCGCCAGCGCGCTATAGCCGGTAAACGTACCCACTTCGACGAGACATCTTGCATTCATCAGCCTGACCAGCATAGCCATGAACTGTCCCTGGTCCGGGGAAATCTGCATGTTCGCCTGTTCCATGGCCTGAGTCTCCTCCCTCAATAACCTGAGTGGTTCTGACTCCCTGAGAGAAACAGACTGGATGTAATGGTACATGTTCTCTTCGTAACGTAATGGATTCTTGGACATCATTCTCTCTCGTTCAGGTCAGGAGCCGGGGTTTGTTTCCGGGGAAGAAGGCTACAGGTCGCCCGGGACACCGTAGGACGGGGCGTTGGCCGGATTGATGGCGCGCGTCACATAATCCAGCATCTGGGGCTGGTACTCCTTCCACAACGCATGCAGGCGCGCAACCGGATTGTCGTCCGACCAGTCCACTCTCAGGTCCACCAGGGGCCAGGGCTGGCTATCGACCACCAGTAACGCGGCGGAATGGACTTCCCCCGCCTCCCCCCCGGCATCAAACCCGGCCTGGAGAGACAACAGCAATCGTTCGGCAAGGTGCGTGCCGCGCAGCCCTTCGAAGGTCCGGGTCATTGCTCCGGGTACGCCTGTATTTTGCAGGAGATTGCCTGCCGCGAAACAATGATGGCCACTCGATTCGGCGTGGATGCCCAGGATTTCAGAGCCGGAATGACAAGCGGTATGGCCACTCGAATCGACCACCGTCAACTGGCGGTATTCAGCGTTTTCCAGCCCGGCGACGATACTGTCCAGCGCCTGTTGCGCGGATTTTCCCGACGCCAGTCGATCCAGCAGGGCTGGCCCCAATGCCGGATCCGTAATATTCTGGGAAGCTGCGGCGCCCACACCCGCTCTGGCATGCGGACAACGTGCGCCGACACAAATACTGGAGGTGGTAATGGCCACCCCGAACATGTTGCTGTCCTGGCAGTGTCCGATAATGGAAAACGTCATGATCCGGTTCTATGGTTCTTCGCTTCCACGGGAATTTTATCTTTTCCCGCATGAGTCCGGTTTGGTATAATTCGTGTTGTGAGGTTGACCGGATTATAGCTGATCCGGTCACAACCTGTTTACTAGCCTGACAATACCTGTCATTATTATGGCAACCGGATTTGTCGGCCAACAGGTCACGAATCAGGGCTTCCTGTTCTTTCAACCAACCCTTGGATGACAACTACTTATGTGCGGAATAGTCGGTTTGTATACGAAATCGCCGGAACTTGAGAAAAATCTGGGGAGCCTGGTTTCCGCCATGCTGGTCCAGATGACGGATCGCGGCCCGGACAGCGCCGGTTTTGCAATCTACCATGATCCCGTGCCGGATGATTCCGTCAAAATAACACTCCAGGGCGCCGATGACACCGACTGGAACCGGGTAGCGGAGTCCATCCGTTCAGGTATCGACCCGACCGCTTCACTCTGCCCGGTCTCCAATCATGCCGTTGCCATAATCCAGGGGGACGGGGACACGGTCTGCGGCTGGATCGAAGACAATCTCCAGGGCGTGAGAATCACCAGCACGGGAAGCTCAATCGAGATTTTCAAGGAAAAGGGCCTGCCTGACCAGGTTATCCGGAAATTCAACCTCGAATCGATGAGTGGAACTCATGCGCTCGGCCATACCCGCATGGCGACGGAGAGTGTAGTCACGACCGAGCACTCCCACCCGTTCAATACCGGTCTCGACCTGTGCCTGGTACACAATGGTTCGCTGTCCAATCACAACCGGCTCAGGGAAAACCTGAAAAGCGAAGGTATTCGCTTCCAGACCGATAACGACAGTGAAGTGGCCGCCGGCTACCTGACCTGGCGCCTGGGCCAGGGAGCCACATTGAACGAGGCGATGGAAGCGGCGCTGGTCGATCTGGACGGGTTCTACACCTTTGCAATCGGAACCCGGGACGGATTTGCGGTATTGCGGGATCCGATCGCCTGCAAGCCTGCCGTGATCGCAGAAACCGATGACTGGGTGGCCATGTCTTCGGAGTATCGCGCCATAGCGCAATTACCGGGCAACCAGGACGCGCGAATCTGGGAACCGGAACCCGCACGGATTTACAGTTGGGAGAGACACTGATGAGGACTTTTGACCTGGCCGGCGACAGCGTCCGGGAATTGAATCAGGCGCTGCACAGCGAGGTTGCGGCTTCACAGCGGTTCGAGGTGCTGAATCCCGGCGGCAAACACAACGTGGCCGCCGGCGCCATGTACGACACGGATGTAAACATCATGGGCCATGTGGGCTACTACTGTGCAGGCATGAACCAATCCGCCAATATCATGATCCACGGCAATGCCGGTCCCGGTCTGGCTGAAAACATGATGTCAGGTTCGGTCAGGGTGAAGGGCAATGCCTCCCAGTACTGTGGCGCGACCTCCCATGGCGGACTGCTGGTGGTGGAAGGGGACGCGGCCGCGCGCTGCGGTATCTCGATGAAAGGAGCGGACATCGTCATTGGCGGGTCTATCGGCCACATGAGCGCTTTCATGGCGCAAAGCGGTCGGCTGGTCGTCTGTGGCGATGCAGGCAACGATCTGGGGGATTCAATCTACGAAGCGCGGCTCTACGTATTGGGAACAGTGGCGAGCCTGGGCACGGATTGCGTCGAAAAACCGATGCGCGATGAACACAGGGAAGAACTGGCCGGGTTGTTGCGGGACGCACAGCTTGACTACCGTGCAAACGACTTTCGCAGATATGGATCGGCCCGCAGGCTTTACAATTTCGCGGTCGACAACGCCAGCGCCTATTGAACACGACTGCCGGTTGGCAGGAGAATCGTCGGACGGACAGATATGACTAAAAAGATTGATCATTCCTGGATGCTGGAATCAGCCACATTCTCCCGCCCGGTTATCCGGGAAATCCAGAGAGCCGCAAAAGAGGGGATCTATGACATACGGGGGTTCGGCGCCAAACGCGCTGTGCCGTCTTTCGATGACCTGCTGTTCCTGGGCGCCAGCATGTCGCGCTATCCACTGGAAGGCTACCGGGAAAAATGCGATACATCCGTTACCCTGGGAACCCGGTTCGCCAAAAAACCGATCACCCTATCGACCCCGGTCACCATTGCCGGAATGAGTTTTGGAGCGCTGTCGGCCCAGGCCAAGGAAGCGCTTGGACGGGGAGCGTCGGCGGTCGGCACCAGCACCACCACAGGCGATGGCGGCATGACGGCGGAAGAACGGGGCCATTCGGACCTTCTGGTTTACCAGTATCTGCCCTCGCGCTATGGCATGAATCCCGACGATTTGAGGAAGGCGGACGCCATTGAAGTGGTAGTCGGCCAGGGCGCGAAACCAGGCGGCGGCGGCATGCTGCTCGGTCAAAAGATCAGTGACCGGGTCGCTGAAATGCGTAATCTGCCGAAAGGAATCGATCAGCGCAGCGCCTGTCGGCATCCCGACTGGACAGGCCCCGATGATCTTGAAATCAAGGTGCAGGAACTAAGGGAACTGACTGACTGGCGGACGCCGATTTATATCAAGGTTGGCGCCACCCGCACCTTATTCGATGTACAGCTTGCGGTCAAAGCTGGCGCGGATGTCGTGGTGGTCGATGGAATGCAGGGCGGTACTGCCGCTACCCAGGATGTTTTCATTGAACACGTCGGCATCCCGACACTTCCGGCAACCCGGATCGCGGTTGACGCGCTGAAGGGCATGGGTATGCATCGCAAGGTGCAGTTGATCGTATCGGGTGGTATACGTTCCGGCGCGGATGTGGCCAAAGCGCTCGCGCTCGGCGCGGACGCGGTTTCCATCGGCACCGCCGCGTTGATTGCGATGGGAGACAATTCTCCGGAATTTGAAGAACAATACAATGAAATCGGCTCCAGCGCCGGATTTTATGACGATTACCAGGACGGCAAGGACCCCAGCGGTATTTCCACCCAGAATCCGGATCTCGGAAAACGGCTTGACCCGGAACTGGCCGGCAGGCGGGTCGCCAACTATCTGCGAGTGCTGACGCTGGAGACCCAAACCCTTGCCCGGGCCGCGGGAAAAACCCATGTCCGCAACCTTGAACCGGAAGATATGGTTGCCCTGACTGTCGAAGCGGCCGCAATGGCCAGGATTCCACTGGCAGGAACAGACTGGATTCCGGGAGCAAGTACTGGTTAAATGCGTTATTATTCTTCACATGAGTTGATAAAGGGGTAAACAGACAATGGCAACAGATTTGGCGGCAATCGCAAAACGAAACCACATCAAATATTTCCTGATCAGTTTTGTCGACCTGTTTGGCGTACTCAGATCGAAACTGGTACCGGCCAGGGCGATCGGGGACATGCAAAGGGACGGCGCCGGATTTGCCGGGTTTGCGGCCTGGCTCGACATGAGTCCGGCAGATGGCGACATGTTTGCCATCCCCGACCCGGACAGCCTGATCCAGTTGCCCTGGAAGCCCGAAGTCGGCTGGCTGGCCGGAGATTTGCACATGGACGGCAAAGCCATCGAAGCCTCTCCCCGCGTGGCATTGAAAAACCAGGTCGCCAAGGCGGCTGAGAAAGGTTACCGGCTTAAAACCGGGGTTGAATGTGAATATTTCCTGATCAGCGAAGACGGCACAGCCATTGCCGACGGCCGGGACACCCAATCCAAACCCTGCTATGACCAGGCCGCGCTGATGCGCCGGTACGATGTCATTTCACAGATTTGCGATTGCATGATCGAACTGGACTGGGGGCCATACCAGAATGACCATGAAGACGCAAACGGCCAGTTTGAAATGAACTGGGACTTTGACGATTGTCTGAAAACGGCGGACCGGCATGTATTTTTCAAGTACATGGTCAAACAGATTGCCGAGAACCACGGTCTTCGCGCGACATTCATGCCCAAACCTTTCAGCAATCTGACCGGCAATGGCTGTCACGCCCATGTCTCGCTCTGGAATAAATCAGGCAAGAAAAACCTGTTCCTCGATACCGGGGATGAAATGGGGCTTTCCGAACTGGCCATGCAGTTTCTTGGCGGGATCATGCACAATGTGGAAGAACTGGCTTCCATTTTCAATCCCACGGTCAACAGCTACAAACGGATCAATGCGCCGCGTACCCTGTCGGGCGCCACCTGGTCTCCGAATGCGGTCAGTTACGGCGGCAACAACCGGACACACATGGTCCGGATCCCGGATCCGGGACGCTTCGAGCTTCGTTTGATGGACGGCGCCGCCAACCCGTACCTGCTCCAGGCAGGCATTCTCGCAGCCGGACTGGATGGCATTGACAACAGGCGCGACCCCGGCAAACGTCTCGACATCAACATGTATACCGAAGGCCATACCGTAGAAGGATTGAAGAAGCTGCCATTGAACCTGCTTGACGCGATCCGGCTGACCCAACAAGGCCAGTCGCTCAAGGCACAGCTTGGGGCGCCGCTGGTGGACGCCTACTGCAAACTGAAAATGGATGAATGGAACGACTTTTCCCGATCCCTGTCACAATGGGAACGGGACCATACCCTGGATTGCTAGCAAACTGCCTTCATACGCACTACAATCCCCTGACCGCTTGCACAACGGTTTCCATTATCTCTATGGCGGTGAAAGAGGATCTCCCTGATGGCGACAGGTCGTGAACCCGGTCAGGTCCGGAAGGAAGCAGCCGCAGCGATCATATCGGGTGTCAGGACAAGGTGCTCCGGATCCGCCACCATACCCGCTGAAACAGGTATCCCCCTGTCCGCCAGGGAATGTACACACGCTTGGCTTGGCGCCGGTGGCGCTTTATTCCTGTAAATTGAATCAATGAGTGATCTGGCGCTGGCGCGAAAATGGCGGCCAAAGACTTTTTCCGAGGTGATCGGACAGACTCATGTCGTATCCGCGTTGACCAATGCGCTGACCAATCAACGTATCCATCACGCTTTCCTGTTTTCCGGAACCCGGGGGGTGGGCAAGACCACACTGGCGAGAATTTTCGCCAAGGCGGTGACTTGCGAATCCGGGATCAGCGCCGAACCATGCGGTCAATGCAGCGCCTGTCAAGGCGTCGATCAGGGTAATCTGATTGATCTGATCGAGGTGGATGCCGCTTCCCGCACCAAAGTCGAGGATACCCGGGAACTACTGGATAATGTTCAATACACCCCGACCGTCAGCCGGTTCAAGATCTATCTGATCGACGAGGTGCACATGTTGTCGATGCACAGTTTCAACGCACTGTTGAAGACCCTCGAGGAGCCGCCCGAACATGTCAAGTTCCTGCTGGCCACTACCAACCCCCGGAAACTGCCGGCCACCATCCTTTCCCGTTGCATCCAGTTCAACCTGAAATCCGTTGATATTACGCGCTTGGGCACCCACCTGGAAAAAATACTCAAGGCGGAAAAGATCAAATTCGAACCCCAGGCATTACTGATTCTGGCAAAGTCCGCCAATGGCAGTGTCCGGGACTCTCTCAGCCTGCTTGACCAGGCGATCGCATATTGCAACGGCGACATTACTTCCACACAAACCCGGGCCATGCTTGGCATGATCGATGACCCGTTGATCAATCAACTGTTCGATCGAATCATCAGCGGAGACGCGGACGGCGTGTTCGCCGCCATTGACCGGATGTCAGAGAAATCCGCCGATTACGCGACTGCCCTGGATGAATTGATATCCCTGGTCCATAATGTTTCGCTTTTTCAACTCAGCCCTGGGTCCCTGCAATACAAAGGCATCGACAGCGGGGAAATCAGCCGGTTTTCCGCCCGGATCGATGCCGAAGAATTACAATTACTGTATCAGATCGCACTGGTCGGAAAGCGGGATTTCCCTTACGCGCCGGATCCCGCGTCAGGATTTGAAATGACGGTCATGCGGATGCTGGCATTCCAGCCCCGGAAGCACGCCGGCGACCGCCCTTCGGGCCGGCAACCGCAACCCCCCGGAGCGGACTCCGGCGTGGGGGATTCATCTGCGGCGCCTCCGGTGGCCGGGGTATCCGGAATGTCCGGGGCGTCCGCAACGCCCAGGGTCTCCGGAACCGGGAAACCCGATCTTCAGAATATCGGAACATCTCAAGGATGGCAGAACCTCATTGACCAGTCCGGGCTGAACGGTATCAAACGGACGCTGCTGATGAACATGTCACCCGTCTCCGTTGACGGCCACGTGGTCACCGTAGCGCTGGAATCCTCCCGCCGCGCCCTGTTCACTGAAGACAGGAAGCGCCAGATCGAACAACATTTCAGGGAACGGTTCTCCCTGGACATGCGTCTCAAGGTCAAACTGGAAGACCTGAGTCAGGCCACCCTCGAAAACAACACCCCGGCACAGAAAATCGAACAACAGAAGCTGCAGGAACAGGAAGCCGCGCGCCAGGCATTCATCAACGACCGCAACGTACAGAAAATGATCGAGGTTTTCGACGCCGAAGTGGTCAGCGATTCGATCCGGAAAATCAAACAATAACCAGGTCGGTTGGCTGTCGGCTGAGTCGTTCGACTCCGGTTTCAGTGACTCGTATGGTTTGCCCCAGCGTCATTGAGTTCCCGGTATCGCTGTTCATCAGGATAATGTGGACAAAGAAAACATTGTTGACCTGCATTTCATACGAATTGTTCGCATAAAACATCGGGAAATCCATCCACATCGGCGTGTACATCGCGCCAAGGCTGTAGCCGCAGGCATTCATGCGATGTTCCCGATACCCGGCCTCATCCAGCGCCCTTGCATGCTCCGAAAACACGGTCCCCATGGTCTCTCCGGGTTTGATCGCCTGCAGGCAGGCTTCCAGCGCATCCACACAGGCCCGGTGCATATCGATGTGCCCGGCAACCGGGGAGCCAGTCAGGAAGGTCTGCATCAGGCAGGCGTGATACCGTCGCCAGACGCCCGCATACTCGAGCGTGAGCTGATCCTGCTCGCCAACCGTTCCCCGGCCGGAAAAATAACGGCACAACAGAGCGCCGGCGCCTGAACCGATCACGAATTCATTGCCCGGATAGTCCCCTCCCCCTCTGAATACGGCGCCCTGCATCGCCGCCAGGATATCTCCTTCAAAAACCCCCGGTCCCGCGGTCGATATCGCCGCGTCCATCGCGTCATCGGCCAGACTTGCGGCCTTGCGGACATATTCGATTTCGGCATCGCTTTTCACTGCCCGAAGCCCACTGACCAGGGTCGAAGCATCCTGGAGCGCACAAAACCCGTCCAGCCCGGCTTCCAGCATTTTGCCGTAGGCCGCGGACAGGCCATAAGCGTTGTATTCACAGCCCAGCCGGTTTCCCGCGACATCGTAATCCCGCAATGCCCGCTTCAGGTCATGAGATGGATCAACCCCTTCGCCGTCCACCCATACCCGGATATCCTCGATGTCTGAAGTATGCCGCGCCTGTCTCAGGTCCGGCGCCCGGGTCACCAGGAAATAGCGTCCATCCACACCCAGGTACAGACACTGGAAAAAGCAGTAACCGAAAGTATCATAACCGGTCAGGTAATACATGCTTTCCTGCTTGAACATCAAAATTCCGTCCAGATTCCTGGATTCAAGCAGACGGATCACGGCGGCGCGGCGAGCGGCAAATTCTGATTTCCCGAAATGCAGAGGCATGGCGGATTCCTGCAAGGATGGATGGTAAGATAGGATTAAAGTCGATTATGACATGAAACAGGAACAAGCGGATGCCACGACCCATTAATACCCGTTTTGACACCCTGGCGCTGCATGCCGGACAACGGCCGGACCCGGTTCACGGCGCCCGGGCCGTCCCGATCTACCAGACCGCCAGCTATGTTTTCAAGGATAGCGTACAGGCCGCCTCGCTGTTCAACATGGAACGCCCCGGCCACGCCTATTCCAGATTATCCAACCCCACCACGGCCGTACTGGAAGAGCGCATCGCGGCGCTCGAGGACGGCGTCGGCGGCCTGGCGACCGCCAGTGGACAGGCGGCGCTGCATCTGGCGATTGCGACCATTATGGATGCCGGGGCCCATGTGGTTTCCTCAAGCGCGATTTATGGCGGATCGCATAATCTGCTGCAATATACCCTTCCCCGGTTCGGTATTGAAACGACTTTCGTTTCACCCCGCGATATGGACGGTATCCGCAAAGCCATCCGCCCTGAAACCCGCCTTATCTTCGGCGAGGTGATCGGCAATCCGGGCAACGACATCCTGAACCTGCCGGTGGTGGCCGAGATTGCGGAGCAGCACGGGATTCCATTGTTGATCGATTCCACCTTCACTACACCCTGGCTGATGAAACCGTTTGAACACGGCGCTCATCTGGTCATGCACTCCGCCACCAAATTCCTGTGCGGCCATGGCACGGTGATCGGTGGCCTGCTGGTTGACCAGGGCCGGTTCGACTGGGAAAAAAGCGGAAAATTCGGGACGCTTTCCGAACCCTACAAAGGCTTTCATGATATGTCATTCGACGAAGAATCGAGCCAGGGAGCATTTTTGCTGCGTGCCCGGCGTGAAGGAATGCGGGATTTCGGCGCATGCATGTCGCCCACTGTGGCCTTTTACATACTCCAGGGCATGGAGACCCTGTCCATCAGAATGGAGCGCCATGTCGCCAATACCCGCAGGATTATCGAGTTCCTGCAAGCCTCGGACCGGGTTGAAGGGATCAGTTATCCGGAACTGCCTGAACATCCCGACTACCGGCTTGCCCGGCAATTGCTGCCCAGGGGAGCGGGAGCGGTATTCAGTTTCAACCTGAAAGGCGGGCGCGAAGCAGGCCGCGCATTTACCGAAGGCCTGGAGATTTTTTCACATCTGGCCAATGTTGGCGATGCAAAATCCCTGGTCATTCATCCGGCCAGCACGACCCACTACCGCATGAGCGACGAAGACCTCCGGAAAGCGGGAATCGGTGAAGGCACGATTCGCGTGTCGGTAGGTCTGGAAGATATTGACGATCTGCTGGAAGATCTTTCCAGGGGTATTCATCTGGCGAAAAAAGCAACCCGTAATTGAACCATGTACATCACCATCGACAATACCGATTACTACGCTTATACCGGAACGCACGAGCTGGACAAGGGCCTGGATACCGTGGTTTTCCTGCATGGCGCGTCGATGGATCATACCGTCTGGTCGCACCAGAGCCGATATTTCGCCTACCATGGATATAACGTTGCGGCGCTCGACCTGCCGGGACACAAATTCAGTCAAGGCGCCCTGTTGTCCGCGGTGGAAGACATGGCGCAGTGGCTGAATGCCGTCATCGGGATGATTCCGGCTGCCGGTATCCATCTGGTCGGACACAGCATGGGTTCACTGGTCGTGTTACAAGCCGCCGCCGACTTCAACCATGCCAAACAAAAGCTGAAGAGCCTCTCTCTGGTTGGTTTCAGTTACCCGATGTCGGTCACGCCGCAATTGATGGATGCCTCCCGAAACAACCCTGACCAGGCTTATTCGATGATGACTCAATGGAGTCATGCCTCCCGGATCGGAGGCGAACCGGTTCCCGGATTCTGGTCTGCCGGAATGCAGATGAGCATGATGAAAAACAGCCCGGAAGGATCAATCCACTGCAATCTGCAAGCCTGCGATCACTACAAGGGCGGAGAAGCCGCATTTGAAAAAGTGACTTGCCCGATCCTGTTTATCAGCGGGAAACTGGACAGGATGGCGCCGGCCAGACTGGCGAAAACAGAGGCCGAACGGAACGAACTGGCTGAAATCACCCTGATTCCGGATTGCGGCCACAACATCATGTCGGAATCTCCGGACGGCGTTCTGGACGCGCTGACCCGGTTCATCGGCAATCACGCCACCTGAAGTGGAGTCCCGCGCCCGGTTTGATCTATAATCCGGTCATCAGCATCCACTGGAAACCACCCGGAATCCTACAATGCAGGAAATTGACCTGTTGATCACACCGAAATGGATGATCCCCATCGCTCCGGATGAGCGGGTCCTCGAGGGATATACTCTCGCGGTTGACCAAGGCCTGATTCTTGATCTGGACGAGTCCGGACCGATTGCAACCCGGTATAAGGCGGAAACCCATCTTGTACTTGACCAGACTGTCCTGATGCCCGGACTGGTCAATACTCACACTCACGCGGCCATGACACTGTTCAGGGGTTATGCGGATGATTTGCCGTTGCTGGAATGGTTGCAAGACTGGATCTGGCCGGCGGAAGGGAAGTGGGTAAACCAGTCTTTCGTGCAAACCGGGACCGACTTGGCCTGTGCGGAAATGATCCAGGGAGGCACAACCTGTTTCAACGACATGTATTTCTTCCCGGATGTCGTGGCGCGACAGGCGCAACAGGCAAAAATGAGAGCCTGTGTCGGGATGATTGTGATTGATTTTCCGACTATCTGGGCCAGGGATATCGATGAGTACCTGAACAAGGGACTGGCGGTGAAAGATGACATTCGCCATTCGAATCTGGTCACGGCCGCTTTTGCCCCTCACGCCCCCTACACCGTTTCAGACGAACCGCTGCGCCGGATTGCGGCCCTGTCGGAAGAGCTCGACTGCCAGATACACATGCACATCCATGAAACCGGCCGGGAAGTCGAAGAATCCATGGCCAGATATGGTGTCCGGCCCCTGGAAAGGCTGGGCCAGCTCGGATTGATCGGGCCCCGCCTGATGGCGGTGCACATGACCCAGCTTCTCGATGGCGAGATCAATACCCTGGCCGAACAGGGGGTTCACATCGTCCACTGCCCGGAATCCAATCTGAAACTGGCAAGCGGGTTCTGTCCGGTCGAGGCCATCGTTGACGCAGGTGTCAATCTGGCTATCGGAACCGATGGTTCATCCAGCAACAACGATCTCGACATGCTGGCCGAAATGCGCACGGCCTCCTTGCTGGCCAAGGGAGTCAGCGAGGATCCGACCGCGCTGAATGCCTGGTCCACCCTGAAGTCTGCCACCCTGAATGGCGCAAAGGCGCTCGACATCGACCACCTTGTCGGCTCCATCGAGGTCGGCAAACAAGCTGATTTGATTACCCTGGATTTGTCCGACTGCAGTACCCAGCCGATTTCCAACCCGGTCAGCCAGATTGTCTACAGCGCCGCCCGAAACCAGGTTTCCAACGTCTGGATAAATGGAGTGCGGGTACTGGCTGACCGTGAACTGACCACAATAGATAAAGACCGGGTCTGCCATGACGCTTGTCAATGGCGGGACAAAATGGCTTCGTGAAGCATTCGGGATGACCGGAAACGAGCAGAACCAGTTCAACGTGGATGCGGCGGAAGTCGAAAAATTCAGCCGCTCAGCCGCGCGCTGGTGGGATGTCGAAGGCGAATTCAAGTCCCTTCATCAAATCAACCCGCTGCGCCTGGAATATATTGACCGGCATTCCCGGCTTGCCGGGCGCCGGGTTCTTGACACAGGATGCGGCGGCGGTATCCTGAGTGAGGCGATGGCGGTAAAAGGCGCGGATGTGACCGGCATTGATGCGGGTGAAGCGCAAATTGAAGTCGCCCGGCTGCACGCGCTGGAAAACCAGGTCAAAAACATCCAGTACCTGAGGACTACCGTCGAACGACTGGCGGAAGAAAAACCCGGCCACTGGGATATCGTCACCTGTATGGAACTGCTGGAACATGTGCCGGATCCCGCCAGCATCGTGCAAGCCTGCGGCAGACTGGTCAAACCGGGCGGAACCGTCTATTTTTCCACCATCAACCGCCACCCGAAAGCATTTGTGTTTGCCGTATTGGGCGCGGAATATGTGCTCAATCTGCTGCCTGCGGGCACCCACCAGTACGAGAAATTCATCCGTCCGAGTGAGCTCGACCAATGGGGCGGCAACTGTGGTCTCGAGACCCGTGACCTGATCGGATTGCATTACCATCCGGTTCTGCAAACCTTCCGTTTGGGCAGGGGGCTGGAAGTCAACTACATCGCTCGCATGGAAAAACCGGTCTGAGACTCCTGCCTGCCCGTGACAAATAACGTCGAAACCGTACTGTTCGATCTGGACGGTACTTTACTCGATACCCACCTTGACCTGAGCGGCGCTCTGAACAAGGTGCTGGAAGACCATGGGCGACCTCCCCTGCCGACGGAAAGCCTGCGTTCTTTCGCCTCGAAAGGCTCCATGGTCATGGTGTGCCGTGCATTCGAATGCCAGCCCGAAGACGACCGGGCGGAATGGCTGTTGAACCGGATGCTCCGCGCATACGAGGAAAATATCGCGGTTCACACCCGGTTTTTCCCCGGCATGGATTCCATCCTTGAGACAATCGAGGCAAGCGGGAAAAAATGGGGAATCGTGACCAACAAACCCGCCTACCTGACCGACCGGCTGCTGAATATCCTGACGATGCCCTCGACTCCCGGAGTGGTGGTCAGCGGTGACACATTAACGGTCAAAAAACCGCATCCACTGCCGTTGATCCATGCCTGCAACCATCTGCAGGGCGACCCGGCCAGTACGGTCTACATCGGCGATGATGAACGCGATGTCCAAGCCGGCAAAAGAGCGGGAATGCTTACGCTGGCTGCATCCTGGGGCTACATTGCCGCCGAAGAAGATCCCCATGCCTGGGGCGCCGATGAGGTGATCGACCGGGCGGCTGACATCCTGCCCTGGCTATAGGCTGAAACCCGCCCGACCATTGATTACCAGATTATCCTCCCCTCGGGACGCGGCCGAATGGTGCAGCCGGATGCGCCGGGACGGACTTTCGATCGGCTATGTCCCCACCATGGGCGCGCTGCATGAAGGGCATCTGTCGCTGGTCAGAAATGCCGCGGAAAACAATGATGTCTGCTGCGCCAGCATTTTTGTCAATCCGCTGCAATTCAACGACCCCGGAGACCTGGCGGAATATCCCGCGAACCCGGATCGGGATTACCTGCTGCTGGACCAGGCCAACTGCGATATGGTCTACACGGGCAGTCTCCGGCAGTTTTTCCCGGACAGCCCGGATATGGACGCCATTCCCCTGCTTGACGCGGGGAACGCCGCGTCGGGGCTGGAGGGGGACTGGCGGCCCGGACATCTTGAAGGGGTAGCCACCATTGTGGATCGACTGTTCCGAACCGTCGGCGATTGCTCAGCGTACTTTGGCGAGAAGGATTTCCAGCAAACCCTGGTAGTCAGGAACCTGGCGAAGAACCTTGTGCGCGAGGACAGGAAAATCAAGATTATTGTACATCCAACCGTGCGCGAGCCATCGGGACTGGCCCTGTCATCGCGCAATCAACATCTGTCGCAGCGCCAGAAAACAATCGCACCGAAACTCTATGAGGCGCTCTGTACGGCCCGGGACGCCTGGCAAAACGGGGTAAGGGATCCGGCCAGACTGGAAAAGGCCATGCACCGGATTTTGCAACATCCGGAAATCCGTCCGGAATACGCCACGATCCGGGATGGGGCCAGGTGGTCCCGGCAGACGCCATCAACCGGAATTGAATCTCCCCGCGCGCTGATTGCCGCCTGGCTGGGCGAAGTCAGACTGATTGACAACCTGTTTCTCGGCAAGGATTCGTAACATCAGTTCGTCCTGATTGATTTTCCCCTTTTTATACTTCCCTTCCCGTATTTGTTTTTTATTTTGTCAGTCAGGGAATCCAGCAACTGTTTTTTATCGCTCCGGGGGTTTTCCGGATCCGCTTCATCCACAATCCGGTCAAAAATCGTTGTTTGCCGACTTTCATTTTCTTCGAATCCGGACATTCTGACCCCTGCGAGCCGAATGGAAACCGGCTGGTCCTTCAGCGTTCGCCGCAGGATTTGCCTGGCTGCCCGCCATATATCGTCGGTCGCATTGGTATGAAAATCCAGGCTTCTGGAACGGGTAATGGTCCTGAAATCGTCATACCTGATTTTTACGGTCACCGTTTTCCCTTTAATCCCGGCTTCCCGCAGCCGATATCCGACACATTCAGTCAGGTACATCACGCTCGATTCAATCGAACCATACTCGGTAATGTCGTGGTCAAAAGTCGTTTCCTGGGAAACCGATTTGACTTCGCTATCGGGGGTGACCTCCCGGTCATCGACTCCATGCGCCAGATTCCACAACTGTTGTCCGTGCTTGCCGAACTCCCTGGCCAGAAATTCCTTTGACCGGGAGCGGAGGTCCAGTACAGAATGGATTCCGGATTCGGAAAGCCGGGCCCGGGTAACCCTGCCCACTCCCCATATTCGTTCGACCGGCAATGGATCGAGAAAGGACTGGACCTGTTCAGCGTAAATCACCGTAAATCCATCCGGCTTATCATGGTCGCTGGCCAGTTTCGCCAAAAACTTGTTCGGCGCGACCCCGACAGACGCAACCAGTTCCAACTCCTGCTTGATATCCGCCTTGATGCGTCTGCCGATTTCGATGGCGCCGCCATACAACCTTTCACTGCCGCCGGGGTCCAGAAACGCTTCATCCAGAGACAAAGGCTCGATCCTCGGTGTATACCGATTGAATATGGCGGTGATTTGCCGGGATACCTGGCTGTATAAATTCCCCCTCGGTTTGATGATCACCAGATCAGGACATCGTTTGACTGCGGTCGCCACAGGCATGGCGCTATACACGCCGAATTCCCTGGCCGCATAATTCGCTGCCGCAACCACTCCCCTGGCGGAAGCCTGCCCGCCGACAATGAGCGGCCTCCCCTTCAAACCCGGATTCTCCCGCTCTTCCACAGAAGCGTAAAACGCATCCATATCGATATGCAGAATCATCTTTCGATACATGGTCTTCGCAAGGATTATTTATGGCTGCCTGGCATCATCGACTGGGGTACACTTGAAGGATTCTAGCGGAACAATACCCATAACGTCATGTATCCTTCTGAATCCTGCCTGGAAGTTTCCAATTTATCCTGCGAAAGAGGATCCAGGCCAGTGTTCGAAAACCTGTGCTTCAGGCTGGAAGCCGGAGAAGTCGCCCATGTCGCCGGACTCAACGGAGCCGGCAAGACCACCCTGTTACGTGCAATCGCGGGGTTGTTCCAGCCTGAATCCGGTGAAATCACACTGAATGGAGACCCCATCCCCGAACAACAGGCCGGGATCGCTTACCTGGGGCATAAAATCGCGTTAAAAGGCAATCTCACAGCCAGGGAAAACCTCGAATTCGCCGAAAATATTCAAGGGGAATATTCTCGAATTTCTGTAGACTGTTCCATTAACCTGTTGAATGCAAAAGATTATTGCGACATGCCTGTTTCGCAGCTATCGGCCGGTCAAAAACAACGCATCGCGCTAGCCAGGGTGGCCAGGACCGATACCCGGCTTTGGCTTCTGGACGAACCCGCCACGGCGCTGGACAGCGACGGAATCCGGATACTTCAGCGCCTGATCGAACAACACGCGAATAAAAATGGCCTGGTCCTGTATACCGGCCACCAGCCATTGCACTTACCCGCGAGTTGTCTTAAAACCATCCATATCCGAAATCCAGTAATCGCGCCGCCTTGAAATCGAACTCTCCCTCCCTTGCCCGTGTGTTTCTCAGCGTAATCAGGCGGGACACCTTCCTGGCGCTGCGAAATATCGGTGAATTCGTCTGGCCGATCCTGTTTTTCGTGATTACCGTGTGCTTGTATCCGTTCGCAATCGGCCCGGATCCGGAACTGCTTGTAAAGGTTTCACCGGGCATCATCTGGGTGTCGGCGTTGCTGGCGACCCTGTTTGCCCTGGACGGGATGTTCAAATCCGATTATGACGACGGCAGTCTGGAACAACTCGTTTTAAGTCCATATCCCCTTCCCCTGCTGGTCTGCGCCAAGGTTCTCGCGCACTGGGTGATGACAGGTTTCCCACTCATTCTGACCGCGCTGTTGCTGGGATGGTTGATGAAACTGCCCGATTCCGCATTGCAGGCCCTCTTTTTAAGCCTGTTGATCGGGACTCCGGGGCTGAGCACAGCCGGCGCCATCGGCGCAGCACTCACAGTCGGGCTGAAAAGAAGCGGACTGCTGCTCACCCTGATCGTGATGCCGATATACGTCCCGATACTGATATTCGGAACCGGCGCCATCCAGGCCGGACTCCTGCAACTGGACTGGTCTGGACAAATCTGGTTCCTGTCAGCCATCGTCGTCCTCTTCATCACCCTCGCCCCCATCACCATCTCCAGCGCCCTGCGAATCAGTCTGGATTGATCTGCCTAAAAATGAATACGCCCCCGTGAGGAGGCGTCAAGGCTGTCTTGATAAAGACATATCCTGCTGGAATTTTGTTGTAAAAAACGAGCAGGTTCAGTTCAGATACAATAGAATGAAGAATCATAACATGAAAAGCTGGAATATCAAATGAAAAACAAGAATAAAAATCCTTATATTCTGGGATTGGACGTGGGTTCCAACTCGATCGGATGGGCAGTCGTAGACTGTATAAAAGAAGAAGGAGACCACAAAGGCATTTATGCGGGATACAAACCTACCTCCCTGCGCGCGCTCAATTCCCGCATATTCCTGGAAATGGTGGAAGCAAAAACCAGGGTGCCAAAAAACCAGAAACGGCGCGAGAAACGAGGAGCGCGCAAACGGCGATCTTTCTACAAGCGCCGACGCGAGAAACTGGTAAGGATACTGATTGATAAGAGGCTACTGCCTGAAGATTACCGGCAATGCCCGGAAAAGACACTCAACCAAATTGACCGCAGATACGGCGAACGCAAGGTCGGGAAGCACTGGAGCAAAACATGGAGTGTTACGGAAAAAGCCCACTGCTCCCCCTATGCAATGCGCAATTTCGCCTTGGAGGAAAATCTGGAACCCTTCGAGTTTGGAAGATTGCTGCTGCATTTACAACGCCGCAGAGGGTATTTCAGCAATCGTGGCGCTAAATATATTGAACTCATCAAACACTTGTCGCTGGATTCCCCGGAAGATGGCCAGGAATCCATGAGCGTGGAAGAAAAAAAGGAGACGGGCAAGGTCCTTCAGGCGATTGAAAAACTGCATGAAGAACTGGAGGGCAGCACTCTGGGACAATTCATCTGGCAGAAATCACAGAAACACCAGAAACCGCCTCACCGTATCACGCTATTCGAGTTTGAGAAGTCCAGGACTCACAAAAGTGAAACCCGCATTGAACGTCTGCAATTTCGCGCCAAACGCGAAATGTATGAAAAAGAATTTGACGCCATCTGGGAGAAACAAAGCAACTTCCATGATCTGTCTGGACAGAAACATGAAATAAAACATGCCACCTTTTACCAGCGTCCATTACAGTTGCAGAAGAACGCGGTTGGCAACTGTAATATCTATCCACATAAAAAACGGTCGGCGTTGATGCGTCTGGAATTTCAGGAGTTCCGTACCTTACAGATGATCAACAACCTGAAGGTTGACGGAAACCCATTATCCGGGGAACAGCGCAACAAGCTTTGGGATGCGGCCAATGACCCGGACAAATTGAATGAATCGGGACGCATTCCGTGGAAGGAAGTGGCCAGAATCCTGGAAATCAAACGCGCCACCCTGAATTATGAAACCAATGAAGACGGGGCCGGGAAAACCGGATTGATTGGGAATAAGACAGCAAAGGCAATCAGCGCGTCAATAGGCGCTAATAAATGGCGGGAATTGGGCAAGGACAAACAAATCAAACTGGTGGAAGACCTGCAAACCATACACAACAAGAAAGACCTGTATTACAGGCTTGTGACGCACTGGAAATTTGCCCCGTATCAACCTGGAGATAATAAAAAAGAGAAAGGGGCTCTGGGTCTCACAATGGATGAGGAATTGGAAGACGGGTACGGAAAACACAGTCTCAAAGCTATTAACGAATTGTTGCCTCATCTGCGTGATGGCCTGGATTACTACAAGGCAGTCGAAAAAATTGGCCACCGGGAGAGTATTACTCCAAACCAAAGGAAAACAGAAGACGACTACGTTTTGAGTGTTGCAGATGTCCCTAATATCGCCAACCCTGTAGTACAGAAGGCGCTCTATGAAATGCGCCGCGTGGTCAACTCGATTGTCAAACGTTACGGGAAACCCGTCATTATCCGTATGGAAATGGCGCGGGAAATGAAATCCTCGAAAAAACACCGTGCCGAGATCGCCAGTCAGCAAAAGAAAAACCGGGAGGATAACGAAAAAGCGGAAAGCGAAATCCTGGACTATTGGCAGAATGGCAAGAATCCACATATCGAACTGGAACAACTACGCAATAACAGAGCCCGCGTCAGCCGCAATGATCGGTCAAAGTATAAAATGTGGAAATACGAACAGGACGAAAAATGCCCCTATTGCCAGCGACCGATCGGCCCCAATCAGTTATTTTCCGGTGATGCGGAGATAGAGCACATCCTGCCGTATACCGGTTTCAGGCAGAACTACTTGAATACACTGGTCAGTTGTCGCGCTTGTAACCAGAGAAAAGGCCAGCAAACCCCTTATGAGGCGTGGGGTTCTGACCCGGATCAATGGGAAAGGATAGAAGAATTTGCCAAAGGCAAGTATGTCAGGGAGTTATATGGCAAGCAACGCAGAATTCTCGAAAAGAAACATAGTCCCGAAACCGTAGATGATTTCGTTGAACGGCAACTCAATGACACGCGGTACATTGCCACTGCGTCGAAAACCATGTTGCAGAAATATGGAGTTCCCGTTGACGTAAATACCGGCATGGCCACCAACGAACTGCGCCATCAATTCGGGTTGAACAATATATTACCGCACGAACCCGATACGGATGCATATATCCCTACAGGCGACAAGGTCGATACCGCTACGGGGGAAATACTGCAATTCAGCGCGGACAAGGCAAAAAAATCACGGCAAGACCATCGCCATCATGCGATAGATGCCTTTGTGGTTGCGATGACCGACCGCGCCATGCTGAAAGCTATGGTAGATGCCCACCAAATAGAACAGGACAATAAAAACCCGTCCCGCCAGAAAACCAGAGAAGACCGGATCCGGGAACGGCGTCTGGTATTGCCTGAAAGTTGGGAGGAGAGCGAGGAATTGCACAGTGTTCTGAAGGGGAAGCTAGTTACCACAGTAGCCTCCCACATGGTAAAACGGAAAGTCTGGGGGGCCTTGCATGAAGAAACGCTATACGGAAAATCCAGTTACGACCAGTCTCTGGATATCGAAGGAATGACGACTGCTATCCTGAAACGGGTACAGCGGGTCGCAGAAGCGGATACAAGTAACACAGACTGGATTGCGGATGAAGAATTACGTTCCATGCTGGCTGATTGGTCGAAAGAAATGCTGGAGAAAAAGCCGTCCGACCGCGTATTGCCATATTGGAAAGGAAAGGAATTGAAAAAATTCGACTATCAATGTCCCACTGTGACCGTCCGCCGGAAATTAATGGATGAATTGGGGTTGCTCTCCGGTCTCAAGGAGGAATGGAAACCTGGAGCTAAAACCTGGGTAGCCGACAAATCCATTCACGATGCCCTTTTCAAGTGGCTGGAGGAACATGGTCTGACAGGCAAGAAAGGAAAAGAAATCAAAGAAGTTCTGACTAAAGTTCCACCCCGCGTACTGAACAAGAAAGGCGAACCATCCACTCCCATCTTGAATGTACGCATTGCCCGCGCCATGACCGATTCCTACATCAAAATAGCCAATTCATACGTTCAGCCCGGTAGCAACCATCACCTTGTAATTTATCATAACGGGTTGGAGGGCAAGAACAGGGAACGGCGGGTCGAGATGGTAACCATGCTGGAAGCGGCAAAACGCGCCAAGTCCAACAAGCCGGTTATTGATCGGAATCCCCCGTTGGAATGGGACGGTGAATGGCATTATGAACTGGATCTGTGTGTCAATGACATGGTGCGTTGCGAAGACCTGGATATCTTCGAGAACGATAATTTCGCACCCGAACATCGGGCATCCCCCTGGTTCCGGGTACAAACAATGAACAGTGGCGGCAGAAACAAAGTGGATCTTCGCTTGCGCCACCACAGCGTCTCTGGAACCGATTCCAACTGGGGATTATGGCGCATTCGTTCGCTGAAAAATGTAAGGTGCAGAAAGGAGCAAATCGGCAATCTGGGATTGTTGGTGGATGATTCGTAGAACCCTGGAGATTGGATCAAAGGCGCAGCTTCGGGTCAAGCTGAACCAATTGATCATCCGAAATGATGAAGGTGAACACAGTGTACCCTTTGAAGACATTGGCTTTCTGATCCTGGATAATCCGCAGATTACCTGTAGCCAGAGCGTGTTTCGCCACTGTGCCAGAGAAAACGTAGCCCTCATTGTCACTGATGAAAGACACTTGCCGGCATCCATGCTCCTGCCGCTTGAAGTTCATAGCACCCAAGGCAAAACCATGCGTATGCAGGCCTCCACGCCGGAACAGGTACAGAATATGATCTGGCAACAAATTGTCCAGGCAAAAATCAGTATGCAGGCAGCAGTATTGAATGCGGTACACGATCTAAAAAGCGCCCGGCTGGAACGTCTGGCAAAAACGGTACAACCCGGAGACGCAACCAATCACGAATCCCAGGCCTCCCGCATTTACTTCAAATCTCTTTTCGGGAAAGACTTCAAGCGCGACCAGAGCGGATCAAACAATATCAACATCCTTCTGAACTATGGGTACACCCTGATGCGGGCAGCTTGTTCCCGCGCCCTGATGGGAGCTGGTCTGCATCCCGCTTTCGGCGTGCACCACCACAACCAGTACAATGTATTTTGTCTGGCGGATGATGTAATGGAACCCCTGCGCCCTATAGTGGACCGATGTGTCGTCGAATTATCACAGGTCGAAACATCCACCGGGCTGAACAGGGACACAAAGGGTGATTTGCTGGCATTACTCAGCGCCCCTGTTCTGATTAAAAAACGTCGGCTTCCCCTGATGAGCGCATTGACAATTTACTGCGCCAGCCTGCGGAAGATACTGGAAAAACAGAAAGGGAAACTCAGTATTCCAGCCATGGCATGACCAAAGGTAAAATTGCTACTTTCGGAGGATTCCGCAGCTTGTGGACAATGGTTCTCTTTGACCTGCCGACTGATACGAAATCTGACCGCTATCAATACACCCGATTTCGTAAACAACTGATTTCAGACGGGTTCGTCATGTTACAATACTCGGTCTACACTCGCCACTGTGCCAGCGATGAAAGCGCTGAATTACACTGTAAAAGAATCAAAAAGACACTTCCCCCGAAAGGGGAAGTGCGCATTCTGAAAATAACGGAAAAGCAATTTGAGCGAATGCAGGTCTATCATGGCAAAAAACGCACCCCCACTGAACAAACCCCCAAACAACTCTCTTTTCTCTAAATACTCCTTCTACATCAACAGCTTAAGCAGGGTCTATTGTATCTGAACTGAACCTGCCCGCAATCTACAATTAGTGCAATACACACTACACACACGGGTTTATTGTATCTGAACTGAACCTGCCCGCAATCTACAATCTGCAACTGCATCGCGCTATCTCGATCAATATTGTATCTGAACTGAACCTGCCCGCAATCTACAATTTTGGCGGCAGCAGATGCGAGGTGTTGTTGATTGTATCTGAACTGAACCTGCCCGCAATCTACAATTGATTTTTCGATGTCCTTTCGCACTTCATTATTGTATCTGAACTGAACCTGCCCGCAATCTACAATCGGCGAGACGCTGGACAAGCTCACCCTGCGATTGTATCTGAACTGAACCTGCCCGCAATCTACAATAGTCTGGTCGCGTGCTATGGTGCTCAACCCATTGTATCTGAACTGAACCTGCCCGCAATCTACAATCGTTATGCCAGCGGGTATTCCTGCTCGTCAATTGTATCTGAACTGAACCTGCCCGCAATCTACAATCGTTACTTGCGTGCCTTCAGGCAGGACAGCATTGTATCTGAACTGAACCTGCCCGCAATCTACAATAGTCTGGTCGCGTGCTATGGTGCTCAACCCATTGTATCTGAACTGAACCTGCCCGCAATCTACAATCGTTATGCCAGCAGGGTATTCCTGCTCGTCAATTGTATCTGAACTGAACCTGCCCGCAATCTACAATCGTTACTTGCGTGCCTTCAGGCAGGACAGCATTGTATCTGAACTGAACCTGCCCGCAATCTACAATGATTACTCGACCCGGGCCGTTGCGATTGGTATTGTATCTGAACTGAACCTGCCCGCAATCTACAATGTTGTTGTCATCCTAGGCGGTGCCGGAGGTATTGTATCTGAACTGAACCTGCCCGCAATCTACAATATATCAGAGACATTTACGAAGCGGAAGCCCATTGTATCTGAACTGAACCTGCCCGCAATCTACAATAAAATCGCTCCGGTTACCCAGGCAGCCCAAAATTGTATCTGAACTGAACCTGCCCGCAATCTACAATTACAACCTATGCCGGTGCTTTGGCATGGGCATTGTATCTGAACTGAACCTGCCCGCAATCTACAATTTCGGTCAGCCGTGAGAATACCGGTGCGTTATTGTATCTGAACTGAACCTGCCCGCAATCTACAATCCCGGTGGGTTGCGGTCGTATCCCAACGCGATTGTATCTGAACTGAACCTGCCCGCAATCTACAATGGACATGGAGACCGACCCATTTTTGTATGAATTGTATCTGAACTGAACCTGCCCGCAATCTACAATTCCCCACCGCAGATAACCAGCTTGCATTCCATTGTATCTGAACTGAACCTGCCCGCAATCTACAATAAATAACATCTCCGGACTTGTAGCTACTGGATTGTATCTGAACTGAACCTGCCCGCAATCTTCAAGCCTCCAGATTGCACATCAAGAACTTCGCGGATTGCATGTTAGATACTTGAATTAGAAAGGAGCGGGATACTGTGTCGTCAGACGGGGCTGGCCCGTTCCCCGGTGATTGTCAAGTAGCCCATAAACTGCTTACGGGCAGTGCGAAGCAGCGGTCATTGAACGGCAGGGCTTGATCTCCGAGGTAGAAAACAATCCCCGTTACGATCCGCGTGCGGCCAGGGCCGTTGCTTGCGAACCATTTCAGGTGCCGGAAATCTTCCTCTGTCACCGTTGCCGCCGCTTTCACCTCAACCCCCACTATATGCGTATCTGCATCGACAATAATGTCGATTTCGCGCTTGTCACGACTCCGCCAATGAGAGAGTTCGGGTATCCATCATCGGTTCGCTTGAAAGGTAAAGCTTCGCGGATTGTACATTAGAAACCTCGCGGATTGTACATCAGGTTAAGCATGTATTTGATTTTCAACAAGAAACGATAATGTCTAGTGTGGATCCCCGTTTCCGCGTGAATGACGGGGCATGATCTGTCCGGCCAGCGAAATTTGACTTTAACGAATTGCGTCAGTAACATGACCGGGACATGCGAATGCAGTTTTTATAAGAACACCATATAAAGAGAATTAAACCACATGAAGAAAATCAAATTGTTAGTAATCGGCCTTGCCATGGCCCTGGGAGGATTGGCAACTGTCAGTGAAGATGTGATCAGCCAGATGAATTCATGGATGTCGGCAAAAAACCACAACCGGATCATTCAGATTCAAAATGAAGGCGGCGTCCGTGATTCCACTGGCTCCGTGGAAATTGCCTTTTACAGCAATTCGTCCTTCAAAATCACCTCACCCAAGGGCGTCACCATGATCGTGGACCCCTGGCGAAACGATCCTTCGGGCGCCTGGGGACTATGGTACCGGATGGAGTTCCCGATGGTCGAAGTCGATATCGGCCTCTCCACGCATGCGCACTTCGACCATGATGCGCTGGACCGGCTGGATGCGAACATGTTGCTTGACAGGATGGCGGGCAGTTTTGAACTGGGTGACGTAAAAATCACCGGGGTTGCGGACAAGCATGTATGTGTCGCCCCCGGCATCATCCCATGGACGGATGCGGTCAAGCAATTCGAAGGTCGGGACGACCCCTGCCCACCCACCAACATGCGGCATCTGGACAATAACCTGTATGTCATTGAGACCGGGGGGATGCGCCTCTTAATGTGGGGTGACAACCGGTTCGACCCACCGGCTGATGTCATGGAGAAAGTCGGACAGGTGGATGTGGTCTTCGTCCCCGTGGACGGTTCCCGACATATCCTGGATTATGAACAGGCCGACAAGGTTGTCGAAATGACCGGCGCCAAGGTGGCAATACCGCATCACTACCTGGTTCCCGAAACGACTTTTGTCACATCCACACTCATGCCCGCTCTTGAGTGGGCCGAGCGCCACCCGAATACCATACTGGATGGCCCGGCGGTGCAACTGAGCGCGGCCGATATCGCGGACATGAAAGGACATGTCATGTACTTCGGTTCAAACAACATGGTATCCGGAGAAGGATAGGGTCGGAAACCCCTTTGCCGGGACGCTCCTGCCTGCAGGAATATCCAGGGGGTTGACATACTTGCATTTCCAGGCCGATGCATACTGCATCGGCCTGGTATTTTATTGATTGGCAACGTACAAGGTCTTGTGCAGAGGATTGTTTTGCCGTGACGGTTACAGGGCGCCTGAACCGATGACAGGGGTCAGAGCCTCGCTCCTGCTTGTGCTGGCGCTGCTTTTCTGTACGCCCTCTTCCGCTCATGCCCATTTCCAGCTGGACCTGAATCTCCGTACGATCCATGTCGTACATACCCGTTCAGGGCTGGATGTCTATATGCGTCTGCCGACATCGCTTTTTCTGGCGGGCCTCGTGGGTGAGTTGGGTAAGGATGGCATCCCGGAACCCCCGCCCTTCACCTGGAGCCGGATCGAATCCGGCAAGCCGGTATATTACCTCGACCTGGATGCCATCCGGGATCAGCCGTTGGCGTTTGCGTCACTTGCGATGCGCGGGCAGGTGCTTTCAGTGGATGGCAAAATCCTGACGGCGGATATTGGCGATATCGGTATTCATCCCGGCAGTGAACAACCGCCATTCTCTTCTCTGGAAGAAGCAAGACGGGCGCTCCAGGAAGAGGCGGTGTTCCCATACGACGTTCCTGAAATTTATGTCGGGGAAACGGTCACCGACCTCTTGCTTCGTTATCGCCATGATCACCCCATCGATACATACTCTTACCAGAGCACGTTGAATCCGGGACTGGAAGGCCAGGAAAATATGGCGAACCTGCTGCTGGATTATTTTCCGGGCAAAACCCGTGTCCACAGGCTGACCGGTCTCCTGAACGAACCGGTTGTAATCCGCAATTCGGAATGGGCGGCCATCTCCACATTCATCCTGCAGGGCATCGTCCATATTCTCAAAGGTCTTGACCACGTACTTTTTGTATTGTGCCTGACGCTGGGGGCGGCAGGACTGGCCGGACTGCTTTGGCGGGTTACCGGTTTCACCCTGGGTCATACGGTCACCCTGGTACTTGGATTTTTCGGTTTTGTACCGCAAGGGGCATGGTTCATTCCGGCGGTGGAAACCACCATTGCGGTCACGATCATCTACGCGGCAGCCATAGCGCTGCTCGTCAACCGGAATTCTTCGGATAGTGTGGCCACATATACCGTCACCACGGGGATCGGTCTGATCCACGGTCTCGGGTTCTCGTTCGTGCTGCATGAACTGCTCTTGCCGGGCGGAGCCCATCTCGGCAAATCCCTCGTTGCCTTCAATGTGGGCGTGGAAATCGGCCAGTTGGCTATTGTTGTTGCGGTCTGGTGCCTGATGATCGGGATAGCCCGCATGAGCGGCAGGGGGACCACCTGGCTACGCTGGGCGGTGGCATTGCCGTGTATTGCCATCGCAACGCACTGGACTGTGGAAAGAACGGCGCTACTGGCCGGAAGCCTGGGGACTTCCTGAATGAACGGTAATATCGGTTATGGATTCCCGCTTCCGCGGGAATGACGGGCGCTCAATGGATTGGGCAACAGTACCTGTTACCGGCGCGATTGGTTATAATCCCTGTCCTTTATTTCCCCGTCACTGAACCCCCGACCAGAATGAAATCGCCTGAAACTCGATTGAGAGCCGGGAAGGCATCGTGGTTGTGGTTCCATCGGATGGGTTCCCCTTCCTGGTTTTATGGTTTCGCATCGAGGTGGGCGCCCGTTTTTGCCGTTCTCGCCCTGCTTTGCCTGGTTGCGGGCCTGTACTTCGGCCTGGTCATAGCCCCGCCCGATTATCAGATGGGAGACAGTTACCGCATCCTGTTCATTCATGTACCGAGCGCGTGGATGTCGATGTCCACCTACGTATTGATGGCGGTTTCCGCCGGGGTTGGATTGATCTGGAGAATCAAGATGGGGCATGTCGTCGCCCGGTCCTGCGCGCCGTTGGGCGCGGCGTTTACGTTTTGCGCTCTGGTTACCGGCTCCCTGTGGGGGAAACCGACCTGGGGCGCCTACTGGGTCTGGGACGCGCGGCTGACTTCCGAGTTGATACTGCTGTTCCTTTATTTCGGTTATATGGCGCTGGCGAACGCGTTCGACGACAGAACCAAGGGCTCGCGGGCGGCGGCGCTGGTCGCTCTGGTGGGCATGGTCAATATCCCGATCATTCACTTCTCCGTTGAATGGTGGAACACTTTGCATCAGGGATCCACCATAACCCGGCTGGGACGGCCAAGCATGGACATGGATATGCTGATCCCGTTGCTGATCATGTTCGCAGCCATCAATTTTTATTTCGCGGCCTGTCTGTTGAACCGGGTTCGCTGCGAATTGCTGG
The DNA here is from genome assembly GCA_963665165.1 of Arenicellales bacterium. Lineage (GTDB taxonomy): Bacteria > Pseudomonadota > Gammaproteobacteria > Arenicellales > Poriferihabitantaceae. Next base: position 1,241,778 of record OY761989.1, on the reverse strand, counting down.
CTTCGGAACGCCAGACCCGATGGGTCAGGGAACTGGTCAGTGGCTGATTTTTTCCACATGGGAGGATATGGCTTCTTCGTCTGGACAAGCTATGCCGTCACTCTGACCCTGCTGGGTTACCATTTCCTGTCGCCGGTGCTGAAACGGAGAAAACTGATTCAGCAGTTGTCCCATCGGTACAAACCTGAACAACCCTGAAATGAGAACCCGGCGCAAACAAAGGTTTATCGTGGTCGCTCTGATGTTGGCCGGGGTCAGCGCGTCGGTTGGCCTGACCCTGAAAGCCCTGGAAAAAAACATCAACCTGTTTTTCACTCCCAGCCAGGTCGCGTCCGGCGATGCGCCCGGCAATGTCAACTTCAGGGTCGGCGGCATGGTGGTCGTCGGCAGTGTTGAACGGAATCCGGACAACCTGGAAGTCACCTTCGACCTGACCGATACGGCTGAAGCGGTTACGGTCGCATACAGCGGGATACTACCCGACCTGTTCCGGGAAGGACAGGGTATCGTCGCCCTCGGAAGTATGCGGGGTGACCGGTTTGTCGCAGACCAGGTATTGGCGAAACACGATGAAAATTACATGTCGCCCGAAGTGAGCGAGGCCCTCAAAGCCGCAAACAGGGATAATTTTGCAACTCCTGATCCGGCAAGCGACCATAACCTGACCAAAGAACCGGCCAATTGATCCCGGAACTCGGCAATTTCTCGTTGACCCTGGCGCTGGCGCTCAGCGTCATGCTGGGTGCCCTGCCGGTCATCGGCAACTATCTGGGGATTCATTCGTGGATCGGCTTTGCCCGACCGGCGGCGCTGGCGCTGGCGCCTCTGGTGGGATTCTCCTATCTCTGCCTGACCGTTTCGTTTTTGCTGAATGATTTTTCGGTCGCTTACGTGGCCAACAACTCCAATACCCGGCTACCCCTGATTTACAAGATATCCGGTGTGTGGGGCGGCCATGAAGGATCGCTGTTGCTCTGGGTTTTCATATTGAGTCTGTGGACCGGGGCGGTGAGCCTGTTTTCCCGAGGGGTTCCAGCGGGACTGGGCGCCATCGTGCTTTCGGTACTCGGCATGGTCACAGCCGGGTTTTCGAGTTTCACCCTGTTTACCTCCAACCCGTTCGAACGGCTGATGCCCGCGCCATCCGAAGGCATGGACCTGAATCCCCTGCTTCAGGACATCGGCATGGCCATGCACCCCCCGATACTGTACATGGGATATGTCGGGTTTTCAGTCGCTTTCGCTTTTGCCATTGCCGCGTTGGTAACCGGGAAGTTTGACGCGGCCTGGGCGCGCTGGACACGACCCTGGACCAATATCGCCTGGATGTTCCTGACCATTGGCATCGCGCTGGGTTCCTGGTGGGCCTATTATGAGCTTGGATGGGGTGGATGGTGGTTCTGGGATCCGGTGGAAAACGCGTCCTTCATGCCGTGGTTGATCGGTACGGCATTGATCCACTCCCTGGCCGCGACCGAAAAAAGAGGGGTATTCAAAGCCTGGACCGTACTGCTGGCGGTGGTCGCCTTTTCGCTGTCGCTGCTGGGCACTTTCCTGGTCCGGTCCGGTGTACTGATCTCGGTGCATTCATTTGCCAGCGACCCCACTCGCGGATTATTCATACTGCTGTTCCTGGGCGTCGTGATTGGCGGATCGCTGCTGCTATATGCCTGGCGCGCGCCCGGAATCGTTTCGCATGTCCGCTTCGGCGCCGCCTCCAGGGAGATGGCGATCCTCTTGAACAACATCATATTCGGCATTCTGTGTTTTGCCGTATTGCTGGGCACACTCTATCCCCTGGTCATGGATGCGCTCAATCTTGGAAAGATTTCGGTGGGACCGCCGTATTTCAATTTCGTATTCACCATAATCGGGTTCCCTCTGGCCCTGTTGGTCGGAATCGGGGCGTTGTTGCATTGGAAGAAGGACCGGATCCGCCGCGTCAGTCCGGGTATTCTGATCTGCCTGGTCCTGGGCCTGGTTACCTCGATCAGCATTCCTTATTGGCTGTTCCACCCTTCCCTGGGCGCGTCCGCGGGTTTGTTTGCCGGCAGCATGATCATTTTTCTCAGCCTGAAGAACCTGATTGACCGAACCCGGCCCGGTAACCGCATCCGGGCAATCATCGGTACGCCAAAAGGAATACTCGGCATGGTAGTCGCGCATCTCGGGATGGGGGTATTCGTGATCGGGGTGACCATGACCAATGTCTACAGTATAGAACGGGATGTCCGTCTGGCCCCCGGAGAACGATACCGAATCGGAGAGTATCATTTCGTTTTCGACGGGACGGACACGATTTCAGGGCCAAATTACCGGGCCGTGCAGGGCAGCTTCAGAATTTTCAGGGATGAGGAAATGGTTGCCCGGCTTTTCCCGGAAAAACGGACCTACCTGGTCCAGAAAAACCCGATGACGGAAGCGGCGATTGATTCCGGTCTCACCCGGGATTTGTACATTGCCCTGGGAGAACCTCTGTCGGGAACCACGGACGACAACCAGCCCTGGGCTGTCCGGATCTATTACAAGCCATTTGTCAGGTGGATCTGGCTGGGCGCCCTGGTCATGGCGATTGGCGGGTTGCTTGGCGCTGCCGACAAGCGGTACAGGCGATCACGGGCTGCCACCCTGCCTTCGGCGCAACCTGAATCTGGAGGGAGTTGATCGTTGCGGAGGAAAGCGCTTTTCCCGTTTGTCGTATTTATTCTGATCGTCGGCTTTCTCGCGGTCGGGTTGAATCGGGACCCCGGTCTCGTGCCTTCCCCCTTTATCGGAAAGTCCGCCCCCGCATTCAGTGCGCCGACCCTTTTCGGGACGCAGCCCCGGTTGACCCATGAAGCGTTGAAAGGCAGGGTATGGCTGTTCAATGTCTGGGCGTCGTGGTGTGCCGCCTGCCTGGATGAACATCCATTGTTGATCGGTCTTCAACGCGACCAGGCGGTCCGTATCGTCGGGCTGAACTACAAGGACCTTCCAGCCGATGCCAAAAACTGGCTTGAGAGATTCGGAAACCCTTATGATGTCATCGCCCTGGACCCCGAAGGCGAGATCGCCATCGACTATGGAGTATATGGTGTTCCGGAGACCTTTGTCATTGACCGGGAAGGCGTCATTCGTTACAAGCATGTCGGGCCGATCAGCGAAACCGAACTGGCCGGGAAGATCAAACCCCTGATCCACAACTTGCGGCAGGCGGACTCATGAAAGCGGTCCAACGATTGCTCTGGTCTGCGGCCCTGCTGCTCGTGTTCAACGCCCCGGCCTGGGCGCAAACTGAACTGGCCCCGTTCGACCGGCCTGAACAAAGAGAGCTTTACCAGGAGCTGTTAGCCGAACTGCGTTGTCTGGTATGCCAGAACCAGAATCTGGCTGACTCGAACGCCGACCTCGCCCGGGACCTGCGGACCAAAACCGAAGAAATGGTCCGCGCTGGAAACAGTCGGGAAGAAGTGGTCGAGTACATGGTAAGTCGATATGGTGATTTTGTACTGTACCGGCCGCCATTCAAAAGTACCACCGCTGTTTTATGGTTGTCCCCGTTCGTGTTGCTGCTCCTGATCGTTTTCATCGCCTGGCGAAGAACCCGGCGCGGCGCGGAATCCAGTCAGGCCGTCCTCTCTGACGAACAGTTGCAACGGGCAAAATCACTGTTGAACCGGTCCGGGAAGTGATTCTGTTCTACCTGCTCCTGCTTGTCATTACCGCCGTGCCCGTCGCCATGGTATTGCCGTCCCTGCTCAGGAAAAACCCCCGCAAACCGGGCGGTGCGGAGTGGGTGGACCAGGAAATTGCGAATCGAATGAATATCGAGATCACGAGGAGTCGAATCAATGAAGTTCAGCGGCATCTCGAAAATGCCCGGGATCGAACGGTAGCCGAACAGGAGCTGCAGGCTACTATGCTGGATGATTTACAGAATCAGGACAGTCCCGCAAAAAGAACGACATCGGTTCCGGCTGTCTGGAATGTGGCGCTGCTCCTGATGATTCCCGTTGCCAGCCTGATCATCTACAACGGAATCGGCAATCCGAAATTTGCCGATACCCGCAATCCGCTGGTGGCGGAAAACCCGAATCCGGCGGCAACCCCGGACCTCCCGTCCCTGCTGGATCAACTCGAAGAGAAAATTGCCGAAGACCCGGACAATCCGCAAGGCTGGGAGTTGGCCGCCACAACGTATATGAGAATCGGCAACTACGCAAAAGCTGAAAACGCTTATGCGGAACTCAACCGGATTATTGTCGGCAACCCGGACCTGTTGACTGCCTGGGCCGACGCCTCGATCCTGAACAATGGAAGTTATACCCCGGACGCCAGAGAGCAGATCGAAAAAGCCCTGTCGATTGACCCGTTCCACGCAAACGCATTGTGGATTGCGGGGCTTGGCGCCCGGAACCTCGGTAACCACGCTGAGGCGACCGGTTACTTCGTCCGCCTGAAACCCCTGCTCGGAGACGATCAGGAGTCGATTGACCGGGTAGACGAACTGATAAAAAGAAGCGCCGCCATCCGCGCCAGTGAAAATCAGGCATCTCCAGCGACCGAAGCCAGCGCCGATGAACCAGGCCGCGGCATAACGGTAGTGCTGGATATAGAACCGGATATCCGGCAACGAATCGACGACGAAGCCGTGGTATTTGTGATAGCCCAGGCAAAATCAGGCCCCAGGGCGCCGTTGGCGGTCAGTCGCCACACGGTAGCCGATTTGCCCCTGCAAACAACGCTGACCGAATCCATGGCGATGATTCCGGATTTGACGATTGCCGCTTTCGACGAAATAACGGTCACGGCCCGCGTCAGTCTGTCGGGGAATGCCCGGCAACAGAAAGGCGACTTTGTCAGCGAACCTGCGACTATCGCCGAAGAGGATCCCGACCAGTCTGTCAAGTTGATGATTAAAAAGGAAATTGTCGAATAAACAGATTGATTATGCCTTATAATCGCGGCTCCTGGATATCCGCTCCGTATCATCATGAATGACCTTGAACAAACCATCATCCGGGCCTGGGACCGGCGCGCTGAAATCACTCCGCAGAATGTGGATCCGGCGCTGAAAGCGGCAATCAATCAATCCATTGCATTGCTCGACAGCGGTGAAGCCCGTGTGGCAGAACCGGACCAGGGAAGCTGGAAGGTCAATCAATGGCTGAAAATGGCCGTTCTCCTCTCCTTCAGGATAGAAGAAAATCAAATGATTCCGGATGGCGCCACCCGGTATTACGACAAGGTCGCGACCAAATTCAGCCTGTATACCACCGAAGATTTCTCCCGTTGCGGTTTCCGGGTCGTACCGCCGGCCACGGTGAGAAGAGGCGCGTATATTGCCGAAAATGTAGTATTGATGCCAAGCTACGTGAACATCGGCGCCTGGGTGGGCGCCGGTACGATGGTGGATACCTGGGCGACCGTCGGCTCCTGTGCGCAGATCGGCTCAAACGTTCATTTATCAGGCGGCGTGGGGATCGGCGGCGTCCTGGAACCCCTGCAGGCGTCACCGACCATAGTCGAAGACAATTGCTTCATCGGCGCGCGCAGTGAAATCGTCGAAGGCGTGATCATCGGCGAAGGCGCCGTCCTGTCCATGGGGGTATACATTGGTCAAAGCACTCGCATTCTGAACCGGGAAACGAATGACATCAGTTACGGCTATGTGCCGCCCGGTTCGGTTGTAGTTTCGGGATCGATCCCGGCAAAGGATGGCAGCCATAGCCTGTACTGCGCGGTCATCGTCAAAACCGTGGACGAAAAAACCCGCAACAAGGTGGGAATCAATGAACTTCTCCGTGGAATTTAGGATGTTTTGACCGGGACGCGCAGCATGCAGACCGTTACCCGATTCCCTCCGAGCCCCACCGGGGACCTTCATATAGGGGGCGCCCGAACCGCCCTGTTCAACTGGTTGTATGCCAGGAAAACCGGCGGCAGGATGGTGTTGCGTATCGAAGATACTGACCGCGCGCGCTCCACCCGGAAAGCTGTCGACACGATTCTCGAGTCGATGAAGTGGATGGGACTGACCTGGGACCAGGGAGTCTACTACCAGACCGAACGCATGGACCGGTACCGGGATGTCATCCGGCAATTGCTTGACCAGGGCAGGGCCTATCATTGCTCATGCAGCAAAGAGCGGCTGGCCCGGATCCGGGAAGCGCAACGCGAACGGGGAGAAAAGCCGAGATACGACGGCTATTGCAGGGACAGGGAACTGGATCCTGGCGCCTGCGAATCCCCTGTGGTCAGATTCAGGAACCCGCTGCAAGGTTCGGTTGTGTTCAATGATGCAGTCCGGGACAAAGTGGAATTTGCAAATCATGAACTGGATGACCTGGTTATTGCGCGCAGTGACGGCATCCCCACCTATAACCTGACGGCAGTGGTGGACGACATGGATATGGGAGTGACCCATGTGATCCGGGGGGCGGACCATATCAATAACACGCCACGGCAGATCAACATCCTTGAAGCCCTGGGAGCGCCCTTGCCGGTCTATGTCCATGTGCCGTTGATTCTGGCGGAAGACGGGCAGCGTCTTTCGAAACGTCACGGCGCCGCCAGCGTTCTTGAATATCGTGACATGGGCATTCTTCCCTCGGCCCTGCTCAACTATCTGGTCCGGCTGGGCTGGTCCCATGGCGATCAGGAGATATTCGATGTGGACGAAATGATCGAATTGTTCGACATCGATAAAATCAACAAGGCTCCGGCGACATTCGACCCGGACAAGCTGCTATGGATGAATCAGCAGTATATTCTGGCAATGGACCCGGCTCTGCTGGCCCGGGAAATATCCAAACGTCTCAATCAACGGGGAATCGGTTTGTCCAATGGGCCGCGGATGGGCGATGTGATTGAAATCGTGCGCAAGCGGGCGCAGACCCTGGAAGAAATGACTGACGGTATTCTTTATCTGTATACCGACTTCGATCAATATGACCCGCAATCCGTGGACAAACACATAAACAGCGCGACCAGCGGGATTCTGTCGCTTGTGTTGACCGAACTGGAAGCGCTGGAGGACTGGACCGGCGCCGAAATCCACCGCATCATCCAGTCGTTTGTCGCCGGACAGGGAATCCGGTTCCCCGAAGTCGCTCAACCCCTGCGAATCGCGGTATCCGGGTCGGCCGCCACGCCCTCGATTGACCAGACACTGTGGCTGGTGGGAAAGGACCGGTCATTGCGGCGAATTGAAAAAGCAATCCGGCTGTTCTCGAAAACGATCTGAATAATCAATTAAAATCCTTGATTGACTTTCGCTGTAGCTTTAGAATACGCAACCTCTTCGGGGCCATAGCTCAGCCGGGAGAGCGCAACACTGGCAGTGTTGAGGTCGGCGGTTCGATCCCGCCTGGCTCCACCAGCTTCTTACCGGGCAATCCCCGGCCGCCTGGTTCTTGAAGAGGAAAGCGACTGGTATACCAAGTCCGAGACAATCTTGTTGTCCCCATCGTCTAGTCGGCCTAGGACATCGCCCTTTCACGGCGGCAACAGGGGTTCGAATCCCCTTGGGGACGCCACCTGACTGAAAAATGCCCGGTATGGATAGCCGGGTATTTTTTTCTCAGGACAGTCGCTCCAGGCGGATTCGCTTGATCCTGCCTTTCACCGTATCGAGTTTTTCCACTTCCGCCAGCGCGCTGTTCAAATTTCCCTCCAGGGTTTCCTGTGTCAGGAAAATGATGTTGACATCCTCATCTTTCCGGCCACTGCCTTTCTGGACCACGGAATCGATACTGATGTCGCTTTGTCCGAATATGGTTGCAATGGAGGCCATCACTCCGGGTCGGTTGACCACACACATCCGCAAATAATAAGCAGTCCGGACCTCCGCCATATCGAGTATGGGAAGATCAAGGATCGAATCCGGCTGAAACGCGAGATGCGGAACCCGGTTTCCAGGGTCCGTGGTAATCATTCTGACCACATCGATCAAATCGGCCACCACAGCAGAAGCAGTCGGCTCCGAGCCGGCTCCCGCCCCATAATAAAGGGTTGGGCCAACCGCGTCCGACTGTACCAGCACGGCGTTCATCACCCCGTTTACATTCGCGATCAGCCGTCTCTCGGGGATCAGGGCCGGATGTACCCGCAGCTCCACCCCCTTGTTTGTCTTTTTCGCGATTCCCAGGTGTTTGATGCGATAGCCCAGCTCCTCGGCCCAGGCAATATCTTCCACGGTGACGCTGGCAATACCCTCGGTACAGACCTTGTCGAACTGCAACGAAATCCCGAATGCGATGGATGCCAGGATGGTCAGTTTATGTGCGGCATCTATGCCTTCAATGTCAAATGCCGGATCCGCTTCCGCATAGCCCAGTGCCTGCGCTTCGGCCAGTACCTCGCCAAAATCCCGTCCGCTTTGGGACATTTGCGTCAGAATATAATTCGAAGTCCCGTTGATTATGCCGGCGAGCCACTCGATCCGGTTTGCGGACAGCCCTTCCCGGATCGACTTGATGACCGGAATCCCGCCAGCCACTGCAGCCTCGAATGCGACCATCACCCCCTTGTGCTGTGCCTTTTCAAACAGGATATTGCCGTGGGTGGCGATCAACGCCTTGTTGGCGGTCACCAGATGCCTGCCATTGTCGAGCGCCTGCAGGACCGCATCCAAAATGACATCGCCCCCGCCCGCCACTTCAACCACCACCTGGATATCCGGATGATTGACTATTTCTGAAATATCTTCAGTCAGGTAGATCCCGGATAAATCCAGATCCCTTGATTTTGACAGGTCACGGACAGCAGCGCCAATGATTCTGATTTCCCTGCCGGCGCGGCGGGAAATCTCTTCGGCATTTCGTTGCAGCACAAGAAGTGTGCCGCTTCCTACCGTACCCAGTCCAATCAGACCGATGTTTACTGCACTCATTGTGAATGGTTTATAATGTTGGAGAAGTCAAAGTTAACCGGTACCGCCTGTTCAATGAAACTTCATCTTGGCAATCCTGACGAAATTCACCTGATAAAAAGCTGCGAAAAACGCGGGGAAGGCTACCAGATCAGGATTGGCGACACCCTGTATACGAGCAGCCTGATAATAACATCTGAAAAACTCGAATTGTGGCCCATCAATCGGGTTTCTGACCTTGGAACAGCGGATTTTTCCCGACTGGCCGGGTTTGACAGCGAAGTCGTCCTGCTCGGAACCCGATCCGCATTGGCCTTCCCGGATCCGCGCCTGACCCGGCCGCTGATTGAACTTGGAATCGGCCTTGAGGTCATGGATACGCCCGCGGCTTGCCGGACCTGGAACATCCTGCTCAGTGATGGGCGCAACGCCGCCGCCGGACTGATTTTATGACAACCGCCTTGTAAATCGAATTCATTAAATAACGGTAAGTTATGGAACTATCCTGCCTGGGCGATTTCTACCCGTCAGGCAACCAATCAACACAACCCAATACCTGCTATCATGAAACGCATTCTCTTACTGGTCGCAATACTGGCGACCGCCCTGATCGTGACCCGGTTTGCGAACAGCCAGACCGATTCCGGCTCTGTCGATCAATCATCTGAAGTGACGGAGTCCAGCGCCGTTGTACCTTCTTCCGGAAAGTCAGGGATGGCAGTCGCCACATTTGCCGGCGGGTGCTTCTGGTGCATCGAATCCACTTTCGAAAAACTCGATGGAGTCACAGAGGCCGTATCCGGATACAGCGGCGGTCAAACCGAAAACCCGACCTACTATGAGGTGGGTAAAGGCAATACGGGGCATACCGAAGCGGTACAGATCTATTATGACCCGGAAGTGATTTCCTACGAGGAATTGCTGTTCCATTTCTGGCGCGATATCGACCCTACGGATTCCAAAGGACAGTTTGTCGACCGGGGAGATCATTATCGACCCGCCATTTTTTATCATGATGAACAGGAAAAGCAGTTGGCGCTTGCATCCAGGGAGGCTCTCGATCAGTCGAATCGTTTCAGCAAACCCATCACGGTGGAAGTCGTCCCGTTCGACAAATTCTACAAGGCGGAAAGTTATCACCAGAATTATCACGCCACGAACTCGCTTCGTTACAAATTGTATCGAAAGGGTTCAGGAAGGGACCGGTTCCTGGAAAAAGTCTGGGGCGATGACCTTTATGCGGAATTTGAAAAAACCATCGATACACCGGATTCCGGTACAACGGATGATGGCAACCGGTTGAACCCGGAAAACCCGGAAACGGTCTGGGTCAAACCCGATGACGAAACATTGCAACAGGTCCTGACGCCCCTGCAATACCAGGTTACCCAGCACGAAGCCACCGAACCCCCTTTTCGCAATGAATACTGGGACAGCAAGGCCGAAGGAATTTATGTGGATATCGTCACCGGGGAACCCCTGTTTTCATCCACGACGAAATATCGATCCGGTACGGGATGGCCCAGCTTCTGGGAGCCGATTGATGATCATTTCATCGTCAAAACCACGGATTACAAGTTGTTATATCCTCGAACAGAGATAAAAAGCAAATATGGCGGCTCCCATCTTGGACATGTGTTCAAGGATGGCCCGGCGCCTACCGGACTGCGGTACTGCATCAACTCCGCGTCGCTCCGGTTTATCGAGAAAAACCGGATGGAGGAGCAGGGATACACGCAATATCTGGCTCTGTTTGAACAATAATCCGCTCGGACAAGGATCAGGGTATTGCCAAAACGGCAATACCCTGTCCGTCAGTTGCGCCAGCGCTGGCGAACCACCTCGAACAGAAAGATTCCGGTCGCCACTGAAACATTCAGGCTGGACACACTCCCGGACATGGGAATATTCACCAGCCAGTCGCATTTCTCACGAGTAAGCCGTCTCAGTCCCTTCCCTTCGGCCCCCATGACAATCACCGCCTTGTCGGCGTAGTTGCACTGGTACAGTGAATGGGCGGCCTGGCCGGCTGCCCCGTATACCCAAAATCCGCTGGCTTGCAATTTGTCGAGGGCATGGACCAGATTGGGCACCTGAAAAATATTCAGATGCTCGACGGCTCCCGAGGAAACCTTGTGCACGGTCGGATTGATCCTGCATGCGCCGTCCCTGGGCAAAATCACGGCATCGACGCCGGCGCCCTCCGCAGTTCTCAAACAGGCGCCCAGATTGTGCGGATCCTGAATCTGGTCCAGCGCCAGAATCAGGCTGTGTTCGGCCTGCCTGGACATGATCTCTTCGAGCACGGTCCCTGCTGATGAATCGATTCGACGGATTAACGCAACCACGCCCTGGTGATTGCCCGGTCGATTCCCCTGGCGAGCCAATTGATTCAATTCCTGCCTGCCTCGCAATTGAACCGGGACTCCGGTTTTCATCGCCAGCGCACGAATGTTGTCGATACGCTGGCCTGATTTTCCCTGGTCTATCCGGATTTCAAGAATTCGGGCCGGATTCCGGCCAATCGCGGCCTCAACCGCGTGAAAGCCGAAAACAACATGGACGGCCTGCCGGTTTTCGGTGTCCATGGTCAGATGTTGCCCGAATGATGAGCAGACACCAGCTCGAAATCAATTTTCGCCTGGTCCATGTCCACCCGCGCAATCCGGACCCTGATCTTGTCCCCCAGCCTGAAACGCTGACCGCCGCGCTCTCCTTCAAGCTGGATCCGGATCGGGTCAAAATGATAATAATCATTCCCCAATGCGCTGACATGGACCAGCCCATCGACAAAGATCTGGTCCAGTTGTACGAAAATACCAAACTCTTTTACCCCGGAAATCGTACCGTCGAATTGCTCTCCGATCCGCTCCAGCATGAACTCGGCCTTCAACCAGGCAATCACGTCATAAGACGCGCTATCCGCCCTTCGTTCGGTGAAAGAACACTGCTCGCCAATACGGTCGAAGCTGGCGCCGTCCGGGGCGACGACTCCATTACCCCGACCGGAAAGAGCCTGCTTGATTCTCCGATGCACAACCAGGTCGGCATACCGGCGAATCGGCGATGTGAAGTGAGTATAGACCGGGAATGATAATGCGAAGTGGCCGGATTGCTCCGTGCTGTACACTGCCTGGCCCAGGCTCCTCAACAGCACCGATTGTACGACTCCTGCGATATCATCACGTTCGGCGAGGCCTTCGACCAGGATGGCGTAATCGCGTGCCTGCGGATCATCCCCTCCTCCCAGAGTCAACCCCAGCCCGGCCAGAAAGCGCTTCAAATCGGCCACTCCCTTCATGTCCGGCCCATCATGGTTGCGATAAACGGAATCGTCCCGGTAATGAAGCTGGAGATACCGTGCAGCGCACACGTTCGCGGCCAGCATACATTCCTCGATCAGCCTGTGCGCATCATTTCGCGGCCTCGCTGTGATCCGGCTGATTCTCTTGTCGTCATCGAATTCAATGAACGGTTCGGGGATTCCGAAATCAATCGACTCCCGACGGGAGCGCAAAGCCAGATATAACGGGTAGAGCCGATCCAGGTGGGGCGTAATTTCTTTCCATTGCTCCCGCTTGGCCTGGTCCTGGTCCGAGACCATGGCGTTGACAACGCCGTAGGTCAATCTGGCCCGGGATCGCATCGTGGCCGGATAAAACCGGTAATCCGTGATTTCCCCGCAGGAGCTCACATTCAGGTCACATACCATGCAAAAACGATCTTCCCCGGGATTCAGGGAACAGATTCCATTGGACAATGCCTCCGGCAGCATCGGAATGACCCGGTTCGGGAAATACACCGAAACGCCCCGACTGAACGCCTCCCTGTCGAGTGCGCTGTCTGCGCGGACGTAGTGGCTGACATCCGCAATCGCGACGATCAGCCTCCAGCCCTGGCCGGTTGATTCGCAATAAACCGCATCGTCGAAATCCCTGGCGTCCTGGCCATCAATGGTAACCAGAGGCAATGAACGCAGATCGACCCGGCCGGGACCATGTTCCACCGACTTCAGGGAATCCCCCAGAGCGGCCATCTCCATTATGGCCTCCTCGCTCCAGACATGCGGGATTTCATGCTTGCGAATTGCGATTTCAGTTTCCATTCCGGGCGTCAGGTCCTTGCCGACGACTTCGATAACCTCACCGACCGCGTGATGATGCTCGATCGGATGCCGGGTTATCCGTACAACCACGATATCACCATTGTCGGCGCCATTGGACTTTCCCCTGGCAACGGTAACATCCCTGGCGAAGCGATGGTCATCCGGTTCAAAAATTCCGACGCCGCCTTCCTTGAAAAAATGGCCGACAATTTCCCGGCCGGTTTTCTGCAGCACTTCGACAACAGACGCGGCCGGTCGTCCCTGGAAATCGATCTTGCGGGCGCGAACACGATCCCCGTGAAGCAGCTTCCTCATCTGCCGATTGTGCAGATACAGATTTTCCCCACCCTCATCCGGCCTGAAAAACCCGAAACCGTTGGCATGACCGACCACCGTCCCCACGAACTCACCCTTTTTATCCATCATTCCGTATTCTGTCTTTGTCCAGTATCTGTTCCGTTTCGCGAAGGCAGCAGTGTAGTTTGTTTTTTCTATATATAGCATTAATTCTATTAATTAGTAAGATACGCGATCAGGCGGTATATTCGAGATGACCGATGACCTTGCAAATGGCTGATCCGATGAAAATAGGGATACCCAGAGAAATTTGTGAAAATGAATGTCGTGTGGCCTGTACGCCGATGGAAACAGCCAGACTGGCGAACCTCGGCTTTTCGGTCGTGATTGAAGACAAGGCCGGACTGGCTGCCGGATTCAGCAACCAGTCCTATATCGACAGCGGCGCCGGAATTTCCGGTTCAGCGCGAGAACTGTGGGCAGAGGCCGACCTGATCTGCAAGGTGCGCGCGCCTCAGTATCATCCGGTTGACGGAGCCGATGAAACGGATTGGTTAACCGGCGATAAAACGCTGATCTGTTTCATCTGGCCCGGACAAAATCCCGGCCTGATGGAAAAACTGCGCGCGACCGGCGCCACGGTTCTGGCTATGGATTCCATACCCCGAATCTCCAGAGCGCAAAAGATGGATGCCCTGTCATCCATGTCCAATATCGCAGGGTATCGCGCCGTGATTGAAGCGGCCCGGCGCTTCGGGCGATTCTTCACCGGGCAGATTACCGCAGCCGGCAAGGTGGACCCTGCCAGGGTGCTGGTGATCGGCGCCGGTGTGGCTGGCCTGGCCGCGATCGGAACCGCTGTCAATCTCGGGGCCATCGTCCGCGCGTTCGATACCCGTCTGGAAGTGAAAGAGCAGATCGAAAGTCTGAACGCCGCATTCCTCGAACTGGATTTTGACGAGGACGGCAGCGGAGCGGGGGGCTACGCCAAAGTGATGAGCGATGAATTCATCCAGGCGGAAATGGCTCTTTTCGCCGAACAGGCCAGAGAGGTTGACATCATCATCACGACTGCGCTGATCCCCGGGAAACCGGCCCCGAAACTGATTACCCGGGAAATGGTGGACAGCATGAAACCTGGAAGCGTGATTGTCGATCTTGCCGCGGAACAGGGCGGAAACTGTGAATATACCGAACCGGGCGAAGCAGTCAGGGTCAATGGCGTCTCCATTATCGGCTATACCGACCTTCCGAGTCGAATGGCAGCGCAATCCAGTCAATTATATGCAGCCAATATCCGCCACCTGGTTACCGACCTCACACCGGCCGGGGATGGCGTCCTCCATGTTGACATGGAGGATCCGGTAATCCGGGGAGCAACCGTGGCGTATCAGGGGGAAATCACCTGGCCGCCTCCCGCGGTGGAGCCTGCGGGCGAACCGCGGCAAAAAACGGACCCGGCCGGCACCCCGGCCGTGACCCCGAAAATTCCGCGAGACACGCCCGATAAGCGCCGCGCCGTCATAACCCTGGCTGGCATGGCGGCGGGAGTACTGGCCATCCTGGGGCTCGGTTCGGTGGCTCCGGCTGAGTTCATGAGCCATTTCATCGTGTTCGTCCTGGCCTGTTTTGTCGGATGGCAGGTGATCTGGAACGTCACCCCCGCACTGCATACCCCTCTCATGAGCGTCACCAACGCGATCAGCGGGATCATTGTAATTGGCGCCATTTTGCAAATCGACTCTTCATCCGTATTGGGCGTGGCGCTTGCCATTACGGCCGTAATGATTGCTTCCATCAATATCGCGGGCGGATTTCTGGTTACCCAACGCATGCTCAACATGTTTCGCAAATAAGGACCACCGACCATGAGCGGAAATATCACTTCGGCAGCCTACATCGTTGCGTGTATCCTGTTTATTCTGAGTCTCGGCGGACTGAGCAGCCAGAAAAGCGCGCAAAAAGGGAACCTCTACGGGATCGCCGGCATGTGTATTGCCATTGCCGCCACCTTGTTCGATGACTCGATATCAAGCTACGGGTTGCTTGCGGGAGCCATGATGGTGGGCGCGGTTATCGGCACGATTCTCTCTCTGAGAATCCGTATGACCTCCATGCCTGAACTGGTCGCGATTCTCCATAGTTTTGTCGGACTGGCAGCCGTATTCGTTGGTTTTTCAACTTACATGGATACCCGGATCCATCATGTCGGTGTGGCTAAAACCATTCATGATATCGAAATTTATCTGGGTGTCCTGATTGGCGCCGTGACCTTTACCGGGTCTGTCATCGCCTTTGGAAAACTGAGTGGCCTGATTGGCAGCCGCCCGTTGACATTGCCCGGACGTCATCTTGGCAATCTCGTAATCCTGCTGGTATGCCTTTATCTCGGATTCGACTTCATTCAGTCGGAAAACACGGAATCCGGATTCATTCCGTTGACGATAATGACGATCCTCGCCTTCTTGTTCGGCATCCACATGGTAGCCGCTATCGGCGGGGCGGACATGCCGGTCGTTATTTCGATGTTGAACAGTTATTCCGGTTGGGCGGCGGCGGCAACCGGGTTCATGCTATCGAATGATTTGCTGATCGTCACAGGCGCCCTGGTAGGATCAAGCGGGGCGATATTGAGCTATATCATGTGCCGCGCCATGAACAGAAGGTTCCTGAGTGTCATTTCCGGGGGGTTCGGAGTGTCAGGCTCCACGACAGTAGCCGCGCAGACCGAAGGCGAGACTGTTCCTGTTTCGGCTTCACAAACCGCTCAATTACTCTCGAACATCGAATCTCTGGTGATCGTACCGGGATACGGCATGGCGGTTGCCCATGCCCAGCATCTGGTGGCCGAACTGACCGGCAAACTCAGGAACAGGAATACAAAGGTGTCGTTCGGCATCCATCCGGTTGCCGGGCGTATGCCCGGCCACATGAATGTGTTACTGGCTGAAGCCCGGGTTCCATACGACATTGTTTTCGAAATGGATGAAATAAACGGACAGCTCCCGCAGACAGACGTGGTACTGGTGATCGGCGCCAACGACATCGTCAATCCTTCAGCCATCGAATGTCCGGACAGCCCGATTGCAGGGATGCCTGTGATCGAGGTCTGGAACGCGAAAACCGTAATCATATTAAAGCGGAGCATGGCGAGCGGCTACGCGGGTATAGAAAATCCGTTGTTTTATAAAGCCAACAGTCGAATGTTGTTTGGAGATGCCCGCGACAGTATCGAAACGCTGGTGCACGAACTGTAATCCCGTTCAGTTATAATCCCAGACCCGATCAATTGACCGATTACCGGACCGTAAGGTATGACAACCAAACTCAAACTCGGCATCCCGAAAGGAAGTCTCGAAACTGCAACCAGGGAGTTGTTCGCGCAAGCCGGATGGAACATCAACACGAAATCCCGTAATTACTTCCCATCCATCGATGATCCTGAAATCACCTGCTCTCTGGTGCGTTCACAGGAAATGGGGAGCTATATCACCAACGGGGTTCTGGACGCCGGATTGACCGGGCAGGACTGGCTGGCTGAAACCGGTTCAGATGTGGAAATCATGTCTCACCTGGTTTATTCAAAAGCGTCCGACCAACCCTGCCGCTGGGTTCTGGTCGTAAAGAATGACTCGGAAATTCAATCCATTGAAGACCTTCAGGGAAAAAGAATATCGACTGAACTGGTCAATTTTACAAAACGTTATCTGCAGGAAAGGGGTATCGATGCGGCGATTGAATTTTCCTGGGGCACAACTGAAGCCAAAGTCGTCGAGGGCCTGGCCGACGCCGCAGTGGAAATCACGGAAACCGGCAGTACCATCAAGGCACACGGACTGCGCATCGTCTGTGACCTGATGGAGACGCATACCGTGTTTATCGCAAACCGGGCGGCGCTCGAAAACCCCAGGAAAAAAAGAAAAATCGAACAGATCGCGCTGCTGCTTGAAAGCGCATTGACGGCGCGTGAAAAGGTACTGCTGAAAATGAACGTCCCCGGCGACCGGATCGATCAACTGGTAAAACAGTTACCCAGCCTGCATGCACCCACTATCAACAAGTTGTACGACGCCAACTGGCTGGCAGTGGAAACGGTAATCAGTAAAAAAGAGGTGAGAAGGATTATCCCGACGCTCAAGGCCGCAGGAGCCGAGGGCATCCTGGAGTTCGAACTCAGAAAGATGGTGGTGTAGACACAGGCGCAAATAGAAAGGGACTGCATCGCAAGGATGCAATCCCGGTTCTGGGGAAATTGGGAAACTTCAGTTATTCAGGTATTCCAGGTCGCTAGCCTCAACCGGTCCAACCGCCCAGGCGCCTCTCTCCCTGGCGTGTTTGATTGCCGCATCTATCTCGCTTTGCGATGAATCCCGCGGAATATCCAGAATCTGTCCCGGATAGATCAGGTCGGCATCCGTAATCTCCTCCTGATTCGCCTTGTAGATGAGCGGCCATTTCTCAGGGATGTTATAGACCTCTTCTTCAGCAGATATACTCCAGAGATTCTCCCCTTTCACCACTGTCCAGCTGGTCAGCATTTCAGGTTCAGGCTCCGGTTCGGGTTCAGGCTCCGGCACGACAGGCTCCACTACTTCAGGCTCTGGCGCCACTGCCGGGACAGACTCCTCAGTCGGCTTGCTTTTGGCGCTGACACAACCTGAAACAAATATGAATATAACCACGAATGTGGCCAATTTAAGTGCTGATAGGACACTATCAGAAGCTCTTCGCATAATTGATTCCCCAGTTAATCGTTTATTCAATCTCGGAGTATAACCCTTCTTCGCAGGATTCTAAACAACATCGGTTCAATATTCAACAGGTTTTCAGGTTCAACCGGTCCGCTTGCGAAGGTCAGGTCAGGAAACCCCGCCGATACATAAATATTTCATCTCCAGATACTCCTCGATCCCATGACTGGAACCTTCCCGACCCAGGCCGGATTGCTTGACCCCGCCAAAGGGGGCCACTTCCGTGGAAATCAATCCGGTATTGATTCCGACCATTCCGTATTCAAGCCGTTCCGCCACTCGCCAGACTCTGGCCAGGTCCCGGCTGTAAAAATAGGACGCGAGACCGAACTCCGTATCGTTAGCCATTTCGACCACCTCCGCCTCATCCTCAAATCTGAACAGGGGCGCCAGTGGACCGAATGTCTCCTCCCTCGCCACTTTCATATCCGAGGTTGCATTCCTCAACAATGTCGGCTGGAACCAGGTACCGCCCAACTCATGTCGGCTTCCACCCACAATCACCTCCGCACCATGCTGCACCGCGTCGGCAATATGTTCCTCGACTTTCTGTACGGCATTCATATCGATCAGCGGCCCCTGGGTAACACCGTCCCGAGTGCCGTCCCCCACCTGCAGTCGACTCACCGCAATGGACAGCTTCTCCGCGAACTCGTCGTAGATCCCCTCCTGGACATAGATACGGTTGGCGCAAACACAGGTTTGTCCGGCATTGCGGTATTTGGAAATCATGGCGCCCTCTACTGCCGCATCGACATCGGCGTCGTCGAATACGATAAACGGGGCATTGCCGCCAAGTTCCAGCGCCACCTTGATGATCGATTCGGAACACTGACTCATCAACAATCGTCCCACTTCGGTTGAGCCGGTAAAACTCAGGTGCCTGACCGCTGGATTGGAGGTCATTTCACCACCAATAGCCGATGACGATCCGGTGAGCACGTTCATCAATCCGGCCGGCAAACCCGCCCGTTCGGCAAGTTCACAAAGCGCAAACGCGGACAGCGGAGTTTGTGTCGCAGGCTTGACTACGACCGAACATCCGGCCGCCAGGGCCGGACCGACTTTTCTGGTAATCATCGCGGATGGGAAATTCCACGGGGTAATGGCCACACAGACGCCTATCGGTTGCTTGATCACCACAATCCGTTTGTCAGGCTGGTGCTGAGGTATGGTTTCGCCGCCCACCCGGCGCGCTTCACTCGCAAACCAGTCCAGAAATGATGCAGAATAGACGATTTCCCCACGCGCTTCCGCCAGGGGCTTGCCCTGCTCAAGAGTCATTATCCTGGCAAGGTCCTCCTGGTTTTCGATCATCAGGTCATGCCAGCGCCGCAAAATATCGGAGCGTTCCTTGCCGAGCGCGTTACGCCAGTTCTTTTGGGCCTGTTCCGCCGCCTCGATCGCTTCCGTTGTTTCCGTAACCCCCATATCCGGAATCCTGGCAATCACTGCGCCATTGGCGGGATTGGTCACGTCAATGGTTTTTCCTCCGTTCGCGCTTCTCCATTGACCATTGATGTAACACTGCTCGTGAAAGATTCCGGTATCATCCAGATTCATGCCTGTCATAGAAAATTCTCCATGAAATTGTTCGGTCTCATATACTTGCATAGGATCCGGGTTATTTGAACGGATGATTCAACACGATCGTATCATCGCGTTCCACGCCGGTCGAAATCATGTCGATTGGCAATGCAATCAATTCGGAAATCCGGTTGAGGTAGGATCTGGCATTGACTGGCAGTTCCCCATAATCACGCACGCCTCCCGAGTGTTCCCGCCAGCCGGGCAACTCCTCGAATACCGGTTCACATTTTTCCATATCATCCACGCACCAGGGAGGCAGGTCGATAACCGAACCATTGCACTGGTAACCGGTACAGATCTTGACGGTATCCAGCCCATCCAGCACATCCAGTTTGGTGATACACAAGGCGCTCAAACCGCAAACCTGTTTCGCCCTGCGCAGCGCCACCATGTCCAGCCAGCCGCAACGCCGGGGCCGTCCGGTCGTAGCGCCGAATTCATGCCCCTTCTCCCCCAGGCGCCTGCCGATATGGTCCGTCAATTCAGTCGGGAACGGGCCTGAACCCACTCGTGTGGTATAGGCTTTGGCAACACCCAGGACAAAGTCGATATCGAGAGGCCCGATTCCGGTTCCAACCGCGGCCGCGGCGCCAATGGTATTGGAAGACGTGACATAAGGATAAGTGCCATGATCGATGTCCAGCAACATGCCTTGAGCGCCTTCAAACAGAGCAGACTTTCCCTGGCTGTGGAGTTCCGACAGATGTGCGGAAACGTCCCCCGCCATCCTTCGAATCCGCCCTGCCTGAGCCAGTGTTTCATCCAGCGTAGCCTGGTAATCAACCGGGCAGGAATCAAAATAATGCTCCAGCACATAATTGTGATATTCCATCACTTCCTTCAATTTGACACGAAAGCTGTCCGGTTTCAGCAAGTCTGCAATTCTCAATCCGCGCCTCGCGACCTTGTCTTCGTAAGCCGGGCCGATACCCCTTCCGGTTGTACCGATGGCTTTCCTTCCCTTCGCTTTTTCCCGGGCCACGTCCAGTGAAACGTGATAGGGCAGAATGATCGGGCAGGCATAACTCACCATCAGCCGGTTTTCGATGTCAACGCCTCTGTCCGCAAGGTCGTCAATCTCTGACAACAACTTCGTAATGTTCAAAACCACGCCATTGCCGATCAGGCACTCGACACCCTCCCGCAAGGCGCCGGAGGGGACCAGATGCAATACGGTTTTGCGCCCATTGATGACCAGCGTGTGTCCGGCGTTGTGTCCACCCTGGAAACGGACCACTGTGTCCGCATGCTCCGTCAATGAGTCAACAATCTTGCCCTTGCCCTCATCTCCCCACTGGCTGCCCAGCAATACGACATTCTTCGCCATCTTCATGAAATTTCGGTATCCCGGATTATCGGATGCGGTCAGGCGCTATCTGACGGCGTATAGAAGTGTGATCCCTGCAATCATGCTGAGAAGCCCGTAGGTCCTCAATCTCGAATCCGGTATCTCAACCATCTGCATCACGAATCGCCTGAAGGTCCCGGGATTAAAAAACGGAATCAGTCCTTCAAGCACCAGATACAAGGCAAACGCAGCCGCTAAATCTCTCCAGTCCAGCACAGCGGGAATTCAAGTTTCGCCGCTTAATTGGCTATTCTCGCCTCGGATTGCTTGAAGTACTTGAAGAACTCCGAACTCGGATCGATAATCATCAGATCCTGTTTGCTGTCGAAGCTGCCCCGGTAAGCATTCAGGCTACGGTAGAAATTGTAGAATTCCGTATTCCTGCCGAAAACATCCGCATACGCGGCGGTCGCAATGGCATCGCCTTCACCCCGAAGCACTTCAGCGTCGCGCTCGGCATCGGCCAGCAGTATCAGACGCTGCCGGTCCGCGTCTGCCCGGATGGTCTCGGCGACCTCCTCACCCTGTGCGCGTAATTCCTTGGCGACACGTTGCCGTTCAGCGGCCATCCGCTGATAAACACGCTCGCTGATTGTCGTGTCGAGGTCAACCCGCTTAAGCCGCACGTCGATCACTTCTATGCCCAGCGTGGCCGCTTCCTCGTTCATCTCTGTCCGTACCGTCTCCATGATCAGCTTGCGGTCACCCGAAATCACCTCCTGGACGGACCGCTTGCCGAATTCCTGGCGCAGACTGTCATTAACCCGTTGGGACAAACGGGAGCGGGCATTCAACTTGCTGCCCTGCAGACGAGTGTAGTACTGATGAACATCCTTCACCCTCCACTTGACGAAAGAATCCACAATCAGGTTTTTCTTTTCCCGAGTCAGGTAGGATTCCGGGTCCGCGTCCATGGTCTGCACCCTGGCGTCAAAAAACCGGACATTATTGATAAACGGAATTTTCCAGTGCAGACCGGGTTTGACGTCGGATCGAATGATCTCGCCGAATTTGAAGACGATGGCCTTTTCCCTCTCATCGACCAGATAGGCCGAAGAAAACACCAGGGCGCCAGCTATGGCCAGAAAGACAACACCCAACATTGATTTACCACTCATGACCTATTGCCTCACAGTACGATCAACACTTCGCGTGGTTGATCTTGAAGAATTATTATCCAGCGTATTCAGCCCGGACCCGGATTGATCGGACAAGCCGCCGCTCCTGGCTGAGCCCTGCCCCCGGTCGCGAAGCAACTGGTCAAGGGGCAGATACATGACGCTGTTGCCGCCGTCCGGCTGGTCGATCACCATCTTGCTTGCACGACTGAAGACCTCTTCCATGGTTTCAAGATACAAACGATCCCGGGTGATGTCGGGCGCCTTGCTATATTCCGTCAGCACCTGTTCGAATCGGGCGGTTTCACCATCAGCCTTGGCAATTACGGAAGCGCGGTACGCTTCCGCCTCCTGCATGATCCGGGCGGCAAAACCCCGCGCCTTGGGGATAATGTCGTTGGCATAGGCCTGCGCCAGATTCTTCAACCGGACTTCATCCTCACGCGCCCTGACTACATCGTCGAAGGCATCCTTCACCTGCTCGGGCGGCTGTGCGTTCTGCATTTCGACGGTACGTATATTGATCCCCGTTTCATAACGGTCCAGAATCTCCTGCACCAGCACCTTGGTCTCCGACGCCAACTGCGCGCGGCCCTCTGTAATCGCGAAATCCATGCTGTTCCTGCCTACGATTTCCCGCACGGCGCTTTCCGTGGCCTGGCGCACGACCTGGTCCGCCAGGTCCCTCTGATTGTATTCACTGACGTTGAACAGCAGGTCGGTGGGGTTCTTGACGTCATACTGGACCGCAAACTGGATATCGATGATATTCTCGTCCTGGGTCAGCATCAGCGCCTCCCGGGGCACGGACTGGATCGACCTGCCGCTTTCGCGATAGCCCACCTCGACCGTGTTCACGTTCTGGGTATTGACGATTTCCACCGTCTCAAACGGAGTTGGAATGTGGAAATGCAGGCCGGCGTCATTGGTTTCCAGATACTTTCCGAAACGCAGCTCTATGGCCTGCTCACCTTGATCGACCGTATAGAATCCGGTGAATACCCAGAAGCCAAGGGCGATAACCAGAACTCCCAGAATTGGCACCAGACCAGCTCCTCCCAAACCCCTTGACCTGGAACCATTGCCATTGCCATCGCCGTCACCGCCTCCTCTGCCTCCACCTCTGCCTCCGCCTCTTCGACGACCGAACAGGTTTTCTATCCGGTCCCTGGCCTGGCGAAGCACTTCGTCAAGATCGGGCGGGGCTTGATTACGGCCGGTTCTACGACGATTATCCTGCCCCCATGGGTCGTCATTGTCACCCGGGCCGGGTTTATTCCAAGGCATTGAGTCAGCTCCTGAAGATTTGTCTGGAAATTACATTCGTACCAGCGAATTGTATCACAGTCAATCGCAATAGATTGCCCCGGTTCAATAAGATTCTCCCTTAAGGCCTGTGTGGACGGCCTGTGGATTCCCGTCCACATGGGAACGGCAACGAACGGGAGCGCATTGTCCGGGCCGTTTCGGCTTATCCGGTCCAGGGCGGCGGCTGTTTGTTGAAAAACCCGCCTATCCCGGCCTGGGCCTCATCCGTTTCCCAGGCGTCTGCCAGCATTCTGGCTGTATATTCCCGGTTCCGCTCCGGGGTTTGCCGACTGACGTTGCGAATCAACTCCTTGGTCATGGCGATCGCTCCGGGGGCGCAGGCCAGGCAGCTTTTCAGTTCATGGTCGATCGCGCCGTCCAGTTCCCCGGGGCGGACCGTCTTATGGATCAGGCCCAGCCGCATCCCTTCTTCAGCGCTGAACAAGTGTGCGTTGATCAGAATTCTCCGGGCATTGCTGACGCCCAGGCGCGCAATCAGGTACGGGGAAATATTGGCGGGAGTCAGGCCGAGCCTGGTTTCAGTCAGGGAAAACCGGGCGCTATCGACACTGATCGCGACATCGCATACCGCGATCAACCCGACCCCGCCGGCGTAAGCCTGGCCATTGACCCGGGCAATGGTCACCTTGTTCAACGCATCCAGCGCTTCCAGCGCATCCGCGAGCAAGGCGCTTTCCGCCATTCGCTCTTCCCGATTCTTCCGGAAATTGTCCTTCATCCATCCGAGGTCAGCGCCCGCTGAAAAACTTTTGTCCCCGGCCCCGGTCAAAACGACGGCGCGAATCGCCGGATTCGCGGATATCTCCTGGCAGGCCTGATGGATTTCCCGCATCATCCGGTGACCCATCGCGTTATGTTTCTGTTCCCGATCGAGCACCAGCCAGGCTACATTCCTGTCATCCACCGTCAGTTTGATATCGGCATAAGTCATGGCGGTCAATCGTATTTGCGAATATCGTCTATCACGATGCCATCGTTGGCAATGCCTCCCGGCCCGACCCACTGAACCTCCCCGCGCACCCTGCACAAATCCTGGATGCTCTGCCGCACCGCACCAGTGAGTCCGCCCGCCTTCGCGTCCTCCGGAGACGCCGGTTCGCAGTACAGGGTTATTTCATCGCGTTGATCGATCCAGTCTATCACCAGCCTCGCCCTGGCAATCTCCGGGTGCCGCCCGACGATTTCCTGGATCTGCTCAGGACGGACAAACATTCCCCGCACTTTCGCGGTCTGGTCCGCCCGTCCCAGCCAACCCCGGATGCGGCGATTGGTCCGTCCGCATGGACTCTCTCCCGGCAGGATCGCGGACAGGTCGCCAGTGGCAAACCGGATCAACGGATAATCCGGATTCAACGCGGTCACCACGACCTCCCCGATCTCACCATCGGCCACCGGAACACCGCTTCCAGGGCGGACGATCTCCAGATAAACGCCCTCATCGACAATCAGGCCATCATCGGCTATGGTCTCATAGGCGATCAGGCCCAGGTCAGCCGTGGCGTAAGCCTGTACCACCGCAATACCGCACTCCGCGAAAAATGCCCGCAACGAGGGCGGCAAGGCCTCACCGGATACCAGCGCCTTGTCGATGCTGCCTGTGTCGCATCCCAGTTCCCGGCTCCTTTCGACCAGAATCTTCAGGAACGAAGGGGTGCCGACATAGCCGTCCGGTTTCAGGTCATGGATCGTTTGAACCTGCATATCGGTCTGCCCGGTTCCGGCTGGAATCACGCCGCAGCCGAGACGGTGGCAACCACTGTCGAGCATGGACCCGGCGGGCGTCAGATGATAGGAAAAACTGTTATGTACGAGGTCTCCTTCGCGAAACCCGGCAGCATACAGGGCGCGCGCCAGCCGCCAGAAATCATTCCGGTGCGAACAGGCTTCATAGATCGGCCCCGGCGACACATGGATGTATCTGACCTGGTTGCCGCGCAACGGGGTCATCCCGCCAAACGGCGGTTCCAGCTTTTGCAGGCGGAGCAGCTCCGACTTGCGGGTGACCGGGTACTCCGCAAGCTGCTCCAGCGCCAGGAAACGGTCGCAATCGAAATTACCCAGCGTCCGGGCCCAGGCCGGAGCATGGGTTCTGGCATGAACCAGTTGTCCGGCTATGGCTTCGACCAGGTCGCTGGATCGCCGCTGTGCGCTCCTTGTTTCCAGAGCGTCATAATACGGGTGGGCGGTCATGACCCGGTCAAGCCAGCCAGCGCTTGCGGCGGCGGTAATGCTTGACATCACGAAACGATTTTTTGTCGCCTCCGCTGATGCCCAGGTAAAACTCCTTGACGTCTTCGTTCTCGGCCAGTGAACCGGCTTCGCCGTCCATCACCACTCTCCCGTTTTCGAGAATATAGCCATACGTCGCATAGCGCAGGGCAACGGTGGTATTCTGTTCAGCCAGCAGGAAAGTCACCCCCTCCTGAACATTCAGCTGGTGCACGATTTCGAAAATTTCCGCGACCAGTTGCGGCGCCAGCCCCATCGAGGGTTCGTCCAGCAGGATCACCTTGGGCCTGGCCATCAGCGCCCGGCCCACCGCGATCATCTGCTGCTCACCGCCGGAAGTATAGCCCGCCTGGCTTTTCCTGCGCTCTTTCAGTCGCGGGAAATAACTGTAAACCAGTTCAAGATCGCGGGTTATGTTCCTGCGTCCGTCTTTTCTGGTATAGGCCCCGGTCAACAGGTTCTCCTCTACGGTCAGATGTTCAAAACAATGCCGCCCTTCCATCACCTGCACCACGCCCCTTTGCACCAGTTCAGTGGGGGAAAGATTGTCCACTTTCTCGCCCATGAATTCGATGGAGCCTTTTGTCACTTCCCCTCTTTCCGTGCCCAGTATATTGGATATGGATTTTATCGTCGTCGTTTTGCCGGCTCCATTGGCGCCCAGCAAGGCAACGATCCCGCCCTCCGGAACCTCGAGGGAAACCCCCTTCAACACCAGGATCACATGATCGTAAATCACTTCGATGTTGTTGACGCTCAGAACCATGTTGCCTGGCGGGTCGTTTGCGATGGTCCGGGTTTCCAGCGCCATATCGGATCGGTTGCCGTAAGGTTCGGTACGACTCGAATCGGGGCGGCGGAACACCGCCCCGATTCCTTGTCATCCATGCGATACGTGTTTTAGCGGTTCAACCGCAATCACGAGGCGTGATGTTGTTCTCGGCAGCGTATGCCGCTGAATCTTCTGCAATCAGCGCGTCAACCACCTCCCGGTCCGCGCCGGAGAAGTCCGTGATCAGAGACCAGGATTTTGAACCCGCGTCCCATTGCTGGATGGCTCCCAGACCCGGCCCGCCATGGTTGGCGCAACTGACGTTGATTTCAGGACCGAAGTTTTCAAGGCCCAGTTCAGTCATGCGCGCCTGGTCCACTTTCAGCGCCTCCATGCCATCGCGCATCTGTTCGGAATTGATTTGTGCGACGCCATGGATGCCCTGGGCGGTGCGCGCCGCTTCCGCAGCCAGCATCGCGGCATACATCCCCCGGTTGTAAAGCACGGTGCCCAGATAGGAACCGTCGCCCGCCGCCTTGCCGGCATCGACCACATATTTACGCAAATCGTCATACACGGCAAAACCGTCACCGACCCCGTGGAATGCGATGGCCTTGTAGCCATGCGCGCCTTCTCCGGCCGGAATTACATCGTTTTCAGAAGCTGACCACCACACGCCGATGAAATGATCCATTGGATAACGGATGTTGGCCGCTTCCTGGATCGCAACCTGGTTCATCACTCCCCAACCCCACATCAGTACATAATCAGGGCGTTCGCGGCGAATTTGCAGCCATTGTGATTTTTGTTCCTGGCCGGGATGATCCACCGCCAGCAAGATCAGGTTGTAGCCATGTTTTTTGGACAGTTCCTCCAGGGTGCGAATCGGCTCCTTGCCATAAGCCGAATTGTGGTAGACCAGGGCAATGGATTTGCCCTTCAGATCGCCCCCTTCCTGATCCAGGATATGATTGACGATAATCGAGGCGGCATCCCAGTAAGTACCCGGATAGTTGAAGATATGGCTGAATATGGCGCCGTTGGCGGCGGCAGTCCGCCCGTAACCCATGGAGTGGACCGGAATGCCGTCGGCGGTCGCCTTGGGTATCAACTGGTAGGTAATTCCGGTGGAAAGCGGCTGGTAAACCAGGGAGCCTTTACCCTTGGTGGATTCGTAACACTCCACCCCTTTTTCGGTGTTGTATCCGGTTTCACAGGGCAGCACACGAACCGGGACTCCGCCAATACCCCCATCGCGCTCATTCAGGAGGGTGAAATAATCGTGGTAGCCATCGGCAAACGGGATGCCGTTCGGCGCATAGGGTCCGGTACGATAATCCAACGACGGAAACACCAGTTCCGCCGATGCCGTCCAGGAAGCGACTGACATCACCAATGCGATGCCTGAGGCAACAAGTTTAGTATGTTTCATATTTCCTCCTCTGGAAATGGTTGTTGTCCGGATACGCGGCATTCGAAAATTCAGGGCTTCACGTTTTTGGACAGGTTTGTGGCCGGCACTAATGTGGAAACGGCCAGAGTCTGAGTTTTTCTTTGGTGACCCTCCAAAGCTGAGCCAGCCCATGAGGCTCCACAATCAGGAAAAACATAATCAACCCACCGATCAGGATAAAGATCAGGTGAGCCACCAGGTCGGTCGGCCAACCGAGTCCACCGACCATGATATTCTTGAATAATACCGGAATCAGCACCATAAAGGCAGCCCCTATGAATGAACCCAGTATGGATCCCAGCCCGCCGATGATGATCATGAACAGGACCAGGAAGGATTTGTCGATACCGAACGCTTCGGTCGGCTCCACGGCTCCGAGGTAGATCATGAAAAACATCGCGCCCGCGACGCCGACATAAAATGAACTGATGGCGAACGCCGACAATTTCGTTCGCAAGGGCGGCACCCCGATGATTTCAGCCGCGATATCCATATCGCGTATCGCCATCCAGGAGCGTCCGATTCTGCCGCGGGTCAGATTCTTGGCAATCAGGGCGAACACCACCACGATCACCAGGCAAAACAGGTAAGTGGCCCAGGGAGGGGCATTCGGCCCGGTTATGGCAATGCCGAAAACAAACCGTTCGGGAGCGGTAATCATTCCGGACCCGGAGTAGTTATAGAACCAGGGAACCTTGTTGAACAGCCAGACCAGGAAGAACTGGGCGGCCAGCGTGGCCACGGCCAGATAAAAACCCTTGATTCTCAGGCTGGGCAAGCCGAACAATACACCGACCAACGCCGTCACCCCTCCTGAAAGCAGGATCACGATAAATATGTTCAGTTCAGGAAATGCCGTGGTCAGCTTGTAGGACGCGTAAGCGCCGACCGCCATGAAGCCGCCGGTGCCCAGACTGAGTTGTCCGCAATATCCGGTCAACAGGTTCAGGCCAAGCGCCGCCATGGCCCAGACCAGCACCGGAACCAGCACCGATTTCTCCCAGTAATCGTTGATCAGGAACGGCACGACCAGAAACGCAAAGGCGCAAACCGTAATCACGAACCACCGATCCAGGGAAATCGGGAACATCTGCTGATCCCCTCTGTAGGACGTCTTGAAGTCTCCCGATTCCCGATAAAACATGATTACTCCTCTGCCTCGACCCGTATTTATACCCGTTCTATGATTTTTTCGCCAAACAGGCCCTGCGGCCTGAACATCAGGAAGAACAAGGCCAGTACATAGGCAAACCAGTTTTCAGTGGCGCCTCCGATCATTGGCCCGACCGAATACTCGAACAACTTCTCGCCCACGCCGATAATCAATCCGCCGATAATAGCGCCCGGTATCGATGTAAAGCCGCCCAGAATCAGCACCGGCAACGCTTTCAGGGCGATCAGCGAAAGAGAAAACTGTACGCCTGATTTCGATCCCCACATGATGCCCGCGACCAGCGCGACGAATCCGGCGATCGACCAGACGATGACCCAGATCACGCGCAGCGAAATGCCGACGGTCAACGCCGCCTGATGGTCATCCGCCACTGCGCGCAACGCCCGGCCGATCTTGGTATATTGCGAAAACAGGGTCAGGATAGTGACCAGCGCGACCGCGATGACCGTCGCCCATACGTCCAGCACATCAATATACATACCATAATAATCCGCGCCCTCCGGCGCCCATTCCCGGGTCACGTCTTCCCACCAGAACGAGCCGCCCGACGGGATGCCCACATCCAGGGTTTTTATGTTCGCGCCCCACATCAGGTCTCCGAATCCCTCCATGAAAAAAGCCAGGCCGATGGTTGCCATGAACAGGATGATCGGCGCCTGGTTGACCAGGTGCTTGAGCACCAGCTTCTCGACCAGCCAGGCAAACAGGATCATCAGCAGGATGGTCAGTACAATAGCCAGAAAGCTGTTCATGCCCTCACCCCAATGATGATAATCCGTGCCGAACATGACATTGATCAAATGCGAGAACGGAATCTGTCCGGTCTGGAACCCGACCAGCGTCAAAGCCGCGAACAGCGCCATCACCCCTTGCGCGTAGTTGAATATTCCCGACGCCTTGAATATCAGGACAAAACCCAGCGCGACCAG
Organism: Arenicellales bacterium; assembly: GCA_963665165.1. Taxonomy (GTDB): domain Bacteria; phylum Pseudomonadota; class Gammaproteobacteria; order Arenicellales; family Poriferihabitantaceae. The sequence goes on along the minus strand of OY761989.1, from coordinate 1,211,832 downwards.
GGAATACATGATCCCGGCCATCAGCCCGTTCAGCAGGACCTCTATGATATTCAGTATTTCAGGACTCACTGGACACTCCCAGGTAGGCGTCGATCACCGCCTGGTCGTTACGCACCGCGTCCGGCGTTCCGTCTGCCAGTTTCTTGCCGTAATCGAGCACGACCACCCGGTCGGAAATATCCATCACAACCCCCATATCATGTTCAATCAGTGCAATCGTGGTATCGAATTCCTGGTTCACATCCAGTACGAATCGACACATGTCCTCCTTTTCCTCCAGGTTCATCCCGGCCATCGGTTCGTCCAGCAGAAGCAACTTGGATTCGGCGGCCAGCGCCCGGCCCAGTTCGACCCGCTTTTGCAGGCCATAAGGCAGCCGCCCCACAGGAGTATTGCGAATCGACTGTATTTTCAGGAAATCGATAATATGCTCCACCCGTTCGCGATGCTCCACCTCCTCGCGTTGCGCCGGACCCTTCCAGAGCGCCTGCCAGAACAGATTGGTTTTCATCCTGATAATCCGGCCCGCCATCAGATTATCCAATGTGGTCATGCCCTTGAACAGGGCGATATTCTGGAAGGTCCTGGCGATGCCCAGCCGGGCGACATCGTGTGGCTTCATATGGTCGCGAAGCTGGCCATCGAACCAGATCTCCCCTTTCTGGGGGTAATAAAATCCATTGATCACATTGAGCATGGAACTCTTGCCAGCGCCGTTGGGGCCGATGATGGCGCGCACCTCCCCCCGCAAAATTTCAAAACTGACATCCTTCAAAGCCTCCACGCCGCCGAATGTCAGCGAAATGTCCTTCACTTCAAGGAGGGGGTTTGACGGATCAGGTAACATCGGTAGTCATGATGTCGAGGTTCGCTTCAATGATTCCCTTGCGGCCATCCTCGAACGTGACTTCTGTTTGTACATGGCAACTGTCCGCACCGGAGTATAACGCATCGATCAGCTTATCGTACTTTTCGGCGATAATCCGGCGCCGGACCTTCCGGGTGCGAGTCAATTCCCCGTCATCGGCATCGAGTTCCTTGTGCAGGATCAGGAATCGCCGGATCCGGGACGCGGACAGTTTCCTGTCCGCAACCAGGTCCCTGTTGACCTGTTGTATATTCTCAAGCGCCATTTTGTAGACGTCCGGATGTCCGGCCAGCTCCTGGTAACTCGCGTACGGAATGTTATTGCGCTCAGCCCAGTTTCCAACCGCGTCCAGATCGATATTGATCATCACCGAGACATAATCCCGTCCCCCGCCCAACGCCACCGCTTCCTTGATCTGCGGAAAGAACTTGAGTTTGTTTTCTATATATTTCGGGGCGAACAGGGCGCCATTGTTCAACCGGCCGACATCCTTGATGCGATCAATGATTTTCAGGTGTCCGTTATCATCGAAATATCCGGCGTCACCGGTCATCACCCAGCCCTCGTCGTTTTTGGCTTCCCGGGTCGCTTCCTCGTTCCGGTAGTAGCTCTGGAAGACGCCCGGACCGCGATAGACCACTTCCCCGGCTTCCGTGATTTTCACTTCGACACCCGGTGAGGGAATGCCAACGGTATCGGCATACACTTCCCCATCCGGCTGCGCCGTAATGAATACGGCTGCTTCGGTCTGACCGTACAGCTGCTTGATATTGATACCCAGCGAACGGAAAAATCCGAATATCTCCGGACCGATCGCTTCACCCGCAGTGTAGGCGACCCGAATCCGGCTGAACCCCATGGTGTTTTTCAACGGCGCGTAGATCAGCCAGTCACCCAGCCGGTACAACAGCCGGTCCTTGAGAGAAACGGGTTTGCGGTCGAGAATCCTGACCCCTGTGACCCGGGCAATCTCCATGAACCGGTCAAACAGCCATTGCTTGAACCGGCCCGCGTCTTCCATACGGATCATCACCGTGGTCAACAGGTTTTCAAAGACCCGGGGCGGCGCAAAATAGTAGGTGGGACCGATTTCACGAAGATCGTTTGCCACGGTGGCGTCGCTTTCCGGACAATTGATACACATGCCGGTGACATACGCCTGCCCATAAGAGAAAATATGGTCGCCCACCCAGGCCAGCGGCAAATAGGCCAGCATCTCTTCATTTTCAGTCAGGCCATCCTGTGCGGCGCTGTTCCTGGACGTAATCAGGACATTGTCGTTGGACAGGACCACCCCCTTCGGGTTGCCTGTCGTCCCTGAAGTATAAAGAAATATCCCGACGTCACTGCCGCTGCACCGGTCAATTTCCCCCTGTAAAAATCCGGGGTTTTTTGAAGCGCGCTCCCGGCCCGCGTTCTGTATATCCACAAAATCACGCAGACAGTCCGTATCATAATCCCTCAGTCCGCGGGAATCGTCATAGATAACATATTCCAGCGTTTCACAATCGGGCATGATCTCCAGAATCTTGTCCACCTGCTCCTGGTCTTCCGCCAGGACATGGCTGACACCGGCATGATTGAGGACATACAACACCTCCTCAGCCACCGAATCGGCGTAAATCGGAACCGGAATTCCACCCAGACACTGTGCAGCGCAAATCCCCCAGTACAGTCGGGGGCGGTTGGCCCCGGCAATCGCCAGTTTGTCTCCACGTCCGAATCCAATCGTTGCCAGACCATTCGCCAGCAGGAAAACCTCATCCCGAACCTCCTTCCAGGTCCAGCTTTGCCAAATACCCATATCCTTTTCGCGTACCGCAGTCCGGTCGGCAAACCGGCTCGCATTGTGTATCAGCAATTTGGGGAATGTGTCGTTCATGCAATCGAATGGCATCGCCGGGTCAGCCGGAATGCCCGCATTGTAAATCAAGTCGGCCCAATGTGTATCGACTTTATCGGTTTTGGGCAGTCCCGGTCAGTTTCGTGATATAATTCATTCCTGAAAATCGCGGGACTTGGATAAAAGCGAGACGCAATGCATTCCGATGCAGGCGTACAGGGTGTTTGTATTCATCAGACCAGGCCAGGATCACCATCCTCATCAACGACCTGCGCAGACCGGGAGTATAGCGCGATTCAACACGACAGAGGAGACGGGGAAATGCAAAATGCAGTGGCAAGGTATCTTGAAGAGCTTGAGAACCATTTCCATGAAAGCAGGAAGCTATCCCGGAGAGCCATCAGTCGATTCGACACCTTCCAGTCGCTCAATTCCTGTCTGATCGCCCGCGCGCTCGAAACCCGAAACGCAAGTCTGTGGGTGGGCGTCAATCCGGCTTCCGTACACAGTCTTTACGAAGTCGTCCTGTTCACACTGGCGGTTCATTTCTTCCAGTTGAATCACGCCGCAAGCAACAGGAAATCACCCAAAAAGGGGGATAAATATCAAAAAGGCAAGAATATCTTTGAAGTCATCGATCCCGAATACACCGACGAACTCGGTTATACCGGAATAAAACTCAAGGCCATCGACGGCAACCGTTCCGAGCTGACAACCAAACCGACCCTCGAGTACCTGAATGAACGATACACGCCGTTAAACACGAATGCGAACATTACCGCGGTCAACTTTGAGCCGATACACAAATTGTTCAGGGAAGCCATGGGACAGAAAGTCAATATTCCTTCCTTTCCGAAGAAATTCGCCATTATCGTGGCCAGGGACCAGTTCGAACACTGCTTCGGGAAAACCGACCGAAGAGCCTATCCTTATGTCCACCTGGAGGATCCGGGCAGATGCTCCAGGAATCCGGAAGATCTGGGAGACAATCTGTTTTACATCGCGCATCGCTACGAAGACATCAAGGCGCCTGTTTTCGACAAGGGTATCGAACTGGACGTGGTCGCGTTTCTCGGCAAGTCGATTGACGCCAGGGTACGGGACGATATGGACCGGGAACACATCAAGCGCGTCATCGTCATCGGACCCGAGCGGTCGGAACGACCCGACCTGGGTTCACTGCTGTGCTGGCAATGGACGCCGCCTGAGCTTACGCATCTGCAAAAAACCGAACCGGACGACCCGTTGCACAATCTGAACGGGAACCGGATCGACAGCTGCCTGATCAAGGAAATGAGTTCCTCCGACAGAAAGGAATTGTCGGGTATCGCCTTCCCGCCCGAAGTATAGCGGGCCGTTATTCAGGCGCCGGAGCCGACTTTCGGCGTGGCGCGGTAATGCCGAAACGGCGCAGCGTACTCTCGATGGTCGGCTTTGCGAGACGAACCCGTTCATCGTTCAACAGGCAGGAAAAGGCAAAACCGACTCCGAGTATGAGAACGCCTATGAGGAAACAATAAAGAATCGCGCGGTCGGGATGACGATCCTTGATGTGGCCGACATAAATCGGACCGAAGATGCCCGCCGTCGCCCAGGCAGTGAGGATCGCCCCATAGATGACCGACATTTTCCGGGGGCCGAAAACATCCATCACGAATGAAGGCATGGTCGCAAAACCGCCGCCGAAACACAACAGCACATAACAAACCAGAGCCGAGAAAATCCATGGATTGGTCTCGGTCATCAGAATACCGAAAACAATCATCTGGCTGGCGAGCAGGAAACGGAACACCCGGATTCGACCGAGCCGGTCCGACATCAGCCCCCAGAACAGCCGGCCGAACCCGTTGCACAACGAACTGACAGCGATCAGGGTCGCGCCGTATTGCGCCAGAATTTCCGGTTCGATTGAAGGGTCGGCCAGTCCCCAGACATCCTGGAGCAGCGACGACTGAAAGCTGATAACGGAGATTCCGGCGGCGATATTGAAGAAAAAGACCAGCCACATGACGGTAAATTCGCGAGAATGCAGACACTGTGAAACGGTTCCCGAATCATCCGGTACTTCCAGCCCGCCCACAGTGGAGTTGTCCTTCGCCGAGGGCGGCGGGTCGTGCAGAAAATAACTGGACGGCAGCAGAATCGCCGCAAACACTACGCCGAGCCAGACAAAGACCATCGTCAGGTCACCCTCGGTGGTGACGATCAGGATCGGCGCCAGCAATTTGCTCAGCAAAAAGGCGCCGAAACCGAAACCCATGACTACGATGCCGGTTGCCAGCCCCTTGCGGTCGGGATACCATTTCGCCGCCGTCGCCACCGGAGTCACATAACCCAACCCGATCCCGGCGCCGCCGATCACGCCGTAGCCAAGATAAAAGAGCAGAAGAAAATCAAGATGCAGGGCCAGACCGGCGAGAATATAACCGCCGCAAAACATCGAACTGCCGATCATCGCCAGCTTTTGCGGTCCGAATCGCGGCAGTGCGGCGCCGGCCCAGGCCGCAGACATGCCGAGTGAAAATATGGTAATGCTGAAAGCGATCGCGGTTTCGGTAAACGCCCAGCCGAGTTGCCGGACCAGCAACGTCTGAAAGAAACTCCACGCATAGACCGTACCGAAACAAAGCTGCAGCATGGTACAGAGCAGAACCGTCACGGCGCGGGGGGGCGTCATAACGAGCGTCTCACTGTACGTGGACGACTACCACCGGATACGGGGACTGCCGCATCAGGCCCGGGCGCCTGACGCATCCAGTTCCGGCTCCGGCCCGGGTTCGGGATCGCCCTCAGTCCCGGAGATATACTTGAGCAGGCGTGCAATCTGCCCGACTTCATCATCACGAACCAGAATACCGTCGTCCGACACTGGCTCGGAGCCAGCGCCGCGCGCCAGGCCAACAGTATAGACAAGAAGGGAAGCCAATGGCTTTGCCGCCAGATTCACCAGCCAGATCGCCGCGACAACGCCGACAATGAATATGGCTGAGATGAGATAAACCTGCTGGCCAATCGCCCGCTGGATTTTCAGCCCAATCAGGCTGGTATCCATGCCAATATAAACCCGGCCGGCTACACCGGCGAGAATCGGGCTGCTGACTTCAACGAAATTGCCCATTCCCGGCAGGTTGCGCTGTACCGAAGCGCTGCCGTTCCGGTCGCCCTCCAGTATCTCCCCGGGAATACCCGGCACAAAAGTATGGGCGAGAATCTCTCCGGTATCGCTGACCACATAGATATAGCTGATGCCCTGGATCTCGACGAACTGATCAATCAATGACTGCAACGCCGACAATCCGCGGTTCAGGATGATATCGACGCTGGCGTCGGCAATGGTTTTCGACAGTCCCTTGGCGTTGGCTTCGTATTCTTTCGACAACTGGGTGTCAACCGTATAAATACACAGCGCCGAGGTCGAGACGCCGATCACGCCGAACAGAATAAAAATCCCGAACAGGGTCTTCTGGAACAGTTTTTGAATTTTCATAATCGTTAAAACCTGATTTTCCAATCGTCCAGGGGTACGAATCGACCACCATCCACGACTGTGTAATAGACGCGGTCCTGCCCTTGCCTGCGGTTGGCGGAAAATGAGACCGGAACACCGACTCCAAGATCGAAATTCCTGATCGAGTAGACCGCGTACTCCAGATGATTCCGGGTCGGTCTGTTACCGAGACGCCGCAAAATCTCGACCATCAGTTTCGCGTCAAGGAAACCCTCGAGACTGACAAAGCTGTACGGAAAGGGACTGTAATCCTCCTTGAGCAATTCATCCGGCGGCTGCGGGTCGTAATACTCCATCAGTTCACGGTACTCCCGGACCGCCGGAATCGAAACATCCTCGTAACTCGGTACGACCTGTGAATTGACCAAAAGCTCAGTGTAGCGCCGGTTGTCTTCCTGCCCGTCCGTAATCAGGTTGAGCAGGTTTTCACTGCCGACGAAAGACAGATTCGCAATCGGTACGCGCAATCCCTGATCGACGGCATCGCGCAGGAAAGCGGCGCAGGCGGCATAGGCGCCGATGCAGATGATCGCATCGGGCTTCGCCGCTTTCAGAATCTCCACCTGCCGGTACATGTTATGGGTGAATTTCCGGCCACGCTGGTAGGTCGCCTCGCCGGCGATCTGTTCGCCGTACCTTCCGAGGGCGCGCCGCACGCCCGCCCAACCACTGCGGCCATAAGCGTCGGCCTGGTAAAACACAGCGATGCGCCGGCGGCCAATGGATACGAACCTGTCGACCAGGCCTTTGGTTTCCTGACGGTAGGAGGCGCGCAGGTTGAAGGCAAATTCCCCATAAGGCGGCTGCCGTTGCGGTTGCGCCCCGGTGAACGGAAAGAAGAGGAACATCTTCTCGTCCTGGAATTTTTTCAGGAGCGGCAAAACCCGCGTTACGGTCGGCGTGCCGACATAGCCGAAAAGCGCAAAAACCTGATCGTCCAGCGTCAGCTTTACCGTGTTTTCAACAGAGGGGGTCGGCTGATAACCGTCGTCGTAGGTCCTGAGGGCAATCTTGCGACCGTTGACGCCGCCAGCATTGTTGACATGGCTGAAACAGGCCATGGCGCCGCGATAGAGTTCAATGCCCAGCCCCCGTGAAGGACCGGAAAACGCCGCTGACATCCCCAGAACGATCTGTGCATCGGTCACACCGCCGGTTTTCGGAAGCATGCCATGAGACAGCAGCCAGGGCGCCGCAAGGCATCCGCCAATACCCGCTCCAAGCACCTCTCTCCTCGATACTCGCCGCATGGGGAACGCCTTATTTCCGGTATGTCTGGTAACAAAACGGTGAATTTGGCACGAATTCAGGGGCGTTGTCAACGCCGCACACGAGCGCTTGCCAGCCCATCCGGGGCAGTCTCTATGTCTTCCAGGCTCCAGCGGGGGTGGATGTCAAATCGGTGGCCAATACAGGAGCCAGGTGGGTTCTGTCCGTCCTGGCCACCGCCCAGGGACAGTCGAAAATGGCCCGCATAGGCAATCATTGCGCCATTATCGGTACAGAATTCAGGGCGGGGATAAAATACTTCAAAACCCGAACCGTCGGCGCTCTCCCTGAGTGTATCGCGCAACCGCCGGTTGGCTCCAACCCCGCCGGAAACCACCAACCGCCTGCGGCCAGTCTGCCGCAGTGCCCGGTCGCATTTTATCGCCAGCGTGTCGACTGCCGCCAGTTCGAAGGCAACTGCAATGTCAGCGATGGTCTGCCGGTCCAGCCGGTGTTTCCGACAGACGATTGAAACATGGGTTTTCAACCCGCTGAAGCTGAAATCGAGGCCGGGCCGGCTGGTCATGGGCCGGGGGAATACGAACCGGCGCGGATCGCCATCGCGGGCCGCTTTCGCAATTGCGGGGCCGCCCGGATATCCCAGGCCGAGGAGCTTGGCGGTCTTGTCAAAGGCTTCTCCGGCTGCGTCATCGACGGATTGCCCCAGTATGCGGTATCGTCCGGGGGACGCGACATCGACCAGCATGGTGTGGCCGCCCGATACCAGTAATGCCAGGAACGGAAACCCGGGCGACGGAGTTTCGAGCATCGGCGCCAGTAAATGCCCTTCCATGTGATGAACGCCGACCGCGGGGATCTGCCAGGCCATGGCCAGGCTCCTGCCCACGGAAGCGCCTACCAGCAGGGCGCCGGCAAGACCGGGACCGGCCGTATAGGCCACCGCGTCAATCCCTCTGTTCGGGTTCGGGCAGCCGTTGACCAGGGTGTCGATCAACGGCAACAGCGTCCGGATGTGGTCCCGCGCAGCCAGTTCCGGGACAACCCCGCCGTATTGACTGTGCAAATCAACCTGTGAGGCCAGTTGATGAGCGATAATCCCCTGTCTGCTGTCATAGACAGCCACACCGGTATCATCACAGGATGTTTCTATTCCAAGAACACGCATCCGCTTTATCCGAAACAGGACGAAAACCGCAATTCTATAGAGCTAACCGGATTTAGCCAACCGTTCCCGTACAATCCGGATTTATCAATGACCGGACAACCATACACAGCCGGTAATTTACAAATGCCGCCATTTCAATATATGATGCCTGTGTATCCTCCACGTCAATGAACATGACAACCCGATTCCCGGCAATCGATCCGGCCGCCGCCACAGCCGGAAGATCGAACACAACGCCAGTCCTGTCGGCGGGAGCGGCGGATTGAGTATCCAGACGAACCAGCCCAAGCTGTATGTCTCGGCGCCGCACGCCTGCCCATACATCGAACCGGAGACGGCGACCACGGTCTTGCTGGATCCTGACTACGAGGTCAACAACGCCCTGTTCAGCATCCTGCTCAGAGCCGGGTTCCGGAGAAGCGGAAAAACGATCTACAAACCCCATTGCCAGAATTGCAACGCCTGTGTTTCGGTCCGGATACCGGCGAGTGAATACCGGCCCAACCGCGCTCAGGCCAGATGCAGAAAACTCAACCTCGACATTCATACCACCATGGTCCCCGCGGTTTTCAAGCAGGAGCATTTCGAGCTCTATCGACGCTACCAGGCCGACCGCCATCCGGGTGACATCATGGACCACAACGATATCGGGCGATACCGGGAATTTGCGGTCGATTCGTCCGTCGAAACGGTATTTCTCGAATACTGGCTGGAATACAGGCTGGTTGGATTGTCGGTCTGCGACCTGCCCGACGATGGCATGTCCGCGGTTTACACATTTTTCGATCCTGAACTGAAGAAGCGCAGTCTGGGCACTTACGCCATTATCAAGCAACTCGACTATGTCAACGAAATGCGCCTGGACTGGCTGTACCTGGGTTACTGGATCAAGGATTGCCGGAAAATGCACTACAAGATCAACTTCAAACCGATGTTCGGATTCATCAACAAGGAGTGGCGATTGATCGCCCGGTGACCATGCCAGGCACAGAACAGGGCACGGAACGCTGTTGCCTTACCCGACAGCAACTGTTGTCCGGCGCCGCCTTCGACGGCCCGGTGGACAATCGCTGGTTTCTGCCGGTCGGGCCAGACCAACCGGCTCCCCGCGTCTCTTTCTCGATTGCCTTCCCTGAAACGCAAATGCACTGCAATCATCCGGGGGTAGTGGTCAACAACCTCCGCATCGACCGGTTTCCAGCCGCCGTCCTGCACCTGGCCAGCGATGACCGGAGTCTGGCGCCGTTTGAACGGGACCTGGTCAGTGACCGGGATGGCGGCAGTTACTGGAGTCTGGTGGTATCACCCGGACAGATATGGATGGAATCCGGCGACGACGGATGGCTGCGCGCCGCCCTGCCCTTTCAGCTTTGCAATGTCCTGGAAAACGACACCCATCATGGCATTGCGGCCTTTTTGTTCAACCAGGATGAAATCTCGCCGGTCTACTTTCAGATCGTGGCGGAAACCCGGACTTTCCTGTGCCCGGAAAACCTGTTGGCCTGGGGAACCCTGGATGCGACGGTCGGGGCCGTCGGACCGGAGCGGTCGCAACCGGTTGTCCAGGCTTTTCGCCAGGAACGGCGGGACCACCATCCATTGAAACCCCTGGATGACTGGCTTTGCGCCGAAACCGAAACCTGCTTCACCGAATTGAACTCCGGCTTCGGCAGCGACAGCACGCTCATAGCCGGACTGGTCATCGACAACCAGGTTCATCATACGGCATGCGCCACCCGATTCGGCGACTTTCCCTACCCCAGGGCCCTGAAATTCGGTGTCTGGTCAGTCACCAAGACGGCTTTTTGCAGCATCGCCTGTCTGCGTCTGGCGCAAAGGTTCGGCACAGACCCGCGCACAGTGAGGATCTCGGAGGTCCTGCCCGAAGCGGCGGAATATCCCCACTGGCGGGAAATTACGATTGGCCACTGCCTCAATATGGCGAGTGGAATCGGCACGGCGGCTCCCGAACCGGTACCGGTCGATATTTTCGCCGACTACCTGCTGGAACCGGAACAGGCAGAGCGGTCGCCGCTCGCCAGGAAAAGCTACGACCACTACCATGACTGGTTTCTGGCGCCGGACCAGCGCCGGAAAAACACGGCGGCGCTGGCCTGCCCGGGCTATCCCTGGCCTCCCGACACAGTGGCGCGTTATCGCGACCAGGACCTCTATATCGCCGGGGCGGCGCTGGATGCGTGGTTAAAACAACAGGCTGGCGGTGATGCGCGTATCTGGGATGTAGTGCGCGATGAGGTATACCGTTCCGCTGGCATCCATCATGCCGTCAAGTTCCACACCATCGAAACCGATCCCGATCAGGAAGTTCCGCTCAGCGATGCCGGCCTGCTGCTCGCCCTGGACCAGATTGCGTCCCTCGGAAAACTGATCCAGGACGGCGGGAAGATCGGGGGCCGCCCGATCCTGGAAGCCGGAATGCTGGCGGAATGGTTTGACCCGGCCGTGCAAAAAGGACTGCCGACCGGTACGCATACAACCGATGGCGAAGTCCGCTATCTGGGTGGCATCTGGCATCTACCCTACATTTCAGGCAACAACCGGTTATGGTGGCTGCCCACCATGCGCGGTTACGGCGGGCAGATCATCCAGATACTGCCCAATGGCACAACCGGATTCCGGTTCGCATTCGATTCATACGAGACCGAAGAATGCTACGACTACCTGAAACTGGCGCGGCTGTCCGACGCCATCCGGCCATTCGGCGAAGACTGAAACCCGGATATAATCCCCGGCCAGAAAACCAATCACCCGGAAACGCAAATGCCAGAACTTGATACCGAATCCATACAAAAGCAAGACAACCGATTCCTGCATCCCTGGGAAGACATCCGCAAGCTCGGAGAAAACAGGCGCACCGTCATATCCGGCGCCGACGGGATTTACATCGAGGATTCAGACGGCAACCGGATGATTGACGGGCCGGCCGGAATGTGGTGCGTCAATATCGGGCACCGCCGGGAGGAGATGGCGAAGGCCATCGCCGACCAGGTGACGCAACTGACTTATGTCAGCCCATGGAGTCTGACGACTTCACCGGCCTCGCTGCTGGCCGCGAAACTGGCTGAAATTTCTCCGGGAGACCTGAATCACGTCTTTTACACGACCTGTGGGTCCACGGCCGTTGATTCGGCATTGCGCTTCGTCATGTTCAGAAACAATGTGCTCGGCCAACCCGGTAAAAAGCATATTATTTCACGCACCAACGCCTATCACGGCAGCACTTACCTGTCGGCGTCGGCATCGGGAAAACCCACAGACAAGAACTTCCTGGATTTCATGGATGACCGCTTCCATCATATTGCCGACCCCAACCCGTTGAACATGCCCGCGGGCATGGATGAAAAAGAATATTGCACGCTGCTGGCCGACCGGCTTGAGCAAAAAATTCTGGAACTTGGGACGGATCGGGTGGCCGCGTTTATCGCCGAGCCGATCCTCGCTTCGGGCGGCGTCATTCTGGCGCCGCAGGGGTACCATGCGGCCTGTCTCGAAGTATGCCGGAAACATGACGTGGTCTACATATCGGATGAGGTGGTGACCGGATTCGGCAGGCTCGGCCACTATTTCGCGTCAGAGCCGGTTTTCGGTATCGTCCCGGACATCATCACCTGCGCCAAGGGCATCACTTCCGGTTATATCCCGCTGGGCGCGTTTCTGGTTTCGGACGCGCTGCTCCAGTCGATTGACGCAGCAGAACCCGATCTGGTGTTTTCCAATGGCTTCACCTATTCAGGACATCCGGTCGCCTGCGCTGCAGCGCTGAAAAACATCGAAATCATGGAGCGGGAAAAGATCCTCGAACAGGTGCGGGAAACCGCTCCTTACTTCCAGTCCCGGTTGAAAACCCTGGAAGACATCCCGATCGTTGAAAACGTGCGCGGAATCGGATTGATGGCCTGCGTCGAATGCAGCATTAACCAGGGAGGCGCCAGGGAACCGGCGAAAGATCACGAAATCGGCAAGCGGATTGATCGATACTGCCAGCGGTCCGGGTTGCTGATCCGCCCGATTGTCAATATGTTCGTCCTGTCACCGCCATTGATCATTAGCGAAGCGCAAATCGACGAGATGGTCCGCATTCTGCGCGGCAGCATTGTCGCCGCAATGGAGGATGTCAGGAATGAAGGAATCTGGAGTCGGGAATAGCGCGGCCTTACGAACCGGCCAGGCATTCCCGGACTGCCCGCTGGCCTGACAGCCAGGCGCCATGGGCGGTGTTCAGGAAATCCGTCGAAGTCGCTTCGCCCGCGAAAAACAGTTTCCGGTCAAGCGGTTCGGCCAGCGTTTGCCGGACATTCCGGTAACCGGGGACGGTTGAGGAATAAGCCCCCCGTATCCAGGGATCATAGCCCCATGCGCTGACCTTGAATTCTCTCAGCCCGGATCGAATTTCGGAACCGAAAATCCGGACCAGAGCCTCCGTAAGCCAGGCCTCGGAAGCGGCCAGACCCTGCTTCTCCAGCCACCACGCAAACCGGCCGCCGGTACTGGCGAACAGGCATGGCGTACCGAACGGTCTGATCCTCACGGCCATGGATACCTCGCCGTCATGGTAATGGATGTTCTGCGGAATGTCCTGATCGAACGCGCCTTCATCAATACTGAAGAACTGGTAATTGGAGTTGCCGAGCGGCAGGGCCTGAATGGCCTCGACCTTGTCTGCGGGCAGTTTCGGCGCAAATTCAATCGCTGACGCGCCCAGGACACCAGTGGATACGGTAATTACAACCCGGTCAGCGGTCAGCGCTCCACGGTTGGTGGCCACCCGCACCGGACTGCCTCCCCAGGCAATCGACAGCGCCTGGGTGTTCAGATGTACCGGGGCCGCTTCACCCTGCTTTGCGATCAGGGCGCCATAGCCCCGCTTTACGGGCCAGTCTTCGCCGGTTTCCCTGAAATCAATAATATCGACGATGCCGACCTGGTCCACGTCATTCGAGTGCATCAGGGACATCCAGTAACAATAATACGGCGCCCAGGGACTATCCGGATCGGTAATCGTGTCCAGCGCCGACGATTCCGGTTGGTCGCGGTACGCCTTCCTGACCGCAGTATCGTTATCGGTACAAAAGGATTCATACTCCTGTTTCTGCTGTGTCGACAACCAATGCCCGTTGAAGTGCATTGCGTATGGAGCCGATCCGGTTTCATAGCTGAACCCGAGACGATCCGCCCAACCGACATAGGGATTGATACTCGCGCAATGCATCCAGTGGCAACCCAGGTCAACCGGTATCGAACCTTCGAGATATTCAGTCAACCCCCGACCGCCTATTCTGTGCGAAGCTTCCAGCACAATATGACGAACGCCCTGCGCGGACGCATACTCCGATGCCCCCAGGCCGGCGGCGCCGGCGCCGATAATGATCAGGGGATAATGCGAAGTTCCGGATTTCATGATGACATAAAGTACGATGTCTGAAATTTCAGCCGGTGCTGCCAATACCCGCGGCGACACAGTTAATGGATAACAACAGTGGAATCAGGATGCCGGGCTTCCCCTGATCCTTTCGCGTTCCATCACGAAATCTCCGGATCAGGTCCACTTCCTCCAGACCGGCCTGATTCAATGGCCTGATACGCCGGTGGAGATGCCGTTTGAAATTCGGGAAGCGGTCACACAGGTTTTCTTCACCCGTAATTTGCAAAACCCGCGTTTTGGTCAGTGAATATTCAGCCTGAATATCCGCAAATATACGATCCCCGCACTCTCTGGCAGTGACCAGTTCGGAATATTTTTCCGCGACATCCATGTCAACCAGTAACAGTGTTTTTTCCACACTGTCCAGAATCAATCTGAACAAGGCATGCTTTTTATACAGTTTTTTCAGCAGTTCTTCACCCGCTTTGCCGCGCACATGGATCAGTTGTTGAAAACCACTGCCGACACCATACCATCCGGGCACCAGCATTCTGTTTTGTGTCCAGGCAAACACCCAGGGTATCGCACGTAAATCCTCTAATGAAGTCGAATGGAATCTTCGCGCCGGGCGCGAACCCATTTTCATCAATGCCAACTCTTCCACGGGACTGGCCTCCTGGTAAAACCCGACCAGACCCGGGGATTCGATCAATTTTCTATAGGCCACATAGGCAGTACCGGAAAGCGCTTCCATGACCTCGTCCAATTCGGCGTTGGCTTGAAATGCGGGATCGACACCGGACATCAATGTATGATTGAGTACGCTGGACGCCAGAATCTCCATTTGCTCTTCGGCGAATCCGCGGTTGGCATACTTGTATGAAACCACCTCCCCCTGTTCCGTAACCCGCATACGGCCATCAATCGTCCCTGCCGGTTGTGCAGCAATGGCGCGGCCGCTGGGCGCCCCGCCACGACTTACAGAACCTCCGCGTCCATGAAAAAATGAAATATTTATCCTCTGTTTTTTTCCGGCCTCACGGATCCGTTTTTGCGCCTTGCTGATCACCCAGTTGGATGTCAGGAACCCTCCATCCTTGTTTGAATCCGAGTATCCCACCATCACTTCCTGCGAACCACCGCATCTGCGAATGGTGCGACGCACAAATGAATGTTCCAGCAACTCCTTCAATATGGCGGGGCCGTTTTCCAGATCCTGTATGGTTTCCAAAAGGGGAACGACCAGAATTCGACAGGCGTCCACTCCATCGGCATCGGTAAACAAACCCGCGTATTTCGCCAATAAATAGACTCCCGATACATCTGTAGCGGTATGGGTCATACTGAGGACGAAAACACCGAATGTTTCCGGATCCAATTTACCCTGCTCGTGCCTGACCTGCTCCAGCATGGATAATACGGATTGCGCCTGATCGGATAAAAACTCCGTTCGCGGCGCTACCCGCAAGGGTTCCGCCAATTCCCTGCGAATCCATTCCCGCCACTCATCCGAACGAAAGTCCGGTACGTCCAAACCGGTTTTTTTATTCAGTATCTGCCATATTTCCGCCAGCGCTCCATTGGTGATGGTTGTATTCTGACGCAGGTCGAGGCTGACGGTGCGAAAGCCGAAAGTGTCTACCAGATGGCGTAACGGCCTCACATTGCCTACCCCCAGATGCTCGCATCGGGCATCACTCAGCCCCTTTTCCAGAATTTTCAAGTCGGCGGACAAGTCCGATGCGAGCGAGTACGCGACTGGTGATTTGCCGGGGTCATCCAGATTGTCCAGTGTGGCGTCAACGCTTTTGTGTATGCAGCGCAGGTATTGCCGGAATACTTCTCCCGGATTTTGCCTGGAAAAGGCTTCCATCCCGCCGTGCAAAGCCAGCTTTTTCTGCAATTCGCGCATGAAATCATCAGGAACCTGGACCGAATGACTCGCGATGCTGAGTTTTGCGCCAAGCTCGAACAATTTTTGACGATATTTTTCCAGACAGGCTTTGGCATTCTCATGAATCGCAAACGCGGTCACTCCGTTCGTTACGTTTGGATTGCCATCCCGGTCGCCTCCTATCCAGGAGCCGAATCGAAATAATGACGGGACCTGAAAGTCAAACTGCGGGTACGCCTGCGCCAACGCGCGATTTAATTCGTCGTACAGTTCCATTACACCGTCAAACAACGATTCCACAAAGAAATGCAATCCCCATGCCGCTTCCTGCGATACGGTTGGTTTCTCCAGGCGAATTTCACCGGTCAGCCAAAGCAAATCAATTTCATTACGCAACTCATGGACCAGGGCGTCGCGTTCCCGGGGAGTCCAGCGAGTGAGTTCCAGTTTTTTCAGCAACACATAGATCCGCCGATGAATTTCCAGTACCGTTACCCTTTTCGCTTCGGTCGGATGCGCGGTAATAACCGGGCAGATAAAACTGTTGTCCAGTACCTTTTGTATTTCTTTCGCAGAAATATTTTGTCGTGCAGCGGTTGAAAATGTGTGGGCGAATGTGCCGGGCACCTGATCGATACCGTATTCTTTTTCAATTCGACGACGTTGCTGCACCGTCGCGTGTTGTTCCGCGATGCAAAGTAGCTGAAACCAGATCCCGTACGCTTCCAGAATATGTAATATCCGGATATCCGTTACGCCGCGAATATCCTTGAAACCGTCCAGAATGGGTTCAATATCAGGCTGGCGCACGCGAACGACACTCAACAACTGTTGATAAAGCAACTCAACGAGATCATCCTCATAACTGGCGGCCGGATCAACGATGTCGCTCCCGGTGGCAACCTGGGTGAACTGCGTCCATGACATCGGAGAAGTGGAGTCGGTCATATCTTCTCCTGGGCCATGCCCCGCAGGACCTGCTGCATCGTTGATCCGAGTTCGGATGGATTCGGGGCGACGGTTACCCCGGCCTCTCTTAGCAGATCAACCTTTTCCGCAGCGCTTTCACCAGCGCCGGAAACGATGGCTCCCGCGTGGCCCATCCGTCGGCCTTTGGGTGCGGTGAGTCCCGCGATATAAGCGACCAGGGGCTTGGTCATCCGGGTTTTGAAGTATTCAGCCGCTTCGGCTTCCTGCGGCCCGCCAATTTCGCCAATCATCATGACGGCGCTGGTATCCGGGTCAGCCTCGAACAGTTCCAGAACATCACGGTGCGACAAGCCATTGATCGGGTCACCGCCAATACCGACACTGGTGCTGATACCGATTCCAAGCGCTTTCATTTGTGACGCGGCTTCATACCCCAGGGTGCCCGAGCGCGCCACGACCCCCACATTTCCCTGCATGTAGATATGTCCGGGCATGATACCCAGCAAACATTTTCCCGGACTGATGGAGCCAGCGCAGTTCGGGCCAGTCAGGCGCATACGCTCTTCTTTTTTGTAACGGTACATGTAACGCTTGACCCGTATCATGTCCTGTGCCGGAATGCCGTCCGTAATCGCTACGCAGGTCTGTATTCCCGCGTCAGCCGCTTCCATCACGCTGTCCGCGGCAAAGGCCGCCGGCACAAACACGATACTGGCGTCTGCTCCGGTCTCGGCTACCGCCTCTTTCATGGTGTTGAACACAGGCAGACCCAAATGGGATTGTCCCCCTTTCCCCGGCGTTACACCGCCCACCACCCGGGTCCCGTACTCCAGCATTTCCGCTGTATGGAAGGCGCCAATTTTACCGGTAAACCCCTGGACGAGGACCCGGGTGTTTTCGTCAATCATGATTGTCATTCTGCTTCTTCCTGAACTCTATGCGCCATTGACGACGCGGTTTCTTTGGGCAACGACTTTTTCCGCAGCCTGGGCGAGCGTATCCGCAGTAATGATCGGATACCCGCTATCCCTGAGAATTCGCATGCCCGCTTCCACATGGGTCCCGGAGAGACGCACGACCACAGGGACCTTTACATCCAGTTTCCTGAATGCCTGTACAACACCCTCGGCAATCCAGTCACAACGATTGATGCCCGCGAAAACATTCGCCAGGATGGCTTTTACGTTTTCATCCTGCAATACCAGTCTAAACGCCTTGGCAACCCGGTCAGGGGAAGCGCCGCCCCCGATATCCAGAAAGTTTGCCGGTTCACCTCCTCTATCCTTGATCATATCCATGGTGGCCATCGCCAGACCCGCGCCGTTGATCATGCAGCCGATATCTCCATCCAGGCCGACATAGCTGAGGCCCCGGTCGGACGCGGCCGTTTCGCGCGGATCCTCCTGGGATTTGTCACGCAATTCAGCGATATTGGAGCGTCGGAACAATGCATTGTCGTCGAAGCTCATTTTTGCATCCAGCGCCAGAACACGATTGTCCCTGGTGACGACCAGGGGATTGATTTCCACCATGGTGGCATCCAGGTCCCTGAATGCCCGGTAGGCGCCCTTGATCGTACGTACCGCCTGGCTGACCAGTTCAGGACGAATACCCAATGCAAAGGCCAGTTCACGAGCCTGAAAGTCACGCAAGCCGACCGCGGGCTCAACCTCCAGACGGTGGATCGACTCCGGTCTGGCGGCGGAAACCTCTTCAATATCCATACCGCCTGCCGTGGAAGTAATCAATACTATGCGTTGCTTGTTACGGTCCAGATAAAGCGCCAGGTAGAATTCGCTTTCAATTGCGGTGGCCTGCTCTATGTACAGACGATAGACAACCTTGCCGCCAGGCCCGGTTTGACTGGTGACCAGGCGTTTGCCCAACAAGTCCTCCGCGGCATCCCGGATTTCCTGATCGTTGGAGCAAACCCGGACTCCGCCAGCCTTGCCGCGCGCGCCGGAATGAATCTGCGCTTTCACCACCCACTGGCGCCCGCCAATTTCCCGGGTGCGGTATACCGCCTGTTCCGGGCTGTATGCAAGCCCTCCGAGCGCAATGTCCACGCCAAATTCAGACAACAACTCTTTTGCTTGATATTCATGGATATCCACTTGAATTTCCTCCCGAAAAATGATCTGGCCGCCTTGGGCACAGGTACCGGAATGATGCTATGGCCCCGATTTCGCGGCGATGGCTTCTGCGGTCCTCACCACATTTTCGGCCATGCGCGCGGAAGCCGCATCAATCATCCTGCCATCCAGAGACGCCGCTCCCCGGCCTTCCCTGGCGGCCCTTTCCAACTCCTCAAGAATTCTTTTCGCCCTGGCCACCTCCGCCTGCGGAGGCGAAAACACTTCATTGGCCAGCTCAATCTGTTTCGGGTGAATGGCCCATTTGCCTTCACATCCCAACGCAGCCGCCCGCCGGGCGCTCAGCAGATAGCCCTCCGGGTCATTGAAATCACCGAATGGACCGTCGACAGGCCGCAGGCCATACGCCCTGCATGCAACCGTCATGCGTGAAATCGCCGCGTGCCATTGATCGCCCGGGTAATCAGGATTCAGACCACCGATATTTACAGTGCGGGCACGGTTGCTCGCTGCATAGTCCGCCACGCCGAAATGCAGGGCTTCAAGGCGTGTGCTGGAGGCTGCGATCTCTTCGACATTCGACATGCCGAGCGCGGTTTCAATCAGGGCCTCCAGACCGATTCTGTTCTCCAGACCCATTGCTTCCTCGATTTGTGTAACCATGGCGTCAACCATATAGATGTCACTGGAAACGCCCGCTTTGGGGATCAGGATCGTGTCCAGTCTGGCGCCGGCCTGCTCTACCACATCGACCACATCGCGATACATGTACCGGGTATCCAATCCATTAATCCGTACGGATATCGTCTTGCCATTGCCTTTCCAGTCGTGGTTTCGCAACGCCGAGACCACATTCTTGCGCGCCTGCGCCTTATCATCCGGCGCGACCGCGTCTTCCAGGTCCAGAAACACATAGTCCGCCGCGCAAGTAACCGCCTTTTCCATCATTTCCGGGTTGGACCCGGGCACCGCCAACTCGCAGCGTTGCACCCGCAATCGCGCTGGCTTGTATTGAGTGAAGCTCATGTGTAACCTCCGTATGCAATGAACGCCGGGGAATATACCATACCCGCCCTGCTGCGCCTGCCTGCAAATTCTGAGAAAACACGGTGGATGCAACCGGGCCGTCGTTTGAAGACAGGGCCAGCAAATTGTACAATCACCCAACCTGGAATACACTCCGAATGCACTCATAAAGAACAACCCAATGACGAATCGGAGATCAGGAATCCACAGGCCGTCATACAGGAATAACGAGGATCCGGTATGACCAGCGATTTCAGCGATTGCCTGGCAAAATGGTGCTATCGAGACGAGGCGTTTTTTGATCTTGAAGGCGACCGGCTGTTCAGAAACAACTGGTTACTGGTCGCCCATATCAGTGACCTGCCGGACGACAGGGATTTTCTGACCTTCGAAGTGGCTGGCGAATCCGCCATCGTAATACGCGGTAATGACAACCGACTGAGGGCTTTCCACAATGTTTGCCGCCACCGCGGAGCGCGACTCCTGAACGAGATTTCAGGCCGCTGCGCACCGGCCCTGACCTGCCCTTTCCATGGCTGGACCTACCAGCTCGACGGGAAGCTGGTTGGCGTTCCCGTCGAAAACTCCTTCACGAATCTGGACAAGGCAGGGAAAAGTCTGGTTCCGGTGGACCTGGAAGTCTGGATGGGCTTCATATTCATCCGGTTCGCCCCCGGCGGGGACTCATTGGCGGCAACCATGAAGCCGGTCGAGGATCGGCTCCGGCCATACAGACTGCCGGAAATGCAGCCGCTCGAAAACTCACGGTATCGACAGTGGATGCCCTGTAACTGGAAAGTCATTCATGACATAGACAATGAGGGCTACCACGTCCCGGTGGGGCATCCCATGCTGCAGGAACTGTATGGCAAGAACTACACGGACCACCTGATCGAAGGCCATGCCGTATCGTCGGCTTACCTGAATGACAAGCCCGGGGAAAGCTGGAGCGTCAGAAACTACCAGAAACTGCTGCCGCGGTTCGACCACCTGCCCGATGACAGTCAACGGCTGTGGTTCTATGTCGCCATTTTCCCGAGCATGGTTCTGGGCCTTTACCCGGACAGTATTGAATACTACATGACGATCCCGGTCTCACCGCAAAAGACAATCCTGACGGGAGCGAGCTACGCATTGCCCGATTCGCGCAGGGGAATGGACGCGGTACGCTATCTCAACCGCAGGATAAACCGGATTGCGAGCGACGAAGACGAGAGTTTCGTCATGCGGATACACGACGGCATGAAATCCAGCGCCTTCCCGGAGCCTGAACTGTCCGCCCTGGAAAGCGGAGTCCGGGAATTCCATCACCGGATTCAGGCGGTCCTGCCTGTAGCCCGATTGAAACGGTCTCCCGGCGCGGAAAGAATGGTCGAGATCAATAACGCGATGACCAACATCGCCGACAGCGATACCCCGCTCGAACGCGAAGCCTGAATATCATTCGTCCCCGGCGGCAAGCTGCATGTCACGCTCCCTTTGCTTCTGCTGCCGGAACATGATCCAGCCGGCGATGACCACTCCGATCGCCACCACAACAATGATGATGGTGGCCAACGCATTGATATCCGGGCGCAATCCCAGCCTCACCCTGGAGTAGATCAGCATCGGCAGGGTATTTGAACCGGGGCCGGTGACAAAACTCGCGATCACCAGATCATCCAGCGACAACGTAAAGGCCAGTAGCCAGCCAGCCATCATGCCGGGAGCCAGCAACGGCAATGTAACATCGGTCAGCACCCGGAATGGTTTGGCGCCCAGGTCCTGCGCCGCCTCTTCATAGTCCTGCCCCATACCGGACAACCTGGACTGGATGATGACCGCGACATAGGCCATCGAGAAGGTGATATGCGCGATCGTGATTGTGGTGAATCCGCGACTCGAGGGCCAACCGAAAAACTCATTCAAAGTAATGAAAAGCATCAGCAGGGACAACCCGGTAATCACTTCGGGCATCACCAGGGGCGCGGTGATCATGCCGCCAAACAGGGTTCTGCCCCTGAACTTTCCAAACCGGACCATGGCAAGACCCGCCAGCGTGCCAAGCAGGGTGGCGAAAGTGGCATTGACCACCGCGATCTGCAAACTCAGCATCAATGCATCCCATACTTCCTCGCTTTGAAACAGAGTGACATACCACCGGGTGGAAAAACCGCCCCAGACCGGAACAATCTTCGAATAATTGAAAGAGTAGACAATCAGCATGACCATCGGTACGTACAAAAACGCCATACCGAAACAAAGCATCGAAAACAGGAATGTGGATCTTTTCTGCTTCATCAACCCTGGTTCTCCCGGGCCTGCACTCTCTGATAGAGCATGATGGGTATCACCAGCAGCAGCAGCAACGCGATCGCCACCGCGGAAGCCACCGGCCAGTCATGATTGGAATGGAATTCACCAAACAAAATCCGTCCGATCATCAATACATTCCCGCCTCCGAGCAAATCGGGGATGACGAACTCGCCGGTCGCCGGAATGAACACCAGCAGGCAACCCGCCACGATACCGGGTATGGTCATGGGCAGCGTGACGGTCAGGAACGTAGTGGCCGGTTTTGCGCCGAGGTCGGCGGCCGCTTCGTGGAGAGTGATATCCAGCTTCTCCATATTCGCGTAAAGCGGCAGGATCATGAACGGGACATAAGTATAGACAATGCCCACATAGACCGCGAAATGAGAATACAACAGTCGAACGGGGGTATCGATCAAGCCCATCCAGATCAGGACATCATTGATCAGGCCCTGGTCTGCCAGCAACCCCATCCAGGCATAAACCCGAAGCAGAAAAGAGGTCCAGAACGGTAAAATCACCATCATCAGCAAAATATGTTTTGCCGTATGCGAGGCCCGCACAATGGCGTAGGCAATCGGATATCCGATCAGCAGGCACAACAACGTTGAAATCGAAGAAATCTTGATGGAACTGATATACGTATTCAGATAGAGCTCGTCTTCCCACAGGTAAGCGTAATTGTCAAAAATCACGCGAATGCTCATCGCGCCATCGCTGGCCCACTGGAACAACGGCGAAAAAGGCGGGCTGGCGATTATGGATTCAGCGACGCTGATTTTCAGAATGATGAAAAAGGGCGCCAGGAAAAACAGCAGCAGCCAGAAAAAAGGAACGAACACCACCACGGTTTTCCATCTGGACTGGAGCAGATGCATAAGCCGGGCCGCAAACCCGTCAACTGCTGACCGGCTTTTCAGTTTGTCCGCGATGTCGGCGCCGGTTTTCATTCCAGTCCAAGGCTACTTGGTGAGAACGACCGGGCTGGCAGCGTCCCACTGCAACCAGACTTGCTCCTCCCAATACACCACATGACGCCCTCCTTTCGGACGTATCTGGTTGGGCACGGTCACGTCGATGATCTTGTCGCTGGCGAGCTTGATACGATAAGTCGAGAAATTGCCCAGATAGCCAATATCCTGAACCACGCCCCCTATCTGATTCACTCCCGATTGTTCCTCTGGCGATTTCGAAACCCGTATTTTCTCCGGGCGAACCGCCACCCAGACCTTGCTGCCTTCATTGACCGGAATACCGTGATCTATGAAAAACTCGACATCGTCATCATTGGAGCGCACTTTCAAATGGTCGTCCCCGCTTTCGGTCACACGCCCTTCGAACATATTGATCGAACCGATAAAGTCAGCCACCATTCGCGAATCGGGGTATTCATAAATTTCGGTCGGCGTACCGATCTGGACGAATTTTCCGACATCCATCACGGCAATGCGGGTCGAAAGCGTCATTGCCTCTTCCTGGTCATGGGTAACCACGATGAAGGTCACGCCCAGCTTTTCCTGAATATTCATCAACTCAAACTGGGTCTGCTCACGCAGACGCTTGTCCAGCGCGGCCAGTGGCTCGTCAAGCAACAACACTTTCGGGCGTTTGACCAGCGCCCTCGCCAATGCGACCCGCTGTCGTTGACCGCCCGACAACTGGTGGGGTTTGCGTTTGCTGAATTCAGTCAACTCCACCATCGCCAGCATTTCCGCAACACGCAACCGGATTTCCTCCTTGTCCACACCGTCCCTTTTCAATCCATAGGCGACATTCTTCTCGACATCCATGTGCGGGAACAGCGCGTAGGACTGGAACATCATATTGACGGGACGTTCATAAGCTGGAACATCATTCATTCGCGTGCCGTCAATATAGATGCTGCCCGACGAAGGGACTTCAAATCCGGCCAGCATACGCAGAAGCGTTGATTTACCGCAACCCGAACCGCCCAGCAGGCAAAACAGTTCTCCCTGGTAAATATCCAGATTGACGCTGCTTACCGCGGTAAAATCACCAAAATTCTTGGTAACGTCGGAGATCCGTATAAACGGTTCGGCATCCGGATCAAGCCATGGCCTGTCCTGATAATCTATCTGCTCCGGCATGCTCAGTTTCCTCCCCTGTTCTTGTGACAAGACCGTCCAGACCAGTCACCCCGCGCCTCCGGCCAGATGCGGGTTCCGGGCAATTGTCATGATCCGGCCAGAGGCGTCCTGACGAAAATCCAGTTAATTGCCCGCCTTGAAGTTGGTCCACACTCTGGTTCGCGCACGTTCTATTTTTGGCGGAACGACCGCCAGCGTATACATCTTCTCGACCGCTTCAGGGGGAGGGAATGCCGCCGGACTCGACGTAACATCCTCACTGATCAGTTCAATCGCCGATGCATTGGCAGTCGCATACCAGGTGAAATTACTGTCATTCGCTCCCACCTCGGGACGCATCATGTAATTCAGGAACAGGTGCGCGTTGTCGATATTCTTCGCATCCGCGGGGATGACCCAGCCATCCACCCAGAAGTTGGCCGCTCCATCACCGGGAGGAAGGAAGAAATCCAGTTCGACGCCGGTATTCGCCTCCTCGGCGCCGGCAACCGCCAGCAATCCATCCGGTCCCCAGGTCACAGCCAGGCAAAATTCCTTTTCAGGCATTCTCTGGTAGGCATAGTTGTCAAAGGTCTTGATGTAGGGACGGATTTTCAACAGCATTTCCTCCACTGCCTTGTAGTCATCCCGGTTGGTCGTATTCGGGTCCAGTCCCATATAGGCCAGCGCCATTGGCATGACGTCAGTCGGAGAATCCAGAAAGGAAACACCGCAAGGGGCAATTTTTTCCATATGCACCGGATCGAAAATCAGGTCCAGGGAACCGATCGGCGCATCGGGATAGGTTTCCAGTACCAGTTCCTTGTTGTAGGTCACGCCATGGGTTCCCCACATGTACGGGACAATGTACTGGTTGCCCGGATCCCACTGTGCATCAAGCTGGCCGAGCACATCGGCGCGCATGTGCTTGAAGTTGTCAAGCCTGGATTTGTCCAGCGGCTGCAGGATCCCGGCTGGAATCAAACGCGCAATCTGGCTACCTGCATGGCTGACCACATCGTATCCGGTACTCCCGGCCAGCAATTTGGAATCAATGGACTCTACCGAGTCATAGTTGTCGTAAGTCACCTCGACATCGTACTCTTCCGCAAAGTTCTGAATCGTGTCTTCAGCGATATACTCGGCCCAGTTGGTCACATTGAGCGTGCCCCCGGCATAAACTGAAGCCATACCGAAAACCAGTGCCGAAGAAGCGGCGCCGACAACACAGTTTTTCAGCAAACCAGATGGATTTTTCATAATTTCTGCCTCCCACGGACGTTAATTGGCTTTACAACACAGTAAAATCATACTGCTGGTATAATGTGCCAGACTACAACCGATTGTCAACCTGCCAGAAAACAACCGATGCGGTTCAAATTCAGGATTCTCATTGCCGGAGCTGGCACCTTGCTGATCGGGCTTTACCTGCAGCTTTTCGGGTTCAACCCGCCTCTTGTCAAGGTGGAACCCGCCGCCTCCCCGGTCGAAGGTTTTTTCTGGCCCGATCAAATGCAACTGCATCAGTTTGGCCTGATTGACCATGAAAACCGGAAGTTCGACCAGCCACGGCTTTCCGGTCACTGGAGTTTCGTGTTTTTCGGTTATACCCACTGCCCGGATATCTGCCCGGTCACGATGAACATTCTGCGGCAGGCCAGGGAAAAACTTCTCCGGGACGCCGGTCCGGATATGGATCAGGTCGCCCTTGTTTTCGTCTCGGTGGACGGTGAGCGCGACACACCGGATCGCCTGCGTGACTACATTGCATTCTTTGGAGAAGGATTTACCGCCGCGTCCGGCACGAAAGCGCAGATAGATTCTCTGGCCACCCAACTCGGCGTAGCCTGGTCAATCGACGAACACGCGGAAGGTCAGCAGGATTACCTGGTCGGCCACAGCGGCGCGATCTTCCTGATCTCGCCCCAGGCCACCGTCGCCTCAATCTGGCAACCTCCGCACGAAGCCGATGAAATTGCCGACCGGTTCATGCAAATACAGGAATTCCTCCGCAACGGCAACCAGCCGGGCTGAATCCGGGCAGACCCTACCTCCTGTCGCTGAAAAACTGACCGAGCAGTTGCCCGCACGCCTCCTGCATGACGCCTGAAACCACACTGCACCGGTGATTCAGGAGCCCGGACTCCAGTAAATTCAGCAGACTGCCCCCCGCCCCGTACCTCTCATCATAAGCGCCAAACACAACCCGCCGCACTCTGGCCTGCAATATCGCCCCCGCACACATCACACAAGGTTCCAGCGTGGCATACAGCGTGCAATCGGGAAACCGGTGATTTGCCAGGAAACGGCCAGCGTCGCGCAGCGCCTGGATTTCGGCATGGGCGGAAGGGTCTTGACCGGAAATCGACCGGTTGAATCCCTGGCCGATCACCTGTCCATCCCGAACCACCACGGCGCCGACCGGAATTTCCCCAAGCGCCTGCGCCTTTTTGGCGAGTTCGAACGCCTGCGCCATGAAACGCCGGTCGAGTTGGCCTTGTGTCATTGCAGTTCCCTCGGGGCGATGGGCCTCATGGTGCAGAATCGTGGCCTTCTCCCAAAATGTGCGTTCCGCCTTGATGACTTTGACGACACATTACTCGTTGCTCGAACACTTGGGGAAAGGCCTCTGCTGCATAACAGCTGATACTGCGATCTTCATAAGGCAGCCATGACGCCAGTGGACCGATTTCCAGGCGCACTTCGGAACGGAGGTAATCACCAGGAAAGGCCGCGGGTAGTTGATATCAATCACATACGGATCATCAACCTCCATATGACAGCCACACACACCGTCGAGCGCAGCTTCGACCAATTTCAACAGTTCCCCACTAATGTACTTTTGTGCCCGCTCGTTGACCGCCGCATTCAACTGAGCCTGTTTGGTTTTGGAGCGTTCAGCCAAGGGATCGTCTCCACCCAGAACACGCCAGTCGAGGACCAGGTCGACATCCTCCGAGAAACGTTCAATCAGGTTATAAACCTTCGATAGGCTGGTGCCACCCTTGAACATCAGCAGACGCGCGAGATCCGGCTCCCGAAACAGCCGGTTCAGTACCCAGGTAACCCAAAAGTCCTTTTCGACAACGGCTGGCGTGGTACCCTTTTGCGTCGCCGTCTCCGAAAACAGTTCGCTACGTTCCTGGGCAGGAAGCCGGGCAACCCTGTCCATTAGTCAGCCTCCTTGCAGACCCGTTTGATGGCTTCATAGATCCAACCGGTGACCGAACGGGTATCACCGAGGATACGGTCACACGCTTTCGACTCCAGCTGCTGGCGGATATGCTCGACTACCTTCTGGTCCACATGCTCCCGACCCAACGCTTTCAGGGCCTGCACCACCAGGCCACTCTCCCTGTATCTGAAGCCGACATCCTTCAAGACGGATTTCTTGAACACCAGGGAATTCCCTTCTATTTCGTACTTACGGCCTGGACCGTCGGAGAGGTAAACCCAACGCCCCGGCACCTGTGTGGAGAGGCCCAACAGGTTCAGAGCCGCATCACCGGAAGGCTGAATGCGCCAGTTGAATTTGCGAGCTAAAGCATGAGCCACCTGGTCCAGATCCGGGCTCAATTGACGGTCCAGTAGCTCGCTATAACGAGGATAATCGTAGACCCCTCGACAGACACGGCGAATCTTGCCAGCCTTGGTCAGGCTGGAGAGTGCCTGATGAATATTATTCTCGCCAAATCCGGTCACAAAGTCTGTCTTGGTACATGCCCAACCCCTACCACGTCCATATATCCGAGAAATTATTTTACTTTCAATATTTTGTAACATTATTGAATGCTTGATTTTTCAGGAAAACAGTATTGTTTTTCTGAAACAAAAGTTTAGCAGACCTACAACACTATGTGCAGTCTGATGACTCAGCATCCTGAACAAAAGCGTCCCTGGGCGCCCATATCCAGCCTTCGCTTGGGGAAACGTCAGCCTCTGGCGATATAAGAGCACTCCGCTTTTCCGCAAATAAACTGGCGACTAAGGCACAGGTCAGTGCATCCTCGCAATCTGCATGAGTGAGCGCAGGGTAAGGCCGGCGCAGAGCCTGAATGGTTTCTGAGCGTTTGCAGACCGAAGGATATGTGTCAATGGAAAGAGTCACTTGACCGGATTCGGGAAATGTCCGACTCCCACACAAATCGAACAGAGCCGCGATCCACTCGGCGCTCGTCAAACAGTCATTGATGGACTTGCGCAGGTTGCCGCGCCAGGGAGTGCCGGCGATCTCATGGCAGGCATCAAGAATCACAATGGCGTCGCGGCTGACCGGATTCCTGGAGCAGCTCCAGCCACCGACATCCCAGCCGATAAACCAAGCCATATTACTATTAGTAATGATAAAAATACCTTCCGTAACTATGTGGTTTCATACCGTACCCGTAAACCCGCCTCTCTTTCTCGAAGCGCCTGAACAAATACAGGGTATAAGGAAAGGCAATCGTATAACGGTTGAAAACCCTCTCTTTTCAAAGTCCTTCACCCTTGGCGTTGCTTACTGCGTATCCATGGGAATTGGCAATGCATATGGAGACAGAAAGGCCAATTCTTCACACCACCAGTCTTTCTTGAATGACTGACATCGCTCCCGAAAAGCTTCGTATTTCTCCCAATATTTTGTCAACGACTTCTCTACGAGGTATTGAGCAATGTCGAATCATGTGCAAAGCTTTCACTGTCCGGCAACCCTGACCATGTAATCAACGATAGCCTTGACCTGGTCGTCACTCAAATCGGTAAAACCGCCTTTGGGCGGCATGATACCTGTATCGCCGGTAAAGCCATTGATTGCATTGCCGTAAATCACGTCCATGCCTCTGATCATCCTGGCCTGCCAATCCGCTGTGTCGCCAGGTTTCGGGGCTCCGGCAATACCAAAGCCGTGGCACGCGCTGCATTTCGATTCGAATTCAGCCTTCGCATCCGCCAGGACACAAGGGGAAACGGTGACCGCAAACACCACCGGCAACAGGCGCCTCACGAAACACTGTAATATCTTCATCGGACAAAATGACTGGAACCGGGCTTAAAAAAACGGTGGGTCTTTACGATCGCCGGTCGATATAGGCAATCGCCAGCCGGTCGGCTCCGCCGGAACCGGGAAGCAGGTCCATGTACTTTCCAGGCACCCCGTAAGAAGTCAGCCAGCCCGCTACGGACTCGGCCCAGAGTCGACCGGCATCCCCACCGGGATAACGGATTTCGATCCAGGTTTTCTCGTCTTCTTCGTATAAAGACAGGATTTTATGAATTTGCCGGAGCGCAATGACGTTCGCCCCGGTTACATGCTCCGGCCACTGCCAGCGGTACAGTATTTCAGTATGTTCGGAAAGGGCGGCTGCATTGAAACAGGTGGTAACCAGTATGATGAATGCAGCGGTGCGGGGCAGTTTCAAGTGATCGATGAAAAAAGGACAATCGGCGGATTATAACCTTAAAGGCTCCATCGCCGTAAAACCCCGGATTTCGGGTCGAACCATATTTTATCCTTGACCTTGGCGACAGAATATACTAGGTTCGGTCTCACTAGGAATAATTCGAACCCGAACAAGAACAATACGGAACCCCTGTCGTACTCGTAATTTTCGGAATTCACAACACTGATACACAGAATGATTATCCGTGGGTAATCTGTTTGGCAACCATAAGCTTCGCTATTTGTGGGCTGGCTATGTGATCTCATTGATCGCTTGGTATGCCTGTGTCAAATGGCTGCCGGTCGCGTCCTTTCAGCGGCTCCCCGACCCGTTAACCGTTATTATCGAGTGGCTGAGCCGTGACCCGGACTATGGACTGTCACTGTTTACCCGGGATTACTACCTGCATATCTGGTACAGCACGTATCGCGCAACCACTTCCTTTTTGCTGGCCGTCCTGCTCGGGGTTCCGCTCGGCATTTTGATGGGGTGGCGGGTCAAGGTCAATGAGTACGCTTCGGCGCTGCTCGGTCTTTTACGGCCGATTCCCCCCCTTGCATGGGTGCCAATCGCCATCCTGATCTTTCCGGCCAATGAGCCTGCGGTTATTTTCGTTACTTTTCTGGTCGCCTTTTTCGCGACCACCATGAACACCCTGCTAGGAGTCAGGTCGATTGATAATGATTATTTCCGCGCCGCACAGTGCCTGGGCGCCCAACCCGCCGACATTCTGCGGGATGTGATTATTCCCGGCGCCCTGCCGTCGATTTTCACGGGGTTGCAGATTGCGATGGGAGCCGCGTGGTTTTCACTGGTAGCCGGGGAAATGATTGCCGCACAATATGGCCTGGGGTTCATGATCCTGGAATCCTATAACCTGGTGCAGTACCCGACCATCGTAATCATGATGGTGACACTCGGAATCGTCGGTTATGTCAGCAGCGCAATCATCCGGGTAATCGGCAATCGCCTGATGCGATGGAGAGAACAGTCTCTGGGGTTGAACACGGAATAACCGATATTGGAATATGTCTGCAAACGGAGATTCAAAGATCGAACAGGATGACCGGAAACTCGGACACCTCTCGGTTGACCGGGCAGGAAAGATATACGACCCGGCAGGCATACATGTCGTTGCGCTGGAGGAATGCTCCCTGGAAATTCCGGCTGGCGATTTTATCGCCGTAGTCGGCCCTTCAGGCTGCGGCAAGAGCACATTACTGAATATCCTCGCCGGATTCGATAATCTGACCTCGGGACAGGTCATGATGGATGGAGAACCATTGTCCACGGTTGGCAGCCCGCCGACTCCCGGACCGGACCGTGTCGTGGTATTCCAGAATGGAGCCCTGTTCCCCTGGAAAACCGTACTGGAAAATGTCGCCTACGGCCTGGTCGTGCAGAAAAAGAGGTCGATGGAGGAAGCCCATGAAGAAGCGATGGACCTGCTGTCCAGAATCGGCAACCTGGATAGAATCTCGGACTCTTATCCGACCCAGCTGTCATCGGGAATGCAGCGCAGGGTTGAAATACTTCGCGCCCTGATCAACAACCCCAGGATATTGTTGCTGGATGAGCCGTTTCGCGCCATGGACACGGTTTCCAAAACCACGATGCACGAACACCTGCTGAACATTTATGACCGATTCCGGAAAACCGTTTTCTTTATCACCCATGATCTCGATGAGGCCATTTTCCTGGCGGATACCGTTGTGGTCATGACCACAAGACCCGGCACGATCAAGCTCAGACTGAATATCGACCTGCCGCGGCCACGGACACGGGACCTGTTAACCAGCCAGCGGTTTATTGAATTGAAGCAGCAGGCGGTGACGGCCGTGCACGAAGAAGCCAAAAAAGCCTTCGAACGGGGTGAACGAGAGTTGGCATGATGGCCTGGACGATGAAGTCAGTATGAAATCAAACCGAACCGGATTCAAACGATGGTCGCAGCTCAAGTGGCGCGGAGTGGCTTCGGTCGTTTCCTTTTTCGTCCTCTGGCACCTGCTGGTTGTCGCCGAAGTGGCCGGCTTTGCCGAGTTGCCGACGCCGGTGGAAACGCTGGCCACGTTTCTGGCCGAGTATCTGACGGACTCCGCGTACTGGCATTCCTGGCTGATCAGTTTCCAGCGGGTGGTCATCGGATTTTTGATCGCACAGATCCTGGGGATTCCGTTGGGCCTGGTGTTCGGCACCAGTGAAAAATTCAGGAACCTGTTCTTTCCGGTATTTGAATTACTGCGCCCGATTCCACCATTGGCCTGGGTTCCGATCTCGATTCTGTTCTGGCCGACCAATGAATCCAGTATCGTGTTCATCACCTTCATTGGCGCATTCTTTGTCATCGTGATCAATGTATATGACGGGGTAGGCAGAATCCAGAACGAACATATCTGGCTGGCGCGGTCTCTTGGCGCATCGAAAATGGACGTATTTCGCCGTATCATGCTGCCATCGGTCATTCCCTCGATCGCGGTCGGCATGACTCTGGGAATCGCGATCACCTGGAATGTCGTGATCGCGGCGGAAATGATCGCAAGCGACAGTGGATTGGGGAGAATGACCTGGGAAGGCTACGTCAGTTCGACACCCGAAGTAGTCCTGATCGGGATGATCAGTATCGGTCTGGCCGGATACCTGTCCACCATCACCGTGGACTGGATCGAGAGAAAAATGATGCCGTGGAAGGAGAACCGTTAAATATGGTCAAAGGCCACATCAGCATTCGGGATATTGGCAAGGGCTTTTTGAACCAGTCCGGCAACCCGGTCAATGTCATACAAAACTGCTCGGTTGAATTCGAGCCGGGTATGCTCAATGTGATCATGGGAACCTCCGGGTGCGGGAAATCAACGCTGGCTTACCTGCTCGCAGGCTACCTGAAAGCGGATTGCGGGACGATAGAGATCGATGGAAAACCGATCGCCGGTCCCGGTTCGGATCGCATCATGGTGTTTCAGGAAACGGCTCTCTGGCCCTGGATGACGGTGACGGATAACGTCATATTCGGCCCGCTGGTTCGAAGTGAGATTCCCAAACAGCAGGCAAAAATCAAGGCCGCCGAGCTATTGGACCGGTTTGGCCTGACCGATTTCAAGGACAAATACCCGGATCAACTGTCCGGAGGCATGAAGCGGCGGGCGGAAATTGCCCAGGCATTGATAAACAGTCCGGATATCATGATCCTGGATGAACCGTTCCGCGGCCTGGACGTGATGACCCGCGAAATACTGCAGGAATACTACCTGAAACTTTTCGAAGACACCGGTCTGTCCACCCTGTTCATCACATCTGAGCTGGAAGAAGCCCTGTTCCTGGCCGACCGGATCTACGTAATGGATGAGGCCCCGGACAATATAACCAAAGTCATCGATATCGACTTGCCGAGGCCCAGGACGATTGACGTTCTGACTACCAGCCGGTATCTGGAACTGAAACAGGAGGCGATGAACTGGCTGTATGCCGGAACCGCGGAGATTTTATAAACGAGTATGATTTCCCAAGTCAGGCTTCAGGCTTGCCGAGAGAGTACTTTTCCTTCAACCACACTTGAGGATTTGAAACATGAGAAAACCTGATTTGAAAATGTTGTTTGCCGGTTTGACGCTCCTGTTCACAGGGGCTCTGCATGCAGCCGAACCGGTGGACATTACCTACGGTTACCACCCGTACTGGACCGGTGGATGGAACGGAGTCATTATCAAGCACAAGGCGTTGCACGAAAAATATCTGCCCAAGGGCAGCACGGTGAAGTTCGAGGCCCACCTGACCGGTCCGCCGATGGTAAACGCGTTACTGGCCGACAAGATGCAAGTCGGCACCATGGGTGACATGCCTTCACTGGTGGCTACAACCAAACGGGAAATTGCCGACATTCGACTGGTCTCCACGCCGATGTTCAGCAACGGTCAAAACTGCAACAAGATCGTGGTGCCGATGGACGCGCCGGATTTTGCCAGCGTTGAGGAAGCCGGTGCATGGTTGACCGGCAAACCCTTTGCCGTTCACCGCGGCACCTGCGCCAATCGCTTCGTTGATTCGATTATCAGCAAGGGAGCGTTCGAACCTTCGGAACGGCTGAGCATGACCATCGAAGTCATCACCAGCAATTTCGAAGCCGGCAAGATGGAAGGGGGGGCCGCCATGTGGGAACCCCATGCGCGGCGGGTTGTAGAAGCGGGCCATGCCAAATATGTCGCAACCGGCGCGCCCTGGGGTGAAACCGACGCCGACTTTACCCTGATGCGTCAGGACTTCATTGAAGAAAATCCGGAAGCGGCGATTGGCTGGATGAAAGCGGAAATTGAAGCCATGCAATTCATTATCGACAACCCCGCCGAAACAGTCGATATCCTGTTCGAGGAACTGACCGGTTATCCCAAGGCCACCATCTGGTCAGCGATTTATGAGGAAAATCCGGCGGCTATCGGTGGTGACCCGGTGACGTATGAAGCCAAAATGATTTTTGATGACGATGTTCTCACCCTGATGAACAACGGCTATGCCTTCCTGCATGAACTGAAGGTGCTGAAATCACCCGACGCCCCGGAAAATGCCTATAACGACATGCCGATCAATACCGCCCTGCAGGAAATGGGATTGACGGCGCCAATTGGAGAGATTATCGGACAACCCCGTTCAACCCGTCCGTATAATTGAGGTTAAACCTCCGGCCCCGGCTGATCCGATTCAGTCGGGGCATTGGCTTTGCGTATCCGGCGCTTTTCGTTGCAATTCGAGTTCCACCTTCACCGGTTTTCTCAAATCATCCAGCACCGGACAATGGCGATTGACCGCCAGCCGCAATCTTTCGAGGTCTTCGTCACTGGCGTCACTGACCACCTCAATAGTGCCGACCACTTCGCTGAATCCGGCCGGAATGTCGTCATCCAGGTCGAAAAAGCCCCTCGCATCGGATTTTCCGGTCACACTGACCGCAATATCCTGTAAATCGATATCGAGCGCATCCGCATAAAGCCGCCAGGTCACCTCGTGACAGGCTGCCAGGGCTACCAGCACATATTCACTGGGACGGGGACCCTGGTCGGTACTCCCCATGTTTTCCGGCTGATCGACGATGATCTCGAATCCGCGCGTCTTGACGTGGCTGCGAAAATCCTCGACTAGACGGCTTGTCGCGTGCACCTCGACTCCGCATCGGTCGGGCCGCTCGCGCAGGATTTTCTGTTTATGTTCAAAAACGGACTTGAATTTGCTCATTTCAGGTTCACTCGTGTTCGTGTTATCGTCAAAATTATAACAAGACGATGTAGATGAAGATGACGCCGGACGAAGCCGGTTTCACCGATGATAAGGCCGCCCTTCCACAATGGCCAGGCAGCGGTACAGTTGCTCGGCAACGACAAGCCGGGCCAGAGGATGCGCGAAAGTCAATGCCGACAAGGACCAGGTCTCGTCGCACCGGGTGACGAATGACCGGCTCAACCCTTCCGGCCCTCCTATAATCAACGCCAGTCGTTCTGATTGGTCAATCCAGCCGCGCATCCTTTCCGCGAATTCAAGCGTCGCCCAAGTCTGCCCGGACCGATCCAGGGCTATCACCCGGGTATCGGGTGCAATGGCGGCTTTTATTTTCTTTTCCTCCGACCGGATAATTCGACCGACATCCGCGTTTTTACTTCTTTTCATAGCCCCGATTTCGATCAGCCGGAGGGTAACGCGGCCATGAATCCGCCGCTGGTAATGCCCGAATCCCTGAACTACCCAGTCCGGCATTTTGCCGCCTACCGCGATCAGGTCAATTTTCAACACGGCGTCTTCAACCCGGTATCCACATGTGCGCTACAGCCACTATCCAAAAGCCGGGAAAACATCCCCTATGCCGGCTGCTTTTCCTGTGAACCGGCTTCGGCCAGTTGAACGGGTTTTTGAAAAGCCTCGTTCCACAGACTCTCAAGGTCATAGTGCCTGCGCGTGGCGTTGAGCATGATATGAACCACTACATCGACGTAATCCACCAGTATCCATTCCCGCGACTCCTCCCCTTCGATGCCAATCGGTTTCCAGCCGGATTCGAGCATGAACTCCAGAACCCGTTCCGAAAGGGTTTGTATGTGGCGGCCCGAAGTCCCGGTGACCACCACCATATAATCGGTAATGTCAGTGAGTTTGCGTACGTCCAGCGCTATGATGTCAACGCCTTTGGCGTCTTCAAGCGCCGCCACCACCCGGTCACGCATTGCACCGGGCATGGACCGGGTTGCCTTTACGGGTTCATTCACGGGACCTCCCGTCCGGGTTTCTCAGGATCGATTGCATATAAATTGTGAGCGCAAATGTAATTCCACACGGAAGTCGGCATCCAGTCGCTGACATCCATTCCCCGGCTGATGGCAGAACGGATTTCTGTGGCTGAAACCGCGACAGGCTCTATTTCCACTTCGTAAAATCTGCCAGCACGATACTCTTTCAGGTCATCGAGCCGGGTTGTCCGCCTGGATTGCCACCAGTCCGGCAAGGGTTCAGGATACGACCATCCGGGCCGCTGCATGACGATAAAGTGGATCCGGTCGATCAGATCATCGACCAGATACCAGTCCGGGAGGCCGGACAATGCGTCCACTCCGGCGACAAAACAGAACTTCCGGTCCGGGTAATCCGATTGCAATGACCTTACCGTATCACGGGTCCAGGAAGGGGAAGCGCGATTCAATTCCCGGTCATCCAGGTCGTATCGGTCAAGACCCGCTATGGCCAACGCCGTCATCTCCAGTCGTTGCCGGGCGCTGGCGTGCGGCGGATTGCGATGCGGAGGGCTGGCTGATGGAACGATGTGGACGCATTCAAGCTGGCATTGCTGTGAAACGGCAGCAATGGCTTTCAGATGGCCGTTGTGAATGGGATCAAAAGTGCCTCCAAAAATGCCATATAGAAGATCAGTCATGAACCTTCAATATAGCATTAACGCCAGCGGATTTCACCCTGTACCGTTTAAATGGTCATGGCTCTTTATGGCTCTTCAACTGCGAGTCGAAGTCACCTTGAATTCCCATTTCAGGGCACCTGCTGCTGCGGCGTTGTCGAAAGACAATGTCCTGGAAACGTCCCGCGCCTGACCCGGCGGAATGCGGACATTGATTCTTTCATCTTCCTGACCGATAACGCGGCAACTTGCCGGTTCATCACTGGCGCAATCCAGCATGGTAATGCTGACCACCAACTCCCGCAGCGAATGGTTCTGGTTGCTATTGAGCAACCTCGCATTGAACCGATAACCCTCGGCATAGGTCGGCGTCAGTACCGGATTTTCGATCAGGATATCCTCGTTGGCTATCTTCCCCCGGTTGAATTGAGCCATTTCCGTGGTACTCAGAACCATGGCCCCGGCGGCGATAACCAGAACGCCGAGAACGCTGAAAGCGGTTTTAGGGAAATATCGGGATAAGTAAAACAGTGAGACTACGATAACTAACAGTAAAATCCATTGCATGACATATACCGGACGAATTGTTATCGTCGATTATACATTCAAAAAGAGAACCTGATTTCCGGTATGTCAAGGATTACGTAACATTGACCCGATTCACGATGCAGCGTGTAGTCACGCCGGTCTGGCTTCAGTTTACATATACACCGGAATTAACCGAATTGTTCTGACAAGAACTCTATCTTCTCTGTACCACTATCGCCATACAGGCGGCCCGCAATACATCCTTGGAAACCGGAAAGATGAACTGGAAACAGGTACTTGCCACGCCATGTCGGAACAACTTGGCATTGATAAGTCGGAGGTATAAACCATGAAATATATTTACCCTGTGATTCTCACCGAAGACCCCGATGAAGGCGGATACGTTGTTACCTGCCGGGATATACCGGAAGCAATTACCCAAGGCGATACGATTGAAGGAGCGCTTGTCGAGGCTGCCGATGCTCTGGATGAAGCCATTTGCGGCTGTATCAATCAAGGACGGGAAATTCCCGAACCTTCGGCTGAACAAGCCGGGGAACGTCTGGTTTCGGTGCCGGTCAGCGCTCGTTAAGGCTTCTGTTTATCGAGTCAAGTTTTGAACATGGGCAAACAATGACATCATGCTCGACACCGCCATCGCTCTCAATCCCCAATTTGCCGAAACAACTCTATGTGGCTACTCGGAGTTGGATTAAAGATGGCCGATGTGTCTCAAAATTTCACCAGCCCTCCCGCCGTTCCCGCAAGACTGCCGAACGTACTGTTGCCTTTGGATCGGCAGGGCGCGGCAGGTTCCAGAAATCTGCCGACAGGGTTTTTTCAGGGCGTTTCAACAATCCCCGTTTTTCCATATCCAGAAGACTTTCGGGCAAAGACGCGAGATCCTTGACAGGCAGCAGGCGCGCTACGGGGCGACCGTGCTCGGTAATCAGCAATTCTTCACCCGCCTTGACCTGACGCAGGCAAGCGCTGATTGACCTTTTGAGTTCTGACACGGTTGTAGTTGTCATAAAATGACTTGTTTAATTCAGATTTTGTCGTCAGCTAAATTATATTACCCTGATTCCGACACAAGAATCAGGGTTATCCGTTTATTTTGCTTTTTAATGATTGTTTTTAATGACTGTAACAGTATACTTGGATCTTACCTTCAGAGGATTAAAAAATGACAAGAGATACTTACAAATATCACTTCAAACAGGGAAACAGGATCGTTCATACGGGAATAACCAACGATTTGGAAAGGCGCGAGCGGGAACACAAACAAAATTATGGGGATAGTGGTCACATCAAGCAAGTGGGGCGCGCGACAACCCGCGATGCAGCCTTAAATTGGGAAGGAGAGCAGACGAAAAAGGGGAAGCCTACCAGAAGGAGGAGCTAATCACGATGTACGATCAGACAAACATTTCCCTCTATCTGCAAATCATCTCCATATTCATGGGGATTGTTGCCGTTGCGCTACCTGCCTTGATCGCGATTGTGGGCTATGTGTACATTAGAAACTTCACGGAGAGGATAGACAATATTTCAGATGAGGTTGATCAGTTGTGGGATTTACGCACTGAGGAAGATCATGTCTGAAAGAATAGGAACAGAATCAACTTCGCCAAATTGTTACGATACAAAAAGAAAAATAATGCGAAGTCGTGTAAGGGTCCTCGTCACCTACGCCGCTGGTGCATTTGTATTTGTAGGTGGACTCCTGTTGATAGTGGCAGCCGGTGCCGGATGGCTAAGCGATACAAATTTCACCAACGCTTAAGGACATATTTATGTTGGTACTTCCGATTGAGACGGGAATATGGTTTGCGGAACGCGCTGCAACCAAGGGGAAAACTGATGGCGATGGCTCCTAACACAACCCCACAAAAAACAACGTTAAGAATAATCTACCGGGATAATTTTTTTAAGATCGGCCCCTCATGTAATGGCAGTTTGAGTTGGAAAATTGCATAACAATGTTATACTTTGTGAAACCAGAAACCTGCCGACAGGATTTTCTCAGGGCATTTCAGTACCTTTTTTCTGCCGGGAGTATTGGATGACCTCAAGCGACTCCATGCGTTTATAGAACCCCATAGCCCTCTAGTCGATACCGCATCGTTGATGTTGATCATCATCGTGCGGGTCTGGATGCCTCGAGAATCGTTAAAGATGTTATGATACGTGGCTCCTGACCTGACCGGAAATTTCACGGGCGACCGGTATGCCATTCGAAAACATAGACATTGAAGACGCCAGGGCGCTGATCGACAGCCAGGATCCGATTATTGTCGATATTCGGGATGCCGCGTCCTGGTCATCGGGGCATATTGAGAACGCCATCCATATCGACAACAGCAATGTCCGGTCTTTTATCGAAGGCGCGGACAAATCTCGGCCACTGATCGTCTGTTGCTACCACGGCAATATGAGCAAGGGCGCGGCGGATTTTTTCAGCAACCAGGGATTCAGGCAAAGCTACAGTCTGAACGGCGGCTATACCGAATGGGCCAGACAGGAATGAATTCCCGGGGCTAACCGGCAAACAAACTGACAGCGCAGAACGATGCCTGACTCGTTAACCAATCTGTTCGACCGGGATTCACTGGCTTTGGAGGTGGTCGTGATTCTGGTCGTGACCCTGGCCCTGAGTCTGGCAACCCGGGGAATCCTGGCGTTTTTTCGCAAACGTCTGGATGACAATGAACTGTCATGGAATGGCGCCTTCCTGAATGCGCTTGCCTCCCCCTTGCGATTGATGATCTGGGTGGTCGGTGTCGGCCTGGCCTGCGAAACCGCAGTGGCTGGCCTGGACACACCGATTGCCAGGGCTATCGTTCCAGCCAGGGACCTGGGCGCGATTGCCGCAATCGCCTGGTTTCTGGTTCGATTCATCAACAATGTCCAGCAAAACCTGATCCGCAGGAAAACCGCAAAAGGCGAAGAAGTCGATCAGTTCGCTATCACCAGCGTCGGCAAATTGTTGCGTCTGACAGTGTTTATCGTCGCGTCTCTGGTGGCGATGCAGAACCTCGGACTCAGCATTGCAGGTATTTTGACGTTTGGCGGGATCGGCGGTATCGCGGTCGGGTTTGCCGCCCAGGGCATACTATCCAATTTCTTCGGCGGGTTGATGATCTATCTGGATCGTCCGTTTTTCACCGGAGACTGGATTCGGTCCCCTGACAAGCAGATCGAAGGGATCGTGGAAGAGATCGGCTGGCGAATAACACTGATCCGGACCCTGGAAAGCCGGGCGCTGTATGTGCCGAATTCGACTTTTTCGAGCATCTCGATCGAGAATATCACTCGAATGAAAAACCGGCGGATTTATGAAACCATTGGAATCCGCTACGATGACGCCGTCGCAATGGACGACATCGTTGCACAGGTCAAGACGTATCTGGAATCCCACGAAGAAATCGACCAGGATCAGACCCTGATGGTCAGCTTTACCACATTCGCCCCGTCATCGCTGGACTTCTTTGTTTACTGCTTCACCAGAACACAAAACGGACAGGAGTATTTCAGGATCAAGCAGGAAGTGATGCTCGCCATCCTGAAGATTATTGAAGACAACAACGCCCAATGCGCATTCCCGACGACCACGCTGCACCTGAAAACCAAAGATCAAACCTGACCGGTTTCTATCGGACCCGTAAAACCCGAATCAAATCGGTACTGCCCGCCTGCCGCGAACTCCCCGCGGTCAGGATCAACAGATCATTGTCCTTGACGTAACCGAGTTCTTTGGCGCGATTGATGGCGAAAACAATTTTTTCATCATCGCTGCCATCCCCGTCGTAGTGCATTGCCAATACGCCCCAATTCATGGCGAGACGGCTGACCACTGACTTACGGGTGGTGATCGCGAGAATCGGACAGTCGGGGCGGTACTTGGATATCAGCCGGGAAGTGAATCCGGTCTCGGTCAGTGCAATAATAGCGGCCGCGTTCAGGTGGTTTGCCATCGTAATCGAGGCCTGCGCCACCGCATCCGTAACCTCGTTCGCGGGATGCGGTTCGATTTGCTGAAGATAACCGAATCGACTCAACCCCGCCTCCGCT
This sequence comes from Arenicellales bacterium, assembly GCA_963665165.1. Taxonomy (GTDB): domain Bacteria; phylum Pseudomonadota; class Gammaproteobacteria; order Arenicellales; family Poriferihabitantaceae. The sequence continues at coordinate 1,170,608 of OY761989.1, read as the reverse complement.
TCGCGGGCCAGACTCACCATGGTTCGCACGGCTTCGACAGGACGTCTGCCGACCGCGGTTTCGCCGGACAACATCACTGCGGAAGTGCCATCGAAAATGGCATTGGCGACATCGCTGACCTCGGCCCGGGTCGGTCTCGGATTCCGCTCCATCGAATCCAGCATCTGGGTTGCGGTAATCACGGGTTTGCCCTGGGATACGGTAGCCCGGATAATCTGCTTTTGAACGGTCGGGCCTTCACCCATTTCCAGTTCGACGCCGAGGTCGCCGCGCGCAACCATAATGCCGTTGGCCGCCGCGATGATGCTGTTCATGTTGTCAACCCCCTCGCGGTTTTCTATCTTCGCGATGATCGGGATATGCGAGCCCCGGTTCCTGAGCGCGTTGCGCATGTTCACGACTTCGCGGGCGTTTCGAACGAATGACGCGGCAATGTACTGAACATTATTGGCCGCAGCGAACCCGATTTCCAGGCTGTCATCGGACGGAATGTCGTTGAATGCGGTTTTGTTGTCCGGCAGGTTGACGCCCCTGGCGTTTCTGAGCAAACCGCCGCATTCAACCCTGCACTGGATTTCATCTCCCTTGACAGCGGTTACAACCAGCTCCATCTGGCCATCATCAATCAATATGCGGTCACCCGGACTGGTATGCCGGTACAGATTCGGATGGGAAACGGTGACCCCGGTACTATCTCCGATTCCATCTCCTGCATAAATTGAAAACGACTGGTGGCGTTCCAGCAGCACATTGTCGGCATGGAGCCTGCCTGTGCGGATTTCGCGCCCTCTGGTATCCACCATGACCGCCAGCGCGGCATCCATTTCCGTCGCCGCCTGACGAACACGCTCGAGCGTCCGGGTATGGGATTCCACATTTCCATGGGACAAATTCAGGCGAGCAACATTCATGCCCGCTGCAATCATGTCTTTAAGCGTATCGACATGGTCGCAGGCAGGGCCAATGGTGGCGATGACCTTGGTCTTGCGTAATTTGTGTGCGGATTTCAGCTTTGGGGTCTCCCTGGATTCCAAAGCCGGATTATACCCCGGATTAACCGTTGCGACCGTGCAGGAAAACCCGTTCCGTCAATTTCATTTCAACGGATCCTGGTATATCCTCCAGTGATGGCATCCAGGCAATCCAGTACCCGTCTCCGGTTCAATATTCTGTTCCCCCTCGCCTGCTGCTTCGTATTTGCCTGGCCGGTCAGCCGGTTGACCAATTGGTATGGCGGCGGAATCGAGTTCACGATTTTCCAGTCACTCGCAGTCTGGCTGGTGGGTCTGGTCGGCATGTACTATTCATTCAGCGGACCAAAAATGAAGGTTCGCTACCTCGTCGTACACTGGTTCGGGATAAGTTTCGTATTCGCCGTCCTGACGCTGATTGCCGAGCCGGTCCGGTGGGCGTCCGATCTGGATGACCGGCTCGTCGCCCAGACGGTTCTCGTCACCGGCATAGCGCTGGTGCTGTTTTCAATCCTGGCCTCTCACCACCTGTCCGTCAAAAGACTACGGATAAGCAGCCCGAAAATCAGTCGAAAATACCGGATTGCCCAGATCAGCGATGTCCATATCGGTTCTCGCCAAAGCGGTTTCATGCAACGTGTCGTCAACAGGATCAATGCCCTTGAGCCCGATTTTGTCGCCGTCACCGGGGATTTGATCGACAGCAGCTCGGTTGACTATGAAGCATTGGAATCCATGGGCCAGATCAAGGCCAGGACTTTTTTCACGATTGGCAATCATGAACGTTACGCCGACCTGGACAAGATTCTGGATATCGCAAAACGTCTCGGCATGAATACCTTGAGACAGGATTCGTGGAGCGCCGGAGAACTGGTCTTTATCGGCATAGATGACGCAGACCGCAGGGATCAGGTCGATATTCACCTGCCGCGGATCGCGAACAACCCGGACCAGTTCAGCCTGCTGTTATACCATCGTCCGCACGGTTGGGAAGCGGCGATTGACCATGGCATTGATCTGATGCTGTGCGGACACACTCACAATGGGCAGATTTTTCCGTTCAACCTGATCGTCAAACAGCAGTTCAACCGCATCAACGGGCTGCATCGAAAACGCCATCAATACCTTTACGTTTCATCCGGAACAGGCACCTGGGGACCCTTGATGAGACTGGGGTCGCTCAATGAAATAACCCTGTTCGAGCTGGCGCCGGAGTCGGATGAAAATCGTTAAATCACTTCCTTCTGCAGATATTTCCGGATCGCTTCGATTGAAATTCTGACTCCGGTCATGTGGGGGTTCACCTCGAGCGCCCTTTCGTAATACTCCAGCGCCAGGTCGATTTTCCGCAACTGGGTATAAATCATGCCCTGCCCCGAAAGAGCGCCGAAATGCCGGGGCTCGAGCTTCAGTGTTTCAACCACGTCTGCCGTCGAAGACTGGTACCGGCCCATCATGTAGTATACGGTCGCCCGTCGATTCCAGCCTTCGGCAAAACCGGGGTCGATGTCGATCACCCTGGAATAAATCTCGACCGCTTGCTCCAGCTTTCCAGTGCGCATGCTGATTTCACCCTGCCGCATCAATGCTTCAACTTCCTTGTTGTCGGATTGATACCAGTTCTGCCAGATCTGCCGGGTCAGCACGGACGCTTCCGCCGGACTGGTGACTTCATGCAACAACCTGAAAAGCTCATCCAGTTCGGGGTTGTTCTGGTCCGACCAGGATGGCGCCGAACCGCAGACCAGGACCAGCGCCATCAGTTGAAGTACTCGTCTCATCGTCATCCCCCTGTGATCGTTATGCCCCGCCTTTATGATTCAGAGTCCATGTCAGACTGAAGGTTCCCCTCTGGCTTTCCTGCCAGCCGGATCATAGAGCGGGGCGAGACGGACTCTGGCCGGGTAAAGGGCGCCATTGATTTCCACTTCGAGAGACAGGTCATTCTGTGCCAGCCCGGCCGGAATGTACCCCAGAGCCATGGACCGCCCGACATGGTGGGCATAGCCGCCTGAAGTGACATAGCCGACACATTCCCCATCTTTCAGGATCGCTTCATCCCCGGAGACGTCGATATCCGTGGTATCAATGGTCATGGCCACCAGTTTCCGGTCCGCGCCGGTTTCCCGTTCCGCCAACGCAGCCTCTTTGCCGATAAAGTCCTTCTTCCAGTTGATGAACGCGTCCAGCCCGGACTGGCCGGCGGTAAAGTCGGGGCGGTAATCAAGCGTCCAGGCGCCCCAGCCCTTTTCCAGCCGCATGCTCATCAGCGCCCGCGCGCCGTACCATTTCAACCCGAGGTCTGCGCCGGCCTGTTCGATTTCCTCGAACAGCTTGAGTTGATATTCCGGCGCCACATAAATTTCGTAACCCGATTCTCCCGAGAATGACATGCGGACCAGGATCGCAGGCACGCCGCCCGCAAAGGTCGTACGCACGTCACGGAATCGGATGCCGCCGACATCATCCCGGCAGATCCGTTGCAGCAATTCCGGCGAATCGGGGCCGGAAATCGCGATGCCGTGATAATGGCTCGACACATTCCGGTAGCTTGTCTGACGGCTTGCTTCATCGGCGACCCCGTGTTGCTCAAGCAACCCCTCGAACCAGCGGCGATGCATCTGTTGGACCGCGCCTGAACCAAACAGGATAAAATGATCCTCTTCCAGGCAGGCCACCGTCAGGTCTCCGTATAATCTGCCTTTCGGAGTCAACATCGGAGTCAGCGTGATCCGGCCCGGCGCAGGCAGGAATCCGGCCAGGACATGATCCAGAAATTCCCGGCACCCCCGGCCCCTGAACTCATGTTTGGCAAAGTTTGCGATTTCGACCGCGCCGACCGCTTGCCGAACGGCCCTGATTTCAGCCGCGATATAATCATGCGCCCGTGAACGCCGGAAGGAAGGTTCCTCCCAGGCGTCCTCTGGACCGTCGGCAAACCACAACGCATGCTCCAGGCCGAACCCGGCATCCATCACCGCGCCCCGGGCGACCAGGCGATCATGAATTCCGGTGGTGCGTTGCCGCCTCGCCGCGGGCAGTGTTTCATTGGGGAAGGTCAGGATGAACCGCCGTTCATAATTCTCCGTGGATTTGACGGTACCGTAATGGGGCGAGGCATAATCCCCGAACCGCGCGATATCCATGGCCCAGACATCAATCGACGGCTCACCATCCATCATCCACTCCGCCATGCACAGACCCACACCCCCCGCCTGGCAGAATCCGGCCATCACGCCGACCGCCACCCAATAGTTTTTCATCCCCGGTACCGGCCCGATCATCGGGTTGCCGTCAGGCCCGAAGGTGAAGGGGCCGTTGATGATCTTGCGGATACCGGCGCTGCCCAACGCGGGGATACGTTCGAAGCCAATAGCCAGTTTCTGCTCGATATTCTCCAGCCTGGGTTCCAGCAGGTCGTGCCCGAAATCCTGCGGAGTGCCGCTGACCGACCACGGCGTGGCAACCGCTTCGTAGGTGCCGAGCAGCATCCCCTGCTGTTCCTGCCTGAAATAGATATTGCCTTCATAATCGATCCCGGCCGGCAGGCGCTGGCCGCACGCGGCGACATGTTCGGCAATTTCAGGCATGTCCTCGGTCAACAGATAGTGGTGCTCCATCGGTTGAACCGGCAAATGCAGTCCTGCCAGATGCCCGACTTCGCGGGCCCATAATCCACCGGCATTGACGATCATCTCGGCATTGATCGTGCCTTTTGGCGTGACCACATCCCAACTGCCGTCCGCTCTCTGGCTGGTTTCGATAACCGGCGTATGGGTATGCCAGGCAGCGCCGTGAACTTTGGCCGACTTGGCGTAGGCATAGGTCACTCCGGAAGGATCAATGTCGCCATCCAGCGGGTCCCACAACGCGGCGACATAGTGTTTCGGATCGATCAGCGGGTGACGGCGGGCCGCTTCCTCGACCGGGATGAACTCCTGGTCGAGCCCCATATAACGCGCCTTCGATCGTTCCCGCTTCAGATAGTCGTACCAGTCCTGGTTGGATGCCAGGTAAAACCCGCCGGTATTGTGCATGCCGACCGAATGCCCGGAGGTTTGCTCGATCTCCTTGTACAGGTTGATCGTGTAACCCTGCAAGCGGGAAATATTGGGGTCCGAGGAAATCGTATGAATCTGTCCGGCGGCATGCCAGGAGGAACCGGAGGTGAGTTCATCGCGTTCCAGCAAAACGCAATCCTTCCAGCCGAACCGGGCCAGGTGGAACAAAATCGAGCAGCCGACGACTCCGCCGCCAATGATCACCACTTTCGCATGAGATTGCATTCGCTTACCCTGGGTTCAATTTTTAATGCCCGGCAATCAGTACCAGGCTTCGGGGACCTGCCTTTTCCGCTTTTCAACGAACTCTTTCAACGCTTCATCCGTGCCTTCATCCATCGGCGGCGGCTGATATTCCTTCAACAACCGGTTCCAGCGCTCAAAGGCGCGTTTCGCCGAATCCTTGGCGCCCAGCTCCTCCCATTGCTCCACACTCTCGCTATCCGACAGGACGGCATCATAATAGGCGGTCTGGTAATTCGCCAGGGTATGCGCGCTGCCCAGGAAATGCCCCGACGGTTCGACTTCATGATACGCGTCCCTGGCCAGGGCATTGTCATCCAGCGGCAACCCGGACAACATCACCTGGTAGGCGCCCAGCCGGTCGGCGTCCTGGACCAGTTTTTCATATCCCGTCACCAACCCCCCTTCCAGCCAACCCGCCGCGTGCAACACGAAATTGGCTCCGCCAAGAGCCGTGGACATCATCGAATCCGCGCTTTCGGCAGCCGCCTGGGCATCCGGAAGTTTGGATGCCGTCAACGACCCGCCGTTTCGTAACGGAATACCCAGTCTGCGGGCAAGCTGTCCGATGATGAAATTCGACATGACCGGTTCAGGCATGCCAAAAGTGGGGGCGCCGCTTTTCAGGCTCATGGATGACAGGAAATTTCCCAGCACAAAAGGCGCGCCCGGCCGCACCAGCTGGGTGAACGCCCCGACCATCATGGCCTCCGCCAGGGCCTGGGAAATGGAAGCCGCCGTCGTCACCGGACCCATTGCGCCGCCGAGAATGAACGGAACCGCAATCAACCCCTGCCCCGCCCCGCAGTAAACCTGGGCCGCTTCGGTGACCACCTTGTCGACCAGCAGCGGCGAATTGGTGTTGACATTTCCCAGGATGACGCAATGATCCTGCATGAATTCCTCGCCAAACAGCGCTTTGGCCATATCCACTGAGTCCTGCGCCCTCGATTTTGCGGTGATCGCGCCGAGGAAGGGTTTGTCGCTGTAACGCATGTGCCTGTAAAGCATGTCCAGGTGGCGCCAGGATACGGCCACGTCACAAGGTTCACAGATCACCAGTCCGGTGTGATGAATGCTGGGCAGCTGCCAGGCGATCTTCACCAGGTTTTCCAGATCCTGCATGGTGCCATAGCGGCGCCCTCTTTCAAGATCGCGCACGAAAGGCGGGCCGAAAACACAAGCGAAGACCTGGGCCCGGCCGCCAATCCGGACGCTGCGGGCCGGATTGCGCGCAACCTGGATGAACTCGGAAGGAATCGTTTTGCATAGCTCGCGGGCCATTCCGCGAGGCAACTTGACCCGGGTCCCATTGACATCGGCCCCCGCTTCCTTCCAGAGTCTCAGGGCCTCCGGGTTACCCCGGAACTCAAGGCCGATTTCCTGCATCAGCCAGTCTGCCTGCTCTTCCAGGGCAACCAGCCCCTCTTCATCGAGAAACTCGAAATACGGGATTTTCCGGGTTATGTAGGCTGGCGCCGCAGCCTGCGGCCTTTCTCTTTTGTGACCGCGTCCGGACCGCCTGGACACAACCCGCTGCCCGGTTTCCACATCCGTATTCATGCCCGGGTCCAATGCGCCTGCATTCCAGCCGCAACCGGCTACGGCACGTCCGGCTCAAGCCGCAACGGGACTTGCAGGTAAACCCCGAACTCCTCTGCAAAATCGCAACTGACCCTGGCGTGAACCCGGCCTTGTCGATCCAGAAAACGCTGTTTGTCGTGAACCGGAAATATGCCTTCGTGCCAGATACCCGGGTGAATATACAGCCCCTGGCTGCCATCGCACCACAGGGCGACCACTTTTTCCGGCCGGAGGTCGTCTCCCGGCAGGGCTACCGGCACGACAAAAGGCTGATTCTCCAGTGGATGGAACAACTGCCCCCCATCCGGATGATAGTTGAAATGCCACAGCAAAACCTGATCCCGCGGTACGCTGGCCCGTCGCCTTTGCGCGTATTGCGGATCACGACTCCAACCGAGTACATAATGCCCGCCAACCGCGTCATTGACGCCCATCAGCACATCCCCGTCCCATTCACCACAGAACACGCCTTCGACGATTCCCCCCTGATCGCCGGTATCTTCATCCACCGGACGCCAGCCCTGGGCGGGCCAGCGGACAATTTCGATATCCAGGCTGTCCGGGTCGGTCACCAGTTTGCCATAGCCTTCGACCGAGTCCGGGTCGGCAACGACCAGGGGTACCGGATGCAACGGCAATGAAGGTTTGCTGTCCGCGTCGAACAGATATTGTGGATGGTTACCCATTATGCTGACCCGGAAGGATTCTTTTGCTTCCCGCTGACAGGCTATTACCGGCAAGGCGGGAGCGCCTCAAAATTTAACGTAGTATAATGATGGCGGAAAAAAGACCGCCGCTGCCATGTTAAATCAGGTTTCCCTGGAAGACAAGTACGATCTGGATCACTCCCGTGCATTCATGACCGGGATCGAAGCACTGGTCCGGTTGCCCCTGCTGCAACATCAACGGGACCTGGAACAAGGGCTGAACACGGCCGGTTTCATATCCGGGTATCGCGGCTCTCCGCTTGGCACGCTGGATCAATCCCTGTGGCAGGCGCAACCCTGGCTGGACAAACATCACATCCATTTCCAACCCGGCGTCAATGAGGACCTCGCGGCCACTGCCGTCTGGGGCACCCAGCAGACCCATCTTCTGCCCGGAGCGCGGTATGACGGCGTGTTCTCGATGTGGTATGGCAAAGGCCCCGGAGTGGACCGCAGCATGGATGCGATCAAACACGCCAATTTGTTCGGTACGACCAAATACGGCGGGGTACTGGCCATCGCCGGAGACGACCACGCCTGCAAATCCTCCACCGTACCCCAACAAAGCGAACACATGTTCGTCGGGGCTTCGGTGCCCGTACTGAATCCGGCCAATGTCCAGGATGTGCTGGACTATGGCCTGATCGGATGGGCCATGTCGCGATTCAGCGGCTGCTGGGTCGGACTGAAAGCCATCACGGAGAACATGGACTCCGCCATCTCGGCGGACCTCAGCCCGGACCGGGTCAACATCGTGATTCCCCAGGCAGTCGAGATACCGGAAGGCGGACTGAATGCACAGTGGCCAAGCACACCGCTTGAGCAGGAACGATTACTGAACCGATACCGGATTTATGCGGCCAGGGCGTTCGCATACGCCAATGGACTGAACACGATCACTCTCGATACACCCGACCCACGACTGGGAATCATCACTACCGGCAAGGCCTGGCTTGATGTGATGGAGGCACTGGACAATCTGGGAATTGACCATACGGTCGCCCGTGAAATCGGCCTCCGGGTGTTGAAAGTCGGCATGAATTGGCCTCTGGAGCCGATTTCAGTCCATCAATTCGCCAAAGGACTGAAAGAAATCCTGGTGGTTGAAGAAAAGCGTAGCGTGATCGAGGACCAGATTACCGGACAGCTTTACAACTGGCCGGTCGATGAGCGACCGGTCGTCATCGGTGAATTTGACGAAAAAGGCAATCATCTGGTAACCAATCTGGGCGAGCTCACGCCAGCCATGGTGGCCCGCGCCATTGGCAGCCGCGTCAATCGTTTTTATGAAAGCAGGTCGATTCGCCGCTATCTCGAATTCCTGGACGCCAAAGAAGACCGCCTGTCGCATCCCGGCGACACGCTGACCCGTATTCCTTATTTCTGTTCCGGCTGCCCGCACAATACTTCAACGAGAGTGCCTGAAGGCAGTCACGGGCTTGCCGGAATCGGCTGCCACTACATGGCGAGGTGGATGGACCGGCGCACCGAAACCTTTACCCAGATGGGCGGCGAAGGCGCTTCCTGGATCGGACAGGCGCCGTTTACCGATACCCGGCACATATTCCAGAATATCGGAGACGGCACGTATTTTCACAGTGGAATCCTGGCAATCCGGGCCGCGGTCGCCTCCAGGGTGAACATCACTTATAAAATACTTTACAACGATGCGGTCGCGATGACCGGCGGCCAGCCGGTCGATGGGTCCATTACCGTAAAAGACATGATCACCCAGCTTCAGGGGGAAGGGGTGAAGCGTCTGGCGGTCGTGGCGGAAAACATCGAACAGGCCCGCTCACAGCTTCGCGGGATGACCGGCGTCAGCCTGCATCCGAGGTCCGGATTCGACCGGCTGCAACTCGAAATGCGGGAAGTGGAAGGAACCAGCGTGATTATTTATGACCAGACCTGCGCGACCGAAAAACGACGGCGCAGGAAGCGCGGACTGATGCCGGAAAGCCCGGTTCGGGTGTTCATCCATCCGGATGTCTGCGAAGGTTGCGGGGATTGCAGCACACAGTCCAACTGTCTGTCCGTGCTGCCGAAAAATACCGAACTCGGCGTCAAACGCCGGATCGATCAAAACGCGTGCAACAAGGATTTGAGCTGCATACAGGGATTTTGTCCCAGTTTCGTCACCGTGACCGGCGGCAAATTCAAATCCGGGACAACGGCAGGCCGACAGGGCCCGGCCGAGGATATTCTTGATGAAACCCTGCCGGAGCCGGTACCGCCGACGCTCGACAGGCCCTGGAATATTCTGGTGACCGGAATCGGCGGGACCGGTGTAATTACCGTTGGCTCGCTGATCGCGATGGCCGCCCACATTGAAGGCAAGGGCTGCTCAACGCTGAACCAGACCGGGCTGGCGCAGAAGTTCGGCGCGGTGGTCAGTCATATCCGGATCGCCCGGCATCAGGATCATATTCTGACGGTGCGGATTGCAGACGGTGACGCCGACCTGCTGCTCGGTTGTGACCTGGTTGTTTCAGCGAGCGCCGAAGCGCTGGCCAGGCTCGACCCGGAAAGGTCGCACTCGATCATCAACCGTTACGAAAACCCGACCGCGGATTTCATCCATAACGAACACTATCGGTTTCCGGCGGAACAAATGCAGTCATTGGTCAGTCAGGAAACCGGGGAAGGCAAAACGGACTTCGTCGACGCCACCCGTATGGCCACAAACCTGCTGGGCAATTCGATTGGCGGTAATCTGTTTCTGCTGGGTTACGCTTACCAGCGCGGACTGGTGCCGTTAAGCGAACAAGCCATATTCAGAGCGATTGAACTCAACCGGGTCGCAGTACCGTTCAACCAGCAGGCTTTCCTCTGGGGGCGGCATGCGGCAAACAATCCGGAAGCGGTTGAAAGTCGGGCCGGCCTGACCGCAACCACCCGCCAGACGCTGGTCGGGATCGACGATATCATCGAGTGGCGTTATCGCTATCTGGTCGATTACCAGGACAGAAAGTATGCGGACCGCTACCTGGATCTGGTCAACCGGGTCCGGGAAGCGGATTCGACGGATGACCATTCACTGACCGAAGCGGTTGCAAAAAATTACTTCAAACTGATGGCTTACAAGGATGAGTACGAAATTGCCCGATTGTTTTCAGGCGGAGATTTCATGGATAGCGTCAAACAGCAATTCGAGGGCGACATCAAATTCTCATTCCACATGGCGCCTCCACTGATTTCAAAGTCGGATCCCTTGACCGGACATTTGACCAAGCGTGAGTTCCCCGGAATCACGTTACGGGTTTTTTCGCTCCTGTCCCGCCTGAAATTCCTGCGCGGCAGCCGCCTGGACATTTTCGGCAGAACGGCGGAACGCAAACTGGAAAGGCGGCTGGTCGGGGAATATGCAGAGGATGTGGATCTGATTCTGGGCTCACTCACCGATCGAAACATGGATACCGCGACAAAGATTGCCGGACTGCCTGAAATGATCAAGGGCTTCGGGCATATCAAGAACCGGAATATCGAAAAATACCGGGACAGCCGGAACGAACTGGTCAAAAAATTCAAGGCGCCCGACCTGTCACTGGTGGTAAACCGCCAGGGGTAGGTCACCACGCCCGCCCGCCAACCCTCATCGGCTCATGCGGAAAAGAATGCGGGCGGTCAGGAGAAAAACCCCGCCAGGCGCGATACTGCGGTATCCACCAGCTCCTTCGAAAGATCCTTGTGGGTCACCATTCTGATCGGGTGACGGTCCCCGAACAACACGTTTTGATTTCTCGCGAATTCATGAAACCCATCATAATTCCCGTCTTTCAGGTTGAAGAAAACCATGTTGGTACTGGCCTGTCCGGTGACCAGTTCAATACCGTCGATCCGGCCCAGTCGTGTATGCAGTTGATTGGCGAGCCGGTGGTCTTCGATCAACCGCTCCACATTGTTTTCAAGCGCGAACAACCCCGCGGCGGCCAGTATTCCGGATTGCCTCATACCGCCGCCGACCGTCTTGCGCCAGCGCCGGGCAGTTTCAATGAATCCGGCAGAGCCAGCCAGCGCCGAACCCACCGGCGCGCCCAGCCCCTTGGACAGGCAGACTGAAACCGTATCGAACAGGGAAGTGATTTCCGAAACATCGACGCCCAGAGCGGCGGCGGCGTTGAAAACCCGGGCGCCATCCAGATGCATGGCGATGCCTTTCCGGTCGCATAGCTGCCGGGCCCGCCTGAAATAGTCCAGTGGAACGGCAACCCCGGTGGTAGTGGTATTTTCCAGCGCAAGCAACCGGGTTTTGGCAAAGTGGATATCATCGGCCTTGACCGCATCTTCAATCCGGGTCAGGTCAATGATTCCGGCGGAAGTCCTTTCCAGCGGTTGAGGCTGGATTCCACCCAGTACGGCGGCGCCCCCTCCTTCGTATTTATAGGTATGCGCGGTCTGGCCGACAATATATTCATCGCCCCGCTGGCAATGACTCAGCAACGCGACCAGGTTGCTCTGGGTTCCCGAAGGAAAGAACAGCGCAGACTCCTGCCCGGTCATTTCAGCCACGCGGCGCTGTAACGCAGTGGTGGTCGGGTCTTCGCCATAGACATCATCCCCGACTTCAGCCCTGTGCATCGCCTTTCTCATGGACTCACAGGGACGGGTAACCGTATCACTGCGCAAATCTATTACGGGTCTGGTCATGTTCGTTACCCTTTACTGGAAAATTAGTGGCCGATTTTAACATCATTCATTGAACGCCCCTGCCCATATTATATAATGTCGGCAACCCGTTACTTTAGAATATGAAATGAACGTTCGTCAGCACATTTTTCTGCTTGTGGTCCTGCTGGCGACCTGGACCCTGCTTTCCGGCCACAGTCATGAATCTGCATTATTGGCCGGACTTGGATTGTTATCCTGTGTAATTTGCCAGGTAATTTATCATCGCGTCCGGACCGGAACCGGCCTGACCGGTATTCCACTGGCTCCGTTGCCGCTGACCCGGTACACCGGATGGCTGCTGGTCGAGATCGTCCAGTCCAATTTCGCGGTAATCCGGGCAATTGTCAGCGGCCGGGATGTCTCCCCGCAAATATTCGAAGTGGAAACACCGGGCCTGAATGAAACCGGCCAGGTCATCTATGCCAACTCGATCACCCTGACGCCGGGCACCGTCAGTACGGATCTGACCGAAGGTAAAATCCAGGTTCACGGACTGCTGAAAGGAGCCGAAAGCGGTTTTGCCGACAACCGGATGCTGACTCAGGTCCGAAAACTGGTTTCCGGTTAGAGCAGGTTAAACAAGTATATGGAAATATTGTATTTTATTGTCCTGTTGGCGCTCTTTGCTTCGATGTTGTGCTCATTGATCCGGACCGGTCTGGGTCCCACCTGGTTTGACCGTGCAATTTCAGTAAACGCCTTTACCACCAAAATAATCCTGACGATTTCGGTCTATCTGTTTGCGACCGGTCATCCGCAATATATTGATATTGCGCTTCTTTACGGGTTGATCAACTATGTCGGAACACTGGCGTTGATCAACTGCCTCAATCGTCGGGTGGCTGCAAAAACTCCGGAAACGGCAAATGATTGATCTGTTGGGAGGGACACTTTTAATCCTGGGTTCAGCGGTCGTGCTGGTTGGCGGCTTTGGCCTGTTGCGGCTGCCCGATTGCTTCAGCCGCCTTCACGCAGCCGGTGTAATCGATACCCTCGGAGCATGGCTGGTATTACTGGGCCTTCTGGTTTTATCGACTTCAATAATAGTCGCGTTCAAGGTCCTCCTGCTCATCATCCTGTTCTATTTCCTCTCCCCCGTGAACTCCCACGGACTATCGCGAACAGCCCTGAAATCCGGCCTGCGGCCCTTTACCGACAAACCATCCTGATCAAACGATTCAATGATTGACATGATCAACATCGGGATGGATATCGGTCTGCTCGGCGTATTGCTGGCCTGCGCCCTGTTGATTTTGCGCAGTGGAAGCCTGCTCGCGATCATTTTATTATCCGCCGCCTACAGCTTGTCGATCTGCGCGCTTTTCGTGATTCTGGACGCGGTGGATGTCGCCTTCACGGAAGCCGCGGTGGGCGCTGGAATTTCCACCGTTCTGATGCTGGCCGTGATCCGGCGCCAGGACGAATCCCTGCATGCCCCGCGCTGGCCCTCCGCGATTTCGGTTGTGACCGGATTGGGCCTGGGCCTGCTGCTGATAGTCGGAACACTGGATATGTCGATGTACGGCAACCCGCTGGCGCCGGTCCATTTGCATCTCGCGCCGCGATTTATTGGCCAGTCCGGCGCTGAAACAGGGATCCCCAATGTCGTGACATCGGTACTGGCCAGTTACCGGGGCTACGATACCCTCGGCGAAGTGGTCGTGATTTTCGCTGCGGGCCTGTCGGTACTGTTGTTGCTTCCCTCCGCGAACACGGAGACAGGCGAAGAACACGAAGACAGGCAACGCCGGGCCTGGATCGCAGACAATCCGATCCTGAAGGCCGCTCTGCTCCGCGTCATTCCCCTGGTTTTGCTGTTCGCCCTGTATGTACAGTTTCATGGCGACTATGGCCCCGGCGGCGGATTCCAGGCGGGCGTGATATTTGGCGCCGGGGTCATTACCTTTGGCCTGTTATGCGGCTTGGGAAAATTACTGGCCATCCTGAGCGAACGATGGGTTTCCATCGGCATGGCAGCCGGTGTACTGCTGTACGCAGGCACCGGAGTGGCGGCGATGTGGCGCGGCGGAAATTTTCTTGATTATTCAACCCTGGCGGAGACTCCGACAGCCGGACAGCATACGGGTATCTTGCTGATCGAACTCGGTGTTGGAATTACCGTCGCGTTCACCATGATTTCCCTGTTCATCTGTTTCAGCCGGGGGCGGGATTGACAATGGACGCGGATTTGTCTCATTGGATACCGGGGCTGTTCAACTACTGGGTCGCCGTCACCCTGTTTGTGCTGGGCCTGGTCATCGTCATCGACAGCCACAACATGATCAAGAAACTGATCGGGTTGAACCTGTTTCAATCCGCGGTATTCCTGTTGTTTATCACCATGGGCAAAGTGTCGGGCGGCCATCCTCCGATTCTGGACCCGTCGATTGAAATCTACAGTAACCCCCTGCCCCATGTATTGATTCTGACGGCCATTGTCGTCGGCGTGGCCACCACAGCGCTTGGACTCGCCCTGGTGGTACGGATTCGCCGGGTTTACGGAACCGTCGATGAAAATAAAATCCAGCATAACCCGGATGTAGAGCCGGAAATTATTCCATGAGTCTGGTCACCGCCAGTCATTTACCGGTATTGCAGGTGATCGTGCCGATGCTGCTGGCGCCGTTATGTATCGTCATTGGCAACCGGACAGTGGCTCGCGGTTTCATGCTGACTGCCGCAATCGCGATGTTCGGGATCAGCGCGGCGCTGATGGCCGGCGTGCTGGATGGCCGCATCTATATCTATGAACTGGGCGGCTGGGCAGCGCCCTGGGGCATCGAGTATCTCGTCGATCCGGTCACCGCATTCGTGCTTTTGACTATCAATCTGGTGCACTTGCTGGCAGCGGTTTTTTGTCTCTCCGGTAACCATGGCGCTCCCGATGAAACCGCCCGGCCATCCTTTTTCGCGGCGTGGCTCCTGTGTATTTCCGGATTGAACGGCATGGTGGTCACCAACGACGCCTTCAACCTGTTTGTCTTCCTTGAGATCAGTTCGCTTGCAACTTATGTGCTGATCAGTTGCGGCCGGGACCACAGGGCGCTGCTTGCGGCATACCGCTACCTGGTCATGGGCGCCGTCGGCGCGACATTCGTACTGCTTTCGGTCGGACTGCTGTACATGCAGACGGGAACATTGAATATTTCCGACCTGGCGAACCGGATTGCCGAAAAGGGAGCGGATCGGACAATCATCATGGCGTTATCGTTTTTTGTTATTGGCATTGGCATCAAGTGCGCCCTGTTTCCATTACATGACTGGTTGCCGAACGCCTATAACTACGCCCCTGATTCGGTCACGGTTTTATTGTCCGGGACAGCGACCAAGGTTGCGCTGTATGTATTGCTGCGTTTCCTGCACGACCTGTTCAGCGCCGATTTCAGTATTCTGGCCATGCCGCTGGACTGGATCCTGATCGTCTGCGGCGTTCTCGGCATGCTTCTGGCGCCCCTGATTGCATTGCGTGAATCCAGCCTGAAGCGGATGTTTGCATGGTCCAGTGTGGCGCAGATATCCTATATCGTGGTCGGGGTCGGCCTCGGCACAACGGCCGGAGTCGCCGCCGCGCTGCTGCACCTGTTCAATCATTCGATCATCAAAGCCATGATCTTCATGGCTGTCGGAATTCTCATTGCCAGGACCGGCACGGCCCGGATCAGGCATCTCGGCAGTGTGGCCCATCATCATCGTTTTGTCTGCTATATCCTGTTGTTCGGCGGTCTCAGCCTGATCGGCCTGCCCGGCACGACCGGCTTTGTCAGCAAATGGGTGCTGGTGACCGCGGTAATCGACAAGGGGTCGTGGTGGCTGGCGATTCCGGTATTGGCCGGGTCACTGGCCAGCGCTTCTTATATCTGGAGGATCGTGGAAACAATGTGGGCGAAACCGGCGCACCTGGAGCTGGCCGCACAGCCGTCCGGAGTCCATTTCGTCGAGTGGTTCCCGATGGTCATCCTGGCAGCTCTTGCGGTCTGGTTTGGACTGAATGCGACCTGGCTGACCGGGATTGCGGATCTGGCCGCATCCAGCCTGGTCGAAACCGGCATCGGGGTAGCCCGGTAATGTTTGCAGGGATACTGCCCGGCTTGTGCGTCCTGGCGCCATTGCTCGGCGCCTGTGCAGTGGTCGCCGGCAGAAAGGCGCCCGCAACCAGGGACGCCGCGCTGATCCTAACCGGGCTGGTCACTCTGGTCCTGCTGGTTATCCTGTTGCTGTATCGTGATCAGTATCACCAGGCACAGGTTCTGTTCCAGATACTGCCCGGCCTGCGTATCGCATTTCATGTCGAGCCCCTCGGGTTGATCTTCGCGCTCAGCGCCGGTCTGTTATGGCCGGTCACCTCGGTCTATGCCATCAGCTATCTGAAAGCGGGAAACGATGAGCACCAAACCCGTTTCCATGCCCTGTTCTGTGTCGCCATTGGCAGTGTCATGGGGATCGCTTTTTCCGAAAATCTTTTTACCCTGTTCCTGTTTTACGAGATACTGACTTTTTCCACCTGGCCACTGGTCACTCACAGTCGTACCTCGCTTGCAGTCTCCGCAGGCCGGGTCTACCTGGGCGTGTTGTTGACTACTTCACTGTTGCTGTTTCTGCTCGCGATCGTACTGACAGGCAAGTACGGAGAGGGTATTTCGTTCGTACCAGGGGGAGTATTGTCCGCAACACCGCCGACCCTGGTCGGGATCCTGGTATTCCTGTTTCTGTTCGGTATCGGCAAGGCCGCGGTCATGCCCTTCCACCGGTGGCTGCCCAGGGCCATGGTCGCGCCGGCTCCGGTCAGCGCCCTGCTGCATGCCGTGGCGGTGGTCAAGGCCGGCGTGTTTTCCATCCTCAAGATCAGTGTCTACATTTTTGGCTTCGACACCCTGCAATCGTTGCTATTTTACGACCTGGTTCTCTGGATCCCCGCGGTGACCATACTGCTGGCTTCGGCCATCGCCATGCGGCAGGACGACCTGAAGGCCCGCCTTGCGTATTCAACCGTGAGTCAATTATCCTATATCGTGCTGGGAGCATTGCTGGCCAACCAGATGGCCATGGCGGGCAGCGGATTACATATCACCATGCATGCATTCGGCAAAATCACCCTGTTCTTCTGCGCTGGCGCCATCATCGTGCTTTCCGGCAAGACCCGGGTATCGCAACTGGATGGACTGGGGAGGGCTATGCCATGGACATTTTCCGCATTTTTTGTAGCTTCGCTGTCGGTAGCCGGACTGCCGCCGGCAGGCGGCTTGTGGAGCAAGTGGTATCTGGCGCTCGGGGTTCTGGAACAGGGACAGGTCGCGCTGCTTGCGGTATTGATGATCAGTTCACTGTTGAACGTATACTATCTGACCGCCATCCCACTCAGAGCGTTTTTCCTGAAAGGCGAGAATCCGGGACAGCGCCTGGAAACCCGCCGCGCAATGATCGTCCCGCTTGTGGCGACCGCGTCGATCAGCGTCGCGTTGTTCTTCGTCGCCGATGAAATTGCGTCATTCGTTCAACAGGTTGCGGCATGACGGATCAAAAAATGTACAGCGTGATTGAACGATTCAGGCAATTGCCTGCGTTAGTACGCAAGGGCCTGACCGTTTTTTTCGGATTATGCGGGCTCCTGGTTTTGCTTGACCTGGCTTTGACGAAACACGGTGAGCACTGGTGGAACTTTTTCGGATTCACCTGTCTGTTCGGCTTCGTCGCCTGTGTCGTACTGGTGCTGATCGCAAGCTGGATGAGAAAACCGCTGATGCGGGATGAGCGATACTACGACCACAAGCCGGAGCCGGGGTTGGGGCCGAAGTCGAAATGATCAACGCTCCATTTCTCATTTTCCTGATCGGCGCGGGCCTGAGCCTGTCGGTTCACGGAAATTTGCGCAAGATCATCATGCTGGCGACACCGGTCATCGGGTTGATCAATCTGGTCATGCTGGACCAATCCCTGTCCTGGACCATGCAATGGTCGAACCTGCAACTGGTCCTGTTCCAGGTTGACCGGCTGAGTTTTATTTTCGGGATACTGTTCCACATTGCCGCAATCATTGCCATTATTTATGCCTGGCATGTCAACGACCGGCCTCAACAGGCGGTGGCGCTGCTCTATCCGGGCAGCGCGCTCGGCGTGGTATTTGCCGGTGACTGGCTGACTTTTTTCATATTCTGGGAATGCCTCGCCATTACCTCGGTTTTCTTCATCACCGCAAGACGTGTACCAACCGCGATCCGGGCCGCCCTGCGCTACCTGGTTTTTCAGGTGGTATCCGGGGTACTGCTGTTGAGCGGCGCGCTGGTGATGCTGCATGAAACCGGGGATATTTCGGTACGCCCGCTGGACCTGGACCATCCGGGCGCTAAATTGCTGTTGCTGGCATTTGGTATCAAGGCCGCATTTCCGTTCCTGCACAACTGGCTGACCGACGCCTACCCGGAAGCGACCGCTTCCGGCACGGTATTTTTGAGCGCATTCACCACCAAGGTTGCCGTCTATGCGCTGGCGCGCTCATTCACCGGGCTCGACATGCTGATCTATATCGGCGCTGTCATGGCCTGCTTCCCGATTTTCTTTGCAGTGATCGAAAACGACCTGCGGCGTGTGCTCGGATACAGCATGATCAACCAGATCGGCTTCATGGTCTGCGGTATCGGTATCGGCACTGAACTGGCAGTCAACGGAGCGGTGGCGCACGCTTTCAACGATGTCATTTTCAAGGGCCTGCTGATGATGTCGATGGGGGCGGTGCTGTTTCGCACCGGGGAAATGCGTGGCTCCGAACTCGGCGGCCTGGCCCGCTCGATGCCCAGGACCACCGGACTGTGCATTATCGGCGCGGCCTCGATATCCGCATTCCCCCTGTTCAGCGGTTTTGTCAGCAAATCCATGGTAATGGCCGCATTGTTGATCGAGCATCATGAAATGGTATGGCTGGCGATGCTGTTCGCGTCCGCCGGGGTTTTTCATCACGCCGGCATCAAAATACCCTACTTCGCCTTTTTCGCCCATGATTCCGGGAAACGACCGCAAGAAGCTCCCGCACACATGCTGGTCGCGATGTCGATAGCCGCCGTTCTGTGTATTTTTATCGGCTGTTATCCCTGGCTTCTGTACAGCTATCTGCCGTTCCCGGTGGATTACATCCCGTTCGATATTCCCCATGTCGTTGAACAGACCCAGTTGCTGTTTTTCTCGGCGCTGGCCTTCGTCTGGCTACAGTTGAAGGGCCTGTATCCACCGGAACTGAAATCCACCAATCTCGACAGTGAATGGCTTTACCGGAAACTCTGGCCCGGACTCTATGGCCGCATCACGGTGGTTGCCAGCCGTCTGAACCAGGGCTTGATGACGATGCTCACGGGTATGACGGTGGCCATGACGCCGGTAGCCCGAAAACAGTCATACGACCTGCTTATGCCGTGGTCTGTGCAGCGAATGGTATTGATTGCCTCGGCGCTGCTGGCTATCGTATTATTGCTGTTCTATATTTTCTCACCTGGTTGACCGGACCGGATCGTCGATGTCACCGGAAGCATCCACAGACCGGATAAACCGGATACGACAGGCTCTCTCGGCAGTCAGGCATCCGGTGTCATCCTCGCTGACCCTGCCGCCTGCGTGCTACCACGATGACGGCTGGCTGGAGCACGAGGTGGACTGTCTGTTCAGGCGGGGATGGTTCGGCATCGGCAGGCGGGACCAATGGCAAAACCCGGGTGATTATCAGACGATCGAGGTCGCCGGGGCGTCGATTGTGGTGGTCATGGACCAGGATGGAGAACTGCAAGCCCTGTCCAATTCATGCCTGCACCGAAGCAGCCGGATCATGACCGGAACCGGCAATTGCAGGGCGATGGTCTGTCCGTTTCATGGCTGGAGCTATGATACACAGGGCCGCCTGGTCTCCGCTCCCAGGATGGAAAGTGCGGATGGCTTCCGGGAAAAACAACACAGCCTGAAAAAATTCCACACGGACAACCTGGACGGGTTTGTTTTTCTCAGCCTGGAAGAGAGTCCTGTGTCGCTGACAGAACGGTCAGGAGATTTCGGACAGGTTCACGCGCCGTGGTCGCTTACAGATCTGGTCACCGCCGACATCCGCACATTCGATGTGGACTGCAACTGGAAACTGTTTATCGAGGTATTCAACGAATACTATCACCTGCCATTTGTGCATCCGCAGTCAATCAGCCACTACTACCCGGAACCCCAACCGGCCGATGCGGTCATCGGGGAATACACGACCCAGTTTGGCGAAACGGACGGCAACTCCGCCTTGCTGGAAGAAAACCAGGCCGATTCCTTGCCGACGATTCCGACCCTCGGCGAAAAGGAAAGAAAGGGAACGCGCTACACCTGGATTTATCCCAATCTGACCTTCGCCGCCAGTGCAGACTGTGTGTGGATATACCATGTCTACCCGGTCACGGCGAAATCCACCCGGGTGGTTCAAACCGTTTGCTTTCCACACGCGACCACCCAACGTGATGACTTCCGGGAAAAATCCGAACGGTATTACCATCGCTTCGACCTTGCCATCAACGAAGATATTCCCGCGCTGGAGCGGCAACAGGCCGGGATGCAATCCCCCTTTGCCGTCCAGGGAAGGTTTTCCGCGCTGGAACCGAGTGTCGGCAATTTTGCCTGCTGGTACTCAGAGGTGACCCGGGATTAACCAAACTGCGGGGGAGTATCCCCTGAACCGGACAGTTCTATTTACTCGCAACACCCCACCGGGAATAATATCTCTTCGATGGATTTAGAACAAACAGCGACCACCCCCGAAGGGTGTCCACCATTATGGCTTGTGAAGCTTAAGCACTGGCTGCACAGGCCCAATACTTTTCAGAAAACCCTTGCGCGCCTGAAAATCAACTATCCTCAATCTCATCCAATAACCGCTTTATGCGTCCTTTATCCCTGGCTTTATCAAGATAGTTTTTGTAGCTCTCCTCTGTATCTTTTATCAATTGCTTATATGTAACTACCCGGATATTTTTTGCGGCTAAACTATTTTCAGACCGTTCTCGAGATTCTCGATCATCCCAATCAGTCAGATCCTTTCCAATCAGGCAGATCGCTTCCACAGGCCCGCCTTCATTCGCATTGTTGAGTTGCTTTCTGAGTGCCTTTATATATTTGTCCACCTGCCCCATCAGGGCAGAATCTGCTATTTGTACAGATGCCCTTTTCAACTCAATAATTATGTGTTTCCCGGATGTCTTTTTATATCGAATATCTATACGGCCTTTTCTTTCTTCCGGGGTCAAATTTTCAGAAAGCTTATTGAATTCAGCGGTAACGGTTTGTTCCATAGAGGGCGTTTCTGTAGCCCTGTCCCATGAAGGGTCAATTAGCCACAGATGGTTATAGATATGCTTCTGAATAACTTTTTCCAGCGCATTCTCAGCTACGTCTGCTGTCAGTTTTTTGATAACATCCAGCCGACCCTCGGTAATCTGGTAATACCAGGACGCTTCAATATCATCAAGTTCCGAAAAAAGTTGGACAGCAGCTTCAAGATTATTGATGTCGAGTTGCTCCAACTGATTCAGTTTTTCCTTATGCTGCAAGTGTTCAAAAGCCAGTACCCCATGCTTGTAAAGTGTTTTTCGATGTTCTTGATCAGTGGCAATCTGGTTGATTTTTCCGAACAGTTTTTTTGCTTCAGTTCTCGAATCGCTTCCGAGCCCATCGTACCATTCGCTGATGGCGGGGATTTCCCGTGCCCTTGCTTCTCCCTCGCTATCCTTTAGTTTTACTCGTTCCTGTTTCAAAACCCTCAACTCTTGTTCAACAAAACTTCTGAGCTTCTCAAATCTCGCATCGTTTTGAATGAAGTCCTGTCTGCTTGAAGTAGCAATATCCTCTTTTTCGGTCAGGTCAAGAAAGTCCGCTTCCAATTCTCCGATAACGTATTTTGTATACAATCCGCCTTCGCGATATGAATCCAGAATGTCTTCCAGCGCAAGTTTCCCTCTGGTCAGGATGGATATCTTGTTTAGATTATCACCGTCGCTTTGCAATGCCCCTGACTCTCTGACCAAGCCTATCCAGCCACCGATGGAATACGATGACCCGCCGTCTTTCAATAAATGGGGACGAGTGCTAATACACTCCCCGCCCAGGTTAAATTTCTTTGTGTCAAAATCCTTGTAGACCATGACATATTCGAGCTTGCCGAAATAATTCCTGTCTGCCAGCGTTATTTCGTCATTGTTGACGAATACTTTGAAGTCTGTGTCAATGATTGAGAAGCGGCGGGCTACACGCTGCCGCAAATGACCTCCAAGCGACTCATTTACCCTCTTTTTTAGGTTGTCAAGAATCAGTACCGTGCCTGAATCACCAAGTATAATATCCGATGGTTGACCTATGACTTCGGGATGGTAGGTTTGCTGTTTCTTTATGGATTCCTGAATATCTTCAACATTCAATCGGATTGCCAAAAGCTTGTCATTCTCTTTTTTGGTTATGACTGTTATTTCCCTCGCAATGGAAAAAACAGATAATTTACCAATCCCTTTTCTACCCATAACCGGACGTTGTTTAGCTGGTGTCCGGTCCCCGGAACTATCCGTCCTTCTTTGATAACCCACAGTCAAATACTTCTGCTGCAAGTCCTTACTGTCCATTCCACAACCATCGTCCTGCACAATAATTTTCTGGTTATCAGGTTCGGTTTTTATGCAGACAGTCACTTTCGTCGCATCAGCATCCCAGGCATTGGCAATCAACTCGGACAACACAGCCGGAACATTGCTGTATAGGTTCAGACCCAAATGATTGAGTACATTCAAGTCAATATTCAGATCGTATTTTTCAGACACCTTTTTCGTCTCTCGCTTTCAAATGACAGTTAATCGCTTTACCGATAGCAAAAGCCAGAGAAGGCGGTACGGCATTCCCGATGTGACGGCCAATGACATTGAATGAAAAGTTCCCAGGCACAAGGAACTGGTAATCTTCGGGAAATGTCTGGAGAAGTGCTCCTTCCCGCAAGCTGATGGCCCGATCCTGGTCCGGATGCCCGAAACGACCCGTCCCATAGCGGTAAAACTGTGTAGTGATTGTAGGTGCCAACGCATCCCACTGCATACGACCGTAGACACTGCCATAGGTTTTGCCACTGTCTTTCCTATAGCAATTTGGCAATAGGTCATCTGTCCAGTCCCGCAGCCAACTGCCACCAGGTCTTGAAGCCTGAATGCGCTTCAGGTTGACAGGGTCCAGCCTTGAACACACATGCAATGGATCAGCACCGCTACTTTCCCCATGTTGAAGACAGGGAAGACTACCAATTATGTGTCTGACTGTTTTGGGCTCCACGGATTCAGGTTCCGGCATATCAACCTTGCCCAACAAGGACCCCAGCATGACCAGACGACGACGGCTTTGCGGAACGCCGAATCTGGAGCAGGCGACAATGTCCTCGGAAATGTGATATCCCACATTACTTAATCTCCGTTTGAACTCCCTGTAAACAGGTTGCTTTATGAGTTTGGGCACATTTTCCATTGAAACGACCTCCGGGCGACCATCAAGAATCACTCTCAAAAACTCATTGATCAGAGTCCACCTGTGGTCTGATTCATGCAGCTTTCTGCTTGATGCAAGACTGGAGAATGGCTGACAGGGTGCACAGCCTACTAGGACACGGTACTTTGCCTCATTGAAATGATCAGAAATATCAGAATAGGAAATGTCCCTGATATCCGCTTCCATAAAAGAAGCGTCACAGTTTTTCTCATAGGCATAACGACATGACGCATCAACATCCAGTCCCGCATTAACCTTCAATCCAGCCTGCTGTAATCCGTAGGTTAAGCCACCAACACTACAGAACATGTCGAATGCATGCACACTGATTGGATTAATGCGTTCTCTCATGGTCAATGTCAAGTCAATATTGCGCAGGCACAGTGCAATATTTGGTGCTGGTGAGCTAAAATTTGTGTTGAGGATTATACACAACTAAACAAAAAAACCGCACCCGAGCCCCGGCACGCCCGACCACTGCTACAACTCCCTGACAGCAAAAGCATGAACAAGCTTACCCCGCCGACGAGCTTGGGCCTGCCCTCTCTATGCCCCTGTGCACTCATTTGTTGGATTTCCTGCGATTGCAAGGCTTGCACAACATTTGACAGTTCTCCGGGATTGTCTTGCCACCTTCCGCCCAAGGGTCGATATGATCGGCCTCCATCTCCGAAATCTCAAACGTCTTCGTGCATACCTCGCAAACACCGTTCTGCCTCTCGAACGCCTCCTGCTTCATGGCAGGGGTGAAGGCGCGGATATTCAAATACCTTTCCTCACCAGTGAGCAGATAGGCGTAGATACCCGCCTTCTTCGTCACATCGTCGTCCATCATCAGGCGGACGATGTCAGCCTCAAGCCCTTCGGGGTCCAGGCTCTCGTCCTGAAGTTGTCCATAAAGCCCGCCCCAATCCACGCCTTTCATTGGATTGCGATAGTGCGGAAAAACCGCTTCCACCCGGTTGATTACCGCCTGGAAGTGGCTCCACAAGGCGGTTGCAGTCTTGTCGTGCTGATGCGTGGCCATGTACTCCTCGACCGTCTGGGCCTCATCCTTGATCCATTGGATCGCGGTTTCAAGGTACTCTTGCCGCTCCGCCCTCCCATTCACATACCGGCTGCCGATTGCATAGGCCGGGCAGGCAGCCCCCTTCCGGCTGAAATGCCGTTTGGCATCGGACACCCATGGGCCGGCATAGACCGCATTCCGTAACTCCTGCCCGGTCAGCCTTTCGCCTGCAATGTTGATAATCTCGAACCAGGCCAGCTTCTCGCTGGCGCTCCCCTCACAGACATAAACCTGCAACGGGTAATCGAGAATCCGCTCCTGCTCGTCGTCTTGCAGGTTGTGGAAATACCGCCCGTCAACAGAGAAGTCGCCTTTCACATACTGAGCGGCTGAGATCGTGCGCTGCTGACCGTCGATGACCTCATACGTTCCGTCCTGGCGCACAGCCCAATACATCACATTGAGCGGGAAACCCTTGTTGATTGTCTCAATCACCGCATCGCGCTGCTTGTCCTTGTAAACGAATTCGCGCTGGAACGGTGGGCGGATGTCGAGTTTACCGCCGTAGCCCCGCACCCCGCCTTCGCCGTCGTCATGGTAGCCCTCCACAAGGTCGCGGACTGTGATTTCATGCAGATCAATTTTCATTTTGGCAGTACTTTCTTAATTAGAATGCGCCTATAAGTGCGCTTGTATTTTCCTCCCGCTTTTATAACACCTCCTTCCCCATTCAAGTCGTTATAGTTGGACGCATCTGCCAATGTGTATTTTCTTGTTTTCAGGCCGTAGCGGTTGTCCCTGTCTGTTATCCCCAAAATCTCAAACTGCTCCGGATTGTGCTTGTCCAGAAACGTGACCGGCACTCCCATCGCCCCGTACCAATCCATCGGGATTTCGGCGACCCTGTCCACATTGATCGCATCGTAGTTGTCGTAGGGCGGGTATTCCTCCGGTGAGTACCGCTTGTAGAGGATCAATTCCTCGTGGCGCTTTTGGTGGTCGAGATTGGTGAACCAGGCCGCATTGCCCAAACGTCCCTTGATAACCCCCTCGACGATTCTATAGGCGCTCCCCTCCTTGGCGGTCATCACCAATTCCTGCGCGTAGCCCTTCGGCACATCGAACAGCATATCTTGGCCCTTCGGGGTGACACCAAGCCACATTCTGTTGTCCATGATCAGAGGAAAAATCTCCTTGTAGGTGACGGCGTTCTGACCCCCCACGATCAGGAACTTCTTGTCGTACTGCACCAGTTGGGCGACGTATTCGCGGAACAGCGAAAACGGCGGATTGGTCACCACGATGTCCGCCTGCTCCAGAAGCTCGATGCATTCCGGGCTACGGAAATCCCCGTCCCTGTCGAACTCACGGATTCCAATATCCCCAACATCGGGCACTCTGCCGCCCTTCGCGTTCCCCTTGTATTCGAGCCATATCGCCCGCTCCGAATCGTGACGGCTGAACAGGTCGCGTTCCTGGTTCCGGTAGCACGCGGTGATGAGTTTCTTCAGGCCCAGGCGCTCGAAGTTGTACGAGAAGTAATGGAAGAAGTTGGAGATGCGGGGATCATCGCAATTGCAGTACACAACCTTGTCCCGGAAATGTTCGGTGTAGTGGCGGAGCTCGTTCTCGATGTCGGAAAGCTGCGTGTAGAACTCGTCGTTCTTTTGCCGCTTGGCTTTTCGCAGGTTTTCATTCAAAGACAAGGGTTTGCTCCCGAATCAAGCCCGTTGGCGATCTGTTCCCGATATTTGAGGCGCTTGTACTCGCCCCCGACTTCAGCGCTTTGCCACATAAGTTCCTGTCGGATTATAGTATACGCACCTCGGTAATGTCGCAGGGGATATCGGTTCAGTATATGTGAGGCTGTGAGATCAGGCGACCTTCTCAAGTTTGAAAGGGTATTCGTTCGGGTTTGAAGAACGGGGACAGACATTATCATTTTGCTGCTACAGCACCCAATATTTCCTGTTGACTTGATATACTGTCATGGTTATTATTACGTATATTATTACGTATATAAAGGAGAAGTTTCCGGATGAAAGTTACAATGGCCGAAGTAAACAAACAAGCCAACAATATCGTTAATCAGGTTTCTGAAAGCGGTGAATCGGCAATTATTTATAAACATGGCAGGCCCATTGCTGAAATCCGTGCGCTTCCGGATGACCATATCAACAGGCGAAACAAGGCCCTTCAACATTTATTGCGCTTGCAGCCGACACAGGTCAACGAACCCATAGCTGAAGTCATCGCGAAGGGACGTCATCGTGGCATTTAGAACGTTAAAACAGAATGAGTTACTGGACAATCCAATCGTAGTGGATAACAGCGTGATGATGCGCTGGTTATTCCGGGATGGTTCCGATGCAGATCAAACCTTTGCGTCTAGCGTTCTGAATGCAATCAGCTCGCAAAACCTGCAAGTCATCGTCCCGTATGTCTGGGTCTGTGAAGCAGCTTTTGTAGTAAAATTTTACTCCAGGCGTGATAAATTGCCACAATCCCGATGCACGGATCAATTGATCTGGCTATTTGATTTATCCACAGTAATTCGTGACTCGGAAACACCGGCGAGTTTGTATGAATTCTCCCACACTCACGATGTATCCGCGTATGACGCTGCCTACATAATGCTGGCATTGAAGCAATCCTGCCCCATTGCCACTCTGGACAAGGCAATGAGGAAATCGTCAGACAAGGTAAAATACAGATTATTCGAAACTTGAACAACGCGAATGTGCCTGTTTTCGACCCGCTGGAACCGAGTGTCGGCAACTTCGTCTGCTGGTATTCACAAGCAACCCGGGATTAGCAAAACTGCGAGGAATAGAATTGATATACTGTCATGATTACTATTACGTATATGCAGGAGAGATCCCCGGATGAAAGTTACGATGGTCGAAGTAAACAAACAAGCCAGTAATGCGCTTCCGGACGACTATATCAACAGACGAAACAAGGCCCTTCAACACTTGATGCGCTTGCAGCCGACACAGGTCAGCGAACCCATAGCTGAAGTAATCGCGAAGGGACGTTATTGAATAACGAAAGGAATGCCCGGATCAGGAAATCACTCCCACTCTATGGTGGCGGGAGGCTTGCCGGAGATGTCGTAGGTGACCCGGCTGATGCCGCGCACTTCGTTGATGATTCGGTTGGAAACCTTTGCCAGTACCGGGTACGGGAGATGCGCCCAGTTCGCGGTCATGAAGTCGGTGGTTTCAACGGCGCGAAGCGCGATGACGTATTCGTAGGCCCTGTTATCACCAACCACACCGACCGATTTCACCGGCAGAAACACGGCAAAAGCCTGGCTGGTTTTGTCGTACAAGTCGTTTTTATGCAGCTCGTCCAGGAAAATCGCATCGGCCTGACGCAGGATTTCCGCATACTGCGCCTTGACCTCGCCCAGTATCCTGACGCCCAGCCCCGGTCCGGGGAAGGGATGCCGGTTGACCATTTGCGGCGGAATTCCCAGTTCCACGCCGATCCTGCGTACCTCGTCCTTGAATAATTCGCGCAGCGGTTCAAGCAGTTTCAGGGACATGTCTTCCGGCAGGCCGCCTACGTTATGGTGGGATTTGATGACCTTTGCCTGCGCGGATTTCCCGGAGCGCCGGTGACCGGCGGATTCGATCACATCCGGATAAATGGTGCCCTGGGCCAGCCATTTGGCGTTGCCGATCCGGTTTGCTTCACGCTGGAATATTTCCACGAACAGATTGCCGATTATCTTCCGTTTCCGCTCCGGGTCGGTCACTCCCTCAAGCCGGTCGAAAAACTGGTCGCCAGCGTCCACTCTGATCACTCGGACTCCCATGGCGCTGGCGAACGTCTGCATCACCTGGTCACCTTCATGGAGCCGGAGCAATCCGGTATCTATGAATATACAGGTCAACTGGTCGCCGATCGCCGTGTTCAGCAATGCGGCGACCACCGAGGAATCGACCCCGCCTGACAACCCGAGAATCACTTCGTCATCCCCCACCTGGTCACGAATCCATTGCAACTGGCTTTCAATAATGTTGGCTGGAACCCAGTCGGAACCACAGCCGCAGATTTGATGGACGAACCGGGACAGCATCGATCTGCCTTCGGTGGTATGGGTGACTTCGGGGTGGAACTGCACGCCATAGTAACTTCTGTTTTCATCTGCAATGACGGCGAAGGGACAGGTCGCCGTCCTGCCGACGACCTCGAATCCGTCCGGCAATCGGGTCACCTGGTCGCCGTGGCTCATCCAGACCGACAGTTCCTGGTCGGCGGGGCCGCACAATCGGCTTGGTTTGCAGGTACTGACCTGGGCCTGTCCATACTCGTGGTGGTCCGCTATTTCCACCGAACCGCCGAGTTGGTTTACCAGGGCCTGCATTCCATAACAGATGCCCAGCACCGGCCAGCCCGATTCGAATACAATGTCAGGGATCCGGGTGTCGGAATCCTGGTAGACCGAGGCATGGCTGCCCGACAGAACGATACCCTGGGGAGCGAATTGCCGGATTTCCTCTGAATCGGCGTGATACGGGAAAATCTCGCAATAGACCCCGAGTTCCCGAATGCACCGGCCGATCAGCTGCGTATACTGTGCGCCAAAATCGAGGATAAGAATTTTTTGCCAGTTCAATCGGAAATCGCCAATCCTGCCGGAGTCTGCGGAGTCAGTTGATCCGGGTGGTTTGATAGTTGGGCGCTTCCTTGACGATGGAAACATCATGTACGTGGCTTTCCTTCATTCCGGCGTTGGTGATTCGAATCAGTCTGGCATTCGCTCTCAGGTCATCAATGGCGGCGCTGCCGGTGTATCCCATACTGGCCCGCAATCCTCCCATCAGTTGATGAACTACATTCACCATCGGTCCCTTGTAGGACACGCGGCCTTCGATGCCTTCAGGAACGAACTTGTCCGCGCTGTCCACCCCGTCCTGGAAATACCGGTCTCTGGAACCTTTCTGCATCGCGCCCAATGATCCCATCCCGCGATACGACTTGTAGGACCGCCCCTGGTAGATTTCAATCTCGCCCGGCGCCTCATCGGTTCCCGCCAGAATGCTGCCCACCATGACACAATTGGCTCCACAGGCAATACATTTGGCGAGGTCCCCGGAAAATCGAATACCGCCGTCGGCGACAAACGGAACGTCGGAACCTTTCAGCGCCCTGGCCACTTCCTGGATCGCGTGGACCTGCGGCACACCGACTCCGGCCACAATCCGGGTGGTGCAGATCGAGCCCGGTCCGATTCCGACCTTGACCGCGTCCGCGCCTGCGTCAACCAGGTCGCGCGCGGCCTCGGCGGTTGCAATATTGCCTCCGATCACCTGTACGCCGCTGTTGAATTGCTTGATCCATTTCACCCGCTCGATCACGCCTTTCGAATGACCGTGGGCGGTATCCACCACGATCGCGTCCACTCCCGCATTGACCAGGCACTCCACCCTTTCATCCGAATCCACGCCCACGCCGACTGCGGCGGCTACCAGCAACCGACCCTGATTATCCTTGCAGGCACGGGGAAAATCCGTGGATTTCTGGATATCCTTGACCGTGACCAGTCCTTTCAGGGTATTCCCGGCGCCCACGACCAATACTTTTTCGATCCGGTGCTTGTGCAGAAGCTGTTGAATCTGCTCGGAAGTCGCTCCTTCGGTTACCGTAACCAGTCTGTCTTCCGGGGTCATGACCTGACTGACCGGGGTCTCCATGTTCCTCTCGAAACGCAGGTCACGGCTGGTCACGATACCGATCACTCTCGGTCCATCCACAACCGGAACTCCCGAGATGTTGTACCGGGTCATCAGGCCCAGTACGTGATTCACACTGGCGGACTTCTCCACCGTAACGGGATCGGTGATGACTCCGCTTTCATATTTCTTGACCCGCGTGACTTCCCGCCCCTGTTCGGTTGGAGTCATATTACGATGGATGACGCCGACACCGCCTTCCTGGGCAAGGCTGATGGCCATGTTCGCCCCGGTGACGGTATCCATGGCCGCCGATACCAGAGGGATATTGATATTCAGGTCACGGGTGAAACGGGTTTCGAGACGCGCATCGCGCGGCAGTATTTCGGATTTTGCCGGGAGCAGCAGAATGTCGTCGAAAGTCAGTGCAAGGTCAATGGGTTCCATCTACGGATTGTACCGTAAGCGCGCTGCGTTAGAAATAACTCTGCGAAATAACTCTGAGTGAAATTTGCTATAATTCCGGTCCACAACAAGACCCTGGCTCTGCGACCATCCCGATCATTATTGCAACCGAAGACAACCAGTCATCCAATCATCTCCGGGGGGAGCGCCAGACGCCGGAACAGGAGCGTCCGGACAATCCAGCGCCCGGGGAATCTGAAAGCCAGGACAGGGCATGGCGGGGGTTTGCCTTCAGAGTCGGACAGTTGAACCTTGCGGTGCCCTGTGCGGACGGGTTCGAAATCGTATCGGTGCGTGAACTGTCTCCGCTGCCGATGGCGCGGGACTGGGTTCGGGGGATGCAGAATATTCACGGTGAAATTCATACCGTGGTGGATTTTGCCGCGTTTATCGGGCTGGCGCCGACACCGGCCACCCATACCTGCAATCTGCTGGCCCTGCCTGACGCCGGACTGAAAAGCGCCTTGTTGATAGCCGGCCGGATCCGCGTAAAATCATTTTCCTGTGCATTGCCCCAGGCTGATTGCGGGCAATTCCATGAGAAGCTGGCGCCCTACCTGAACAGGGTGGTGGTGGATCAGGGCCAACCGTGCGGCGTGATCGATGTCGAGGCGTTGTGCGGCTCCCGCGACTTTGTGCAAATCGGGCTTTATTGAAGAATGAAGAAGGTCTACCTGCTGGTCCTGCTGGTTTCTTCAGGGGCGCTGATCTACTCTGAATGCCTGGAAATGGCCCGCTCGGAAAGTCGGGCGCGATTGCATGCGATCGGTTCACAACTGGACGCGGATATCCGTGAAATCGGCAATCGGTCGCTGCTTGCCGTAACCACAAAGCTGACTGGAAGATTCACCGTGAAATCGGGGTCGTCCGAATGGACCGATACCCTGGTAAAGCGCATCCACACCAGTCTTCTGGAACTCGAATCCGGGGATAACTGGCGGACCCACCCGCAATTCATATCGACTATTCTGAAAATGGACGGGCAGCCAAACAGCCCGGTTCCGAAGTCGATTACGGACGCGGTGGCGAAAATTGAACAGGCATTGACCCGGATAGGTCCGGATCTGGACAACCTGTTCAACCGTACCGATGCAACGGATCCTTCTTCGGTTCGCAGTTCCGTCAACAATGTGGTCGCCGTCAGTGACGCCATCGCCGATCTCACCCGCGACCTGCAGGCTCGATTGACGTCCGGGTCCGTACTGGCGGAGCGGACCGGGTCATTCATATCGGGCGGAATCGTGTTGTTGTCCCTGGGCGGGTTGTTCTGGTCGGCGTTGGGCGATTCCAGAAACACGAGACTGGCGGTGACCCGATTGCGGGATGAAACGAAAGACATGGCTCAAGGAGACCTGACAGTCAAAGCCCGGGTAACCGGCGATGTCACGGCTCCGGTTGCGAATTCGATCAACTGCGCGGTCAGTGGGATGCGCGATCTGGTCACCGGGATCAGGCAGGCTGCGGGCGAGGTTTCGCAAACCGCGGCAAAAACAGAGGAGTCCATGGCCCGTTTGAAGGCCCATCGTGTCTTTCAATCCGGGGAGATTTCGGATTGTGCCGATGAGGTCACGAATTTGTCCGACCGGATTCATGGCATCAGCCAATCGACGGCCGGATCGATGACGCATATCCGGGAATGTGCGGAACTCGCGCAACAGGGAATGAATACGGTTCGGGATACGGCGCAGGGGATGGACACGGCGCGTAACCAGACACAGGAAGCCCGCAATCATCTGCAACGGCTGATCGAGGAGTGCCTGCAAATCCGCAACATCGCGGATTCGATCCGGGAGGCGACCGAGCAGACCCACACGTTATCACTGAACGCCTCCATACAGGCGGCGGGGGAAACGGGGCAGGACTTCGCGGGGACTGCTGAAGAAATCCGGGGTCTGGCGGAGCGCTCGGCACACGCATCGAATGAAATTGCCGGGTTGGTGGAAAGCCTTCGGCAGGATGCCGACCATGCCCTGGCCTGCATGCAGGCAGCGGACAGGGAGGTGGTTTCCGGAGCAGTCGGCGCAGATCAGGTCCGCGGTACGCTGAATGAAATTGAAACCCTGAGCCAGCCACTGCCCGGAATCATCGGTCAACTGTCGGATGAGTTGGGAAATGAATTGAAAACCGTTGAAAAAATTGAAAAAAGAATGGAAACACTGAAAGATTCCACGGCCAGGGCCTGGCTGGATGTTTCCCAAATTGCGGTCGCGCTGGAGAAAATGAAACGGGTTGCGGATCGACTGGAACAATCGACCGGGGGATTCAGAATGCCCGAATCCCGGTCAGGAAACGGATAGGAAATGGCAGAGCTTACAGTCGGGGAGGTACGGAAGGGATTTCCCGAAGAATTGGAGCGGTTGCTGCACGGGATCCACTCTTCCTTGAGTGAGTGGCGCACAACAGGCAAAAAGGCCGGAATTCTTGATGGCATCCGGCAGAGCTTCAGCATGATGCAAACCAGCGCGCAAGCGGCAGGCTACCCGGATGTTTCCAGATTAAGCCATGCCGTGGAAAGATTGATGGATCAATATGGCGATGGCCGGACTTCGGATTACGATAGTGAACGGGTTCTGATCAACCTGCTTGAGGAAATGCACGACGGCCTGGCCGCGGTCGCCAGGTTGACGCCCGCCGCCGGAGACCATCTGCGGCCCCTGACCGGCATCGTGGAGTCCCTGCTGCCCGCAAGCGAAACCGGGTCGCCGGACTCACTGGATCAACAGGAGGCAACCGGGCCCTGCGCGGCCCGGTCTGCGGATGGTGCCTGGGCGGACGAGAACCGGAAATTCTCGTATCTGCTGGATTTGTCCGGTGAACTGGGCTTGACACGGGGCCGGCTAGGGAACACAGTGGAGCAAATGCGACGCGACCTGAATACCCTGAAATACCATGTCAACCAGATTCGCGGAGACGTGCAAGCCATGGATACGGAACGTGACGAAGAATTCCAGGCTCGGGCGCGAAAAGTCAACCTGCACCTCGATACCCTGGTCAAGATGGAAAGAAAATTGCGCGAGCGGGTGTCAGCCTTTGCCGGTACGCTGGTACGGCAGTCACATTATGGCGAGCGGCTTCAGGCTGGATTGATCAAAGCCGGGATGGCCGGGGAAACCATGGCCCTCTCCCGGGTATTGCTGGTCAGGGTCGGCGACTGGCGTTTTGCGATACGGGCCGCCGCCATCGAACGCGCCATGCGGGTCACAGATGAAGAAATCAGCGTAGTCGACGGTCACAGATATGTGCGGACGGACGATAAACCGGTACCGGTTGTCGGCCTGCCCGGGACAACCGGCAAATCCGGACCGGGTATCGAACCGTCCCGCCGCTCTCTGGTATTGATACGCTCTGGAAATCGGACCTCGGCCTTCGAGGTTGACCGGTTCGAGGGAACCACTGAAATCGCAATCAGTATACCGGGAACCCAGTTGGCTTCTGTCCGGGGAATCACCGGAGTCACGGTTTTGGCGGACGGCCGCATTGTTCCTGTGCTCGACCCTGCGGAATTTCCGGGACACCCGACTGTCCACGAACCTGCCTCAAATGCCCTGGCATAAAATGCCCCGGAATACCTTGAATCCACCAACCGGACAAAATACCGCCGCTCCCGCGCCGGAACTGGGCATCCTGATTGAACTGGTCCGGCAGGCGGCATCGAAAATCGAATCTTTCAGGCAAGGCGGGGATTGGTCGGAGATGAAAATGGATGGAAGTCTGGTCACCGGGGTTGACCGCGGAATCCAGGATTATCTGAGTCGGGAACTGGGTAACCGATGGCCGCATTTCGGGTTTATCGGCGAAGAGATGGCGCACGATGACCAGGTCAGGATTTGTGAACACAGTGAGCAGGGATTCTGGGTGCTTGACCCGCTGGATGGAACCACCAATTTTGCCTCCGGGTTCCTGTTTTTCGGCATTTCGCTGGCATTGGTGATTGCGGGGCAGCCCGTACTTGCCGTGATTTACGATCCGGTCCGGGATGAATGTTTCGCTGCGAAGAAAGGCGGGGGAGCCTTTCTCAACGACACGCCCCTGGTTTGCCCTGACAATGGAGTATTGGGTGATTGTATCGCCAATATCGACTACAAGCGCCTGGTGGGAGACCTGTCATCACAACTGGTTCGATGTCCACCCTATCGATCCCAACGAAACCTGGGCTCTTCGGTTCTCGAATGGTGCTGGCTGGCGGCGGATAGAATCCAGCTTTATCTGCATGGCGGGCAGAAGCTCTGGGATTTCGCCGCCGGCTGCCTGATTCTGCATGAAGCCGGCGGCGTGGCTACGTCTTTATCCGGGCAGGCTCTGGATTGCGGGAATTTGAGAAAGCGTTCTGTGGTTGCCGCGGTCAATACCGGATTGCTGGATCAATGGGTTGACTGGATCAACTCCAACAGCTATATTTCGCACTCCTCCCCGTACTGATTTTCAATCCATATTAACCGCTGTTCGTTCTCTGCAATCCAATTCATCGGCAGTCCATGATCCCAGCGAGAAGAGTCAGATGGCGTCAGTAAGCCGACGGCAAAGAGCGAATGCGATACGGGCGCTCAGCATGGATGCGGTGCAAAAGGCCCGGTCAGGCCATCCCGGGGCGCCGATGGGAATGGCCGACATTGCCGAAGTACTCTGGCGCGACTACCTGAAACATAACCCCGCGGATCCGAAATGGCCGGATCGGGACCGGTTCGTCCTGTCGAACGGGCATGGTTCGATGCTGATTTATTCCTTGTTGCATTTGACCGGATATGACCTGCCGATCGATCAAATCAGAAACTTTCGACAGCTTCACTCGCAAACGCCGGGACATCCCGAATACGGCTACGCCCCCGGGGTTGAAACCACCACCGGACCGCTCGGCCAGGGAATTGCCAACGCGGTCGGAATGGCGATTGCGGAAAAAACACTGGCTGCCCAGTTCAACCGTGACGGCTATAACCTGGTCGACCATTTCACCTATGTCTTTTTGGGCGATGGCTGTCTGATGGAAGGCATCTCCCATGAAAGCTGCTCGCTGGCCGGGACCCTGAAGCTCGGCAAGCTGATCGCCTTTTATGATGACAACGGCATATCCATCGATGGGAAAGTGGAAGGCTGGTTTACCGACAATACCCCTTTGCGATTTGAAAGCTATGGCTGGCAGGTGATAGCGGATGTCGATGGGCACGACCCCGAAGCGATACGTACCGCTATTGAACAAGCCCGGAATGAATCCGGCCGCCCCAGCATCATCTGCTGCAAAACCGTGATTGGCTATGGTTCACCCAACAAGGCAGGCAAAGAATCCAGTCATGGCAGCGCACTGGGGGAGGAAGAAGTCGAATTGACGCGCCAGCGCCTGGGATGGACTCACGCGCCATTCGAGATTCCGGTGGAAATTTATCATTCGTGGAATGCCTGTGAGGCGGGAATGCAGGCCCAGGGCCGCTGGCGGGAAATGTTCGCCGAATACGCGGATCGCTACCCGCAACTTGCGGCTGAGTTCAACAGAAGGACAAACGGCAAATTGCCTGACGGCTGGGAACACGGGAGCGCCGAATTCATCGACACGGTCGATCGTCAGGCACAAACCATCGCGTCGAGAAAAGCCTCGCAAAACGCGCTCGAAGGATTCGGGCCATTGCTGCCGGAGTTGATCGGGGGTTCCGCCGACCTGACCGGATCGAATCTGACACGGTGGTCCGGTTCCAGGGGAATCGAATCCGCCCCGGAGGGTAACTACATCTATTTTGGCGTGCGTGAATTCGCAATGTCGGCGATCGTCAATGGCATGGCCCTGCACGGAGGGTTCAAACCCTACTGCGCGACTTTCCTGATGTTTTCGGAATACGCCAGAAACGCCTTGCGGATGTCGGCTCTGATGAAAATTCCCAGCCTGTTCGTGTTCACTCATGATTCGGTCGGTCTGGGTGAAGACGGCCCGACTCACCAGGCAGTGGAACAGACCGCGACCCTGAGATTGATGCCGCGCATGTCTGTCTGGCGGCCTTGCGATGCCGTTGAATCGGCGGTCGCCTGGCAACAGGCCTGCGAATCGGTGGATCAACCCTTTTCACTAATCTTCTCCCGGCAAAGCCTGCCCCATCAGTATCGCAGTCGTGACCAGATCAGCCTGATTCGAAAAGGCGGCTATGTGCTGCGGGACTGCGGGCAGACCCCCGACGCCATCCTCATTGCCACGGGGTCGGAGGTCGAACTGGCCATGGCCGCGGCGAAGCAACTGCCCGGGTATCACGTCCGGGTGGTTTCCATGCCGTCCACTGACCGGTTCGACGGCCAGGACCAGGACTACAGGGACTCTGTATTGCCGCCTGCGGTAAAGGCGCGCGCCGCGGTCGAGGCGGGGGTGGGTGACGGCTGGCTGAAATATGTCGGACTGGATGGCGCCGTCATCAGTATCGAGACATTCGGGGAGTCGGCCCCGGCGAAGGATGTATTCGAGCATCTGGGCATGACCACTGCAAATGTGGTGGACGCGGTACGAAATCTTTTGTTGAACTGAATCGCCGGAACTGAACAATGACAATCAGAGTTGCAATCAACGGGTATGGCCGAATTGGCCGGAATATACTGAGGGCCAAATATGAATCCGGGAACGGGGAAATCGAAATCGTCGCCATCAATGATCTCGGAGACGCCAATACCAATGCCCACCTGACCCGGTACGACACGGCCCACGGGCGGTTTCCCGGAACGGTGGAAGTCGAAGATGGCCATATCGTCGTTAACGGGGATCGGATTGCGGTATACGCGGAACGTGACCCCGGCCAGTTGCCGTGGGCGGAGCTTGGCATTGATGTGGTGCATGAGAGCACCGGGTTCTTTACTTCCAGGGAAAAAGCCGGCGCACATTTGCGGGCGGGCGCCAAAAAGGTCATTATTTCCGCTCCCGGCGGCAAGGATGTGGATGCAACCATAGTCTATGGCGTCAATCACGATGTCCTGAAAGCGAGCGACGAGGTGATCTCCAACGCATCGTGTACGACCAATTGCCTGGCGCCCCTGGTCAAGGCATTGCATGATTCGGTCGGAGTCGTCCACGGGTTGATGAATACCATTCATGCCTATACCAATGACCAGGTTCTGACCGATGTTTACCATAGTGACCTGCGGCGCGCCCGTTCCGCGACCAGTTCGATGATACCCGCCAAAACAGGCGCCGCGGTTGCGGTAGGGCTGGTTCTGCCTGAGCTTGACGGCAAACTGGATGGCTTTTCGATTCGGGTTCCAACCTTGAACGTATCCGTGGTGGATCTGACTTTTGTCGCCGCCAGGGAAACCTCGGCGCCGGAAATCAACGCCATCCTGAAAGAGGCGGCGGACGGAAAAATTCTGGACTACAGCGAACAGCCTCTGGTATCGGTCGATTTCAATCACGTCCCCGCTTCCTCCACTGTCGATGCCGGCATGACCCGGGTTACCGGAGGGACACTGGTCAAGGTATGCTCCTGGTACGACAATGAATGGGGATTTTCGAATCGCATGCTGGATACGACTTGTGCCCTGATGGCTGCGAGCCGTTAATGAAATTCAAAAAGCTGCGGGATATCGATGTCGCAGGCAAGGTCGTTCTGATCCGCCAGGACCTGAACGTACCCATCCGGGATGGCAGGATCACATCGGCGAAAAGGATTGAAGCCTCGTTAGCCACCATCCGGTACGTACGCGATGCCGGCGCAAAAGCGCTCCTGATGTCCCATTTGGGAAGACCGGTGGAAGGTCGATCCGAAGAAAGTTTTTCCTTGCAGCCGGTAGCCGATCATCTGAGCCGCCGCCTGGGGCAAACGGTCAGGCTGAACCGCGACTATCTCAGCGCCACTCCGGTTCTGGACAACGGGGATGTCGAGTTACTGGAAAATGTCCGTTTCAATGTTGGAGAGACCGCTAACGATCCCGTTCTTGGCCGACAATATGCCCGCTTGTGCGATGTCTACGTCATGGATGCGTTCGGCGCCGCCCATCGGATGCAGGCTTCCACTTACAGTGTCGGACAACACGCTGCCGAGTCCTGTGCAGGGCTGTTGCTGACCGCGGAACTCGAAGCCCTCGACCAGGCGTTCACTGACCCCCGGCGCCCGGTTCTGGCGATTGTCGGCGGCGCCAAGGTTTCGACCAAACTGACTGTACTGCAATCCCTGTCCCGCAAGGTCGATCAGTTGATCCCCGGCGGCGGAATCGCCAATACCCTGATCGCGGCGGCGGGTTATCCGGTCGGCAAATCACTGTATGAACCGGATTTGCTGGACCAGGCGGCCATGCTGATGGAGGTGGCCCGGAACAGCGGCGGAGAGATTCCGCTTCCGGTGGATGTGGTGACCACGAAAACCATGTCGAGGAAAGCCCCTGTCGAGGTCAAGAAGACAGACCGGGTTGAAAGCGGCGACCTGATTCTGGATATCGGGCCCGACACCGCGGCGCGATGGTCCAGACTCATTCTTGAAGCCGGCACGGTTATCTGGAACGGCCCGGTGGGGGTGTTCGAATTACCGGAATTTGCCAATGGCACCAGGACCCTGGGGCAGGCCATTGCCGATTCGGGCGCGTTTTCCATCTGTGGCGGCGGTGACACGCTCGCGGCCATCGAAGCATTCGGCCTTGCCGGGGAAATGTCCTGCATCTCGACCGGAGGGGGGGCGTTTCTGGAATTTCTGGAAGGAAAGGTACTGCCGGCGGTGGAAATGCTGGAATCGAGAGCGTAATCAGGACGACTGCTTCCCTGACCCGGATCGCTTCCCGGCGACCGCTCCACAAGGAGAATCCGTCCAAACGGTCATTGCGCGCGAATCAGACCTGGAGCGCAAAACTTCCGTTGTCGTAGAGCAACATGCTTTTTTGGGTATACCAGTCTCCCATCACGTAACGCCTGGCAACACCATTTTCCAGCATGAATTCATGTACCGCAGGACTGTGGGTGTGCCCATGGATCAGTTTCAATACGCCATGCTCCCGCATCACGTTTTCCACTTGCCGCTGGTCGACATCCATCATTTCCACGCTCCTGCCTTGTTTACCGGCTTCGCTTTTTTCCCTCATCGACAACGCGGTATCGATCCGGTCTTCGATTGGTTTATTCAGGAAGGCGGCTTTCCACTTGGAACTGAGCATCCGTACCCTGGCCTTTTGATGTTCGACATCGCGGGTGCACAGCGCGTCACCGTGCGTCAGTAACACCTTTTCGTCGCCCAGGATAATGACAGACGGGTCCGGCAACAGAGTACAGCCTGTGCGTTTTGCGAACTCCTCCCCCACCAGAAAATCCCGGTTACCGTGCATGAACCAGAGTTTCACGCCAGCGCTTGAGGCCGACCGCATGATCTCCTCCACCCTGCCCTGCCCCAGCGCATCACTGGCGTCGTCGCCGATCCAGACCTCGAACAAGTCCCCCAGAATATATATTTCATCGATCATGCCAACGGCATTCGTCATGAAATTTTCGAACCACCCGGTCGCGTCCGGCCTCTGCGGGGTCAAATGCAAATCAGAAATAAATGCGATCATGGCCTGGGGAAAGTCCGGCGCGCCTGCCTGTGGTTGGATACGGATAGCGTTTATTGTACCATCCGCCTCATCCAGGAAGTATATGACATATACCGTCAGACAGGGCCTGCCGTCCGGGCTTCCCCATGAAAATAAAACTGTACGATAGCTACACCCGTTCACTCAGGGAATTCGAACCGCTTCAGGGTAATGAAGTGAGGATCTATGCCTGTGGGCCGACCGTCTATAACTACGCCCATATCGGCAACCTTCGCACCTATGTATTCGAGGATGTCCTGAGAAGGACACTGGAGGCTTATGGCTACGAGGTCACCCATGTGATGAACATTACCGATGTCGGACACCTGGCCTCGGACGCGGATACCGGGGAAGACAAGATCGAGCAGGGTTCAAAACGCACCGGAAAGACAGCGTGGGAAATTGCCGATCTGTACACGCAGGCATTCCGGCAGGATCTGGCGGAGTTGAATATTCTTGAGCCTTCCATCTGGTGCCGCGCCACCGACCATATCGAGGAACAGATTCACGATATCGGCGTCATCGAGGAGAAGGGATATACCTATACCACATCCGACGGGGTTTATTTTGACACGGCAAAACTGGATGGTTACGGCCATCTGGCCCGGTTGGACGCGGCAGGATTAAATGCCGGGAAGCGAGTCGATATTGGAGAAAAACGCTGTTCGACGGATTTTGCGCTCTGGAAATTCAGCCCGCCTGACCAACAGCGCCAGATGGAATGGGACAGCCCCTGGGGCACCGGATTTCCGGGCTGGCATATTGAGTGTTCAGCCATGGCCGTGAAATACCTGGGACCGAAATTCGACATTCATTGCGGCGGGAAAGACCATATCCCGGTTCACCACACCAACGAGATTGCCCAGTCGGAGGTTTGCTACGGCACACGGTTGGCGAATTTCTGGCTGCATGGTTATTTTCTGGAAGTCGACAAACTGAAAATGTCGAAGTCATCGGGAGAGTTTTTACGACTGCAAACATTGCTGGACAACCACTACGATCCCCTGAGCTATCGGTACCTGTGCCTGACCGCGAATTACCGGAATGATCTGAAATTCACCTGGGACAGCCTGGACAGCGCCCGAATCGCCATCAACCGGCTCAGGAGCGCAGTCCATTCATGGGGTGAGGCCACAGAGGCGGATCCGGACTATGTGGACCGATTCAACCGGCAAGTGTTTCACGACCTCAATACGACAAAAGCGCTGGCGGTGGTCTGGGAACTGGTTCGGAGCGCTCTGCCGAACGGAGTCAGGAAGGCGACGATTCAACACTGCGACCGGATTCTCGGATTGAACCTCTGTCAATGGGCGCCCGATCAGGTCGAGATTCCGGAAGCAGTGCAAATACTGGTCAATCAGCGAAATGCTGCGCGAAAATCCAGGGATTGGGAAGAATCGGATCGTTTGCGTGACCGGATAGCGCTGCTGGGATACGAAATCGAAGACTCGCCGGATGGCCCCAGAATCCGTAAAAAGGAATGACCAACCGGAATCCACATAAAAAAACCCGGATATAGTCATTTTAATCAATTGAAATCCATAGGACGGTTGGAGTAGAATCCTTCCTCCGATGCGGGGTGGAGCAGTCTGGCAGCTCGTCGGGCTCATAACCCGAAGGTCGCAGGTTCAAATCCTGCCCCCGCTACCAATTGAACAGACGGTCTGTAGATAGTGTTGTCATTATGGGCGACCTTATCTACAGGCCGTTTTTCATTTGAGAAGCCAAGCCTACTCTTTCGATTGTTTTTCACACGAAGATGTAATATGTAAGCATTTTTCATAGACAATAATCGTTTTTCATGGAATGATGCAGGAAGTTCAGGCTATCGAAAACAAGTACGATGCAATATTTAATCGTGACGAGTAATCTTTCGTCAGGCCGCGAAAAATAATTTACGTCATCACGACCCGATTACCCAACCTGCAATCGAAAAGGGATTGAGAAACTGACGCTTCCATAGCATTCTCCGGTCCACTTCACTTAACCCCGCTTCATCGCAAACCCCATCCCATCGTTGCTCAATCGTTTCTGTAAGGTTATCGAAGATCGTGCGGGCATCTTTTTCAGACAACAGAAAATTGTGAGCGGCTTCCAGGCAGGTTTTAAGCTGGCTCAGATTATTGTTGCCAACAATCAACATGGCTTGTGAGGCCTCGTTGCCGGTACGGCCTTGCGGGCAGATATCGTAAGCCGGTGTGAGCGTCAGTTCCCGTGCCGTCCCAAAAAGCCGCATGGTTTCGCGCATGGTCGTCGGTATTGCCGCACAGGATATTAAAGACGAGCCGTGCGAACAGTTCCTTTAGCGTATCCTTCGGATCAGTAAAACGATGACGGACAATTACAGCAAGCGTTTCATAACTGGCATACCGAGCCATCATTTCCGCAAGTCCGGATAGAGTAAGCGCAGAGACCATGGCTTTGCGTGACCAATCGTTTCCTTGCCAGATTCGGTCAAATCTCTCTATCAGAAGCACATCCTTATTGGCTGCCCTGACCAGCTTTACGGGAGCTACATCCAGTCCGGACAAAAGCGCCAGCCTCATAGCGATGAACTCAGCCTTGACCACACTGTAGAGATCAGCGCTGGATGAAAATTTTGCGATATATTTCCTGCTCTGATCCTGGATCAGGGCTTTGGGTCGCGCCCCGCCAATGGAACTGCCCTGCAATAGCGCCTGATCCAGTTCCGGCGTAAGGGGTATGCCTTTTTCGACCCGTTCGGCGGATTCGATCACTTCTTCAATTCTGATGTTGTCCGCGACACGCGGAGCATACTCCGTCGGGGAACGCTGAAAATCGAGCGCGCCGATCCGGTCGGACCCGGATTCCAGAAGATAGGTCAATTCACCCAAATCGGCTGTATCCGTGCCAGTGCCCTTTAATCCGGTCATCTTATTGATAATTACCCGTCGCCCCCACGCATCGGGCGCGGCATCCCGAATACAGCCGGGCATGGTCAGGCCATCGGACAGAGGCAATACTCCGGGCTGCAACGGCAATTCCGGTCATAGACCGGCATAACGGGCTTGCCGTCGTGAACCCGTTCCAGATAACTCTTACCGTAATTGAACAAAATGTTGCCGTTATCGGCTTCCAGCCGCCCCGCCACGACAGGCTCTGTTTCGTTCGGCAGCCATATCCAGACGAAGGCTTCCCTATCGCGGTCAGAAGTCATCGTAAACCACCCTTTTTCCGGTTTTTATACGTTGCGGCAGCAGCGCGATCTTGTCCCGCGTATGCTCGATATGCCTGGATAGCGGTATGCCGTCCGGTTCAAACAGCTTGATGCCGACAAGAGTTGCGACCTCAAAAACCAGACCGATGGCGCAGCTCATTTCGCCACGTTCGATTTTTTGCAGCGTGGCTCTGGAAATGCCTGCACGCTCCGCGAGATTCCGCTCCGTCCACTGGCGCTGCTTGCGTCCCAGCTTGATCTGTTCCCCCATCAGGACTACAGCTTCTTGAGCATGCCTGCTATAGGTTCGCTGTTTCACCATCATTCACACTTGACTTGATAAGGCTGTTTAAATGGTCATTATACTATTTAATGACTATAATTACAGTCATTTTTAGCCGAAAGCCATCGAGGATGCCGTAAAACGCGCAGACATTGATCCGGATATTCATGTCATGGCGCTGGCGGGGACCGGCAGGGCATTCTGTGCAGGCTATGATCTCGGTATTGACGGAATAAACAATTGGGCAAACGATGGTCAATGATCCAGATACCCTTCCTCGTCCAGCGGCCAGAACGGGTTGTGGGCAAGCTCCCAGACATGTCCGTCCGGATCCGCGAAGTAGCCGGAGTAGCCGCCCCAGAAAACTTCTTCCGGCGGTTTTAACGGCTGGGCGCCAGCCGCCAGGGCTTCGGC
Organism: Arenicellales bacterium; assembly: GCA_963665165.1. GTDB lineage: Bacteria > Pseudomonadota > Gammaproteobacteria > Arenicellales > Poriferihabitantaceae. The sequence goes on along the minus strand of OY761989.1, from coordinate 1,126,311 downwards.
GAACGCGGCATCGACATCCGCCCTGGACGGAAAATTCTGCGCGAGCGTCATGGCGCCGGTTTCGAGTCTGGTTCCCGGCCGTCCCTGGTCCCTGGCAAGCGCATCCCGTCCGAACAGGCCGAGCATACAGCCGCGCAGCCGGAAAAACGTCACTTCCGGCAGGTTCTCAGCGGGCTGCCAGCCGAGGGCCTGGTAGAATTCCCGTGAGCGCGCCAGATCATCGACGCCCAGCGTGATCAGGTTGACCCGTTGCGGATTGAGTCTGGTCATCACGCGCGCATTTTCCTTATCGTTTAACGCCGGGCTGCGGGCTTGACCACGGCTTCCGGCAGCAGCCACTTGTCGATCCGGATCAACAGCATGGGCAGGAGCAGGAAATCCACAAAGAGCGCAAACATGATAATGTCGGCCACTACGAATCCCATCTGGGCATTGAGCAGGAAGGGCGAGGTGGAAAGCACCAGGAAACCGACTGCCAGCGCCAGTGATGTGGTCCACAATGCGACCCCGACGGTGGAAAAGGCGTATCGTACGGCATCGGCGGCATCCAACCGGCTCTCCTGTCTGGCCCGGACATATTTGCTCATGAAATGAATCGTGTCATCCACTACGATTCCCAGCGTCATCGCCGTAACCAAAGACAGGCTGACACCCACATTGCCATTGACGATCCCCCAGAATCCGAACGCCATCGCTGCCGGCACAAAATTGGGAATGAGCGTAATCAGGCCGCAACGCACCGACTGGAAAGCCCACATCAACAGTAACGAGATCGCAATCACAGCAAATGCGGTGCCACTCAGCATACCGATAATATTGCGCATTCCGATATGGGCAAACATCATCGTCGGGCTGGAGCCAACAGTCTGAATGTCAGGAGTATTCTGTGCAAGCCATTGTGAGGCTCTTTTCTCGAAGGCAATCACCTCATTGGTGGACAGGGTTTCCAGCGTCACGCTCAATCGGGTGCGTTTTTTGTCAATATCCACCTGATTGTTCAGGCTGAGCCCATAAGGCAATGACATTTCGTATAACAGCAGGTACTGGGCCGCCATTTCCCGCTCCTCAGGCAGTGCATACCAGGCTGGATCGTCGGCATGCATGCTTTTGTTGACCCGCTTGAACATATCGGTCAGGGTATTGACGTGTATGACTTCCGGCTGGGTTCTCAGCCACTTGGCAAATCGCTCGACCCGGGCAAGATATTCGGGTTCCGATATCGCGCCGGATTGGCCCGCGTCCAGGGAATAGTCGATAAAATACAGTCCTGTCAGGTTGTCCACCACAAAATCACTGTCGGTTTTGAACTGGATTTCCTCTCCGAAGTACTCCAGGAAGATATCATTCACCTGATTTGCCGGAATGCAGGCGACCAGCGCGATGACGACCAGACTCACAACCGGCATCAACACCCTCCGATACCGGATTACCTGGTCGGCAAACCAGTCCATGATTTCAGCTCCATAGGCCCGCTTTACGCGGCTGGTTGAAGGCAGCAGGGTGACCAGCGCCGGCAGCAGGGTGATCGCGTAAAACCAGGCAAACAACACGCCTATCGCCGCGATATTGCCGAGGTCGCCAAATGGCGGGGCGTCACTGAAGTTCAGCGACAGGAATCCGATCATTGTAGTCAGGGAGGTCATCAATACCGGGCTGAAATTAATCCGCAGGCTTTCGACCATTGCGTCATTCCTGTCCGTTGCACTGCGGCGGGCATGGTTCCAGGTGGAAAGAATATGAACACAGTCGGCTACCGCCAGGGTCAGGATGATGATCGGGGCAGCCATGGACGGCGGGGTCAGTTGGATCCCCACCCAGCCGGCGAGCCCCATTGCTGAAGTAACCGCGAGCGCAATGACGATAAAGGTTGCGACAATGCTGGCCAAACCGCGCACCTGAAGAAACACCAGCAACAGGACAATGGCAAAGGCAATCGGAATCAGATGGGTGAGGTCATACAATGCGACCTCGGAAAAGGCCTGGTCCATCATCACGATACCGGTCAGATATACTTTCAGGTGCGGCCAGTTTTTTTCAGCGTATTCACGCATCTGCCGGACATGCGCCACAACCTGCGGGCCTTCTGTGGCTTCATCAATGCCCGGCAATTCAACCGTGATATTGATAGCGGTCACGCTGGAATCCCCGGAAATCAAGCGGTTGATCAGGACGGGTTCGTTGACAGCGATATTCCGGATTCTTTCCAGATCGTCCCGCGTCAGCGAAGCGGCGTCTTCATACAGGTCGGCAACGATCAAATCGTCCCCGTCAGCCCGGGTATGCTGATAATTGGATAATGAATCCACCCGGATTGAAAAAGGGGTTTGCCAGGCCCGCTCAGTCAGCTCCGAGACTGCCGCAAGCGTTGTCCGGGTAAAGACCCCGTCTTCCTGCGGCGCGATGACGAACAACACAGTGTCGTTTCTGGTATAGGTGTCCTGGAGGTCCTCGAAGGCTATCAGGTGAGGATCATCGCCGGCGAAAAACGCCCGATAGTCATTGGTGAATCCGACATACCGTGTACCCAGTGAAGCCGATGCCGCCACAACCAGGACAACCACCAGAGTGGCCACACGATGGCTGGCCACCCAACGACCCCACCTGGCCCCAAGCCTGTCCATTTGAGCGCCGATTTTGAGGTGCTCAAGCAGGTGTATCCAGAATCGGTTGGCGGGCATGCGAACCATTATAAGCAATCGGATAACTGATAACCAGCCAGTGAGTCCGGGCCGGCCCTGCGGCGTGGATATGCAACGGATCTGAAACTGGTTTCTGTGAAAATAATGTGCTATATATCAGGAACTGGCCTGTCCGGTAATCACCGGCAAGGGCTTGGGTTTACCGCGCAACCGGATCATTCATAATGGGAGAAATTATCGACTTCAAATCCCGGGAAACGAAACGCAGGAACGAGCGTATCCAGGCGCTGCTTTACAAGGCTTTGACTGGTCTGCTCAACCCCGCGGACGAAGCTGAACTCAGGAGATTGACAAAACAGGGAAAAGATCGTTCCGAAACTTCCGTGAATACTCTTCACTGAATCCGCTTCCTGATTGTTTCCTGAATAATGTGTCATGCTGAAGCTTGACTTCACAGAGAAATTCATACCGGACGAGAAGGAAAGACTGAAATATTTACTGGGACGTTACCTGCCGTTGCTGGCCAGGGTTGCAATACCCGGGAATCAGGAAAACCACAGCCTGATATCGAAACTGCTGGAACAGGAACCGACCCATTCCGGATTGCTGGAAGGGATTCGCCCGGTCTTTACCACAACCGGCGCAAAGCCCAGGCCGCTGATTCTGGACGATGATGCCGAACGACATCTTGGCCCCAATCGCTCATCGGAACTCCTCGGTTTCCATGCGGATATCAGCTATATGGTGGTCCAGTACGTGAACAAAAAACCATAGCTGCTTGTGATGCCCAACCCTGTACCCACCGGTAGAAAATGGCTCGGAGCAGGGTTGCTGTCGCTTGCTCTTGGCTTGGTCTGCGGCTACGCCACGGCATCTCCACCAACGAAGGAGAATGATCCGTTCGAGAAGATGAACCGGGGTATTCTGGAATTCAATCTGGATGTGGATCGGGTGATTTTGAAGCCGGTCGCCAAATCCTGGCGCAAAATCGCGCCCACGCCGGTACGCAGGGGAATTGGCAATTTTTTCTCGAACCTGTGGGAACCGATGACGATTGTAAACGACCTGCTGCAAGGCAAGGCGGGGCAGGCAACCAATGACACACTCCGGTTTCTGGTCAATACCACCGTTGGCGTACTGGGCATATTCGATGTCGCCAGTAAACTGGATTTACCAGGACACAAAGAGGATTTTGGACAAACACTCGCGGTCTGGGGAGTGCCTGCGGGCCCTTATCTGGTGTTGCCCTTTCTGGGCCCCGGCAATCTGCGCGATACGATCGGCCTTGTTCCGCAGTTTGCTTATAGTGACGCGGTCGGATATATGGATTCCCCGGACCGCTTTTATGTCAGCGGCGTGAGAACGGTGGATACCCGCTCGCGTCTGCTGGATGCGGATCGATTGCTTGAAGTTCAACCGGATCCGTATCTTTTTCTGCGAGAGACCTGGCGACAGTCGAGAGCGAATCTGATTCATGACGGCAACCCCCCCCGGTTGGAGGGAGGACTTTCTGAAGACGAGTTGATCGACCAGCTTTTGCAGGATAACCCGTAACCCATGGCAGTCTATGCGGTGGGTGACATTCAGGGATGCGGGAACGCTTTTGAAAAGATCCTGGCCAAAATCAGCTTTGATCCTTGCCGGGACCAGGTCTGGCTGTGTGGAGATCTGGTCAATCGCGGCCCGAAATCGCTGGAGGTACTAAGGACCGTTCGCAACCTTGGTAACAGCGCGGTCGCGATTCTGGGAAATCATGATTTGCACTTTCTCGCGGTTGCCGCCGGAATTCGCCATCATCGTGCTGACGATACGCTGAAAGCGCTCCTGAAAGCGCCGGATATCGAAGAACTGGTTTCCTGGTTGCGCCAGCAGCCCCTGGTTCATTGTGACGGGAAACTGAAAACGATCATGGTTCATGCCGGAGTGTATCCGGCGTGGAAACGAAACCAGCTATTGGATTATTCCAAAGAAATAGAAACCATCCTGCAAGGCGAAAAATGCAACCGGTTTCTCAAACGCATGTATGGCAATCAACCCGCCGTATGGGACAAAAAGCTGGCTGGCCGGGAACGGTACCGGTTCATTGTCAACTGCCTCACACGCATGCGTTACTGCGATTCGCAGGGCAGCCTGGAGTTCTCACAAAAAGGCGCTCCGGGTACCCAGGCTCCGGGGTGGATTCCCTGGTACATGCATCCGCACCGGAAAATCAGCAAGTGGCGTATCGTGTTCGGTCATTGGTCGACACTGGGCTATCTTCAATATCAGAACGCCATCAGCCTCGACAGCGGTTGTGTGTGGGGCGGACGGCTGACGGCGGTTCGACTCGACGCTGACTATATCGCACCAAAATGGCAAGTGAAATGCGGGAAATAACCATGTCTGGACAAATACAGGAATTACTGGATTTTATCGCTCGCTCTCCGACCCCGTTCCACTGCGTTTCCAATCTCTCGTCCAGCCTGGAAAAAGCCGGTTTCCATTCATTGCAGGAAGATTCCGATTGGTCGAAGTTGACTACCGGAAACTATTTTGTCACCCGCAATGATTCATCGCTGATTGCCTTCCGGTATTGTCAGGACCCGGCGCGGCATGGGTTTCGATTGATCGGGGCGCATACGGACAGCCCCTGCCTGAAAATAAAACCGAACGCGATAACCGTCAACAACGGTTACGCGAAACTGGGGGTGGAGGTATATGGGGGCGCCCTGCTCAATCCATGGTTTGATCGGGACCTGTCATTGGCGGGAAGGGTTACGCTGCAGGTTAAGGACCATTCGATTCGCAACGTATTGCTGGATGTCCGGCGGCCGGTCGCATTCATTCCCAGTCTGGCCATCCACCTCGATCGCGGAGTCAATGACCATCGAACCATCAACCGGCAGGAGCACCTGCCTGCGGTGATATGCAGGACCGATGAAAAGGAACAGGAATTCGGGCCTGTGCTGGAAAAATGGATCCGGCAGGAGTATCCGGAACTGGAATTCACCCGTATTCTTTCTCATGAGTTGTCCCTGTATGACCATCAGGTTCCGCAAATAGTCGGCCTTGAACAGGAGTTCATCGCCTCTGCAAGGCTGGACAATCTATTGAGTTGCCACGCCACGGTCCAGGCCTTGATCACGTCGGAGAGTCGATTCAACCAGGTGGTTGTGCTGAATGATCATGAGGAAACAGGCAGTGGTTCGACCAGCGGCGCCGAAGGCCCGTTCCTGCAGTCGGCGCTGTCACGAATCTGCGGGGACAGTGAAACCATGCAACGGGCGATCCACCATTCCATGTTTATCTCCGTGGATAATGCCCATGGCGTCCACCCGAACTATGCGATGATGCACGAACCATCCCATCAACCATTAATCAATAACGGGCCTGTGGTCAAGGTCAATAATAATCAGCGATATGCAACCAACAGCGAAACCGAAGCGGTATTTAAAGCCGTGTGCGCGAAAACCGGAACGCCCTGTCAAATGGTGGTAGTGAGATCGGATATGGGCTGCGGCTCGACCATAGGACCGATCACTGCAACCCGTCTGGGCATCCGCACGGTGGATATTGGCGTACCGCAATTAGGCATGCATTCGATCCGGGAACTGGCCGGGGTTGCCGACCAGGCCTGGCTGGTCCGGTCTCTGGAGGGATTTTTCGATTTCACCCCATGGCCGTTCCAGGGAGTGTAAGGAATGGACAACGATATACGCCGCAGCCAGAATCGCCAGAAATATCTTGCAGAGGCGGTTGACGACCTGAAGATAAACCAGATTCAACGTCATATATTTCTATGCTGTGACCAGAACAAGCCGAAGTGTTCGCTGCGGGACAAGAGCCTCGAATCCTGGAATTTCCTGAAAAGCCGACTGCGGGAACTGGGTCTGGCAAGGGAGGGCGGGGTCTATCGGACCAAGGTGAACTGTCTGCAGGTTTGCACCCACGGACCCATTGCGGTGGTCTACCCGGAAGGGGTCTGGTACCACTCGTGCACCCCGGAAGCGCTGGAGAGAATCATCCAGGAACACTTGATCGGCGGTCAGCCGGTGGACGAATTCGTATTCACCACACATCCCCTGCCTGAATCCGGCGAATACTGAGAAACAGAGGTGACGTTATTCTGCCGCGGCGTCGGCTACGGCTTTGGCGATCTGCCCGGTTAGCCGTTGTACCTGATTGGCATCCACCCCTTCGGTCATGACCCTGACCACGGATTCGGTTCCTGATGGCCTGAGTACGACACGGCCGGTTCGATTCAGTTCCCCTTCCGCGTCCGTAACCGCTTCGAGCACCTGCTTATGGGAGGCCAGCGCATGCCGGTCGGCGTTGCCGATGGGGACGTTGATTATTTGTTGCGGGTAGACTTGCATGCCGTCCGTCAATTGCTCCAGGGACTGCCCGGTTTCCAGCATCACCTCAAGCGCTTCCAGCGCCGCTACAATCCCGTCACCGGTGGTGGATTTGTCCAGACAGATAATATGCCCCGAGGTCTCCCCGCCCAGGTTCCATTTTTGTTCGACCAGCGCCTCGTGGATATAACGGTCGCCGACCCGGGTCCGCCGAAAAGGAATCGACAGGGCTGCAAGAGCGTGTTCGAGTCCAAGGTTGGTCATCAGCGTACCCACTACGCCGCCTGACAGCCGTTGTGCGGATTTGCGAGACCGGGCCAGAATATAAAGAATCTGGTCGCCGTCCACGGTATTGCCGGCGCTGTCCACCAGTAATACCCGGTCCGCGTCCCCGTCCAGGGCAATACCGACATCGGCGCCCGCCTCCCTGACTGTGGTTTTGGCCAGATCCATATCGGTCGAACCACAATTGTGGTTGATGTTGAAGCCATCCGGATGATTGGCAACGGCAACGACATCCGCCCCGAGTTCCTCGAATACCCGTGGCGCCACATCGTAGGCGGCGCCGTTGGCGCAATCGACCACAATTCGCAGGCCGGACAACGACCGGGAGTCATCGAAAGTACTCTTGCAATGTTCGATGTACCGGCCATGGGCGTCCGGAAACCTTTTGGCCTTGCCCAACTCCGCAGAAGGAACACAAACCTGCGGTTGCTCCATCATTTCATCAATTTGCGCGATCAGACCATCGTTCAGCTTGGCGCCGTCCGGGGAGAAAAATTTTATTCCGTTATCGTGAAATGGATTGTGGGAAGCGCTGATCATCACACCGATACAATCTCTGGCAGTGCGGGTCAGCCAGGCGACGCCCGGCGTCGGCATGGGACCGAGCAGGGAAATGTTGACTCCGGCCGATGAGAACCCGGCTTCGAGGGCGGATTCCAGCAGGTAACCTGAAACCCGGGTATCTTTCCCGATCAATACTTCACTCCCCTTGCCGGCATCGACGAATACCCGTCCCGCCGCCCAGCCCAGTTTCAGCATGATGGCGGGCGTGACCGGTTCCTCTCCAACCCGGCCCCTGATACCGTCCGTGCCGAAAAGCGAACCCTTCATGGCCCCAGGCAACCGGAGTTAATTCAATCTGTCCGGGTTTGGCAGGTCAAGGTCAGACTCATCCAGCAGGGTATCGCTATCGGGCCTGGAATCCGAAGAGGCGGGCTTTTCCGGTCTGGCCTGGGGAGGTGTTGGATTCCTGCCTGCCATGATCTCGTCCACCTGGCCGGAATCCAGTGTTTCCCACTCCAGCAGGGACTGCGCCATCACTTCGATTTTGGCCCGATTTTCCTCGACGATGGAACGCGCCCGGTCATATTGTTCCACGATGATCCGGGAAACCTCCTTTTCAACCTTCTCTGCGGTATCCGGACTGACATTACGCTGGGTGGACATCTCCCGTCCCAGAAAAACCTCACTGTGATTATCACCGTATACCCGTGGTCCAAGCGTATCACTCATACCCCATCGTGACACCATGTTCTGGGCAAGTTGGGTGGCCTGCTCAAAATCATTCGAAGCGCCGGTCGTCATCTGGTCCATGAAAACTTCTTCGGCAATCCGTCCACCCATCAACACCGCAATCCGGGCGAACAGGTATTCCCGGTTATGGCTGTAACGATCCTCTGCCGGCAGTTGCATGGTCACTCCCAGGGCCCGTCCCCGCGGGATAATGGTGACCTTGTGAACCGGGTCGGTGTATTCGGACAACACTTTTGCCACAACCGTATGTCCTGATTCGTGATAGGCGGTATTCTGACGCTCTTCTTCCGGCATCACGATGGAGCGGCGCTCGACCCCCATCAGGACCTTGTCCTTGGCTTTTTCAAACTGCTCCATGTTGACTGTCCTCTTGTTTTCACGGGCGGCGAACAAGGCAGCTTCATTGATGAGGTTGGCCAGATCCGCCCCGGAGAAGCCGGGGGTGCCGCGGGCAATGATCGCAGGGTCAATGTCGTTCGCCAGCGGAACCTTCTTCATGTGCACTTTCAGGATCGCTTCCCGGCCCCTGATATCCGGTAGCGGGACCGTCACCTGGCGGTCAAACCGCCCCGGACGCAGCAAGGCCGGATCCAGTACATCCGGCCGGTTGGTCGCAGCAATCACAATGACCCCTTCACCGGCGTCAAAGCCATCCATTTCCACCAGCAACTGGTTCAGGGTCTGTTCGCGTTCGTCATGACCTCCGCCAAGACCCGCGCCCCTTTGTCGACCGACCGCGTCAATTTCATCAATAAAAATGATGCAGGGAGCGTGTTTCTTGGCCTGCTCGAACATGTCCCGCACCCGTGAGGCTCCGACACCGACAAACATTTCCACGAAATCCGATCCGGATATGGTAAAGAACGGAACCTTCGCCTCTCCGGCGATAGCCTTGGCCAGCAAGGTCTTTCCGGTACCCGGACTGCCGGTCATCAAAACGCCGCGGGGGATCCGTCCACCGAGTTTCCTGAAGCGGGACGGGTCTCTCAAAAACTCGACCAGTTCCCCGACTTCCTCCTTGGCTTCATCGACACCGGCCACGTCTTCAAAGGTGATCTGGTTCTTGTCCTCGGTCAGCATCCTGGCTTTGCTCTTGCCAAAACTCAAGGCGCCGCCGCGACCGCCACCCTGCATTTGTTTCATGAAGAATATCCATACACCGATCAACAGAAGGATCGGGAAAGAACTGATCAGCAGATGCATCAACAGTGAGGTTTCCTCTTTTTTCTTCGCCTTGATGTCCACCTTGTTCGAGACCAGGTCATCAACCAGCTTGGGGTCGTCGGGCGCGTATGTGACAAAGGTTTCGCCACGATGGGTCGTGCCACGGATGGTCATGGTCTCATTGTCGATTTCGACTGCCGACACATTCCCCTGTCTGACCTGGTCCAGGAATGTCGAGTAGACGATCTCGTTACTTGAACCACCACCCGGATTGGTGAAGTTATTGAAGACCGACATCAATACCATGGCAATCACCAGCCACAACAGTATATTTTTCGTCATATTGGGCAACTCGTACTCTCCGGATAAAATCCACTCTTTTTCGATATTGTTCTCATTATAAGGTATATGCCGTAAAAATCATTTAAAGAATCCGTCCGCAATCATTTTACGGCTGGAATCCACGGGCCACCAGGAAGACCTCCCTGGATTGGGAACGCGAAGCCACGGGTTTAACCGTTTGTACGCCGTCAAAGCAGGCTCTGAATCGTTTCCTGATTGAATTCGAGGTTTCACCTTCAAACATCTTGGCCACCAGATTCCCGCCCCGGTTCAGGTTACCCCTGCAAAAGTCCAGAATGGCGAAATGCAACTGTTCGGCGTTGGCCTGGTCCGTGATACGTATACCCGTAATATTGGGGGCCATATCCGATAATACAAGGTCAATTCCCGAACCAGGGAAACATTGGCTGACTTTATGCTGGACAACCGGGTCGGTGAAATCCCCCTGGATGAATTCCACCTTCTCCAGTTTTTCCATCTTCCGGAGATCAACCCCGACGATCCGGTTGGCGGATGATACGCGGCTCGCGGCGTATTGCGACCAGCTTCCCGGCGCACAGCCGAGATCAACGATCCGGGTATCGGGTTTGACCAGACGGAATTTGCGGTCAATCTGCTCCAGTTTGAAAACCGAACGCGCGCGCAGGCCCCGGGTCCGGGCCTGCCTGACAAAGGCATCGCGATTCTGTCGGCTTGCCCAGTTGCCGGACTTCCTGCGGTTGGCGCCAGGCACTCAACCACCCCCCGTACTTCAAAAAACGCGGATTACGCGGTCAGGTCAACCGTCTTCGTTTTCGTTTTCGTTTTCGCGAGCCCGGTCGACCAATTGCACATAAGCCATTGGCGCGTTATCACCCAGTCTGAATCCGCACTTCAGGACTCTCAGGTATCCGCCCGGGCGCTGTTTGAAATGAGGTCCGATATCATCGAACAGCTTGGTCACCATTTCCCGGTTCCGCAATCGTGCAAACGCCAGACGGCGGTTGGCGACACTGGAGGTTTTGGCCAGTGTGATGAGCGGTTCCGCGAATCTTCGCAACTCTTTCGCCTTCGGTACTGTGGTCTTGATCTGTTCATGCAGGAACAAAGAGTTGGCCATGTTGCTGAACATGGCTTTTCGGTGCGATGAGGTTCGATTCAGAATTCGACCCGCTTTTCTGTGGCGCATTTTCTAGTCCCGTCCCATTATGGTGCCTTCGTCTTCTTTAGCCAAAGACGCCGGTGGCCAGTTTTCGATTTTCCAACCCAGCGCGAACCCGCGTTGCGCAAGCACGTCCTTGATTTCGGTGAGGGATTTCTTTCCCAGATTGGGGGTTTTCAGCAGTTCTGTTTCCGTGTGCTGCACGAGGTCGCCGATATAGTAGATGTTTTCCGCTTTCAGGCAGTTGGCGGACCGTACGGTCAACTCAAGGTCATCGACCGGCTTGAGCAGCGTCGCATCGATTTCCGGCTGCTCTTCCTCCATACTCTGGATCATGGATTCCTCCAGGTTCACAAAAACAGAGATCTGGTCATGCAGTATGGTGGCGGCCCTTCTGACCGCAACCTCCGGGTCGATAGAGCCGTTGGATTCAATTTCCAGCACCAACCGGTCAAGGTCGGTCAGTTGCTTGACCCTGGCGTCTTCCACGGCGTAGGAAATCCGCGTTATCGGACTGAATGAGGCATCCAGTTGAATCACTCCGACGGCACGGGATACATCCGAATCGCTTAACCGGCTTTCGGCAGTCTGGTAGCCGCGGCCCCGGCGAATGGTAATATCCATGTCGAGCTCGGCATCCTTTGACAATGTGGCGATGTGATGGTCGAGGTCAACCAGCTCAATATCATCATCGAGCTGGATATCCGCCGCGGTCGCCACGCCAGGACCCTTTTTTTGCAGTGAGACAACGGCCTTGTTGCGAGTGTGCATAATCACAGGCAGGGATTTCAGGTTCATCAGAATATCGATCACGTCTTCCTGCACCCCTTCGAGGGTGGAATACTCATGCAACACACCCTCGATTCGAACCTCGGTGACCGCACAACCGGGCATCGACGACAGCATGATCCGTCGAAGCGCATTACCCAAAGTATGGCCGAATCCGCGTTCAAGAGGCTCAATGGTAATTCTCGAATGTCGGGCATCAATGGTTTTGGCTTCCATCAGACGGGGTCTGAGAAATTCTACAGTAGGATCCTGCATCAGTTGTCCTCGTGATTGAAACGAAGTTTAAATTAAGAAAATACGGAACGGTTTACTTGGAATAAAGCGCCACAACCAGGGCTTCATTGATGTCCGGTGACAGGTCGGATCTTTCGGGAAGCATTTTATATACTCCCTTGACCGCTGCCGGATCAGAGTCCACCCAGGGCGCCACACCGATTTGCTCGGATATCTCCAGCGCCGCTGCAATCCGGAGTTGTTTCTTGCTCTTCTCCACCACCTCTATTTCATCACCGGGTTTTACCTGGTAGGAAGGCACATTGACTTTCACCTTGTTAACCATGATGCATTTGTGGCTGACCAGTTGACGCGCTTCAGCGCGAGTCACTCCAAATCCCAGCCGATAAACTACATTGTCCAGCCTGCTTTCAAGCAATTGCAACAAATTCAAGCCGGTTGAACCCGGAATCCGGGCCGCGGTTTTATAGTAGTTTCTGAATTGCTTTTCCAGTACCCCATACATGCGGCGCAGTTTCTGCTTTTCCCTCAACTGGGTGCCATACACGGTGCTTCTTGGACGACGACCGGCCGCTTTCGCCCTGGGGACACGATCGAACTTGCACTTCGAGTCAATCGTTCTGACCGGACTTTTCAGAAACAGGTCAGTCCCTTCGCGGCGCGCCAGTTTACATGTTGGACCAATATATCTTGCCATTAAAATTACCTGGATATTGAATCTGGATTACGGTGTTCCTATACGCGCCGCCGCTTGGGGGGGCGGCAGCCATTGTGTGGAATCGGGGTTATGTCGGAAATCGAATGAATCTCGAATCCAAGCGCGTTCAACGCGCGGATCGCGGACTCGCGACCCGGACCCGGACCCTTGATTTTCACTTCCAATTGTTTCACGCCCATTTCCTGGGCGCGCCGACCGCAGCTTTCAGCGGCAGTCTGTGCCGCAAACGGGGTGCTTTTGCGCGATCCCCTGAACCCGGAGTTACCCGCCGAGGCCCAACACAACGTATCGCCGTGCCGATCTGAAATAGTGACGATCGTGTTGTTGAAAGTCGCATGGATATGCGCGACCCCCTCAGTCACGTTTTTTCTGATTTTCGCTTTTCCTTTCCTGCTCGTTGCGCTCGCTTTGACCATGTGTAATTTGCCTTGAGTGGTTGCCCGGATAAATGACGTTATTTTTTGACCGCGCGAGGTGGCCCCTTTCGGGTCCGGGCATTGGTTTTCGTTCTTTGACCATTAACCGGAAGCCCTCTTCTATGGCGCAGACCACGATAACAACCCAGGTCCATCAATCGCTTGATATTCATCGAAACCTCACGCCGGAGATCCCCTTCCACTTCATATTTCGCAACCTCGGCGCGTAGACGCTCGGCTTGCTCGTCACTCAGGTTGCCGGCTTTGCAGGCGCGGTCAATATGGGCGTCATCACAGATTTTCTGTGCAGTGCGGCGGCCAATCCCGTAAATCGCGGTCAATCCGATCTCGATGTGTTTGTGGTTGGGTAAATTGATTCCAGCAATACGTGCCATTATTAATCTCTATAAATAGTTGGCGAGAATTTCGGGGCCGCGGATTCTATCAAATTTCGCGGATTCTATCAATTTCACCCACGCCTGTTTTCGTCAATCCGCCTGCGCTAGCCTTGACGCTGCTTGTGACGCGGGTTACTGCAAATCACACGCACGATGCGATTCCTTCGGATTATTTTGCAATTCCTGCAAATTTTCTTGACGGATGCCCTTACTTTCATTTTTTATTTCTCCGAATAATCCGGTTTCGCCTTGTCTAGCGAATACCATGAGGCTTTGAAAAAGGTGATTTTTTCATGATGCTTTCATATTGGCGGGACATCAGATGTGATTGAACCTGGGAAATCAGATCCATGGTCACCACTACAATAATCAGCAGGGAAGTCCCTCCAAAGTAAAACGGAACACTCCATTTGACGATCAGGAACTCGGGTATCAGGCAAACGAAGGTGATGTAGATGGCCCCGATCATGGTCAGCTTTGAAACAACGCTGTCGATATACCTGGCGCTTTGTACGCCCGGACGGATACCGGGAATGAAAGCGCCGGATTTTTTGAGGTTGTCGGCAATCTCATTGGGGTTGAACACCAGCGCTGTATAGAAAAAGCAGAAAAATATGATCATCCCGCCATAAAACAGCGTATAGATCGGTTCGCCGGGTTGCAATTTGGTCGCAATATCGCTCATCCAGCCCATGCTATCCGCCTGTCCGAACCAGCTTCCCAGACTGGCGGGGAACAGGATCAGGCTGGATGCGAATATAGGAGGAATGACCCCGGCCATATTCAACTTGAACGGGAGGTGGCTGCTCTGGCCCGCCATCATTCTTCGCCCCTGCTGCCGTTTCGCATAGTTCACCGTAATCCGGCGCTGGCCCCGCTCCACAAATACGACAAACCAGGTGACCGCGATCGCCCCGATGAACAGAATCAGGACAATGCCGCCGGACAAGGCGCCGGTGCGGGCAAGCTCCAGTGTACCGGCAACCGCTGAAGGCAACCCTGAAACAATGGACGCAAAAATAATCAGGGAAATACCATTTCCGATCCCTCTTTCGGTAACCTGCTCTCCGAGCCAGACCAGAAACATGGTGCCTGCACAAAGTGTAGCGGCAGTCACCACTTTAAACCCGAGACCGGGAATCAGTATCACAGGACTGCCTGCAACCTGCTGGCTTTCAATGGCGACTGAAATCCCAATCCCCTGAAACAGCGCGAGCACGACCGTAAAATAGCGGGTATACTGCGTGATTTTACGCCTGCCGGACTCTCCCTCCTTTTTCAATTGTTCAAGGCTCGGCACCACCGCGGTCATCATTTGCATGATGATCGACGCTGAAATATAAGGCATTACGCCCAGAGCGAAAATGGAAAGTCGGCTCAATGCCCCGCCTGAGAACATATTGAAGATATCCACAATAGAGCCGCGGGTCTGCTGAAACAGCTCCGCAATGGCTGCCGGGTCCACTCCCGGAACCGGGACATGGGTGCCGAACCGGAATACCAGCAAAGCGCCCAGCAAGAACAGGATGCGCTGTTTCAGTTCAGACAGGCTTCCAAACATGCCTGGGCCGGGTAATTTCTTCGTGATCGCCATAACCTGGGCTTATTCCGTCTCTATTTTACCGCCGGCCGCTTCGATCGCCACCCGGGCGCCGCGGGTCACGCCAATACCCTTCAGGGTGACGGCCTGCCCGATTTGTCCGGAAAGAATCACTTTCGCCCGATTGACATTCAGGCCGATCACACCGGCGGTTTTAAGGGCATGGATATCCACGATATCCCCCTTGACCCTGCCCAGTTCAGACAATCGGACTTCAGCGCTTCGGATATTCACTCTTGAGCGAAATCCACGCTTGGGCAGCCGGCGCTGCAAGGGCATCTGGCCACCCTCAAATCCCACTTTATGGTAACCTCCGGCACGCGATTTCTGGCCTTTATGACCACGTCCGGCGGTTTTACCGAACCCTGAGCCGGGGCCTCGACCCACCCTTTTCGCTCGGGTCCTGGAACCTGAGGCCGGTTTTATATTGTTTAATCTTAATGTTGTCATTTTGATAAAGTCCGAACAATCCGGTTTCCCCATTCAGGTGAATCAGATTTCCTCGCAACGAACCATGTAGCTCACTTTATTGATCATGCCCCTGTTTTCCGGTGTATCGAGCACTTCGACCGTGTGATGCATCCTGCGCAACCCCAGCCCGCGCACACAGGCCTGATGCTTCTTCAGGCGACCATGAATGCTGCGGGTCTGGGTAACTTTCAAGGTTTTAATCTGACTCATTTTTCAAGAATTCCTAAAGTATCTTTCCGGCTGTTTCCCTGGGCGGGGCCAGCGGCTCTCACCGGATCTGATCCAGGCTCTTGCCGCGCTTTGCCGCAATATAAGCCGTGCTTTTCATTCCTTTCAGCGCAGAAATGGTGGCGCGGGTCACATTCACCGGATTGGTAGTGCCAATCACCTTGGTCAACACATTCTGGATTCCCAACACCTCAAAAACGGCGCGCATGGTACCCCCTGAAATAATCCCGGTGCCCTCCGCCGCCGGTCTCAACACAACCCGCACGGCGCCGTGGCGACCCACCATCGGATATTGCAGGGTATTACCGTTCATGTGAACCTGAAACATATTACGGCGGGCGTCTTCCATCGCCTTTTGCACCGCAATCGGGACTTCCCTGGCCTTGCCGCGCCCCATACCCACTCGCCCTTCTCCGTCACCGACCACGGTCAACGCTGAAAAACCAAATATCCGACCGCCCTTGACGACCTTCGAAACACGTCTGACGTTAATCAGTTGTTCCTGATAATTGTCCTTGCGAACGTTGTCGCGTTCTCTTGCTTTAGCCATTAATCTCTTTCATCGTTAAAATTTCAGTCCATGGAGTCGGGCAGAGTCAACAAACGCCTTGACCCTGCCATGGTATCTATATCCGGATCGGTCGAACGCGACCTTCTCAACGCCTGCGGCCCTGGCGTTTTTCGCCAGCAATTCACCCACGGCGACAGCCGCTTTGCAGTTACCGCCGGTTGCAAGGGATGCGCGGAGCCTGGCATCCAGTGTCGATGCGGCTGCCAGTACCTTCTGTCCGGTCTTGTCGAAAACCTGCGCATAGAAATGCCGCGGAGTCCGGTATACCGACAGCCGGGTGGCTTCCAGGCGCGCTATCCTGCCCCTGGATTTTCTGGCCCTTCTCAGTCTGGCCCTGTTTTTGTTGATCATGATCGTGAGTTTTATATTCCGGTTAAACTACTTTTTCCTGGCCTGTTTTCTTGCCACGTATTCATCCAGATACCGGATACCTTTCCCCTTGTAGGGTTCCGGAGGACGAAAAGCCCGAATATCCGCAGCCGCCTGACCCACAGCCTGCTTGTCTGTACCGCTCAGCACGATTTCGGTTTGAGTCGGTGTCACAGCGGTAATCCCCTCCGGTAATTCATAAACGACAGGGTGTGAAAACCCGAGATTCAGATTCAGGTTCCGACCCTGCACCTGGGCGCGGTAACCGACCCCCTTGATCGTCAACCTCTTCTCGAAACCGGTGGTCACTCCCAGAATCAGATTCTGCAGCATCGCCCGGGTCGTGCCGGACATCGAAAGGATATGTTTACTGACCCTGCCTTCGGTTTTCAACATCCGGACGTTCAGTTCCCCTTCATTCCGAACCACTTCGATTCCGGAAGAAAGTTTAAAAGCCAGTTCACCCCTGGGGCCTTTCGCGGTCACCAGGCCATTCTCAATCCTGACATCGACATCGGACGGTACAGGCACGGGGGTTTTTGCAATTCGTGACATATTGAATGTTCGGGTAATACGGGTTTAGTCAATCGGATTTATTCAACCGGTTCGTTTCCGCTAGAAAACGGTGCAGATTATTTCACCGCCAACTCCGGCCTGACGGGCGGATTTGTCAGTCAACAGGCCTTTTGAAGTCGATACCAGGGCAATACCCAGTCCATTCCTGATGGATGGCAGATCACCCTTGCTGGCATAAATCCGGCAGCTTGGCCGACTGATCCGCTTGATCTCTTCGATCACCGGGTCACCCTGAAAATACTTCAATTCAACATCCAGTACCCGGGAAACGCCTTCCCCGTCCACGGAAAAGCCGGAAATATAGCCTTCGTCCTTCAACACCTCCGCAATAGCGACCTTGCTTCTCGACGCGGGCATCTGGACATGGGTTTTTTGAGCCCGAGAGCCGTTACGTATCCGGGTTAACATATCGGCTATGGGGTCTGACATACTCATTTCGATTTCTCTGTTTTATAACTTTGCTTGTATCGGAATTACCAACTCGACTTGACGACGCCAGGGGCTTCGCCGCGCATGATGACTTCGCGTAATTTATTCCGGCATAGTCCGAACTTTCTGAAATACCCCCTGGACCGGCCAGTCAGTTCGCAACGATTCCGCCTGCGTCCCGGACTCGAATCCCTGGGCAGCTTCTGAAGGTCCAGCATGGCCTGAAACTGGTCTTCGGCGCTGGTTTGCCGATCCCTGACCCGGTTTGCCAATTCCTGACGCTTTGCGGCATGCGCATCAACCAGTTTTCTGCGCTTCACCTCTCTAGCCACCATTGATTTCTTCGCCATATCCTAACTCTTGATTGGAAATTTGAATTCGCGCAGCAGCGCCGCAGCCTGCTGATCTGTTTTCGCTGATGTGGTAATACAGATATCCAGCCCGCGCAGGGCATCGATATGATCGTAATCCACTTCCGGGAAAACGATCTGTTCCTTTAACCCGAACGCGTAATTCCCCCGACCGTCAAAGGATTTTCCCGGGAGTCCCCGAAAATCCCGGATCCGTGGGATAGCGACGGAAATCAACCGGTCAAGAAATTCATACATGCGAGCGCGCCGCAACGTCACCTTGGCGCCGACCGCCCAGCCCTCGCGTATCTTGAATGCCGCCTCGGATTTTTTCGCTTTGGTTATCACAGGCTTCTGGCCGCTGATCTTTTCCAGGTCAGCCGCAGCGCTTTTCAGCACATTCTTGTTTGCAACCGCCTCGCCAAGCCCCATATTCAAGGTGATTTTTGTGATGCGGGGTACCTCCATTACACTCTTGAACGAAAACTCCTGTTGGAGTTTCGGTACGATTTCAGTCCTGTACTTTTCGAGCAGTCTGGCCATTTTCGTATGAATATCCTGATCAGTCATTCAGTTATACAAGATCCACTACTTCATTGTTCGATTTGAAGTAACGGACTTTCCTGCCGTCTTCCAGTGTCTTGAATCCGACTCGTTCACCCTTTTTGGTAACCGGGTTGTACAAGGCGATGTTCGACAACTGGATAGCGGCCTCTTTTTCCAGGATACCCCCGGTTTCCCCGGTATTCGGGTTGCCTTTGGTATGGCGTTTCACGATGTTGACGTTGTCAACCAGAGCGCGGCCATTACCCAGCACCTTCAAAACGCTTCCGCGTTTACCTTTGTCGCGTCCGCAGATAACGATGACATCGTCCCCCTTTTTTATCCTTTGCATCGTTCAGGTCCTCAGGATCATTTCCTCGAATTCTTGGTTACAGGACTGCACTACAGAACTTCCGGAGCCAGAGAAATAATTCTCATGAATTTCTCCGATCTCAGTTCCCGGGTCACCGGGCCAAATATCCGGGTGCCGACCGGCTGATGGGAAGCATTCAGCAATACAGCCGAATTCCTGTCGAACCGGATCAATGATCCATCGGGTCGGCGCACACCGCTTCTGGTTCTGACAATAACCGCATCATACACGTCTCCCTTTTTCACCCTGCTGTTGGGCAACGCTTCCTTTATGGTAATTTTTACAATGTCGCCGATACCGGCGTATCTCCGCTTTGAGCCGCCCAATACCTTGATGCACATTACCCGTTTGGCGCCGCTGTTGTCGGCTACCGACATCATGGACTGCATCTGAATCATCGTCTTTTCCCCAATACTTCGATTGAATATCCTGATCCTGATCAGGCTGCCCTGGCAACCACCGCAACCAGACGCCAGCATTTGGTTTTCGAGACCGGACGGCAGGCCTCGATCCGCACCGTATCACCGGCCTTGCATTCGTTATTTTCGTCATGAGCATGCAAGCGGGTGGACCGGCGGATATATTTCTTGTACAGCGGATGCTTTACCTTTCTCTCAACCAGCACAGTGATACTTTTATCATTCGCGGCAGAGACGACATTGCCTTCAATTTGCCGTTTGGCTACTTCTTGATCGGTTCGTGTGTTCATTGGTTTATCACTGATTTATCTGCTGCCCGGCCGGATCGTGGCTACCTGACTTTTCATTGAGGATGGTTTTGATTCGCGCAATGTCTTTTTGCACGAACCGAAACCGGGCCGGATTTGTCAGTTGACCCGCCCCGCGCTGCATGCGCAGGTTGAACTGCTCTTTACGCAGGGCAATCAACTCCTGCATGAGTTCTTCCCGGGACTTGACTCTTAATTCGGATGCTTTCATCAACCTACCTGACGTCGTGCGAAATGGGTCTGAAGCGGCAACTTGGCGCTGGCCAGGCGGAACGCTTCCTGCGCCAGCTTTTCAGGTACGCCCTCGATTTCATATAACATGGTGCCTGGCTGGATCAACGCCACCCAGAATTCCGGATTACCCTTACCCTTGCCCATGCGAACCTCAAGCGGTTTTTTCGAGACCGGCTTGTCCGGAAAAATGCGGATCCAGATCCTTCCGCCCCGTTTGACGTGACGGGTAATGGCGCGGCGTCCCGCTTCGATCTGGCGTGCGGTCAGGCGCCCGCGAGTAGCCGATTGAAGACCGAACTCGCCAAAGCTGACGCGGTTACCACGGGTGGCAAGGCCGCGGTTGCGGCCCTTGTGCTGTTTGCGGAATTTGGTTCTTTTGGGCTGGAGCATGTCTATACAACTCCTGTTTTGGATTCAACAGCCGCTTGCGAGGCGGAGGTTTCAGCTTTTTCCTCCTTGAGAACCTCACCCTTGAATATCCATACTTTCACGCCAATGATTCCATAAGTGGTAAGCGCTTCGTGGACACCATAATCTATATCGGCCCGCAACGTATGCAATGGCACCCGACCTTCCCGATACCACTCGGTGCGCGCTATTTCAGCCCCGTTGAGACGCCCTGAAAGCATGACCTTGACACCCTGGGCGCCGAGTCTCATGGAGTTTTGCACCGCACGCTTCATGGCCCGGCGAAACATGATTCTTTTCTCCAGTTGCTGGCATATGTTTTCAGCGACCAGTTTGGCGTCCAGCTCGGGTTTGCGAATTTCCTCAACCGCAACCTGGACAGGACTGCCGTTCAACCGGGTCAGCGCATACCGAAGTCTCTCGATGTCCTCACCCTTCTTGCCGATCACAATTCCCGGACGCGCCGTAAAAATGGTCACGTTCAGGTTCTGGGCAGGGCGATCAATGGCAATTCTGCTGACCGCCGCGTTCGACAGTTTTTTGGTCAGGTATGCCCTGATCTTGAGATCGCTTGCCAGTATTTTCGCGTAGTTGGCATTGTTCGCGTACCATTTCGCATTCCAGTCCTTCACGATACCGAGTCGAATACCGTTCGGTTGTACTTTTTGACCCATTATTTTGTACTTCTTTTATATATTTCTGTTTCGCTCAATCAGCTTTTCGCCCCGCGTCGGGGTTCGTCGCTGACACTCAGGGTGATATGGCAATTCCTCTTCAGGATTCGGGTACCACGGCCTTTCGCCCGAGCCCGGAATCGCTTGATAACCGGCGCTTCATCCACCATCACCTGATTTATCCAAAGGTCATCGATATCCGCGCCTTCGTTGTGCTCCGCATTGGCAATCGCTGAATTGAGCGCTTTTTTCAACGGAACCGCCGCTCGTTTATTGCTGAAAGAAAGCACTTCGAATGCCTGTTCAACCGAGAGCGAGCGGATCTGGTCAGCCACCAGACGACATTTCTGCGCTGACAACCGGACATATTTTGCTACTGACCTGGCTTGCATGATTTTCTATACGTTTTCAGCTACGATTTCTTGTTGGCCACATGCCCGCGATACGTGCGCGTCGGCGCAAACTCACCGAGCCTGTGACCCACCATGTTTTCATTGACCAGAATCGGCACATGCTGCCGGCCATTGTGCACGGCAATGGTCAGGCCCACGAATTCCGGCATGATCATCGACCGCCGTGACCATGTCTTGATCGGTTTGCGTGAATTTTCTGCTCTGGCTCTTTCAACTTTTGCCCACAGATGGTGGTCGACAAAAGGACCTTTTCGAATTGAACGGGGCATGGTTATTTCTTCCGCCTGCGAATAATCATTGATGAAGTGCGTTTGTTGGAACGTGTCCGGTAACCCTTGGTTGGAACCCCCCAGGGAGTACAGGGCGCTCGGCCGCCCGATGTGCGGCCTTCCCCACCGCCATGCGGATGGTCAACCGGATTCATGGCCACCCCTCGGACGGTAGGTCGAAACCCTCTCCAGCGTTTTGCGCCAGCCTTGCCGAGCTTGCGCAAACTGTTCTCGGGGTTTCCCACCTGACCGATGGTCGCACGACAATCGAGATGAACCTTGCGCATCTCTCCGGAACGCAACCGAAGCTGGGCATACTCTCCTTCCTTGCCGACAAATTGAACGGCGGCGCCTGCCGACCGGCCAATCTGCGCCCCTTTCCCCGGCTTCAGTTCAAGACAATGCACGACGGCGCCGACCGGCATGTTCTTCAGCGGCATACTGTTGCCGACATGATAGCCACTGCCGGGTCCTGACATCACGGTGTCTCCAACCGAAATACCCCTGGGCGCGATCATGTAGCGATGTTCGCCATCCCTGTAAACCAGCAACGCGATATGAGCGCTGCGGTTGGGATCATACTCGATACGTTTGACGGTTGCCGCAATTCCATCCTTGTCGCGCTTGAAATCAATCATACGGTAATGGCGCTTGTGGCCTCCACCACGATGCCTGACCGTAATGCGCCCGCCGTTGTTACGACCATCAATAGCCGTCTTGGGCTCAAGCAGGGGTTGATATGGTTTGCCCTTGTACAGTTCGGGGGACACCACCTTGACCATGCTTCGGCGGCCCGGAGTCGTTGGTTTTTGTTTTACTAATGCCATATCGCCAATGTCTTTTCTGTCTTGTCCACGGCAGGTAATCAGGCTCCCGCCATACCCATGAAATCAATGTCCTGCCCTTCCTCCAGACAGACGTATGCCTTCTTCCAGTCGTTTCTGACACCGGTGGTCCGGCCATGCCGCTTCACTTTTCCCCGGACATTCACAACCTGTACGTTTTTAACCTTTACCTCAAACAGTTTTTCAACCGCCAGGCGGATTTCATTCTTGCATGCGTCCTTCCTGACCTGAAACACGATCTGCCGATATTGATCAGCCGCCAGTGTCGTCTTTTCGGAGATCACCGGTTTAAGGATGATCTGGTACAAACGCTCCTCGCTGACCTTCTCTGGAGGACGGATTGTCCGGATTTGCATGATTCTGCCTCTATGCCTCGTTCTGTTTTCCCGACAGTGTCGCGTCGATACTGCGAGCCGCATCCGCGGTAATCACCACTTTGGGATGGCTGATCAGACTGACCGGGTCAATACTGCGGCTGGTGCATACACTCACTGACTGCAAATTACGGGCAGACAGTTCGACATTCCGGTCGTTGTCCGGGAGCACGATCAACGCCCGGTCGGCATCCAGTCCTTTCAACACCTGGACCAGGGAACCGGTTTTGGGGGCATCCATCTCCATCGAATCAACCACAACCAGCCTTTCCTGGCGATTCAATTCCGACAGGATCGAACGCATCGCCGCACGATACATCTTCTTGTTGACTTTCTGGGAAAAATCCCGGGTCGAAAGTGGAAAAGCCCGTCCGCCCCCGGTAAAAATCGGACTTCGGATCGTTCCTGCCCGCGCCCGGCCCGTGCCTTTTTGCCTCCAGGGCTTGGCGCTGCCTCCACGGACCGCGGCCCGGTTCTTTTGAGCGCGCGTGCCGCTGCGCCCACCTGCCTGGTAAGCGACGACAACCTGGTGAACCAGCGATTCGTTGAAATCCACCCCGAAATTGCCTTCGGACAGTTCCACCTCGGACACCTTCGCCTCCGCGGAACCGGCTTCGACCCCTGAATTCACTTTTAATTTGATAGCCATTGCTTATCCTCAGGCCGCCTGTCCGGCTGGCACATTCAGTGACCCGTCAGACTTGACTGCCGGACGAATGATGACATCAGCCCCCCTGGAGCCCGGAATCGAACCCGCCACCAGAATAATGTTTCTGGTTTCATCCACCCTGACCACATCCAGGTTCTGCTGGACAGTTTTCACGGCGCCCATGTGCCCTGCCATTTTCTTGCCTTTGAAGACCCGGCCCGGATCCTGCGCGTTTCCAATGGAACCACCCAGCCTGTGCGCTTTCGAGTTACCATGAGTGGCGCGGCCACCGCCATAACCATGGCGTTTCATCACTCCCGCAAACCCCTTGCCGATGGTTCGCCCGGACACATCCACCTTCTGCCCCTCGGAAAACAGGCCAACCGTCAACTCGGCTCCGGGCTCGACCGCGACCGCGTCATCAAGCCGAAACTCCCAGACACCTCTGCCAGGACGCGCCCCGGCTTTGGCGAAATGACCTTTCATGGCTTTGTTGACCCGACTGACCCGCCGTTCTCCCGTGGTCACCTGCAGCCCGTCGTAACCATCGTTGTCCCGGGTTCTGATTTGCGTGATCCGGTTCGGCAATACTTCAATCACCGTAACTGGCCGGGACCTTCCTTCTTCCGTGAAGATACGGGTCATGCCAATTTTTTTCCCAACCAGTCCTAATGACATCTTGTAACCTGCCTGTGTCTCTTCGATCTGTGTTTACTTCAGTCAGTTCAATTTGATTTCCACATCGACCCCGGCAGCGAGATCGAGCTTCATCAAGGCATCCACCGTTTTATCGGTCGGTTGCACGATATCGAGAATTCTCTTATGGGTTCTGATTTCAAACTGGTCCCGGGCTTTCTTGTTGACATGCGGAGATCGCAAAAGCGTGTATTTTTCGATCTTGGTAGGCAGCGGGATAGGACCCTTTACCAATGCGCCTGTGCGTCGGGCCGTATCCACGATCTCCAGCGCCGACCGGTCAATCATCTTGTGATCGAACGCTTTCAGACTGATACGGATTTTTTGATTTTCTACCATGGTTCAGAAATTCTCTTGAAACTGCCCTTTTACAAAATCATTCGATAATTTTGGTAACGACGCCCGCTCCCACGGTACGACCCCCTTCCCGGATCGCGAACCGCAATCCCTCTTCCATCGCAATCGGCGCAATCAAGGCCACCGACATCGCCACATTGTCGCCCGGCATCACCATCTCGATATCCGACGGCAAATCACAGGATCCGGTCACATCCGTCGTCCGAAAGTAGAACTGGGGGCGGTATCCATTGAAAAATGGCGTATGACGGCCACCTTCTTCCTTCGACAGGATATATACTTCCGCCTCGAACCGGGTATGCGGGGTAATGCTTTTGGGTTTCGCCAGAACCTGTCCGCGTTCCACTTCCTCGCGTTTGGTTCCCCGCAGCAGAATCCCTACGTTGTCTCCCGCCTGACCTTCGTCCAGCAGCTTGCGGAACATCTCGACTCCGGTGCAAACCGTCACCATGGTATCCTTGATACCGACGATGGCGATCTCTTCCCCAACCTTGATCACGCCTCGTTCGACTCGACCGGTCACTACCGTACCTCTCCCGGATATCGAAAACACATCTTCCACCGGCATCAGGAAATCACCGTCCACCTTACGCTCCGGCTCCGGTATGTAACTGTCCAGCGCTTCCGCCAACTTGAGAATCGAACCTTCTCCAAGATCCGAGTCGTCCCCTTCCAGCGCTTTCAGGGCGCTGCCAACCACGATCGGGGTGTCATCCCCGGGAAATTCGTAGGTATCCAGCAATTCCCGTATTTCCATCTCGACCAATTCCATCAATTCCTCGTCGTCCACCATGTCGGCCTTGTTCAGGTATACCACGATATAGGGAACCCCAACCTGGCGGGCCAGCAGGATATGCTCCCGCGTCTGCGGCATCGGACCATCCGCGGCGCTGCATACCAGGATCGCTCCATCCATTTGCGCGGCGCCGGTAATCATGTTTTTGATATAGTCGGCGTGTCCCGGACAGTCAACGTGCGCATAGTGCCGGTTTTCAGTCTGGTATTCGACGTGTGCCGTGGCGATCGTGATCCCGCGGGACTTCTCCTCCGGCGCATTGTCTATCTCGTCGAACGCTTTCGATTCAGTACCACCGTACCGGGTCGACAACACCCTGGTCATCGCCGCCGTCAGCGTCGTCTTGCCGTGGTCCACATGACCGATCGTACCGACATTGACATGCGGCTTCGTTCTTTCAAATTTTTCTTTCGCCATGGATGGGTCTCCTGAATAATCTTTATTTGTTACTTGAATGGGTTACTGAAATTTTCTGGCGCTGTACGAACAGGTCAGGCGGCAATCTTGATCGAGGTCGCGATACTTTCCGGAACCGGGGCATATTTCTTGAACTCCATCGTATAATTTGCCCGTCCCTGTGTCGCGGAGCGCAATGCAGTGGCATAACCGAACATCTCCGACAAGGGTACTTCCGCCTTTATGACTTTGCCGCCGGGCGAATCCTCCATTTCATGGATCAGCCCGCGCCGGGCGCTCAAATCCCCGTTCACGCTTCCCATGTATTCTTCCGGGGTTACCACTTCCACCGCCATCATCGGTTCCAGCAACTGCGGTCCGGCAAGCCTGGCGCCTTCCCGAAACGCCATGGAACCGGCCGCCTTGAACGCATGCTCGGATGAGTCCACATCGTGATAGGAACCATAGAACAGGGTGGCCTTGACATCAATCACCGGGTAACCCGCAATCACGCCGGACTGCATGGCAGCCTGAATACCCTTGTCCACCGCGGGAATGTACTCCCTGGGTATTACGCCACCCTTGATCTCATCGACAAACTGATAACCCGTTCCCAGTTCCAGCGGCTCAAGACGGACATGAACATGACCGTATTGACCACGCCCGCCGGTCTGTTTCGCATACTTGTGCTCCATTTCAACCGGTTCGGTAATCGTTTCCCGATAGGCGACCTGGGGTCTGCCGATATTGGCATCCACACTGAATTCCCTCTTCAGCCGGTCTACAATGATTTCGAGATGCAATTCACCCATTCCGGAAATAATGGTCTGCCCTGACTCTTCGTCGGAACGGACCCGGAAAGAGGGGTCTTCCTGGGCCAGTTTGCCCAGGGCAACACCCAGCTTTTCCTGGTCGGACCGGGTTTTCGGTTCAACCGCCTGGGCGATAACCGGGTCCGGAAATTCCATTTTTTCCAGCGCCACTATGGAATTGACCGCGCACAGGGTATCGCCGGTGGTGATGCTTTTCAATCCCACCGCAGCCGCTATGTCACCGGCATATACCTGCTTGATATCCTCCCGGTTATTGGAGTGCATCTGTAATATCCGGCCAATCCGTTCCTTTTTCCCCTTGACTGAATTCATCACGGTATCGCCGGTCTTCATGGTTCCCGAATACACGCGAAAGAAAACCAGTTGTCCGAAAAATGAATCCGACATGATCTTGAACGCCAGCGCGGAAAACGGCTCCGTGTCATCCGACTTGCGGAGAATCCGGGTTTCCCCGTCTTCGGCCACGCCACTGATTGACGGCACATCCAATGGGCCGGGCATGAAGTCAATGACTCCGTCGAGCAGCATCTGGACGCCCTTGTTCTTGAAGGCGGAGCCGCAAAATACCGGGATCATCTCATTATTCAGGGTGCGGATTCGAATCCCCCTCCGGATTTCCTGTTCGGAAAGATCGCCGTTTTCGAAGTAACGCTCCATCATTTCCTCGTCTGCTTCGGCGGCGGCCTCCACCAGTCTGGCCCTGAGGCGACCGGCTTCTTCGACCAGGTCTCCAGGGACGTCACTGTATTCGAATTCGACGCCCATGTTTTCCTCTTTCCATGAGACCGCTTTCATTTTGACGAGATCGACCACACCTCTGAAATGCTCTTCGGCTCCGATATTCAATTGCATCATGACCGGATTGGCGCCGAGCCGGTTTTCGATTTGTTCGACAACGCGCTGGAAATCCGCCCCGACCCGGTCCATCTTGTTGATGAAGGCCATTCTTGGCACATTGTATTTGTTGGCCTGGCGCCACACGGTTTCCGACTGTGGCTCAACCCCCCCTACTGCACAAAACACAGCAACGGCGCCGTCAAGCACGCGCAGCGAACGTTCGACTTCAATGGTGAAATCAACATGTCCGGGGGTATCGATGATATTGATTCGATGCTGTTCCAGGCTTTTATCCATGCCGCTCCAGAAACAGGTGGTAGCCGCAGAAGTAATGGTGATCCCCCTCTCCTGCTCCTGCTCCATCCAGTCCATGATCGCGTTGCCGTCATGCACCTCACCGAGCTTGTGGGAAAGACCGGTATAGAAGAGTATGCGTTCGGTGGTCGTCGTCTTGCCGGCATCAATGTGAGCCATGATGCCGATGTTACGATAACGCTCGATTGGAGTTTTGCGTGGCATTGCCCTGGGTCCGGATTCGTATGAAGCAATATCGGTTCTAGAATCTGTAATGCGAAAACGCCTTGTTGGCTTCGGCCATCTTGTGGGTGTCTTCCCGTTTTTTGAAGGCGCTGCCACGCTCGTTCGAGGCATCCATCAGTTCCCCGGCCAGCCGGGCTGTCATGGATTTTTCGGACCGTTTGCGCGCGGCGGCCACCAGCCATCTCATAGCCAGCGCCATTTGACGGTTCGGGCGCACTTCAACCGGCACCTGGTAGGTGGCGCCGCCGACACGGCGGCTTTTCACTTCGACACCGGGACTGACGTTTTCCAGGGCCGTGTTGAAAACCTCGACCACGTCCTCCCTGCCTCGCTCCTTGATGATATCCAGCGCGCCATACATGATTTTCTCGGCAATCGACTTCTTGCCGTCCAGCATGATGATGTTGATAAATTTTGCGACCGTCTGATCCTTGTATTTGGGATCAGGCAAAATCTTCCTCTTGGGGACTTCTCTTCGTCTTGACATGTCTCGATTTCGTTCCGGCCGGTCCGGGTTGAGGTTCGGCAACATCGTTCAGCAATATACGGGATTGCTGCAGCCTGCTGCCCGGGCTTGAACTCAAGCCTCTCTTTATATACTTAACAAATCAAATGCCCGCAATTCAGGACCTGGGACGTTTTGCGCCATATTTCGAACGACCCTGGCGCCTGTCCGGGACACCGGACGTATCCAGCGCTCCACGCACTGTGTGATACCGAACGCCCGGCAAATCCTTCACCCGCCCCCCTCTGATCAGCACCACCGAGTGCTCCTGCAGGTTATGACCTTCGCCACCGATATAAGTGGTCACCTCATGCCCATTGGTCAAACGGACCCTGGCCACCTTGCGCAGTGCGGAGTTTGGCTTCTTGGGCGTCGTCGTATACACCCGGGTGCAAACACCGCGCTTTTGCGGACAAGCCTGCAGGGCCGGAACATTGGATTTCCTGACCTGCTTTTGCCGCGGGTTTCTGACCAGTTGGTTTCGTGTCGGCATTCGCTGGATTTCTAAAAAATAATTCTCACGTTATTTCCACCTGCCCCTGAAATACCGCCAGCCTTCCTGTAAGGTTTCGAAAATTCTGCAGGGGGGTGACTGGTATCCATACCCAAGGGGGCGCGATTTTATGCCGCGACAGCCCTTCTGTCAAGGGATGAAGCCCGATAAAACCGCAATATGGCCACAAAGGCCTGATCTCCATCACGCTCGCTCGCTTACGCCGTAACCCAGGCTTGCGTATCGTCAGGTATGACATTGCGCAGTGTATCCGTGTCGTTTTCGGGAACACTCAGCAAATCTTCAAGCTCCTTGTTTTTCAGGGTGCTTTCAAGCCGGTTGCGCTTTCGGTCCTTGTGAAAAGCCAGGCCGGTTCCGGCGGGTATCAAGCGCCCGACGATCACGTTTTCCTTCAGCCCGCGAAGTTCATCGACCTTGCCGTTAACCGACGCATTCGTCAGCACGCGGGTGGTTTCCTGGAAGGAAGCCGCAGAAATGAAAGACTCGGTGGTCAGTGACGCCTTGGTTATGCCCAGTAAAACAGGATCGAAAGTCGCCGGTTCCCTGCCTTGTACAACCAGTTCGTCATTATCTTTCAGCAGTATGGATTTTTCGACTTGCTCTCCGGGCAGGTAATGGCTGTCGCCCACTGCGGCCACCTTCACCTTTCTCAGCATCTGGCGGATGATCACCTCGATGTGTTTGTCATTGATTTTTACGCCCTGCAACTGGTACACGTCCTGCACTTCGTTCACGATGTAGTCCGCCAATGCCTCGACCCCGCGATATTCGAGAATATCGCTCGCCAATGGAGGACCATCCGCAACGACCTCCCCGCGCTCTACCGTCTCCCCTTCGAACACATTGATCCGGCGGGTCTTTGGAATCAGGGCGCTGTGGGTCTCACCGTCCTTGCCGGTTATCACCAGGCGGTGTTTACTCTTTGTTTCCCGGCCAAATGAAACGATTCCGGTCGCCTCGGCCAGAATGGCCGGCTCCTTGGGTTTGCGGGCTTCAAACAGTTCCGCAACCCGCGGCAGCCCCCCGGTAATATCCCGGGTTTTGGACGATTCCTGCGGTATTTTCGCGATCACATCGCCGCTATCCACATTCTGCCCGTCTTCCAGCATGACGATGGATTCGGGCGGAAGTTGATAGCGGGCGGCGATATCCGTACCCGGTATCTTGACAGAGTCTCCGGATTGATCGACCAGGCTGATGGTCGGCTTGATATCGTGGGCGCTGCCACGGCGTCGTTGGGGATCCAATACGACATAGGTGCTTTTCCCGGTCAGGTCATCGGTCTGCATGTTGACCGTCACCCCCTCTTCCAGGTCGGTGAACACGATTTTCCCGGCCACCTCGGTCACGATCGGATGGGTATGGGGGTCCCAGGTGGCGACAATGTCGCCGATACGGACCTTTGAGCCCTCCTTGACGTTCAGCACCGCGCCATAAGGCAGTTTATGCCGCTCACGGTCACGGCCCTGCTCATCCTGGACAACCAGTTCACTGGAGCGAGTCACAACCACCTGCTTGCCCTCTGTATTTTCAACCAGTTTGGCCGACTTCAGGTGAATCCGTCCCGAGTTCTTCAATTCAACATTACTCACCACCGAAGAACTGGAAGCGGCGCCGCCGATATGGAAAGTACGCATGGTCAACTGGGTGCCCGGCTCTCCGATGGATTGCGCCGCAATCACACCGACCGCTTCACCCATATTGATCGTATGCCCGCGTCCGAGGTCACGTCCATAGCATTTGGAGCACACCCCGTAACGGGTTTCACAGGTCACCGCAGAACGCACCCTGACTCCATGGATATTATTCCGGTCGATCAGCCTGACCAGTTTTTCGTCAATCATCCGGTCTCTGGAAATAATGACCTCGCCCGCCTGATCAATGACTTCTTCGCTGACATAACGCCCGAGAACCCGGTCACTCAGAGGCACAACGACCTCGCCCCCCTGTATCTGGGCCTCCCGGAACAACCCGTTTTCCGTACCGCAATCCGTTTCAGTGACCACCAGATCCTGGCATACGTCCACCAGCCGCCGCGTCAGGTAACCCGAGTTTGCGGTTTTCAACGCGGTGTCGGCCAGTCCCTTTCGAGCGCCATGGGTCGAATTGAAGTATTGCAGCACATTCAATCCCTCGCGGAAATTCGCCGTAATCGGGGTTTCGATTATCGAACCGTCCGGCTTCGCCATCAGCCCACGCATACCGGCCAGTTGCCGGATCTGGGCATGTGAACCCCGGGCGCCTGAATCGGCCATCATATAGATCGAATTGAATGAATCCTGCTCCACCTTTTCGCCCTGTTTGTTGGTCACCGTATCAACGCCCAGTTCCGCCATCATGGAGTCCGAAACCTGTTCGCTGGTCCGCGTCCAGATGTCTACCACCTTGTTGTATCGTTCACCATCCGTGAGCAGTCCGGCGTCATATTGCTTTTGAATTTCGACTACTTCCTTCTGTGCCTGACTCAGGATCTCCGGCTTGTCGGCGGGAATAACCATGTCATCGACGCCAATCGACAGGCCGGACAACGCCGCCATACTGAATCCGGTATACATCAACTGGTCCGCGAATATGACGGTATCCTTGAGACCGGCTTCCCGGTAGGAAACATTGATCAACTCGGAAATCGTCTTCTTTTTCATCGGGCGGTCAATCAGGCTGAAATCCAGTCTGGTCGGAAGAATTTCTGACAACAGCACACGACCGACTGTGGTATCCGCCGTTTTTCTCGCGTCGGTCGCGTTGCCCTCCTCGTCATATACCGGCATCCTGACTTTCACCCTGGCATGAAGATGAACCTGCCAGGTTTCCCAGGCTCTCCGGACCTCGTTGATATCCGAGAAATAAGCGCCCGTACCTTTGGCGTCCGCGCTTTCCCGGGTCATATAGTAAAGTCCAAGCACGATATCCTGGGAAGGCACGATGATCGGTTCGCCATTTGCCGGAGAAAGAATATTGTTGGTTGACATCATCAGCGCCCGCGCTTCCAGTTGCGCTTCAATCGACAATGGCACATGAACCGCCATCTGGTCTCCGTCGAAATCGGCATTGTACGGAGTACAGACCAGCGGATGCAGTTGAATCGCCTTGCCTTCTATCAAAACAGGCTCGAACGCCTGAATACCCAGCCTGTGCAGGGTCGGCGCCCGATTCAGCATGACCGGATGCTCCCGAATCACCTCTTCGAGAATATCCCACACTTCAGAGCTTTCGGCTTCAACCATTTTCTTGGCCTGCTTGATGTTGGCCGCCAGCCCCCGCAATTCCAGCTTGCTGAATATGAATGGCTTGAACAATTCCAGCGCCATCTTCTTGGGCAGGCCGCACTGGTGCAGTTTCAGCGTGGGACCGACCACGATCACCGAACGTCCGGAATAATCCACCCGTTTACCCAGCAGATTCTGGCGAAAACGCCCCTGCTTGCCCTTGATCATGTCCGAAATGGATTTCAGCTGGCGTTTGTTGGCGCCCGTTATCGCCTTGCCCCGACGGCCATTGTCCAGCATCGCGTCAACCGCTTCCTGGAGCATACGCTTTTCGTTGCGGACAATCAGGTCAGGCGCATTCAGATCCAGCAGCCTTTTCAGGCGGTTGTTACGATTGATCACACGACGATACAGGTCATTCAGGTCCGAAGTGGCAAATCGGCCGCCCTCCAGGGGAACCAGCGGCCTCAGGTCTGGCGGCAGCACAGGCAATACGTCCATGATCATCCAGGTCGGATTGTTGCCGGAGTTGATAAATGCCTCGATGACCTTGAGGCGGCCGGTCAATTTTTTGGTTTTGGTATCCGACTTGGTTTTGGAGAGTTCTTCCCGCAGGAGTTCGGCTTCGACAGTCAGATCCATTTCCTTCAGCAGGGTTCGAATCGCTTCCGCCCCCATACCGACTTCAAATTCGTCGCCGTAGGTTTTTATGGCTTCCAGATATTGATCTTCCGGCAGCAGGGCGCCGCGCTCAAAATCCGTAATGCCGGGATCGATAACGACGTATGCTTCGAAGTAGAGTACCCGTTCCATTTCACGGACAGTCATGTCGAGCAACAGACCAAGCCGGGACGGCAATGACTTCAAAAACCAGATATGGGCACAGGGCGCCGCCAGTTCGATACGACCCATACGTTCCCTGCGCACCTTGGAAAGAGTGACTTCAACTCCGCATTTCTCACAAACCACGCCCCGGTGCTTCAACCGCTTGTACTTGCCGCACAAACACTCGTAGTCACTCACCGGACCGAAAAGTTTGGCGCAGAACAGTCCGTCCCGCTCTGGCCTGAAGGTGCGGTAATTAATGGTTTCCGGCTTTTTGACTTCACCAAAAGACCATGACCTGATTTTTTCCGGAGACGCTATGCTGACTCGAATCGAATCAAAATCGTCCACCGCGTCAGCCTGCCTGAATAGATTGAAAATATCTCTCATTATTTACTGCCTCTGTTAGCTGCCAGCGAATTCGCTGCTCTGTGGCTCTGTGGCCCGGTTATTCCGGCAACCCCGGAATCAGTGACGGTCATGTTTCAACTCCAGGTTGAGTCCCAGCGCGCGAATCTCCTTGACCAGAACATTGAACGATTCCGGCATACCGGTGTCCATGCCATGGTCACCACGAATAATATTCTCGTAAATCTTCGAACGACCGCCCACATCATCGGACTTGACCGTAAGCATTTCCTGCAAGGTATAGGCGGCGCCATAAGCTTCCAGCGCCCAGACTTCCATTTCACCGAATCTTTGACCGCCGAACTGCGCCTTGCCCCCCAGCGGCTGCTGGGTGATCAGACTGTAAGGCCCGGTTGAACGGGCATGCATCTTGTCGTCAACCAGGTGATTCAGCTTGAGGATATACATGTAACCGCAAGTAACCGGCCGGTCAAACGGTTCGCCGGAGCGGCCATCGTACAGTGTGGTCTGGCCACTCTCCGGAATTCCGGCCAGCTTCAACATGCCCTTGATCTCACTTTCGTGCGCGCCATCGAATACCGGGGTCGCCATGGGCACTCCCTCGCCCAGGTTTTTTGCCAGCTCGATCAATTCAGTATCCGAAAAATCACCCAGTGATTCTTTCTTGCCGCTGGAGTTGTACACCTTTTCAAGGTATCTGCGGACCTGGTCGGTGCGCCTGTTCTTGCGCAGCATTTCATCAATTCTCTCGCCCAGTTTTTTCGCCGCCCACCCCAAATGGGTTTCCAGAACCTGCCCCACATTCATCCGCGAAGGCACCCCCAGGGGATTCAGACAGATATCCACTGTGGTACCGTCTTCCATATAAGGCATGTCCTCAACCGGAATGATTTTGGAAATGACCCCCTTGTTACCATGGCGCCCCGCCATTTTATCGCCGGGCTGCAATCTCCGTTTTACCGCGACAAAAACCTTGACGATTTTCAGAACGCCCGGAGCCAGGTCATCGCCCATTTCGATTTTCCCGCGTTTTTCCTCGAAACGGCGGTCGAACTCCTCACGCTGGACATCCATCTGGTCCCGGATTTTCTCGATCGCCTGGTTGACTTCTTCGTTTCGAAGACGAATTTCAAACCATTCCTTGCGGCCCAGGCTGGTCAGATAGTCATCCGTCACGGCCTCCCCCGCCATCAGGTTGCCGGGGCCGCCTTCCGCGACCTGGCCACGCAACAGCTTTTCAATCCGGGCAAAGGCGTCATCCTCGACAATCCGCAACTGGTCATTCAGGTTTTTCCGTACGGTGATCAGTTCATCCTCATCATTTGCGATCGCGCGGGCATCTTTTGCAAGACCTTCCCGGGTAAACACCTGAACGTCGATGACCGTGCCTTTCATTCCCGACGGCATACGCAGGGAGGTGTCTTTCACGTCAGAAGCCTTCTCGCCGAAAATGGCGCGAAGCAGTTTTTCCTCCGGCGTCAACTGGGTCTCGGCCTTGGGGGTGATTTTACCGACCAGAATATCGCCAGGGTGCACTTCGGCGCCAATATAGACAATGCCGGATTCATCCAGTTTGGACAGGGCGCTCTCATTGACATTGGGAATATCCCGACTGATCTCCTCGGAACCCAGTTTGGCGTCGCGCGCGGTGCAGGCCAGTTCCTCGATATGAATCGAGGTATAGACATCATCCTTTACCAGCCGTTCGGAAATCAGGATCGAATCTTCGAAATTGTAGCCATTCCAGGGCATGAAAGCGATCAGCACGTTTCTGCCAAGAGCCAGTTCGCCCATATCGGTAGACGGCCCATCGGCCAGAACGTCACCCCGGTCAACCGAGTCGCCCACTTCCACCAGAGGACGCTGATTGATGGTGGTATTCTGGTTAGAGCGCTGGTATTTGGTCAGGTTGTAGATATCGACACCCGGCTCCCCTTCGAGTTCTTCATCATCGTTGGCGCGCACCACGATCCTGGAAGCGTCCACGGAATCGACCGTACCGCCGCGGCGCGCAATCACAGTCACTCCGGAATCGATCGCGACCGTGCGTTCCATACCGGTACCGACCAGCGGCTTTTCACTGCGCACCACAGGCACCGCCTGCCGCTGCATGTTGGCGCCCATCAGCGCCCGGTTGGCGTCATCGTGTTCAAGGAACGGAACCAGTGACGCCGCCACCGAAACAATCTGCTGAGGCGCCACATCAATGTAGTCGATCTGGTCGGGGGAAGACAGCGAAGACTCATTCTTGTGCCGGCAGGAAACCAGTACATTGACAAACCTGCCGTTGGAATCGAGTCTGGAATTGGCCTGGGCGATGATGAATTTATGCTCTTCGATCGCGGACAGGTAGTCCACCTCATCGGTGACCTTGCCATTCTTCACCTTGCGATACGGAGTCTCCAGAAAACCGTATTCATTGGTTTTGGCAAAACAGGCCAGGGAGTTGATCAGGCCGATATTGGGGCCCTCGGGAGTCTCGATCGGACAAACACGTCCATAATGGGTCGGATGTACGTCACGGACCTCGAATCCGGCCCGGTCGCGTGTCAATCCGCCCGGACCCAAGGCGGAAACCCGCCGTTTATGAGTGACCTCTGAAAGAGGATTGGTTTGATCCATGAACTGGGATAACTGGCTGGAGCCAAAAAACTCCCGCACAACCGCGGCCACCGGTTTGGCGTTAATCAGGTCCTGGGGGGTCAGATTTTCACTTTCAACCAGATTCAACCGCTCCTTGACCGCGCGTTCGACCCGAACCAGGCCAATCCGGAACTGGTTCTCGACCAGTTCACCGACTGAACGCACCCGGCGATTCCCGAGATTGTCGATATCGTCGATTTCACCCTTGCCGTTCTTCAGGTAGATGATTTTCCGCATTACATCGACGATGTCCTGCTTGCTCAATGTACCGGGGCCTTCGTCGGATTCCCGACCCAGGCGTCGATTGAGTTTCATCCGTCCCACCGCAGAAAGGTCATATCTTTCGTGGTTGAAGAACAGATTGCTGAACAAGGCCGCCGAGGCCTCTTTGATGGGCGGTTCGCCGGGGCGCATCATGCGGTAGATTTCAATGTGCGCGTCTTCCGCCGTGCGGGTTGGATCCATGCGCAGGGTTTCTGAAATAAATGGCCCGCAATCAATATCGCTGGTGTAAATGGTTTCCAGCCGGGTGATCCCGTTTTCCCGGAAATCGTCCAGCGCTTTCAAGGTGATTTCCGTGTTTGCCTCCGCCAGCAACTCTCCGGTTTCCGTATTGACGATATCCCGGGCCAGGGTGCGTCCCAGAATATATTCGGTGGGCACCTCTATTTCGTGGATACCGTCTTTTTCAAGCTCCCTGATATGCCGGGTCGCAATTCTTTTTTCCGCCTCCACCAGCACCTTGCCATTGGCGCCGATCAAGTCGAAATACAGGCGCTGCCCCCGCAACCGCTCAGGAACCAGTTGCAGCGTCGCCCCGGTTTCGGTCAACGTAATGGAGTCGTTTTCAAAGAACATGGCCAGCATTTCTTCGGTACTGTAGCCCAGCGCCCGCAACATGATCGTGGCCGGTAACTTGCGGCGCCGGTCAATCCGGATATACAGCAGATCCTTCGGATCGAATTCCAGATCCAGCCAGGACCCGCGATACGGAATAATGCGGGCGGTAAACAACAACTTTCTGGAAGCGTGTGTCTTGCCGCCGTCATGGTCGAAAATAACACCGGGTGAACGGTGCAACTGGGAGACGATTACGCGCTCGGTTCCGTTGACTACAAAAGTGCCGTTGTCGGTGATCAACGGCATGTCACCGAGATAGACCTCCTGTTCGATGATATCCTTGGGTTTCTTGCCGCTGCCGCTTTTATTGAAAATGACCAGACGCATGACAGCGCGCAACGGGCAGGAATAGAGCAGGCCACGCTGCTGGCATTCGGTCACATCGAACTTGGGTTTTTCCAGGCGATAGCTGACGAAATCCAGAATAACGGTGCCATTGTAACTCTCTATCGGGAACACCGATTTGAACGCGGCCTGGATACCCTGGTCAATACGCTGTTCCGGCGGCGTGTCCGCCTGCAGGTATTTACGGTATGATTCTTTCTGTGTAGCCAGCAGGTAAGGAACCTGATAGTCATCGGAACGTTTACTGAAGTTCTTTCGAATACGCTTCTTTTCGTTATATGAATAACCCATGTCTACCCTCTGAATAACAGATCATCCGATGCTCCGGAAGCATGGACAGGCTTTACCTGAAGCCCTGTCCATACCCGCTGGAACATGCAAAACATCCATGCGTTTCAAGGAAACGCAAACGTGGCCCCGGTTGTGACGCCAAGCCGCCGGGCCAAAGCCGGATTACTTGAGTTCGACGGTTCCGCCTGCCGCCTCAAGCTGGTTTTTGATATCTTCGGCTTCATCCTTGCCAACGCCTTCCCGGATCGCAGTGGGCGCTTTTTCCACCAGGTCCTTGGCTTCCTTGAGGCCCAGACTGGTAATACTGCGAACCGCTTTGATCACACCCACTTTCTTGTCGCCGAAACTGGTCAGTACGATATCGAATTCATCTTTCTCCTCCGCCTCTACAGCCGCTTCACCGCCGCCTGCCGGCGCTACGGCCACAGCGGCCGGGGCCGCCGCGGAAACCCCGAATTTTTCTTCCATATCCTTGATCAATTCAGACAGGTCGAGAACCGACATCTGAGCGATTGCGTCAAGGATTTCCTCTCTGTTTAAAGCCATGGTAATTACTCCTGATAGCTGGACAAAATTAAATAATCAAATGATGGACAAAAGTTTCAACGATCAGCTCGCCGACGCTTCTTTCGCTTCCGCTATGGCAGCGAAGGTGCGTACCGCTTTTCCGGGAACCTCGTTCAGTGTCGAGACCAGTTTCCGGACAGGTTCCTGGACGGTACCCATCAGTTTCGCCAGCAACTCATCCCGGCCCGGTAATGACGAAAGACGCTGAATCATGGCCGGATCAATGAGTTCGCCATTCATGGCGCCCACAGTAATCCTGAAATTTTCATGGTCTTTGGCAAACGCGGCCATGACTCTGGCAACGGCAACCGGGTCTTCGGAAGCAGAGAAAATGACCGGACCCGTAAAGTGCTCCGCCAGGCATTCAAACCCGGAATCCCTGACCGCGATCCGGGCCAGGTTGTTTTTGACGACCTTGATCCAGACTCCGGCGCTTCGCGCTTCCGCGCGCAACGAGGTCAACTGTTGAACATTGAATCCACGATACTCGGCCAGTACACCAGCCCGGGCCGAAGAAATGGCTTCGGCCGCCTCGCTGATCACCGCTTTTTTCTGATCGAGACTTAAGCTCATATAATCACACTCCAAAAATAATGGTGTCCTGCGTCAGGGAAATTCCTGATTTCGGCTCACCGTCTGCGCAGGACATGTCGTTCACTTGCAAATACCCGATGAAAAACACATTTAAGAGTTGAAATTCCACCCACCTGCGGTCTTTGACAGCCCTGCAACGAATCAGCATCCAGGGGATACGAATCATGCAACGCCCCAAAACTATCTGATCGCCGCAATACTCGCACGATCAATTTTCACGCCTGGCCCCATTGTGCTGGACAATGAAACCCGGCGAATATACTGTCCTTTGGCGGACGCTGGCCTGGCCTTGATCAAGGCGGACACCAGAGCGTTCAAATTTTCCTCCAGGGCCTGTGGTTCAAACGACGCCTTCCCGATCGGGCAATGAATAATTCCCGCCTTGTCGATCCGGAATTGCACCCGCCCGGATTTCGCGTCCTGAACGGCTTTGGCTACATGGGGGGTCACCGTGCCTACCTTGGGATTCGGCATCAGGCCCCGCGGCCCGAGAATCTGGCCAAGCTGTCCGACCACACGCATGGAGTCCGGCGTCGCGATACACAGGTCAAATTCGATTTCGCCTTTTTTGATCCGCTCCGCCAGATCAGCGAGTCCAACCAGGTCAGCCCCCGCCGCTTTCGCCGCTTCCGCATTTTCCCCTTCGGCGAAAACCGCCACCCGCACCGTTTTTCCGGTGCCTTTCGGCATCACTGTGGCCCCTCTTACATTCTGGTCCGATTTCCTGGAATTGACTCCAAGAACAACGGCCGCGTCCACCGTTTCATCAAATCCGGCCTGCGACAAATCCTTGACCAGCGCAAGCGCATCGTTGAGTGGATAGAGTTTTCCGCGATCGACGCGGCTGTTTGCGGCCCGGCTTCTTTTACCTTGATTCGGCATGCTACACCCCCTCTGTTTCTATGCCCATGCTGCGCGCGCTGCCGGCAATGATCTTCACCGCCTGCTCCAGGTCC
Source organism: Arenicellales bacterium (assembly GCA_963665165.1). Taxonomy (GTDB): domain Bacteria; phylum Pseudomonadota; class Gammaproteobacteria; order Arenicellales; family Poriferihabitantaceae. The sequence goes on along the minus strand of OY761989.1, from coordinate 1,086,324 downwards.
CAGGCGCTCAGGTCGGGTTGTTTGGTTTTCGCGATTTCCTCCAGTTGCACCCGGGTCACTTTGCCGACCTTGTCGCGATTCGGCACGCTGCTTCCCTTGTCAATACCCGCAGCCTTTTTCAAAAGCACGGAAGCCGGCGGGGTTTTCTTGACGAAAGTAAAACTTTTATCCGAATAAACACTGATCACCACCGGCACCGGCAACCCTTTTTCCATATCCTGGGTTTCTGCATTGAAAGTCTTGCAAAAATTCATGATATTCACGCCATGCTGGCCTAACGCCGGACCGACCGGAGGACTTGGCTTGGCATCGCCTGCGGGAACCTGAAGCTTGATATAAGCGTCTATTTTCTTGGCCATCTGCTAACTCCAAATAGATAACGGGTACAAGGGCAATCGTTTTCCTAGCCTTTTTCGACCTGGGAAAAATCGAGTTCGACCGGGGTGGAACGCCCAAAAATCGTGACGGACACCTTCAGCTTCGCTTTCTCGAAGTTCGCATCTTCGACCGTGGCATTGAAATCCTGGAACGGCCCATCGACAATTCTGACTATCTCACCGGGGGCAAAAGTGAATTTCATTTTCGGCTTGTCCTGGCTGTCGGAAATCTGCTGAATAATTTCTTCGGCTTCCCTGTCGGTGATCGGGACCGGCCGGTTGTCCGTACCGCCGATAAAGCCCGCCACCCTGGGTACGCCCTTTACCAGATGCCAGGTATTGTCGGTCAGTTCCATTTGCACCAGAACGTATCCAGGAAAAAATTTCCTTTCACTGGTTCGTTTCTGACCGCCCTTCATCTCGACCACCTCTTCAGTGGGAACCAGTATTCTGCCGAAATACGCCTCCATCCCCATCCTGGCGATATGGTCATGCAGCGCTTTCTTGACCTGTTTTTCAAAACCTGAAAATGCCTGAACGACGTACCACCGCATATTGGGGTTCCGGACCTGTCCGGCTTCTGTTTCATCATTCATGATTATCCACCTGATATGAATCGGCCGGCTATGCGCCGCTGACCCTGAGAACAAGGTCGTAGATGGCGTAGAACGAAAGCGCGTCGAACGCCCACATCATCAATCCCAGAATAATCACCAGAATGATTACCATCAGTGTCACCTGCAAGGCTTCCGGCCGGGTTGGCCACACCACTTTCTGGCGCTCGATGTTCGCTCCCTTGATAAACGCCCAGGCATCCTGTCCGGGCGCCGTGGTCAATACCAGGCCGGCCGCCAGCATCACCCCGGCGACGACCATGCCGATACGGCCCAACTGAATGATATCGCTGAATTGATACCAGGCAGCCACGGCGGCGAGCACGATCAGGACCGCTGCAACCATTTTAATTTTGTCAATCACTGGATTGGGTATCCGATCATCAGTAAAACATTACGAGCAAGAACGATGGCAGGCCAGGAGGGAATCGAACCCCCAACCTGCGGTTTTGGAGACCGCTGCTCTGCCAATTGAGCTACTGGCCTTCGAACCGACTTGTTGAATCAAATAACCCCGCTAACAGACCGTTCACTATAAAACCCCTCAAGACCTGATCAAACCGCACCGCCTCCGGTAGTGGAGCCCACAACCGGATTTGAACCGGTGACCTCTTCCTTACCAAGGAAGTGCTCTACCGACTGAGCTATGTGGGCAGCTCGAATATCATTTCTACAAACCCCTGGCCTCCGGCAAATTTCCTCAAGCGCCGACTGGAGCGGGTGATGGGAATCGAACCCACATCATCAGCTTGGAAGGCTGAGGTTCTGGCCGTTGAACTACACCCGCATTCGAAAAACCGCTTCAACCGTCCGGCGCCCGGTAAATCATGGTGGAGGGGGGAGGATTCGAACCTCCGAAGGCTGAGCCAGCAGATTTACAGTCTGCCCCCTTTGACCGCTCGGGAACCCCTCCTGTTTAAATTTTGCCCAAACGGTCAATTATCGCGTAATTTCTGATTTCTGTCAACCTGGACCTTGCCAACAACTCCTCCGCCAGCCCCCCGGAACCTGTCCCCGACTTCAACGGGGAGGGGGATTGCCCATATCCAGGCATTTCAGCGCCATTCCCGCTATTACAGTCCGAAAATGGAGCCCGCAGAGGGACTCGAACCCACGACCTGCTGATTCTTACCCACTACCGTTTTCAGGGCCGCTGGCTGTAATTCGCCGGATCGGCGATACAACCCGCGTTTGGGGTCTGGACTTTCTCTTCACCATATTCCCGGTCAACCGGAACACTTAGGCGGGTGGTGTAAAGTCTCTACACTCCGTCCCGAAACCTTCTGCTCCGGGATGTAGCACGGGATTGCCATTTGAATCCTGCGGACAGAACCGGCCACTGGCCGGGAACCCATCCGGACCCAGTTAAGGTTTCCCCGTTTTAGCCACCTCCACTTCACAGGTTTCCCCATGAAGGTGCAATTTTACAAATCAGCTGCTCTAGCCAACTGAGCTATGCGGGCATGATTAACACCCGATGCCGTACGAATGAAAAATGGAGCGCGATTTTACGCAAAACAGGGGGTTGAATGCAATTAAAATTGCAGATATTTCTTCGAATCAGCCAAACAGAACCCGCAAAAAAGTTCCAGGCGGCGGCTGCGGGCAGCCGATGATCAAATCCGGCAATTCACTGGGGCCATTCCAACCCCGGATTCACCCCAGTCATGTCCGGATACCTGTGCGCGATCCATATCCGCCGAGGTGATTTCCATCCAGTTCAACGGGCCCAGATGTCGGTACTCCGGCTGGAATTTGGCTTCAAACTGGTTACTGGCCAGGTAATCCAGGTACTTTTCCGCCAATTCCTCCTGACTGAACAACCCCATCGAGATTCGGGTCAGGCCATTTTCCGCCGTGTATCGAAAATGCTCCAGCCCCCCGGACTCCAGTCTTTTCAACATCGCGTCAACCGACTGCTCCGATGCGAACGGTCCCAGGTAGACCCGAAAAGCGAGCAATTGCCGACTGCCGCCGGTGACGGGCCTGAACCCGAACCCGCTCTCCTCCATCCACGCCTTCGCGGCTTGCCAACTATCCTCCTGCCTGAATGGACCCAGTCGATAACAGGCTTTGTCGGCTGGCTGGTCCCCATTGCCGTCAATCGAATTTCCAGCTGGCGCCACTGCTGGGTCCGGCGTATCCCCGGCAATCACCGCGCCAGTATCGCTTGCCGTGTCGTCTGCAACTGATTCACCGTCCGCGGCAGCAGCCTGCAAGGAATCGACCTCGGCAAGCAGCAACATGCCTGTTTTATTCACATCAGACCCGGAATCGGGCCTCACAGTCTCCAGCGGGTTCTGCCGACCGCCGACCAACAGATAAGCCGCCAGATTCACAACGATCAGAATGACCACCAGCCACTTCATTGCGGGCCTTCCTCAACCATAGTCAGCAATCCAATCAAAACCAGGTCGGGGACAACCAGAAATTCGTGGTCGGTCACGGCAGCCAGCCGCTGCGCCTCCCCCCCTGTCAGAACCAGTTTCAAATCCGGCCCCGCCAGGTTTTGGTAATGTCTTGCAGCGCGGTCCATGGCTGAAACCACGGCCAGCGCCACTCCGTTTTCCACTGCCTGCCGGGTCCTCGGGTTCTGGTAAGACAGGCATTCATTCATAGCGCTTGCGGTAGTTGACCGGATCTGCCCGGTGCAGGAATTCAGGGAATATATCATGGTCGCCATTCCCGGAAAAATAACCCCGCCGTCGAATACGCCTTGCACATCGACATAGTCGATCGTCACAGCCGTTCCGGCATCCATGACCACGACCGGCCGCTTGCCGGACAGTTTCCGCGCGCCGACCATGGCCAGCCAGCGGTCCACTCCCAGATCTGCCGGTTTGTCGTAATGATTGGACACACCTTTCCCCCGCCCGGCGGACTCCATGAAAAACGGGGAACTTCCCCAAAACGAATTGCAAGCGTCGTCCAGAGCCTGGTTCACCCGTGGGCCGGCCACGCTGGAAATCCAGACCCCTTCAGGCACAGCCATACCGGTGAACGCACGCTCCAGGGCCCCGGACAAATCCCCGGAACCGGTTTCGATCGGTTGATTTTTCGGCCTCCGTTGCGCGGACGGCTCCGGTTGTGCATGCAACTGGAGAGAGGTTGCCCATTTGATTCTTCGATTCCCGGCGTCAATCAGTAATTTCATAATCGCCAGTCACTCCGGATTTCCCCAACCGCCGGCGTGAAGAGAAACCTCTCCGGAAATGATCGTGTGGACCACGCCATCACCCGCAATCAACAACGCCCCGGTTTCATCCACGCCGGACGCGACCCCGTGTACCACTCGTGAACCTGAAACAACCTGAACCGGCTGGTTACGCCAGATGTCCGCCAGATTCCATTGGTCCGCGAATCCGGCGAATCCTCCTTCGGTAAACCCGGTCAATACCCGGTCATGGTTTTTCACCAGTTCCACTACCAGTTGATCGCGGTCGACCTGGATTCCCGCGGAGGCCAGATCGGTCCAGGGCTGATCTATTTTTGCCGCTGCCGCATCAGACACCCTGTAATTCAATCCAATACCTATCACACAATTCAGGGCAGAAACTTCAACCAGGATTCCACCCGCCTTTTTCCCGCCGATCAGAATATCGTTTGGCCATTTCAATTCTACCTGCCGCACGCCGAATCCGCGCAAACTTTCCATTACGGCAAGACCCGAAACCAGGGACATCCCCCGGATGTCGGATCTGCCCAGCCGCCAGCCCAATGAAAGCAGGATCGACCCGAACCGGGAACTTTCCCACGATTTCCCCCGGCGCCCCCTTCCTGCGCTCTGGTTCTCGGCCAGGCAAATGCAGCCATCCGGAGCGGTTTGCTCCAGCAACCAGGTATTGGTGGACGCGATCTCATCGAAATAATGGATTTGCCCGCCCGAAAACCGGCCGATACCCGCCAGTGCATGGCGTATACCGTCTATGTCGTACTTTGCAATTTTTTGACTAAACTCCATCAAACGGATAGGATGCGTTGTTTTAATCGGGGTGTAACATGATACAACGAAATCAAACCCGCGAAGTGCGAATCGGACGGATAAAAATCGGTAACGGCAATCCGGTCGCGGTACAGAGCATGTGCGCGACTCCGACCACGGACCTCACGGCCACCGCCAGACAACTCCGATCTCTTGAAGAAGCCGGCGCCGATGTCATTCGAATTGCGGTCGATAATAAAAAGGATGCCCGGGCGTTGATTGAACTGCGGCAAAACTGCGATGCGGTATTGAGCGTGGACTTGCAGGAAAACTACCGTCTGGCGGAAATTCTGGCTCCCCATGTCGACAAGATACGCTATAACCCGGGTCACCTGTATCATCATGAGAGGAAAAAGCCCTGGCAGGACAAGGTGCAGTATCTGGTCGATATCGCCGTTAAAAACGACTGCGCCATCCGGGTTGGAGTGAATGCGGGTTCAGTGGACCCGGACAAGCTGGCAAAGTATGACGACAGCGATTCCGTATCGCCGATGGTGGATAGCGCCCTGGACCACGCCGAGTGGCTGGACCGGATCGGATTTACCCGGTATTGTGTATCGCTGAAGGATTCCGACCCTGAAAAAACCGTTGCGGCCTATCAGAAATTCGCGCAAATCCGGCCGGAAATCCCGTTGCACCTGGGCGTGACCGAAGCCGGGATGCCGCCGGAAGGGATCGAAAAAACCCGCATCGCATTCGAACAACTGATCGGCAGGGGTATCGGCGACACGATTCGGGTTTCCCTGACCCTCGCGCATGAAGACAAACATCAGGAGATTGCCGCGGGACGCCAGATACTGCAGGATATCGCCAACGGACGGGTCAGGACCGTCGTCTATTTCGATAAAGACAAGCTCAATCTGATCAGCTGCCCCAGTTGCTCCAGGGTCGAAAATGAAAAATTCATCGACCTCGCCCGACAGGTAAAGGCCAGAACCCGATACGCGCAAGACCACGCCATCACCATTGCGGTCATGGGTTGCCGGGTCAATGGCCCCGGAGAGACCGACGACGCCGACCTGGGACTGTGGTGCGGCCCCCGCTACGTCAACCTGAAAAAACGCGGGGAAAAGGTCGGCGCCTTCAAATACGACGAAATACTCGACCGCCTCGACATCGAACTGAAATCCCTGATCGCACAGTAACCGCGTTTGTGCAAGGATCAGCCCCGCGCCTGTCCGCGCAGCGTGATTACAGCTTCAAGTTTGTTTGTACATGGGCCAGGGAAGTTCAGGAACCGGGAAACGACTTATCAGACAAATGAGTAACATCATCCCGGCATTTTATGCCATCATATCATCCCCAACCTCTTCGTCGGTGTCGTCTTGCGATAGTTCTGGAGGAAGGTACTCAGACATAGGAACCCTGTCCATTAAGCGTCGTTTCAAGGCTTCGCGTCGCTTCTCAAAAAACTCCGGGAAAGCCTCAAAATCCAGATCTGCTTCGGAAACCAGTAAATTTTCAGCATGTACATGCACGTTAGCATCAATCCAGTCTCTGAGCGAACGATCACTCTTTTCACGGTTCTGCGAGTCATTAAGCAGGTGGAGATTTGGGATCGTATTCCAATGCGACGGGTCACGGTAAAAATCGAATCGACTCTCATCAGTGACCAAATATTCAATTTTCTTCAGTTTTTCCTTGTCAAAATGACTCTTTGGATGAAGATGATCGATATCGAACACCTGAGTCACGTCCATTTCAGGGAAAAGAAGATGCAACAGGGGCCGGCACCGACTTTCGCCAGACTGAATACTCAACAGTTTATCAATATACTCCTCATCAAAGCGAAGATCTTTATTCGTTGCTTTGTAGTACTCAATAATCTCCTCCAATGGAAATGACTGCTGATCCAGGTTTTTTCCTAGTATCTCACGCATACCACGCAGCATTGTATCAGCCTGACCGCCGAAAACACCCTTCAGCAGAGCCATGTAGAACCACTGGCTGATCCGATTACGGTTGTCGTCGTTCTTGGCAAGATTGTTAATGGTAAGATATAAAGGCTTCTTATCCTGACTCTGTTTGTACAAGTAATAACAAACAGGAATAACGGCATTTTTCGAAATCAGTGACTGTGGATTAATCCCAAAACGCTGCCGGATAAGTCGCAGCGTTTCCTGTATACACTGCTTGATTCCCGGCCATTGGGCCTGTATTTTTTCCACTTGCTCTTTGGTGAAGTTCTTCACCTTAAAACTGACGTCAGCGTCAATCAGCATCAGGCTGGTTTTAAGAACCCAATCTCTCTCCAGATAGAAACCAAACTGTCCATAAATCAGTTTCGTGAGATCGTCCAGTTCCTTTCGAAAATCACCATCCCAATGTGCTATGGCAATGGATATCAGCAAATCGGAGAAAGCAAGCTGAGTACCACCGCTGTTGGTTCTGATAAATACCTCCAGCACATGGTCGATTTCCTGACTGGTCTCATTAAAATAGTGGATGAGTTCCTGAGTTCGAATAACCTCATAAAGCCTGGACAATGTTTTCTCAGGAAATTCATTTCCATACAATCTACGCTTCTGCAGTTCAGGGATCACAATCTTTCTCAGTACATCGGTTGCAGAATCATGTCGAGCAAAATTCAGAACATCCCTCACACAAAACCAGTGGTGACCACCATCTGATTTCGACTCTTGTGAATTATCTGATTGCGCCTTGGTCAGAAAGCGAAAGTTGTACTTCATCCATGATTGATCATCCTCGGCATTAAGAGGTTGACTCAGGTCAAGATACAATCTTCGAGGTGGGAGGCTATTTTCATCATAGGCTTGCGGCCACCAAACTCTCGGTTGCTTGTAAGCATAAGTCCCGCAAAGTCCAATGTAGAGCGATGTCAGTCGTTGCTGACCGTCAATTACAGCCTTGAAATCGTGATAGCTCCCATGGGTCGGTATATGAGGGTTATCTTCTTTAAATCTGTCACAATATTCCTTTAAAAATTCGTAGAATTTGTAGTCCCTCTTAATGTTGTGATCGCTGATTTCCCACATCATAAAAGAATTAATGGGGTATCCTCGCATCACTGAATCGAACAGCGTACAAATCTGACTACTGTTCCAGACAAATTTTCTTTGAATTGACGGTAATAAAAATTTGTGTTGTTCTATTGAAGTAATCGCTTCTGAAATACTGATGGCTTTTTCGTATTTTCCTGCCATTCCGGCTTCCCTCATACTGAATGTTGTTGGCTTTTATAATCCAATCCTTCATTATATCAACTAATCCTCTCAAGATTATTGGCCTCCGATAACCCCGGAGCAATTCCAAAGATAGTTATGAGGTGTTCTAAACGTGGAAGAAATGGATAAACCCACCTGCACAATTGTTGCAGGACCCAACGGTGCGGGCAAAACAACATTCGCAATGAGATTTCTGCCCATCGTGGCGAACTGTAAACATTTTATCAATGCCGACTTGATTGCCGCTGGTCTGTCGCCATTGTCTCCTGAAGCAGAATGGATTGCCGCCAGCAGGTTGTTTCTTAAGGAGATCAAATCATGCGTACATAAGCGTATCCATTTTGCCTTTGAGACGACCCTGGCCGGACATGGATATTTGCGCTTGACTGATGAATTGCAGGCAGAAGGCTGGCGGGTTAATCTTGTTTACTTGTCACTAAGTGATGTGGGATTGGCAAAGCAGCGTGTTGCTGAACGTGTTGCGAGTGGCGGTCATGATATTCCGGAAAAAGACATTGCAAGACGTTTCACCCGCGGCCTGCACAATTTGTTGTATAGTTACAGCGCTCTATGCGATATGACCCAGTGCTTTGAGAATTCAGGCCCGGCGCCTGTTTTGATTTTCAGGCAACAAAAAGAGAACAGGAAAATTTATAACCAGCAAATGTTTGACCGTATTGAACAGGAAGCAAGAAGATGGAAACACTCCCGGAAGAAACAATTCCCGAAGAAACACTGAGAACTCTGGAGGTTCTGCGGGAAGCGGTTGCGGAAGCGCTGGAAAGGAAACGCAGGCTTGGACAATATGCCGTTATCCTGCATGAAGGCAAGATTGTGAAATTGATGCCTGACGGGGAAATGATAGAAATCAGGGATTAGCCCGGCCAGTACGGTTGGACATGGATTCCCGGGCGGGCGGGCGTCGGAGACAGGCTCTTTGCGGGAAGGATGGCGGGCAGGCGCAACCAGGGAAGGCAAGGAGCACAGCGCCCCCGAACCTGGGTAAATTTGCTAGAATCCGGGTATATTCAATTTCCCGGCACAAAATACCATGCCTGATTACAGATCCTGGACTACGACCCGCGGCAGAACCATGGCGGGGGCCCGGGCGCTTTGGCGCGCCACGGGGATGAAAGATGATGATTTCGACAAACCGATCATTGCGGTCTCCAATTCGTTTACCCAGTTCGTTCCCGGACATGTCCACCTGAAGGATATGGGACAACTGGTTGCCCGCGAGATCGAAGCCGCGGGGGGAGTCGCCAAGGAGTTCAACACCATCGCGGTGGATGACGGCATCGCAATGGGACATGGCGGCATGTTGTATTCACTGCCGTCCCGGGAGATCATTGCCGATTCGGTCGAATACATGGTCAACGCGCATTGCGCCGACGCCATGGTCTGTATTTCGAATTGCGATAAGATCACCCCCGGCATGTTGATGGCGGCCATGCGCCTGAACATTCCCGCGATCTTCGTGTCGGGCGGACCGATGGAAGCGGGCAAGGTGACCTGGCGCGATCATGAAAAGGCGGTCGATCTGGTAGACGCGATGATGGTGGCGGCGGACGATAATGTCACCGACAGCGAATCGGAAACCATGGAACGGTCAGCCTGTCCGACCTGCGGTTCCTGCTCCGGCATGTTCACCGCGAATTCAATGAATTGCCTGACGGAAGCTCTCGGACTTTCCCTGCCGGGAAACGGAACCATCGTGGCGACCCACGGCGAACGGAAACGATTGTTCCTGGAAGCGGGCCGCCTCATCGTCGCCACGGCCAGACGGTATTATGAACAGGGCGACCATGAAGTCCTGCCAAGAAGCATCGCGAATTTCGAGGCGTTCGAAAACGCGATGTCGCTGGATATCGCGATGGGCGGTTCAACCAATACGGTTCTGCATCTGCTCGCCGCCGCCCAGGAAGGTGAAGTGGATTTCACGATGAGGGACATCGACCGGTTGAGCCGGAGAGTGCCCAATCTTTGCAAGGTGGCTCCAGCCAAACCCGATGTCCATGTAGAGGACGTGCACCGCGCCGGCGGTGTGGTTGCGATACTGGGCGAACTGGACCGGGCCGGCCTGATCAATCGAAGCGCCAAAACCATCCATGCCACCAGCATGGAAGAAGCCATCGCGCTATGGGATGTCCGCCTGACCGAAGACCAGAAACGCAAGGACTTTTTCCGCGCCGCGCCGGGAGGGGTCCCCACCCAGATCGCTTTCAGCCAAAGCAAGCGCTATAAAACCCTTGATCTCGACCGGGAGAAGGGTTGTATCCGTGGATTGAAACACGCTTTCAGCCAGGATGGCGGCCTGGCGGTGCTGTACGGCAATCTCGCGGAAGACGGCTGCATCGTGAAAACGGCCGGAGTGGATGAAAGCATCCTGAAGTTTTCCGGAAGAGCCAGGATTTTCGAAAGCCAGGAGGACGCGGTGGACGGAATCCTCGGTAATCAGGTTCATCCGGGCGATATTGTGGTCATACGGTACGAAGGCCCCAAGGGCGGGCCCGGCATGCAGGAAATGCTCTACCCGACCACCTACCTGAAATCGAAGAACCTGGGCAGGGAATGTGCGCTGGTAACCGATGGCCGATTTTCCGGGGCGACCTCCGGTCTGTCGATCGGCCATGTGTCACCCGAAGCGGCAGAAGGCGGACTCATCGGACTGGTTGAAGAAAACGACCGGATCGAGATCGATATTCCTGAAAGGTCGATTCATCTGGCGGTCGATGACGTCGTCCTCGAACAAAGAAGGAAGGCGATGGAAGCCAGGGGCGCCGATGGCTGGAAACCGGACCGCGAGCGTGTGGTCAGCAGCGCGTTGAAGGCTTATGCCGCCCTGACCACCAGCGCTTCGAAAGGAGCGGTGCGCAATGTCAGCCAACTGGCCTGAACCAGCCGCCTGGCACGACTAATCCGGCACGGGCTGCGCAGATGCCAGATACCCCTGCCAGCACAACTCGTTGAAGACGATGGATACATGGCCGAATCCGGCCTGATCGAGCATCGCCAGATTTCCGCTTTCGGTATTGGGCTTCAGCACCCCTTCGAGGGCCTGCGCCTTGCTGCGGATTTCTTCACTGGAAAATCCGCGGGATTTCTTGAAGCGGTGATATTTTTCCGTCATTTGCCGATCCAGCCGGGGGTCGGAAAACCGGATTTTCTCGAACAGCAGAAACAGGCCATCGGGCTGCAACGCCCTGCATATTCGACGGACCAGGCCCATGCGTCCCGCAACTGGCGTAAAGTGCAAGGTGTAATAGCTTACGATCACCGATGAGGGCAGGAAATCATAATGGACGATATCGGCAAGCTCGAATGAAACATTGGCAAACGCCTTGCACCGGTTCCCGGCCCGTGCAATCATCCCGTCAACCTGGTCGATACCGACGATAACCATCCGGTCCGGATCGGAACAGGCGGCCATTTTCGCCGTCAGCGTACCGGTCGAACAACCGAGGTCATAGCATCGTCCGCTATTCTGCATCCTGGACCGGATCCGCTCCACGACCAGATCATGCCCTTCCAGGTATCCGGGAATGGATTTCGATATATGCGTATCGAACACGCCGGGAACGGCATCGTCGAACTGCCAGGCTCCTCTGGAGACGATCAGGCCATCCCCCGCTGATGATTTTGTCCGGCTCATCCTGAAGGAGGCTCATCCGGCGACAGCGAACAAGCCGTAGCCACTGATCACGACCAGGGCGACCCCCATGGCCCGCTTGTAATGGCTACCGCCGCCTTGCATCAGCCGGATGTGCGCCCTGAGCCCGAACCAGTGGCCGACCGCCGCCAGAGGCAGGAAATACAGGGCATAACGAACTTGCAGGTCCACTTCAAAATAGATCAGGGTGGACATCTTGATCACCACCAGAATGGCCCAGAGGACAAATAATGTGACACGCAATTCCTGCAGGGCCACATTCCTCGCGTAGACCGCCGATATCAACGGCGCCCCCATCAGCGATACCCCGCTCGCATAACCCCCCACCACCAGCAACAGATTGTCGAAGAAAGTGTTCCTGCTGCGGAAAACATAGTTGCACAGATAGGCCAACCCGTATAAAAAGGTAACGCCATAGATGATCGCCACCAGTATTTCGTTCGGCAGACTGAGCAACCCGAACACGCCGGCCAACTTGGGTATGATCAGGACCGCCAGCGATTTTCTCAGGTAGGACCAGTCCACTTCCCTGAGTCGATCATAGACCGTCAGTATGGAAAAGATCAACAGATGGATAGCCACCATCGGCAGCCAGAAAAGCGGGGAATCGAAAACCAGAAGCATCAACGGCAACCCGAGCGCGGCGCCGCCAAAGCCGAGACCACTGCGAACGAACCCGGACCAGATAAAAATCAGGCCGGCAAGCAGCCATTCCATTTCACTCAATCCCGGCATCGAAAACGGCTCAGGGATCAATCCAGCAGAGATATCCGCCAGCAGCCGCGAGATGAATTCACCAGCCACAGCGAATCCGCATCGGCAACCTGTTCGCGCAAGACCACCTTCTCCGCCACTTTTCCCCCAGCCAGCAACAAGGCGCGTCCGACACCGCCCAACAACCCGGATGAAACCGGAGGAGTCAGAAACTCGCCATCCAGTTCAACGAGGATATTGGCCCGGCAGGACTCGGTGACCTCTCCCCTTTCATTGTATAACAACACATCATCACAATCCCGGTAAGCGGCCAGCGCATGGTCGTAAACCTCGCGATGCGTGGTCTTGTGGTAGAGGAAGCGGTTGTTGGAGTCGACCGGGTTTTCAGCCAGCCGGACCCGATACGGATCAGGCAGCGGCGGGCAGTCAGTATGATGGATACGAATTTGGCCGTGTCTGGAAACACGCAGGCGAATTCGCTGGTCCGTTTCAGGAAAACCAGGCGACAACGAACGCAACTGGTCCCGGATTCCGGCCAGATCCACCTCCCACGAAAAATAGGAAGCCGAATCGGCCAGTCTCGACAGATGGTCATCGAGATTCAAAAAGCCTCCGGACCGGGTCCACTTCAAGGTTTCCAGCAGGTCGAACGAGGGTTGTGAACAGGTCAACACCGCGGCTTTGGTATGACACTCCTGAAATTCGTCGCCGGGGTCCGAATCCCAGACAATGCCGCCGCCGGCGCCAAACTCCGCGCTGCCCCTGCCGTTGTTCTTGCCGTTATCCTTCTCCTTGTCGATCAGTATGGTGCGTATGGCTACATTGAACTGGGCGCGTACGCCCGGAAACACAAACCCGGCAGCCCCGGTATAAATATATCTGGGTAGGTTCTCAAGCTCATGGATGATTTCCATCGCGCGCAGTTTCGGAGCGCCGGTGATCGAGGCGGCAGGAAACAGGGCCTGGAATATTTCAGTCAGGCCAGCGTCGGTCAGACACTCCACCGTGGTCGACATGGCCCAGAATGTAGGGTATTTCTCCAATGAGAAAATGTCGGTGGCCTCGACCGTGCCGGTATCGGCAATCTTGCCCATATCGTTCCTGACCATATCCGTAATCATGATGTTTTCAGCCCGATTCTTGCCGGACTCCCGCAATTGCCTGCCAATTTCAAGATCATCTGCATAGCCATGCCCGCGTGCGGCGGTGCCCTTCATCGGCCTCGACTTCAGGACACGTTGATCCAGGCTCAGGAACAGTTCCGGAGAGGCGGAACAAACAGCCCAGTCATCGGTATTCACATAAACGCAATAGCCGGGCTGTCTGGACAGATTCTGGGAATGCACCATCTGCACGAACAGGGACCAACTGTCGATATTGCAGTTTGCCCGGAACCGGAAGGAATAATTAACCTGATAGGCATCCCCTTCCCGGATATAGTCCTTTATTCGGGTCAGCGCCTTTCGATAGTCCGCCTCTGCGAGCGAAAGTTCCCAGTCCGGTATGTCGGCGTTATCCGCCGCGTTTTCGGGAAAGTCGATCACCTCATAGCGGTCGTATATCCCGAACCAGATTTTCGGGAACCCCTGGGCAGGCCGTTCCGGGAAATGTCCGTCAAAAGCGGGAGAGGCTTCATAACTGACGAAGCCGGCGGCGAATTGCCGATTCCTTTCCACCTGATGCGTGGTTTGCTCCAGAATGGCTTTGACCCGCCCTGCATCCCCGGAGGAAAATACATGGACCGGATCGCGAAAAAAGAGCCACCGGTTCGTGGAAGGCTGTTGCGCGACGACACAGTTGTTTTCGTTAAATGGAGTGGGCATTCGCGTTCTTTCCGGTATCCGGTTTGCCGGGTAGAAACCGGTCCCGCAAATACGGGTCATAGTGGCAACTGATATTGTCCATCCCGAACTGGTTTTCCAGCTCTGCAAACAGATTCTGGTCCGGGTTCACTCTCCAGCCATCACCGAGGTTCAAAAACCCGGTCTCGCCGGAGCGCCGGGTATAGTGGATTTGCACCGCAACGGAATTATCGCCGTTACCACTACGGTACGAACCCAGAATGGATTGCAAATTCCCGATTCTGTCTGTCGTCAACGCTTCCTGGGTCAGGTTCAAATCGAGTCTGACAAGACATTGCCGGCGCAATTCATCGAGGTCACAGATTTTTTCCACGCGCATCTGGCAACCTCCCGTGACCTCGTCAGCGCTGAACTGTCCAAAGGCAATCAGCAGGTTCTCCTTTTGCAGGATGGCGGAACACTGGTTGAATTTTTCCGGGAACAGGATGACTTCAACCCGGTGCATCTCATTGTCGAGAACGACAAGCGCCATTTTTCCCCGTCTGGTCCGTGACACCCGCATCGACACCATGATGCCGGCAAATATCCCGTTTCCCGGCGAACTGAAATCCCGAGACGGCGCATCCCGGTCACTGATCGGATCAAGCTCCCTGGCATATCGTTGATACGGATGCCCGGTCAGGTACAGGCCGAGGGTTTCTTTTTCCGCGGCGAGACGCTGCTCATCCGTCCAATCCGGGATGCGGGCGGATTCCGTATTTTTCGGTGGAGATTCCTGGATACCGAACATGTCGAACTGTCCCGCCTGCCGGTTCTGCTGATGCTGGTCCGCGGCCTTGATGGCATGATCCATGTCATTCATCAATGCGGCCCGGTTGTCTCCCAGAACATCCATCGCCCCGCTCTTGATCAGAACTTCCAGGACACGCTTGTTGATTTTACGCATATCGACCCGACGACAAAATTCCTGCAGGGACTGGTATTCGTCGTTCCTTTCCCTCTCGGTCACGATATTTTCAACCACCCCTTTTCCGATTCCTTTCAAGGCGCCCAGGCCATAACTGATCCGGTTGTCATCCATCGCTCTGAAAGTATGGAAACTGGAGTTGATATCCGGCGGCAATATGGTCAGGCCCAGGGATTTGGAATCCGCCAGCAAGGTAACCACCCGGTCGGTCTTGTCCATCTCGGCAGACAGGGCCGCTGCCATGAAAGCTGCGGGATAATGGGTTTTCATCCACGCTGAGTGATAGGCGATCAAGGCGTACGCGACGGAATGCGACCGGTTGAATCCATACCCGGCGAACTTGTCCATCAGGGTGAATATATTGTCGGCGAGTTTCCTTTCCACCCCCCTTTCCACCGCTCCGTTGACAAAGGTCTCACGCTGTTTGGCCATCTCTTCCGGCAGCTTTTTACCCATTGCCTTCCGTAACAGATCGGCCCCGCCGAGGGTATACCCCGCCATCGAACGCGCAATCTCCATAACCTGTTCCTGGTAAATGATTACGCCATAGGTCGATTCGAGTATCGGCTCCAACTCCGGATGGGAATACCCGATCTTCTCCCGGCCAGCCTTGCGATTGACAAAATCATCGACCATGCCCGATTGCAGGGGACCCGGTCGATACAGGGCAACCAGCGCCACCAGATCCTCGAAAATCTCCGGGTGGGCCCGGATCAGCAATTCTCTGGCGCCTCTCGATTCAATCTGGAATATCGCGATAGTCCGCCCGGTTCTCAGGAATTCAAATGTCGCGGCGTCATCCAGCGGCGCCTGACCCAGATCGATCCGGGCTTCCCCGTTGGCGGATTTCCGCTGGTTCACCATTTTTACCGCGGCATCGAGAATCGTGAGTGTCCGCACTCCGAGAAAATCGAATTTGATCAGGCCAACCGACTCCAGATCATCCTTGTCCAACTGCGTGATCGCCTGATTCAAATGGGAGTCCGCGTAAAGCGGAGCATATTCGGTCAGGGGTTTTGGCGCGATCACCACCCCCCCTGCATGCTTGCCCACATTTCTCGCAATCCCTTCGAGTTGCAGGGCCGTGTCGATCAGTTCCTGGACATCTTCCTGAGCGTCATATCTTTCTTTCAACGACTGTTCCCGACTCAACGCCTTTTCCAGTGTCATGCCGACTTCAAAGGGAATCAGCTTGGCAATCTGATCGACAAAGCCATAAGGCAGACCCATCACCCGACCGACATCCCGCACCACCGCTTTCGCCGCCATGGTGCCAAAGGTGATAATCTGGGCAACCTGGTCATGGCCATAACGCTCAGCCACATAGTCAATCACGCGGTCGCGGCCATCCACACAAAAGTCGATATCGAAATCCGGCAGTGAAACCCGTTCAGGATTCAGAAACCGCTCGAACAGCAAACCATAAGCCAGTGGATCCAGGTCTGTGATGCCGGTAGCCCAGGCTACCAGTGAACCGGCTCCGGAACCTCGTCCCGGGCCCACCGGTATTCCATGATTCCTGGCCCACTCGACAAAATCCGCGACGATCAGGAAATACCCCGGATAGCCCATATTCTCGATGACCCCGAGCTCCATGTTCATCCGCTCCAGATAGTTCTGCCCGACTGCACAGGAGCCATCCGGAAGATAGAGCGCCGGCTGGCTGAACCGCTTTGCCAGCCCGTCCTCCGCATACTGCCGCAATAGCGAGGCCTCGGACCGATTGCCCGCGTCCGGGTACTTCGGCAGGTGGTCCTGGTCAAAATCCAGAAACACATTGCAACGTTTCGCGATCTCGATGGAATTGTAAATAGCGACCGGCAGGTCCGAAAACAATTCGATCATTTCCTGCGTCGATTTCAGGTACTGTTGATCGGTATATTCCCTGGGTCGACGGCTGTCATCCAGCACCCTGCCATTATTGATGCACACTCTGATCTCATGCGCTTCAAACTCTTGGCGATGGATGAACACCACCCGGTTTGTCGCAACCAGTCCAATGTTCCACCGGGTCGACAACCGTACCACCCGGCTGATGTAGTCCCGTTCACCCGGCGCCCCGATTCGGCTGATCGAAAAATAAACCCGGTCACCGAATAGACTGCGATACCGATCCACCCATTCGGGCAATTCCGGTTCCCGCCCCTGAGAAACCAGGTTTGCGACGAAACCCTGATGTTCGTCAACCAGGCACAATAGCCCCTGATTTCTCCCGGCCAGCTCCGGCCAGGCAATCACGATCCGGTTGTTTACACTGCCGCGCAGATAAGCGTCGGTCAGCAACTTGCTCAGGTTCCGGTAGCCGGTATTGTCTTTGCACAGCACCGTAGCGCGATCAACCGATTTACCGGAGCCGGGGCTTTCGACCCACACATCACACCCTATAATCGGTTTGACTCCTTTCGCCAGGCAGGCGCGGTAAAATTTCACCATGCCGTAAAGATTGGAAAGGTCGGTCAACGCGACAGCGGGTTGCTGAAATTCAGCGCAACCGTCGACAAGCGGCTTGAGCCTGACGATGCCATCCGCCAGCGAGAACTCCGAATGCAGATGCAGGTGGACGAAGGCGCCGGCGTCAGTCATTGTCGAGCATTTCCCTGACCGGGGCAAAGCTTGTCCGGTGCTGACTGGTCGGTCCATGAAGCCTGAGCGCCTCCAGATGCGTTTTTGTCGGATACCCTTTGTGTTTTTCAAAACCATAGCCGGGGTAAACCCGTGACAACCGGACCATTTCCCGGTCACGCGCTTCTTTTGCCAGTATCGAAGCGGCTGAAATGGGTGGATGGCTCGCGTCCCCTCCGATTACGGCGGTGCACTTGCAATCGAGAACGGGGACTGCGTTGCCGTCGACCAGCGCCTCATGAGGTTGAATATGCAGTTTTTCCACTGCGCGTTTCATCGCCACCAGGGTCGCCTGCAATATATTGATCCGGTCTATCTCGCGCACACTGGCCTCCGCCACAGCCCATGACAATGCGGTTTCCCGGATCCGTATCTCAAGCTCCGCCCTTCGTCCCGGACTGAGTTTTTTCGAGTCATCGAG
This sequence comes from Arenicellales bacterium, assembly GCA_963665165.1. Classification (GTDB taxonomy): domain Bacteria; phylum Pseudomonadota; class Gammaproteobacteria; order Arenicellales; family Poriferihabitantaceae. The sequence goes on along the minus strand of OY761989.1, from coordinate 1,067,970 downwards.
TCCGGCGACCGGCCTGCTGTCATCCAGTATCACGGCGGCGGCGAATACGGATCCGGCCAACGGGCCACGTCCCGCTTCATCAACCCCGGCAATGTATCTGTTCGCGTTCAACGGCTCTGGTCAATGATTCGGGGCTATAGGTCTAGGATTCAAGCAGTCTGATTACAGCCCTGCTGGCCCGCAAATTAGCTTCAAGCTTCAACTGCCGGTGCATTTCAGCGAACAATCGATCCAGCCTTTCCACTTCCCGGTCATCGTCAAGATACCGTCTCAGCGCGTGGGCGATACTGGATGGCCTGGCCTGGTCCTGAATGAACTCCGGCGCCACAGGCTCTCCAAGCAACTGGTTGGGCATTGAATAGTGATTCACGGATTTCAGCCTCTGCACAAGCCACCAGGTCACGGCGCCCACCCGGTAGACCACCACATGGGGGCGCCGCAGCAGCGCCGCTTCCAGCGCAGCCGTTCCCGATGCCAGCACAACCGCGTCCGCGGCCTCCATGGCAAGCCGTGACTGCTCCTGTAACAGGATAATCGGTAAATCCCCGATCCCGCCAGTCACCTCACTGAATGCGCGAGCGACCTTTTTGTTGGCGAACGGCAATATGAATTGCACGCCGGAGCCGGACCGGTGAATGATCCGGGCCGACTCCAGAAAAATCGGCGCCAGTCTCGAAATCTCCGAACGACGGCTTCCCGGCAACAAGGCGACCAGTTTCCCGTGATCCGGGATTTCAAGCCCGAGTTTCCGTCTGGCGGCAACCCGGTCCGGCGATTTGATTTCATCGGCCATCGGATGTCCGACACAGGTAACCGGAATCCGGTTCCTCCTGTAAAACTCGGCCTCGAAAGGAAACAACGTCAGGATATGATCCACAGCCCTTCGAATCTTGTGGATACGATACCCGCGCCACGCCCACACAGTCGGACTGACGTAGTGGACTGTAGTGATGTTTTTCTTCCTGAGCCGGGATTCCAGCGCCAGATTGAAATCAGGCACATCAATACCGATAAACAAATCGGGAGGATTCGAAACCATTATTTTGTAAAGATTCGACCGGATCCTGACAATATCCAGGAATTTGCCAACCAACCCGTCCAGCCCCATGACTCCGATACGGTCCATATCGTAAATTGTCTCGCACCCGGCGGAGGCCATTTTGGGTCCGCCAATACCGAAAAACCCGACATTGTCGAGACTGGATTTCAGGCTCTCGATCAATCCGGCGCCGAGAGCATCGCCAGAAGGCTCACCCGCAACCATCCCAATCCGGATTTGACGACTGGTCACCTATCGGATAATGCCGCGCTCGGATTGACAAATAAATTTCCTGAATGTTGCCACATCCGCGTTATCGCCATCCAATGCACAGAGTTCATCGATGGCTGACTGAATATTGAGGTTCCGGCGGTAAACCACCCGGTAAGCGGTACGTAGCAAGTCGATTGTCTCTTCTGTGAAATGCCGTCGTCGGAGTCCTTTTTTATTGATACCGAACGGCGTCGCGGGATTACCCGCCGCCACGATATAGGGGGGCACATCCTGCAGACAGACACATCCGATTCCGGTAATGCAATGCTGGCCTATCCGGCAAAACTGGTGCACCAGGCTGAAGCCGCCGAGAATGGCATGATCCCCGATGTAGACATGGCCGGCCAGGCTGGCGCCGTTGGCAAAAATAATAAAATTTCCCAAAACGCAGTCATGGGCGATATGCGCGTAGGCCATGATGAAATTGTCATCGCCTATTCGGGTCACCCCCAGACCGCCCGCGGTACCCCGATTGATTGTGCAATACTCCCGGACGGTATTGCGGTCACCGATTTCCAGTCGGGTAGGCTCGCCGCAGTATCCCTGATGCTGGGGGTCCTCCCCGATCGAGGAAAATTGAAATATCCTGTTGTCTGCGCCGATGGTGGTGAAATTACGGATGACCACGTGGGGGCCGACCCATGTACCGTCGCCAATGGTCACATTCTCTTCAATAATCGAGAATGCGCCAATGGTCACATTCCTGCCTATACTCGCGCGTTCAGCGACAATCGCCGTCGGGTGGATATCGGACATGGAAGTCTAAAGTACCCGATAGGTGAACATGACATCGGCTGACGCCACCAACCGGCCTTCAACACTCGCTGCCGTCGAATATTTCCAGATTTTCCTTCTGTAGTTGGTCTGCCTGACTTCCAGCGTCAGTTGATCTCCCGGCTCGACAGGACGTTTGAATCTGGCGTTATCTATCCCTGCAAAAAGCAGTATGATCCGCTCTTCGGTCTCCGCCTCGTCACTGTGACTGGCCAGAAGCGCGGAAGCCTGCGCCAATGCTTCCAGGATCAAAACCCCGGGGAAAACCGGCCTTTCCGGGAAATGCCCCTGAAAGAACGGCTCGTTGAAGGTGATGTTCTTGATCGCGGTCAGACTCTCTCCGAGGGTGTAATCCAACACCCGGTCAACCAGTAGAAACGGATACCTGTGGGGAAGGATTTCCCTGATTCGATGGATGTCTATCTGCTTTTGCTCTGTCGTCACAACGGAATGCCTGTCTGATTATATGTCCGGAAACCGGGCCTGATCCAGGTTCGACGATTATTCATGGTCCGGTTTTTCCAACCTGGCCCTTCTGTGCATTAGTTTATCAAGTTGACGGATGATTGCCAGATTCTTTCGCCACTTCCTGACTGGCTGTACCGTAATCATCGACGCGTATTCCCCGGCATCGCGGATGCTGTTCGCAACCAGGCTGTTGGCCATTACCGTCACGTCATCGACAATCTCCAGATGGCCCAGGATCGACACCCGGCCTCCAATTTTACACCGCCTGCCAATGCGGGCGCTTCCGGCAACCGCGGAGCAGCCTGCCATGATCGTGTTTTCCCCGATACATACATTATGGGCAATCTGTATCTGGTTATCCAGCTTTACGCCGTTTTCTATGATGGTATAACCCAGCGCGCCCCGGTCGATGGTTGTATTTGCGCCGACATCGACATCATCACCGATACGGACGGCTCCGAGTTGTTCGATTTTCTCCCATCGGTCTGCCGATGGAGCATAGCCAAACCCGCTGGCGCCAATCACCGCTCCGGAAGAAATGTGGCATCTTTTCCCGATCAGGCAACCGGCCCCGACCACTACCTGATCCTCGATCACAGAATCTTGCCCGATGACAACCCCGGCTCCGATATGGACGGAGTTGCCGATTACCACGCCCTTCCCCAGTTTCACCTGGTCATCAATCGTACTGAACTGGCCGACCACCACGCTGTCATCGACAGAAGCCGTGTCAGCAACCCATGCGGAGGGGACCGACTTCTGCCCGCTGCGGCTTCGAGTCGGCCTGAACAAACCGGAAATCCGGGCATAAGCCAGATAAGGGTCAGCCACCACCACCCGGTTACCTGAAAACAGATCCGCATCCTGCGGGGAGATCAACACGGCTCCCGCTGTGCAAGCCGGCAAATGGCGCTTCAGTTTCGGGTCGGAAAAAAAGGTGATGGCTCGGGCCGTTGCCTTTTCCAGGCTGCTTATCGAATCCACCCTGTGTTCCGGGTCTCCGAGCACGACTCCATCCACCACCTCGGCAATCCTGCCCAATTCGATCACAGCCTTTGGCCCTCAAGACCGGTGTAACCGACTCTGACAATGACCGGAACCACTTGATATCGCCACTATATACCGCGAGCGCCCTACTGGGAGAAATTCTCCTTGAGTTGCTCCAGGATTTTCCCGGTAAGATTAATATCCCGGCTTGCGTAAACTGCCTGCTGAACGACCAGGTCGATCTTTTCCCGTTGGGCTATTTCCACGATGACCTCTGAAATCAGCTTTTCCAGACGGGCCAGCCCCCTGTTCCGGCTGCGGGCATAGTCTTCATTGTAGATTTGCTGTTCTCTTTGCAGGGTTATTTGCAAGTCGCGCAACTCTGCGGTTCGTTCTTCGATCTCCTCACTGGAAAGCAAAACCGCATTTTTTTTCAACTCCGCTTCCCGGGTATTGAACAACTCGATCTTCGCTTTCAAATCCCGGTTACGCTCGCTGAATTCCTGCTCCAGTATACTGACTTCATACTTTCCCTGGGGCGCTTCGTCAATCAGTACCCGCGCATCCACATAGGCGATTTTAATCGCAGATGCCTTGACCGGCATAAACGAAACCCCAATCAGGCATAACATGCCCAACAAAAATCTGCTGTTCATTTTCATAACCATTTAAACACCGTAAATATACAAATCTGCGTGGAAATTCCGGAAGCTGGAGTTCCAGGGCGCTGCGGATGCCAGAACAGGAGAAATTCCAACCCTACCTGAATACAGTGCCAATGGAAATCTGCAACGCTTCTTTTTCATCACCCTCTTCTTTATTGATCGGCACTCCGTAGCTGAAGGTGAATGGCCCTACCGCCGAAAACCAGTTGAAAAACAGTCCGGCAGAATACCGGAGATCCCCCAGATCGATAGAATCCGTGTCACCGAATACCATCCCGCCATCGACAAAAAACCCGACTCGCTTGTCCTTTCCATCAGAACCAAAAGCCGGGAACAGGGTTTCCAGGTTCAACAGTACCCGCGTATCGCCGCCCACCGGCTCCGGAGTCGGACCACTGTCCCGGGGACCGAGGGAACGTCTTTGAAAGCCGCGCACGGATTGGGCTCCCCCTGCATAATAATGTTTGAAAAACGGAAGTCCCTCCTCTTTCGAATCGCCAAAGCCATCGCCATAACCAATTCCGGCAAATCCTTTCAGGGTCAGCGCCGGGGAAAGCGGGAAGTACCAGGACCCTTGCAGATTCAGTTTGTAATACTCGAAATCGCTTCCCGGAAAGGTCGATTCCAGAGAAACTGAACTGGAGGCGCCCCGGGTCGGAAAGAAAAACTGGTCCCGCGTGTCCCTGGACAACCCGATCGTAAACAAGCCGTTTTCGGCCTTGGGAGTCTTCTCTATCACAGCCGCGAACTCGGGAGGGGTTTCCGTGGTTGTCTCGAGTTTGAGACTTTCGAGTGAAAACCCGTATTCAATGGAGTTGGTCTCAGTGACAGGAACCCGGTAACTCACGCCCAGCGTACCGCTGTCCAGAATATATTCGGCGGTATTGACTTCACTGGAATCGAATTCCCGGATCGACGCGTTGAGACTCCTGCTGACTCCATCGATGGTATGGTAGGGATTGGTGTAGGAAATGCTCGCAACCCTGGCGGTGTCTGAATTATTGAATTTCAGGGCCAGGTCCTTGCCGGTTCCCAACAGGTTTTTCTGCTCGAATTCGACGCCAATCAGGACACCCTCCTCGTCGGAATAACCGGCAGACAGCAAGATCGATCCGGTATCCCTTTCCACTACGATTACCTGCAAGTCAACCTGGTCCGTGGTTCCAGGCACTTTCGGGGTTTCAATCCGGACACTTTCAAAAATACCCAACCGTCGCAATCGGTCCCTTGAACGCTGCACCGCTGATTTTGAATACAGAGAGCCTTCGTATTGTCTCAACTCTCTTCGAATAACCTCATCACGGGTGTACTGGTTGCCGGAAATATCGATTCTGCGAACATAAACCCGCTGGTTCGTGATGACCGAAAATATGGTGTTGACGGTCCTGGTGGATTCATCCCGGTCAAATACCGGGTTCACCTCAACGAATGCAAGGCCCAGATCGGAAAAATAATCCACCATTTCAGTACGGATCCGGTTGACCTCTCCCCGTGAAAAGCGGTCTCCGGGTCGAATGTCGATCAACTGCTGCAAATCTTCGATCCGGCTCTCCTCAACCCCTTCGACCGTGGATTCCCCAAAGGTATACAGCTCGCCCTCGCTGAGCGTGATGCTGACAAAGATATTCTGCTTGTTGGGTGAAATATCCACATTCGACGAAACGATCTCGAACTCATGATATCCCCGGTTCTGGTAATAACTCCTGATCCTCTCCAGATCGGATTCCAGCGCCTGTTTCGAATACTGGTCCTGGCGTGAAAACAAGCGGTATCCCCGCTTGTCCTTGAGTTTCATCTCCTTCCTGATCGCCTGGACCGGTTCCTTTTCCGCGCCAATGATGTTTATTTTGCGGATGCGGGCGACACGCCCTTCACTGATCGCGATTTTAATCGCGACCCGGTTCTGGTCCAGTTCCTCGCTGACCACATCGATCGTAGTCGAATAACGACCCATCGACAGATAGATACTCTTGATTTCATCCTCGACGCTTGCCAGAACCGTGTTACTGAAAATTCTGCCTTCGACAATCCCCAACTGTTCCAGCCCGGCCGTGATCGATTCGGTTTTCAGCTTGCTGTTGCCGGTAATCGTAATACTGGCAATGGATGGTCTTTCGACCACCTTGACGACCAGGGTGGTATCCTCCCGCTCCAGTTCAATCTGCCTGAAAAATCCGGTTTTGAACAGCTCCCGGATACTGAGTCGTATCTCTTCGTCATCGGCTTCGTCGCCGACCTTCAGGGGCAGGTAGTTGAACACCGTTCCCTCCTCCAGCCTTTCCAGTCCTTCAACCCGGATATCGGTAATCGTGAACGGCTCAACCGCAAACGCGGCGCGAAGCGGCAGGAAAAGAAGAACCGCGAGGTACAAAACCGGCAATGAGAATTTTTTCATCACTATCTATGCGTTGAACGCTTCAATTTGTATTGTCTTCATGTGTTGTCACGTTGATCCCCGCCAACTCATAACAAACGCGCAATATCATTATAAAAGGCGAAGCCCATCAGCATGATGATCATCGCCAACCCGACGACCTGCCCCCGGATCATCGCTTTTTCCGAAGGGGCCCTGCCCATAACCGCCTCGAACAAAAAGTACATCAGATGCCCCCCGTCCAGAACGGGAATCGGCAACAGGTTGATCAATCCAAGGCTGATACTGATAATGGCCAGAAACTTCAGGAAATCATCGTACCCCGATTCAATGGTCCGGCCAGCCAGTCTGGCAATGGTAATCGGACCGGACAGGTTTTCCGAAGACATTTGCGCCGTGACCATCCGCCCCAGGGAACGCAGGGTAATGACGGTCATTCGCCAGTTGTAGTCCACCGCCTGCCAGACGGCATCCAGCGGCCCGTGCCGCAAGGTCTTGTTTTCCAGCGCCGGCTGATACAGCCCGATCCGGCCATAGTCCCTGCCTTCAATGGAAACCGGCTCGGGCGTCAAGGTCAATTCCAGCGTCTCCCCGGCGCGCAGAACCGATAACGATACCGGCTGCCCGGGTTTATCCGATACAAGCGTGGCCATCTCCAGCCAGTTATCGACCGCGGCCCCGTCAATGGCGAGCACCTGATCGCCTCGAACCAGGCCCGCCCGCTCAGCCGGGGAATCCGCCACAACGTCATTGACCACTGCCGGGGGAATGGCAGGCCAGATGCCGATTTGCGAAGTAATCGGTTGACTGGCGATACGAGCCTGGTCGAGAGCGCTGAAATCAACAGCCAGGTCACGCTCCCCGAGAACCGGATTCGTTACCCGCATGGATACACGATTACCCTTCATCGCCTGGTGAAGCAGGTAGAATTGATGCTGCCCCCAGGTTTTCACCTCCTTGCCATCGACTTCAATCAGGACATCGCCCACCTCGAATCCGGCGGTATCCGCCAATGAACCCCCGGCCACCATTCCGACCTGCGGATCGATATCATCCGAACCGGCGACAAAGACCAGCCATATCGCCAGAATCGCAAAAAGAAAGTTGAATGCCGGACCGGCCGCGACCACGGCGCTGCGAACAGCGAGGGACTGCCTGTTGAAAGCCTGGTCCACTTCATCGGCCCGAACCTCCCCCTCCCTTTCATCCAGCATTTTGACGAACCCGCCCAGCGGAATCATACGGATCGTGTATTCCGTAGGACCATTGTTCCAGCGCCATCTGAAAAGGGGTTTGCCAAATCCGATCGAGAATTTAAGCACCTTGACACCGAGTTTTCGCGCCACCCAGAAATGTCCGTACTCATGGATTGCAACCAGTATCGCAATTGCAACCAGAAAACCGAACACACTGTAACCAAACGCACCCATATCTTATGTAAACACCTTAGTCTTGTGTAACCGCCTTGAGTTTATGACCGATCCCGAACCTGTTCATATTAACACGCGGCGCCTGGATCCACGCCTTCAATTTGCAATCAGTTCCCGGCTGACGCGGCGCGCCAGCGAATCCGCTTCAAACACGGACTCGGGCTCCATGTCCATACTGACCGTCAGCCTGTCCATCACGCTTTCCACGATTTGCGTGATTTTATCAAAGGAAATCCGTTCTGACAGAAATCCATCGACCGCGACTTCGTTGGCGGCGCTCATGATGGCCGGCATCGTACCTCCTGTCACAGCCGCCGACCGGGCCAGGCGAAGGGCGGGGAAACGCCCATGGTCCGGCGGCTCGAATTCGAGCCGTGCGAATTCCTTGAAATCCAGGGACTTCGCTCCGGATGAAATCCGGTCGGGCCACGCCAGGGCATTGGCAATCGTGATCCGCATATCCGGGCTGCCCATTTGCGCAATGACCGAACCGTCGATATATTCAACCATGGAATGGACGATGCTCTGTGGATGAATCACGATCTGCACCTTGCTCTGTGGGACACGAAACAACACGCAGGCTTCAATAAGCTCCAGCCCCTTGTTCATCATGGTGGCGGAATCGACCGAGATTTTCGGTCCCATCTTCCAATTGGGGTGGGCACAGGCCTGCTCCGGAGTCACAGTCGGCAGCATCTCCAGGGGAAGCGTCCTGAATGGCCCTCCGGAGCCGGTCAGCAACAGCTTTTCGATACCCTGGTGACCGTTGTCCGGTGAACGGCCGTCCTGGCTGACCAGGGTGTGCTGGGGCAGGCACTGGAAAATGGCGTTGTGTTCGCTGTCGAGAGGCAGCAGACAGGCGCCATGCTTTTGCGCCAGTTGCACGATATGGTCGCCCAGCATGACCAGAGGTTCCTTATTGGCGATCAGGACCTTTTTTCCCGCCTTGATGGCGGCAATCGCGGACATCAGCCCGGCCGCGCCGACAATGCCGCAAACGACAAAATCACCGGACTCCCCGGCCAGGGCGCAGACATCCTCCTGGCCGCTACCGACTTCGACGCGAAGGCTGGCCTGCGCCAGCCGGGCGCTCAATTTCCTGGCCGCGTCCGCGTCCGCCATCACCGCCCGCTCCGGCCGAAACTGACGGCATTGTTCAACCATTTTCTCCACATTGCGATGAGCGGACAATCCGGAAACCCGGAATTCATGCGGATGCCGTGATATCACATCCAGGGCATTGATCCCGATTGATCCGGTCGAACCGAGCACAGTGACCGGGGTCGTCACAGCGTAAACCACCAGATACCGGCAAACACGGGCGCAGCGGCCACAAGCCCATCAAATCGATCCAGCACGCCACCATGGCCGGGGAGTAATGAGCCGCTGTCCTTGACTCCCGCGATTCTTTTCAATCGACTCTGGTACAGGTCTCCGACCACGCTGATCAGGCAACCGCAGAACGCAGCCAGCATCCAAAGCCACAAATGCCAGTCGGACCAGGACAGGCCAACCATGAAGACCGCATAGGCCAGGGCGACCAGACAAGAACCCAGCACCCCTCCGAGCAGCCCCTCCACCGTCTTGTTCGGACTGATCCCGGGGGCCAGTTTTCGCTGGCCGAACATTTTCCCGAAGAAATAGGCAAAGCTGTCCGCAGACCAGACGACTAGCAGGATCCCGAGCGTCACCCGCGCTCCGGTTCCAGGTTGTTGATGGGTGAAAACCAGGGCGCTCCAGCAACCGAACAGAATCAGGGCGCCGCCGCAGATGCCCAATGGCCCGGACAACGGCCGGGACGAACCGCCAGGTCGGAGACGATGAATCTGGCAAATCCAGAAAATGCAAAGCCCGGCACATACCACGATCAGAACCCCGGGCAAAAACAGGGATTGCCAGCCAACTGCAATCATGCCGACAGCGGCGCCGATGAACCAGGGCCGGGAACGGGCGACCAGGTGGCCCCACTCATTCAGTCCGATCAGCATGACCAGCATAAGCACGACTGCAAACCAGGGGGTGGCAAGATAAAGCGTGGCCAGTACGGCAGCCAGCGCAAGCGCCAAACCGGTAGCGACACGAATCCCCAGCATCCCTTTACGCCTCACTGAACAGCCCGGCTTCGATTTGCGCCCCGACCCGGCCGAACCTGCGCTGTCTCGAAGCAAACCATTGCAGCGCCTGATCGAAGCATTCCTCATTAAAATCCGGCCAGAAAGTGTCCGTAAAATAAAGTTCGGTATAAGCCAGTTGCCACAGCAGAAAATTGCTGATTCGCCTCTCCCCGCCGGTACGGATAAACAGATCGGGTTCCGGCAGGCCACGGGTGCACAGGCGGGATTCAATCAGTTCCGGAGTAATCGAATCCGAAGACAACTCACCTTTCTCAACCAGCCCCGCAATGGATTGACAGGCCTGTTGCAAATCCCATTGCCCGCCATAGTTGATTGCAACGGTCAGGTTCAATGCCTCGTTATTGCGGGTCAGCTCGTCCGCGGCGGCGGCGGCTTTTTGCAGCCGGCCCGGAAAACGGCTGATGTCACCGATCACCCGCAACCTGACCCGATTATCATGCAGGAGGCAAACCTGGTCTTCCAGGGATTGGGTCAGCAACTCGATCAGGAATTCGACTTCCACCCCCGGTCTCCTCCAGTTTTCACTACTGAACGCGAACAGCGTCAGATATGGGATGCCCCGCTGGCCGCAGACCGGAATCATTTCCCGTATCGCCTCCACTCCTTTTCTGTGGCCTGCCGCCCTGGACAGTCCGTGACTTCTTGCCCACCGCCCATTACCATCCATGATCACGGCAATATGCCGGGGAACCTTGCCGGGACTATGCGGAAAATTCATTGGAATGGCGGTTCTACATTCAGACTTCCATGACCTCTTTTTCCTTTTCGGCGACCACTTGCTCGACCATACGGATATATTTGTCCGTCAGGTCCTGCATTGCGGATTCTGCTGCTTTCTCTTCGTCCTGGGTAATTTCCTTTTCCTTCAGTAGGTCGCGCGCCATCTGAATCGCATCCCGGCGAATATTGCGTATCGCGACTTTTCCATTCTCGCCGACCTGCCTGACTATCTTGACAAGCCCGACCCGGCGCTCTTCGGTCATGGCCGGCAAAGGAATCCTCATGACCTCTCCCGCAGTCACCGGGTTCAATCCCAGGTCGGATTCAAGGATCGCTTTTTCTATGGCGGAAACCATGTTCTTCTCCCATGGCTGCACCATCAGCGTCCGTGCGTCCGACACGGATACGGTAGCCACCTGGTTGACCGGCGTCGCGGTACCGTAGTATTCAACCGTCAAGTGGTCCAGCAGTGAGACTGTCGCCCGGCCTGTCCTGATTCTGGCCATGTCGCTACGGGTTGAATCAACCGTTTTTTGCATGCGCAAACTGGCATCCTGTTGTATTTCGTCAATCATTCCAACCTTACCCCAATCCTTCCGGTTTTTGTCAAGATCTTGCACCCGATTATAGTATCAGCAAACCGGTTGCAAAACCTGAAATGATCGGTCCGCGGCCTTGCGGCCGGCACAGTCGCGTCAGGAAGATGCCTGGGCCATGACCTCAGCCGCGAAATCCTCGTTTCGTTTTTCCAGTCCTTCGCCCACTTCAAGGCGCGTCATCTGCACCACCGAGGCGCCGGTCGCCGTCAATAGCTGACCCACCGTCTGCTCCGTGTTCTTGACAAACGGCTGCCCCAGCAGCGTGTTTTCCCTGAGGAATTTGCGGATACGGCCAGCCACCATTTTCTCGACGATGTCGGCGGGTTTTCCGCTTGCGGCAGCCTGGGCGGAAAATATCTCCCTTTCCTTCTCAAGTACGGCGCCGTCCATTTCATCTTCCGAGATACAAAGCGGCCTGCTGGCGGCAATGTGCATCGCGAGATCCCGGCCCAACCTGTCATCGCCTCCGCTCAGTCTGACCAGTACGCCGATCCGGCTGCCGTGGAGATACCGGCCGATCAAGCCGCTTTGCGCCTCGAATCGCGCAAACCGCCGGACACTGACGTTCTCACCGACCCGGATTATCAATTCCTGGCGCGCGGTTTCGACCGCCTCGCCGCGAGTGAGTCGAAGGTCAGCGACCGACCCGGTATCTACCGGCGCATCCCGCAGAATGGCTTCGGCCACCTCCATGCAAAAACTTCTGAAGGAATCATCCCTGGACACGAAATCGGTTTCACAATTCACTTCGACCAGTACGCTCGCGCTATCGTTGTGAACCGAAACGACAATCCCCTCCGCCGCGATCCGGCCCGCTTTTTTCTCGGCTGTCGCCGCCCCTTTCTTGCGCAGCGATTCGATCGCGAGGTCAATGTCTCCATCCGATTGCGCCAACGCCTTTTTGCAATCCATCATTCCCACGCCGGTTCTGGCCCGAAGCTCTTTTATCATCGCCGCCGTAATCGCCATTTACATTCTCTCCAGTAACTGTCTTTTTATGATCGAATTCTGACCGGATACTTCATCTCACCCGTTTCAGTTCCGAACCGGTTCCGGTTGCCCGGACTTCTCCTGACTACCGTCACCTGAATCGCTCCCGGCCTTCCCTTCGGTTTTCTTTTTCGCCACCTTTTTCCGGAATACCTTTTTCTTTACCACCTTCCTGTCTTTTTCTTCCGGCGCCTTTTCCGCCGGCTTTTCCTGTCCGGGGTCGTCACCGGCCAGGCGCTCGATCACAACCGGACTCTTGTGTGCGCTTTCGTCCGCCGTATGAATGATCTCGCCTTCTTCATTGACTTCGACATACTCATCATCACCCGGAACGATCGTGGCCCTGGTCATCCGCGATTCTTCGATGGCGTCTGCGGCAGCGGTCAGATACAGCTGGATCGCCCGTGAGGAATCATCATTGCCGGGAATGATATAATCCACACCGGCCGGTGAACAATTCGAATCGACCACCGCAACCACCGGAATACCCAGTTTGTTCGCTTCCGAGACCGCAATATATTCATGCTCCACGTCGATCACGAACAGGACGTCCGGCAATCCATCCATATCCTTGATCCCGGACAACGTCCTGTCCAGTTTTGCACATTCGCGAGTCAGCGCCAGGGCTTCCTTTTTACTCAGTCTGGCGATCTCTCCGGATTGGATGCGTTCTTCCAGTTCTTTCAGCCGCGCAATCGAATTCCTGACCGTTTTGTAATTGGTCAGCATCCCGCCCAGCCAGCGATGATCGACATAAGGCGAGCCGCAACGGATGGCCTGTTCCCGGATCCATTTCGAGGCCTGGGGTTTGGTGCCCACGAACAGGACCTTGTTGTTCTGGGCAGTCATGGCGCCCAGATAGTTCATGGCCTCCCTGAGCATGGGCAACGTCTTTTCCAGGTTGATGATGTGGATTTTCTTGCGGTCGCCGAAAAGGTAGGGCGCCATGGATGGGGACCAGTACCGGGTCTGGTGTCCGAAGTGCGCGCCCGCCTTGAGAAGCTGGCGCATGGTAATGTCAGTCATAACAAGTCAACGATGTAATGGGTTAAGCCTCCACGGGTACTGTTCCCCAACCGGCAGGGCATGGCGAATGCATTGCCGGCACCCGGAGGAACATAATCGCCGTGTGCGAATTTAACCGGTACCTCGGGTACCGATTCAGTCAAGGGCGCGTATTGTAAACGAATAACAGTTGAAGAATGAAGTGTAATTTGGGAGCATAGCCGCATGAAACATCTTAAATTCACCTGAATCATGGCCGTTACCATAAAAACCGCGGAAGAAATTGAAAAAATGAGGGTTGCCGGCAGGCTCGCTGCCCGCGTTCTGGACATGATCGAACCGGAAGTCAAGGTCGGCGTCACCACCGACCAGTTGAATGCACTGTGTCACGAGTATATCGTCAATGATCTCGATGCGATCCCCGCTCCACTCAATTATCGCGGCTTCCCGAAATCAATCTGTACCTCGGTCAATCATGTGGTCTGTCACGGCATCCCTTCTGCCAGGAAGTTGAAAAACGGCGATATTGTCAATATTGACGTTACCGTGATCAAGGATGGTTTTCATGGCGACACCAGCCGCATGTATTGGGTAGGCAAACCTTCGATCAGGGCCAGACGAATATGTGATATTGCCCGGCAGTGCATGTTCATGGGGATCGAACTGGTCAGACCCGGCGTCCAACTGGGCGACATCGGGCATGTCATTCAGCATCACGCCCAAAGCAACGGGTTCTCCGTGGTCCGGGAATACTGCGGTCATGGCATCGGCCGCCGGTTCCATGAAGACCCCCAGGTCCTGCATTACGGGACGCCGGGAACCGGAATGGAGATTCGACCCGGGATGACCTTTACAATAGAACCGATGATCAATGCCGGCCGCAAGGAAACCCGGTTGTTGAAGGACAAGTGGACGGTGGAGACTCGGGACCGGAGTCTGTCCGCACAGTGGGAACACACGATCCTGGTGACTCAAAGCGGCCATGAAATCCTGACCCGGTCATGACCCGGTTGGCCCGCGCCGAACTGTTTGACGCGAATCGATTTCGCGGCGCCTGCGCGGACGCGGCGGATGCCATCCGGGTTTTTCAGCGCGCGCTGGAGCGCGGCAGAAACGTTCTCGCTGAATATCACCTCGAAACGGGACATGCCGCCACCCTGGCCAATCGATTCAGTTGGTTGATCGACCAGTTGCTGATGCGGGCATGGCGGCGGTTTTTTCCGGACACTGGAAAGGCGCCCTGCCTGATTGCGACCGGGGGCTATGGCCGCGCGCATCTCAACCTCGAATCGGATATCGACCTGTTGATCCTGCTTCCCGACCGGACGGATCAATCACAGTTGGAAACCACCGAAGCCTTTATCCGGTTTTGCTGGGACATGGGACTTAAAGTCGGCCATAGCGCACGCACCCTGAAAGATTCGACCCGGATGGCTTCACAAAACCTGACCATCATGACCAACCTGATGGAAACCCGGCTGATCTGCGGCGACCCGGCCGGTTTCGAAACCCTGCAAACCAGGCTGAGACGGGACAGTATCTGGCCGGCGAGGAAATACGTCAAGGCAAAACTGGAAGAGCAACAGGCCCGTCATCTCCATTTCGGCGGCACTGCCTATAACCTGGAACCCAACATCAAGGAAAGTCCGGGAGGATTGAGGGATTTGCACATGATCAGTTGGGTGGCCAACCGGTATTTCGGAACCAGTGACTTTGCCGAACTGGTCGAGCATGAATTTCTGACGGAACAGGAATACCGTGGCCTGATCAGATGCCGGGACTTCCTCTGGAAACTGCGCAACGGCCTGCATCTGCTGGCCGGCCGATGCGAAGACCGTTTCCTGTTCGATTACCAGAGGGAACTGGCCAAACAACTGGGATTCAGGCAACAGGGCGGTCATCTTGCAGTCGAGAGCATGATGAAACGCTACTACCGTACCGTCAAGGAAGTGCAGTTGCTCAATGAGATTTCCCTGCAGCACTTCCAGGAGGCGATTTTAAGCCCCGGAAAACCCGGATTACGCAGAATCAATGACCGGTTCAACGCAATCGGCGGATATCTGGAGACAGCCCGGCCCGATTTGTTCGAAACCCGGCCCAACGCGTTGCTGGAACTGTTCCACCTGATGCAAAGACGCACCGACCTGGTCGGCGTTCGCGCAAGCACAATCAGACAGGTGCGCGGCAACCTGCACAGAATCGACAGCCGGTTCAGGAAAGATCCTGAAAACCAGTCCGCATTCCTGAACATGTTCAGGTTTCAACAGGGTCTCACCCATGCCCTGCAGCGCATGAACGCCTACGGAGTACTGGGCAGATTTTTCCCCGCATTCGGCAGCGTTGTCGGACAAATGCAACATGACCTGTTCCACGTATTTACGGTGGATGCCCATTCGCTTTTTGTGGTTGGCAACCTGCGCAAGCTGATGCTGGACAAGTACCAGCACGAGTTTCCGGTCCTGCGCGCCATGATCGGTAAAATGAGCCGGCGTGAACGACTGTACCTGGCTGCGCTATGCCACGACATCGGCAAAGGCAGCGGCCGGGACCACTCGGTAGTCGGCGAGAAGATCGCCCTGAAACTGTGCCGCCAATTGCAACTGTCGGAATACGACAGCGGATTTGTCGCCTGGCTGGTCAGGAATCATCTGGTCATGTCCTGGACAGCGCAAAAGGAAGACACCTCCGACCAGCATGTCATCGACCGGTTTGCCGAACGGGTGGGCGATCAGGAACATCTGGACAATTTATACCTGCTGACCGTGGCGGACATGCGCGGCACCGGCCCTGCCGTGTGGACCGAATGGAAAGGACAGCTGTTGAGTAACCTGTACACCGCGACATCGCGTCGTCTTCGTTCCGGAATCAGTGGGCCTCAAGCCATCACCAAGCGGGTCAATGACCGTAAACGGGCAATCCGGAAACTGGTAGCCCGATCCATCTCCGAAACCAGACTGCATCAGCTCTGGGAACAACTGGACCAGGAGTATTTCCTGCGCAACGGACCCGAAACCTGTGCCTGGCACGCCCGGCAGATTTGCAGCGCGAACCTGCTCGATCTGCCTTTGGCCGCAATCCGCCAACGCCCCGAAATCAAAGCCCAGCAGATTCTGGTGGTCACCCCGGAGGCAGATGATCTGCTGTCCCGCAGCACCGCCGCAATCGACAGGCTGGGGTTGAGTATTCTCGATGCGAGAATTCACCGTACCCAATCCGGCCTGGGTATCCTGGTTTTCGTCACCGACACGCTGGATGAAAAAATCCGGAGCTCCCATTCGCAAACCGGCCAGATCAGCGATATCCGCCAATTGCTGTTATCCACGGAAGATTACGTACCTGTACGGCGCACCGTACCCCGGGCCGTGCGGCAATTCAAGGTGCCGACCTCGGTCAACTTCAACGACCATGCCGACCTGGGTTATACGATCATGGAGATTGTCTCCCAGGATCGTCCGGGGCTGCTCTACCATGTTTCCGTCGCCCTGGTCGAATGCAAGGTCCGCCTGGTCTCCGCAAAGGTTTCGACAGTAGGGGAAAAAGCGGAAGATACGTTTTTTATCACGGACCGGGACGGCAACCCGGTGGATTCCCGGAAACAACGCTCATGCCTGCAAAGCCGACTGCAAAAATACTTGGGGTAAACGGGTGTGCAGATCGCCGAAAATGACCCGGCAAGCCTTGAGAAACCGGTTTCTGGAGGACAGCGGCTGGTCACGAGCAAGGATTCACGCGCTGCCGCCCGATGCATCGTTCCGCCAGTATTTCCGACTTGAGCGGCCCGGTCGTTCCTTGATGCTGATGGACGCTCCGCCCGAACACGAAAACGCCGCCGCTTTTGTCAGAATAACGGAACACTTGCAACGCCTTGGAATCCGGGCGCCGACCATATACCGGACCGACTATGATAACGGTTTTATTCTGATCGAAGACCTCGGAGAGGATACGTTTACCCGACTGATCGCCGCCGGAACGGATGAAACCGGATTGTACGATCAGGCAATCGACTTGCTGACAGCCCTGCGCAACCATCCGCAGGCAACCGGCCTCGATACCGGAAAATATGACTGGGCCGCCTTTATCCGGGAGGCGGAACTGTTTACCGACTGGTATCTGCCGGCCCTGTTCAAGGCGCCTGTCAGCGATCCCGTCAAATCAGGTTATATCGAGGCATGGCGGACTGTCTTTGACGATCTGCCGACTCTGGAACCAACCCTGACCCTGCGCGACTACCATGTAGACAATCTGATGCTGGTCAACAACCGCTGCGCGGTTCTGGACTACCAGGACGCCCTGGTCGGCTCCCCCGCCTATGATGTCGTGTCTCTGCTTGAAGATGCCCGCAGGGACATCGACCCCGCTCTGGCAGCCCGAAGCCTTGAGCGCTACCTGACAGGCAGGCAGGCGCCGGACGCGCAAATTTTCAGGCGTCATTACGAAGTATGGGGAGCACAGCGTCATTGCAAGGTGGCCGGGATTTTCATGCGGTTATGGTTACGCGACGACAAACCGGTTTACCTGCATCACCTTTCACGTGTCATCGGACTGCTGGCCGCCAAACTGCGCCAGCCATCGCTGTGGCCCGTTGCGGAATGGTTCAAATCCGGGAATGTGGCTCTTGAATATCATGAACCGAAAGGGTCCCGACGGGAAATTTGCCGGAAAATCAGCTCCGCCGGCTTATCTTGAATGACCGGACTGAAGGAACGCCGTCATTCCCCACCCTTCCGTCATTCCCGCGAATGATGCGGGTTGAGGGTCGAATCAATTGAATACGGTATCATCCATCCCGCTGACCAGCCTTGTGATTTCTTTCCTGCCTGCACTGGCCGTTATTTTTGTATTTTACAGATGGCAATTGAAGATCACATCCACACTGTACGCCTTCATCCGGATGCTCGTCCAACTGCTGTTGATCGGCTACTTTCTGTTGTGGATATTCGGCATTGCCGATGCGTGGATCGTACTGGTTCTGCTGCTCGCCATGGTCTTGATTTCCAGTTGGATTTCATTGCGTACCGTCCCGTATCACCGCAAAAAGCTGTATCCGGCCGTATTTGTTTCGATTTTCGCGGGCGGCGGCTCGACACTCGCGATAATCATCTGGATTGTTCTGGACGTGTCACCCTGGTACCAGGCCAATATCGTGATTCCACTGGCCGGGATGATTTTTTCAAACAGCATGATTGGCATCAGTCTGGCGGCAGACAGAATGATGATCGAACTCAAACTGGATACCGACTATAAAAAAGCCCGTGGCGCGGCATTGCACACCGCACTCATCCCGATTATCAATTCCCTGTTCGCCGTGGGTCTGGTAGCCCTGCCCGGAATGATGACCGGGCAGATTCTGTCAGGAGTATCACCGCTGATCGCGGCACGGTACCAGATCATGGTAATGTGCATGCTGTTCAGTGCAACGGGACTTTCAACCATCGTGTTTCTCTCCATGAGCAGGAAATTCTGGACGAAAACCCCGGTTTGAATGACGATGCCTCGCCGGTCCCCCCGCACCAACCCCCTTGCCGCCTTGTCAACGGATGTTTGGAATAAGCTATAATTGATGTTTGTCGACAGGATCCAAAAGGTATTCACGCAATGAAAATGCCAACAAAGACTCTTTTTACCTCGCTCGCGGTTATCCTTGCGCTGGCGGTGAACGCGGCCGATGCCGGTTCCCTGGCGCCCGCCCCTCGCGTCGTCGCCAATTACGAGCGGGACTTTCTTGAGCGTTCCGGCTCCCAGACGCTTGAGGAACTGCTTGACACCGGCATCATCCGTTACCTCCTGACCGGAGGGCAGTCGCTGCTCGTCCTGGTCAATGGCAGGCCTTACGCCACGACCGCCGCAAACCTGCATGCCTTTCCGATCTCGGCCATCGAACGCATA
Source organism: Arenicellales bacterium (assembly GCA_963665165.1). Lineage (GTDB taxonomy): Bacteria > Pseudomonadota > Gammaproteobacteria > Arenicellales > Poriferihabitantaceae. The sequence continues at coordinate 1,048,625 of OY761989.1, read as the reverse complement.
GAGCTTTTGAGTGGCGAAACCCTGGGCACTTTCAACGGCAGCGCCGTGCGCGGCGCGCTGAATGTCGTGCTGCGGAACAATCTGGATGGCTTCGAGGCGCGCACGGTCGTACGGATGCCGGATCGGGAAGGCGGTGACGGTCGGCAGGGCAGCATTTTCTGGGGCGGCGCGGTCGGTGAGGGACGCATGACCCTCGGCGTGGATGTCCTTGACCGCGAGGAAATCACCTCGCAGAGCCGGGATTACAGCCGTTCCATATGGTCGGACGGTGGCGCGTTCAACGAGGCAAGGAATGTCAGCGTCGGCGGCAACACGGTCTGGGTCATCCAGCGGGATGAAGACCAGTCTCCTACTGGTTTGAGATCGGTTGCGCTGGGGGAGTGCGACCCGGCGAATGGCTATACCGGTCCACTCATCAATCCGCCTGGCATCACTTCCGGGGACAAGGGCTGCGGTTTCGCCTACGGCAAGATCGCCTGGAACAGCGACAGCTTTGAACAACAAAGCGCGGTTCTGAACCTGAATCGCCCGCTCGCCGAAGGCGCCGACTTCCACCTGGATGCGAACATCACGCAGTTCAAGTCGGCATTCCGCTACGCGCCGTCGATCGGCTCGTTTGTCTTCACCCCGAATCCGGGCCTGCTGGGAGCGATCAACGATGCGGCCGGCCCGGACTTTGAAGCGGACGATAACGATCTGTTCGTCGCAGCGCACCGCTTCGTCAGCCACGGCAACCGGAACTGGCTGACGGACACTGAGGAATTCGATATCTCTGTGGGCCTCGAGGATCGGATAGAGGAGGATCTCGGCTACGATATGCGCATCAGCGCCTACAAGGAAAGCGGCTTCCTGTCCGGCAACACCTTCGTACATGCCGGCAGGATCGCATCGGAAATCCGGGCAGGGAATTACGACCTCGAAAACCCGTTCTCGGATGCCCCGGAGCATTTGCAGGCCATTGAGAACAGCAGCTTGCGACTGGAGAACGATTTCGGCGGTGATCACCTGGAAGCCCGGCTGGCGCTGGAGGGATCCGGATTCCCGTTCGGCGGCCGCAACTCGGCATGGACTGCGGGGCTGGAACTGGAGAGTGAGAAAGCGCATGACATCAGTGTCTACCGAAGCCGTGACGGCATGACCTATGATGTGTCCGAGGTACTCGGTTCCGGCGGGGTCAGTTATTCCGGCAAGCGCAAGTCCGCCGCGGCCTTCGGGGAGATGTCACTACCGCTGGCCGAAAATCTGGATCTCAGGGTTGCGGGACGCGGGGACGAATACGACGATGTCGGCGGAACGATATCCTGGAGCCTTGGAACCGAATACCGGCCGAGCGACATCTTCACGCTGCGCAGTTCCTGGAGCGCAGGAGAGAGGCCGCCCTCGCTGCTGTATCTCTACAGTTCCGAGGTCCAGGACCATCCCTATATCGAGTGCGACCCGGGAACCGGAAGCCCGCCACGCTCCTGTACACAACTCAATCCCCGGCAGGTGACGCGCGTGACCGAGGGCAACCCGGAACTGGATCCTCCGGACAACGGGAGGCTCGCCATCGGCGCCGGAACCCGCAAGGGAGCGCTCTCTCTGGACGTGGAATGGTATCGGCTCTCGCGCACCGGTCTGCCGGGGCAGAACAGCGCCAACTGGGCCATGCAAAACCTGAATGAATGCATGGGCGGCAACAGGACGAACTGCATCGAACGCACCGCTGGCGATATCATCATTTACAACAGCTATGCAAACGTCGTCGAGACCGATCTCACCGGTGTCAATACCCGGCTCGGCTGGGGTACCCGAACAGGTTGGGGAATTGTCGGTCTGCGCGGAATCTGGCGGCACGTCACCGACGCCGAACTGCGCATCACGGGAGAAAAAGGTCGCTACCCCATCCCCAGGGACGTCGTCCGCATCGGTCTCCTGGCGAAGCGCGGCGACCTGAGCGCCACCTGGAGCGCCGGTTACCGCTCCGGCTACGAGAACCGGGCGGGTACCGGGACTTTCAATTCCTGGACCGGCCACGATCTGGTGCTGGACTGGGCCGACCCGCTGGGGATGGAAGATTCGCGGATCACAGTCGGCGTATTCAATGTCACCGACGCCGGCCTCTCGGTGAACACCGCCAACCCCAGTAGCGTGGACGGGCCCACGGAAGCCGGCTGGGGAAGAACCTGGTTCCTGACTTTCAATATGCGGTTCTGATATCCCGCACGCCCGCTCACAGGCGCGATTTCCGAATGCCGCGGGTAGTAGGCCGGTAATGTCTACAGGATGTCGCGCGCCGCCACAAATGCCCGATAAGGCGCGAAGGCGTCGTTAACGGCCTCTGCATCCAGGCCGAAATCTTCCAGGCGGTATTCGTGACGTCGCTCCTGCCGGCGTTGCTCCGCCTGTTTCGAAAGCCAGCGCTCCATTGCGTCGACCGCTGCTGGCCCAAGTCGCCAATCGAACCGGGAATAGATGTCCCGGACGGCGCCCATCGGGTCATTGACCAGATCGGTATAGCGCACATCCACCCAACGGCTATCGATCCCGGAACGGGATTCCCGAAATTCCATGGCAAGATTGAGCATCCGGCTCATGAGCGCCATTTGCTCGGCGCCGGTTTCGTCCCGAGGACGCGGCTCGCCAGTGTATGAACGGAGACTGTCCACCAGACTGTTCCAGGATCCCATGAATTCTACAGGGGCGCGATGGGTCTGGATGAACATGGCATCGGGGTACGCTTCCACCAGCGCCTCCAGTTCCATGAGGTGGAAGGGCATCTTGAGCAACCAGGATCGTTTGTTGAGCGAATCCCGCTGACGTCGCTGCCATGTGAAGTGTTGCATGACCCGCCGGTGATGCGCGTATGCATGGCGCGACCCGGTTGAGGCCAGCCAGCGGCTATACTCGGGCACATGGTACGCGGGGGGAATGGCCCAGGTTGCGAAGGAAAGCCAGAGAAGTTGCCAATCCTCCACCGGTTCGTCCGGGTCGAGGCGATGAAACCCGGAAAGCGTGTTGACGAAGCCGGCTGCTTCCAGCAATTCTTGTGCATAGGATCGGCGGGGGTCCTGGACCGTACCCGCCACAGCGCCGTACTCGCCGGTGGGCAGCACCGGTTGTGTACACTCATAGTAGCGCAGAGTCCAGAATCCGGGATCGCGCGCCAGGAGGCGATGCAGGAAAGTCGTGCCAGTCCGGTTGATACCGATAATGAAGACGGGCCGCGCGATTTCCTCCCGCGCAATCTCGGGGTATCGCTGTCGTTCGTGCGCCAGCGCCGCATTGTTGCGCAGAGTACGGCTTAGTCCGTAGCTCACGTTAACGAACCGGGACTCCCGGATCCCGGCTTGCGGAGAATTCAGAGCCTCCACAAATTGCTTGAGGCCAGCCCGGATCCAGGCGGGATAGGTCGCCTCGAACGGAACCGCCATGCGCTCGGCGTACCGTTCGGCCTGGGCCATGAACTCACCGAAATCCAGGCGACCCCTGGGGATCGGCCAGGGCCATTCGTCCCGATGGCGCCGGATCCAGCCGTAGGAACGCGCATGCCTGACCAGAAATACCGGCCACTGGATCGGGAGCGGACAATCCGCTTGAATCGCGCGGTCGCTGATCGGCAGGGCACGTCCGGGCTCGCGCTCATCGAACCAGTAGCGCGCGAAATGATCCAGCAACGCCCACTGGCCGTGTAATGGAGAACGCCTGCCGATGGCCTGGCATGAACGTTTGAAGGAGTTGTAGGAGACGGTTCGCCAGAACAACCCGAAATCGGCAAGCTCGATCTCTTCGTGGGGCGGCTCCGGATTGCAGCAGTGATAGATGGTAAATCGCCGGTCGGGGTTCAGCGAGACAGCGGCGCAGACCTCGCTTACGGTATCGACCGGATCGGAATTCCGCTGTATGGAAAATCCCTTGGGTATCTTTTCAAGTTGTGTCGCTGCGGCAAACAGGCGTGACGGAAAATTTCCTGCTTGCGTATACCCCGTGCTCGAAAGACTCATCAGGGGAAGGCGAAAGATGGCGACCGGCAGACCGGCTGCCTTCGCAAACAGAACAGCCTGCTCGGCCACCAGCTTGCTCCAGGAGTATCCCATCACGCCAAGCGGAAACATCTTCTTCATATCGTCGAGATCCGGCTGCATCTGGTCGTCAATGTAGCTTTGACGATATTCCCTTGCAAAATCGGCGACGAACGCGGGAAACACGGCTATTGTGGAGAAATAGAACAGATGCTTGAAACGGGTTCGCAGACAAATTTCGAGCACGGAACGGAGACTGTGCGCATTGGTCTCCCGGATATCGTCATAGGACATGAGAAGGCCCACACTTGCAGCTACATGATAGAATGCGTCCATCTGCTGGCAGAGAGTGTCGAATTCGCGATTCGGGAGACCAAAGCGTTCCCTGGTAATGTCTCCGGCCACGACACGCAGTCGCTGCGTATAGGACTCCTGCCAGATTTCCGCAGTCTGCATCGCGTCGCGTATGCGCTCGAACCCATGCTCAGCGCTGTCGGCGCGGACCAGGCAGTGCACCACAAGGGTGTCGTTCTGCCTCAGGAGTTCCCGCAGGAGGAAGCGTCCCACGAAGCCGGTCGCTCCGGTCAGCAGGACCGCCCGGAAAGCGTCTGGCGAAACGGCATCGCCGGGAGTCTCCTGAATCATCGTTTCATGAACGCAGCGGCGCAACGCATCCAGATCCTTGCGACAAGGAGGCGGCAACCGGCCGACAAGTGGAGGCGCCGGTATGGCTGCGCCGTTCAGGTCACGCAGGTTGGCCATCTTGCGGAAAGTGGTCTTCAGGAGCGCTGGCGAATGCCGAGGGGCGGCGATGGATACGTCGATGTGCGATAAAGGAAGCATTTCCGGCGCTGTTGGCTTCTCCGTCCGCATCCGCCTCGTCATCGGTCTCCCGTCCGAAGACGATAGCGTGCGCCAATGACCGGCAGGACGCTGTGGTCATCAACTCGAGGGCGCTTGCCTGAAAGTTGAACTCACTCTGGATAAACGCCCCCAACTCGGCGACAGAGATGGAGTTGAGGCCGAAACTGGACAGTGGTTCTTCCACGCCGCCCTCATCGTGACCGCAGAGTTCGGAGACTTTGGAGGCGATTTTCGACATGACGCCATCCACCGTCAATTGCTCATCGGAGCCTGTCACGAACGCATCCTGGTTGCTGATCAGCCGACCCGTGCGCATATAGTCCGCCGAATCGACGCTCCACAGAACGCGCTTGAACAGGGCGGTGACGAGGTGGTCGTTCCCGGCCATTTTGCGCAGGGCATAGTCGAGGTTGGCGATGGCAAAATGGCTACTCACCGGAGGCATGCCGGCGACTCTCATGAGGCGCAGAACCGCGAGGTTTTTCGCGGCCATGCCCGCGTCTGCGACAGCCGCCAGATTGTAGGACAGGGCCGGCAATCCCTGACGGTGGCGGCAAGCGCAAAGACCGTCCATGAAGGCGTTGGCTGCGCTGTAGTTGATCTGTCCCGGATTGCCGAAGGTTGACGACATGGACGAAACCAGGACAAAATGATCAAGCGCCAGCCCGGCGGTGGCGCGGTGAAGATTGAGCGCTCCCCGCGCCTTGGGTGCAAACACTTGGGAGATGGACTCCGTCGAGAGGTCTGCCAGCAGGCAATCGTCCAGCACCCCTGCGAGATGGAACACGCCCTTGAGCGGCCTTTTCAAGTTGGCGACACAGCGGCGAACATCTGCCTCATCGGAAACATCGCCCTGAACCAGGTCGATTTCCACTCCCTGGCCCATCGACGCGAGGGTTGTCGATTGGCGCAACCAGTACTCACTGCGGCGGCGTTCGGGGTCGCGGTCCATCAGGGTCAGGTGGCGGGCGCCTGCGGTCACGAGGTAGGGCAGGAGCCGCTGGCCGAAGCCACCCAGGCCGCCGGTCACCAGCCAGGTCGCGTCGGGGTCCAGGAACGGTCGCCGGTCGACGATCGGAAAGTCACGGCAGACAGAAGGCAGCGGCGCCTTCAGCGCCAATTTGCCCTGGTGCCCACCCGTAGTCATGAGGCGGAGCGCCCTCGAGTAGTCGCCATATCCGAAGGTGGTGACCGGCAACGGCTTCACCACGCCGCGCTCGAGCAGATCGAGACATTCCTCGGAAAGCCGGCGCGAGAGAAATGGATCATCCAGCATCAGGCGATCCATGTCGATGGCCGCGAAACGCAAATTCTTGCGAAAGGCGCGCAGGCCGAGCGCGTTGTCGGAATAGATATCGACCTTGCCGATTTCGCAGTGCCAGCCGCCCGCCCGAAGGGCTTGCAGGCAAAGCGGAACGTGGCGGCCCGCCAGGGAATTCAGTACCACATCGACACCGCCGCCGGTCTCCTTCATCAGACCCGCATACCACGCGTCGCTGTGGGAATCAAAGGCCGCGCGGGCCCCCAATTCCAGCAACTGCATGCGTTTGCTCTTGCTGCCTGCCGAAGCGTATATTTCTGCCCCCGCATTCCTGGCAAGCGCGATTGCAGCCTGCCCGACGCCACCCATCGCCGAGTGGATGAGAACGCGTTGGCCCTTGCGGATTCGGGCCAAGTGTATCAGTGCGTAATACGCAGTCACGAGAACCGACAGGGAGGACGCGGCTTCTTCCGTGCTCAGTCCCGCAGGCTTGCGGAAGACCCGGTACCGCTCAACGGTCGCCCGATTGGCGATGCACCCTCCGCCCACAAAGACCACCTCGTCGCCGGCCTTGAATTCCTGCACCGACACGCCTGTGCGCCGGACGACTCCGCTCGCCTCCATTCCAACCTCGCGGCCGATTGCGGACCGCTCGTAGGCCAATGCCGGCAGCAGGCCCAGTGTTACCATGATATCGCGGAAGTTCAGCGCTGCGGCCGCCACCTCGATTTCCACACTGGAAGGGTCCAGTGGCGCGGGGTCGCAGGTCTTCATCTGAAGGCCGCCGATTTGCCCCGCATTCTCCAGAAAGAGCCGATAAGGAGGATCTTCGCCTTCCGGGACATGCGGGAACGGCTCCCGGTTGCTCACGACCCGCGGTGCCCACAGGTGGCCTTCGCGCACGGCAAGCTCTCGCTCGCGCAGGTCGCGACGGGCAAGCCACGCCAGTGTCTTGAGGTCATCGTCAGCGGCCAGGTCCACGAGGCGGAAGTCGAGCCTGGCTTCCTGGGCGATCTCGACCGCCATGCTGCGAACCGCGCCCCAGAGCGCGCTTCCGCGCGCATCTTCCACATCCAGGGCTGCCTTGCGCGTCACCACGGTAACGCGGCACCGGCAGGTTGCCTGTTCGACCCTCCAGGGAACCATCATCCGGATGAAGGCGACCAGGTGCGAGACCGCCTGCTCGCCAGTCGGATCCTGTGGGTCCCGGTCGAAGAAGAGATCAATCGCCTGCACGTCCGCTGCCTGCGGGCAGGCTTCAGGATCCAGGGATTCGTTTCGCTGGAAGGATTCCCAGGGAAGCGTATGGACCGCAGGGCTATCAATCAGGGACACCCATGCGGATGCCCGGCTCTGCGGTTCCCCCAGCACCCAACGGGGCCCCGGCAGAGCGGTTGCTCTCTCCCGGGCCATATCGGGGAACGGCGCCTGCAGTAGCGTCGTGCGCCCATCGGCGCGAAGCGTCGTCCAACCGGCGCCGGGCTCGATATCCTCGCCTTTGCCATGGAAAACCAGCGCCAATCCGCCCGCAACCGCCACCTCCTGGAAAAATCGCCAGTCTTCAGACGTGTACGAGCCACTATCCCAATGGAGAAACAGTATCTGGGCAGCGTTCCTGCGTAGCAGGCCCTTGTCGAGCGAAGAGGCCTTCCGCGCCGCAGGTTCGAGGCAGTAGAAACGAAGGGCGGTATCGTGTTCATGAAACGCATCGTATTGTGCCCGAACCGTGTCATCGTCGTCACCGATAAGCCAGAATTCACATTGGGTACCGGCATCCGACAGATGGTCGACACATCGGTAAAGCACAGTTTGCCCGGGCTCCCTGGCGCCGGAAAATTCGACCGCATGGCAGACGTGTACGCCACCGCCATCGGGTTGTTCCAGGACGGCAAGCAAGGTGGATGGTTCGATTTCTCCCTCGGGCAACCGGTTTGCGATCGCCTCTGCATCGGAGATGAACTTCTGCTGCCAGATGATTCGATGCTTGCTGTTCGGAAAATCCACCCGGCGCGGATTCGAGATGAACGAAATGTACTTCTCGATGTGGAGAACGAGGTTTCCGGTGGCGCCGTCATAGCAACTGATGCTGCCGGAAACCCATTCTCCGGTCGGCACGGTATATTGGCCCTTGTCGTCGACCTCGTAGCGAATATTGCCGGGATAGGTAACATGGCAGGTCAACCTGGGCGCCGTTGGGGCATGCAGGTATGTCACGTTCTCTGCCCGGCGGGGAATGGCGAAGAAATCGGCGCCGAGCATGAGGTCGTAGAGAAACGACTGCAAGCCGCCATCCAGCAACGCCGGGAAGAAAACGTAGCCCTCCTCCTGACCGTCCGCCCACAACCGCTCGTCGATCTCGACATCGAACAGCAGGTGGTCGCTGGCCAGATCGCGCCGCAACTGCCGCATGTTTCTGAAACTGGGGCCGTACTGGAACGTATCGCCGAGGACCGTCTCGAAGCGTTCGTAGATCTCGTCATCCGCCGCATATGCCAGGGGTTCGTAGCGCGAGGCGTCGATTCCACTTACCTGTTCCGGTACGTCTGGCGCATGATCGGGGCCGATCAGGCGCACCCTGCCGTGGCAGTGCAATTCACTCTTCGCGTCGACATCGTAAGGCTGGGTCGAAATGGTAAAGCTGAATTCACCCGGCGAATGGGATTCCGGTTGCAAGGCCGTCTGAAGCCGCACCGGCGTTCCGGGGACGGGGCAGGGCTGGAGGAATTCAATCGCGTCGATCTTGAGTGGCGCGCCTTCCAGCGCTTGCAGGATCAACTCGATATAACCGGCAGCAGGCATGATCGGTGCGTAATGGACCCGGTGCTGAGCCAGCCACGGGAAGGCAGCTTCCGACAGGCGCCCCTCGAAGAGCAGGTGATCGCAGGGGACCCGATGGCCCACCAGCGGCCCGTGAGAGTACTCGCTCCGCTTCTGCAGGAATTCGTCGTCCATGGTGTTGTCGACGGCCCTCTGTTCGTCGCGCGGATGGCCGGGAAGCAAATGGGTAATGGGACTCGGCCGTGGGTATTGCGCCTTGAAGTCGATCACGACACCGGCCCTGAAGAGAGCGCCCAGGGCTTCGCAGAAGCCGAGACAGGTATCCATGTCCCGCATGAAAGTCGGGATGGACTCAGGCTGCGAAAAAACCCCTTCTACGCATTGTTTTATGATGGGCTGCAGGGCCGAATGGGGCGCGAGCTCCAATATCACATCCGGCCTGTGGTCGCGAATGACGGTTTCCACCGCTGCGGCGAAACGGACCGGTTGACGAATGTTGGACCACCAGTAGGCGCTATCGAGTCGTTGTGTCTCCAGACCGGTTACAGATGAGACGAACGGCGCCTCGAAGTCGAAGGTGCGATTGTCGAGAAACGAGAGCGCGGCCAGCGTATCGTCCCTGATCACATCCATCGCCCGGGAATGAAAAGCGATGTTGCCCGGGAGCAGCTGGTAATGAAGGTTTTGCCTGCCCAACTCCTTCATCACGGGTTGCAGGTCGGTTTCAAGTCCGCAGATGACCGTATTGGCCGGTGCGTTATCACAGGCGATTTCGACAGGAACGGATTGGCTGCCGTCACCCTGGCAGGGTATATCCAGGGTTTCCAGCAACTCTTTCACGCTTTGCCGATCAAGACCGATCGCCAGCATGCGACCGGATCCGGCCGTGCGTTGCTGCAAGCTCGCTCGATTGAAGACCAGACGCGTGGCATCGGCGAGTGAGAGGGCGCCGGAGGCGTAAGCCGCGGCGACTTCGCCGGAACTGTGTCCGATAACGCAGTCCGGATAGATTCCCCAGGTCTTGAAGAGCTCCACCAGCGCGCACTGGATCATGAAAATTACGGGCTGGGCCAGCTCGCATTCGTCGAGCGCCGCCTGTGGGGCTGCGAAACAGGCTTCACGCAGCGAGAAATCCGCATGTTCCAGCCAGTGCTCTTCAATGGTATCGATGACACGACGAAAAACGGGATGGCTATCGTATAGATCCTTGCCGCATCCAGCCCATTGGGTTCCCTGCCCGGCAAAAACCATTACGATTCGACGCTCACCCTCCTCGCACAGGGAGATGGGGGTTTCGGTGGCGGCAAAGGCATCCAGCGCCTCAGCCAGGCCGTCCGGACTGCGCGCAGAAAATGCCGTCCGTGCAGCAAAATGGGTGCGGCGACAACCCAGATTGCCGGCGAGCGTGTAGAGACTCCACGGTTTCTCGTCGAGAGCCTGGCGCAACTGCACCGCGCTTTCGACCAGGGCCCTGGATGTGCGTGCCGAGAACGGAATCATGAATCCGGCTGTCGGAGCCAATGGCGCTGACCGCGCGGGGGGGTGTGACGGACGGTATTCCCGTACCACGCAGTGACCATTGGCCCCACCGAATCCGAAGGAATTGATGCCGACTATCACGGGATGGTCGGGAAATGGTTCGCATTCTGTCTGCACCTGCATGGGGCAGGAGTCGAAGTCGATCTCCGGATTGGGAACCTGGAAGCCCTTTGACATGGGCGCGAAGGTACGCCGCTCCATCATCAGGACCACTTTGAGCAGGGCACAATGGAAAGCGGCGGCCTCCATGTGTCCGATATTGCTCTTTACACTGGAAACGCGAAGCGGAACCTCGCGCTCGAAACCGCTGAACGCCTCTGCAATGGCATTGCCCTCAATGCGGTCGCCAACCTCCGTCCCGGTCGCGTGGGCCTCGATATAGTCGAAGTCGCCCGGCGCAATACTGGCGCGATCCGAAGCCTGGCGCATCAGTTCGACCTGCGCATGCCGTGTCGGGGCGCTGATGAATCGTCCGGGCGCCAGACCGGCCGTGCCGTCGGCCGTGCCGGCCGCGTTGACCGCGGTTGCCTCGATCACGGCGCAGATCCGGTCTCCGTCCCGCTCGGCAGCCGCCAGCGGTTTGACGGCGAACACGAACGATCCTTCGGAGCGCATGTAGCCGTTAGCCCTGGCGTCGAAGGAGTGGCAAACGCCATCCGGGCTGATGACCCCCATCAGGTTGAAGCTGCTGCTCATCCTGCCACTGCCGAGATAGGTTACAGCGCCGACGAGGGCCTGTTCGCAGTCGCCGCATGCCAGCGCGTTCATAGCCGCGTGAAGGGCGCTCAGTCCGGCGGAGCAGGCCGTGCAATAGGTCGCCGAAGATCCCATGAGGTTGAAGTAGTAGGAGACCCGGTTGGCCAGCATCGCAAGGCTGATGCCGGAAACGGAGTGCTCGGTGACTCCATGCTGCGGTCGCCAGTTGGATACGGCCGGAACCTGCGCCCCGATGAAGACCCCGGTGGGACTGTTGCGCAGGGAATGAAGATCCCAGCCGACATGTTCGATGGCCTCCCATGCGCAATTGAGCAGCATCCGTACCTGTGGTTCGGTCTGTCTCAATTCGTTATGGGACATCCCGAAGATTGTCCGGTCGAACAGCAGTTCGTCATCGTCGAGAATCAGCCCCTCATACGGGCTTGCAAGGCGGCCCGGCCCCGAAAACTCACCGATGGGCCGGTGGCCTCTGCCATAGCGTCCTGTTACGGATTCCCGGACGATTCCCCGCTCGCTGAGCAGGCGCCAGAAATCGTCGTCGCTCCGGATGCCGCCGGGCATCCGGTGGCTGTAGCCCACGATGGCGACAGAAAATTGCGATACCATCGGATCCGTGTACGGCGTCAGGCTTCCCTGAATCCCTCCACCAGCATCACCAGCGCCGGGACCACGAACAGGGTGAAGCAGGTCGCGGCAATGAGGCCACCCAGCATACTGACGACGAATGGCACAAGAAACAGCAGTTCATCGCTCCGCTCATACAGCAAGGGAGAGAGCCCGAGCACGGTGGTAAGCGAGGTGAGAAACACGGCGCGGAAGCGGTCGCGGGTGGCGGCGGAAGCGGCGGCGATGGCTGGCAGCGCTTCGTTTTCGCGCCGGATCGTGTTGTACCGGTCAAGCAGGACCAGTGCATCGTTCATGATGACTCCGGATACGCCGATCATTCCGAAAATGGAAATGGCGGTCAGATGCCAACCGAGTATCCAATGGCCGAACACGGCCCCGGCGAAGGCCACCGGAACACCGAATACCACCACCAGGGGTTTCCAGTAGCTGCGAAGGAAAGATGCCATCAGCCCGTACATGATGAGCAGGACGACGGGGACCAGAACGGCCAGGGTCGTCAGCATCGTCCTTTCATCCCGCGCTCCCGCGTCGGGAGAGATGACGAGACCGGGATATTTGGCAAGCAGTCCCGGAAGGAAGTCTTCGGATATCGTACGCCGGGCCTGTATGGGCGTGACATCGATCAAATCCGCGTGTGCGTTGACAAGAACCGCCTGCCTGCCGTCGATGCGCGTGAGTGTGGCGGGTTCGCGCTGTTCGGTGATAAGCGCCGCGGTAGACAGGGGGATCTCGTTGCCGCCGGGCACGATGAAGATCCGCTCGCTGACCAGTTCCCGAAGGCTTTGCCGCCGTTCGGGGGGATAACGAACCATGACTTTGATCTCGTCGTGGCCACGCTGGATTCTCTGAACCTCCAGTCCATGGAAATTTGCCCTCAACTGCTTGCTGATCATCGCCGGAGACAGCCCGGCGGCTTTACCGGCCGGGGTCAGTTCAATATCGAAATGCCGCTTGCCCGGCGACAGACTGTCCGACAACGCGTACAGGCCCGGAACAGTACCCATGAACGATTGCAACTCCATGGCAGCCTGGCGGAGTACTTCGGGATTATCATGAACCAGAGTGTATGCGACCGAGGGTTTGAACTGGACACGGGTCGTCTGGATGGAAACCTCCTCCAGATCCGCCGTGGAACCGACATTCTCGCGCCAGACCCGTTCAATCGTATCGGGAGATGCCCGGCGAACCGGCCGCTTGTGCAGTTTAAGTATTACCGTGGCGTGATTGTTGCGGATGGTTTCATCCTGGCCTGTCCTGGTCGCCCCGACATCGCTCAATTCACCCACTTTGAATCCTATAGACTCGATTGATGTTCCATCCAGTTGTTCATTGATTGATTGGGCCGCTTTCACGAAGCGCTGTGCCGCGGCAGCGCTGGCATCGAAAGAGGCTCCAGTCGGCAAAACCAGATCCGCCTTGACCGAATTGCTGACGTTGGCAGCGCTGTCCAGCACGACCACGCGTACGTTTTCCGATCGTACGAGCCACACGGCGGCGGCCACAAATAGTGTCCCGATAGCGAATGTCAGAAAGATATTGCGAACCGCCCAGGATACGACGGGAATGACGACCGCATCCCGGATCACGTCGATTCTGCCACGCACCCGCTCCTGGATGGACCGCAACGGGAAAAGACTCCAGTGCCCTTCATGGGACAAATGGGCGGGCAGGATGCAGAATACCTCCAGCAGGGAAACAGAGAGAACGAAAAGTGCAACCAGGAAAAATACCTGTACGATCTGGTAGCCCGATGTCGTTATGAAAATAAACGGCACAAACGCCAGCACGGTCGTGAGCACACCGACCGTGACCGGCGCCGCAACGGCTCTCGTGCCTGAGATTGCCGCCTCCAGCGCGCTCTTTCCCTTGTCCCGCTCCGTGGCGATGCTCTCCCCGACCACCACGGCATCGTCGACGACGATGCCGATCAGCAGGAAAAATGCCAGCAACGTTCCGATGTTCAGGGTCAGGTCCGCGACGCCAAAGAACATCAGCGAAGCCACGAAGGAAAGCGGAATACCGACCGCTATCCAGGTCGCGACACGAAGATCGAAGGCAAGGACAAGGCAAATGAATACGAGAACGATGCCGATGACGGCATTTCGTATGATGTCGGAAAAGCGGTCGGAAATCGGCGCCGCGTTGTCATTCCAGACCGAGACCTCCACGGCCGGAGGCGGCTTGTAATTCGCCAGCCAGTCCTTGACAGAGTTCGCCGTCTTCGTGAAAGACTGCCCCTCGGCTACCTCGATCCTGAGGAATACGGTCGGCTTGCCGTCCACTTCGGAAAGGATCTTCTGGTCGATGAAGCCGTCACGAATCCTCGCCACCTCGCCAAGCTTCACGATGGTTCCGTCCTTGCGGGTGATCAGTGGAACATCCTCAAAATCCTCGCCATTTTGTTTCTTGCCTGCCACATACAACACCATGTCGCCTGCATCCGTGTTCAACTCACCGAACGAGAGGTTGAGAGATTCCCGGCGTACTTTTCTTGCCACTTCGGCAATGCTCAGATTGTTTCGGCGCAGCTCTTCTTCATTCATTTCAATCGCTATCTCCCTGTCGCGGACGCCCCTCAACCGAATCTGGGACACCGCGGGCAGCGCCATCAGTTCGTTGAAGATATTCTCCGATGCGGTGCGCAACGCATCCTCGGCGAGAATCTGTGACGAAACGGCAAGCGTCAGGACCGAGTAGCTCAGTTTCTTGAGTTCAACCTGCGGCAATTCCGTATTGGCCGGTGGAAAATTCTCAATGCTGCCAACCGCATTTTTGACATCGGCCAGAACCGCATCGGCGTCGGCGAAAGTCTCAAGCTCGACTTCAATCCGGGCAAAGCTCTCCGTAGCCACGCTGACCACGCGAGCCACGCCCTCAAGACCGACCAGCCTTTCTTCGACCCGGCGGTTGATGTCCTCCTCGATCTCCCTGGGGGAGGATTCGGGCGAGACCACCGTAACGACAATCGCGCGCAGGTCAATCTCCGGCTGCGGCCGGACCGGAAGCTGAAAACCCGCAATCACACCGCCAAAGATGAGAAAAATCATCAACAGCTTGGCGGCGACGGGATTTCCCACGAAGTATTCGATGGGACTTCTCTTCACAGGAACTCCTCTCTGTAGCTGGCGTCCGGCATCCCGCGCATTGATCCTGGAACCGGTCCGTTACGAAGAAGGAACCGGACCGACAGTGACTTCCAGGCCTTCACTGGCGCCCGACAGGGCGCTGACGACCACACCATCACCTGGGTCGAATGGTTCCACGATCCATCCGGCCTCCGTGCGACCCACTGTCACGGGTTTCAGCAACGAGCGCAGGGCGCCGTCCACAACGATCCAGATGCTGTCGCGCTCCCGGGCCGCCGCCTCGGGCAGGACAAAAACCCCGTCATGCCGGGAACCGAAAATACTGACCTTCGCAAACATCCCCGGAACGGGCAGCGATTCGGGCGGCGTATTCTCCGGAAACTTGAGGAACACCCTTGCAAGACGGGTCTCGGGCGCGACCACCGAGGATACGCGCGACACCTCGGCATCGTATGTTCCGGTCACCGTACTGACCTTCGCAGTCCGGCCAATCGCCGGAGCGGATGCAATCAGGTCGGCCACTTTGATCGGCGCCCGGACCTGAAGCGCGTCCGGACGGTACACGATGCCGAGAGCCGACAACCTGCCGACCGCTTCAGGGGGACCAACCAGGTCACCCACCTCCAGTTCGGAAGACATCACCCGGGCGGTATAGGGAAGCTTGATCCCGGTGCGCGCAAGCCGCAGCCGCGCCAGGGCGAGAGCGGCTTCCGCCTGCCCGAGCCTGGCCTTGGCGCCGGCGACTGAGAGGGCTTCCTGCGATCCGTACCCAACGCCGTTACCGGCGGCCTCGACCAGGGCCTCGGCCTCCGCGACCGCCATTTCCGCAGCCTGGACCTCGATCTCGTATTCGGTCGGATCAATCTCCACGAATACCTGGCCAGCCGGGATTGTGCCGCCATTGACGAAGTCCGGCGACACCCGAACCACCCGCCCGACAACCTCGGAGACCACCGTCAACTTCCGGTCGAGTGTAACCGTTCCGGTCAGGTCGATCCGCTGTACGTGTTCCGTCAGTTCCGGCTGGAAGATACGGACAACCGGCGCAGCCGCCCCGGAAACGGATACCACGCCACGATCAACCCGGTCCGGCGCCCTGGCGAAATACAGGGCAACCGCGATGACGAGGACGATCAGGGCCACCTGGATGTATCCGGCCCCACTCCGCTGTCCGGGAGTACTGGCCGTGTTATCTGACTTCTGATTCATCGTTTCTCCCAGCTAAATGGTACCGACGGCCTGCCAGGCCAATCGGAAGTAAGAACCCATCACGGGATAATAAGAACAAACTTCAAAATTTGCAAATCAAATGTGTTCCCTATGCCTTTCGGAACAACTCGAGCCGGGGATCGCCATTGGGTTTCATCGCCGGCACGATGGTGTCATGCCAGGTCATCGGTCTCGGCGGTTGGGTAATCCACAGGTAGCAGGCGCTGTCATCCAGCATCTGTTGCAACTGCATCAGCATTTTGGCGCGTTCGTCATTATCGGTTTCCGCCATGGCCGCGAAATGCAGGTCGTCGAACTCCTTGCTGTCAAACCACTGCCAGTTCCATATCCCGGCCTGGGTGGACAGCAGCCACTGGGTCGTCCAGCTCAGGTCCGGCGGCGCCAGCCAGCGTTGGAACTGAATATCCAGACCGTCCATCCCCTTGGTTTCAACCAGCGACCAGAAACTGCCGCCCTCATGGGATTCGATCTCCATGGTGATACCGATTTCCGCCAGGTTGGCCTGGACAATCTGGGCGGCTGTCAGAAAATCGGTATCGGACAGAGTATCCAGGGTGATCGCCAGACCGGCCGCTCCGGCCTCTTCAACCAGCTTTTTCGCGCCTTCCACGTCACGCGCCGGCGGGGCTTCCTCCCGATAACCGAGCAGGCCTTTGGACACCGGTCCATGGGCGCGTTCGGCAACGCCGAAATAAGCTCCTTCCAGAATCGCGTCCACATCGATGGCCTTGAGAATGGCCTGGCGAACACGGATATCCTTTAACCTGGGGCTGGCGGCATTCATTCCCATCCAGACATTGTCCGGCGCGTACTTCAGTTCGAGATTCAGCCCCTCGGGCATATTGGCCATGAATTCCGGCACCACACTGAGACTGATACGGGTAAAATCCAGTTGTCCGGCCTGAACCGCGTTTTCAGCAGCCTTGGAATCGGTGATCGGCAACATTTCCACAGTGGTGAATTCAGGCTTCGGCCCAACCCATCCGTCATGCGCCTTCAGAACCAGTTTTTGTCCGGGCACATGCTGGTCGATGACGTAGGCTCCGCCCATAGCCGGGGGTTCCAGGGAAAATTTGCCGTCCGGCGCTTTTTCAACCGCTTCCTTGCACAGAATACTCCCGGTGGCATAGGGCAACACAAACCACCACACCGGAGCGAACGGTTCCTTGAAGTGGATTGTTCCGTTGTAAGGGTCATGCACTTCGACATGATCCAGCAGCGCCCAGTTGTCGCCGGTGGCGGCGGCCAGGTCCTTGTCCAGGTAACGTTCAAAAGTAAACTTTACGTCTTCGGTCGTAACTTCTCCATAGCCATTGTTCCACATCGAACCAGGTATCAGTTTGAAGTCGATCGTGACGTCATCACGCTGACGGATGGACTCCGCTGAATACAGCTCCCATTCCCAGTTCGAACCGGGTTTGAAATTGATCAGCCTGGGGTATACTGCGTCCATCACCCACAGGTCGGCGGTGTTTTGCCAGAATGCCGGATCCACGTTCGAAATGTCGGCCGGCATGCGTATGGTCAGTTTGTCTCCGGTGGCCGCGTAAGCCATCCTGCCACCAAAATGAGCGGTAGCGATTGCAGCGGCCGAGGCGCCCAGAAAACGGCGGCGGGAAATCGGATTTGTTATCATGTTATTCCTCTTGATTGGTTTTGTCTGGTAATTAATGAAGCTTATTGTTGAGATATTGTATATCAACGAATTACGGATTAGTATCGGTTCCCGCCTCTGGTCCGGGTCGGGGGCAAGCTCTGCGCAGGAATTGACGAAGGTCAGGTGACAGAAAAAATATGTGGCTCTATATTGGCAAACGGCTGGTTCTCGGTACACTGATCGTGGTGGTCGCGGTGTCGATGCTGTACGCCATGATCCATCTGGTTCCCGGCGACCCGGTCAAGACCATTCTGGGACCCCGCGCCAGTCCCGAACTGCAAGCGCAGATCCACGAAAAGCTCGGCCTGGACAAACCGCTGGCGGTACAGATCGTCAATTTCCTCGGCCAGGTCGCCCAAGGCGACCTGGGAGTGGATGTATTCAAGAACAAACCGGTCGACAAAATTGTTTTTGAGCAACTTCCCCATACCATTTATCTGGTGCTGGCCGGTATCGGCTGGGCCCTGCTGATCGGTATTCCCCTGGGATGTCTGTCGGCCATCTACCGAAACAGCCTGGTCGACCGCGTGGCTGGCGTACTGTCGGTCAGTTGTATCGCGATTCCGACCTTCGTGGTTGCCATCTACTCGGTACTGCTGTTCGCGGTGACGCTGAAATGGCTGCCTGCCATCGGCGCCGGAGACGGGGAAACGCTGGGCAGTTATTTGAAATACCTGGTTCTGCCGGCTTTTTCAGTCGGTCTGGGCTGGGTCGGCTATCTGGCCCGACTGGTCCGCGCCTCCATGCTGGAAGTGATGAGTGAAGCGCATGTGCGTACCGCCCGCTCCTTCGGGTTGCCGGAACGGACCATTATATTCAAATACGTGTTGCGCTTGGCGATACTGCCCACGATCACCCTGCTCGGAATGGGTATCGGCATCCTGCTTTCGAGCGCCGTATTCACTGAAATCGTATTTGCCCGTCCGGGTATCGGCAGATTGATCTTCGAAGCGGTGACCAGCCGGAATTATCCGGTGGTGATGGGTTCGGTGCTGGTTACGACGGCTCTGTTCGTGGCCAGTACGGCGCTGGCGGACGTGATCAACGCCCTGGTCGACCCCCGGGTGCGCGCGCAGGTGCGGGAATAAGAATGACATGAACGGAGAATCATCCGGGGCAGAAGCCCGCAACACCTGGTATTCGGTCGCGCGCGCGCTCAAACGGGTGCTGCGCGAACCCCTGGGCGCGATGGGACTGTTCCTGGTCGCGGTCATACTGGTCAGCGCCATCGGCGCCGACTGGTTGGCCCCTTATGATCCGATCAAGATCGATATCCGCGCCAAACTGGAACCGCCTTCGGCGGCTCACTGGCTCGGTACCGATCAACTGGGCCGCGACATCCTGTCCCGGGTGCTGGTCGGCGGACAGATTGCTCTCAAGGTATCGCTGATTTCGATCGGTATCGCCCTGTTGACCGGTCTTGTACTTGGACTGATTGCCGGATATGGCCCGCGCTGGCTGGATAACCTCCTGATGCTGTTGTTCGATTCCGTGCGCTCGTTTCCGACGGTGATGTTCGCGCTGGCCGTGGTTACCCTGTTCGGTCCCAGCCTGACTACGGTCATGATCGTAGTGATCATTACCCAGATACCGATCTATGGCCGCATGGTGCGCTCCCAGACCCTGGCGTTGCGCAGCGCCGAGTTCATTCTCGCCGAGCGCGCCATCGGGGCGGGTTTCATACGTATCATCATCATGCACCTGCTTCCCAATGTCGTCGGCCCGCTGCTGATCCTGGCCAGTATGGATATCCCGTTCGTCATCACGATCGAGGCCGGCCTGAGCTTTCTCGGAATGGGGGTGCGGCCGCCCACACCGAGCTGGGGCACCATTCTGAATGACGGCTATTCCTATATCTACAACACGGCATGGCCCGTGATTGCAGGTGGCGCGCCGGTCATCATCACGACCCTGGGCTTTGCGTTCCTGGGTGAAAGCCTGCGTGACGCGTTTGATCCGAAATTGCGCAGGGACGTGTAGGTGACGAAGGCCAATGTGCTCCGGATCCGCAACCTCAGCATTGAGTTTGCAACCGAACGCGGCGCCCTCCAGGCACTACGCCAAGTTGACCTTGATGTTCCCGCAGGCGCGATCATCGGTGTAGTCGGTGAAAGCGGCTGTGGAAAGTCCACCATGATCAACAGCATCATGCGGCTGCTGGCCTCGAATGCCCGGATTACCACGGGTGAGATTCATTTTGAAGGATCGGACCTGCTGGATAAATCCGAACAGGAAATGCGGCAAATCCGCGGCGATCGCATTTCCATGGTTTCCCAGGATCCGATGATCGCGCTGAATCCGGTACTGTCCATCGGCGCCCAGATGATCGACATTCAGTACCGCAGCAAAATCAGCCGGGAGAAAAAAATCGCGCGCTCGGAATCCATGCTGCGCCGTGTCGGCATCCCGGACGCCAGAGAGCGTCTCAACCACTATCCCTACCAGTTCTCCGGGGGGATGCGGCAACGGATTGCGATTGCGATGGCGCTTCAGGCCGAACCGGCGTTATTGATCGCGGATGAACCGACCACAGCGCTTGACGCCACCCTGGAAGTGCAGATCATCCACCTGTTGCGTGAGCTTCAACAGCGCATGGGATGTTCGATCCTGTTCATCTCCCATCATCTCGGAGTGATTGCCGAACTGTGCGACTTTGTGGTGGTGATGTATGGCGGGGAAATCGTCGAACGGGGTACGGTGCGGGACATTTTTCATCGGCCCGCCCACCCTTACACCCGCAAGCTGCTTGAGTGCGACCCGGCCCGGATGCCGGAGATCACACGGGTCCAGCCGGTCATACCGGGCGAAGTGCCGGACCTGGCCAACCTGCCTGGCGGCTGTATCTTCGCACAAAGATGTCATCGCGCATTCGACCTTTGCCACAGGCAATCGCCGTCAGACCGGACCCTGGCCCGCAACCATGTGTCACGCTGTCATCTGACAGGTCAGGGAGCGCCCTGATGGAACCGCTCCTGCAGCTTGAGGATGTCCGGGTTCGTTTTCGTACGCGATCCACCCTGAACGCGCTTGCCAATGGCGTCCGTAACCCGTATGTGGATGTGGTGCAGGATGTCTCTCTGGAAATAGAAGAAGGACAGACTTATGGTCTGGTGGGCGAAAGCGGTTCCGGAAAAACCACCCTGGCGCGTTCCATTATCGGACTGGTCAAACCGCACCGGGGCCGGGTCCGGTTTGACGGCACTGAATTGACGGCCATGTCGAAACGACAGACCCGCCACTTTCGACAGCGCGTGGGCACGATGTTTCAGGATCCGGTCGGCTCGCTCAGCCCCCGTATGACGGTTCGCTCACTGCTGGCCGAACCATTCAGGATTCATGGTTTCAAGGACCGTGACCTGTCGCTCGAAGTATCCCGCCTGCTTGACCTGGTCGGACTGAACAGGCATTTCGCCAGTCACTACCCCCACCAGTTGAGTGGTGGCCAGGCGCGCAGGGTCGGTGTAGCCAGGGCAATCGCGCTCAACCCCAGGCTGATCGTCGCGGATGAACCCACTGCCGGTCTGGATGTGTCGATACAAGGGGAGATACTGAATCTGCTTGGCAGGCTGCAGGACGAGTTGGGCCTGAGTATTCTGGTGATCACGCACAATCTGAATGTGGTCAGACATATCACGGATCGCATGGGAATCATGTACCTTGGCCGACTGCTTGAGGAAGGCCCGACGCGGACTATTTTCGAACAGCCACGGCATCCCTATACACTGGCCCTGCTTTCGGCCAATCATAAACCGGACCCGGATGCCCGGACGGATCGTCTTGAGTTACAGGGTGAAATCCCGAGTCTGGTCAACCGGCCGCCGGGATGCGAGTTCCATCCGCGTTGTCCGTTCGTCGACGAGCGCTGCCAGCGCGAGTTTCCGGCGGTTCGACCGGACAGCGGCAACCACAGTTATCACTGCCATTTCCCGATAACCACTGGCGCCCCGCCCCATAGCCCCCTGGCAGGAACCGGTCCCCGGCTCCAGGGATGAAACGGGTTGGAGGGAACATCAGGATCGGGGAATGACCGGGCGGCGCTTGGCGCAATCCAGCCAGGGACGGCGTTGCTCGATAGCCTGCCCGATATGAAACGCGGTCACGTCGTCATAAGGCCGGCTCACAATCTGGATACCGACCGGCAACCCGTCACGGGTAAGGCCGGCTGGTACGCTGAGGACAGCGCAACGGTTGAACATATTGAACAGGGCGGTCATCGCGGTGTCCGTATCGGTTATCCTGTGTCCACCGACCGAAAGAGTCTGTTTCTGCCAGTTTTCCGCCGGCACCCGTGGACAAGACACGCCCGGAGTAATCAGCGCGTGGTATTTGCCGAACAATGGCCCCATATACCGGAACCAGACTTCGCCGGCGACATCCAGGGCTTTCCGGCAATCATCAGCCGTCGCAGACAAAGCGGTTTGCAGAAGCTCATGGACATAGTCGCTGACCAGGTCGCCGTGTCTGGAGACAGCCTCCTGCAATCGCCCGGCAAACATGAACTCTTCGCCAAGATGGGCCAGCCGGATCGCTTCACTGGCCCAGTCTATTTTCACTTCCGTCACCTCCGCCCCGGCATCACGCAGCACATCCAGCGCCGCCCGGGTTTCACGCTGGACATCATCAATCACATGGTAATGCCCCAGATCCATCGAATACGCGATCTTCAACCCCTTTACCTGGCCAAGAGCGGCCGGAATGGTGAGTTTGTCACGAATGGAGCAATGATCCAGAGGATGAGGTCCGGACATGATGTTTTGCATCAACGCGGCATCCTCCACGCTGCGGGTCATCGGGCCGACGCCAACGTATGGATGAAACGAAGACGCGTGATCCAGCGGATTCCTGCCGTAAGGAGCCTTGAACCCGACCACGCCGCATTGCGCCGCGGGCTGGCGAATGGAGCCGGTGCTGTCACTGCCCGTGGCGATCGTTGCCGCCCCCGCGGCCAACGCGGCCGCCGACCCGCCGGAAGACCCGCCGGGCGTGATGTCCGGACGCCAGGGGTTGCGCGTTACTCCCCACATTCTCGAATGGCAGGTAAACAGCCAGCAGAATTCCGGACAGGCGCTGCGGGCAAAAAAGTTTGCCCCCGCGCGCAGCAGCCGCTCGACAGCGGGATCCGTGTGCCGGTCGATCCGGTCGGCATTGAACAATGAGCCGACGGTTGCCCGGATACCCTTGATCGCAGACGAGTCTTTCACCAGTAACGGGATGCCTTCGAGCCGCCGGGGATTGCCCTTCAGGTAGCGCGCCTCGGAACGTTTCGCGTTCTCCATCGCCTGATCGAAATACCGGTCCGCAAACGGATTGACCGATGGCCCGACCTGGTGCGCTCTTTCAATCGTAGCCGCCATCCATTCAACCGGAGACAAGGCCCCCGACCGCAACAGTTCCAGTCCCGCGGTCGCAGAAAGATAATGCAGGTCGGACATGTTCGGCAGATCAGGCGTCGTCAGATGTTCGCTGTTTGTTCCATTTGAGTGTCGGCGTCTGTGTCCGGTTTTTCATGAACCGGCAACAGTACAACCCCAATTCGAACAAGACCCATACCGGAAGCGCGAGCAGAGTTTGAGAGAAAACGTCAGGGGGCGTGAGCAACATGCCGATAACAAACGCCGCGACGATAATGTAGGGCCGCTTTCGGGCCAGGCTTTTTTCATCCGTGATTCCCATGTAGACCACCAGCACGGTGGCGACAGGGACTTCGAACGCCAGACCGAATGCAAAGAACAATTTGATGACGAAGCTGAGGTACGCGTTGATATCCGTCATCACGGCGACTCCTTCCGGAGCCGTATTGGCGAAAAACTGGAATATGATCGGAAAAACCGCGAAATAGGAAAACAGGATACCGAGATAGAACAAAACGCTGCTGGACAACAACAACGGCACCACCAGTCTCTTTTCGCTCTTGTACAGGCCGGGCGCGACAAACGCCCACAACTGGTAGAGCAGGTAAGGGACGGCCAGCGCACAGGCACAGGCAAACGCGAATTTGAACGGCACGAAGAATGGCCCATGAGGCTCGGTCGAAATCATGCTGTTGCCTTCAGGCAACGCGCTCATCAGCGGATGCGCGAGCACCTCGTAAAGTGTATTGGCGAATGGCGCGAGCAGGATAAAAAAGACCAGTACGGACAATATGCCCCGTAACAACCGGTCGCGCAACTCGAGCAAGTGGGTAACCAGCGTCTCCTGTGATCCGTCAGCAGTCTGGTTGGGTTCAGTATCCGCCATGGCCTGTCTGGATGGAACTGGTTGTGGCCGGTACTGATTCTGTTGCCGCCGTCATCATCGTCCCGTTTTTTTCGTCGTTGTCTTTTTCGCGGCTGTCTTTTTCGCGGCTGTCTTTTTCTTCGTCGCTTTTTTGGTGGGCGCCATCGTAGCCGCTACCTTCCTGGCCGTTGTCTTTTTTGTTGAAGCCGTCTTTTTAGCCGCCGCCTTTTTCACCGTTGCCTTTTTTGCTGATGTTTTCTTCGTCGTTGCTTTTTTCGCGGTTGCCTTCTTCGTCGCCGTCTTTTTGGCTGCCGCTTTCCTGGCCATTGTCTTTTTGGCCGCCGTCTTTTCCGTGGCCGTTATCGTAGCCGACTCGATTTCAGCGCCTGCCTGTTTCAGCCCGGATGAAACGTCATCCACAGATTTCCGGATGTCCTCGCCTGTCTCCCTGAGTCCAAGCACATCCGGATTATCGGCCGCTTTCTTGAAATCACTCGCAACCGAACCGAGCTCCTGTTTCAGGTCTTTCAGGTCTTTCAGTTCCTGCAGTTCCTGTTCCCTGACCTCCCTTTTGATATCGGACTTGACCTCGTTCAGCATTCGGCGGCCCTTGCCCACCCAATGACCTGCGGTACGGGCAACCCCGGGCAGTCTCTCCGGCCCGATGACGATCAGGGCAACGGCGCCAATAAACGCCATCTCCCAGAATCCAATATCGAACATCGGATATCGGGGCCTGGATCAGAGTCAGGATTTCTTTGCCTTGGCTTTCTGTTTCTGTGCAATGGGCTCATCCTCCACGGCCTCGGCCTCGGCAACAGCCTCTTCAATCCGGTCAGACTCGGGGACGGAATCCGGATCAGTGTCTTCTTCCTTTACCGCCTTTTTGAAGCCCTTGATGGCGCCGCCAAGATCACCACCCAGATTCCTTAACTTCTTCGTACCGAAAATCAATAGAACGATCACCAGGATGATCAACAACTGAACCGGACTGATTCCACCAGGACCAAACATAACAACTCTCCGCGCAGGTTAATTAATTTCTGTGACGTATTCACAAAGTAAGACGAAAGTCATGAATATGGGACTGCCCGAGCCATATTCAACTGAAAGGCCTGTTCAACTGTCAAGACCTGTCATACCCGATGATACACCGATTCCACGGGAAACCCAATTTGCGCGGGAGTTTTTTTCAGCGGGAGGAGTCTTCGGCGGAGTGGTAAATGACGGACGGATCTTTCAATACCGGTTCGACTTCAATCCATTTTCCGTCCTGATAGCGCTGGTAGAAGCAGTTGTGGCGTCCGGTATGACAGGCAATGCCGCCGATTTGCTCGACCTGCATCAACACCACATCGGCATCGCAATCGATCCGGATTTCCTTGACTTGCTGGGCATGGCCGGATTCTTCCCCTTTTCTCCACAACTTCTGTCTGGACCGGGAGAAGTAAACCGCCCTGCCCTCTTCCAGCGTCGCCTGCAATGCCTGGCGATTCATCCAGGCCACCATCAATATCCTGCCGCTATCCTGTTCCTGTGCGATTGCCGGCACCAGCCCGGCCTGATTCCATTTGATTTGATCCAGCGCTGAATTCATCAATAACCTCCTTAATAGTTCTCTCATTACACCCATCTGACCTCGATACCCCGGTCCGCCATGCGCTTCTTGGCCTGTTCGACCGTATATTCACCGTAATGGAATATGCTCGCGGCCAGCACCGCGTCGGCGCCGCCTTCCACCACCCCGTCCGCGAGATGGTCCAGATTTCCCACTCCCCCGGAGGCAATTACCGGGACCGGAACAGTTGCCGTGATTTTCTTCATCAGGGCAAGATCGAATCCGTTTCTGGTGCCATCCCGGTCCATGCTGGTAACCAGCAATTCCCCGGCGCCGCAGCGGACCATTCTTTCAGACCATTCAACCGCGTCAAGCCCGGTGGAATTGCGGCCGCCATGAGTATAAATCTCCCATTTCGGGATGCCTGGAACCTGTTTCGCGTCAATCGCCACAACAATACACTGGTTGCCGAAATGATCACTGGCCCGCCGGATGAAATCCGGATTCCTGACCGCGGTGGTATTGATCGAAACCTTGTCGGCGCCGGCATTCAATATCCGGCGTATATCCTCCAGTGTACGAATCCCGCCGCCCACCGTGAGCGGAATAAAGACCTGGCTGGCCACCTGTTCGACCACATGCAAAATGGTTTCGCGGTCATCGGAGCTCGCGGTAATATCGAGAAAGGTGATTTCGTCCGCGCCCTGCCGATCATACCTGCACGCCACTTCCACCGGGTCCCCGGCATCCCGGATATCGACGAACCGGATGCCTTTCACCACCCGCCCGTTATCGATATCCAGACAAGGGATGATGCGTTTGGCCAAAGCCATCAGTCCATGCCCGGTCTAAAGGCCGTAGCTGCTTTCAACGGCCAGTTCATCCGCCACTTTCTGCCCCTCGGCAAAATCAAGCGTACCTTCGTAAATCGCCCGTCCGGTAATAGCTCCTGCAATACCTGACCCGGAAGCCTCGGCCAGTCTTTTGACGTTCTCGATATTATGGATCCCCCCGGAGGCGATGACCGGGATATTCACCGCCCGGGCCAACTCCACTGTCGCTTCGATATTGACCCCCCGCATCATTCCATCCCTGGCAATATCCGTATAGATGATCGCTTCCACGCCATCGGAGTCGAAACGCCGGGCCATGTCCACCGCGTCATGCCCGGACAGCCTGGACCAGCCCTCAATCGCAACTTTCCCTTCCCGGGCATCCAGGCCGACGATCACATGGGTCGGAAACCCGACGCACAGGTCAGGGATCAGGTAGGGTTCCCGGATCGCCTGGGTGCCGATAATAACATAGCGCACTCCCGCCTGAATGTATACCTCGACCGTATCTTCATTACGGATGCCGCCACCGACCTGGACCGGGACATCCGGGTGGTTTTCCGCAATCCGGTGAATCATGTCCGCGTTCACGGGCTCCCCGGCCATGGCCCCGTCCAGGTCCACGATATGGAGCCGCCTCGCTCCCTCATCCACCCACCGGGCCGCCATGGATACCGGGTCATCGGAAAACACGGTGGACCGGTTCATGTCGCCCTGGCGCAGTCTCACGCATTTGCCATCCTGGATATCGATTGCCGGAATCAACAGCATGGCTAAACGGTCCCGTTCCAGTGCAGAAAGTTTTTCAGGAGTTTCAATCCGGCGCGTTGGCTCTTTTCGGGATGAAACTGGGTTGCGAACAGGTTTTCATGAGCGGCGGCAGCCGTGAATCGGTTGCCGTAATCGCATTCACCGGCAATCTGGCTCCGGTCATCGCTTTCCACATAGTAACTGTGGACGAAATAGAAACGTTCTCCATCCTCGATGCCATGCCAGAGCGGATGATCGTTGACAATCGAAACCGTGTTCCATCCCATGTGCGGAATTTTCAACCGCTCCGCAGGCGCGGTTGATCGATGCCGCCCGTGGCTCGAAAAATGCCGGACCCGGCCCTTCAGGATATCCAGTCCGCGAGTACCCTGGTTTTCTTCGCTGGCGCCGTAGAGCGCCTGCAACCCCAGGCAAATACCCAGCGCCGGGCCCTCGCCGAGACGTTTCCTGACCGAATGCTCCAATACCGGATCGCGGTTGATTTGCCTGACCCAGGTGCCGATTGCGCCCTGTCCGGGCAATATCAGGTAATCGGCAGCCGCAATCTCTTCAGGATTCGCGGTTATCCTGACCTCATGACCCGAACCGACACAGGTAACCGCCTTGCTGACCGATCTCAGGTTGCCGGTACCGAGATCGACAATGACAATCTTGTTCATGACTTTTGTGGCGAAGAACCCGGAATTCCGCCTACAGCACTCCTTTGGTCGAAGGCACACCGGCCACCCGGGAATCAGGAGCCACCGCGCCGCGCAGCGCACGCCCGAAGGCCTTGTACACCGTTTCCGCAATATGATGGGAATTTTCACCGCGCAGGTTGTCGATATGCAGGGTGGCCAGCGCGTGGTTGCAGAAACCCTGGAAGAACTCATGGATCAGGGCGGTCGAGAACCCGCCTATGTTCCGGTCCGGATAATCGACATGGCTGACCAGCAGGGGTCTCCCGGAAAAATCAATGACCACCCGGCTCAGGGCTTCATCCAGGGGAACCCAGGAATGGCCATAACGCGAGATCCCCTTCTTGTCGCCAAGCGCCTGCGCTATCGCCTGCCCCAGGGTGATACCGATATCTTCCACGGTATGGTGGTCATCAATGTGCAAATCACCGCGGGCCGTGACTTCAAGATCAATCACGCCATGCCGCGCGACCTGGTCCAGCATGTGTTCGAGGAATGGAACCCCGGTATCGAATTGCGCCCTCCCGGAACCATCGAGGTTCAGGTTGACACTGACCTGCGTTTCTTTGGTCGTACGGGTGACTTGGGCAATTCTGTCGGTCATGTCGGGATGTGAGGCCTGGCGAAAGACGGAGTATAGTATATGGGTATGCATCCGCGTTTGCCATTGGTTTTTGATGTTCGGCAGTTGAATATTTCCCGCGTTGTGCTAATCTGGAAACAACCACCAGGGAGATTGCACCATGTTAAAGGATTGGCTGACACTGATCTATCTGAAATCCGTTTCTCTTGCCCGCAAGCGGGAATGGATCGAACGGTTCGGTACGCCGACGGCCCTGTTCAACGCTGGCGAACAGGCTTTGCGCCGGGCCGGAATCCATTCCAGCGCCGAAACAGCCGCTATCCTTGATCGATCCGGAGGCGCCGGCGCCTCCGGTCTCGAAGGCGACCTTGAAACACTGGAATCGCTGCAATGCCAGTATATCGGATTCAACGATCCGCGTTTCCCCTCCCTGGTCAATGAAATCCCGAACCCGCCTCTCGGCCTGTTCGTCAAGGGCCGGAGCGAACTGTTGCAAAACCCGCAACTCGCGATAGTCGGCAGCCGTAACGCCAGCCCTTCCGGGAATAGAACGGCCTTTGCCTTCGCTGCGGAACTGGCGGATACGGGGCTGACCATCACCAGCGGCCTGGCTTCGGGTATTGACAGCCAGGCCCATCAGGGCTGCCTTTCCAGAAACGGACATACGGTTGCGGTCATCGGCACCGGCATCGACCGTATATACCCGAAATCGAACCGGAATCTATACCGCGAGGTTGCCGGGAAAGGGGTCATAGTGACTGAATTTCCTCCCGGCGCCCCTCCCCTGCCACACAATTTTCCCCTGAGAAACCGGATTATCAGTGGTTTGTCACTGGGCGTCCTGGTAGTCGAGGCCGGCATTCGCAGCGGCAGCCTGATCACGGCAAGGCTGGCGGCGGAACAGGGTCGTGAAGTGTTCGCCATTCCGGGGTCCATCCATATCGTGACCAGCCGCGGCTGTCATTTCCTGATCCGGCAGGGCGCCAAACTGGTCGAGTCGATTGCCGATATCCTGGAAGAATTGCAGCACTTCGGCAACCTGTCCTCCAGCGTCAAAAACGAAATGGAACCGTCCGTAAAAACAGCCGGGGATAAAAATCCGCTATATAACCTGATAGACTACGCTCCGGTTTCGATGGAACGGATAATCGAACAGAGCGGATTGACTGCGGAGCAGGTTTCATCCATTCTGACCGACATGGAATTACAGGGATTGATTGTTGAAACCAACGGCAGTTACCAAAGACTGCCTGCCTGATAACAACCGGTAAAAATCGGCCGGGGCCGCTGCAAAATGAAAGAAAATGTTCTGGATGTTCTGATCTTCCTGTTCGAAAACGATCTGTTCGGGGCGGATGAGGCCGAATTCAGCCAGGAAACCCTGGAGTTGGAGTTGAAACAGGCCGGGTTCGACCGTACCATGATTGATCTGGCTTTCGACTGGCTGGAAAATCTCGCGCTTCTTTGTGAAAATAATCCGCCGGATCCGCTGGACATCGATCAGACATCGATTCGACACTACTCCGTGAAGGAACAGGCGCGACTGGATACCGATGCCAGGGGCCTGCTGCTGAAACTGGAGCAATGCGGCGTCCTCAACAAGATT
The DNA here is from genome assembly GCA_963665165.1 of Arenicellales bacterium. Taxonomy (GTDB): domain Bacteria; phylum Pseudomonadota; class Gammaproteobacteria; order Arenicellales; family Poriferihabitantaceae. The sequence goes on along the minus strand of OY761989.1, from coordinate 1,018,621 downwards.
TCAAGGGAGATGGTGATCGATCAACTGATGGCGCTGGATGACAGGGACATTGAACCGGATCATGTCAAATGGGTCACACTGATGGTCCTGAATTGCTGTACCGAAGGGGAGGGGGATTACGAATTGACCGAATCCCTGGTCCTTGAAGGGCTGCACGGGTGCGCTCACTAAGAACCCGTCCGAACAACAGAAGCACACAATACTCGATATGGGCAAACCCCTGATCATTGTCGAATCCCCGGCCAAGGCGCGCTCGATGTCCAGGTACCTGGGCAACGACTTCAAGGCGCTGGCTTCCTACGGTCATGTCCGTGACCTCCTGCCCAGGGAGGGCGCGGTCGATACGGACAATGATTTCGAGATGCATTACGAAATCGTCGAACGCAACAAGCCGCATGTCAACCTGATCGTCAAGGAAATGCGGAAGGCCGATTCGCTTTATCTGGCGACTGACCCCGACCGTGAAGGCGAAGCGATATCGTGGCACCTGTATGAACTGCTCAAGCAAAGAAAGGCGATCGGAGACAAACCGGTTTACCGGGTCGAATTTCACGAGATCACCAGAACCGCCATTCAGAAAGCCGTCGCCAATCCGAGGGAGATCTCCACCAGCCTGATCGAGGCGCAGCAGGCCCGGCGCGCGCTGGATTACCTGGTCGGCTTCAACCTCTCGCCCCTGTTGTGGAAAAAGGTGCGCAGAGGATTGTCCGCGGGCCGGGTACAAAGCCCTGCCCTGCGGATGATTTGTGAACGGGAGGCGGAAATCGAGAAATTCGTGAGCCAGGAATACTGGACCATCGGGGCCGATATGGATACCGCGGGCCAGAAATTCTTCGGCAAACTGACGCATTACCAGAACCGGAAGCTCACGCAGTTCTCCATTACCGATGAACCATCGGCAAATCAGGCCGCCAACACACTCAGGCAGGCCGCCAACGGCAAATTACGGGTTTCAAAAGTCGCCAAACGGCAAAGGAAACGCAATCCGGCTCCACCGTTCACCACTTCAACCCTGCAACAGGAAGCCTCCAGAAAACTGGGTTTCAGTACACAACGAACCATGCGGGTTGCGCAGCAACTGTATGAAGGAATCGGATCCGGAAAGGGCTCGGCCGGACTTATTACCTATATGCGAACCGATTCCGTTGCGCTGTCCAGCCAGGCCGTGACCGAAATCCGGGATTTCATTGCCGGGGAATACGGGGCTACCGCAGTTCCCGAAAAGCCCCGACTGTTCAGGAACAAATCGAAAAACGCCCAGGAGGCGCATGAGGCGATACGGCCTGTATCGGTCAATCAAACACCCGCCCGACTGCGCTCCCGGCTGTCCCAGGATCAAATCAGGCTGTATGAACTGATCTGGAAACGGACGGTCGCGTGCCAGATGGTCCATGCCACGATCGACACCGTTTCCGTGGATCTGGCAGCCGGTGATGCCGGTGTCTTCCGGTCTTCGGGTTCAACCATACGGATTCCGGGATTCATGTCGGTTTATCTTGAAGGCTACGATGACCGCGCCGACAAGGACGAAGGGGAAACGTTTTTACCGGACCTGCGCGAGGGTATGGAGGTCGATCTGGTAAAAGTGCGTCCGCAACAGCATTTCACCGAACCCCCACCCCGGTATAACGAGGCATCGCTGGTAAAAACCCTCGAAGCCTGGGGCATTGGCCGCCCTTCCACATACGCTTCAATCATCAGTACGCTGCAAAACCGGCAATACGCCACGCTCGAAAACCGCAGATTCGAACCGACTGAAATCGGCAAGATCGTCAATCAATTCCTGTCGAATCATTTCACCCGGTACGTCGATTATGAATTCACCGCAAAAATGGAAGATGAACTGGATGAAATATCGCGGGGAGAGAAACAGCGGATTCCCCTGATGAGAAAATTCTGGGACGACTTTTCCAGACAGGTCAGAGAGAAAGAAAAAACGGTCAGCCGTGATGATGTCATCCAGGCCCGGACACTCGGCGCCGACCCCAAGTCCGGAAGGCCGTTGTCGGTGCGCATGGGCAGATACGGCGCCTATGCCCAGATCGGCACCCGCGATGATGAGGAAAAACCGGTATTCGCCGGTCTGCATACCGGCCAAAGGCTGGATTCGATTACCTTCGAGGAGGCCATGGCGCTGTTCGACCTGCCAAGATCATTGGGGGAATCACCCGAAGGTGAACAACTGATGGTCGGGATCAGCCGGTTCGGACCTTATGCCAAATATGGCGACAAGTTCGTCTCCCTCGGTGAGCATGACCCCCGGACGGTGACCCGGGATGTCGTCCTCAGCCTGGTCGCACAGAAAAAGGAAACCGACTCCAAACGTCTGATACTGAATTTTGAAGAGCGCGATGTACAGGTGCTGAATGGCCGTTATGGGCCATACGTAACGGACGGAGATAAAAATGCGCGGGTGCCGAAAACGGTCGAACCGCATACCCTCAGCCTGGAAGACTGTATTGAGCTGCTGAAAAACGCGAAACCGCCGTCCAGAAAAAAGAAAGGCGGCGCGAAAAAAACCACCCGGAAAAAAACCGCCTCAAAAAAGGTGGCCGCGAAAAAAGCCGTTCGCAAAAAGACCACCCGGAAAAAAACCGCCGGGAAACCCGGGGTAAAATCAATACCGGCTACCGGCCCAGCCTCTTCAACATCGCCATAGAGGTTTTGATGACAATGGTCATGTCCAGCCTGAGTGTGTGGTTCTTGATATAGTACAGATCGTATTCCAGTTTATGGCGGGCGTCTTCAACCGACGAACCATACGGGTATTTGACCTGGGCCCAGCCGGTTATTCCGGGCGGCACGATGTGACGAACCAGGTAGTGGGGAATTTCCCGCTGCAACAGGGACACGAACTCCGGTCGTTCAGGACGCGGACCGATCAGGCTCATATTACCCAGAATCAGATTCCACAACTGCGGCAATTCGTCGATATGCGAAGCGCGCAACAATCCCCCTAACCGGGTTATCCTCGGATCGTCTACATCCGACCACTGCACGCCCGACTTTTCCGCGTCCTCGAACATGGTTCTGAATTTGTAGAGAGTGAAGACCTTGCCATTCAAACCGACTCTCTGCTGCCGGTAGATTACCTTGCCGGGAGAATGCAGCCGGATCATCACCCCGATCACCAGCATCAGCGGAAACACGACGGCCAGGGCGACAACGGCAATCAGGAAATCGACTATGCGCTTGACCCGGAATCCGGTTCGGTCATGCGTGAGGTTGCGACGGCTCGAATGCAGCATCTCCTCTTTAAAATGATCCACCGGCAATAATTTCCAGTACTGCTCATAATATCGGGTAACGCTGAGTATCGGCACCGGCCTTTCCGGCTGGTTGATTTGTTGCAGTTCCGCCGCGGATCGGTCATTATGAACGATGCAGGATCGCTCGGGGTGGTCCCTGATCCAGGATTCAATCCGATCGATCCCGGTTTCCGCCTCGAACCGGGACACATGCCTGGAGGGTGAGGTACGCAACGCCATTTCCTGTATATCCTGGTTGAAACGCGCAACGGATTCTTCACTGCCGATCATCAGCCAGTGAATGACTCCCGATGTGCGCTGGTACCACTTCGCAAACAACCATCTGGACAGCGCCGCCCAAAGCGCAAACAGGACCAGCGCGACCAGCAGCACGCCACGGCCGAAAATCGGCTCATACTGGTCCTTCCCGAAAATGTAGACGACAAATACACTGGCGGCGGCGATCACAAACGCGGCAGCCAGGGCGTCGCCACTGAACCTGACCGGATCCCGACTGTCATCCATCCGGTACATGTCCATCACATACAGCGCCAGGATCGCAACCACCACCAGTATCCACAACGAACCGGAAAATGGCGATGCCCATTCACCGAATCGCAACCAGTAAGCCAGAAAATAAGCCGCCAGGATACCGGCCACATCGAGCCCGGCCAACAACCCGGCATGGGGCGGATACAGCCTCAAACGGTGGCTGGTTGTATTCGTGTCACCCACCCGATGCCACCGGCTTCAGTCCTGCCTGTCCCAGAACGACCGGGATGGGGTCAGGGTCCTGAATTCGGGCTCCGCGGCGCCGCGGTCAAACATCAGCGCGGCAGCGCCCGCCACCGGCAGCCCGACCTGGATACCACAGAGTCTCCCGCCGGGAACCGGACTCCCGCCTTCGAACAATCCGGCAACTCCGGTATGCCAGTGGTCCCGCTCCAGACGGTTGAACAGGGTAACCCGGTTCATCGCATATCGAATCCCGACCCCCAACAGTTTTCCATAAGCCTCTTTTCGGGTCCAGCAACAGAGCATCGCGTTGTTGGCCTGATCGGCCGGAATGCCTCCCCAACTCCGGATTTCCCGGGCGGTCAGGATCCGTCTGGAAAACCGGTCGGCGGCCACGGATCTTGGAAATATCTCCATATCGACACCGAGATTCCGGTTGCGGGCGAACCCGTAAAGGGCATGATCCGCCGACACGGTATAATTGAATTTCAGGCCGCCGTAACAGGCAGAACGTCGAAGTTCGGGTTTTCCGCGCGGGCCGGAAACAAACTCGAGTCCGGTATGGCCCGCTCCGGTATAGCATTCCAGCAATACCCGGGATCCGGCTCTTCCGGCCACATACAGGCGTTGTTTTACCGGGTCGGCAATCCGCGAAGCCCGGTAGCGCTCGCGTTCGCTCAGCATCCGCCGATAGCGGGGTTCCTCGAACATCATCCGCATCGCTTCAGGCATCACGACCCATAAATGAATCTGGCCCGGCTCAAGTTCCGGCGCCCGGTCCGCGCTGCGCCATTCAAAGGGCCCGTTCGGCCACCACATTGCGGCGACTGGTCATAGCTCGAATATCGGGCCGAAATTATTGATCTGCGCCAAAGCCGCCTCTTCTACGGAAGCGTCGATCCCTCTTTTCCTCTTCTCGACAATGCGGTGCTGCAACCCCTGTTTATCGAACAGGTAACTTGAACTTTTGAAACGAAGCTCAACGACAAATCCGCCGCCGGGAATATTGTAGATGCCGCCGGCCTCGACTTTCTCATGGATATCAATGTCTATCATGTTTCACCGATGGGTAAACGGGAATCGCTTTTGATCAGGAGGCATACCCGGATTATAACCCGCCGGGCATTGATCCCGGACAGCTGCAATCCAGTATAATTGCCGGTTTATTTTGCAACGGGAGACAACAGGTGGGATACAGGCGACCGGAAACCTGCATGACATGAACAATCAGCCATTATCCGCCGGACCGGGAAACATCCTCTTTATCATGTGCGACCAGCTGCGGTTCGACTATCTGTCCTGCTATGGACACAAATCCCTTGAAACCCCGAACATAGACCGCCTGGCCGAACGCGGCGTCACCTTCACCAACGCTTACTGCCAGGCCCCGATATGCGCGCCTTCACGGGCCAGCTTCTACTCTGGACGGTATATGTCCAGTCATGGCGTAATGGGAAACGACGATGCGTTGCAGGTGGATGAGAAGATGCTTTCGGACTACCTCAGGCCACTGGGCTATCGCACTGCGGTCGCAGGCAAAACCCACAGCTATAAAAACCGCTCAGCATTGGAAAGCCTGGGAATCGACATGAATTCCGAATACGCCAGGGCCTCGCAAACAGGCGGGTTCGAACCCTGGGAATCCCATGAAGGACTGTATCCGGATCCGATACTTCCGGAATCCCATGGTTATACGAACTACCTGCGGTCACTGGGTTATGACGCTGAAAACCCATGGGACCGCTGCGCAAACAGCGGCCTCGATGAGGATGGAAACCTGCACTCAGGCTGGAAACTGCGCAGTTCCGGATACCCGGCGGCAATAAACGAGGAACATTCCGAAACCGCATTTACCACGCAAAGGGCAATGGATTTCATCGACCGGACAGGGGACCGGCCGTGGTGTCTCCACTTGAGTTACATCAAGCCTCACTGGCCAGTGATCGCGCCCGCCCCCTACCACAATATTTACCGGCCCGAAGATGTAAAGGCGGCGGTTCGCAGCGAATCGGAACGCCGCAATCCGCACCCGGTTTTTCAAGCGTTCATGCAACAGGAATACAGCCTGTCATACGCGCGCGATGACGTGCGCGAAGTCGTGATTCCCGCCTACATGGGACTGGTCAGGCAAATCGACGACCATCTGGGCCGGTTATTCGAATTCATGGACGCAAGAGGTTTGCTGGACAATACGCTGATCGTTTTTACCGCCGACCATGGCGACTACCTGGGGGACCACTGGCTGGGCGAGAAAGACCTGTTTCACGAGGTTTCGGCCAAAATTCCATTCATCCTGGTTGATCCCCGCGGCGAGGCCGGCGCGACCCGGGGCATGCAGCGCGGTGAATTCGTGGAAGCCGTTGACCTGGCGCCCACCTTGCTGGATTTCGCCGGAGCCGCGCCCTGTCGCGAGCGCCTCGAAGGCCACTCCCTCCTGCCCATGCTTCACTCCCGCCGACCACCTGAAAGCTGGCGTGACATTGCGGTCAGCGAAATCGATTATTCGGACCGGGGCCCGCGTTCCCTGCTGGCCCTCGAACCCTGCCAGTGCCGCGCAATCATGATCAGGGACAACCGCTGGAAATACATCTGGCACCCCGAATTCGAACCTCAACTGTTCGATCTGGAAAACGACCCCGACGAACTGGACGATCTGGGACGCGGCCAGGCATCGGGGAAGATTTGCGAGCGAATGAAAGACCGGCTTCTTTCCTGGCGTAATTCGCTCAAACGCCGCACCGGACTCGAATATGAATACATGCTCGGACAAGGCCCGGAACGGGACGAGGAATTCGGAATCATTATCGGCCGGTGGTAAGACCGGAACCGGATCAGCCCTCTCCCTCCGGCAGCGGACTTTTTCGCCCCTGCAGATAACCCCGGATATGAATCGCGATCACCAGAACGATCAATCCAAAAATAATCGCCGAGATCGGACGGTCGATGAAATCGAGCGGTGATTTCACCCGCGCCATCGCCGAGCGCAGCTTGACCTCCATGATGCCGCCGAGCACCATGCCCAGGATAATCGGCACGATCGGCAGGCGCAGGCGTTTCAAAATCAACCCGAAGATGCCGAACACGACCGCAATCGCACAATCCGTGGTCGAGTTTCGCAGCGAATAGACGCCGACGAATCCGAGCGTCAGAATCAGCATCCCGAGAAAACGGGTCGGGATTCGAATGACCTTTAATATGCCGTTGGTGGAAAACACCAGAAATACGAGAATGAGGATATTGAGCAACAGCAATGCGAGGTAAAGCGCAAGCACGAAATCCATTCCTGTGGCGAACAATTGCGGCCCCGGGATCACATTGTGGACATAAAACACCGACAACATCATGGCGGTCAGCGCTTCACCCGGTATGCCAAGCGCCAGCAATGGAATCATGGCCGCGGCAGGCACCGCGTTGTTGGCCGCTTCAGACGCGACCAGTCCTTCGGGGGAGCCCTTGCCGAATTTTTCAGGTGTCTTCGAGGTTTTCTGTGCATACGTATAGGACATGAATTGTGCGGTAAATTCGCCGACTCCGGGGATCATGCCCATCATCACCCCGAATGAGGACGACACCGCCGCGATGCGCTTGAAAAAAAACAACTCCTTCAGCCCTTCGAAAAGGCCGCCGCTGACCGATACGGGCCTGGGCTTCCGGTCGCGCTCGGTCAGTAGCAGAAACGCCTGTGACAGCGCGAACAGGCCCAATACCACAACGATCAGGTCGATTCCGGAGGCCAGCCAGGTTTGATCGAAAGTGTAACGGCGCGTGTATTTGACCGGCTCGAGTCCGACCGTATTCAGGAAAATCCCGAAACAGGCCAGCATTCCGGCAGCAAACACCTGCCCCCGATGCGCCAGTATCACCAGTATCATGCCAAGCAACGCGGCCAGGAATATTTCGCGGCTGCCGAAATGGGGGGCCACCAGCGCCAGCGCCTGTGACAGCAGAATCAGGCAGATGACCGAGAAAACGCCGCCGAAAAACGAGGCCGAATAGGCCAGTGACAAGGCCCGGCGCGGGTTGCCGTCCCTGGCTATTGGATGACCATCGTAGGTGGTCAGCGCATTGACCGCGGTGCCGGGGGTATTGATCAGAATAGCCGGAATTGCGCCGCCATACATCGACGAACCGTAAATTCCCAGGAGGACTGTCAGCCCGACAATCGGGTCCATTGAAAATGTCGCTGGCAGCAAAATGGCGATGGCCACCGCAGCGCCGACCCCCGGGATAGCGCCGATGATGACGCCGCCAATCGAACCGATCAGGAGCGCGGCGAGAACTTCCCAGCGCGCCAGAATCTGGATCGAGGAAAGCAGCAGGTCCATGGCCGCGGTTTAAAAATAAAGCAGCATGAAGTTACGCAGGCCATCCGGCAGGTACTCGTAGACCAGACCGCCCGGAATCTTTACCGACAGCAGGCTCTTGAATACGAGTACGGTAAAAAATCCGACAGCGGCCGCAGCCAGCAACATGCGTTGGCCGCGATAGCCAATGCGGAAAGTCAGCGACAATGTGAACAGGAGGGAAGCCGCAAGATAACCGATGAGAGGGACGACCTGGACGTAAACCATGAACCAGAGCGCGTACTCAAGCGAGCGCAGCCAGAGAATGACCTCTTCCCGACGTCCGGCGGCGCGCGGCGAAACCACTGAACCGATAGCATGCAAAATGGCGAATATCGTCATGCCGGCCAGACTGGCCGCAGGCCAGAAAGCGGGCTGGGTAAACAGTCCGGAGCTTTTGAACCATTGGGTTTCGGCGCCAATCCGGGACAACAGGAAAAGCGAAAGGATCACAAACCCGACCGAAAAAACCAGGTCACCGGAACGCCGGTCGCGCTCGAACAATGCCCTTATCGGGTTCGATCCGGTCATGCCCGGTTTTCGGCAGTCATTGGAACCCGGATCCCGCAGGAATCAAGCGGCCCCGAGAGGCCCGCCCAATCCCCGATTCGATCCGGGAAGCGCGCCGACGCGCTCCGGGCCATTACTCAAGAATCGCGCCGATACGCCCAAGCGCCTCGATATCCGCCTCGATTTGCGCCTCGGCGGCATCCGCGTCCTGCCAGTAAATCAGGGCGCCGGTATCCGCAGCCAGCTTTTTCGCGCGCTCGGATTGCATCACCTTTTCGGCGACCGCGATGATTTTCTCACGCGCGTCGGACGGAGTATCCTTATGTACGAACAGGCCATTCCACAGGGAAATATTCAGATCCGGTTCGATTTCCGCCACTGTCGGCACATCCGGGGTAATCCCGATCCGCTCGGCTCCTACCGATGCCAGTATCTTGAGTTTATCCTTGCAGGGCAGCACCAGTTGCAGGGTCGTGTTCATGACATCGACATCGCCGGAGGCCAGCGTGTTGCAGTCGAGCGCGTCAAACGCGGCATCCGACCCGTATTCGAAGCCCATTTTCCTGGCCAGCGCCAGGGTCACCCGGGTGGGGATCAACGGAGCGCCGAAGTGGCCCAGCGCGACCTCGTTGTCCCTGGCGTACTCAGCCAGCCCCTGCATATCGTCATAGGGCGCGTTTTCTCCGGCGACGATGACAAATGGATAGGTCAGGAAGTTGCCCAGGGGTTCAAATGGATTCGGACTCAGTTCGGGAATGCCGATATTCGGGCCTATCGTGGGTATTGCGATAATAAACGAACCCACGGTATAGCCGTCGGCAGGCGCGTTGGCTACTTCAACCGCGCCGGGGAATGGACCGCCGCCACCGCCAGGTTTGTTGACGACCGCGGCCGGAACTTCGTAGGCTGCCTGGAATTCTTCCGCTATCATGCGGGTCAATACGTCTTCGAGATCACCGGGAGGCCAGGGAACGACAAATGAAACCGGCTTTTCCGGGTACTCGGCATGAACACCGAATGCCAGTATTGACAGACCCATGACCAGGGCAAGTGATATTTTTTTCATGATTCCTCCAAATGGTTAAAATAGTGCTGTGTATCGAAATGACGCCGGATGCCTCTCTCACCTGTCATTTCAGTTCACGGACCAGCCAGCCTCCGGCCTGTCGAACCAGATATGCACCTGACCCGTACCCGTGGCGTTTTCATAATCACTGAACAGCCTTCCGGCTGCCTTGCATTCACATCCGCCGAGCGCTCCGACCATCATCAGGTAATGTCCGAACATTCCCTCCGGCTTGTGCTGGCGGTAATCATCCATCGTATCGATCACCCTGGCATGATCGCCCTGCCGCCACCACTCGATACGCTGCTCATCCGCTGCCCGGGCTTCCGGGGTAATGATATTCTCCGGGTCGGAAGTTTCATGCGCTTCGAGTTCATCCAGCGGCCAGAAACGATGGCTCATGCCGCCACTGGCAATCAGAACCAGGCGCAGGCCGGACTCGGCGACCGCCTCGCCTATACCCCTGCCGACCGCAAGAAAATTATGGTCGCGCGCGGTCTGGCAGATGCCCATCGACAACCAGGCCTCGCCGTCATTCAGGAAATGCGCGGTATTGACGGTCGGGTAGTTCAGCGGCAGGCACGGGTCGCTGCTGGGATGGCACCTGACGCCATTGGCCATGACCTTTTCGGCGACCAGTCCGGCGAATTCAGGATCTCCCGCCATGTCATAAGGGACCTGGGCCATGCCGCGGGGCAACTCTTCGGAAGTATATCTGCCCTTGCGGCGGGAGTGGGCGGTGATCACGAACTCGACGGTAGTGAACCAGTGGGAATCGAAAATCAGCGCCGCATCGGGTTTCAGTTCGTCAAGAACCTCCTTGCGCAGGCGGTCAAGTCCAGGCACCAGACTGATCTCCCGGCCGCCGTTCAATGCGTAGCGCGTCTCTTTCGGGAACATGATGGTGGGGGCATGTGATAAAAACCCTGCACCGACGATTTCACCCATGATTCTATCCAGTTCCTCCGGTTAGGCGCTATTTGTTTTGCTGGTTGATTTTTCTGTCAACAAGATTATCATTAGAGCGGATCGTTTGCAACCAAACGAAATTATCCGGGAACAAGACTTGAGCGCAGCGGACAACAGGGTGGACATCGACGGCGTGTCGGTATCCCCGCATCATTTCATCAACGGCCAGCGTGTCGCGTCACCGGATACGTTCGAAACGCGCTCGCCGATGGATTGGGACCGGAAACTGGCCGATATTTCACGCGGAGACGCCGCAACGGCCGACCTCGCGGTCAGCGCCGCGGTCGAAGGTTTCCGATCCTGGTCCGGGATGACCCGACAGCGGCGTATCGATGTGTTGTACAGGCTCGCCGACCTGATTGAAGCCCATGCCGAAGAGATCGCCCTCATCGAGTGCCTGGACATGGCGATGCTGAAACAAAGCCTCGAATTGCGCCTGGTGCCGCGCGGAGCGCTCAATTTCCGCAACTACGCCGATCTGGCCGCTCAGGCGGAGGAACGTAACTGGAGTTCCAAAGGCACACAAAACCGCGTGATTCGCGACCCGGCCGGCCCCGCCGTCATTATCACACCCTGGAACGCGCCTTTCATGCTGGCCACATGGAAGCTGGCGCCGGCGCTCGCGGCGGGCAACCCGGTCATCCTGAAACCTGCGGAATGGTCCCCCTTGTCGGCCAGCCTGCTCGCCGACCTGGTCAACCAGGCCGGGTTTCCACCCGGAGCCTTCAATGTTGTGCAGGGTTATGGCCATGAAGCGGGCGCCGCGCTCGTTACCGACCCGCGGGTACGGCGAATCTCATTTACCGGCTCTCCTGAAACCGCCCGGCGCATCGGCGCCGCCGCGGCGCAAAACATCGTACCTTTCACTGCTGAACTCGGCGGCAAGGGAGCGCTGGTCGTTTTCGCCGACGCCGACATCGACGCGGCGGCAAAAAAAGCCGCCGCGCAGTTTGAAGACTCAGGCCAGGTTTGCCTGGCCGGTACGCGTCTGCTGGTCGAGGCTTCGATCAGGGATGAATTCATGCAACGCTTCGAATATCACACGAACCGGCATGTCGCCGGGGACAGCCGCGACCCGGAAACCACGCTCAGCGCGGCAATCCACCCGCTTCACCTGGAAAAAATCGAGGGATTCATAGCGCGGGGGCCCGCGCCAATGGCGACCGGATCATCTTCGGCGGCGAGCGTATCGAGGCGGGAAGGCTCTGGTATCGGCCCACCCTGATCGAACCCCGGTCGAACGATTCCGAGGTCGTGCAAAAAGAAATCTTCGGCCCGGTACTGACCCTTCAGACTTTCAATGATGAAGCGGAATCGATCGAACTGGCAAACAGCACGGCGTACGGTTTGTCGGGGATCGTTTATACCTCTGACAAGGCGCGCGCCGAGCGGGTCGGCAGGGCGGTGCGCGCCGGTACGGTCTGGGTCAACTGTTTTCTGGTTCGCGACCTGACTGCGCCGTTCGGCGGCTGCGGTATCAGTGGTATTGGCCGGGAAGGCGGGGACTATGCGCTGGATTTCCACAGTGACCTGAAAACCCTGCAAATACTGGAGGGTTCCGTCGGTTGATTCAATCGTCCAGTCTGCTCTTGTAGTGCGCGGCCCCCGGCCCCTTTGGCGCCCGGATGCCGCGAAATTCCCAGTCGCCGCCCATTGCGGTGGAGACGACTTCCTCGGTGGTCATGGGCTGGTGGCCGAGGTCATCGCGAATCGGAACCGGGCCATGCGCGATTCTGTTTCGTAAAGCGCCCAGCCCTTCAACTTCCACGATGACTTCATCACCCGGCTGGACAGGCCGACTGTTGGCAGGCGTACCGGAAAGCAGCAGGTCTCCGGGTTCCAGCGTAATATTGCGAGCGATATCCGCGACCAGATAATGCATGTCCCATTCCATTTCACAAGTGTTGCCGTCCTGTATGACCTTGCCGTTGACCAGCGTGCGAATCCCCTTGTCATGGAAGTCCCATCCAGTGACCAGTCCGGGGCCGACCGGACACAAGGTATCGGAGCCCTTTACTCGCAGCATCGAGCCGGCGTCGGTATCCCGGAAATCATGCAATCCATAGTCGTTGGCAATGCTGTAACCGGCAATATATTCCCCGGCTTCATCGGCGCTGATATTGCGGCAGTGCCTGCCAATCACAATCGCGATTTCCCCTTCATAGTTCAGCCAGTTACAACGTTCGGGCCTGACCACATCCGCGCCGTGCCCGGATAACGCGGAAACCGGTTTCTGGAAATAGGTGGGGGTTTCCGGTAACCGGGTCATGTATTCCTCCACCCGGCTTTTGTAATTCAGGTGTACACAGATAATTTTCCTGGGTTCAACGGGAGGCAGGTGTACCGCGTCTTTCGCCATGACGGTCCTGCCATCCCGGGCGACCAGCAGGTCGCCCGACAAGCCGCCGTGGAGTTCCGCGACCGTGGGATAGCCGTCCAGAAGGATGCGCCGATAGTGTCTCGATTTTGCTGTCATGATGCCATTTCCGGATAACCGTTGATTTCGTTAGGGTACTAACGATATTATATAGACCGAGATTGATTCAGACAAACCGGGGGTTCAATATGCTGCAGAAAGGATTTATGTTCCCGCGTTCTGCGACTGGCCGGGCTTCCCTGCTTCCGCCCACGCCCTGGCATTATTCAGGGGCCATGCTCACCCTGGAATACCGCACCGACCCTGAAGCGGTCGCGGAACTGTTGCCGGATTACCTGGAACCGGCAGACGAAGACCCCGGCGCGGTCGCTGTAATCTGGGCGGACTGGCAGAATTGTTCCGATACCTATGAAGAGATTCTGGACCCCGCGCGCGGCCAGTATATGGAAGCATTCATCGTCGTGCGATGTAAATACCAGGGTACGACCTACTCCCGTTGCGCGTATATCTGGGTGGATACCGATTATGCGATGGTTCGCGGGCACCATCAGGGCTACCCGAAAAAACTGGCTTCCATTTATATGACCCGTCCGATTACGGTCGGGGTGGCCGGGCCGCGGCTTGAACCGGGAGGCCGGTTCGGCGCCAGTGTCGCGGCCTATGATCGTCGTTTACTGCATGGCGTATTCGAAATTACCGCCCCAAGCGACCACGCCGGATTTGTGAATGGGAACCCGATGATTCACAACCGCTGGATGCCCGCCATTGAAGGGGATGGAACGGACAGCCTGGATGAACTGGTCACGATGCGCGCGTACACGAGCGAGGTGGGCCGCTGCTTCACCGGAACCTTCGATCTCGAAATTCATGACTCGCCGGTAGAAGAGTTGACACGCCTGAAAGTGATTGAGCCGATTGCCGGTTACTGGCGCGAAGTATCCATGTCCTGGCGCAGCGGAACTACGCTGGCGCGCCGTAATCTGCCCGCGATTGCGATCAGTGGACCATCTGCCTGAAAGGTAGTGCAGCGTGACCAGGAATACTTCGAAAACCATTCAGGAGCGGGTCGCGGCGACCCATGTGCAGGCGCTGGATGTGGACCTGGACGCAATGGCCGTGATCAGCAATATATTCCGGGTGTCTGTAAAGTTTCGAAACCAGGCGGAACAACGACAGTTAAGCCAGTATAACCTTTCGTTTTCGGGCTTTACCGTGCTTTGGGTGCTGTGGGTCTGGGGCCGGAAGCAGTCTTATGAGCTGGCGGCGGAGTGCGGTATCGCCAAAGGCACGCTGACCGGGGTCGTGACGACCCTGGAGAAGTATGGCCTGGCTGAACGCGTACCTCACCAGTCCGACGGGCGCTGCAAGTACGTTCAGTTGTCCGGGGAAGGGCAGGCATTGATGGAACGGCTGTTTCTCAGGATCAATGCTCTGGAAAAGGCGTTTACCGCCGACCTGACCCGACCCGAGCAGCAGGAACTCAGTCGCCTGTTGCGCATCATCCTGCATACTGAAACCACTGGCGCAGAGACCTCTTCATGACACTCTGGCAACCGGACGACGACGGCTACGCAGACCTGTCAAGCCACGACTCGTTTGTCAGGGGAGCGCCGCACAATACATTTTCCAGACTGCGCGATGAGCAGCCGGCGGCCTGGTGTGAATGTGACCGGCAAAAAGGATTCTGGTCGATAACCCGGCATGCGGACATACTGGAACTGAACCCGCAAACGGATTTGCTCAGCTCGGCCCGGGGGATCCGCATGGAAGACCAGACATACGAAGAATACCTGGCGCGCAGGACATTCCAGGAAACCGATCCGCCGGAACATACCCGTACCCGTAAACTGGTTGCCAGAGCGTTCTCGCGCAAGGTGATCATGGAGTATGAACGGATGATCAGGGACATCTGCACCACCATTCTGGACGAGTGCATGGACCTCGGAGAGTTCGACGCGGCACAAAAAATCTCAAGGCAACTGCCGATGCGTATGCTGGGCCAGATATTGGGGGTGCCGGACCAGGACCTGGACTGGCTGGTTACCAAGGGAGATGAATTGATCGGCAATACGGATCCGGAATTTTCCAGCCTGATTCTCGACCGGGACGATACCGATGCCTACCGCCTGATGCCTTTTCGTTCTCCCGCCGGGGCCGAATTGTGGGATTACGCTGAACGCCTCATGGCGCGGAAGAAGAAACGAGGGGATGACAGTGGGGTGTTGAGTCTGGTGATGCAACCCGGCCCCGATGGAGAGGTTATTTCATCCCGGGAGTTTCGTAATTTTTTCTGTTTGCTGGTGGCCGCCGGAAACGACACGACACGTTACACCCTGTCGTCCTCGATTCACGCCCTCACCCGGCAGGACGGGCTGCTGGAGCAGCTCCGGTCCGGGAACAGCGAAATCTGGCAGACGGCGACCGACGAGTTTATTCGCTGGGCATCTCCGACCATGTACTTCCGCCGTACTGCGACCCGGGATTTCACTTTTCACGGCCAGACCATACGCAAGGGGGACAAGGTTCTGCTGTGGTTCGTTTCCGGAAACCGTGACCGCAACGCCTTCGATCAACCGTTCCGGATCGACCCGTCTCGCAACCCCAATCGACATCTTGCCTTTGGTCAGGGAGGCCCGCATTTGTGTCTCGGTATGTGGCTGGCGAGGCTGGAGGTCCGGGTGTTGATGCAGCAACTTTGCAATCGGGTGAAATCCATTACGCTGACTGATCCTGTCAAATACACTCGCTCCAACTTCGTGGGCGGCATCAAGTATCTGGCTGTGTCCGTCACTTGACTTGAGGACTGTAACGATGAAGCGACGCCTGCGCACGCTCTTTTGCGACCAGCTTAACCTGGCGCGTGGCAAATACCTGCCACTCGGCGTACCCTCTTCGCCCTGGGGTGAAACCCGATTTTGCCAGGGCGCTTACGCGGTCACCTATGACAAGGAATTGATCCCGGCGCCGGGCTCGAAAATGCTCGAAGGATTACCGGATATGATCGCCTGTTACCAAAGCGCGGAAATCAGGGAGAGCTGGCATCCGGATGTCTGCGTGGTCGTTTGCGATTTACTGGAAAGTGATCGCCGACCGTTAAGTTTATGCGCGCGTACTGTATTGAAGCGCACCATCAGCCAGTGGCGGGAAATGGGTTATACCCCCAGGGTGGGAATCGAGCTGGAAGCGTTCGCTTTCGTAAAAAACAATGAGGGGGAATGGCAGCCTTATGATACGCCCGGCGCCTTTGTGTACAGCACAGGACCGTTTACCGACCCGCTCGGCATCACCGACGAGATCTGGCGCCGCGCCGGCGACTGTGGTTTTAATCTCGAGATGGTCACCTCGGAATACGACTCCCCCCAGTTCGAATTCACCCTGAAATATGACGATGCGGTAAAAGCGGTGGATGACGCCTTCCTGTTCAGGCTGATGGCCCGCGAAGTGGCCATTGAACACGGCGTGCTGCTTACCTTCATGCCTAAACCGATTCTCGATGCTGGCGGGTCAGGGGTTCATATCAATTTCAGTCTGAACGACAAAGAGGACAACAACATCACCGGGGATGCGGAGACTGAAGGAAATCTGGGTGAAATCGGCAAGCATTGCGTAGCGGGACTGATGCGCCATCATAAAGGTCTCGCCGGCATTCTGGCGCCCATTGAAAACTCCTACCATCGTCTTCAGCCTGCCAGTCTTTCCGGTTACTGGCGCAACTGGGGAGTCGACCACCGTGGCGTAACTACGCGAATATCCAGTGAAACCGGGGCTCATGCAAGAATCGAGCATCGGATGGCGGATGGCGCAGCCAATCCTTACCTGGCAACCGCCGCAGTATTGCAGGCGGCGCGTTTGGGGGTTGTGAACCAGTATGAATTGACGGCAGCCGAAACCGGAGATTGCCTGCAAAGCCAGGACGCGGTGGATGGCGTGGGAGCGACACTGGCTGAAGCCCTGGACGATCTGGTCGCGGATACCGACCTGGCGCAGGCCGTGGGTGAGACACTGGTACAGAACCTGGTTGCCATCAAGCAGGCGGAACTCGCCCAGGTCGCGAACCTGTCGTGGCGGGACAAAGTGGATTACTACATAAGCTATCTGTAACCGGTCAGGAATGGCATTACTGCCCGCAAAAGCAGACTCCCGGCAAAAATTCGGGATTTGTGCCGATAAAGCCTCCTGATTTTTGATATGATGGCGCGATGCATCCGATCATTGCCTCTACCGCCATGGATTACGAAAAAGCCCGCATCAACATGATCGAACAACAAATCCGGCCCTGGAACGTGCTGGCGACACGGACACTGAACGCCCTGGGCGAGATTCGGCGGGAGGATTTTGTGCCCGACCGCTACCGGCGCCTGTCTTTCGTCGATACCCGGATTCCCCTGGGAGACGACCAGGTCATGCTCGAACCCAAAGTCAGCGCCCGCATGATTGAAGCCCTGGAACTGGAACCGGAGCATCGTGTCCTTGAGATCGGCACCGGCTCCGGCTATACCGCCGCGCTGATGGCCTCACTCGGCGCCGAGGTGACCAGCCTCGAGATCCGCCCGCAATTATCCGGGCAGGCAAAACGGAACCTGGCCATGGCCGGTATCGAAAATGTCGCGCTGCACTGCGCCGACTGCTTTCGTTTTTGTGAAACCCGGAACGCCGGGGAGCCATTCGACCGGGTACTGGTTACCGGTTCCGTCCCCTTGATCGGCTCCATTTTCCTGGACAGGATCCATGCCCGCGGAAGACTCGTCGGAATCGAAGGCAACGACCCCGCCATGCAGGTTGTCATGATCCAGGGAAACGGACAAAAAACCTCCCTGTTCGAAACCAGCGTCCCCAGATTGGAAAATGTCCATGAACAAGCCATATTCGATTTTTAGTCCGGCCCTGCGGCACGTGGCCAGAGTGAAGGCCCGTTGCCTGATTCGGGTTGCCCTGGCAACCATCCTGTGCGGCAGTTTGCCCGGCAAGAGTCTGGCCGCAGATCTCCGGGAAATCTACTCGCTGGCGCTGACCAATGATCCGGTTTACCAGGCTGCAACACTGAACCACAGCGTCAGCGCCCTGGAACTGCCGATCGCCCGCACCACGTTTCGCCCTTCGGTCACCACCAGCGCAAGCGTGGCGGAGGACCGGACGAACAACAAAAACCCGGCCGGCGGGAAAAGCGATGATTATGCCCTCAGCCTCGACGTAAATCTGCCGTTGTACAACCAGTCAGACCGGATCCGGATCGGCCAGAGCAGGGATCGTGTGGAAATTTCGGGGCTGAAGTTACGCCAGGCAAAGCAGGATTTGATCCTGCGCGTCGCGGATCGTTACTTCAACGTACTCGCGGCGCGCGATGCCGGGGAAGTCGCCAGACTGGAGAAAATCGCGATCCAGCGTCAAATGGACCTGGCCAGTGAACGGCTTGAAGTGGGGCTGGTGACCCGCACCGACCTGTTCGATGCAAAAGCCCGGTTCAAGCAGGCGGAAGCCAACGAAATCCTGGCCCGCAACAACATAAACAATGATATCGCGTTGCTGCAGCAGATCATCGGTACAACCCCGGAATCACTGTTGCCGCTGAGCGAATCCGCTCCGCTGGAATTGCCCCGGCCCAATGATATGGATTCCTGGGTGGACCGGGCATTGTCCAACAATGTGCTGCTGGCCACCCAATCGCTGGAACTGAAAATCGCGAACACTGAAATCGAACGGCAGAAGAGCGCCCGGCTTCCCGTCGTCAGTCTGGACGGAGGCCACCGCCAGACCGATGCCCGCGGCGACATCGGGCCGTATTCCAGCAGTTCCGGCAAAACCCATCTGTCCGTCAACGTGAGATTCCCGCTTTACAACAGGGGCCTGGTCAAACTGAAAACCCGGCAGGCCGGGCTGATGTACAACCAGGTCGAAAGCCTGTTGGAACAAACGCGCCGGACGGTCGCCACCCAGGCGACAACCGCGTTTTTGACCACGGCCAGCCGGATCAGTCAGGTCGAGGCGCTGTTCGAAGCGATTACTGCCGGGGAAAGCGCACTGGAAGCGAAGAAAGAAGGCTTTAACGCCGGTCTGACTACGAACCTGGATGTGCTGGATGCCCAGCGCGACCTGTCACGCTCCCGAACGGACTACTTGCGCGCGCGCTATGACTACATCCTCTCGGTACTGGAACTGGAACGGGCCGTCGGCGACCTGGATGAAGAAGACATCCAACGAGTAAACAACTGGTTACAACACTAAAATCACTCCCCCCTTGAGGGGGAGTCGGCGATACAAGGGCAAAGCCCGCCGGAGAGCCGGTGGGGGCATTCCCGCCCCGTTATCGGCCGATTCAGCCCTTCCAGAATACCGGGGAAACCAGCACCAGCAGGGTAAACAATTCCAGGCGTCCAAGCAGCATCGCGAAGGTCAGAATGATCTTGCCGCTGTCGGAAATGCCCCTGTAATTGTGCGCGACATCACCCAGACCCGGCCCCAGATTGTTCAACGACGCCGCCACCGCGGTCCATGCGGTCAACAGATCACAACCGGTGGCCAGCATCAGAATCAGCAATACGGTAAAGCTGAATATGTAAAGCGACAGAAATCCCCACACCGCGTTGATTACATTGTCGGCAACCGGTTTGCCACCGAGTTTGATCGGAATCAGGGCGCTCGGATGAACCAGTCGGGAAATTTCCCTCAACCCCTGTTTGAACAGCAATGTGATCCGGACGATTTTCATGCCCCCCGCGGTCGATCCCGCACAACCGCCGGCCGTACTGAGCAGGATCAGGAATAACGGTACAAAGGTCGGCCATAACGAAAACTCCGCAGTGGTAAACCCGGTCGTGGTGACGATGGATACGACCTGCACCGTTCCCTGGATCAGGTTCTGCTCCAGGGTGTCGTAGGTACGATGGCTGGTCAGCATGAATATGGTGACGATGACCGCCATCAGTATCACGCCGAAATAGACTTTCGCTTCGGTGTCCTTCAGGTAAACGGAGACCCGCAAGCTGCGAACCGCGGTGAAATGCAGCGCAAAATTCAGCCCCGCCAGAATCATGAACAGGCAGGCCAGCAGATAGATCGTGTTGTTCCGGAAATACCCGAGACTGGCGTCATGAGTGGAAAAACCGCCAATCGCGACAGTTGAAAAAGCGTGGCAAACCGCATCGAACGCACTCATGCCGGCGAGATAGTAGGACGCCGCGCACACAATCGTCAGTCCCAGGTAGATATACCAGATCGCTTTGGCGGTTTCGGTGATACGGGGCGTCAATCTGGCATCCTTCATCGGCCCTGGGGTTTCCGCGCGGTACAACTGCATGCCGCCGACGCCCAGCGCCGGCAGAACCGCGACCGCCAGAACGATGATGCCCATCCCGCCCAGCCATTGCAGTTGCTGGCGATAATACAACACCGATTGCGGCAGGGTATCGAGTGACAACAGGATGGTGGCTCCCGTAGTGGTCAACCCGGATGTCGCCTCGAACAAGGCGTCAATCACCCTCATTTCAGGGTTGTCCACCAACAGCAGCGGTACGGCGGCCATAACGGAAAGCGTCACCCAGATCAGCACCACAACCACGAAACCTTCCCGCAACTGCAATTCCCGCTTGTAGCCGCGCACTGGCCACCAGCATAACAACCCGGTTGTCAACAATATCACCAGCGCCGTGATAAAAGCGGTGTGCGCCTGGTCCGCGTACAGTATCGAGACCGCAATCGGCGGAATCAGCGTACTGCTGAACAGCGCGATCAATATTCCCAGAATTCTGACAGCGCCGAGAAATTGCATGGCTTCGATTCGGTCTGCAGGACGGCTACCGGAACAATCAGAAAAAAGTCGCCGAAACCTGGAACAGTTTCTCGACATCGGGGATACGGCGTTTGTCGATCACAAAAATAATGATGTGATCGCCATCTTCGATCACCGCGTCACGGTCCAGTTGGATCAACTCGTCATTGCGCATGATGGCGCCGATAGTGGCGCCGTCCGGCAGCTTGATGTCAGCCAGCTTGCGGCCGACGATCCGGGAGGTCTTGCGGTCACCATGGGCCACCGCTTCAATCGCTTCCGCCACGCCACGGCGCAATGAATGGGCAGCCACCACATCCCCCCGCCGGACATGCGACAACAGGGCGCTGACCGTGGACAGCCTCGGCGAGATGGCGATATCGAGCACGCTGCTTTCAACCAGATCGATATAAGCGGTACGATTGACAATCGCCATGACACGCCGCGCGCCCAGTCGCTTGGCCAGCATGGAAGACAGGATATTCGCTTCATCATCATTGGTCAGGGAACAGAACACCTCTGCGCTGCCGATATTTTCCTGGCGCAACAGTTCTTCATCCGCCGCGTCGCCATGCAATACCACGGTATTCTCGAGTTCCTCCGATACCCTGCGGGCACGCTCGGTATTGTGTTCGATCAGCTTCACCTGGTAACCCCTGTCCTCCAGCGAATGCGCCAGACGAAACCCGATATTGCCCGCGCCGGCGATGAACACCCGTCTGCCGACTTCTTCAATGCTCCTTAACTCCTGCATCACCTGTTTGATGTCTTGCCGGGTGGCAATGAAAAAGACCTCATCGTCCGCTTCGATAATGGTTTCCCCGGTAGGGATTATGGCCCGGTCCTGACGGTAGATCGCCGCGACCCGGGTTTTCACCGAGGGCAGATGATCCTTCAGATCCTTCAATTCATGCCCGACCAGCGCCCCGCCATAATAGGCCCTCAGTCCAACCAGGCGAATCTTGCCCGCTGCAAAATCAATCACCTGCAAGGCGCCAGGGTACTCGATCAGGTGCTGGATCTGGTTGTTGAGTATCTGTTCAGGACTGATAATCACGTCAATCGGGATGGCTTCCCTGCAAAAGATTTCCGGGTGGCTCAGGAAATCGGCAGAGCGCACCCGCGCAATCCGGGTCGGGGTATGGAACACCGTATGGGCAACCTGGCAGGCCACCATGTTCACTTCATCCGAGTTGGTGACTGCAAGCACCAGATCGACATCGGCGATCCCGGCCTGCCTCAACACCTCGGGCGAGGAGGCCGCCCCCAGCACAGTGCGGATATCCAGCCTGTCCTGCATGGTCTCCAGAACACTGCGGTCATGATCAACCACGGTCACATCATTGATTTCCCTCGACAAGACCTCGGCAATGGAAGAACCGACCTGCCCGCCACCCAGAATGACGATCTTCATACCCGGTCTCCGATCCGCTCAGGCTTTGCTGTGTTTTCGCTGTTTCCGGATACTCGCATAGTAAAATCCGTCACCGGCATGCACTCCGGGTAATCTTTGTCGGCCAAACCGTGTAGCCATTCCAAACTCCTCGCCCAGGGATTGTAATTCATAATCGTCCTTCCGATTGACAAATTTTTCGATGACCTGGTCGTTTTCGGCGCGAAAGATCGAACAGGTCACATAAAGCGCCAGCCCCCCCGGCGCCAGCAACGGCCATACCGAATCCAGCATCGCGCATTGCAGTCCGGCAAATCGTTCGATATCCGACAACCTCCTGTGATGTTTGATATCCGGGCGCCGACGGATCACGCCGCTGCCCGAACAAGGCGCATCCAGCAGGATTCGATCGAACGGCCCGCCATCCCACCACGACCCGGTCCGGGTCAGGTCTGCGCTGACCACACGGGCATCCAGTTTCAACCTCTCCAGATTCTCGCGGATGGCCGCAACCCTCTGCGGCAGATCCACCGCCACCAGATCCACGGCGCCGGAAACGGCCTCCAGGATCAGGCCGGTCTTGCCTCCGGGAGCGGCGCAACCATCCAGGACGCGCTGACCGTCCGACAACGCCAGCGCCGCCGCAACCAGCTGCGCGGATTCGTCCTGTACCGATACCTGGCCATCGGCAAATCCGGGAATCTCATTCACCGGCAACGGACTGTCCAGGGTCAGGCCGGTCAGGCTGTCCACGACAGGAACAAACCCGATCCCGCGCTGTGCCAGGCAGGATTCATATTCGGCGCGGGACTGGATACGCCGGTTCACGCGCAGGGTCAACGGCGGTTTCCGGTTCGACCCGGCGACGATACGATCCAGGTAATCCGGCCAGTCGTTCCCGATCAGCTCATACAGATGCTTCGGAAACCCTGCGGCGATGTGGGCGGAACCGATTGACCGAATCACATGTTCACGGTTCCGGATAAAGTTCCTGAGTACGCCATTGACCAGCTTCCCGCCCCATGCCAGCCGGGCGCCATCCAGACAGGCAACCGTCTCATTGACCACGGCGTAATCCGGAATCCGCATGAATTCCTTCTGGTAGAGCGCCCCGATCAGCAGAAAATGAAGCAGGCGCTGCTTGCGCCGGATCGGAACGGACAGCAGTTTCGACAGGATACCGTCGAGGAAAACGTAATGGCGGCAGCCGCCGAACGCCAGTTCCTTCAACGCGGAAACATTGCCCCGGAACGATTCGACCTCCGGTTCCAATGCCCGCTCCAGTGACTGGCCGCCGTCGACCACTCGCTGGAGAACCCGGGCGCCTGACAGGGAAAGCGACATGAACGATCTTCGCCGGGGTCCGCTGGCGGCGCTCAGGCCAGCGTCATGCCCGCCGCAACCCGGGTTCCATTGATGAAATCCCGGACCGCGACCGGATTGCCGCCGGATTTTTGAACCCTCTCCAGATTCAGCGCGCCAGCGCCGGTCTGGACCTCGATGCCTGCGGCAGACACGCCGGTGATTTCTCCGGTTCTGCCAGTCCGGGTTCGATCCTGGACGCTGGCTTTCAGTATTCTCAAGTCCATGTCCCCCAACCGGGTATTGGCCATTGGCCAGGGGTTGAAAGCGCGGATTTTTCGCTCCAGCGTCACCGCTGGCCGCGTCCAGTCCACCCGGCTCTCCGACTTCGACACCTTGTCGGCATAAGTGGCCCGGCTTCGATCCTGGGCCACCGGCGCCAGCGTCCGGTCCCGCAACCCTGGCAGGTTTTCGGCCAGCGCCTCGGCGGCCATTGACGACAGACGATCATGCAGCCACCCGGCCGTGCCATCGGGCGGAATCCCGACCTGCCGGACAGCCAGGATATCGCCGTCGTCCAGACCGGCCGACATTTGCATCAGACTGACGCCCGAATGGCTGTCTCCCGCCTCGATCGCCCGCTGAATCGGCGCCGCCCCTCGCCACCGGGGCAACAGGGAGGCATGCAGATTGACGCAACCGAGAACGGGCAGATTCAATACCGCGACCGGCAACAGCAGACCGTAGGCGACCACCACCAGCAAATCCATCTCGAGCGCCGTCATTTGTTCGATCACGTCCGGCTGCCTGAGCGACTGCGGTTGAAGTACGGGCAGACCGTGATCCAGCCCGCATTGCCTGACCGCGCCGGGTGACACTTTCCGGCCCCGGCCGGCAGGACGGTCAGGCTGGCAATACACGGCAACTACATCACAAAGCGCAGAGCCGATCAGGACCTTCAGGCAGGGTACCGAAAATTCAGGGGTGCCTGCAAACCCCACTCGCATGACCGGATTCAAGACGGGGTACTTAATGCGCCATCGCGGCAGACTGCCGGGCTTCCTTTTTCAGTTTTTCCCGGATCCGCCCCTGTTTCAACCGGGACAGGTAATCGACAAAAACCCGGCCGTTCAAATGATCCACCTCATGCTGGATACAGACAGACAGCAATTCATCGGCCTCGACCTGGAACGGATTGCCCTCGACATCGAATGCGTCGACCCGCACTTTTTTCGATCTTTTCACGCTCGACCAGAATCCGGGAACGGACAGGCAGCCTTCCTCGCTGGCCACCCGAACCGGGTCCAGAATCGTGATTTCAGGGTTGACGAAAACCTGGAGCCGGTTGCGTTCTTCCGACAGGTCCATCACCACCACCCGCTTCGGCACATTGATCTGCACCGCCGCCAGACCGATACCCGGCGCTGCATACATGGTATCCGTCATGTCGGTAACCAGAGCCGCAAGCCCCGGGCCAAAATCAGTAACCGCCCCGGAAACCCGCCTTAACCGCGGATCCGGATAAACCAGTATCTCCCGAGTCGCCATAGGTGTTGAATTGCCATAAAAACGTGATTGTATTCCCAAACCCGAAGCAGGGACAACCCCCGTGGCTGTCCGCGAACCGTCCTTCCGCATCCCCCGTCGTCCCCCGCCCGACTTTGAATCTTCACCCGCCCGGTGATAGAATCCGGCGCCTTGTAAAACGAGAATCCCCGCTTGGAATATATCAGCACCCGGGGACGGGCCCCTGCCCTGGATTTTGAACAGGCCACACTGACCGGCCTGGCCAGCGACGGGGGGCTGTACCTGCCTTCGAAATGGCCGCGCCTGGGCGCCGACGAGATTCGCAACCTGCGCGGCAAGGACTACCCGGCGCTGACCAGCGCGATCCTCGGCCTGTTCGTCGGCAACTCGATTTCACCGGCAGACCTGCATCGGCTGGCCACGAGCGTCTGCCGCAACTTTCATCATGAAGCCATCGCGCCGATCAAGCAACTCGACGACCAACTGTTCCTGATGGAACTGTTTCATGGCCCGACACTGGCGTTCAAGGATTTCGCGCTGCAATTACTGGGCCGGTTGTTCCAGCATTTTCTGCACAGAAACCACGCCTCCTGCACCCTGGTCGGCGCCACTTCCGGCGATACCGGTTCTGCGGCCATCGCCGGAATCCGGGGCCTTGACGCAGTCCGGATTTTCATGCTGCACCCGAAAGGCCGGGTATCCGACGTACAGCGCCGGCAAATGACCACCGTGCTGGATGACAATGTCCATAACCTGGCAGTGGACGGAACCTTCGATGATTGCCAGAACCTGGTCAAGGCGCTGTTCAACGACCTCGAATTCAAGCAAGAATATTCCCTTTCCGCCGTCAATTCCATCAACTGGGCGAGAATCGCCGCCCAGGTCGTCTACTTCTTCCGGGCCGCCCTGGCGCTTGGCGCCCCGGACCGGCCGGTCAATTTTTCAGTGCCCACCGGAAATTTCGGCAACGTCCTGGCCGGATATGTCGCCCGCAAAATGGGTTTGCCGGTCGGCAAGCTGATCGTCGGCTCCAACCGCAACGACATCCTGACACGGTTTTTCCGGACCGGAGTCATGCAGACCCGAACGGTCACGCCGACACTGACCCCGAGCATGGACATCCAGATATCGAGCAACTTCGAACGCTACCTGTTTGAACTGCTCGACCAGGACAGCGACCGGCTGAATGTCTGCATGCAGTCTTTCAGCCAATCCGGGCAGTTCCGGATTGATCGCGAGTTACTGGATCGCGCCAGACAATGTTTCAGTTCATACAGCATCGACGACCAGCAGATTCGCCAGCAGATCAGGCAAACCTGGCAAGCAACCGGAGAAATTATCGACCCGCACTCGATTGTCGGCATTTCCGCCGCCCGCCTGGAAGGGGATTCATCCATGCCCACAGTCGTGGTCGGCACGGCCCATCCGGCAAAGTTCCCGGACGCGATCCGGGAAGTGACCGGGGAAACCGTCCCATTACCCGGTTTTGTCGGTGACCTGATGAACATGAAAGAGTCGTCAACCGATATCCGCCCCGACCTGCCAACCCTGAAATCCATGATTTCACAAGCCAGCCCACCAGCCCACAGCAATCCCGAAACAGCAACCGGCCAAAACGCACCAACATAATGGATGATCCATTTACATTGCAAATTTTACATTTAATGTTAAATTTGCAATGATGTATGAAAGACAGCTAACCCGGAAAATTGCTGAAAAACTGACCCATATCCCGGCTATAGCCCTGCTTGGTCCGCGCCAGGTCGGCAAAACCACGCTTGCGCTTGAAATTGCCAGGGGCCAGCCTTCGGTCTATCTTGATCTTGAAAACCCGGAAGACCTCAAAAAGCTCCAGGACCCTGCTCATTATCTTGGGTTGCATACGGATAAACTGGTTATCCTCGATGAGGTTCAACGTTATCCGGATTTGTTCATGACCTTGCGCGGCGTTATCGATAGCGGCCGCAGAGAAGGGAGAGGCAACGGACGTTTCCTGATTCTCGGGTCGGCATCCAATGATCTGCTCAGGCAAAGTTCTGAAAGCCTTGCCGGACGTATCAGTTACCTGGAGCTTCCAGGACTCAGCCCTTTTGAAATTGAAGCTCCGGACGGCCAACATCTGCAAAGACTCTGGGTGCGTGGTGGTTTCCCCGACAGTTATGCGGCGTCAAATGACGCCAGGAGCCATGAGTGGCGCCGGGATTTCATCAGAACCTATCTTGAGCGCGACATACCCCGGCTGGGTCCACGGATACCTGCTGCAACCCTGATGCGCTTCTGGACCATGCTTGCCCATGTCCATGGCGAATTGCTTAATGCGTCAAAATTAGCTGGTTCTCTCAGTGTCGAGAGTATAACGGTAAGCCGATATCTTGATCTTATGGTTGACCTGCTGCTCGTTCGCAGGCTTGAGCCATGGTTCGGCAACACCAAAAAGCGGCTGGTTAAATCACCAAGAATCTACGTCAGGGATAGCGGAATCCTTCATACGCTCTTGCGAATACCGGATTACGAGTATCTGCTCGGCCACCCGGTCATAGGAAAAAGCTGGGAAGGATTTGTCATTGAAAAAATCCTTTGTGCCTTGCCGTTACCTGTATACCCGTTCTTCTACAGGACTTCTGCCGGGGCGGAAATAGACTTGCTGCTTGAGTTGGGTCTGGACGATTACTGGGCGATTGAAATTAAATACGGCAAAACGCCAAAAGTGAAAAAAGGCTTTCATACAGCCTGCGATGATTTGGGCGTCAAGCGCAAATTTGTCGTTTACAGTGGTGAAGACACGTATCCGCTTGGCAATGAAACGACCGTCATCTCTCTTCCGCTCTTGTTGGAAGAAATGGGGAAACACCTGGGCTGATTCTGCAATGCCCGCCCGAATCATTCCCGGGGACCGGAGACAATGTTGGATGGGAGTCCGGCGTATCGTTTCTGACAAAAACCGGACATTCACTTTCGAGTTTCACCCGGGCTGACTTGTATCCCGCAGCAAGCCAGGATCTGGTCATGACACTGTTTGAAGGATTATTGCTCCACCAGGGCCGATACCTCCACCGGAACATTTTGATAGATATGAGACTACTCTTCCAGGGGCGGCTGATCAAAATACTAATGCGTCTGATGATTAAAGATCAGTGATTAAGTAATACAACTTCCTCATGGAATTGAATTGTGACTATTGTTCACAATTCCTGCAACCCTTGCAGTCCGTAACAGTCGGTATATACTGTACCGGTTTGATACACACAGGAGGCATCCCATGTCAGAACGCCCCCCTTTCCCCCCGTTTACCCTGGAAACAGCCGCACAAAAAGCCCGGATGGCCGAAAACGCATGGAATACCCGCGACCCGGTAAAGGTTTCTCTCGCTTATACGGAAGACAGCCGCTGGCGCAACCGCGCCGAGTTTTTCCAGGGCCGCGAAGCGATCGTTGAATTCCTGCAACGCAAATGGGCGCGTGAACTGGACTATCACCTGATCAAGGAGGTATGGACATATAACGGGAACCGCATCGCGGTGCGGTTCCAGTACGAATATCATGATGATTCTGGAAACTGGTTCCGGGCGCATGGCAACGAAAACTGGGAATTCGACGAACGCGGCCTGATGCGCAGGCGCGAGGCCAGCATCAACGATGTCCCAATACTGGAATCCGACCGGAAATTCCTGTGGGGCGAAGGGCCGCGCCCGGAAGACTATCCCGGACTCACCGAACTCGGACTCTGAAATCGATTTTCAGTCTTCAAGCCAGGTGTCTATGGTCAGACCCGGCACGCGCGAGAACTCGCGCGTATTGTTTGTCACCAGTGGCAAACCCAACGCAAGAGAATGTGCCGCGACCCACATATATATGGGTTATCCCTTATGGTTTCCATTCCTGCAACCAGGTCGTCATAGTAAATGTCAGCTTGTTTCACTCCATGATTTTCACATAGAGTATTGCCAGATATTTTTAAGATCTGTACGTGCTTTTACCTGCTGGTGAATCAGGTACATTCGCTATAATAGCCCCGCTTTCTTCACCTTCAATCAGAGCAGCGCGTAACGCTTCAAGTTTTGAATCCGCTTCTTTTTCTTCCAATAGTCGCAAACCATCCCGCACCAGTTCACTGGCGGAGGCGTAGCGACCTTGCCCGACATGGGATTCGATGAAATTATTCCAATACCCACCAAGGCTTAGCGTTTGTGTCTTGGCTTGTGTCATCATTCACCCTTCTGCATCACTATAATAAGATATATTCTTATATAATGTATTCCTGATTCTGTCAAGAAACCAGTCAGATACCTGCAACTGAACCGAAAGGGCTCACGTAGCAAACAAAAACTCACCTGGATGGGGAGGATTTTGCATGGTCAGTGATAATCCTTATATGCCTGAATGACTTGATCATTGGCTGGTTGTAGCATGATGTGCAACACAATCAATATCCGGTGAAATTGGATAGATCATGTACTATACAAATTATAGGGAATTATAGTTATCGCAAATCCAGAAGAGGTTTATTCGCTGCACAGAAAGAATTCCAGGGTTATGGGCTGAAGGGTCTCAGTCGGGAAACGGGGTAATTCCTGATAAACTTGTTTTACATTTGGCGGTCTATATGTAAAATACATTTATGATAAAGCGTAACTTGTGGCTGAAAAAGCTGCGTCTGGCATGGCAGAAACGGTCTGTTGTCTGGCTATCGGGTGTACGTCGGGTTGGCAAAACCACATTGACCCGAATGCTGCCCGATGCGACTTATATGAATTGTGATCTTCCCTCAGTGACCAGGTCCCTGGAAGATCCTGAATTATTCCTGCATGAGCATTCGGGTAAACCGGTATTGGTTTTTGATGAAGTTCATCGTTTGCCAGACCCAAGTCTGCTGCTGAAAATTGCGGCCGATGAATTTCCTCAGTTGAAAGTACTGGCCACCGGCTCTTCAACGCTGGCGGCAACCGGCAAATTTCGGGATTCTCTGGCAGGTCGCAAGCAAACCCTGTTCTTGTGCCCTGTGCTCTGGGAAGAATGCGCCAAAACCTTCGGCAAACCCGACCTGGACCACCGCTTGTTACACGGTGGCTTGCCTGAGTCACTTTTAGCTGGTCAGAAAAACGCCGGGTTTTTCAACGACTGGATTGACAGTTTCTATGCGCGTGATATTCAGGAGCTTTTTGGTTTCCGTAACCGGCAGGGATTTTTGGCCTTGTTTCGACTGTTGTTACGGCAAAGCGGCGGCCTGCTGGACTACACGCAAATGACAAACAGCATCGAATCAATCTCACGCCCCACCGTAATCTCTCATGTCGCTGCCATGCAAATTGCCCATGCGGTGCATCTGCTGCCGCCCTTCCATGGCGGTGGCAGGCAGGAAATCGTGAGTCGCCCGAAATGTTATGCCTTCGATACGGGTTTTGTCACTTTTGAAAAAGGCTGGGACAGCATTCGGGACGATGACCGCGAAATACTGTGGGAGCATCTGGCGCTGGACAGCTTGCGCTTTCGCTACGCGGATGATGATATTTTCTATTGGCGGGACAAATCCCGGCGAGAGATAGACTTTGTGGTACGGAAAGGGAACGGCCGGGTTGACATATTTGAATGCAAGATCAACCCTGACAAACTGAATCCGGCCAGCATTCAGGAATTCCGCAAATGGTATCCACACGGTGAAAATTTCATCATCAGTCCGTTCGTAAAGCAGTCCTATAAAATTCGCCGGGGCGGGGTCGTCCTGACCGTACGCGCTGTGCTGTAGGGAACCCTGAAAACCAGCCCGTGGCATAGCCCGGATTGACAAAGAAACGGGAATGGAAATTTTTTGTGAAAATTGTTAATTTTTTGTAATAATTATGTATAATATGTGGTAGAGTCGCGTTGTGATGACTGCAAAGCATGTCAAAACCGGTCAAAATCACCGGATTCCCGGCAAATCGGGGGTAGATTGGGAGATGAAACTGGCGGAAGGGTGCTCTACAGAATATTGCAACGAAATTTATATATAAATTTTTTTGTTTTGTATCAACTATAATTCTCAAGAGGTTAAAAATGAAGAAAACACTCATTGCAACTGCCGTGTCCGCTGCACTCATGGCGCCCGTTGCAGCTCAAGCGGATGTAACCGTATACGGTCGTGTCCATCAGGGGATCAAGCTCGTGAATCCGGAAGTGGGAGACAGCACGACTGACTTCGTCGGTATTGGGTCGCGTTTCGGCATCAAGGCCAGTTCGGACCTCGGTAATGGCATGACCGCTTCCGCCCACTATGAATTCGCCACCAGTTCAGATACAGCCGGCTCCGGCGTTGCCAGCACCCGTATTGCTACGGTCGGTGTATCCGGCGCTATGGGTAGCATCACCCTCGGTAACCAGTGGAGCGCCTGGTACAACAAGGTCGGTGTACACGTGGATCCGACTTTCGCTGTAGGAGGAGCCTACCACATCGGACCTTTCCGTACAGCCAACACCATCAAGTACGCCAATTCATTCGGACCGATTTCCTTTGAAGTGGATTCACGCCTGGATTCGGGCAGTGACGGTGGCGATGGATACGGGATTGGCGCCAATCTTGCGCTGAATGACAATATCAGCCTGGCGATTGGAACCAACGATACCGAGACTTCGACCCAAACAGGCGCGGCCGTCCAGGTTTCCTTTGGCAACTACTGGGCCTCCATCGCGCAGCAGTCAAATGACCCGGATGCAGGGGAAGCTGATCCCAGCACGACCCAGTTCTGGGCAGGCGGCAGCTTTGGCAATACCAGCGCCATGATCGGCATGGGTAGCCGTGACAACGATATGGGTGACGGGGCCGGTAACGACCCCGGTGATGTCACCCTGGGTGTCTATCATAACCTGGGCGGTGGTCTCAAACTGCTGTACGAAGGCCATAGTAACGATTCCGATGATATGGGTAAGGATAAAACTACCCATCTGTTCGGCATCCGTCTGGATTTCTGATCTTCAAACCAAAACTGTTCCACGAAACCGGGTTGTGCCGTCAGGCGCAATCCGGTTTTTTTATGCAGGCTGACACTCTGCCATCCGTAGCAGGGTCAGGTCCATCAAAGGTACTTCGCCACAGCTCCGCGCTCTGCCGTAACCCCGGCACAATAGTGCGCCACCATTTGTGATGAGCGCCAGTTTCCGGCAAGCATGACTTCCTGCATGGACGCGCCGCGCCGGGTCAACTCGGATGCCAAGCCGATTCGCCCGGAATGGGTCGTGATGCGACCCTCCACTCCTGCATACTTTGCCATCCGTTTTACACGATAGTTGGCGGTTGCCTTGCCCATGCCGTCGAATACACAAGCATCCGGTTTTATGTCCGGCGGCGCGATGGCCTTCACTGCGTTGGCGCATCCGTTTTTGATCAAGCGTATATCCGTTTCGTCACCGGTCTGGTTGGTCTTGCTTGTCCGAACCCGAATGAGCAAGGCGCCCGGTATATCCTTTGATTCCCGTATGTCTTGCCATTGCAGGGCAACCAGTTCGGATACCCGTAAACCGGCCTGGAACAACAACCCGATCATGGCTTGGTCAGCCAGCCCCCTTGCGGTGGCTTTCTCCGCGTTTTCCCGGTACTTGCCACCCCGTCCAGTCGGACGGGGGTCACAGGCCCGCGCCATCATCATCGCCACGTCTTCAACAGTGAGCGGGGCAGACTGGCCGCGCCCCCGGCCGGAATGTTCCCGGCGTATCCTTTTAATCGCGGCTTCGGTCTTGCGGCCACGCGGCGACTGCCAGTTATTGGTCCTTGCCCGAAATACGGCGGCGGCGGCAAACTGTTCAATCGTGGCCGGGGCTAAACCGGATGCTTCCAGCCCCCGGACAAACGCGGCCATTGCCGTATCGTCAAGCCGTTCCAGACCCTCGGCTTTCAGCCATTCGCGCAATGCGTCTGGTTCAGCCTGACATAGGTCGCTGATGTTGATCTGCTGACACTTCCGGCCAGGTCGTTGCACTCTTCGGGGGTAACCCCCGCGATACCCGGCAATCCCGGTGGCCTGTCAAGCACGGCCATAGTGTCATTTGTTTGTTTCATGTGCGTACCTCGACGTTGTTGGTTGATGGAAACAGGAACTGTACCGGAAAAGGTGAATCTATCAGAATGGAGATAAAATCCCCGGAGTGTCCGATGAAAAGCGGAAATGTCTGTAGCAGGGAATGCAGGTTGGAAGCGCTATAAAAGTATATAACCCCCATAAAAAAACCGGGCTGTGCTTGCACACAACCCGGTTTGATGGAGCAGACTGGATTCTTGAAAATCAGAAATCCAGACGGATGCCCATCAGATGGATGGTCTTATCCTTACCCGTACCATCGGAGTCTTTCTTGCTACCTTCGTACAGCAGGTTCAAACCTCCGCCCAGGCTATGATAAACACCTACGGTGACATCACTCGGGTCGTTGCCAGCCGCATTGTCATCGCCACCCATGTCAACGCTACCCGTACCAATCATGGCCGAGGTATTGCCAAAGCTGCCGCCTGCCCAGATCTGGTTTGCGCTAGGTTCGGGATCATCACCATGGGGATCAACCTTGTGGGCCGCAATGGAAGCCCAGTAGTTGCCATAGGAAACCCGAATGGCTTTTCAAAATACCGAATTCCAATTCGCCTAAGACAATCGCCGAAATACGGCACTCGTGCAGTGCCGCTTGAGGAGTCATTTCAGGTCGCCCATTGATCAGATAGATACAGCTATCTGTATCAAGCATGACTTTCACTCGTCAAAGCTCGCTCGTTCCGGATCATCCGGGACATTGTCGTTGCGTGTCAGCACCGCCTCCACTACATCGTCATCAAGAGGAGCGGTATTGGCCCAGAAGTCTTCCCAATCCGAGAAGCGGGGACTGAGAATGATGTTTCGGCCGATTCGGCGAATCGATACCTCGTCACAACCTTCGGCAAAGCGGTATTTCTCCGGCAAACGCACAGCCTGCGAATTACCAGCCATGAAGACTTTTGCGCTGTCGTTGTGTTCCGGTGCTGTCATAATTATCCTCCTATTCCCTGATTAGCAGTATAACATGAAGGAGACATTGCTTTATAACCCCATGATCACCGGGATCATTCCCTTTTTTTCGGTTGCCACACCAAATTGTTGATGGACAGAGGCGATTAAACCATTACCCATATCGCTGCTTGCTTTAAAGCCGAATCGGGATCCCCGTGTTGACAGGTCAGTGGTGCCAGGTTTGCCATCTGCACTCGCTTTGTAGATCATGTTATGAACAAACCCGTACACGGTGA
Organism: Arenicellales bacterium; assembly: GCA_963665165.1. Classification (GTDB taxonomy): domain Bacteria; phylum Pseudomonadota; class Gammaproteobacteria; order Arenicellales; family Poriferihabitantaceae. Next base: position 984,149 of record OY761989.1, on the reverse strand, counting down.
CATCCGCTTGAGCTGCAACAGGCGCTCCGGGTGCAACTGATACGGCCGTTGCGATAATTGTTTTCTTCATTGCTGGCGGCAACCGGCAAATTTCGGGATTCTCTGGCAGGTCGCAAGCAAACCCTGTTCTTGTGCCCTGTGCTCTGGGAAGAATGCGCCAAAACCTTCGGCAAACCCGACCTGGACCACCGCTTGTTACACGGCGGCCTGCTGGACTACACACAAATGACAAACAGCATCGAATCAATCACACGCCCTACTGTAATCTCTCATGTCGCTGCCATGCAAATTGCCCATGCGGTGCATCTGGCATTGGACAGCTTGCGCTTTCGCTACGCGGATGATGATATTTTCCATTGGCGGGACAAATCCCGGCGAGAGATAGACTTTGTGGTACGGAAAGGGAACGGCCGGGTTGACATATTTGCATGCAAGACGGACAAACTGAATCCGGCCAGCATTCAGGAATTCCGTAAATGGTATCCAAACGGTGAAAATTTTATCATCAGCCCGTTCGTGAAGCAGTCATACAAAATTCGCCGGGGCGGGGTCGTCCTGACCGTATACGCTCCAGGGAACCCTGATAACCAACCCGGTTTTGTCCTGTAACACTTTTTCGGCATTGTATGGTAGCCTTGCGCCTTCGATTTCACTTATTTTCCGGGTCATCAAAAGTGCACTTACCCGTTATCCGGTCGATTGCGACCGCCACAGCGCTCACCCTGCTTCTGCTCATCTCCGGTTGCGGCTCATCCCTGTTCGGGTCGAAAGACGAAGACACTCCGGGCGGTCCTGAGAACCTCAAGAAACTGGACCCTGATGCAATAACGCATAAACCACTAAAAACAAAAGCCAAAAAACCAAAAGCGAAACTGTACAAGCCGGCAACCACGGTATCGCTCGAGATTCCGCCTGATCTGGTCAACACGACCAACCAGACTGTGCTCGACAATCTGGAGGCAGGCAAACAGAACAAAATCCGGGTACTCCCGGAAGTAGTCGGTGCGAGAATCGTCAAACAGGACGGCCAGTACGGCCTGGAAGTCGACACCGATGTGGAGTCCGCCTGGGAAACCGTGACCCGGTTCTGGGCCTTGAGCCACGTCAATCTGGTCGAGTACAATCCCGAGGCGGGCACGATGGAAACCGACTGGATCGAAAAGCCGCGGGCAGAGGATCCGGATGCATCCTACCTCGGCAGTCTGTCCAGGGACATACTCACCTCGCTGACCAAAAGCAATACGAAACTGGATAAATACCGCATCAGGTTCGAGAGAATTTCCGCCAACCAGTCCTACCTGAATGTCGCCCACAGGTCCAGCGTCAGAAAGGAAATCAAGAGCGAAAGCCAGAGAATAATCAGCCAGTTCGATTGGGTCGAGTTGCCCTCGGACCCGAACAGCGTGGCGGACTTCCTGCAACACCTGATTTTGATTTTCGACGATCCGGAATCCTCCTGACCGACGGGCGACGCAGCGCACTTGCAACCACATGTTTTTATCCTGATCACTCGGGGCGATACCGGCGGCGCCCAGCGGCACATTCTCAGTCTGATCCGCCACCTGCGGCATCGGGTACGCTTTACCCTGGGCTGCGGGGAGTCGGGATACCTGACCGAACAGGCTGAAAAAATGGGGACCGAAACCATCATCGTCCCCCACCTGAAAAGGCCGATAGCGCCATTGGCCGACCTCCGGTGCGTGCGGGCCGTAAAACAGATACTGAAGCGGGCGAACCCCGACCTGGTGCATCTGCACTCATCGAAGGCAGGGGTGGTCGGTCGGCTGGCAGCCAAGTCCACCCGTATCAAATCCCTGTTCACCGCCCATGGCTGGGCATTTACCGAAGGCAGTGGCCTGATACGCAGAAGCTATGGTTTGGCCGTCGAGTGGGCCATGGCCGGATTCGGCGATGGCGCCATTGCGGTATCCGGGTACGATTTCAGGCTGGCAAAAAAATTCGGTGTGATCGGCGGCGATGATTCCGCGAACCGGCGCGGCTGGCTGATACCCAACGGGGTACGCCCGGTACAGGTTGCAGCGCGGGAACACGAATGCGGCGGCAAACCGGTCAGGCTGTTGCATGTCGGACGTCTGGAAAGACCGAAAAACCAACGCCTCCTGATCGAGGCTGTGTCGATGGTCGAACGGGATTTCAGCCTGGTCATCGTCGGCGGCGGGCAACTCCGGCCCGGACTGGATCAACAGGTGGACCGTCACGGACTGGCTGGCCGGATAACCTTTGTCGAAAGTTCACAGGCTGACCCTTATTTTTCCGACGCCGACATCTTCGTGCTGACCTCGGATTACGAAGGAATGCCGCTGGTCATTCTCGAAGCGATGAGCGCCGGCCTCGCGGTCGTGGCTACCGATGTCGGTGGTGTCCGGGAAGCGGTGTCGGATGGCGTTTCCGGGTTTCTGGTGAACCGGGGGGATGCGAGGGGATTGAGCGGGAAGCTGACCCGGTTGATCGACGATGAAGACCTGTGCCGCGAGTTTGGCCGGAACGGACAAAGGATTTTTCGGGACCGGTTCACCGAAGAACGGATGTGCGAACAGACCCTGACGGTCTATCGGACACTTATTGGCGGGAACTTCTGAATCTGGCCAGTAATCGCCGGGTAAGCCAGTAGATGATTCTCGCCGGGTGCCGGATCCACCGGACCCGGGTCAGGCCGCGTTCCGGGGGTACGGCATAATAGATATGCCGCCACCAGTCTGAACAATCCAGCAGTTTCTTCAATCTGGCGGCGAGCGATCCGGCGCTACTGTCTATACTCGATAACGGTGGAAATCCGTCACCGACACCGGACGGAGCGCGGACAGTTGGAGCGCCGAGTTTTTCGGCCAGCGCCACCGGTAGCGGAGACAGGAAATGCAGGCACCGCAGGGTGTTGGTGACATGAGGCTGTTTCTCTTTCAGAAAGGACCAGTCTATCTGATCGAAATACCGTGTGGCATAGCCATAAATATCCGCGACCGCCCCCAGCTTTATCCGGTCGCAAGGCTCGAAGGCATGGTGGCACAGATGTTTCAGCATGTCGTGATGACCCAGCGTGAAACACGGCCGGCCATCCACCGTGACCGGATTTGCATCGGCGAAAACCTCGTCAAACGACATGCTGGCGGTTGCATCGCCCGACAGGGCATTATGGTGAATCTCGACCTGGATGACCATGCCATTGCGGGTGCGCGATGCCGCAGGCAGGTGGTGGTGGTCATACAGGTACCCTCGATTCCGGTCTTCTGCGTGATAACCGGCCTCGCGTAGTAACTGTTGCGCCAAAACGGCTTTCGATGCCGGAACCAGGATGTCGATATCCCCCATCGGACGTTGATACGGGTCCGAATACAGACAGTTGACCAAGGCCATCCCCTTCAACAGTATGACCTCGATCCGGTTTTCCGCAAACTTGTCCAGAATTTGATTCAACGCGTTTGAGCGTTCACGGTTTACACGCTGATGCTTCGCCGTGAGCGCCTTGAACAGGATTCCGGGTTGATCCGGAATCGAAATGTCACAGGATACCAGGTGTGCATACAGCAGATTGCTGACTGCGTGGGATTCGGCTTCCGTGATCAGTGCATTCCAGTCCTGGATTTTGAGGGCCGATTGCCGGAATCGCTGTCTGACCGACGGGTCGAGATCGAGTCGGCAACAGAGCCGCAACAAAGTGGTATGGTCATTCATTCCCGTGCATAACGCGGTCTTTCCCGCAAAGCGTGTGCCCCCCCCGGATGGGCGGGTTAATGGATTTGCTCGATCAGCGCGGGCAAATCGTCGTAATGCCGGTAGTGAACCCGGTAGGCAGGGATATCCCTGGCCAGCCTGGTAATATCATTGAATCCATGCGCAGGCAGGTTTCTGGCGATCACATTACTTCGCATCAACTCAAGTCCTGCTTCCGCTCCGGTCAATTTGACCAGTTCCGGGGCGGAATCGCGAACGTAAGCGGGGAAAATAATGCACCGGATACCCGGAAAATCAGCCTTGAAATCCGGATTCACCAATCGGTGGGGAATCATGGTGACCTCCGGGGAAATTCTGAGTTGCTCCCGGGCCGCATCCAGATCAACGATCGATCGAATCGCCGACACCCCGCGGGTTTTGACATTGAGCGGCCGGGTGAACGCCTTTGCGGCGCCGGTCTCAAGGTCGATGGTCACCAGTTCATCGGTATGATAGCGCATGCCGCACGTCAACAGCCAGGTCGTCACCGAGGTTTTTCCCGAGCCGCTGACTCCGGGAATCAGGATGCTGCCATTGTCGTCGGAAACCAGTCCTGCATGAATGGCCAATCTCTGGCGGTTGTCACAAATCAGTTGAAACAACACATCGCCCAGCAACATAACGCCGAGTCCGGCGATGCATTCCCCGGTAAAAAGCGATTCGCCGTCACGCGACAGCTTCCAGTTTTCATGCCCCGGGGCTTCCTCCTTCTCGATCAGGAATGTCGCCTTGCTTTTGCGGCTGGTTTCCTCTGACAGGTCAGAAAACAGAAACGCCAGCAGGTCGCTGGCTTCCGGATGCATGAATTCGACTGTCACCTTGTGCCCGTCAAATGATATTTCCCTTCTTTCCATAGGCAATGCGGGGGCGGGTTAACCGATCAGTTGAACGGCGCTATGCTGGACCAGGAGGTCAATGGTATCGACCACATCCTGTTCAATCGCGTCTTCGCTTTCCGGAAAAGCGCTGGTCAGCAATTCAATCAGTTCTGCAACCGTCATTCTGCCATCGCACAATCGCCAGATAATAGCGGCTGTCGAATTCATGTGGACCGAGCGGTTTAATTCCGGAGAATATAATAGAAGTTCCCCGTCGATTTCCTCAAGCTCGAAACCGGGCACCGTATTCGGGGTCTTGTTGTACAGGGTACTTGTCATTATCTGGCAGACCGGAATTGGACCCGGTCCTCGGAAACTGTAACGAAAAGGCGGGTCACGGTTGAAGTTCAATGAATCTGAATGGGCGGATTATAGTGTCCGTCCGATAAAAATGCAAAATCAATCATCGAATTTCACATCCCGGAATCACCATCGCAGGGGCGGGTCTCCGTGCCAGCCCGCAAAACGGCATCCCGGGACCCAATCCGATGGAGGCTGTCCGTTTCGACAATGGTTCTTGCGTCAAACTGCCGATTGCGGTACGCTCCGCAACCCCGCATCATCGGGGAATCCACAGGTTTTCCTTACGATATGGCTACGTAGCTCAGCTGGTTAGAGCACATCACTCATAATGATGGGGTCCCCTGTTCGAATCAGGGCGTAGCCACCACTTGAACCCCCTCAGGCGCTGCCCAGCCCGGCCGTCGGGCTTACGCGCCCCAGGGCATGGTCGATGGCGGTCACGATCTCGTCGATGTCGTCCCGCGTGCAGATCAGGGCGGGGCTCAGGCATATCGTATTGTTGTATTCGACGAAGCTGCGGCTGGTGCGCCCGATCATCACGCCCTGCTGCAAACAGTCGGCTTGCGTCTCGGCAAGCACCCGCTCCGGCACCGGCTCGCGGGTTTTTCGGTCCTTGACCAGTTCGGCGCCGACAAACAGGCCCTTGCCCCTGACGTCACCGATGATCTGATGTTTGTCCATCAGCGCGTATAGCTGATCCATCAGGTAATCTCCCATCCTGTTTACATTATCGAGCAGGTTTTCCTCTTCGATGATACGCATGTTCTCGACTGCCGCCGCGGGTCCGCCGGCACAGCCGCCAAACGTGCTGATGTCCCGGAAATAGTGCATCACCTGATCCGAACCGGCGAGGAATTCATTGAACAGGTCCTCGGTCGTGACCGTACAGGAAATTGCGGCATAGCCGCTGGCGACCCCCTTGGCCATGGTCACAATGTCGGGTTTGACCCCGTAGTGCTGGTAACCGAACCACTTTCCGGTGCGTCCCATGCCGCAGACCACCTCATCCATATGGATCAGCACGCCATAGCGGGTGCAGATTTCCTGGATGGTCTCGAAATAACCTTCCGGAGGCGGAATCACCCCCCCTCCCGCGGTGATCGGTTCAAGAATAACCGAGCCCACGGTATCCGGCCCTTCCTCCAGGATCACCCGTTCCAGTTCCCTGGCCGCCTGGACGCCATAATCCGCGGCATCGCCATTTTCCGCGTGGTATGCCAGGCAATGGGGGAACTCAACGAATCCCGGGGTGAACGGGCCGTATTGCTGCTTGCGCTGAATCTGTCCGGTGGCGCTCAGGGCCGTAATGGTGGTGCCATGATAGTCCCGCTCACGGAAGATGATCTTGTTTTTCTGGCCGTTGTTTTTGAGCGCTGCAAGCTGACGAACCAGCTTGAAACCCTTTTCGTTGGCCTCTGACCCGGAATTTGAAAAGTAGACACGGCTCAGCCCCGGCATTTTGTCAACCAGCATTTCGGCAAACCGGGCGCCGGGAACATTTCCGGCGGTATTGGCGTAGTAGCACATCCGCACCAATTGATCCCTGACCGCATTGGCAATACGCTCACGACCATAACCGACATTGACGGTCCACACTCCGCCGGAAACCGCGTCGAGATACTCCTTGCCATTGACGTCCTTCAGCCGGAGTCCCTGTCCTTCCACCATCACCATCGGCGCTCCTTCCTGGATCGGCTTGTGCTGGACGAGGTGATGCCAGACATGCGCTTTGTCACTATCGACGATCTCGGCGGTGTCAATGCCCTCCACTGCTTTGTTCATAATCGTATTTTCCGCGTCATAAACTGAATTTATTAAGATAACCCGCTTGTCGAAAATTTCTGTAGAACCAGTTCGGGCTGATGGACTATACCACCTTTTCAAAAGGGTACTTGAGTTACAATCGGTCTGATGGACGTTTCACATATTTTCAACCCCCTGAACGAGGCACAGCGGGAAGCCGTGGCGGCGGCGCCGGGGCCGGTTCTGGTACTGGCCGGCGCGGGCAGCGGCAAAACCCGGGTACTCACCCATCGTATCGCCTGGCTGATCGAAGGACATCAGGTTCCCCCGGCCTCCATTCTGGCGGTCACCTTCACCAACAAGGCGGCGAGAGAAATGCGCGGGCGAATCGGACAACTGTTCGAAATCCCGCCTGGCGGGATGTGGATCGGTACTTTTCATGGCCTTTGCCACCGTTTGTTACGGCTGCATCATGAAGACGCAGGACTGCCGCAGGATTTTGAAATACTCGATCAGGATGACCAGTACCGGCTGATACGTCGCATTCTGAAAGAGCTTGACCTGGATGAGGCCCACTGGCCGCCGCGCCAGTTGCAAGGGATGATCGGCAACTACAAGGAAGCAGCGATTCGTCCGGAAACCCTGCCCACGGATAACAACAGTTACCAACAGACCTTTTACCAGGTCTACCTCACCTACGAAAACCGCTGCCGCCGGGCGGGGCTGGTGGATTTTGCCGAACTTCTGCTGCGTACAGTGGAACTGTTTCGCAACAATCAGACGGTGCGCGAAAACTGGCAGGATCGGGTTCCGCCATATCCTGGTCGATGAATTTCAGGATACCAACAACATCCAGTACCAATGGCTCCGGATTCTGTCTGCGCGGCATCGAAGCCTGTTTGCCGTGGGTGACGACGACCAGTCGATTTTTCGGATGGCGGGGGGCGCGAGTGGAAAACATCCTCAGTTTCGAGAAGGATTTCGAACAGGCCAGCGTCTTCAGGCTGGAGCAGAATTATCGCTCGACCAGCAACATACTACAATGCGCAAACGCCGTGATTGCGAACAATGCCCGGCGACTGGGCAAGGAGTTGTGGACTGAACAATCGGATGGAGCGCCCGTTCGGGTCTATACCGCGAGTGACGAAACCGACGAATCCCGATTCGTCACAAACCGGATTCAGGACTGGATCGGACGGGGCAACAAAAGGGAGCAGACGGCTATCCTGTACCGCTCCAACGCCCAGTCCCGCGTGTTTGAGGAACAACTGGTCAAGCTGGGGATTCCCTATCGGGTCTATGGCGGATTCCGGTTTTTCGAACGGGCTGAAATCAAGGATGCGCTGGCCTATTTGCGACTGATCGGTAACCGGGATTCGGATCCGGCATTCGAACGAATTGTAAACCTGCCCACCCGCGGTATCGGCAACCGGACACTGGAAGCGATTCGGCAACGGGCGCGCACGGAATCGATATCCTTATGGAGCGCCGCAACCCGGATCGTTGCCCGGCGGGAGCTGTCCGGGCAGGCATTGAACGCGGTCAGCCGTTTTCTGGACCTGGTCAACCGGATTGCGGAAGACACCGAAACCCTGGAACTGGCGGAATTGACCGACCGGGTATTGCAACGCAGCGGCTTGCTCGAACACCACGGCAAGGGACAGGGGGAAATAGCCAGGGCACGGGTTGAAAACCTGCAGGAACTGGTCAATGCCACTCGCAATTTCGAGGCGGATGGAGATGCAGGAGACGAAGCGGAAATGGATGATCTGGCGCTGTTTCTGGCGCACACCTCCCTGGAGGCAGCCCCGGAACAGGCGGGAGACTGGAACGATTGCGTACAGTTGATGAGCCTGCACTCCGCGAAAGGACTGGAATTCCCCCTGGTATTCCTGTGTGGAATGGAAGACGGGATACTACCTCACCAGAAATGCCTGGAAGAAGCGAATCTCGAAGAAGAACGGAGGTTATGTTACGTGGGCATGACACGGGCGATGCAGCAACTGTATCTTTGCCATGCGACAGTACGCCGACTGTACGGCAAGGACCACTATCTCACACCCTCCCGGTTCTTCGCTGAAATTCCCGACCGGTGCATCGAACGGATCGAGAACCCGAAACCCGGATACAATGTATTCGGTGGTTCACTCACAAGCGCCGGAAACGGCGCCGCGCCGACAACCGGCGGCAACGGCCTCAGGCCCGGACAGCGGGTCCGGCACAAGAAATTCGGTGAGGGGATGGTTTTGAGCCTGGAAGGCCAGGGCGCCCACGCCCGGGTTCAGGTCAATTTCAGCAACGCCGGGACCAAATGGCTGATTTGCGACTATGCCAGACTGGAGCCGGTTTGATATCCGGGTTGCCTGACCGAGTTGCCGTCCAGCGCCGTCGTATGGTCAAAGCGCAGTTTGTCCTTGATTCGCGTTCCTGACTGATCTGCTATATCTATCGTTGCCATCCAGTGGAAACAGGGGGTGTCTGCCAGATAGGGACGCAACGGTGATGTAATCAACTCCGGGTGTTCGTAGAGGATTTCATCGGTTACTGGAATAAAGACTTTCTGGTTCATGGCACGATTCCATACATTCTCGGTCCAGGTCATTACACTGTACCGGGATGGCGACAGTAGGGGGAAAGGGTGGCAAAGTCATGGTATTAATCAGCCTTAAACCCCCATGTTTTCGCCTTTTTTCCGTTATACTGATAGTCGCAATTCATGGCGAATCCAGTTTTGATTGCCTGATGCTCTGATTCATTCAGGAGGTTGACATGTCGAGAATGATTGCAATAGTCGAAGATGACGCGGACCAGCGCGAAAACTACTCGGACGCGCTGACCCGCCACGGATATAACGTACAGACCTACTCCAACAGAACACACGCGATGGAAGGGTTCGGAAGATCCCTGCCCGACCTTGCGATACTCGACATCATGCTGGAAAACGAAATGGACGGCGGTTTTGAACTGTGCCATTATTTGAGAAGAACGAGCCCCCGGATGCCGATTATTTTCCTGACTGCCCGTGACAATGATGTGGACAGGGTATCCGGACTCAGGCTGGACGCCTGGGACTACATCACCAAACCGGTAAACCTCCAGTTTCTTGCGGTGCGGGTATCCTCCCTGTTCCGGATCGCGAGTTCGGTCCACAGTGAAGCCCGGTCCCCGTCGGCCCTGGTTCTGGGAGACCTTGAAATCAACCAGAGCAGCATGTCGATCAGTTGGAAGGGGCAATTGCTGCATTTGACCCTGACCGAATTCTGGCTGATCGAAGCGCTGGCCAGAAACCCGGGACATGTCAAGACTTATGAAGCCCTGATGCAGGTCACCCGCCAGAGCTATGTCGAAAAAAACACGATCAACGGCTATGTTCGCCGGGTTCGCAAGAAATTCAAGGAAATCGACGACTCTTTTTCGATGATCCAGACGGTTTTCGGGGTGGGCTACCGTTGGCAACCTGAATGATTGGTCCCTTTCCCTGACAGACGCCTCGCCGTGCCATGCTGAAATCATTGCGAAAACTCAGCATACGCGCCAGATTGATGTGCATCGTGTTGATATTGCTGGTGATTCCATGGATGGGCTATCAATATGTGCAGGAGATGAAACAATTTCTGGTGCAGGGACAAAAAAATGCGTTGTTGCTGACCGCCAACGGGATTGCCACTCTGCTCAATGACCGGTCAGAGTTGTTCAATCCGGAAACCGGGGTGCCGGAAGTACTGGGCGAGGAAAACGGTCTGTACGCGCACAGGCTGGATAATCTGATCCAGCTGGACGGTCAATCCACCGACTGGGAATCGGTGCAGGAGTACGCCAACTATTATACCGGTAACGAGCTGCCCATCTGTGACAGCGGATATGACCCGGAATCCTTTTCCGCAAAGAATGTCGTCGGGTATCATGAACAATACTTGTATGTCTTGTTTGAAATCAACGACGACAACCTGGTCTACCGGGACCTTGAACTGCTCTCGCTCAACAACAGCGACCAGATCAGGATGCTGATCCAGCCACCGGAAGGGGAACTCGAACACTATCTCCTGGTCGCGTCAGAGCCGGGGAGGATGAGCACATTCCTGGTTGACGAAAAATGGGAGATGCCTCTGGAAGGAAGTGACGTGACCAAATTTACCGCGGAACTGGCCGAAACCGGATGGGGCTACCAGGTCGAACTGCGTATTCCCCGTGATTTGACTGGATATCGCTCCAGAATCGGGTTTTTCGCAGTCGATGTGGATGACCCTGACCATCGCGAACCCGACAAGATAATCCCCATTTCCCCGCAAATATCCGGCAAGCAACCGAGCCAGATATTGATTACCTCGCCGGAATTGACCCGGATACTGAAGGGCCTGGACCAACCGCAATCCCGAATCTGGATTCTGGACAATCTTCAACGGGTACGCGCAGTGGTGGGCGGGCTTTCGTCCGCACCCCCACAGGCCGGGCCCGATGGAGAGGAAACCGCCGCCAGCGCCTTGTACGGTTATGTCCAGACTCTGCTGAACAACCTGCTCATCCGTCCTGCCGACCGATTCACGGATTACTCTCCTGAAGTAACCCTCAGGCCGGACCGGATTTTCACGACAATCCTGAACGGCTCCCCGAAGGCCGAATTGCGTCCTTCGCTGGATGGCAAGGCGGAAATCGTCGCAGCCGGGTATCCGATTCGCTCCGGCAACGAGATTCTCGGCGCCGTTGTGGTGGAACAAAGCATTCACGCGATACTGGCCCTGCAGTATCAACTGCTGAACAGTCTGACCCTGATCACCATTGGGGTATTCATTCTTGTACTGATCACGTTGTTCGTTTTCGCCTGGCGGCTGACGGTACGGGTTCGCCGACTGCATGACACCACAGAGCAGGCGATTACTCCGGAAGGGCGTGTGCTCGAAGAACGGATTCCTTCGCAACTTTACCCCAGGGACGAACTCGGTGACCTGGGCCGCAGTATCAACAGCATGCTGAATCGCCTGTCGGGATACACGCGATACCTGGAAGGTATGCCGGATACGCTGGCCCATGAGATGAACAATCCACTGAACGTGGTCAGCTCCTCCCTGCAGATACTGGAAACCGATATGCCCCGGATTCGACAGAACACGCACATGCAACGGGCCTTGAACGGAGTCCATCGGCTGCGCCTCATTCTGACCAACCTGACCGAGGCGGCGAATCTTGAAGAAGCCATGCGTAATGAAACGAAAAAACCGCTCAATCTGGTCAACCTGTTATCCGACTACATGGGCGGGTATCGGACCAGCCACCCCGGCCAGGAATTCTTACTGGATATCCGCTCTCATTCAATCATGATCAAGGGCAGTCCGGAACATATCGCGCAAATGCTGGACAAACTGATCGACAACGCGATACAGTTCAGCGAACGGTACAAACCGGTCGTCGTAAATATCACGCACAATGATAGCAACACGGAAATATCTGTCCTCAACCACGGCAGGGAGTTGCCCGAACACATCAACAGTACCCGGTTGTTCGACCCGATGGTTTCCTGCGGCAAGAACAATGCCCAGCACTCCCACCTCGGCCTGGGCCTGTTTGTTGTGCGATTGATCGTCGAATACCACCAGGGCGAAGTCTGGGCGGAAAACAGGACCGATGCGAAAGGAGTCCGGGTTACGGTTTCGATCCCCCTGTATGAAGCGAGTGGCGCCCGGTCACCCCAGTCATAACCTCCGGCCATAGCATTCATATCCCGATCCATGCCTGCCGATAAGGAAATCATTCTGGTGGATGGAACCGCGTTGATGTTCCGTGCCTACCATGCCAGAACCCGCAATCCATTGGCCACCTCAGACGGCAGGGGCACCCAAGCCATATTCGGCATGCTGAACATGCTGCGCAGTTTGCGAAAAGAATACCAACCCACCCATATCGCCGTAGTCATGGATGCCAAAGGCAAGACCTTCAGACACGAACTGTACCGCGAATACAAGGCCAACCGGCCTCCGATGCCGGACGATCTCCGGGAGCAGCTCGATACGATCAGGAAGATCATTCCGGCGATGGGACTGCCCCTGGTTTCGGTCAGCGGGGTCGAAGCGGACGATGTGATCGGCACACTCTGCAAACGCGCCACGGCATCCGGATTCAGAACGCTCATCATCAGTAACGACAAGGACCTCACTCAACTGGTCGATGACCGCGTTGAAATGGTCGACACAATGAAAAATACCCGGCTCGACGCTAGCGGTGTCAAGGCCCGGTTCGGTGTGCCGCCGGAAAGAATCATCGAGTATCTGGCATTGATTGGCGACAGTTCGGACAATATCCCCGGCATCCCGCTGGTCGGCCCGAAAACCGCGGTCAAATGGTTTGAAGTTTATGGCACACTGGACAACATCATCCACCATGCCGACCGGATCGGGGGCAAGGCGGGAGAGAATCTTCGCGCCAATCTGGACCAGCTCGCCCTGTCGAAGCGGCTGACCACGATCAAGTGTGACGTTGAACTCGAAGAAAGCCCGGAAAGCCTGGTTATCGGTAAACCGGACAACGCATTGCTCAGGGTTTTCTACGAAGACCTCGAATTCCGCTCCTGGCTGAAGGAAACAACCAAACCGGAGGTTGACGATGACCGGGTCGAAGACCCGCTGCAATACGAGACGATCCTGGACGATGAAACCCTCGGGAAATGGCTGGAAATCCTGGGCCATGCCCCGTTGTTTGCGATTGACACCGAAACGACCTCTACCGATGCGCAGCAGGCCAGACTGGTCGGACTTTCATTCTGTGCCGAACCGGGCCGGGCAGCCTACCTGCCTCTGGGTCATGATTATCCGGGAGCGCCCGACCAACTGCCCTGGCGGCAGACTCGCGAACGGCTGCGTCCATTACTCGAAAATCCGGCAAAGGAAAAAACCGGTCAGAATCTCAAGTATGACATCGAAGTGCTGCAGCGGCATGGCATCGACCCGCAGGGGATCACCCACGACACCATGCTGATGTCCTACGTCCTGGATGCGGGTCATTCAAGACACGACATGGATACACTGGCAAAACGGTACCTAGGACGGGACACGATCAAATTCTCCGAGGTCGCGGGCACCGGCCGGAAACAACTGACCTTCGATCAGGTCGATATCGAACAGGCAACCCGGTATGCCGCGGAAGACGCCGATATCACCCTCCGGTTGCACCGGGCGCTGACGCAGGAACTGGCCAAAAACCAGACCCTGTCGGGCGTCTACCGTGATATCGAAATGCCGCTGCTGAAAGCCCTGGTACGAACCGAAAACCATGGCGTAAAAATTGACGCCGACCGGCTGCGCCGACAAAGCGCTGAACTCACCGTACGGCTGGCCGAACTGGAAAAGGCGGCTCATGCGCTGGCCGGACAGGTTTTCAGCATCGCTTCGCCCAAGCAGATTCAGGAAATACTCTATGACAAGCTCGGCCTGCCGATATTGAGAAAGACCCCAAAGGGACAACCGTCCACGGCCGAGAACGTTTTGCAGGAACTGGCCGGAAATTACGAATTGCCGGCGTTGATTCTCGAACACCGGGGACTGGCCAAACTCAAGGGCACCTATACCGACCGGCTGCCGGAATTGATCAATCCGGAATCGGGCCGGATCCACACTTCCTACCACCAGGCTGTCGCGTCCACCGGGCGCCTGTCCTCATCCAACCCGAACCTGCAAAATATCCCGATCCGGTCCGAAGAGGGCCGGAAAATTCGGGAAGCCTTCATTCCCGAACCAGGCTGTGTGCTGGTGGCCGCCGACTATTCCCAGATCGAACTGCGTATCATGGCCCATCTCTCGCAGGATCCGGGACTGATCGAGGCGTTCAACCATGGCGTGGACATACATCGCGCGACCGCTGCCGAAGTATTCGATATCCGGCCCGTTGAGGTGGACGGCGAACAGCGCAGAAGAGCGAAAGCCATCAATTTCGGATTGATCTACGGGATGTCGCCGTATGGTCTGGCGCGGCAACTGAAAATCGATCTGAAAGAGGCCAGACGCTATATCGACATCTATTTCGAGCGCTACCCCGGGGTCAGGCAGTACATGGACGATACCCGGCAGCGCGCCAGGGAACAGGGTTTCGTGGAAACACTTTTCGGGCGACGCCTGAACCTGCCGGAAATCCATTCCAAAAACGGCACCCTGCGCCAATACGCGGAACGCACCGCGATCAACGCCCCGGTACAGGGAACGGCCGCCGACCTGATCAAGCTGGCCATGCTGGCAATCGACCGGCGGCTGGTCGAAAACGACTCTTCCAGCAAAATCATACTCCAGGTTCATGATGAACTGGTGTTCGAAGTGGAAAAGGAGCAGGTTGACGAGATGGTTGAAATCGCGACTGACCGGATGTGTGGAGTCGCAAAACTGGAAATTCCACTGGTCGTGGACATTGGCATCGGTCACAACTGGAAAGAAGCGCATTAGGAACCCGGTCGAATGCGTCTGGAAATCGAAGACATTCTTGCTGCCAGAGGGATAGCCTATTTCGAGCTGCCGCTGTGCGCGAGACTGTTGCTGGTCACCGATGGCACGGTCACGGAACTGCTGGAAGCGCTGACCGGCGAACCGATCGGACTGGGGTTGAAGAAACAATCTGTCGACCGGACTGAAAACCACCCCGCCATGGCGCCGCCGGATGGTCATTCGGCCTGTCTGTATCGCCGGATCACCCTGCGCGGAGAAAAAACCGGTCAGGACTGGCTGTATGCAGAGTCGGTCATCCTCCATCAAAGGTTGGGGCCCGATGCCCGGCAAATGCTCGAACAGCGACAAATCCCCCTTGGCGCAATACTGGACAGGCAATTGCCGGACAATCACCGGGAAATCCTGGATTGCGGATATCGTGACAACAGCGCCGCCGCCGACCATCTCGGTCTTGAGAAGGACCATGCATTTCTCTACCGGGTATATCGTATCCTGGTCCAAACCCGTCCGGTCGCGGTCATTACGGAATGGTTCCCGGTTGACCGGATTTCAAAAAACCTGGCTGTCAGTCTTGACTGAACCGGGTCAGTCATAGCAATATAATCACCCGTGGGGCCGGTTCCCGCTTTCAGGATAACCCGCATTTTTGAAAACCGGGAGAAATGTCAGAATTTACATCAGAGAAATTTGAACCCGACAATCCGGGATTCGCGCAACAGCGAGTGGAAAAAATCCTGGATGGTTCCGGAATCTCGATCAACGGTCCCAACCCCTGGGACATTCAGGTAAACAACCCGGCGTTCTTCAAACGCGTCCTGCTGCGCGGCTCATTGGGCCTGGGCGAATCCTGGATGGACAACTGGTGGGACTGTAACCGGCTCGATGAAATGATGAATCGGCTGCTGAGAACCGACCTCTCCGAAAATCAACGGTTCCTCAGTCACATCATCCCCTGGATCCAGGCCAATCTTTTCAATCTGCAAACCCGGTCGCGCGCGTTCCAGGTCGGTGAGAAACACTACGATGTCGGCAATGACCTGTACCGGGAAATGCTGGATCGAAGGATGGTTTATACCTGTGGTTACTGGGCCCATGCCGACAATCTCGATGACGCGCAAAAGGAAAAACTGGATCTGGTATGCCGGAAACTCGACCTTGGAAAAGGCATGAGAGTGCTGGATATCGGTTGCGGTTGGGGCAGCTTTGCCAAATTTGCCGCTGGCAACTATGGCGTCGAAGTCGTCGGGGTCACCGTTTCCAAAGAACAGGTCGCCCTCGGCGCTGAGCTGTGCCGGGGATTGCCGGTGGAAATCAGGCTGCAGGACTACCGGGATGTCGATGAAAAGTTCGATGCCGTTGTCTCGCTTGGCATGTTCGAGCATGTCGGCCACAAAAACTACCGAACCTATATGAAAGTGGTCAAAAGGTGTCTGCGGGATGGAGCCAGGTCCATGCTTCATACTATCGGCAAGAACAATTCCAGGTCGGGCGTTGACCCCTGGATTTCAAAATACATTTTCCCGAACGGGGAAATTCCCTCGTTACCACGAATCACCCGGGCCTGTGAGTCCCTGATGATCGTCGAGGACGTGCATAATTTCGGACCCGATTACGACCGCACCCTGATGGCCTGGTTCCGGAATTTCGACCGGGCCTGGCCAAAACTGAAGGATAATTATTCCGATCGCTTCTACAGGATGTGGAAGTACTATCTGCATGTGTGCGCCGGCGCGTTCCGGGCAAGAAACCTGCAACTCTGGCAGATTGTCCTGGCCAACTCCAGCAACCCGTCTCCGTCCGCTTACCGCAGACCCGAATGACCCGCGTAAAAAAGCCCCGCACCCGGGAAAACGGGAACGGGGCTTTTGCAATGAATTGCCTGGCAATGACCTACTTTCACATGGGGAGGCCCCATACTATCATCGGCGCGCAGCGTTTTCACTTCTGAGTTCGGGATGGGATCAGGTGGTTCCCGCTTGCTATGGTCACCAGGCAAACCGGTCGTAACAGCCACCCGCCGGCCCGCAGACCGGAAGTCACTGTTTACATACTGGTTTCCGTATGGACGGATGATTCCGCGCATACAGATCAGGGTAGTCATTGGCGCATGTATTCAAGGATGCCTGTTGCATGCCACTCCTCGAGGTCAGGCCTCTTGGGTGTTACATGATCAAGCCTCACGGGCAATTAGTACTGGTTAGCTGCATGCATTACTGCACTTCCACACCCAGCCTATCAACGTTGTAGTCTTCAACGACCCTTCAGGGAACCCTCAGGTTCCAGGGAGACCTTATCTTGAGGGGGGCTTCCCGCTTAGATGCTTTCAGCGGTTATCCCGTCCGTACATAGCTACCCAGCAATACCATTGGCATGATAACTGGAACACCAGAGGTACGTCCACTTCGGTCCTCTCGTACTGGAAGCAGCTCCTCTCAAGTCTCCGACGCCCACGGCAGATAGGGACCAAACTGTCTCACGACGTTCTAAACCCAGCTCGCGTACCACTTTAAATGGCGAACAGCCATACCCTTGGGACCGGCTACAGCCCCAGGATGTGATGAGCCGACATCGAGGTGCCAAACACCCCCGTCGATGTGAACTCTTGGGGGGTATCAGCCTGTTATCCCCGGCGTACCTTTTATCCGTTGAGCGATGGCCCTTCCATACAGAACCACCGGATCACTAAGACCAACTTTCGTTCCTGCTCGACGTGTCTGTCTCGCAGTCAAGCACTCTTGTGCCTTTACACTAACCATACGATTTCCGACCGTACTTAGAGTACCTTCGCGCTCCTCCGTTACTCTTTGGGAGGAGACCGCCCCAGTCAAACTACCCACCATACACGGTCCCGGATCCGGATAACGGACCTCGGTTAGGACTCCAAACAAGCAAGGGTGGTATCTCAAGGGTGGCTCCACAGAGACTGGCGTCTCCGCTTCGAAGCCTTCCACCTATCCTGCACATACTTGTTCAAAATCCAGTGTAAAGCTGTAGTAAAGGTGCACGGGGTCTTTCCGTCTAGCCGCGGGTACACTGCATCTTCACAGCAAGTTCAATTTCGCTGAGTCCCTGGTGGAGACAGTGTGGCCATCGTTACGCCATTCGTGCAGGTCGGAACTTACCCGACAAGGAATTTCGCTCGATTAATCCCAACTATTTCTAGCAAGGTCGGACTTTCTCTTGAGTATTCACCACTTTCTTGCGATTCATCTGATTCACGATGCCTCGAATTTCTTCGAGTCCCGATACTGTCAGATGATCCCCTTTCTGCATCAGTAAAAGCGCCTTGCGGAACTTTCTGAACTCAACACCTTTCGATGTTTTCAATTGATGCTTCATGAAAAACGGTAAAATCATATCCAGCAGATGTCCAACATTTCTGACTCGCCAGGCCATTCTGGTTGATGTTTTATCCTTTCTGTTTACCCGTACTGCCCCACATCCGAAAAACGCTTTCAAAGCATGTAATACTTTTACGTCCCGTTCGTGTTGTACTACGGTAAATTCAGGCAACACCTGATAACCTGATGTCATCGTGTCGTTTCTGTTTATGCTGATGTGAAAACTGCCTTCTCCATCAACAAAACCGACGATCCACTGTGCTTCCAATTTCATATCATACTCCCGAACATAAAGTCTCTGAGGATTTTTGACGGGCTTCCGTCAAATCTTTCCTGCGGATTGTCCCCATGTCTGCCAGATTTTTACTGACTGGTCCGAATTTGAATTCCAGCCCAAAGAAGCCTCTTCTTTTTCGTGTCATTCAATAAACCAGACGAGTACTGAACAGTTTTGGAGGAGTTTCCCGCATACGGTTCGGTTTTACTAAGGCTAGCGTTACGTAACCTTAGGACCGTTCATTAATGTTAACACTGCTTCCACAGCGCGATGCCAGAACTGAAAAACATTCTCACATCCTTTATGTCGCCATAAAGATCGGACTATATCATCGCCTGTTAAACAGGCGCCTTGGCGTGTAGTCTCTGAGGATTTTCCTGCCGCATCAAATCCAGAATTTCATCATCAGAATATTTTCGACGTTGCGCGCCTCCATCATTCATGGCGCATCGAACTTCTAAAATCTCCTTTATCCCATCGAAGTGTAAATGTTTTTTTTGCCAATCAGATCAGAGAGCTTCCTGAATTTCGAAAAATCTCGTTTCTTTTTAGCCGACAAAAATCCAAATCGATTAAAAAAAGGGATGACATTGTCTTTGATGGCATTGTAATTATTTACTTCGTAATACCAAACTCCGTCGCTTCGACTTCTCAACGTTCCACACTTGAAGTGTTTCTTGTACAGCGCCAGGATCACTCTATCCTTTTGGGAGACGTTAAAACATAACGAAACCTTCCAGGGCATCCTGTAATCCTTCCGCTTGCGAAAAGACAAATTGAAGCTCCCCTCTCCATCAGCAAAACCAGCTAGATAATAGCCGATGTGAACAGGGACTTGTTTAGCATCAAAGGTCATAATAATTCCTGCAGGAATCTTTCCTGCTGATTGTCCGCACCTCGCAGATTGTTACTGAAATCAATGTTTCTGTTTCGAGTACTGGAGGATACAACCGGAGTTTCCAGCATATAGCCAGGTTTTTTTACGTAACTACAGTAATTGGTCCTGTAGTATTTTGGCACGATGTTTTTGACTGTACTAGAGTTTACCTATAGTTACGGCCGCCGTTCACCGGGGCTTCGATCAAGAGCTTCGCGCAAGCGCTAACCCCATCAATTAACCTTCCGGCACCGGGCAGGCGTCACACCCTATACGTCCACTTGCGTGTTTGCAGAGTGCTATGTTTTTAGTAAACAGTCGCAGCCACCTCTTTATTGCAACCTCCCTCAGCTCCGAACGCGAAGTTCTTCACCTTACGGAGGCACACCTTCTCCCGAAGTTACGGTGTCATTTTGCCGAGTTCCTTCACCAGAGTTCTCTCAAGCGCCTTAGGATTCTCACCCCACCCACCTGTGTCGGTTTAGGGTACGGTCGCATATAACCTGAAGCTTAGAGGTTTTTCCTGGAAGCATGGCATCAATTACTTCGCTCTTGAAAAAGAGCTCGTCATCACGTCTCAATCATAAAGGACCCGGATTTTCCTGAAGTCCCGACCTACACGCTTAAACCGGCATATCCAACAGCCGGCTAACCTAGCCTTCTCCGTCACCCCATCGCAGTTATATACGGTTCAGGAATATTAACCTGATTCCCATCGACTACGCATTTCTGCCTCGCCTTAGGGGCCGACTCACCCTGCGCCGATGAACGTTGCGCAGGAAACCTTGGGTTTTCGGCGTGCGGGCTTTTCACCCGCATTATCGCTACTCATGTCAGCATTCTCACTTCTGATATCTCCAGCAAACCTCACGATTCACCTTCACAGACTTACAGAACGCTCCCCTACCATACCAGTAAACTGGTATTCGCAGTTTCGGTACACATCTTGAGCCCCGGTATATCTTCCGCGCAGACTGACTCGACCAGTGAGCTATTACGCTATCTTTAAAGGATGGCTGCTTCTAAGCCAACCTCCTGGCTGTCTGAGCCTTTCCACATCGTTTCCCACTGAGATGTGTTCAGGGACCTTAACTGGCGATCTGGGCTGTTTCCCTTTCGACGACGAAACTTAGCTCCCGCCGTCTGTCTCCCGTGATAGTACTTACAGGTATTCGGAGTTTGCTATGGGTTGGTACCGCTAGATGCAGCCCTAGCCATGACAGTGCTCTACCCCCTGTAGTAAGTCACGAGGCACTACCTAAATAGTTTTCGGGGAGAACCAGCTATCTCCGGGCTTGTTTAGCCTTTCACTCCTAGCCACAGCTCATCCACTCATTTTTCAACATAAGTTGGTTCGGTCCTCCAGTCGGTATTACCCGACCTTCAACCTGGCCATGGCTAGATCGCCCGGTTTCGGGTCTAATTCCAGCAACTGATTCGCCCTGTTAAGACTCGATTTCTCTACGGCTCCCCTATACGGTTAACCTTGCTACTGAAATTAAGTCGCTGACCCATTATACAAAAGGTACGCAGTCGCCCGTCCGAAGACAGGCTTCCACTGCTTGTACACACACGGTTTCAGGTTCTATTTCACTCCCCTACAGGGGTTCTTTTCGCCTTTCCCTCACGGTACTGGTTCACTATCGGTCGATAAGTAGTATTTAGCCTTGGAGGATGGTCCCCCCATGTTCAGACAGAGTTTCTCGTGCTCCGCCCTACTCGATTTCACTTTACAGGCCCTTTCGTGTACGGGGCTGTCACCATCTATGGCCAGACTTTCCAGACTGTTCCACTAGAACCAATAAAGCTTAAGGGCTGTTCCCCGTTCGCTCGCCGCTACTAAGGGAATATCGGTTGATTTCTTTTCCTCCGGGTACTTAGATGTTTCAGTTCCCCGGGTTCGCCTCCTGCACCTATGTATTCAGTGCAGGATACCTAAAAAAGGTGGGTTTCCCCATTCGGAAATCCCTGGGTCAAAGCCAGTTTGTCGGCTAACCAGGGCTTATCGCAGACTACCACGTCCTTCATCGCCTCTTATCGCCAAGGCATCCACCATGTGCGCTTTTGTGCTTGATCACATA
>OY761989.1:0-957500 GCA_963665165.1 Arenicellales bacterium | reverse complement strand
GCGATACGCAAAAGGCATCGCTCCGGGGAAACGGGTCAAACAGGGAGATATCATCGGCTATGTCGGCAGTACAGGGCTGGCCACCGGCCCCCACCTTCACTATGAATTCAGAATCAACGGGGTTCACCACAATCCGGCCACTGTCGAACTCCCGAAATCGGCGTCGATCGACGATGAATACAGGGATCCGTTTCTCAAGCTCGCCCGTTTATGGGCCGGAGAACTCGACTACCTGAACCGTATCCCGCTCGCCCGAACCGAAAACACCCTGTAGAACCTCATTCACCCGGCCCTGGTCGGCTGTCGCGCACACCCAACCCGGATGTCAGGCACAAAAGAAAACGTTTACACGATCGGTTTGATGTCCGGAACCAGCGCCGACGGCATCGATGGCGTGGTTTTTGAAATCACCGACCGGAACCGGCCCGGCATCGAGGCCCGCCTCAGTATCCCGTATTCCTCGGCCATAAAAAACCGGATCCGCGAAGTGGCTGCGCGCAAGATCACGAACCAGAGCCAGTCTGACGGTCTGGATATCGAATTGACCGGTCTGTACGCGGATGTCGCCAACCGGCTGATCCGGGAAATCGCGCCCCGCAAGGTGGCGGTCATTGGCTGCCACGGGCAAACCGTCCATCACAGCCCGGACAGCGACCCGCCATTTACGGTCCAGTTGGCAAACGGCCACGAGCTGGCCAGGCTGACCGGCCAGATCGCAGTCACCGATTTCCGCTCCGCAGACATAGCCATGGGAGGCCAGGGCGCCCCTCTCGCCTGTGCGTTTCATCAAGCGGTTTTTGCGAACAGCAAACAGCATCGCGCGATCGTCAACATCGGTGGCATATCGAACATGACCCGGCTATCGAAAGACCCGAACGCAAAAATCGTCGGTTTCGACACGGGACCCGGCAATACCTTTCTGGATTACTGGTGCCGTCGGCATTTCAGTCGCGATTTCGATCACGACGGCGAGATTGCGCGAGGCGGACGGATACAACCCGATTTGCTGGCCCTGTTGCTGAAAGACCCTTATTTTGACGCTCCGGGACCCAAAAGCACGGGGCTGGAGTATTTCAACGAGAAGTGGCTGCAGGCCGTATTGAACGCCTGGGAAGGTGGAGCCAGATCGAACAACACGGATGTCCTGACCACGCTCACCGCCCTGACCGCCAGTTGCATCGCCGATCAGGTCAATGCGCTGCGGCCGCCTGTCGATTCGGTTTACCTGTGCGGCGGCGGCGCCCGTAATTCATTGCTGGTCGATCTGATACAGGAACGGACGAGCGCAAAAGTCGAGGGTTCGCAAGTCCTGGGAATTGACCCGGAATGGGTCGAGGCAGCCGCTTTCGCCTGGATGGCCTGGCGCACCCTGAATGGTTTGACTTCGACCCTGCCTTCGGCCACCGGCGCAAGCCGCGCCACCGTGGCCGGAACCGTTCACACCCCTCCGGCTGCGGCCTGAACCCGGCTGCCTTCCTTGCAGACTACGCTCCGGATCACTTCAGCCACCTGTCCGGCAAAACCGTCCTCGATATACGGATGCATCGGCAAGCTGAAAATACGCCTGGAAACGCTCTCCGCCACCGGCATGTCCCCGGCGCGGTAGCCCAGATTCCTGAATGCGGGAGACAGGTGACAGGGAGTCGGGTAATAGACCACGGTGGGGATGCCGGATGCCTGCAACGCCGACCGGATCGCCTGCCGGTGATCCGACAATACGGAATACTGTGCCCATACGCTTTTGCAGCCTGCCGGGACACGGGGAATTTCAACCAGTCCGGAGAGGGCATTGCTGTAGTTCTGCGCAACCCGATGGCGCTGCCCGATCTCGTCCGCGAATACCGTCAGCTTGGACAACAGCACGGCCGCCTGTATCGAATCCATGCGCGCATTCAGTCCGATCCGTATATTATCGTATTTGTCGATCCCTTCGCCATGTACCCGGACCGACCTGATTTTTTCGGCAAGCGCGTCGTCGCCGGTAAACACCGCGCCGCCATCGCCGTAACAACCCAATGGCTTGGGCGGATAAAAACTGGTGGCGGACAGGTCACCCAGCGTGCCTGATTTGCGGCCCATGTACTCCCCGCCAAACCCTTGTGCGGTATCTTCGAGCACGAACAACCCGTGCTCTGCGGCAATGGCGCTGATCGCGTCATAATCCGCCGGCAGGCCAAACAGGTTGACCGGCATGATGCCGCGCGGCGTCAACCGGCCGGCGGACACCACCTGCCTGACCGCTTCGTCAAGCCGGTTCGGATCCATATTGAATGTGCGTGCATCGATATCGACGAACACCGGGGTTGCGCCGAGCAGCGCGACCACTTCGGCCGTGGCGAAAAAAGTGAACGGCGTGGTGAAAACGGCATCGCCCGGACCCACCTCGCAGGCCATCAGTCCGAGCAGCAGGGCATCGGTTCCACTTGAGCAGGAGATGGAGTGCCGGGCGCCGCAAAACGCCGACAGACCGGCTTCCAGCTCTCCGATTTCCGGCCCCATAATGTAAGCGCCGTGGTCAAGGACGCGCCGGATGCCGGCGTCGACCTCCGCCTGCAAGCGTCGATACTGGGCCTTCAGGTCGATAAACTGCATCGGCGTTGGCTTGTTGGCGCCTGTATCGTTCACGATCGGGGTTTCCTGTATTTTGTTTTTTGACACCGGGATATTATCATGCGCGGAAACTATCGTATATAATCCCCTCAACTTCGCACAGATACCACAGCCGAATAATGACGACCCGCTTGTGACCACCAGCCACAAACCATTCACACTGGAAAACCGGTTTCTCGTTTCCATGCCCCAGCTTGAAGACCCCCATTTCAGGCAGACCGTCATTCTGATATGCAAACACAACGACCAGGGCGCCGTCGGGGTCGTAATAAACCGGCTGACCGGCCAGATCATCGGCGATGTGTTCTCGCAGCTGAAAATCTATATTTCCGATCACAGCCATACGATATCGCCGGTATTCGACGGTGGCCCGGTTTATCCCGAACTGGGACTCGTCATCCATAATGGGGACCTGGAAATCTGGGAATCGAGCATGGATATCGGAGGCGGCCTGAAACTGACCAGTTCAAAGGATATCCTGATGGATATGGCAAACGGCAATGGCCCCGAGAAAGCGATGATGATCCTGGGATACGCGGGCTGGTCCGCCGGCCAGCTCGAACAGGAGCTCCAGGGGAATTCCTGGTTCACCGCGCCGGCCGACCACAACATCCTGTTTGCCCCGGATGTCAGCGACAAATGGAAAATGTCTGCCCGGCTGGCTGGTATCGATACCAACCGGTTCTACAATCAGGTGGGTCATGCCTGAAACGGATCTGGCCTGAGGTTTACGATGGCTGGTTCCAGGGTACTTGGATTCGATTTCGGCCTCAAACGGATCGGTACTGCAACCGGGAACCGGGTCACGAAGACCTGCCAGGCTCTTGCGACAGTCAAATCCAGCCAGGGCGTCCCTGACTGGGTCGCCGTTGACCGCCTGATCGATGAATGGAAGCCGGCAGAGCTGGTTGTCGGGCTGCCGGTTTCGATGTCCGGGGAGGAAACCGGAATGTCCGGCCTGTGCCGGGTTTTCGGCGCCAGCCTGGCAGAACGCTACGCCCTGCCCGTCACCTATACCGATGAGAGACTGTCCAGCCATGCCGCGGACCACCTGTTGTCCGCGGCCACTCCGCCCGGCAGGAAAACGAGGTACAGCCATGCCGGGGCGCGCGACAATCTGTCGGCGCAATTGATTCTTGAAACCTTTTTCGAAGGATAATTGTCCAGGACCGGGAAAGAGCGGATAATGACTTCAGCAGACAGTTCAATCCAGTTTGACGAAAACGGCAGGCTGAAGCATTTTCTGACCATCAACGGCCTGCCTCAAAAGACCCTGATCGACATTCTCGATACCGCCGAATCGTTCATCAGTCCCAGAGAAAGAAGGATCCGGAAAATTCCATTGCTGCAAGGCAAGACACTGGTCAATCTTTTTTTTGAGGCAAGCACGCGCACCCGTACCACTTTCGAGATTGCCGGCAAGCGGCTGTCGGCCGATGTGATCAATCTGAACGCTTCCAGGATATCGACCAGCAAGGGGGAAACCATTCTGGATACCGTGAGGACACTGGAAGCGATGCATACCGACCTGTTTGTCGTTCGCGACCATGCCAGCGGCGCCGCTCACCTGATTGCCAGCCACCTGCCCGACCCGGTTCGGGTCATCAATGCCGGAGATGGACGTCATGCCCACCCGACCCAGGCCATACTGGACATGTTTACCATCCGCCAGGCAAAACATGACTTTGAAAACCTGAAGATCGCCATAGTGGGGGATATTCTCCATTCCCGGGTGGCGCGCTCGCAAATCCACGCATTCAACATCCTCGGCGCCCGCGAAGTCCGGGTGATTGGTCCGGCCACCCTGATCCCGACCGAAATCGAAAAGATGGGGGTTTCGGTGACCGGCAATCTGCTCGAAGGACTCGATGATGTCGATGTAGTGATGGTGCTGCGAATCCAGCGTGAACGCATGGACGGCAAGTTGATCCCGAGCGAACAGGAATACTTCAACCGCTATGGCCTGACCACGGAAAAACTGAAATCCGCCAAAGCCGACGCGGTCGTCATGCATCCCGGACCGATCAACCGCGGTCTTGAAATCTCATCGGATGTGGCCGATGGCCCGCGCTCCCTGATTCTGGACCAGGTTACCAACGGCATCGCAGTCAGAATGTCGATCATGGCGAAAATCATGCAAAGCCAGGATGAGTCGCCATGAACACGGTGATCCGCAATGGCCACCTGGTGGACCCGGCCAACGGCGTCAACGCCAGAACCGACCTGTATATCCGAGACGGAAGGGTGGCGGGAGTCGGAAAGCCGCCGGAAATTTCGGCCAGAGAGCCTTCCGGGGAATCCGGCTTCGACCATGAAATAGACGCGACCGGGTACTACGTTTTTCCGGGGCTGGTTGACCTGTGCGCACGATTGCGGGAGCCGGGGGAAGAACACAAGGCCACCATCAAAACGGAAGCCCGCGCTGCCGCGAGCGCCGGAATTACCCGCATGGTGACCCCTCCGGACACCTTCCCGATCATCGACACCCCGGCCATGGCGCACATGATCCAGGATCGGGCGTATGACGCGGGATTCGCGGCCGTCCACCCGCTGGGGGCGCTTACGGTCGGACTCAAAGGCGAACAGCTGACCGATATGGCGATGCTGATGGATGCCGGTTGCGTGGGCGTGAGCAACGCGCTGCAGAGCGTGGAAAACACATTGCTGATGCGCCGGGCCATGCAGTACGCCTCGACTTACGATACCCCGGTTTTCATCAATCCCCAGGATTCCTGGCTACAGGGGAACGGCGTGGTTCACGAAGGTGAAATCAGTACCCGCCTGGGATTGCCGGCCATTCCGGAAGCCGCGGAAACCGTCGGCGTGGCAAGGGATATCGCGCTGATCGAGACCAGTGGCGCGCGCGCCCATTTCAACCTGCTGTCATGCGCCCGGTCGGTCAGCATGATTTCAGAAGCGCAACGCCGGAAATTGCCGGTGACCGCTTCGGTCTCCATTCATCACCTGTTGTGTTCAGAGAACGACATCGGCGCCTTCAATACCCAATACAAGGTCATGCCGCCCCTGCGCACGGAAAAAGACAGGCGGGAACTGATCCGGGGGGTCGATGAAGGCTGCATCCGGGCCATCTGCTCGGACCACCAGCCGCATGACATCGACGCCAAACTGGTGCCGTTCAGCGAAGCGGCGGCAGGAATCGCCGGTATTGAAACCCTGCTGCCGCTGACCATCAGCCTGGTCAACGACCGGCAACTGTCGATGGAAACGGCAATCGCGGCGGTCACCTCTAATCCGGCCGCGATCATCGGCATGGATGCAGGCCATCTCGCCGTCGGCGTCCAGGCTGACCTGTGTCTGTTCGACCCGGTCCGGTCCTGGGTATTGGACAGTGAGACCATGCAGAGCAATGGCCACAACTCGCCTTTCCTGGGCACACGACTGCAAGGCAAGGTGGTCAGGACCCTGATTCACGGAAGAACGGTGTACAACGGGGATTGATTCACCAGCCGCCAACGGGGTGGAGCCTTTCATTCTGAACTGATTTAATCCCGCCATTCATCCTGTATTAAGCAATTCCCTGTTTTAATCCCCCCAATTCAACACTTGGCTGCACTAGGGGGTCCATTTTAATGAGTAAAAAACATTCCGGCGTCTTGTTCCTGCAAAAAGACATGGATTCCCGCTTGTACGGGAACGCCCACCCGGCAAAAACCTGTCCCGGGCTTGACCGGGGATGGTTTTGGGAGTTCCGAAGGATAGCTTGCCGCTCAACGGCCATCGCAATGGCCGCCCTGCTGGCCGTAGCGGCGGCTCCCGCGGCGTCCGCAGCCGCCAAAACAGAACCGGCCCATGTGGCGGCACAGTTATCCCGTATCGATGTCAACGATGGATTTGCCGAACTGGTCAAGGCGGTGAAACCGGCAGTGGTCAACATTTCAGTAACCAGTTATGTCGATCCGTCCGGCTCCGGGAACCGGCGCAACCAGGGCCAGCCTCCGCAACAACTGGAAGAGTTCTTTCGGCGATTCTTCGGGGATTCGTTCAATTTCCCGCGCAACCGGCCTGAAGACGACGACAATAGCCGGAATCCATACCCCGAGCGCCGGAGCGCTGCGGTCGGCTCAGGGTTCATTGTCGATCCGGACGGATTCGTGGTCACCAATTACCATGTCATCGAAGACGCCGATGAAATCGAAGTCGTGCTCGATGACGGCACCCGTTTGCCGGCGACGCTGAAAGGGACCGACGAGAAGACCGACCTGGCGCTGCTGGAAATCAGCGTGGACGGAAACCTGCCCTGGCTGGAATTCGGAAACTCCAATGAAGCCCGGGTGGGTGACTGGGTGATTGCCATCGGCAATCCATTCGGACTGGGCGGCACCACGACCAGCGGCATCATTTCCGCGCGCGGGCGAGACCTGCGAGCCGGGCAACTGGTTGACTTCATCCAGATCGACGCCTCGATCAACCGGGGGAATTCCGGCGGCCCCCTGTTCAATACCCGGGGACAGGTGATTGGCATCAACAGTGTGATCTACTCACCGAATGGCGGCAATATCGGGATCGGATTCGCGATCCCCTCCGCCGTGGCGAGCGATGTAATTGCCCAACTGCAACAAACCGGCGTGGTCGAGCGCGGCTACCTGGGTGTCCAGATTCAGGCGCTGACCGCGGAGATTGCCGAGAGCCTCGGACTGCAGGATGAGAGCGGCGCCCTGGTAACCGAAGTCGTTGAGGACAGCCCGGCCTGGGACGCGGGCATCGAATCGGGAGATGTGATTCTCGAATACGATGGCAAGAAGGTCACGACCATGCGCGACCTTCCGAAGCTGGTCGCCCGGACCGCCCGGAGCCAGCAAGTGGAAATCGGACTGTGGCGCAACAATAGCGATCATTCGGTGAAGGTCACAGTCGGAAGCATCGACCGCGCAGTGGTCGCCAGTTCGGGAGAAGACCGGCCAGAAGATCGCCAGCTTGGACTGGGACTGGCGGCGCTGGACCGGGTCCAAATCGAAAAATACGGCCTTGGCGATGTGGATTCAGGGGTGGTCATCGTCGATATCGACCCGCAGAGTCCGGCCGCGCAGCGCGGGTTGCGGGAAGGGGATGTCATCAAACAGGTCGGCGTACACAAGGTCTCGAAGCCGGACGATGTCCTCGAAGCGATCAGAAAGTCGAAGGAGGACAAAAAGGAATCCGTATTGCTGCTGGTCCGGAAAGACAATTATTCCCGTTTCGTGGTGGTCCCGCTTAAAGCCTGAACCTGGATGCATCACCCTATCCTGTCACTATGGATCGCGATGTGATGATCGGAACCGGCTCCGCAGGCGCGCGATTCCATATTATAATAGCCGGATGTCTGTTATCGAACCAAACTGATGGCGCCCCGGCTGTTCCTGGCGCTGGTGGCAGTGGTCGGCATCATGTGGTATCTGGCCTGGTATCATCGTGCAGACCCCCGGCAGCGTAATCGGTCACTGCTCCGGATTGCGCTGTGGAGCGCAGCGATCCTGCTGGTGGCGCTGGCAATAACCAAAGGATCGTGGTTGATGGCAATGTTCGGCGCAGCCCTGCCATGGATAAACCGGATCATGATGGTCAAGAGGCTTTGGGACGGTTTCGGCCGGGGCAGAACCGGTGGTCATGCCCGGACCCGGCCGCCCCCGGCCGCGTCGATGGAGGTCGCTGAAGCGCTGGAAATACTGGGACTGGAACCGGGGGCGACCGAGGAGGAGATTGTCGACGCGCACCGCAGGCTGATGCAAAAAATCCATCCGGACCGGGGCGGTTCGGACTATCTGGCCAGTCAGATCAATCTGGCAAAGGACACACTGCTCCAGCAATATTCCTGACTGTCGATGTTTCTGGTTTTCACCCTGTTATCCTGGATGGCCGTTTTCTCCGTTGCGTCAATCTGGCCGTCCACCATTGGTCCGGGCGATACCGAAGCGGGCCGCAAACCGGACATGCCGGCACGAACCATCGCCGAATCACTGACCCCGTTCGTCCACAAGGAGACATTTCCCGACCGGATTGCAGTCCCCGGAATTTCAGGCTCCACCCCGCTGAAGGTGACCTATACGCTGGATTCAGGGCTGCAGGAGCAGGCCCGCAAGCTGCTGGCCCGGCACAATCCAGACTATGGGGTGATCGTTGCCATTGAGCCTGATTCGGGCAGGATTCTCGCGATGACCGATTCCACGCGAGCCGGGGAAAATGACCAGAACCTGTCTCTGGTCAATTCTTTTCCCGCGGCATCGGTATCGAAGATCATCACGGCGATCGCCGCGGTCAATGAAAACAAACTGACCGGTTCGACCATGATTCCGTACAACGGCAAATCGACTTCGTTATACAAGAAAAACGTGTTCCGGCACAAAAACAACAAATGGACCCGAACCATATCCTTCGACCGCGCATTCGCGGCTTCGGTCAACACCATATTCGGGCGGGTCGGGGCGGTGATGGTGGGCGGCGACACCATGCTCGATTATGCTTACCGGCTTGGTTTCAACGGGCAATTCGCTTCGGATTTCACGTTTGACAACGGTCACATCGAACTGGACCCCGATGACCAGTGGCAGGTCGCGGAAATGGCGTCCGGCTATACCGACCGCAATACCCTGTCGGCCCTGCATGGCGCAACGCTCGCGGCAACCGCCGTGAACCATGGCAATCTGGTCATGCCGGTCATCGTTGACTCGCTGACGGATCCTCACGGCATCCCGGTCTACGTGCATGAAAAACCCGTTTTCTCGCCGGTGATGAGCGAGTCGACCGCAGGCCAGATCAAGAAAATGATGCAATCGACAATCAAAATCGGATCCGCCCGGCGTTCTTTTCACGGATTGAACAAAAGCGTACTGAAAGATGTCGCCATCGGCGGTAAAACCGGTTCATTGACGGGCTACAACCCCAAGGGGAAATACGACTGGTTCGTCGGTTTCGGAGAGCGCGGAGATCGCAGGATCGCGTTCGCCGTTCTTTGCATCAACAAGGAAAAGTGGTATGTTAAATCTTCATTTCTGTCCAGAAAAATGATGGAGTATTACTTTTCCCCTGACAACGACGCCTGACCCCGATCCTGCCGGCCACACCTGAAACAAGAAATTGAAGCAATATCTCGACGCTGTAACGGAAACCCTGGAAACAGGCCAAAGGAAACCCAACCGGACGGGAGTGGACACGATCTCCACGTTCAACATCAATTATGAAATCGACCTGCGCGAAGGCTTTCCCCTGCTCACGACCAAGGAAATATCCTGGAAGAATATCGTGATCGAAAACCTCTGGTTCCTGTCGGGCAATACGGATATCGACCTGCTTCGACGGCATAACTGCAAATTCTGGGATCCATGGGCAGACGATAACGGCAAGGTGCCGAGCGCGTACGGCAACTTCTGGCGCCAATTCCCCCTGCCGGACAATCGCGGCAATGACCAGATCGCCTGGATCGCCAACCAGTTGAAAACCAACCCGACCAGCCGGAGGATGGTGGTCTCCGCCTGGGCGCCGGGTAACGCGCAAACCAGCGCTCTGCCGCCCTGCCATGCTTTCTGGGTCGTCAACACCCAGTATGACGAAAACCAGTCGCCCCACCTGTGCCTGCATCTCACCCAGCGCAGTTGCGACATCGCGCTCGGAGTACCCTACAACATCGCGGGATATTCCTTCTTGCTGGAACTGTTTTCAAGGTTCAGTGGAATACCCGCCGGAATTTTCGGACATACGCTGATTGACGCGCATATCTACACTGCCAAGGCAAACGGGGATATGGCTGAATACGACCACATTCCGGGACTGAAGCAACAATTGACCCGTACCCCGCGGCCATTGCCATCGCTGGAAATCTGCCCTTCGATCCGCTCGCTTGAGGATATTGAATCGCTGCTTTCACTGGATACCGGGGAGATCATGTCGAAGTTCGTGCTGCGCGACTACCACCCGCATCCGCCGATCTCGTTCAAGGTCGCGGTATAGCGATGCAAGCGCGTGCCTGACCGCGCCAAAACCCCGACAAGAGGGGCCATTGCAGCCATGACCGAAGATCGGGTCATCGGCCTGGATGGCGGCATTCCCTGGCATTACCCGGAAGACCTGAAAAGATTCAAGCGAATCACCATGGGCGCCGCCATCATCATGGGCAGGCTGACCTGGGAGTCGATTCATTGCAGGGCGCTGCCGGGAAGACGCAATGTCGTCATCAGCCGCCATCCAGTGCAGTCAGTTGAACACTATGACCGGATTGAACGGGCGCTGGCCGCGTGCAATGACCAGGATATCTGGGTGATTGGCGGCGGGCAGATCTACCGGGCCGCGTTCGAGTGGCTGACCCGGCTCGACATCACTTATGTGCCGGATCGCATCGACCGGCCGGATGCGGTGCGCTTCCCGGTGATCGACCCACAGGTCTGGCGGGTCACGGAAACCACCCGGACCGAAAGCCCGGAGCTGACCCACGTCACTTACCGCAGAAAACCGGGATAAATTCGCGGGCGGCCACAGATATTTTTCCAGGTCAAGCGGGCCGGTTGCAAAGGAGGAGGATGCGCCGGGGGGCGG
Organism: Arenicellales bacterium; assembly: GCA_963665165.1. Classification (GTDB taxonomy): domain Bacteria; phylum Pseudomonadota; class Gammaproteobacteria; order Arenicellales; family Poriferihabitantaceae. The sequence continues at coordinate 946,367 of OY761989.1, read as the reverse complement.
GATAGCCTTCGACAGTCAATCCGGGGTCCGCCGGGTCGAGGAAATCCGACAGCGATTGCCAATTCATCCAATCGGTCCGTCGCTGCTCGGATGGATCCGTGCGCGAAATGTCGATGGTCCGGATACGGACGAATCCCGTCCTTTCCAGCATCCTGGCCAGAGCCGGTTCGGTCGGGATCGACCGGACATTGGGCATTTTCGCATAAGTCCCTTCCGGTATCAGGAAGCCTTCTTCCCCGCCCTCGATGGCCAGCGTTTCAAGGACCAGTTCACCGCCGGGTTTCAAGCAGTTGAACAGGCCGGACAGATGCTGTTCCGGCTGTTTTCTGTGGTACAGGACACCCATGTTGAACAGGGTATCGAACAGCCCGTTTTCCACGCGCAGACAGTCCAGCGGCAATTCTTCGAAACGCAATGGCAAAATCGCCGCGGGAATCCGCGGCGTGTACTTCTTCAGCGCGTTGAACTGCATCATGAATAGCTGGGAAGGGTCGATACCCAATACGAATCGGGCCCCGGCGCCCAGCATCCTGTACATGTAATAGCCATTGCCGCAACCCACATCCAGCGCCGCGCGGCCGGACAACGGTTGTATGTGCTCCTGCAGACGGCGCCATTTCATGTCCGACCGCCATTCACTGTCGATGGTGACGCCGAATACCTCGAACGGACCTTTCCTCCACGGCTGCAACTCAAGGAGCAACTCGCGCAGGGTCTGTCCGGTCGTGGAATCGGTATCGGCGGCGCTGCCGATCACGACCTTGTCCGCGCTGAAGTCAGATACGGACGGATGCAGCGCCGGCAATGCGTGGATGATTTCGGTCCATTGGTCGAAATGCCCGTGCCGGCGTTGCCGCATCACATCGGCCACAGACCTGGTCAGCGCCGGGACAATCCGTTCCAGCCCGCTGTCGGCCAGTTCGTTTTCGAGGTGATCGCGCAAGGCCGCGGCAATCCCTATACCTGTTCAAGCTCGATCAGGGTGCCCAGGCCATCCTTGGGATGGAGAAAAATCACCGGTTTGCCATGGGCGCCGGTTTTCGGCCGACCGTCTCCGAGCACCCTCATGCCCCGCTCCGTCAATCGGGTCACGGCATCATGGATGTCGGCGACTTCGTAACAGACATGATGCATCCCGCCATCGGGGTGTTTTTCCAGAAACCGGGCGATCGGCGAGTTCTCCCCCAACGGATGCAGGAGTTCGATTCGGGTATTGGGCAGGTTGACGAATACCGTGGTCACGCCATGCCCGGGCATCGGCGTTTTTGCCGAGACTTCGGCGCCGAATTGCTGGCCGTATAATTGCGCTGCCGTATCGAGGTCGGGCACGACAATGGCCACATGGTTCAATCTGCCGATCATTTATTCAGGTCTCCTGTTCAGGTTCCCGCCCATATCCGTCCCGCCGCCGCTGAAAAAGAGAAATCAACTGGACCGCCGCGGCGGTCGGCGAGATCTCTCCCTGGCACACTTTCTCCTGTATGGCCGGGATGGATTTTACGATAGCGGCGTCATTCCTGAGCGAACCCAGCAACATTTCCCGCACTTCGGTCCATAATCCGGTTTTCAACTGCTCCCTGCGTCTGGCTTCGAGGCGGCCGGAGCGGTTCAGCAATCCGCGGTAATCCTGGATACTATCCCAGATCCGGTCGATATTGTAATTCCCGGTAGCGGACGCGGTAATTACGGGAACCTCCCAGTCGTCGATTGCCGGCCTGACCAGGCGCAGAGCCTGCCTGATATCGGCTGCCGACAGACTGGCCCGGGATTTCAGGTCGCCATCGGCCTTGTTGACGACTACGATGTCGGCCAGTTCCATCACGCCCCGTTTTATGCCCTGTAATTCATCCCCGCCGCCGGGCAGCAACATCAGCAGAAACACATCCGTCATCTGGCTGACCAGGGTTTCGGATTGCCCCGTACCGACGGTTTCGACCACAATCACATCGAATCCGGCCGCCTCGCAAAGCAAAATGGACTCGCGGGTACGGCGCGCCACTCCGCCTGAAGTTTCTCCGGCCGGGGTTGGACGGATAAAGGCGTCGGGGTGGGTCGCAAGCGTCGGCATCCGGGTTTTGTCACCGAGAATCGATCCTCCGGTCAGGGTCGAGCTTGGATCCACCGCCAGCACGGCAATCCGGTGGCCATTTGCGATCACATGATTTCCCAATACTTCGATCAGGCTGGACTTGCCCGCTCCAGGGACGCCGGTCAGGCCGATACGGATGGCATTGCCGCTGAATGGCAGGATTTGCTGAATCAGCGCTTCGGCCTGCCTGCGATGGTCCTCGCGGGTCGACTCCAGCAACGTGATGCCCCGGGCCAGTGACTTGCGGTCTGCCGAGCGCAGGGCGTCAATGTCAATCGACTGTTTCAAATTCCATGACCGGTTGATCGACCTCAAGAATCGAACCTGCCTCGACCAGAATTTCCCGGATTACGCAATCCTGTTCGGCGCGCAGGGAATTTTCCATTTTCATGGCCTCGATCACAGCCAGTTCCTGGCCCGCCTTGACCGACTGTCCGACTTCGACAGACAATGAAACCAGCAATCCCGGCATCGGGGAAAGCAGATACCGGGACTGGTCCGCCGCCTGTTTCACCGGCATTCCCTGTTCCAGCGCCGCGGTCTGTGCGGTCACCATGAAAACCCGGCTCTGGCAGCCCTGGTAAGTGACATCGAAGCTGAACCCGTCCCTTTCCAGATGCAGGTCGACGGACAGGCCATTCACCTTGCCGGTATAGACCACCTCCATCGGAGACCACTCGTCTTCCACCACATATTCATTGCCGTCGTATTCAACCAGCCAGGAATCCCCGCCGCCGGACCCGTCCCCTTTCCGGATTCTGACCGGATGCGTCTTCCGGTCGATGATCACCACCCATTCGGCCCCCGTTTTCCGGCCGTGCCCCGGTATCTGGTCGGTAATGGTGACCGACCTCAGCACCAGCCTGAAATGCACGGAAGCCATGACCGAAACCAGATTGCCGCGCATTGCGGCCGGCAGGATTTGGGGAGAAAACCCGTCCGGGTATTCATCTGCAATGAAATCGGTCGAAATGTCACCATCCTGGAAACGGGGATGATTCATGATCGCATGAACGAACGGCAGGTTGGTATCGACACCGCGGATGTAATACTGGCCGAGGGCACGCCGCATGGACTGGATGGCCTGCTCCCGGGTTTCCCCCCAGGTGATCAATTTGGAAATCATCGGGTCATAGAACATCGAAATTTCCGATCCCTCCACGACTCCGGTATCGACCCGGACATGACTGTCTTCGGCGGGCGCGCGGTATTTCCTCAAGCGGCCGGTGGAAGGTAAAAAGCCCCGGTACGGACTTTCCGCATAAATTCGCGCTTCCATGGCCCAGCCGTCAATCCCGATCTCCTCCTGGATCATCGGCAGCTTTTCGCCATCAGCCACCCGGATCATCCACTCGACCAGATCCAGGCCGGTAATCCGTTCGGTCACCGGATGCTCAACCTGCAGGCGGGTGTTCATTTCCAGAAAATAGAAATTGCGGTTACCGTCAACGACAAACTCCACCGTACCGGCTGACCGGTAATCCACGGCTTTCGCCAGGGCAGCCGCCTGCTGGCTCATCGCCGCCCGTGTGCCAGGGTCCAGGAATGGAGAAGGCGCCTCCTCGATCACCTTCTGGTGACGGCGCTGAATCGAGCATTCCCTCTCATTCAGGGTGACCACATTGCCATGGTTGTCGGCGATAATCTGGATCTCGATGTGTCTTGGCCGTTCGATGTATTTCTCCATCAGGATGCGGCCGTCGCCAAAACTGGACAGGGCTTCGCTGGTAGCGCGCACAAAACCATCCCGGCATTGCGCGTCATCACGGGCAATCCGCATACCCTTGCCACCACCGCCAGCGCTGGCTTTGATCATCACCGGGTAACCGATCTGTGCGGCGACCTCGACTGCATGATCGGCGTCGGGCACCACCCCGTCATGTCCGGGAATGGTGTGGACTCCGGCTTGCTCCGCCAACAGCTTGGACGTGATCTTGTCTCCCATCGCCTGGATCGCGCGTGCGCCCGGTCCGATGAAAACAATCCCGCGCTCCTCCAGAAGTTCCGCGAACCGGGTATTTTCAGACAGGAAGCCATAGCCGGGATGTACCGCTTCCGCCCCGGATTGCTGGCAGGCCTGAACGATTCGATCCGCCAGCAGATAGCTTTCCGCAGCCGCCGCCGAGCCGATATGGACGGCTTCATCCGCTTCGACGACATGTCTGGCATCCCGGTCAACATCCGAATAAACGGCCACGGCGCCGATTCCCATTGCCCGGGCGGACCGAATGACCCGGCAGGCGATCTCGCCACGGTTGGCAATCAGGATTTTACTGAACATGTATTCTTGAAAATGTGTCGCGGTTTTTGCTTATGCCCGGTCAGAGCGGAATATTGTCATGCTTCTTGTACGGGTTTTTCAGGTTTTTGTTCTGCAACATCGCGAGCGCCCGGCAAATCCGTTTTCGGGTAGTACGGGGGAAAATCACATCGTCTATGTAGCCCCGTCTCCCGGCGACGAACGGGTTGGCGAATTTGCGGCGATACTCTTCGGTCCTGCGTTCCAGATGTTCCGGCACCCTGGCCTCCTCACGAAAAATGATCTCGACCGCGCCCTTGGGTCCCATTACCGCGATTTCGGCGCTCGGCCAGGCGAAGTTGACGTCTCCACGCAAATGTTTTGAAGCCATCACATCGTAGGCGCCGCCATACGCCTTGCGCGTGATTACGGTCACTTTCGGGGTGGTGCATTCGGCATAGGCGAACAGCAGCTTGGCGCCGTGAGTGATGATACCGCCGTATTCCTGGCTGGTGCCGGGCATGAATCCGGGCACATCGACAAAAGTGATAATCGGGATATTGAACGCGTCACAGAACCTCACGAACCGGGCGCCCTTGACAGAGGCGCTGATATCCAGGCAACCGGCCAGCACCATCGGCTGGTTGGCGACCAGGCCGACTGTACGCCCTTCCATCCGGCCGAAACCGATAATGATGTTCCTGGCGTAGTGGGTCTGCAATTCAAAGAAGTCACCCTCATCGACCACCTTGAAGATCAACTCCTTCATGTCATAAGGCAGGTTCGGGTTGTCGGGGATCAGGGTATCCAGCGATGGCTCCGACCGGCCCTGGTCGTCGGTTGTATCGCGGTGAGGCGGTTTGTGCCGGTTGCTCAGGGGCAGAAAATTGAAAAACCGCCGGGTCATCAACAGCGCCTGCACATCGTTTTCGAATGACAGGTCAGCCACTCCGGAACGGGTGGTATGGGTTCTGGCTCCGCCGAGGTCTTCCGCGGTGACCTCCTCATGGGTCACGGTACGGACTACATCCGGGCCGGTGACAAACATGTAGGAACTGTCTTCGACCATGAAAATAAAATCGGTGATTGCGGGGGAATAGACCGCGCCGCCGGCGCAGGGCCCCATGATCAGGGAAATCTGCGGGATCACCCCCGAAGCCATCACATTACGCTGGAACACTTCGGCATAGCCGCCAAGCGACGCCACCCCTTCCTGGATGCGGGCGCCGCCTGAATCGCTGATCCCGATCAGCGGGGCGCCCACCTTGATCGCCTGATCCATCACCTTGCAGATTTTCTCCGCGTGGGCTTCCGACAAGGAGCCGCCGAATACCGTGAAGTCCTGGCTGTAAACAAAAACCAGCCGTCCATTGATGGTGCCGAAACCGGTCACCACACCATCGCCGGGGATGGTTTTATCCTGCATGCCGAAATCGGTACAGCGATGTTCCACGAAGATGTCCCACTCCTCGAAACTGTCTTCATCGAACAGGATGTCGATTCTCTCCCGGGCAGTCAGTTTGCCCTTGGCGTGCTGGGCATGGATGCGCGCCTCCCCGCCGCCGAGCTTGGCAAGGGCGCGCATTCTCTCAAGCTGTTCGATTATTTCAGACATGAATCAATTCGGCTCCGGTTGATTTTCCAGAAGTTCGAGAATCCTGCCAGCCGCCTCGGGTATATTGGTACCCGGACCAAAAATCGCGGATACACCGGCCGCATACAGCATTTCATGGTCTGCCGAAGGGATCACCCCACCGCAAACAACCTGTATCCCGCCACAGTCCGCGGCTTCGAGTTCGGCCATCACCGCCGGTACCAGGGTACGGTGCCCGCCTGCCTGGGACGAGATACCGATGACATGCACATCATTTTCGATGGCCTGGTTAACCGCCTCGCATGGAGTCTGGAACAAGGGGCCGATATCGACATCGAATCCCATGTCTGCGAATGCGGTGGCAATGGTGCGGGCGCCGCGGTCGTGGCCGTCCTGTCCCAACTTGACCACCAGCATGCGGGGCCGGCGTCCGCGGAGCTTCGCAAATTGCCCGATTCGGGTCTTCAACATGTCAAATTCCTGGTCGCCCTGGTAAGCCCTGCCATACACCCCGCCCAAGGTTCCCGGCTGTGCATGATGCCGATTATATACCGACTCCAGCAGATCGGATATCTCGCCGACACTGGCGCGAGCGCGGGCCGCATCGACAGCCGCGGCCAACAGATTGCCCTGCTCGGTAACCGCGGCCTGTTTCAAGGCGTCGAGCGCCGAACGGAAGCGGTCGGGATCACGGGTTTTCCGCACATTTCCCAATCGCTCGATCTGGGCTTCGCGAACCGCGTTATTGTCAACCACGAGAATGTCGATCTCGCCTTCCTCCTCGACCTGATACCGGTTCACGCCCACAATGACCTCTTCGCCCCGGTCAATCCTGGCCTGCCGCTTGACCGATGCCTCCTCGATACGCAATTTCGGCAAACCGGCCTCGACTGCCCGGGTCATGCCGCCCATCCGTTCGACTTCATCAATCAGACTGTCGGCTTCCCGGATCAGGCTGTCGGTCAGGCTTTCGAGATAATAGGATCCGCCCAACGGATCAATGACATGGGGGATACCCGCTTCATGATTGAGGATGAGCTGGGTATTTCTGGCAATACGCGCGGAATTCTCCGTCGGCAAGGCCAGCGCCTCGTCGAAGGAATTGGTATGCAGCGACTGGGTTCCACCCAGTACCGCGGCCAGGGCCTCGATCGTGGTGCGGATCACATTGTTGTAGGGATCCCGGCTGGTCAGGCTGACACCCGAAGTCTGGCAATGCGTCCGCAGCCTCTTCGAGGCCGGGTTAGCCGGTGAAAAGTGTTTCTCCATCAGGGCCGACCACAGGGTTCGCGCGGCGCGCAATTTTGCGATCTCCATGAAGAAATTCATGCCGATGCCGAAGAAAAAGGACAGCCTCGGAGCGAACTGGTCGACTTCCAGGCCGCTTTCCATCGCGCTGCGCACGTATTCCACCCCGTCCGCCAGGGTATAGGCGAGTTCCTGGACGATGGTGGCCCCGGCTTCCTGCATGTGATACCCCGATATAGAAACCGGGTTGAAACGGGGCATGTCGCGGGCGGTATAACCGATAATGTCGGAGACGATTTTCATCGACGGCCGCGGTGGGTAGATATAGGTGTTGCGTACCATGAATTCCTTCAGGATGTCGTTTTGCAGCGTACCGGACAGCGCGGCCTGGTCGACACCCTGCTCCTCGGCGGCTACGATGAACATCGCCATGACCGGCAGTACGGCGCCATTCATCGTCATCGAAACCGACATCTTGTCGAGCGGAATCCGGTCGAACAGGATTTTCATGTCCTCGACCGTATCGATCGCCACCCCGGCCTTGCCGACATCGCCTGCCACCCTCGGATGGTCGGAATCATAGCCGCGGTGGGTCGCCAGATCGAACGCCACCGACAATCCGGTCTGGCCGGCCTTCAGATTGGCCCGGTAAAATGCGTTCGATTCTTCTGCGGTTGAAAATCCGGCGTATTGCCGCACGGTCCAGGGGCGCCCGGCATACATGGTCGCCCGCGGTCCGCGGGTAAACGGAACGCTCCCCGGCAATGAAGAAAGATGGGCAATCCGGTCCAGGTCTTCGGCGGTATACAACGGCTTGACCACAATGCCTTCCGGGGTACGCCAATTCAACTCCGACAGACTTCGGTCCTTCAGTTCGGCGGCGGCGCGCCGTTGCCAGTCGCCAGTTCCACCGGGTGGTTGTTCGGAATCACTCATCGCGGAATCATGCAAAGGGTCCGGGCGGCCATCAGTCCAGCAACCGGCGGATGGCGGCGTCCAGGAAGTCGGCAAAACCGGGGTCGTTACCGGGAGAAGCGACACAGTGCCCCCAGGGGGATTGGTAAACCTTCAGTTCGGCGCCAGCAACATGGGCCGCCTCGATTTCGTTGTCAGCGGGTCGGAAATACAGGTCGCGGTCACAGGCGATAATGATCGTCCTTGCCCTGACCGACGAAAGGGCCCGTTCGAAATCGCCGTTATAGGCCGGGTTGTCGCTGATATCGCCCCGTTGCCAGGTATCGAGCTTGCACAACAGGTCGTTGGCGTCCCAGGCCAGGTGGTCCGCTTCCCAGTCCTGCAGCAACGCCTCGGCGGTATCGAAACCAAGCTGCCGGAAAAGCCCCTGCCGATAAAAAGACTGGGAAAACGCCCATCCGGCGTAGACACGGGCAAAGGCTTTCAACCCGGCGACCGGCGTCGTCGAATAGTCTCCCCGGTTGAAGTTCTGGTCAGCGGTCAACGCGGCTTTCACCCCCTCCAGGAAAACCCGGTTGTGGACCGATGTCCTGGCGGAACCGCAAAACGGCAGAATCGCCCGCACCTTGCGCGGGTACTGCGCTGCCCATTGCCAGGACTGGCAACCCGCCATCGACCAGCCCGTGACCAGCGCGATTCGCTGTATATCGAACAATTCCTCAAGCAGTCTGTTCTGGGCATACACATTGTCATACAGCGTGACGACCGGGAAGCGGGGACCGTCATGCGGGGGCGGAGTGTTGCTCGGGGAGGAGGAATAACCGTTGCCGAACAGGTTGATCGAGACAACGAAATGCCGCTCGGGGTCAATCGCCCGGCCCGGCCCGAAAAAACCCTCGTTGCGGATATGGGTTCCAGTATAGAATGTCGGCAGCACCACCACATTGTCGCGGGCGGCGTTCAATTCACCGTAGGTCTTGTAGACCAGTCTGGCTGGCCGCAGCGCGGCTCCGTACTGCAATTCAAGATTGTCGATGGTAAACGTCTGCATCGGAGTCTGGTTCATCGATACCGGCGCCTGGCGAGGAGGTCAATGCGCGCGCTCTTGCACGGCGTGGTCCAGGCCGATCACCACCATCACATCGACCTCTCCCGCTTTCTCGAACTCCAGGGTGAGCGGGAACATTTCTCCTTCGACCAACGGTTTGGCCAGACCTTTCAGCATGATGTGCGTGGCGCCCGGTTCGAATACCACCGTGCCTTGCGCCGGAATCCCGACACGGTCTGTTTGCTGCATTTTCATCTGCCCTTCACTGTGGATCATCTTGTGGATTTCCACCTGCTCCGCGACCGGTGAACGGCCGCCGACCAGGGTATCGGCGTGCTCGTCATCCTGTCCGTGATTGCGAATCGTCAGATACGAGGCGCCATGGACCGCAACAGCGGGCAACGGTAACGCCCACGCGTTTTCGACCACGATTCGATGGTGGACCTGCGCTGACGCAATCGACCAGAAACTTGCAAGACAGGCTACGGCGAACAGGGTGCGCGAAAGGACAAGGCAGGACTTCATGATTATTCCGGATGACCAGGTTCGTGAAACGAATCGTTATTTACAGGGATACAAAAATCAGGATATGTACGGGTTATTATCGTATAATCGGCATCAATTTGGAAATCCTCACACCCATGCCTGACTGATGCCATCCAGAAAACCTGCCGTTACCGTCAATGGCCGGGAATATGCCTGGCCGGAACAACCCGTCGTGGTCGTCTGTGTCGACGGGTCGGAACCGGACTATATCATCGAAGCGGTCAGGGCGGGAGCCATGCCCTGGATGGCGCAACTGATCGGCGGTCAACGGAATGAGCCGGAGGAGACGGACGGACAGGACGCCGATGGGCGCGGCCTGGATTTGCGGGCGGATTGCGTGATACCCAGCTTCACCAACCCGAACAACATGTCCATCGTCACCGGAGTCCTCCCGGAAGTCCATGGTATCTGCGGGAACTTCTATTATGACCGGGAGACGGGGGCTGAGGTCATGATGAATGATCCGGCATTACTGCGCGCTCCAACCCTGTTCAAGGCATTCCAGGACGCCGGCGCGAAAATCGTCATCATCACCGCGAAAGACAAGCTCAGGCGGCTGCTTGGCAATGGCCTGTGTCTGGACGGCAGCCGTGACGGCAATGCGGCGATCTGTTTCTCGTCGGAGAAATCCGACGAGGCCGACCTTTGCCGCAACGGCATCGACCATGTGGTCGAGATGGCAGGTATGGATGTGCCTTCGGTCTACAGCGCCGCGCTTTCGGAATTCATTTTCAGGGCCGGAGTGAAACTGATGGAATCGGTCAGGCCGGACATCATGTATCTGTCCACAACGGATTACATTCAGCATAAATTCGCTCCCGGCAGCGCCGACGCCAACCGCTTCTATGCCATGATGGATAGTTACTGGAGCCAACTGGATGAGCTGGGCGCGATCATCGGCCTGACCGCGGATCACGGCATGAACGCCAAACACGACAGCGCCGGCCAGCCGAATATCATCTACCTGCAGGACGAAGTGGACAGTTTGCTGGGCGCGGGCAATGGCCGGGTCATACTGCCGATCACCGACCCCTATGTGGTCCACCATGGCGCGCTCGGTTCCTTTGCGACCATTTATCTTGAAAACACCGCCCGGCTGGATGAGGTCGCCTCCCGGCTCCTGGAGATCGAGGGTATCGAGCTGGCGCTTGCCAACGCGGACGGCTGCGCGCGATTCGGGCTGGCCCCGGATCGCATGGGCGATATTATCGTACTGTCGGACCGGAATACCGTGATCGGCTCCAGCGCAGACCGGCACGATCTTTCGGGGCTGGAAGTCCCGTTGCGCTCGCACGGGGGGATCAGCGAGCAGACCGTACCATTGATTTTCAACCGTGTGCCGGGACCGTCCCTGGACCCGGGCCGGCTGGATCGACTGCGGAATTTCGATGTGTTCGACATCGTCCTCAACCGCCTTGCCGCCTAGCGGGGCGGGTTCCGCCCTCTTGCCCGAACAGGAGAATCCTGATGAAAACCTCCGCCGCCAACCATTGGAAAATGTGTATTGCGGGAACGCAGGTGGATGGGGATACGGGTAAATCCATTGAAGTCATCAACCCTTTTACCAATGAAGTGGCGGGCACGGTTCCGCGCGCCAGCCGCAAACAGGTGGCGGACGCGTTTGCGGCGGCGGCCGGTTACCGACCGCAACTGAGCCGCTACCAGCGCCAGCAGGTCCTGTCGAAAACCGCACAATCCCTGGCTACGGAAAAGGATCGGTTCTCGGATCTGATCACCGCCGAATGCGGCCTGTCAAAAAAGGACAGCCTGTATGAAGTCGGGCGCGCCTGCGACGTTTTCAACCTCACCAGCCAGTTGTGTATTCTCGATGACGGCGAAATTTTTTCCTGCGACCTGACCCCACACGGCAAGAAAAGAAAGATTTTCACCCAGCGTGAACCATTGACCGCGATCTCGGCAATCACGCCTTTCAATCATCCGCTGAATATGATTTCCCACAAGATCGCTCCGGCGATTGCGACCAATAACTGTATGGTGGCCAAACCCACCGAACTGACCCCGCTGACCGCGCTGGCGCTGGCGGAGGTACTGTTCGAGGCGGGGTTGCCGCCGCCGATGCTGTCTGTCGTGACCGGGCTGCCCGACGATATCGGTGACGAAATGATCACCAACCCGCATATCGACCTGATCACCTTCACAGGCAGTGTTCCTGTCGGTAAATATATCGCCGCGACCGCCGGCTACAAGCGCACGGTACTGGAACTCGGTGGTAATTCGCCGTTGATCGTAATGGAGGATGCGGACCTGGATGAGGCGGCGGAAATGGCGGTGCAGGGAGCCACCCGCAATTCCGGGCAGCGATGTACCGCGGTAAAGCGTATATTGGCGGTCGAGTCGATTGCCGATGAGTTTGCGGGGCGGGTGGCCGAAAAGGCCGCGCGACTCAAGTACGGGGACCCGATGGACCCCGATACCGATGTCGGCGCCGTGATCACCGAACAGGCGGCAATCCTGTTCCAGGCGCGGGTGAACGACGCCATCGGCAAGGGCGCCCGGCTGTTGTACGGCAACGACCGCCAGGGCGCGGTCTATTCGCCCACGGTACTCGACCACGTTCCGTTCGATTGTGAACTGGTGCGCGAGGAAACCTTCGGTCCGCCGATTCCGATCATCCGGGTGGCCGGTATCGAGCATGCCATCCAGGTTGCCAACTCGACGGCATTCGGACTTTCCAGCGGGGTCTGCACCAACAACCTCGAATACATCAACCGATTCGTCAATGAACTGGTGACCGGCACCGTCAACATCCGCGAAGTGCCCGGATACCGCACCGAAATGTCGCCATTCGGCGGCATCAAGGACTCCGGCCTCGGCTACAAGGAAGGGGTGATCGAAGCCATGAAGAGCTACACCACCGTCAAAACCTTCTCACTGCCCTGGGGATAAGCGGGCCGCTGGCCTCACTCCTCCCTTGAAGGGGAATCGCCCTTGTTGCCGACCAGGCTGAATTCTTCCAGCAGGCCGGATTCCAGCGCTTCGCGCAACAGCGTGCTGGTCGCTCTGGCCATCGGCAAAACCGGATGGCCGTAAACCCAGATCAGGCCGAGAGTCTGTACCACACTTGGATTGACCAGCATTTTCTGCCGCGTGTTGGGCAGGTGCGCGAAGCGTTTCGGTACAATGGTGGCCAGATCCCCCGCCATCGCATGGAAGGCAAGCTGGAAAATGGAATTGGATTCCAGGATCGGGGTCGGCTGACAGCCGACACTGGTGAAGGCTTCATCCATCACCCGTCGTTCACGGGTCGATTTGGAAAGCAGGCACAGTGGCAGCGTAGCCGCCTCCTGCCATGAAATGGTGGAACGGTCATCCAGCCAGTCATTGTCGGGAAGCAGCAGGTAGAGGGGCTCTTCATACAAGGGCAAGGCGACAAAACGGTCCAGCTCGGGATCGTCCAGGTAGGTAATGCCGACATCAATTACAAAATTGGTCAGCCCCAGTACCAGCCGGTCCAGCGCCATGAACTGAATGTCGATCTGCAGGCCCGGATGGCGCTTCTGGAACAACTGGCTGACGGTCGGAAACAGGGGTGAACTCATCGGGGTGGCGCCGATTCTGAGCCGGCCATGCAGGTCTTTCTGCATGATAGCCAGTTCTTCCAGCATCGCTGACCGGTCCGCCAGCAAACGCTTTGCCCAACTGACCACACGCTTGCCTTCTTCGGTAAAGCCCTGGAATTTGTGCTGCCTGAGAATGATCGGGATGCCCAGTTCTTCCTCCAGGCTTTTCAGTGCGCTGGACAGACTGGGCTGGGAAACGTGGCATTTGTCCGCAGCGCGGCCAAAGTGGCCTTCCTGTTCCAGTGCGACCAGATATTGAAACTGTCTGAGGAACAACGCGGATTACCGGTTTACACAGGGCATGGCAAAGAGTTCTTATGAAGGCCTGCCCGCTAGTCTATCATCGAATCGCAAACTTTGGCATGATCCGTCGCTGGATTGTGCAGATAACCCACCCGGCCAACCAACATGTTTTTCCCGCTCAGCCTGTCACTCACCATCATCATCGTCATCATCGGCATACTGATCGGCCATGTCGGTATCGGCGGAGTTTTACTGGTACCCGCGCTGAAGTATCTCGGGGATGTGGCGATCCACATCGCCATACCGGCCTGCAACCTGAGTTATATCGTGACCGGCACGGTGGGAGCCGTCATCTATGCGCGGCACGGTACGATTGACCGCAGCATGGTGACCCGGGTCTGCCTGGGGGCCCTGCCGGGCGCTTTTCTCGGCGCCTTTTTGCTGCCCTTTGTCCCGGCCCTTGCGCTTGAGGCCGGAATCGCCCTGCTGATTCTTTTTTCCGGCATTCACACCCTTGCCGGCAGGCAGCCAGAAAACGGATATGAACCGGCGGCGCCTGGCAACCGCCTGCTGGCGATCGGCTTCGCCACCGGCGTCGGTTCGGCGCTGACCGGAACCGGCGGACCATTGCTGCTGGTGCCTGTCCTGATCTGGCTGCGGGTGCCGGTATTGATCGCAATCGGCTTGTCCCAGGTGATCCAGATCCCGATTGCGCTGTCGGCCACTCTCGGAAACGCCCTGTACGGGCATATCGACCTCGGGCTGAGCGCCGCCCTGGCGCTGGCGCTGGCGTGCGGATCGGTGGTCGGCGCCAGCCTCGCTCATGCCGTACCCGCCGACTATCTGAAAAAAGGCGTCTCGATACTGATGGTTCTGGTCGGCCTGTTCATTCTGTTCAGGATAGCGGGGTCCTGACAACGCCCCGGTCGGGCCGGGGACCGTCCATTGCCAGGAGAAAAACGCGCGAACGCGCAGGGAGCAATAGATGGGCAAGTGGTTTTTATGACTAAATTAAGGTATAAACTATCAATTCATAAGAAAAACCTCTTTGACACTCAAATCACCGCCTGACTATATTTTACCTATTCAATGGCGTGTTGCATGCCCAATAAATTTTTATAACACAAATTAAACCACCGGGAGACGATAATGGCGGAAGCGGCCAAGCGGAGAAAAAAGGTCACGATCAGAGACCTGCAACGAAAGATGCGCGAAGATGACCAGATCGTGCAAATGGCAATCTATGATTACCGCAGCGCAGTCATCGCGGATCGCCTGGGAATCGACATTCTATGCGTGTCCGATACCGGCGGAATGATCCTGTTCGGACACAAGTCGACCGTCACGGTGACTTTCGATGAAGTCATGATGATGGCGAAAGCGATCGACCGTGGCAGCCAGTATGGTCTGCGGATGGTCGATATGCCCTACTGGAGCTTTCATGTCTCTCCGGACCAGGCGGTTGAAAACGCGGGCCGGTTCGTTTCCGAGGCCAATGCCGAGGTGATGAAATGCGAAGGCAACCAGCATCACGCCAAAAATATCGAGGCGATCGTGAAGGCCGGCATTCCGGTTCAGGGCCACATCGGCATTACGCCGATGCGGATGCCGCAACTGGGCGGCTTCTTCGCGCAGGGGAAAACCGCCGACCGGGCGAAAGAGCTGGTCGATGACGCCTGGGCCATGGTGGACGCCGGCTGTTTCTCGGTCATGTGCGAAGTCACCTCGGAGGAAGTGTGCCAGTATCTGACGGAAACGCTTCCCGTACCGGTCATCAGCCTGGGCGCTGGCAACAAGGCGCACGGCGTACATATCATTACGTCCGACCTGTTCCATCTGTATGAGGAACATGTGCCGAGGCACTCGAAAATCTACACCGATCTGATTCCGATCATGGAAGACGTGTTTATCCGCTACCGGGACGAAGTCAGGGAGCGTGTCTACCCTGGCCCGGAACATACTATCTACATGAAGCCTGAAGAACTGGAAAAGTTCGCGCAACAGGTCAACTGGGAATCGATGCTGAAACAGACTGCCCGATCCCGCTAACCCGGCCTCATGCAATCAAAATCCTACCCGTCAATACAGGAGACCATAATCATGTCATCAAGAAATCATGCTCAATGGACCGCGACCCCGAACCTGCAACCCGGTGAATGGGTGGACAGCAGAATCTATTCCGACCACCACATCTTCGAGGAAGAACTGGAAAAGATCTGGAAAAAAACCTGGATTCCGGTCTGCCATGAGTCCGAACTGAATAATGCCTACGACTTTCGCACCATGACCATCGCCAGGGAGCCGGTGATCGTGGTGCGCGGCAAGGACCTCAAGGTTCGCGCCTTTCTGAATGTCTGCCCTCATCGCGGCAACATGATCGAGCGGCGTCCGGCAGGCAGCTTCAAGCGTGGCACCCCGTCGGGCACGCCGAAAACCATGACCTGCATGTTCCACGCCTGGCAATTCGACATGAAGGGCCGGTGCGTCAATATCACACGCCGGGAAGAAGGTTACCAGGACCGCCTGTGCACCGCGGACGTCGGCTTGCGGGAACTCAAGTGCGAAGTCTGGTTCGGCGGATTCGTATGGGTCAGCCTGGATGACGACATCGGCATGACTGTCGAGGAATTCGCAGCCGGTTCTCTCGATTGCCTGGCGCCGTCACTCAACGAGGAGCCGCTGGAAGTGTTTCACTATCACAAGGCGATCATCCCCTGCAATTACAAGTTGTGGCATGACACCAACTGCGAGTTCTATCATGACTTCCTGCATTACCATAACCGGATCACCGGGTTTAACGACGCCTACTTTGCGCGCAAGAACAGCGGTTTCAAAAACGGTCATATCAATGTCGGCAGTTTCGAGGTCCAGTATGACCAGTATGAAGGGTTCGAATCTCGTGAAGCGCTGTCTTTCCCGCACCTGCCGCCCAACCACTGGTACATGATCGACATGTTTCCGGGAGTCAATTTCAATCTGCGTGGCTCCGCGCTGCGGTGCGACCTGATGACACCCCTTGGGCCGGACCGGGTGATGATCGAGTTTCGTGGACTGGGTCTGGCCAGCGATACGCCAGCCGAACGCCAGACAAGAATCGACCATCACAATTCGATATGGGGCCCATTCGGCCGCAACCTGCATGAAGACCTGCTCGCGGTGACCGCCCAGGGCGCCTGCATGCACTCTTCCGCCGAAAAGCGGACGATCCTGCATGGCCGGCATGAGAACGAAACCATCCACGATGAAAACGGCATGCGCCACTATTACGAGGAATGGGGGCGCTGGCTGGATCGGTCACCGGGCAACCCGGACATGAACTTTGCCGCCCACAAGATGCAAAGCGTCGCGGACAACGCGCAACGCGCCAGCGCGGGAATGTAATCGATGAACCAGGAGACCAACCAGAAAATGGCGCTGGCTGCAGACAGCTCATCGACCAGGGAAAAGATCAAGGAATTGATCTACGCCACATGCCTGTTCCAGGACGATCTGGACTGGAACGCATGGCTGAACCTGTGCGCTGAGGATTTCGAGTATGCAATCCGGGCATACAGTCCCGAGATCCAGTCCGACATGACTTATATCAGCGGTAACCGGGACTATTTGGCGAAGTTGACCGAGATGCTGCCCAAGCACAACTCGGACACCTCCCCCCTTAAACGGCATGGCGTAGTATACCGGGTCGATATTGCCGATGACGGTAAATCCGCTGCCGCAGTGACCTCTTTCACGGTTTTCCAGACGCAGCTGGATGGCATCAACTCGCATGTCGATGCAGGTGAATCGAGACTGTTCCTGGTCGGTCGTTACAACGACCGCTTCCTGATCGACGGAGACGAGATCAAATTTTCGGAACGGGAAGTGCGGCTGGACACGCGGCGGCTGGACAAGGGTTCGCACTGGCCGATTTGATCGATCCTGTTTTGTTGAAAAGGAACCAGAGGCGGGACTGACAATGAGCTGGAAAGTCGCCTGTGCGGCGGATGACGTGCTTGAAAATGCGTTGAAAGCGGTGGTGATTGACGGCATTGAACTGGTG
Organism: Arenicellales bacterium; assembly: GCA_963665165.1. GTDB lineage: Bacteria > Pseudomonadota > Gammaproteobacteria > Arenicellales > Poriferihabitantaceae. The sequence goes on along the minus strand of OY761989.1, from coordinate 928,825 downwards.
ATTGCCAAAATTGGCGAGACGTACCGGGCTTATCCGCCGGTCTGCCCCCACATGGAGGAATACCTGGAAAACTCGGGACTGTGTCAGGGCGGCATCCTGACCTGTGACCGCCACCTCTGGCAATGGGATATGAAAACCGGAGAACCGCGCGGCCCGGCCGAAAAACCCCTGCTGATGTACCAGGTCAAGGACGAAGACGGTCAGATCCTGGTTTTCCTGGATCAGGAACTGGAATATGAATTCGATGACGAAGATGATTATTAAGCGGAATCTTCAGACAAAAAGCTGAATACGGCCATGCTGATCGAAATTGCGAAAAAGGACCAGACCCACCGATTTGACGCTTCGGCGGATGAAAAGCTGTTGTATGCCGGGTTGCGGGCCGGTATTCCATTACCCTACGAATGCGCCACCGGCACCTGTGGAACCTGCCGGGCGCGATTGGACCAGGGTGAGCTGGACCTGGGCTGGGCCGAGGCGCCCGGACGGAAAAACCTGCGAGAAGCGAGAAAGGAATTCCTGTTGTGCCAGGCCACCGCGCAATCGGATTGCAGCCTGACTGTCCCGGCCCGGATCAAGCCTTTCCGCGATGATGACTTCCGCCCCGGCCATTACACCGGCTCCGCCTCGAACTGGGATCGGCTGACTGCGGATGTGTCCCGGTTTGAAATCCGGCTGCCCCGGCCGGTAAGCTTTCACGCCGGTCAGTTCTTTGTCATCAAGGCGCCCGGAATCTCCGCGCACCGCGCTTACTCAATGGTGAATTTCGAGCCGCAGACGGATACCCTTGAATTCGTCATCAAGAAAAAGCCGGGCGGCGCCTTTTCCGGGTGGGCCTTCGATGAGGCGCGCGGCCGGGATGAGGTTGAACTGTTCGGGCCGCTGGGACGCGCAACTTTTCATACCGATGAAGGACATGACCTTTTCCTGATCGCCGGCGGCTCGGGTATCGCGGGGTTGATGTCGATTCTGGAAAAGGCGGAAAAAACGGATTATTTCGATACGCACAGGGCCAGCCTGTTTTTCGGCGTCCGGACCCGCGCCGATATGTTCTACGCAGACCGCCTGTCCGCGATGCAGGCGCGCTGGCCGGATGCCCTGTCGATCAACATCGTGCTATCCGATGAAACGGCTGGCAGCGTAACCTCTCCGAACGGCGGGCCAATGCCGACCCTGTATGGGCTGGTACATGAAGCGGCGCTGGCCTCGATTGCACCGGAGGCGGCCAATACCATGGTCTATATCGCCGGTCCGCAGCCGATGGTGGATGCCTGCATCCGGCCCCTGATTCTGGATTTGCGGATACCGGCGCAAAGGGTGCGCTACGACAAGTTCAACTGACCGGATACAGGAACGAACCTTGACCGGCATGACCAGGACCCCTATAACCCGAACACTGAAAAACATTTACTTTCAAGATTTGACAGATGATCGAATCGCCTTTTCCCGGTATTCGCATCATCAAACTGTGAAACGGTTGCTTGACAATCGAGAATATCAACCGAAGATGTAAACAAAGAGCAAGACCATTACCACCAATTAGGAGAAAATGATGAAAAAATCGTATTTGAGTTTATTCACAAAGCTGGGAACCGCCTGTGTACTGGCAACCGGCATGTCACAAATGGCGTCAGCCGATGTCGATTTCGGGAACCCGGGTGAGAAGGTCGACCTGGTTGTAGGCTACCAGCCTTACTACACGGAATCCTGGTCCGGGGTCGTCAACAACGGCAAGCAATTATGGAAAAAGTACCTGCCTGAAGGTTCAACCGTCGAGTTCCAGATCGGGTTGCAGGGTTCGGTGATCGTCAACGCCATGACCGGTGAGAAACAGCATATCGGTTACATGGGCGACATGCCCGCGATTGCTTCGACCTTCCGGAATATCAAGGAACGGGGCGGCACAGACATGCGTATCGTCGCGGCTTTGGGTACATCCAAGCAACAGTGCAACATCTTTCTGGTACGCAACGACGCGCCTGAATTCGCCAATGGCAGCGAAGCGGTGAAGTGGATGGACGGCAAGATCACATCCGCCCCTCATGGCGCCTGCACCGACCGGTTCGCTCAACTGGCATTCCAGAAAGCGGGGATTACTCCGGATCGTTACCTGAACCAGAACATCGAGGTTATTACCACCAACTTCCGCGCCGGTAAACTCGACGCGGCGGCAATCTGGGAACCCACCGCGTCCAAGATCGTCATGTCCGGTATCGCCCGGCGCGCCGCCAGCGGTGAAGACTTCGATGCGCTGGACGGCGCATTCATGGTCATGCTGAACGACCTGATCACGCAACGGCCGGATGTGCACAAAGGCTGGCTGGAAGCCGAGCTGGACGCACAGCTTTTCATGGCGGATCCAGCCAACGCGGATGAAGTTGCAGCGCTGGCTGAATCCCAGACCGAGAAAATCGACAAGTCCGTTCTGTGGCATGCGATGTTCGGCGGCTGGCCTGAAAGCCAGGGCGGCGGAGAAGTCAAGGTACAACTTGATTTCATCGTGACCGAGCGCGTCCAGACCCTGCTCGACAACGCCACCGCTTTCCTGAACAGTCTGCCCAAGAAGCCGGCCGCAGCGCCGGTCATCCGTGACGGCGGCGTATCGGACGGCGTAGCCCGGCAGATTCTTGAGGAGCGAGGCCTGACCAGCCCGCTGGCCGTGATCAAGGCTTCTTCAATGAACTGATTTTCGGGTAGCGCGGGCATCCCTGCTCCGACGACGGGTTTGTTCGGAGCGGGGTTGCCAATGCCAATCCATGCTGGACTAATGACCGGTCAGTCTGTAAGCTCGACCAGACACCGGGCATCTCCGCAGGGCTAATCAAACACGAGAAATGGATAAAACCGAACCAACACGATCGAACAGGTCCCCACCCGGCAACGTGACCGTCTTTTTAGCGCGTTTCCGCCAGCGCATGAGGACATCCGGCCCGTACCTGATGGTTGTCGGAGTCTGTTCCTGGATCGGGCTGTGGTGGCTATTGTGTGAAGCGTTCGAGGTTCCCCGATTCGAAAAAATGCCGGGTCCGGTGGTGGTGTTGAAAGAACTGTTCTCGCCTGAACCGTTCCTCGGGATATCGATTTTCACCGGGGAATTCTACGAGCATATTTATGTCAGTTGCCGCCGCATCTTCTTCGCTTTCCTGATTGCGACCGGAATCGGGGTGCCGCTTGGCCTGTTCATGGGCTGGTCGAGAAAATTTCGCGACTATACATTCCCGGTTCTCGAAATCCTGCGGCCAATACCGATTCTGGCCTGGGTGCCGTTATCGATCCTCATGTTCAAGGGGTTTGAGGCGCCGGTCATATTTCTGGCCACGCTGGCTTCGCTATTCGTCACCACATTGAACACCCTGCTCGGCGTCAATTCCATTGACGAATCCTATTTCCGGGCCGCCGGCTGTCTGGGCTCCAAACCGCGTCATATATTCTGGCATGTGGTGGTACCGGGCGCATTGCCGTTCATGTTCACCGGTTTGCAAATCAGTGTCGGGGTCGCCTGGTTCTCTCTGGTTGCCGCCGAGATGGTTTCCGGGGACTATGGGCTGGGGTATCTGATCGTGGACGCCTATATGAACAATGTCACCGTCCCGATGGTGATCGGCATGATTACGCTCGGCTTTGTCGGCTGGCTGACTTCGGTGATGGTGCGGATAGTCGGTAACCGGATGATGCAGTGGCGCACCCGCGCTCTGGCTATGGAAAACAGATAATGCCCGCAGGACGATGACTCGATCAAAAACAGGCAAAGGCAAAATAAGCATTCGCGACGTCACCAAGATTTACGACCCGGAAGGAGTCAATGTGATGGCCGTGGACAATTGCTCACTTGAAATCGCGGCGGGAGAAGTCTGTATGGTGGTCGGCCCGAGCGGCTGCGGGAAAACCACCCTGCTGAATGCGATTGCGGGATTCCATTCGATCACCTCCGGTGAGATCCATCTGGACGGGGAACTGTTGTGCGGCCCCTCCAAACCCCTGGCCGACCAGGGATCGGATCGCGTGGTGGTATTTCAGAACGGCGCCCTGTTCCCCTGGAAAACACTGGCTGACAATGTCGCTTATGGCCCGATCGTACAAGGGCTGCTGAACAAGCAACAGGCCGGCGAGAAGGCGCGGGACATGCTGTCGGAAGCCGGACTGGGTGATTTTTGCGAAAAATATCCCGGAGAAGTCTCGTCCGGAATGGCGCGGCGCGCGGAAATCGTCCGGGCGCTGATCAATGACCCGAAAGTACTGTTGCTGGATGAACCGTACCGGGCCATGGACGAATTGACCAAGTCGATCATGCACGAAGCCCTGCTTGAAATGTATGACCGCACCCGGGTCACCCTGTTCTTCATTACCCATGATCTGGAAGAAGCGATATTCCTCGGTGACCGGGTCGTGGTCATGACCACCCGGCCCTGCCAGGTGAAAAAAATACTGGATGTCGGGATACCGCGCCCGCGAGATTACCATGTGCTGTCCTCGGAACAATTCCGGTTGCTGGTGGATGAAACCAATGAAGCCGTGCATGAAGAAGCGCTGAAAGCATTCGAGGCGGGCGAGCGGGAACTGGCCTGATGAATCGGCGCAACCGCATGGACATGAAAACAGAAACCGGATATTCCGGGGAGTGAAGATGACCACCGTTCGACGTACACGATGGCAGAAGCTGCGGCATAATATTTCACTGTGGCGGGGTATCCGGGCCATCATAATCGCGCTGATACTATGGGAGACGGGTTCGCGATGGGACGACTGGTCCGGAACCATGCTGCCGTTTATCGGACTGATTCCGCCACCTACAGCGGTGTTTCTCGCCTGGACTGAAGTCATTCCACTGGTTGGCTACTGGGAAAGCTGGTACCTGAGCTTCAAACGGGTATTGCTCGGATTCCTGGCAGCGATGGCGGTGGGCATCCCGCTGGGCCTGTTGATGGCCGTCAACCGTTACTTCCGCGAGATATTTTTCCCTCCATTTGAAATACTGCGGCCGATCCCGCCACTGGCATGGGTACCGGCATCGTTGATCTTCTGGCCGACCAACGAGTTGTCAATTGCATTCGTAACCTTTCTGGGCGCGTTCTTCACGGTCGTGATCAACGTGCTGGGCGGCGCCCGGAGTATCGATATCCGTCTGCTCCGCTCCGCCCAGTCGATGGGCGCCACCCGGTGGGACATGTTCTGGAGAATCGTGCTGCCGGCGACCCTGCCTTCGATCTTCACCGGAGCTGCCGTAGGCATGGGTATCACCTGGGAAGTGGTGGTGGCGGCGGAGATGATTTCCGGCGGCGGCACCCAGGGCGGAGGCGGACTCGGCTTCTTCATCTGGAATTCCTATATGGGCGGGTCGCTGGAACAGATCGTGGTCGGCATGATCAGTATCGGCATTGCCGGGTATCTGTCGAGCAGCGCAATCCGCACCCTGGGTGAGTACTGCATGCCGTGGCGGCGGCTGTTCTAGGGAATCCCGACCCGGAAAATACTGATGACTGCGAATTCAAAACCCGAAGCCGGTAGTGCTGGCGCCTCGAACAACGAGATCAACGCGGAAAACGGCCGTATCGAACTGTACAACGTCAGCAAGGGCTACGGCGAACCGTGGGACTGGCACGATGTCGTGCTGGATCTCAGCATGGAAGTCGAACCGGGCAAACTGACCGCTGTGGTCGGCGCGTCCGGCTGCGGCAAATCAACCCTGGTCAATCTGGTGGCCGGATTCGAGAAACCGGAATCCGGCAAACTGCTGCTCAATGGCAACCGCATTACCGGCCCGTCGCACGACCGCATGGTGGTGTTCCAGGAAACCGCCCTGATGCCATGGATGACGACCTATCAGAATATTGTGTTCGGACCGAAAGTACGCGGCGACATGCCGAAAAAGGAACTGCATGATGAAGCGATCCGGCTGCTCGACAAGGTCGGCCTGAGTGACTTCAAGGACAAATACCAGATCCAGTTGTCAGGCGGGATGCAGCGCCGGGCTGAACTGGCGAGAGCCATTATCAACCATCCCCAGGTACTGATCATGGATGAGCCGTTCCGGGGTCTCGACGCGATGACACGCGAACTGATGCAACAGTTTTTCCTGCAACTGTTCGAGGAAAACAGACGAACCAACCTTTTTGTGACATCCGAAATCGAAGAAGCGATCATTCTGGCCGACAAGCTGATCATCCTGTCGAACCGTCCGGCACAGGTCCGGCACACGATCAATATTGATCTGCCGCGCCCGCGGGATTTTCACATGCTGAATTCCAGGGAAGCGTATGAATACAAGGCGACGGCGCTGGAGATATTGCACGAGGAAGCAATGAAGAGCTTCAAGAGTGATCAATCCGGTCAGTCGTCGGGTCTGATCGAAGCCTTCAGACAGAATTGATCGTGCTGCTGCTTGATTTGATCACCCAGCGCAAGGTGGTTTTTGCCCTTGCCTTGATCGGAGCCGCAATCGTGATGTTTGCCAGCCGCCCGGCCCGGAATGCGGTACAACGCAGGCAATGGAGCATGGCCGGGTATATTGTGACCGGATGCAGCGTTTTGCTGTTCATCATAGCTGGATTTCGCAATGACTGAATGAAGTGCCCTGACCAGCCCGAAATGGCATTTTCACACAATCCGTCGCTTGTCCCGCCACTGATCGTCGCCGACCGACTAACGATCAGGTACGACGGAAAAACAGCCGTATCAGAAGCCGGTTTTTCCATCCCGAAAGGTTCGACAGTGGGCTTTCTGGGGGCCAACGGCGCGGGCAAATCCTCTACCATGCGGATGCTGGCAGGCTTCCGTGTTCCTGCTTCAGGCAGCGCGTCCATTGCCGGTTTCGATGTGGTGCGCCAACGGCGCCAGGCCCAGAGCATGATCGGATATCTGCCCGAAGCGGCTGGTGGATTCGGACATCTGACTGCCACTGAGTTCCTGCGATTTTGCAGCGAAACCCGGGAAATATCCGGCAACCGGGCAAAACAGGCTATCGACCGGTGTTGTGCGGAACTGGACCTCGATAATGTCATGTCCACTCCCCTGCGTCATCTTTCCAAAGGCTGGAGGCAACGGGTCTGGCTGGCCCAGGCCCTGCTGCATGAACCACCGGCGCTGATCCTGGATGAACCGACCGATGGACTGGATCCGATACAGAAACGCCAGATCCGGCAGCTGATCGCCAGACTGTCCCCGGACCGGACGATCATTCTTTCCACCCATATACTCGAAGAAGCGGAGCAAATCTGTGACCGCGCCATCATTATCGATCATGGAGTCATCGTCGCCGACCAGCCGGTAGCGGACCTGGTTGATGACAGGGGCAGTCTGGCTGCTTCGTTTTTCAGGCTGGTCGGTTGAAACCGCTGGACAATCTGTCGAATGGCAGGAGGTGTGTAGCGCGGGTCATTGCAGTCACCCGGCATGAACTGCGTGTCCTTTTCCATTCCCCGCTGACCTGCATTTTCATGGCCGGGTTGCTGGCGTCGCTCAGCCTTTGCGTATTCATGGTGGCTGATTTTTATACCACCGATGAAGCCAGTATGCGGACCTGGCAAATATTCATTCCGTGGATCGGGATGATTTTCATGCCGGCGCTAGCCATGCGTTCGTGGCCGGACGAGTACACTGACCGCAGCGTCGAACTGGCAATGACGTTGCCGGTCAACACCGCGGAACTGGTCAGCGGTAAATTTTTCGCCGGCCTTGCCGTCATCGCGGTAGTCCTGCTGTTCACGCTGCCCTTCCCGGTCACGCTGGCCTATCTGGGTGAACCGGACCCCGGAGTGGTGTTCACGGTCTGGCTGGCCGCATTCCTGCTGCTGGCCCTTTACCTGGCCATTTCGCTTTGTATTGCGGCCATTCTTGGAGAACCGGTTTCGGTCTTCGTAGTCAGCGTACTGGTTCTGTTCGTAATGACGATTTCCGGATCATCGGAATTTGATTCATTGCTCGGCGGTATGGCCTCTCCGGCGGCGCTTGAATGGCTCAACTCGCTGGTCCCGCGCACTCATTTCGACGCGCTCTGTTCCGGGTTTGTGACGCTGTCCGATTTGAGTTATTTCCTGCTCCTGACCACTCTGGCCCTGATTGTCTGCTCGGCGACCGTGGCCGCCCGGCGCACCGGACCCCTGCACCGGGCGCCGATTCGGATGGTACGCTCTGTTTTACCTTCCGTCATCGCGTTCGCAGCGATACAGGCTCTTATCGCTGGTTTGCCGATCCACCTGGACCTGACTGAACAGAAAGAATTTACGCTCAGCGATGCGACCCTGGATGAGCTTGCCCGAACACCGGACGGAACCCGGATCCGGCTTTTCTGGAGCGCCAGCCAAGGCAATGTGCCGACAGCCATCAAGTCGCATGCACGCCGGACGAAAAATCTGCTGGAACGACTCGCCTGGTACAGTCGGGGAAACCTGGAAATCGAGGAAATCGATCCGGTACCGGACTCCGATTCCGAATTGCTCGCGATCCGGTCCGGGATACAATCGGTGCCGATGTCATCCGGAGACACCTTTTATCTGGGTATGATGATCGAATATCAGCAACGGGTGAAGACGCTGCCGTATCTTGATATTCAACGCGAGCATTTTCTGGAATACGATTTGATTTCGTCTGTCCGTCAGGTTATCCGGGAGGATTCAAGCCGGATTGCCCTGCTCGGCCCACTGATTCCACCCGCTTCATTGAACAACCCCCGTGCCGGGCTGTCATTTGTGGAGGAGTTGAAGCTCAGCCACGACCTCGCGCTGGTGCCTTTTTTCGATGAGCGGCTGCCGGAAGATATCGATGTGCTGATCGTGGTACAAAGTGCGGTGCTGAAGAAAGCGATGCTACAGGCAATTGACCGATTCGTGGTCGAGGGCGGCACATTGATTGTGATGATGGACCCGTATGTCCGGTCCGACAATGCCAGCAATGAACTGCGGTTCCAGCCTTCGGTGGAAATCAACGATATTTCGGACCTGCTCCTGTCCTGGGGGTTGAACTATGTCGGTGACCGGATCGCGGGGGACCGGGAACTGGGCACACCGGTTGCGCTCAACGATGACAACTCCAGAGTCATTTTCCCGTACTGGATGCGATTCAACCGGGCGCAAATGGAGTCAGGATTTCCCGGAACAGCCAGTATCGACAACTTGTTGCTGATAGAACCCGGCTGGTTTGAAATTGCGGGCGACCCACCCGATGGCGCGATACTCACCCCTCTGGTCAGTACCACAGCCGATTCGGGGTCGGAGCCACGCCCGGCCTACGCCACCCGGACACCCTCCGCGCTGGTCCGGGATTTCGAGCCGGATGGCCGCAAGCGGACGGTGGCGGCGTTGGTCAGCGGTAAAATCGAATCGGCCTTTCAGTCATCCGGTCCGCCGCAAGCGATTCCCGCCAACGGACAATCACGGGTTTTTGCCATTGCGGATGTGGATTGGTTGTTTGATCAGTTCGCGTTGCAGACATCGCAGCTGGGTGGCCGTGTGATGACCCGGCCGATTAACGACAATCTGGCTTTTCTGGGCAACCTGATCGCAATCGGCAGCGAAGGCCAACTGGCGACCATCCAGGCCAGAGGCCCGACCAGCCGCCCGTTCAACCGGGTTGAGCAGTTGTTCAGGGATACCCGGGAGGAAATCAGGAACAACGAGCAATCCACCTGGCGAAACGTGACTGAACTTGAACGGCAACTGGCCGAAATCCTCGCTGTCGCCGGGATCGATGATTTGTCCGCGTTGCCGTCGCCGTTGAAAGAACAGGCCATCACGGTTCAGTCCGAACTGGTGGCCATGCGGCGGGATTTGAGAAACATCCGCCTGCAAATCCGCCAGCGCATAGACCAACTGGGACACCGCCTGACTGTAATCAATGTATTAAGCGGCCCGCTGCTGGTGATGATACTGGGCGTTTTCATCAGGATGCGGCGTCCATAGCCCAGCCAGGACATCGACCGCTCAGGGAACCAGCGCGATGTCTGTGAGTCCGGTGGTTTCCTCGAACCCTGACATCAGGTTCATGTTCTGGATGGCCTGGCCGGCGGCGCCCTTTACCAGATTGTCTTCCACTGCCAGGACCACGATGGTGTCGCCATCCTGTGGCCGGTGAATCGACAACCGGCAATGATTCGAACCGCGAACACTGCGCGTATCCGGATGTGACCCCGGCTCCAGCACATCGACAAACGGTTCATAGCGGTAACGCTCGACAAAAACCTGCTGGATCCGGTCCAGGTCCAGCGCAGCGCCTTTTTTCGACAGACGGGCATACAGGGTCGCATGGATGCCCCGGATCAGCGGCAGCAAATGCGGAGTGAACACCAGTTCAACCGGATCAGCGGATACCTGCCGCAACCCCTGTTCGATCTCCGGCAGGTGGCGATGACCCGATGCCGAGTAAGCCTTGAACGATTCCGCCACTTCACAAAACGCGGTCGCCCGATTCGCTCCCCGGCCCGCGCCGGAGACGCCGGACTTGGCGTCGGCGATCAGAGTAGTGGTATCAACCAACCGGTTTTCGATCATCGGCAAAAACCCCAGTTGAATGACCGTCGGGTAACATCCGGGGTTGGCGATCAGCCGGGCGGTTCTGATCGACTCCCGATGGACTTCCGGCAAACCGTAAACCGCCTGTTCGACCAGATCCGGGCAGGCGTGGCTGAGTCCATACCAGCGCTCCCAGACGGCGACATCCCGGATCCGGAAATCCGCGGACAAATCAATCAATTTGACGTTGTCAGCCATCAACGACCGGGCATGCTTCATCGCCACCCCGCCGGGAGTCGCGCTGAATACCAGGTCGCAGGCGGTCAGGTTCGCTTCGGCGGGATCGGTGAAAACGAGGTCACCACTCCCCCGCAGGGAAGGAAACAGTCCTGTGACAGGAGTCCCGGCTTCCTCCCGGGAGGTGATGACCGATACATGGGCCCAGGGATGGATTGCCAGCAATCGCAACAGTTCCATCCCGGTATAGCCGGTGCCGCCGATAATTCCGACATCAAGAGGTTGATGATCAATCTTCACAGGGGTTGTCCAGCGTGTATTCGCAAACCACGAGTCGGTCCGTTTAACGAAGCCGATAATATCATATCCCGACGCATCCGGTCTGATACAATCCATACGACCTGTTCACGACTTTTGATCCGCAACCAGCCGACTGCGATGACAAGCGAGGAAAATGCACTTCTGCAACGCTATCGACAAACCCGGGAACGAATGGACCGCTATGCGCAAAAGTACCAGCGCTCGCGTGATTCAATCTCGCTGATCGCAGTCGGCAAGCGTCACCCGACCGGGAAAATCATCGTATTGCTGGAAAACATGCACATCGACTTTGCCGAGAATTTCCTGCAGGAAGGAGCCGAGAAAATAAACCAGGTTGCCCAACACTGCGCCCGGAACCGGATTGCCCGGTCGCCCCGCTGGCATTTCATCGGACATATACAAAGCAGAAAGAGCAGGATGATCGCCGAGAAATTCGACTGGGTGCATACCGTCGAATCGGCCAAAGTGGCCGACCGGCTGGATCGCTACAGAACCGCATCAGAACCGCTCAATGTACTGATCCAACTGAATTTGCAACAGGAAGAATCCAAATCCGGCATTCGTGTGAGCGAATCCGAGAAGCTCGCCGACCATATTCAAACACTGCCCAACCTCAGGCTGCGCGGATTGATGATCATCCCGAAGCCGGAGCCGGATTTCGAGAAGCAACGCACCGTGTTCGGTCAGTGCCGGGAACATCTCGAATACCTGAACGGGAAAGGGCATAACCTCGATCAACTGTCGATGGGCATGACGGCGGATATGGAAGCAGCCATCGCCGAGGGCGCCACCCAACTCAGGATTGGCACGGCCATCTTCGGGACACGGCCGCTGTAGCTCAAGTTTAACTGGACTTAGGGGACCAGAAGACCCAGGATTATGAATCAGACGACAGAAGACCAGATGATCTCGTTTGTCGGCGGCGGCAACATGGCGCGCAGCATCATAGGCGGGCTGGTCGCATCCGGCCGGGCGGCGGACCGGATCCATGTTTCCGACCCGATGGAGGATCAGCGAATCCGGCTGCAACAGCAATTCGGCGTTCAGGTATACGCGGACAATCCCTCCTGTGTACAGAATAGCGGAATCATCGTTTTCGCGGTCAAGCCGCAAATGATGCAACCGGCCGTGTCCTCGGTAAATCACCTGTTAAGAACGAACCAGCCTCTGGTCATGTCGATTGCCGCTGGTATCCGGATCGCCGACATCATCCGCTGGATTGGCGCGGCATTACCGGTCGTGCGGGCAATGCCGAACACGCCTGCCCTGGTCGGCAGCGGCGTAACCGCGATGCTGGCGAACCCCCGGACCACCGAACAGCAGCGGTTGGCGGCGCAATCCGTGATGCAATCCGTCGGTCCGGTGGTGCAGGTGGACAGTGAACACGATATCGATGTCGCAACGGGTATCTCCGGCAGCGGCCCGGCTTATTATTTCAAGCTGATGGAGATCATGATCGACTCGGCAAAAAACAATGGACTTGACGAACAGGCCGCCCGGACACTGGTTCTTGAAACCGCCCTGGGGGCTGCCAGACTGGCCCTGGCCAGTGAATATCCACCGGACCAGCTTCGCCGGCAAGTCACGTCACCCGGAGGAACCACCCAGGCCGCCCTGTCCTCCATGGAGGAAAATGGAATCGACCGGATCATAGCGGACGGAATCCAGAAGGCAATTGAAAAATCCAATGAACTGGCGAACGCGCTTGGAGGAACCTGAATGCCCTATATACAGAACGCACTCAGCTTTACAATCGAAACCATTCTTGGTTTTTACCTGATCATCACGATCTTGCGATTCCTGTTCCAGCTTTTCCGGGCGGATTTCAGGAATCCACTCTGCCAGCTTGTCATCAGCGCCACAAAACTTCCCCTGCAGATCCTCCGCCGGTTCATACCCGGACTGTTCGGCATTGATCTGGCAGCCATCGCGCTCATCCTGCTGACCGCATTTGCCAAGACCATGCTGCTGTTGTCGGTCTCCGGGTTCCCGACCAGTCCCGTCGGCGCATTTGTGCTGGCGGTCGGTGAATCAGTCAATATATTGACCTGGATCTTGATCATCATCATTCTCGCCAGCGCGATATTGAGCTGGGTGGCCCCGATGTCGAGACATCCGGCAGCCTGGCTGGTATCGAGCATGAGTGAACCCATGCTGCGGCCGTTCCGGCAACTGATTCCCGCGATCTCGGGAATCGACCTGACCCCGATTCTGGCGTTGCTGGTATTGAATTTCATACAGCGTCTGGTCGTTCACCCGCTGACCGATCTGGGCCGCAGCCTGCTGATTTGATCGACGCCGGGCCGATCAGGAAAATCTGGAATCCCGCGACAAAAACAGAATCAGGATGATCACCGGAATGCCGAGCAGGGTCGTGATAATGAAGAACTGTGGATAGCCGAGAGTATCGACCATTGCTCCCGAATATCCACCCAGCATCTTGGGAATCAGGGTCATCACTGATGTGAAAATCGCAAACTGCATGGCGGTGAATTTGATATTGGTCAGGGCCGATAAAAAAGCGACAAAAGAAGCGGTCGCAATTCCGGCGCTCAGATTATCCGCGCCAATCACAATGTACAGCCAGTTCATGTCATAACCGATCCGCGCCAGCAACAGGAACAACAGATTGGTGAAGGCGGACAGGACGGCCCCAAGCAGAAGAATCCGGATTACCCCGAACCGGATCGCCAGCGCGCCGCCGAGGAATCCGCCAAGCAAGGTCATGACCAGGCCGAATACCTTGGAAACCGTGGCGATCTCGATTTTGGAATATCCGATATCCTGATAAAACACATTCGAGATCACACCCAGAACGATATCCGATATTCGATACAGACCGACCAGAGCCAGCAGGAGCAAGGCGCTGCTCAATCCGTATCGCTGGAAGAAGTCCTGTACGGGCTTAAGGTAAAGCAGGTTCATCCCGCCCCCTTTCACAATATTCAGTTTGACCAGTGAAATTGCGACAGCGGCGGCGATCAGGACGCCCGACGTCAGCCTTGCAAATTCGACCACGATACCGGCAATCGCCCGGTTATGCAGAATCGACTGCAACGCGGCGCTGGACCGGGACGCGAGATCCGCTGAAATCCGGTAGGTGAGAATAAAAGCGATGACACACAAAACGAACAGCGCCAGGACATGAAATTTTTCATCGATCTGGCTTCCCCCGGCGTCGGCGCCGTCTTCCCGGACACGGTCCGAACGACCATCGGGTTCGGGGATCAGCAGCGTAGTCGCAATCCCGATCAGCATGAAGGCCGCCATCGCGAAGTACGTGAATTTCCACGCCGTATAGAGGTACTGGCCGGAGGCGGAACCGAACCAGCTCGCCAGATAAAGCGCTCCGGCGCCGGCGACCAGCATTCCAATCCGGTATCCCGCGATGTACGTGGACGACATCAACGCCTGCAGCCTGACTTCCGCCGATTCGATCCGATAGGCGTCGATGACAATATCCTGGGTGGCTGAGGAAAACCCGAGTAACACCGCGGCAAACGCCATATAAGTCAGACTGTTGCTGCCTACAGACGGATCCTGCAACGCCATCAGGGAAATCGACAGGATCACCATCAGTTGCGCAAGCAGGATCCAGCCTCGGCGTCTGCCCAGCTTGCGCGTGAGTCCGGGTACCGGCAGGGAATCGACCAACGGCGCCCAGATGAATTTGAACGAATAGCCGAGCGCGGCCCAACTGAACAGGGTGACTACAGAGCGCTCGATTCCCGCTTCCCTGAGCCACAACGACAGCGAGGAGAATATCAGCATCAGCGGCAATCCCGCGGAGAAGCCGAAAAACAACATCGTGACCACCCGCGGATGGGCAAATGAACGCATTGTTTCGGTCCATCGTATGTCGGAAACCGGATGCTCCACAATGTCAGTCACAGGTTATCTCCACAGTCGTATCGAGACATCAGGATATCGGGGTTTTGATAAAATCCCGCCCGGTCGGTCGGTCAGACCTGTATAATGTCAGGACTTGAGAACAGTCGGGGATTCCGCGATCAGGTTCAAAACATGAAGTCATACCAAATCGAACTTCTGCAAACCTGTATTGAAAACGATATTCTGAGGTTTGGAGAGTATACACTCAAATCTGGCCGGAAAAGCCCGTATTTTTTCAATTCCGGATTTTTCAGTAACGGCAGCCTGCTTGCCCGCATAGCCGGATATTATGCCCGGTTGCTGTCGGAGAAGATAACCCATGACTATATGCTGTATGGTCCGGCCTACAAGGGAATCCCGCTGGTAGCCGCGACCGCGGTGCAACTGGCCCAGCATCACGGCGTCGGCGTTGACTACGCGTTCAACCGCAAAGAGGAAAAAGACCATGGCGAGGGCGGCCATATCGTCGGCGCCGGGCTGAAAGGGAACGTGGTAATCCTGGATGACGTCATCTCGACCGGAAACTCGGTTTTCGAATCCATTGAACGGATTCGCGCTGCCGGAGCAACGCCCTGTGCGCTGGTCACCATCCTGGACCGGCAGGAGACCATGGCCAACGGGGACCTTTCGGCGGTACGGATGATCGAACAGCAATATCGTATACCGGTATATACCTTGCTCAAACTGGAAGACCTGATTGCCTTTCTGCGGGAAGACCCGAAATTCGTGGCTCATTTCGAGGCGGTATCACGGTATCGGGACACCTGGGGCGCTACAGCAAACGCAAACGCGAACCGGACTGCGTCTCCCTGAAACTCCTTCACCCCGGACAAATCCATGTCGGAACTGCTCATCAAACCCGTAGTGCATGATCCGGATATTCTGGACCGGTCAATTGCGCATGCCCGCGAGCATCGCATTGTACTGCCGACTTTCGCTGAGCTCGCGAATCCCGCCAAAATTCCGGCGGATATCCTGGACAAACTGCGGAACATTCCCGTGGACCAGGCCGACCCGCTAAACCTGTTCCGCATCCACTGGTTCAACGATCACCAGGGCAGCCGGATACTGCCAGCGCCCACCTGGCTGGAAATTCCCACCGGGCTGAGTGGTGTCCGGGCGCGGATCGTGGTGGCAATCGGCGACACATTTCCGATGATCGCGGCCCACAAGGTGCTGGCCGCTTATGCCTGTCTGGTAACCCGCCTGGTCACCGGCGGCATCGACCCGGTGAACAACCGGGCAATCTGGCCGTCAACCGGCAACTACTGTCGGGGCGGCATCGCCATTTCCCGGATTCTGGGGTGCCGGGGGGTGGCGGTACTGCCCGAACAGATGAGCCGGGAAAGATTCGACTGGCTGCAGCAATGGACCCTGCGACCGGAACAGGACATTATCAGAACGACCGGATCGGAGAGCAACGTCAAGGAAATTTATGACGCCTGCGACGCCCTCTCCCGGGACCCTTCCAATGTGATTCTGAACCAGTTCAGCGAATTCGCGAATTATCTGTGCCACAGAAATATAACCGGCCCTTCACTGGGCAGGCTGTATGAACAGTTGGCCCGAAAGGGGGATCGGCTGTATGGACTGGTAGCCGGAACCGGCTCTGCCGGCACGATCGCCGCCGGTGATTATCTGAAGGACCGGTTCGGTTCGAACATCATTGCGACAGAACCCCTCGAATGCCCCACCATGCTCAACAACGGTTACGGGGAACACCGTATACAGGGTATTGGCGACAAGCATATTCCGCTGATCCACAATGTCCTGAACATGGACTATGTGGTCGGCATCTCCGATTCCGGCCCCGACCTGATGAATGTTCTGTTCAACACCCGTGAGGGACTCCGGTTTGCGGCGGCGCGGAGCGGGGTTTCCGAACCATTGCTCATGCAGTTCAGGCACATCGGACTGTCGGGTCTGGCGAACATTCAAACCGCCATCAAGATGGCCCGGCGCCAGGACCTGGGCAGCAACGACCTCATCATCTGCATCGCGACGGACGGCGCCCGACTCTACGCCAGTGAAATCGAACACGCCAGACAAAAATACTTCAACGGCCAGTTCGGCGAAACACAGGCTGCCGAAGTTTTCGGCCGCACCTTGTCAGGATGCGAACCGGCCCATGTGCTTGAACTTTCCTCAGGCGATAAACAGCGTATTTTCAATCTCGGCTACTATACCTGGGTCGAGCAACGGGGAATCCCGATCCAGGATTTCAATTCGAGGAAAAACCAGTCCTTCTGGGACGACATTTCCGGACAGGCGGATGAATGGGACAGATTGATCAGCCTGTTCAATCAACGAGTCGCTCTGAAATAATTGTGTCCGGGTTCAGGAAGGTGGATTCCAGCTCCCCGGCCAGGGGCGGGGACAGCCCCTCATGAATGACAGGGAACGGGAATGGGTTCTGGATTGATCCAGTACATCCAGCGTCATTGGCGGGGTGAATTGTCGTTGGGCCGCGCCTGCCTGGTCAATCTGGTTTTATTGTTTTTCATACTGAATTTCCTGGAAAGATTCATCTACCCTCCCTGGCTGGAAGGCGAGACCGTGGTTAGCGCGGCGGTACTGGTCTTTTCGATTCTCGCGCGATTGATCATCTATCCCTGGCAGGCCATCGGGGTCTTGCGTACCTGCGAAAAATCCCTGCAACGGGGTATGGACAGAAGCTGGATCATCGCCGCCCAGGGAATTGTGGTGCTGAGTATCGTGGCCACCCTGGCATCGGCGTTTTCCAGCTACCAGTCATTGGCAGAATACAGACAGAGCCTGAACCCGCAAAAGGGTTACGAGATTCCACCGGAGTATACTTTTGAGCGGGTCAACCAGGGTACGATCGTGCATTTGAGCGGGCCCATCCAGCCCGGGATCACCCGACGGTTTTCCGAATTCGTCGAACGGCATCCCGGAATTGCCGGGGTGATTCTGGACAGTGACGGCGGACAGATATCAGAAGGCCGGGGGCTGGCCAGGATAATCAGGGAAAACGGATTGAACACCTATAGCCTGGACCATTGTATGTCTGCCTGTACCACGGCATTTGCCGCAGGCGCCAGGCGCGCGCTCGGAGCGAACGCCAGACTCGGATTTCACCAGTACCAGTCATTTACGACTTACCCGAAGTTCGATCTGGAAGAGGAACAGGCCAAGGATATTGCCCTGTTCAGGGCGCAGGGAATTTCGGAGTCGTTTTTACGGAAAATGTTCAGCCATCCACCGGAGGAAATGTGGTGGCCGGAACATGAGGAACTGCTGGAGGCCAATTTTATCCACCAGTCCGGGTTTTCGTTTGATTGATGTCCGGACGGGACGGGGTGCGCTCAACTCGGGGTGATGCCGCGCAATCTCTCGCTGCGCCGCCGCAGCATCTCGATGGTGGACAACAACAGGATCGACATAATAACCAGCAACGTCGCCACGGCCAGGATAGTCGGACTGATCTGCTCACGAATACCGGAAAACATCTGCCAGGGGATGGTACGCTGTTCATAGCTGCCGACGAACAGCACTACGACCACTTCGTCAAATGAGGTAATGAACGCGAACAACGCGCCGGAAATGACACCCGGCAAAATCAGCGGCACGATGATTTTGAAAAATGTGGTTGTCGGAGACGCGCCCAGAGTGGCTGCGGCCCGTATCAGGCTATGATCGAAACCAACCAGTGTCGCGGTGACGGTGATGACGACAAACGGGGTGCCCAATGCCGCGTGCGCCAGTATCACGCCAAGATGGGTGGAAGACAGCCCGATCTTGGTATAGAAAAAATACATTCCGGCGGCAGAGATGATCAGCGGCACGATCATCGGGGAAATCAGTATACCCATGACGATTGATTTGTGCGGCATGTCTTCGCGACTGAGTCCGAGGGCGGCCACTGTCCCCAGGGTAGTGGAAATCAGCGTCGAAAAAATGGCAATGATAAAACTGTTCTCAACCGCGCCCTGCCAGTTCAGGTTGGTGAAAAAATCCTCATACCATTTGAGCGAGTACCCTGCCGGATCCAGAGTCAGCATTTTTTCGGTAAAGGTGAAAAACGGCACGGCGTTGAACGACAGCGGGATCACGATCACGATAGGCGCGATCAGGAAAAAGAAAATCAGCCCGCAAATCACCAGATAGGTATAGTGCCAGACTCTTTCCAACGGAGTTGTGTATGCGGGTAAGGACATGATCTCGCGGCTCTATCCCAGTTTCATGTTGTCGATGCCGACCAGTTTGTCGTACAGGAAGTACAGAACCAGCACGATCACCAGCAGAATCGAACCCAATGCGGCCGCCAGCCCCCAGTTCAGCGAACTGGACATGTGGAAAGCGATGAAGTTGCTGATCAGTGTCCCGCTTTGACCGCCAACCAGAGCCGGGGTGATATAGTAGCCAATGGCGAGAATGAACACCAGAATGGCGCCCGCGCCAATCCCCGAAACCGTGTTCGGCATATAAACCCGGACGAATGCGGTAAACGGGGTGGCGCCCAGCGATTTGGCCGCGCGCATATAACTCGGAGGGATGGTTTTCATGACACTGAACAGGGGCAATACCATGAACGGCAGCAGAATATGCACCATCGCCACGATGGTCCCGGTGCGGTTGTGGATCATCGCCAGACGATCATCGGTGGCGACGAATCCCAGCCAGACCAGAAAATCATTGATCACGCCTTCCTGCTGCAACAACGCAATCCATGCCGTGGTTCTGACCAGCAGCGATGTCCAGAACGGCAGCAGTACCAGAATGATCAGCAGGTTGCTTTTGCGGGTGGGCAGCACCGACAACAGGTATGAGATCGGATAAGCCAGAACCAGACAGATGAAAGTGATCAACAGACTCATCCAGATCGTCCGCCAGAACAGCTTCAGATAAATCCGCCGCTTGTCATCGTTGCGTACAATATCGCCGGTCTCGCCGTATCCCATATCCACCGCGGCCAGATAATAGGAAACCGTGAACGCCGCGCTTTCCCGCTTGAAAACCTTCCAGTTCTCGATGTCGCCCCACTTTTTGTCGAGCTTTATGAACGCCTGCTGGTAGGGCGGTTCGAGCGTATTTACTTTACGCGCGGTTTTTCTGAACAAGCCGGAGAAACCGGGTTTTTCGTAATTCAACCGCCGCCCCACCTTGCCGGACGTTTTGGCTTCACGGGCTTCCCTGAAATCTTCAGCCAATGCGGCGAATACCGCCTCATCGGGTAATTCTCCACTCTGCTCATCCCATTGATGCAGCATTGGAGCGGTCCGATGCATGACCTGTCCAACCAGTTGGTTCTCGACACTGCGAAACAGCATATCGAGTATCGGAACGAAAAAGGCAACGAGAATAAAGAGAAAGAGCGGAACGACCAGTCCGATGGCCTTCAGTTTCCCCCGACGCTGGGCACGGGCCAGACTGACCTTCAGGGGAACCCCGTCGGCGGTAACCAGGGTTCCCGCCGCGGAAGGATTCATGGTTGTCGTTGCGTCAGCCACTTTGGGGCCACTCACTCATGATCGGTTTGTCTTCATAAACGAAATCATCGGGGCAAAACGAATCGCCCCGATGATCCATTGCGGTCCGGTGTCGTCACCCGGCCGGTTTATTGAGCCAGCCAGGAATTGAACCGCTCAGTCAGGTCGTCACGATTATCCGCCCAGAACTCATAGTTGAACAGCAGGGTATTCTTCGAGTTCTCCGGAGCGGTCGGCATGTGCGGCGCCATCTCAATGCCCAGGGTCGCATGCATGCCTACCATTGCAGCGGAGGAAGCGCGGGCCGGACCGTAGGAAATGAATTTCGCCTGATCCGCCAGACGCTGGGTATCGGTCGCGAAGTTGAGGTATTTCAGGACTTGCTCACGGTGCGGCGCGCCTTTCGGGATAACCCAACCGTCCAGGTCGAAAACCTGCCAGTCCCACATCATTGCAATCGGTTGTTTTTCTTCCTCGATGACCGAGAACAAACGACCGTTGTAGGTTGATCCCAATACGATTTCACCATCAGCCAGCAACTGCGGAGTCTGCGCTCCCTTGTCCCACCAGATCACACTGTCCTTGATGGTATCGAGCTTGGCCAGGGCGCGTTCCACACCCTCATCGGTACCCAATTCGTCATAGACAGCGGCCGGATCCACGCCATCCGCGATCAACGCCCACTCCAGGTTGCCGATCGGCTTTTTCTCAAGCGCCCGTTTGCCTGGAATTTTCTCCAGATCAAACACGTCATTGATGGAAGTCGGCGCTTCGCTGACCAGGTCGGTGCGATAACCGAACGTGGTGGAGTACACGATTTGCGGTATATAGCACGGGGATACGATCATGTCGCCGAAGTCCACGGAAGCGGGGGAACCATCCGGCGCCGGAGCCAGGATTTCATCGTGGTTGACCTCTTCCAGCAGGCCTTCGTCACACAACAGGATGGCATCGGACGGCACCATATCGACCAGCGCCCAGGTAACCGAACCGGCTTCATTCATGGCCCGAATCTTGGCAACGGCTTCACCGGCGGAATCATCATTGATGATCTTGATATCCGGATTGGCCGCCATGAATGGCTCATGATACGCGTTTTGCTGGCTTGCAGTATAAGCGCCGCCCCATGACACGATAACCAGTTCGGTTTCCGCGTGCGCCGCGTTGACCAGACCGAATGCCGCTGTCGCCAGCAGGGCTTGTTTCAAGGTTTTGTTCATTATAGGAATTCTCCTTCTGATTCAAAAAAACGTTTGTTGTCAAAAAATAAAACGGAAAATATGAATTGTCCTCATCACGCGTCCGTCAATCGGATGCATCCAGTGCACGGCAGTCCTCCACATTCCAGCCAATCGACACCGAATCCCCTTCCTGGAGGTTGGTCATCCCGGCGGAATTTGGAATTTTACAGATAAAGTCATCATGACCGCAAACGGTGAACCGCGTCCGGATATGGTCACCGAGGTAAATCAATTCTTCTGCCCTGGCCGTGAAAATGTTGGGAAGGCTGCCCTCCGGCGGCGAAACGACGACCCGCTCCGGGCGCAGGGACAATGTGGTTCGCTGGCCGACGCCTTCCACATTGATCCGGTTGGCATGGACCACGCCGCCGCCGTCGATTTCAACCTTCACGCTGTCACCGAGGTCTTCGGAAACCACCCCCAGAAAGCGATTGTTTTCACCGATAAAGTTGGCGCAGAACGCGTTTTCCGGTTTCTCATAGAGCACTGCCGGCGGCGCGCACTGCTGGATAATGCCGTCATCGAAAACCGCGATCCGGTTCGACATGGTCAACGCTTCGCTCTGGTCATGGGTCACGTAGACCACGGTCAGGCCGAGATTTTCGTGCATGTGCTTGATTTCATACTGCATCTGCTCACGCAAATTCTTGTCGAGCGCACCGAGCGGCTCATCCATCAACACCAGGTCCGGATCGAAGACCAGCGATCTGGCTACCGCGACACGTTGTTGCTGCCCCCCGGAAAGCTGGGCGGGCCGCCGGTCTCCGAAATTGCCGAGCTGCACCATGTCCAGCGCCCGTTTGACTCGCTGCTCACGTTCGCTCTTGCTCATTTTGCGGACTTCGAGAGGGAACGCCAGGTTTTCAGCGACCGTCATGTGCGGGAACAGGGCGTAATTCTGGAAAACCATGCCAATCCCGCGCTTGTGCGGGGCCACATTGTTGATTCCCTGGCCTTTCAGATAGATTTCACCGTGGGTGGCGGGCTCAAAGCCGGCCAGCATCATCAGGCAGGTGGTTTTGCCGGAACCGGACGGCCCCAGCATGGTCAGGAATTCCCCCTCCGCCACATCCAGATTCAGGTTCTTGACAACCAGGGTTTCGCCGTCATAGCTCTTCTGGATGTTTTCAAACCGGACCAGTGCATTATTGTCGTTCATAAAGTTTTATCCGTCAGTAGCCGTTCTGAAAAACTCGCCAGGACACAGGAAAGCCGACTGTAACCGATTCAATCCATAAATTCAAACTATGCGTTCGGTTTCCGTGCTTGCGCAACTATCGTTTCGAACGATCCTGTCCACCCCGGCAATGGATACCCGACAGTCTGTTCACAGGAATCCCCAACGGTCCAGCAAGCCGCGCAGGGCAAAGTCGATCGACTGTTCCCGAACATGGTCCCGGTCACCGTCGAACAGCGCCGTATCGGTCTGCGGGACATGACGTTGACCGACCCAGCCAAAGCACACCGTTCCGACCGGTTTGCCGACCGAACCGCCGCCCGGTCCGGCAATACCAGTGACTGACATACAGTAACCAGCGTCCGCCCTGGCCTGTCCGCCCACGGCCATCGCCGCCGCAACCGCTTCACTGACCGCGCCATGGGCGATGATCAGTTCCATCGGTACCGAGGCCAGGTCCGACTTCGCCTGGTTGCTGTATGTGACCAGGCCGCGTTCAAACCAGTTCGAGCTGCCGGACATCCCGGTCAATGCAAAGGCGATACCGCCTCCGGTACACGATTCCACCGTGGCCACCCGAGCGGAAGCGGCCGTCAACCGGTCGGCGAGTTCCGCAATCCACGATTGTCTTCGTCCATCCGCCATCAATCATCCACCTGGCCGCCGCTCTGGTATCGTTCCCGGAATACGGTCGCGTCTCCGGTCGCTTCCCAGGTCTGTCCCCGAATCAGATCATCGCCTGAATGCTCCGCATGGCCGGCCACCTGCACGGCCAGTTCCCCTCCCGGTGAGACAACCAGATCCTGAAAGTATTGCCGGGTTTCAGCCAGCGTCAACGCCGACAACGCGTCATCGAACTGCCTGCGGCTGTCGAAACCGAATTCCCCCCGATCCATTTCCGTCCAGTAGCGGTCACTGCGCTCGGCAAGATTGTTGTCTTTCTGCCGTACTTCGATCAGTAATCCTGCCCGGACCGTTTCGAACTGCGCCTGGGCCATCTGGTCCAGCTGCCGGGCAAAATCCGTTATGAACTCGTCGAATAACGCCTTGATTTGCACCGGGGAATAGCTCGGGCTTTGTACGGAAAACAACAGCGCTGGCATTTCCAGGATGTTCAGGACACTGCTGTAAACCAGGTACCCCGCCCGGCTGTCGGTGCGCACCCGGGTATAAAAAGGCGATTCGAGCAGATTCGCCAGCAGCGCCGCTTGCGCCCGTTCCCGGACTGTGGGCTGCCAACCCTGGTAGTACCAGGACAGGGCTGCATCGGTATGTTCCGTCCCGAGTGTTCTCAGGTACCGTTTCGACCGGTCCAGAATGCGGACTTCCGGAGCGAAGCCTCCTTCAATGAATTCGCTGTTGGCGAACAGCGAATCCAGGATGGCCACCCGCGCAAGCGAGCTGTCGAGGCTGACATCTCCGTGGGACAGACAACTCACCTTCACTTCCCGAAAAAACCGGGCGAGATGTTCCTCGACGTCCTGCAAGGCCATATCCGCAAGCGCCTGCAATCTTTCCGATTCGGTCCAGTAGGGCGACAGCAACAATCGGTACAATTCATGGACCGACTGTCTGGATGGGGTCTGTCTGCCGATATTGTTCAACTCACGCTGCAATCCGGCCTTGATCACCCCGAAACGCCGCTCATTGAGTTGCGGGTGCAGGAATGCGTCGACAATCATCCGGAGAAGCTCCGATTGCCGGTCCTCGTAGCCACTCAGTTTCACCGAAATCCCCTTGCCATGGCGATACAGGTCATAGTCCAGGCCAGCCAGTAACGCCGGATAGACCTTCTCGTTGAGTTGACTGGACAGCAGGCGCACAAGCAGTTCGGTCAACACCGCGTTATCCGCGCTGCTGTTAGCCGCCGGCGACTGGATACTGCAGTAGAAATTGGCTCGGGGCGTTGCGAATTGATCATCCGGCCGATACCACAGCTTGACGCCGGAGCCGGTCGGGACGGATTGCGGGATGGGCGGAGGATTCTCAAATCCGATCGGTTCCAGCCGTTGTGGAATATAGGGGTTGGCTGCGGGCAAGCTCAATTCCCCGGCCCCCCCGGTTATCGGCAGGGCGGCATTGCCGGCCAGCGCATCGGCCCAGCGGGCGATCCATTCATCGGGTATTTTTTCGATGCCGTAGCGGATATCGTAGTATTTGCCAACCCGGTCGGCCTCAAGGGCCTGTGAAACCACA
Organism: Arenicellales bacterium; assembly: GCA_963665165.1. Classification (GTDB taxonomy): domain Bacteria; phylum Pseudomonadota; class Gammaproteobacteria; order Arenicellales; family Poriferihabitantaceae. The sequence continues at coordinate 903,870 of OY761989.1, read as the reverse complement.
TTGACATAGACGTTTTCCGGGTTCAGCCGGGCCAGCAGCTGCCGGATGCGCGCCGCGTCAAAAAAGCGAAAGAGATAAGGCCCCTGCACGACATCGACCGGCTGATAAAGATGCAGGTGTAAAGCCAGGGATTGCGCGAACCTCGCCGGATCATTTTCCTGGACAAAACGAAAGTCGATTTGCGCCAGCTGGCCCTGCTCCTCGAACCGCCATTGCCAGATACCCGTATCCCGAATCAGCGCGATAGCCCGGAACAGAGCCTCCCCGATCCGGTCAATCTGCCGCAAGCCCTGCCGGGTCAGACTGATATGAATTTCAAACTGTCCCTGCACCTGGTCCATGTAACCCCGGCCCGCCCTCAATCCCTCCACCCAGCCGGCCTCCTTGAGCGCGTCATACAGTGACCCTTCGCCCTCGTGACCCAGCAGATTGGCAAGGTATTCGAGCGGCTTCGACTGATACTCGTTCAGCGTGGACGGTATCGGAAACACGAAGCTGACACTGTTCTGTTCTTCTTCCGGAACACTGTTCAGCCGGGACCGGACCAGGTCGGGATTCATGTAGGGCTGGATGAATTTCTGCGGCGCAATATCCTTGTCCGGTATCTCGGAAAAATACTGTCTGGCCATCCGCTCAAGCTGGTCGAGCGGCTCTTTTCCGAGAATAACCAGCGTCATGATATTGGCCGAATAGTGTCGGTCATAAAATTCGACCAGCCGGTCGCGGGCTGAAGTCCCGCCCCGGTCGCGCAGCGTATCCAGCGACCCGACTGAAAACCGCGACGCCGGATGGGACGGATTCAGCCATTGTTTACGCGCTTCCCAAAGTCGTCGCTGTTCGTTTTTTTTCCTGGCCTGGTATTCGGAGTGAACCACCGACCTCTCGCGGTCTGCATAGGTTCGGTCGAACGTCGGCGCGATAAAGAACTGCGAAAACCGGTCCAGCGCCGGTTCCAGATAATCCGTGCCGATACTGAAATGGTAATTGGTATGGCTGAACGAGGTCCAGGCGTTTCCGAAGCCGCCGTGATTCTTGAGGAATTCCTGGTACCCGTCCACTTCCGGGTATTTTCGGGTACCGAGGAAAAGCATGTGTTCCAGAAAGTGCGCCAGTCCCTGCCAGTCGCCGGGGTCGGAACCGCTGCCGGTATAAACATCCAGCGCCGCCGCCGACAGGTCCGTTGCCGGATCGGAAACCAGCAGAACTTTCAGTCGATTGTCCAGTCTGATATAGCAATAGTCCTTCCGGTCGGCAGGACTGCTGACCGGAATGGTATGGCAGGTTGCGGCCAAAGCGGCAAAGCTCGAACAAAAAAGCAGCGCCACGAGTAGAATCCGGGTGATCAAATCAAATTCCGGGCAAGAGTTTTTATCTGTGGTCCAAATCAGTCGATGAATTATACTCGGTGAACAGCCAATGCGAACAAATCGAATTAGGAAAAACCTCTGAATATCCGGATCGAAGCGCTTCGGTCCGGGTGTATAATCGGCAACTATCAAGGCAATTGATTTTGCCAGTGACTGTGCTGTCGGGGTGGAGACGAAAACCGCCGTGTGTCAATCCGAAAATTAACTTCAAACCCGGAAAAGGCCTGATCCCATGACTGATTACAACATCACATTTACGATTCGCCGATTATGGTTGATTTTCGTTGTAGCCATGATTACGATGTTTTCGATACTGCTTTATTTCGGCGGCCAGATTTACCAGAAGGCCCCGCCCATTCCAGCCGTCGTTCAATCCGCTGATGGGGAATTGCTGTTTACCGGCGTCGAGATAAACCGGGGACAGAATATCTGGCAGTCGCTGGGTGGAATGCAGAAAGGGTCGATCTGGGGGCATGGCAGCTATCTGGCGCCCGACTGGAGCGCTGACTGGCTGCACAGGGAAGCCATGGCGTTGCTCGAACTCTCGGCGCAGGAATCCCGGGATACCGGCTACGCAGCGCTGGACATCGCGCAACAAGAGGCGCTGAAAGCCTGGTTGCGGCTTGAAATGAAGGAAAATACCTGGGACCCCGGGACCGGCGCAATCACGGTTTCACAAAACCGGGCACGCGCAATCAGGCAGGTAGGCGCCCATTACGCGGATGTATTCCAGAACACCGGCTCCGAAAACTCGCAACGGCTGAGAGAACAATACGCATTTTCTCCGACCACCACCCTGGCGGACGACGATATGCATGCGCTGAACGCCTTTATTTTCTGGACCGCCTGGAGTGCAACCGCATCCCGGCCCGGAGCCTCGATCTCCTACACCAGCAACTGGCCGTACGAGCCGCTGGTCGGTAATACTCCAAGCGTGGATTTGTTCGTGTGGACCTTCGTCAGCATCTTTCTGCTGCTGGCCGGAATCGGCGCCCTGGTCTGGTTTTATGCGAAACAATACGATTTGTGGCGGGACGACATGATGCCGGAGGGCGGAACCTCCCCCACCAATCTGCTGGCCGCCGCCGCCATTACCCCCTCCATGCGCGCGACCGGAAAATATTTCTGGACGGTCGTGGCGTTGATCGGCATACAGATTTTCCTCGGCACAGTGACCGCCCACTATGCCGTGGAAGGGCAGGAATTCTATGGTATTCCAATAGCGGAATATCTACCCTATTCGGTGACCAGAACCTGGCATACCCAGTTGGCCGTTTTCTGGATTGCGACCGCGTGGCTTGCAACCGGCCTGTACGTGGGGCCCCTGATTTCAGGACACGAACCCCGCTTTCAGCGATTCGGGGTCAATTTCCTGTATATCTGCCTGTTGATTATCGTAGTCGGGTCGCTGACCGGGGAGTGGCTGGGTATCAACCAGTATTTTGAAAGTCTGACCGCCAACTTCTGGTTCGGGCATCAGGGCTACGAATACGTTGACCTCGGCCGGTTCTGGCAATTGTTCCTGTTTGTCGGACTGATCGTATGGTTGTTGCTCATGCTTCGGGCCCTGCTTCCCGCCTTTAAAAGCGGCAGGAACACATCCCTGATCTGGTTGCTTGTGGTCGCTTCGACATCCATCGGCCTGCTCTATGGCGCAGGCCTGATGTGGGGGCAGAACACCCATATCAGCATTATGGAATACTGGCGCTGGTGGGTGGTGCACCTTTGGGTGGAAGGCGTATTTGAAGTGTTTGCAACCACCATCATTGCCCTGCTGTTCGTCAAAATGGGGTTGCTGCGCCAATCCACTGCCACTATTTCAGTACTGTTCGCAACGATCATATTCCTCTGCGGCGGTGTACTCGGGACATTTCACCATCTCTACTGGAGCGGTACGCCAATCGGGGTGCTGGCGCTCGGTGGCGTTTTTTCCGCGCTGGAGGTCATCCCGCTGGTGGTGATTGGATTTGAAGCGTACAACCACTCCAAAATGGAACGCGAAGCTCCATGGATAGACTATTACAAATGGCCATTGATGTTTTTCTCGGCTGTATTGTTCTGGAATTTCGTCGGCGCCGGATTGCTCGGATTCCTGATCAACCCTCCCCTGGCGCTGTACTACATGCAGGGACTGAACACCACTGCAACCCACGGTCATGCCGCATTGTTCGGGGTATATGGCATGCTCGGAATCGGCTTGATGCTGTTCTGTCTGCGCGGGCTGACCGACTCCGCCGCCTGGCAGGGCAGATGGCTGAAAATCTCGTTCTGGAGTTTCAATATCGGTCTTGCGATGATGGTATTCCTGTCGCTTTTGCCGCAAGGGGTGTGGCAGGCCATCAACGCCTACAAGCATGGCTACTGGTATGCCCGCTCGGCAGAGTTTGTGCACAGTGAACTGATGGAAGGCCTGGTCTGGGCGCGGGTTCCGGGAGATATCGTTTTCGCGGCAGGCGTGCTGGCATTAGCGGTATTCACCGTCCAGTTGTACCGGCAACGAAAACGAAGCTGACCGACGGCGCCGGTTCCGGCGTAACTACCACAAACACGGGCCTGCAACCCGTTCAAACATCATGCCCATGAAAAACACAGATCAACAGGTTCGACAGATCCAGCAGTTCATGAGCGGATTTACCGCTGAAACCACACCGGCTTCCGCAGCCAGGATAGCGGATTTCAGGGAACATCTGCGCCCTGGTACTGTAGTGTATATCACTTTCCTGCCGGGGTCCGATTTCAACGACACCGTTACCGTGGCAAGACGGCTTCGGCATGAAGGCTTTATCCCGGTTCCGCATTTCGCGGCCCGCAGTATCGCCAACCGCGGGGCGCTGGACCGGTATCTCGGTCTGGTTGTAGGTGAGGCCGGGGTTGACCGGGTGTTGTGTATCGCCGGAGCGGTGGAGCGTCCGGTCGGCGACTTCGACGACTCGATGCAACTGCTCGACACGGGATTGTTCGATAAACACGGCATCACTACGATCGGGCTGGCCGGTCATCCCGAAGGCAGCCCGGACATGTCCGATGAGGCGATCCGGTCCGCCCTGGAATGGAAAAATGAATTCAGCCAGAGAACCGACGCCCAAATGCACCTGGTCACGCAGTTCGCCTTCGAAAGCGAACCGATCATCGCCTGGGACAGGATGTTGCGGGCCGATGGCAACCACCTGCCGATTCACATTGGCATACCGGGACTGGCGACCTTGAAAACCCTGCTGATGCATGCCAGAAACTGCGGCATCGGCAATTCCATCAAATTCCTGACCCGGCAGGCGAAAAATGTGACCCGGCTGATGACCGTCAACGCCCCCGACAAACTGGTTGCCAATCTGGCGGATTACGCGGCCAATGATACCGGATCCGGCATCCGCGGGGTCCATGTCTACCCGCTTGGCGGGCTGCGGAAAAGCGCCAAATGGAGTTACGCGGTGGTCGATGGATGTTTGACGATGAACGGCAAGGGCGGATTCAAAGTGAATGTCGAACTGGATTGACCGTTCATCGACAACGATGTCGGCGCTGTCCTGCCTGCCCCGCGTCAGCCGCTTTCGATCAACAGCACATGAAAGCGGCGTGGACCGTGGGCGCCGTAAACAATGGTCTGTTCGATGTCCGCGGTTTTCGAGGGACCGGTGATGAAATTGATGGCTCTTGGCGGGGATTCCGGCATGGACCAGAATTGCTCCATGGATGACACCAGCCGGATCCGTTCCAGTACGACGATATGGGTTTCAGGCAGGAAATTGAGTGTGACCGGAGAGGACGCAGACGAAACCATCGCGACCGTACCGGTTTCTGCAATCCCCGCGCAGGCGCGGGTGACAGAAACACGGTCCGGCGGCGCCGCGGCCCGGTACTCGATTGCGATACCGCCCCAGTCCAGCCGGTGAAAACCCTCATCCGGTGAAGCGACTACCTGCGCGGGCTGCCGGACATTCGCCAGATACCGGCTGACCGCGTCCGGTATCCGACTCCAGCGGCGTACGATCTCGCAGGTCGCGTGAACCTGTGAGAGCCGGTGGATGAACAGGTCAACCGGATCCTGCGGCGGGTCGGGACCAAAATCGGGAACCGGCAACGGGATCCGGAAATCCGGTTTGCGGGAACCGCGTTCCGGTTTGTGGCGCCGGATGGTTTCCAGAATAGTCTCCCGGGCGCTCATCACGGTTCGCCCCCGTGTTTTTTCCACATCCGCTGAAAAGTGGATGCGCCAGGCGCCGGAAAGTCACGGCTTGCAGTCCATGGCTTGAGCAGGGGCAACCATCGGAATCGCCCTCTGGCCCCGCCAGGTTTGAACCGATCCAGGGCATTCAGGACCAGCGCCGCAACGCGGGTCGCCAGAACATAGCTGCCAGGGCTCCTCGCCAGCCGATACCATAATGAAAATCCGGTTCTGCCGACGGCGCTGTCCGCTTTCATCCGATTGAGCTGCACACGGTGCGTCCGGATCAGGTCCGGCAACGGGATTTTGACCGGGCATACAGTCTGGCAGCGGCCGTTCAAAGTGCAGGCGTGGGGCAGGTCCGGCGCGTTTTTCTGTCCCGCCAGAATCGGAGTCAGAACCGAACCCATCGGTCCGGGATAAACCCATCCATAGGCGTGCCCGCCGATGCGGGTATAAACCGGGCAGTGATTCAGGCACGCGCCGCATCGGATGCAGCGCAATATATCCCGGAAGCTGCCGTTCAGAATCTCGCTGCGGCCGTTATCCAGCAGCACAACGTGGAATTCATCCGGGCCATCGAGGTCGTTCTCGCGCCTGGGGCCATTGAACAATGTGGTATAGACACTCATGGTCTGGCCGGTGGCGCTGCGTCCCAGTAATCTCAGGAAACCGCCGAGCGCGGTCAGGTCGGGAATGACCTTTTCGATACTCGCCGTGACGATATGCACCCGCGGCAGGGTTGCGGTCAAATCCCCGTTCCCCTCGTTGGTGACGATCGCGACGGAACCGGTTTCCGCAATCAGGAAATTGCCTCCGGTGATACCGACATCGGCGCTGCAAAAATGTTCCCGGAGAACCTGGCGCGCCTGATCGACAATCTCTTCGTGGACCGTCACCTTGCCGTCAAATCCAAGTCTGGCGTGATGCTGATGAAACAACTCCGTCACCCCGGCTTTCGATTTATGAATGGCCGGCGCGATGATATGGCTCGGGGTTTCCTGTGCAAGCTGAATGATGTATTCCCCGAGATCGGTTTCCAGCACTTCGTAGCCGTTTCTCTCCAGAGTCGAATTGGTCGCCGCCTCCTCCGACACCATCGACTTGCCCTTGGTGATCTTGCGGGCGTTCACTTTTTCACAGATGTCAAGTATGATCCGATTCGCCTGTTCACCATTTTGCGCCCAGTGAACCTGGCCTCCGGACTCTTCCACGTTTTGCTCGAACAATTCCAGATAGTAATCCAGGTGTTCCAGCGTGTGGTTCTTGACCTTCTCGCCATACTCCCTGAAAGACTCGAAGTTTTTCAGGTCATCGACCGCTTTTTGCCGGGTATCGACGAATCCGCCCTCTGCGCGGGCCAGCGCCGCCTGCAATTCGGCGTCCAGCAACGCGGCGCGGGAGGCGTTCCTGAAGTTACGGGACAGGACTTCCATGGCTAGTCACCGGCAATCGGTTTGTGGATTCCGGTCCCGGCGGGAAAGGCGTCTTCCCCTGCCAACAACTCGGCATAATGCAGGACACGAACCGGACTTCCGATTCTTTTGAGTCTCCCGGCAATGTTCATCAGGCAGCCCAGATCCCCGCCCAGCAACAGTTCCGCTCCCGTTTGATGGACCCCGGATATCTTGTCGTCCACCATCGCTGTGGAAATTTCCGGATATTTGACACAAAAGGCGCCGCCGAAACCGCAACAAATTTCGGAATTGGTCATTTCATCCAGACTGATTCCGGCCTGTTGCCGCAACAGGGTTCGGGGCTGGTTGCGGATACCGAGCTCCCGCAACCCGGAACACGAATCATGGTAGGTGATCTTCGTATCGCGCCAGTCATCGGTATCGGTTTTGCCCGCATCCGCTTCGACCTTCATGACATCGACCAGGAACTGTGACAATTCAAAAGTCTTCTCCGCCATGTCGCGCGCCTTCGGATACCAGTCGGCGTCTTCCCGGAGCAACTTCGGGTAGTGTTCCCGGATCATCGCCGCGCAGGAGCCGGATGGAACTACCACGTAGTCGAATGATCCGAAAATTTCGACATTCTGCCTGGCCAGCCGGGCAGCTTTCGATTCATCCCCGGCATTGTAAACCGGCTGGCCGCAACAGCTTTGAGCCGGAACGAAAACCTGGCAACGGCAGGACTGGATCAACCGGGCTGCGGCAAAACCGATTTGCGGGCGCAGCAAATCAACCAGACAGGTGACGAACAGGCCGACCCGACTGCCGCTGGAACGGGTGGAATGCAGAGTATCCATTTCGATATTGAAGATCCCGGAGCGCTCAGGCTCGCAACTGGTTGATTGTCCGATTCAATTGTTCCGCCTTGTCAGCCGCGGCCCCGGCAAAATCCCGGCCGCTGTCGCCGGCATGAATAATGGCTCTGGAAACATTGATCACCAGGCCGGTCTTGTCCGCGGTCAATCCATTTACCAGAACGGATTCAATGTCTCCGCCCTGCGTACCGATACCGGGGACCAGTAACGGCATGTCGCCAACAATCTGTCGGATCCGGCCAATGATTTTCGGGTAGGTGGCGCCGACCACCAAAGCGACATTGTTGTTCGCGTTCCAACTGTTGACGGCCAGGCTGGCCACCCTTTTATAAACCTCCTCGCCCGCAGCTTTCAGGTCCTGAATGTCCCCGCTCCCGGAATTCGAGGTTTTGCAAAGCACGATCACCCCACGGTCCGTGAAAGACAGGAACGGGGCCAGGGTGTCTCCCCCCATGTAAGGATTGACGGTTACGGCATCGGCATTGTAACGCACAAAGGCTTCCCGGGCATACATCCTTGCAGTGGCGCCTATGTCACCGCGCTTGGCGTCGAGAATGACCGGAATCAGGGGATAACGGGTCTTGATGTAATCAATGGTCTTCTCCAGTTGCCGCTCTGCCCGGTGAGCGGAATAACAGGCAATCTGGGGCTTGAACGCACAGCAGGAACCGGCCGTCGCATCAATGATCGCACGGTTGAATTCCAACAGGGGATTATCGCCGGTCCTCAGCGAACGCGGCAGGATTGAAGGGTCAGGGTCGAGTCCGACACAAAGCAGCGAACGCTGCCTGCGCCAGCTTTCGGAGAGTTTTTGACGGAAGCTCAAAACGTTATTTTTTCTGTAGTTTCGGCAGCAGTACAGTCTGGTTGACCTGCAGCCGGTGGACTTTCACCTCCGGATTCAACCTGCTGAACAACCAGACCGGGAAACCGTGTTCATTGGACAGGGACCACAGGCTTTCACCGGGTTTGACCCTGTGCCTCCCGACCCCGGTCAGGGTATAGTGCGACTTGAGGGATTCGCTCAAAACCTGATGATATTCAATCCGCTTTTGCTCAAAGGACTGGACGGCGTCACCGGACCGGACCGGTAATTTCAGGGATTGTCCGATACGCAACCGTTTGGCAGTCGTATTGTTCATTTCGCGGAGCTTTCGGGTCGAGCCGAGGCCCAGCCAGTCGGCATAGTGTCCCAGGGTTTCATCCGCTTCCACCCGGATTCTGTATACCGGTTCCCCCGATGATTCACTCACCGATATACCCAGGTCCGGCAGGGTATCGAGCAGGTTGGTCAATGACGGACTTTCGAAGATCTTTTCCTCCTGGCCATTGCTGGACACCGCCTGATTGACTTCTGTGATCACCTGGTCCACCTGGGCAAGCTGTGCGGCCGTTTCCGTGGTATCCGGAACGACCAGCCCCGGCACTTTCAGTTTCTGCCCGGGATAAATGGTGGCCCTGCCGTCCAGTTGGTTGATTTGCCGCAGTTCCCGGCAACTGACCGAAAGCAGTTCGGCGATGGAACAGGCGGTATCGCCCCGGCGAACGATAAACCGGTTATCCTCATTCAACACCACCACTTCCGGATTTCGCGCAACGCCGGGAATGGTCAGTTTTTGACCGATCCGGATAGTCGCCCTTCTGTCCAGATTGTTCGCGTTGATCAGCAACCGGCATTTCACGCCATACCGTTCGGCAATCCCGCAGGCCGTGTCACCACGCCTGACCTTGTGAATGGCCTGGCCGGCCGTGTTGGAGACCCGGGTAATCGGGTTGTTGCCGCCGGTCTCCTCAAGCACCACCAGTTTGCGGGGAATCGCGAGCTTCTGTCCGATCCGGATCACCGCTTTTTTCCCCAGGCGATTGAGATTGATCAATTGCCGGCAATTGACTTTCAGCGCTCGCGCCACTCCGCAAGCGGTGTCTCCCCTGCGCACGACGTAACTGTCCGTTCCGGGAGCGATCGCTTCCGCCGGCAGGGTTTCAAGTCGGGCGAGAGCGGACTGGTAACCATCCGCGCGAACAGGCAACTTGAGTTGATAACCAGCCGGAATCAGCCGCCAGCCATTCCAGACAAACCGGGTCAATGCCGGATTCAATGGCTTCAATTGACTCTCCCGGAGACTAAAGACGGACTTGATCCGCTCGACCGAAGCGGCCCGCTTCAGGACCAGGGTCTGGTACCGGGATGCCTTGCCGGGACCGATCCCGCCAAACCAGGCGGCTGAGTTTTTCTCGACATGCCTGGCCGCCAGGAAACTCGAATAAAAGTTCTTGACCGCAATCTGGAAGGCCGGCGATTTATATTTTTCCAACACCTTCATGTAATCCGGTTTCACCTTGATGATCGCCCGTCGCATTCCGTTGACCCCATAATTGTAGGAAGTAATGATGAACGGGTTGATGTCCTGGCTCTTGATCCCGGGGTCGATTGCCCTGGCTACCCCGGTCAGGGTCTTTCTCGATTCCACCAGATAGCGCGCGGCCGCATGGGTCGATGCCTCCGGGTCCAGACGTTCGTCAATCGCGGCATTGAGTTCCAGTCCCAGGTTCCTGGCCGTTTTCGGCATGATCTGCCACATCCCCGCGGCGCCCGCCCTGGAATAGGTTTGCGGGTTGTATGAGGACTCGACAAATGGCAGATAACGGATATCGTAGGGCAGATTGTATTGCTCCAGCACCGAATCCACCATTGGATGATAGACCTGGAATCTCTTCAAGCCTCCGAGGTAACTGTCCCTGACTCCGCTTTGACAACGGATGTTTTCCCCCGCCCGACGCATGTTCCGGGGGTTCCTGTCCGGGAACAGTCCGGCAAGGTGCCGCTCTTCGGAATCCGGTTTTCCGCCGGTCTCGATTTTGTGTGCGGTATTGTATAGCGCCGTCTTCAAGCGTTTCCGCTCCTTTTTTATCTTTTTCCGGACACTGCCGTTGCATCCCTTGCCGGTACGGACGACGGAATAGACTCGCTCAGGATGGTCCGGACTGTGAAAAATGGCAGTCTCCTTGCCCCAGTCCTTGAACACCTGTATCCAGAAATCAATCCGTCGGCGCAATGAATCGGGGCAGGGGAAATCCTCGCTGCAATCCAGCTCGTAGCGCTCGACCAGATGGTGTCCGACAGCGGTATCAGGATAAAATGATACACTGGCCACACAAAAAAACAGGAAGACCGCGATGACAGGACAGGGTTTCACTACGGAGTACAGATTCCAGAACTCGACGACAGAATATTGATCCGGGCGTATTGTACGCGATAATGAAATTGAGTTACCTTTAAATCCACCATTCAAATCCGAAAACCCACCATGACCGTAATCAGACAAGACGACCTCATCCGGAGTGTGGCGGACGCGCTTCAGTATATTTCCTATTACCATTCCCCGGATTTCGTGGAAGCGATGCATCAGGCCTGGCTACGCGAGCAATCGCAGGCGGCTAAAAACGCGATTTCCCAGATTCTGGTCAATTCCAGGCTGTGCGCCGAAGGCAGACGACCGATCTGCCAGGATACCGGGATTGTCGTGATATTCCTGAAAGTGGGTATGGATATTCGCTGGGATGCCCGATTATCGCTGCATGACATGATCAACGAGGGCGTACACAAGGCTTACCGGAATCCCGATAATCCGTTGCGCCCTTCCATTGTCTCGCCTCCTTTCGGCACGCGCAAAAACACGCAGGACAATACTCCCGCCGTGATTCATACCGAAGTGGTTCCGGGCGATACCCTTGAAGTCACCGTTTCCGCCAAAGGCGGAGGGTCTGAAAACAAATCCAGGTTCACCATCCTGAACCCCAGTGACAGCATCGTCGACTGGGTGCTGGAAACGGTCCCGAAAATCGGCGCGGGATGGTGCCCGCCGGGGATTCTCGGAATCGGACTCGGCGGCAGCGCTGAAAAGGCCATGGTAATGGCAAAGGAATCACTGATGGAACATATCGATATCCAGCAGTTGATTGACCGGGGGCCGTCGAACCCGGCCGAAGAACTGCGGCTGGAGCTGTTCGACAAGGTAAACCGGCTCGGAATCGGCGCCCAGGGTCTCGGCGGGGTAACCACGGTGCTGGATGTGAAGGTGAAGGAATATCCGACCCATGCTGCTTCACTGCCAGTGGCGATGATTCCGAATTGCGCCGCCACCCGCCATGCCCGGTTTACGCTGGACGGTTCAGGCCCGGCCAGACTGGAACCGCCCAGACTGTCCGACTGGCCGGACATCTCCTTCGATATTGATGACGACACGATTCCAGTCGACCTTGACCGGGTCACACGGGAGGACATCAGGAAATGGAAACCGGGGCAGACCCTGCTGTTATCGGGGAAAATCCTGACCGGCAGGGACGCGGCCCACAAAAGAATCGCCGAATACCATGAACAGGGCAAACCCCTTCCGAATCATGTCGATTTCGCCGGCAAGTTCATCTATTACGTCGGCCCGGTCGATGCGGCGGGCGATGAAGTGGTGGGTCCGGCCGGCCCGACCACCGCAACCAGGATGGACAAGTTTTCGGATCTGATGCTGGACAAAATGGGCATACTGGGAATGATCGGCAAGGCGGAAAGAGGGTTGGAGACGATCCGTAAAATCAGGGATCATGGATCGGTTTACCTGATCGCGGTCGGCGGCGCCGCCTATCTGGTTTCAAAAGCGATCAAGTCTGCCCGGGTCGTGGCGTTTGAAGACCTCGGCATGGAAGCGATCTATGAATTCGAGGTGGATGAAATGCCGGTCACCGTCGCCGTCGACAGTAACGGACAATCGGTTCATCATACCGCCCCCGCAATCTGGAAGCGGAAACTGAATGTAAAAGCGCCTTCGCTGACCGGTTGACTTCATGCCGGATACGGCATGACCGGTCTTACATATAAAGCCAGTTGAGCATCGAGATCATGACGACGATAAACATCACGGTCATGATGACCCCGGCCTTGATGAAGTCCATGACCTGATACCCTCCGGGCCCCATGATCAGCGCGTTGACCTGGTGGGTGGGGATCAGGAAGGAGTTCGAGGTCGCAAGGGCTACCGTCAATGCGAATACGGACGGATTCGCGCCCACGCCAATGGCGATATTGATGGCCAGCGGAACCAGCAGGACAGTCGCCCCGACATTGGACATCACCAGGGTAAATATGGTTGCCAGCGCCGCCAGCACGGTTTGCAGGACCCAGATCGGCACATCCCCCAGATAATAGAGCACCTGCTGGGCGACCCAGGCCGCAGTGCCGCTGTTTTCCACCGCGATACCGAGCGGTATCAGGCTGGCGAGCAAAAATACGCTTTGCCAGCCTATCGACCGATAGGCTTCCTCGATATTGATCACGCCGCATAAAATCATACCGACCGCGCCGGTCATCAACGCCGCCGACAAACGGATATCGGTAAAAATGACCAGAAACAGGGTGAGCGCGAAAAATCCGCAGGCATACTTCAGCTTTTCGGGGCGCAGGTTTTCACGCGGGAAATCGGTGACCACAACATAGTCGTTATTGTCGGAAATCGCCCCCAGGTTTTCCCACTTGATATGCAGGACCAGGGTGTCCCCGGCCTGCAAAACCAGCTCGGCTATGCCGGTGTCGATCACATCATCGACCCGGAAAACCGTCAATATGGTCGCGTCATAGCGTCTTCTGAGAGAAATCTCCCGGGCGGTTTTACCGATGATCGAAGAGTCCGGCGGAATAACGACCTCAGCAATTCCTGAACTGCCGGGGCTCAGCAATTCAGCGAACACATCCATCTGATGCTTGATTTCAAGACCGTTTTCTTCCGCAAACCGGTAAACCGCGTCCCTGCGTCCCATAATTGCAATTTCACTGTCCGCCCAGATTTCAGAATCCCCTCTTGGCGCCACCACGACCTCGTTTCCGGTTTTGATGGCAATGATCCACCCCGCCCTCCCGGCGGCATCGACTTCTGATAACGTGGTGGCAACCAGCGGACTGTCCCTGGTGACGACACACTCATAAACCTCCCCTTCTATGCCGTACACATCCCGGAAGTATTTCAGCATGTTGCCGGACTCACCGGGCTTGTCCTTGATCACCGGAAGAACGAATCGACCCAGAAGCATAAAATAACCGACCCCGCATGACAGCAGCACGATACCAATAGGCGCCACCGCAAAAAGACCGAACTGGTGCATGTCTCCGCCACGGCCCGAATCCGCGATCGAGTTGGCAATCAGGTCATTGAGCAGGATCAGCGGGCTCGACCCCACCATGGTGATGGTCCCGCCCAGGATCGCACAAAAACCCATCGGCATCAGCAACCGTGAAATCGGCAGGTTCCCCCGCCTGGCGATCCGGTTGACCACCGGCAGGAACAACGCGGCGGCGCCGATGTTCTGCAGAAAACTGGAAACGACTCCGACCACACTGGAAATAATCAGGATCACCCGACCTTCCGTACTGCCGCCGATTTTCAGGATTTTGGACGCGAGTTGCCCCATGATGCCGGTGCGGTCCATCCCGGCCCCGATAATCATCACCGCGATGATCGAAATCACCGCGTTACTGGAATAACCGCTGAACAGTTGATCGACCCCGACCAGTCCGCCGTAACCGGGAACCAGCGAAGTGAGGCCGATCAAAACCATGATGGATATAGCGGCCACATCCACCCTGACCACCTCGAACGCGAACAGATAGACAGTCAGCAGCAATATGACCATGACCACACCCATTTCGAAGGTGAGTTGAATCGGCTCGATCATTTAGCGACTACAACCATTATCTGTGGACTAATGTATGCATAAACCATTCATGAGCGATATGATGAACCCTTGAATAATTTATGTAAAATGCCGGGGTTGCCTGTATGGTGACAGGCGGGCGGATTCTAACATTTAATCCATCGTTATTTAAGGTTAAAACAGGGTTTGATGAATAATATTGCCGGACAAGTCCATTGTACGCTGTAATCCGCTCACCTCGCCCCTAGGACAGTCGTTTCCCGTGCCTCCATCCATCCGGAATTTGCCGATTCGAATATCCCTGGGCGCGCTATGGCTGTTCAGCCTGGTCCCGTTCAGGGTGGTCCATGCGGTCGGCATCCTGATCGGCGAAACCGCCTTCCGGGTGCACCGGTCGAGACGCCGCATCACCCTGATCAATCTCGGGCGTTGTTTTCCCGATCTTCCGGACAAGGAGATCAATCACCTTGCGAGATCCCATTTCCATGCCATGGCGACCGGTTTCCTGTTGATATCCTGGGCCTGGTGGGCGTCTGCAAGACGGCTGGCCGCCATTACCGCATTCAGAAACAGGGCGATTCTCGATGACCATCTGGCAAGGGGTGAGAACATTATTCTGCTGGTCCCGCATTTTTGCTGCCTTGAATTCCTGGGCGGGCTGCTGTTCAGCCAGTTGAACATGGTCAGTATTTATCAAAAGCACAAGAACCCGTTCATGGAACAGTTCGTACTGAAACGCCGTACCCGCTTTGGCGATACCATGTACAGTTCCAAGGAAATCACAGTCGGCCTGATCAAGTCCATCCGCAATGGCGCCCCGTTTTATTATCTGCCGGATCAGGACCCTGGCAAGGGAAGGGGGGTATTCGCATCCTTTTATGGTATCCGGACGGCCACCTTTCCGTCCCTGAACAAGATTGCCGGCACGACCCGGGCAAAAGTAATTCCCTGCATGGCCAGGATCAAACGTTACGGAGCGGGAATAGAAGTCATTTTTCACCCTCCGTTGCAGGATTATCCATGCGGAGACGCGATCGAGGACGCCAACACCATGAACCGGGCCATCGAAGACCTGATCGCCAATGCGCCGGCCCAGTATTTCTGGTCGCACAAGCGATTCAAGACCCGCCCTGACGGAGAAGAACCGTTCTACTGACCCGAACCCTGCACCATGACCGGGCAAATACGGTAGAATTGCGCCCTGATCCACAAGACTTGTGCAATCCATGCAACGCATACCTGAATTTACCGACGCCGAGGTGCATGGCATCCGCGAAATGCTGACCCAGCGCTACAAGAAGGACGTGGAAATACAATTGGCTGATTGCGACCTCAGCCTGGACAAGGAGAATCCTGAAAAAACGACATCCTGCCCAACCGTTTTCTGGCATGAGCGCGGCGCCAGTTTTGTCGTATTCAAGATCGGGTTTTTTCGCTTCAGATCCCAGTTTTTCTACACCCCGCACGAACAGTATGGCACCGGGATCGAGGAATTCAGCGAACTCGATGAATGTGTGGCCGCCGTCCTGCAAACCCAATCGGACCACGAGCGCGAACGCGAAGGCGTCGATACGAAATGACAGAGGCCAGGAACGCGTTTTATGCGCAATCCGGCGGCGTGACCGCTGTGATCAACACATCGGCTGCCGGCGTGATCGAGACCGCGCGCAAGAACAGGAACCGGATCGGCAATATCTACGCCGGTCGAAACGGGATTATCGGAGCGCTGACCGAGGACCTGATCGACACCTCGAAAGAATCGGATGAATCAATCGCCAGGCTGCGCCATACTCCGTCCGGAGCATTTGGTTCGTGCCGTTATAAACTGGGGAGCCTGTCCAGTCACCGGCAACATTATGAACGCCTGATCGAGGTTTTCGAAGCGCACCGGATCCAGTATTTCTTCTATAACGGCGGCGGCGACTCCGCGGACACCTGCCTGAAGATTTCCGAGTTGTCCGGACGCATGAATTATCCGGTCCAGGCCATTCATATCCCGAAGACCGTGGATAATGATCTGCCGATTACCGACAATTGCCCGGGCTTCGGTTCGGTGGCGAAATATATCGCCACTTCCACCCGTGAAGCCAGCTTTGACGTGGCTTCGATGGCAAAGACTTCAACCCGGGTTTTTGTACTGGAGGTGATGGGTCGCCATGCCGGCTGGATCGCGGCTGCCGGCGCCCTGGCAGCCGACAGCGAGACCCCGATACCCATTATCGTCCTGTTTCCCGAAATTCCCTTTGACCGCAAAAAGTTCATCGCTGCAGTAAAAAACCGGGTTGAAAAACACGGATATGTATCCATCATCGTATCGGAAGGGGTCATGGACGCCTCCGGCCAGTTCCTGTCGGACCAGGGTCTGGTGGACGCCTTCGGCCATGCCCAGCTCGGCGGCGTCGCTCCGGTGGTCGCGAACATGGTCAAACAGGACCTGGGCTACAAATTCCATTGGGCGGTCGCGGATTACCTGCAACGCTCCGCCCGGCACATCGCCTCGAAAACCGACGTCGATCAAGCCTGGGAACTGGGCAAGGCTGCGGTCGAACTGGCGCTGAATGGAGAAAACGCGGTGATGCCGACCATCGTTCGGGTGAGCGACAACCCTTATCGATGGGAAGTCGGCAAGACGAACCTGGACCAGGTCGCCAACGTCGAAAAAAAGATGCCGCAAAACTTTATCAGCGCCGACGGCTTCGGAATCACCCGGCAGTGCCGGGATTACCTGCTGCCGCTCATGCAGGGGGAGGACTACCCCCCCTACCGAAACGGTCTGCCCGACTACGTCCGCTTGCAGAACCTGCCGGTCGCGAAGAAACTGCAATCCGGCTTCAACCCATGATGGACTGACAAGATGACCCTGGACAAGGCGCGCCAACTGATCAAGGTACAAGCGGATTTCGGCGGTTCCTACAACCGCCATTCGGCCCAACTGATATTGACCGAGGTGGCCAGGGAACATGGCCAGAAAGCCGTGGACCGTTTAATCAGCGAGTTTCAGCTTGACCGGATATTCGACTTTGAAATCGGCCAGGATTTCCTGAGCGCCCACGACTGATCCAGTCATATCGTTATGGATGACGGTTGAAAGGCGTATACCCGGTTTCTACGGGCTGATCGTAAATGGCCTGACCCGCCCGGAACCCATATCGGATTCCCGCATCAGGCAAAGTCGCTATCTCGACAACTCTTCCCGTCCGACCCGTTCAATGAACTCCAGGGTCTCATGTACATCTTTCCAGGTCGTGTTGTGGTTGATGATACAGAGTCGAAGAGAGAATTTGCTGCCAACCTTCGTCGAGGATATCAGCGCACGGTCTTCCCAAAGCACACGTGCGAGCACTGCCCTGTTGACGTCATGCAGGGCTTGCCCGTCGACCGCAGCGTCCGCAGAGCGGATCCGGAAACACACAACCCCCAACGACACGGGGGCCAGCAACTCAAGGATCGAACTCTCCCGGATCCGCTCTCCGGCCTTCACGGCCAGTACCATAGCCCTCGAAACAGCGCGCCGGAATGCAGCCACTCCGAACGTCTGGACCGACATCCAGACCTTCAGCGCTCGAAAGCCGCGGCTCAGTTGCAGGCTCCGGTCTGAAAAGTTGGGATGGGTTTCGCCCCAGATCGTATCCTGAAGCACATCGTGCTGGACAGAGAACGCATCCTCAAGGGTGCGGATGTCTTTCACCAGCAGGCCGCCAACCTCATAGGGCTGGTAGAGCCACTTGTGTCCGTCCAGACAGATAGAGTCCGAACGCTCAATACCACGCATGAGTTTCCTGCCTTCACCAGTCAACATCGCGAAGCCGCCGTATGCGGCATCGGTATGCAGCCAGATGCCTTCGGTCTCGCAGAAGTCGGCCATTTCCGGGAGTGGGTCAATGGCGCCGTTGCTGGTAGCTCCGGCATTGGCGCAGATCACCACAGGGGTAAATCCGGCAGCGCGGTCATCGGCGACAGCACGAACGAGCGCATCCATGTCCAGGCGGAAACTTTCGTCAATGGGAACGATACGGATACAGTCGGGACGGATACCGACGATTCTCGCAGCGCGGATCTGCGCGCTATGGCTCTGGTCGCTCATGTAAACGGTCGCCCGCGCGGGATTGCCCGCCGCTTCCCGCGCCGCGACAAATGCGTTGACAGCAGCCGCTGAACCGCCACTGGTCAACAATCCACCTGCGCCTTCCGGATAGCCGACCCAGCGTCGGAACCACTCAATGACTACGAGTTCGAGTTGACTCGGACCGCTAGCGACCAGCCAGGTGCAGACATTGAAGTTGTATCCGGCAGAGATGAAATCAGCCAGCACCCCGGGCCAGGTAGGCGCCGAAGGAATGAACGCGAAGCAGCGAGGATGATCCAGACGCACCGCGAACGGAAGCACTTGACGGGCGACCTTCTCGATGACCTCGGAGGGCGCACGGCCTTCCTCAGGCGGTTCCTCCCGCAACTCAGCCTCGAGTGACTTCCGGAAATCCCCGTCCCAGGCGCTTTCCTCCGGCAGTCTCTGGATACGACCCACCAGCAACTCGGCCGTCTGGCGCGCGAGATCAAGCATCAGTTCGGGAGCCATCTCGAGTTCGCTGCGCGCGTCATCGTCAAGCCATGTGTCGGGGGTTTTTCCCCTGCGGGTCGAATCAGTCATTCTTCCCGACCACGACCTTGCCGCGGGATATGACCTTGTTCCACGTGTCATTGGTGCAATGTTCGGCCTGGGCGAACGCCGATGGAAACAGTACTGCCGCAGACGAAGCGGCGACCAGATAATTCTTGAAATTCATATCGTATTTTCCTCTATCGGTTGTTATTGCATTGATAAATAAATTGGGAAAGTACATCGATTCAACAGTGCCGGACTGATATAGCATGCTTTGCACGGATCATGCAACTCGTTATGGAAGAACGGCTCGATACTCAAGCCGGCCACTTCCCCGGACGGATTTGACGGCCGCACGCCCGCTCAAGTCTGGCAATGAACTCGCTGCGCGGGATTTCTTCGGCGCCGAGACCCAGCAGGTGGTCGGAAGTGACCTGACAATCGATCAGGTGGTAGCCCGTTTCATCCAGCATCGCCGCCAGAAAGTTCAAGGCCGCCTTGGAAGCGTCAGTGACCGCGCTGAACATGCTCTCACCAAAAAACATCCTGCCGATGGCAACGCCATACAGGCCACCGGCCAGGCAATCGCCCTTCCAGACCTCCACCGAATGGGCAAAGCCGAGCTGATGCAGGCGGGTATAGGCAGTGATCATATCCTCACTGATCCAGGTTTCCGGACGAGCCCTGGATGGCGCTGCACAAGCCCGGATCACCCGCTCAAACGCCGAATCCAGAGTGAAGCGAAACCCCTGCGACCGGATAGATTTGGCCAGGCTCCTGGAACAATGGAAACGGCCAGGCGCCAGCACGCACCGGGGATCCGGGGACCACCACAGAATCGGCTGATCCTCGTTGTACCAGGGAAAGACTCCCTTGCTGTACGCAGACAACAGGCGCCGGGGAGACAGGTCCCCGCCAATCGCCAGCAAACCGTATTCGGATACTTCGCTGATATCCGGGAAATCGTCCGCCTCCGCCATGGAATTCAATGTATAAACAGACTGTACAATTTGCAAGCGGTACTTTCATAACATGATATGCTCATCCAGGCAAACTGCCCTCACCTGTCAGCAACATTCAGGAGTGAAACCATGCCCCGAGCACACCAGCGCTATCGAAAATTCAATACCCGGGAAACCTACCCCAACCAGAAACTCGACAACGACCTGTGCCAGGTGGTCAAGGCCGAAGGCGCCCTGGTTTTCGTTCGCGGCCAGGTCGGCCAGGATATCGATGACTTTGAAAATATCGAAGATATGACCCCCTTCGCCCAGGCTGACCGGGCCATGCAAAACGTAAAACAGCTTCTCGAAGAAGCGGGGTCGGATTTAAGTCATATCTGCCGGATCCAGGTCTATATTACCGACCGCGCCTACCGGGATGAGGTCTACCAGGCCATCGGCAAGTGGTTGAAAGGCGTATACCCGGTTTCTACCGGGCTGATCGTAAATGGCCTGGCCCGCCCGGAATGGGTGATGGAGATTGAAGTAACCGCAGTAATCCCGAAGGGTTGATCCGGCCCGGTCACACCGGAACCCCGGCTCAGTTGCAGGCTTCGGATACGATCCTGAATGCATAAAACGAAACGACATCGGAATGGTAAAATATTCATGATGTCGAGCCTGGTCGCTCAAGGGCATGCTGAATTGGATTTGACCGAACACGACTATCCGTCGTCGAGAACCGGGCGTATTCAGGCAGTCTGCCCGTCCATGGTTTGCAGGGCGCTGTACAGTTCCGGTCGGCGGTCGCGGTAGACGCCCCAGGTTTCCCGGTAATTTCGTATTGCATCCAGGTCGAAGGTATGGGTAATCACGGCTTCATCCACGCGGTTGCATTCCTCGACTTTCCGGCCGGTATGGTCGGCAATGAATGAAGATCCGTAAAATTGCATGCTGACGGTTCGGTCTTCCGTCGCGGTTTCCATGCCGATTCGATTGGATGCCATAACCGGCAGGATATTGGCGGCGGCATGGCCGCACATGGCGTTTTGCCAGTGGTCTTTCGAGTCGAACCGGCCTTGCTCGGAGCCGATTGCGGTTGGATAAGCCAGTATTTCCGCGCCCATCAGCGCCATGCAACGGGCCGCCTCCGGGAACCACTGGTCCCAGCAAATACCGATCCCGATTTTCCCGAACCGTGTTTCCCAGACCCTGAATCCGGTATTTCCCGGACTGAAATATTCCTTTTCCTGATAAAGAACCGCGTTCGGAATATGGGACTTTCTGTACTTTCCAAGGATCGACCCATCCGCGTCCACTACGGCAATGGAGTTGAATCTGACATTCCCGGATTTTTCGAACCAGCTTACCGGCAGCGCCACTTCCAGGGTTTTGGCCAGGGCCGACATGTGCCGGACAACCCGGCTGTCTTCAAGAGTTGAAGCCAGGTCAAAGTGTTTGAAACTCTGTTCGATGCAGAAATAGGGGGTTTGAAACAATTCCTGGATCAATATGATCTGCGCACCCTGGTCCGCAGCCTGCCGGACCAGTCGTTCCGCAGTGTCCACATTCCGGTCAATGTCCCAGCTGCATGCCATTTGAGTGGCGGCAATGGTTACTTCGCGCATGGATGTCCTCCCGATAAGGTATTTCTGGTTTCACGGTTCGTTTATAATAACTGCCACCAACCCGGTATTGTAATCCTGTTGACCATTATTCTCTACAAGACCCATGCCTCATGGGAATGACCTCCCGTAAAGTGACGCCTGCCAGTCTGCCCCGGACGCTCGAACAGGATGCCGAGCGGCAATGGCAACGATTCGTGGAATCAATGACCCGCAGCGGTCTGGCCGACAGCCAGGCTGAAGCGTTCCACCGCTGCCGGTCCCGCCCGGAGCTGAAAGCGGTCTGGGCCTGTAGTGATTTCATCAGCCACACCTGTATTTCCGACCCCCTGCTGTTGATTGGCCTGCTGGAAAGCGGGGACCTGGACAGGCGGTACTCACCCGGTGGCTATCACAGCGCGGTCGCCAACCGCGTCGGACCCTGCACCGATGAGGAAGCGTTGCACCGGAAATTGCGTCAGGTACGGCGGCGGGAGATGGTGAGGATTGCCTGGCGGGACCTGGCCGGGTTCTCGGACCTGGAAGAAACCATGAGTGACCTGTCGGCGCTTGCGGAACAGGCTATCGGTCTCGCTCTTTCGCACCATTCACGATGGTTGTCGGAAAGGCTTGGCAAGCCGTTCGGATTCAACGGGGAACCGGCTTCAATGGTGGTCCTGGGACTGGGCAAGCTGGGCGGTTCCGAACTGAACTACTCTTCGGACGTGGACTTGATTTTTGCCTACGATCATCCCGGACAGACTCGCCCGGAACCGGGACGCGATAGTACGGATAACCAGGTCTATTTCATAAAACTGGGGCAGAAAATAATCTCGGCGCTGGCTCAGGTAACCACGGACGGCCTGGTGTTCCGTACCGACATGCGCTTGCGGCCGAATGGCGGCAACGGCCCTCTGGTATTGTCCTGTCCCGCCATGGAGCATTACTACCAGACCCATGGCCGCGACTGGGAGCGCTACGCGTTGATCAAGGCCCGCCATGTGGCTGGCAATGAGGATGCCAGACAGGAAATTTTCGGCATCCTGAAACCGTTCGTCTACCGTAAGTATCTGGATTTTGGCGCATTCGACTCGATCCGGGAGATGAAAGGCATGATCGAACGCGAACTGGAGCAGGCGGACTCCGACCAGAATATCAAACTGGGCTGGGGCGGCATCCGGGAAGTGGAATTCCTGGTTCAAAGCCATCAACTGATCCGGGGCGGCCGTGAAAACCTTCTGCAAACCCCGTCTCTGTATGCGGCGATGGACGCTTTGCAGAATCTGGGCGTGATGGATGAGGAGGCCAGCGCCGGATTGACCGCGGCCTACCGTTTTTTCCGGAACACCGAACACCGTTTGCAGATGACCCGGGACAGACAAACCCAGACGCTTCCGCAATCGCAAAGCGATCGGGCCCGGCTGGCCTGGAGTATGGGCTTTGACAGTTGGGATCATTATATCGCGCAGCTCGATGCACACCGGAATCTGGTCCACAGCCAGTTCCGGATGATTCTGGATGAAGCCGCGGATTCGCCCGGTAGTGACGACCACAGGCAGAAGCAGCTGGTTGACCTGTGGCAGGGGAAACTGGACGAGGCGCAGTCCGGTGAAATCCTGGGACAGATCGGGTTCGAGCCTTCAAACTCGGTCCCGCAGTTGCTGAAGGCATTCAGGGAAGGCAGACTTTACCAGGCTTTCTCCGGAATCGAGCGCGACCGCATAGACCGCCTGGTCCCGCTGGCGTTGAAGGAAGCCGGTACGCACAACGATACCGGGCGTGCAATGGCGGCATTTATCAGTGTGATCGAGTCGATCGGGCGGCGTTCAGCTTATCTCAGCCTGCTGATCGAGAATCCGATCGCGCTGAAACAACTGCTGCATTTATGTGCCGCCAGCCCCTGGATTTCGAGGCATATCGGCCTCCATCCTGTAGTCCTTGATGAACTGCTCCATCCGATCATGGATATCCGGGACCGGGACGACCGGGAACTGGAAAGTGAACTGGAGCGTCGGCTGGCTCAACTGGACTCGAATGACGCCGAGGGCTGGAACCATGCGTTACGTGAATTTCAGCATGCACAGGTGCTTCGAATTGCGGCGGCAGACGTATCGAAGGTGTTGAGCATGGCGGATGTCCACCGGGCGCTCGTCCAGTTGGCGGAAGTATTGCTGAACCATGTATTTGGCGACGCTATCCGGTTTGTTGAAGGTAAGCAGGGACCGGCCCCCTGTGCCGGCGGGGTGATTGCCTATGGCAAGTTCGCCAGCGGCGAGCTCGGTTATCATTCAGACCTGGATGTCGTGGTCTGCTATGATCCGGCGCTGGCGGACAACCCCGTTCCCCGGGGCCGGGCCGAATACTTTTACAGCCGCGTGGGCCAAAGGCTGGTGCACTTGCTTAGCGCCAGAACCCAGGCCGGATTGCTCTACGAAACAGACATGCGGCTGCGCCCGGGCGGGCGCAGCGGCACCCTGGCGGTTTCGCTTTCGGGATTCTTCGATTACCAGGTTCATGATGCCTGGACATGGGAACATCAGGCTCTGGTTCGTGCCCGCGTAGCGGTAGGCAACCGGGAACTGGCCAATCGATTCGAACAGGCGCGGGCGGCGATTCTGGCGATGGAACGGGACCCGGATCAACTGGTCGGCGACATTACCGGGATGCGCCGCAAGATGATCCAGGAAAATTGCAAGTCAACGGAACAGTTGTATGATATCAAGCTGGATGAAGGCGGCATCGTCGATATAGAATTTCTGATTCAGTACTGGATTTTACGTCACGCTCACGACTGTCCGGGCCTGACCGAACCCAGGACCACCTCGGATTCGATCCGGGCGCTGGTTGCCCATGGCATGATCGACGCGGCGGTCGGCGAGCAGCTGCTGGCCAGCTACCAGACCTTGCTGCGCCATTCCCTGGACCTGAAATTGATGGACCGCCCGGTTCTGATCGAACAGGGGGCGTTACTGGCCGAACGACAGGCGGTGAAAGAGGTCTGGCAACAGGCTTTTGGTTGACATGGCGAAGGCCAGTGGTTTATTTTACTAGCCGGCTTGCAAGAACCTGAACTGGAGCATAAGCGTGGATACTGCGCCCGCGGGAAAAACATTGACAGAAAAACCGGTTGCTGGAGGGGATCATGTCGTTCAGTGACCGCGATGGCGTAATATGGATGGACGGGGAGATGGTCCCCTGGCGTGATGCGACTACCCATGTGCTGACCCACACCCTGCATTACGGGATGGGGGTATTCGAGGGAGTGCGGGCTTACAAGGCATCGGGGGGCACCGCAATTTTCCGTCTCCGGGAACATACCCTGCGGCTGTTCCAGTCCGCCCACATCCTCGGTATGA
This sequence comes from Arenicellales bacterium, assembly GCA_963665165.1. Lineage (GTDB taxonomy): Bacteria > Pseudomonadota > Gammaproteobacteria > Arenicellales > Poriferihabitantaceae. The sequence continues at coordinate 878,869 of OY761989.1, read as the reverse complement.
AAATCCCTTTTGACCAGCAGACGCTGATTGACGCGCAAGTCGAGTCGATCAGGCAGAACAAACTGGAAACCGGGTATTTGCGGCCCATGGCCTTTTATGGTTCGGAAGGAATGGGCATCCGGGCCGATAATCTGAAGGTGCATGTCATCGTGGCCGCCTGGGAATGGGGGACGTACCTGGGCGAGGAGAGCCTTCGATCCGGCATCCGGGTGCGTGTGTCATCCTATACCCGCCATCATGTCAATGTCGCGATGTGCCGGGCAAAAGCCAACGGGCACTATATCAACTCGATGCTGGCGCTTCAGGAAGCCATCGACACGGGCTACGATGAAGCATTGTTACTGGATACCAATGGTTTTGTGATGGAAGGCAGCGGCGAGAACCTGTTCATTGTTCGGGACAACGTGGTCTATACCCCGGACCTGACTTCGGCTCTCGATGGCATCACTCGCAGCACGGTCATCAAAATCATCGCGGATGAAGGTCTGAAACTGGTTGAAAAACGGATTACCCGCGATGAGGTCTATATTTGCGACGAAGCCTTCTTCACCGGCACCGCGGCGGAGGTCACTCCTGTTCGCGAACTGGACAACCGCCGGATCGGCGGCGGCTCCCGCGGGCCGGTCACCGAACGGATCCAGTCCCGGTTCTTCGATGCCGTGCATGGCCGTATCCCTGAATACGAGGATTGGCTGACCTATGTCTGAACTCCGCCGAACGGAAACTGCGGCAGGGGCGCCGGCAGACGGCAGCGATGTGCCGAATGACCGTGACCGGGTTGAAATCACCGCAGCGGATCTGCCGTTGCATTGTCCCATGCCCGGCAAGCGCCTGTGGGATTCCCATCCAAAAGTCTATTTACCGATTGAAGACAGCGGGCAGGAACTTTGCCCTTATTGCGGGACGCTTTATGTGCTCATGAACCGGCAGTGACGGATTCACGGCTTCTGGTGGTTGGCCCTTCCTGGGTCGGAGATATGGTGATGGCGCAAAGCCTGTTCAAAACCATCAAGTCCGGTTCACAGGAAACCCGCATCACGGTGCTCGCGCCCGGCTGGAGCGAGCCGATCCTGAAAAGAATGCCCGAAGTCGATGCGACCATCGAAATGCCGGTCGGGCACGGCAGGATTCAACTCGGCGCGCGCAGAAGACTGGCGGGAAACATCCGCCAGTATCGCTTTGACCAGGCAATCGTACTGCCGGGTTCTTTCAAGTCAGCGCTGATTCCCTGGTTTGCAGGCATCCCGAAACGCACCGGGTATATCGGCGAACAACGCTGGGGGCTGCTGAATGATATCCGGCGCCTGGATACCCGGACCATGCCCTCGAATGTGCAACGTTATGCGTCGCTCGGCATCGACCGGGAACAAACGATTTCAGGGATGCCCCCGTATCCGGCGCTGCAAGTCGACGGGGAACAGTTGAACGCGACCCTGTCCCGGGCAGGATTGACACTCGACAAACCGGTGCTGGCATTTTGCCCGGGAGCGGAGTTCGGTTCCGCCAAGCGCTGGCCGGCCGGACATTTCGCTGAAGTCGCCCGCGACCGGCTCCGGGCGGGTTGGCAGATCTGGATTTTTGGCGCCGGAAATGACCAGCCAGTCGCCCGGCAGATCAATCACCTGAGCGCAGACGGCTGCATCGACCTGACCGGGCGGACCCGTCTCGAAGAAGTCGTGGACCTGATTTCCTGTGCCCGGCATGTCGTGACCAATGACTCCGGACTCATGCATGTCGCCGCCGCGACAGGCCGGCATGTGATCGCCCTGTACGGAGCGACCAGCGCCGGTTTCACCCCGCCGTTGACCGACCGCGCCGACCTTTTGAACCTCGATCTGGCGTGCAGCCCGTGTTTTCAACGGGAATGCCCGCTGCAACACCACCACTGCATGACCCGACTGGACCCGGATCGGGTGCTGGAGAAAATCGGACCAGCCTGAGCGCCCTTGGCAAGGCGCCCAGACCTGAAGCCGGTTACTTCAACAAATTGGTCCAGATGCGGTCATACAGCCGGATCACATTGTCGGAACAAGGTGGTACGAACTCGGGCGCGGGCGCCGACGCAGGCAGGTTGACTTCGTGGGCTGTCTTCAGCTCGTCATCCAGATAGGGTGTAGTGCCGGACACCCCCGCGGTGTACCGGGCAAAGTTGGTCAGGGTGGCGGCGTTTTCAGGTTCCAGCATGAAATTCATGAACTTTTTTGCATTGTCGAGATTGGGAGCGCCCTTCAACGCGACAAGATTGTCCATCCAGCCGGTAAAACCTTCCTTTGGGTAAGCGTATTTCAGGGTCGCCTTCTCCTCGCGGGCGCGCATGCCGAATCCATTCCAGATCTGCCCGACCGCGGCGTCACCGGACACCAGCACTTCCTTGGCGCCGTCGGAGTTGAAACTCAACCAGTGCTGTTTGGCGTTGCTCAGCAAATCATTCAGCTTCTTGAGATCTTCCGGATTTTCATTGCAACGGTCCAGCCCGAGATAACGCAAACCCGCGTTGAGTACGTCGTTGACGTCTTTCAGCATGTTGATTTTGCCTTGCAGTTCCGGCGGCGGGTTGAAAATGATTTCCAGAGTATCGATGTCACCGTCATACACGGCGGTATCGACCATGAAACCGGTTGTCCCCCATTGATAGGGCACCGAATACTTGCGACCCGGATCAAAGTACACATCGATATAGTTGGGATCCATGTTGCCGAAGTTTTCGAACTCGAATGCGTTGACCTGCTCCAGCATGCCTTCCTGAATCAGTATCTGGACCATGTAATCTCCGGGTACCGCAAGGTCGTAACCGGTGACCCCGGATTTCAGCTTGGCCAGCAGCGATTCGTTGGAATCGTAAGTATCCATGGTCACCTCGACATCATACTCGGCAGAGAATTTGTCGATCAATTCCTGTGGAAGGTAATCGAACCAGTTATATATGTTGAGCTTGCCTTCGGCCATTACCGGGCCGGAAACGAATACAAGGCATAGCAAAGCGGCAAACGCGTTCAGGATTTTTTTCATGTTCTCCTCCTTCGGATGATTATGGATGATCGGTGATGGGCTCCAGCGCTAGTGGATACTCTGGTCACGCCTCCTGCCCAATAGATACGAAAGTGTAACAAAAATGATCGAAACAAGTAAAAGCAGGGTCGATACCGCGTTTATTTCCGGTGTCAGCCCGGTGCGGACCAGGCCGTATATCGCCAGTGGCAGGGTGGTGGCGCCAGGTCCGGCCACGAAATTGGTAATGATGAAATCGTCCAGCGAAATAATGAACGCCAGGATGAATCCGGCTACGATGCCGGGAAACAGCATCGGCAGCATGACATATCGAAATGCCTGCCAATCGCTGGCGTACAGGTCCTTGGCCGCCTCCTCGTAATGGCCTTCGATGCCTTCGAGCCGCGCTGTGATCGGCAGGTAGGCAAAGGGAATGCAAAACACGGTATGGGCCAGCAGGATACTGCCGATTCCGAGCGGAATACCGACCAGAACGAAAAATACCAGTGATGCGATCGCGGTCACTATTTCAGGCACCATGAGCGGCAGGCTGATGAGTCCGATACTCGCCTCCCGGCCCCGAAAGTGTCGATTGCGAATGATGGCCAGCGCGGCTGTAGTGGCGAATATCGTCGCCAGGGTCGCTGCTGAAACGGCGATGACGATGGAGTTCCAGGTCGCGCGTTGAATCAGGTCGTTGTTGAACGCCTTCACATACCAGGAAAAACTGAATCCGCCCCACACGGTTATGGATCGAATTTCATTGAACGAGTAGAGGGCAATGATGACCAGTGGGCCATAAAGAAATATCATGCAGACCCAGGTAATGCCCCCGAAACCGGGATATTGCCTGAGGTCGCGTGTTTTTCGGGCCGGTTTCATCAGTGCAACTGCAAACGGTTCCTGCCCTGCTGGCGGATGTACAGCATCAGCGCGCACAAAACCACCGTCATCAATATCACGGCGGCGGCCGAACCGAACGGCCAGTTGCGCGAACCCTGGAACTGCAACGCGATCAGGTTTCCGATCATCAGGTTTTTCCCGCCTCCGAGCAGATCCGGCGCAATAAAGGAACCCAGGCTTGGAATGAATACCAGCAATGACCCGGCGACAATGCCGGGGACGATCAGCGGAAAAATGATTTTTCGCAAAATGATCCAGCGATTGGCGTAAAGATCGTAGGACGCTTCCACCAGACGGAAGTCGAACCGCTCGATCGCGGCGTACAACGGCAACACCATGAACGGCAGGTAAGTGTAGATCAGGCCAATCCCCACCCCGTAATTGGTATAGGCAATCTTGATCGGCTCATCAATCAGGCCGCTGGCTATCAGTGCATAGTTGAGCGGCCCTTCATTGCGTACCAGAAACAGCATCGCAATGGTTCTGATCAACAGATTGATCCAGTACGGCACGGTAATCAACAGAACCCACATGTATTTTTTCCGCTCAGGCAGTGTCGCGATGTACCAGGCGGTGGGGAATCCGATCAGGAAACAGGCGATGGTAGTGACCAGCGCCTGTACGAATGACCGGAAATAGATCTGCAGGTACGCTGAAGAAAACACCAGAGTGTCATCGAACAGGTCACGCTCGAACAGAAACTGGATGTAGGACTCGAAGGAAAAATCCCAGATCACGCCGCCGTAAGTGCCCGGAGTCAGAAACGAATAGACGACAATGATGCAAAGCGGCAGAACCAGAAAACAGATGACCAGCAGCAACGCCGGGGAAAGCAGCAGGATGCGGGCTCTCCGGTCACGTTGCTCTGCTGCCGTGGAAATCATGTCAATCCGCTCAATCCGCCAGCACGCTGCAAGCCGACTGATCAACCACCACGGAAACGGCGTCGTTTTCCCCGAATTTCGCCGATTCGGCGCTGTTCTGGATTCGTGCGAGCAAAGTCGTCTGTTGATCCAGCCTGACCTGATAGTGCGTATCGGTACCCAGGTAGACCAACCGCTCGACGATACCGTCAATGCGGCCGTCACGGTTGCCGGAAACACCGCTTTTGGCGGTCAGCAGAACCTTTTCCGGGCGCACCGAGATCGTGACCCTGTCACCGGGTTGTTTCGGGGTGGTGAGACGGGCCGTCAAGCGCGCCCCGCCGACGAGGCGGCAGTGGGCGCTGTCGATATCCACGGATTGAATGGCGGCTTCCAGGAAATTGGTTTCCCCGATGAAGTCGGCGACAAAGTGGCTGACCGGGTGTTCGTAAATCTCCACTGGCGCGCCGGTTTGTTGAATCCTGCCGTCCGACATGACCGCAATGCGGTCACTCATGGTCAACGCCTCCTCCTGATCGTGGGTGACGAAGATGAAGGTAATCCCGGTTTCCTCCTGGAGTTGTTTCAATTCCACCCGCATTTGCTGGCGCAATTTCAGATCCAGCGCGGACAGCGGCTCATCCAGGAGCAACACTTTCGGATGACTCGCCAATGCCCGGGCCAGCGCCACCCGCTGTTGCTGGCCACCCGACAATTGCGTCGGCCGGCGGTCCGCGTATTCGGACATGTGGACGAGATCGAGCATCTTGCCGACGGTCTGCCTGATCTCCTGGTCACCGCGTTTCAACATCCTCAGGCTGAAGCTGATGTTATCGGCCACCGACATGTGGGGAAACAGCGCATAGTGCTGGAACACGGTATTGACCGGCCTCTTGTTCGGTGGCAGATGATCGATTTCCTCGTCGAACAGCAGAATCCGTCCAGCGGTCAATTGCTCGAATCCGGCGATGCAGCGCAGCAATGTGGTCTTGCCACAGCCGGATGGGCCGAGCAGGGTAAAAAATTCATTGTCCTCGATGGCGATCGACACGTCATTCAACGCAGTCACCGCCGACGAACCGGCGCCCCAGGTTTTTGTAATCGAGATTCCGTTTACGGCGAAGACGCTGCTGGCCATGGAATGATCGCTTGTCACCTTGTCCCTGGAATAAGGATTCCGCAAAAATTACTTCCGGATTCCTTCGCGCGCCAGATCGTCCATCACCTCGACAATGGATTCCCGTAACACGGAGACCAGGGTGTCGATCTGTTCCCGACTCAATATCAGCGGCGGCGAAAGCACATTCAGGTGGGCGATCGGCCGAACCAGCACCCCGCGCTTCTGGGCGGCATCGGCAATCCGGTTGCCGACCTGGACTTCCGCGGCCAGCAGTTCCCCGGTTTGCTTGTTGGCCACATTTTCCACGCACATCATGAAATGACTGCCGCGCACATCGCCGACAATGTCCAGGTCACCGAGAGTTTCCAGTTGACGCTGCAGGTAAGGACCGACCTCGCGGACATGGCCGCACAAATCCTCACGTTCGATGATCTCGATGTTTTTCAGGGCCGCGGCACAGCAAACCGGGTGGCCGGAATAGGTGAATCCATGGGTCAGCAGAGCGCCGTCGGCCTGGGGCACACTGATCACGTCATAAAACTGCTCGGACAGAATCGTCGCGGACAGTGGAGCGTATGCCGAAGACAAGCCCTTGGCGCTGGTGATGATATCCGGAACCATGTTGAACATGTCCTCCGAAGAAAAGAAATGACCGAGGCGCCCGAATGCGGTGACGACTTCGTCGGCAATGTACAGGACTTCGTATTTGCGGCAAACCTGCAACATCCTGGCGTGATAACCCGGCGGCGCGACGATCACCCCACCGGCCCCCATGATCGGTTCGGCGATGAACGCGGCGACATTTTCAGGGCCAAGCGCGTTGATCTTGTCCTCGAACTCCTCGACCAGGTAATCGCAAAACTGGTCCGGCGACATATTGTCGGGGCGGCGGTAGGTATTGGGCGCGGAGACGCGCTGAATCAATCCATCCTCGATAATGTCGAAGCCCTGGTGATCGAACGCGACGCCGGTCAATGACATCGTCAGGTAGGTGCTGCCGTGATAGCCGTCGTGGCGGGTGATGATTTTTTTCTTGGTTTTCTTTCCGAGGCGGTTAAAGTAAAAATGGACCATGCGGATCGCGGTATCGTTGGCCATGGAACCGCCGGTGCCGAACTGGATATGCTCAAGCCCGTCCGGCGCCAATGACGCCAGTTTGTGGGCCAGTTCCGCCGCGGGCACCGAAGTATGGTGGCCGAACGAGGAGTAGTACACCATTTTCTCAGCCTGTTCAGCCATCGCCTGTGCAATTTCCCTGCGCCCGTAGCCAACATTGACACACCACAACCCGCCGATCCCGTCGAGGTAGGCATTACCCTGGGCATCGGACACATAAGCGCCGTTCGCGTCAGACAGGATCAACGACCCCCGGTCCTTGAAAGTGGAAAAGTCAGTCCACGGATGCAGATGATGTTTCCTGTCTTTCTCCCAGATTTCCCGCGAATCGTTCTGTGTGACGGATTGCCGGACTGGCTGTTGTTCATCTAGGTCGATCATGGAGAAACCTCTTCGAGTTCAAGTGATCCGGTGGGGCCCGGCCAGAATTACGGTAGACTGCCATGGGCTGAATTTAACCTGCAAGCCTGTTTCAAGTAAATTGGTATTTCGATTGATTTTCCATACCTCTTGTCTTATCGTCAGTATGGAGTTCCGTTTCCCGGATAGCGGTAGTCGCGATGCGCACAGTATACAGCCCCGATCACACTTTGAGAAATGCCCGAACCGAACTTTATGGTGGTGAACTGGTGCGCCCGTTCGAATGCCCGGAGCGGATGGAATATGTGCTCGCCCGCCTGCGCCAGGTGGAACTCGGCGAAGTGATCGGGCCGACCCGGTTCGGACTGGATCGAATCCTGAGAATCCATGACCCGGACTTCATCGACTTTCTGGAGAACTGCTGGTCCGAATGGCAGGCAGAGGGTTTCAATGGCGAGGCGATACCGTCTGTCGTTCCGGTACGGGGCATGCAGCAACGGATCCCGGACTTCATCGAAGGCAAGCTGGGATACTATGCCATGGCGATGGAAACCTCGATCAGCGATGGCACCTGGGAAGCGGCGCGCGCCAGCGCCGATGTTGCCCTGACCGCGCAACAGATGATCAACCAGGGAGAAAATTCGGCGTTCGCATTGTGCCGCCCGCCCGGACATCACGCGGCGGGAGACCTGTACGGCGGCTACTGTTTCATCAATAACGCCGCGGTGTGCGCGCAGGCATTTCTCGATCAGGGAGCCAGCCGGGCAGCGATACTCGATGTGGATTTCCACCACGGCAACGGCACCCAGGCGATATTTTATGACCGTTCCGATGTCCTGTACGCTTCGCTGCATGGCGATCCGCGCCATGCCTTTCCACATTTCCTGGGTTATGCCGACGAAACCGGCGCTGGCGAGGGACAAGGCTGCAATCATAACTATCCGATGGCTCCGGGTACGCCTTACCGGAGTTGGGCAGAAGCCCTGCGCGATGCCTGCAAACGGATCGCGGCATACTCGCCGGATGCTTTGATCGTATCCCTTGGGGTGGACACGTTCGAACAGGACCCGATCTCCTTTTTCAAACTCAAAAGCGCGGATTTCCTCCATTACGGCGGCATCCTCGCCGACCTGAAGTTGCCGACCCTGTTCGTGATGGAAGGCGGCTATGCGGTCGAGGAAATCGGTATCAACACCATCAACGTACTGGCCGGTTTTGAAGGAGCCTGAGTCGACGGCCCGAACCAGGTACCGGGAAAAATGGAGGTTCATCGCGTTGCCGACCCCGAAGAACGCCAGGACATGATTGCCGATTGCAATGACAGTTGAAAAAATCGAAGTTCTGGTAGTGGGCGGCGGGCAGGCCGGCATCGCCATGAGCGAGCATCTGGGGAACCACGGGATACCCCACCTCGTTCTTGAAAGAAATCGTATTGCGGAACGGTGGCGTTCCGAAAGGTGGGACTCGCTGGTCGCGAACGGCCCCGCCTGGCATGATCGATTCCCGAATCTGGAGTTTGCCGATTTTGATCCGGACGCGTTCGCGCCAAAGGAGAGAGTAGCGGAGTATTTCACGGCATACGCGGAAATGGTCAACGCCCCCATTCGATGCGGAGTGGAGGTCCGGCTGGTAGAACGCAATCCCGGACGATGCGGTTTCCACGTTGAAACTTCGGAGGGAGTGATCGAAGCGGACCGTGTGGTGGCCGCCACCGGACCGTTCCAGAATCCTGCGATACCGGCCGTGCTTCCGGATGATGCGGGAATCCTCCAGATTCATTCCAGCGCCTACCGGAATCCCGCGCAACTGCCGCAGGGCAGTGTGCTGGTAGTTGGCGCCGGTTCTTCCGGCGCACAGATTGCAGACGAACTCTTGCGCGCGGGGAAACGGGTATATCTCTCAGTCGGCCCCCACGACCTGCCTCCCCGAAGTTACCGCGGGCAGGATTTTGTCTGGTGGCTGGGCGTGCTCGGCAAGTGGGAAGCCACAACCCTCGACCCCGGCACGGAACATGTCACGATTGCCGTGAGCGGCGCCCATGGTGGCGAGACGGTGAGCTTCAAACGGTTGGCCGCACGAGGCATGACGCTGGTCGGACGAACGGAATCGTACCACGACGGCGTACTGCGTTTTGCCAACGACCTGGCGGAAAATATCGAATCGGGAAACAGGAACACATGGTCCGTACTGGACGAAGCCGACGCCTGGATTGCCCGCAACGGCATGGATTTTCCGGAAGAGCCCGAGGCCCGCGCAGTCGAACCGGATCCGGCCTGTGTAACGGCCCCGGTTCTTGAACTGGATCTGGCAGACGCTGGCATCGCTTCCATCGTCTGGGCAACCGGCTTTGCCACGGATTTCGGCTGGTTGAACGTGGACGCATTTGACCGAAACGGCAACCCCAAGCACGAGCGGGGGGTATCCAGCGAACCCGGAATCTATTTTCTGGGTCTGCCCTGGCTGTCCCGCCGGGGGTCATCCTTCATATGGGGGGTTTGGCACGACGCTAAGTACCTGGCGGATCAAATCGCCATTCAACGCCATTATCTGGCCTGCCGCAGGTCGGCCGGCCCCTGAGCGTCGAAGCGGCTACAGGATGACGAATGGCGGAGAAATATCCTTGTGGTCGAAAGCCTGGAAGGATTCGGTGGCTTCAGGGTTGAACTGCCCGTTCCACAGCAGCCGGGCCATCCCGCTTTCGTTTATCCACTCCCGGGCCATCTCACCGCCTTCGCCCAACGCCTCCTGCGCGCATTTTTTCACCTGGACGACCTGACTGATATCGACCCGGACATCCGGACGAAAATCGGTCGCGAACCGGCAGTTTTCGTGAACCGGCATCATCAGCAGAATTCCATGCCGTCCGGTTTTGTTGAATTTGCCCTGCAACCTGAGGGCCGCGCTGACTATCGGGTCATCCGCATCGGCGACCCTGGAAAAGCAACTGGTAACGATGGTTGTCTTGCGCCGGGACGGCAGTACATTGAGATCATCGACAGCGGATATCGGTTCCATTGAAAACGTGGGATAGTCGGTTAGAGCCTCCCGCAGGATGTCCACTCCGTACCCCCGGTCCTGTCCGAGAAACGCGGTAACGCGGCTGCCGCTTTTCAGTTTTTTCGCAACCAGGCCGAGGGAACAGGTGATGATGTCTTCCGCCGCGTTGGTCACGACAAACAGATGGTTGCGGGCTGCCTGCTCATGTCGGTCGATCAGGAATCGAAGCAGGGTCTCCGACATTTTGTTGTAGTGTTCGAGATTGCGCGTATTGTGGCTGATCTGGCCGATTTCCACTTCAACCGTTTTCCATCCGGCCGTGTGCATTCGCAGCATCACGTCCAGGTCCGCGCCATAACCGTCGGTCAGTTCACGGATTGCGATACGTGAACGGTCGAACAGGAACAGGCCGGAATTGACGGCGCGAATATGCGACAAACCGGGAAACATGATTGCAATCGCGGGGCTGACCATCAAACGGGTCATTGGCATATTGTCGTTGGCGTCAAACCACAATCCCTTTACCAGCCCCACTCCCGGACTGACCGCCCCCTGCAACGCCTCCACCAGGGTCGGGCTGAACCCGGTAAGGTCGGCATCGAGTTTTACGACCCAGTCATTGCGCGCCGCGGCATAACCCGTTCGCAACGCGTTGCCCTGTCCGGCAACCGGTTCATCCAGGACTTTCGCTCCAGCAGCCCTGGCGGCCCCGGCCGTGTCATCGGTGGAGCCGTTATCGACCACAATCACTTCATCAACCAGGGGGCACGAGATTGCGGCCCTGACCACATTGGCGACAGTGCCCTGCTCGTCACGTGCGGGAATGACGACTGAAATGGCGGTCGGTTTTTCGAATGTTTCGTTCACATTTTCCTCGTTTTCGTTTCCAGTCGTGCAGGTATCAGTCAATAAAACCCCGAAAAAGTTCCATTGAATCACAGCCGCTGATACCCGAATTGCTGGAAATCCTTCCGGTATATCCGGTAAACCAGTTCCTCAAGCTGGTCAGTATAACAGGCATCCAGTTGTCGCTCCGAGTTTGTCGCATGGCGGTCCTCCCGGCCCCAGAATCTCCGGAATTCCGGGTTGATCATGCCCAGTACGGATTCAAGGTCTTCTTCCAGCGACTCGAAACGTCCGATAAAATCATACCGGATCCGGTCCTGAAAGGTCTGGTAATACTGGACCCGCCAATGCTGGTCCATTTCAGAAATGGATTGTCCAGCCACTGCGTGGACGAATTCCCCGAAAGACACCGGGCGGCTCGAATCCTCCGGGTCGAAACCAAGTTGCCGGAGTATCCCCTTTTTTGCCGGCATGTCGTTCTTGATCTTGTCGAGCCAGGCGGACAATAAACGGGTGTACGGATTGCGGACGAAACAGAATTTGACCACGTCCGGCCGTTTGATGTAGCGGCTGAAGGATTTGACCTGGGCGGGCCGGATCAACGGCGAGAAAATCCGGGTATGCAGGTCAACCAGGTCTTCGGGGCGGTAATCCGGATCGTCCAGTTCCATCCGTTGAAGAATCAACTTGATGGTGGAACAGGCGACCTTCGCGTTTTCCGCGTAGACATAGTGGTGCCTGAGAGAGATATTGACGGTGTAATCGAACTCTTCGGCAGGGACATGAGCAGTGAAAGGAGCGATGTCCGCACAAAACCGGTCCCACAATTTCGTCATGTCCGGGAAATTTCAAAAAAATACCCTGACACCATGTGCCAGGGTATTTTCCGGTTCCAGCTTGTTGAAACGGAGGGTCAAAAATCAGCTGTAACGATAAGGGACGCCCGCTTTTTGCATTACAGCGGAATAATCCTTGTACGCCTGCACCACTTTTGCGGTGCGCGCGCTGATGGATGCCAGTTCATCCCAGAACTCTTCGGAGTCCTTGACCACCTGATCCCATTCTTCCGCCGGAATCGTGGTCAGTTCCATCTTGTCGCCGTTGACCCGGAGGTCGGCTTCCCCACCCCAGTACCAGACCTGCCGGTAATAGTGGGAGCTGTCGATGGACAGTTTGAACAGTTCCTGAAGATGCGGGGGCACCTTGTTCCAGCTCTCGGTGTTGGCGAAATAAGAACCGCACCATGCGCCGGTGATGTTGTTCAGCAGCGCGTAATTGCAGACATCCGCCCAACCCACTTCGTACGCTTCGGTAAATCCGCACCAGGCTACGCCGTCCAGTTCGCCTGTCTGGATCGCAACCTCGATATCATCCCACGGCAGGGTGACCGGCACCAGCCCGTAGCGTGACAGGAATTTGCCGGCGGTAGGCACCCCGAATACCCGCTTGCCCTTCATGTCGGCAACGCTTCGGATCGGCTCTTTGGTAAAGATATGGCAAGGGTCCCAGGCGCCTGCGCTGATCCACTCGACGCCTTCGATTTCACCATAGGCTTCAGCCCAGATTTCATTCAGGCCGTAATATTTGAACAGCACCGGCATATCCAGGCTGTAACGTGTCGAAAACGGGAAGTAACCGCCGAACACGCTGATATCCACCGGTGAGGCCATGGTCGCGTCATCGCTTTGCACCGCGTCTATCGTACCGTTCTGCATGGCCCGGAACAGCTCGTCGGTGGCGACCAGTTGATCCGCGTAATACAACTCGATTTCCATCTGCCCGTGGGCGGCGATGTTGAACGCCTCGATCTGGGGTTTGATGACATGGGCGCCGAGAGGAGCGCCGGAATAGGTCTGCAACCGCCATTTGATCGGATCAGTCGGACTGTAGGCCGCCGGCGCTTCCTTTTCCGCCAGCATTTTCTCCAGTTCGGAGATTTTCTCTTTCGCTTCACCCAGGGCCTTCTCAGTCTCCGACGATCCGGAATCCTCCTGTGTGCAGGCCGTCACACCTACCGCCAATGCGCCTGCCGTCGCCGTTGCAACTCCCGCGGTTTTCATAAACGAGCGTCGGGTCGGTTCGGTCGGCGACTCTTCGATTTCAGTGTCTTTCATGATTGCTCACCTCTTGATGGTTGAAAAATCAGGCGGATGCTCAATGATGCCTTTCAATTCGCCTGTATAATGTGACCACTAGCCTCTCAGGTACACCTGCTCCGGCAACCACAAGGCTATTTGTGGAAACAGGATGACCAATATTAACGCAAGTGTCATGACCAGTACAAACGGAGTGATCGACCGGTAGATGTCGGAAAGCGATATCTCCCTGGGGGCCATGGCCCGCATCAGGAAAAGATTGTAGCCGAAAGGCGGTGTCATATAGGCGATCTGGCAGGTGATAGTATAGAGCACCCCATACCAGATGGGGTCGAAACCGAGGGTGATGATCAGAGGCACATAAAGCGGGGCGACGATCACCAGCATCGCCGTGTCGTCCAGAAACATCCCCATCAGGAGGTAGGACAACTGCATCATGATCAGCACTTCCCAGGGCGAAAGGTTCCATTTGGTAATGAACAGCGACTCGATCGCCCGAACCGCGCCAATGCCGTCGAATACGGCTCCGAAACACAGCGCCGCCAGGATAATCCACATGAACATGCAGGAAACACCCAGAGTCTTTCTGACGGTTTCTTCCAGTACGGATCGATTCAACCGCCGCTTGAGCAGCCGCCGCAAGGGTGGCCGCAGTGGCGCCGACCGCCGAGCTTTCCACCAGGCTGGTGATTCCCATGACGAATAATCCGGTCATGAAGAAGAAGATCAGGAACGGAATGATGCCGGCCTTCAGCAGCCTCAGCTTTTCCGGCAGGGGCATATCCCGTCCCTTTTTGTCAAGAGCGGGGCCGAGATGCGGCTGGAGCCGGCAGCGAACGACAATATAGATCACGAACATCGCGGCCATCATCAGTCCGGGGAAAACCCCGGCAAGCCACAGCTTGCCGACCGGCTGACGCGCGATCATTCCGTAAAGCACCAGCACCACGCTGGGGGGAACCAGGATTCCGAGTGAACTGCCCGCCTGCACGACCCCGGTGATCATGATCTTGTCATATCCACGGCGAAGCATTTCCGGCAAGGCAATGGTGGCGCCAATCGCCATTCCGGCGACACTCAGGCCATTCATCGCTGAAATCACGATCATCAGAGCGATGGTGCCGACCGCAAGGCCCCCCTTCAGGCCGCCGCACCAGACATGGAACATCTTGTACAGATCGTCCGCTATACCGGATTCGGACAGGATATAGCCCATGTAGACGAACAACGGCAGGGTCAGCAATGGATACCAGTTGAACAGCTTGAACGCGGCGTTGAACGGCATCTCGATGGCGCCGTTGCCATACAGCATCAGGGCTACCGCCGCCGAGACGAATCCGATCGCCGCAAATACGCGCTGGCCGGTCAGCAGCATCAGCAACATGGATGCGAACATGAAAATGGCGATCGCTTCGTGACTCATGAAATCTCGATTCCGCGGGATCTGGCGATATCCTTGAACAGGGTGGAGACCGTTTGCAGCAGCATCAGGATAATGCCGAACACCATGATGATCTTGATCGGCACCATGGAAGGGTTCCATTGGGAAAACTTCCGCTGGTCGTATTCAATCGCGTAGACCGTGCTGGAAATGGACCCGACCAGCAGGCAAACCAGGTAGAAGACCAGGAAAAAATTCGTCCAGGAATCTATTTTTGCCTTGGTCCTGTCAGAACAACGATCATAAAGCAGGTCCATCCGGACATGGCTGTTCAACTGCATGGAATAGGCGCCGCCGAGAATATAGTAGGCCGTCATGGTGAATTGAGCCATTTCCACAGTCCATGAAAGCGGTATATTCAGAATGTTCCTGGTGACCGCGCCGAGCAGCAATGTCGCGATCATCAGGAAAATGCCATACATCGCCAACCGCCCGAACCGGGTCGAGACGAAATCGACCCACTTGACATATTTGACGATAATCCGGGGCATCAAGAAATAGCTGAATGTTGCGATGTGCGAGTCAACGGCTGATAATACAACATTTACCCTGAATCCCCTATCTCTAATCAAAGACCAGGGAACAGGAACCTGGAGCGCAGGCGCGACCCGCTGTAGCTCGTCCGCAATCATTCACCGCGACATTCAACTGGCAACTCATGACACTGCAGCCGATCAAAACCGGGATGGTGGATGGAGAAAACGCATCGATCCTCTTCGATACCGCATATACTGTTCGCGGCTGCGCTTCTGCCGGGGAGCTGCTGCAAGCGCTGTCCGGGCTCAGGCGCATTCATGGTGAGGAAATCTGCCTGCTGCCCATTTCAGGAGGGTCTTCCGGAGAGGGCCTGTTCCGGGTAAGACCCGATCACGAAAAACCGGTAATCGGCTTGCGGATTGAACCGGCGGTGAAACCCGAAGTGCTCTTCGGGAGGCCTGGAATCGACGAGGTCGGCCTTGATCAGGTCTTTATCGACATGGAATCCATGGAAGTCGTCGCCGGAGCCGCGATCACGCTGGAGCAATTGAACCGGTCCCTGATCGAGAAGGCGGGAAGCCCGTATCGGGTGCTCGGCGCGGATTTGACCAGTTACAGCTATGCCCAGGTCGGCGCAACCTTCATGACCGGAGGCATGGGCCCCCAGCGGCGCTACTTCAGTGACAGCGTCCTCGAAATTGCGCTCCTGGACGGGTGGGCCGGTAAACGTGTTGGCGGTTCCGAACTCCAGGGCTATGCCGGCACACTGGGCTGGACCGGGCTGGTATCCGCCGTCCGGTGCCGGTTTCACCGTCTGCCGGAAAACGAAATCGCTTTTGCCCTGCCGGTCAGCAATGACCCGGAGAATATTGCGGGGTTGTTATCCCATCTGTCGCCTTTTTGCTATCTGGACCTCAATCACGAAACCGTATCGGCTGCGGCCGGGGGAGAGAATATCGTTCTTGGCCTGGAGCATGTCACCATCTCATCCATGCAGCCGCTATTGAACCAGGGAATAAACAACGACATCACCAGACGCGGGCAGGGGTTGGCTGACAAATGCCGGCAGGCGGGCGCTGACGGCCTGATTTTCGTAAACGGCTACAGTCATCGCAGCGGGGAGGATTTCCTGTTTGACCTGATTGACGACCCGGAAGCTGAAAACCCCACCATCGCCGGCATCCGGTTGCATCACGCCGAAATGTTCAGGAATCCGGAGCAAATGCGTGTATTGAGGGAAGCCATCCCATTTGCCGCGCGTACCCAATTACCCGACAGTCCATACATTTACAAAAACCATACCGACGCCAATTTCGCGCTGGACCCGAATCAGGTGCGGGGATCCATGACCCGTTTCTGGCAATGGAACCTGGAATATGTCCGCTCGATCGAGGACTATTTCCGATCGACTGGAAACCTTCGCGGCGAAATCATCCTCTACGGGCACCTGAATCCGGCGGGAATCGACCCCCACAATCGAATTACCCTGTCCTGCGATGAGAAACCGGCATTCGACCGGGCCGTTGAATTTCTGACTGACCAGCGCAATCGGTACTTCCGCAATGTCCAGTCCATCTGCGAGCGGTATAATGGCCGTTTCATCGGTGGTGAAAAAAGCGCAGCCTCCGAATGCAAGATATTTCCGGCATTCGGCGGCGTCGAAAAATCACCCGAAGCCCTGAAAGCAAAGTTTTACAAACAGAACCGGTTGATAAAAACGGCCCAATCGATGTTCAACTGGCGCGCCATCCGCCCATATGGAGAATAGTCTGGCAACTGGCTTATCCCTTTCCACGCCATGGGATCGTTTTAGCGATCACCCACCGCATGATTAAATCAAACAGTAATCCCAGTAACCCCATGATAAGAATCGTCACCCAAATCAGTTCGTAATCAGACACGGTACGGGCGATATTTTCGATAAAGCCAACGCCAGTCGTTCCGGCGAGCATCTCAGCCGCGACCAGCGTTCCCCAGCAAACACCAATTGCAATTCGAATGCCGGTGAGAATTTCCGGCATGGCATTTGGCAGAATCACGTTCCACATGATTTGACGGTCTGTCGAACCCAGAGAGTGTGCCGCCCGGATTTTGGACAGTTGTGTTCCGGATGCCCCGGTTCGAGCCGAGATCACCATGATTGCAAACGCAACCATAAACAACAGGAAGATCTTCCCATCATCCTGAATACCAAAAATGGTCAGGATGAGCGGCGCCCATGCCAGCGGCGGAACGGGACGGTAAAGCTCGATCAGCGGGTCGAAGAAGGATTTGAAAAACTTCGAGACGCCCATAAACAAGCCCAGCGGCACGCCAATCAGTATTCCAAGCGCCAGCGCCACCAATACACGAAACAGTGAGTCCCAGATATGCCCGTCAAGCATGGGTATCGAGCCGAGATTGACATCACCTTGAACAAATGCAAGCAGTTTGTCCTTGAATTTGGGGTCAATCTTGCCGGTGGCGCCATGACGGGCGTATTCGCCCGGCCAGACGTCAGCGATCCAGTCTGGTACAACGAAACCCACAACATCACTCACTGGCAACCATTTCCACCAAAGAAGGGGGAACCCGCGGTAGCCGCCGCCACCGTCAACATCGGGGTTGGCCAACTGCCCGAATGTTGCGACCACATCGGTGGGTTTCGGTAACCACCGCGCTGAGCCTTGCTCCGTGCACTGAGTCTTTGACTTGACGACGCCCTTGCCCGGGAAGAACACGGCATCAACCCACCTTAAAGAGCCGCGCGCATCATCCTTTGCGTTGTTGAGATTTGCAATGGCTGTGTTGATGCCATCCAGGGAAGTGGCTGGAAAAATCAAGCCATCATCCAATCGTTTGAAAATACGTTCAACGGCTTTGACAAACGCGTTGCGGGTTTCCGTAGTGGCTTCGTCCCGGTCGGCGGCCTTGTTGGCGGCCTTGAGCGCTTCGATACGCTCTTTTATGTTGGCAATCAGTGCATCGTTGGCCGGGATATGGTTCCTGATCTTGACGAACTCCGACGTGAGTTCTGCGGCTTTGTAGGCGATATTGTCGAATAACACGCCTTTCGCGGTCATGGGCAATATCGGAATTTCCGTATGCGTGACGCCCCACTTGGGTTGTGCCAGGGCTTCTTCCGTTGGCGCCAGACCCGCCGGTCCAGCACGCAATTCATCCGTCAGTACATCCAGTTTTTCACCGAGTGCAATCAGTTCAAGCTCGGAATCCCGGTTGAGATTCCCGGGATCGGAAGAGTTGGCGATCAGACCTTTTATCTGCTCGATGATGGCGAGGAGTTCGGTCTGCTCTTCCGATGAAAAAGCGTTCGCTGGCAATTCACTTTCCAGTTCCAGAAGTTGATTTGTGTTTCGAGCGACCAGAAGCGTGGATTTGTAGTACCGGGACCCGATGGGCAACGCTGCAGTGATTGGCGAGACGGCCTCTTCAAGTTTGGCAATCTGGCACATTTCATTGGCCGCATTCGGAAAATACGCACGGCCCACGCCCCATGAATAATAAAACCAGGCAAGCAACAAAGCGCTTATGCCGCACACGGCCCAAAACCAGCCACCGATAGTGCGTTCAGGATCGCCAAAAACCTTGTCTTTTGCCCGCAGCACGGTCTGCCGTCGGCCGATAACGATAGAGACGACAAATATGATCGCCAGCAAGATGATGATTACCGCCGCAATGGATGAGCGGTTATCAGAAAGCCACTCAAACACGACCCATGATCTCCTCTTCCATATCCCAGATCATCGTTAGAATTTCTTCGCGGACGCTTGAAAAGTGATCGTCCTGTTTGATTTCCCGAAGCGACTCTACCAGGCCGCGCTCGGCAAATGGCAGGTTGTACTCTTTGAATATGCGGCCAGGCCGGGGCGCCATCACGAAAAGACGCTCACCGAGTAACAGGGCTTCTTCCACGGAGTGGGTAATGATCATGATGGTCTTGCCGGTTTCTTTCCAGAGCTCCAGAACCAGCGATTGCATCTTTTCACGGGTCAGCGCGTCGAGAGCGCCCAACGGTTCATCCATGAGAATCACATCCGGATCATTAATCAGGCAACGAGCCAGCGCCACGCGCTGCTGCATGCCACCGGACAGTTGATAAGTGGGTGTGTCGCCAAACCCCTGCAAGCCAACAATATCAAGCCACTTCTCGACAAGTTTCTTACTCTCCACGGGATCCGCGTTTTTCATCCGTAGACCATAGTCGACATTTTTCGAAACGGGCAGCCATTCAAACAATGCGCCTTGCTGAAAGACCATTCCGCGCTCGACACCCGGGCCGTCAATGACATTGCCGCCGAGAAATGAGTTGCCGGCAGTGGGAATCAGAAATCCGGCAAGCATATTCAGAAGTGTGGTCTTGCCGCAGCCGGAGGGACCCAGCACGGATAACAATTCTCCCTTTTTCAAGGTGAAATTGATGTCTTTCAACGCTTCGATATCCGCACCCGTTTGCGGATTGGTAAACGTCATGCTGAGGTCTTTACAGACTAGGTCTGCCATCGTTTCCTACAATTTCGATGGTCGTGTGCTGAATAGGTAAAAAAGAAGAGGCCCTAAATCGTGGCCTCTTCCCGTTCTTCCAGTTTCTTTGTTATTCGAGGAAAGATCCGTCGATTGTTTTAGCCAGTGCATCGGCATCGGTCGCATCGGAGAATACCAGGCCAAGAGATGCCGCGGCTTCAGCGGCAATACCACTTTCGCCGAAAAACTGTTCCATCTGTTCCTTATTGGAAGGCACGATGAATGCGTCCACCTGAGCTTTGGTCGTTTCCAGATCCATACCGGATGCCTCGGCAACGATCTTGTACTGCGCGTCTGTGCCTTCCCAGGAATTGTTGACTTCATCCGTAGCTTCCAGGAACGCTTTCACGAGATCAGGATTCTCTGTGGCGAATTTTTCGGTTACGGAAACCACATCAAAAGAACCGATGCCGGCATCCACCTTCGCCTGAGTGCTCATGATTGGCTTACCCACTTCACCCGCAGCTTGCGCAGATGCGCCGCCAAATATGCAGGCCATATCCACAGCGCCATCAGCCAGAGACTTGGCGCCGTCAGGTGGCGCCTGATCGACAATTTTCATGGTTGAGATATCGACATCGTAATGCGACATGTACTTGCGGAATGCAAAATCAGCCATGGTGTTCAACGGAACGGCAACGGTTTTGCCTTCAAGTTCAGAAGCGTTGGAGGCATCAATACCGAGACCATTGCGAACAAAGCAATCGTTTGCTTCGTAAACAACGGCAATACCGACCATTTTTAATGGAGCGCCCTGCTGGATTGCCGTCACGAACGGCGCCAGTCCTTGTGAGTAGGAGATGTCGATATCGCCAGCGAGCATGGCTTCCGTCATGGCTGTGCCGGTAGTGAAGTCGACCCAGTTGACGTCAACGCCCATGGCCTTGTCGTAACTCTTGTCGACTTTGGCAATCATGTTGGGTGTTGCCCACTCAAGGAAGAAGGCGACGTTGATTTCTTCAGCAGCCTGCACCGCGGTCGAAAGGGACGCAGCGACGGCGGCCGCCGAAAACATGCCCGTAATAGTTTTAAGTTTGTTCATAATAATTCACTCCGAAGAATGTTTTGATTTTAGAAGTTTGGCGAACATCAAAAGACAAACGCCAATCGGAAAGTATTGCACATCGAATTCAGGTTCAATTTCCTCGGGTATAACAAATTCTTGATGGATTGATGCTCTCATTCTCTGTAACGAGCATTTGGATTCTACGCTAACCAGAATATTTGTCTTGGGCCATGCCAGTACCTGTGCGGTAGATCATGCCGAACTTGTACTCATGGCGCGCTTGAAAGCAAATGCTTGAATAGTCTTATGATTACAAGACTATGACCGAAATATGATATTAGCCGAACAAAATACACGCTGTCAAATGGATATTGTGTCAAATACGAAGTGGTTTTCTCTGGATCGACCGGCATCCCTCATATCCGGCGGATAATCCTTAAGCGTGCGGCGGCCTGGGTCGGGGTTGCCGGTTCCCGTCCGGTTTCGCGGATAATCCGGACGGCCCGCTCAACCAGTTCGACGTTGGTTGCGAACCGGCCTTTGCCCAGGTAAAGGTTGTCCTCCAGCCCCACCCTGCAATTGCCGTTCCGGGACGCCGCCTGGGCCACGATGTCGAATTCCGACCGGGAAATCCCGAAAGCGCTCCAGTTGGCGTCTTCGGGCAGCAGGTTTTTCATCACCGTCAGGATTTCCGGCGTCGCAGGCGCGGCATGAGGGATGCCGAGGCAGATCTGGAACATCGCAGGACTCTCAACCAGCCCGTCTCGAATCAGTTGACGGGCAAACATGATATGTCCGGGCTCGAATACTTCCAGTTCCGGCTTGACCCCCAGTTCCCGGATGCGCCCCGCCATGATTCGAAGATGCTCCGGCGTATTCATGAACACCACTTCGCCAAAATTGAACGTACCGACATCCAGGGTACAGATGTCAGGCCGCAACTCTTCGATATGACACAGCCGGTCGAGAGGCTGAACCAGAGTGGTTCCCGGTCCGCCGACTTTCGCGTTATCGTCGCCAGGGGTAAACCGGGCGCCTTCACTGGTGGTCAGGTTGATCAGGATATCGCTTCCGGAGTCTTTTATCCGGTCGAAAACCTCCCGGAACAGCGCCGGGTCTCCGGATCGTACGCCGGTTTCGGGGTCGCGCACATGGATGTGGGCAATGGCGGCGCCTGCCCGGCCTGCCGCAATACAGTTGTTCGCAATCTGTTCCGGCGTAATCGGGTAATCCGGATGCTTGCCCTGATTGTTATGCCCTCCGGTTACAGCGCAGGTCAGTATGACTGGATGATTCATTTTGCAAGGTCCTCGAGGTCAGGCAACCTGTCCGCCAGATCGGTTATCAGGTTCACGGTTTTTTCGGATGAGGAAGACAGCAGCGGCGGCCTCACATTTCTCCATCGCTCATCGGACCGCCGCACAGCCAGCAGTCCCTTCATGGCCGGAATGGGCGCGTAGCCTTCAATCAACTTCCGGATCTCTTTCATTTCAGCTTCCGCCCGGTCCGGGCTGGCGTCCACAGCGCCGGTAACCCTGTCGAACACCCCGCGGATTCCAGCGGGGTTGACATTACAGGTGGCGGAGATACAACCGGCCGCTCCATTTTCCAGGCCCGGGCGAAGAAAAGTTTCGGATCCGGGGAACACGGCCATACCGGGCGCCGCCGCAATCACCGCCCGGGTGTTTTCGAAATCACCGGAACTGTCCTTGTAGGCAATCACGGTTTCCGGGAAATCGGTTGCCAGCCGAGCGGCCAGGGAAGGAGTGAAACCAATGCCCGCCATCGGTGGAATATGGTACAGGCAAATCCTGAGGCCGGGATGATCGACCTCCCCGATCAATCGGGAGAAATAGACATACAATCCCTCATCGCTGGCGTTCCTGAAAAAGAAGGGCGGCAGAACCATGACCGCGGCACAACCTCTGTTGACCGCGTGCAGATTGAGTTTTTTCGTATCATGGAGATTGCACAGCCCGGTTCCCGGCATCAGTCTGGCCGGGTCGATACCGCCATCGATCAAGGCATCCAGCGCACGGATCCTCTCACCTGCCGACAGACTGAGCGCTTCGCCTGTCGTGCCGAAAGGGGAAATGAAATGGATACCCTGTTGCAACAACCATCGGGCGTGCCGCACATACAATTCGGGATTGAAGCTGAGATCGTCGTTGAAAGGGGTCAGAATCGGGGTAATCACCCCGGCCAGTTTGTGATTGGGCATATCGGTATGGATGGACGTGAATGGATGTGGTCGGGATTTTCGATTACCGGCCGTTCCCGGCAGGGCTGGAATAATGTGCCCGCAAGGTCTTTTTGTCCAGCTTGCCGACACTGGTCTTGCAAATGGCGTCCACAAATTCGATTCGCTCGGGCACGGCCCAGCGGGGTAGTGTTCCACTTGCGACACAGGCACGAATCGCATTTCTGATATCCTCGTCGCTGACCGGCCGGGTACATTCGGGGGATCGCGTAACGATCAGAAGAGGACGTTCTCCCCACTGTGGATCGGGTATGCCGATTGCCGCCGCTTCAGCCACCCCATCGCATTGTGATGCGATGTCTTCAAGCTGGAGCGAGGAAATCCACTCGCCGCCGGATTTGATCATGTCCTTCATCCGGTCGGTAATCAGCAGGGAGCCGGTATCGTCGATATAACCGACATCCCCGGTATGAAGGTATCCGCCCCGCCAGAGCCGGTCGGACCCTTCAGGGTCACCGGTATAACCCTGAGTCAGCCAGGGCGTGCGAACGATCACCTCTCCGACCGTCTTGCCGTCCGTCGGCAGGTCATTCATGTCTTCATCGACCACCCGCAAATCCACCAGGGGCACGGGCTTCCCGGTCTTGCTCCGAATCGCCAGATCCCCGGGGCCAACACTGGCGTAATCGATATTCCGGGTATCGGCCACCGTCACAAAGGGACAGGTTTCCGACATGCCGTAAGCGGCGAAAATCTGTATCCCCTTTTCTATGGCAATTTGTGACAACCCCCGGGGTAGCGCCGAGCCGCCGATGATGACTTTCAGACCCGAAAAATCCGCATCCCGGGCTTCCGGGGCGCCAAGCAGCATGTGCATGATGGTAGGAACACAATGGGAAAAGGTAACGCGCTCCCGGATCAGATAACGAATCAGTCTGCCCGGTTCGTATCGACCGGGATAGACCTGCTTGAGTCCGAGCATCGTAGCCGCATACGGCAACCCCCAGCCGTGCACATGAAACATCGGGGTCATCGGCATATAGACGTCACTCCTGCCAAGCCGGACCGGGTCATCGAGCGGCGAGAGTCCAAGCACGATGCCCATGGTATGCAGAACCAGTTGACGGTGGCTGTAGAATACCCCTTTGGGGTCGCCGGTGGTTCCGGTTGTATAGAAAGTGGTGGCGACCGTGTCCTCGTCAAAGTCCCTGAACCCGAAATCCGGGTCGGCGCCGGCCAGCAGCGTTTCGTATTCGCCGTCAAAACAGTCGGGCAGCGACCCGGAGGACGTGGATTCATCCGTTAAAAGAACCAGTCGGACGGGACGTTCGATCCGGTCAAGAATCCGTTCGATGACCGGAATGAAATCCGAATGGACCAGAATGGCGTCGTCCCCGGCATGGTTGATCGTATACAGGATCTGCTCAGGCGAGAACCGTATGTTGATGGTATGAAGCGTTGCGCCCATCATCGGAACCCCGAAAAAGCACTCCAGGTACCGGTGGCAGTCCCAATCCATGACTGCGACCGTATTGCCGTATCCAATGCCCAGGGAGGCAAGTCCGCCCGCCAGCCGCGCAATGCGCTGGCGAAAGGTACGGTAGCTGTATCTGCACAGGTCGCCGCTGACAATTTCCTGGTCCGGCGAAACGACCAGCGCGGCATCCAGCAGATGCCGGATCAGCAAAGGATATTTGTAGGCATGGCTGGCGGTCTGTTTTTTCATTGTCAGGATTTTATAGTTTTTTCTTTACCCTTGCCGACATATATGTATAGTCCGGTACTGCAAATACCGGTTGCACAATATGCGCTTGCTTATCTCATTCGCCGCACTTTTCCTGTCGATCACCTTCCTGCAATTGAGCTCCGGGTCAATCGGCCCCCTGGATGTGCTGTCGGGTTTTGAACTCGGTTTTTCCAAAACCGAGATCGGTATTCTCGGTTCTGCCCACTTTCTCGGATTCTTCGTCGGCTGCTGGCTGGCGCCAAGAGTCCTGGGTACGGTAGGTCATTCGAGGGGGTTTGCCGCCTTCGCGGCTTGCGGCGCAATCGGAGCCATCGCCCATCCGCTGTATCCCGAGCCCTGGGCATGGGCCGGGATGCGTATCATGACCGGACTCTGTATCGCCGGATGTTATACCATCATCGAGGCGTGGATGCAGTCGAAGGTAACCAACCAGTCGCGTGGGCGGGTGATGGGCGTATACCGGGCCGTAGACATCATCGCGTCGTCATGCGCCCAGCTGATGATCGCGGTACTGGAACCGGCATCCTATATTTCCTACAACCTGCTGGCGATACTTTGCTGCGCCTGCCTGTTTCCATTGACATTGACCAGACTGGATCAACCCCGGATTCCACCCGCCCCCCGGTTAAAGCCGGTCAGGACAGCGCTGATTTCCCCGCTCGGAGTGGCCGGGGTCATTGTCGCCGGGGTCACTTCATCGTCCTTTCGCATGGTCGGACCGATCTATGGACAGGAAGTGGGATTGAGCGCTCAGCAAATCGGTTACTTTCTCGCAACCGTGCTGATGGGTGGCGCCCTGGCGCAATTTCCGGTCGGTTTTCTGGCCGACAAATTCGACCGCAGGCAGGTGCTGGTTGGCCTGTCCGCCGCCAGTGTCATCGTCTGTGGACTGATTGCGATAGTCAACTCGATGGAAATGTGGTTCATTTTCGTCGGCGCCATCCTGTTCGGAATTGCGACCTTCCCTATTTTCTCGGTATCCGCCGCCCACACCAATGATTTCGTGGACCCTGACAGCGCCATTGAGGTCAACGCCTCCCTGATTTTCATCTACGGGATCGGGGCCATTTTCAGCCCGTTGGTCACTTCCAGCCTGATCGAAGGATTCGGGCCGCAAGCGCTATTCCTTTTCATTGCGTTTGCCCACGTTTTACTGGTCCTGTTCAGCCTGCTGCGGATGCGCGCCCGCCCAACCAGTGAGAATCGAACCAGCTATGCCTATATCCCCCGCACCTCGTTTACGATCGGCAAATTGCTCCGCCGAAACAAATGAGTGGATGACCGGCCTTTCATCCGCAATAACCCGTTCAACCGCAACCGGCCCTGAAACATGTCATTTCGAACTCATACGATAAGAACCGGGCTTCCGCTGTTGTTCGTATTCCTGTGGAGTACCGGCTTTATCAGCGCAAAATTCGGCCTGCCAAGCGCCGAACCGTTCACTTTTCTCGGTATCCGGATGCTGATGGCGACCTTGATATTGTTCTCGCTGGTCCCGTTTTTCAAGGTGACCTGGCCGAAGCGTGTGGTTGATTACGGTCACATGGCAGTCGTCGCCATTCTGATCCACTGCGTTTACCTCGGAGGGGTTTTCAGCGCCATCAAGGCCGGGTTCCCTTCCTCGATGACCGCAATCGTCATTGGCCTGCAACCTCTGGTAACGGTGTTTATCGCGGCCCGCTGGCTGGATGAGTCCATTACCCTCCTGAAAATTGCAGGGTTGGTCATTGGATTTATCGGCATCACCATTGTCATTACCCAACAGGGGATTGACACCGGAGCGGTCAATTATACCGGGCTGGTTTTCACAACGGCCGGCTTGATCGCAATCTCCGTCGGCACGGTCTACCAGAAAAAATTCTGCGGGGCGTATGATCTGTTGCCGAGTGTCTGCTTCCAGTTCCTGGTCAATACCGTGATCATGGGCATTCTCGCATTTGCACTGGAATCCCGCGAAATCGACTGGACACTGTCGTTCGTTCTGGCTCTGGCCTGGCTGGTGCTGGTATTGTCGGCAGGCACCTCAATACTCCTGCTATGGTTGATTCGAACCGGTGAAGCGGGCAAGGTGGCGGGGCTGTTTTATCTGGTGCCGCCTTTTGTAGTGGTCCAGGCCTGGATATTTTTCGGCGAGACATTCGGGCTGGTTTCGATTGCTGGAATCATTGCCTGTGTAATCGGTGTTGCCATGGTCCTGAAATCCGGTAACAATCCACTCACTAAAATTTCCTGAACCGATACCTGATGGCCCCGAAAGACTCTTCCGAACAGAACGAGGCCCCAACGGTTACGGAAACAGCCGGAGAAGCCCCAACGGGACCCGGAAAGTTCGTTACCGAAGCCTATAACCTGGAAAACGAAGAAAGCATGAAGCTTTTCTACGCCAGGTGGGCGCGGGAGTACGACCAGCAGATGGTAGAAGGGTTGAACTATGTCTCACCCGGATTGATTGCCGGGAAAATGATGGAGCGCCTCGATGACAGGGACGCGAAAATACTCGACCTCGGATGCGGTACGGGCCTCACCGTGTATCCGCTGGCGGAACAGGGCTTCACCAACCTGTACGGCATTGATTTGTCCCGGGAAATGGTAGAGGTGGCAAATCGCAAGGGATTGTACAAGGGCCTCCAGGTCGGCGACGTCAATCTGCCGCTGGAATATGAAAGCGACAGCTTGGACGGCGTCATTTCGTCCGGCACCTTCACCCATGGCCATGTCGGACCTGGACCACTGGATGAAATTTGCCGGATACTGAAGCCCGGTGGTATTCTCGCCTGCACGGTTCACAAGGACCTGTGGCAAAGCATGGGATTCGCCGACCGGTTCAAACAACTGGAAAATCAATCCCGGCTGCGCTGCCTGAGTCTGGAAATGGGTCCTTACTACGAGAACAACCAACCCGAAGGCTGGTTCTGCGTCTACCGGAAAGAGAGCATAAAGATTTCTGTGTAAATGGCCGTGGATCATGTCAGGCAGGGACCCTGTCGATTCCCCTCATCCAACTCAGGTCCTTTCCTAATTACCAATTCAGTCATTGCAGCGTGATGTGTATTTTTCATGGGGATCGGTTTAATCTGAAACCCGCACTGTTCAGCCAGAGCCTTTACTTCCGGCACATTATCGTAGGTCATAATAAAATCCCCGTGAATTGATGTACACAAGTCAAACAATGCCTCGTGGGACAATTCATAATGCGTATATAAGCGGTTACCTGCCTTTTTACCGCCAGCAGTGTAGGGTGGGTCGATAAAGAAAACGACACCGGCTTTGTCTTTGTATTGATCAATTACATCAAAGGCATCACCGTGTTTGAATCGGAGTTTGTAGATAATATGGTTGATGTTGCGCAGACGCTTTGCCAAGGTGCCGGGGTACCATCTTGAAAGTACGCCCTTTCCGCTTTCTCCATTTTTAATGAAGCCTGACCCTGCTGCAAGAATACCGCCGTGGAACGTTCTGTTTTTTATTACTGTCTGTAATGCTTTTTCCTTCAGACACACACTTTTTTTCTGAAGCTCTGCCTTGACATTATCTTTTGTCATATCGAAAGCAAGAATCCTTTTTGCAAGCCATTCGGCCTCGCCATCGACTATGGTTTGCCATACAGCCGCAATTTCCTCATCCAACTCAACCATAAGAGCTTCTTCTACCAAATCTTCAAATACCGCAGTCAGTGAAACGATACCGCCACCGGCAAATGGTTCGATTAATAGTTCAGGTTTTGCTGATTGACTGTAGAGCCATTCGCGTAGCCTGGGTATAAACCATGTTTTTCCTCCCGGATAGCGAAACGGGCTACGCTGCGGAACAGAGGCCACATTGACCGCTTTCACAGGTTCTACTTCATCAGTGAAGAACGATCTCTGCATTATCCGTCTCCAAAAGGGCTATCTATGGTCTGGTTGATAGGGGCGTTCTCAAGTTTCTCATCTACTTTTGACTGTAGCAACTCCATGAATTTCTCCACATTTCCGACTTCCGGTTTCGTTATGGAGTCCAATGCTTTTGTAAATTTGGTATATACAGTCCTAGTTTTCTGAAGTTCATAACCTGTTTCACTGCTCGAGGGGACAAGGTCGTAAATCAGCCACGCCATATCTGCATCAGCCTGATCAGTTTCATCCAAGCTCGGAAGAGTCGAAAAAAAAGCCGAGTCTAAAGCTACGGCCATTTTCTTATTCCAGGCATGTAAAATTCCCCCTTTGAACATAAGCTGTGGGGCAAGCCTTTTCCTTGATGAGGATAAAAAATCCGGCCTGGGGTAGTTTGCGTGAGTAGACCAATCCATTCTAGCGTTCTCACGGCAATCTTTCATGTAGAAAGTGAATGGCTCTCTAACATTTCCTGATATATAAACCGCTTGTATTTCCAGTGATCCGAAATCGTAGACTCTTCCTGTATCGTCATAAGCGACTAAAACCACGTCAATGCTTCCAGCAGAGTTTCCATTCAGATCAACTAACCTTACTTCTGTGAGCGATGTCCATGTTGCGTTAATTCCAAAGAAGAATTCTGCCGCATCATCTGCAATCAACCAATTCTCACGAAATCTGACAGGACAAGTGACTACAGGGTTGTCTCGATGTAATACACTGCACACGCCGAGTGTATCCTTGGCCTTGTCCTTTGTACAACTTGGGACTTTATTGTTAAATGGACAGAGTTTGTTTTTCCGATAGCGTATTGCCTTCGGGCTGAAATCCGTGGGCAAATGTCCAAAAACCTCTGCGAGGGGCTTGGTTCGATTCCTTGACTTTTATCATTTAATGCTCAATCAGATGATGGCCCTCTTTAGCCTTGGAGAATACTCAAGCCTTTTGTTCTTAGCAAGTCTAACGTGAATGGCGTGGTCGCCTCGGGAGCCACTGGTGGAACGGTCGGCAAGGCTTTCAGATACTACCGATGGTTGAATTGTGCGCACATATGATCGCGCCAGCGTTGCATCCAAGCAGTCTATACCCACTATGCCTGTTATCTGGATGAGCGAAAGACCATGACGCAGTGGTGGGCCGATTATCTTGAAGAGATTCGGGCCT
Source organism: Arenicellales bacterium (assembly GCA_963665165.1). GTDB lineage: Bacteria > Pseudomonadota > Gammaproteobacteria > Arenicellales > Poriferihabitantaceae. The sequence goes on along the minus strand of OY761989.1, from coordinate 849,152 downwards.
CAGGGAAGGTGGTTCCAAATTTTCTCCAAGGCGACCAACCGATAAGTTAAAAGCCTTTGATCAAGGAAATTGCACCCTTCATGCCTGTGCTTGGATTCGATCCACTAAAGTGATTGTACTTTCGTGTCAGCCGACCGAACGGGACCCCGTCAGGCTCATCTGTTTCGGAAAATTGCCTTTGGCAATCTCCACATAGATGGTTGAGCGCGATAGCCCGGTCATCGCAGGACTTCCTTCAGCCTTACAATTCTGTGGCTCATTTGTATTTACCTTTTTGCGCATGACCTTCACATTCTAGGCATAACACAGGAGGCAGCAATACAAAACCTCTACCGTGACTGTCACGATTCTTTTGTGTTCGACTACGTATTGTTCGGGCCGTCTCTGGAATATATTGGATACGTTTGGGTTGTAGGTGCATGTACAACGATGGGCTGGACAGCGTCCAAGTGGGGCACTTCGTACAATATATAAACAACATTTAAACAGAAATTACGGTTTCAGGTGTGAGGCAATTCTGGATGCCGATGACCCCGTAAAGTGAGTCAGTTTTGTACGCCGATCAATAGTCTCTGCCCCCAGCTCTCTTGTCCTCTAATCTTCAATCTCTTGTCTCAGTTCATTAGTGACAGAAGGAAGATTGCCGCGCACTATCAGTTCGTTTTTAACGATCACCGGAATAGCACCTCCTTTGTCTAGGTATTCCGCGATGAGCGGATCAGCCGGATGCTCTGACGTCAAAGGACCTGAAAGCGATATGATGAACCTGTTCCCCGAACTTGTTGTCGCCAGGATTGGAGCTACCAGACCGCTTGACTCGCTGTCCAATCGTGCGTCAAGTTCGAATTCCACCCCCGCGAGACCTTGGCGCAGGAGATCGTGGTACAGGAGGGCAGTCGAATCGTGCAAACGCTCAGCGTTAAAACTCGGGCGTCTGCCAGCCACAAGATATTCCAGAAGCTCTGCACCTACATGACGATCCAGGAGGCTGTGTTCAAACTTGTTCTTGTAACTGCGCAAACACCTGTAGCACGATGCATCGCATGCTTCCGGGCAAGTTTTCAACACAAGCAACGCTTTCTCAAGCAATTCCTGGCCGAAGTCGGCGAGTAAGCGGGAAAACCCTGCTCCACCTGCCAGAGTGTCGTATAAAAATATCTCTGCCTCCGAACCCCTCTTCCCTTCAGGTGTAAGAGCAGGCCGGAATTCAGCCATCAGTTCTCCGCCTTCTATTTCGAGCAGCTGGCAGGCCGCCTTGGCCAATGCTTCACTAACGGTTCTCAACGCGACATTGGTGGATGAGTGCCCTGGACGAAGACTTAGCGGCGGTTCCACACGGAGAGAGAAAAGCGCGATATCCGTAATAAAATCTGTCCCAAGCACGAGGTGCCTGGTAGGGTTGATTCCTTGGCAGACAGTCTTAGCATCGTCTTCAGGATAGGGTTTTCGATGTGCATCGTTGAGCTTCGGCTCACGCTCATGACTTGACTCGATTCTGCCGCAACTTGTGCAGTACGTGTAGCCGTCTCTTTTCGGTCCCGTATTGGATACCAGAAGATGTTGGCGGTCTGCCAGGATACGCACGCGCTCGTTAATTCTGGCCCAGCCCGCTGATTCGTCAGGCGTGCCCATTGTTAACTTAGCCCTTGTCGCATAACTCGTCTCTGGCATGTCGTCAGGAGAGGTGACTTCCTCGATATCGACAGGGTGGGCAAACCCTGGAGGGCGCAGCCAGACTCGGCCCGGGCCGAAGCTATCATGACCTCCGCAAGCTTCGCAGTCGTGTATGTCCCCCCGATCTACCACTGTAGTCTCGAACGTTCTGGCAAACCCGCACTCAGAACATTCCATGTAGATGCGCTTCGCTGCCCATGCCTCACATCTCTCTTTCTGCATGAGCGAGTAGACGGCGCCTGACGTATAGCACTTTCCTGAAATCCAGACCTGCTTTCCGGGAGCATATTGAGATAAAGCAACTGACAACGCCTGGGAAGGCGCAAACCTCATAATTGGCCTGAAACTCGTAGAACGGGCTTGGTCAAAAACATGAAACGTCGCAACATCGGTTGGGAATGCATAACGCGGTAAAATTCCACAATAGAGGAGACGATCTAGAAGATTCCCAGAGTTCCACGACTGCTGTGCCTGCTCATCACCCACCTCCGGCGCATCTTCTGTTCCAGTTCCATCATCTGAGTCATCTTCCCCATCCACACCAATTTCACCAGCACTGAACTGGATCGCTGCATCGACCGCCGTTAGGCAATCCTCCTTCATCCCTTGCAGAAGGTCAGCACGATCCTCTTTTGAAAGTTCACTAGGGACCCACGAATCAACCCGCACTCCCAAAGTCTCTTCATGCTCCGTAAGCCAGTTCTCAAAGTCAGATCGATTCAGTATCGATTTTCCGCTTCGGAACTCCGACACCGTGCCCAGCACTGAAAAAAGATCGTGCCGCATACTAGGATTGATTTCTGGAATTCGATCTTCATGATAATTTTGCAACAGAAAAGCCCTGATATGGCGGCGTACGATATCGGCATTGTCGAGGGTAAGAATCGGATCGACAACATCTCCGCGAATCATACCGTCCGGTTCCGAAAAATAGTGTTCATCGTGGCTATCTGCGCTGCCAAACGCTACAACTGTAGCTACAGCGTTGCCCCGACGTCCCGCCCTCCCACTCCGCTGCTGATAATTGGCTCGACCAGGAGGCATGTTGCGAAGAGCAACGCCCGATAGTGCTCCGATGTCTATGCCAACCTCCATCGTTGTAGTGCTTGACAGGACATCGATGGCTGTCGCCCGTACACCGTCCTTCTCCAATTTTATGTCCTGGAAAAGAAGTTCATTTTCTTCTGCCTTGGAGAACACATCCTCATTTTGAGGTGCGCTCAACTGGGCCGTGTGCTCGGCGGCGATAAGTGCCATCGGTTGACGCGGCGGTACCTCTAGTGCTTCCGTGACAGCCTTACGGTAGAACCCCTTTCGAGCAAGGAAAACCAAATCAGAATCCGGGTCCAACGCCCGAATACCCACCCCTCCGCAATCTAGGCAGTGCGACAATCCAGGTATCGGTCGATGTACCGACTTACAGTTAGGGCAGTGAACCCAGGATCCTTCAAACATCAGAGTCAGTTGACTGCCTCTCAGGCGCTTCTCACCCCCTTCCGTATCTTCTGCAAACAATCTTAGGAGTTTTGGCGACCATTGGTCCCGAAACACCTTCAGAGCCCCTTCGTTGCCTAGGACAGTTTTCATCGCAGTAAAATTTCCCTTCTGTCCGCCTATACTAATGCCTTCAGATCGCGACCGCTTCCACCATATAGGCGGCATTGCATTCAACCAGAACCCCCGTCTTTGCCAACACCGTAACCATGCCCTCGCCAGCCAGATCTTTGCTTCTGCACTGTCAATTATCCCGGGAATGTCGGGCAGAATCTTGAGCTTGCCTGTATGGTCTCCACGTTCGACAATTGACGCTAGAGCCAACGCCTCGAATCCGAGAAAACGATCCCGGACCGTTGTTACTACATTATCAAGAAATGCTTCTGGCGGCCGCTCACTTCGAAGTTCCATGCATAATCCCAGAAGTGCCGCATCATCTTCCAGCACCCCGTTCTCGACGGCCGTTGCAACAATACGATCTGCAACAAAGCTTTCTCCAGATTTGACCTCAGGGCGCAGGCGCACATTCAAGCTTTTTGATGCGAGCAATACTGCCAAATACAAATCGTCGAGACTCAGCCGTTGCTTCATGCTAACCAAGCCTTGTAGCCTCTGATATCCCCAAGCAATGAGCGGTCGTAACGAATCCCGATCCGAATAGAGTTGAAGATTAGGGGCAAGCCGGGCTGCAACCTGCCTTGAATCTGAAAACGTCAATACCTTGCGCCCCTGCAAAGGAGCAAAACTACTCGCTTCTACTGGTGCCGGCGGTTGAATTTGTACTTGGCGAGAAACAAGAGCTTGAAAGGGTTGGTCTCCCTTGGTTTGATGGTTTTGAACATACGATCGACCGAATCGTGCCGATTTCTTACAAACTGCGCATCTAATAAACTGGGCACATGACTCAATACTACTAGAAACTTCTCCGTCTTCATCTAGGGACTCCGATACCCGCCCGTCTCGAATAAAGACGGTACGCGTGCGATGACCAAGCATTGGTGAATTCAGTCGACCAGTTTCAAGATCGTAATCCGCGATTTCGGCTGACCCATCGTCTGGTGGCTCTTCAAGCAGTAAGTCGATGGCCAGTAGTGTCTCTGTGTCTGTGGTCCCCATCCGAAGACGCTGTCCCGGTTCGGCCCACAAAGTGGATAGATCAAGGACATCATCTGTGTATGCTCTAGCGTATGCAGTCCCACAATTTCGGCATGTGTAAAGCTCTAGGACTCGCGCACCGCAGTTGCAATGCTCCCGAGGCTGGCCGTACATTTTTCCACAAATCCTGTCCTCGGGTCGGTCAACCGCTTCCGAGCAGTCTGGATCCATGCACACCCAGAGCCCTGGTAGGCCCCGAAAGAAATTGTGAATACGGCATGGCAACAAGCCCGGCGTGTTCGATTCCTTTCGAGCCACGCTTCCAAGTGCCATCAAGGTGGTAAGCGCAGAATCTCCTTTTCCTACAGCCGCAGCCGGAAAAATCTGCTGGCCTAGCTCACCGATCGGTTGTGCCTCCTTCATTGTTGAGTTGATGAGTAGCTTCATTGGACCAAAATCTGATAACGCGTTATAGAGTGCTGATTCGACAGTATCGTGAACCGATACACCGCGGTATTCGAGTAGCTGATGGACGGCATCAATACGTTGGGAATCCGTGTTCGCCCCATAGTACTGTTCGAGATTGACCGAAGACAGTATCTCCGCGTCCGCTTCTGTTCCGCGATCCTCTCCCGCCTTTAGGTCGAGTGAGCCTGTAATTGGAATAAAGGTATTCGCGGAATTGCCCGAGAGTTGTGCGCCAAATTTCGGTGCATATTCACGATCCTGAAAACTCGCGGTAGCGCAGATTACCTGAAGTCGGTCACTCGCAATGCCCAGCCGGTCCCTCAGCCGGCGGATGAGTAGCCCCACCTCGGCGCCACCCGCCCCCCTGTACAAATGCGCTTCGTCAAGCACTATCAAGAAACTCTCTTCGGGATTGGTTTCGAGCCACTCGCGCGTTCTGTCGAAAATCGGCCGTTCAATGGGGCGCATTAGCATGTACTCAAGCATAGAGTAGTTGGTCACTAGTAGATCCGGTGGCGCAGCCTGTACTTCATGTCGCGTTAGCAGTTCCGAATCGTCGGGCAAAGTCACGGCTCGTTGGAATTCACCGGTCCTGGAATTTTGCCACCGACTACCTTTTCTACCGAACCATGCCACAATATTGGGTTTCGCTGGCCATTTCCCATGCTCCTTCAATTCCAATAAAAACCGCTGAGCCTTCTCCCGCACCTCAGAATCGTCCGACTGCGTTTTGCGTTCTATATCCGCATAGAACTCGTCAAATGACTTCAGTTTGCCCGTATCTTGCTTAGCTGTGCGTATCCCCGCATACGGCGTTCTGCTTGTGTATCGAGCAAAACGGGGAGGGCGGGCAGACCAACTATTAAACAATTCTACGATCCGCGGATCTCCGAATAGGCCCCGCAGTCGTCCCAATTGATCGTTTACGAGTGCATTCATCGGGTAGAGAGCAAGTGCCCGCATGGCTGGCAACGCATTAAAGGAATTTGGTCGAGTGTTTGCCTCATGTGCAAGTTTTCCAAGTATTGGCAGCAGGAATGACTCAGTTTTACCGGAACCTGTACCAGTCATGATTACCAAGTTTTTCCGATCGATGAGGCAGCCACGTATCGCATCCGATTGATGACTGTATGGTGGGTCGTACACAAGTTGTGGACCGCGCTCCTCTTTCTTCGAAACAGATAAAAAGGCTTTTAAGGCTGCTGTCGGAAGCCCTTGCATCTTGGCTAGGCGTTCGCCTGTTTGATAGCGCGGTGTAGATTCCAGGTAGGGAATCTGATGAATGAGCCCAGGTTGGGCCAACAATTCTTTTCGTTGCCGTATCAGAGACGGTGCACTTATATGGTAGGTCGCTTCAATATAATCGCTGAGCGCCCGGTGAAGTTGCTCGATTGACTCTTGCGTCGTTTGCATAATTTCCCCTATTCGGATTCTTCAGTACGAGAAAGCCAAAGGCATTCCTGCAGAAATTTTTCTTCGAATTTCGCAGCACTAGTGGGCAGAACGTATGACATCAGGCACTTCATTGGGGGCACGGTTCGGCCAAAGGCTACAAAGCGTCTCTCTGACCATGCCGGCAACGGCGAGAAGAAATCAAACCGGCAATCACCGTCGTCAGGCTGGACCCGGTACCGCTGAGGCTGACCGTGCCTCGCATCGATGGCCATTTGCAAGTGCCATGCTTCATCGCAGCCACGCCAACGGGACTTATTCGACGGCAAATCCAGAAACCTAGCGACATTTCCCGCTGTCAATTCAACCAGGCACCAAATCGGTGTTCCGAATTCCTGCGGTCGCCTACCCACGAACAAACCGGTTTTCCCATTACAGTCCGACCAACGTCCACGATAAAAGGTAACTGGCCGTTTCCCGTCAAGCACTTCCATTCCATTGACGGTACCTGCCGGCGGTCTTTCCGCGAGACGGCGTTCAAAACGTGCCAACAACTGGCTGAACGGTTCAGCACTCGGACTCCTGAGCCAAGTCTTCTCAGACAGCTTTTGCAGACCTTGATCGTTCAACTTCTTTGCCAGATCCTCGTTCGACTCAGGCTGTATTAACCTTGTAAGGCCTGTCATGCTAACGCGGGATGCTAGTGACCCTGGCAGAAACACATCTTGGTCTGCAACTATCCCGATGATGAATATATCGCCGCTCTGCCTCTCGACATAGCTAGGCGGTGCAGCGAACACCCAAGTCCCCCTGACATTGGGATCGACGATCCCTACATCGTGCAACTCGAGCAGATCGCCCACCACGATCAACCCTTCAATGATCGCCTCTATACGATCCGGCAGAGTTCTTGCATCGCACAGATGCTGAAGGGCATCGACAAGAGAACTGCGCAGTACGGTTCGTGAGCACGGGCAATGAATGCCTGCGCTTCTCCGAACCAAGGCTGTCAGTAAGTCTTCATCGACAATGGCATTGTCAACATCGCTCAATCCAAGAATTTCGCGACACCCTACAAGCACCTCGTCTCTTGAAATTTCTTCTATCACTTTAGAAGTCCAACCGTACAGCTTTCAGAACTTTCGTGTCAGTGTTACTGCACATTCTAAAAAAGCGCGCGCCGCGTAACACAGCTGGATTTTCCCGGACGGCATCGACCAGATTTCCAAGATTGCTGCCAAATTTCTCTGGAACCTGATGAGCGTCCATGGCCAAGCTAAATGCAAATTCAGAAAGCCCAGCATCCTCACATACGCGATATTTCTTGGCCAACTCCTCATACCATCCAGATTTGTGACGGACGCACCCATTTGACTGCTCACACTCGCGAAGCAACTTTGAGCTAAAGCCTGTCGATCCCTTTTCGACCAATTGTAGAAGAGTTTCCAATGCCTGTAGCAAATCCGGTGATTTGTGGAACGAGGCTTCCGCTTTGGCCCAATTTAGTCCGCACAGTTTTTCGTAGATAATGGAGAGATACTCATCTCTTATCTTTTTCCACCTGTCATTGATGAGCGGACCGTAGAGCCTTGCGTTGTGCCATCTCGCATATAACCGCAAATCGTTTGCTGAAAGTACGGACCTACTCCGCAATTGGGAAAAGTCCGAGTCAATTTTCAGATCTTTAAAATCTGACAATATACACTTACAGCTCACGGCCACGAAATCTTCGAAATCTCCCTGCCTTGCATGCAGTAGACCACCCGGCATCTCGACCGCGTGCCCAGCCAAGGCCGCATCGGGCGAATTCCGGCGCTCCATCGCAGGGGCCATCATATTGAAATACGAAACCTCGGGTTCCGATTCTTCAATGCCAGTATCGTCCACCAATCTCGCCACAATATTGTTTTGATTGCGATTCAGGATCCACCGCAGCGGAGGAATGTCATGTTCAAATCGAAAGGAAATTCGCCCGAGTTCTTCAGCCGAAATTTCCAGTTCACCGCTCGCGGCTTCCAAGTAGACCCACGCGTTTTTCTCTTGTCGGAGAATCTGCGAAAACTTTTCGCGCCACGTCTCCGACCTGAGTGGCAGTTCGAAATGCCCCCCCACCCGCTTAGACAGAAGCTCGGCTCCCCTCCTGTCTGTCAGTCGAATGTGGGCGGTGACCGACCTGCTCGGCGGACCTATCACCGAGAGATTCACCTCGTTTCTCCAGAGCACTTCTAGATCTGCGTCATGAGGATCAAGGCTTGCGATCAGACCACAATGCGACGCAACGTCGGGAATCCATGGCTCTGGTTCCCTCACACAAAGTTCCACATGCCCTTCTGCAGCTGGTGTCGATACGACCTCGTCAAGGCCCGCGCCTCGCCTCGCTTTGACAGTAAGGATGTGTTTGCCCTCTGGCAATCGTGACAACCGTACAAACACAGGACTTCCGCACTGCCCTGCTTCAATCTCTTTCTCGAACTCACCATCTAGTTGAAGCACATACCCGTCCACAGGGTGGTCGTGTGCCATCCCAAATACTGGCGTCTCTGTCGTGAGCCACTCGCTTTGCCCCTCGCCATTCCACCCCCGACCAGGAAGACCCGCTGGCCAAACGTGGATGGTGCGCGCTACTTGCAAGCCGAATTCGACAAGCCATTCAGTGAGCTCCGCAGATACATCTGTTGGCACGTCAAAACGATACGCCCAAATGTCGGCACAACTGATTTCCAGCTGACACATCCCATATCGCAATTGTTCTTGCTCCTCGTTTGTGATGATGATGTATCTGCCTCCTGGTCGTACTGTCCTGCCCACGATTTCGCGAGCGGTACTATCCTGTCCAATTCGGTACAACCAAATCGGACCGCGGGCAATACGGCATCCGGTTTGAAGAAGGTTCTCAATGCGCTCATGTGGATGCTCGAATTGAACCATCGGCTTCCGCGGGTTGGGCCACCGCTTGAGAACACCCTTTCGACTGCCAGACAGCAACCAACCGCCGGGCTTAAAGTCGGAGGCACCGTTGAGGCGGCATCTTGTCGTTTTGAGGAATGAGCGGGTATCCGCACATAACGAGGCAACCCCCTTGAATGAGGGCAATTCGGCCCAAACAATCCAATTACCCCCACCTCGATGGCTCAAGTAAACCTTAGCTTTGACGTCGAACCGGTGCATGTATTTCGGGACTGGTGCACCGGGAGGATTTGCTCCATCTCTACCCGGTAACCCCGCTGCGACCCCGGTAAACCTATCCTCCACGTACCGTCGCGTTTCCCGGAGCCACTCACCCGCGTTGCGAACCCTTTCCAAGTCTCCAACAATTCGTTCAAGAGTCTGCGGATAAATTGGCTCGGTCCCTCCAATCGACTGCTCCCCGAGAAGCGCTAGCACTATCCGTCCCGTTAACTCTTCTTGCTGGAGAAATTCCTGGAAACGGGTCGAAGTATGTCCTGCATCCCTCGCCAGCCTTCTCCCGATATCGCCTGTATCCTGGGCATTGGCACCCAGGCCGATCAAGCTATGTCGTAGATCGTAGAGTGTTCTGCAAAATTGAACCTGAAGGTACTTCGGCAAAATTGCATGGGTAATTGGCCGTGAAATGATGCGGAAATGCTCCGCCCAGCGCCCGGTCGGTACCACTCCGCTGTACGTACGCTGGAACTTCTTGAACCACTCTGCGAGTTGATAACGCATCCTCCCGTCCCACCCTGGCGTCTGCGACTCAAACGACGGCCAATACTCATCTCCCTCGTACTGATAGCCATGTTCGGTTGAGTAGATGATCCATAGCAACCAGTGCTGCCGTAGAAGTAAATTGTTCTTTAGCTGTAGACGTAGTAGTACCGCGATCTCTTTGAGAGCGGCCTCATCAAGTCCATGCTCAAGCGCAAATATGCCGAAGCCCGATTCGGCCCGATGCTTCGCAAGTGCTTCGAAATGCTGTTCGAGGTGGGCCTGCCATTCGTTGAGTGAACCGGGCATTGCTATCTCATGCGCTCGCCTGATACCGTCAATTTCTCCAGTCGCGACAGCTTGCCGGCAATTTGTCGGCTATGTCGGCCGAACATTGGGATAAGTTCCTCCAACGTCCAAGCCCGGTAGTCGGGCATCCTTTCGGCACGCGGAATAATCCAGCGGTTGAGAGCCAAAGAAGATACTTCATCAACAGAGAGAATCTTTGAGGTATTGACATGACCTTTACCGGTTCGAAGATACTCAGTTCCCCCCGATGCCAAAAATGATATAAAGACCTCTCTTTGAATGCCGTGACGAAGTAAATCGTCCCTAAATCCCAATGCCTTCAAAGCAGCGCGTGTTGTTCGCAATCGCCAATTTGGCCCCTCCCCAAACTGGTGACGATCAGCATACGGGTGATCAATACTGCGCAGATAGCTTCGTAGCTCCAAGAACAACCGATCAGGAATGTGAAAGTGTCCCCACCCTCCGGTATAACCAATAGACTTAAAGTATTCGACACCATCCAGTTTCAATCTGTTATAGACAGATGAACGCCCCATAGAAGAAGAGGTTGTCACAGCTATGAGCCGGGCATTTTTCTTTTCGCCTGAAATAATTCCACTAGAATTACCGTATGTGCGAAGAAAATCCCCGAATACTTCGTGCGTTCGAATCAAGCACGCCACCATCTTACCCGCTAGAAGACGATTGTAAGGGGGAATAGCACCCAGTACATAAGCATCCATTATATTTACTAAGCGCGCCCTACGGTCTTGCGCATCCCAGCCGATCAAATTATCGCGGACTGCCAAGTTAAATACTGGATCTCCAATAGCAATCAATCCAATTAATTTCCGATTATGTTTATCCCATACCAGATATCTCAGCCTTCGGCCAAAACCGTGTGAAACTGGAATTGACCACGTAAGTGAGGCAAGTCGAAATAGGTCTGACTGCCACGTGCCAGCAGCTATTTTCTCCAATACCGGGGTTATGGATTCAGGTTGTACTTCCATTCCCGAAGCGAAGTATTTAAACAGTCGGGATGCGCGATTGATCAGGAAATCGCGACTCTTTTCCAGCCTATCATTTCTTTGATACCCGTGAAGCGCTCGAATTACCTCTTTGCCATCACCGTTTATCAACAAAGAACCGTTGCCATTTTTCTGAAAACCTATCTGCTTTAGATGTCGTCGAATTTTTCTCTTTAAACTAGCGTCCTGAAGCGAAACGTTAATTACTTGTTGGTTCATTCAATTGATCCCAGAGAAATAGAATACGGGATGCCTTTCATTCAGCCCTGTCAGATCATACAGTATCATGTTTGAGGTGAGTTTCCTGAATCATAGTCACCTGGCGGAATACCCTTCGACGACGGTTGCCAGTATCTGCCTGATCTGTTCGGTGTTCCCTGATCGAACCTGAATCTCCAACTGGTCGAGCCTTTCCTGTATCTCCGGCCACGGCAGGAACTTTTCATTCGCGCTCATGATTCGATCATGCTGCGTGGACGCCACATTGTCGCCGATCAATAATTCCTCGTGCAACTTCTCACCCGGCCTCAACCCGGAAAATTCTATTTCGATGTCCCCATCGGGATGCCCGGCATCCTTGAGCGCAAGCCCGCTCAGCTTGATCATCTTGACCGCGAGATCATGGATTCTGACCGATTCCCCCATGTCCAGAACGAACACCTCCCCGCCGTTGCCCATGGCTCCGGCCTGGATGACCAGTTGGGCGGCTTCCGGGATCGTCATGAAGTAGCGTGTGACTTCTTCATGGGTCACCGTCACCGGCCCGCCCAAGTTGATCTGGTCCCGGAACAACGGAATCACCGACCCCGACGAATCGATCACATTACCGAATCGAACGATAATGAACCGGGTCTGTCCGGCTTGCCCATCCGCATTGATGGATTGGAGAATCAACTCGGAAAAACGCTTGGTCGCGCCCATCACATTGGCGGGGCGAACGGCCTTGTCGGTGGAAATCAGTACAAAACTTTTCACATTGGCGCGAATCGCCGCCATTGCGGTGGCGTAAGTTCCAAACACATTGTTCTTGACCCCGATAGCCGGATTCATCTCCACCAGGGGCACGTGCTTGTAAGCCGCGGCATGGAAGATCGTATCCACCTCCAGCGTTTTGCAGCGCTCGGCAATATGGTCCATATCCGAAACCGAGCCCAGCTCCGGAACGAACCCGACCTCGCGTTTTCTCATTTCATGATCGATTTTGTACAAATTGTATTCGCTTTGCTCGAACAGGATGATCTTCCTGGGGTTCAGCAGGGAGATCTGACGGCACAGCTCGGCGCCGATGGAGCCACCCGCGCCGGTTACCATGACCACACGGTTATCGATATTCCGGCGCATCAATGTTTCATCGGGCAAGACGGATTCCCTGCCAAGCAGATCGTCCACCCTGATTTCCCGGATATCCTGGACCTTCACCCTGCCGGACGCGATCGAGGCAAGATCGGGTAATGTCCGGACCGGAATCGGCAGGGGCTCCAGCGCGGACAATATTTCGACTCTCCGGCCACGCGAAACCGACGGCATCGCCAGCAGTATTTCAGAGATTTCGAGGGCAGCCACCAGCCGGAACAGGTCTTCGGATGGATAGACCCGTTTCCCCTGGATCAACTGGTTCTGGAGCAGACTGGAGTCGTCGATAAAGCCGACGACTTCGGTCCCGCGGTAGGATGACAATCCCGCGGCAATCTGGATCCCGGCCTCTCCGGCGCCATAGATCAGAACCTTTTTGACATGGACGTCAGCGCCGCTTTTGTGGGCCGCAGTGAAATACAGATTAGTCAGGTACCAGGCGAGAAACCGGGCCCCGCCAATCAATATCAGACTGACTCCCCAATTGATCAATATGATGGAACGGGGTTTGTCAAGGATGCCGGAAAACAGCACCACCAATGCCCACAGGACACAATAGATCGTTACCGCGCGCAGTATGGTCCAGATGACATCCGCGGTCAGATAACGGATGATGGCGCGATAGACCCCGTTCCGGACGAATACCGGGAGGGCGATAACAGGAGCGGCCAGGCCCAGAAGAGCCAAACGGAAATCGGTAATGACGAAGGTATCCATCCTCAGGAAATACGACGCCCAGAGGCCCAGCAATATCAACACGACATCCAGCGCCAGGAAAACGGCAAACCGGGTTTTCCGCGATGAATGGACCAGCGAGTTCATGTGACGATTCACGGTGGCCTGAATCCGCGTATTCCAGGCCCCGTCAATTCGGGAGACGGACTGTAACCTCGTAACCCGCGAACTTGCGGATGTTGATCACGCCACAGTCGAGAATCAGATACTGACCCTTTATGCCCATCAATGTTCCTGAAATCTCCGGGGTTTTATCCAGGTTCAGGCTGACTGGCCTGTCGGGATACCGGTCCACCGGATAGGTCAGTTGAATGGGCGCGTCATTCAATTGCTCCCACTCAAGCCCGGAATTCGATTGCTTCAACGCTTCCAGTTCGGACTGAACCGAACCGATCAGCCGGTCGCGCGCCAGAACCATGTCCTGCTCTTGCGGCAACCCCTTCAAAAGCCTGCGCCAGTCGGTACGGTCACTCACCCGCTTCTTCAGAGTGACTTCGAGCAGGCCGGAATGAAGCCGATTCCTGATTTTGAACATGACGATGGCCTGCGACGCCCCCTGATCGATCCAGCGTACCGGGATCTGTGTGCCCCTGGTGATTCCGACCTTCAATCCGGACGAGTTTGCGAGATAGACATAATGGTCCTGCATGCAATGATTTTTTGCCCATTCTTCGTCACGGCAGGTTCCCCGGGCAAAATGGCAGGTTTCCGGCTTCATGATACACAGGTCACATTCGGCCAGGGATTTGAAACACGGATAGCAGTAACCCTGCGAAAAGCTCTTGCTGGTTTTTCTGCCGCATTCGATACAATGGATATTGCCGGTATACCGCATTTCCAGGGGGCGCCCGAGTTGCTCATTCATGGCCAGCAACGCATCCCCCACCGGCATCCGATAACTCACGGGACGGGTCGCTTCAACCTTCATCTTGCGCAGGCCCCCGGTCACTTCATGGACCATATCTGTAACCCCGAATCAACATGATCTACAGTATATGACAAAACCGGGCGCTGGCGGGAACTGCCGGACGATCCGGGCGTTACAGCATATCGGTCAAGCCAATGGTACAATGCCGACTGTAAATCCTGCTAATGTCGATTGAACGAACATGAATAATTCCATACAAATATCCGAGCGCTACCATTCTCTCCTGGGTCTGATTGGAGAAAATCCGGAACGCCAGGGACTTGCCGACACGCCGATGCGAGCGGCCAAGGCGCTGCAATACCTGACCCGGGGCTATCAGCAGAATCTCGATGAAGTCGTGAACAACGCGATTTTTGAATCCGACAATGACCAGATGGTGATCATCAAGGATATTGAATTGTATTCCCTGTGTGAACATCACCTGCTGCCTTTTGTCGGCAAATGCCACATTGCCTATGTGCCGAATGGCAAAGTGATCGGATTGTCCAAGATGGCCCGAATCACGGACATGTACGCCCGCAGACTGCAAATCCAGGAAAACCTGACCGAGCAAATCGCGCACGCCATAGGAAAAGTAACCGGCGCAAGGGGAGTCGGCGTAATCATAGAAGCGAAACATTTCTGCATGATGATGCGAGGTGTCGAAAAACAGAACTCGACGATGAAAACCTCCATGATGCTGGGTACGTTTCGCTCCAGCCATCGCACCCGTTCCGAATTTCTTACCCTGATCGGAGTCTGATCCCGATGAAGAGCCTCCAGGCGGACAACGTCACCATGTCGGAAGGCGGGTTGTACTCACTGGCGACGAAAGGCGCAAAGGATGTCATTGATATCGCCACCCCCCGTGTTCTGGACGCAATCAGGAATATCGATATTTCCTCTGACCGGTTCACGCTGGCCGACACCGGATGCGCGGACGCGGGAACTTCGCTCGACATGGTCCGCCGGTCAATCGAACAAATACAAAGAATCAAGCCGGGCGTACAGGTTACGGTAATCTATGCGGACCAGCCTGCGAATGACTATAACGCGCTGATCGGTATCGTTCATGGGCGCACACAATTTGAAACCTGGCTCGGTCAATTCGAACGTGTCTTCCCCCTGGTTTCCGGCACATCGTTCTATCAGCAGTCCGTGCCCGACCACTCCCTCGATTTCTGTTTCTCCGCTACCGCCATGCACTGGTTGTCCGCCAAACCGTGCAACATCAACGACCATGTGCACATGGTCGGGGCCCGGGGCCAGGAACTGGAAGCGTTTGCCCGACAGGCCGGACAGGACTGGGAGACCATCCTGCAGAACCGGGCGAGAGAGCTGAGACCCGGCGGCAGAATGGTGCTGGTCAACTTTTGCCGTGACCCGCAGGGCCGCTATCTCGGGAACACCGGTGGTGTGAACCTGTTCGATACCTTTAACGCGATCTGGAGAGAACTGGTCGACCAGGGCCGGGTATCGGAGCGGGAATACCGTAACATGACCCTTCCCCAGTACTACCGTACAGTGGAAGAATTCACCGGGCCGCTGACCGACCCGGACAATGCGTGTTATCAGGCGGGGCTGCGGCTGGACAACATCGAGACCGGTGTGGTTCCCTGCCCGTTTGCCGGACAATTCCAGGTGGACCAGGATCTGGAAAAGTTCGCGGATGGCCTGATCCCGACGATCAGAAGCTGGAACCAGAGCATCTTTCATGCCGGCCTCGACGCCAACCGCTCAATTGAAGAACGCCGGCAAGTGATCGAGGACTACTATCAACTCTACCATCAACGGGTCATGGCGGACCCCACGGGCCATGGCATGGACTATGTGCACGCTTATATGACCATTTCCAGGGTGTGACCCTATCCCACTTTACCGACCTCGACAAATCGGCGATACTACCGGCACACCCCCGGTTTGAACGAGTACATACCCGGGTCTGACAATCAGAATCAGAAAGATCAAATGAACCAAAAATTGAGGATATTCTTATGAAACGTCGTGAACTGTTAAAAGGTGGAGTCGCAGCGGCAGCGGCAGCCGGGGCTTCAACTCTGGTGGCGCCCGCTATCGCGCAGGAACGTGTTGAAATCGCCGTGGTCTCAACCTGGCCGCGGGACTTTCCGGGTCTGGGCACGGGGGCGCAACGATTTGCGCAAAGACTGACTGACATGAGCGATGGCCGCTTCGCAGTCGAATACTTCGCCGCGGGTGAGCGGGTCGGAGCATTCGATTCGTTCGACGAAGTGGCCTCCGGCAACGCACAGATCTATCATGCCGCCGACTATTACTGGAAAGGCAAACACCCGGCCTGGGCCTACTTTACCGCCGTGCCTTTTGGCCTGACCTATACCGAGATGAATGCCTGGATCCGGTTTGGCGGAGGGCAGGCACTGTGGGATGAACTTGCTGGTGAATCGGGATTGAAAAACTTGATGTGCGGTAACACCGGCGTACAAATGGGCGGATGGTTCCGCAAGGAAATGAACTCGGCCGATGACTTCAAGGGCTTGAAAATGCGGATTCCGGGCCTGGGCGGCGATGTACTGGCAAAACTGGGCGCTTCTCCCGTTTCCCTGCCCGGCGGCCAGATTTACGAGAACCTGATTTCAGGCGCAATCGACGCCACTGAATGGGTTGGCCCCTGGAACGATGAAGCCATGAAATTCTATGAAGCCGCCCGCTACTATTACTATCCCGGAATGCATGAACCCGGTCCAATGCTGGCAGCGGGAATCAACAAGGATTTCTGGGAAGGGTTGTCGAATTCGGATAAAGTGATGATCGAGGCGGCCGCTTCGATGGAAAACGATGTGATGATGGCCGAATTCAATGCCAACAACGGTTCTTCACTCGCTCGCCTGATCAATGACCAGGGTGTCCAGCTGGAAAGATTCAGTGATGACACTTATGACTCATTCGGTGAAGCGGCCGAAGAGGTTTTCGCGGAAACCGTGGAACACAGCGACCTCGCAAGACGGGTCCACGAGAGCTTTGTCCAGGCGCGGGCCGATGTCGGCGGCTGGGCGAAAATCGCCGATCAGGAATACTTGCGACAACGAAACAGGGTTCTCGGCGTATAACGAATCCCGGCTCCAGCCACAGGAAACGGAGTGTATGCTCCGTTTCCTGTTTGTCGCACGCGCCGCCCTGATCCACTTCGCCCGGATTTGATCGCAGGCTCCGAAGTGCACAACTCCATTTTTCGTCAATGGTGAAGAACTCTCATTCTTCACATCCGATATCCAGTCTGAACATCGGGTTTCGGGCGCTGGCCGCGTCCATGGTTGTTTTATTGTTCCTGTTTCTGATCGACAACACGTTGATCCACTGGTTCAAGTGGCCGGGAACACGGGTCTTTCTTTCTCACCTCGGATTGACCGGCGCGGGAGGCTCTGTCAGGGAACTGGCCGGCTCCGATCTGGTCCGGGGCTGGGTACAGTGTATTGCCTCACTGGGTATGGTTGTGGGCATCCTCTTCCTGGTCCTGAAAACCCCCACGCGAAAACTGGACGCGGATGCCGAACTGTACAACCGTATTTCGGCATTCATCGTCCGGGCCGCGTTCTGGGCGGTTTTCCTGGTTGGCCTGGCCGATATGCTGATCTCGTTTGTAAGGGTTGAAGGATTTTTAACCGCGATCGTGGGCGAATATCTGACCATCCAGTTGGGACGGCCCATTTTTCGAGGCAGCTATATCCATTTCCCATTGATCCTGCTCTCCATTGTCATCGCCAGCTTTACCCGGACACTGGGATTTATCTGGTTGGCCTTGCTGATCGTCGCGGCGGAATTCCTGATCGTGATTACCCGCTTCGTCTTTTCCTATGAACAGGCGTTCATGGGAGACCTGGTGCGATTCTGGTATGCCGGCCTGTTCCTGTTTGCCAGCGCCTACACACTGGTCAAGGATGGACATGTCCGGGTCGATGTGCTCTACGCCAACTTCAGCGACCGGAGCAAGGCGCTGACCAACTCACTGGGCTCTCTCTTTCTGGGACTGCCGCTTTGCTGGAATATCCTGATTCAGGGCATGTCGGGGAAAGGCAGCATCATCAATAGCCCGTTGCTCAGTTTCGAGATTTCCCAAAGCGGGTTTGGCATGTATACCAAATACCTGATGGCCGCTTACCTGCTGATATTCGCCGTCAGTATGGCCGTCCAGTTTGTCAGTTTCACGCTGTCCAACCTTTCTGTCTACCAGAACAGCAACCGGCGGGAAACCGTGACCACAGAGGAGCCCGCATAGTGGAATTGGTTTTCCTGGGAGTTCTCATTCTCCTGATGGTCATTTCATTGAGCTCGGGATTCCCGGTGGCTTTCGCCCTGCCCGGGTCGGCCATTGGAGCGATTGGCCTTGCCGCTATTTGCGGCCATTTGTTCGCGGGAGACCCGGGAGCTTATTTTGCCCAGGATGGCCCGGTGCAGTGGCTGACGGCCGGAGTGACCAATTTCCGCAGCCTCTACTGGGAGGTCGAGCGCGATACGCTGATCGCAATTCCATTATTCGTGTTTATGGGCATCATGCTGCAACGCTCGAAAATCGCTGAAGACCTGCTGGTGGCGATGGCCCAATTGTTCGGGCCAGTGCCCGGGGGGCTGGGAATTTCCGTGGTTTTCGTTGGAGCGTTACTGGCTGCGACAACGGGCATTCTGGGCGCCACGGTGATTGCCATGGGACTCATCTCATTACCGGCCATGCTTCGCAACAACTACTCGCAACCAATGGCCACGGGAACCATTTGCGCTTCAGGCACTCTTGGACAAATCATCCCCCCCTCGATCGTACTGATCATCCTGGCCGACCAGTTGGCCAACGCGGCGGACCAGGCAAGAACCCTGAGAGCCCAGGAATACAAAAAGGCGACCGGTGAATTTTCGATGCCCGCCGAACTCGACATTGCCTCGGCCAGCGCCGGGGATATGTTCATGGGAGCGCTCATCCCCGGCCTGATTCTGGTTGGTTTATACATGCTGTACATTCTGGCCAGGGCAATCCTGAAACCCGGTACGGCGCCGCCGATTCCCTACGACGGAGAGTATGATCGAAAATTCTTCGGCAAGGTTGCCATTTCCCTGGTACCGCCCCTTTCGCTTATTTTTGCGGTACTCGGCTCCATTGTGGCCGGCGTGGCCACGGTCAACCAGGCTGGCGCGATTGGCGCGGTTGGCGCAATTGTCATGGGGGGATACCGACTGAAGGACGACTCCGTAAACCGATACACACCGTTGATTATTTTTATCGGTTCCGTTGCAGTCATTCTGGTTCTGCTTCAATGGTTCGATCTCAATGTAAAGAACATAACCAGTCGAAGAGACCAGCTTGGGATAATTCTTGCAACCATCGCGGTAATCGTCTGCATTGGCGCCGTGGCCTGGAGCGCCTGGAGGACCTGGAAAATAAACGACACACTGGTCAGTGTGATGATCGACACGGCCAAGACCACCTCCATGGTATTCATCATTCTGATCGGCGCGGCCATGCTGACGGCGGCATTCCGGGGCTTTGGGGGGGAACACCTGGTGCGGGAGTTCCTGACCGGATTGCCGGGCGGGTTCTGGACCCAGTTTCTGGTGGTCATGCTGGTCATATTCCTGCTTGGATTCTTCCTCGACTTCATTGAAATTGCGGTAGTCGTTGTTCCTATCGTGGCGCCAATCCTGTTGGCCGAACCTTCCGCCAATGTCACCGCGGTCTGGCTGGGCGTGATGATCGGGTTGAACATTCAAACCTCTTTCCTGACCCCGCCGTTCGGCTTTGCCCTGTTTTACCTTAGAGGCGTGGCGCCGCCGACCGTCAGAACTACGGCGATCTATAAAGGCGCGGTCGCGTTCATTGTGTTGCAACTGGTCGGGCTTGCCATCGTGGGCTACTCCCCGGGCCTGGTCAACTATATGCCTGCCCGCACCTATCTCACCTCTGAAACGGCGCCGCCTCCGGTCAACCCGAAGTTGCAGTACTGTCTCGAAGAACAGGTTTTCAGGGAATACGACGAACGCGAAACGGAACTATTCGATAGTCTGGCGATGATTGGAAGGACGGATTTACGTGTCCTGCCGGATGACTGGCAGGACTCCCTGACCCACAGCTTCGGATTGGCGGAAAATACGTTCGACCTGGTGAAAGACATCCGGGAAGCGGGCGCGGACCTGGATGGTTTCGTATCCGGTTACAAGCCATTGCACAACAAAGTGCGCCAACTCAATATTCGAATCCAGAGTATTGACGACCGCCTGAAATCCCTGCAGGACGAACACAGGCAACAGTCACGGAATGCCGATGCGGCGCCCGCTCGACTGGAATCCATTGAATCGGAAATGGATGAACTGGAACTCGAACGGGAAATGCTGGAAAACCGTCTGCCGCCAGACTGGCAGGTGGAAAACAAAAAGTACAAGGACCTCGCGAAAGCGGAAAAGAGCGCGAGGTCCCGTTATCGCCGCAACTCGGATGAGGCTTATGAACCGTTACAAAAACTGTTACGGCTGCTTGATCAGAAAACGCAATTGGCCGGTACGGAAACCGCCATCCGAAACCTGGTTGCGGTAATCGAAAACGAGCAGGCGGCCATTGCGATCGAAGCCGTCCAATCGGTCGAATCGCGTCTTGGCGACTTCGACGGTGTTTCCAGGATCAAATCGCAGCTTTCGAAATCGAGACGCGCGTTGAAAGGAGACGACCCGGATATCGAATCTGCGAAACAGCATCACGCGCAAGCCCTCTCGCTGCTTGCCGAAGAACTGGAGTGGAGAGACCGGGCATCCTCCTTGCTGCCCGCGCTTCGGGACTACGACAACGTCATAAAAAGCACCATCGGCGCCCGGTTACAACCCCGATTCACCAAAGCCCGGGCCAAACAGATTGCCGCCTGCCGGTCCGTGCATCGTGACGTATCCCTGTACTTTTGATCCTGCGGCCCTGACCGGAACGGGATTTTACGGATCCGGCGCGGCCACCCGTACTTCATAACCGGATTCTTCCGGCTCATCATCCAGCATTTCCGGCGGAAACCCCGGCGCGGTGACACGGATTCCGGTGGCGTCTTCGAGGCGACGAATGATATTGGGAGACAGTTCGCGGGCGCCGTACCGCGCCTGGCCGTCCGCAAAGATATCCACCATCAACGGAGACAGTTCCAATGGAATGTTTTCGCGTTTGGCAATCTCGTTGAACAGTCCGATATCCTTGCAGACCAGCCCCATCGTAAAACTGATGTCCCGGCTGCCGTTCAGGATGACCTGGCCTTCGGTTTCGTGGACGAAAGAATTCCCGGAAGAAATCCGGATCGCCTCATAAGTCGTGTTCAGGTCCATCCCCGCCGCCTTCGACGTCACAAAAGCCTCACAAAGAGACAGCAGATTGGCGGTAGCCAGGTAATTGGTCACCACTTTCAGTATCGAAGCCGAACCGAGCGGGCCGGTATGCAGGATACGCCGCCCCATCGTGGTAAGCAAAGGCAGGATGCGCTCGAATGTTTCGCGTTCACAACCCGCGAATATCGAAATGTTGCCGGATGCCGCGCGATGGCAACCCCCCGAAACCGGACAATCCACTGCTTCCGCGCCGACGGCTTTTACCCGGGCGCCCAACCGGCATACCTCGGATTGATCCGTGGTGCTCATTTCCGCCCAGACCTTGCCCTTGCCGAGACCCTGCAAAGCGCCGTCATCCGCTTCCATCACCGCGGCGCTGGCCGCGGGGTCGGGCAGGCAGGTAATCAGAATATCCACACTCTCGGCCATCTGCCGTGGACTTTCCCCCCATTTTGCGCCGTCATCGAGGAAGGGTTGCGCCGCACTCCGATCCAGATCCCGAACCGTCAGGTCAACGCCGTTCCTCAATAAACTTCCCGCCAGTTTGCCGCCGACATTCCCGAGGCCGATAAAACCGATTTTCTTCATGATGATTTCCGGTTGGAGTTGAATGTGCCTGAACTTCAGATGGAGCGATTACCAGACAGATTGTAAAATAAAACAAATGAATTCAGCTATACTGGCTTTTGCAATCGTCCCCGGCATTCCGACTGTTTGCCGACTCCCGACAATCTCGATCCACCAGGCAACGAATGAAACGGATATGCGTATATTGTGGCTCCAAAGCCGGTAACCAACCGGAGTACCGCGATGCGGCAAGATCTCTGGCCAGGGCCATGACCGGCCGCAACATCGGCCTGGTTTATGGCGGCGGCAATATTGGCCTGATGGGGCAAATCGCTGACTCGGTATTGGCAAACAACGGCGAAGCCATCGGAGTCATTCCAAAAGCCCTGTTCAGGGATGAAGTGGCCCATCGCGGCCTGACCGAACTGATCACGATGGACGACATGCATCAGCGAAAAGCGAAAATGGCCAGTCTGGCGGATGGATTCATTGCCCTGCCGGGCGGATTCGGCACTCTGGAGGAATTTTTCGAGGCCATCACCTGGTCCCAACTGAAGATTCACAGCAAATCGAAACCGGTCGGGCTTTTGAATGTAGCCGGATACTACGACCGGCTGCACGACTTCCTCTGCCATACGGTCAGCCAGGGCTTCATCAAACCCGAACATCAGGCGCTGTACACGGTGCATTCCGACCCGGATACCCTGCTCGACAGGATGGAGGAGAGAATCCGGTTCGCCTGGAAACCGGAAAAAAGCGTCAGGACCTGAGCTTCTCTCCCTTCGGGTCGAACAACGGCCGGGGAAGCAGTTCAGCCTTATGTGGAATGCCCAGTATCGCGACCTCGAATTTCTCGCCGGGTATGGCGAATGCGGCATCGACATAGCCCAGCGCCACCGAGGTATTGAAGGTGAAACTGTACGACCCTGAAGTGATTCGACCCACATATCCGCCAGAGTGGAAAATGGCCTCACCGCCCCAGGCATCGGCGCCCTCGCGACCGGGCGGCGATTCGATGGTAAAGCAGCAAAGCTTCTGTCCTGGCGGCAGGTCCCTGATCTTCAGGTAAGCGTCCCGGCCCAAAAACTCGGGCTTGTCGGTTTTCACCAGCGCCGCCAGTCCGGATTCCAGTGGGGACCATTCTGGCGAGTATTCGCGACCCCAACTGCCGTAACCTTTCTCTATCCGCATCGAACCCAGGGCGCGCGAGCCAATCGGCCTGATCGAGTACTTCCGGCCCTTGTCGAGAATGGACTGGTAGAGCCACAATTGATTTTCTTCGCTGACATAGATCTCGAAACCCAGGTCTCCGGTAAATGAAACCCGCAATATGATCGCCTGACAGCCGTCGATTTCGATCACCCGGTTGTGCATGAAACCCAGGGAATCATTGGAAAAATCGCAGCCGGTGACCTCTTCGAACAGTGGTCTGGCATTGGGCCCGGCAATGTTGAATCCGGTCATGGCGTCGGTAACGCACTCGAAATGAACACCCGGAGCAGGCAGGAACCGCTCGAAAATCCGCAAGTGGTAATCCTCGGCAATGCCCGACCCGATCATGAACAAAGACTCGTCCGACAGCCGGGCAACGGTGAAGTCTCCGGCCAGCCCGGCCCTCAGGCTCAGCAGGGGGGTCAGGCAGGTTCGCCCGTTTTGCCGGGGCACATGGTTTGCGATAATGCGGTCCAGCCAGCCGACGGCATTTTTCCCGGTGATCCGGTACTTGGCGAAATTCGAGGTATCGACCAGCCCCACGGACTCCCTCAGGGCCAGCGCCTCCTGGCCCATGATTTCGAACCATCGGGGCCGCTCGAAACTGAACTCGTCCTGTTGCGGCACACCGCCTGTCGCATACCATTGGGGATGCTCCCAGCCATAAGAAAGACCGAATACGGCGCCCATCGACTTTTGCAGGTCATGGATGGGGCGTTTTTTGATCGGTCGACCCGCCTCGCGTTCTTCATTCGGGAAATGGATACGGAAACGTGAACTGTAGGTGTCGAGCGCCCGGGCCCGGGTCCAGGATTTGGTCGCCCACCGGCCAAAACGGGTAACATCCCACGCGAACATGTCCAGCTCCGGCTCACCCTCGATAATCCATTCAGCCAGGGTTTTGCCGAGACCGGCGCTCTGGCTGAAACCCGGAATGATACCGTTACACACATAGTAGTTTTTCAGTCCCCGGACCGGACCGAGCAACGCGGAAGAATCCGGCGACCAGATCATTGGACCATTAATCACTCTTTTTATCCCGGCTTCACCCAGTACGGCGACCCGGTCACAGGCGCGCATTACGTTATCCTCGATACGGTCCAGATCCTCCTGCAACAGATCGTGACCGAAATCCGCGGGCGTACCGTCCTCCGACCAGAATCGTCCGTCCTTTTCATACGCCCCGACCAGCAGCCCGTTGCCTTCCTGACGCATATAGTATTCATTATCCCGGTCGGCCACTGCCGGAAGCTCACGGTCCAGGCTGGCGATTTCGGGAATATCCCCGGTCACGAAATACTGGTGCTCCATGGGCATCAAAGGCAGGTCGATTCCCGCCAATCTGGCCACTTCCCGGCCCCACAGGCCGGCGGCATTGACCACGACATCGGCCTGGATATTCCCTTTGGGAGTGACCACCTGCCAGCTTCCGTCCGGTTTCTGGCTGGTTTCGACAACCGGGGTAAACCGGTTGATTTCGGCGCCGTTCTTCCGGGCGCCCTGGGCGTATGCGTGGGTCACTCCGGAAGGGTCGACATGGCCGCTGAGAGGTTCGTACATCGCACACAGCACATTGTCCAGATTCAGCAACGGATTCAGGTCAAGGATTTCCCGCGGCGAGATCTCGTAAAACTCCGCGTTGAAAGCGCTGGCCTTGGACGCCTGGATACGGAGTTGATGCACCCGTTCCCGGGTACAGGCCAGATAAATCGAACCGGGTTGGTGAATTCCGCAGGACTGCCCGGTCTCTTTTTCAAGCTGCCGGTACAGGTCCATCGTGTAGTACTGCATTCTGGACACGTTGTCATTATCGTGCAGGCCGTGTATTCCAGCCGCGGCGTGCCAGGTGGAACCGGATGTCAATTCATCGCGTTCGAGCAGCGTCACATCCCGCCAGCCCAGTCTGGTCAGGTGGTAGAGGATACTGCAACCAACCAGGCCGCCGCCAATCACGACTGCCTGCGCTTCGGACTTCATCATTTACTGCCTCATCCATTCAGGGGGTAGAAAAAACCGGATCGAGCAAACCGGTTACCGATGGCCGGCGCCTGCCAGACCGGAAATATAGGCGACGATACGCTCACAGGCAATCGCAAGCCGGTCATCCGGAACGCATAGGCTGACACGAATCAACCCCTTGCCGGTAGCGCCAAATCCATCGCACGGCAAAACCGAAACATTGTGCCGGTCCAGCATGTCCCGGGCAAACTGTCGGCTGGAAACAGGCAGACGGGAAATGTCCAGCACCACATACATGCCGCCGGCCGCGCTGTAGAGCGACAGGGACTCCACGTTTTCGAGTTTCTGGTAGAGTATCCTGCGCCGGGTATCCATGTTATGCCGAACCTCGTCCGCCGTATGGGCGCCGGATTCAAGGGCGGTCACCGCAGCGTCCAGAATGAACTCCGGCAGGCCATAGGCCATACAGATCGAAAGATTGTACAGATTCTCGATCAGCGCAACCGGGGCGACGACCCAGCCCAGACGCCAGCCGGTCATCCGGTGCGACTTGGACAGACTGGAAACGGTAACGCAAACCGGGTCGGCCCCGGCAACACTGGCAGGGCTTGCCCGGTCTTCCGGGAGCAGCAATTCCTGGTACACCTCATCCGTGATCAGCCAGATACCCCGTTCCCGGCAAGCCTCCACCAGCGGTTTGAATTGCTCCAGGGTATAGGCCACCCCGACCGGATTGTTCGGAGAATTCAGTACGATCGCCCGGGTCTTTTCCGTGATCGCGGTAATCACGTCGCGGGGGGCCAGTTCAAAATTGTGTTCCCTCCTGACCGGGACACCCACCGGCGCGGCGCCCGATGCGGTGAATGTGGCTGGGTAGGTGGTGTAATAGGGCTCGATCAAAATGACCTCGTCACCGTGTTCGAGCACACACTGGGCAACGGCGAACAAGGCATTTTGCGCCCCGGAGAATACCGCGCAATTCCGCTCATCGACCGCCTGCCCGGTGAGTTCGTTGTGACGCCTCGCAATCGCCCTTCTCAACTCCAGCGTGCCCTGGATCTGGGTGTAATGATGACGACCGCTCCTCAGACTGGCCACCGCGGACTCCACGATAACGTCCGCGGTCACCTCGTCGGTTTCCTGGCCGACGCTCAACACGATAATATCCTCTCCGGCTTCGCTGCGCGCCAGCCCCTCATAGTGCACCTCCCACGCGTCAACGCTTTCACCCGATATGCGCTCGGTCAGGCTGGAAAATTTCATGGCGGGCGGCTCCCTTCGGCAGGCTCGTGCGGATGCTTGGGTTCGGTCGGATGGTATCACATTGAAATCGTCGTAAAACAAATTCTTCCGGGAACACAAACGCGGAAGGCATCAACCGATTCTTCATTGTGCTATATTCATTGCAAATACAGTCAGGCGTAGCCAGATGATCACCAACACACTGCCGCCGGAACCTTCCCGGCCATGTCAATCAACCCGGCGCGCCGGATGGACAATCGGATTGACTGTGCTGTTTAATGTGTTGTTTCTGGCTGCCTTGTGCGGATATGCTTCGGAGTCGCTTGCACAGACCCGGCGAATGGAGGATCCGGCGATTCTGCAACAGGGCAAACAACTGTTCCAGACTCATTGCGCGGTATGCCACGGCCAGAATGCGCAAGGGATCACCGAAGACTGGAGGGTACGGGACGAGAACGGAAAGTACCCGCCGCCGCCATTGAATGGCACCGCGCATACCTGGCACCATCCGCTGCCGGTACTGGTCCACATGATCGAGAACGGGACCCTGCGAATGGGCGGTTCCATGCCGCCCTGGAAAGACACACTGTCGCGAAATCAGATCCTGACCATCATTGTATGGCTCAATTCACTGTGGCCGGATGAACTCTATCAGATCTGGTATGAAAGAAGTCTCGCAAACCCTTCCTAGCGCAATCAGATCCTGACCATGATCGTATGGCTCAATGGCTTCAGGACCCCGTATCACAATCGGCAATCGAATAATTCAGGGTGAAACCGCCATCGGCCTTGCGGTAATAGATCGCCGCAGGGACCATGAGAGACTTCGACCACGGCTTGAACTGCGCACAACCATTAGAGTCCTTGCCGATTGGCGCCATGTAGAAATCGTCTCCCGTCTGAATCGCGCCGGCTGGAATTTGCACCCTGCTTTCCTCCACCAACTCCTGGTCTCCCGAATCACTCCCGGCAGCCTGTCGCTCCCCGGAACCCGTCACCGCCTGGCAGGCAACCAGGGCAGGAAGCGTGAAACACAACGCCATGCGGCACATCGTGAGTCTGACCATCAGAATTGCATCCTGTATTTCACGGCCAGACCGTAATCGGTATCTGCCTCCGCATCGTGCCCTGGCTCCAGGCGCATATAGCCGCCAAGAGCGAATGAAGAGCTGCTTTCGTCGCTGCCGGACCAATCCGTCTCGTAAACAAACTGGACTCGTGTCTCCCGGCCAGAGGGCGCCAGGTTCACCGTCTCCGTCGTATAACGCAACTCCTGGTCCGCGACCTCCTCGCTCGGCACCCGCAACTGTAACTGCGCGTTGCTTGACCGGAGCGGAGAACCCACGGTCAAAACGAGTCGATCCGAACCGGCGATTCCCAAATCCGTCCATTCACCGCCCAGCAGGAAGGAACCCGTGTTCATGTCTTCCCAACCGGAAACCAGCGATGCGCCACCATCGACTTGGCGACCATCGGTCCTGCCGTGGCTCAAGCTGCCGAACAGGGTGACATGGGGGGTCACCAAGCCGGAGAGGCTCACGTCCATGAATTGCGTATCCGCGTTCGACAGTCCGGCGAGGCCCCCCTCGGAGCGGATTCCCAACAGAGTCTGTTCCTCCCTCAGTGCACCGGCCTGGGTACCCACAGTCCAGTCTCCGGCAACCCGGCGCGTCAGCCCGACCGAAGCCAGCCGGGTGTCACCACGCCCATGGCGGTCCTCGCCAACCTGGCCGACCATGTCCACGGTCGTGTATTCGTCCGATTGCCACGCGAGGCTCCATGCCAGGGTATCGCGTTCGGCAAAGGCCGTAAACGGAGCCACGGTCGAGCGGGTCGGCAACACGGAGCCGCCTGAACGGTCAATCACGGCGCGGTTAGAGGCGCCGGAATAGTTGACGCGATGTCCCAGAGACAAACTGACCGTCGGTCGAGGACGAAAATGCGCTTCGAAGCTCTGCAAACTGGAGTTCCACATGTTGCCCGATGATATACCGGGTCCGGACACGGCGGAATCGTCTTCGACGGCTGTGAACTGGAGCGCCGCGTTCTTGCCGATTGAAACAGAGGATCGCGCGCTGCCCAGAGAGGACACAAAGCCTGCCAGCGCACCGTCTGTCGCGGTGGATTGTGAACCCTGGAACGAGGCGTTGAGGTCATAGAGGAACGGGAAGCTCTGCTCATCGTAGCCCACAACGCGGCTGAGGCCCGCAACATCAGACGGCGCTTGAAAACCGGACGGAAGGTAAATGACGCTGGAGGACACCGGAGCCGTCCCTCCACTCTCGGAACGGAACGATGTCAAACCAACCGGGTTAAGCGCGGCCTCCAGATCCAACCGGCCTCTGCCGTAAATCCTGGAAATGCCAAACACGCCATTCCGGTTGGCGGTATCGAGCAATCTGGCGACGATCTGGCGTCCGGTTTTGTTTGGAAATTCACCCCAGACGACGGCCGCCGCGCCAGCGACGATCGGCGATGCGAAGGAGGTCCCGTTGCTATACCCCCAGCGTCCTCCCCGTTGTGTTGTGGCGACTCTTTCCCCAGGCGCGAACAGGCAATATCGCGATGCCGATCCCGTACCGCACCGGTTGCTAAAACTCGCCGCAGCGGTACCCGTGGTATTCAGCGCGCCAACCGCGATGCCGAGACCGGCAATGCCGGAAAACCCGACAACGCTGGCGGGGCCACCCTCTGGTCCCCACAAACCATTGTTCCCCAAAGCGGCAACCATGATTCGCCCGGCGCCTGCGGCATCGCGCATCGCGCTCAATACTGCACTCGATGTACCATGATGTACACGGCCCAGGTCGGGGCCCCAGCTCATGTTCATGATATGCGAAGAGGCGGCGGGATTGGAGCGGGCGCCGCCATAGTTTCTGGTCAAACCCGCCGCCGACGCGATATCACTCGCCAGAACGTTGCTCTGACCCAATCGGCGTTCTGTTGCGCTGCAACTTGAGCCTCGGGTAAAACAGTTTCCCAAGCTGACCAGACTCGCGTTCCAGGCAACACCATGCATACCTCTGCCGTTACGCCGTGCAGCGATGACACCCGCAACGGGCGTTCCATGCATTTGGGGATTGTCGGCGTCTGTATATGACCACCCCCTCCCATCCAGGTCGGGATGAGAGAAATCCACTCCGTCGTCGATAACCGCGACGACTATGCCTCGTCCGCCGCTCGAACGGGCATACCGCGCTCCGGCATTGATGAGAGGCAGGAAGTTGGAAGCGCGGGTTTCTCCAACGGTTGGGGACGGAGTGGGAACCGGAGTCGGGGTCGGTTGGACCGGAGCGGGGTCCACCGAAGGTGGAGCCGGGTTGACCGCCCCACTGCCTCCGCCACCGCAAGCCGACAGCATCACGACACAGGCGCTGTACAGGATGAATTGTGCAACTTTAGCGGGAACTTTAGTTTTCGTCATGGGAGCATCTCCAAAATTTCGGACGCGAATAACACAACTGCTCCTTGTTGTGATCTTGATCCGTGACATTCTGACATATCCACGATTAAGTTTCAAACGCCTGTTTCCCGATCCAGTACATACGAAATTCAGGCGCTGGAACGCCCGAAACCACATCCGGAATCAAAAATGTCCGGCTGCTTGTGAAGAAGATAATGGGTGTGATAATCTGACTGTAACAAATCCGGGCCAGGTACAAGAAACCAGGCGAAACACGATGGAATTCCTGCTTCACTTCGATAAGGTCTTTACCCTCTATCATATTGCCTTGCTGGTCGGGGGGACCCTGGCGGGACTGATACTGGGCGCGTTACCCGGCCTCAGTCCAACCATGGCGGTGGCATTGATGATTCCGTTCACTTTTCACATGCAGCCTGCCGCCGGGCTGATTCTGCTGGGCGCGATGTATACGGCGACCGTCGCCGGCGGCGCAATCAGCGCCATTCTGGTCAATGTCCCCGGCGCCCCGGCGAATATCGCGACGGCGCTGGACGGTCATCAACTGGCAAAGACCGGAAGAGCGACAGAGGCCTTGCACTATTGCTTTACCAGTTCGTTCATAGGCGGGGTGCTTGGAATTTTCGTCCTGATATTCTTTACTCCTCCGCTTGCCCGGCTGGCCCTGAAATTCGGGCCGACGGAATTGTTCTGGATCGCGATTCTCGGAGTCACGATCATCGGCACAATAGGCAGTTCCTCGGTGGTCAAGGGACTGCTTGCCGGACTGTTCGGGCTGTCATTATCCACCATCGGCGACAATCCAATGCTTGGAGAGGAGCGGTTCGTGGTTTCCGAACATCTCGAAAGCGGGGTCCATATCGTCGCGGCGCTGATCGGACTGTTTGCTGTTCCCCAGGTCTTCACCCTGATGGAACAGGCGAAGGCAGACAAGACAACCAGTATCTACGCGCTGGGAGAATCACGCCTGTTCAAGTCGGTCGCCTATAATTTGCGCCGGGTCAGGGCCTTGGGAATCGGGTCGGTAATCGGAACCATTATCGGCATTATTCCCGGCGCCGGTGGACAGATTGCGGGACTGGTTGCTTACGATCAGGCCAAAAAGACCAGCAAGGACCCCACTGCCTACGGGCAGGGCGAGCCGGATGGAATTATCGCGGCGGAATCGGCGAACAATGCGATGGTCGGCCCTTCCCTGGTGCCGCTCCTGACCTTGAGCATACCCGGCAGTCCGACCGCCGCCGTGCTTTTGGGCGGCCTGTTGATCCATGGACTGTTCCCCGGACCGGACCTGTTCACCATTCATGCGGAAGTGACCTGGACCTTTATCAATTCATTGCTGGTCGCACAGGCGCTGATGCTGGTAATCGGCCTGTTTCTGAGCCAGCACAGCGGCTGGATCATGAAAGTCCCCGGACACTATATGGCGGCGGCCATATTGATTCTGTCGGTCTTCGGCACCTATAGTATCCAGTCCAGCTATTCCGATGTATTGATCATGATGTCGTTGGGAATGTTGATGTATTTTGCCAGTAAATTCGGTTTCGGACCGGCGCCGCTGGTTCTCGGTATCATTCTGGGGCCGATCGCTGAAGACAATTTCCTGCAAGGCAAACTGATCGGTGAAAGCGGAGACGGGGTGTTCAGTTATTTTACCAGCGGCCCGATCAATATCACGCTGATTTCCCTGTGCGTCATATCCATCGTCTATAGCATCTACAGTGGCCGCCGGAACGTGAACAAGGGTTGAAATCATGTTGCATATCAACAACGAGACAAAGGCGACCATCTTTTCGTTGACTGCCGCAATCGTGTTCGCGGTAGCCTGTTTCTGGGACGCGGATCCGGAGGTCTATCTGTTCCCGAGGATATTGGCGGTACTCATGCTCGCGCTGGGTTTGACCCAGTTGATCCATGCAGTGAAAGAAAGAGCGAAACCATCGCAAAAGCCGGACGCGGGGGCAATCGCGTGGCCGGCCCTGCTCCCCGGACTGGCGGTCACCGTTGTTTTTGTTCTCTCGATCGAGAGGATCGGATTCTATACCGGGTCGTTCCTGGCTTTTCTGTGTATTGTCCTCGTCTACGGCAAACGCAAGTGGAATGATTACAAGGCTTTGTCATACAAGGCCATGATTGGCTTGCTCTTCATGCTGGTGCTTTACGGCCTGTTCTGGAAACTTCTGTATGTACGTACCCCCGAAGGCTGGCTGATCTGAACACAGCGCACATAAAATTTGCCGAACTTGTAATAAAAATTTTGACTATTGTTGCGGGTTGTTATGTAATAGCATTTGCTGTCAAGCACCTGCTTCAAACAACTCTATCTCATTCGCCACCCCAGGAGGCAACATGAACAATTACTCAAAAAGACTTACCGGGAAAGCATTAAAGTCCGGTATCACAGCCATTTCGGCGGCACTGCTGCTGGCAGGCGGGGCAACCGCACATGCCGAAGGTTATCCTGAAAGACCGATCGGTGTCATGGTCGCTTACAGTCCCGGCGGCGCCACTGACTTTCAGGCCCGGATTGCCACCCTTGCATCCGCGAAAGAGGACAAGGAGGGCGCCGCATTGTCGATCGGCCAACCGATTTATGTCACCAACAAACCGGGAGCGGGCGGGCGTAAAGGCTGGAACTGGTTTGCTGAAAAAGCCCCGGCCGACGGTTATATGATGGCAGCGTACAATGTTCCGCATTTCATCGCCCAATCCATCGTCTTCGATACCAAATACAATGTCAACAACCTGGAACCTGTAGGCAACTGGGGAGCCGACCCCGCGGTACTGATCACCGGCAAGGATAGCCAGTTCGATACGGCTGAACAACTGGTTGAATTCGCCAAGGCCAATCCCGGCAAGGTCACGGTCAGTGGCGCAGGCAAATTCGTAGGCCACCATATCGCTCATCTGCAATTGGCCAAGGCGACCGGCGCTGATTTGAAATATGTGCCCGGCAAGGGCGGTGTGGATGCACTGAAACTGGTCAAGGGCGGTCAGGTCATGTCTGGATTCAACAACCTTTCGGACTCTGCGCGGGCGGCTGGAGACATCAAGATTCTGGCAGTCGCAGATCTTGAGCGACATGAATACCTGCCGGATGTGCCTACCTTCAGGGAACTTGGAATAGATGTGGACAATTCCAGCGTGAACTTCAGGGGGCTGATGGTTCCAAAAGGCACCGACCAGGCGATCATCGACTTCCTCGCCGAGAAAGTGCCTGTGATGTTCAGTGACAAAAAGACCCTGGGCAAGATGGCGCAAACCAATTCACCGGTTCGGATCATGAACCGTGACGAGGTGCTTGCCATGTGGCAGGAAAGACAGGTGGCTCTGACCGAATTGCTGGCTACCCTGAAGGAAAACTGAGCGGCAAGCGGATACCCGGGTTTCAGCAGGACATTATCAACCGTGGCCTGTGGCCCTTTCCTGTTGACCGGCCTTGACGATTGAATCTGTCCTGACCCGGGCCCGGGCCGCCCAGAAGGTGTACAGCGCCTTCGATCAGCGCCGGGTCGATGAAACGGTCACGGCGCTGGGCTGGAGCATTGTCAATCCTGACAATAACCGGCTGCTCGCCGAAATGGCGGTGGCCGATACCGGGATGGGCAATGTCGCAGACAAGATCGTCAAGAATCGCCGCAAGACGATTGGCCTGCTGAGGGACCTGCGGCACGCCAGAACGGTGGGTATCGTCGCGGAGTATCCGGACCGGGGAATCGTCGAAATTGCAAGACCGGTGGGTGTGGTCGGGGCGATTGTGCCTTCGACCAACCCGGCCGCCACGCCCGCCAACAAGGCCATCAATGCGATCAAGGGCGGAAACGCGATCATACTGGCGCCCTCACCCAAAGGCGACCGCACCTGCGCGAAGCTGGTTGAATTGATGCAAGCCGAACTCCGGCGGGTCGGCGCGCCGCCGGACCTGGTACAGAAACTGCCATCGCCGGTAAACCGGGAAGCCACCCGGCAATTGATGTCATCGGTCGACCTGATCGTCGCCACGGGTTCGCAGAACAATGTCCGCGCCGCCTATTCCAGCGGCACGCCGGCAATCGGTGTCGGCGCTGGCAATGTCGTGTCCATTATCGATGAAACCGCGGAAGTGGACGAGGCCGCCGGGAAGATTGTAATTTCGAAGTCTTTCGATAACGCGACCAGTTGCTCGTCCGAGAACAACCTGGTCGTTGTGGATCCGGTTTATGAGACCGCGCTGGCGGCGCTCGAACGGCATGGCGCGGTATTGCTCAACGCGGATGACAAGGCGGATCTGGAGGCGGTCATGTGGCGGGACGGGAAGTTGAATCCGGAAATCATCGCCCGTTCCGCTGGAGAAATAGCGGCCCTGTGCGGTCTCGGGACAGCCGGTTCGGATGATGCGCGAATCCTGATGGTCGAACAGGCCGAATTTGGCGAAGGCGCAAGATTTTCCGGGGAAAAGCTGTCCCCCATACTGTCGGTTTACCGCGCAAGAGACTTCAACCATGCCTGTGCCATCGCCGAAGGAATCATGGACTATCAGGGCAAGGGACATTCGATATCGATTCATACCACCACCCGCGACCGACCGGTTGCAATGGGGTTGAACATGCCGGTTTGCAGAGTCATCGTCAACCAGATACATTGTTATGCCACGGGTGGCAGTTTCGACAACGGCCTGCCTTTTTCCCTGTCGATGGGTTGCGGAAGCTGGGGCGGAAACAGTATTTCCGACAACATGAACTATCGGAATTATCTCAACACGACCCGCGTGTCCTACCGGATCGAACCCTGTGAGCCATCGGAGCGGGAATTGTTTTCAGACTATTGGGATCGTTACCAGTGCCGCCCGGTTTGCCAGACCTGATCCGGTTTCAGGATTCCCGCCGTGCAGACTGTCAGGCAACTCATTGATTTCCTCGCGCTGGAAACCCCGGACAAACCGTTTCTCGAAGTAGCGGAAACCGGCGCCAGCCTGAGTTACCTGGAATTACAGGAAAAATGCCGGTGGATCGCCCGCCTGCTTGAACACAAGGGTATTGGACGCGACGAAACGGTGGCTTTTCTGATGGACAACGGATTATGGACGACCTGCCTGTTTCTGGGCATCATGTACAGTGGACGTGTCGTGTTGCCGCTGAACGCGGTCGCGGGCCAGGATCAACTGGACTATGTGATTGGGCATTCGCGGTTGAAACTGGTGTTTTGTTCCGACCCGTACAAGGCTCAATATGCGGATTGCTTCCGGGCAGGGCATGATTTCGAATGCCTGGCGTGGAGCGAAGACGAGGGGCCGCAACAGGATTTTCCCGCTATGGACGGTATGATTGTCGATCAACCGGCGATCACGGACCAGGATACCGCGCTGATGATTTACACTTCGGGAACCACCGGGCGTCCCAAGGGGGTTCTGCTCAGTCACAGGAATGCAATCGCCGGCGGCAGGAATACGGTCGACGCCCATGAACTGGATGACCGTGACAAGGGTTTGTGTGTGCTCCCGCTTTATCACATCAACGCTGAAATGGTATCCGTCATGGCTACCCTGGTCAGCAACGGCACAGTGGTCATGGCGAAAAAGTTCAGCGCCCGGAATTTCTGGTCCTGGATCGGGAAATACCGCTGCACCTGGTTCAGTGTCGTGCCCACGATCGTCTCCTGGCTGATCGAACGCCAGCAAAGGCAGATGACCGGCCATGACGACCCGGGGTCCGGATTCTCCGGGTTTTCCGGGTTCGACGATCATCTGCGGTTTGGCCGTTCCGCCTCAGCGGCGCTGGCGCCAGCCACCCACCGGCAATTCGAAACCTTGTTCGATATTCCGCTCATCGAAACCATGGGGATCAGCGAATGCGCCGCGCAAATCCTGTCCACTCCGATGCGCCGCAAGGAAACGATTTACGGATCAGCCGGGCTGCCGGTTGGAAACGAGGTCACGATTTTCGACGAAAACCGGAACTGCTGCGCCGACCATGTGATCGGAGAAATTGTAGTGCGCGGCGACAACGTAATGAAAGGATACTTCAATGACCCGAAAGCCACCCGCGAGGCGCTGGATGAAAACGGCTGGTTCCATACCGGCGACCTCGGATACCGGGATGAACGGGGTTATATCTTTGTTACCGGAAGGCTGAAGGAACTGATTATTCGCGGTGGAGAAAATATCGCGCCACGGGAAATTGACGATGTCCTGTACCGGCACCCGGCTGTATTCGAAGCGGCCGCTTTCGGTGTTCCCGACCCGCACTACGGTCAGGAGGTCATGGCCTGTGTCACGCTGAAGCCGGACACCGAATGCAGCCAGACCCAGCTTCTGGACCACTGCAGGCAGTTGCTCGGAGAGATCAAGCGCCCCAAGAACATTTACATACGGGACGAGTTGCCCAGGGGGCCTTCCGGAAAAATCCAGCGGCTGAAACTGGCGGAATCACTGGCGTCATTGGACTGAATGCGAGTGGCCGGAACCGGCTTGACCACGGGGCTTGACCGCGATTGGACGCTCCGGGTTTATTGCCGGAGATTAAAACCCCGGTCAAGCAGCCTGAGATTGACCACGAAAAGAATCACGCAAAACAGGCATATAAGCACAAACGAAACGATCAGGTCGATATCGGCTGTGCCCAGAAAACCGAACCGGAACCCACTGATCATATAGAGGATCGGGTTGGCGTGGGAAACCACCTGCCAGAACTCGGGCAACAGCTTGATCGAATAAAAAACGCCACCCAGATAGGTCAGCGGGGTCAGTATGAAATTGGGGATAATGGTCACATCGTCGAATTTGGTAGCAAACATGCCATTCAGAAACCCGGCCAGGGAGAACAACAGCGCCGTAAGCAGGATAATACTGCCGGCAACCGGAAAACTGTGAATCGAGAGGTCACTGAAAAAGAGGGACACCAGGGTGACCACGACACCGACCAGCAGCCCGCGCAAAACGCCTCCACATACATATCCGAGCAACACAATGCTGTTTGGAACGGGAGCGACCTGCAATTCCTCGATGGAGCGCTGAAACTTCGCGCCGAAAAACGAGGAGGAAACATTGGAATAGGAGTTGTTAATGACCGACATCAGGATTAATCCGGGCACGATGAACTCCATATAGGAATGCCCGGCCATCTCTCCGATCCGGGGGCCAATCAGATTGCCGAAAATAATGAAATACAATGTGGTCGTAATGACAGGAGGAAAAACGGTTTGCTGCCAGATCCGCATGAAGCGGGTAACCTCCTTGTTCAGTATGGTAATGAATGCGATCCAGTGTCGCTCCCGGTTCATGGTATTCCCCTGTCGCCTGATTGGCTCTCGGCTGTGATTTCCATGAACAATTGCTCCAGTCTGTTTGTCTTGTTGCGCATGCTCGCCACCCGGATTTGATTTTTCGAGAGCAGTTCAAAGGCGGTATTCATGCCCTGGGTCTTCGACACCATGACCTCCAGAGTCATCGTATTCCGCAACTTCCAGGTCTGGTCAACCGAATCTGCCAGCGGCTCGGGCAACCGGGTCAGCGGGGACGCCAGATCAAGCACGTATGTGTCCTGGCGCAACTGGGACAACAGGCTTTTGGTATCCGTGTTTTCCATCAACTCTCCGCGTTCCAGGATCGCGATATTCCGGCAAAGACTCTCGGCTTCTTCCAGATAGTGGGTGGTCAATATGATGGTTGTCCCCTTTTCATTGATTTCCGCCAGAAATTCCCACATCAACCGCCTGATCTCGATGTCAACGCCCGCAGTCGGCTCATCCAGAATCAACAACCCGGGTTCACTCACCAGGGCGCGCGCAATCATCAGCCTCCGTTTCATGCCTCCGGACAACTTCCTTGCAGGCGTGTCCCTTTTGTCGCTCAGGCCCAGCATATCCAGATAGTGCTGAGCCCGTTGACTGGCCGGTTTTCGACGAATACCATGATATCCCGCCTGATTCGTCACAATCTGCATGGGAGTCTCGAAGATGCTGAAGTTGATCTCCTGGGGCACAATGCCGATACGGGACTTGGCCAGATCGAAATCCTCGTCAATATCGATGTCGAAGATCCTGACCGAACCCGAGGTCTTGTTGATCAATGACGAGATAATGCCGATAGTGGTTGACTTCCCGGCGCCGTTTTTGCCAATCAATCCAAAAAAATCACCTTGATCTACAGACAGGCTGATGCCGTCCAGGGCGACATGGCCGTTATCGTAGACTTTCCTCAGGTTTGAAATACTGAGCGCTTCGGTCATGCCCACGTGCCCCGCTACCTGAGGTGGTCAAGCAGGATCAGGACCGTTTTCCTGTCCTTTCTGATGGTTACGATTTTCAACGGAATATTCTGCCTGGCCGGATCCAGCCAGAACGTGACCGTTCTGTGAATGTCTCCCAGTTTGTTTCGGGTCACTTTCCAGGTATTATACGGCCTGCCATCGAGTTCGAGCATTTCGGGTTTCGGCGCATGATAAAGATAGCGCCTTGCCCTTTGGGCATTGACCTCCCACACGGTTTTCCCGGCCACCGATGCCAGATCGGCAGTGATCAGGGCAACGGGGAACTCGGTTGAATCCAGCAGTTCTCCGGGCAGAACGGGATAACTGGTTCCAGTGTCGAGTTTCAGCGTTTTGTTGGGGTAATCAACCATGAAACCCGACCCCGGGTCGTCCTTCCCTTTCCTCCGCAGGCCCCGGTCCAGAATCGCATGGCCGCCGTCCAGATGAAACCAGGCTTCGGCGGTAAATTCCCCCAGGAGCAGTTTTGCCAGCCCGTCCAGATGGGTGATGACGGTTGCCTTTATCTGCCCGTCCCCGCGCTCCAGAATTACCTCCAGTTCCCCGACGGTCATATTTCCTTCCGTTACGGAGTACCGCAGTATCCGGGTATCGGATGTCCCGGCAAGTGACAGCATTGTACCGTACAACGAGAGCATGCCAACCAGGAAAAACGCGATCGGGAGCCGGGCCGGTTTGAATAATCTGGTCATGATTCCGTTTTTATCCTGTTGAAATTGACTTCCCCGGTCACGATTCGCTGAATCGCAATCGGGTAAATCCTGTGCTCCGCCTGATGCACTTTCTTCTGCAGGGTGGCCGCGGTATCCTGAGGCGAAATTTCCACCCGCTGCTGGATGATAATCGGCCCATCGTCCAGTTCACAAGTCACATAATGGACACTGGCCCCGTGTTCCGAATCGCCCGCGTCAATGGCGCGTTGATGGGTATTCAGCCCCTTGTATTTTGGCAGAAGTGAAGGATGAATGTTTACGATTTTCCCTTCGAACCGGTCGACGAAATCAGCGCCCAGTATTCGCATGTACCCCGCCAGCACGATCAGGCGGGGTTGATAGCGCGACACGGTCTTTGCCAGATCATGGTCGAAGCCACACGCTGAAGAATATTCTGCGGGATCCATCGTGAGCGCCTCGATACCCGCGGCCCGGGCCCGTTCAAGGCCGAACGCGTCCGCGCGGTTACTGATCACCGCCATGATCCTGGCATCCAGGGTTCCGGCCTGAATATGATCGATAATGGATTGCAGGTTGGAGCCGTTGCCGGAAATCAGTACCACCAATTTAAATGTCTGGCCAGGCATGATGCGGCGTTAATCGGTCAGGACCACCCGGGTTCGGCCGGATTCGACAATTTCCCCCAGGACAAAAACGGTTTCCCCGGAATTCTCAAGCCGGGTTATCGCCATATCCGCGTCCCGCGCATGGACGCAAACCACCATGCCGATCCCGCAATTGAATGTGCGCAGCATTTCAGCCTGTTCAACCCGGCCACCTTCCTGCAACCATTTGAAAACAGGAGGCAGTGACCACGATGACCGGGAAATCCGGGCGCTGACGCCCGGTGGCAGCACCCTCGGTAAATTGTCGGGCAGCCCGCCGCCGGTGATATGGGCAATGGCTGTGACCTCGACCGATTCGAGCAAGGCAAGAATGGTTTTGACATAAATCCGGGTGGGAGTGAGAAGGGCCTCGCCCAGTGTGCCGCCTTCAAATTCCTGGTCCAGGTCGCTGCCGGTGACTTCGATGATTTTCCGGATCAGGGAATAACCATTGGCATGGGGTCCCGAAGAACCCAGGCCGATGACCGTATCCCCCGCACGGACCCGCTGCGGCGTAATCATGTCATTTTTTTCGACGACACCGACCGCGAAACCCGCCAGATCGTAATCCCCGGAAGAGTAAAACCCCGGCATTTCCGCCGTCTCCCCGCCGACCAGGGCACAGCCTGCGCGGGCACACCCCCGGGCAATGCCGCGGATGATGGTTTCCGCCTGATCCACATCGAGCTTTCCCGTGGCAAAATAGTCCAGGAAATACAGGGGTTCAGCCCCACAAACGATGATGTCGTTGACACACATCGCAACCAGGTCGATCCCGATCGTGTGATGACGGTTCATCATACCGGCCAGCTTCAGCTTGGTGCCGACGCCATCCGTGCCGGAAACCAGTACCGGAGACTGGAACCGGCCTGCAGGTAGTTCAAACAATGCGCCGAAACCGCCCGGCCCCTGGAGGACACCCGGACGGAATGTTTCCCTGACCGCGGGCTTGATTCGATCGACCAGGGTGTTTCCCGCATCAATATCGACACCGCTTTGGCTATAACTCAGGGCCGTTTTCGAACTCTTTTCCAGCGGCATCGGGCAAATTCGGGTAAATGGAAATCCAGTCCCGATTATGCCTGATCGAAGCTGAATCCGGTATGAAGTATATCGAATGCCTGATTCGCGCCTGCTACGCTCAAACCGAAAGTTCTCCTGTAAATATTTGAAAATCGACTGATGCAGTGATAGGTTAGCCAAACCTGTTTTTTTGACTCCTGACACGATCCGAGGTACATAATCTGCTCTCTCTCATCCCGAACCTGTTGACCCTGGCCCGGATCGCGTCTTGCCCGATACTGGTGCTGTTGCTGCACGAACACAACTATGACCTGGCGCTTTACCTGTTCATCGCCGCCGGCGTTACGGATGGCCTGGATGGATATATTGCGAAACAGTTCAATTACGTTTCAAACCTGGGCAAGGTGCTTGACCCGATGGCGGACAAACTGTTGATTGGCAGTACCTATGTCATGCTGGCGATACTGGGTGACATTCCTTTCTGGTTAGTAGTGCTGGTGATGTTCCGGGATCTGGTTATCGTGGTCGGCTACCTGATTATTGCGGTGATGGTGGAAACCGTATCGGTCCGGCCCACCTGGCTGAGCAAGCTCAACACATTTCTGCAAATTTCGCTGATGGTCGCCGTATTACTGGAGAAATCGACTATTCTTTCTGTGCCGATAGTGGTCGACGCGCTGGTTTTCGGGGTGCTGGTTACGACGGTGGTCAGCGGAGTCCAGTATGTGTGGCTGTGGGGAATCCGGCAGGAATTTGCCAACCTGGCTGAAAAATGAGCAGACAGACACTGATTCCGGCAGATACCGGCGACCATATCGCTCTTGAAAGTTTTTACGAGAGAGGCAATGAGATACTGGTCCGGGAACTGGGGAACCTGCTGTCGGGGGTTGAAACCCGGCCGGTCATCTATCTGTGGGGAGAATCCGGCAGCGGCAAAACCCATTTGCTCAACGCCTGCTGCATGACCGCGAAAAGGCGGTCGAAGCCCGGAAT
The DNA here is from genome assembly GCA_963665165.1 of Arenicellales bacterium. Taxonomy (GTDB): domain Bacteria; phylum Pseudomonadota; class Gammaproteobacteria; order Arenicellales; family Poriferihabitantaceae. The sequence continues at coordinate 807,754 of OY761989.1, read as the reverse complement.
TTACGTTTCCCTGACCGGACGGGACGGTGGCGAACTGGACAGGCTGATCCCGATTGCCGCAAACACCATCCTTTGCATGGACGATATTGGAACAATTTCCGGCCTGTGCGACATGCAGGTCAAGATTCTGTCGCTGTACGAGAGCGTGATACGAAATTCCGGGACACTCATCGTCAGCGGTTCGGCGCCGCCCGGAAAAATCAATCTGGAACTGAAAGATCTGGAATCCCGTCTGTCCTGCGGGGGGGTTTACCACCTCCGCCCCCTGGATGAAACCGGGAAACAACAGGCATTACGGCATCAGGCGTTGACACGGGGGTTTGACCTGGATGAAAAAGCGGCCGCGTTCATCATGTCCCGTTGCAGGCGTGACACCGGTTCACTGTTTGCGCTACTCGACAAAATCGACAGCGCCTCACTGCGGGACCAGCGCAAGATCACCATCCCTTTTCTGAAAACATTGTTGTGACAGCCTGGCTGGCGCTCGCCGCTACAGCGTCCTGCCATCCAGGGCGACGGCGAGACCGGCTACCCGGCGTCCGAGTATTTCCGACAGCGCTTTTTCATCATCGGAAACCGGCAAGGCATCATTCGGCCCCGCAACATGGCTTGCGCCGTAAGGACTGCCGCCGGTCTGTGTCCGGGCGAGTCGGGTGCCGCTGTAAGGCAGCCCCGTGATGACCATGCCGTGATGGATCAGGGGCAGCATCATGGATAGCAGGGTGCTCTCCTGACCGCCATGCACGCTCGAGGAAGAAGTGAACACGGCGGCGGGTTTGTCCCGGAGGGCACCGTTCAGCCATTGCGGGACGGTCTGGTCAAAAAAATACTTCAATGGCGATGCGATGGCGCCAAAACGGGTAGGACTGCCGAGTATCAGTCCCGCACAGCTTTCAAGATCATCGGTTGACGCGTAGACATCTCCGCTCCGGTGAATGGCCTCTTCAGTCGCTTCACAAACCGTGGATACGGCTGGCACGGTTCGCATCACGGCTTCGCACTGTTCGAGACTTTCCACGCCTTGCCCCACATGTCTCGCCAACTCCGCGGTGGCGCCATGCCGACTGTAGTACAGAATCAGGATTTTCTTCATCGTGAAAGGCGTCAACCGTCTGGCAACAAAAATTCGATCAGCGCCTTTTGCGCGTGCAGCCGGTTTTCCGCTTCATCCCAGACTACGCTTTGCGGACCATCGATCACTTCCGAGGTGACTTCGCTGCCGCGATAGGCTGGCAGGCAGTGCATGAACAGCGCGTCGCTGGCCGCGTGTCCCATCAATTCCTGGTCGACGCAATAACCCTTGAATATTTTCTCGCGCACTTTCTTTTCCTTTTCATAACCCATGCCGGACCAGGTATCGGTAACCACCAGCGCCGCGCCCGCGCAAGCCTCAACCGGGTCTTCGGTCAGGACGACATGATCGGCGCATTGTACCGCCAGCGCCTCGTCAGGCCGCTGATTTTTCGGCGTGGCAATGTGGAGTTCGAAACCGAATTGCCGGGCCGCGTTCATCCACGAATGACAAACATTGTTGCCATCACCGACCCAGGCGATTTTCCGGCCCCCGATGTCTCCGCGATGCTCGGTGAATGTCTGGATATCCGCGAGAATCTGGCAGGGATGATTGTAGTCGGATAACCCGTTGATTACAGGTACCGAGGCATTTTCCGCCATCGTCTCAACGCGCGCGTGCGCCCCGGTTCGCATCACGATCAGGTCAGCCATCCTGGAAAGCACCCGGGCCGTGTCCGCTATCGACTCCCCGCGGCCGAGTTGCGAGTCGGAAGGAGCCAGGAAAATCGCGTTCCCGCCGAATTGGCCGATACCGGTTTCAAACGAGACCCGGGTACGGGTAGACTGTTTTTCGAACACCAGTACAGCGGTTTTGCCCTGCATGAATCGGGCATGGCGGCCTGAAGGGAGCTCGGCCTTGAGTTCAATGGACCGCGAAATCAACTGCCGAAGCTCTTGTCCGGTCAAATCCATACAACTTAACAGATGTCGAATTGCCACTTGCCTATCTCAAAAAGACCTGAATGAACGATACGTCGAAACCAGCGTATCCCGGATGTGTCTCGAACCCCTGCCTGGCCATCCGCAATGCTGGCAGCCTTCTCAAACGCTTACAGGGTTAATGATATAATAAAACTCGATTGCTTACCAAAATGCGAAAACGACCATGTCAGAAATCAACAAGGCAGTTCTGGCCTATTCCGGAGGACTGGATACTTCGATTATCCTGAAATGGCTACAGGATGAATACCATTGCGAGGTGGTCACCTTCACAGCGGATATCGGTCAGGGTGAAGACCTCGAACCGGCCCGGAAGAAAGCGCAAAAGTATGGAATCCGGGATATATTCATCGAAGACCTGACCGAGGAATTCGCCCGTGACTATGTTTTCCCGATGTTTCGCGCCAACGCGGTCTACGAAGGCGAGTATTTGCTGGGCACCTCGATTGCCCGTCCGCTGATCGCCAGGCATCTGGTTGAAACTGCCCGGAAAACCAATGCCGACGCAATCTCGCATGGCGCCACCGGCAAAGGAAACGACCAGGTCAGATTCGAGTTGTCCGCCTATGCCCTGAACCCGGATATCAGGATCATAGCGCCCTGGCGGGAGTGGGACCTGACCTCCCGGGAAAAACTGATGGAGTACGCACAAAAGCATGGCATTCATGTCGAAAAGAAAAAAGACGGCGGTTCCCCTTATTCAATTGACGCAAACCTGTTGCATATCTCGCATGAGGGAGGCGAACTGGAAAATCCGTGGACGGCGCCCGATGACGAGGCCTGGGGCTGGACCAACTCTCCGATGGACGCGCCGGACGCGCCGGAGGAATTATTGCTTGGATTCGACCAGGGAGATGTCGTGTCGATCAACGGTCAGGAGTTGACTCCGGCGCAGGTTATGATGGATTTGAACCGACGGGGGTCACTCCACGGTATCGGCCGGGCGGACATTGTCGAAAACAGGTATGTCGGCATGAAGAACAGGGGCTGCTATGAAACCCCCGGCGGCGCCATCATCCATAAAGCCCATCGTGCAATCGAATCACTCACCCTTGACCGGGAAGTGGCCCATCTGAAGGATGAACTGATGCCGCGCTATGCCAGTCTTGTCTACAATGGTTACTGGTTCAGCCCGGAGCGGGTCATGATGCAGGGTATGATCGACGCCTCCCAGGCGACCGTAAACGGAGAGGTCCGCCTGCGGTTGTACAAGGGCAATGTCGATGTGCTGGGGCGCCAGTCAAAAACCGATTCGTTGTTCGACGAGAAAATTGTAACCTTTGAAGAGGATGCGGGCGCCTATGACCAGGCCGATGCAACCGGCTTCATCAAACTGAATGCCTTGCGGTTGCGAATCGCCGCCAGCCGGAAAGAATAACCCGCAACCGCGGCGCAGTGTGCCTGATTCGGTAACGTTGACATGATCTCGATTGTCGCCCCTCTTTACAACGAAGGACAAAACGTCGAAGGCCTGGTGAGTCATTTGCAGGACTTGCGCGGGCTGCATGAGGCCATACTGGTCGATGCGAGCGATCAGGACGAATCCCGTGGAATCCTGGAATCCATCGTGGAATCCATGGACCGGCGGCGCCAACTCGAACCGGGCAAGCCCTTGATCCGGATCATTTCAACGGACCGGCCCGGACGAAGCCGGCAAATGAACCTGGGGGCAATGGCGGCTACCGGTGACATTTTTCTGTTTCTTCACTGCGATACCCGTTTGCCGGTCGATGCGATCGCCAGGGTGGAGCGGGAAGTCACCCGGCAACGCCAATGGGGGCGATTCGACGTAGTGCTCGAATCAAAAGGATGGGTCTATCGCCTGATCGAAAATATGATCCGGATTCGATCCCGTGTCCGGCCTCTCGCCACCGGAGACCAGGGGATTTTCGTAACCGCGTCCCTGTTCAATCGGGTCAACGGCTTTCCTCCAATCTGCCTGATGGAAGATGTCGCGATGAGCAAACTGCTCAAACAGCACTCTTCCCCCCTGCTGATCAACCCTCCGGTCATCACTTCCGCCCGGCGATGGCAGAACCGGGGCGCAATCCGAACCATATTGCTGATGTGGAAGTTGAGGTTCCTGTTCTGGATCGGGACTGACCCGCAACGTCTGGGTGAGATGTACGGCAATGAGCGTTAACCCGGATATTCCGTTATACCTTTTTGCCAAGGCGCCGGTTCCGGGGCAGGTCAAAACCCGGATGCAGCCGGAGTTGACCGGACCCATAGCGGCCGAACTGGCGCTCATGATGCTGGTTCAGTCAGTCAGCAAGGTCAGGACGCACTGGCCCGGTTCGCTGGCGCTTACGGTGTCTCCCGACCCGAACCATGACTGCTTCCGGGATTTGGGAAACCGTTACTGTATGGATATCGAAGTCCAGACAGAAGGCGACCTGGGACAAAGAATCGGCCATGTCCTCGAAAAGGCGATCAGGAAATCCGGTTGCGGTGTCGTAATGGGCTGCGATGTCCCGCATATCTCCGGAAAAATCCTGTCACAGGTGCATGCACGGCTCAGCAAACGGGAAAATATAGTCGGACCCACGGTGGATGGCGGCTTTTATATTCTCGGCCTGCATGAATTGGGCCGCGGGATATTCGACCAGGTGGAGTGGGGTACAAACCAGGTTTTATCGCAATTGCTCATGAACCTGGACTCCGTTGGCATGGACATTGATTTTTGCCGGAAACTGCGAGACATCGACACCTGGAGCGACCTGTGCTGGCTGGCCGGCAAAGACCCCTGCTATCAGAAATTCATCAAACCCGATGCCGCCCGGTTATCCCCCTGAAGTCAAACTCGACCGGGCCTGCTTCAAACCGGGATACTGGAGCGCATGGCTGACCCTGCTCCTGCTCTGGCTGGTTTCATGGCTGCCGAGAAAAGCGGTGATGGGGCTGGGCGGGTTCGCTGGTGACCAGATGCGCCTGCGGAACAGGAAACGCAGGAATATTGCCGAAGTCAATATTCGACTTTGCTTCCCCGAACTGTCTGAATCCGAACGGCAGGAACTACTGGAGGCGCACTTTCGCTGCTATGGCCGCAGCCTCATGGACATGGGCCTCAGCATGATGAGTACGCGCAGGAGACTGGCAAAGTACGTTGACATCGAGGGCGCCGAACACTTCAGGCAGCCACTGGCCTCTCGGGATTGCCCACAAAACGTGATCATGGTTGCCTACCATACGACCACCATGGATACCGGGGCCAGCGCCCTTTTCATCGGAACCCCTCTGGTTTCAATGATGAAACGGGATAAAAATCCGGTATACAACTGGTTTCTGTACAAGGGCCGGACCCGATTCAACGAGACCCTTCTTTATATGCGGGACCAGAGTCTTCGCGGTCTGATCCGGGGAATAAACCAGGGACGCGTCTGCCTGCTGATTCCGGACGAGGACCATGGAGAGGGGAAACATACGGTGTATGCGCCTTTTTTCGGTCAGCAACATTCCACTCTCAACATGGTCAGTCGGCTGGCCGCGATCACCGGCGCCCTGGTGATTCCATCCATCTGTATTCTGGACGTACAGAGCGGGAGATACAAAATCATCGTTGCGCCTCCCCTGGAACAGGTTCCAAGCGACGACCCTGTAGCCGACGCAACCAGAATCAACCAGGCGATGGAGACCCTGATCCGCCAGGCGCCGGAACAGTACATGTGGACATTCAGATGGTTCCGGACGCAGCCGGATGGATCCGACCCGTATGGCGCCGGCTGACAGATGGTCCGGTCATGAAAATTCTGGTCATCAAACAGACTTCGCTGGGAGATGTGCTGCACTCGACCGGGCATATCCGGGCGCTCAAGAAACACTACCCGAACAGTCACCTGACCCTGCTCACCGCCAACACATCCGTGGACATCTACCGGTATAACGCCTGGGTCGATGAAATCATTGCCATAGACCGCTACCGGATCAAGCGTAACTGGTACCGGGAGCCGGTGTGGGCATGGCGGGAAATATCCGGGGTCATGGCAAAAATCAGACAACAGCGTTTTGACCTGGCAATCGACCTTCAGGGTCTGGCGAAGTCGGCGCTCTTTCTGTATGGCGCAAAAGCGGATCGCAAACTGGTCAAGGGAAACTGGTGGCGGCTGGAAGGATTCAGGGATAAGAACCTGCACGCGATCCGGGAGATGGATCGGGTGCTGGAACTGGCGGCGATACCGACCCTGGATACCTCAATGGAATTCTGTGTCAGTACAAGGGAAAAGCGCACAGTCGATAACCTGCTGGCCCGCGACAATCCGCAGGCAAAGCCGGTCCTGGTCATGAGTCCGTTTACGCGCTGGGCCTCAAAAGACTGGCCGCTTGACAATTACCTGCTGGCCCGCAAAGCGGTTGCGGACCAGTTCCACGTCGTGTTTACCGGTTCCGCGGAACGCCAGCGTGAAGTAAATGAAGCGATGAACCGGCATGGCCTGACCGGCGAACAGGCCGGTGGCGCCAACCTGCTGGGCGCGCTGACCCTGCCGGAATTCGCGGAACTCACCCGGCGGGCCGAACTGATGCTGACCGGTGACAGTTTCCCGATGCATGTCGCCGGAGCAGTAAAAACCCCGGTGGTCGCGCTGTTCGGCCCGACCGATGAAAGAAAAACAGGCCCGCTGGGACCGCGTGACCAGGTTGTCCGGGTGACCGGGTGCGACCGCTGTGATCGACCATCGTGTCCGCGGCGATGTCTTGCCCGGCTCGACCATACGGAAGTGGTCCGGGCAATCCGGTCAGCCGAGCGCTGAAGACCGCGGGCCTTCAGCCCAGCATCTGCTCAAACTCGCTTTCCGATATTTCCGCCTCGCGCTTCAACCAGTCCCGAAAAGCGGTAATTTGCGGTTCGCTTTCCCGGCCCCGGATACAGACGAAAAAGTAGGAAAGGTTGGATTTGCTTTTGACTTCGGGAAACAGCCGGACCAGCCGCCCGGCCTTGATGTCATCCAGAACATGAGCGCTGCGGGCAAGCGCGACTCCCTGATCGTCGATTGCAGCCTGTATGGCCAGGCTGGTTTGCGGAAACTGGGTGCCTTTCGGCATTTTCCTGACCGTGACGTCCGCGTCCCTGAACCAGTCTCTCCAGCGCTGCAGTATGTCGATTGCGTTGCGCCGCAACAAAGGCAGGCTGAGCAGGTCTTCAGGGTTCCCGGGTATGCCGTACTCCTCCAGAAAATGCGGGCTGCAAACCGGAAAAACATATTCCTGGAGCAGCAGTTCCTCATACAGGTTACTCCAGTTTCCGTAGCCCAGACGAATACCGACATCGGCATTTTCCGAATCGAAATCCACCAGTTCATCGGAAGTGGAAATCCATACATTGATATCGGGATATTCATGGTTGAAATGACCCAGTCTCGGCACCAGCCATTTGAAGGCGAACGATTGCAGTAAGGTCACTCTCAAAGCCGTTGGCCCGGGTTGGGTTTCCTTCAGGTCTTCCAGGGTCGAGGTCAACTGTCTCATGAATTTGCGGACAACCGGCACGATGGCGTGGCCCGCTTCGGTCAGGATCAGGGTCCGCCCTCTGCGCTGGAAAAGTTCAACCCCCCAGAGTTCCTCGATATGCCGGATCTGGTGGCTGATCGCGCTTTGCGTGACAAACAGGTCTTCGGCCGCGCGGGTGTAGCTCAAATGGCGGGCCGCAGCCTCAAAAGCCCGTAGCGCAGACATGGAAGGATAGCGGACCGCCATAATTCATACATGAGTGAATGCTCATGTATTATATGAAAATATATCGTTTGTGTATAGCGCTTCCAACCCCTATATTCCTTCCATCGGTTGAGTGGATCAACCGGAAAGTTTACAGACAGTAACGTTTTTCGAGAGCAAGAAAATGACAGACATACTAATCAAGGTGGGACTCTCCTACGTAGGCGCTTTAACATTTTTAACAATTATCATGACCCTGGTCAATTAGGAGGTAGACATGAATAACGTTGCAATCATGAGTGACCGCAGAAATGTCATTCACAACTCATTCCGTCGCGGAATCGCAAGGCGGATTGTAGACCGGATCAAGTCCTGGGACGAGCGTAGAAAGGCTGTTCGCCAGTTGACTGCAATGAGCGACCGGCTGCTGCAGGATATCGGCATCGAACGCCATGAAATTTACCAGTCAGTCAATCGGTCCGGCGCTCCTGTAATAATGACCGTAAAACCGGCCTTTGAAAGAACCTGCAAACCCGAAGTTTCAGAGGAGCTTCGAAAAGCAGCATAGTGTTTTAATCCTCCATTGGTGTTATTGATTCGGACGTCCGATTTTTGGACGTCCTTTTTTTTGCCTGCTAGAATGGATCGGGCACGGACTGACCGGTTGAAACAAAATGCTCTGGATCAAATCAATTCATATCATCTCAATGGTTGTCTGGTTCGCAGGATTGTTCTATCTGCCCAGATTGTATGTCTATCATGCCCAGGCCGACGACCGCATCAGTATCGAACGATTCAGGGTCATGGAGAGGAAACTGTTTTTCGGAATCATGACCCCGGGAGCGGTACTGACCCTCGCTTCCGGATTGTGGCTGTGGGCAGGCTATGGATTTTCCGGAAACTGGCTGTCAGCGAAACTGGCGCTGGTCGGGCTGGTCATCATCCATCACTTCTGGTGTTACCGGGCGCTGCTCGCGTTCAGGCATGGCATCAATAAACGAAGCCATGTCTACTACCGGTGGATGAATGAAATACCCGTGCTGTACCTGGTCGGCATCATCCTTCTGGTCGTGATCAAACCATTCTAGCGGCAGGCGCCGAAACAGTCCGGATCCCGGTCAAATGCAGTATAATCGCCACCCTGTCCCGAATCCGGGATTGAATCCCACATTTCGAAGAGAACCATGACACAAACCAGCAACAATTCATTCGACAGCTATTCAACCATGGATGTCAATGGAACCACCTGCGGCTACTATGATCTCAACTCGGCAAAGGTATCCGCTCTCGCCGACATCGACCGGCTGCCCAATTCGATCAAGGTGCTGCTGGAGAACCTGTTGCGCCACGAGGACGGGGTTTCCTGCACCGCCGACGATATCGCGGCTGTCGCAAGAAGCGCTGAAGACGACACGGCCCAGGAAATCGCCTGGCATCCTGCCCGTGTACTGATGCAGGATTTTACCGGAGTGCCGGCGGTGGTGGATCTGGCGGCGATGCGTGACGCGCTGGTCAAGGCCGGTATCGACCCGGAAAAAATCAATCCCCTTTCGCCGGTCGATCTGGTGATCGACCACTCCGTGGTGATCGACCAGTATGCGACTCATACCGCGTTTGCCGCCAATGTGAACCTGGAAATGCAGCGCAACGCGGAGCGCTACCAGTTCCTGAAATGGGGTCAGGAGGCTTTTGACAACTTCAGCCTGGTACCTCCGGGAACGGGCATCTGCCACCAGGTCAATCTCGAATACCTGGCCAGGGGCGTATGGAGTGACCACAAAAGTGGTCAACTGGTCGCCTACCCGGACACACTGGTGGGAACGGACAGCCATACCACCATGATCAATGGCCTCGGCGTGCTGGGCTGGGGCGTGGGCGGGATTGAAGCCGAAGCCGCCATGCTGGGGCAGCCGATTCCGATGTTGATCCCGCGTGTGGTCGGCTTTGAATTGACCGGGCAACTGAAGGAAGGGATTACCGCGACAGACCTGGTTCTGCGGATCGTGCAGATGCTTCGAGAGCATGGCGTGGTTGGAAAGTTCGTAGAATTTTATGGAAGCGCGCTGGACCACCTGCCGATTGCGGACCGTGCGACCATTGCCAACATGGCCCCTGAATACGGGGCAACCTGCGGTTTCTTCCCGGTGGATCGGAAAACCATCGACTACCTCCGCCTGAGCGGCCGTCCAGCCGAAACAGTGGCGCTGGTTGAACAATACAACAAAATCCAGGGGCTATGGCGGAACAGCGGCGATCCCGCGCCAATATTCAGTTCCACATTGACCCTGGATATCAGCCAGGTCAATCCAAACCTGTCCGGGCCAAGACGCCCCCAGGACCGGGTCGCCCTGCCGGATCTGCCGGAAGCGATGGAGGCGTTCATTTCCCACGAAGGCAGGGGCAACGAGATGGACGAGGATTTTGAAAGCGGCGGCGGCTTCGACATGCATCATGGCGATGTCGTGGTGGCTGCCATCACCTCCTGCACCAACACCTCCAATCCCGCTGTCATGGTAGGAGCCGGACTGGTCGCAAAGAAAGCGGTGGAAAAAGGGATCACCCGCAAACCCTGGGTCAAGTCATCGCTGGCGCCCGGCTCGAAAGTGGTGACTGAATATCTTGAAAAGGCGGGGCTGCAATCCAGCCTTGATGCGCTGGGCTTCAATACAGTGGGATATGGCTGTACCACCTGTATCGGAAACTCAGGCCCTCTGCCCGAACCGGTAGACAACGCAGTCAGTGAAAACGACCTGGTAGTGGCCTCTGTACTGTCCGGCAACCGAAATTTCGAAGGCCGGATTCATCCACTGGTGAAAGCGAACTGGCTGGCCTCGCCGCCTCTGGTCGTCGCCTACGCGCTGGCGGGAACGACCCGGATCAATCTGGCGAGTGACCCGGTTTCCCGTGACCGGGACGGCAATCCGGTATACCTGAAAGACATCTGGCCGACCAATGAAGAGATTGCCCGTGAGGTGGGCAAAATTGATGACTCGATGTTCTCCAGCAAGTATGCCGACGTATTCGCCGGTGACGAACAATGGCAGGCCATCCCCGCCCGGCAGGGTCAGACCTATGCGTTCTCCGCCGATTCTACCTATATTCAACTGCCGCCCTTTTTCGAGGAACAGTACACCAGCGGCAAGGACAGCAATATACGAGGCGCGCGGATTCTCGCGCTGCTCGGCGATTCGGTGACGACCGATCATATCTCCCCGGCCGGTTCGATCGCCGCCGACAGCCCTGCGGCCAGATACCTGACCGATAACGGGGTCGCCCAACGGGATTTCAACTCCTACGGTTCGAGACGGGGCAACCATGAAGTCATGATGCGAGGCGCCTTCGCTAATATCCGGATCAGAAATGAACTGGCGCCCGGCGTTGAAGGGGGATTTACCCGCACGATGGATGACCCGGCGCCGGTTTCGATCTATGATGCCGCGATGCGGTACCTGTCGCAGCGAATACCCACTGTGGTCATTGGCGGCAAGGAATACGGCACCGGATCAAGCCGTGACTGGGCTGCCAAAGGGACGCTGCTGCTCGGCGTCAAAGCCGTCATCGTGGAAAGTTTCGAGCGAATACACCGCTCCAATCTGGTCGGCATGGGCGTCCTTCCGTTACAGTTCATGCCCGGAGAAGACCGCAAAACCCACAATCTCGGTATCACCGACAGCATGGATATCCTGGGGCTCGACAGCGGAATCAAGCCACGGCAGATTCTTGAGGCCCGTATCCACCGGGCAGACGGCACCGTGGACCCGATCCAGTTACAATCCAGAATCGACACCGCGGTCGAGATGGAATACTATCTCGCCGGCGGGGTGTTGCACTACGTGCTGGATCGCATCAAGGCAGGCTGATCCGGCCATCACTCCCCCTTGGGCGGGAGTGATTGTCGGGCCATGTTGTCGGCGATCAACGATATGATCTCGAACAGGATGGACATCGCCACCAGTGAGGTCTGCTTGTTCGGCGCGTCCTTGGTCGGCATCAGGCAGACCACATCACCGCCGATGATGTTTTTACCCCGCACCGAGCGCAGCATTTTCATCGTTTCGTCTATGAACAGACCCTCGATTCCGGCTTCGAGATTGGCCACTCCGGGCGCCACTGTAGTATCCAGCGCATCCAGGTCAAAGGTAATGTAGACGGGTTCATCGCCGATTCTCCGGTTGATGATTTCTATGGCGTTGTCTACCCCGATTTGCCTGAAACGCTTGATATCGATCACCTCATAACCGAGGTCATAACTCGGTTCGAGCCAGTCCAGGGTACGTGGATTGCCGCGTATGCCGACCTGGACGCTGTTGTGCGGGTTGACGTGACCGTCACGCACCAGGTAACTGGCCCAGTGCGCCGCCGACTTCACCGCACCCAGGAAATGATCGATGTGGTGAAACGCGTCGGTATGAGCATCAAAATGGAGCAGGGTTGTTTTCCGGCCTCCGGTAAGTTTCGCGTCCTGGCCGGCAATGGCCTGGAGAATACCGCCTGTCACCGAATGGTCTCCGCCGACCGAAACGGGCCTCACCCCCGCGTCATCAATGCATTTGTAGAAATCGGTGATCCGCTGGATGCACTTTTCATTATGGTTGGCTTCGGGCAGCGCCACATCGCCCAAGTCATGGATCCGGCATTGCCGCCACGGGTCCGTCCCGAATTCCATGTGTACCCGGCGGCCAAGCGCAGACATGTCGCGCACCGCTCTTGGACCCAGATGCTGGTCCCGCTCGGTAGTCCCGTTACCGGTGCTGTGCGGCACGCCCACCAACGCAATGTCACAGTTTTCAGGATCCGGATCATGGGGGCAGCGAAAAAGTGTCGGCACACCCCACCAGTAAAGGCCGCTGTTCATGCGGTCGAGTTTCTGCTGGGTCTCGCGGTCTTTTTTATCGGTCATGTCTGTCAACTCAAGTGGCCGGTCCGGGCCACAATTAAAAATTCAGGTGATTTTATCAGGCTAGCAGGAACAGGGCTAACAACGGGGTATCACCCGCCTTGACTCCGTGCCAGTCCCACGGATGGTTATAAATGATGTTGCCTGCCGGCAATCTCCGGTAATCGTCGTGGCCGCCATAGCGCCATTCGGCAGTACCGGAAATCAGGAAGTACATCTCCTGGCCGTCGTGATTGTGTTCCGGATAATGCTGGTTGGCATCCACATACAGCAATCCCGATACCAGATCTCCCATATCGAAAATCCGGTCAAAATACAGGATCGCCGCATGGCGCCCCTGGTCGGCGGTACGGGGCGTGAAGCTCCACGGCAGCCAGGATGCAAACTGGCGAAAATCCCTGGCCAGCTTCATGTCCCTGACCCAATCCAGATTGCGAAGAACAGGCAATGGATTGGCAGAAAATGACCGGGACTGCTTCTGGCCGGCCTGTCCGGAAAACCGGGCAACCATATCCCGCTGTACCGCGTCCCCGGCACAAAGCATCATGGCGTTGGCGCAGGACACCATGAAGGAGTACACCCGGTCTGTAACTTCAGACTGGTTGAGGGGAATCGATGTAATGAGCGCAACCCTTGCCGCTCAAAGGCAGCAAAAAACTACGTATGGCCGGACTATCCGATCCTGCTTTACTGTATGTTGACTTCTATGTTTCTGGCTTCAGACTGCTTTGGTTTCGTAATGGTCAATACCAGGGTCCCATCCGAGTAGTTGGCGACCACACCGCCTCCATCAATTTCCGAACCAAACCGGAGATGACGCACAAAATTCCCGACCGGTCTTTCATGCCGCACCCAATGTCCGCCCTCAAGATTCAATTTTCGAGTGCGGGCATTGACCGCCAGCGCATTCCCGGACACGGTGACCTGAATACTGTCCTGATCGACTCCGGGCAGATCCATCCACAACTTCAAGGTTTCATTGTCCTCGTAAATATCAACGTCAGGAGTGATGGAAACCGACTCATGACGGCGTGTCCTCTTTTCGCCGTCATTGCCGAGGGTTTTGATCAAACCACCCACATCGTCCTGATCGATAATGATTGTGCCGAATGGCGAACTTATTCTCTGTGACATGATGATTCTCCGTACTTGGTATCCAACTGGCTGTGGATTTAACTGGTTTTGTCGGTTTCCTGGGACTCTGTCGAATGAGAAACCGCCACAGCGCCGCCGGGGTCATGCTGCGGCTGAAGATCAATCACATCAACCTGGTTCGGGTCCGGGTAATCCTCATTCAACCACCGGAAGAACGACATGGTCATGATAACCAGAATGACCATCAGTGGCAAACCGACCACGATTGACGCGGTCTGCAGGGGTTTCAAGCCACCGAGATACATCAACGCCAGTGAAACCGCGGCAAGGATAAAGGCCCAGAACAGACGATGCCATCTTGCCGGTTCGGTATTGGCGTCTTCCTGCTCTTCGGTAGCGACCGTGGCCAGGGTAAAGGCGGATGAATCCAGGGTCGTCGCGCCGAATATAAAGGCCAGCACGATGAACACCACCAGCAGAAGAGGAGCCACGAAGCCGATCCCGAGACCGAAGAACGAGGCATTCTGCCCGATTCCGACAATGGTGGCGATGACCGCCGCGGCGCCATCCTGGTTGCTGAGGATATCGCTGATCGGAACCATGTCGTTCAGTTGGAAATACATCCCGGTATTTCCGAGTATGGCGAAGAACAGCCAGCAACCCAGAGAGCCTCCGACCACTTCGGCGACAATCAACTGTCGAATGGTCCGGCCATAGGAAATACGCGCGACAAACAACCCCATGAATGGCGCATAGGCAATCCACCAGGCCCAGTAGAAAATCGTCCAGCCTTGGGGGAACCCGCCCTCAGCCACTGGATCGGTCCAGAAGCTCATTTCAACGAAGTTCGACATCAACAGCCCTATGCTGTTGGTGAACGTGGACAATATGAACACGGTCGGGCCGAACAGGAAGGTAAACCCGAGAATGACGACGATCAGCCACAGGTTGATATCACTTAAAACCTTGATGCCCTTTTCCAGACCCGAATAGACACTGGCGCCAAAGATGATCCCCCATACCACTACCACGGCCACATCCAGTGAGAAACTGCGCTCGACACCCAGTAATTCGGAGAGTCCGGCAGACAACATCGGCGTTCCCAGGCCCATTGAGGTGCCAATCCCCCCGATCAGGCCGAACATGAACAGGACATCGATAATTTTTCCGGGCCACCCGGCTGCGGCGTTTTTCCCGATTACAGGCTCACAAGCGGCGGACAACCGCAGTACCGCCCGTTTTTTGTTCCATAGCATGTAGGCCAGGGGCAGCGTCGGGATGCAATAAACCGCCCAGGCGGTGAAACCCCAATGGAAAAGGCCGTACATGGAGGCCCACTCGGCCGCTTCCGCCGTTTTCGGCTCAATACCGAATGGCGGGCCGGAATAGTAGTATGCCCACTCGATAGCCCCCCAGAACATGACGCTTGCGCCAATACCGGCGCAAAACAACATGGCGACCCAGCTTGTCATCGCGAACTGCGGACGCGCGTCCGGCCCGCCGAAACGAACATTCCCGAAACGTCCCAGGGCAAGCCATGCGAGGATGAAGAATGTGCCAATCGTAAACCACAGGAAACTCCAGCCAAGCTGCTTGGTGGCAAAATTGAACAACACGCCAAGAACACCCTTCGCACCTTCCTCGAACAGAACCAGAGGCGTGACAAGCGCGACGATAACGATCAGGGCCGTCCAGAATATTACCTTGTCTATTTTTGGTTGTTGCATACTTTACACTCCATAAGAGGGTTCATTCGGTTGTCAGAAGCGTGCGCCGCGTTCCTGCACATCAGGGCTTGAAGGTGCAATCCACTGCTCGAATCTCTCCCGGATCGGGTCGATATTAGCTGCCCACCATTGTGAATCGAAGCGTAATGACGTGTCAGACATGTTTTCCGCGGGCAGGTATGGCCTGACCTCTTCAGGAACGCCTTCCTGAGCCGACTTTCTGACCGGACCATACGGGATATACCGGACCACTTCAGTCATCCCCTCGGCGCTGGTCGCATACGAAATGAACTGCTTCGCGTTTTCAAGGTTGCGACTGCCTTTCGTGATGGCGAGAAACTCCATTTCCCAAAGCTGGCCATCCCAGACAATATCGATCGGGTCGCCGTCCTCCATCATCGGCCGGTGCAACCGCCCGTTCCAGGCAGCCGTCATGGTGACCGTATCGTCTTTCAGCAACTGCACCGGTTCGCCTCCAGAACTCCACCACACAATATTCGATTTCAGCCGGTCAAGCGAAGCGAAGGCCAGATTCAGGCCCTCTTCGGTGGCCAATTCAGCATACACCTGGCTGGCGGGAATGCCAGCCGCCATCAGCGCCCATTCCAGGGTGCCGCGCGGGTCTCTCCGCAACCCCCTCTTCCCCGGAAATTCCCGGGCATTGAAAAAATCGGAAATGCTCGTCGGCTGGCGGTCGGTGAAGGCTTCCGTGTCGTAAGCATAAACTGTGGCCCATGTGTAAACGCCGACCCCGCACTCATTCCCCAGGGCGCCCTCGACAAAATCGTTGTCAGGGCCGGACAGCAGGGAATGGTCGAATTTCTCCAGCAGCCCCTCGTCACAGGCCTGGATGAGATCGGAATACTCCATATCGATCACATCCCAGGTCACGTTGGTGGTATTGACCTGATCCCGGATTTGTCCGATCCCTCCACCGTAATACACCAGCTCCGCTGATTTATTGTGCTCTTTTTCCCAGGGCAGAATCCATGCCTGCATGTGTGCACGCGCCAGGTCCCCGCCCCAGTCCACTACCGTCAAATCCCGATGTGCATACGCGCTCTCGCAAAAAAACAGAACCAGGACGAACAATGAAGCTGTTTTTTTAAGGAAATTCAAACCGATTCGCAACATTCTCTATCTCCTAAAGTAAAATTTCCGGGCCTGTCAATATTGTCTGCAGGAACAGTCACCAGCGATGATACCCAATCAGGCAATTTCACAAAATCCCTGCCATTATATTTTACATGGCTCGGCTTTGGCAAACTTTCTGTATTAAAAACATTGATTTTTTACAATTGTGCGTTCACGGCGCCTCACTGACCTGCCGGGTTGATTTCTCCAGCCAGGACGGGGAAATCCTGATGCCCCAGCCGGGGCTTTCCGGGATTTGCACCTTGCCGTCCCTGGCCACCGGAAAATCCTCATAGACCCCGTATTGCCAGGGATAATAATCAGCTCCCTCAATCGAAAACTCGACGTAGGGTCCCGCGTTTTCGATTGCCCCCATCAGATGCAGCGTGAATATCGTCACCAGCGAGAGATTGGCCGCATGGGGAGTAATGATTTTCCCCGCGTCCGCCGCCATTTCGACTACCCGCAGGGTCCGCTCAATACCGCCCATATAACAGATATCCGGCTGATAGACATTGACCGTATTGTTATCGATCATGTATTTCCATAACGCCAGATTATTGTCCTGCTCACCTCCTGTAACGTCAATCGACAATGCATCGGTAACCTGTCTGGTCCATTCGTATTCCCAGTAGGGGCAGGGTTCTTCGAAGTGGCAGATGCCGTGGTCTTCCAGCACCCGGCCCAGCTCGGTCGCCTTTTCGGGCCGGTAACAACTGTTGGCGTCAACCAGCAGGTCCACCTCATCGCCAAGCGTCTTCCGGACCGCCGCCACGATATCTTCCGAGCGGCCCGGCCACTGGTCCTGATTGCGTCCGCATTCGGCTCCGACCCTGAATTTGAACGCGTCGTACCCGTGTCTGTCGCGCAAACGATCAAAGCGGTCGGCTTCGTCCTGCGGCGCGATGTCCCGGCTCATGCTGGAAGCATACACGCGTATCGGGCGCGGACTGCCGCCGAGCAGCTCACACACCGATTTCCCCGCTACCTTGCCGTGCAGGTCCCATAACGCGGTATCGACCCCGCAGACCGCGCGGCACATGTATGAACCGGGAAACTTGTGCTCCTTCTCAAAAACCAGATCGAACAGGTCACCCAGCCCGGACAGGTCGGAAACATCGCGCCCCAGTACCCAGGGAGCGACCTGGCGGTGCAGGATCGTTGCGGTGATGTCTGCGTTGTAGGTGGAAACCTGCCCCCAACCCTGGTCGCCTGAATCCGTCGTTACCCGGACCAGGCCGACATCAGCCGTGCTGAAAGATTCGATTCTGTCTATCTTCACGATTTATCCACTCCCGCTGTACAGGTCCGGAAACTGCGGATTGAACCCTGCCGCAATCAGGCAGTGTATGATAGCATTGACACTATTGAATCCATACGGCCGCCGGACGGCCAGCGCAACGGACGATAGAATGAAACAAATTCGCAACTTCGAACACACCTGAATCCACCATGGCCAGCAATCTCTGGAAACTGTTGGAACCGTCCCTGTTGCGGCACGGGGACCATACAGCCTGGATATGCCGTCACCACAAAGGCCGCAGAGAGGTGCAATACCACCAGATCCACCAGGCGGCCCTGACCACCGCACAGAAACTGCGGAAGTCCGGGATCGGACCGGGCGCCACGGTAGGCATCACGGCCCCCAATGGCCCGGAATGGACCGTGGCCGCCCTGGCCGCATGGCGTGTGGGCTGCATGATCGCTCCGATTCATATCGGTAACAGCGACCACGAGATCACCGCCCAGATCCGGGCGATCAAGCCGGATATCATGCTGGTGCACGATTCCAGCCTGGTCCACGAACCCCGGATCGAAATCACCCTGGACCGGGACGCGGAGGCGGCTGCCGCCGAAAACACGATAGAGCCAGCGGACGACCCGCATGCGGTAGCGGCCCGAATCTATACTTCCGGAAGCACCGGCCAGCCCAAGGTGGTGCGTCTTTCCCATGGCAATCTGGCTGCCAACGTACTGGCCGCGGTAAAGATCGAAACGTTCACTCCCGATGACCGATTCATCTCCCTGCTGCCGTTTTCCCATGCCATGGGCATTACCGCCAATGTCAACCTCCCCTACTACGCCAGCTCCACATTGGTCACGCCAAAGGTCTTGGCCGCCACGGAAATCGTCGCGACCCTGAAAGAGGAAAAGGTCACCGTGGTCATCGCCGTCCCGCGATTGTTCCGGAACGTGATGCAGGGCCTGGAAAAGAAGTTTTCGGAAGGCGGGAAAGGCCTGGCCTTCTACCGCCGGATACTCAAGGCCGCCCCCCTGGGACTCAGGCAATACCTCAACGCGCCCCTTCGCAAACAACTGGGGGGGCGGATCAAGGTCTGGGTCAGCGGAGGTTCCCACCTGGACGAGCGGATTACGCGCTACTACCATGAACTCGGTTTTCCGTTGCGCCAGGGTTACGGCCTCACGGAAACCGCGCCCCTCGCCTGCATCCAGGAGAACTTCGACGATGCCCCGGAGAGCGTCGGCAAACCCGTGGAACATGTCCAGGCGCGAGTCAACGATCCCGACGAAAGCGGTCAGGGAGAAATCTGGATCAAGGGCCCCAACGTCATGCTGGGCTACGAGGATGCCGCGCAAACCGCGCAGGTTCTCGAAGATGGTTGGTTCAAGACCGGCGATATCGGCCATATCGACGACCAGGGACGGATCACCCTGACCGGCCGTTCGAAACGCTTGATCGTGACCGAGGCCGGCAAGAACGTCTATCCGGAAGAGTTGGAGACTCTGCTGGAACGGAATCCCGTAATCAAGGAAGCCGGTGTGTTCGAAGTGGACATGAAACCGGTCTGCGTACTCGCGATGAACGGTGACAACCCGGCCGCCGACGCCCGCGAGGCGCTCAGGGAATACAACGCACTGGTATCCAGCCACAACCGGATCACGCGAGTCGCCGTCGTCGATGAACTCCCCCGTACCCCGCTCGGCAAGATCGCATTGCAGGAACTACCCACGATATTCCAGGAACACGAAGTCGGCGCCGGGAACGGCTGAATCCGCGCCAACCCGCCATCGTAGGGGCCGGTCACCGTGCCGGCCCGCAACCGTCTTCCCGCGCCCCAAAATCTACCCGATTTATTTGGTAGAACCCGATTTATTTGGTAGAATCAAAAGTCGAACATCATTCCCGAAATGGTCACCCGACCATTTATTCTGGATTCATCACATGAACTATTACCGGCACATGATATCGGAATCGCACAGTGAGTGGTCCCATCCACTACTGGAGCATGGGAATCTGCTATCCATCGGATGGTCTGATTTCGCCACGACAGACTTCATAACCCGGCATCAGGCCGTAGACTGGAATGGAGTCTATGACGAAATTAAGGCATACGGTGAGGCATGCGGTTGGAACCCGAGATCTACCGGACAGAGCGCGGGCAGTTTGCAGCGTTTTCTGCAAATGAAGAAAGACGACAAGGTCATAGTTCCTGTTCCTGACATGGGGACATTTCATGTGTACGAAGTGAAGTCTGATGACTGCCTTGTACCGGAAGATTTGGGAAATTTGGATTTACCGCCCTCTGCTCTCAAGAATCGGCGCAGTGACGAAGCCGTAGTGTCGGGAGGGAAACTTCATAACCGTGGAACCGGAGATGTCATTGACCTGGGATTTTTTCGAGAAGTCAATCTGGTCATGAGCGATATAAGCCGCACTGATTATGCGGATGCGCCTCTGTCAAGACGTTTGATGAGGCCACAACAAACGACTCTTGATGTCACGGATCTTTCTGAAAGCATCGAAAACGCTATCATCAGGTGCGGGAATAAACAGGTGATTAACCTGCGCAGTCAGGTAATGAAAAGATGTGCCGGGGATGTCCTTGATATTATCGAAAAGTATATTGAACACACTAAATTCGAGAAGTTGATTTGCGACTACTTACATCGTTTAGGCGCCAGCGTAGAAACTCCTTCCAAGAAGAACAGGCCGGGTATAGAAGGAGATGCGGATGTCATTGCCACATTCGAGGCGTTGAGAGTGATAATTTACGTTCAGGCCAAGCGCCATAAGATAGACTCTAAAACAGATGATTGGGCCAAGCAACAAATTGAAAGCTACACCCGTACCCAGGGAGAAATGGTTGGAGACGATGGCTATACCCGGATCCCCTGGGTTATTTCATCCGCGGAAAAATTTACTAAAGAATGCGAAGAAGGCGCAAAAAGCAAAAATATCAGACTCATCAACGGGCCGGAATTTGCAGAAATGTTACTGGATGCAGGCATAGAGACACTGTAGAGATTAGACTGAACACAGGCATTCGAACAATAGCGAATCCATTGACATGGATGCTGGGAATGTGTTGGGCGCCCTTGTCACGAATGACTTTAAGAGCTTTTTCTCTCGGCTAAAACCAATTCTCCAAGTGTTTTCTGGTGCCACTTTTTGGTATACGCCTCTCGGAGAACGATTCCCGGCCGATTCACGCCGACCGCATCAAGAAGTTCTTGCATCGACACGAGTCTTTCGCGAACCCCCAACCTCACTCCGCAACGAAGACTGGCCTTGTCCGGGCCACACAGAACCCAGTCATCGGTCCGACTCAACGCATGCGCCCAAAGTGAGGCTTCGCCCTCGTCCAGCCAGATATCGCCAACCTTGACCGTCAATCTGGCACGGTCCATATCTTCGACAATATGAACCTCTGTCAACCTGTCTCGCAGTTGGGTTCCGTCAATCTGCAATTCCGTCCGGCGATTCTGGAATCCCGTCTGTGTCTCGGTTACGCACTCTTCTACGGTTTCCACCCGGTAACTACCGGTCAGAACTCGCCAGGTTTTCGTCCGGTGGGCCTCCAGGATAACATTTGTATCCATCAACACAGTACCGCGATGCCTGACCATATCGACTCATAGACAGGCCGGTTGCTCAACGCCATGCGCGGCGAACACATCCGCCAGACCCTCGACGGTAAGATTGAGCAATGCCGCGGCCCGGCGCACCGAGATATGACCACTCCCGATGGCCAGCCCGACAACTTCCGCGAACGGTTTGGAAAACAGCGCAGGCGGGGTATCCTCCATAACCTCCCTTCCATTATTACGTAATGCCTCATCAGGAAGCGCAAGCGCCGTCGCCTTGGTGAGCAAGCCGAGCGCCACCAGTCGCCATTTCAGCGCCGAGGCCGTCACCTGCAACTTGTCCGCCGTCTCATTCAACCGCCTGATCAACACATCCTCGGGCTGCCCTGACCAATCATCAAGCCGTGTCAAAGTATCGGCTGGCATCAGAACCGCTCCTGCAAAATTGTTGGCGAGTTGCTCGACGCGGTTGCCGCCGGTCACCACCGCCTCCTCCGAATGCTCGGGCGGCATCGCTTCCCAGGTAAGGACATGAAACAATTCATGGGCGAGGTCGAAATGACGACGGCCAGCGACTTCCTGACGGGCGATCAACACGGAATCCATCTCCGGCAACCGACAGGCCGCGCCGGAGATACCCCGGTCGGCCTCAACCATGAGAACCAGAATACCCAGTTTCCGCTCCATGACATCCAGCAAGCGCGTCGCTGGCACATCGCCCAGGCCGAACTCGACAACGAACCGCTCTCCGGCCAACATGGCATCCTCGTAACTGGAATACCGGTTCAGTTTGAGTGTTCGCCGCATAAACGGCGCCTCGCGTCCAACCAGCGGAGACAGGGCCCTGAACGCGGCGACCCAGCGGCCCGCCTTTTGTTCGTAGGCTTCAAGCTGTTGTGTATCGACTCCGGTCTGGCGCCAGGAAAAGCGGCCTTCGCCGACAAGCAGAAAGGGATCGGTGAAATACTCCAGTGGAGCGCCGAGCCTTTCCACTGCAAGTACCAGTTCCTCTGCGGTCACTTGTCTGGCGCCTGTCTCGATAGCCGAAACGGTTTGCCGGTCCTTGAACCCGAACATCTCCGCCAACTTCTCCTGAGTTAGCCCGCGTTTCTCACGCAACGCCTTGATCCGCTTACCGATCAGCCTTGTCGTCACCCCAGCCCCCGCATATAATTATTGCATTTTACAGTTTGCAATAATTATATGCGATTCTATATTTGTTGGCAATCTTCCTGATGATTTGAAGGGGCCGGCCACCATGCCGGCCCGCCGGATTTGATCGCGCTAATATTCCCCGCTTTTTCCTGTATGCTGTGTCATCACGCGATGTCACTACTGTTCGAGTTTTCATGAAAGACGAAATTATTCGGTTATTGTCCTCAAAACACTACCAGCGCCTTGCCGGGTACCAGCCTCCGTTCGACCCCTTTGATGTTCTCGGGGTGTCTGACCGGGAGATGAGCCATTCAAGTATGCTGCATTGGCTCTTGACCGACCCGGAAAATGGCGCTTTCAGGAAAAAGTTCTTTGAGTGGCTATCGAAGCTACTCGGCATTGACTACGATGACCAGAAAATTGAAGTAGAAACGGAATATTCAGTTGGCGGGAAACGTTTTGACCTGTTTATTCGTGTACCGTCATTAAATCTGGTAGTTTGTGTCGAAGTAAAGATATGGGCTGGAGAAGGAGCAAACCAGATTCACAAGTACCAGGAAATTCTTGAAACGATTTATTCGGATTGCCGTAAGGCAGTTATATTTTTAACCCCGTCCGGCGATGAACCGGGAACCGGATGCGACAATTCGGAAGTCCCGGTATTGTGTCTGTCATGGGAAGAGATAGCCAGGTTTCTTGATTATTCTTCAGACGATTCGGAAAGACAGATATTTCGTGATCAATGTCGTAACCATATTCGCAGGTCTATTCTGATGTGTAAAGAAGAACGCAAGATAGTGAAAAGCTTCCTTCAAGAGGGAGAAAACAGAAAAACCATTCGCAAGATCCTGGATTATCTGCCAAATCTTGGAGACGAAGAATATCAGGAAAAGTACAGGAAAATCGTTGCCGAAGTAGTTTCCACGCCTGTCAATGGCCTGGACCCTTCAATGACTTGGACCTGTACGTTCACCCTAGTAAGGAAAGACATCAAAAAAGAACTTGGATCATGGTAAGGCAATGGGAACGATGCGGGCCTCCTCTTGACGTTGATGCTGTACCAATATGAAAAATCGGCTGTTAGAGTGTTTGTCAACAATACTAACTATGAAAATACTAAAGAGACACTGGATCGATTTGCCAAGGAAGCCGGTTTGAATAACAGTTTTCAGCAAAACAAAGGCTGGTGGTCCGGCTGGCGGGCGGTACTTGATGAGCCCCGGGATATTCCTGAAACCATAATTTCAGAAGATCTGGACGTATATGATGAAAATTTCTGGGGGGGAGGTGGAAGAAAAACTGAGTAAGCAGTTGACCCCGGTTTTACTAACGATATGGAAAATGGTAGATGAAAACAAGATTACACAAACACGAGAATGACAATAATGCTTGGTGATGTCAGGCATTGGATATGCCGGACAGATCAGAATATGAACAAGTAAGTTGTTACTACGCTACAAACCATCTCCCCCGGAAGTCTGGTTACGAGTGTCTTAATAGTAGCGCAAATATACCTGTTCCACGAATATCCTTTTTGTAAAAAATTTTACGTCGCATTGCTATTCGGAATCCGTCCCTGTCGGCGGTCTCTTCTACCCAGAACGGATACTGAGACAAGCCCGATAGCGCCGCTACCGCCTATTACCGAACCCGGCCATTCTGCGCCGGCATAAGCTATGACTCCACCTGTAATAATGCGTTCGGCGGCGGCTTGTGTCGAGATTTATTCTTTCGTGACCTGCTCATGCCCGTACTTCCTTGTAGCGGTTGTTATATCGTTCCCGATACGTTGCCAGTCACCATAAAGCGCTTCTGCATCAGAGCGACGCAGAAAGACTTCCTTCAGATTGCCAGATGTGTCGGGCCTCATCTGGACTACGGATGCCATGCCTCGGAGCCAATTTTTCATTCCCTTTTTCATAACATAGGCTGAACGGTTGGAATACATAGTCTGGTTTAGACACCTTGCAAAGTCAATTTACGTGTTCGGGTTTGGTGTCGGTTCATAGACATCCCGGATCAATTCACAACCAGTTCCATTGGCGCGTGATTGACCCGTTCGGGGCCGGTCGGGGTGACGATGCTGGTTTCTCCGAGACTCATGGTCAATCCGGTCGTGTCATCCAGCAATATCATGTGGATGAAGAACACCATGCCGGGTTCAATGACTTGCGGGTTGTCCCGCCAGATCATCGGCCAGTCCATCCAGGTTGGCGGATAGGATATGCCCAGGGAATAACCGCAGGCTTTCAGGGTGGCATGACCATAACCCGCCTTTTTGAATCCATCGACATGGGTCTGGTAAATCCCGCCGACCGTATTGCCCGGCCGGAGCGTGTCTTCACACGCCAGCAGGGTATCGCGGCAGGCCTCGAACATACCGGATTGCACGGGGGTCGGCTTGCCGGTGACGATCACACTCATCGCCGCCGCGTGATAGTGCCGGTAAGCGCCGGCAAATTCATGCTGCACCTGGTCATTCCCGGCAACATGGTTCTTGCCGGTATGGTAGCGAATCATCATCGCGTCCGATCCGGCCCCCATGATCCAGCGGCTGGCGCTCGGGTCGCCGTCGGCGGACAGGACCGCCTGCATCATTTCCCCGTAAACGTCCCCGAGGAACGCTCCGGGGACGGTTTGTTGATTCGCGATCTGCCAGGCCTGATCGGAAATCTCTCCGGCTTTCCGGATGTACGCCAACTCCGGTTCGCTTTTGACCAGCCTGATTTTCCGGACCAGATCGGATGCGTCCGTGGTCACACAGAAGCCGTTCAGGGCTTCATCGATCATTCTCGAACGTTGGCCGGTCAGGCCGTAAGCATGGTATTCAATTCCGATTTTCCGTCCCTGTGCGCCGTACTCCCGCATCACCTCCCGCAGGATATTGCCGGGGTTCACTCCATCCCCATCCTCCCAGATTCGAATATCGCCTATCACCGAGGTCAACCTGGACTGGATACGGTCAGCGGAACGGGTCAGTAAGAACAGTTTTCCGTCCGCATCCAGGTACATGCCCTGGAACATCGAGTAACCGGAGGTGTCATAACCGGTCAGGTAGTACATG
Source organism: Arenicellales bacterium (assembly GCA_963665165.1). Lineage (GTDB taxonomy): Bacteria > Pseudomonadota > Gammaproteobacteria > Arenicellales > Poriferihabitantaceae. Next base: position 782,193 of record OY761989.1, on the reverse strand, counting down.
CTTTCCTGGCGGAAAACCAGCAATCCATCCAGCCCCCCGGCGACCAGGGCCCGGCGCACGGCGCTCTGCCGTTGACTGAATTCCCGTTCAGTAAAGTGAAGGGTCATGGCCGGAAGGGAACCTTCAGGTCACTCTTTCGTCCAGTCGATGACCTGGTAGAAGTCCTCGCCCTGCCGGATCAGGCCGAGTTCGGAACGGGCGATGGTCTCCACGCTTTCCCCTTCCGTTTTCAGGGCATTGACTTCGGCGCTGAACCGCCGGTTTTCACGGGACTGCGTTTCGATGGTCTGTGCGGTCTGGCTCACGGCTTCCTTGAGCCGGTACAGGTCAAATACATTCTTGTCGCCGAACCATAGCGCGTACTGGGTTCCGGCAAACAGCGTCAGCAAAAGGAGATTAAGCGGTTTCAAGTCAATTTACCCGGCGTGACGATCATCTGGTAACAATCATTTCTGGCGTCGTTGAAGATTGGAAAATGCGTCGATTCCCGCATAGTGCGCATTGTCACCCAGAATCTCCTCGATTTTCAAGAGCCTGTTGTACTTTGCCACCCTTTCCGAACGACACAGGGAGCCGGTTTTGATCTGCCCGGCCGATGTGGCCACGGCCAGGTCGGCAATGGTGGTATCCCCGGTTTCACCGGAGCGGTGGGAAATCGTGGCGCTGTAATCGGCCTGCTGCGCCATTGCAATCGCGTCCAGGGTTTCAGACAAGGTGCCAATCTGGTTGAGCTTGATCAAAATGGAATTGCCGATACCCTGGTCAATGCCCTTTCGCAGTATTTCGGTGTTGGTCACAAACAGGTCATCTCCGGTCAGTTGCACGCAGTCGCCCAGTCGGTCCGTCAACTCCTTCCAGCCGGCCCAGTCGCGCTCCTGCATGCCGTCCTCGATACTGATCACCGGGTATTTGCCGACCCAGTTCTGCAAATAGTCGGCAAATTGCAGTGCATCCAACGCCAGTCCTTCGGCGGCGAGATGATACTTGCCGTCTCTGTGGAATTCCGAACTGGCTGCATCCAGCCCGATCATCACTTGCTCGCCGGGACGGTATCCCGCTTTTTCAATGGCCTGCATGATCAGGCTGACCGCTTCCTCATTGGATTTGCATTCCGGGGCGAATCCGCCTTCATCCCCGACCCCGGTACTCAAACGATTCGCGAGCAATACCGATTTGAGGCAATGGAATATCTCCACCCCGCAACGCAGCGCTTCCGAATATCGATCAAAACCGACCGGCAGAATCATGAACTCCTGAAAATCGATCGAATTGTCTGCGTGGGCGCCGCCGTTGATAATGTTCATTTGCGGCACTGGCAGGAGGAATTGCCGGTTGCGGTAAATCGCGCCCAGATGTTCAAACAGGGGAATACCCTGCGCGTTGGCGGCGGCGTGAGCGGTGGCCAATGAAATACCGAGCAGTGCGTTGGCGCCCAGGTTTTCCTTGTTGGCCGAGCCGTCGAGCTCGATCATCTGCCGGTCGATCCCCTGCTGGTCCAGGGCATCGTGTCCGCACAGGGCGGAAGCGAGAGATGAATTGACATGATGGACCGCTTTCAATACCCCCTTGCCGAGGTAGCGTTGCCGGTCGTTATCGCGCAACTCCAGCGCTTCCAGAGACCCTGTCGAAGCGCCGGAAGGAACCGCGGCGCTGCCGACGATCCGGTTTTCCAGGGTCACCTCGACGGCCACGGTGGGGTTTCCCCTGGAGTCCAGGATTTCCCGGGCGTGAATATTGCTTATGTTGGTATTGGTATCTGTCCGGGGCATGATGGGTTGTCCGCCTTGATTATTCTGCTGACAGTCCTGCCGACAACCCTGGTTCGGCATTGTCCACGACCTGCCGCTTTGCAACCCGGTCGATTTCGATCAGTGTGAGCAGCAGGGACCGCATTTTGTCGAGCGGCCAGGCATTCGGGCCATCGCTGAATGCCCGGTCCGGGCTCGGATGAGTTTCCATGAACAGGCCATGAATGCCGACCGCCATGGCCGCTTTGGACAGAACCGGCACAAACTCCCGCTGGCCGCCGGATCGGCCTTGACCCGCCCCCGGAAGCTGCACCGAGTGGGTTGCGTCAAATACCACCGGGCACTGCATGCCTTTCATGATTTCCAGGCTGCGCATATCGACCACCAGATTGTGATAGCCAAAACTCGAACCGCGTTCACAAACCATGATCTGCGCGCCCAGTCTGGCCGTTTTCGCCTTATTGACCACATGCTGCATCTCGTGCGGAGAAAGGAACTGCCCCTTTTTTATGTTTACCGGCCGGCCTGACCGCGCGGCTGCCTGAATCAGGTCGGTTTGCCGGCAAAGGAAAGCCGGAGTCTGGATCACATCCACACTGGCAGCCGCCTGTTCCACATCATCGACACTGTGAACATCGGTCAATACCGGAACATCCAGTTCCTGTCTGACTTTCTGCAGGATTTCGAGTCCCTGGTCCCGGCCCGGTCCGCGCGGAGACGCGGCCGAAGTTCTATTCGCCTTGTCAAAGGATGATTTGTAGATAAACGGGATATCGAGTTGGCCAGTGATCTCTTTCAGCCGGGCGGCAGTTGACATCGCCATGGCCTCGGATTCAATTACACAGGGGCCAGCGATCAGAAAAAAGCGACCCTGTCCCGAGGCATTGAAATCAGGCAGCTTCATGATTTCCTGTCTGGAGCGGATCATCGGAGCGTGACTTTTGATAATCGAGACCCGCCTTGACGTAGTCGATGAACATTTTGTGACCATCCCTGGGCGAAGAAGTGAATTCCGGGTGAAACTGGCAGGCGACGAACCACGGATGATCATCGAGTTCGACGATTTCCACCAGTCCGTTACCGGACAGCCCGGAAAAAACCAGTCCATGCCGCTCGAACCGATCCATGTAATGGTTGTTGAATTCATAGCGGTGCCTGTGGCGCTCGCGTATTACGTCCGATTGATAAATCTGCCGATAGCGGGCGCCTTCCTTCAGGTGGATGTTCTGCGCCCCGAGCCGCATCGTTCCACCGAGCGCGGTCGATTCGTCCCTCAATTCAAGATTTCCGGTATCATCGATCCATTCAGTGATCAGGGCAATCACCGGATCCGGGGTATTCTTGTCGAATTCGGTGCTGTGCGCCTTCGCAAGACCGATGACGTTGCGCGCGAATTCAATGACCGCGACCTGCATCCCCAGGCAAATACCCAGATAGGGAATTTTATGTATGCGGGCATATTGCACAGCCAGGATCATTCCCTCGATACCCCTTTCTCCAAACCCCCCCGGCACCAGAATGGCGCTGGCGCCTTCCAGCGCCCCGGTTCCGTTTTCTTCTATTGCGGTGGAGTCTATATAATGCATGTCGATTTCAGTCAGCGTGTGAATGCCGGCATGACCCAGCGCCTCGGAAAGTGACTTGTATGACTCTGTGAGGCTTATGTATTTGCCGACCATACAGATTTTAATTCTATTGACCGGGTTGCGGATATTTTTGCTGACCTTCCGCCATTCAGACAAATCAGGCGAACCGGCGTCAATCATCAACTGTCTGGTGACGAGCTGGTCCATTTCCTGTTCGACATATAACTCCGGAATATCATAAATACTGTCTACATCGACCCCGGAAATAACGGCTTCCTCCTCTACGTTGGTAAACAGCGCGATTTTGCTTCGGGCATCATCCGGCAGGGCCTCGCGCACACGACACAGCAAAATATCGGGCTGTATGCCGATTGACCTCATTTCCTTCACCGAGTGCTGGGTCGGTTTGGTCTTGATTTCGCCCGCAACCTGGATTTCCGGGACCAGGGTAAGGTGAATAAACAAGGTATTTTGCCTGCCACGCTCGATCCGCATCTGCCGGATGGCTTCCAGAAACGGCAATGATTCGATGTCGCCGACGGTACCCCCGATCTCGACCAGCGCAATTTGGGCGTCACCGGCGCCTTTCACGATGGATGATTTTATTTCGTCGGTAATATGGGGAATGACCTGCACGGTCCCGCCCAGATAATCCCCCCTGCGCTCCTTGCCGATCACCCTTTCATAAATCTGGCCGGTAGTGAAGTTGTTGTCCTTGCTCATGGTGGTACGGACAAATCTTTCATAATGCCCCAGATCAAGGTCGGTTTCGGCGCCGTCATCCGTGACAAACACCTCGCCGTGTTGAAACGGACTCATTGTCCCGGGATCGACATTGATGTAAGGATCCAGCTTCAACAGGGTAACATCAATTCCCCGGGCTTCGAGAATGCTGCCGAGGGACGCCGAGGCAATGCCCTTGCCCAGTGAAGAAACCACACCTCCTGTAACGAATATATACTTGGTCATCAACAGCAGGCAGATTGGGATTCGGTCCTTGTGTTCAGTAAAATCGCAGGGGTAGCGTACCAAATAGCCGACCGACTCTCAATCATTGGTTAAAGAAAAACAGGGATACATTCCCTCTTCCCCCGGCTTCACGGCAAACCCGTCTGAAACCCCGATGCCCTGAACCCAGACGATCTCGCCATCGACCGCCAGCATGGGCAGATTGTCTCTCTCCCAGGGCGGAACCCGGCTGGCTTGCAGTAATTTCTTGATCGAAGCGCTGTGGCTTCGATTGGGCAACCGCATGCGTTCACCCCCTTTGCGCCACACCCATTTCATTTGCGCGCCTGCCACCCTGGACAGACTCAGTCCCTGGTTCAGGACGGTTTTCGCCTGAATCTGGATATCATACTGCGCAATCCCGAGTCTTTGGAAGTTCCAGTCAATCGGGTCGGGCCGCTTTTTTGTGAATGCGCGGGTCAGGTACAGGCGCTGGCCGAATTTGCGGATGACCGGTCGGCCAAGGGGGAGTTGCGGATGTTCCGCATGGCGGCGAAGCTGGCGGTAAAACTCCGATAATTGCCTGTCTCCGGGTGAAGCGAAGCCCGACTTGTGCAACCAGCGCCGAATCAGGCCGTTGAATTCAAACCGGTCCAGATCGGCCAGACCAGCCAGATCAAGCGGGTCGGCCAGGCAGAAAATTCGTCTGGCGTCCGGATCCGCGCTTTGCCGGTAAAGCCGGTCGAAGGCTTCGATTTCACGTTCGGCAATGATCCGGCAATGATTTGCGGCCGTGTTCAGCCTTTCGACCAGATCCGGAGAACGCCTGCACAATACCGGAATCAGACCGTGGCGCAGCAGGTTTCTGTAACGGGAAACCGAATCATTCGAAGGGTCCTCGATCCAGCTCAAATCGTGTTGCCGCGCATATTGGCGAAGGTGGCCCCGGGTAAACCCCAACAGCGGCCGGACCAGACGGGTGGTGGAACCGTATACAATCGGCCGGTGAGGGGAGATGCCGGCAAGCTGTGAGACCCCCTTGCCCTGAAACAGATTCATCAGGAACGTTTCGGCCTGGTCGCTGGCGTGATGAGCGGTCAGGACCACATCGCCTTCATCCGCGATCCGGGACAGCCACCGATACCGCGCGTCCCTGGCCCAGGCCTCGACATTCCTCCCTTGTCCAAAATCTCCGGGCAACCGGTTTGCCAGCGGCTGGCCGCTGAGGAATCCGACCCCGAGAGACTCCGCCCAGTGTCGGCACAGATCAACCCAATGCCCGGATTCGGGTTGCAGGCCATGATTGAAATGCGCCGCGACCACTTCACACCCTGTCCCTTGAAGAGCGTCTGCCAGACTGTGCAACAATACCTGGGAATCGCATCCGCCGCTGTAAGCGACAATGAAGCGGACGCCGCTCCGAAATCTGAAACGCTGGAACAGGATAACGGACAGCGCTTCCGGGCTGTAAGCCTGCCGGGATACCGCTTCGCGTTCCATTTCGCCGCAGGCAGGATGCGGCGGGTCATTCCTGGATCGAGAATCTTCCAAAACCCATCAAACGATCATGGCGCATCGCCCGCACCGCCGGTGTTTCCTGGTCGGTAAAACTTTCCAGCGAGGCCACCAGACTGACCTTCAGATTTTCCGCGGTCTCCCGATAATTTCTGTGTGCTCCGCCCAGGGGTTCGGCCACAATCTCGTCAACCAGGCCGAATCTGGACAGCTCCGCCGTAGTCACACCCATCGCTTCAGCCGCCTCAGCCGCTTTTTCGGCGCTCTTCCAGAGTATGGAGGCACAACCCTCCGGGGAAATCACCGAATAGGTTGCATATTGCAGCATGATCAGCTTGTCGCATACACCGATCGCCAGCGCGCCGCCAGAGCCGCCTTCGCCGATCACGACTGAAATGATCGGCGTATCCAGGCTGACCATCACTTCGATCGATCGGGCGATCGCCTCGCTTTGCCCTCTTTCTTCAGCGCCAATTCCAGGATAAGCGCCCGGAGTGTCGATCAATGTAACCACCGGCAGACCGAATCGTTCCGCCAGCTTCATGACACGCTGGGCCTTTCGATAACCTTCCGGACGCGGCATGCCGAAATTCCGCCAGGTTCGTTCACGGGTATCCTTGCCTTTCTGATGGCCGATAATGGCCACCCGGTGTCCGTCGATCAAACCCAGGCCGCAGATAATCGAAGGATCATCCGCATACATCCGGTCTCCATGCAACTCCTGAAAATCCTCGACCACGAGTTTAACGTAGTCGAGCGTATAAGGGCGTAACGGATGCCGGGCAAGCTGGGTGATCTGCCACGCGCTCAATCTGGAAAAAATGTCACGGGTAAGCTGGGTACTTCGGGCCTCCAGATTCCTGATCTCCTCATCGAGGTTCAGCCCGCCCTCGACACTGACACGTTTGAGTTCCGAGATTTTCTCCTGCAACTCCGCGACAGGCTTTTCGAATTCGAGATACTCCAGGCCCATTTTCAGGTTCCATGATGTTTTACCGTTGATCCACCAATTTTAAACTATTTCCGGACCGGGTATACTTTCCACTTCCAATTCTGAACCACGAGGCTGATTGATGGCGATTGAAGAAGGCAGGCCCGCCCCGGATTTCACACTCACCGACCAGAATAACCGACCGGTCTCCCTGGAGGACTTCAAGGGCCGGGACGTTATCGTTTACTTTTATCCGAAAGACGATACCCCGGGATGTACGAAGGAAGCGTGCGGGTTCCGCGACATCTGGTCGGAAATCGAAAAAACCGGAGCGGCGGTGATTGGCGTATCTCCGGACAACGCGGAGTCGCACACGAAATTTATCGACAAATACCAGCTTCCGCTGACCTTGCTCAGCGACCCGGACAAAGCAATGATGACCGAGTACCAGGCTTATGGCGAAAAAATGATGTATGGGAAAAAAGTGATCGGCATTATCCGCTCCACGGTCTGGATTGGCCGTGACGGGACCGTGAAGAAACACTGGCGCAGGGTGCCGAAAGCCGCGGCTCATCCTGGCAAGGTATTACAGGCATTGACCGGACAGTAACGCAGGACCGGCAATCCGTGTCTGCTTTCGTCGTCCCCCTGGCAATCCGTGGCGGATAACAACGGAACATTCATCATGTCATCACAGAACCGGATCGAGCCACTGTTCCACCTGCACGGAAAAACTGCGCTGGTTACCGGCGCCAGCAAAGGCATCGGTGAAGCCATCGCCCGGGGGCTGGCTGAATTTGGCGCAAGGGTCGTGGTCAGCAGCCGGAACCAGGCGGCGGTGGACCAGATCGCGGCGGCTTTTCAGGCCGATGGGCTGGAGGCTACCGCGGTTGCCGCCAATATCGGAAATCCCGAGGACATGGACCGGCTGGTGGAGACCACTGTAAAAAGCTGCGGAGGCATTGATATCGTGGTCAACAATGCCGCCGCCAATCCGGTATTCGGCCCGATTCATGAGACGGATGAACGCGCATTCGACAAGATTATCGATGTCAACCTCAAGGGGCCTTTCGAACTTTGCAAACAAGTCCGGCCCATCATGAGAGAACGCGGAGGCGGGGCCATCATCAATATCAGTTCGATCGGCGGCATCACGCCTGAACGGTCGATTGGCGTTTACAGTGTCAGCAAGGCCGCAATCAACAGTTTGACCAAAGCCATGGCCCAGGACTGGGGGGAAGACAATATCCGGGTCAATGCGATATGTCCGGGATTGGTAAAGACCCGGTTCAGCGAGGCGCTTTGGCGCGATGACGCGATTCTGCAACGTTTTATCGACCGGATACCCCTCGGCAGGATCGGACAGGCCGATGATATTGCGGGGCTGGCGGTATTTCTGGCTTCAGACGCGGCCGCCTGGTGTACCGGCGGCATTTACATGGTGGATGGCGGCTACTCCGCTGTCTGATGGTTGCGGGTGATTTCGAGAAGATACATGACCATCGTATGCTCGTTTTCCGAGTACTTGAAATGGTAAGCGTCTGACAGGTTTTCCACCGCGTAAATCTGTTCCAGGTTGTCGTTGAACACCGGGTTGAACTGGTACAGATTGAAATCGACGACCCGGAATTTGTAGCCGTTCTTCTGCAACAGGTCCCGGGTCCGTTTGGCTCCGAGCATTGAAACCTGCATCAGGTAAGCCGTCCCGCCGGGATTCAGGTAGTTGTCCAGGTTCTTGATGAAATGATCGAGCAGGTTTCGCCCCCAATAGTCGATGTCGCGATGCCCCCGGCTTTGTCCTTTCGGATTGGTGGGCATCTGGTAAAGGCTGGCCACGATCACGTCAAACTTTTCCTCTGGCAGAAAGGAATACAGGTCGGCGGCGATTCCGGTCATCCGGTCGGCAACGCCATTGCGGAAGGCGTTGGTCAATGTGTTGTTCACGGCCTCAGGCAGAATATCGAAAGCGGTCACATTCCGCGCCCCGTTGAGCGCCAGTTGAATGGCCAGAATACCGACGCCGCAGCCGATATCGAGACAGCTCCTGCCAGCGCCTGTGCCATTGTTGAACAGGTATTTCCAGATCAGGTAACTGCCCTGGGTGGGCACGAATACCCCGGTGTCCACCACGATTTCCGGCAAGGGCAGTGGATACAATTCCCGGCCGGACACATCCATCCAGCCAAACCCGTCCGGAAATTCAGGGATGCCCGAAGGTACGGGTTCCTCTTCCCTGATCTTTCTGCGCTCGTGTCCATGCGGCACCCCCTTCACCGCCTCCCCTACGGCGGCTATTGCGGACGGTCCGACCCCGCAGCAACCGCCGATGATCTGCGCTCCCTCTGCCCGCCAGGTCAGGGCTTTGGCGGCATAATCCTCCGGACTCATCGACTCGTCGAACTTCCAGCCGGAATCTTCGAATCTGCCGACGTTGGGGTAAACCCCCAGGGGCAGCGTTGTAAAATCCCTCAACCACGACAAGGTTCCATCCACCCGGTTGATCGGCAGGCAGTTGATCAGCAGAGCCTCGACCCCCATTTTTTCGAAGGTTTGAGCCAGGCGGCCAAAACGGTCCCCCTCGGGCCCTCCCCAAAGCTGCCCGTGTATACCGCAGACCCCCTTGCGGCATCGCCTGAATGAAACCCAGACCGGGAAACCGGAATCAATCAACGCCCGGATGGCCTCGAAGGTCAGGTTGTCCTCGATCAGGGACAGGGTTTCAAACAGGATGATATCCGGCGGGCAATCCTGGAATATCCGCAACAGGAATTCCATGGTGTCCTTCTGCTCGTCATCTTCGATCTCCCCGCCAATACTGAACGCGACCACCGCGTCATCCTCCCGCTTCCGTTCAGCGATGGCCTGCCTGGGCAATTCGATTGCGGTGCGGGCCAGATCCATCCAGTGAATCGGGTTTGGAACATGGATGTCGTAATCCGCGGAATAGGAGGGCGCCTCCAGAATCGTGTAGGTATCGGTAGTCAGTATGTGCGCTCCGGCATCCAGGTATTGCCCATGGAGGTCGAGAACCGTTTGCGGCGCTACATGCAATGCGTCAAACCCCCAGTGAATATCCTCCTTCAACCCCCAGCCCCGGATGCCCGAACGCTGCAACTCTGTGGCAATGGCGCCATCCAGTATGACACATTGGTCATTCCGGATCAGATTCCTGATATGGGAATATCCGGCGGGATTTTTCATCGGGTCGTCCGGACTCCCTGCCTACAGCGCGTCTCCGTTCAGCTCTCCGGTACGAATCCGGACCGCCTTGTCCAGGTCATAGACAAAAATCTTGCCGTCTCCGAGCTTCCCGGTTTGCGCAGCCCCGACAATGGTTTCAACCACCTTGTCTTCTATCGAATCCTCCACCGCCACTTCCAGTTTCACTTTCGGCACGAAATCCACAATGTATTCGGCTCCCCGGTACAGTTCGGTATGTCCTTTCTGTCTTCCGAACCCCTTGAGTTCGGTCACGGTCATGCCCTGTATACCGACCTCGGACAAGGCATCCCTGACTTCATCGAGCTTGAATGGCTTGATAATCGCGGTGATCAGTTTCATTTTTATATCCTGATATTACCCGTTGGTTGTTGGAAACATCATACCATGCCGGTATCCCGTATCCCGTATCCCGTACCAGCATTCGCAACAAGCTGTCCTTGCTTACCTCGAAAGCTCCTCACCGGAAACACCCACCTGGACAATACGTGGCTTGTCAACCCCTGCGACAGCCACATATTTGAACAGCGCGCCATCGTACTCCCGCTTTTGCATATCCTGAACGACTACGGTCTGGCTGCCTTTCAGAAGAGCGGCGAAAGGGGCTGCCTGCGTATCACCCTGGGGGTCCGTCGGAAAACGGAATGTCGTGCCACTGATGTTGCCGAATCGAACCTGGCCCTGTTCATCGCTGATCCAGAATTCCGAAATAACGGATCGTTCCGCAATATCGGCAAGAACCGCATTGATTTCGTCCTGGGTCATCCCTGCTTTAAGCGCGGCATCGATATAATGGGCTGTCAGCATGGCCTCAGCCACCATGTGCTCCGAAACGACCTTTTCCCCCGCTGGCCCGCTTTCAGCCACAGCTCCCCCACAAAACACAAGGGACACGCAGATACTCATGGCGATCAGGGTCTTGTTCATCCTTCCTCCTCCAGGTTTTGATTGTATCGTGGACAACTACTGCATGCCCGATAGCCTGACCTGTGTGGAACGGGTGGCGCGCCCGGAGAGATTCGAACTCCCGACCGCCTGGTTCGTAGCCAGGTACTCTATCCAACTGAGCTACGGGCGCAAATGAAACTGGACATCAGCGTGCACCCTAATGAATTTGAAGGCCAAATTCAATAGATATCCAGTAAATTTTTCATTGGACGAAGCAGCCGTTATGCGACGAACGAACTTCATCATGCTATATTGGCGGCATGTTTGAACAAAGAACCCGGCAACTGCGCGAAAGGTTGAATGAAAACGATATCGACCTCGCGATTTTGAGCGATGACGATAGCGTGTATTACTACACGGGTTACTATGACTACCTCCACATGGAGTTTGGCCGGCCAACGCTGGCGCTTGTTCCCGCGGACGGAGAAAGCGTATTGATTACCCCGGTTCTTGATGCGGGTATGGCGTTCGACCATGCCAGGGTAGATCGCATCGAGGCCTGGAACGATGGCGTCCCGGGGGAATGGCAGAAACACCTTCATGACGGGATCAAAGGCAAACAGAATATCGCAATCGAAAAGTACCGGATGTCCGCCGTCGTGCGCGAGTATCTGGACTCGCTGGCCGGTGACCGGCGGATTGCTGACGCAACCCCGATCATCTCCGAAATGCGCATGATCAAATCCGAAGAGGAACTGGCGCTTGCGCGACACGCCGGCCAGGTCGCGAATGCCATGATGCAGGCTGGAAAAGAAACAATCGGGCATGGCGTCGCTGAGTACGAGGTGGCATTGGCCACTTCTGCCGCAGGCGCCAGAACAGCCTCGGCATTGCTCGCAAAATACTATAATGGCTCAAAAATGTCCCCGAACACCCATTTTCTCCAGATCATGGCCTCGGGCGATGAAATCACCCGCACCCATCATCGCGCCTCGAACCGGATCATGAGCTTCGGAGAACCTGTATTTCTGTGCTTTTGCGGCATGACCAATTTTCATCGCTTTAAACTGGGATTCGATCGAACCTTCTGGATCGGGGAAATCAGGAACGCATTCCAGGAAAAAATCTATCAGGTGGCGGTAGACAGTCAGGCGGCTGCGTTGAAGGTACTGCGGGCTGGCGTTCCGGCAGAAGATGTCCATGCGGCCTACGCCGAAGTGATCCAGTCCGCGGGTTATGAATATCCTTTCCGTTGCGGTCGCGGAACCGGTTTCAGTTTCCTGGAAAAACCCCAACTGGTGACCGGAGACAAGACCGTTCTGCAGGCCAGCATGGTCCTGGCCGTGGATGGTTCAGTCAGTACCGAATCATTCAGGGCGCAGGTCGGGGACAGTTTCATTGTGACGGACGAAGGCTGGGAGGCGCTGACCCACCACTCGAAAGCCATCGAACAGGTGGTTATTCACTAGCCCCGGAACGGTCCGCGGGATATTACTCCGGTACGTCCACGCGGACTGTCACGATGTCGGTGTCGTGATACTGCTGATGGCGAACGCGAGTTGCGAGGTGCCGCAACAGCCGAAGTGAGACTTCCCGCTCGAACGTATCGTCCTCCACCTGTTTGCTGAGCAGCGAGAGTCGATCCTGAATATTGCCTCCGCCTGTCAAGGCGGTGAATTCGAGGACCGCGCTTTCGTCTTCCTTGTGTGCCGTCAGGAGCAAGCTTCGCAGTTCAGTGTCCTCTTCGACTTCGCCCTTCCGCATGAGCGTAAGCAATGTCTCCTCGGCAACAGCATCCAGTCGGTCAGCCATCTTCGCGTCCCAGCCGCTGCGTGACACAAACGCGGCAAGAAACTCCCTGATGTTCGTCAGGGACGAGACATCCAGTTTCACCTCGAGCCGCCTGCGGCGTGGCTTCGTCACTTCCAGGAACAGTGTCATGGCGATAGCCACGATTCCGCCGGCCACCATTCCGTTATTCAGATGATTGCCAAAAAGCTCTGTTATGTACTCTGGAAACACCTCTTTGTTTTGGAAACCGACACCAACCCAGAATGCGATTCCGGCAATCATCCCCTTGCGATAGTCAATCCCGTCCTGGGCAACGATCTTCATACCGATCACGAAGATAGTCGCCAGATTTACGGTAATGAACACCGCGATGACCGGACCCGGAATCGCCAGAATCACAGCGAGTATCTTCGGAAGGAACGCTAGCGCGATCAGCAGCGCTCCACAGGTGACTCCTACCTGACGGGAGCTGATTCCAGTGATTTCAATCATCGACGTGCCCGTCGGGCGGAACCCGACCGACATGGTTCCCGCCAGGCTGCACAGCAGATTACCGGTTCCATCCGCGGCTACGGCACCTTGTGTCGCTCGAAAATCCACCGCTCTGGGCTTGGGCCAGGATACGCGCTGGACGGCGACGGAACCGCTAATCGTCTGGATCGTGCAGACCACGGAAATGAACAGGAATGCGGGAAGAAGACCCCAAAAGGATGGTCCGAAGTCAAGATCGAAGCCCGGCCATTGGGCCTCCGGAAAACCAACCCACGAGGCTTCGGCGACACGGTTGAAGTCGTAGAGGCCGAACAACGCAGCGACTATCGAGCCGGCGATGATTCCGATAGCCGCTGCCCAGACACGCAACGTGGCTCTCGCCTTCAACACAATGATGAGGACAACAACCAAAGTCACGATCGCGCTCAACGGAGCCGCGACTGCCGGCAAGCCGACAGGCACATTGTTCAACTGATCGAAGATAACCGGCATCACTGTGACCGGGGTCAGCATGATGACAGTGCCCATAACGGTAGGCGTCAGGATCTGCCGAAACAGTGAAAGTCGGGCGGAGAACAAAAACTGGAAAAGGGCCAGGATGAGCATCAGGACAGCGAGCAGCGTGGGTCCACCCTCGGACAACGCTGAGCTGCAGACCGCGATGGAAGCTCCCGAAGTTCCCGTTATGAGAATAAAACCGGCGCCGATCCGACCGATCCGAATCGCCTGCAGGATGGTGACGACTCCACAGATGATCACGGCCAGGGAGACCGCCCAAAGCAGGAGCGATTCAGTTTGGCCGGCGGAACGGAATACGACCGTCGGCATCAACACGATGCCTGGTAGAACGAGGCCGGTGATCTGTAAACCGAGGCCGGCGGCGCGCGTAACCCGAATCTTCTCATCGGGATGGCGACCGGCGTTGGAAAATGTATCGGACGCGTCAGCACTCATGTTCATTCGAAGACACAAGACACGACATCAGAGCAGGCCTGGAAGCCAGATGCAGGTCGCCGGAATGGCTAAAATGATTGCGATACGGACTAAATCGCTTAGCAGGAACGGAAAGATGCCCTTGAACGACTCGGTGAGCGGGACAGAATCGGCCAAAGAGTTGATCACGTAAACGTTGAGGCCAATCGGCGGTGTGATCAGCCCCACTTCAACAACGATCAGTGTCAGGATACCGAACCAAATGGCGATCTCTTCCTCCGTAAGGCCGAATTCAAGTCCTGTAACCAGAGGAAAGAAAACCGGCACAGTCAGTAGAATCATGGCCAGGCTATCCATGACGCATCCGAGTATCAGATAAACGAGAAGGATGGCGATCAGGATCGACATCGGCGCCAGCCCTGAATTCGCAAAGGCGGTGGCCATCTCCACCGGGATTTGGGACAATGCGAGAAAGCCGTTGTAGACCTCGGCGCCGATCAGTATGAGGAAGATCGCACCGGTGGTTCGCGCAGTTTCAAGCACGCTCGAAACGAAGCCTTCCCAGTCCAGCCGCCTGGACAGACATGCCAGCAGGAGAGTGGACGCAGCTCCAATCGCGGCGCCTTCGGTCGGGGTAAATATACCGAAATAGATGCCGCCCATAACCAGCAGGAAGATCGCCGCGACAGGCAACACGGATCTCAGGCTGCGCAACCGCTCGCGAAGCGGTACGGCTGGAATTACCGGAGCCGATGCGGGGTTGAGCCTGACATGGATGCTGATTGCAACCGCATAGACAAGCGTCGCTATGATGCCGGGGATCAATGCGGCGAAGAACAGCTTTCCGATCGACTGCTCGGTGATGATCGCGTAAATCACCAGCATCACCGAAGGCGGAATCAGAATGCCGAGGGTGCCGCCGGCAGCGAGGGAACCGGTGGCAAGCGCCCCGGAGTAGCCGTAGCGCTTCATCTCCGGTAACGCCACCGATGCCATCGTCGCTGCGGTAGCGAACGACGAACCGCAGATGGAACCAAATGCTGCACATCCGCAAACTGTCGATATGGCCAGCCCTCCGCGTCGGTGTCCCATCCATGCGCGGGCCGAGTCGAATAGCGATCGGCCGAGACCGGCTCGGGTAGCGAACTGGCCCATCAGGAGGAACAGCGGCAACACTGAGAGGGTATAGCCTGACGTTCGGCCGAATGGACCGGTGTTAAGCAAGCCGAGAAACGCCGGCCACCCTGCGAGCGTGGCGAACCCGAAGCCACCAACCGTGAACATGGCTATCGCGACGGGCATTCGCAGAGCAATCAGCATCAGGCAGATACCGAACAGGAGCCCGCCGAACTCGATATCAGTCATCAGCCAAGCGCGCGTAGCTGACGAATAAAGACCAAAAAGCAGACGACTGTCAGCAACACCGCTCCCGGCATCGCGAAGAAGTAACCCAACCAGACCGGAATACCAAGAAAGACCGTCGTCTCGCCGTCTGCGAATTTATGCATACCGCCGACAAAAAGACGCCAGGAGATCAACGCAGCAATCACCGCAAAGGCGAGATTGTGAACCGTGTCCAGCGCCATTTTATGCCGCGGATGCATGAATCCGGTGAAGAACTCGACGACAATGTTGGCATTCCTCAAGTGGCAGTAGGGGAAGAAAGCGAATATGGCGACTCCGCAGGCAAGTTCGGTAATCTCGTAATCGCCGGGGATTGGCGAGTTGAAAAGGTAGCGACCGAGTACGCTTATGCAGGTCATTGCAACGACCCCGATCAGGAGGAAACCGCCCGCCAGAGCCAACGCTCTGGCTAAACGCCCACATCTACCGATGCGGTGTTCCGTGAAAATCGGAACAGGCTGGCGAAGTCCGTCTCCCGCTTCGTTACCCATCACCCGCTCGCCGATGCCGCTAGTCGCTATCGTACTTGGCAAGCAGGCGCTTCACATCTTCGAGCAACACTCGCCCATCGTAACCCAGGGCGGCGACTTTCTCGACCCAACTGTCGACGACAGTCCGGGTTTTCTCCCGCCAACGCTCTTTTTCCTCCTCGGTGAGAGACAGGACCGGATGGTCCAGTTCAACAGCCATCGCGCGTCCGGGTTTCTCATCGTCGTGCCACAATTGGCCGAGTCGCTTCGCCAAAACCATGCCGGTGGTACTGTCAATGACGACCTTGGCATCTGGCGTCAGCTCATTGTAGCGCTCCTTGTTCATCGTCATCACGAAGAGGACGCGAGAAAGAGCGACTTCCGTGTGATAGTTCGTCACCTCATGCAAACGGAATGGACGCATGATGGTCCAGGGGATCGCGGTCCCTTCGACTACACCGCGGGACAAAGCCTCATATACCGCCGGGACTGGCATGCCAACGGGAATGGCGCCCAACGCGCTGAGCGTCTCCGAACTGACTCGTGAGGGGGTGCGTATCTTCATGCCCTCCAGATCCTCGAGTACATGTATCTGTTTCCCGGTGGTGTGGACATGAGTCGACGCGGTGCTGTGAAAAACCAGCGGATGAGTATCCCCGTATTCATCCTGCATCCACTGCCGGTGGAATTCTGTGAGCGCCTGACTTGCTGCTGTCGCGCTACCTGTGAGAAAGGGTAATTCGAACACCTCGGTCAACGAGAACCGCCCCGGCGTATAACCAGGTATGGTCCAGATAATGTCAACCACGCCATCGCGCACCTGATCATACAGATCAGATGGCTTGCCGCCGAGCTGCATAGCCGGAAACACCTGAATTTTGACACTCCCTCCCGATTTCTTCTCGACCTCGTCGGCCCAGGGCTGAATGAATAGCCGATGGGCGATCGATTTGGGAGAATTGAAATGGTGTAGCCGGAGAGTGACTTGCTCCGCGTCGGCGCGGCCTGGAACCAGACAAAACAGTACCGAGGCGAACAGGCTAACCAGCGTGAATGTGGCGAACCTCCGAATTACACTCGTTTGTTCCTGCCTCCGGGTTCCTGGTTTGTGGCCCGAACCGGACCGGACCATTTCAGATGAAAAATCAAGACGCCCCGGGGAGTCTATTCCGGGCATCCGGTTTTCCAGTCCAGATGCCGGACAATGACATCCTCCAAAAGTCCCATTTTCTGAAGCGGATAATTTGCAAGGTAATCACGCGCCGCATCATGCGAAGGAGCTTCAATCAAGTTGAAAGTACCGTTCATATTCCCCTCTTCGTCTAATGTTGGGCCAGCGCAATGAACAGCCACGTCCGGATGGCTGGATTGGTCTTGAACATAGGACACAACAGCGCTGATCGCATCTCGCCTTTGCTGAACCATGTCTGGCTTGTCAGTTCCAAGAATCACAAAATACATATCACTCACCTCATTGTTGAAATCAGCCTTAAAATATTTACAGACCATAAAAGTATAGCATGGCCTTTCCCGCCGCCAATAAATAAAATTGATAGGGTATGAGAAATCTTGGATGGCGGCCAACCCGCTCTCACTGGTATAAAGTACCTGACCCGAACACGGCCTGATTTTACATTTCAAAACACGGGAATCGATATGCCTTCACTTCTGCCTGACCTTGATCCGGACGGATTACTTGAATATTCCGTAGTGTTTACGGATCGTTCGTTGAATCACATGTCCGGCCGCTTTCAGGGCGTAATGAATGACATATCGGACACATTGCAAGAGATCTATCAATCGGATACCGCCATTATCGTTCCGGGCGGAGGCAGTTACGGCATGGAAGCGGTCGCCCGGCAATTCGCTCATGACCAGCGCTGCCTGGTCATTCGCAACGGATTCTTCAGTTACCGCTGGTCCCAGATCCTTGAGATGGGGGATATTCCGTCAGGGCATACCGTGTTACAGGCGGCCATGATTGACAGCGCTCCCCAATCTCCGTTCGCACCGGCGTCGATAGACGCGGTCACAGAGGCCATACTGACCGAAAAACCGGCGCTGGTGTTCGCGCCTCACGTGGAAACTTCGGCAGGCATGCTCCTTCCGGATGATTATCTGGAAAGGGTTGCCAGCGCGGCTCACCAGGTCGGTGGATTGTTTGTGCTGGATTGTATCGCGTCGGGGGCAATGTGGGTAGACATGGAAGCCTCAGGCGTCGATATCCTGATCAGCGCACCGCAAAAAGGATGGAGCGCCTCGCCCTGCGCCGGCCTGGTCATGTTGAACGACGACGCGCTGGCGAAACTCGACCAGACAACCAGCAGCAGCTTTTCCTGTGATTTGAAAAAATGGCATCAGATCATGCAGGCTTATGTCAATGGAGGGCATGCCTATCATGCCACCATGCCGACCGATGCGCTGGTTGGCCTGCGGGACGCAATGAATGAAATGAGGGAATTCGGATTTGACAATGGCAGGAATGCCCAGCTCCAACTGGGCAGGCAAGTGCGTGAACTGTTGCATGACCGAGGTATCCAGAGTGTGGCGGCGCCAGGCTTTGAAGCGCCGGGCGTGGTGGTCAGCTATACCGGTGACGCAAACCTGCAAAATGGCAGCAAGTTTGCCGCCAACGGGTTGCAGATTGCAGCGGGCGTGCCGTTGATGTGCGGTGAACCCGATGACTTCAGAACATTCCGGCTGGGGTTGTTCGGCCTCGACAAACTCGGGAACATTGAACGAACCGTCGATAATCTGGCGAAAGCGCTCGACAAGATAGTCTGACCGGAGCGTCGGAAGAACAGCTTGTCGGCTGTGCTTCACTGAATGGTCTTCTCGATTCTCCGTAAACGGGTCTGGGCGGAAACCGCGACATTATGCGCCGGGAACCGGGCCAGAATATCCCGGAAAATTTCCGCCGCCTCGTCGTATGCGCCGATGTCGTACTGGATATATCCTGTTTTCAATAGCGCTTCAGGTACTCGTTGACTATCCGGATATCGGACCACCACGGTTCTGAAACCGTTCAGGGCATTCTCGAATTCACGATTGACATAGTGCGCTTCCGCTATCCAGTACCAGACATCATCGACAAGTTGACTGGTCGGCCAGGTGGTCAGGAATTGTTGAGCCGCAAGAATGAAATCCTGGTACCGGCTTTGTTTCAACAATCCAAGCGCGTCATCATACGCATTCTGTTCATCCAGGGAAACGGTTACCGAACGGTCAGCCGCCGCGGAACCATCTGAGTCCGGGACAGCCGGATCCGTCGGGCTTTCATCCGGATCCTGCAAGCTGCCGCTTTCGACCACAAGCACATGGGTAACAGGGGTTTCGGAACCTTCCGCAATGTCTTCGGTCGGCTTGGCGGGGATCATGCCCCACTCCTCTTCGTCCGTCGCGATGGTGACCGCTCCCGCTTCAGGAACCTCTCCTGTGGAAATCACTGTTTCGAGCCGGGAGTTGATTACCCGCTGGTTTCTTTCGATTTCAAGCAGTCTCCGGTCTACATCCTGATATAAATCCTGCCGACGGCGCTTATCGAGATCAGACTCGAACTGAAGTTCTTCGACTGAATTTCTGATCTGTTTCAGTTCGTCCCTGATATCCGCCAACTGGGACAGGGCTCTTAAAATCTCCGGATTGGGCGGTTCAGGCTGCACCACCTCTTCCACCGTAGTCACCTCCTCCGCTACAGCCGCCTCTTCCTCTTCCGGCGTATTGACCGGAACCGGAGTGACAGCGTCAACCGGAACGCAACCCGCCAGTATCAATGAAGCGGCAACGCATACCGGAAAAAAACTTCTGATCGAGATCATTTCAGGTTCCGATTCATTCATTTACCATACTTTTACTGATAGAGAATTTCAACACGGCGATTCAGGCTCCAGGAGCTTTCATCGCTACCCAGGGACACCGGTCTTTCCTCACCGTAGGATATAGTCTGGATATCATCCCCACTTACATTGAATCCCCGCATCAGCGTCGCCACGGATTGGGCGCGGTCTTCCCCCAACGACAAGTTGTACTCTCGGGTACCCCGCTCATCGGCATGCCCTTCGAGAATAACCAGTGTCCCGGGAACGCTGCCAAGATATTGAGCATGCGCCTCGATTATGGCCCGGGATTCCTCACTCAGACTACTGCTGTCGTATTCGAAATAAATGACCCTCTGATTCAACTGATCGAGGTCTGTCTGCATTTCAGCGCCATCCAGCCCCGAACCGGACAGTGAATCATCACTCTCCAAACCGGATGATTCCCCGGTGGCAACAACCACAGCAGGTTCTGCGATTACCTCATCCTCCACAGCAACCTGACGTCCACCACACGCGGACAGAGTGGCAGTGACCATAAAAATGGTTATAACAGCTGACGGGTTACGCATAGTTAATTTCCTCTACAGTTTGCGGGTGAATGGAGACCAGGCTGGCTCTTGTACCGAGGAACCACCCTGATGCTTGAGAATTCGTTGTACCTGGCCATTGGCATCTGCAGAAACAGTGGCCAGAACACTTTTACCATTTTTTTGTTTGGTCGCATATATTATCATGTCCCCGTTGGGGGCGAATGACGGGGATTCATCAGAATCTGAATCGGTCAGCTCCCGAATTATCCGGGTTTCAGTGGAGTATATCCCGACTCTGTAACCATTGCCCTGGTTTGTAACCAGAACGATGGATTTCCCGTCCGGCGAATAAGATGCATTGGCATTATAGTTTCCCTGAAAAGTCAATCTTGTGGCCTCGCCTCCGGTTACCGGCATTTGATAGATCTGTGGTCCAACGGATCGTCCGGAGGTAAAAATGATCGAGTTCCCGTCCGGCGACCAGGCAGGCTCGGTATCAATGGCAACATTCCGGGTCAGTCTGCGTAGATTTTCCTCTGCAAAATCATAAATGTAGATCTCTGAATTTCCATCTTTGGAAAGCGTCAGCGCCAGCATGCCGCCATCAGGCGACCAGGACGGAGCGCTGTTCAGACCCTTGTATGTCGCCAACCGGTCGCGTTTCCCGGTAAGAAGATCCTGGACAAAGACCATCGAATTCCCGCCTTCGAATGACACATAGGCGAGACGGCTGCCATCAGGCGACCAGGACGGGGATAAAACGGGATCCCTGGATTCAAGGACTGTCCTTGCATTCCATCCATCGGAATCCGCCACCTGGAGATGATACCGCCGATCGCTGTCCGTTTCCTGTACCGTGACAAATGCGACCCGGGTATCGAAGGCCCCGGTCTTCCCGGTCAGTGTCTCATAAATGATATCGCTGATCTGGTGGCTGAGCTTGCGCATGTGTCTGGCGCCGACATTGAATTTGCGACCCACCAACTGGGCTTCCCGAAACACATCAACCAACCGGAATCGAACTTCGTATTGATCATTGCCAAGGTGAATCACTTTGCCGACCACGATCGCTTCGGATTTAACCAGGCGCCAGTCCTTGAAACGGATTGATTCGAGATCATGCGGCTCACTCAGGAAACTGGCGCGCGGTACCAGTTCAAACCGCCCGCTTAATCCGAGATCCGATTCTATAATCTCTGCGGGCTGTTGTTCCCCGGGGAATTCACCCACCACTGAAAAAGGCACAATGGCAATCGGGATCCTGGCTGTGGTGCCGGAAGTGATCTCGATGGTGAACACCGCTGCCGCAGGCATCGAATACCCGATCATCACCCATGTAAATACAAAACATGAAATAAGCAGTGTCTTCAAGGATTTCATGGCGCTGTCAACCGCCCGGATTGAACAAAAAGTTAAATTCGGAAATATATTCATAATACTTCGGGTCTGCTGGGAACGGTAAGGGCGATGCTCTCTTGATGGCCCATTCTGCAGACTCGTCAAAAAAACGATCCCCACTGCTTTCTATCACATTTGCCACTTGAACTTCACCATTTCTGCCTACTTTTACCTGAATCAACGCTTTTAATCCCTGCTTCCCGGTTACCCGCCACTTTTCTTCGACCGCAGCCGCAATCTCGTTAAACAGAGCTTGCAGCGCATTGGCTGCCTCCCTCTGGATACGCTCTTGTTCCCTCCTCTCTGCCTCCAGTCGTTTCTGTTCTTCCTGCTTCCGCTCTTCCTGCTTCTGCCTCTCTTCCTCCAGCCGCTCCTGTTCCTCCTGCTTCCGCTTCTCTTCCTCCAGCCGCTCCTGCTCTTCCAGTTTCAGCCTCTCTTCCTCCAGCCGCTCCTGTTCCTCCTGCTTCCGTTTCTCCTCCTCCAACCGCTTCTGCTCCGCCAGTATCCGCTTCTCTTCCTCCAGTCGCTCCTGTTCTTCCTGCTTCCGCTTCTCTTCCTCCAGCCGCTCCTGCTCCGCCAGTATCCGCTTCTCTTCCTCCAGTCGCTCCTGTTCCTCCTGCTTCCGTTTCTCCTCCTCCAACCGCTTCTGCTCCGCCAGTATCCGCTTCTCTTCCTCCAGTCGCTCCTGTTCTTCCTGCTTCCGCTTCTCTTCCTCCAGCCGCTCCTGCTCTTCCAGTTTCAGCCTCTCTTCCTCCAGCCGCTTCTGCTCCTTTATACGATCGGCCTCCAGCGTTTCAAGCCTCTTTTGTTCCTCCTCCTGTTGTTTCCTGAGATTCTCCAGATCCTCAGCCAGCCGCTTCCGCTCTTCCTGCTTCCGCTTCTCCTCCTCCAACCGCTTCTGCTCCGCCAGTATCCGCTTCTCTTCCTCCAGCCGCTCCTGCTCCACTAGCCGCCGCTTCTCCTCCGCCAGTCGCTCCTGCTCCTTTACACGATTGGCCTCCAGCGTTTCAAGCCTCTTTTGTTCCTCCTCCTGTTGTTTCCTGAGATTCTCCAGATCCTCAGCCAGCTTTGCCTTTTCCGAAAGCCTTTTTTTCTGGACCTCCACCTGCTCGATTATTTCCTGGTTTGAAATGGCTTTCGCCTGGATCGGCTCCACGACTCCGCGCTCCAGTACGGTATCCGACCGCGGCCATAAGAACCCGGCGACCAGCGCCGCGATCAGGACGCCGTGTATCGTAGTGGAAAACAGCGCCGCTCGTGCAGTGTACCAAATTCGCCGAAAATCTTGTTTCATTCCGTTGTCTGGCAACCGTGAATCTGGCCCCGCTCAGAATTCAGGCGGATCGGTAACCAGGCCCACTGACTCGACACCCGCTTTTTGCAACAGCACCATGGCTTGCACCACAGAGGTATATTCTGCCGCGCCATCTCCCCTGATCACAAAAGGCAGATCCGGGTTTCTGGTCAGCACCGCTCTGGCTTTCAGTTCAATTTCACGCTCCGACGCAATTTTCTGTTCGTCCTCGTTGAGATAGTAGTTGCCATCGGCATCCACAGTCACGACAAAGGGCTCTTCATTTTCGTTCTCCATAGGCTTGGCCGCGGCTTCAGGCAAATCAACATGGACCCCGGTACTGAACAGCGGTGTAGTCACCATGAAAACGATCAGCAACACCAGCATTACATCGATATATGGGACCACATTGATTTCCGAGATCATGCGTTTTTTGCGGCGTTGGCTCCGGTAACTCATTCCGACCTTCCTCCTATGTCCTGACGGTTGACGATACTCAGGAATTCTTCAATGAATACTTCGTAGCGACTGCTTAGCCTCTCAGCGGTATTGGCGAACTTGTTATAGGCAATTACCGCTGGAATCGCGGCAAACAATCCCATGGCAGTGGCGATCAACGCTTCGGCTATGCCCGGCGCCACCGTGGCAATCGTGACCTGCTGCATTCCACTCAGGGCCTGGAACGAATGCATGATCCCCCACACGGTGCCGAACAATCCCACATAGGGGCTGATGGACCCCACCGTTGCCAGAAACGGCAAATGCTGTTCAATACTGCCCATCTCCCGGCTCAGCGCCACCCGCATCGAGCGATGCACCCCCTCTACCATATCGGACCGGTGAACATTCTGCTTCTGGGCCAGCCTGTTGAATTCACGGAATCCGGCCAGAAAAATATTGGCTATTCCCTCGGGTTCCCGTTGTCCATTCCAATACTGGTAGATCACCTTCATCTCTCCCCATGACCAGAACTGGTCTTCGAACTCGTCCGCAACGTTGTTCCAGCGTTTGAAGGAAATTCTCTTGCGCTCGATCATGTACCATGAAACCACGGAAGCGCCAAGGAGCAACAGCATCACCGTCTGCACCGGCCAACTGGCATTCAGAATCAGGAACAAAATGGAGTTTTCGGCTCCTGCAGCGCCTTCTATGGACATATTGAACATTTCAAAAAGGGTTATAGTATATTTTCACTTATGAACCGGGTCTGAACAGTCCGTGTCCGGAAACAATTCCTGCTGACCACCGGTGGCATCCTTCGGCATTTTCAAGCCCATGTGATTCCAGGCGTTTCTGGTCGCCACACGCCCGCGGGGGGTCCGCATCAGATACCCCTGCTGGATCAGGTAAGGCTCCACCACATCCTCGATGGTACTGCGCTCCTCCCCGACCGCCGCGGAAATACTGTCTATTCCGACTGGCCCGCCGTCAAATTTCTGTATGATCGCCAGCAGCAGGTTCCGGTCAAGCAAATCCAGTCCCGACCGGTCCACTTCGATCATATCCAGCGCGGCATTGGCAACATCCCCGGTCAGATTGCCATCCCCCTTGACCTGGGCATAATCCCGAACCCGTCGCAACAACCGGTTCGCGATTCGCGGGGTACCGCGAGAACGCATCGCAATCGCCTTTACGCCGTCCGGCTCATACTCCACGGCAAGCAGTCCGGCAGACCGCTCAACGATCCGGGCCAGTTCTTCAGTAGTATAAAAATGCAACCGCTGGACGATACCGAACCGGTCGCGCAACGGGGATGTCAGCAATCCTGCCCGCGTGGTTGCGCCGACCAGGGTAAAGGGCGGAAGATTCAATTTGATCGACCGCGCCGCGGGACCTTCCCCGATCATGATATCGAGATGATAATCTTCCAGCGCAGGATACAATATCTCCTCGATCGCCGGATTCAGACGATGAATTTCATCAATGAACAGCACGTCCCCGGCTTGAAGATTGGTCAGTATCGCCGCCAGGTCGCCCGCCTTTTCCAGTACCGGTCCGGATGTCTGTCGCAGGTCAGCGCCCATCTCCCTGGCCAGGATATGCGCCAGGGTGGTTTTCCCCAAACCGGGCGGGCCGAACACCAGGACATGGTCCAGTACCTCCCCCCTTTGCTTCGCCGCCTGAATAAATATTTCCATTTGCGCCTTGACGCTGGTCTGTCCGACAAACTCGTCCAGTCCGGATGGGCGCAGGCTGCGTTCAAGCATTCGCTCCCGGTCGGAATCAGGATGTGTGCCCCGGGATAACAAGGGGTTGTTTTCAGCAGTCATCTTTTTGTCAAATACTGTAACGCGTTCCGGATCAGGTCATCCCGTTTTTCACTCACCGAACGAACCGACTGGACCGCGCGGCCAGCCTCTGCGGGCTTGTAACCCAGCGCGAGCAGAGCGCCGACGGCGTCCTGTACCGGATTGTCCCGATCCGCCGGTTTGCCGGGGGACCCGACGGGCAGACCCGCACCCCCCAGCGAATCAATACGGTCCCGCATGTCGATGATGATTCTCTCTGCGGTCTTCTTGCCGATCCCCGGCACCCGGACCAGGGTGGGCGCGTCTTCATGCTCAATGCAGGTAATAAATTCGCTGGTCGTCAAAGTAGACAGGACCGCCAGCGCCACCCGCGGACCCACTCCGCTGATTTTCAGCAGGCTGCGGAACAACTGCCGCTGGTTCAGGTCTGAAAAACCATACAGAAGCTGCGCGTCTTCGCGAACCACCAGATGAATATACAACGCCACTTCGGCGGCCCCGGCCTCATTGGGCAACTCATAAATGGTCGACATCGGCGCCTCGACCTCGTAGCCGATACCGTTGACATCCAGCAACAGGAACGGCGGTTGTTTTTGCAACAACTGGCCTTTCAGGTATCCAATCACAGGGCAGCCGGTACCGATCCCGATCCAGTCATGATGCTGCGCGCAGTTTGTCCTGTATCCGGACCGTGTGGATATGGCAGATCGCACAAGCCAGGGCATCCGCCTCATCCGTACCAGGCGTTCGCGTCAGGCCGAGCAATACCCGCACCATATACTGCATCTGTTCTTTCTTCGCGTTGCCGGAACCGACCAGGGCGCGCTTGATCTGTAACGCGCTATACTCGACTACAGCCCGACCCGCGTTCACCGCGGAGCAGACGGCGCTGCCCCGGGCCTGTCCCAGGATCAGGGCGGATTTGGCGTTGTTGGCGACAAACACCTGTTCCACCGCAACCAGATCAGGCTCATACTGCGAAATCATATCCTGCACCCCCAGATAAATCCGGCCCAATCGACCCGGAAGCGGCTCGTTACCCATGCGAATACATTCAAATGCAACCGGGCGAAGCTCATCATGGACCGCTTCAACAACGCCAAGTCCTGTATTTCGGGAACCCGGATCGATTCCCAGCACCCGCATCACTCCGCCTCCTGGCCGTCGAAACTGGCGTTGGTAAAAACATCCTGGACATCGTCCAGGTCTTCCAGAGCGTTGACCAGCTTCATCACCTTCTCGACATCCTCCTCCTGTACCGGAATTTCCACCGAGGGCCGCTGGATCATTTCTGACATTTCCGCCTGCAGTCCCGCAGCCTTCATCGCCTGCTGGACTTCATGGAAATTCCCGGGAGGCGTCACCACCTCAATGATTCCGTCTTCACTCTCGACATCTTCCGCGCCCGCGTCCAGGGCGATGTTCATGACTTCCTCTTCATCCTCCCCGTTTGAAAAAACGATGGATCCGATTTTATTGAAAAGCCAGGCTACCGACCCGTCCGTCCCCAGGTTCCCGCCGTGTTTGACAAAGGCGTGACGCACTTCACTGACTGTCCTGTTTTTATTGTCCGTAGCGCACTCCACCAGAACCGCCACTCCTCCGGGGCCATAGCCCTCATATCGAATCTCGACGATATCATCCCCGGCCAGGGCGCCGGAACCGCGTTTGACCGCACGGTTGATCGTATCCCGGGTCATGTTGCCGGCCAATGCCTTGTCGATGGCTGTCCGCAATCTCGGATTGGCGTCCGGGTCGTCTCCGCCCAGCCGGGCCGAAACCGTGATCTCCTTGATCAGTTTAGTGAATATCTTGCCGCGTCTGGCGTCCTGGGCCGCTTTCCGGAACTTGATGTTGGCCCACTTGCTATGCCCCGCCATGGATGAACCTTCCCGATGTCAAACATTGCCGCCCGACAAGGCGGGATCCGAACCTGTAGCCGGTTTCAAACATGGGCATGATAGTAACATAAACACCGGGGATTTCCTTCATTCCACCTGCATGGAAGCGCCAGCTAACAGGCCTGCATACCCACCTGCCGGGATACGACCGCCAGGCATGCCTTCGCCGGTTCCCCGGGAATCCTTGCGTCAGTCAACAATCCGACGCCCTGGTCCGTCAACCGGATGACAAGGGTTCGCTGCACGGCCAGTCATTTGGATGCAGCAAGGCCGGTTACCTCCACTGTTTTTCTTCCAGGGTCCAGCTCCCGCCCGGTAGCTTGCCATCCTTTATAAAATTGTCCACAACCGATTTCAGCAGCGTTGAAGCATTATTGTCATAATTGTTGGCCGGCAATGCTGAACCGTATGCAATGGAGCCGGTACTGAAGACTGCGCCATTATTGGGCGCTGTAAAATAAGTCATGTCTGAGCGCACCCGATAATCCAGGCTTCCAACCAATCCCGCATACGCGTAAAGCAGTTCTTCCGTAACCAGTACATAGTTGTCGCTGTGACCGCCGGAGGACGCAATGATTCTGGTATGCGGCGGAGTTCCCAAAGCAAGATCATAGCGGTCCAGTTCGATTCCCGCGGCGCCGCCATAAGCGAGACCCTGGTCGCCGATAATTTCACCTTCGATGCCCTCGGTAATCCAGGAAACGGTTCGATGATAGCTGTCAGGCATCCTGCGAAAAGGAGCACAGGTTTCAAAGCCTTCAGCAATAAAACCCACTCCGGTCAGCTTTTGCGGCGCCCGCCCCCGGCTTCTCCATAACCCGCTTCTCTCCCCGGTCGTTTGCAGATAGTACTCCCCCGGCTTTGCCGCCCAGGCGCGCATACCGGCATCCAGCTTTCTGACTTCCATGCACCAGGGCTGATCTTCATAAAATCCCACACACCAATAATATCCATTGCCGCCCATATAGATGAGCCTGCCGCCCTGTGCGACAAAATCCTCCTGTGCATCCAGCATTTTTTCAGAAACGTATTCCGGATGCGTCCCGGTGATTACACAGTTGTAAGGCTCCAGAGCGCTGGCGCCTTCCCGATGCAAATCTTCATCGGTAATGATGTCGTAATCATAATTACAGGCTTCGAGCCAGCCTATGATGGACAGGTCGGCGGGAAACTGCCACGGGATATTCATGCTGGATATCCGATATTTCGGTCGCATGTTGACAATCGGCCTTTTGTACGAACTGAATGAAACTCCAGCGCCGTCTTCATAAGAATCATAGGTGGACAAGCCAAATTCACGATGCTTGTACATTTCGATATCAACATCCGAAACGACCGGAGGCTGGCCCGTCATCGGTTGAATAATCTGTGCGTCGAAGCTCAGCTTTTCATTGGCGTAGGCCAGGTAACTGGCGGTCGGCGCCAGAAAACAGAGTTTCGCCGCCGGTTTTTCGGGCCGCACAAAAAACACGACATGCTCTTCCCCAAGTCCTTCGCCATCGCCGACCCGCAAACGCATAGCGTAGGCGCCGCTTTTCAGATCCGCGGGAATCTGCATTGAGCGAGTTACCTCCCAGTTACAGTCCGTAACGGCCTCAGGATGAAATTCAATACCGCCATATTCTGACGGCGCAAGCCGAAAGCAGTCATTTTTGCCAGACCAGTTCCATCCGGTCTGGCCACGAATCGGATGATTCACCCCTTCGGCATTCAACTGGTTCGGCCCCGTATCATAAACCGTATTGCCAATGCCATTTTCGGTATAGCCCTCGGTCGTATCCCAGTACGCCAGGATGGCATCCCGGGGAGGCCGGGCGCCGGTACATATCTCATCCATTTCCGGGCGCGACAAAGGGCGGTCACAAATGCCGGGACGATCAATTTTCCCGAAGTACAGGTCATTGACAAACTTTCCCCTTAGTTGATGGAAGTCCTCTGCCCCCGCAATGAGGAAAGGACTATCCTGCCGGTTCTTTTGCCTGAACCGGAATACGGTTTGCATATGCGACTCGAAGTCATACGGAACGACTTTTCCGATCAATGAGTTATACCGGTTCAGTACCCCTCGTTGATACAAGGTTGCCTGGCCGCTTTCAATGTCGAAACTGGCGCCGACGAAGTACCAGACCTTGCTTACCAGAGGTAATTCAGACGCAATATAATCGACCTCTGTGCCGTCACCCACCCAGAACTCAAGATGCCCTTGAGGATTGATGCCGAAGCCATAACCTTCATTGGTTCGAGCATCCCACCTCCCCAGAATCGTTTGACGCAACCCTTTGTCAGGTATCGTCGGCCAGATATAACAAAAGACCGAGAGGCTTCCATCCACAGCCAGACGCTGGCCGGGGTCATCCACAACCAGATAAGACCCCAACTGCGTGAACTGCTTTTTAACCTCCCATTCGCCATTCAGCGCACAGGATATTTCTTCTTCAACGAAACCGGGGCCATCTTTATGCTGATCACCATGAATCAGACGCACGAGTTGTGCGGTGGCAGTGTCCGTACCGTCCGCATTGACATGAAAATCAATGTCCTCACCTTGCTTAACGGATATTTTGTTTGCATATCCAAAGATTTTTACTTCTGCCATTTTGTTACCCGGTTCTTTTTATCGACTTATGACTGCATCAAGTCCTCTATTCGTTTCAGAAAAACCCCGTGGTAGGCCTCCTTTAACGTCTTGTACTCCGCGTTTTCAACGATACGGGGCGACTCGCCCCGTTTCCCTGAAAGAATAATCATTTTGAATGTTCCGGACTGTTGATCGCGTTTCAGGGCATATTTTCCTTCTTGTGATGCGCTGCCGAAAAAAAACAGTAGTCTGGCCAACGGCTCACTATGCTGCCCAAGAGGATTGTTTTTGTATTCCTCGATCACCTCATCACAAACCAGTGTCCTTAAAAATTCTTTTTGCATATTGTCGTGATAATGACGATACACAACATCCTGGTCCCGGATACTTTCCTGTCGGGTATTCTCTTCATCTTGCATGGTGATACTCCTCCAATGACCGATTCTATGACTCCAGTAAATCGTGTACCCGTCTTAGAAAAACACCGTGATACGCGTCTTCAACAGAACCGTACTCCTTGTCCTCGACCAGCCGCGGTGACACGCCTCTGACCCCGGAAAAAGCCACGATCTTATAGGTATTCGTTTTCTCATTATGCCGAATCGCGTACTTGTCATTTTGCGGCGCGCGCCGGAAATAGAGCAGCAACCGCTCCAGCGCCTCACTGTGCTGGCCCAGTGGTTTGTTTTTATGCTCTTCAATCACCTCATCGCATACCAGGGTTTTCAGATAGTCTCTCTGCATCTTGTCAAATCGCCGGAAATACAGAAAATCCTTGTCCCTGGTCTCGGTCGCTTCTTCAGGTAACGCTTCGCCGCCCTTTTCCGTGCGGCTGGACCTCCATTCCCCCCTTTTCTTGTCCCGCCATGCGCGAAACTGTGTTTTCATGCCAAACAGGCCTCTGTTCAAGAACAACACGACAAACAGCATCAGCGTACCGATCATGATGTGTCGAATGGGTCCCAGGGTAATCAGCACCTTGTCCAGAAAAACCACAATCAGGGTTCCGGCAACGGCGCCTTCCACCCGACCAATGCCGCCAATCGTCAGCATCGCCAACCCCAGAAGCACGGTGTCGAAACTGAATATCGAAAAAGCCACCCCTCTGTAGTGCGCGGCGTAAAAACCACCGATAAAACCGAGAGCGACCGACGAAATCAGGAACACCGTAATTCTGGCGCTTTTGTAATTGACCCCGGTCGCTTCCGCGAACGCTTCCCTTTTTTCAGGCGCCATCTTCAGCAATCGGCCAAGACGCTTGCCATCGACGAATCGAAACAGGCAAAGCGCCGCAATCAGCAGGACAAACCCTCCGTAATAAGAGACCAGCGATTGCAGATAAGGGGACCAGTCGGAATTGATATAGGTCGATGCGCCATACAATCCACCGGAAGCGGAACCGAATTCTTTCGAGGTAACGACATAAACCCTGCATAGTTCATTCAGCCCCAGAGTCAGCAATGCGTAATAAAAACCATCCAGCCGCATTGCGGGCAACGCGATGATTCCGCCAAAAAGAAATCCGATCGCCATCCCGATCAGTGGCAGAGACCACCACGGATAACCCAGATTGATCGACAGCCAGGAAGTACAAAACGCAGCTACCCCCACTACGGCATACGAGGCGAGCGAGAAGATGCTGGCGGTACCGATAATCAACGTCCAGCACACATTGATCGCCGCGAATATTCCGAATATGGCTCCGGCAGTGAGCAGCGTGTTCTCCATACTTTCGGGAAGGAAAAAGGGAGCCAGGGCCAGCCCCGCCAATGCGAACGTCCAGTAAATCGGCCTTTTGTCTACAATCAGCTTTTGGGCCTTCAGTGATTTACTGTTGTAATAGCCGCGGATCAGCAACAATGTCCTGCGGGTCGGCCACCATCTCAATCGCTTCCACAAACGACTGCCATGATTGCGCCATTTGTGGATATATTTGAATCTTCCAACCTTGTACAGCGGGACTTTATAGGCGGTGTTTCGATCCCAGACCGATTTGGGATCTTTTACCCGGATCGTGGGCACTTCATAATTTCCGCCCTTCGCCCCCCATACCGCCAGCGGATTTTTCCAGGTCGGTTGCTGGTCTTGCCCGGAATCCGCACTCATTGCTCTCTCGCTTTGTCAAGGAGGCCAGCAATTCCCCGTGGCCTGATAATCAGTATGGTTATAATCACCAGAAACTGGGTAATCAATACAAACTGCCCACCCAGGAATCTTGAAGTAAGCGCTTCCGTAATCCCCAGGATAATGGCTGCAATCACAGCGCCCTGCACACTGCCAAGCCCGCCGCACAATGCGATGCTCACCCCCTTGATTAACGGCGTGAGACCACTGAACGGGGAAAGATAATACGTTTGGGAAAGCAACACGGATGAAAGGCCCGCCATTGCGCCGGTTATCGCCATTACATAAAAACCGGTGCTACGAATCCCTATACCGACAATGGAAGCCGCGTGAGGATTCATCATCATGGCCCTGATTTCCAGGCCGCGTCTGCTTGATTTCATCCAGCGAACGACAAATATCAACATCAGGATGGAACAAACTACAATGCCGATCTTGTCTGACGTCAGAACGGTGCCGCCGATTGAAACCTTCCAATAACCAAATATTTCCGGCAGCGCCTTGTTCCTCGGGCCAAAGTACCAGAGCAGGCATTGTGACCCGATCAAACTGATCGCAAGCGTACCAACCATGCCCCGCACGGTAAAATTCGGCTTGTCGTGAAGCGGGATAAATACCAGCAAACAGATTATGATGCCTCCCAGAGCGCCAACCAGCACCCCCGCCGCAAGCACCAGAACGGGGTGATCGGAAAGCATCCGCGACATCAGGTATGCGCCATAGCCTGAAAACGAAAAAATGAACCCGTAGCCAAGATTGAGCAGCCCCAGACTCGACCAGGTAATGGAAACGGCGACAGCAATCAACCCGTAGATGCAGGCGATGACAATCGCGTTGATAATTATGAATCCTGCATCCAAGAACCTGTCTCCTTTGTTATTTCAAATGCATGGATAAGGTCGCAGATGCCTCACCCTTCAGTTTGCCCGCGTGCATGCCGATCACACGATCCACCCTGCCCTCCAGAAGAGCGACATTTTGCTCCGCGATAATCATTGCCGAGTGACTGAGCTCTATTTTCAACAACGCCTCCATCACCCCGATACCGATCTTCGGAGCCAGACCCAGGGAAGGCTCGTCGGCAAGGTACAGCTTTGCATCGGTCATCAACCCCCGCCCGATGGAAACCATTCTCCGTTCTCCTCCCGACAACCGCGCAACCGGTGTTTTCAACAATGGTTTTAATGGCTCGAACAAATCCAGAACCTGTTCTTTCCTGTCCTTGCGCGCATTCCATGCCTGTTTAGTGAATGCTCCGCTGTCCAGGTGCTCCTCAACCGTCAGGCCATGAAATATTTCATCCCCCTGCGGCATGATTGCGAGGCCCTGTCTTACAATCAGGTGGGTGTATCTCCCCGGTCCCTGGCTACGGGTCCTGCCGATCTGGACACCGTTAAACAGTATTGAACCCCGTTGCCACCCGGTCAGGCCCGCGACCCCGTAAAAAAATGTGGTTTTACCGTGTCCGTTCAAACCGACCAGACCGATACGTTCTCCCTCATGGATAATGAAATCCAGATCATGGATCACTCGCAGCGCTCCGTAGCCGGCGGACAATCCCTGTACATTCAGAATTTCGGTCATCGTTGCGCTTTTAATTTACGGTCTCGAAATAAGCGGCCCGAACCTCGGGGCTGTCAATGATTTCATTCAACGAACCTCTGGCTATGATTTCACCCGCGTCCATTACGATGACCTTGTCAGCAATCGTATCCAGCAGTTCGATTCTGTGTTCGACGATCATGACCGCGATATTCATCTCTTTTGAAAGCATCCGTAGAATTTCGTCAATCTCGTCAATTTCAGAATTGATCAATCCGGCGGCGGGTTCATCCATCAACAACAACTCGGGGTTGTGCATCATCAGATTTGCCAGCAGCAGCTTTCGCCTGTTGAATGTCTTGAGTTGGGTGTTTGGCACACTGCCGTCGACCACGAAATCAACCAGGTCCGCCGCGTATTCCGCATCGAAACGGGTCAGATACGGTTTATAGGCCTGTCTCACAGCCTTGAATGTCTCGCCTACCGTAAGGTCTTCCGGCACAACCGGAGTCTGATACGTCCTGCCGATACCGATCCTGGCCCGCTCATGAAAACGCAAATCCGTGATGTTTCTGCCCTTATAGAAAACCTGTCCGGTTTTCGGTACATACCGCCCTGAAAGAATTTCCAGAAGACTGGTTTTACCGGCGCCATTGGGTCCGATGATCCCCAGCACTTCACCGGCATTTATTTCCAGGCCAATGTTTCTGAGAATCTCCCTGCCACCGAGATCAAGCGCCAGATTTTCGCAAGAAAACAGCGGGGCAGAAATTTCATCCGCCATAATTTCTGCCCTGCCGGGTTTATCTTACCCCCACCATGGCGCGGGCTGCATTCTGGATTCTGAAATCGCGTCCGGCCAAATGATCTTGTGCTGCCTGTCCTGCACTTGCACAAAAAGCTGGCTCATCCCCTTTTCAAGCGTATCAGCCTGGTTGCCAAATCCATTGTCAGGATAGTGAAGCGCTTCCTGATATTCATTATTCATGTCCATCAATCCACACACCCCCCTGTCCGGATTGACCCTGATCCAGTCACAGTTTTTCTTGAAGTCTTCCGGTGTTGTGTCCAGCGCCCCGGTCGCATTCCAGGATTTTTCCAGATACTTGACGATGTCATAACCATTGCCGGTATAAACAAGTCCCATTGTGTTCCTTTCGTAGTCACCGAATTCAGGGAAGCGCTTCAAGTACTTTTTCCTGAAATCCTGACCGATCTGGTCACCATACACACCCAGTACCGTGCTCCAGCAGAATCCTTCCGTAGCGCGTCCGCCCAGTTCCAGAAATTCCGGTTGCGACGGGCCATATTGAAGATACACGAGCGAGTCTTTCACCGGGTCAGCCACAAATTGCTTGCAAAATGCCGCATATTCAGAGGCCACCCAGTGGTCGATCATGATTGCGCCCGCATCGACTTCCTTGAGCCTTTGCAATACTGGAGCCCAATCATTGACCGGATACTGAATATCCGTGACTTCAGCTAATTCAAAATCGTAATTTGGAATCGATTCCCGCGCCGCCCTCAGTATGGTCTGGTTATAACCAACCTGCTCGGCAACGATGTGAATCTTGCGGTTTTTAGGTTTCCAGTCCTGTTCCTTTTCCATTTGCTGAAGCCACAAAGGATAGGTCCATCCATAATTGACCTCGGATGGGTCGGTTTGCAGGACATGGCTGTATTTTTCAGGATCTGCCTTGAACGCTTCGGTGGCATTGCGTTGGGTATTGCCCTGTAAATAGGGGCATTTATATTTTGCCGACTCGTCCATAGCCGGAATCGGCGCAAACAGGAATGCGTTAGAGATGGCATGTACCTTTTTATCAATACAGGCCGCAATCGTCTGCCGGCAACTTTCCGGAGACAACTTGTCGACATCAGGCACAAACAATTCCAGTTCCCTGCCCAGAATTCCCCCTGCGGCATTGATCTCTTCCTGTGCGAGAATGGATCCGTTGAGATGATCCTGATCGTCTGCAACCCCGTATGGAGTGGACAATGATGAAGGTACACCCAACAGAATTTTTTCCGAAGCGCTTACCTTGCGTACCCAGGGCGCCGGAAACGCTGATACAGCGGCTCCGGCCGCCACGCCTTTCAGTATAGTGCGCCTTGTTTGTTGTTTTTTGTCAAGTCCGGTTTTCTTGTTGCAGCTGCTTTTCTTTGAAATCATTTGTAATTTCCCCCAAAATTTTGTTGTCGTTCTGATACCGCCATAGCATTCAAGCCGGAAATACTACGACATTAGAATTGCGTTGACAAGCGGGATAACAATGGCAATTAACAAATGAAAAAGGATATTGATGTGTTTGGCATGTTTGGTATAAAGTGTTTCCGGAGGCAAATTTCATCCGTTCCGGATATTCTGGCCGAAAAGCGGTTCCATACGCCAGGAGTCGTTCTTCCGTTATTAAACCCTTGACTACGAATTGGAAAATGAATCAGTTGACAGATAATCGCGGACTGGAAATAACCGTCGCCAGTCAGTCTGCGCTGGATAAATTTGAAATTGCGCTCGCACAGATGTTGTCCTATACAGGAGACCCGGTAGAAAGCATTGACGAAGCGATCGCCGAGGACCCTGACTTTGTTCTTGCTCACTGTTTGCGTGCGCATGCGGGTGGTGTAATGGCAGATTCAGCGTTTCGTGACCATATCAGCGAGTCTCTCGCAGCGGTGGGCACCTTGGAGGAAAAAGCGAATGAACGGGAGCGCCATCATATTATTGCCGCACGGCATTGGCTGGAAGGCAGGTTCAACCGTGCCACCGATCTGCTGGAGTCGGTTCTGGTTGACTATCCTCGTGACACGCTTGCCTTGCTGATCGCACATCTGTTTGATTTCTATCGCGGTGATTCGCAAAATCTTCGGGATCGTGTTGCCCGTGTACTGCCGCAATATCCGAAAGATTCTGCAGAGACTGGCTACGTGCTCGGTATGTATTCTTTCGGACTGGAAGAATGCAACGAGTACGCAATTGCGGAAGAAACCGGCAAGCAGGCGGTGGAAATAAACCCGGGTGACGTTTGGGCGATTCATGCTGTTGCACATGTGCTGGAAATGCAGGGAAGACAGGTCGATGGCATAAAGTGGTATGAATCCCGTTTGAATGACTGGTCGGTGGATAATGGTTTCTCGGTTCACAACTGGTGGCATCTGGCTCTTTACTACCTTGACCTGGAGCAGTACGACAAAGTGTTGGAGATTTACGACCAATCTATCGCCGATGGAACTGTGGCGCTGGAGATGCTCGATGCCAGTGCGCTGTTGTGGCGCCTGTATTTGAAGAAAATCGACACTGGGGACCGTTGGCAGGCATTGAATGACAAATGGGAGAAAACAATTGATCAGGCAGGTTACTACTGTTTCAACGACGTACATGCAATGATGGCATTCGCAGCCAGTGGTCAGTTCGGTCTGGCTGAGCGTCTGATCGCGAGACTTGAAAGCCAGGCGTCTGAAGACAATGATTCAGGAAGTATGGTTCGAAGAGTCGGCTTGCCAGTCAGCCAGGCATTGTACGCATTCGCGAAGGGCGACTGGTCCGGGTCTGTCGATCTGATGTCGAAGGTTCGCTACACGGCCAATCATTTTGGAGGCAGCCATGCACAAAGGGACTTCATTTCACAGACGCTGATTGAATCGGCGATTCGGGCAAACCAGTTGAATTACGCGCGCGCTTTGCTGGCAGAGCGGGCAGCGAAAAAACCAGACAGTCCACCCACCTGGAAACAGACCTGGAGAGTCATGCGAAAACTGGAATGTGAAGATGATGCCGGGAACGCGATGGCTCGGGCCGAACGGATGATTTCACAATCATGCGCGGAACTCAACCGGAGTTGAAACCGATAACGCCAGAAAACTGAAACTGCGCGGTAAAACCACTGAACCCGAAATCAACTGGAAACAGATCGCCGGTGGTTCTGCCATACGATCAGGACTGGCCGAAAATCCGGATGTGAACTACACCTCCGACAAGCTTCCGGGCCGGTCGACCCGCGTTTTTACTACACTTCGGAAGGACTCCAGGGCAGTATCGATTCCATCGCCCGGGTAGCGAAATTCCTGGGGCAGGGATGTGTAGCGCCCTTCGACTCGCGTGAACAATTCGCTCTCGCTGTCGCCAGACATCGTCGTGTCTCGACCTCGGTGGACAACCTCTTCCTGGAGCGTCGCAATCTCCGCAACCAGGAATCTCTTGAAGTCGTGAATTGCGAGTTGCTGACGGGTGACCTTCTCGAAGTGGAAGCCCAACGCCGCCAGACGGATCGCCTCGGGCAGCATGCGCGGATGGTCCTTGGAGACGCTGGCGATGAACTTCATGAAAGTCGGAGCTTGCCTGGGCGAGAGATGGCGGCGCAAGCCCACGATTTCCGTATACAATGCGAGCTCGCTCTTCAACTTGTACAGATGCGGGACGGGTTCGAGATGTGCGAACAGGGTCAGGCAACGCTTGAAGTAGTTCTCAAGCGCCGGGTCGTAGAGGAAGGTGACTACCCGTCGATATCCCTCGACCAGGACCCGGGGATCCATCTGGGGCTTGAAGTTGAGAAACATGGCATCAATCTCGACAGGTACGTCAAGGAGCCGATTCTCCGACGCCAAACGGGTGTAAAGGTCCGTGTTCTTCAGCGCACTCAGCATGTAGATGGGAGCCAATGGAATGCCGGCTTCCTGAATGAATTCGATCTGGGAATCGAAGACACTCTCATCGTCATCATCCAGGCCGAGAATGAATCCTCCCATGACCTGCATACCCTTGCGTTGGATCTTTCGCACGGAGTTCAGAAGGTAGTTGTCATCCCGCTTGCTGAAGTTCTGCGGTTTCTTGGTCGTGCGCAATGCCTTGGGATTCGGCGTTTCAATGCCCAGAAACACGGAATCGAAGCCGGCTTCGATCATCGCGTCCATCAGCTTGTCCATCCGAGCGAGATTTACGGTCGCTTCGGTGAACAAGGTGAACGGATAGCGGTGGGTCTTCTGCCACTCACCGAGTACCGGCAACAGCTGCATCGCATCCCGCTTGTTGCCGATGAAGTTGTCGTCCACCAGGAAGACGGGGCCTCGCCAGCCCAGTCGATACAGGGACTCGAACTCGTTCACCATCTGCTCAGGGGACTTTGTGCGCGGCACGCGGCCAAAGAGCTTGGTGATGTCGCAGAATTCGCAGTCGAATGGGCATCCCCGTGAGAACTGCACGCACATCGAATGGTAATTCTTCGTATTGATGAGGTCGAACCGGGGCACCGGCGTCCGGGTGATGTCCGGCTTGCGCGGCTCATGGTAGATGGGGTTGGCGTTGCCGTTCTCCAGATCCCGCAGGAATTGATGGAAGGTCTCCTCCGCCTCGCCGAGCACGAAGTGATCGACTCCCTCGATCTCCTCATGGTACGAGGTGGGATAAGGTCCGCCAGCCACTACGGGAACGTCCGCCCGATTGCATCGTTCGATGACCGGTGGCTGCGAGCCTCGTTGCACGATCATGGAGGAAACAAGAACCAGATCGGCCCATTCCAGGTCAGAGTCCTCAAGAGCGGTCACGTTCATGTCCACGACACGGAGGTCGTAGCGTGATGGAAACATGGCCGCGATGGTGAGCAGCCCCAGCGGAGGAAAGACCGCCCTGATGCCGATGAGGTCAAGGGCATACTTCGCCCCCCAGTAGGCGGGGGGATGTTCGGGATACACCAGCAGGGCGTTCGGCATGGCTAAACTTCATAGTGCACCTTGTTTCCGGAAATACTACGCCATTAGTATCGCGTTGACAAGCGAGATAACAATGGCAAATATCAAATCAAAACAGCGATATGGATGGTCGGATTTATTTCACAATCATGCGCGGAGATCACCCGGAGTTGAAGTAAGATAACGCCAGGAAACTGAAACTGCGTGGTAATACAACTGAACCCGAAACCAACTGAAAACAGATCGCCGGTGGTTCTGCCATACGATCAGGACTGGCCGAAACTGGCCGCGGAGCCGGTGTACGCCGGTGAGCGCGCGGCGGTACTCGGGCAGGCGTCTCTGGGAGAAGGCGCCTGGCTTGGCGACCGGTCCGTGATTCGCGCCGACGGCCATCATGTCCGGATCGGACGCAACTTCCACCTCGGCCCCCGCGGCACGGTCCACATTTTTCACGACCTGTATCCCGCGATCATCGGCAATGACGTCAGCGCCGGTGAAAACGCGGTGATCCATGCCTGTGAGATTGGAGACCAGTGCGTTCTTGGACATGGAACGACGGTACTCGACGGCTCGGTGGTGGAGCCTCGCACGATTCTGGCGCCCGCTTCGGTGGTCTACCCGCGCTCCACACTGGAGGGCGGATGGCTGTATTCCGGGTGTCCGGCCAAACCGGTCCGGGCGGTTTCGCCGGAAGAACTGGACCGTGAACACGCCCATGTCCGTTCGTCTCCGTCCACGGCCGGTCAACCAGGGACAGAACGGCAATGGTCCTTCGAATCCGACGCCGGTTCTTCCGCCAGCGACAACCTCTTCGTCGCATGTACGGCGGAACTCGCCGGGGAGATTTGCGCCGAAGCCGATGCCAGTATCTGGTATGGTTGCCGCCTGGACGCCGGCCGCAAGCGAATCATGATCGGAGCGAGAACCAACATCCAGGACAATACCATCATTGCCTGTCACGAGGAGGATGTCGTGATCGGTGAAAATGTGACAGTGGGCCACAATGCGTCCCTGACCGATTGCACGGTCGGCGTCAACTCCCTGATCGGGATCAGCGCCGTGTTATCCCGCGGCGCCGTGGTTGAAGACGATGTCCTGCTCGCGGCGGGCGCCCAAACCCTGCCCGGTCAACGACTGGAAAGCGGCTGGATGTGGGCAGGCCGACCGGCCCGCCGCATAGCGCCGCTCAATCCGGCCAAACGCGCCATGATGGCGCAAACCATTCCAGTCTATTGTCTCTATGCAAACCGGTTTGGACAGGCCCAGAAGACGGCCAGGCAATTCGGCGCGACTCGGGACTGAACCGGATTCAACGGAGATTCAACGGGTGCCCGGTCCGGGGGTTTTTATCTTCAGGCCGAGTTCGCCAAGCTGACCGGCATCCGCCTGATTGGGCGCTTCCGTCAACAGGCAGGACGCTTTCTGGGTTTTCGGAAAGGCGATGACCTCGCGAATCGACTCGACCCCGGTCATCATCGCCGCCAGCCGGTCAATACCAAAGGCAATGCCGCCATGAGGCGGAGCGCCGTACTTGAGCGCATCCAGCAGGAAACCGAATTTTTCCCCGGCTTCCCGGTCATCGATGCCCAGCAGATTCAGAATTTCCTTTTGCAGGCCGGACTGATGGATGCGGATCGAGCCGCCGCCGATTTCGACGCCATTCAGCACCATATCGTATGCGCGTGACAGCAACTGGCCGGGGTCCTTGCCAGACAGGTCGGCATCCTTTGGCGCGGTGAACGGATGGTGCAGCGCCTGCCACCGTTTCTCGTCCCGGTTCCATCCCACCAAGGGAAAATCAACGACCCAGACCGGCTTCCAGCCTGGCTCGACCCGGTCCAGGTCATGCCCCAGCCTGACCCGGAGCGCTCCGAGTGCGGCATTGACGATCAATGCCTTGTCCGCCCCGAAGAAAACCAGGTCGCCGGTTTCGGAGCGGGTACGGCCGATGATCCCGGCCACCGCCTCGTCCGGAAGAAATTTCAGGATCGGCGACTGCAATCCGTCCCGGCCGGCCGCGGCATCGTTTATCTTGATCCAGGCCAGCCCCCTGGCGCCGTACTGCCCGACAAATTCAGTATACTGGTCAATCTGCGCCCGCGACAGGCTGCTCCCGCCCGGTACACGCAATGCCGCAATACGACCTTCGGGATCGTTGGCCGGCCCGGAAAATACCTTGAATTCGACTTCCTTCATCAAGTCGGTCAGATCGGTCAGTTCCAGGTCGATCCGCAAATCCGGCCGGTCAATCCCGTAACGTGACATCGCCTCATGATAGCTTAAGATGGGTAGGGGATCCGGCAGCCCGACATCGAGTACGACCTTGAAACAGTGCCTGATCAATTGCTCCATCAACTGCATGACCCCGTTCTCGTCCATGAACGAAACCTCGATATCGAGCTGGGTGAATTCAGGCTGTCGATCCGCCCGCAGATCTTCATCCCGGAAGCAACGGGCAATCTGGAAATAACGTTCGAACCCGGAGACCATCAGCAGTTGCTTGAAAAGCTGCGGCGACTGGGGCAGGGAGAAGAATTCCCCCGGATGGGTCCGGCTCGGCACCAGGTAATCCCGGGCTCCTTCGGGAGTGGGCCGGGTCAGGACCGGCGTTTCGATTTCCACGAACTCATGCCGCTCCAGGAATTGCCGCAGGGTGGAAATGATCCGGTGACGGTTACGCAGGGCATGCTGCATGAACGGACGCCGCAAATCGACAAACCGGTACTTCAGCCGGGTCGCTTCACCGATATCCTCTTCATCCAGCTGGAATGGCAGGGGCTCGCAGCGGTTGAGCAGGTCGATCCGTTCGGCCAGGATTTCAATCTCCCCGGTGGCCAGGTCCGGATTCACTGTGCCCTCGGGCCGCGCGCGAATCTGGCCGGTAACCGATAACA
Organism: Arenicellales bacterium; assembly: GCA_963665165.1. Lineage (GTDB taxonomy): Bacteria > Pseudomonadota > Gammaproteobacteria > Arenicellales > Poriferihabitantaceae. The sequence goes on along the minus strand of OY761989.1, from coordinate 740,255 downwards.
CGAATTCGTTCCGGGACTTGTCCGCAATTTCAAAAGGCGCCGGATGATCCGGATCAGCCACGACCTGGACATGGCCGGAACGGTCCCTCAGATCAATAAAGATTACCCCTCCGTGATCCCGGCGGTTCAGCACCCAGCCGGCGACTGAAACCGTCTCGCCGATATCCGACCGACCCAATTGTCCACACAGGCGGGTTCGCATGTCGCAGCCGGTCGATAGCGTACAGGGAGGTTCTTCGGGACGGCGAAAACTATGCCGTTGCGGAAGCGCTGGAACTCTTTGCGCCGGTGGAGTTCGCGCTGTCGGATTTTTTGCCGTCCGCCTTGTTCGGGAGTTCACCGGACTTGTCGGCGGGCGTGTCCCCGCCTGAATCCGGTGACTTGCCGTCAGCGGATTTTTCTTCCTTTTTACCGTTGCCCTTGAAATCCGTTTCGTACCAGCCCGTGCCCTTCAATCGAAACGCCGCTGCGGAAACCAGTTTCCTGAGAGCGGCTTCGTTGCACTGCGGGCAATACAGGAGAGGGTCATCCGATATTTTCTGAAGCACTTCGAGCCGGTGGTCGCAATGACGGCATTGATATTCGTAAAATGGCATTGGATCAGGGATATATGTGTGGCGCAGATTTTCGAAGCCGCGATTGTATAGCAAATCGAATGGTGTTTCACAGCCTGATTTACCGGTTCTTGTCCCGCGCATCTCCCACCCAGTCCAGATCCGCGCCGCTGCCTGTTACCGGCTGTCCCTCCTTGTCCACGCAATAGCGTCCGAACACTACGGCCTCATGAACCACGGCCCGGCGGCGTATCAGAGTGTGCTGAAACAACATGCTTCTATGGATTTTAGCCCGCTCCTGCAGATAACAGCCGTGAGATATCCAGGCAGGCCCCTGGATTTCGCAACCAGCCTCGATTCTGGAATTCGAGCCGATAAAAACCGGCCCCTCGATAAAAACTTCATCCCAGTCGATGTTCACGTTCAAACCCGTCCAGACTTGCGGCATCACCTCCGTCCCCGGCATGTCGATACCGCGCACCGAACCACGCATCATCTGTTGATTCACCCGCCAGTAATCACTCAATCGCCCGATGTCCAGCCAGCGGAACGGCATATCGATTGCGCCGAACGGTACGCCCTGCGCAATCAGGTTCGGCAACAGGTCCATGCCGATATCATAAAATGTGTCAGCCGGAATCAGGTCGATGATCTCCGGCTCAAAAATATAAATCCCGGTATTGACCAGATTGGAACCGGCCTCCCTGATCGCGGGCTTTTCCTGGAAAGAAGTCACCCGCCCCAGGGCATCGGCCACGACAACACCGTAATTCGACAACCTCTCCCTTTCCACCGGCTTGACCAGGATGCTGGCCTTGGCCCCGGATTGCCAGTGTTTGCGAACGGCTTCGGTCAGGTCCAGGTCGATGATCAGGTCTCCGCAGATCACCACGAAAGTATCATCGAAGTATCCGCCAAAGTCCTGTATTCGCCGGATCCCTCCCGCTGACCCCAGCGGCTCCCGGATCAGTTCGCCACCTTCCATGTATCCTTCGAAGGAATATCCGATGTTCACCCCCCAGCGCCGTCCATCCGTAAAATAGGTTTCAATGACTTCCGACTGGTGGCTGACGTTAATCATCACATCGAGGAATCTATGGCTCGCAAACCGCTCGACCAGGTACTCCATGACCGGCTTCCCCAGTACCGGAATCATCGGTTTGGGCATTTCGTAAGTAAGCGGCCGCAGTCGGAATCCCTTCCCCGCCGCCAGAATCATGGCTTTCATGCCGCAGTGCCTGAAAATGGACGGGATGCCCCGCAAGCGCGGTTTTGCCTCATGTTCCGAATGCCTCCCTGGCCCTTAGCAAATCCTGTTCGGTGTCAATTCCCGGGCCGGGAATCTGTACCGCCTCGACACAGCGGATTTTTTCCCCATGCCAGATCGCGCGCAGTTGCTCCAGCTTCTCCAGGTCCTCAAGCTCGCAATGCCCCCTGGCCGCGAATGTCCGGATATATCCCGCCGAATACGCGTAAATCCCGAGATGCCGCCGGATATGGTCCTGCGCGTGACCGGCGAGCCCGGAACCGGATTCATCACGCACCCAGGGAATGGGCGCCCGGCTGAAGTAGATCGCATGCCCTGATCGATCACTGACCACCTTGACCACGGAAGGGTCGGACACTTCCGCGGCGCCGGTCAGGGGGGCGCTGGCCGTGGCCATGACCGCGGCCCCCCCCGGAACCAGCGCATTGGCAACCTGGTTGATCAGGGCCGCCGGCATATCGAACTCGTCCCCCTGGACATTGACGATCAGATCGTCCGCGGCCAGGCCGAGTTTCTGCGACGCCTCCGCAATGCGGTCACTGCCGGACGGATGATGACGGGAAGTAAGCACCGATTGACCGCCGAAACGCTCGACCGCTTCAACGATACGCGGGTCATCCGTCGCTACCACGATACGGCTGGCCTCGCTTTCCCGGCATCTCTCGACCACATGCCGGATCATGGATTTGCCTGCAATTTCAAGCAATGGCTTGCCCGGCAGGCGGCTGGACTGGAAACGCGCGGGAATGATGATGTAAAAAGGGACAGACAACGGCTCACCTCGAAAGACCGGTTGCGGGAGAAATCAACCGGTCGATCCGGTCGAATACGCACGGATCGATTTCAGTGGTCGCGGGAATTGCCCAGAGTTTGTTCCTGATCGCCATATCCCGGCATTTTATCGCATCTTTTTCGGTCATGAGAATGGGCGCGTCATCGCCGAAATCCAGGTCGGATTCCTCGAATGGATGATGGTCCGGGAAAGGATGGCGGACCACATCGACCCCGAGTCGCTCCAGTTGCCGGAAAAACCGGACCGGATTACCCACCCCCGCAACCCCGTGCACAGGCCCGCCGGTAAATTCAGACAACGGTTTCCGGATACCGTCCGACAGATTACACGCTTCCGATATCCTCACCGACATCCGGCTGGCTTGCGGCCCTGCAAACCGGAACTCCTCGTTGACCCCGTTCACCAGCACGATGTCCGCCCGCTTGACCTGTCCGCGAAATTCCCGCAACGGCCCGGCAGGCAGGCACCAGCCGTTGCCGTATCCGTCCTGCCCGTCCAGCGCCACGATATCGACGTCACGTTGCAGGGCGTGATGCTGGAATCCATCATCGCTGAGCAGGATATTGCAACCGAATTTGTCAATCAGGTACACCCCGTTTCTGGCTCGTTCCGGACCCGCTACCACCGCGACCCCGGTCAACTCGTAAATCAATTGGGCTTCATCGCCGACCAGCGCCGCAGTCGTTGAATCATTCACTTCCCTGGGCCAGAACGGAGAACGGCCCTTGTAACCCTTGCAGATAACCCCCGGGCGGAAACCCTTGTCCTGGAAATACCGGACCAGGGACAACACCACCGGTGTCTTTCCGCTTCCGCCCACCGTCATCCCGCCGACCACGATTACCGGGACAGCCAGGGAGATGCTCCTGAAAACTCCGAGTCGATAACAGTGCCTCCTGGCCAGCATCAACAGTCCGTAGACAACAGACAACGGGAATAGCAGGCAGTTCAACCAGTCTGCCTGCCGCCATCCCCGTTGCAGTTTATCCAGCATGTGCGGTGTTATGACGATACTGGGTATTGTACAAATGATAGTAATGCCCCTTTTTCGACAACAGCGTTTCATGATTTCCACGTTCCAGGATCCGGCCCTTGCCCAGCACCAGGATCAGGTCTGCGCTCTCGATGGTGCTCAGCCGATGGGCAATGACCAGGGTCGTTCGGTTGCGGATCAATCGTCCGATCGCGTCCTGGATATGTTTCTCCGAGCGGGAATCCAGGGAAGAGGTGGCTTCGTCCAGGATCAGGATCGGCGCGTCCTTGTAGATTGCGCGCGCGATGGCGATACGCTGCCTCTGCCCGCCGGACAAACGGGAGCCTTCTTCACCGACGAAAGTATCGATCCCGTCCGGGAGGTCATCGGCGAATTCCCGGATGTGGGCGGTCTCGATGGCCATCATCAACCGGTCTTCGTCGATGTCATCGGCCCCGCCATACACAATGTTGTTTCTGATTGTGTCTGCAACCAGGATCACCTCCTGGCTGACCATCGCCATATTTTCCCGGAGTGATTGCAGGCGGATATCCTGTACCGGATGGCCGTCGATGCGGATACTGCCTGTGGTCGGACTGTAAAATCTCATCAACATCGAAGTAATGGTTGATTTTCCGCTGCCGGACGATCCTGCCAGCGCCACCGTTGACCCCGCTTTTATTTCAAAGTCGATATTTTCAAGAACCCGGGAGCGGTCACCCGGATAATGGAACGAAACATCTGAAAACGACACATTGCCGTCAATATCGCCAAGGACAGTCCGGCCCTCATCCTTTTCCTTGTACAGGTCGATGGTCCGGAAAACCGATTGTACGCCCGCCAGGCCGGTTTGTATCACCTCGTTGATCCTGGACAGATTTCTGACTGGACGCACGATCATGGTTACGGCCACCAGGTAAGAAGTGAATACCCCCGGAGTGATTTCCAGAATCAAAGCCAGCCAGATCATCAGGGCCACCCCCATGCCCATCAGGAAAACGACGATCGGGACCGTGGCCGCCAGGATCCCCGCTTTTTTCATGGACTGCTGGCGGTGGCGGTTGTTGGCCGCGAAAAACGCTCGCTTTTCGTAATCCTGGGAATTGAAAATCTTGACCAGTTTATGGCCCTGGAACGCCTGTTTGGCAATATCGGTAATGTCCCCCACGCTTTCCTGGATAATGAAACTGATTTTCCTGAATCGCCCGCTGGTGACTTTGAAGATCAAAAAGGTGACTGGAAAGATGGCAAGAAATATCAACGACAATTTCCAGCTCAGCCAGAACAGCAGGGACAACAGGAATCCCGCTTTCAGAATATCCCGGAACAAAACCCGCAAGGCATCCGTGCTGGCCCGCGCGACCTGTTCCACGTCGTAGGTCAACCGCGATACCAGCCCGCCGCTCGAGTGTTTGTCGAAATATTCCGTGGGAGCATGGATCAACTGATCGAACATTTTCTGCCGTAAATCCTGGATCACCTTCCTCGACACCCAGTTGGAACAGTAAACATCGATAAAATCCCCGATCGCCCGGGCAAGAGCGATCGCCACCAGCAACAGCGGAATAAGCCGGATGAAATCGGGGTCGCGCCCCACAAACCCCTGGTCCATCAGCGGCTGCAGGACCCAGGCAAACCCGGTATCCCCCGCCGCCACCAGAAGCATGCCGAACAGCGCCATGCCAAACACCCCCTTGTAGGGAAGCACATAGGAAAACAGGCGCCGATACAGCGTGGCGCTGGCCACATTTTTGCGGGAGTCGGTCACGAAAGGGTCAGATCAGGCGAATTTCAGTTGGGATGCAGGCGCTGGAGTACTTGTCGGACATTCACGGATTCACCCTCATGCGCGTATCTTGTGTGACACGTCAATGGTATATTATGTACATATAAAGCGCGTGGCGCAATCAGTTAATTCCAGGCCGCAGTATGGCCTGTCGCCGGCATTATGCCCCCATACCCTTTGCCCGGACAACAAACCGTAACCAATATGCCAAGAACATCCAGAAAACGCGGCGGCCGACACGCCAGACAGGAACGCGGGCAGGGAACCGCTCCCGCGATCACTCCCTTCATTACCCGGAAAATACCGGAGTATGTAATGCTGGACGAAGAAGGCCTGTCACTGATCGAGGACAACGCCGATACCATCCTGCAGGAAATCGGTATCGAATACCACTATCCGCCGGCGTTGAAACTGTTCAGGCAAGCCGGCGCGGATATCAAGGGCCAGCGGGTACGTTTCCCGAAAGGCCTGTGCCGGAAGATCATCCAGGACTCCGCGCCGCGGACTTTTGAACAAAAAGCGAGGAATCCCCTGAGAAACGTCATGATCGGGGGCAAATCCACCGTATTCGCGCCGGTTTACGGCCCCCCTTTCATCCGCGACCTCGACAAGGGACGGCGCTACGCGATGATCGAGGATTTCCGCAACCTGGTCAAACTGACCTGGATGTTGCCTTCACTGCATCATTCCGGCGGCACCGTATGCGAACCGACCGATCTGCCGGTCAACAAGCGGCACTTCGACATGGTCTACAGCCACATCAAGTATTCCGACAAACCCTTCATGGGGTCGGTAACCCACCCGGAAAGAGCGCAGGATACGGTGGACATGTGCAAGATCCTGTTCGGGGAAGAGTTCGTCGATCAAAATACCGTAGTCATCAACCTGATCAACGCAAACTCACCGATGACTTTCGATGAAACCATGCTGGGCGCCTCGGAAGTGTATGCAAGGAACAACCAGGCCAGTATCGTCTCCCCCTTTATTCTTTCCGGCGCCATGTCGCCGGTCACCGCCGCCGGCACCATGGCGCAAATCCTGGCCGAGGCGCTCACCGGGATGGCATTCACCCAACTGGTCCGCCCCGGCTGTCCGGTTATCTTCGGCACGTTCTCAAGCTCGATGTCGATGCAATCCGGGGCGCCTACTTTCGGCACCCCGGAACCGGCGCTGGTAATCAATGGCTGCGCCGCCCTGGCCCGGCGGCTGGGCGTGCCGTTTCGAAGCGGCGGCTCGCTGTGCGGCTCCAAGGTCACCGATGCCCAGGCCGCCTATGAAAGCGCCAACACCCTGCTGCCCGCGATCATGGCGGGAGTGAACTTCGTCCTGCACGCGGCTGGCTGGCTGGAAGGCGGATTGTCCTCATGTTATGAAAAGCTGATCATGGACGCGGATCAACTCGGCATGATGCAGGTATTCGCCGCAGGTACGGATCTTTCAGAAAACGGGCAGGCGCTGAGCGCGATCCGGGAAGTCGGGCCGGGCCAGCATTTCCTCGGTTGCAACCACACCCAGGAGAATTTCAAAACCGCCTTCTACCGTTCCAGCGTCGCCGACAACAACAGCTTCGAACAATGGGAAATGGAAGGCTCGCACGACGCCACAGCCCGCGCCAACAAACTCTGGAAACAGATGCTGAACGACTACCAGCCCCCGGAACTCGACCCGGCTATTGATGAAGCGCTGCTGGAGTTCATCGCAAAGCGCAAGGCCTCTTTCCCGGATTCCAACATATAGACCGGATCCGGCACGGAGAGAATTCCGGTTGTATACGATGACGCTCAAAGATGTTAGTATGGCAGGATTGCCACGACCCGGATACGGGCGGGCTGGTAATGATACGGGCAGGCTGGTAATATCGAAAAAGGTTCAGGTCATTCATCCTGTGGGCGATCTGATAACTTCACCTTCATTATAGAGAGGCATCATCATGAGAAACACGATTCTATCTTCGATCATTGCCACAGGAATGGCTGTGACCGGCATGAGCGCAATGACCGCCCATGCCCAGCAACAGTTTATCTCCATCGGTACAGGCGGTGTGACCGGCGTTTACTACCCGACCGGCGGCGCCATTTGCAGACTGGTCAACAAGAACCGCAAGGAACACGGCATTCGTTGCTCGGCGGAATCGACCGGTGGCTCGATTTATAATATCAATACCATCCGGGCCGGAGAACTCGAATTTGGCGTGGCGCAATCCGACTGGCAATATCACGCTTACCACGGCACTTCGAAATTCGAGGACCAGGGCGCATTCGAAAATCTGCGCGCTGTCTTCTCGGTCCACCCGGAACCGGTTACCGTCATCGCCAGCGACGCATCCGGAATCAATACCCTGACCGACGCCAAGGGCAAACGCCTGAATATCGGCAATCCCGGTTCCGGCACCCGGGGCACCTGGGAAGTCATTGAAGAAGCGCTCGGCTGGGAACGCAGCGATCTCAAACTGGCAGCGGAAATGAAGTCAGCTGAAACCGGACAGGCGGTATGCGATGGCAAGATCGACGCCTATTTCTGGCTGGTCGGCCACCCGTCCGCCCTGACCCAGGAATCCCTGGCAACCTGCGATGCCCACCTGGTCCACGTTGAAGGAGCGGCTATCGACAAGCTGGTGGCCGACAACCCGTACTATCGAACCGCCTCGATTCCAGCGGGTATGTACAATAACGAGAATGCCATCCAGACTTTCGGGGTCGGAGCCACCTTCGTTTCCAGCGCCGATGTCCCCGACGAGGTCGTCTATGTCGTGGTCAAGGCCGTATTTGAAAACTTCGAAGACTTCAAGAAGCTGCATCCCGCATTCGGAAACCTGAGCGAGGCGGAAATGATTTCCGACTCCCTTTCAGCCCCGCTGCATCCGGGCGCGGAAAAGTATTACAAGGAACGCGGCTGGATGTAATTCTGCCGGATACCGGTTACAGCCCGAAAAGCCCTCCTGCGAAATTCGGGAGGGCTTTTTGTTTCTGGCTCCGGGAAAACGGACATCACCAGGGAAATTGAACCCGATATTGAAGTAAACGATTCTCAGCGAGGAAAAGATGGCACAAGACAAAGAATCCCAAGGCAGCCTGGAGGATTTTTCTGCAGTTGATACCGGAGGCCGCAACCCGGTCGGCTGGGAAGGCAAACTGATCGCCACGGTCGCGTTTGTCTGGGCCCTGTTTCAACTTTATATCGCATCCAATCTCCCGTTCTGGCTGACCGATGTGACCGGAATCAGTGTCATCGTCACCAACTCGAACGCCAGGTTGATCCACCTCGCGTTCGGCTTTTTCCTGGCCACCCTTGCCTTCCCGCTGTTCAAGTCCAGTTCAACGACCCGAATCCCCTGGTATGACTGGGTTCTGGCCATTGCCGGCGTGGCCTGCTGTCTGTATATCGTGGTCCTTAGAAACGAAATTGCGGTTCGCGCCGGATTGCCGACAACCAGCGACCTGGTCGCATCGACCGTCGGTATGCTGATTCTTGGAATCACGGTCTATCGTTCTCTCGGACTTCCGTTGTTGATCGTCGCCAGTGTGTTCGTCTCTTATGTTTTCTTTGGCAACTCCGACTGGTTACCCGAAACGATTCAATGGAAGGGAGCGTCCTATGGCAAGGCGATGTGGCATTTCTGGATGCAGAACGAAGGCGTGTTTGGCGTCGCGCTCGGAGTTTCAGCCACCCTGATCTTCCTGTTTGTGCTGTTTGGCTCCATTCTGGAAAAAGCGGGGGCGGGGAATTTTTTCATAAAGATCGCCTTTGCCCTGCTCGGGCATTTGCGGGGCGGACCGGCCAAGGCGGCCGTGGTCGCATCGGCCCTGAGCGGCATGTACTCCGGATCATCCATCGCCAACACGGTCACCACCGGGACGTTTACCATTCCACTGATGAAGCGCACAGGATTTTCCCCTGAAAAGGCGGGTGCGGTCGAAGTGGCCTCCTCAACCAACGGCCAGTTGACCCCTCCGGTCATGGGGGCCGCGGCATTCCTGATCGCGGAATTTACCGGCATCAGCTACCAGGAAATACTGAAACACGCGCTGGTGCCCGCGCTGGTATCCTATATCGCGCTGTTTTACATCGTTCATCTCGAAGCCATGAAGCTGAACCTGAAAGGACTGCCCAAACCTCCCTCCTCCCTGACTTTCGCCCGTAAAATGATGGGGTTCCTGGGCGGATTCATCGGCATCGGACTACTTGGCATCCTGGTTTACTACGGCCTCGGCTGGATCAAGGTCGTGGCGCCGGCTTCGGCCTTTTATATCGTTGCGGCGGGTTGCGCGGGGTTTTACCTGTTTCTCCTGAAGCTCGCATCCAGAATACCCGACCTGGTTGTCGACGCCCCGGACGCACCGATCACCGAACTGCCGAAAGCGGGAGAAACGGCGCTCACCGGCCTGTATTTCATTCTGCCCATCGTGATCCTGATCTGGAGTATCGTGATCGAACGGCTGTCGCCGGGATTGTCCGCATTCTGGGCGGCAATCGCGATGGTCATCGTGACCCTGACCCAACACCCGATCAAAGCGTTTTTCCGGGGTACCGGAAATTATCGGGCGGCATTTCAAATCGGCAAGAATGACTGGGTCTCCGGCATGATCGCAGGATCACGCAACATGATCAGTATTTCGGTGGCGACCGGCGCGGCGGGGATTATAGTCGGAACCATATCATTGACCGGCGCCCATCAGGTCGTCGGCGAATTTGTAGAGTTCCTGTCCGGCGGATACCTGATCGTGATGTTATTGCTGGTCGCCGTGATGAGCCTGATCCTCGGCATGGGACTGCCTACGACAGCCAACTATATCGTCGTCTCCTCGTTGATGGCCCCGGTTATCATCACCCTGGGAGCGGCCAATGGCTTGCTGGTTCCGTTGATTGCCGTGCACTTGTTTGTATTTTATTTTGGCATCCTGGCGGACGACACCCCTCCGGTCGGGCTTGCGGCGTTTGCGGCGGCGGCGATTTCCAAGGGAGATCCGATCAAAACCGGGATCCAGGGGTTTGCCTATGATATTCGCACCGCCCTGCTGCCGTTCCTGTTTATTTTCAACACTGAACTGCTGCTGATCAATGTGTCGCCGCTGAAGGCCGTATTCGTATTCGTTGTCGCCGTCATCGCCATGATGCTGTTCGCCTCGGCGACCCAGGGCTGGTTGTTGACCCGAAACAAGGTCTGGGAATCCCTGGTACTGCTGCTGGTCGCCTTCACCCTGTTTCGCCCCGGTTTCTGGCTGGACAGGGTAGACCAGCCATTCGAGGAAATCCAACCGGCCAAAGTTTATGAAGTGGTCGATAGCGCAACCCCGGACGGGACGCTGACCATGGTGGTAACCGGCCCTGATTTCGATACCGGCGAAATCACCAGCACAACCATCCTGGTTCCGATGGGTGACCAGACCGAGGCGGTCGAGAGACTGGAAAAAGCCGGACTTACGGTCATTGTGGAAGACGGCCGCGCGATTATTGAAGAACCCTTTCCCGGATCGCCCTTCTTTGAAACCATCGGCAAGACCTTCGACTACTACACGGATCATCCGGTGGAATTGAGCACCATCAGAATCGCAAAAGACCGTGTACCCAAAGAGGTGTTTTACCTCCCCGCGATTTTCCTGCTGGCGCTGGTCTGGTGGTCGCAACGCAGAAGAGCGCCGAAAATGAGCGAATAATCCCTGCCGGTTCCGATTCCGGCGAGCCCTGGATATAACCGGCGGCAATGCCGGAAGGCTATGGCCGGTCGGCCTGCATCATCTCCCTGAGCGTACAAATATGCTCGGCGCGTATCCCGCAACACCCGCCGATCACCTGGACACCGCGGTCCAGCCAGCGTTTACAGGCAATCGCATAATCTTCAGGGGAAATCGTGCCATCGAAAACCCAGTCCAAATCAACCGAGCGTCCGGTATGGGCATATACGCCAACCGGCCCGGACCAGTTTTCCTGGACTATATCCAGGCACTCATCAATGTACTTGACTTCCGTGTGCATCACATTGACCAACGGCGCCTGTTTGTCCTGCAACCCGGACAATGCCTCGACCAGGGGTTCCCCTTCCAGCAAGTGCATCACTCCATCTGCTTTCGGTTCGCAGGAAAGCCCGACCCAGACCGGCAGTCCGCAGCTTTGCGCAGCCTCGAGTACCACCAGCATGCGGGGAATATCCACCATCATTTCGAGCATCAGCAGGTCGGCGCCCGCCTGCTTCATGATGGCCGCCTGCGCCTCGACGCCGCTATGCAGCTCATCCAGGGGCGGCGGGGCGCCCGTCCAGACCCAATGAGTGATCCCTCCGGCGACCAGGGCATCCGGTGTCCCGGCATGATCCCGCGCCTCCACAGCCAACTCCACTCCACGCCGGTTCAAAAACTCGAACTGCTGACCCAATCCCGCATTCTCAAGCGCCCCCCTGGAATTACCGAACGTGTTCGAAATCACAATCCCGGCGCCCAGACGAAGATAATCCTCGTGAATCTGACGGACGATGTCCGGATTGCTCAAGGCGCCTGCCCCGTTCCAGATTTTCCTGTTTTTTACAACGCCGCGCCGTTCCACCTCAGTCCCGGTGGCGCCATCGATCAGGATGCGTTCACCGGCTACGATACGTTGCATCAGATTATAATAACGATCTGTAATCATCTCTTCTTCTGGTTCGATTCCGGCCTGATCGTTGCAATTCCGGCGATATACCAGAATTAACGTAATCAGGCAAACCTATTGTGAGCAGGAACAACGAATCAGCCAGGGCGATGTGGATGATGATCATCGCGATGCTGTTATTGCCCGGCATTGACGCCATCGCGAAATGGCTGGCAGGGTCGATCTCTCCCGGCCAGATCTCATGGAGCCGCTTTTTCTTCCAGCTTCTTCTGCTGCTCCCGTTCATTATCCGGACAAGGGGAGCCTGGCTGACCGCCACGCTGCACCTTCACGCCATACGGGGCGGACTGATCGCCGCCGCAACCGTATTGTTTTTTACCGGGCTGATTTACCTGCCAATCGCAGAAGCGATTTCCATTTTCTTTATCGAACCGATGCTGGTCACGCTGTTATCGGTCGTTATTCTGGGTGAACGCATCGGAATCAGGCGACTGTCTGCCATTGCCATCGGGTTTTGCGGAGCGATGATCATCATTCGCCCGACCTTTTCCGAAGTGGGCTGGGCCGTAATGTACCCGGTTGGCGCCGCGTTGTGTTTCTCCTTTTACATCCTGCTGACCCGGAAACTGGTCCGCTATGAAGAGCCCGTCCGACTACAGTTTCTTGCCGGAGTGTCCGGCTGTCTGGTGATGAGTATCGCCCTGCTAGCCGGTACATACAGTCAATTCGATATCCTGACGGCGGTTTACCCGACAACCGGCCAATGGCTGCTGCTGGGTGGATTGGGCCTGATTGCCACCGTCGGCCATTTGCTCGTCGTGTATGCATTCCGCCACGCCCCGGTCGGTGTGCTGGCGCCGTTTCAATACGTCGAAATCATCGGGGCCACGATTTACGGTCTTCTATTGTTCAACGATTTCCCGGACCTGTTGACCTGGGTGGGGATCCTGATAATCACCGGCTCCGGAGTCTATATATTCCATCGGGAATCCCGGCTGTCACCGTGATGAGACAGCGACCCGGTCGTGCCCGGTGTTTGACTTGGCAGGGAGAGGGAGCCGGTTTTGCGTCTGGACAGGTTCAGGGAAACCGGGTTAGACTTTAGTTCCAATCACCGGGATTCCCTGAGGCTGTTGATGGCGACCATTTACCATAATCCACGCTGTTCCAAATCAAGGGCGACCATGAAGCTGATTGAAGACGCCGGAATCACCCCGGAAGTCGTCCTTTATCTCGAACAACCACCGGATGCCGATACTCTCCGGGACATTGTCGATATGCTTGGATGCCCGGCCAGCGGCATCATTCGCAAGGGCGAAGCCCTGTACCGGGAATTGGGTCTGGCGAACCGGACTCCCGATGAGGATGAATGGCTGAGAATCCTGGTCAACCACCCGAAACTGCTCGAACGCCCGATAGTCGTCAACAATGGCAAGGCGGCGATTGGCCGGCCGCCGGAAAACATTTTGGAGATTTTGTAGATGAAACCTGCAACCCGGAGGACATGAACCGTGGACACGGTCAACTTCGTTCATATGATCGACGGCACCGCCGAAGAATATGCTTTCCTCGCCAACCACGAGAAAGAACACGCAAAAGCGCTGCCCGACCGGCTGATGACAGCGCTGGCAGACCTCGAATATTCCTTTTCCGGCTACAGGGTCAGCAGACTGGAGCACTCCTTGCAGTCCGCCACCCGGGCTCTGGCCGCGGGAGAATCCGAACAAATGGTGGTAGCCGCCCTGCTGCACGACATCGGCGACCACCTCGCGCCCTGCTCTCACAGCGAAATGGCGGCCGCGATACTGCGCCCTTATGTCTCAGAAAAGATCTACTGGATTATCAAACATCACGGTTTGTTCCAGACCTGGTACTATGCCCATCATTTCGACAAGGACCGGAATGCGAGGGACCGCTTCAGGGAACACAAGTGGTACCAGGACTGTGTCGACTTTTGCGAGAATTACGATCAAAACTGCTTCGATCCGGATTTTGACTCGAAACCCCTGGAATTTTTCCGCCCGATGGTGGAACGGGTATTCTCGACCCCCCGCGCTCATTTTGTCTGAATATTCAGTCTGGGCAAGAAGAACGCAAGCGGTATATGTGAACCAGGCGCTCATCCGGCATGGGACCCGCGCAATACGTTGAAGCGTTGTGCAGCCTGGATCTGGAAAACACTTTTAACCCTTATTCCAATCGTTGCGCGGTTCACGACCTGGAGAATGCGCCGCGCTGTAGAGTTCATATCCTGCAATCCATACTGGATGCGGCAACCGAACAGGAAGTGGACGCTCTCTGGATTGGGCGCGACCTCGGCTATCGCGGCGGCAGAAGAACGGGGCTGGCCTTGACGGACGATGTGCATATTCACGCTCACACCGGGCGTTGGGGATTGTCCATGGAACGGCCAACGAAAGGAGAAGCCGTTACGGAACGAACTGCGACCATCATCTGGCGGGTTCTTTCCCGAATCGAATCATCTGTCTTTCTCTGGAACGTATTCCCGCTGCACCCCCACAAACCGGACAACCCTTTCAGCAATCGTCCCCACAATTCCGGTGAGTGCAAAATCGGCGAGGAATTTCTCCATCTGCTTATTCGTCTTTTGAAGCCAAACCGCCTGATCGCAATAGGCAACGATGCGACGAGAACCGCGCTCCGCTTGTATGATCGAAATAAAGTCTTTCAGGCGCGGCACCCCGGTTATGGCGGCCAAACACGGTTTCTGGCACAGATGAGAGAGCTGTATAATGCAGAGCCTTGACGGAAGATCAGGAATTCATACTGGCCCGGCGCTGGTTGATCCTGCGGGTTGCTTCCTCGGTGCCGTCGTGCATGGTGCCGAGCCATTTGTCCCAGGGCATATACGGCGTTCCGTAGTTGCATTCGAAGTATCGGTGATGGAGTTGATGGAACAGGTTCGCGATGCCGAGCGTGGATTTTCCCTTGATCACAATGGATTCGAACCCGACGTGCCCGGTATAGGCTGACAGGGCGGTCAGGTAGATATGGAAGAACATGTGGACCGGGTGGGAAGGAATGACCAGATGAATCAGCACGGTGCTGAAATAAAACAGGTGCTCGATCGGATGCATCGCCAGCCCCGACCATGGCCCGATCGTGACGTTCTTGTGATGCAGGGCGTGGGCAATCCGGTATAACGGTGGCCAGTGAATCAGCCGATGTACGAAGTAGAAATGCATCGACTCCCATGCCACCAGTATCAGGAACAGGCTGACGAACCAGTACGGATTGCCTGACCAGGTATTCCACATGATGATCTGGTTGGCATAGGCCCACATCAGCAATACCTGGAAACCGGTCCAGACCGTGACACCGCTGGCGCAGCTCCAGAAAATATTGTCCCAGACCTGATTGTTGAACAGGAATGCCCGGTTGTTCCTGGCCAGTTCCCGATGCTCGTATCTTTGCACCTTGCCCTGGCATTTCCAGGTATGGAAATAAAGATGCAGGCCACCTGCGACCACCACGGAGAGTCCCATATTGATCGCCCAGACCTGAAAGACCCAGCCTGTCGAAAAGGTCTTCCATCCCTCGATTCCCGGAGAGAGGTAGAACCAGGTGACAAACCCCAGCAGGACGAAAATCATCATCTGGGACAGCGCAAACCCCCGGCCCAGAATAAATTTCAACGCTTCAACGGGTTGTGGAGGCCATACGAAAATCGGCGGCATTACCAAAGGCAACTGCGGATGCCAGTTCCACGGCCCCTTGGTCCGGGGGCTGGATTCCAGGGAAGCGGATTCGGCCATGACCAGTCAGGGTCGGTCAGGTTGACAGCATGGCAGCCGTTTTTTTGGCCTTTTCCTTCTCGTATACATAAAGCGGCCGCGAACCTTCGGTAATCACTGAGGAATCGACCACGACCTTGTTGATCCCCTCGAGCGAAGGTAACTCGTACATCGTTTCTATCAATGCGCCCTCCATGATCGAGCGCAGCCCTCTGGCGCCTGATTTACGATCCATGGCCTTGATCGCAATCTGACGCAGCGCGTCTTCGCGGAATTCCAGCTCGACGCCTTCAAATTTGAACAGGGTCTGATATTGCTTCGTCAGGGCGTTTTTGGGTTCGACCAGAATCCGCACAAGGGATTCTTCATCCAGCTCTTCGAGCGTCGCAATCACCGGGAGCCGGCCCACAAACTCCGGGATCAACCCGAACTTGACCAGATCTTCAGGCTCCAGTTTCTGCAGCAGTTCATTGGACCTTTGATCTGGTGATTTATCCTTGATATCGGCGCCGAACCCGATGCCGGACTTTTCGGTCCGGTCCTGGATGACCTTCTCGATACCCGCGAAAGCGCCGCCGCACAGGAACAGGATATTGCGGGTATCCACCTGCAGCAATTCCTGGTGGGGATGTTTGCGCCCGCCATGCGGCGGAATTGCGGCAATGGTGCCTTCAATCAGTTTCAGCAGGGCCTGTTGAACGCCTTCCCCGGAAACATCACGGGTAATGGACGGCCCCTCGGCCTTGCGTGACACCTTGTCGATCTCGTCAATATAAACGATCCCGACCTCGGCTTTTTCAACTTCATAATCGCAGGCCTGAAGCAACTTCTGGATGATATTTTCAACATCCTCGCCGACATAACCGGCTTCGGTCAGCGTGGTCGCGTCCGCAATCGTGAACGGGACGTTCAGCTGTTTCGCCAGCGTCTCGGCCAGTAACGTCTTGCCTGAGCCGGTCGGGCCAATCAGGAGAATATTGCTTTTGGAAATATCAACGGCGGAATTCGCTTCTTCGTTTTCAATTCTTTTGTAGTGGTTGTAAACCGCAACCGACAGCATTTTCTTCGCGTCCTGCTGTCCGATCACATAGTCATCAAGAATAGCGTGGATTTCCCGGGGTTTTGGAAATCCGGATTCATTGCCCGCGGGAGAGGCCTCGCCGGTGATTTCATCGCGAATAATTCCGTTGCAAAGATCGACACATTCGTCACAAATGAAGACAGATGGTCCGGCGATCAGTTTCCTGGCTTCGTGCTGGCTTTTACCGCAAAAGGAACAGTAAAGCAGCTTCTCGTTTCTAGCTGAGGTTTCGTCAGTCATCGCTATTCGGTCAATTATCGTATTGTAGTAGCCGCCAATCTCCAACTATAACCGTTTTTTTAATACAGAATCAATAATGCCATATTTCCGGGCATCCTCGGCGCTCATGAAATTGTCCCTGTCCGTATCGGTCTTGATCGTACCCAGGGATTTACCGGTATGATTCGAGAGAATCTGGTTGAGCCGCTCTCTGACCCCAAGGATCTCCCGGGTATGAATTTCAATATCGGACGCCTGGCCCTGGGATCCGCCCATGGGCTGATGAATCATCACCCTGGAATGGGGCAACGCGTGGCGTTTATCCTTTTCCCCTCCGGCCAGGATCACGGCCCCCATACTGGCGGCCTGGCCGATACACACGGTACTGACATCCGGCCGTATGAACTGCATGGTGTCGTACACCGCCAGGCCCGATGAAACGTTGCCGCCCGGACTGTTCACATACAGGGAAATATCCTTCTCCGGGTTTTCCGACTCGAGGAACAGCAGTTGCGCGACGATGATGTTGGCCATGTGGTCGTCCACCGGGCCGACCATGAAGACGACCCGCTCCTTGAGCAGCCGGGAATAGATATCATAAGCCCTTTCCCCGCGTCCGGTGGATTCCACCACCATGGGCACAAAATTGATATTTTCGGTTTTCATTTTAGTCTCCGTGCATCGTGGTCTCCGGCAATGCTACCCGATCAGGCTCCGGTTCTGGCGCCAGAATCCTGCTCGTTCATGAATTCCCGAAGTGAGAGTTTTTCCTCTTCAACGGTCGCCGTTTCCAGCATCGTTTCCACAACCTGTTCTTCGAACATGACCGCTTCGATCCTCTTCGCCTGTTCGGGGTCCGACATGAAATGGCTTACAAAGGCTTCCGGCTGCTCATAGCTGGCCGCCAGCCTGGTCACCCTCGCCTTGACCGCTTCCGGGTCCACCTGAATCACCTCCTTGTCAATAATCGCCTTGACGATCAGACTCAGGGCAACCCGCCTCTTCGCTTCGTCCACGTAAAGATCCCGATTGACTTCACCCGCCGGCAGGCCCTGGGCCGCCATGTACTGTTCAAGCCTTCGCACCGAATGGTCAATTTCATTTTCGACCAGTGATTTCGGCACTTCGATTTCGTTTTTCTGCAGCAGCCCGTCCATGACCCTTTGGTGAATCACACCCCGCAAACGCTCATCCAGTTCACGCGCCAGATTGTTTTTCACCTCCTCCCGCAATTTTTCCATACCACCCTCATCGACCCCCATTTTTTTGGCGAACTCATCATCGAGTTCGGGCAATTCCGGTTGCTCTATCGCTTTGGTCGTGATCGTATATTCGACCTCCTTGCCAGCCAGAACGGGAATATTGTAGATCTCCGGATACGAAACGGAAATCACGCTGACTTCATCCCGGACGACACCGACAAGCCCGTTTTCAAACTCTTCCGGCATCTCCCGGTTGCCGAGGATGAAGGAATGCCCTTGTACTGCTCCCCCTTCAAAGCTCTCACCCTCTATTTTTCCTTCAAAATCGACCGTCAGCTTGTCGCCTTTTTCCGATTTTCCCTGTCTGGCGGCATAATTATCCGCATGACGCAGGCGAATATCCTCCATCGTATTGTCCACGTCCTGCCCGGTCACCTCGACTACCGGTTTACGGATGGTCACCCCGTCCAGGTCCAGTGAAGGAATGGACGGAAAGACTTCTATGGTCGCGACGAACTCCAGGTCATTGCCTGACTCATACGGTACAGGATCAATCGAAAGCAGCCCGGCCGGAACAATCTCCTGCTGCTGCAGCGCGGCGTCGTAACTCGACTGGATGGTCTCCATCACGACCTCGTTGGTAATCCCGGGAGCATATCGTTGCCGGATAATACGCAAGGGCGCCTTGCCGGGCCTGAAACCCGGAATGCGCGTCTTTCTGGCAGCATCGTGCAGTCGTTTGGATACCTCTGATTCAATCTCGTCAGACGGTACGCAAATGGCAAGTTTTCGCTCGATAGCGCCAGACTCTTCAACGGAAACCTGCATTTTCAGTTCCTCAAAACTTTCATTATCTCTATATCCTGGTATCGAATGCCGTCGTCCTGTAGTACAGGCTGAAAAATGGTGCGAAAGGAGAGACTCGAACTCTCACGGGTTGCCCCACTGGAACCTAAATCCAGCGCGTCTACCAATTCCGCCACTCTCGCAGTTCCTGTTCGCAGTTTCACTATTAAATGGGGTGAACGATGGGACTCGAACCCACGACGACCGGAATCACAATCCGGGGCTCTACCAACTGAGCTACGCTCACCACAAACCTGTAAAAAACACCCTGAACGAAAATCGTTATGGCCATAAATGGCGCGCCCGACAGGATTCGAACCTGTAACCTACGGCTTAGCTTACCCACTACGGTTTTCACCGCCCCGGAGAGTTGAGGGTGTACCAACCAACCCGCCGGGTTTGGAGTCTGGACTATATCTTCGCCATTTCAGGCGGGGCACGTATAGTCTCTACGGATCCCCGGTCCGATTCTAACAGATCGAATCGGGTTTCCTCGGTATTGCCATCGCCGGACGGACCACAGACACAACTTCGTGACCCGCCTGCGTTAAGGTTCCACCGATACAGTGCCCTCCACTTCGAAAGTTACTTGTTCCTTCCGAAGGCTCCCGGTTCCACTCTGCACAAAACCCTGTGGCCAAATGCCAGAATGAAGCTTAAAGGCCGTTGCTCTATCCGGTTGAGCTACGGGCGCAACGGACAAAACGGAAAACTGGTCGGGGTAGAGAGATTTGAACTCCCGACATCCTGCTCCCAAAGCAGGCGCGCTACCAGACTGCGCTATACCCCGTGTTCTTTTGCATCATACCTGCAAAGCCTGCGGAATATACGAATTATGGCCCTTCAGGTCAATCATTATCAACTTCAGGCAAGAGAACCGCGTAAAATCGCTTGAAAGATCACAACCCGCCCCCATTTTCAGCAGTCAAATCAAAATCCCTTTACCTGTATGACCATGAGCACAAAAACCTCGTCCCGGAATGACGCCGTCCAGACCCATTCATTTCAAACCGAAGTGCAGCAACTGCTGCACCTGATGATCCATTCCCTGTACAGCGACAAGGAGATATTCCTGCGGGAACTGATTTCAAACGCCTCGGACGCCTGCGACAAACTGAGATTTGAATCGCTGACCGATGATGCGCTTCTCGAAGACGATGGCGCCCTCGGTATCCGGGTGGAGGCGGATGAAAAGAAGAAAACCGTAACCGTCACCGACAACGGCATCGGCATGACCCACGATGAAGTGATTGCCGATATCGGCACCATTGCCCGCTCCGGCACGAGGGCGTTTCTCGAAAAAATGAGCAAGGACAAATCGGCGGACAGCAGTCTGATCGGGCAGTTCGGAGTCGGCTTCTATTCCAGTTTTCTGGTCGGAAAAAAGGTTACGCTACTGACCCGCAAGGCCGGGACAAAGAGTAGTGAAGGAGTCAAGTGGGTATCCGATGGCAGTGGGGAATATACGCTTGAGTCCATCGACCGGCCACAGCGGGGAACGGAAATCATCATCCAGTTGAAAAAGGACTGCAAGGAGTACGCCGGGGAATTCAGGGTACGCGGCATCATCTCGAAATACTCGGATCATATTTCCCTGCCGATCCGGATGAAAAAAAGCCCGGAGCTGGACGATGACGGCAAACCGGTAAAGGATCAGGCCGTCGAATGGGAAACCATCAACAAGGGCTCGGCATTATGGGCGCGGGCGAAAAAGGACATTTCCGAAGAGGAACATAATGCGTTCTACACCTCCCTGACCTACGATCCCGAACCCCCCGCCCTTACGATTCATAACCGGGTTGAAGGCAGGATGGAATACATCTCCCTGTTCTACATTCCATCGAAGGCGCCGTACGATTTATGGGATCGGGAACAGCGCCACGGCATCAAATTGTATGTCCGGCGCATCTTCATTTCCGATGACGCGAAGAAACTGATGCCGAATTATCTGCGGTTCGTGCGCGGCCTGGTGGATTCGACCGACCTGCCGCTGAATGTTTCGCGTGAATTTCTGCAGCAAAACAAGGAAATCGACAAGATCCGCGCCGCTTCCGTAAAGAAAGTACTGACGGAACTGGGCAAGATAGCCAGCAAGGATGAAGAAAAATACAATGCGCTCTGGAAAGAATACGGCCGTGTCCTGAAAGAAGGCGTGGTCGAGGATTTCCAGAACAGGGACACGTTGGCAAAACTGGCCCGGTTCACAACCACCCACCGGGACGATGAGGCGCAGACCATCTCACTGGATGACTACATTGCGCGCATGCCTTTGAAGCAAAAGGAAATCTATTACATCTCGGCTGAGAACCATAACGCCGCAAAATCCTCCCCGCATCTCGAAGTGTTCCGCAAAAACGGGATCGAGGTGGTGCTTTTGACCGACCCGGTCGACGAGTGGTTCGTCAACCATCTGCGTGAGTACGAAGGAAAAGCGCTCAAATCCATCGCCAGGGGCGGTCTGGATATCGACGACCTGGTCACCGCGAAAAGCAAGGAGGAAAGCGAGAAGAAGGAAGAGGACATGAAGCCGCTGATCGAGAAGCTCAAATCGGTACTCAAGGATCAGGTCAAGGAAGTTCGCGTTTCAGACCGGCTGGTGGATTCGCCAAGCTGCCTGGTAGCGGATGAACATGACCTCGGCGGCAACATGGAACGAATCCTGCAGTCGATCGGACAGGAAGCCCCGGTTGCGAAACCGATCCTGGAAATCAATCCCGAGCACCAGATTGTCAAACAGATCGATGTCGAGGCGGACCTTGCCGATGAGTGGGCGAATCTCCTGTTCGACCAGGCCGTACTGGCGGAAGGAGCGCCATTGAAAAACCCGAACGAATTCGTGAAACGGGTCAACCAGTTGCTGGTGAGATAGAGCGCGACAGGGTGCGGCGATCCGGGAGAGTCAACCGGCAAGCTGCTGGTGGCGGTAACAGTGGACGAGGTGATCGTTGACCATCCCGGTGGCCTGCATGAAAGCATAGCAGATCGTACTGCCGACAAAGACGAAGCCGCGCTTTTTCAAATCCTTGCTGATCGCGTCCGATAACGGCGTATTGGCTGGTACCTGCCACGCCTCGCTCCAGTTGTTCCGGATCGGCTGGCCGTCCACGTATTCCCAGAAATACTCGTCAAGAGAGAGGCCCCGCTCCCGCATGTCCAGGCAGGCCCGGGCGTTTTTCACAAACCCGTTCACTTTCAGTTTATTGCGCACGATGCCGGAGTCACCGAGCAGTTCACCGATTTTACCCTCGTCGTATCTTGCGATTTTTTCGGGGTCGAACCCGTCAAATACCTGGATGTAACGCTCACGTTTTCTCAGGATGGTGATCCAGCTCAATCCCGCCTGCGCTCCTTCGAGACAGAGAAACTCGAACAGCTTTCGTTCGTCATGCAGTGGCTTCCCCCATTCCGTGTCATGATATTCCCGGTACAGCGCGTCATCCCCACACCACCCGCATCTTGTTTTGTCCGTCATGTTCCGTCGAACCCGCTTTTCTGTTCCCGTTTTTTCACTGTGCCTGTTTGATTTCACCGCTTTCCGGTTGCCTCCGATTGTCGCCGCCGACTCAGGAATACATGGATTTGAACGCGGTTTGATGTCACAATCTTATCACTTGTATTACGGAACCGGGGGACAATAGTGGCGCGGCAAACGACTCCTGCCAACGGGCGCAAACTCGACGACGAAACCATTGCCGGGCTTGTGGATGAAGTCGATGAGTCGCGTCTGGTAACCAGCCTCGCGGACATGGTGGCCACGCCGAGCGTCAATCCATTCGACGGCAACGTCACAGAAAGCTGTCGTGAACTGGAATTCGCCGACCTCTATCAGGATCGGATGGCCGCGCTCGGCTTGCAGACCTCGAGACGGGAAGTGGTGGCCGGCCGGCCCAATGTGTTCGGACGGATTATCGGCCGTGAGCGCAAGAGCGAACACAGGAAATGCGTGATGCTGGCGGGTCATCTTGATACCGTGGGCGTTGAAGGCTACCCGGGTCCGTTCGATCCGGTGATCCGGGACGGCCGTTTATACGGCCGCGGTTCGTGTGATATGAAGGCGGCGCTCGCGGCCTATATCGAGGTGGCCCACATCCTGCAAAACCATGACATCCGGCTGGCGGGCGATCTGCTTATCGCCGGGGTAGTGGATGAAGAACACGGCATGATCGGTTCGAAGGATATTTCAGAAAACGGGCCCCTCCCGGATCTGGCGATTGTCGGCGAGCCGACTGAACTGAAGGTATGCCATACCCACAAGGGACAGTTGTGCATGCACATCCGGACATTCGGCAAGGCCTGCCATTCCAGCGTCCCTGAAACGGGAGTCAACGCGATCAGCCTGATGGCCGATGTGGTCAAGGGGATCGAGCGCTACGCGGATGATCTGGCGGCCCGGCCCGGACATCCCGTCTGCGGACATGCGCGGGTCAATCCGGGAGTGATCAAGGGGGGCACGATCTCTTCCGCGGTGCCTGATTACTGTGAACTGGAAGTCGACCGGCGATTCCTGCCCGGTGAAACCCCGGAGGCGATCATCGCGGAATACCTCGGTATTCTGGAAGGCATCTCCCGCCAAAACCCCGATTTCAGATATGAAATCGGTCAACCGACCGTCGACAACGCAGCCCTCGATACACCGGTTGAATCAGAAGTGGTCTCGACCATCGCTTCGGCATTCGAGGCCGTACAGGGTCGGCCCGCCGATGTCGGGGTATTCCCGGCGGCGACTGACGCGCCGCACTTTCTTTGCCCGGCGGTCGTGTGCGGTCCGGGGTCGATCTACCAGGCTCATACGCTGGATGAATATGTGTCCATTGATGAACTGACGGCATCTGCGCGAATTTATCTGCGCGCCGTTTTGCAGTTGCTCGGCTAAAGCGGAAACCGGGCATGGAACTGATTAACCTGATCGCCATCGTACTCAGCCTGTCCGCTGCCTTTTCCTATATGAACTTTCGCTTCATCGGACTGCCCACCACCATCGGCAGGGTCGCGAAACGTTTCAGCGAACCGTGACCGGGCGCACTGGAACGGTAATATTCCGATCGGACCGCGCCGATCAGACCGCGACCGCTTTGTGTCTCCTGCTTTCCGCCAGCCCGATGCCGCCAATCACCAGGATCAACGCGACTGCGTGATAGACCTGGAATGACTCACCCAGAACCGACACCGCGAGAATCGAGGAAAATACCGGGACCAGATTGACAAATATCCCGGCCCGGCCGGCTCCCAGTTCCTTCACTCCCTGGATGAAAAACACCTGGGCGAGGAAAGAAGGCAACAGGGTAATCAATATCATCACGATCCATCCCTTTCGGGTCGGCCACTGGAAATTTCCCAGGTACAGTTCCGCCAGACTCAATGGCAACGATGCGATGAAAGCGGCAACGGAGATCACAGCGAACAGGCTTAACGCGGACACACCGGCAAACCTTCTCAGCACCAGCGCATAACTCGCATAAAGCAGACACCCGAAGAACAACAGGTAATCGCCCTGGTTGATCGACAGCGAGGCCAGTTTCTGGAGGTTGCCCGCGGACGCGACGATGCAGACACCGAGTATGGTGACGATGGCGCCCAACCCCTGCAACAACGTTACCGGGACGCGATACAAAAGCCAGGCTCCGCCCAGCAGGAACACCGGGACGATGCCCTGGATAATGCCTATGTTCAGCGCGGTGGTGGTATGGGCCGACAGATAGAACAATGCATTGAAGGCGCTCAAGCCCAGCGCCCCCATCAGGAAAAGCACAGGGAGATGCGGTTTCAGTTTGCCCCATTCCTGATATATGACCCGCCACGCGAAAACATTGCGGTGTAACAATATCATCACACCCAGCCAGCGCAGGCTCACAATCAGCATTGGCGAAACCTCACCGACCGCGACTCGGGCCAGCACCGAGTTGCATCCCCAGAAAAAGGTAGTCATTGTCAACAGCGCATAAGCCCTGGCCGTGGGATTTTGCATAATCATGGCTAACCGGTCGAACCGGATCGATTCAATACTTCTGAAAACCGTTCAACCAGAGGATGGGATTCTCCGAGCAGGGCAAAAACAGCCAGTATCGACCTGAGCGCCCGGTCTGCAATGTCAGGATCGGGGCTCTGGTCTTGGATGGACAGCAACAACTCCAGCGCCGACTGATAATCGTCCGCCACCAGATTCAGGGCAGCCAGTTGCCAGAGCGACGGAAAGTCCCGGGGGTCCTCCTCGATCCGCTGGACGATGACCTGCCGTTCCGGCGCCAGTTGCGCCGCTCGGATCAAATCGGCATGGGCTTTGACCAGACCGATTTCCGGAATCTCCAGCGCCTCGCGCGGAATCGAATCCAGCAAGACGGCCGCATGGACCGCGTCTCCCTGCAGAAGAAGTTTTTTCGCGCGGTCCAGCGTACTGGCGAACCGCCTGTCCGATCCGGATTTTTCCGGTCCGATCCGGATTGCAGCGCTCTGGTCCAGTGTTTTTTCGATCACGCCGCGAACATATCCTTCGGAAAACGCGCCATGCAGCGTCTCGACGACCTTGCCGCTCAGATAGAACTGGACGGTCGGAATGCTGATCACACCCATATCCCGGGCATACCTCTTGTGCCGATCCGTATCCAGCAGGTTGAGCAGGAACCGGCCTGAAAACTCATCGGCAAGTTTGACAAGGACCGGAAGAAGTTTCATACAGGGACCGGCATTCTGTGACCAGAAGTAAACCAGGACCAGGCCCTTGAAGGAATTCTCAACCACCATCGTATTGAAATCCGCCGGGTCAATATCGTAGATATGGCTGGACCGGGACATCACAAGGCGGGCGCGGACGACGATCCGGAAATCCGGGTATAATTCTGCCAGGCGCGCTCGAACCGGGCCTGGTTCTCACGCGTATAGCCGCCAAAATCAAAGTCGATCGTCGAACAGGCTTCCGACACCATCGACCACATGGTTTCCCGCAACAGGGAAGCGCATTTCATCGCATTGTAACGAAGCCAGAGGTCGGCGGTGACCGGACGATCGAAATAAAGCGTCAACAGGCGCCGCTCCCGCTCCTCTTCCAGTTCACTGTTCGACGCCAGGTTGGAAAGATCGAACAAGGGACTGTTGAATCCGGCATAGTCGAAATCAATCAACCAGATTTTCTCCCCGTCATCGATAAAATTTGCGGGTAGCAAATCATTATGTCCGAATACGATTTCAACCGGTCCCACAGTCCGTTCCAGATTCTTTGCGATTTCCATCAGCTCAGGGACCTGGTCCATATATGCGGAATTCCTGCTTGCCAGCACATTGCGATAATGCCTCAATACCTGGAATACCCAGAACAGGATCGTGTACCCCCCGAATTCAAGAGGCATCTGCCG
Organism: Arenicellales bacterium; assembly: GCA_963665165.1. Lineage (GTDB taxonomy): Bacteria > Pseudomonadota > Gammaproteobacteria > Arenicellales > Poriferihabitantaceae. The sequence continues at coordinate 713,851 of OY761989.1, read as the reverse complement.
ATGGAAGCGTTGCAGAAGCTCAACCAGTTTCCGCAGGTTTTCAGGATTCCGGACATCCTCACCGGAAAATACCCGGCCATCAATGAAATCAATCACCAGCACCCCCGGCTCCCGGTAAAAAACAGCCGGTGAGAATCCGCATTTGGCCGCGGTCATGGAAACCCGGCCTTCATTCTCACGCCACAGGAGATGCTCCGCGACATCGGCCCCCAGGCGCACCACATATTGCTTGCCGCAATCCTCGACCTTGAAGTTATGGTTTGTCATGCCGCCGCTGAGTGGTTCGACACGGATCCGGCCCCGCCAGCACGGCAGCGAGTTTATCTGACCAAGTTGCTCTGTATTCATAAGTTAATTCCAGGTTCAGTCGTCCGGGCCTATTCCAGGCCCAGGCGTTGCCGGGACCGCGCGACCCCGGCATGAATCAATCGGTCCGTAATGATGGCAATGAAGGCTACACACAAACCCGCCACAATGCCTCTCCCGGTATCGGCCTTGGTCAGCGCGATATAGACCTCCTGCCCCAACTCCCGGGTACCGACCAGCGCGGTAATCACCAGCATCGAAAGCGCCAGCATCACGGTTTGATTGATGCCGAGCATGATTTCCGGGAAAGCCAGGCGGAGCTTGATTCTGGTCAGAATCTGCCAGCGGGTGCAACCGCTGACAAGACCTGCTTCAACCAGTTCCGGGTTGACCTGGCGAATGCCATGGAGAGTGTAACGGATCGCAGGGGCGACCGAATAGCAAATCACGGCAATCATCGCCGCGAAATCCCCCACTCTGAACAGCATCACCACCGGCATCAGATAAACGAATGACGGCAATGTCTGCAAGGTATCGATGATGGTTTCAATGATCCTGCCAAGGAACGGCCACTGGGCGCCCAGAATGCCGACCGGAATACCCAGCAACGCGGCAAACACGACTGAAATCCCGCACAGATAGACCGTCACCATGGTTTTGGCCCACAACCCGGTCAATGCGCAGAACAGCGCGAGAAAAAACACGATCAGGGCAAGCCGGACACCGCCGAGTTGAAATCCGAGCAGCCCGACAGCCAGTACCACCATCGGCCAGGGCAATATCAGCAGAAATCGTTTTACCGGCAACAACACATTCATCAATATGAAAATCTTGACTGCTTCAATCTGGTCGAAATAGTTGATGTTGATGTGCTTGACCAGATTGCTCCAGAAATCCCCTGTGGTGATGGTCAGAGATTGAGGCCAGGCCTGGATCTGGTGCACGACCAGCGAAATCAGGGAAATCACGACCAGCATGCCCACGGAAAACACGATATGGGGATGCCGGCCGAGCAGCCCCTTGTCGCTTTTGAACTGCCCCGCGGGGCGGGTGGCGAAAGCCTGGCTCAGCCGGTCCAGGGCAATGGCCAGCACCACAATCGCCAGGCCGGATTCAATACCTGCCCCGATATCCAGCCTCCTCAACGCGGACAGCACATCATAGCCCAGCCCTCCGGCTCCGATCATCGAGGCGATGATGACCATATTCAGGGACAGCATGATGACCTGATTGACCCCGACCATCAGCATCGGCATCGAAGAAGGCAGCAATACCCTCGCCATCATCTGCAATGTATTGCAGCCGGCCATCTGACCCGCCTCGATCAGGTCATCCGGCACCTGCTGCAAGGCGAGGATCGTCACCCGGACCATCGGCGGCATGGCATAGATAATGGTCGCAATCATTGCGGCCACCGGCCCGAATCCGAACAGGAACAATACCGGCACCAGATAGGCAAAGACCGGTACCGTCTGCATCAGGTCAAGAATGGGCGAGATGATTTTCTCCATCCAGCGGCTGCGATACGCCAGAATGCCGAGCAGTACGCCCCCGACAACCCCGATGGGTACGGCAATCAGGACCGAAGACAAGGTCAGCATGGCGCTTCCCCATTGCCCGAAAACCACCAGGTAGCAGAAGCAGGCGCCGACAAACAGGGACAGCCTCCAGCCCCTGGCATAGTGGCCGAGCGCCATCGCCAGCAGCGTTACCGCGACCCAGGACAGGGGCGGAGTCAGTTGAACGGCGGCCGACCCTTCTCCGGACAACAACCCGGTGGCCAGCACGCCCGAAGCGAAATTCAATGGCTGTTCCAGCAGCCATGAGATACTTCGGGTCAACTCGTAAAATGTAAATAATCCAAGATCCGCCGTGTTGACCAGCCAATCCATGAAATCGGAGATCTGGTTACGCAGCGGCAGCCGCCAATCCGAAGGAACCTTGAACGCCCACCGGATATTCGCCTTGCCCAGATAAACCATGAGCGCGGCAATCCCGGCGACACCGAACCAACCGAAACGAACCAGCCAGCGGCGGCCACGATCAGACATACGGATGCCGTTTACCCAGGCTTTGGAAAAACACCCGCCGCAGACAGAACGAGCTGTCCACAACGGGTGCGGTTATCGGTTCAGCCTATTTTTGCCATGCTTTCCAGCGGGCCTGATTGTTCGCCAGCCAGTCGGCAACCACTGCGTCCAGTTCCTGCCCATCCAGGTCTATGGCGGCAATCATGGTTCCCATTTCATCATTGCTGATCTCGAAATTCCGGATCATGTTATACGCGCCCGGCCATTTATCCTTGACTCCGGCCCAGGCCACTTTCCAGATGGGGCCGCGCGGCTTGCCGCAATCATAAGCCATATCCGGGTTCACCCCCACGGACGGGTCGTTGTAACACTCGGCTGAATAAGGAGGAAACTCAACCCACTCTCCCTGATATTTGGAAGGCGCCCAATGAGGCGCGTACACCCATAATAAAACCGGAGCCTCTCTCTGATAGGCGGATTCCAGTTCCGCAAACAACGCGGCATCGGTACCGGCGTGAATCACCTCATACTCCAGCTCCAGGGCTTCAGCGCGTTCATCATCAAATCCTCCCCAGGTTACCGGGCCGCCGACATAACGCCCTAACGGCGCGGTTTCCGGCGTCGAGAACTCCTCCGCACAGTCATTCAACGCTTTCCAGTCCGGCAGTCCGGGACAACGTTCTTTCATATACATCGGATACCACCATTCTTCAATCCCCTCCATTCCGGTTGGGCCGATATTCTCCACCTTGCCGGTTGCGGTCGCTTCATCCATCGCATCCCGACCCGTGGTTTCCCACATCTCCATGGCCACATGAAGGTCACCGGTTTTCAGGCCGGCAAACTGGGCAATGTAATCCGCCTGAACCAACTCGACGTTGTAACCCCCGTCCTTCAATACTTCGGCCATAATGTTGGTGGTGACCAGTTGTCCGGTCCAGTCATGCAGGGTGAGCTTGATCGGGTCATTCGATTCCACCGACCGGGCCGGACCTGAAATCATCATCAATCCTGCAATCAATGATCCGGCAAGCAATAATTTTGTATTCGTTTTTTGCATTATGAGTCTTCTCCAATTCTGATTCGATTAAAAAAACCGGCAGTCCGGATGTCGCACAACCAGAGCATGCTTCGCTCAAATTTCACCTGAATACCCGGTCAAAGTCAAATAACCGGAGCGGACCCGATCTGTCAGGACCGCCCGGACCGGGCCGCGGGTTATTTGCTCCTGCCCCGCCTCATCATCAGGTTGTCGCGGTAAACAGGCTCCAGCGATGGTTGCCGGAAAGGACCCGCTCAATCTTGCTTTCCCAGCTTCGTGTCATCTCCTCTTTCGCGGCGGCGCTGAAGTCCAACCGGGGTATCCTGTCCAGTTCCTGTTGCAGGATCTGCAGGAATCGATCCGTCATGTCGTCCGCCTCAACCTCCCTGAACCCCGCGTCACGGATGATCCGGACATATCCGGCAATCGTATGCAGGCAATATCCCCGCCCCTTTACGTAAGAGGAAAAGGTTTCACTCCATGGTTCGTCGCCGCAGCAGTAATCGGTGAAAAGCAGCTTCCCCCCGGGGTGCAAAACGGCTTTGAGCCGGCTGAACAAACGGGATTTGTCATGAATATGCAGAAAGGAATCGCGACTGTAAACCGCGTCATAACCGGGCCGGTCCACAGCCAGTTCCAGACAATCTCCCTGCGCCAGGGAAACCTGGCCATGCAATCCATGGCCCTCCAGCTTCCGCGTCGCCATTTCAATCATGTGGCCCGACAGGTCAATGCCATCCACCCGGAACCCGAAATCCCGGGCCATCAAAAAGGCGTTGCCGCCAAGTCCGCAAGCCGCGTCAAGCACCCGGGCGCCGGGCGCCAGTTCGAGTCTGCCTATTAATTCAACCGCCACATCCAGACCACCGGGGCTGACAAAATCCTCGCCGAAAATCGCCTCGTACCGCCTGATCGACTCCAGGGAATATTGATCGGCCTCCAGTTCCTGTCGGGTGGCGCCCGCCTTTTTCATGCCCCGGGACCAGCCTTTACCGCTTCGAGCTGCCGGGTAAAATCGTCACTCGCCATGAGTATCCGGCAACGCTCAAGCCGCCCGGTCGCATAAGCCCAAAAATCGTCCGCCGGGTTGTTGTTGGCATGCTGCACCACTCCCCATAAAGTCCACAGAAAATCACACATCGCCTTGTACATCACCATTCTGCCAACATCGAAAACGCCGGGAGGATGCCCGAAATAGGCGTTCAGAAAAACATGATCCTGTTCATCGGTAAAACCCCCTTCGACTGAAATATCCCCAAGGTCCCACATCGGGTCGTTATTGCCGGAGTATTCGAAATCAATGATATAGACCATTTCACCGTTATCGATACAGTTTTCCACCATCGGGTCACAGTGGCAGGGCCTGTTCGGCAAAACATGGCGCGACAAGGCGGAACGCACATGCTCCGCGTCCCGTTGCGCTTCGTCATATCCCGGCGGCAATTCGGCTTTCAGGTCCGCAAGCACGGCCAGATACTGGTCAACCTGGTCGAACAATTCGAATTGCCCCTTGAAAGGCCGCCCGCAATCATGCAATTTTCGAAAGGCCTTTCCGGTTCTTTCGAGTACGCCGCGGTCGCGCAACTTCTCCGCGTCGAGTGTCACTGCGTTATCGATATAGCGGCAGATCATGGCGCCGCTCGCGGTATCGAAATGCACAATTTCAGCATTGACCCCGGCTTCGGAGGCAATCGCGGCATTATGGAATTCCACTGAACGGTCAATGTAATCCGATGTTCCCTCACCCGCCAGACGCAACACATAGGAGCCATGATCGCAATCGATCCGGTAATTGCGATTAGTCAGCCCCCCCAACCGCTCAACACGGACGGAATCCGGGTTCGTATCCGTGAAACCGTCGATGGTCGAAAGGGCCTCGAACACTTCAGCAGTCAATTTCAATCCTCCGGGCAAACATGGGTTCCGGAAACCGGAATGGATCATTCACGAACGGTAAGAAGAGTCCTTCCAGTCCATCAATCGTGTCACCGCTTCCCACGCCAGGCGCGTATCGGAGAACGGAGCCTCATCGGGCGGCATGCCATAATCATGCAGGGACTGGAGCACCTCCTCATCAGGGATAATCCTGCTGGCGCCGGACGCCATCACATCGACCTGGACCTTGCAGGCGCTTTCAAGCTGGTACAGAAAATAAAAGGCCTCCCCGATCGTTCGCCCGGCGCTCAGCAAACCGTGGTTATGCATGATCATCGCCCATTTGTCTGCCATGCTTTCCCCGAGCAACCTGCATTCTTCCTCGTTATTCGTAGCCACGCCATATTTATGGTAGCAGACAATGCCACTGATCTCGTTTGCCTGTTGGGTCAGTGGCAACAACCCCTCTTTCATGCAGGAAACCGCCATCCCGGCCCGAGTGTGGCTGTGGAGCACAACGTTGACTTCCGGGCGCGCCTTCAATATCGCGGTATGGATCGCATGGCCGGCATTATTGTACGGATAATCCCCGGCAACGACATGACCATCAAAATCCACCTTGATCAGATTGCTTGCCGTAATTTCCTGAAACAGCAGTCCATAAGGATTGATCAGGTACCGGTCACTCTCCCCTGGCGACCGGGCGCTCAGATGAGTATAAATCAGGTCCGTCCAGCCATAATGGACAAATGCCCGGTAACAACAGGCCAGCTCCTGTCGCGCCTGCCATTCCTGTTCGCTTGTATTTTCAAGGTTTATTTTCGATACGGCCGCTTTCATGATTCTACCCCCGCTGCTTCAAGACAAAGACCCCGAACCAGAATCTCGACTGGCTCCCGAATTATAGATTACACCAGAAATTGCAGAAAACATATCTTTCAGGATTTTTTTCGGAATTATTTCTTGCCGCGAATACGGATGATGTCTATACTCGGCCCCATGAGTTCAATCACAACCAATCCGGTCATTCATACCATGCCGCTGGCGCTGGCCTGTTGTTGCTGTACAACGGGGAGCGTCGGTTGTGTATTGCTGCAAACCCCATTACTTCCCGATAGTTGACTTTTAGCTGACTTTTGATCTGACGCTCCCCGAAACCCGACTCGAATACGAGTCCTGTCCCATGGGTTTTTGTTCAACATTACGGAGCATTTTCAGATGTACCAGTATTCCCGAACCGATCAACAACAGGTTGATCAACGCGTTATCCAATTCCGTGACCAGACAGACCGCTACCTGAAAGGCGATTTGTCGGAAGAACAATTCCGCCCGTTGCGCCTGATGAACGGGCTGTACATTCAGCGATATGCGCCGATGCTGCGAATCGCGATTCCCTACGGGGAATTGAATTCAGGACAACTGCGCATGCTGGCCGCGGTTGCGAGAAAATACGACCGGGGTTATGGACACATCACCACCCGGCAGAACATACAGTTCAACTGGCTGAAGCTGGAGCAGGTTCCGGATTTGCTGGCGGATCTCGCGACAGTGCAGATGCACGCGATTCAAACCAGTGGCAACTGCATACGCAATATCACCTCCGACCATCTGGCCGGGATTGACGCGACGGAAGTGGAAGATCCCAGGCCGTGGTGCGAAATCATTCGGCAATGGGCCACCCTGCACCCGGAATTCCTGTACCTGCCCCGTAAATTCAAGATTGCCGTGACCGGGTCGGAGACCGACCGGGCCGCCATTCTGGCTCACGATATCGGTTTGAGGCTGGTACGGAATGACCGGCGGGAAACCGGATTCCAGGTCTTTGCCGGCGGCGGACTGGGGCGCACGCCGGTGGTCGGCAAACAGCTTCGCGAATTCCTGCCCTGGCGCCACCTGTTGTCCTTTCTGGAGGCCGTTTTGCGCGTCTACAACCTGAACGGCCGCCGAGACAACAAATACAAGGCACGGATTAAAATACTGGTCAACAGTATGGGCGTGGAGGCGTTCCGGTCAGCGGTCAATGAGCGGTTCCAGGAAATAAAGGACGGAGAATTGACCTTGACGGACTCCCGGGTCGCCGAAATCAAGGCCCGTTTTGCCAGTCCGCAATCCAGAGCGATACCGGCAACCCGGAAAATCCATGACGGTAATTCAGGGCATGTCCGGGCCAGGGAATTCGAGCACTGGAAGCGACAAAACACCATCGCCTCCCGGTATGCCGGGCTTCGCTCGGTTTTCATATCATTAAAAAAGCAAAATGTCGCTCCGGGCGATTTGACCGCCGATGAGATGGACGCGATAGCCGGTCTGGCGGATCGCTACAGCAGTGGCATCATACGCACAACCCACCGGCAGAATCTGCTGTTGCCTCTGGTCCATACCGGAAACCTGTATTCATTGTGGAATGATCTCCGGAAATCCGGCCAGTCGGATACCAACATCGATACCGTACAGGACATTATCTGCTGCCCCGGCCTGGATTTCTGCAGTCTGGCCAACACCACATCCATTCCGGTCGCGCTTGAAATCCGGGCAAGATTCACGGATCCACAGGAGTTGAAATCGCTGGGCGACATCCAGATCAAGATTTCCGGGTGCATGAATGCCTGTGGCCACCACCACATCGGGCACATCGGCATACTGGGAGTCGATAAAAAAGGCCAGCAGTGGTTTCAGATCACCCTTGGAGGACGCGCCGACCAGAACCTCAGGATCGGAGAGCGTCTTGGCCCCGCTGTTGACCGCAACAGAATTGCTGAAGCGGTCGAACGGATCATCCGTCAGTACCTGAAACTGAGGTCCGGTCCCGGGGAAACCTTCCTGGATACCCTGGATCGAGTGGGACTGGAGCCATTCAGGGAGGTGGTCTATGATTGAAACAGTAAACTGGATCGAAAGTCCGGGCCAGCAAAAGCGTATTATCATCTTCGCCGATCACTTCAATGACGGCCGGATCTTCAGTCTGGGCAGGCAACTCCGGATCGACGGCTATCCCGGAGACCTGATTGCCGCCGGGGATTTTCTTCCGGACCAGCTTGACAGTCTCGCGCTTTGCGGTTTCAGCCATTATCTGCCACTGCCGGACGGCACGGACAGGATAGACCACATCGACGGGATTGACCTGGCCAATCTGGTCGCCCTGCCGCGGCAACGCGAACCGGGCAGCCTTTTTTCCCGGCATGACCACCCGGAGGTAACGACATGAACGCTTCACGCGCCATCATCATCAACCCGGACCAACTGTTCCAGTCGGTTTCCGGAACGGATGTCCTGCTGGTGGATTTACGCAGCAGACGGGAATATGACGCCGGGCACCTGCCGAACGCGATATTACTCGATTATGCCCGTCTGGTCGAACAACGGCCGCCGGCGCTCGGACTGCTGCCTGGCGAAGAAAAACTTTCAGCGCTGTTTTCCTGGCTGGGGCTGTCCCCGCAACGACATGTCGTCGCTTATGACCAGAATGCGGGGGCCGCGGCCTGTCGATTACTCTGGACACTGGATCTGGCCGGGCATCGCAGGTTCTCGTTACTGAATGGAGGATACGCCTCCTGGGTGGCCGCCGGACTGCCAACGGAGCGCCAGCCTCACCAACCGGAACCGGCTATTTACAACGCCCGGACCGGCAGTCACGGTATCCGGTCGAAAGAGCAGATTCTGGAGAAACTGGACGATCCGGACGTGGTTTTACTTGATTCCCGATCACCGCTGGAGTTCAATGGTCAAAAGCGGCTGGCGGCCCGTGGCGGACATATCCCCGGCGCAGTCAATCTGGACTGGATAGAAGCCACCGACCCGGCCAGCCATTATCAACTGCTTGATGAACACACACTGCGGATGAAGTACCAGAGCCTCGGCGTTGTACCGGAAAGGGAAATCATTGCCTATTGCCAGTCTCACCGCCGCTCATCCCATACCTGCATTACCCTGAAGAGCCTGGGTTATAAAAACGTCCATGCCTACGCCGGGTCATGGTCTGAATGGGGTAACTGCAAGGATGTTCCGGTTGAAATCGGCGACTCTACAGGATGATGCCATGAAAAATTACACCCGAAAACCCGGCCACGACAGGGAAACACTGGCCGTTCGTTGCGGGCAGGAGCGTGGCCCCGAAGGCGAACACAGCGATCCCGTTTACCTGACTTCGAGTTTCGTATTCGACAGCGCCGCACAGGCGGCGGCGCGGTTCATCGAAACGGAACCGGGGAATATCTACTCCAGATTCACCAATCCGTCCGTCCGCACATTCGAGGAAAGAATCCGGGCGCTCGAAAACGGACGGCATTGCACAGCCGCCTCATCCGGGATGGCCGCCATTATGACCATGGCGCTGGCTGTCCTCAACCAGGGAGACCATGTGGTGGTTTCCCGAAGCGTGTTCGGTTCCACCATCAACCTGTTCAAGACCATTTTCTCGCGATTCGGCATTGTGGCCGAGTACGTTGACCTCAAGGATTACACAGCCTGGGAGGAAAGCGTCAAACCGGAAACCAGGCTGTTTTTCATTGAAACCCCCTCGAACCCCCTGCTCGAAACCACCGATATCCGGCGCTTGTCCGGCATTGCCCGAAAACATGGCGTGCTGCTCGCCATCGACAACACATTCCTGACCCCGGTATTCCAACAACCGCTCAGCCTCGGGGCGGACATCGTGGTTCACTCCGCAACCAAATATCTTGACGGGCAGGGAAGATGCCTGGGCGGAGCCATCGTGGTCGATGATGACAAGATTGCAGACGCCGTGTACAAGGTCTTGCGTTCTTCCGGCGCCACCCTGAGTCCGTTCAACGCCTGGGTCCTGTTTACGGCGCTCGAAACATTGAGCATCCGCATGCGGCAACACAGCGCAAACGCAAGCCGGATCGCAACCTGGCTGGAATCGCAACCGATGGTCAAACGGGTGTATTATCCGGGGCTTGAATCCCATCCGGACCACAAGCTGGCCTCACAACAGCAATCCGGGTACGGCGGGGTGGTCTCTTTTGAAATCCGCGGCGAGCGGGAAGACGCATGGCGATTGATCGACAACACCGAATGGATTTCAATTACCGCAAACCTGGGAGACACCAAAACCACGATCACTCACCCGGCCAGCACCACCCATTGCAGAATCACGCAACGCGAACGCGACCAGGCCGGTATCACCGACTCCCTGATCCGGTTGAGTATCGGCCTCGAGGATGTCGCAGACATCCAGCAGGATATTGCCAATGGCTTGCAGGCTGTCCGGTGATGAATTCATTCAATCAATAGGAGCATTCACTTGATGTCACGGGCATTTTCGAGGCGGCAGTTTATTGCCGGTAGTGCGTCTTTCATCGGTGCAAGTTACGTCCCCTGCAGCTGGAGCAAAACGGCGCCATCCCGGTTACCGATACCGCCTCTGGTCGATGGTCGCCAGGGAAGACCGGTTGAACTGCAAATTCGAAGTGGCGCCTGGTCTTTCAAATCCGGTGTCAATACACCAACCCTGGGGTTCAGCCAGGATTACCTGGGGCCAACGATTCGGGCCCGGCAATATAGCGAACTCAATTTGCATTACCAAAACACGCTGACCGAAAGCGTGGCCGTACACGGTCACGGCTTGCATGTGCCTGGCGAGGTCGATGGTGGCCCGCAACTGGCAATCGAGCCTGGCGCTGACTGGCGACCCGGTTTATCCATCGTGCAGTCGGCAGCTACCTGTTGGTATCACTCCCATACCCACGGCAAAACCGGCGAACAAACTTATCGTGGACTGGCCGGCCTGATCATCATTGATGACGAACAGTCGGACTCACTGCCGCTACCGCACCGATATGGCGTCGATGATTTGCCCATTATCATCCAGGATCGAACCTTCGATGCACAAGGCCGCCTGGTCTATTCACTGTACGACGCAGACGAGGACGGCTGGCTGGGTGACACCGTGATCATCAACGGCGCAATAGCGCCGGTCACCAACGTGCCGGCCGGCAAAGTCCGGTTGCGGCTCCTGAACGGCGCCAATGCACGTTTTTATATCGTCGGCTTTGCCGACAATCGTACGTTTCACAAAATCGCCAGCGATGGCGGTTTACTGGAAGCGCCAGTACCATTAACAACGATGGAAATGTCACCGGGCGAGCGTTGTGAAATTGTCGTTGATATGGCCGATGGCAAGCCCGCCGGACTACTGACCCTGTTCGAAGATGAATTTGACGACGAGGAAAGCCTTGTCGGCAGTTTGCTGGACCTGTTCAACCTGTTCGACCGGTCCGGGAAAGATCTTCCGCCGCCGTCGCTGACATTGGTCGTAGACAAGTCCCTGCCAGCGCATACCGCGCCGCTACCTGGGCAACTGGCTACCATTGTCCGCCCGCAACCCGGGGAAATAGTTCGATCCCGTGACTTTGTGCTCACAATGGAGGATGGCGGCCATACCGCGATGGATATGACCATTAACGGCGCGGCGATGGATATGAACGTTATTAATGAACGGGTTCAACGCGGCGTCTGGGAACGTTGGCGTATTCGTTCCAACCAGGGGGCGCATCCGTTTCATGTGCACGGCTGCTCGTTCCTGATAGCGCGGATGGAAGGTTCAGCGCCGCCGCCGGACCAGCGAGGCTGGAAAGATATGGTGACGCTGGATGACGACGACTGGTCAGAGATTGTCGTGCGTTTCGATCATCCGGCAACCGAGCGATATCCCTATATGTATCACTGCCACATCCTGGAGCATGAGGATCGCGGCATGATGGGACAGTTCACTGTGGGTTGATCCTGTCTGGCCATCGACTGGAGGAGGTTTGCAAGTGGATTTTATATTTAGACGTTTAACGGTTTTGATAGCAATGTCATTGCTGTTCGGCATAGCGGTGTCGGCGAAAGCGGCTGGTTTTCGTACATTGGAAGTGAATGAATTGGTAATTGGCCTCTGGTATCCATCGGATAGTTCCGAAACTGCCGGACGATTAGGTCCGTTCGACGTTGAATTCGCGTTTGAAGCGCCACTGAAAGAGGGAAAGTATCAGCCAATTCTTATGTCACATGGCAACGCCGGACGTATGAGAAATCATCATCTCACAGCGAAAGCGCTGGCGGATTCCGGCTTCATCGTAATCGCGCCCAAGCACACTCCGGATCATCTGGTCGGCTCCTCCGACAAAACTTTTAAAGCATTGAATTGGCGAATGCAAGAGCTGTCACATGCGCTCGAAGCCGTGCTTCAACTGGGCGAGTTTCGCAACAATATTGACCTGTCACGGATACACGGGCTGGGGTACTCACTCGGTTCGGTCACGGCACTGGCGGCGGCTGGCGCCGGCATTGATGGACCCTCGGCGGACAGGCATTGTGCTGACAATGAGGATCCGAATTTTTGCGATGCTTTGAGTTTTATCCAGAGATGGAAATTAAAACGGCTCCGGGACGTAAACGTTCCCGACCTGGTTCGTGACATTCCGGAAATTCATTTCCCGCTGGCATTCATAAATGGAAATATTGCTGTAATTGCGCCGATCGGTCAGGGACTTCAAATTCAGGAAAATATATTCCGGGCAAATCTGGTTTATGTCGTCGGATTTGAAGATGACACGGTCAATGTTCCAAAATTTCATTTTGAAAGACTGGCTCGAATTATTCCAGGTAATCGCCTTTATGGCGCTGTTATGCGTGCCGGACATCATTCGGCGTTTATCGCACCCTTTGCCAAGCGGGTGACGGATATCGAGGATATACCGGCTGCCAAAGACCCACCCGGATTTGACCGGACAAAATTTATTTCTGATTTGAACGAAGAGTTAATTGAATTCTTCCACAGCCGTTGAAGCTGTCTGGTCTGGACATCTTCTGAACAAACCAGGAAAACCCGCTTAGGAGTCCGTTGCTCCGATATTGGGCGAAGTGCTACACTTGCTGGTCGATAACTGAACCTGGAGAACACGCATGTCACTGTTGGTAGCCGGCCTGGCGCTGTTCCTGGCAATCCACCTGATACCGAGCGCTCCGCGATTGCGCGCTGCCCTGGTGGAACGGTTGGGAGCGAAGCCCTATCGTGGCGCGTTCAGCGCGATTACACTGCTCTCTCTGGTGGCCATTGTGTGGGGCTTCTCGCGCTCCCCCATCGAAGCAGTCTACGTTCCTCCCGCCTGGGGGCATCAAGTCTCGATGATCCTGGTGCCGGTCTCGCTGGCGCTATTCGCGGCGGCCAACATGCCCACCCGCATACGCGCCCTGGTTCGGCATCCGATGCTGCTCGGGCTGCTGCTGTGGGCCTTCGCCCATCTTCTCGCCAATGGTGAGGTACGCTCCGTGGTACTGTTCGGCGGCTTCGCATTGTTCGCGGTGGTTGAGATTGTCAGCGCAGTGGCGCGAGACAAAGGCCCGCCGACGGAACCGGCGCCCCGGTTCACCATGGACATCGCCGCTGTCATCGGTGGCTTCATCGTCGCCGGGCTTCTGGCTTATTTTCACGGCACACTCTTCGGCATACCGGTGATGTAATGTCCTCCGGGAGTGGAGACGCCGAGCAGGCATTCGAGGCCGTGGCATGATCCGCGCCCCCGTCAACCCGGACCTCCTTCGCTGGGCGCGCGAGCGCGCCGGCATTGAGCAGGAAGTCCTTGCAGTGAAATTCAAGAAGCTGCCCGAATGGGAACACGGGGAGACTCAGCCGACTTTGAAGCAACTGGAAGCGTTCGCTCGCACCGTCCATGTGCCGTTCGGCTACCTGTTCCTCGGGGAACCTCCCAACGAACGGCTCCCGATTGCCGACTTCCGCACCGTCAAGGACACCGCAAGGTCCGATGCGAGCCCGAACCTGATCGACACGCTCTACGCCATGCAGCGGCGGCAAGTGTGGCTGCGTGAGCACCTCGTCGAGAACGACGCGGAACCACTGAGCTTCGCGGCCAGCGCCCGTCTTGCAGATAATCCCGGTGCGGTAGGTCGCGAGATACGGCGTACCCTCGGCCTGGACGAGGGTTGGGCGGCGGGAGTACACACCTGGCAGGATGCCGTGAATGAACTGCGCCGCATGATCGAACGGATCGGCGTGATGGCTGTGATCAACGGCATCGTCGGCAACAATACGCACCGTCGGCTGAGCGTAGCGGAGTTTCGCGGGTTCGCGCTCACGGATGATTACGCACCCTTGATTTTCGTGAACGGCGCGGACGCGAAATCCGCCCAAATGTTCACGCTGGCTCACGAGTTGGCACACATCTGGCTCGGCGAAGGGGGGATTTCCGGTTTCGAGAACCTGCTTCCCGGTGGTACGGACGTGGAGAATTGGTGCAATCGGGCAGCGGCGGAAATCCTCGTACCATCGCGCGAACTGCGGGAGCGCTGGATACAGATCAGGCGGGAACAGCATCCCTTCGAGGCCATTGGCCGGGCGTTCAAGGTGAGCCCGGTGGTCGCCGCCCGTCGAGCCATGGACCTCAAGCTCATTGAGCGCAGCGCCTTCTTCGAATTCTACGAACGCTATATCAACCAGACACATCGCAGCGGCGCGACATCGTCTGGAGGAGACTTCTACAACAACCAGAATGCGCGTGTAGGAAAGCTATTCGCGACCCATGTGATAGGAGCAGCGATGGGGGGCGAGATCGGTTTTCGGGAAGCCTATGAACTGACTGGTCTGCGGGGCGGAACGTTCCAGGACTACGCCGGGAGACTGGGCATCCTGCTCTCCTGATGGCGGATCAGACAACATACCTTGTGGACTCCGACGTCCTCATCACCGCAAAGAATCTGTATTACGCGTTCGATCTATGCCCCGGATTTTGGAAGAGCTTGCTTCATTATCACGGAGAGGGGCGGGTTTTCAGCGCCATCCAAACTACTTCGACCATGCGAAGGCGAAATTCGCAACAGGTGCGGATGGCTGGCTCGTAGCCTGCGCGCAGGTGCGTGGCGCTACCGTTGTTACGAACGAACAGCCAGCCCCGGCATCCAGAAAGGACGTGAAACTGCCGGATGTTTGTGACGAGTTCAAAGTCCCTCGGCAAAATACGTTCATCATGCTTCGGGCGTTGGGAGCCCGGTTCGATTGGACGGAAGCGGTTGAATGAGCCGCGAGGATGTCGCAAACTTCCAGCCCTGAAGGTTCAACCGATTACATTATGCTCCGGACCAAACGGAAAGCGCGTGATGTTTTCGGCCCCATCCCCGGTGACAATCAGGATATCGTGCTCACGGTAGCCACCTGCGCCTTCCATACCCTCCGGCAATGTGATCATCGGCTCTATTGAAACCACCATACCCGGCTCGAGTACGGTCTCGATGTCTTCCCGAAACTCAAGCCCCGCCTCACGCCCGTAATAGTGGGACAGCGAACCGAAAGAATGGCCATAACCGAAGGTACGGTACTGCAATAATCCATAGTGCAGAAAAATCTCGTTCAGTTCGGCGGCCACCTCACAACATTTCATACCCGGACGGACCAGCTCCAATCCTTTACGATGCACCTCACAGTTAATTTCCCAGAGTTCCAGCGCGCGATCCGAAACGTGGTGTAAAAACAGCGTGCGTTCGAGCGCCTGATAGTAGCCTGAAATCATTGAGAAGCAGTTCAGGCTCAGGATATCCCCTTTCCCGATGCGTCTGGTCGTAAGCGGATTATGGGCGCCATCGGTGTTGATGCCGGACTGGAACCAGGTCCAGGTATCCATCAATGCGGTATGTGGATAGGTATTCGCGATCGCACGCACCATCGCCCGGGTTGAATGCATGGCCACCTCATACTCAGGCACCCCCTCTGCAACAGCCTCTACACAGGCCGCGCCACCGATATCCGAGATACGCGCTCCCTGTCGGATCAACGCATGCTCCTCGGGAGATTTAACCATGCGCATCTTCATGGTGGGCGCTCCAATGTCGACGAACTCGGCATCTGGCAGAAATTCAGTCAATTTTGCGTGATGTTCCAGGGCCAGATGGTCGTGCTCTATACCAACACGGACCTTGCCATGGATCAGTTTTTGCAGCGCGCGAAAAAAATTGTCCCGTTGCCAATCCGTATAAACGATATTATCGGCCAGGCTCCGGCGCCACGGCTGGCCACCGTCGATATTGGCGCTGACCGTGGTCTGCGCGTCATGCGTCACCACCAGACCATACGGACGACCAAAGGAACAATAAACGAAGTCGGCGTAATAGTTGACGTTATGAATCGAAGTGAATAGCGTGGCGTCTATATTGGCCGCCTCCATGCAAGCGCGAAGCCTGGTCAAGCGACGATTCATTTCTGCCGCAGAAAACGTCGGCTTATGCTTGACGCCATTCTCGAAGTGGATTGTTTGAGGTCTGTCAAGAGTGTTCATAACCTGGTCACCCGGAACAAGAAGCGTGAGACGTTAAATTGCGATACCTGTGGCACCCACGTTTGAAAGTTACGCAGAGCCGTCAGGATTTGGCCGCGTTTCTTTCCAGGGTTTCCCTGATCACGCCTTCAGCCACGTTTTTCGGACAGGGCATGTAGTGGGAAAACTCCATCGAGAACTGTCCGCGTCCTGAAGTCAGCGTCCGCAGGTCGCCGATGTAGCCGAACATGTCGGAAAGCGGCACGTCGCCCTTGATACGGACGCCAACCGCCCCGGCATCCTGGGACCGGATCATTCCGCGGCGCCGGTTGAGGTCACCGATCACATCTCCGACATTGGCCTCGGGAGTGAACACATCCACTTTCATGATCGGCTCCAGCAACTGGGGGCCAGCCTTCCCCATGGACTGCCGGTAAGCGGCCCTGGCCGCCAGTTCGAACGCCACTGCGGAGGAATCCACCGCATGGTACGCGCCATCCAGCAAGGTCACCTTGACGTCAATACAGGGGTATCCGGCCAGTATCCCGGTCTCCATGCACTCCCTGAACCCCTTGTCTATCGCCGGCCAGAATTCACGGGGGACATTCCCGCCGGTCACCTTCGATTCAAACTGATAACCGGAACCGGCTTCCGCCGGTTCGATCCTGTAGTCGATTTTACCGAACTGCCCGGCGCCGCCGGTCTGCTTCTTGTGGATATACGTATCCGACAGGCTCTGCGTAATGGTCTCGCGGTAAGCCACCTGGGGCTTGCCCACTTCCACCTCGACTCCGTGGGTTCGTTTCAACAGATCCACCTTGATATCGAGATGCAGTTCACCCATTCCCTGTAAAATGGTTTCCCCGCTGTCATCGTCGGTGCTGACATGAAAAGACGGATCCTCCGATACCATCTTGCCCAGGGCGATACCCATCTTTTCCGATGCCGCCTTGTTTTTAGGCGCGACCGACATGAAAATCACCGGATCGGGGAATACCATCGGCTCCAGGGTAGCGGGGTTGTCCGGGTCACACAGGGTATGGCCGGTTTTGACATTTTTCATGCCCAGCGCCGCGACAATATCCCCGGCCTGCGCCGAGGTCAGATCCTCTCTGGAATCAGCGTGCATTTCAACAATCCGCCCGATTCGCTCGGTCTTGCCAGTGGCGGTATTCAACACGGTCGCCCCCTTGGCGATTGTTCCTGAGTAGACGCGCAGGAACGTCAATGCCCCATACCGGTCATCCATGATCTTGAACGCCAGGGCGCGCATCGGTTTGCCGGGATCGACAATCGCATAACTTCCGGTTTCGACTCCTTCAAGATCGACCTCGGGTTGTGGCTTGACCTCGACAGGATTCGGCAGATAATCAACCACCGCATTCAATACCGGTTGAATCCCCTTGTTCTTGAACGCGGAACCACAAAGGGTCGGGAAGAAGTCAAGATCAATCGTGCCTTTGCGGATACACGCCTTGACGGTATCCACGTCCGGTTCTTCACCATCGAGATATTTTTCCATCGCGGCATCATCGTGTTCCAGGGCGGCCTCGACCAGTTCCTCGCGATATTGCTCGATCCGGCCGGCCATGTCAGCCGGGGGTTCCTCGATTCGATAGTTCTGCGGGTCACCGGACCCATCCCAGACCCAGGCCTTGCGAGTCAACAGGTCAACCACCCCGACAAATTCATCTTCAATGCCGATAGGCAAAGTCAAAACCAGGGGTTTTGCGCCCAGAATATTCCTGATCTGATCAACCACACGATAAAAATCAGCACCGAGGCGGTCCAGCTTGTTGACGAAAATAATCCGTGCAACCCCGGAATCATTGGCATACCGCCAGTTTGTTTCCGATTGCGGCTCAACCCCCCCGGAACCGCAGAACACACCGACGCCGCCGTCCAGCACTTTCAGCGAACGATAAACTTCAATCGTAAAATCGACATGGCCCGGAGTATCGATAATATTCAGGCGATGCCCGTCCCAGAACGCGCTGGTTGCCGCCGACTGGATCGTAATTCCGCGCTCGCGCTCCTGATCCATGAAATCTGTCGTCGCTTCACCATCGTGCACTTCACCGATTTTATGAATCTTGCCGGTCAGACTCAAAATTCGTTCCGTGGTAGTCGTTTTCCCTGCATCGACATGTGCAAAAATCCCGATGTTTCTATACTTGGTCAAGTCTTTCATGGCTGTAAGTGATTTGAAATTGCGCTAAAGAGAGTGGTTTCGGCAATAGCCGGGCCGGCCATTTCCAAGGGGCGCGATGATACAACAAATAGCCTGTTAAATCAGGCTAATTTGTCAAAAATCATGCACAAAGGATTATCTTGTTGAAGAGGATGGCAAAGAAGCAAACGACAAAAACAATCAGTAGCATTGAATGACTCCAACGGTTCCTGAAAATGAAGAAGCCACCACCGAATGGCTGGATTAGTATACGCTGGAGCGGAGCGCCCATTTGCAACAGCCGCAGTGTTCGAGATAACATACCGAGGACCAAATCAAGCAAATTCACCTGTTTGTTCAAGAAAATGATCGCATATTACAACTCATAGTGATTCAACAAATGCGAGCCCACGGGTGCACGATACCGAAGGTAACCAGCTCTGGCTATATGATGAATGCAGTGGAGTGTGCCACAGAACAAATCAAAGGCAAGTTTGATGCGCTCGAATGCGACAGAACCAAATGGAAAAATATACTCGAAGATCCAGAACATTTTCAGTGAGAAGTAAGAAACCAGGAGTTTGTTGACATGACAAAAATGAATAAGATTTGGATTGCAGTTGGGACTCTGATTTACCCTGACATTCGAGCGACAACCACAGTGTCGAAAGCGCAGATCGACGCCAAAATACAAACAATGTTCGCGGCGACCATTTCGCCAGTTATGATCACGCATCATTTGGTAGGCTCGGAGGATCGACAAAGGGATAAGAACAATCCCCAGCGCGGCGGTAGCCGCAACCGCTATTTGACCAGAGATGCGGCTGGTCGCTTTAGGCTCTACAGGAAAGCTGATGGTGTCAACGATGGTCGAGACAAGACCGGTCCGTTCTGTCCATTGGCGGAGAATATTTGCCCGAAATACCAATATCTTCTTAAATGGTATAATTCATGCTATTTCGAATCGACACAGTAACAAAGTATACCTCTTTTACTTATTGCGGCGATCCGAGTAAGGGCTTTGTGCGCCTGACTGCAAGGCTTAGTGGTTCCATACCAAGCCGAGAGCCAACTGGCTATGCACATGCGCACAGGCGTTCGTTGGTGGAAAGCTCAAGTTTGGAATTTACTGATCGAGTGTCAGCTGAGCTACAGTCGTGTCTTGGGCGTAAACCGAGGCGTGGTGAAGAAGAGGAAGAACGAATCGCAGGTATTGGCTAACCCATTGTAGATGCGATGATTTTCGATACCTACCGACATCGTTGGCTTTAGTGTCAACGGGCATTGGGATGCGTGGGGAGAGTCTTCATGTTGCGGGACGCCTGCTTGGTCACCGGCGGGCCAGCACCACCAACCGCTATGTCCATCTCGACAACGCGACACTGAGTCAAGCCGCGGAGCGAGTGGCGGCAGTGATTCAGGACAAATTATGCCCAGTTCAACCCTAAGCGAACGGGATGGGATAGGATCGGCTGATGGATTGACCTCTGAGAGAAAGCTTATGCTTACCGAAAACGATGTCATCGAAGCCGTCGTTTTGCATTTGCAAGACGGCGGCTGGAACATTGAAAATACCAGTAGCACTGTTCAACGGGGTTTCGACATCTTGGCACGGAAAGGCCAGTCTTCTATCGCCATAGAAGCTAAGGGAGAGACATCAAGCAAGTGTGGAACGAATCGCTTCGGAAAACCTTTCAACGGAAACCAGAGAAAGAACCACGTTTCTAGAGCACTTTACGAGGCTGCTACTGTGGTCAGCAATGGAAGACACAAGGCAGGCATCGCACTTCCTTGTACTGAGGGTCACATAAAATTGGTTGAAGATATTGCTCCCGCTTTAACAGCACTCAACATAGTCGTGTTTTTGGTTCAGCATGATCGAACCGTGCGGAAAATGAAATGTGGCGACGGCAGTTCGCCGGAGGCTACGCGATGACGTGTGAAGAACTAACGATCTATTGCGCCGACATCGGGTCTGTCGCCAAGAAGCGCTTTGGATGGGCACGCCTCGTCGGAGATCAAAGCCATATGGGCAACTGCATTGTGGCCTTTGTTGATGACATTGCTTGCACTATAGCGAAAGGGCGTAAGGTGGCGCTCGGCTTCGAATGCCCGCTCTGGGTGCCTGTTCCGACGAAGCCGCAGTGCCTCACGAAAGGCCGTCGAGTGGATGGGAATCGCGCTTGGTCGGCCGCGGCCGGGGCTGCCGTGCTTGCCACTGGCGTCACCCAAGTCGCGTGGATTCTTGACGAGCTGCGGTGTCGACTGAACCAGCGGGGGACCTCGCTTCCGTCGGTACATCTGGCTTGGTCGGAGTTTTCGGACAGTGAGTCCGCGCTATTCTTTTGGGAAGCATTCGTGACCGGCAAAAGCAAAAGAGGCGGATCAGAAGATGCAGAGGATGCCTTGATTGCTTGTCGTGAATTCGCTGATCGCCTACCAGACCCCGCTGAACAGTGTAAACCGGAGCCACAGGTTCGGTCGTTGATTGGAGGTGCGATTTTGTGGGCCGGATGGTCCACAAACCTGGACCTGCTGCGCATGCCCTGCGTCGTTGTCCGGCCCGACGCAGAGTGTTCACCAGCAGCAAAGTTGGGCCAGCATTACTGAAGCTGACGCTCCGGCGTCCGGTCTGCTTGTAGTGCCTTGCCCGTCAGCTTGGTGTATCGCAGCGGACATGAACAGGCAGCAGCGCTGCCCTCTTGTCGGGCGGAGTGCCTTGCGGGTCAGGGACAAGTGCCGCTAAGGTCGTGTCCTGAGGATGCGACTAAGTAGAGGTTCGTGGAACGGGAGATGGAAGGTCACGAGTCCACCAAGAGGTTGAAAACATAGCGTTTTTGGTCTTCCTTCAATTGGGCTGGAAATTAAGCATTTGGCATCCCGGATGCGTGGGGTGTGAGGCGGATACTCAACCGGGTCGGGTTTTCCTGGTTTGTTCAGAAGATGTCCAGATCAGGTACCTTCAACGGCTGTGGAAGACGTCCGAAGCTCCTGGAATAATTCCCCAACAGAGTCCTGGCTCCCATATCCCTGATTTTGTTGCGCGTACAGACTCCACAAAATCCCGATGTTTCTATACTTGGTCAAGTCTTTCATGGCTGTAAGTGATTTGAAATTGCGCTAAAGAGAGTGGTTTCGGCAATAGCCGGGCCGGCCATTTCCAAGGGGCGCGATGATACAACAAATAGCCTGTTAAATCAGGCTAATTTGTTGTATTTTGAAAATTCGGGAAATGTTCAGCGAATGCTTCCAGAAGAAAAACCATGAATATCTACTCGAGGCGTAAATTCCTGCAACTTGGCGCGGCGGCGGCCACTGGAGTGGTTTTGCCAGCCAGTGCGGGAGCGAGTGAAAACGATGTCGTCGTCATTGGCGCGGGCGCAGCCGGCATCTCCGCGGCCCGGGAATTGCGACAGAAAGGGTACGACGTTACCGTGATTGAGGCAGCGGACCGGATCGGTGGCAGGGTCCACACCGATCACGACATCTTTGGCGTCCCCTTACGATACCGGTGCGCACTGGTTGCATTACCGTGAGGCCAACCCTTTCGCCGACTACGGCATCAGGAACGGTTTCACCCTATACGAATCGCCCGACGATGAGGTCCTCCGGATTGGTGATCGCAAGGCGACGGAAGCGGAAATCATGGCCTTTGGCGATGCGGTTGAGGATGCCTTGCGAGCCATTACCAGGGCGGGCCGAGGGAGACAAGACGTATCACCCGCTTCGGTCATGCCCGACCTCGGCGCCTGGAGCCATTCTGTTCACCTCGCGCTCGGCCCCTACGAAATGGCCAAGGATTTCGACCACTTCTCCTGCGCTGATTGGTACAGCGCCGAAGATGGCACGGATTACTATTGCCGGGAGGGGTTTGGAACTCTCTTCGCCCATAGCGCCCGCGACGTTCCAGTCACGCTGAACACCAAAGCGCAACGGATACGGTGGGGTAGCCAGGGCGTCCGGATCGATACGGACAAAGGCACACTGAATGCCAGGGCCGTGGTGGTCACCGTTTCCACGGGGGCGCTTGCTTCCGGTAGCATTGCTTTCGAACCAGCGCTGCCCCCTGATATGGAAGAGGCAATGCATCAACTCACCATGGGGCACTATACCCATGTGGCGCTGCGGTTCAAAGAGAATTTTTTTGGAGTGGGCGAAGACGGTTATTTCTATTACAAGGTAAACGAACTATCGAACGGGTCACCCAAAGGATTTGCCGCCCTCATTGATGCCTCCGGGACCGGAATCAGTTACTGCGACATCGGTGGCGACTTCGCCCGGCAACTGGCCCAGGAAGGCGAGGCTGCCACGCTGGATTTCGTGCTTGAAGAATTGCGCCGGATGTTCGGTGGCGCGGTGGACCGCAACCTGCTCGGAACAGATGTCGCCGAATGGTCAACCAATCCCCTGGTTCAGGGCTCCTACGCCAGCGCCGAGCCAGGCGGCGCAAAAGCAAGGCGCAAGCTTCGCAAGAATATTGCAGGGCGTATCTGGTTTGCCGGCGAGGCATTGAGCCGTGACGACTGGGCCACAGTCGCCGGCGCCCATAAATCCGGCCTCAAGACCGCCAAATTGATCAGCCAGGCCTTGCAGGCCTGATCTACGATTCCCGAAGGGGTCCGATGGAAGAAAAAGCCACGCGCCAACCGGTCGGGTAGCTGGCGCCCCGACCGCTCCCGGTGCGTCAGAGTGTGAATGCTTGATGGCCGATCCGGGCAGTCATTTCAGTGTCCCTTAAATGTCCTTTAATGGTTGATTTTGTCCCAAAAATAAACTATTTTCAATCCAGAGATACCTTTAGAGACATTTATGGTACAGCGCATAATGAAACAAATGGCTGAGATTATGGGTCTTCTGGATAAGAATCCGGAGGGGCTTTCGCGCGGTCAGATTGCCAGAAAGCTATCATTTTCCCAAAATGACAAAACATTGCAAAGGCGCCTGTCCACCCTTGCAGAAGAAGGAAGGATTGTAAGAATTGGAGTGAGAAAGGCCGCCAGATACTATCCCGCTAAAAATCTCTACCGGAAAACCATGGAACAGGATAATCGGGAAGAAGGCGAAATTTTCAGCAAGGAAAGCCAGGATGCCCTTGATTTCCTGGACTCCCCTCTTTATGTTCGTGAAAAAGTGTCCTATAAAAGAGAGTTTATCGAAAGTTATACTCCTGATGAGACAGCTTATGTCCCTGAAGAACTACGGGCAAAACTATTCAGGGAAGGAAAGCGGTTTGACAGGGAATTGGCCGCGGGAACCTACGCCCGGCAGATCTGTCAGCGTTTGTTGATTGATCTTTCCTATAATTCCAGCCGCCTGGAAGGCAATACCTATTCAAGACTGGATACCCAAAAACTGGTGGAAGAAGGAATCAGCGCTGAAGGCAAGGTTCACGAGGAAACCGTAATGATCATGAACCACAAGGAAGCCATATTATTCCTTGTGGAGAACGCGCGGGACATCGAGCTGAACAGCTTCACGATATTCAATCTGCATAATCTGCTTTCACAAGACTTGCTGGCGAACCCCGAAGCCTGCGGCAACATTCGGACGATAGAAGTCGACATCGGAAAATCAGCGTACAAGCCTGTTGGCAACCCCCATGTACTGAAAGAGCTATTCGAACTCCTTTTGCTGAAATCCAGAAAGGTCGAAGACCCATTCGAACAAAGCTTCTTTTTACTGGTTCACTTGTCTTATTTACAAGCATTCGAGGATGTCAACAAACGCACTTCACGGCTAAGTTGCAATATTCCTTTTATCAAACAAAATTTATGCCCGCTGAGTTTTACCGACGTGTCTCGTGATGACTATACTGCGGCGCTACTGGCAATCTACGAGAAGAATGAAATCAGGCCCATGCTGGATTTGTTTTGCTGGGCTTATGTTCGCTCCTGCAAACAATACGGCGTAGTAAAACAATCATTGGGTGAAATAGATGCCTTCCGCATTCAGTATCGCCAACAACGAAAAGAAGTGATGGGCCTTGTTGTTCGAGACGGTTTGCACGGAGAAGCGGTCGAAAAGTGCATCGAAGAATATTGCGCCGACAGGAAAATAGCGGAGACCGACAAATTTACGGCAATGACTCTTGCAGACCTGAGCGGCCTGCATGCAGGCGCGATTATCGGGTTAGGTATTTCCAAAGCACAATTGAATGCCTGGTTAGACGGCCGTTGAGAGCATAATCCGGACTTAAAAGGAGGCCGGCTTGATGTCATGGGCATTTTCGCAGCGGCGGTTTATTGCCGGTAGTGCGGCTTTCATCGGCGCGGGTTACAATCCGCTTCGGCGCCAGAATCATTTTCGCCAGCATCTCATGCCTTCGGGCGAGCGCGGGGGTCAGCGGCCCGCCTGGCGCCAACCTCCCTCTCCTTATCCCCTTGGCAATTAGGCGGCCAATTAGGCCAATGCCCTGGCCGAGGACGGCTATCACCGTAGCTCGTCCAGATCCATGGAACAAGCCCTGATGGAGAACCGGAAACTGTCGTATGCGCCGACACACCCAGTCCCGTACCTTTCCGGGGACATCAAGCCGCTCATACACTAGAGATTATCTCATCAAATCCACTGATTAAAGGGGTGGAATGTCCACTTGCAACAAGTGTGGTGTTGGGGATTAATATGCCATGTACCAAACCAGACAAATTGGTGACTGCATAATGAAATACAACCAGCTATATCAGGCTGATTGTGTGGAGTTCATGAGGAGCATGGATAGTAGCTGTATAGACCTCTGTTTAACCTCCCCGCCGTATGATGATCTCCGAAACTATGAAGGCTATTCATTCCCTTTTGAAGATATTGCGCAACAACTGCATCGAATAACAAAGCAGGGTGGCGTGGTTGTTTGGGTTGTTGGCGACAAGATAAACGGAGGTAGAAGTCTGACCAGTTTCAGACAAGGCTTATATTTTCAGAAGATAGGTTTCCAGATGCATGATGTGATGATCTACCAGAAGAAGAACACGCCATTCATGCGAAGCAATGCCTATACAAACGCCTTTGAATTCATGTTTGTGTTGAGCAAGGGCAAGCCTGCAACATTTAATCCGATAAAGGAAAAGACGGTTAGAAGCGGGTACGAAATGCTGGTTCACAACAAGGGCGCGGACGCAGTGAACAGAAAAGTTCTTAAAGAATTGAAGAAGGAAAAGACACGCACAAATATATGGGCTTACGCTGTCGGTCTTGGTGGCACAACATCAGATAAAATAGCATTCAAGCATCCAGCCATATTTCCGGAAAAACTCGCACAAGACCATATTTTTTCCTGGACGAACCCCGGTGACCTGGTGTTTGACCCTATGTGCGGTTCCGGGACAACCTGCAAAATGGCACACCAGACCGGTCGAAAGTACATAGGGGTAGACATATCAGCAGAGTACATAGAAATAGCAAAAGAAAGGCTAAGCTCACTAACTGTAGACCTGTTACATGCCTGATCACAAATGGGTTGTATGTCCAAAGGGACAAGGAAGGCAGCATGAAAATGGTATCCCTGAGAGCAGAATCAGAAACTTCAAGTCTGACTCTGTTGGTTTGGTGAAAGAAGAGACAGGGGATACGGCTATTGTCTGGTTGATTGGACGCGATGAAATCTGGTCTGTTCCATTAAAAGATACAAAACCTGTAGATGTTGAAAAAACCGGAGACAGGTTTGAATCCAAAATTTGTAATGTTTGTCACTGTCTGTTGCCAGTGGAAAGGTTTGACAGGAACCAAAACAACAAACACGGGACGGTTCGTAGACCAAGCTGCACAAAATGCCGAACGGATATAGACAAGAGGGCTCCAAAATCCAAACAGGCAAAAGCAATGGAGAAGAAACGGCCTGCTTCGGGGACTCCTTTTAAATGCCCTATTTGTCGAAAGCGATCAATAGCCGGTGTTACCGCTAAAGTAGTAGCCGACCATGATCACCATACAGGGAACATCAGGGATTTTAATCGACAAGCCCGAAGGCTTACCTGGACCTTGAGGTGGACTTTGAACCGCCCAGGCATTCAGGCGAGGGCCTGGATTGCCCGCCCTTGTCGAACCACTCATCACCCGTCAGGGCCTCCAGCGACAGGGCGTGAACGGGTCCGGCCAGCTCATCGCCCAGCAGTCCATTGACCAACCGGTGCCGGGCGAGCAATGCCTTGTCCCTGAAAGCATCCGATACCAGGACAACCTTGAAGTGGGATTCGGAGCCAGCCGGCACGTTGTGGTTGCCGCTCTCGTTCAACACTTCGAGATGGAGCGGCTCAAGGGCTTCGAGTTTGGAGCGGATCGACCATTCGACCGTATTCGGATCATTCATGTTGATTCAACCGTATCCTCGATCATGATCCGATATTTTACCCCGGTTATCGCTTTGTCTGGCAAGTTTTGTTTCCCGATGCATTGAATACAGGCCGCAACCGATGATGATGGCAATGCCGAGCAACGTCAGACTGTCCGGGATTTCTGACCAGATCAGGTAGCCGAATATCCCCCCTGCGACAATGGACAGGTACCTGAAAGGGGCAATGATACTGACCGCCGCGTAACGCAAACTCAGGGCCAGCGCGTATTGCGCCATCCCGCCCATCAGCCCGACACAGATCAACAAGACCAGATCCCATCCGCCCGGTGCTACCCAATCGGAAAAGATGCACAGAATCGTGGTCAGGACAGCGCCGCTCAGGGTAAAGTAGAAAGTAATGCTGATGGCCTGATCGGTGGCGCTCAACATTCTCACGACCGTACTGTTGACGCCGACGACGAAGGCCGCGATCAACATCGACAAGCCTCCCAAATTGAATACCGCTCCGCCTGGACGGGTAATGATCAATACCCCTGCAAAACCGATCGATATCGCCAGCCAGCGTCGTATGCCGACATGTTCCCCCAGAATGGGGACGGAAAGCGCCGTCCCGATCAGGGGAGCCATGTAAAAAACCGCAGAGGCATCCGCCAGCGGCAGAACCGTAAAGCCATAAAATGCGAAAGTCATGGCCAACATCCCGAGAAGCGATCGCAGGGCATGCATCCAGGGGCGATTTGTCCGCAAAACCCGGACGCCCCCTGCGCGATACAGAAAAAACGAGATCGGGACTAACGCCACCGTACAACGGAAGAACATGATCTGGATGACGGAGTAGTCCGAGCCCAGCCACTTCACCATGGCATCCATGGCGCTGAAACACAGGATGCTCAACAGCGCGGCAGACACGCCAAGCACCAGCGCTTTGGAATGTTTACCGGATTGACCCGCGGTTATCGGAGACGCGGAGGGCAAGGAACGGAAATTCATATCCTATTCTACTTGATCAGGACCGTCCCGACCGGACAAGATTTGGCTAAATCGGTTCGCTCACCGTTCAGGCGCGGCTTTAATTTGTTATAGTCCATTCTTAATTCACATTGACAAGACCAGATTATGTTTGAACAGTTCGAACCGGTTGCACAGGACCCCATTCTCAAACTTCTGGGCATGTTCAGGGACGACCCCCGCCCACAGAAAATAGATGTGGGCGTCGGCGTTTTTCGTGATGCCCAGGGTGTCACCCCGATCATGGATGCCGTGCGCAAGGCAGAAGAAAGATTGCACAACCAGCAAACCACAAAGGCTTATGTTGGCCTGACCGGGGACGAACAGTTCAACAGTACAATCGCCCGCATGATATTTGGCGGCTTTTCGGGAATGGACCGGGTGCGCGCGGTTCAGACTCCGGGCGGATGCGGCGCCCTCAGAATGCTGTCCGATATGCTGTACCGGATTGCCGGCGACAAGACCTTTTGGGTCAGTGACCCGACCTGGGGCAATCATTACCCCATTTTCAGGCAAAGCGGATTCAGCATCGAAAGCTACCCATACCTTGACCGGAATACCAAACAGGTGGACTTCGATGCCCTGATGGGCAAACTGACGACATTGGGACAGGACGACATCGTTGTTTTTCATGCCTGCTGCCACAATCCGTCGGGCGCCGAACTCAGTCCCGGCAACTGGGACGAGATCGCTGCTCTTGCCGCGAAAAACGGTTTTTTTCCTTACTTCGACCTGGCCTACCAGGGGTTTGGCGACTCGCTCGAAGAAGATGTCTATGGCGTCAGAGCCATGGCCGAACAGGTCGAATCGATGGTCGTAGCCAGTTCCTGTTCCAAGAATTTCGGGCTTTACCGCGACCGTGTGGGCTGCTCCCTGCTGGTTGGGGAGACCCCCCTCACCGCTGAAATCGCGCGCAATCACATCGCCAGCAACGCGCGAAGCTCCTACTCGATGCCTCCCGATCATGGCGCTGCAATCGTCTCTCTGATCATGTCGGACGCCGGATTGAAAAATAACTGGGAAAGCGAATTGACATCCATGCGGCAACGGATACTGACACTGAGAAAACAGTTGAGCGACGTACTCAGGGAGAAAACCCGATCCAGTCGATGGGATTTCATCGAACACCACCGCGGCATGTTTTCCCTGCTGGTACTAAGCGATGAGGAAGTCGACAGCCTGCGTAACGATCACGCCGTTTATGCCGTTGCAGGCGGCCGGATAAACATCGCGGGACTAAAGGATGAAGCGCAGCTGCACCGGTTTGCCGATGCACTGGCCGCAGTGACCGGATAGCCGGGTATCAATCGAACTCTGGTGGCACTTGGCTAACTGTGCAAGCACTCGTGAACGGCGACAATCTATCAGTCCATGCGCAACTTCGGATCATGTGTGCAGCGCCCTCGTGCGACATTCGCCGCCGTCCGGTCACGCCGCGCCTGTGCAAGCTCGTAACTCGCCTGCATCCGCATCCAGTGATCGGCCGTTCCCCAGCCGACATCTTCCAGTGCCAGCGCCATGTTCGCCGACACGCCCGCCTTGCCGTTCAAAAGGCGAGACAGCGTGCCGCACTCGCAGCCGAGACGCGCCGCCGTCGCAGTCACGTTCCAGCCCACTTCGTCCATGCTCTCGCGAATCAACTCTCCCAAGTGCGGCGGGTTCGGCATCGGGCCAACACGCCTGCTTGCAATGTCGTTCATGGTCAGCACTCCCCTTCGGTCAGTGATAGTCGATCAGATCCACATCCACGGCTTCGCCGTCCTCGAAGCGGAACACAACGCGCCAGTTGCCGGCGACACGAACGCTCCCACTGCCCAGGGCGCGTCCGCCGCCGATGGAGAAAACGCAAATGACGGGATCAAGCTATCCAATCAACGTGCCGCTAACCTGTTTGGGAAAATAATCCTCGCAACTGCCCACCCTGTACACGTCGGCAGTGGCGCAATGGAGTCCGCCGCCAAAGGCGTAGGCATCGCGAAACTCGATCGGCAGCACCTCCATGCCAAGCCGGTCCATTTGTTCCATCTGATGGACTTCGCTGGCCTCGACAACCACCGTCTTGTGGTCAATGACCAGACAGTTCATGGATAGCCACACGCTGGAATAGCACAGCGGCGGCGGAGCTTCATGGGCGGGTGGCGCCGCATCGACGATTTCCCAGTCATTGGCTTCGAAAATCCTGCGCTGCGCTTCCGGCAACCTGCGAACCGGGTTGTTGATAATCAGCCCCGGGCGCAGTGGCACGAAAGTGGCGTCAATATGAATCGGATACGGGTCACCGGGAAAGTTGACCGCATGTACGCGATGATCCGGGAAATGGCGCTGGAGCCATTGCATCCCCCGCCTGTTGGTAGTCAGGCCATGCTGGCAGAATAAATCTCTGCCGATACGACACACATCCGCGGCATCGAACAATGGCTCATGCTCGTTGGTCACAAAATCAAGCGCGGCGGTTCGCTCCAGTCTTTCCTCGATCGTGATTTCATCGAAGTAACCCGGCTTGTACGAGGCGTCACCCAGGCGGGGCCGCGGCGCCTGTTCCCAGCGAAACCCGGGGTCCGCATCAAAATACTGCTGCATCAGGTCGTGGTAGGCCAGATACTCGAAATACCGGCAGCGAAACGACATCGGGGCGCTCAGGATTTCCTTGCCGACCGTGAGCAATACATCTCTCGGGGGCATACAGCCAAATTGGGAGGCGGTCGTGAAATCCGGAGTATGCACGGCCTGATTCCATTGCAGGGGCGTGGGCCGGTCGACGCGTATGCCCCGGCTCTCCAGTAACGCGGTCAGATTGTCCAGCCGGAAATTGGCCTTTTCGACCGTATCGAGCGAGCGCGGGCCCCACATGCCGCGCATATCGCTGTCCTGGGGTATTTTGGCTTCTGTCGCAGGCTCATTGGGCGGGATACAGGTATGGTCCGCCCGGCCAACGATGACATGTTTTAATGGATCGAAATCATTCCAGGAACTAACGATAGTCTTCGCCATGGATACAGTCGTGAGAAAGTGTTGTGTTTGTTGATTCAGTCCGATGCGAAAAACCGGCCCGGAGCCTGGGGACCGGCTATCCGGATTTCGCGAAGCGAGTGTATCATGGCGACTGATTGAAATGTCGGATTTGTCGGGTATCATAACCGCTACCATGAAAACCGAAGCAATCATAAATCATATCGTCGCCTGGCTCGCAGACTACAACGAAACAGCGACGACCAGGGGGTTTGTAGTCGGTGTTTCCGGGGGGATTGATTCGGCGGTGACTTCAGCCCTGGCCGCCAGGACAGGCAACTCGGTGTTATGCCTCGAAATGCCGATCCACCAGGCGTCTTCACAGGAATCAAGAGCGAGGAAACATATCGACCGGCTCGAAAACGACTTCCCCAATGTGTCTTCGATCAGAACCGACCTCACCCCGGTATTCGATCAATTCGTCCAGGCCCTGCCAACGGCGGAAGATACCGGAACCCGGTCCCTGGCGCTGGCGAATTCGCGCGCGCGATTACGAATGACCACGCTTTATTATTTTGCCGGACTGCACAACTGCCTGGTAGCCGGTACCGGCAACCGGGTCGAGGATTTCGGCGTCGGGTTTTTCACAAAATACGGCGATGGAGGCGTTGACCTGAGTCCGATCGCCGACCTCGACAAATCTGAAGTCTACCGGCTAGGAAAAACCCTGGGCGTTATCGAAGAGATCATGACGGCCAGACCAACCGACGGATTGTGGGGGGATAACCGCTCTGACGAAGACCAGCTGGGCGCCAGCTACGACGAACTGGAATGGGCCATGGCCCGCGCCGGAGAAGATTCGGGCAGCTCCGGCCGGGAAGGGGCGTCCACGGGTACAAGCGCCCGCCAGCGCCAGGTACTGGAAATTTATACCCGCCTGCACGAAGCCAACCGGCACAAAATGGAACCCGTCCCCGTTTGCAAGATACCGCCGGAACTGCGCTGATCTCAGAAACACAACTGGCTAACGGGTTCTCCATTCCGGTCCGGGGGTTTGGCACTGCGGGATTGAATGGCTGGCGCAACGATGGCCATGAAGTGGTCAATACCCTGCTCCGCGCATTCAGGCAGGGTTACCGGCATTTTGACACGTCACCGGTTTATGGTAACGAGCGCAGCGTCGGGGCCGCGATCAGGCAGTCCCGAATCGACCGGGATTCCATTTTCATTACATCGAAAGTCCCGATAGATCATTTCGGTTACGACAAAGCGCTGCGGGCGTTTGAGTCGAGTCTTGAAAGGCTGGCCCTTGAATATATTGATTTGTATCTACTGCACTGGCCGGTTCCCGGTAAAAACCGGCAAACCTGGCAGGCGCTGGAAAAACTGGTGGATGAAAATCGGGTAAGGAGTATCGGAGTTTCGAATTTCAAGGTGGCGGACCTGGAATCCCTTCAGGACTTTGCCCGTATTTCCCCTGTTTGCAACCAGGTTGAACTCCATCCTTATTGTTGCCAGAACAAGATCAGGGCATATTGCGGCCGGAACCGGATACGGATTATCAGCGGGTCACCGCTCGGAGCCGCACAATGGCAGTCCGGCGCTGCTGTAAAAACCCCGTTTCGTGACCCGTTCATACGGACTCTGGCCATTCGGCACAAGGTGGCTCCGGCGCAGATACTCCTGCGCTGGCATTACCAGCATGATCTGATCGCCATCCCGAAGGCGCAGACTTCGGCCCATATTGACCAGAATTTCAACATCGGAGGATTTGCGCTGGGAGACGGGGAGATGAGCGGCATCGATGCGCTGGACCGCAATGTCCGATTTGGCGCTGTCCCCGGAAATACCCCGGATCAACCCTGAAGCCGATCAACCCAGCCAATCGGACATGTGGGTACATTCATGCTCGGGCCGGGCGATATACAACTGTGCGTGGTAGGAGCCGGTTGTTTCAAATCCCTGGGTTTCACGCCCCCTCTCCCGGACCAGTTGAATCGCTCTTTGTCTCTCCTCGTCATCCGCGAAAACCCGGTGAGGAAACGGGGGTATCGGCATCGTTTCCACAATCAGTCCGGCTTCCTCCATGATATCCCAGCATTCCTCTGACTCATTTCCCCGGACAGGAGAACAGACAATCCAGGGCAGCGACTCCCCGGCCAGATCCAATATCGTCTGCAACGTCCCTTGCAGCAGGTGCATCATCGAACCCACCTCAATGATCATGTCGCACTGCTGGATCATTTGCTTGAGCTCTTCGCCGGGTGATTCGGCCTGCAAATCAATGGCGAAGACATCGTCGTAAATGCCGACGGATTTGCCATACATGAGCGCCTGCTCAGCCACATCCAGGCCAAATATCCGGCATGGCACATCAACGTACTTGTTCTGGTCAATCCACTGGCTATCCCACTTGACAACCTCTTCCACCGTCGCATCGACAAACTTCGGCTCCTGGTATCGATCCAGCACCTGATCCAGCGTAATATGGTGTCGCATCAGAAGTGCGCCAATACCATACCCGGAAGCAAAATCCATCACACACGGCACCTCTATACCACGAATACGTCTCAATTCATTCAGCGCCGGAGCAAAACCCTGCATCGAAAAATCGGCATTTCTGTACTGTACCGCATTCATGGCGTAATAATAGGCCCGGCAATCAGGCATATTGTAAACATCGTCAAATCGGGTCACCAACGGAGTATTACTCTTGTCTGTCATATCATTATTTGATTGGTCGCAAACCTTCGATGTGGTTCAGCCCGGGCTTCATATCGGCAAGGTCATTGGATGGGACAATTCTGAATTCACTGGAACTATAACCGGAACTGAAACTCAAAACACCGGTTTTGTTCACAGCCGCGTTGCATTTTACTATACAATTTTAACCACCACCCCTGATCCGTACAATTAATTTATCGCCTATCGCCATGACTACAGCCCAAAGCCGCGCTTTGCAATCAACCATCGTCCAGGGCATGATTCTCTCTTGGGTGGCCGTCACTATTTACGCGTCAGCTAACTCAATTATCCTGATCCTCACTGAAATCGGGTCCAATAATCTGGTGGACGGACGCAACACGATTACATTCTGTAATCTGTTATTTCTCGGAAGCCTGTTTTCCCTGGTGCCGATGGTTTTCTTTTTCAGGAAGGAGTGGACGCGGGAGAATCTGACCAGTATATCGCGCTCTGACTGGGTGGCGATGACGATCTCTGCGGTATTGTCCTCCGCCCTGACGCCTTCGCTGTTTTTCTTTGCACTGGAATTCTCGACCGTCACCAATGTAGTCCTGATCGGCCGGATCGAACCGCCGATGATGCTGATTCTGTCCTGCCTGGTGCTCAAGTCCGCATTCGACCGGTGGGCCTTTGCCGGAGCCCTGGTCGCGCTGGTGGGCGCCATCATCATCATCACCCTGCGCAGCGAGGATGGAGCCGGATTCAATTTTGGCAAGGGGGAATACGCGGCGCTTGGGGGGATTTTTTCATTTATGGCCTCGAATCTGCTTTCAAAGAAGAAACTGAACGAGGTGTCATTTGGCGTCTTCTCGATCTATCGCACCATACTTGGAACCATCATCTACTTTTTCTGGGCAATCTACCTGTTTGGTCCGGACCACTTCCAGGATGTTTTTGCTCCGACCGTGCTGAAATGGACCCTGGTCTATGCGGTAATCGTGATAATCGGCGGGCAGTTCGCCTGGAATATGGCTCTTAAGAAAGCGCGTTCCAGCGATATGACGCTGGCCACTTCCTTTACTCCGATCGCCGCAATCACGATTGCCGTCCTGCTCGTCGGTGAGGATCCGGGTGACGGGATCTGGTTGGGCGGCGCAATCATAATCGGTGGAATTCTGTTAGCGCTGTATGGGCGCCGCCGAAAAGCCATCGCTGAAAAACGGCGCGCTGAAATGCTGGCCCGGGAAAATGCAATGGAACATGAATCGGAATATCACTTCAAAGGCGCCTGATTCACCCGATTCACTCTCCGCCTCCGCGTATACACTCGTCCCAGAAATCGTAAACGGCCATAGCCAGCACCAGAAGCACGATAATTGCGAAAGGCAGGCCTCCCAGGAATCCGGCGAAACCGCTTGAGATACTGTGCGACAGTCCGACAACGAACGCGGACAGCAGGATCACGCCCGCTGCACCGGTAGTGAGTTTTACAAGTCCCGATATCATCACAGCCTCCGCAATCAGTCAACTATTTACCGTTCACTCCGGTTTCAGGTAATCCAGCAACCATCGAGTGGTTCGAAACATGCGGTCATCTTCGTTTTCCCCCGCCACCAGTTGAATACCGACAGGAAGCTTGTTTTCACCGACCAGTAATGGCAGGGACAGACAGGGAAGTCCACATAATGTCCATATCGTACAACAAACAGGGTCTCCGGTGCCATCCTCGAATACGGGAGCCTCGCCCAGCGCCGCCGGTGTCAGGATCGCGTCATAGTCGTAGAAAAACTGTCTGAACCAGTCGGTTGCAGCCTGCATGATTTCCTGTGATTCCTCATATTCGGCCCGGCTTATCCGACTTGCCGCGGACAGGCCGGAAATCATCGTGTCACTCAACAACGCGCTGTGATCTTCCCTCTCATACTCCACACATCGATAAAGCTCGAATCCATAGATCCGGCGCAGGGCTTCCATCAATACCGTGAAGGTTTTCGGCGCTGGTATCCGCTCGATCCGGTCTCCCAGTAGATCGATTACTTCATCGCACCCTTCCACAGTCGCCGCGGAATATCGGTCCGCGTAGGGCAAATCGATCCATACCAGAGCCGGTTCGATCGGGACTTTTGAGTAATAGCCTTTGAGTACTTCCGGTCTTGGCGCCAGATAACTCATGTCGTCACTGGCGTCATAACCGCCGATCACATCACATAACAACGCCACGTCAGCCGGATGCTGTCCGAACAGACCGACCTGATCAAGTGTGGGCGACGTCTGCAACGAACCTCGCCGGGAAATAATGCCGCGGGTCGGTTTGTACCCGTAAATTCCACAGTAAGAGGCGGGACGAATGGTCGAGCCATGGGTCTGGCTGCCGACTGACAGGGGGACATGCCCGGCAGCCACTGCCGCCGCCGACCCACTCGAAGAACCGCCGGGAGTATGGGCGGGATGGTGCGGGTTGCGCGTATCCGCAGGATGCATCCAGGCCAGTTCCGTAGTCACGGTTTTGCCGAGGATGACGGCTCCGGCTTCCTTTAATTTCTCGACTGCCGCACAATTTGCATCGGGCCGGCGACCCGCGTAAATAGCGCTGCCACGTTCGGTCGGCTGATCGTCGGTATCGAAAATATCCTTGATTCCGACCGGAACGCCATGCAACGGCCCGGTCGGTTTGCCGGCACGGCGAATCCGGTCCATCTCCATGGCCTGTTCAATCGCCAGATCCGGATCAAGATGAGCCCAGGCGCCGATTTCCGGATCGGTCGCGGAAATCCTCTCAAGGCAGCTTTTTACCCATTTTTCCGAAGTCAGAACACCTTCCCGGATCAATCGAACCTGTTCTTCAACCGTTGGATTCCGATTGCGGGCAATCTGGCTCATCTGGCAACGACGGTTGTATTCAGGGAATGTATGGCCCGAACAGGTAGTCGGGAAACCAGAGCGCGAGTTCAGGGAAAAGGTACATCAATAACATGCAGAAAATAACGATTGACAGATAGGGCATGATTCCCTTGAAAATTTCCATCAGTTCAATCCTGTTTTTCAATACCCCCTTCAGATAATAGGCGGACATCGCCATGGGCGGAGTCAGGAATGACGTCTGTAGATTCAGCGCCACCAGCATGGCGAAGAAATAGGGGTTGACGCCAAAGGTATCCAGCATCGGCAGGAAAATGGGCACAAAAATAATCAGGATTTCGGACCATTCCAGCGGCCAGCCCAGCAAGAAAATGATCAACTGCACCATAATCAGGAACTGCCACGGCTGAAGGTTCAGCGCCAGTACCCAGTGCTCAATCACATCATGACCGCCCAGGTAGGAAAAAACAGAAGCAAACGTCCAGGAACCGACAAACATCCAGCACACCATCGCGGTCGTTTTGGCGGTCAGAAAAACGGATTCCTTGACTTTGTTCCAGGTCAGGGAACGATAAAGCAGGGCCAGGACCAATCCGCCCAGGGCGCCCATTGCCGCCGCTTCAGCCGGTGTCGCCAAACCTCCCAGAATAGACCCCAGCACCAGCATGATCAGCGCCGTGAGGGGGACGAAGGAAGTGACCAGCTGAAAATAAACCTGCTTGCGACTGATCACAATGTCCGCCGCGGGCCGAGGCGCAATTGAGGGACTGATGAACACCCGGACGATCACATAGACAATATACAGTCCGGCCAGCAGCAACCCGGGAAATACGGCAGCGGCATAAAGCCTCAACGGCGACAGTTCCGCAATTGCGGCGTACACGATGAGCATGATCGAGGGCGGGATCAGAATCCCCAGAGTGCCCCCCGCGCAGATCACGCCGGCGCTGAAATCCTTGCGATAATGCGCATTGGCCATCGCCGGAAACGCAAGCAATCCCATCAGGGTGACCACAGCGCCCACGATGCCGCTGGCCGTGGAAAACACCGCACAGGTGATCAGCGCGGCAATCGCCATCGAACCCGGAAGGTTCCGGGCCGCCAGTTGCAGGGACGAGAACAGGCGGTTCACGATATTCGCGCGTTCGACGACATAACCCATGAACAGGAATAACGGAATGGCCACCAGGGTATCATTCTCCATCACCGAGTAGGTATTCTGGTTGAGGAGATAAAAAATCTGGTTGTTGAACGCGTCCGCGATGACTTCGATTGATCCCGACTGGTGATATGCGAAATAACCGAATCCGACTCCCATCGCGATGAGGGTGAACGCGATCGGGAATCCCAGCAGGACCAGAACGATAAACAGTCCCAGCATCAGGATGGCGACTTCAGGGTTTGTCATTGGAATATTGTTTCCCGATTGGAAGCATGCGGACTGGAAACCGCAGGTCGATTTGTCCGTTTACCTGTGTCCGTTTACTGGCGTCCGTCCACTTGTCCCGGGATGTCCCGGGACCGGAATCCTTCGGAGAGCAGCAACTCTTCCGTTCCCTGGACATCCTCCAGTCTCTCCATCCATTTGCCGGAGCGCATGGCTCTCCAGCAACGGAGAATTTCGGCAATGCCCTGAATGATCAGCAACCCTCCCGCCAGGGGAATCAGGGTTTTGAAAAAATAAATCTGGATTCTTGCGGGGCTGTTCCAGCTGACTTCCTTGTAGCGCCAGGAATCGGAGGCAATTTCCGCCCCGAACCAGAACAGCGCCAGCATTCCGGGGAAAAAGAAAATCAGGTACAGAACGAAATCAATGGTCGCCTGCACACGAACCGGAAACAACCGGTAAAGCACATCCCCCCGGACATGGGAGTCATGAGCCAGCGCGTAAGGCCCCGCCATCAGGAACAGGGCGCCATACATCTGCACCATCATATCGAATGCCCAGACTGTCGGAGCGTTCAACACATAACGCACGAAGACCTCGTAGGAAACCGAGAAAGTCAGGATCAGGATACACCAGCCGAACATCCGCCCGACCCAGGTACTCAGGCTCTCTATGGCATAGATCAGTCCGGTCATTCGAACATTCCGCAATCCGGCTGCATCATGAAATCCGGGGGTCGTTCAGACCCCCGGAAAAACAGCGGTATCGTGGTTTCTGCCCTGAGAATCAGGAGAAATGGTGGTTGTAGGCCAACTTGTAGTCCGGCTGGTTCAGGTTCAGGTAGTTCATGACTGTTTTGGCGTACGCTTTCTGGGACGCAATGACTTCCGCGAAGAATGCGTCTTCAGCGGACAAACGTTCAATGACGACATCCCAGGCTTTCAGCTGGTCTGACATCACGGAATCCGGAGTCCGGTAGACATTGACCCCCTGCTCGGTGGACAGCTTGACCAGATCGTCAGCATACCGCCGCGTATTATGCCAGTAGAAATTCGAGTTTTCGGCTTCTGAAGCGTACTTCAGGATCGCTTTCAACTCATCCGACAGGCTATCGTACTTGTCTTTGTTGAAAGTCACCTCGAAGAACTCCTGGGATTGATGGAAACTGGCCAGGTGATAGTGCTTGGAAACATCCTGCATGCCAAAATCACGGTCAGAGGTGGGGTTGTTGAATTCTGCGGCGTCAATCAGGCCGGATTTCATCGCCGGCTGAATTTCGCCGCCCGGCAATTGCACCACCGACATGCCCATTTCAAGCAGTACATCGGCAGCCAGTCCAACGGTACGGTATTTGAGTCCTTCCATCTGGCTTGAATCCTTGATCTGCTCCTTGAACCAGCCGAGCGGTTGCGCCGGCATCGGGCTGTTGAAAAAGCTGACCAGATTCAAGCCGAGCTTCGCCATCAGCTTGTCGAACAATTCCTGTCCGCCGCCATAATGCACCCAGCCGAGTACTTCCTGGCTGGACCATCCAAAGCAGGGTCCGGTGCCGAACAATGAGGCTACGGTGGATTTCGAGTACCAGTAGGCTGGCACATAATGCGCCGCGTCAAGCACGCCGCGATGCACGGCGTCCTGCATCTGGCTGGTCTTGACCACTGAATTGACCGGCAGCAGTTCAATTTGCAGTGCGTCCCCCGCCATCGCATTGACCCGGTCAACGTAGGATTTCGCATTTTCCAGGAAAATACCGCCACCCCATGCGGCCTGCATCTTCAGGGTTACCGGAGCGGCCCGGACAATCGCCGGCGCTGCGAGAGCGCCCGCAGCCGTCGCTGTGGCGGCGACAGCCGAGCCTTTTAAAAATTTTCTGCGGGAATTCTGTTCTTTCATTTTTTGTCCTCTATCCTCATATTAGTGTAAAAAACGGGTGTGCAGACCGATAATCAAACCAGACTGGATTGCCGCCGGAAATATCGGCAGCCAACAGTCAAGAATACTTCATATCTTTTTGGCAAGCAAGGTTTGTGTCCCGACCTGTCGTCAGGAAGCCCTTACCGGATCCCTCGTCCGGTCAGCGATGGCAACGATACGATACATATCGCGCAGAACCGGTTTTTCGATCAGCTTTCCGTCGATAACCAGAAGGCCGGTGTCGGCGGTTTCAAATTCCGCGATTATCCGACGGGCTCGGGCGACCTGATCGATCGATGGCGTGAACACCTCATTCAGGGCCGCAATCTGCCGTGGATGAACCGAGCCCTTGCCGACGAATCCAAGATCACGCGCCCGTTCGGCCTCTACACGCATGCCTTCCGGATCATTGAGGTCAAGCCAGGGTACGTCGATCACATCAAGGCCCGCGCTGGCCGCGGCATGTACCACGCGGGAGCGCGCATGGAGAAGCGGTTCCCAGGCATTCAGGCAACGCAGTTCGGCCGCCATATCCACGCCCCCGAAGAACATGGCATCAATCCGGTCGGAGCATCTGGCGATCTCGAACGCCGCTTCCAGGGCGGCATTGGTTTCGATGATTATGTGCAGCCGTGTCGAATGCCCGGCTTCGTCGAGCAACTGGTCCAGCATCACCACTTCATCCGGGGTACGCACCTTGGGCATCATGAGCGCCGGCGGCGGTGTATCGGTGGCCAGTACCGCCAGTACATCCTCGATTCCGAACCGCTCGCGCATCGAGTTGATCCGCACGATCCGCTCCACTGTGTCATCGGCATGAGGCTGCTCAAAGAGCGCCAGGGCGTTTTTGCGCGCCTCGGCCTTATCCCTGGGAGCGATGCCGTCCTCCAGTTCCACGCAGACGATATCCGCCCCGGAGGACAGTGCCTTGGGGTACATATCCGGTCGCAAACCCGGTACGAAAATGAAGCTGCGCCTCGGGCGCAAAGTGCGGTTTGTCATTGTGCTGACCTCTCAGGGATTGAACGATCCACGCCGCGAACGATTTTCTTTTCGCGGTCAAAGAAGGGGAGCTCGACGATCCGGCCATCGTGCACGGCCCCGTCCGGCAGATGCAGTGCGAGAGTGCGGCCCACCCAGGCGCCCGGATTCCTGAACCGGATGTAACCGATGCCAAGCCCCAGTGTCGGCGATGGGGCGCCTGCCGTGATCCAACCGACCGCGATGCCGCCATCGGTGACCACACTGCCTGCCGAGGGGGTTGCGGTTTCGCAAGTGAGTCCGAAAAGGCACGGTCGGGTGTCTTTCCCCACCAATGCGTCGCGTCCGACAAAATCTTCCTTGTCCATATCGACGAACCGGGAAAGCCCCGCCTCGAACGGGGTCATGGTGGTGTCGATATCCGTCTGGTTGCCCAGGATTCCACCCTCGATCCGGCGAACGGTCAGGGCGCGCGTTGAAGATAACTCCATGCCGTAAGGCGCTCCGCAATCCATCAGATGATCCCACAAGGCAAGGTGATCGGTCGCAGCGCCATCGCAGTAGATCTCGAAACCCAGTTCATTGGTAAATCCGGTGCGTGAAACATACAGGATCTGCCCGCCGATTTCGAAATAACCGGAGCTGAAGTACTTCATCGTGTCGTCAATCGCGCCGTTGGAAGCTGCGCGCATGACATCAATCGAGGCCGGCCCCTGGATCTGCAGGACACGGCATCCGGGATCGGATATCGTCACATCGAAGCCGCCGCTATGCGCGATCAGCCAGGTTTCAAGCGGACCTTCCGCCTGGACGTACCAGAATCGGGTTTCATCCAGTCTGAAAACGATACCATCCATGAAAATCCCGCCCTGCGGCGTGCAGGCGATACTATAGTATCCCCGGCCTTCGGTCATGGTCGCAACCTTGCGCGCAAGGACTTTCTCAAGAAACCGGACCGAATCCGGGCCTGAAATTTCAATCGGTTTTTCCGGCACGTCAAAGATCAGCGCCTTCTGGCGCAAAAGCCAGTATTTCTCGATCCAGTCCTCGCCCATGTAGATCGCAAAATAGCGGCCGGCATAGACGCCGCGGACCATTTTCGGGCTATCGGTGCGTTCAATGAACGGCGATTCCTCAAACCGCCGGGCGCTGATGGCAACCGTGTTTTCCAGATCGGAGGCTTCCTGAAGATTACTCATGGTTCAATTATTCCGGGCAAGGCTCATTGGACGTATGTCCAGGTCTCGATATGGCGGGGGGTTCGTATGCGGTAACGGGCGGCGGATTGGCGTCAAACCGCTCGATCTCGACCAGGCAGGTATGCGCCGTCGGACCCTGGCCAAGCCTTGACGTACCCTTGTCGCGTGTCAGGACATTTGGATTGCCGTGTTTGCAGGGGCTGCCGGGTTCGGACGGATCCATCGGGTCATACCACGCACCAGTACTCATCTGCACGACTCCGGGGCGGATATGATCGTCGATCACCGCACCGCCCAGGCAGGCGCCCCGGTCGTTGAACAATCTCACGACATCGCCATCCCGAACACCGCGAGCGGCCGCATCGACGGGATGAATATGGACAGGCTCTCGACCCTGCACCTTGGCCGACCGGCTGTAACCGCCATGGTCGAGTTGTGAATGCAGTTTGTCTTTTGGCTGGTTGGAGATCAGGTGGAGCGGCCAGCGCGAATCGGCGCCTCCAAGCCATTCAAAGGGTTCCAGCCAGACCGGATGGCCCGGACAGTCATCATATCCGTACCGGGCCACGGTTTCGGAGAATATCTCGATCTTTCCACTCGGTGTCGAAAGTGGGCGCTTGACCGGATCGGTGCGAAAATCGCGCAGCATGACGATCGGTTCCGCAGGATCCGGAATCTTCAACCACCCCTGTTCCCGAAAGGCCTCATAGTCCGGCATGTCGATGTGGATGGACTTGGCTTGAACCCGGGTCTGGTCGTAAATCCAGCGCTGCCAGTCGTCCTGGTCCCGCCCTTCGGTGAAGGCGCTTTCGACACCCATCGCCTGTGCGATACCCTTGAATATCTCGAAATCATCGCGGGACTGACCGTAAGGTTCGGTCAATTTGCACATGGAGACCACGTAGGGGTCGCGTGGCGTCAGCGCGATATCGCTTCGCTCCAGCGGCGTGGTACAGGGCAGGACGATATCGGCCCGCCTTGCCAGCGAATTCCAGCACCATTCATTTACGATGATCGTGTCCGGCTTCCGCCAGGCTCTGGTCAGCCGGTTGATATCCTGATGATGATGGAAGGGATTGCCGCCCGCCCAGTAGACCGCCTTGATATCCGGATACTCGTAACGGACCCCGTCGAAATCGAAGGGCTCGCCCGGATGCAGCAGGAGGTCGCTGATGCGGGCGACCGGGATGAAATTCCTGACCGCGTTTTCAGTTTGTGGAAAGGAAGCTCCGGGCAGGACCGAGAACTGGCCGCCGATGAAATTCATCGCGCTATAGCCAAAGCCGAATCCTCCGCCCGGCAAGCCAACCTGGCCCAGCATG
The DNA here is from genome assembly GCA_963665165.1 of Arenicellales bacterium. Classification (GTDB taxonomy): domain Bacteria; phylum Pseudomonadota; class Gammaproteobacteria; order Arenicellales; family Poriferihabitantaceae. The sequence continues at coordinate 670,570 of OY761989.1, read as the reverse complement.
GATGCCAGCGCAATAGCGGCCCAGAACGGCTGCTCCCCGTGATCCTGCCGGGTCAGGGACCAGCTAACCGAGATCATTGTCCGCTCGGCTGCCATGCGCCGGGCAAGTGAACGAATGGTTCCGGCGGAGATCTCGCTGACTTGTGCAGCCCAGTCGGCATCTTTTGCAACACCGTCCGTATCTCCCATCAGATAGGGCCGGAATCGATCGAAACCCTCGGTATACCGATCCAGAAACGCCTGATCGGCCAAACCCTCGGTCTGCAAGGTATGCGCAAGACCCAGCATGACAGCGACATCGGTATTGGGACGCACTGCCAGCCATTCGCCGCCCACCTCATCCAGCAGATCCGACTTTAACGGGCTGATGTTTATAAAATCAATGCCGGCGGCTCCGGCGGCTTCAAGACAGTCGCGCTGGCAGTGGCGACCGGTTCCGCCCTGGGATATCTGTCCATTCTTCAGTGGAACACCACCGAAACAGACAAAAAGCCCGGTGTTCCCGCAGATCGACGACCAACTGGTGCAGGTATCGAGATAGGCGCGGTAACTGCCCAGGATATGCGGCACTACAGCCTCTGCCGCGGCGAAGCTGTAAGTGAATTTCGACCCCGTGTATCCGCCGATACAGTTGAGGAACCGATGCAACTGGCTTTGCGCATGGTGGAACCGCCCGGCGCTGGCCCAACCATAAGATCCACCGAAGATGGACGCGTTTCCGTAAGAGCTGCGGATACGGTCGAGTTCTTTCGCAACCAGTTCGTTCGCCTGGCTCCATCCGACTTCCACAAAAGGATCCACGCCGCGCCGCTCAGGGCGGCAGCCCGGGCCACCCTTCAACCAGCTCTCCCGCACCATCGGCGCATCAATGCGCGTAGGGCCGTCCTGGACATCGAGGATGCCCTGGCCGATCGGGGAAGGATCCGGATCCTGTTCGAATGCCAGCAGTTCCAGCACGCGGCCATTCTCCACGCGGGCGCGATAAGTGCCCCAATGCGAACTGGTCAGCGGCAGGCCGGCCTGACCGGTCACGGTGCGCTCAATCCCAATGTGGCCTGGCGCTTTCGTGTCCACGCTCGAGTCATCCGGTCAATGATGATGGCGATGATCGCCATGCCGGCTCCGGCAATGATCCCGACACCGAAGTCCCCGTCGCTGAGCCCGATGTAGACAATTTGCTCCAGGCCATTCGTACCGACCAGCGCGGCGATCACCAGCATTGCGATGCCAAACATGATGGTCTGGTTCAACCCCAGCATCATCACCGGAAGCGCCAGGGGAATCTCGACCTGCCACAGCATCTGGCGTTTTGTGGAACCCATCATGCGCGCGGCTTCGATCACGTTTTCAGGCAGGTTGCGCAGGCCGTGCTCCGAGTAGCGGATCGCCGGGACAATCGCGTAGGCAATGATCGCAAGAAGGGCGGTGAATTCACCGATCTTGTAGATCATCACGAACGGGATGAGAATCACGAAAAGCGGCATGGTCTGGAGCGTGTCGTTGATGGGCCGCAGGATTGTCGAAACCGTGTCATTATGGGCGGCCCAGATTCCGATGCCGGTACCGAGGGTGAAAGAAATGATGACGGCGATCCCGCACAAATAAATCGACAGCATGGCCTCCGGCCAGATGCCCGTCACAACGATAAATCCAAGTCCGGCAAGAGTGCCCAAACCAAGCCAGGGGCCGCCGATTTTCCAGCCGATAACGGAACAGATCAGCAAAAGCGCAGGCCAGGGCATGACGGTCAGGCCGAAATAGATGAAGATGGCAAACAGAAGGACCGCGATGCCCGCCTGATTGTTCCAGCGTCTGGCGCACAATGCCGCCAAAGCGATCATGCCGGCGGTAAAGAAAATCTTGTGTGCAAGCATCAACTCGAACCCCCAGGTAAAAGGGCTGACGGATTGTTGCAGGCCAATCTTGGCCGGAAGCATCACGAAGAAAAATGCGAGCTTCTTGATGGTCTCGATCTGATCGCGGTAATTGACAACCAGCCAGGTAAGGCTGTCATTCATCGCGTCGGCCGGGCTGACTTCCCATCCTCGCGGCCATTCATCGAAGTCGACAAAAACCTGTGCAAACACATAGAGCGCCACAGCGCCCGGAATGGCGATGATCCAATACCGGTACCGCCGCACAAAGGACCTGTTGACGGGATCATAGACCCTGTTCCGGGCGGCCAGGCCGAATGTGACCCGGTCAATCACCATCGCCATCAGAGCGATTACCAGACCTGCAAGCACGCTTTCACCAAATTGCGCCTTGCGGATGGTCGTCAGCACCTCCCATCCGATGTCTGCCGTTCCTCCGATGATGGAAGCGATGATCACCATGCTCAGCGACGCCATCGTCGCCTGATTGACTCCCAGCAGAAGTTGCCGCAACGACGAAGTGACACGCACCTGCCAGAACAGTTGCCAGGGAGTTGCCCCCGACATCAGCCCGGATTCGATCACTTCCGGCGAAACGCCCCTCAGTCCCACGATGGTGTTTCGCACCATGGGCGGGAAGGAATAAAGGACACTGGCAATCAGCCCTACGACCGTGCCGAATCCAAACAACATCAGGATGGGAAGCAGATAGGCAAACACCGGTACGGTTTGGAGTATGTCCAGTATCGGTACAATCGCGCGTTCTGCGCGATCCGAAAAAAACCCCCAGACACCAAAGGCAAAACCGACCAGAATGGCCATCGGCACGGATATTGCGACCAGCGAAAGCGTGTTCATGCTCTCGCTCCAGTAGCCGATGACCAGTATGTAAAGCGAAGCCGCCAGAGCGAATGTGGCCAGACGCCAGCCGGATGCCGCATAGGCCACCGTGCAAAACAGGAAAACGGTCACAACCCACGGAAGCGAATGCAGCAGCCACCGCACGGCCTTGATCGGCCATTCAAGCAGCCACGATATCCCAAGGAAAAACCATCCCAGGCGCTTGACGATCCAGTCCATGATCGCATTCAGCCAGTCGGAGACCGGAACAACCAGGTCAGCGGGATACTTGGCCATCCATTCCAGATCGCCCCGCACGGCGAGACAAAACAGGGTTACCCCGATAACGCCCAGCCAGTGAAGACTGCTTCTGTCGTACCGGAAGGGCATCAATCTGCGGCTTTGCGCACAGGGGACTCGGAACTGGCGATCCCTCCGGATGCGAGCGCGGCAACCAGGCCGCGCGCCGTTGCGACACCGAGGACCGACCCATCACCGTCTTCAACAATCACCCCGCGTTCCTGTCCGGCCAGATCGGACAACAGGGTCTCGACAAGGGCCTCGCCCGAAACCCTTTTCATTCCTTCGATGGCGCCGGTCGGCTCGGCCGCTATGTCTGTGGCGCGCAGGATGCGCTCCCACGGAACATCCTGCGTGAACTCGCGGATGTAGTCATCCGCCGGGTTCAGGATCAGGTCCACCGGACGCCCGATCTGGACGACAGCGCCATCGCGCATGATGGCCATTCGATCTGCAATCCGCAAAGCTTCCTGGAAGTCATGCGTGATGAACACGATGGACTTGTGCAACTGCGATTGAATCCGCAGGAACTCGTCCTGCATCTGCTTGCGGATCAAGGGGTCCAGCGCCGAGAAGGGCTCATCGAGAAACCAGACATCCGGCTCGACCGCCAGCGACCGCGCTATTCCGACCCGCTGCTGCTGACCGCCCGACAGCTCGGTCGGGAAGTTGTTTTCACGACCCTCGAGCCCGACCAGACCTATGACACGTTGCGCCTGCGCGTTGCGTTCACTTTCGCTGACCCCCTGGAGTTTTAGCGGGAAGGCAATGTTGTCGATGACGCTGAGATGGGGCATCAATCCGAAACTCTGGAACACCATACCCATTTTGTGCCGGCGAATTTCAATCAGTTCGGCGCCGGTTTTTTTCAGGAGGTCTTCACCATCCAGAAGAACTTCTCCTGCCGTCGGTTCGACCAGGCGCGACAGACATCGGACGATAGTCGATTTCCCCGACCCTGACAGCCCCATGATGACGAATATCTCGCCAACATGGACATCGAAACTGACATCGGCGTTGGCGACTATGTGGTCAGCGTCCCGAATTCTGTCGGCAAGTTTTTCGGGGGCCTCGACTTCAGCTTTCGGAATATTGAAGAACTGGTCCGGTTGATCGCCGTACACTTTCCAGACATTCCTGCACGACAGCTTTACCTCGTCACGACCACCATCCGGTAACTTCATTCATCGCTCCGTCGGGATTGCAGCGTTTACTGCATCGCTTCGTCAATCCAGGCCTGCCACGCGCTTTCGTTGTTGGCGAGCCATTCCGCCACAACCTCATCCAGATCGCGTTTGTTTTTGTCAACTTCAAGGATCGCAGCGTTTTGTTCCGTATTGGTCTGCTTGAACAGCGACAGCATTTTAAATGCGGCAGGCCACTTGTCTTCAAAGCCGTTCCAGACAACCTTGACGACGCTCGCCTGCTCAAATCCACAGGCGGTATCTTTCTGCTGGTTTTCCTCTATGCATTTTTCATCGGTCGGATTCCATTCGACCCAGTTGAAATCGAGATGGGCAAAAATCCAGTGCGGCTGCCACATCATCATCAGGACGGGATCGTTGGTGGCAAAGGCGGATTGCAACTCCGCCATCATTGCGCCCTCACTGCCGCCCGCGACCGTTTCAAAGGGCAAGTCGATACTGGCCACGATATCCCGGGATCGCGTACCCCAGTCGGCGGGGTATGTGATCAGGCGTCCTTTCGGAAAGGATTCGGCTGAAGCAAAGGCCTGGGCACAATCATAAAGAGCCCTGTAGTCGGGCAGGCCGGGGCATCTTTCTTCCATATAGGGCGGGTAAACCCAGCCCTCTCTCGGCTCGAGGCCGAGTTCTCCCAACACCACGATATCCCCCGCTTCCACGGCCTTCGGATACAGGTCACCGATATTGTTGGTCCAGACTTCGGCCTGGAAATGCAGGTTGCCCTGGGCCAGGCCAGCATGCTGAGGCAGGGCGCCGGCGCTGACATACTCAATGTTGTAGCCCATTTTCTTTAACAACTCACCGGCGATCTTTGTTGACACATGCTGGCCCGTCCAGTCATTCAGGATGACTTTGATCGGGTCGTCGTTTTCCGGTACGCTGGCCGAGACGGCCGCGCCCCCCGAAGCAAAAAGCACGAAAGCGAACAGGCTCATGGCCTTGAAAATCTTGAACATGGTTCTTCCCTCTGTTGGTTAGAATGAGCAAGGGCCATCACGCCCCCTGCATCTGGCAGCTATACCACAAAACGGTGCACAATTACCATCAGGAAGTCGATCATGTCAATAGCGAACGGTTCAGGTCATGCAAAGAGAACTGGAAAACACACCCGACCGGATGACTGGCCGGGCAACCCGGTCCAGCCCCGGAGCGCCGCGATTCACGGCGGCGGAAACGCCATCAATTCCGCGATGAGTCGATCACCCGTTCGATGGCTTCTGCAATCATGTACAACCGCGCATCGCGACCATGAGCGGAGGACACCATCAGGCCGGTCGGCGCCTGGCCGTAACCCTGACACGGCAGGCTGATCGAACAACCGTCAAAATAGTTTGCCGAGGCGGTATTTCTCAGGTTTCTCAAATTGATTTTCGTCTGATTTTCCGCAACCTGCGCCGCGGCCAGGGTTGGCGGAATGCAGGGAGTGGTCGGACAGATCACCGCGTCAGCGCCGAGACCCTTCATGGTCTGCTCGAAGGAGGCTTTCATCCGGGCCTTGTCGCGGTATCGGGATTGCTGTTCTTCATCGGTAACCCCCTTGAAAGCGGTCATCCGGTTGTACACGAAAGGGTCATATTCATGTCCGTATTTCTCCAGTAGTCCCGCATGATGCCGCAAAGCCTCATAGCCCACCACCGCACGGGTGAGAAACATTTTCACGCACTCACTGATGACCGGCATTTCGATAAATTCCACCTGCGCGCCCGCCTGGCCGAGCGCATCCACAACCCGGTCAAAATCGTCCGCCACTTCATGATCCAGATCTTCCATCACCGCGCTTACGGGAACGACCAGTTTCAGCGAAGCGCAATCCGTATGATGGATCGATGGCGGCGCGCCTTGTCCGTCCCAGGATCCGGACATCAGTTGATCCAGCAGGAAACAGCTATCGACATCCACCCCCATCGGACCGGGCGCGTCCGAGGTGGGCGACAACGGGTAGACTCCAGCCAGCGACAATCGCCCGTAACTCGGCTTGACCCCGACGATACCATTGAAAGCCGCGGGCGCACGACAGGATCCGGCGGTATCCGACCCGATTGAAACGGGCACGATGCCTTCCGCCACACTGACCGCGCTGCCCGAAGAAGAACCGCCCGGCAGTCGTCCGGCCCGCCGGTCCCAGACACACTTCGGCGTACCGTAATGGGGGTTGATTCCCATGCCGCTGAACGCGAATTCACTCATGTTGGCCCTTCCGGCGAACAACAGGCCGGCGGCTCGCAGCCGGCTCGCCACCTCACAGTCCCTGGCTGCCGGAGCGGCAGAATGCCGCAAGACAATCGACCCGGCCAGAGTGACTTGTCCCTCAATATCGAAGAGGTCCTTCAAAGTGACCGGAATACCGGCCAACGCAGGGACGCGCTGTCCGGCCTGAATGGAACGATCAACCTGCCTTGCCTGGTCAAGCGCGTCCTGATTGATGGAAACCAGCACGTTTTTACTCGCCTTCGCTTTTTCCAGCGTCCCTCTCATCAACGCTTCAACCGTCGTCCGCCGGTTCCGGATGTCCTGTGAGAGAGACCTGAGGCCATTCCTGATCTTCATTTTGTATTCGTTTCTCTTGTCACGCGCCGGGTTGCCAATAACCGCAATCATAAGGCAAACCGGTATTTCCAGGCAAAAAAACATCCTGGCAACCGGTATCCGGTGAATATTTTTTTAAGTAGAATCCAGTCATGGAAATCAAACGACTGACCCCCGCCATTGGCGCCCGGATCACCGGCGTGAATCTGGCCGAGCCACCCGGCGAAGCGCAACTGGAAACCATCTATGATGCCCTGATCAAGCACAAGGTTGTTTTCTTTTCGGGACAGGACCTGAGCGCCATGGCGCACCTGCGGTTTGCCGAAGCCTTCGGTGAAATCGACAAACCCCATCCGGTTTATCCCCATGTGGATGGTTTTCAGGAAGTGACCCTGCTCGAAAACGACGCGGACCGTCCGCCCGATACCAACGTATGGCATACCGACCTGACCTTTCACCCGGAACCCCCTTTCGCATCCATTCTGCATGCCCGGGTCCTGCCGGAAACAGGCGGAGACACTCTCTGGGCCAGTATGTATGCGGCCTGGGATGCATTGTCGGCGCCGATGAAGTCCGAACTGGAAGGCCTCGAAGCCATCCATGACCCCGGCACTTTTCGCAACCAGTTCCTCGGTCGGGACAAAAACGTGGAGAATCTGAACGAGTCGCTGAAAAAAGTCGGCTCGGCAGTGCATCCGGTGGTCAAGGTACATCCGGTCACCGGGCGAAAATTCCTGTATGTCAATCCGTCGTTCACCAACCAGATTTACGGATACTCGACAACCGACAGCGATCGTTTGCTGCAATATCTCTACAGCCACATCAACCAGCCGCAATTCCAGGTACGACACCGCTGGACCGAAGGCGATGTGGCGATATGGGACAACCGGGTCACCCAGCATCTCGCGGTCGCGGATTACGCTCCCCACTACCGCCGAATGCACCGGGTCACTGTAGTCAGGGACCGCCGCGCCGCACAAAAAACCGGAATTCACGCAGTGGCCTGAAAGAACCGACCCATGAAATGCGTGACCTACAACATTCAGTACGGCAAGGGCCGGGACCACCGGATCGACCTGTCCAGAATCGCGGATGAAATCAGCGGGGCGGACTTGATCGCGCTGCAGGAAGTGGACCGTTTCTGGCCGCGAACCGGGCATGTCGATCAGGTGCGATACTTCCAGGACCGCTTCAGCGATTACTACAGTGTTTATGGCGCCGGCATTGACCTGCATGTCCCCGGTTCGAAACCCGGAGACCGTCAACGCCGGCAATTCGGCAACCTGATCCTGAGTCGATATCCGCTCGAATCGAGCCGTCACCATCTTCTGCCCAAATACGGCAGCATCGGCCCGCTCAGTTTGCAACGATCCGCGATTGAAGCCACCATCCTCATAAACGACCTGCCGCTTCGGGTTTATTCGATCCACCTGACCCACCTGTCCGCGGCGACCCGGCTGCCCCAGGTGGAGCGCATTCTGGAAATTCATCGCCAGGCAGTGCATGAAGGCCATGCGGTCGGAGGAAACCTGGCCGGCATGGATTGGGAATCCGGGGTATCCAGCCAGTCAGTGGCCGAACATGCCATACTGTTCGGTGACTTCAATTTCCAGCCGGATTCGGAAGAATACCTTAAAATGGTGGGACCGATCAGTGATTACGGCGGGCATGTAACCAGCCCTTGCGGGTTTGTCGATGCATGGCTCCAGTGCGGATATGACAAGTACCAGGGTCCGACCAGCGATGTAAACGACAGTCCGGTTCGACTGGACTACGCCTTTGTCAGCAGCGCCATTCGACACCGGGTAACGGGATGCCGGGTGGATGACCGCGCCACCGGGTCGGATCATTTGCCTGTGTGGGTGGACCTCGAGTTATGAAACAGCAATCATTCAACCGGAAAATCATGAAAAACCTGAACCTGGTTCCTGAACCGAAAACCACTCTGGACATCGACCTGAGCGATCCCGGCCCACTCCCCGACGAGGCCATCGAACAGGCCGTGGCCCTGATGAAATCCGGCCGTTTGCACCGCTACGGGGAATATAGTGAAACCGAACCTCACGCGGCGCTGTTCGAGAAGGAGTTTGCCGAATATGTCGGCGCACGTTACGCCATCGGAGTGAACTCCGGCGGCTGCGCGATTTTTCTGGGACTGAAGATAGCGGGTGTCGAACCGGGCGACCCGATTCTGGTCAACGCTTTCAATCTCGCGCCGGTGCCGGGCGCGATCGAACACGCGGGCGGGGAAGCGCTGCTGGTCGAAATCGACAATGATTACCGGATCAATCTGGATGATCTGGAACGCAAGGCGCAACAGGGCCGGGCCCGTGTCCTGTTGATGACCCACATGCGCGGCCATATCGCCGACATGGAAAAGATCGTGAAACTGTGCGCTCGATACGGCTTGACCCTGATCGAAGACTGCGCGCATACCATGGGCGCGAAATGGAATGACCGGTTCACCGGACGATTCGGCGCTGTCGGCTGTTTCAGCACCCAGACCTTCAAACATATCAACTCAGGAGAAGGCGGTATCATCGTCACTGACGATGAAGATCTGGCCGCAAAGGCCATCCTGTATTCAGGCAGCTATATGCTCTACGGCCAGCACCAGTCAACCCCGGCCGCCAGCGTGTTCGACAAATGGAATAAGCGGATTCCGAATTTCAGCATGCGTATGTCCAACCTGGTGGCTTGTGTATTGCGGCCCCAGTTGCGGGAAATGACCGCCAGGGGAGAAAACTGGAACCGCATCTATCGCTGGCTGGAACAGGCACTGAACCGTATCGATGGAATCGAGGTTCCCCACCGCCAGCAACAGGAAGCTTTCGTTGCCAGCTCGATCCAGTTCCACGTCAACGGACTGGACAAGGCCCGACTGCAAACCCTGGCGGACAACTGTACGCAGAGAGGGGTGGCGATCAAGTGGTTTGGCCGCGCGGAACCGGTCGGCTATACCAGCCAATATCATCATTGGCAATACCTGCAACCCCAGGCATTACCCGATACTTCGGAGATTCTGGCGACCACTTGCGACATGCGGATTCCGCTGTCGCTGAGCCAGGCTCAATGCGATATCATCGCCGGCATCATTGAACAGGAACTTTCAAACCTGAACAACCCCTAGATTCACACGGAGAGCCCACTACATGCATCTATCACGTTTCCCGCGAGTAAGCCTCGCTCACCTGCCCACGCCTTTGGAGTTTTTGCCCAACCTGTCGAAAAAGCTGGGAGGGCCGGACATCTGGATCAAGCGTGATGACTGCACCGGTCTCGGTACGGGCGGCAACAAAACGCGCAAACTCGAATTTCTGATGGCCGAAGCGCTGGCCGCGAAAGCCGATGTCGTCATCACCCAGGGCGCGGTGCAATCCAATCACGCGCGCCAGACAGCGGCGGCGGCGGCAAAGCTGAATATGGCGTGTGAAATTCTTCTGGAAAACCGCACCGGTTACGCCAGCCGCGATTACACCGATTCCGGCAATGTTTTGCTGGACCGGATTTTCGGGGCGAATATAACCCGCTATGCAAAGGACACGGACATGGATGCATCCATGGAGGAAAAAGCCGAAGAAATTCGCTCACAAGGCAAAACGGCCTATATCATTCCTGGCGGAGGCTCCAACCCCACCGGCGCCCTGGGCTATGTGAATTGCGCCATCGAAACCCTGACCCAGGCCAATGACCGGGGGCTTCGTATTGATCACTTCGTCACTGCCACAGGCAGCACAGGCACCCAGGCCGGACTGGTGGTTGGACTGGAAGCCACCCGTTCCGGGATTCCATTGCTCGGCATCAGCGTACGCGCGCCCAGGGAACAACAGGAAGAGAAGGTCTACGACCTGGCCTGTAAAACCGCGGACCACATGGGAATTGCCGGCTGTGTCGCCAGAGAAAAGGTGGTCGCCAATTCCGACTATGTCGGTGATGGTTACGGCATCCCGACCGAAAGCATGGTCGAAGCCGTGAACCTGATGGCTCGCGAGGAAGCCATCCTGATGGACCCCGTCTATTCCGGCAAGGGGCTGGCCGGGTTCATCGACCATATCCGCAACGGATTCTTTACCAAAGGACAGAATGTCGTGTTCCTGCACACCGGAGGAAGCGCCGCATTGTTTGGCTACGTGGATACCTTCGGTTAACGGGTATCCACTCTAAAAGGATTCCTTGTGGGTACGGAGATCCGGTTCATGGGTCCAGGCGTTGCGGGGTTGCCGGTACAGGAACATATACGCATCGGCAATACCGGGCAGTCCCACCAGACTGTCCATACCGTATCCATGCCCATAGCTGCACCGCCCTGCCTGTCATACCTCTGTCGCCTGTAAATAAGGCTCGAACAGATCGACATAAACGGCGGACCTTTCTTCCGCATCCCGCTCCCCCCACAACTCGCCGGCCTCGAAACGGACGCTGTACAGATGTGCGGGGCGCTTCTCTCCGCTGGCTGAATGCAGGTCCGGGAAAACATACGCGCCATACCACTCCGAAACCCGGCCTGATCGGGAGCGAACGTAACGCGGCGCTCTGGTATGCGATTTCGGGTGGAAATTCCTGACTCGCACAAGCTGTCCGGCCTGGAACAGCGGCGCTGATTGCGGACGCATTTGTACAGGAGCGCCGCGTCTGAGTATCCCGGGAATCTTTTCCGCGGCAACCGGGTTCAGGCCGCTTTCCTGTTCGCTTCTCCCGGATTCAAGCTCATTGACCGTCACCAGGCCTTTTTCGATCAGCAATCTCTCGAGACCATGCAGCCAATGTTCATAGTAGCTGCCCCGCAAATACTCGCCCGCATCCATCCGTTCCCGCGCATAGCGGGATTCATCCAGATTCCATCGCCCCAACAGGCCACAGGCCAGGGTCAACCCGAAAACCCTTTCCTCCCATTGTTGGACGAAGTTTTCCCGCTGGCTTTGGTCAATGTCCCCGAAACCGTGCATACCACCGAGATCATGTCCCGAATTCATGGCGCCGGACCCGCTAGCGCAACCCCGATCATGGCATCCCGGCTGACCAGTCTGGCCAGTTCCGTTGCCGGTAAATGTTCCGTTCCGTCCGGTCGCCGGGGCAATACCAGATACCGCATTTCCGCAGTCGAGTCCCAGACCCGCACTTCGACGTCTTCGTCCAGCTCCAGCCCGAATTCGGACAACACGACCCGAGGCTCGGTCACCGCCCTGGCGCGGTATCCGGATGATTTGTACCAGGCGGGAGGCAGCCCGAGTACGGGCCACGGGTAACATGAACATAATGTGCAGACCACCAGGTTATGGACCCGCCCGGCGTTCTCGACCACCCGCATGTGTTCTCCCTGCCGGCCACTGTAGCCCAACTCCTTGATTGCGGCCGTGGCGTCCGACAATAACCGCTCTTTGTATTCCGGGTCTGTCCATGCCCGTGCAACTACATGAGCGCCGTTGCGCGGCCCCACTTCATGTTGATACGTATCCACCAACCGGTCCACGGTCCGAGGGTCCACCAGCCCTTTGCCGACCAGCAGGTTTTCAAGGTTTCTGACCCGTTGTTCGATTTCGTCCGGACTGTGGCTGTGATGCGGTCGCGTTTTATCCGTCATATAAAAGCAGTCACTACAGGATGTTCGATTACTCTATCATAAACAAAGTCATAAACGCGGCGCATTTCAGCATTGCGAGAAAGATCAGGGTTGGGTCCGGTCGGTATTTTCCGGCACAGGCAGATGCAAAAGCCGCCTGTTTGACTTAAACTTGGCATTGATTCATTGAGGAACCCGTTAAATGAAACATGTAGTTATCGAAGGCGACGAATTATCTGCCTGCCTGCAAAAACTCAACCACGATCTTGTCCGGCCCTGGCAGTCGGTGGATGGAAAATTGTTCAAGCAATTCAAATTCGGCAATTTCATTCAGGCTATGGGGTTCATGACCCAGGCCGGCATATTGGCGGAAAAAATGAATCATCATCCGGAATGGTCCAACGTTTACAATCGGGTGGACATCCACCTGGTTACCCATAGCAGCGGCGGCATTACCCGACTCGACTTTGAGCTTGCCGGCCAGATCGAACGGATCCAATCCTGAACTGGTCCGCCGACCCTGGCCTGAAAGGCAGCCTCCCGGCTGAATCGATGTTCGATCTGCTGCGGGAGGGCGGAACCCTGGTTACCGCAACCCCCCGCCTGTCTCGTGAGATCGTCCAGGATTATAACGAGGATCGGTTGCAAAATGGATTGACGACCTGGGAGACCCCGGATGTTCTACCCTACCCGTCCTGGGTCGAACGCGTCTGGAAACACTTGCGTATGGATTCCGGGAATCGCCCGGACGGACTGGATGTGGTTCTGAACCTGTCGCAAAGCCGGCAACTCTGGAAAAAGATCATCCATCTGGACATCCGGTCGAATGGCGGGGATACCGAACATTTGTGGAACATCAACGCCACGGTGCGCTCGGCGATGGAAGCCTGGCGAATCTGCCAGCAATGGAATATCGAATTCAATGACTTCGGGGATTTCTGCCTGACTGACCACCACAGTTTTTCCCGGTGGGCCAGAGAGTATCGGTCATACTGCCGCGAGCGCCGGTGGCTGGATCCGTATCAACTCCCCGCTCATATCGTTACACGGATAAAACAGGGCATGCAACCGGACTGGCCGCATCTGGGCTGGGCGGGATTCGACAATCTGACCCCGGATCAGGAGCGTCTGGTCGAGTGTCTGCGTACTTCGGGGGTTCGGGTCAGCCTGTCAAGACCGGATGGCCGGCCGGCTCCGGAACAGGAATCCCTGGAATTCGAATCCGGGCGTGACCAATGGCTGGCCGCCGCGCAATGGGCCAAACGCATATTGGACCGCGACCCGGAATACCGCATTGCGATCGTAGCTCCCGATCTGGTCCGGTCACGGCAGGATATTGAACTGGAGTTTACCCGGACGCTTTGCCCGGCCAGCCTCCTCGACCCTGAAAAATATTACGACCGCCCCTTTCATATCGCACTCGGCAGGCAACTCGCCACGTATCCGGTGGTACGCTCGGCAATCAACCTGCTGGCCCTGTTTACAGAAAAATCCATCCGGTTTGAGGCCATTGCCTGTATGTTGACCGACCCCTGGATCCGCGGCGCGACTCGGGAAATGGCTCAGCGGCACCCGCTCGAATACCGATACCGTCAGCAGTTTGCCCACGAAATAAAGGCGCCCGATGCCTGGGCCCGGATCATCCGGGATACCGCCGACGGTGATTCCCCCGAACTGGCCCGGATTTTCAATCACCTCAAACCCCTTCTTCAGCGGTCGGGAGAAAAAAACCCCTGTAGTGAATGGGCGGGCATTTTCACGCAATGGCTGGACGGGTTCGGCTGGCCTGGAGATGAAACTCTGGGCAGCGCTGAACATCAGGTCGTCCAGGCATTCAGGAAGGAGATCCTGAATCTGGCCACGCTGGATCTGGTCGAGTCCCGCACGACACTGGGTGAAGCGCTCTCCGTGCTGAACGAACGGTTGGCGACCCAGCCGTTCGAACCCGAATCGGCAAAAGTGAATGTCGAGATCATGGGAATACTGGAAACCGCCGGAATTCAATTCGACGCTGTCTGGTTCGGTAATCTGAACGAAAAAGAGTGGCCGCCCCGGCTCAGTAAAAACCCGTTCATTCCTGCCGCGCTGCAATTGGAAGCAGGGTACTTCAAAGCCGATTTTGACCTGAATCATGCACAAGCCAGCGCCCTGCAACGGCAATTGACCCGTCAGTGCCGTGAGGTCGTATTCAGCCGCCCCCGATTTGAAGAGGAAGTCGAGCAACCGCCCAGCCCGCTGGCGCCGTGGCCAGACGCTTCATCCGATGCTGCGACGCCCCAACCTTCGCTGTTCGACCACTATCAACGGCACAAACCCCTGCTGGAGGTCTTTGAGGACCGCGTCGGGATTCCGGTGACAACCCCGGATGTCCGGGGCGGTACCGCCATTATCGAGGACCATTCGGCCTGCCCTTTCCGCAGCTATGCGACCCACCGGCTGGGCGCAAGGGAAAACGAGTATCGTCAACCGGGACTGGACGCGATGGACCGCGGCGCCCTGATACACCGAATTCTGGAGAAAATCTGGCAACGGGTCAGAACCCTGGACAATCTCCGTGCGATAACGCCAACCGGACTTGACAAGCTGATCGTGGAGGTGATTGACGATTGCAGCCGGTCCGGGTTCAGTCAAAGCGGCCTCGGCAGAGGTTTTCACGAAACGCAGAGCCGCTGGTTGACAAACCTGATGCGTCAGTGGCTCGACACGGAACAGGTCCGGTATCAGGATTTTCAGGTGGTGGAAACAGAAAAAAAATATCTCCTCCGGCTCGGCGGCCTCGAACTGTCTGTCAAGGTGGACCGGATCGACCGGCTGGCGGATGGCTCCTGTGCCGTGATCGACTACAAGACAGGCAGGACCAACAGCTTGGCCACCTGGCTCGGTGACCGGCCCCAACACCCCCAGCTTCCGCTTTACGCGCTCGCCCTGATCAGGGACAGCGGCAACAATGAGATTATCGGGTGCATGGCCTATGGCCGGGTTCGCCACGCCGACTGCGGTTACCAGGGAATTTCGATCCACCATGAGTTTCACCATAAAACCGGGGGATCACGGGTCGTAAAGCTGTCAAAAGGCCTGGCTAACGAAGCATGGTCTTCCTGGCCCGAGCTGCTTGCCTACTGGAATACCCGGCTCGAACGAATCGCGCGGTCATTTTCCGAAGGCTGGGCCGAAGTCAACCCCAGAGACAACACGGTATGCAAAAACTGTAACCTGACCGGGCTGTGCAGACGCCACGAATTCAACGAATATCCGGATCACGAAACGGACCTGGCAACATGAGCGCGGAACTGCCCGATCAGAAACAGCGGGACGAGGCCCTGGATCTGTCTCGTTCATTCATTGTCCAGGCTCCGGCGGGTTCCGGTAAAACCGGTCTGCTGATTCGCCGATTTCTCGCCCTGCTGGCCACAGTCGAACACCCGGAGCAGATTCTGGCAATCACCTTCACCCGAAAAGCCACCGCGGAGATGCAGGAACGGATTGTCCGTGCGCTGTCGGCGGCAAGTGATAGCGGCCGGGCCGGGCAAGCGGATGCGGATATACTGGAACTGGCGAGGCAGGCGATAAAACGGGACCAGGAACTCGGCTGGAACCTGACCGGCAACCCCGGAAGGCTCAGAATCATGACCATCGACGCGTTGTGTTATGACCTGGTGAAGTACATGCCCTGGTCGTCGCGCTTTGGCGCGACACCGGATCTACTGGACGGCAATCAGACCAGGCTCCTGTATCTGGAAGCGGCGAAACAAACCCTTGACCTGATTGAGGAGGGGCCACCGCTGGCTGATTACTGTGCTGACCTGCTCAGACTGGCCAGGGCCGACTTCAATCTGGCCCGCTCCCTGCTATCGACCATGTTGTCCAAACGAATTCACTGGATGGGCGGACTGAATCTGGGTACGCGGGAACAGATGGAACAGATGCAACGGCAGGTCATCCACCGACATCTCGAACAGATATCAGAAGCCATCCCGGACTCGATCCGGGATGAACTGGTCAGCCTTGCCGGATTCGCGGCCTCCAGGCTGATCGAACAAGACCCCGAAAACCCGCTGTGCGCCTGTCTCGAGATCGAAACCTTCCCGGACACACAATTCGAGTCAGTCAAACAGTGGCTCGGCATCGCCAGCCTTTTGTTGACTCATAACGGAAGCCTGCGAATGCGGGCGGATAAAAGGGCGGGATTCCCGGCCGAATGCAAGAAAGCAAAACAACGGATCCATGATCTCCTTGGACACATCGCACAGATGGACGAAGACTCCCGGATTGTCGAGGCGCTGGTTCAGGTCCGCTTGCTGCCGAGCGCTGTAATGTCGGAAAGACACCTGCAAACGCTGGACTCTCTGCTCCGGATTCAGCAAGTTGCCGCTGCCCAGTTGCGCTTGTTGTTCAAGGATCGAAACCAGGCCGACTTCATCGAAATAGCGCACCGGGCGGAACTCGCCCTGGGGGAGGAGGACAACCCGACCGACCTTGCGCTGGTGCTGGACCATCAACTGTCCCATCTGTTGATGGACGAAGTGCAGGACACCTCCCGAACCCAGATTGAACTGATCAGGAAGCTGACCGCCGGCTGGCAGGACGGGGACGGCAGAACGTTGTTTTTCGTGGGCGACCCGATGCAGTCGATCTATCGATTTCGGGAAGCGGATGTGGCCAATTTCTGGCAGATAAAGGAATTCGGTATCGGTGATGTGCGTCCTCGATCGCTGGTGCTGGAAAGCAATTTCCGCTCTTCCCCGGAACTGGTTGAATGGTTCAACCAGACCTTCCCGCAGGTGTTTTCGACGGCGCGCGATACCCTGGGCGGGGGAGTCGATTACACGCCAGCCAGCGCAGCGCTCTCCAAAGGGACCAGCAGTGTGATCGGGATTCACCGCTATGCGGACGCCGGCAAGAGTAAAACCGGAAATTCCGGACAGCGCGAAGCAGACCTGATCGGCCAGCAGGTGGACAAGGCCCTTGCGAGCAGTGCCGACGCCAGTATCGGTATTCTCGGGCGCAACCGCAACCATCTGGTCGCGATCGCGCAGGTTCTGCGCCAGCGCGGAATCTCCTACCAGGCGGTCGAACTGGAGAGTCTGCATGAACGTACGCCGATCCTGGACCTGATCGCTCTGACCCGGGCGCTGGGCCAACTCGGTGATCGCGTTGCCTGGCTGACTGTGCTGCGCGCGCCGTGGTGCGGACTTGACCTCAAGGACCTGTCGGTGGTCGCGATGGCCGAACCATTCCCCACTATTCTCCAGGCCTGTCTGGCGGATCAGGCGGTCGCGGCGATGAGCGCGGGCGGGCAACGAAGAATCCGGCGATTTACCGCCGCGATAGAACCCATGGTCATCCGCCACGGCCGGGTTTCATTGCGGCACAATGTGGAAGCCGCGTGGCTCAGGCTGGGCGGACCGGCTTGTATCGAATCAACCGACCTGGCGGATTGTGAAGCCTGGCTGGACCTGCTCGATACCCTGGAGTCCGAGCACGCGTTGATCACCCCCGAAATTCTTTTGGAGGCCACGGAACAACTCTGGTCCAGGACCGATGCCCTGTCCCGGGTCCAGTTGATGACCATGCATAAATCCAAGGGTCTGGAGTTTGATGTGGTGATCCTGCCGCAACTGCACCGAAAGGGTCCCGTACAGAGCAAGGAACTGGTGCGCTCAATGCGTTTCCCCGACGAGCTTCTGCTAGCCGGGTTACCGGACGCGGAGGAATCCGATCCACTGTACGAATACCTCGGCGCCCTGGAGGAAAAACAAAGGGAAAACGATAATCGTCGATTGCTGTACGTAGCCTGTACCCGGGCCCGCCGGGAGTTGCATCTGTATGGCTGCCTCGCGCCTGACTCGGAAGAGCAAGTCAAACCTCCGGTACGAAACTCGCTGCTGCACCTGTTATGGCCGGCTCTGGGAAGCCAATTCATCAACAGTGGCGCAATCCCGGCGATGCCCGGGGAACCGGTTGAACCGGTAGAAGCCGGACAATCCATGCTTTCACTGACCCGGTTCAGACGATTGCCGGAAGCCTGGTCTGTGCCGGAAGTTCCCGGAAGCCCGGACCTCAAATCCACCGAAATCACCCGTGATGTCGCCGTCGGAAATGAAATTGAATTCTCATGGGCCGGGGAAACCCTGCGTGTCACCGGCATCGCCATCCATCACATACTTCAGGAAATCGATGAGCGGAACTGGCAGGAATGGAAATCCCGGGAAACCGGGGAAATCGTTGACCGTGGCCGGACCATTCTCGTTGAACGCGGATTGAGCGGGACAGAACTCGAATCGGCCTGCGAAAATCTGGCAGCCGCCGTGGAAAATGTCAAATCCGACTCCAGGGCGGCATGGATATTTTCCAGTGACCACAGCCGGATCAGGACCGAATGGCCACTGACCGGCATGGTGGATGACTCCCTCGTCAGGATCGTGATTGACCGCACCTTTGTCGATCGGTCCGGGATACGATGGATCATTGATTTCAAGTCAGGGCGGCGCGAAGGCGGGGACATAACCCGCTTTCTTGAGCAAGAGAAACAACGGTATCATAGCCAGATGGCGCGTTATGCACAGATCATGCACAATCTGGAGAAGAACAGGATCATGCTTGCGCTGTATTTTCCTTTACTGAAAGAGTGGCGCCAATGGCCGGCCTGACCCCTTCGCCTGAATCCATTCCCGGTTCGGTCGATGTGGCCATCATCGGCGGCGGCATCGTGGGCGCCAGCGCCGCCTGGTACCTGGCGCGGCGCAACGTCAAGGCGGCGCTATGTGAAAAGGGAGAGATTGCCGGCGAACAATCCAGCCGTAATTGGGGATTTATCCGCAAACAGGGACGGCACCCGTCCGAAATCCCGCTGATGATCGAATCCCTGGAGCGCTGGCGCGAACTGGTTCCGCAACTCGACCGGGAAATCGGCTTTCATGAAGGCGGCACACTGTACCTGTCTGACTCACCTGCCCGCCATCAATCCAACCTGGCCTGGCTGGAACATGCCAAAGCGTTCGATCTCGATACCCGTTTCCTGTCCCCTGGTGAATTGAAAACACTGATTCCGGAGATCGGCAACCAGACTCGAGGAGCCTTGTTTACACCAAGCGACGCCAGCGCGGAACCGTATCTTGCAACGAACGCCATTGCTGAAAAGGCCCGCTCCGCGGGGGCGCGAATCCTGACTCGCTGTGCGGTTCGCGGGATTGATATCGAAGCCGGAAGAGTGGCGGGCGTGGTCACCGAACACGGTCCGATTCGCGCCTCCAGGGTAATCTGCGCAGGCGGGGCCTGGTCGGGCTATTTTTGCAGGAATCTCGGTATCGTGTTTCCCCACCTCAAGGTCACAGGCTCGGTGATGGCGACCGTACCCACCGAATTTCTTACCCTGCAATCAATCTGGAGCGGCGGACTCGGACTGCGGCGCCGTCTGGACGGCGGATACAATGTGGCTTGCGGCGGACATTCAAGCTGCGACGTGACCCCGGATTTTCTCCGGTTTTTCATGAAATTCTACCCTGCCTACCGGCAGTCGAAGGAACAGACCTCGCTCAGGATCGGCAAACGGTTCTTCGAGGAACTGAAGTGGCCTTCGAAATGGTCGCTCGATTCGGTCACGCCATTTGAAACCGAGCGGATTCTGGACCCCCAACCCGACCGCAAGTTGCTCGACAGGGCTCACCGCCAACTGGGAGAAACCCTGCCGCCCCTCAAGGGTATCGGCATCAGCCGGCGATGGGCCGGAATGATTGATGTGACCCCCGACGAATTGCCGATCATTTCGACTGTCGCCGACATTCCCGGACTGATCCTCTCCACGGGTTACAGCGGCCACGGCTTCGGCATCGGCCCGGGGGCAGGCAAGGTGACAGCCGAACTGGCTATGGATATCAAACCCTGCGTTGACTTGTCGGCTTTCTCTCTGGACCGGTTTCTGTAGACATCACGGCCATGCCTCCTGACCTGCCGCGGCCAGCAGTTCCCGAGTATAGGGGTGCCGCGGATTGGAAAAAATGGAATCCGCCTCACCCTGTTCCACCACATCGCCGGACTGCATTACCATCAAGTCATCCGCAATCGCCCGAACCACGCTCAAATCGTGGGAAATAAAAACATAGGCCAGTTGATGCTGCCGCTGGAGCCGGTTCAGCAGTTCCAGTACCTGAACCTGGACAGTTCGGTCCAGCGCTGAAGTGGGTTCATCGAGAAACAGTATTCTCGGTTCGAGAATCAGCGCCCGGGCGATCGCGATTCGCTGCCTCTGTCCTCCTGAGAATTCGTGCGGATAACGGAAACGGACATCGGGATCGATTTCCACCTCTTCAAGAATTTGCACGACTTTCCGGTCACGGATTTTCGGGTCGGCGACCAGGCCATGCGCCTCCAGCCCTTCACTGACGATCTCGCCAATCGGCAGTCGGGGAGAAAGGGAACCGTAAGGATCCTGAAAAACAATTTGCATGACCCTTCGCACCTGCGACAACGACAGGCCGCCCTGTTCGCCGAGCGGCGCTCCATCCAGGTGGATTTCGCCTTCGGACCGCACCAGCTTCAACAAGGCCAACGCCAGCGTGGTCTTGCCTGAGCCCGATTCTCCGACCAGCCCCAGGGTACGGCCCGGATACAGTTTCAAAGACGCGTCATTGACCGCCTTGACGTAACCCACAGTTCGCTTGAGCAGCCCGCGCCTGACCGGGAACCAGACCTTGAGATTGTCCACCGAAAGAATCTGGTTGAAGTTTCCATCCGGCTGTTGCCGGAGCGGAGGGTCCGCCGACAACAGCAGTCTGGTATAGTCCTTTGCAGGAGACGTGAATATCTGTACCGCGGAGCCAGTCTCCACCAGCCTTCCGTCTTTCATCACCAGTACACGATCCGCTGTCTTTCGCACCATGTTGAGATCATGCGTGATCAACAGGATTCCCAGATTATCCGCATCTTGCAACTCCTTGAGCAATTCGAGAATTCGGGCCTGTACGGTCACGTCAAGCGCTGTGGTCGGTTCATCGGCCAGCAGAATCCCGGGGCGATTGGCAAGCGCCATCGCAATCATCACCCGCTGGCGCTGGCCTCCGGACAACTGGTGAGGATAGTCAGCCAGACGGGATTCAGGATTGTGGATGCCGACCCGGTCCAACAGCGCCACGATCCGGTTTCTGGCCCTGTCATCCCTGATCCCCTGATGCAACGCCAGCGATTCGCCAATCTGTTTTTCAATGGTATGCAGTGGATTCAGCGCGGTCATGGGTTCCTGGAAAATGATGGAGACCTGGTTACCGCGTATGCGCCGCAGCGCATCCTGATCGGCTCCGATCAGTTGTTCTCCCTGAACGGTGATCGAGCCACCCGGATGAAAGGCGTGGGGATAAGGCAGCAACTGCATCACGGACAGCGCGACCAGGGATTTCCCCGCTCCCGACTCTCCAACCAGCGCGACCGTCTCACCGGCGTGCAGGTCAAACCCGACCCCCTTCACAACATCGGAAACGATTTCCCGCTGCCTGGTTTTACGGCGAAAACTGATCGACAGGTCACTGACCTCGAGCATCGGTTGAGTATTCATGAGAAGACCTTCCTCGGATCGAAGCCGTCACGCACCGCTTCGCCGATAAAGACCAGCAACGACAGCATCAGGCCAATCACTGCGAATCCGGTAATTCCGAGCCAGGGGGCCTGCAGGTTGTTCTTGCCCTGGTTCAACAACTCTCCCAGGGAAGGTGAGCCGACAGGCAATCCGAACCCGAGAAAATCCAGGCTGGTCAATGTGGTAACCGAACCGCTCAGAATAAACGGCATGAACGTGAAGGTCGCGACCATCGCGTTGGGCAGTATGTGCCGGACCATGATACGGCTGTCACTGACTCCCAAAGCCCTGGCGGCGCGGATATACTCGAAATTGCGGACCCGCAGAAACTCGGCGCGCACAACGGCGACCAGCCCGGTCCACGAAAACAACAGCATCAGGATCAGCAGGCTGAAAAAACCGGGCTCGATGACCGCGGCCATGATAATCAGCAGATACAGGATCGGCAGCCCTTCCCATACCTCGATAAACCGTTGCATGACCAGATCGGTCAGCCCCCCGAAGTATCCCTGCACGGCCCCGGCCGCGATGCCTATGACGGAACTCAGCAGGGTCAGTAACAAACCGAACAACGCCGAGATGCGAAACCCGTATACCACCCGCGCCAGGACATCTCTGGCCTGGTCGTCCGTCCCCAGCCAATGGCGCCTGGACGGCGGTGAAGGCGCCGGTACTTCGAGTTCATAGTCAATGGTATTGTAGGACCAGGGTATCAAGGGCCAGATCATCCAGCCCTTCTCCAGAATCAGCGACCGTACATAAGGATCTCGATACTCGGCTTCCAGTTCAAATTCGCCGCCGAATTCGGTTTCCGGATAGTGGTTGAAAATCGGAGTGTAAAAGGCGTTGTCGTAGCGGATCAGGATCGGCTTGTCATTGGCAATCAACTCCGACATCAGGGTGGTGATGAACAATGCCAGAAATATCCACAGCGACCAGTACCCGCGCCGGTTTGCCTTGAAATTTTCCCATCGGCGAGCGCTTAACGGGGACATCTTCAGGCTTGCCTCGATTCAAAATCGATTCTGGGATCGATAATGGTATACATCACATCGCGAAGAATCTGCATCAGCAGTCCAATCAGTGTAAAAATGTACAAAATCGCAAACATCACCGGATAATCCCGGTTCAGAGCCGCCTCATAACCCAGCAGTCCCAGCCCGTCGAGGGAAAAAATCACCTCGATCAGCAGTGCCCCGGTAAACAGAATGCCGATGAACAGCGCCGGAAATCCGGCAATCACGATGAGCATCGCGTTCCTGAACACATGTCCGTACAGAATCTGGTTTTCGGACAACCCCTTTGCCCTTGCGGTCAATACATACTGCAGCTTGATCTGGTCCAGGAACGAATTTTTGGTCAACATGGTGAGAGTGGCGAATCCTCCGATCACCATGGACAGAACGGGCAGGGTGATGTGCCAGAAATAATCCAGTATCTGTCGCCACCAGGGGAATTCACTCCAGCCCTCGGAAGTCAGTCCTCGCAGTGGAAAAAGGTCAAAATACTTCCCCCCCGAAAACAGCACAACCAGCAAAATGGCAAACAGAAAACCGGGAATGGCGTATCCAACGACGATTATTCCGCTGGTCCAGACATCGAAACCCGATTCATCCCGAACCGCCTTTCGGATACCGAGCGGAATCGAGACCAGGTAAACGACCAGGGTGGTCCACAGCCCGAGAGAAATCGAGACCGGCATTTTTTCTATCAGCAATTCGGTGACCCGCTTGTTGCTGTAGTAGCTTTCCCCGAAGTCAAAGCGGATGTAATCCCACAGCATGTTCAAAAAGCGCTGATGCGCCGGCTGGTCAAAGCCGTACTGCTTCTCGATCTCGGCGATGATTTCCGGCCTTAACCCCTGCGCGCCGCGATACTTGCTTGCGCCGCCGCCGAGAGCGTCGGCGCTGCCATTACGGTCTCCCTGCAGGTCCGAACCGGTACCGGCGAACCGGCTGGTGGCCTCCACCGCCTGCCCCTGCCATTTCGCGATTGTCTGCTCGACCGGGCCGCCGGGCGCAAACTGGATGATTGCGAAATTGACGACCATGATGCCGAGCAGGGTGGGAACCACCAGCAACAATCGACGGATGATATAAGCCAGCATGATCGCAGGTGGAATGAATGATCAGCGGTTCAAGGCGCTTTCCTTCTCCGCGTCTATCCACCAGCTGCCGGGGAAGCCGGTGCCATAGGCCGGTTTGCGCGAGGGAGAACCGAATTTATTCCAGTACGCCGCCCAGATTTCATCCTTGTAAAAGGTCGGAATCACATAATGGTTCCATAACAGCACCCGGTCCAGCGCTCGCGTAGTGTTTTGCAGGGTTTCCAGATCCCTGGCCGCAATCGCCAGTTCGATCAGCGCGTCCACCACAGGATTGCGGATTCCACCCGAATTGCCGCCCCGGACATCGGCGGACGCCGAGCCGAAGAAACTCCGCAACTCGGTACCGGGGGGCGGGAAAAAGTTGAGCCCTCCCACCCACAGATCGAAGTCGTAATCGTAAATCCGGGTTCTCCATTGCGAGGTATCCACCAGCCGGATAGAGGCGTCAATTCCTGATTTCTTCAGATTCTCTACATAGGGCAGGGCCAGCCGTTGGGATTCCGGCCAGGCGGTCATCAGTTCCAGTTGGAACGGCTCCCCGGATTCGGTGGAAACCAGTTTGCCGTCCTTCAGTTCCCAGCCGGCTGACCTGAACAGACTCAACGCTTTTCTCCTGTTGACCCGGTCACGCCCGCTTCCATCCGTTTTGGGCGGAATGAAAGCCTCGGTCAGGGCGCTTTCCGGAATCTCCCCGGCGAACCCGGACAGAATGGCCTTTACGGCAGGGGTCGGGTTCCCGGTCGAACCATAATCGGAATTCGGAAAGTAACTGCTGATGCGCTTGTACTTGCCGTACAGCAGTGTACGCTGTATGGTTTCGAAGTCGTAGAGAATCATGAGGGCTTCACGAACACGCGCATCCTTGAATTTCTGCCGATTCATATTGAAGAAATAGCCTCCCATGCCGCGCGGATTCTTGTTCGGAATCTCAAGCCGGATGACCTCGCCGGCCGCCACTTCATCCAGGTCATACTCCGTCACCCAGCGCTTGGCGCTCGCTTCCTGACGAAAATCGATTTTGCCCGCCTTGAAGGCCTCGAATTCAACGGTCAGGTCCCGGTAGTAATCATAACGAATCTCGCCAATGTTGTTCAGCCCCCGATTGATCGGCAGGTCTTTTGCCCAGTAATCCTCAACCCGCTGGTAGGTAATGGACCGTCCTGGATCCAGTTCTTTTATCCGGTAGGGGCCGCTGGTCAGGGGCGGCTCAAGGGTGGATTCGGTTACATCCCGGTCTTTCCAGTAGTGCAACGGCAACGGCGACAACCCGGCGACGGTCATGATCGGCTTCATGCTGTCCGTGCTGGAAAAAGTGAACTTCAGTCGTCGGGGCGACAATGCCTCGGCGCCGGCCACCTCCTCGAAGAAAGACCGGTAAAACGGCCTGCCGTGGTTTTTTATGGTGTCGAACGTAAACACGAAGTCTGCCGCGACAATCGGCATGCCATCGTGATACACCGCCTCTTCGCGCAAATTGAATATGGCCCAGCTCTTGTCAGCCGGATATTCGACGGACTCGGCAATGAGGCCGTACAGTCCGTCGATTTCATCGCCGGAACCGGTCATCAATTCATCGTACGCCAGACCGATACTGGACGGCCACTCACCCTTTTGCACATAAGTGTTGAGGGTGTCGAAACTGCCGAAAGCGCTGAGCGTCGTCCTGCCTCCCCGGGGCGCGTCGGGGTTGGCGTAGGGAAGGTGCTCGATGCCAGCCGCGTATAATGGCTCGCCAAATTCCGCAATTGCCGTTTTCCTGACTACGCCTTCTTCCGCCTGCACTGTGATGGGCAATGCCAGGACTGCCGCCAGCCAGATTGCGGTCACCGGATGGACCGGCCTGCCGATCGTCCCTGGCCGGAGTCCGGGTTTGTTCTTTCTCATCATCGGGGTAGCCGGAGTTGCATTCATAAGGGTTTCGATTATGCCATCAACTGCCTGGGCCCAGTATCGTTATCCAGGTTCTTCTTTTATCCTGAGTTCAGGTTTCTCTTCTGCCGTCATCAGGATAGACTTGCAACATGACCGAAACCGCCTGTCCAGATCCGGACAACGAATTTTCCCGACTCGTACTGGAATGGTTCGACCTTCATGGCCGCCGCTCCCTGCCCTGGCAACAGAACCGGAACCCATACCGGGTATGGGTTTCGGAAATCATGCTGCAACAGACCCGGGTGCAAACCGTGATCCCGTATTTTCAACGATTCATGACCCGGTTTGCAGACATCGACACACTGGCAAACGCCGAACCGGGGGAAGTCATGACCTGTTGGGCCGGGCTGGGCTATTATGCCAGGGCCCGCAACCTGCACCGGGCCGCGCAACAGATCCGCGACCGCCATGGCGGCCGATTCCCCCTGTCGTTCGATGAGGTGGTCGCCCTGCCGGGCATCGGGCGTTCCACCGCGGGCGCGATCCTGGCTCTTGCCGACCATCAGCGCCACCCTGTACTGGACGGCAATGTCAAGCGGGTTCTGAGTCGCTGTTTTGGTGTGTTCGGCAATCCGGGCAAGGCATCCACCCGCAACAGATTATGGGAAATAGCGGAACGACTGACCCCATCGGCGCGGGTTTCGGCTTACACCCAGGCCATGATGGATATGGGCGCGACCGTTTGCGTCCGCTCCCGCCCGGACTGCCGGATTTGTCCGCTGCAACGCCGATGTATCGCGTTCAACCGGAATCTCCAGGACAAACTTCCCGAACCCATGCCGGGAAAGGCGCGTCCGTTGCGAAACACCCGGATGTTGTTGATCCGGGACCGGAAATCCGGTTATTTATTGATCAGACGCCCGCCAACCGGAATCTGGGGCGGACTCTGGTCATTCCCGGAAATCACCGAACCCGAAGTCGACCACCGGCAATGGTGCCGGAACGAACTTGGGCTGGAAGTGGATGCCGGATCAAGACTGGACCGGGTAACCCATGCGTTCACCCATTTCGAATGGCATATCACGCCGGTCATCTGCACGCTCATTTCAAAAGCCGACGCCATCCTGGATGAAGCGCACACCCTGTGGTACACCCCGGCCACCGACCCCGAACCCGGCATGCCCTCCGCGGTAACGAAAATTTTCCGGCTGCTGGAAGACTGACCGCGGATGCCTGAGTGGCTGTTGCGATCAGGATTCCGCTCTGGACGCGTGAATCGGCGGCAGATGAGTCTGCCAGTCGCCGTGCTTTTCAATCAGCGCGGAGGCTTGCAACACGATATGGTCCTGCCCCGAATGCCCCGCCAACTGGATGGCCTGGGGAGGCTCTTCCCTGGCAAGCCATACCGGCAGTGACGCTGCCGGCTGGCCGGTGACGTTGCAGATATATGAAAACGGAGCGAACTGGTAACCCTGCGTGACCCAGCGCTGGTAATCGAACGCGGCTGTGCGGCTGTCGAGCGTACCGACCGGTACCGGTTCAGTCCCGAGCGCCGGGGTCAGGAGCAGGTCCAGACCAGCCATTGAATTCATGATTTTCATGCTGGTCCGGTGTGCGCTCAAGCGTGCACGGTAATGGTCCATCGCGCTCATCGACCCGACTTTCTCCCTGATATAATGAGTCAGGGCCTCCATCTCTCCGGGCTCCGGCTGCCGCCCCATCCGATCGATTTGCCGGTCCAGTTCATAAACGATGTCGAACATCCACAGCGTGTCTGTCCACTCGCCCGGATCCAGGCCCAGGGGAAACGAATACTCCACCAGATCGTGCCCGTTTTCCTCGAACACTTTCGCGGCGACCTGAACCGCGGCCTGTTGGCCCGACGATGTAGCCTGTCCGGACGGAGTATCCGTACAAACCCCGATCCGCAGTCTTCCCGGCGGTTGCCGAAGGCAATCCAGAAAAGACGGCACTGCCGGAAAAACCGGGTAGCGGAACCCCGGAATCGGTATTGCGGTGACATCCAGCGCGGCGGCGCTGTCCCGAACCGAGCGGGTCAGTACGTGATCGGAATTGAATCCGCTGGCCAGTTCCGGGTGAGACGCGTCCACCGGATTCAGGCCGGTAGTCGGTTTCAGGCCATATACGCCGCAGCATGCGGCAGGAATCCGGATTGACCCTCCCAGGTCCGTACCATGGGCCAAAGGCGCCATGCCGGACGCCACCGCGGCTCCTGCCCCGCCACTACTGCCCCCGGTGGTGACCGCGGGATTCCATGGGTTGAGCGCGGCGCCGCGGAAGGTCGGCTCACAGACAAAATCCTCCGCGAATTCCGGCGTGTTGGTTTTCCCTGCCACAATCAGGCCGGCGTTGCGCCAGCGCCTGACAATTTCGCTGTCAGCGCGGGGGCCGGCGTCCCGGAAAAACCGGCAGGAAAACGTGGTCGGCATGTCATCGGTAAAAACGTTGGCATCCTTCAGCAGAAACGGCGCTCCTGCAAGCGTGCCTCCAGCGCTGTTCGACGCCGCGGCCCGCCGCGCGTTCCGGAAATTTTCAATGACCACTGCGTTGAGTCGCGGATTCAACGACTCGATCGCGCTGATCGCGGCCTCGACAACCTCGCTGCAGGTCACCTCACCGCGTTTGATCGCAGCGGCCAGCGCCACCGCGTCAAGCTTTGCATATTCGTCCGGCCGCAATTTCCACCCCCGCATCCAGTAACGTCCCATCCACAATGGTACGGAACAGGCCGGTAACTATACCCCGGTATTTCGGGTATTTCCACCTGTTTGCTTTCAGGTCAGGCTATTCACTACCGGGCTTCATCTTTCCAGTGGAATCACGGTAAGGTAGAGTATAATGCGTCCATCATCGACTGGTACGAATGTTCCCTGACCATGAAATTGCGTAAAGACGATTTGCCTCCTGATGCGGACGAAGGACCCTCCACGATCAGGTCTTCCCGGATCAGGAATGTCCCGTTGGGTGTCCTGGTTCTGGCGCTGGCCTGCTTCTGCCTGTCAAAGACACCGGTCCTTGCCCAGGAAGAAACGCCGGAGGAAAAGGGCCTCAGGATTGCGAATGAATCAAGCGCTCGCGACGACGGCTTCGGGGATTACACCGCTGGAATGACGATGTTATTGCGCGACCGGCAAGGTCGGGAGAGCACCCGTCAGATGCGTTTCAAGGTCCTGGAGGTGGAGGGAGGTGGTGACAAGAGCCTGTTTGTGTTCGATCAGCCCCGGGATGTGCAGGGGACCGCCCTGCTGACCCACGTCCACATCAATGCGCCGGACGACCAGTGGTTGTATCTGCCTGCCCTGAAAAGGGTGAAGCGCATCAACGCTTCAACGCGTTCGGGATCATTCATGGGTAGCGAGTTTTCATACGAGGACATGAGTTCCCCGGAGGTGGCGGAATTCAGCTACCGATATCTTCGTGACGAGCCCTGTGGCGAGCTGGCTTGTACCGTGATCGAGCAGATCCCCCTGGATGAGAAGTCCGGATACAGTCGCAAAGTCGTTTGGCAGGATACAGACGAGCTTCGAACCTGGAGGATGGAACTTTTTGACCGCAAGGGCTCGCACCTGAAGACACTGACATTTGCGCACTATCAGCAATATCTGGACCAGTACTGGCGCGCAGGAGAACAGACGATGGTGAATCACCTGACCGGTGCGAGCACGACGCTTGAATGGACCGACTTCAGGTTCCGTACCAATCCGGGTGAAAGCGAATTCACCCGACTGGCACTCCGGCGCCAGCGCTGATGCGGTCTGGTGTTGCCATTGCGACCATTGCGGCCATGGCTGTTTTGGGCGCCGAGGTTCATGCTCTTGACGTGTCGGGTGACCTGAGCCTGCAAACGCGATGGTATCCTCAATCACCGGCCTTCCCGGATCAGCGTTCAAGCGCCGGTGGGTTGGTCATTGAGCCGACGTTTTACAGGGAAATTACAGAAAAATCCAACTTCACCTTCACTCCGCTCTATCGATACGACAGCGCCGATTCGCAGCGAACGCACGCAGACCTGCGCGAAGCCTTCCTGTTGATGTATGGAGATTGGGGCGAGAATGCCTGGGAACTCCGACTGGGGCTTGACCGGGTTTTCTGGGGCGTGGCCGAGGTGCACAACCTCGTGGACATCGTTAACCAACTGGACCTTGTCGAACATCCGCGTAATCGACCCAAGCTGGGCCAGCCGATGGCTCACCTGTCGATTATCGGTGACTGGGGCATCGCTGAATCCCTTCTGCTGCCCTATCACCGCAAGCGCACATTTCCGGGACGTTTCGGGCGTCATCGGGCGGGCCGTCCGATTGATGGGAACGCCTTGTACGAGAGTGATACTGAAGAGCGCCATGTGGATGTGGCGTTTCGCTACAGCAATGCCGTGGGCTTGCTTGACTTCGGTCTGAGCGCTTTTACTGGCACAAGCCGCGAACCCTCGTTTCTGGTCAGTCCCCGATCCTGGTCGTTGCCGGAATCGGATATTCCCCTGATCCCGTACTACGAGCAGATTCATCAGTTCGGGGTGGATGCACAACTCACGACCGAACCCTGGCTGTACAAGCTGGAAGCCATTCATCGTCAGGGAGCGAGCAATCTCCTGGGCCAGGAAGAAAACTACAACGCCTTCATCCTCGGGTTGGAGCGCACTCTCTCCACACTGTTCGGTTCCCGAACAGACCTGACCTTCCTCGCCGAGTGGCTCTACGATGGCCGTGGGCGTCGTGCAACAAGCGTGTGGGACAATGACCTGTATATCGCGGGTTTCTTTACGTTCAACGACATTCACGGCTCTGAACTCGCGGTAGGCATCCTGGGTGACCTGCAGTATGATTCCCGTTCTTTGAACCTTGAACTGAAACGCCGCCTGTCGGATGTCTGGTCGTGGCAACTGGAAGCGCTCGCGCTCCTGGACACAGATTCGCGGGATCTGGCTTACGATGGACGACGCGACAGCTACCTGGGTTTGGAACTCACGTACAGCTTCTGATCATGCTCATGGCTGCCCCGGGGTGGGTTCCCGCTAGGCAATTACAGGTACGGGATTCAGCATGGCCTCCCTGACAGGAGATTCCCGCCAGCCCATTTCCACCGGCACGTCATAGAGGCGCCCCGGTGCGAAACGCTCCCAGAAGTGACGCAGGCCGGGTACGATCACGCGCACGACCGGCATACCGATGTCAGGACGGGTCTGGTCGAGCGCCAGGAATTCCATTCCCCTCGCTTCGACCAGCCCACGGCACCATTCCATGTCCTCCCTGAGGTCCATCGTATGCGGGGCCGAATACTCCGAACCGCAGTGCCGCCCGGCAACCGGCAGAGGCGCCAGATGGGGATGGTCTGCCAGTTTTCCGTGCTTCCACCACCACAGGCACATCGGATCATCAATCCCGTATCGATCCGGACTTTTTCCAGGACGGGGAACCCAGGTCAGACACTGGTTCATTTCGCAAACCGCTCGCAGGACCGCGACATGCGGGTCGGTGTGTGCGCCTGCACCATAGATGATATCTTCGGTTTCACTGTCATTTCTGCGGGATAGGGCAACGAAAACAGGAATTCCGATGTCGCTGGTAAGATCCAGCACCCACATGTCCCGATGATTTTCACGGTAGTAATCGGGCGCGCATGCCAAGTACTCGTCACCGAAACTTTCCAGATCCACTCCGGGCTTTCGTAATCGGTTGTACCACCAGATTGCGAAAGCATCGCGTTCGACCAGCTCAAAAAATCCCTGCAGAATGGCTTCTTCAAGGGTGTTGCCTGCGGCACAGCCATTGGAGTCGGCCCACAATCCTGAAGTCCCGCGTTGTTCCGGGGTCATACCGTAGAGTATGGATGTTGGCAGATAGCGCTGTCGGTCCTGGGTCAGTGACCACACCGGAGACCAGTCCAGTTCCTTCTCCGGGTCAAACCGGTCCGGAACGACATTGTATGGATGACCGCGTGCGTTGATCTCCCTGGCGTGATCCAGTTGCCAATCGCTGAACAACTGAACATCGTTCGGGTGGATCACCGCCCCGTCTCCCGCTCCCGGAAGATCGACCAAACGCCTTCGGCAGCGGATCTCATCTCCATGAAAAGCGCCGGAATAGCGCTCGACCGCCTCGCACAGGGCGCTCACCCTGGACTGCTCCGCGGTACTCCCCTTGCCTGCGCTCTTGCTGCGCAGGCTGCTCCGCAATGAACTCAGGTTCCTGATTCTCAGTGCGAGATTACTTCCAGCCCAGTGGACATTCAGCCAGGGGTCTGTCTTGGGGGTCGTGCGTGCAACCCATGTGACGATTCCACTCACCGGGCTGACCAGGTGCTGGTACTTTTCGAGCGTCTCGGCAGGCGATCTGGCGCGCACGCCACCGCTGTTACGGAATTTCTTCGGGCTTGCCTGCAATCGAACCGGTTTTGCCGGTCGGTCAATACGGTAGTCGGCCTCGCTTCCACAGACCGGGCACTGTGGCCGGCGCACGACCGGATGATATGCATTTTTCATGCCCGCAATGTCCAGTGTCATTGCCTGGTCATGCAGCGGCGCTTTATTCCCGAGAACCAGCCACTTGGCGATCTCAATGGCGACCGTTCCATTGACGGCATCCAATACCGCCGGTTCGGCCACATTGGGACGGAAGGCCGCCGCCTCACCGCCGTGGTTTCGCAGAAAAGAGTGAACTTCCTGGTGGTTGCGCAACCGGTAGGAAAGACAGGCCCAGCAGGGGCCTTTATCGGCCGGCCGGAAGACGGGACCGAAAAGGGGCTGTATACCATTGGGTCGAATCGGCGCCCATGGCCTGCCGGATTCCAGATGATGCCGGTTGATTGCATCAAACCCGTCATCGAGATAGTCCGTACCGACATATACCGACAGGGTGGGGCGGTTGGTACCCGAGGCGATACCCAAAGAATCCAGCCATGCAGCGAGGCGGCCATCGTCCCCATGGACCTCCACCCCGGACGCGCGCAATCGTTCCTCCACCCGGCGAGGGGGAGCGCCCAGCGAGGACCAGAATGCCGCCCTGCCCCGTTCCAGGCCATGATCGCCTGAAACGATGTAACCCCTTGTGGTCAGATAAGCCAGGGCCCTGCGTACGTCCGCCTCCGGATGCACTCCGTCAAGCACATCAACGATGCTTTCTTGCGGTCGGCAACCGTCCAGTAGCGGCAGGAGGTCCACGTACACCTGCCCATGCAGCAGGGTATTATATGTTTCGGAAACCAGAAGCACCTGACCGTCGCCGATAGGACGGTACTCAATGTGCGGGATAAGTACCGGGCGTGCGATCGGACCACAGTCCGCATCCGCCAACGAACTCCAGGGATACATGGCCGGCATTCGTATGTTTCGGTCCGTCCGGCAGGAACTGCGCCAAACCGTGCCGTCAGCTTTCCAGCGCCCTGATGGCGGCCAGCCCACGCCCGGTCGCTGCCACGGTTTCACGAACGGCTGTGACCAACTGATCAAAGTCGGCCTGATCACAGGACTGCGCGATGGTTAACCTGACCTTTTCCTTCATGGATTCCACCGGTGTGTCATCCTCCATGACCAGTTGCCGGATACCATACAGGTTCCGCCACATCATCGTGGCCCCGGTGAGTTGCTCCGCGACTTCTGCGGAAATCACTTCCAGGGCCTGCCCCGCCTGAAATACGGCAGCTGCATTGCTGGTAATCAGGCTGCCCGGCATCTCCGCGAGATGAATCAGTTGCAGTAGCCGTGCTGCACATTCGATATCCTGAAGTCCCCGTTCCATGCAGGCAGCCAGTGCACAATCGGACATGGCATCGCGATCCGTCCCGCTATGTAACTGCCGGATCAGGACATCCCGCGCAGGGCCATGGGTCAGTAGAACCAGTCGCGCCTCATCGAAGCGCTTTCCGATATCCGGGTCTCCACTGGTGAAGATCCATCGCGCCCGGGTCAAGCCCGGAAATTTGCTGGTCGAAGCGGCTGGATGGTGTTGTAAGAAGTCGTCAAGCGCGTACACCGCATGCGGGTCATACTTGCCTGAAGATGGCTCAAACAGAAGATTGTTGCAGGTAAGTACGCCAATGGCCTGAAAGAAACGTCGGCACAGGGCCTCATGGTAACTGGCAGAACCGCCCTGGTGTACGAACATGATCTCAACTGAAGTGTGGGGTACGACCTCCCTGCTGGCCAGTTCACCAAGAACGACGGCGGCTATCCCACCTTCGGCCGGGCGATGGTCCCGGTCGAGTACATCCTCCACAACCGCCTGAAGAATGGCGACGAGCGAAGCTTCCGCGACATTGGATAGTGCGGTCCCGGCCTCAATCGGCGTCAGATTGCCACGCAGTGTGTGCATATTGATCTGAAACACCTTGCCGTTCGACCAGTTCCGGATCATCTCCGCAGCATCGGCGGCATCCTTCACCGGAATTTCGGCAATCTGTTCCTTCATTTCCACCACGCCAAACTCGTAGGTCCAGTAGACGCGCGCCAGACCACACCGGGCAATCCGCTCAAACTCTGGATCCGGTCCGAAGCCCCCGGGGATATCCAAATCGGTAAATTCCCTGTCCTGCAGGCTATCGAGCAACCCCGGATCCCGCTCGACCGCCTTGCCAAGGCGAGGAGCGGCGCCATAAATCTCCACCATGGCGTCGAATGCCTCCGGGTGTGCTTCGGTCACCGGACTGTCGTGCGCACTCCAGTCGTCTATCTCAGGGTAGAAATGTGCTCGCCACTGGTCCACGAGCGGGTCCATGATCCTGAAGAAGCGCTTCGGCCGAACCGCCAGACTGATCATCGTGCCGTAGCTTCCCGGCAACAGGGGGGATTCATCGGGCCCGTGATGCTGTAGCAGCGGGTAGCGCCGGCCCGCCGAAACATGGTGGTCGGGATGGCGTTGCATGTTAAAAAACATCCAGTTGCTGAACTTGTAATCAGCGCCCCACGAATGCCGTGCGCGAACCCTCTCGAACCGGCCATTGGACAGGCGGATCCGGCGTAGACCGTAATGCTGGACGTAGTTGCTGATCTTCATCGAAAACACAATCCCAAGACACAGGAACAGGTAGATCAGGACCGCCCACCATCCTCCCATTACATAGACAAATGCGTACCAGACGATGGTCTCAAGGCCATATCGCCAGAAGACATTGCTAAAATGCCAGATTGGCAGCTGGCGACGCGCAATCCGTCCGCGCTCCAACTGCCAGGAACAACGGATGTTGCTTGCCAGCTCGCGGGGGAAGTAACTCCAGAAGCTCTTGCCCTTGGGGGCGGACCCCACATCCTTCGGGGTGCCGACATGGGCATGATGAACATAAAAATGCTCCGTGGCATAGTGCGGATACGAAACGGAAGCAAGCAGGAATTCACCGATGTATCTCTCCCACGTCGTGCGCCGGTGAATCAGTTCATGCCCGACAATGAATACGCCTTGCCCTTCCACCGTTAGAACAATCGCCATCAAGGCGCCTTCCCAAGGAGCCAGATGTCCAGCGATGAAGATCTGCCATAGCGTGAATACGACGGCCAATGGCCAGAGCAATGCCCATAACCAGACCGACAGGTTGTACCAGACCAGCCGATGTTCCGGAGTTTCCTTGGGGTCCATGTTTCGCCCGTCGGCGCCAAAGGCAAGATCCAGCGGACCCACAATCATGAAAAAGACGAACGGTCCCACGATCCACCAGCCTCCATGTATGGCAGCCACGAAAATCAGAGGAAAGACCGCGATAGGCAGAAAATGCGGGAGCGCGTTCCATAGCGACGGCTCAACCGCCTGAACTGTAGGATCTGCTGTTGCGACCATAATCAATTCTCAGAATACCGAAACCAGGCCCACCCAAACTCCTGTATGACCAAAACCCTGCCAGAACAAGGTATTATTCACCTTTCGACACTTTGCGGTCAAGGGTATCATGCCAATTTCAGGAATTCCAGCTAACTGCTGAAACCAGTAAAACCGGGGGTTCGGGCAAGCGCTAACAGCCAAGGCCCCGGGACATCTGTGAATAACTGGTGAGAGGCACTCCGCACTGCCGACTCCAGTCCGCCTCACTGATGACCGACTGAGTCAACAGTTCGAGCATCTCATCGAATTTACGGAGCGCGTCGCAATCCACAACCTCAGGCGCCACTGCCTTGCGGTGTCGTGGCCAGACCTGATCACGCGCATGGCGCCAGAACCTGCTGTCGTATCTGGAACCGCAGGAATAGTGCCAACCGACGAACAGGCCGTAGCAAAGCATATTGTTGACGAGAAATCGATTAACCGTCGGCGCATCGCGCTCGAGGTATTCTACCGGACGGTTGAGACGTGTGTGGAGCACCATCCCGATCTGCAACTGGGCGGACACGATGGCTGTTGCTTCGAGGGGTTCCATGAAGGCCGCTGCGTTGCCAATGCGGGCGACCGCTCCATCATATATCCGGCGGTGGACAAAGTTGGGAAAACGAATGACAGCGCGTTGCTCAAACTCCGATACACCATCGGTTTCCAGGAACGTGTCAAAGTCCGATTCAACGTCATCAAGGCTTGACAGGTCACGGTTAAAGATGTACCCGTACGATGTGTGTGCTGTAAGTGGTATGACAAATATCCAACCGTGGGGGCGCGCAACTGCACGGGTATAGGTATGTTGCATAACTGCTTCCCCCGGTTCTTCCCTGACAGTGGCCGGACAGCGGCGGATGACTGCCGTATTGGTGGGGATGAAAGAAATATCGATGTGCTGTTCGGGATTGAGTGACCTGGGAAATCCGCGCGCATCAAAGACCAGATCGTATCGTTCCGGTGACCGGCCCTCGAACTCCACCTGCGCTCCGTTTTCCACTCGGGTGATCCCGAGCACTTTCGCGTCAATGTGGCGCGCGTTCGTGTTATCGTGAAGCAAGTCTCCCAACAGGTCGGCAGACAGGTGGTAGGCGTAGGACATCTTTTTCGGCATGAAGTAATGGGTAAAGTCCCGCGAGCGCGACCCCCATCCCTCGAATGCAACTCCGTACTTGCGAGTTCCTTTCAGGCGCTGCTGTACGGTTTCATGGGGCAAATCCGTCAGGCGCCGCAGCTGCTGAACCAGGCTCGGCCAGCTGCCTTCGCCCACGCCGATAATCGGGATGCGTGAATCATATATGTGGTGTAGCTCGAGCTCGTAGTCGCGGTCGGGGTGAAGGCGTGCTACAGTCGCTGCCGCCAGGGACCCTGCGGTTCCCCGGCCAACGACTGCGACCTTCCTTAATGATTTACTGCCTGACTGTATCATTATCAGGTGGCTTGCAGAAGTGGTTGACATTGAATACGGACGGATTGTATCTTATTCTGCATTGAAGCGGGATGCGCTGCTTCCTCCCACAGGCAACCGCCAATCGTCACACCAACCTTGTAGATAACCCCGATATGGCAAAGGAGCGGTTCACAGTACGATTTGCCGAACGGGTGCTTGCGGCTCGCTGGCTGGTCATCCTGGTCGCCCTGTTTCTGGTTGCGGTTGCATCAAGCGGCATTACGCTGCTCGAATTCTCCGCCAACTACCGCATTTTCTTCGACAGCGACGACCCGCAGCTTCTGGCATTGGAAGCGCTGGAGAATACCTACGGGAAGAACGAAAACATCGTGCTTCTGATTGTTCCCGACGACGGAGACGCCACGTCACAGAATGCCCTCTCGGCCGCCGTCTGGCTCACGGAAGCCGCTTGGTATACACCCTATTCAAGGCGTGTCGATTCCCTTGCGAATTTCCAGTACACAACGGCCGAAGAGGATGATTTGTATGTGCGGGCGCTGGTTGACCCGCAGGTCCTGACCGAACCCGAAGCGCGGTCACGCATCCGTGACATCGCCCTGTCCGACCCGCGTATTGCGGGCAGTATCCTGTCCCTGAACGGTGATGTGAGTGTTGTCAACGTCACCGTCGAGTTGCCCGAGGAAGGCTTGCTGGAAGCATCGGCCGAGGTTGCCGAATTCGCCCGGTCCATCGCGGCGGAGGCAAAGGAGCGGTTTCCTGACATGGACATTCGCATTGTCGGTACCGTGATGATCAACCAGACCTTCCTGGAAGCTTCCATCAACAGCCAGAAGACCTTCCTGCCGGCAAGCCTTCTGCTCATGGCGTTGGTTCTTGGAATTCTCACCCGGGGCTGGGCGGGAGTGGTAGCGACCGGCATTGTCATTGTTTTTTCCATTCTGGCATCGGTAGGTCTTGGCGGATGGGCGGGCTTACCCTTCTCCCCGCCTGTTGCGCCGGCGCCGACGATCATATTGATGATTGTGGTAGCCAACTGCGTGCACTTGCTGGTGGCGTTGCAACAGAGTCTGCGTGCCGGGTATTCCAGGCACGACGCCCTCGT
This sequence comes from Arenicellales bacterium, assembly GCA_963665165.1. GTDB lineage: Bacteria > Pseudomonadota > Gammaproteobacteria > Arenicellales > Poriferihabitantaceae. The sequence continues at coordinate 632,400 of OY761989.1, read as the reverse complement.
CGAATCCATCCGGCTCAACCTGCATCCTGTGTTCCTGGCAAGTCTGACGACAGCGCTAGGATTCCTGAGCATGAACTTTTCCGAAGTACCGCCCTACCGTCATCTGGGTAATTTTGTCGCTTTCGGCATCATCGTCTCCTTCATTCTCTCGGTGACCCTGATGCCGGCTCTGATTTCGCTCCTGCCTGTCCGTGCCACCAGGGAGTATCGATTCCGTGGGCTCGCTCTGAACCGTCTGGCGGACGCTGTTCTACACCACAGAAAGGCATTGGTCTGGGGCTGGCTGATTATTGTATTCCTGATGATCCTGGCCATACCGCGCAATGAGCTCAATGATGTCCTGGTCCATTTCTTCGATGAGAGCGTTGAGTTTCGTCAGGATACAGATTTCATGGATAAGCATCTGAGCGGAAACACCCTGCTCGAATATTCGCTGGAGGCGCCTGTTGAAGGCGGCGTCACCGATCCCGCCTTCCTCAACGAGGTTGCGGACTTCGCCGCCTGGTACCGGGGACAACCCCGTGTCCGTCACGTTTCGGTGGTCACCGATACCTTTCAGCAACTTAACCAGAGCATGCACGGCGATGACCCGGCCGCTTACCGGATTCCGGACAGCCGGGAACTGGCAGCGCAATACCTGCTTCTTTATGAACTCTCACTTCCGCAGGGCCTGAACCTGAACAATCAGATCGACCGGTCGAGATCCGCCACACGGGTCACGGTTTCGGCAGAGACACTGAGTACCCGGGAAGTGCTGGAACTGAACGCGCGCTCCATAGCCTGGCTAAAAGAAAATACTTCGCATGTCGCCGGTATCAACAGCACCGGCCCCGCAGCGCTGTTCGCATACATAGGACAGCGTAACATCCGCGCTATGATGATCGGGACAGTAATCGTCCTGTTGGCCATTTCCGCCATTCTCCTGGTGGCTTTGAAATCGCTGCGACTGGGAATGGTAAGCCATGTCCCCAATCTGATTCCCGCAGTGATAGGCTTCGGTATCTGGGGATTGACGGTGGGACAGGTGGGACTTTCGCTATCTGTCGTCGTGGCCATGACCGTCGGCATCGTCGTGGATGATACAGTGCACTTCCTGAGCAAGTATCGACGTGCCCGGTATGAATACGGCCAGAGTCCGGAAGAAGCCGTGCATTACGCCTTCTACACCGCTGGCCATGCCCTGTTCACGACGACAGTGGTGCTGGTGGCCGGATTCCTGATCTTTGCGTTCTCTCCATTCGTTCCCACCGCACAGGTTGGGTTCCTGACCGCATTGATTGTCGCCTCCGCATTGATTGCCGACCTGACACTCCTGCCGGCGCTGTTGACCATAGTGGACCGGCGTACTTCGCATCAGTCGACAGATGCGTCCTGACACAAGATGACGCACAATCCCCCACCGGTGGATGTACCTCTTTGACCAGAGCCCGGCACAGGGAAAACGAACCGAATAAGCATTGCTGCCGTCCCACTGCGCGTCTGTAGTTTTACGGTCAGGCATTGTATATAATACGCTGGTCCGTCATTCAACCCGGACCAGACTCATTCTTACCCGTTAGGAGGCTACTTACAGTCGTGTTCAACAACCCGTTTGGCTCATTTCATAATATTGTTGCCGAAGCGAAGAACGAACGTGAACAACTCGACCGGCTGTTGACCATTTCCACGCCACGGGAGCGTCTGCTGGTCGTTGCGATTGCTGTGTTGCTGCTCATTCTGTCGGCCTGGCTTTTCCTTGGAAGTGTTGCGCAGACTCTCGCCGTAGAGGGGATACTGGTCGAACAGGGGGAGCAACTGCCCGACGACAACCGGACTCTGCAGACCCTTGTCTGGTTCAAAAGCGATGCCGCCCTGCAAGTTGAGGCCGGGATGCCGGTGGTGGTTGGCCTGGATGTTGCCGATGGAAGCCCCGGCACACTTGGGGGAGAGATCAGGGCGATTTCTACCGTACCCTTTTCCGGAGGGCTGTCGGAGCTTGAGTCCACGGCGCCGGTGTCAGTGTACCGGGTCGACATTGCTCTTGATGAAAGCCTCGATACGGACTCCCTTGCGGGCAGGGATTGCCGGATTGTCATCAAGCTTGGGAGGCAGCCTCCGATCCGGTTGTTTCGGATGAGGCAAACCTAGTATGCCACTGGGCATCTTCAGGAAGGCCGGTCACCGGGACTCTCCGGACCACCTGAAACAAAGGGTGAAGACGCCGGTTTTGCTTCAGATGCATGCATCCGAGTGTGGCGCTGCCAGTCTCGGTATTGTACTGGGATACTTCGGGCGCTGGGTTTCCCTTACCGAGTTGCGCGAAAAATGTGAAGTGAGCAGGGACGGCAGCAGCGCTGCGAGCATCTTGCGCGCCTCCAGGCGCTACGGGCTCGAATGCAGCGGTCTCAGCATACGCATCGATCAATTGAAAAAACTGGAGTTGCCACTGATCCTGTTCTGGCAATTCAGCCATTTTCTGGTTCTTGAGGGATTTGACAGTCACTATTTCTATCTCAACGACCCGTCCACGGGTCGACGCCGGATTTCTGTTGAAGAGTTCAATAAAAACTACAGCGGGATCGCGTTACGCTTCAAGCGCGGCGCCGACTTCGAGCCCGGAGGCGGACGCCCGAGCCTGTTCCAGCAACTGGGCTCCTTGCTCAACGGATCATGGAGGCTGTTGAGTGGGTTGATCGCCTGCGGACTCATGTTGACCCTGCTGACCCTGATTATTCCTGCCTCCATGAGTCTGTTCATCGATGACGTCATGGAAAAGCATGGATCCTGGGCAGGATTGGTGATCGCCTTCCTCGGCGGCGGTGTTCTGGTATACATCCTGTCCTTGCTAAAGCATCGATTCCTGAAGCGGCTCGCAGTCCGGGTGTCGGTGATTGGCTACAGTCGTAGCATGTCGCGGCTGCTGCGGTTGCCGATAGAGTTTTTTCAACACCGGCTGACGGGAGACTTGACTGACCGGGTCTCGTCCAACGACAGGGTCGCGAAGAATCTGACGGACCAGTTCCTTGTACTCATTGTCGACATGGTCATGAGCGCGGTGCTACTTGTCGCGATGCTGGCTTACGATGTCCTGCTCGCGCTGATTGTGTTACTGCTGGCCATTTTGCATGGAATGCTGGCTCATTTTCTCAATTCACTCCGGGCGGTTCGGAGTCAGGCGATGAGACGCGAACAGGGATTGCTGATTGGCCTTGGGATGCAGATGCTGAGTCATGCCGACAATCTGCGCATGACGGGGGCGGATGATCGTTTTTTTTCGCGCTGGGGTGGTCAGCAGGCACGTGAGTTGCGCGCACGCCAACTCTATTCCGAACTGGGTTCCGTCAATACTTCTCTTCCGGGTCTGATCGATGCACTCCGCAGTGCGGCGATTCTCGGCATCGGGGGCGGTTTGGTCATGGCGGGAGAAATGACTCTCGGGACGCTGGTGGGATTCTACATTCTGGCAGAGATGTTTCTCGGTCCCATCGAGCGCTTTCTGGAGTTTGCCGAAAATCGCCAGGCGCTGGAAACCGATTTGCAGCGGATGGATGACATCTCCAAAACCGATGAGGACCCGGTTTTCAGTCGACGCAGTCCGGACTCGGCATCAATCCCCACATTCAATGGCCGACTTCAACTTGCTGGCCAGCTTGAGCTGCAAAACCTCACCTTCGGTTTCAACAAAAGCCGCCCTCCCCTGATCAAGAACTTCAGCCTGGCAATCAAACCGGGACAGCGGGTTGCCATAGTGGGTCCGAGCGGGTCCGGCAAATCGACCCTGGCGCGCCTGGTTTCGGGTGTCTATCAGCCCTGGTCGGGTGAAATCCTGTTTGATGGCCATCTGCGACATCAGATTCCGGAGGAAGTGTTGCGGAAATCCATATCCATGGTGGACCAGGAAATAGTGCTTTTTTCTGCATCCGTGCGGGACAATATCACGTTGTGGAACCCGGCCACTCTGGATGAAGCCGTCTACGCCTCGGCGCGAGATGCCCAAATCCATGATGAAATCCTGCTCAGGCCACAGGGATACCGGACCCTCGTCGAGGAAGGCGGGGTGAATTTCAGCGGCGGTCAGCGGCAACGTCTGGAAATCGCCCGTGCATTGGTCGGGAATCCGACCGTGCTCATTCTGGACGAGGCGACCAGCGCACTGGATGCCGCAACAGAGGAAAATGTCGATGATGCCCTGCGGCGTCGCGGTGTCACCTGCCTGATCGTGGCGCACCGGCTGAGTACCGTGCGGGATTGTGACGAGATCATCGTACTCGACGAAGGAGTGTTGGTCCAGCGGGGCACCCACGAAGAGTTGATTGCAGACCGGGATGGCGCATATTACCGGTTAGTGAAGAAAGACTGATGAAATTCACGAAGCCGGACTACATCTCGCTCGCCGAACTCGCCACTCGCTCCGGCACATCCGTGCCCTGCGCCAACAACCTGCCGATGAAACTCGACGACCCGGACAGCATCTGGTTCATTGAACACGGCGCCGTCAATCTGTTCCTGGTCGAATCCAGGGATGGGATCGAGCGGGCGGCGCCAAAGCATCTGCTGCGCCGGGAATCGGGCCGGTTACTGCCGGGTGTCGCACCGGACCGACAGGACAATCGCGAAGGCACTGTGCTCAGCGTCATTGCCAAGGGGTTGCCTGGCACCCTGCTGAAACGTTTACCGGCGCCCGCACTGTCCCGGGTCCATCCTGCAGAGCTGGCGGAACAGGTGGATACCTGGCTGACAGCCATTACCGACACGCTGTCGCGTTTCTCAAGTCCCCTGCCACGTCCAACGGCGCTGGCCGAACCCGGCCTGACACAGAACCTGGCGCCCTGTACGCTCTCCGTGCAGCGTGGAGTGGTATGGGTATGGGTACCCAAACCGTCACGCGGCGCGGTCCTGTTCATGGATATTGTCGACCAGACGGAACTGGCCGAAGCAAACGGCCCACACGAAACCATGATACCGCTGACGCGGACAAGCAATCTCACCCTGTGCGAGCAGACAACACTGACCGGCAAGTCGACCGAAACCCTGGTACGGGAAGGAATACTGCTGCTGGCGCTGGCCTCCTTCCACGCGGTTGCTTTCACCCTGGAACGCCTGAATCGCCGACTCGCTGTGATCGACGATGCAAATCTGGAACGTGCACGGGCAACCGGTCTCCGCACAGCCGAAAATGCGGCGCGGCAACGACTGTACAACCTCTATGACCTGCCAATTGATCAGGGGGCCGGAGTCGGGGACACAACGCTGGCGACTGCCCTGGAACTCGTCGGCCGTCACGAAGGAATTGATTTCAGGATTCCGGAACGCTCCGGACTGTCCGATTCTCCGATCAACCTCGTTGACATACTCGACGCGTCAGGGGTGTGCGCTCGATGCGTGCGATTGGAGGGCGAGGACAACTGGTGGCTCGGTGACAGTAATGCACTGTTGGCGTTCCGCGCCGAAGACGGACAACCCGTGGCGCTGTTACCGGGCATGTTCGGGCGATACCGGCAAGTCGACCCGGTCAGCAAACGCAGTGTACGTGTGACAGCGGAACAGGCTGGTGCGCTTCAGGCGGATGCCTGGATGTTCTATCGGCCATTGCCTTCGAGTAGCGTGAAGCCGACAGACCTGATGAAAATTGCCCTGCATGGATCGGCTCCGAACCTGGCCCGGCTGGTCATGGCCGGGCTGACAGGTGGCCTGATCAAATTGTTGCCGGCGATCGCGCTTGGATTCATTGCGGGTGAGATCCTGGTCGGCGGAAGTGTGGAAGCGCTCTATGCCGTTGCCGTAGCGTTAGCGGGGTTCGGCCTGCTTGGCACACTACTGCACCTGCTTCAGAGCGCCGCGATGAGGCGGCTCGAGGGACGTTCCACATCGCGCGTGGAGGCGGCCTTCTGGGATCGCCTCATACGCCTTCCGCCAAGAATTTTGCATCGCCATTCCACTGGCGATCTGGCCATATCGGGAATGACATTCCAGAATCTTCGCGATGGACTGCAGGGAATCGTCACCAACAGCGTTCTGTCGACCCTCTTTCTGCTACCGGTATTCGGGGTCATTTTTTTCTATGATGCCACCCTCGGTGTCATCACGCTCGTCTTCAGTACGGTCTCGTTGCTGATCACCGTCTTCCTGGGATTGCGCCAGATTGTGCCCTACGGGCAAATGTTAGACGCTGCCCGTCGAGTCGCCGGACGGCTGTACCAGATCGTGGGGGGCATTTCCAAGCTGCGAATAAACAATGTGGAAGGGCTGGCATTTGCCATCTGGGCAAAGGATTATCGTCAGCAAAAACGTGCAGAGATCGAACTCGGCGCCCTTGAGGGACATTCACGGGCATTCGGCGCCGCACTCCCCTTTCTTGCCGGTGGCGTTCTCCTCTTTGCGGTGATGACGAGGGGAGACCGAAACATTCCGGTCGAAGACTTTCTCGTGGTGTATACCGTCTTCCTTGTTTTCCAGTCCGCGGTCGCACGACTCGGCGAGTCCTTTGGCGCCATCGCCGCCATGCTGCCGGCATTCGAGCAGATGCGCCCGTTGCTCTCAGCCGTTCCTGAAAACGAGACGGATGGAGAGCCGGTTGAATACCTGTGCGGTGAGATACTGTTCGACCGTATCTCCTTTCGCTACGACCCTGACGGTCCGTTGATTCTTGACGACGTCACGATTCACGCCCGTCCTGGCGAATTCGTTGCGATCACTGGTGAGTCCGGCAGCGGCAAGAGCACCCTGCTTCGGCTTGCACTCGGAGTCGACTGGCCGACCGCCGGCGCAGTGTATTACGACGGACGCGACCTGAGGCACCTGAACCTGAAACAGGTGCGTCGCAAGATCGGTACAGTACCTCAATCCATTGGACTCCACTCCCAGGATCTCTGGGATAATCTGGTTAGCCACCATGATGTCATCGAGACCGGGGAAGTGTGGACGGCGGTCCGTACCGCCGAAGTCGAAAACCAGATCAAGTCCATGCCCATGGGCATGATGACCATGGTGGGCGCCAGCGGTTCGGTTCTGTCAGGCGGTGAAAGTCAGCGCATCACAATCGCCCGGTCGGTGATCAACAACCCGAGAATCATGCTGTTGGACGAGGCAACCAACTGGCTGGATAATGAAAGCCAGGCCAAGGTCATGCGAAACCTTACCGCTCTGACCTCTACCCGGATTGTGATCGCCCACCGCCTGTCCACACTGGAACAGGCGGATCGCATCTATGTGCTGCAGGCTGGCAAAGTCGTACAAATCGGCTCCTTCAGTGAACTCATGGAAACCGATGGCGTATTCAGGGAACTGGTCAGGCGGCAGATCGCCTGACTGGATATCCAGACCGGCCGATGCGCCAGATTCCTCAGTCTGGCTTCCGGGAATTCTCGCTACAACCCACAAAGAAGGAAGAAACCCATGAAGAATCCCATTGACACAGCGGATTTCCTCATATCAAAAGCTGTTGAAAACGATGAATTTCGTGAATCTCTTCTCGCAAACCCCAAAGATGCGATCAAGATGGAACTCGGCGTGACGTTGGCGGAAGGACATGAGATTCACGTGCATGAAGATACCTATGCCATGACACATCTGGTGATCCCCCCGCGTAACAAGTTCAGTGCCGCCGAGCGGGAAGAGGCGAGGAACGGCGCATCATCACTCGAGTTTCTCCGCAAGACACTCCATGACCCCGCGCCGCCCTGTTGCCATCCGGATTCCGGACGATCAGAAACCCGATGGGTCGCTGCCCCCCCCGAAGAGCTTGCAAGGGCAGGCAGGAACAGTATCCGCAACGCTCTCGAGTTCCTGGAATCCACTATAGACGAGAATGGAGCCTGGCGCTGTATCCGGTTTAATATCGCCAACCCGGACATCCCTCGACATTACGAAAGACCTCCCTTTATTTCAGCCTGGTGCGCGCTTGCCCTGGAAAGTTGCAATGAACCGCGGGCCAGGACGATGTGCGACGCCACCCGGGCGTACATTGCCGATACCATTGAATATCCGGGATTGTGGCGCTACTACCGTCATCTGCCTCAGGATCTCGACAGTACCACGGTCTGTTCGCTTGTCATTGGGACTCACCCCTGGATATTGCTGGGGAAGAATGTCCCGCGGATCTTGGCAAATCGAGACGGGGAAGGCCGTTTCATGACCTGGGCGCTGGCGGAAGACGAACCAGATGTCGTGAAGATCTTTCGGATCGAAGCCGATCCGGTAGTCAATGCGAATGTCATTGCCTATCTTGGCGATTGCCCCGAGACCAGAGAGGCCCAGCGATGGCTGGAAGGATTGATTGCCGAAGGCAGTCTTGAGGGCTCTTCCAAATGGTATCCCGACACCATCTCCATCTGCTATGCGATCACCCGTGCCATGATTCGCGCACAGCCTGCGCTTGATCGATTACGGCCGATGCTTGCAGGCCGTATCCGCGGCTTGCGTAACGAGAAGGGAGAATTCGGCAACATCCTCCAGACCGCTCAGGCAGTGTCTGCGCTTTATAATTGTGGAAGTCTTGAAAGTATCAATGCGAGACACGAAATCGGAAAATTCCTGGGTTCGCAAGGCGACGACGGTAGCTGGCCGGAACACCTCGCATTTGGAGATCAATCGCTGAAGTGGGGTACGGTAGGGCAGATTGGGCACGGCTCTGCAGCAGTGACCACTGCATTTTGTGTCGAAGCCGTGGAACGTCTGGTCGAAATTCTGGGACTTGGCGAATCTGCCGGTTCATAGCGCCGGTGTCCATCTTCAGATAATCCTGCAAACTGCACTTCGGATCAAGGCATCGGCCTGGAGAAAACTCCGGGCGTACCGCAGTTCTTGATTTCGGGTATAATTCCAGACGGTGTTGCCTGTGCGGGAATCCGATATGGCAATCGGCGTTATCGTGTGCCAGGTTCTCCACTGCTGAAAATCGTTTCGACTCTCTTACCTGCAAACTACATGGGAAAACGATTTGGATATTGACGAAGCCGTCAAACTTACTCAGGACCGTCTCGCCAAAGAAGGCAGAACCATGGGCGATTTGCTTGGAACCTTTCGAGACAGGGTTTCACCGGTTCTTATCGGAAATCAGGAGTGGGCGCACATACTCGAATGCGCCGGGAAACTTCCAATCACAATGGGCGCCCTTCCTTTCGGCTTTGAACTACCGCTGCATTCTATCAGACCCGAAGCGGATTTCGGCGCCTCATTGGCGAGCGGCACCAGGACGGCAGCATTTTTCAAGGAGCGCGCACGGACCGACAGGTCGGATAAGACCGCGAAAGCGATCACGAAATTATTCAGGCAAATGGAAACCGAAAACTCCCCTCTGCGTGAGATAGTCGGCCGCAAACTGATGCTGGAATATGATACAAGCTCTGCAAAAGGCGGTGATTATGCGTTTCCGGGCATGTTCCTGCGACCTGGTGAACGTCCGATCATGGGCGTCAACGGTCAGGCCAATGATGTCGATACGGTGGTTGGTGCACTCGTATCCTGCATAAACTGGAAGCTGAATGATGCTGAGCGGAAGAACATCGAAAAAATTTATCTTGCGCAGCCAGAAGATACACGTATGGATTCGTTCGGTTTGTTCCCGTCTCGCTCACGGGCAATCCGTCTGGCAATCATGGGCTTCAAATCGCAGCAGGAAATCCATCGCTTTCTTGAAACCACGGGTTGGCCGGGTCAGATCTCGGCCGTTGATTCCGTCATTACACGCTTCAGGGAGCGCGCGAATATTGTCAGAACCGGATTGAATATTGACGTGCAGGAAGACGGTGTCGGTCCCACCCTTGGCCTCACGCTGATTGTCAAGCAGCGATACACAAAAGCTTCACGTTATTGGCTTGACGGCCTGACCGATTGGGATCCATTTCTGGATGCCTTGAGTCATGAGGACCTCGTCGTTTCGGAGAAGCTGACAGCCCTTGCTGGCTGGGTTTCGAAACCGGCTACACTTTTTGCCAAGGCGGGGGGATATATCATGCTGCGGGGCATACACCATATTAAGCTGGTCATATCCGAAAGCCAGCTTCAGAAAGCCAAAGCCTATGTCTTCATCGTGCTTTCGGGAGCCGCCCGGGGTTAAGGCCAGCCTCCGAATCCAGGCAACGAACCCCCGTCCGGTAACGAGCGGGGTAACCCGGACTTGCAAAAGTGGACGACTTCTTGCGAATAATCCAGCTTACCAGCAACAGCAAAGACCAGCCGAAATCGCTTCGAGCTGCTCTTCCGTGATGTTAGGATCCGGTGGCAACGCAAGATGAACCGTTTGCATGTCACTTTCATGAACCATGATATTCATGGAATCGGGAATCGTAATACCCAATTCTCCACTGATCGTACTCTTGGGGTCTTCGAGAAGCTGCTGCCTGAATTCTGGGTCCAATGCAGACTTATCTACGACCTGTTTCAACATTTCATCTCCACTTTTCATGCCAATTCCCCTTTCAAGACGTTGGTTACGGATACCTAAATAGACACAGGGATGACCCTAGCATATCAAACATCACAGAGTCAAGTCCGAACTGACCACAGATCCGGAAGGACAAGCCGATAACCATACCCCGGTATTTTGGGTATTTCTACCTATTTACTTTCAAACGGCGCGGATTGATGATTCCGGGATGGACTGGCCGTTATTCGGTGTTGGTCGAACACAGGTTCCGGCTAATCCGGTCAAATTTCAGTTAAAACCTGGGAGGATATCATGACGGGTCTTATGCCTTTGACTATCAGTATCGGATTACTTGCTGGCGTTGCCACCTGGATATTTCTATCCATAGGCACCATTCTCATCTGGGCCGCATTCGCGGCTTGGGCTTGCTACTTCCACAATGGTGGCGACAATGCAGCGCTGAAGAGCACGATCATCTGTAATATATTCGGGGTGGTCGTAGCCTGGATAGCGGCAATCATCATCCTGGCCATCCCGTTGGCCGAGTCGCTGACTCTGCCTGTGTGGGCCGGAATTGTAGTCGCTGTAAGCGTGGCCATCTACACCAAAATGGCCGATATTGCAGCTCTTTCCTCTATTCCGGCCACCACATACGGTTACGCCTGCACCTTTGCATTTCTGTTGCAGACTCCTGATAAACTGAGTCTCGACAACCTGACTTCGGCGAGTTTCAACAACGCACTGGTCGTAGTCATCGTTTCCATGGTGATTGGCGCCCTGTTCGGAATGGCTACCGGGAAGTTTGCCGCCGCATTAACCAAAAAATAACCGGTATCGCGCCAGCCTCTGCCGAGCCATACAGTGGCTGGCAGAGGTTACTGGCGTCCGCAACCGACCGGGGCCAGGACAGGGTTTACAAGAATTCGGCAGTAGTGCTACCATCCGGTCATGACTGACATGAATGAAATCGGCGCTACCGCGTTTGTCATCGCCTGTTTCCGGGCGATGGAACAGGATGCTGAACATCCTTTGTGCAACGACCCCTATGCCGAATGGTTCGTCAATGACGACATCATGGCGAAAACCGGCCAGCTTGAGGTGGCGCTTCCCGAAACCAGGGAACTACTCCGTTACCGGTTTTGCCTGTTCGATGAAATCGTCAAAATCCGGATTGAAGGCGGCATGCGCCAGATCGTAACGCTTGGTTGCGGCTTCGATATGCGGGCCCAGGTGTTCCGGGCGGAGGGGGTTACTTTTTACGATGTGGACCAGTCGGCCGTTCTGTCGTTCAAGAGCCGGGTGCTGGAAGGGCATGGCATGACACCGTGCGCAGGCATTCCGTGCAACTATCTTGAAGCGGACCTGCCTGCCCTGCTGACCGGGGCGGGGCTGGATCCCGACCAGCCGACCCTGTTCATCTGGGAAGGCAACACCATGTATCTGCCGGAAGAACTGCTATTCGGCTTTCTTGACCGGCTATGCAGCGAGTTGCCCCGATTCAGCATCGCCTTTGATTACTTGTCACGAAAGGTCATTGACCGGACCTCCGGCATTGATGAGGTCACCACGGTCACCGACATGTTCGAGAAACTGTTCAATGTAAAATGGCTGACCGGATTCGATGATCCGGATGTGTTCGAGCAACGAACCGGACTCAAGGTAGCCGAGTCGGGCGGACTGCTGGATGTCGGCATGCGCGTGGCTCCGGACGCGGCGTCCTCCATGAGCCCCCTGACCGGCCTTTATTCTTACGCAGTCCTGAAGCACGGAACCTGATCCCGAATCGCTCCGGCCCTCCCGGTCAGCGCTGGTCGCCGAATTCGCCCAGCAGGGATTCCAGAGCGGCCACCCCGGTTATCGGCATCCGGCAGGTATTGCCGGAACATACATACACGGTGGGTTGATTGTTTATCCGGGTTTTGGCTGACGCTGGATGCGAATCCGGAAGCGCGCTATCCGGCGCCAGATTCAGAACCAGCCGGGGCAGCGTTGCAGTCTGATGGATAACCCGGAGGAATTTTCCGGTTTGCTCCTCGTCAGGGTTGCCGACAACGACAATTTGCAGCAGGTTCCCCGGGAGTTCACTGTGATTCAGGAGTGACGCCATACCCACGAAGTCAGACTGTGCTGCGGCGCTGAATGCGGCAATGGTCTCTTCGGCGCATTGTCGATAAGACTCGACAGCAGTCAGGGCATGAAGGCGGGCCAATACACTGACCATCATTCCATTGCCCGAGGGAGTTGCGGTTTCGGATGCGGTTTTGGTGCGAAACACGATTGACCGGGCGTGGTCGGCGGTTTGGAAATAGCCGCCTCCATCCATATCCCGGTAATGCCGGTCGGCTATCGCCACCCAGTCCCGGGCTTGTTGCAGGCAGGCAGGGTCTGCACTGACCTGATAGAGCGCAATCGCGGCATGCGCCATGTTGGCGTAATCTTCAAGCAGGGCCATCGGGGTACACTGGCCCTGTCGATACGCATGATAAAGCTCATCGTTGGCGCTCATTTTGTCGCGCACGAAACGCCAGGCTGAAACCGCGGCGTCAATCCACTCCTGCCGATTGAAGGTGGCCCCCGCTTCCGCCAGCGCCGCAATCGCCAAGCCATTCCAGTCCGCCAGAATCTTGTCATCCAGGGCGGGACGGGGCCTGTGTTCGCGCACGGCAAACAGTTTTTCCCGCAGTCGGGCCAGTCTGTCCTCAATCTCCCCGCCCCCCCTGTATGGATGATCGGTTCTGTTCAGGATGGTTTCACCCTCCCAATTTCCAGCTGCGGTGACATCATGATATTTTTTGAACAAGCGCGCTTCGTCAGCAGCCAGTACACGGTCTATCCCGCTTTCAGTCCATACATAAAAGGCGCCCTCGCCGGATTCCGTTTCCTGGTCTCCTTCACGATACCCTTCACTGTCGGCGGCGATACTGGACGCGAACCCACCCTCATCCGACCGCATCTCGCGTATCATCCACTGCGCCGTGTGTTCAATACAATGCGAAAAAAGCGGTTTTTTTGTCTCTCTCCACAACTGGACCAGCAATGACAGGATCAGGGCATTGTCGTACAGCATTTTTTCAAAATGCGGGATCAGCCACCGGTCATCCGTCGTATAGCGGTGAAACCCGCCACCCAGGTGGTCGTAAATTCCGCCCAGACACATATGTTCCGCAGAACACAGAACGGCGTCCCGGAATGAGGTATGACCGGTACGTCGCCAGGCGCCCCATAACAGTTCGAACAGCATGGTTTGCGGAAACTTGGCATCAAGTCCGAAACCACCATAAACAACATCCATCCCGTCGAGAATCCGGCCCGCCACATGATTCAGGAATTCCCGGGAAATTTCCCCGTGGCGATGGTCATGGGGTATATCGGTCAGATCGGTTACCCGTTTGACGGCCTCTCGCACGACCTTGCCGGGATTTTTGTTGAAAACTTCCGCGTTGGCGCGCAGTACACTTTTGAATGACGGCATATCCTGCCGCGCCACCGGAGGGAAGTAGGTTCCGCCATAAAACGGCTCCCCGGTCGGAGTCAGAAACATGGTCAACGGCCAGCCGCGCCGTTGCCCCATGCCGGCCAGCGCGGACTGGTAGATATTGTCCAGGTCAGGGCGTTCCTCACGGTCAACCTTTATATTGACAAACAGTTCGTTCATCAACTGTCCGGTTTCGACATCCTCGAAACTCTCCCGGGCCATGACATGACACCAGTGGCAGGCCGAATAACCGATCGACAGCAATATCGGTTTGCCGGCGCCTTTCGCGACTGCCAGCGCTTCCTCGTCCCAGGGCTGCCAGTGAACCGGATTGTCCTTGTGCATCAGCAGGTAAGGACTGGTCTGCTGGTCCAGACGGTTCCTTAAAGTCATCGTTCCGCCGCAACCGGTCTAGTGGCGCGGACCCTGATCCGGTTTCAGCAACAACCGCTCGACCAGCCTGCCCCCCATGATATGACAGCGCACGATTTCATCGATGTCCTTTTCAGTGGAGTAGGTATACCAGATTCCTTCCGGATAAATCACCATGACCGGACCCATTTCACAGCGATTGAGGCAACCGGCGTGATTGATCCGGATATCTTTCAGGCCCAGGGCCATGGTCCGCCTGCACATGTAGTCACAAAGCAGTCGGGATCCCTTTTCGGAACAACAGCCGCGGCGATGTTTGGGTGGACGTTCATTGACACAGCAAAAGACATGCGCGCTGTAATACAGCGGCATATCAGTCGCGGTTCCCGCCGGGTCCTTCCCGGCCGAAAAGCGATCATTCGCCGTACTACGCCATTCAGTCATTTTTCTCCTCCGTGCGATACAGGTTTCCGGAATGTGTAAAGAGGTACAGCCACGCGCCGAGCAGCATGCCGACGACCGGCCCCGCCAGATAAATCCAGTAGGTGGAGAAATCTCCATACACCAGATACGGACCGAAGGCCCGGGCCGGGTTCATTGCCGCGCCCGCATAAGGCCCCATCAGCATGACTTCGATACCGACCGTCGCTCCGATTGCAATGCCCGCGAACTTATTGGCGGCCGATTTATGAAATGCGGTGGCGCAAACGACCCACATCAGCAAAAGAGACAGAAACAACTCGATCGCAAACGCCGGCAACGGCATCACCCCGAGTTCGGCATTTGGAATGTTGACACCCATTTTGCCGTGGTTGCCAATAACCTGAAGCAGGAAATATCCGGCCAGGGCGGATCCGGCCATTTGCGCCGCGATGTAACCTGCCAACAGGTGTTTCTGCAGTTGGCCCAGCGCCGCCGCGGCTATCGACAGCGCCGGATTGACATGGGCGCCTGAGACACTGCCGAAAGTATAGATGACAATGGTAATAATGGATCCCGATACGATTCCCGAGCCCACAGGCCCGAGCCGGCCGGTAATGTCATCGATCATTACCGCTCCGGCCGCAAAGAATACCAGGGCAAACGTACCGAGCAGCTCACACAGGTATTTTCGGCAGTCATCCATATTCGGGGACTGGCGTCTGGCAGTCGGTCACGCGGTTAACCGGAAGTACAGCATCGGCAGACGTTCCGGGAGGGATTCCAGCTTGTTTATCCGGACGAAATTGCGCTGCCCGAAAATGCGGGTCAGGTAATTTTCTCCACCTGTATCGAGGGCTACGCAAAACACATCTATTCCGTCCTGGGCCATCGAGTGGACGGCATCGCGGGCATCCTCAACCAGATAATTCCTGTCGAGTATGTCGATATCGGACGGCTCGCCGTCAGACAGCACCAGAATCAGCCGCCGGTGGGTCAACCGGGTTTTGATGTCCGCTCCGGCGTGCCGGATCGCGGCGCCGAGGCGGGTTGAATACCCCCCTGACAAGCCAGCCAGCCAGGAGCGGGAACGCTGATCGTAGTCCGCGTTAAAATCCTTGATCCGGTAATAACGGACTTCTTCCCGTTGATTCGAGCAAAACGCGGCAATGGCGAACGGGTCTCCCAGGCCTGACATCGCATGCGCCAGCAACGCAGTCGCCTGACACTCGATATCGATGACTTTTTCCTTTGATCCGCGCACACAATCGTTGGTCGACTCTGAAATATCCAGCAGCGTCAATACGGACAAATCCCGATGCCGGCGTTCCGTACGGGAATAAACCCGGGGGTCGGGTTGTTCGCCCAGTCGTTGTTCAATCACCGACTCGATACATGCGTCAATGTCCAGATAATCACCCTCGTGCTGCTTGCGTATTCTTTGCGGCCGGCTTACCCGCGCATTGCTGATCAGCAACCGGATTCTGTTGACGACATCGGCATATCGTTCCAGCGTATCCTCGATGGTCCGCAACGGCCCCGGCCTGGGCGCAAACTCGACTATCGTCGTCCATTCCCGACGCTTGCGTCCGGTCAGGTAGTCATACTCCGGATAGCGCGCGACCGGAACACCGTCTTCCTCCATCACCTCGATCGATACCGGGGTGGCCGGATCGTCCCCTGGCTCAAGTTCGTCACGCTCATTGTCTGGCGGTTGTTCGGGGTCCTCAAGCTCTTCTATCCGCGCCGAATCGAACACCATTTCAGAGTCCATCTGCATCGCTGATTGCTGTTCTCCAAAATCCCACAACCCCCGATTATCATCCCGATACGCCGGTTCAACGACATAGGTCTTGGCATTGAACTGCACCCGCATCTGCCCCAGGTTGTTGCCGAGCAGGCCGCCAATCTCACGGCTGACCTCCGCGTCCCATCTGTCCCGGCTGGCATCCACCATTTCACGGCCGCGGCGAATCCAGCCATCTCCATCCCGGTAATCCGGGTCCATCAATGCGCGGGCCAGGCGGGCCAACAGGCTTGGAGCCGTCATCACGCCGCTGGCCAGCGCAATATGGAACGGCAGCCACAGGCGTCTCAGTCCCGGAAATTCCCGCATTGCCAGTTGTTCGACGCGCGCGTCTTCGATCAGGGAGATGATTGCGACCTGCATCGGCTTCAACTTGAGTACCGGGAACGGTTTGCCGGAATAACGCAGATGGGCGCCGATATGCGCCACGCTTGCCCGGTACAGGTCCAATGCCTGGTCCCCCTTGTATCCCGGAAACGAAGGCGGTATATGGATGACGCCACCACCAAACGTGGCGCGCCGCCAGACATGATCGGGGGTATGCATGGAGGTTTCGCGCAAGGGTTGGCGAACCCCCCATAACGCGTTCATATAGATTTTCAGTTCGCGCTGGACATCGGCAAACGTGACGGACCCCGATTCCCGCTCCAACCATCGTTCCGCCTCCGGGTCGGCAAAGGTAAAGAACTGGAATCGGCGCTCGGCGTCGGCGCCCGCCGCCCTCACCCCGGCCAGCAACCAGGACTCCAGTCTCGTTACGTTCAGGCGGCTTAACAGATAATCCATTTTTTGCAGCACGACCAGCATGGATTCCGGCGCAAGGTGGGTGAATCGCTCCATCAAACCCAGCCATGTGCGGAACAGCCATTCATCACCCTGCAACCGGTCCGCGGCCCGGAGCGCGGCGACGGGCAGTTCCTGCGCGGCGACCTTGCCCGACTTGATCGCGACCGAAGAGACCACATCGGCCAGATGCAAAACGTCGCCCGGATCGATTCTGTCCGCAAGCTCGCAGGAATTGCGTGTATAGGACGAAACTACACCCTTGCCGTAGCCGGCCTGGTCCAGGCGGCGGCAAGCCCGTAACCAGCGCGCCTCCCAGGCTTTCGGAAAAGGATGATTGAGAACCCGGTTGACGACCGTCTCATCGATCAGCTTGCCGTCGTTGACGACCACATCCAGAAAATCGGGTTTGGCGCGGGAACTCATGCCTGGCCAGGGCGATCAGGCACAAGCTGCAATCGCAGCTCCAAGAGCCCGGCGTATGTCCGGATCGTCAGTAAGCGGAGATATCATGGCGATTTCACAGGCCTCTCCCAATGGAATTCCCCGATTGATCAACTTTCCGACATGAATCAGCATTCGGGTCGAACAGCCTTCTTCGAGGCCATGGCCCTTGAGATTGCGCGAACGCTCGGCAATCCGGATCAGTCGGGCGCCGGTTGCCATATCGATGCCGGACTCCCGGCAAACGATTTCCGCTTCAACCGCAGCTTCCGGATAGCCGAAACCAATCGCGCCAAACCGCTGTTTGGTGGACTCCTTCAGGTCTTTCAGCACACTCTGGTATCCCGGGTTGTAGGAAATCACCAGATGAAAATCAGGATGCGCCTGGATGATCTCGTTCTTTTTCTCCAGTACAAGCATTCTGCGATGGTCGGTCAGGGAATGAATAACCACGCTGGTATCCTGGCGCGCTTCGACGATCTCATCGAGATAGCAGATTGCGCCGTACCGTACCGCCAGAGTCAGCGGGCCGTCATGCCATACCGTGCCGTCGGCATCGAGCAGGAACCGGCCGACCAGATCCGACGCCGTCATGTCCTCGTGACAGGAAACCGTGATCAGCGGCAATTTCAGCTTCCACGACAGATTCTCGATAAAACGGGTCTTGCCGCAACCGGTCGGACCTTTCAATACAATCGGGGTCCGGTCGGCATGAGCGGCCAGGAAGTGCTGGACTTCGTTGCCGGAGGGCCTGTACCAGGGCTCCCCGGTTATCCGGTATTCTGCCAGGGGGATTGCTGATTTTGTCATTAACCTTGTGAATTCGGAAACCCGAAAAAGAAACGAGAGCCTGAGCTCTCGTTTCCCTGGTTGTCATCCCGTTTTAACGGTGCGCCGCTGTTTTCTGATTGGGGATGCCGTCCATTTCGCACTCATCGGTGCCGACAGTCTCGCGGGTGATTTCCTCGACCATCTGGCGTGTCGCATCCGGATCGTTAATCCACTTGCTGTAGAAGTCATACGGGCACACAGCCAGTCCCTGGTCTCCATCGCCGGAATTGATCATGCCGGTATAACCCCGATGCAACAGTTTGAACAGGTGGTTTTCAGACTGTCCGTTACGCCGCGCGTCACGAATCAGCGACAGCGAGATGGCCGCATACTGAACCCCGTTTTCCTCTTCACCGCATTCACCCAGGGTGCGTCCATCGAACCCGATAATGGCGGAATGGCCGAAATAGGAATAAACGCCGTCAAAACCCGACGCATTGGCCACCGCGACATAACTGTTGTTGGCCCATGCCATGGCCTTGGCCATAATCACCTGCTGGTCTTTCGCCGGGTACATATATCCCTGGCAACGGATGATCAGTTCAGCCCCTTTCATCGCACAGTCGCGCCAGATTTCCGGATAGTTGCCGTCATCGCAGATGATCAGGCTCATCTTCATGCCCTTGGGTCCTTCACTGACGTAGGTGCAGTTCCCGGGATACCAGCCCTCGATCGGAACCCAGGGCATGATCTTGCGGTATTTTTGCACCACTTCACCCTTGTCGTTCATCAGGATCAGGGTATTGTAAGGCGCTTTGTTGGGATGTTCTTCGTGCCGTTCTCCGGTCAATGAAAACACGCCCCAGCATCTGGCCTTGCGACAGGCTTCTCCGAAAATGTCGGTTTCCTCTCCCGGACAGGCAGAAGCGGTTTCGTACATTTCCTTTTCATCGTACATGATGCCATGCGTGCTGTACTCCGGAAAAATGCACAGGTCCATTCCAGGGAGCCCCACTTTCATGCCGACCATCATATCTGCAATCTTGTGGCAGTTCTCGATCACATCCGCCTTGGTATGCAGGCGGGGCATTTTATAGTTTACGACGGCTACGCCGACCGTGTCTTTACTGCTTGAAATATCACCATGATACATAATTCGCTCCTGTTTGAGTGGTTTATAGTGTTGGATTTTCTGTGAAAGTCACCTGCTGGTCCGAACTCACAGTTCAGCCAGCAGCGTATCGCCGCTGCTGACATCGCAGGAAAGGATACTTTCCTCAACATGCAAAGCCGTAACTGTACCGTCATCCACGATCATCGAGTACCGTTCCGACCGGTTCCCGAGGCCAAAATCGCCAAGGTCAAGCGTCAACCCCATCGCAGCGGTGAATTCGCCCTTGTGGTCGGAAAGCATCAATAGAATATCGTCATCGGCATTTTGCGCTTCAGCCCATGCCTGCATGACAAACGGGTCGTTTCCCGAAACACATACCACACGATCCACGCCCTTGTCCCTGAACGCCGCCGCTTTTTCCGCGAAGCCCGGAAAATGTTCTGCGGAACAAACCGGCGTATAAGCGCCCGGCAACCCGAACACCACCACCTTTTTTCCGCTACAGATTTCTTCCGTGGAAATGTCACGAACATCAATGGGCCCGTCGGAACCCATGTGTTTCAAGACAACAGAGGGAACCCTGTCGCCAATCTGAATACTCATTTTACCTGTTTCCTCCGGTCTTAACGTTGTACGTTTATGTGACCTCCTGTTTCTGGTCTGCCAGACGCCGGCCATAAAGGAATGCGGTCAACGCGCCGAGAACGACCCAGAAAACCGCGTTGGTAACCAGCGAGGTCACGACAAAGGCGCTGGCCAGTTCAGGCGGCGCCAGTCCGGCATGTTGGGCAGTATCCGGTGCCCCGAACAGATGAGGCAGTGCAATCAGCGCCAGGCCCAGCCAGCGAGTGAAACCCGGCGCGAAAGCGAACGCCAGTAAACCACCGCCGGTCGATACCACTGCGAACCACCACCACATCTGACGCGCGCCCAGGGTTGACTCCCCTCCACCCGCGCCCGGCAATTCCGGAGGCAGTCCAACAGCCGGGGCCAGATGAAATGCGGCAAAGCCGCCCAACCCCCACAGGATGCCCCATTTCCAGTTGACCAGGGCCCGCGACATCCCGGACTCCGACACCATGGTCCTGATTGCATAACCGGCGACCAGAATCAGCGCAAAGCCGATCCCGATGATCATGGTGTTGACGAATGTGAAGAAACCCCGTTCCAATCCATCCTCCGGAGCCCAGGCTTCGCCTGTGTGGTGTTCTTCACCGGAGCCGGCTGCTGCTTGCTGGTCATGACCGCTTTCGACCATGCCGGTTTCGTAAGTCTCAGCCTCAAGAAGCATCGGCACCACAGTGAAATGCTGGACAGCCGCGAGAATCAGACCCGCAACCCCGCCAGCAATCACCGCGGTTGAGAAAATGCGATAGGCAAAGCTACCCGTCATTGGCCGATCTCCCTAGTGACAGGGAAACGCCAGACCGTGACGTCCGTCGTGCGCCATATTGTGGATGACTTCAGGAGACGCGAAACCGACCGCATAAATGATGAACACACCCATCAGAATGGCGGCGCTGATTCCGATCACCTTCGACCATGGAACCGAGATCGTTTGAATATCAGTCAGTTGACTCGTTGATTGTCGTATAGAGCTCATTTTTTATTTCTCCCGTATTACAACGTTTAAGTAGGTTTGATTGCTGTTTGATTTGATAATTTGGTTATCAAAATTAAAAATGTCAATAACTTGATCAGGATTCCGTCCGGGTTTCGGTAACGACACAACCGGCAAGTCCTTCCGCAAATTCATCCCGGTCCAGATCCCGCCCGATCACAACATACTCGGTCACTCTGGGTTCATCGGGTTTCCACGCCCGGTCGGACTGGATCGAAGTCAACATCCGTACACTCTGGAATATCATCCGGTCCTTGAATCCCCGGGCATTGAAAATTCCCTTGGTTCTGTAGATGTCATCTCCCCGCTCAGCCAATAAAGGCGTCAACCACAACATGAACCGGTTCAGGTCCACTGGCCGCTCTTCACGAATGACGAACGAACCGACAGCCTGGTCATGCTCGTGCTCCAGGTCATCCAGAAACTGCGGATCGACCTGCAACTTCGCCTCCAGCTCGAAAGCGCCCACACCAACCACCTTGTCAAGATCGATCTCGCTGTGTTCGGTATGGTAGATACTGGCAAACGGGTTGGATTTGCGAATAGTGCGCTCGACTTCCGCCAACCGTTCTTTCGTGACCAGATCCGCCTTGTTCAGCAGAATGATGTCGGCAAACGCGATTTGTTCCTGGGCTTCCTCGCTTTGAGCCAGGTTTTGTCCAAGATTGACCGCGTCAGCAAGGGCCACGAAAGAATCAAGCCGGGTTTTCGAGGTCAGTTCGTCGGCCAGGAAAAAAGTCGACGCAACCGGCGCCGGATCGGCCAGACCCGTGGTTTCGATCAGAATTCCGTCGAGTTCCGAACGCTCCTGCAATCGGTTCAATGTATCGATCAGATCGCCTCGCACCGTACAGCACAAACAGCCGTTGTTGAATTCCACCAGTTCCTCCTGATCCTCCTGGACGATCAACTGGCCGTCAATGCTGACTTCGCCAAATTCATTGACGATGACTGCGATCTTGCGCCCATGCCGCTCGGAGAGAATCCGGTTGATCAGCGTGGTCTTCCCCGAACCCAGAAACCCCGTCACCACCGTGACCGGTATCCGCGGATCGTCTTGAACCTGTGCTTCAGTCATTGGGTATCCTTAGAATCAAGTCTATTCAATATTATTCGCCGTATCGTGCATCAAGGCTGGACTCCGGCCATTATATAACATCATAGCGGCCGGAATCTGCCCTTCAACACGATCAGGCACGAACAGGATAACCCGTTACGGGGTTGGCACCACCGTTTTGGTCATCATGTCGATACCTTCGGCCAGGATCGAGGTACGGTCAGCCGGCGGCAGTTCGTCTCCCCGCATCTGGTCATAAGGAACCACTACCCAGCAGGCACAGCCCCACAGGCATTCACCCGCCATTCCGTTGAACCGGATCGCGGGCTCAGACATCAAGACACCGAGATCAAGCAACCAGGAATGCTTCAGCAACTTCTCTTCCCAATCGAATTTATCGTATGCATCCCGGGATTCCCAGAATACATCCAGATCGGTTTTTGCCATACCCGGCAAAATGATGTCGGCATACGAGGTCAGATGATCGAAGAACTCATGGTTCTGCATCTGCATGGTGGAGTCCTCTCCAGGCACCAGGAACCGCTCGGTGAGCTTGTCCCTCAGCTTGGCGTTGATATGTTCAAATCCGATTTCGCGTGGCGCATGGCAATGCACTTCCGCGTAATCCGTTTTGAACTTGTCGCTGACGCCGGAGTAATCATCGATATGATCCACCCATTCCTCCATGACGGTGCGCCATTTACTGATCGGTTCACCCGGCAGTACCTGTACGCCCGGATGGGTGAACTTGGACAGGTTGTACAGTGTCCAGTTACGGGACTTGCCGCTGACCGTTTCATGGGGCGCTCCGGTAAAGCCGGCCGGACGCAATGCCCGGAACAGCAGCTTGCCGTCGTCTTTTGCCGCGAACCGCATGAATGAATCCTGCGCAAACTTGTTGGTCACCTCGTTGGCGATGCGATGACGCACTTCAGGATTGATGTTGCGGTTCCTGTCGTCATTCTGGGTGTAGGATGACAGGCGCTGGAATGAATGCTCGGTATTCACAGCCATGAATCCACCGGTGAACGGGCTCTTGTAAAGGTCGCCCCAGACCGCGCAGACACCCGCGTTCTTGTCATCGTCCAGCATGCAGTCGATTTCATTCAAAGTCGGGAATATGGACGGATTGACGTCTCCATCACCCGAGTTGGGCAGTTGTCCAACGCCCACGACAGGGATCCGTCTTCCCAGCTTGACGCTGGCCAGATGCCGGGCAAGATCGACGATTATGCCGCTGCCGGTTCCACCATTCAGGCTGAAACAGGCCAGGACGATGGAAGGAAGCTCTGCTTCCTCAATATGGTTGGCAAACCTCTGCAACGCTTTTTCCATGGGCCGGTCGCCATCGTAATAAGCTTTCGCGTAAACCGCTTTCGCCACCGCTCTTGGAATATGGTCACCGGTATTGGGCAACTTGATTGCCGAAGGCAGCCAGGGTTCATAGTTCGGATTCCAGTAGTATCTTGGATACTCCAGTTTCAGGAACTCGCGCATACGGCGCAGAGAGTTGAACAAATCGTCACGGTCCGGAATTTCAAGGGCGACCGATTCGAAATGAAACCGCTCTTGCGGTATCCCTCTTTCCTCCAGGCGCTGACGGAAGCCGGCGGCATAATCTTTTGCCGGAATCATATCGTCTTCACCGATATCAACAACCAGCGCCGCGACCCGCGCCCGTGAACTCTCAAGGATATCCTCGATCTCTCCGGTGCGAAGCAGACCTTCCACATAACCTGAGCCGGATCTCCCCACACCGACCACGTGTATGCAGTGCGGAGCCTGCTCACCGGTCGCGCTGTGATACATAGAATGTAGTGCCATTTCTTAATCTCCTCGTTTAATATAGCTTGTTTTACGAATTCCCGGACATGCAGGTAGCGGAACTCCCGCTACCTGTACCTCCGGAAGCCTGAAATTTGTATGTAACATCATAATAATAGTTCAACATCGGATTGTGAAGCCGGTATCCTCATCCAGGAATCCGAGGTCATAGAGTACATGGGCCGCCGAGGTTGAACGTTCATCGGTCACGTACACGCGATAATCTTCCACAAACAATCCCGGATCCCGGTCTATCAACCCTTCCTCGATCAGTTCGACCCCTTTTTCCAGGTTGACGCGGCTCAATTGGGCCTTCCATAACGGATTCTCAATATAGATAGCCTTGTTATCGCAACCTGTTATGGTCAGTGTCTTGTTTCCAGCGACAGTCGGTATCTCCGTTCCCTTGGAGTACTTCTTTTTTACAATCTTCCAGTCAAGCGGCATTTTTTGTTCCTGTGATGATGTTTCCGGATCTCTGAACTTCCGTGTGCTATGCGGCTACCGCAGTTTCGACTTCTTCCGGTCCTCTGATCTGGTCATAAGGAACCACTACCCAGCAGGCGCAACCCCACAGGCACTCCCCGGCCATACCGTCAAACCGGATCGCCGGCTCGCACAGAAGAACACCGAGATCAAGCAACCAGGCGTGAATACCCAGCTTGCCTTCCCAATCCAGTGTGTCATAGGTCTTGCGGGACCGGTAAAACATTTCAAGATCGGTCTTGCTGACACAGGGCAATATGAATTGCACCGTATCCGGAGCGGCGCCGACTGAAGCGGTGACAGCGGGTTCCGCCAGCGGTGAAAACGCCTCGCCCAGAATCTCTGCGACCTGGCCGGTATCGGAATCCTCCGGGTCGGCTGCGCGTATTTCGATAAATTCCGGCTGGTAACTGGGTCGAACTCCAAGACGGCCAGCCATATCCTTGTCTGCCAGCACACCCTCCCTGATGTCCGCAAAGCCCAGCACATGCGCCCACTTTCTCCCATACGGAGTGCGCGCCGCAGCATGTTGGGTGGGAGGCGCCCCGACCCAGTTCAACATGCGCAGGGTCTCCCAGAAATCCAGCCCGTTATTGCGTGTCAGAAATGAAGAAACTTCCCGGTCGACCCGTTCATGCGTGGCCGCAAGGCTGCCGGTCGACTCCCAGACCGATTGCTGCGGCACGATAATGACACCGCTGGTAAACGGGTTCCGGTAAAGGTCACCCCACACCGCAATTACGCCCTCGTTCTTCGTTTCGTCACCCATGCAATCCAATTCGTTCAATGCCGGGAACAGCTGGCTGCCTTTATGGACCTCTTCATCGCCGTCACACGGAGCGATACCGACGCCAACCACCAGAACCCGCCTGCCAAAGGCGACATTGGAAAGATGACGGACCATATCGACCATGATGCCGCTGCCCGCGCCGCCGCCGAGGCCAAACACGACGGCCACCACGGATTGGCCGGGAGAACTGTCTACATGGTCGGCAAATCGCCTGATCGATGCGCGCATGTCTCTGGCGCCATCATAATAGGCGCGGGCATAGAGCGCCTTGGCGACCGCTCGCGGCACATGCTGGCCCTCCTCGGGCAGCTGTATCCTCGAAGGCAGCCACGGTTCATAATTTGGATTCCAGTAGTATCTCGGGTATTCGAGCTTGAGAAATTCGCGCATTCGCCGCAACGAATTGAACAGATCATCACGATCCGGCATTTCCAGCGCGACCGTTTCTACCTGAGCGCTCTTGTCAGGCAGCTCACTGGCCAGTTGCCGAACCCGCGCAAGATCCTGGTCACCGATGTCAACCGCCAGTGCGGTGAATCCGGACTCTTCATCGGATGAGGAGTTCGCCACCTTGTCACTGAGTACCTGCGACACGACATCTGCGCCCGCTTTGCCAATACCCACAACATGCACTGAGAATGGGGTGGTTTCCGAATCGGTAATACGATGAATACCTCGTTTGAGGGCGTCCAGCTTGCGTCTTGCGAGTTTTTCTTCAGCCGACAGGCCGGATGCCGAAGCCTTCTTTTTCTTTTTTTTCACCATTTTCTCTTTCTCAACCCTGTTTCCTGGTTTCAAATTTCACCTTATCACCCGGGTGGCGGCAGACCCGAACAAGACACCCGACGATGCAATTTCTGTACGGTAACGATATGGCTTTATCCAGTAAATAGGTAACGCTACCCATATTGAAGTCATCCGGGCCTGCATACCTCGTTTCATACCGCGATCCCCCCGGCTCTGGCCATATCAATCAGCTCCAGTAGCGAGCGGGCGTGCATCTTCTCCTTGATCGCGGCACGATGGTGCTCAACGGTGCGCCGGCTGATGAACAATCGGCCGGCAATCTGTTCACTCGACGCGGTCGCCCCGCCATTGGCGTCAACCAGTTGTTCCAGAATCTGTCGTTCGCGCCGGGTCAGCGTCGCCAGTCTGGCTTTGATTTTTTCGCGTTCACGGCTGTCCCGCCGTTCCCGTTTATGCCGGGACAGCGCTTCGGATACACTGTGCAGAAGATTCTGCTCAGGACAAGGCATCTCCAGGACATCGACAGCGCCAGCCTTCATCGCCTGGACGCACTGGGAAATATCTCTTTCTCCGGTGAGGAAAACACAGGGCAGGTTGATTTGATTGGCTTTGAGGCTGGCCTGCAACTCCAATCCGGTCATGCCCGGCAGCAAAACATCAATCAGCGCGCAGCATCCCTGGCCACGGGGCTGCCGTTCGGGGTCGAAACTGTCCAGAAATTCCTCGCCGGACGCATAACTTCGCGTGCCGAATCCAGCCGCCTCAAGAGTTGAACCCAGGGACTCGCAGGCATCGCCTTGGCCTTCGATTATGAATACGGTTGAAAGTTCGGCATTCATCGTTTATCGCTTACGACAACGATTGGCAAACGCTAGCGCCTGCACAAACTTGTGTCATCAACACCATTATTCCACCTTGCTTTTATAATGAAAACGCCAGCCCCAAAAAAAGCCCCAAAAATGATCTCTCACGCTGACGAGAACCTTTTTGGGGCTTTTTTGCCCGATTTCAGGATAGCATGGTTGCTACCGTTTTCAGACTACGGAATCAATACCAGCCTTCCGTTCCAAACACTCTTACTACAAATAACATATCTTGTCAATAAACATAAACCATTTGTAATGTTAAGTTTAACCGTTCATCCTTATCAGTCATCGTCCTTATTTTTTCCTGCGGTTCGGGCATTCTCCGAGCAGTGCCTGGCGAGTCGTCGCCCACAGCTCCTGGATCGCCGACCGTAGCGTAAAGGCATCCCGCGCAATCAGGCGCACCCAGATACCGCAATTGTTCGGAAGGCTTGACAATCCGGCATACCCGGAAAACCCGGATTCCAGGAAACTGCGAAGGGATTCGACAAGTCCGGTTGCACTGTGTGACCTGTTTAATAATACGAATGTCCCCTGGATCGCGTTTTTACCCATGACCCCTGACTGGCCGCTGCTGAACTGTACTCCTGAAATCCGGTAACGATCGAGACATAACAAGGTTCCATCCAGACTTTCCACCCGGGTTTCGCTGTGATATCCAGTAAAGTTCTCCTGCCGTATAACCGGGCCTTCGGTCACCGGGGCATGGTGCATGAACGCATCAGTCATGATGACGGTAGCGCTTGGGTGAAGCCGTACAACGACGCCGGAATACATCTTCGCCCTGGGGAACAGGATCATCGGGTCCGGGAGGTATTCCATGAAACTGTTCTCGTCGGCGCGAATGGTTACGCAATGACGGGCATCGCCCTGGTCCATGCGGTGAATGATGGTTGAGGATTGCGTGGTGATGTGCGATTGCGACCGGGGCAATGCGTGGAATTCGCACGACAACCGATCATTGGCAAAAATCCCGCCTGAACTCGATTGCAGATAAATGGTTGCCAACCCCCGGGGCTCGGGATCGACATACTGCGCCCTGCATATATGGAACGGATACCGGCAAAACTGGCCGCTGATGTAAGTCCGGCCATCCGGCGCCGCCCGGAACTGCAGATTCAGGTCTGCCGAACCCGACTGCCCGCCCCTGGCTAAAGACTTGACCGGAGCATTCAATTGAGTCGAAACTCAGGTAAACAGGACATCATGCACCAGTTGATCCATGACCGATTCGATACCTTCACCGGTTGCACAGTTGGTCAGCAGGATGGGTTTGCCGTTCCGCACCTCCGAACCCTCCCTGGTCATCCGCTCCAGATCCGCGCCAACCAGGGGAGCCAGATCGGTCTTGTTGATGATCAGCAGATCCGAACGAACAATACCGGGGCCTTTTTTACGCGGTATGTCATCGCCATCCGCCGCGTCAATCACGAACAACCAGTAATCGACCAGATCCAGCGAGAATGTCGATGCCAGATTGTCGCCGCCGCTTTCGATGATCACCGCCGCCAGACCCGGATAATCCCGGACAAGCTGATCGGCGCTCTGCATATTCAAAGTGGGATCTTCACGAATAGCGGTATGCGGGCAGGCTCCGGTTTCCACGGCCAGTACGCGCTCGGGGGCAATCAGCCCGCTGTGCCGGATCCGTTCCGCGTCTTCGCGGGTGACCAGATCATTGGTAATGATCGCCAGTTCCAGATTGCGCGCCGCGAATACCGGAATCAGGTTCTCGATCAGGGAAGTTTTACCGGACCCGACCGGGCCGCCAATCCCGATTCGGGCCGGCCCCGGCAAGCCACGACTTTCCATATCGGTCCTTGTGTTCATAACTGTATTTGTCCTCAACCTCCGTCCTTACCGTAACATGTAACGTTGCGCCAACGGCAGCTCGGTGGCCGGTTCGCAGAAAGCCAGTTCACCGTCGACAAACACATCGAAGGTCTGCGGGTTGACGGAGATGTCGGGACAGGCCGAATTGTACAACATGTCCTGTTTGCCGAGTTTGCGCGTCTGGCCGCTTGGCAGCAACCGTTTGGTCAATCGTAATGTATCCTGCAAGCCGGCTTCAATCGCCGCGGGATTGACGAAACAGGCGCTCAGCGACTCTTTGGCCGAACCGAACGCGCCCCATTGCGGGCGCAGGATAGTCGGTTCGCAAGTCATCAACGAAGCCGCGCTGTCACCCATCGGAGACCAGGCGATAAATCCGCCCTTGACCACCAATTCCGGTTTGATACCGAAAAATCCGGGGCGCCACAATACCACATCGGCCATTTTGCCTGATTCCAGCGAGCCGACATATTGATCGATGCCAAATGTCCGGGCGGCGTTGATCGTATATTTGGCGATATAGCGCTTGATTCGTTCATTGTCCCCCAGGCTGGTTTCTTCTTCGCTTGACCGGCCGCGCTGGTCTTTCATTTTTGAAGCCAGTTGCCAGGTCCGGCAAATCACCTCATTGATCCGGCCCATACCCTGGCTGTCGGAACCCAGCATCGCGATGGCGCCGAGATCATGCAGGATATCCTCAGCCGCAATGCTTTGAGACCGTATCCGGCTTTCGGCAAAGGCGACATCTTCCGGAATCGAGGGGCTCAGGTGATGACAGACCATGATCATGTCGAGATGTTCGTCGAACGTGTTTATGGTAAACGGATTGGTCGGATTGGTCGAAGAAGTCAGGCAGTGGCTCATCCCGGCCACCTTGATGATGTCGGGCGCATGACCGCCCCCGGCTCCTTCAGTATGGTACATGTGAATCGTGCGGCCATTGATGGCCGCCAGCGTGTCCTCGACGAAACCGCTCTCATTCAATGTGTCGGTATGAAGCTGAACCTGGAAATCCAGCTCGTCAGCGACCGACAGACAAGTGTCGATGACGCTCGGCATGGCGCCCCAGTCTTCATGAATTTTCAGGCCCAGGCAGCCTCCCTTCATCTGGTCGTAAAGCGAGCGGGGTTTGGAGGAGTTGCCGCGGCCGAGGAAACCGAAGTTGATCGGCCATTGTTCGGCGGCTTGCAGCATTTTCCCGACATTGAAAGCGCCCCCGCAATCGATGCCCACTGTGATCGGACCAAGCGAACCGCCGAGCATTGTCGTAATACCCGAACTGATCGCGTGTTCACATAGCTGGGCGCTGTCGAAATGCACATGGACATCAATACCGCCGGGGGTTGCAATCAACCCTTCCGCGTCGCGTACTGTGGTTGCCGCGCCGCATATCAGCCCTGGATCCACACCGTCCATCGTCTCCGGATTGCCGGCCTTGCCGATACCGGCAATTTTTCCATCCTTGATGCCGATATCGCCTTTGACGATACCGAGAACCGGATCGATGACCATTGCATTGCACAACAGCATATCCAGCGACCCCATGGCGCTGTCATAGCCTGGCGCGAGACCCAGGCCATCGCGTAATGTTTTGCCGCCGCCGTGCAGGCATTCATCGCCCGGCACGGCGTAGTCGCGCTCGACCTGCGCCACTAATGAAGTATCGCCCAGCCGCACGGCGTCGCCGGTGGTGGGACCATACATTTCCGCGTATTCTTTTCGTGTCATTATTGCCATGGTTCTATGCCCCCCTGAATTTTCTTTGCCTGGCTGATTGCAAAGCCCGGGTCTTGTCATCATCACTGTTTGCCGAGCCGTTGGTCAGACCGTTCAGGCCATACAATGTCTGGCTTCCGCCAAAGCAGGTCAGGACCACCTGCTTGGCTTCACCCGGCTCGAAACGTACCGCGGTCCCCGCCGGAATATCGAGATGCATACCGTAGGCCGCTTCCCGGTCAAAATCGAGCGCCCGGTTGGTTTCAAAAAAATGGTAGTGGCTGCCAACCTGTACCGGCCGGTCACCGGTGTTGGTCACTTCAATACTCGCCTTTCGACGGCCCTTGTTGATTTCGATTTCTCCGGCTGCCGGCAACAACTGGCCTGGCGTAACCTGTTCCGATTCCGGTCTGGCGCCGTTGCCGGGGCGAATCGGGTCGTGAACGGTAACCAGTTTGGTGCCATCCGGAAAGGTGCCCTCGATCTGGATCATCGGAATCAGGTCCGCCACTCCCGGCATCACATCATCGACGCTGAGCAGGGTCGAACCAAATGAGATCAGTTCCGCAACCGACCGGCCTTCACGGGCGCCTTCGAGAATTTCATCGCTGATATAAGCAACCGCCTCCGGATGATTCAGTTCAAGCCCCTTGTTTTTCCTTTTTCTGGCCAGTTCCGCGGCCGTAAAAAGGGTCAATCGTTCCATTTCGGTAGGTGTCAGTAACATGGTTAATTCTCCTTACGTCAATCACGTAATTTCTGGTTTTCAGTTTACAAACAGGCGATATGGCATCGTCTCATGGCGCATGACCGCAATTTCCTGCTCCGGAGTGAAAGAGCAGGCGCTGTCAGGACCGGTCGCTTCATCCAGCAGTATCTGCCGGATGAGCGGACGGGCGCCAGCGATGATGGCCTGGCAATCCAGGTGCCCGATCACCCCCAGACGCAATGCGGCGCTGGCGATACCGACACAAAACGCGTAGGCCGACATCAACTCGGCTGCGGATTCACAAATCCCGATTGAACGCCATACCAACCCCTGCACAACGGTATTGTGTCCGTATGCCAATTCGCCGGTGATCATACGCTGATACTCAGCGGCATGCGACGTTCCGAGGCGGACATGCACACCCAGCAACGCCTGACCGGCGCGCTTCGAGCCAGCGCGGGATTCGGCTGCCAGTGTCTGCGCCTCGACCAGTGCGTCCATTTCACCCACCCGGGGCAGGTCGTCAATCGTCCGCCAGACTGCAACCAGAATTTGCCGGTCAAACAACGCCCAGCGAAATTTCAACTGGCCGTGTACAAACATTTCAACCTGATCCGGTGAAGTCACCCGCTCTTCATTGACCAACGTTTCCAGCCCGCCGGACATCGCAATGGCGCCACTCGGGAAAAAGCTGTCCGAATGCTGCAGCGACAACAGAAACTCCTCGCTTTCAATATTCGGTGACTTGTTTGACACGGCGCTTTTCCAGAAGAGATTGAAGGCGGGCGAGGTAGTCTTTTTCCGGGCCTTCGAGCGCGACTTTCAGGACCGGCCCGTCAAAACGCACCCGCCAGTGCAGATTCCCCGCAAAATAACCGAGTTCCACCGCGCTCGACATATCCGAGGGTATCAGCGACAACCATTTCTGTTCGGACAGGCGTATGACGATGGCCCGCTCAGATTCAAGCAGCAATACCGCGCCATCGAAAAGCTTCTGGTCGCGGGGCAACGCGATCAGACATTCCGTTCCCTGGTCGGAGCGGACACGCAAACGCCGCCGCAGGGTTTCCTCGACTGTAATCAGGACATACTCGACCGCCTGTTTATGGCTCAGGGCGTGCAGCTTGTCACTGGTTGCGGCGTCACTTGCCTGCCCGGCAATGCCGGTGATGGCGACTGCTGTTCCTGTATTCGGTTCTATCACCGTAGTCCGGCAGGGTCAGGCGGCCTGCTCATAGGCATGTCCGGCGCGCAGCGCCGTAGCGTCCTCGAAATGGCGGGCAGTCAGCATCAGGCCGACTGGCAGATGTTCGACATTCCTGCACGGCACCGTGATGGACGGATGTCCGGTCAAATCGAAAGTCGCCGTATTCGCCACCATATTGAGCGCCTGCCGGATATAAGTCTTCCGGTCTTCTTCCGGGCCCGGTGGAATTTCATGCGCGGTCTGCGGCGTGGTCGGCATGACCACCAGATCGAACGACTCGAAGACCTTGTTATAGGCTTCTGTCAACCGGGTCACCAGGTTCCTTGCCCGGCCGTAGAAAACGCCGTGATACTGGTCGGTCATGTAATCGGCGACCAGGGCGCCCAGTTTGGCGGTGGGAGAGAAGTCACCGCCATGGGTCTTGATCCCCCGACTCATGGCCGACATCAATCTCGGGTTGTACCAGCCCTTGTTCTGATAACTGTGATGACCGGAATAAAAACTCGCCACCCCGCCTTCTATCGCAATGCAATTCCACAATGGCACCACCGTATTGTGCTCCGGCACCGACACCTCACCGACCTCGGCGCCCAGGCCCTCCAGGACTTTTATCGCGTCCCTGACCGCCGAGTCCACTGCCGGCATGGCCAACCCGGAACCGAATCCTTCACTGACCACGGCAACCCTGAGTCCCTTCATGTCGCCTGACAGCGCTTGTGTATAGTCCTGCGATTCGACCTGGTCGGGCTGCCGTGGGTCGGCGCAATCCGGATCCTTGCCGGCAATCACCGAAAGCAGCAGGGCCGAGTCCTCCACTGTGCGGGTCATGGGGCCGATGTGGTCTATAGTCAGGTCGAAACCCACGATACCGGTGTAGGGCACCAGGCCATGGGTCGGTTTGAGGCCGACAATCCCCGACCACGCTGACGGGATCCGGATCGATCCGCCCTGATCGCCGCCAAGCGCGATATCGACCAGGTTATCCGCGACCGCAGCGGCGGAACCGCATGAAGACCCCCCTGCCGTATGATTCCGGTCAACCGGGTTCAGGCTCGCACCGTAAGCGCTGGTATGCCCTCCCCCGGAGAAGGCGAAATCATCGGTATTCAACACCGCTGTGATGTGGCCGCCCGCTTCGAGTATGCGCGTGACCACCGTGGCATCCACATCCGGGGTATAGTCATAAAGCAGCCGCGAAGCACAGGAAATCGGGATACCTGAGACACAGATCGTATCCTTGACACCGATAGACTTGCCGGAAAGCCGGCCGCTGGCGCCCGGAAGCGTGACCGAGCAGGTTCTGACGATGGCATTCAGCGGGTCTTCTTCCGGTGTCAGGCGCCGTCCCGCCACCCGTATTGCGGGTACGACTTCGCGCACCGGGTCCGGATATTGTTCGAGGATGTCGTACAACTCCAGGTTGTCACAAACCAGCTCGTATAAATCATCCAGTTCAGATTCGGTGAGTTGCAGATGGCGCTTCCCGCTGATCGCGGCAAGGTCGGCTTTTGAAGGGCGTCGGAGTGGCATGGTAATATCCTCCCGGGTAACAGGTTAAATGGTCAGGTAGGTGTGTATCCTTTCGGCCTCCACATTGCTTCTGGTATCTTCATAAACAAACTCTCCTTTTTCCATGATCAGGAATCGATCCGAGATTTCCATGGTAAAACCCAGCACCTGCTCGGACACGACAAGGGCAAAACCCAGTTCCTTCTTCAAGTAGTTGAGTGTCTTGGCGATGTCCTTGATAATGGATGGCTGGATTCCCTCGGTCGGTTCATCCAGGATCAGCAGCCTGGGATTGTTGACCAGCGCCCGCGCAATCGCCAGTTGCTGCTGCTGCCCGCCGGACAAGTTGCCGCCGCGGCGGTTCCGCATTTCCCGGAGCACCGGAAATACTTCGTAAACGAACGCCGGCACATCCTTGTTTCCAGCCCCGTGGATGCCGGTAAGGATGTTCTCCCGCACAGTCAGATAAGGAAAGATCATTCTGCCCTGGGGCACATACGCCATTCCGGCGCGGACACGCTTGTGGCTGCGCGCGTCGTTTATGTTTTTCCCGTCAAGACGCAAAGTGCCCGAACGCACCGGAAGCAGGCCGATCAGCGCTTTCAGCAGCGTGGTCTTGCCCATCCCGTTACGTCCCATGATGGCCAGGGTTTCATTGTCCTGCACTTCAAAACCGATATCATGGATGACATGGCTGTCTCCATAGTAGACGTTCAGTTTATCAACCTGGAGGACTGCCATATCAATTACCCAGATACACTTCGATGACCCGCTCGTCATTTTGCACCTGATCCATGCTGCCTTCCGCCAGCAGTCGGCCCTGATGCAGGACAGAGATCTTTTTTGCGATCATTTTGACGAACACCATATCGTGCTCGATAACTACCAGCGACCGTCCCCTGGCAATGTTCTTCAGCAATTCAGCGGTCAAGGCGCGTTCACGCGCACTCATTCCAGCCACCGGTTCGTCCAGCAGCATCAAGTCGGGGTCCTGCATCAACAACATACCGATTTCAAGCCATTGTTTCTGTCCGTGGGACAGCGTACCGGCCTGGGAATACAATTCCCCCTGCAGGGATATGTCTTCGGCAACCGATTCAACCTTTTCGATGCTTGCCCGGTCATGCCTGAAAAACAATGAGTCATAGATACCCCGGTGTTCCGGGGTGGATATCTCGAGATTCTCGAATACCGTCAAATCCTGATAGATTGAAGGGGTCTGGAATTTCCGACCGACGCCAGCGCGAGTGATCTGGTAGTCAATCATCTCCGACAGTTCCAGGTCCTTGAACCGGATCGACCCGTGGGTCGGTTTGGTTTTACCGCAAATCATGTCCAGAAGCGTGGTCTTGCCGGCTCCATTGGGGCCGATAACCACCCGCAGCTCGTTCTGCTCAACCGAAAACGAAAGATTATCGACTGCCTTGAAACCGTCGAAAGAAACAGTCAGATCGGTCACTGAAAGAATTTCAGACATCCGTTCAACCCGTCTTGCCGTTGGCTCTTCGACTTTCGGAACCCCGCAGTTTTTTCAGGATTCCAGCCAGGCCCGCTGGCAGGAACATGACGACGAAGACATACAGGGCGCCGATAAAGTAGGTCCAGTATTCGACGAAATTTTCCGAGAAAAAGGTTTTGGCGGCATTGACCAGAAACGCGCCATAGACCGCACCAATCAATGAGACACGCCCGCCGATCGCTGCATAGATGACCATTTCGATTGAAGGTACGATGCCGACCAGTGAAGGTGAAGCCAATCCGACCTGGATCGTAAACAGGGCGCCGCCAATGGATGCGAACAGAGCGCCAATGGCAAAGATGAACGCCTTGAACATGGCTGAGTCATAGCCGGAGAATCGCACCCTGTCCTCCTGGTCACGGATCGCCACCAACACCCTTCCCAGACGACTCCTTATGATGAAGCGTCCGGTCAGTACGGCCAGCAACAGTAGCGACACGGTGATGAAATACATTACGAGCTTGGCCCGGTCCGTATCCAGGTTCAGGCCAAGGAATGTCTTGAAATCGGTAATCCCGTTGATGCCGCCTGTGTAACCCTGCTGCCCGATAATGACGATGGCCATGATGGCGGCAATGGAAAGCGTGACGATGGTGAAATAAACCCCGCTGACACGATTCCGGAAGTTCACGTACCCCAGTACGAATGCGATCAGGGTCGGCAGTAGCAGGACTGCCGGAATCATGAGCCAGACATGATGAAACGGCTCCCACCATAAGGGCAGTTTCTCGACACTGTTCCAGACCATGAAATCCGGCAGGCCGGCGGCGCCGAAAAACGCCGCCAGCGCCGTACCTGAAGATGAATCCGGATTGGCCGCGGCCTCAAGCTTCAGAAACATCGCCATCATGTAACTGCCGAGACCGAAGAACACGCCCTGCCCCAGACTCAGGATTCCGGCATAACCCCAGATCAGAACGATGCCGAGCGCCGGGAACGCGAAACAAAGGTACTTCGCGGCCAGCCCCAGCCTGAACATGTCAAAGGTAAGCGGAACGACAAGCAACAACAACACGGCAAGAATCCATACCCCGAACCGTTCAAGGAAATCCACCAGCGTGTGACGCAGGGATGATCCGCTCCTGGCAGCCGTCATCGTCTGACCCGGGTGGAGAACAGACCGTTTGGCCGGAAATACAATACGACGATCACCAGCAGCAGTACACCTGCGCGCGCCATGGACCCGCTCAGGTAATACCCAAGCCAGGTCTGTATTTCACCAATCAGGAATGCCGATAGAATGGTCCCGAGCAGACTCTCCACTCCACCGAATACGACTACGATAAAGGTATCGACGATATACGCCTGACCGGTATCCGGCGCCGTTGACGCCAGCATGGTGAAAGAACTGCCGGCGATTCCGGCCAGGCCGCAGCCAAGCGCGAAGGTATACGAATCAACCCGGCTCTGATCGATTCCAACCGCCCCGCTCATCCCGCGGTTCTGGGTCACTGCCCGGATCAGCAACCCCCAGCGGGTTTTGTAAAGCAAAAGATAAACCAGGATTGCCGTGACAAAAGCCAGCCCGATGATAAACAGCCGACTCATCGGAAAGGAAATATCGTCGGTAATTTGCCAGACGCCCTGCAGCCAGGAGGCGGTGGGAACACTGACCGGCCTGGGATTGATGAACTGGCGATAGAGTTGTTGCAACAATAACCCCACCCCCCAGGTCGCCAGCATCGTGTCAAGCGGGCGTTCATACAGAAAACGGATCAGACTGCGCTCAAGCAGGTAGCCGAACACGAATGTAGTGCAGAACGCGAGTACGATGCCGACCAGGAAATAAATGCCCATCAGGTCGGGGAAGAAGGCCTGGAACAAAAGCGACGTGCCATAGGTCGTGTAGGCGCCCATCGCCATCAACTCGCCGTGAGCCATATTGATCACTCCCATCAGACCGAAGACAATGGCCAGGCCCATGGCCATCAACATTAGCACCGAGAACACACTCAGGCCGGTAAAGGCCTGCAACACAAGCATCTCACCGCTCATATCAAACCGACTCTCACAATCTGACTCTCAACAATCCGGGTACTCCATGGTACCGGGTACTCCATGGTAAATGAATTCTGGTTTTCAGGGAAGCGTTCGAAGGGTTGCGTACGCAACCCTTCGGGACACGACTCCTCAGGACTGCGGGGTTACAGTTTCGGGAACGGGTCGGGTTCGATAAGAGGTGATTCATAGAGCATGTTGACCTGCCCATCAGGCAGAAACTCGCCGACCCGGACGTGTTTCCAGAGATGATGATTGTCAACATGGAATTTTACCTTGCCCTCTGGCGCATCAATTTCAAGTCCGGACGAAGCCGCCACCACCTTTTCCACTTCGATGCTCTGCGCTTTCTCGACCGCCATTGCCCACAAGTACACTGAAATATAGGCACATTCAAGAGTATCACCGGTCACGCGGTCAGCGCCATACTTGTTTTTAAACGCGCTGACGAATTTCTGGTTGGCCGGATTGTCCAGGCTCTGGAAATAACCCATGCAAGTCAAGGTTCCGGAGGTGTTTTCACTGCCGATTCCGGATACTTCCTCTTCGGAAACCGCGAGCGACAATACCGTCGTACCACTATCTATGACACCGGCCGCCTTTAATTGCTTGAAGAACGCCACATTGCTGCCGCCGACCACACAATTGATGATGACATCCGGTTTGGCTGCCTTGATCTTGTTGATCGCTGAAGAAAACTCGATATCCCCAAGAGGGTAGTAGTCCTCACCGGCCACGGTACCGCCAAGACGGTCGAGGGTGATCTTGCACAGCTTGATCGTAGTGCGCGGCCATATATAGTCCGAACCCACCAGATAATAGCTCTTTCCACGGTTTTCATATAACCATTCGGTCGCGGCAATCGACGATTGGGTGGCCTCCTGCGCGGTATACATGATGTTGGGCGAAATCTCGAGTCCTTCGTAATAAGTCGGATAATAAAGCAGGCCGTTCAGTTTTTCGAAAACCGGCAATACCGCCTTGCGCGAGGCCGAGGTATAACAACCCATTACCGCCGCCACATTATCCTTGTCAATCAACTTGCGCGCTTTTTCAGCGAATGTGGGCCAGTCGCTTGCGCCGTCTTCGACAATGGCTTCGATCTGCTGCCCCATGACTCCGCCGGCATTGTTGATTTCCTCCACTGCGAGCAGTTCGGCATCGACAACCGATTTTTCTGCAATTGCGATGGTGCCGGTCAGGGAATGCAGGATTCCCATCCTTACGGTATCGGCCCTGGCGCCTTTAGGCCAGATGAAAGGCATCGGCAATACACTGGCGGCAGCGGCGGCTGTACTTGTTTTAAGAAATTTACGTCTGTTAATCGTGTTCATGTCTTTCTCCTGGATTGTAGTTTGAACCTCACAATATTCACATGGGTGTTTACTGAATAATGACTGGTTGCGATTCATAACAGCCAAAAAAAAACGCCCATATTCAGGAGCCCGTTTTACCGGACATCTTCATGGGGCGTTTTCGCTCAACTTTCAATGGCGCTATTGCCATTTTCAGCGCCTTTTCTGGTATTACTGCGCTCGTCCTGATTATCACCTCAACAACTCATGTGAGTCAACAATTGCTTTTGCGATCGTCCCTAAAGTAATCCGGCGCTCCATCGCGGTTTGCCGGAGCACCCGATAGGCCTCTTCTTCACCAATACTTCTGGCCTCCATCAGTATCGCTTTGGCTTTCTCCACCGAACGCATGGACCGTAAATTGTCATCCAGCTTGTTTATGCGGAACCGCAGGCGCCGCTCATAGTTGAACTGGTCCCGCGCGTGCAGTATGGTCGTTGCAATCGATGTTTCGGTAATCGGGGAATACAATAATCCCTGAGGGGCGCAATTCCGGATTTCCCTGAAATCGACTTCCCCGTTTCTGGGCACATGCAATATGAATGGAAGCGGGGAATTCCCCGGCAGCCAGGATGTGCACTCGGCAATGTCGGTAAAAAGCTCGCAAATCAGTACTTCGCCTTCCGTCGGCAGGGGTACCGGAGCCGGCCACAGTTGCTTGACGACACCGCCGAGGCGCCGCAGCTCCCGGGTAATGTTGTTGCCGTCTTCGTCAAATGGAATAACGACCAGAAATTCGAGTCTCCTGAAATCCTTTAAAAACTCTCTGTCTCTTGTCACATTATTGAAATAATTTGAGTATCGACTAATCGGAAGCAACCCGGCCATGGCCAATCAGATACGGGTCTGCCGCGACCTGCTGCGCTGATTCATAAACAATGTCAAACTGGCCATCACGATTTGCGCGGCCAATTCTGGACCACAGAGCCATGTGGCCATTTCTCGAATCCATCGAGACTTTTCCCTGCGGCGCCGTATATTCGGTTTCCATGACCATTTTTCTCAAAACGTCGGTATCCATTGTGCCGGCCTCATCCAGCGCCTTGGCGAAGAGATGCACCTGAAAATAGGAGGCTTCCGCACAGACATTGGTCGGCTCGTCATCACCGAAATGTTTCTTGTATTTTCTTACGAATTCAGTGTTCGCTTCACCCTTTACCCCCTGAAAGTAACTGGCGGCGGTCAGATGATGCTCACCGACGTCATAACCCATCTCCCGGATTTCCGTTTCCGTCGTCG
Organism: Arenicellales bacterium; assembly: GCA_963665165.1. GTDB lineage: Bacteria > Pseudomonadota > Gammaproteobacteria > Arenicellales > Poriferihabitantaceae. The sequence goes on along the minus strand of OY761989.1, from coordinate 592,393 downwards.
TCAGACTGGCAATTGGCATCGTCTTCGGATCAAGGCAGGAATCCGCATAAGCCTGATACAGATAAGTGGTCGTATCTCCGACTACCGTGGAGAAAATGATGTCGGGCCGGCGTTTTTTTATCTCGCTGACGATCGGATTGAATTCACTGTGGTTGGCGCGCAGACTGACATAGGATTCCCCCACTACAGAACCGCCGTTATGGCCCAGGAATTCCTTCATCAGACGATTCAGCTCACGAGGATAAATATAGTCGGAACCGACGAAATAAAACCGTTTGCCATAGCGTTTCATCAGGTAGCGGCACAGCGTGGTCACAGTCTGGTTCGGGGCTGCTCCGGTGTAAACGATGTTGGGGGAAAACTCGAATCCTTCATACAGCGTCGGGTACCATAACAATCCATTGAGACGCTCCACAACCGGCAAGACCGATTTCCGGCTGCTGGAGGTATAACACCCGAAAATGGTATTGACACCATCCTTGATCATCAACTGTTTGGCGTAACGGCCAAACGCGATGGTATCCGACATGGGATTGTAGACTACCGGTTTGAGCGGACGCCCCCGAATCCCTCCCGCGTCATTTATTTCCTCTATGGCAAGCATCGTCCCGGCCAATTGAGTTCTCTCAATCGCCGCGGTATTCCCTGTCACAGAGAACAGGACACCGACACGCCAGGGCGCGGATGTCTTCGTTTCATCTAACCCCATAGTAGTTTTCTTAACTTGCGTTTCAAAGCTGAGGCAACCTGCCTCCAGGACGGGACAATAGATTCCTGGACTTTCTTGTTCTCGTTATTTTGTCTGATTCTCTACCACCTGTAACCGTCAACATCTAACACATTATTCATTGGTTTGTCCAGAGTTAATACCAGTTTTTTGTGCAGCTTATCGGTAAAAATAGGTAGTAACCCCTATTGAATTTGAATACCTGTAGCGGTTAATTGTGAGTATTTCAATGAGGTTGCTTCCAGGCAGCATTTTCTGACTTGTATCAATCTGGCTAATCGGAGGATAGACGATGTCGAATTCTAATGAATCACCTTATTGCCTGCATGTTGTGGGCATTGGCCGTTCCGGCGCCGGGTATGTAGACGGGCTTTTGCGTACCGGGGAACTCGAAGATATTCTAATGAATCCGGGGGCGCGAATTGCCGCTCTTGTAGTGGATGTGGGCGACGAAGACCTGGATCGGGCAAAAGGCTATGCGGATGCCTTGAAGACACGACTCGGGGAATTGGGCATTCCACCTGATAATTTTCATTTCCAGTCGGTCTCGCTGGAGGGAGCCGAAGGCGGAACACACTTGTCCCGCGCCGAAGCCAGGGAAATATACAACAAGGACTACAGTGACGAAAACGGCTCGATGAATGCGGCCCTGACCGATTTCGCCGGACATATCGGTCAAACGGAAATGCCATCCAGAATCATGGTTTGCTTCAATCTGGCCGGTGGAACCGGGAGCGGTATGGCGGTGGACCTGACCAACCATCTTGCCAATGACAAGCTCAGCGGCGGCACGATCTTCGGTGTCGGACAATTGCCCCATAGCGGGGACGGGGAGGTTCCGGCGACCCTGCAGGAGAGCCTGGACGAACTCGACGGCCTGGCTGACGATGCCAATCCGTTCAACGGCGGAATTTTCGTAACCAATACCGAACATTCATGGCAGCGTCTGACCTCGTATACGAATACCGGTGAAAAAGACTTGCGTAACCGTATCCGCCAGGAGGTAACCTCCAAGTTCACGCAAGACGCGTTCATGCGTTTTGCGATCCGCGACGATGGCAGGGCTTTGTCCAGAGTGCTGGCATCCGCTACCGGAGGTGGCTGGATTTATTACAATCTGGCGAAATTCACCCACCCCGGAGTACAGGTTCTTCCCGGTGAGCCCTTGAGCAAATGGCGCAATGTCATCAACCAGTGGATTGATCATCTGGATGACTTTTCATGCGTCAGCAAGGATTTCCGTTCTGACAGTGCAGATGTTCATTTACACGTTCCCAGGGAGATCGGTTTTGACGGGATCAGCGACAAGCTGCGGCAACGACTGGCCGACAGCTTCCTGTCCGAAGGCAATGAATCCAACGTGACCATGGATTACCATGAGTTTTTCGATCATCTGACGTCGTACGCGGATATCTGCCTGCCGGGACTTTCGGCAAGAAACCTGAATCAATAGCGCCGGACGGCTGGACGTGAGACAGTCAGGGCAACCGTAGCGGCAGATACGCATCTACGGTGATGATGGGGACCAACTAATGGTTATCAACAGTCAAATCAAGAAGTTCAACATGTTCTGGCCTCCCATCTGTGAACACACTTACGAGCGTGTTTCGCGCATGAAATGGCGGATTCTGCTCAACTACAAATGCGGCGCCGAGACCATACTGGAAGATCATCCCGATGATTTTATCCAGTACATGGTCCTCGGCGCTTACAACGCCGGTCTCGAAATTACCACGAACCTGAACCACTTTCCCGCAGACAGGCCGCGTCCGGCGGAACCAATTGTCCTGTGGTCGGATTTTCAGCCGCTGATTCTTGAATAACCTGTCCGGGGTTCGGGCGCAAGCCCTGGCTCCCGGCAATACAAATTAATTGGCCGGATGGCTTGACTTGGGCGCAGGTCCGGTTCATTCTGCCGGTTTATTGAATTCTCAGCACAGAGCAGTCATTTGAAATTCCTCGGCATGCGTATACGCGATGAACTCAGCAAGTCATGGGGCCAGATCGTAGGTGTTGAAAAACGCGGCCATGTCATCCAGCGTTTCTGTATCCTGCTGGATGGCGGCTTCCTGGTCAAACGGACACGGGAAGACCTGTTCGTCAAACCCGACAGAAAGCCGCTGCACCTGTCGCTGGCATGGGATCGGGATACCTCCAAACCCGGAGCCCCGTAATTTCCCGCCCCGGTCACCCGCCCGATTCATGACCGGTTGATTCAATCGCTGCGGATCAACGCATAGATATTCCGGTCGATGTGCCCTTTGTTCTCGACCACCACGAACTGGCCGCCGCTGGCGGAAATTTTCTGGTTAGTCGGGTTTCGATACAGGAGTTTTCTGAATCCCGGGTACCCGAGTTCAATAAATTCGCGGTTCGACTGGCAACAGAAATCGTACAGCTCCGGCAGTGTAAACCGCCACTGCGGCCCGGTCGATCCCTCTTCCACCGAAAGCATGTCCTGAAAAATCCCGATCAGCTTTTCATATTGCTCCGAACTCACGCCTGGATTCTTTCACCCAGAATGTGGAAGCCATCGCATATCCTGCTGAAACTTCGACCGGCTTTCGCGCTGCAATGGCGAGCGCGCAGGTAACCGTGGATCAAACCCGTCTCTTCGAAATAATCCGCCGTCACGCCAGCCTCCTTCAACTTTTCAACATAAAATCTGGCGTCATCCCTCAACGGATCATATTCGGCTGCGATGGCGATACAGGGAGGCAGTTTTTCAAACCGGTCGAAACTCAAGGGCGCAAACATCGGGTCGGACCAGGGGAACGGGGGAGGCGCCCAAAGACCCAGGTATCGTTCGACGTCATCGCCGGAAAGGCCGGGTGCATCACTCCATAGTCGATACGAATCGTAATCGAATTGATACCCGCCCAATACCGGATAAATCAGCAACTGCCCGACCGGGCGCCGTTCCTGGTCACACCCGGAAATGCACACTGCCGCAGCCAGCAGGCCGCCCGCGGAGTCTCCGGCCACGATTGTCTTTCCCCGGTCCAGCGCCAGAAACACATCCACAGCGTCCTCAACCTGGGTCGGCCAGGTGAATTCGGGCGCCAACCGGTAATCCACGGCAATCAGGCGATACCCGCACCGGTCCGTGATTTCAGCGCAAATGGAATGATGGCTTTCAAGTCCACCCAGAATAAACCCGCCGCCGTGGAAATACAGAATCGTGATATCCGTCTCCACCGCCGGTTTTTCATAAGTCCGTATCTTCAGGTCACCGCTGCCAACACCCACCGTACTGTCCGTGAACAAGACCCTGTCGGGAATGGGCGCCTGGTAAGCGCGGCACAACCGGTCATAGCAATGGCGCTCCTCCTCCACCGTGCGGGAACCCGGTTCATCCGGATAAAACCGTGACGAATCCTTCAAGAAACGGACTATTTCAGCATCCAGATTATATTTTTCCATATCTTGCTTCCAGATTATCCGCCGGATAATAACAGGTCGCCCTGTTTTTTTGAGGCCCCCTGACCAACAGACCCTTCTCTTCCAGGTCAAGCAGGTCTGCACGAGCAGTCGCATAAGCGACCGCATGGCTTGTCTGGTGCGACTTGAATGTGTACTCCTGATTGCCACCGCCTCTGATTGCATGGCCAAGCAATGCCAATTGACGGTGGTTGAAATCACCTGAACCCCTCAGCCTTTTCTCCAGCGCGGCAATCTGTCCGGTTTTCCTGACTATATATTTTTCCAGATCATCTATCGCAGAAATAATCACCTCCAGTTGATGGATCAGAAAATAGGTCAGGTCATTATCATCCGTTTCAGAATACAGGTATGCGTATCCGTATTTTGCCGGGGCTTTTTTAATACTTCGCGATATGGAAATGAATTCAACCAGCCAGTAATTGTGTTTCAGCATGGACCAGTAGAACAAGGCACGCGCCAGTCTTCCATTGCCGTCCTCAAATGGATGATCGAAACCAATCCAGAAATGCAGGATGATTGCCTTCACAACCGGATGTATGAATTGCGGCCCGCTGTTTTCCCGGTTCGCAAAGTCGCATAACTCCTTCAGCCTGGTTTCAAGCTGCTCTGCGGGCGGAGGTTGATGCAGCAGTTTCCCGCTTTTGTTGTCATATACACCAATCCGGGTATCGTCCCCGGTTTGAAGTCTACCTGCCGCAGTCCGGTTTTCCAGCGTTTGCTCCGTGACCTTTTTGTGCATGGACAGAACCAGTTCAGGTGTCAACTCCCTGTCCCTGACCTCCCTGGCAAATTGCATTGCGACATAATTGTTTAATATCATTCGCTCATGCCTGTCCTTTGGCCTGCGCCCGGCCCTCAACATGTTCGATGCGGTTTTCCTTGAGGTGGATGCTCCCTCCAGTTGACTGGACCGGATTGCTTCTTCGATCAACGAACTCACCACATACCGGTTTCGGGTATCCGGATTTATCACATTTTCGGATATTGCGATCCGCCCTGTCGCCTGACCATCAATAATATGAAGCTTTTCAAGAACCGTATCCGGCATGGTAAAGCTGAAATGTCTTCCTCCTGCATCCTTGAGTGGAACTGTTCTCGCCGACTGGCTTCTGGTCAATTTTATTCCACTCCACCAAAGCCTGTGGTCCAGGCCGACTGGCGGTTTTTTATATTTCAGCTTCGACCAGTGCAGGTATTTGCCTTTTACAGTGGGCTCGGAAGGCCCACTATCCGGGGAAAGCAGTTTTCCAAGTTTTCCCGACTCCGTAGCCAGTTCACTGACTATTGCTGAAATTGTCGGAGCTTTTTCCGGCCTTTTCATCATCTGTCCCCAATTATCGAAATAAAATTGATCAACTAGGGATATAATAACATTTATCTATCAATTATTGAAAAATTGATAGTTATTGATAGATAGGTATCAATTCCGGGATCAGAGCGGGGCCAGGAAACATTACCGAATCCGCCGGGGAAGATGATTGCCGCAAGGAGTGTCTGGCCAAAATGAAGCAATCAATCGCCTGAACGCGGATCATCCAGCCGTCCAGGGATCAACAAGTTCAATGCCCATGCCCTGGAAGTCGCGTATATTGCGCGTCGCCACGGCCATCCCGCGCGAGCGTGCTATCGCCGCGATCTGGCAATCGATATGCTGAACTGGATGGCCAGTGGAGCGGCACTTGGCGGCAATATCCGCATAAGCACGTGCCGCCCCGCTATCGAACGACAAAATCCGGTCATCGAAATCTTCTCGCAAGATTGCCTCAATCGCCAGGGCAAGCGCATCCCGTCGTCGGCCCATAGGCAGAATTGCAACACCGTAGAGCAACTCCGCTTCGCCGATTACCGAAAAATACAGACTCATCGCCGGATGCTCCCCGGCCCATGTCTCTACCGCCGGCTCCGGTGAAGGAGCTCGGAAGATATTGGTATCCAGCAGTACGGCCACGACCACCGGCTCAATCGAAGGAGGGTGGTTCGCGCCCCGGTCCACGCGGCGGCAACTCCAGGTCGACACCACCGAGGAGCGTGATCCGGGCCCGTATGGCGCTCGCGAGATTCCGATGGGCCATCTTCGGTTCTACGGCCTTTCCCAGAATCAACCGGGCTTCCTCTTCCATGGAACGGCCGTTGTCCGCAGCCCGCACGCGGAGCCGTGTCTTCACATCGTCGTCGAGATTGCGGATTGTGATACTGGCCATGGTCATACTTCCCAAGGAACGCAAAGTCCAACTTTACGCCATGATTGCAATGCAATCAAGCGCCCGACCTGTCCCTGACGCCGGATCTGGTTTAATGTACAGGCTTCATAATGCCCGCTCGGGATAGGGTCAGCCGGATCTGGTTTAATGTACAGGCTTCATAATGCCCGCTCGGGATAGGGTCAGCAGCGGACAATCCCGGATGGAATCTTAAGGACCTGATTCCTTCTGCCCGTGCGTCGAGTGGTACTCGACAAGGGCCGACCGGCCTGTGATATCGACGACGCGCAATCGCTTTTCCTTTCCATCGGTGTCGGTGATGCGCAATTCTTCGTCCATAACGAAGGGAACCGGTTGCTGTTCCCCATCGTTGACAGAAATGTTGTCCGCGTAAATATATAATCTGTCCTGGCTGTCCCGGACAGGATTCAATTTCCCTGCCAGCCCCGGAACCCGGCCCTGTCCGTTCTCGAAAAACACGGCTCCGCTGCCGTCGGGAAGCGCTTTCAGTTCGATATGGAGCATGCATTCGGCCGGAATCCAGTCACGCTCCACATGCGCCGTAAAACCTTCCATGGCCACGTAAACAGTCATCGGAACATGAACAGAATCCGGATCGGGTATCGCCTCTCCGTTCCTGTCGGTCACAACCCGTTTCCAGGTCCCGGCTGTATTCAGGATCAGAACACCGGCATTGGCGACTGGCTTGCCATCGGCGAAGACCGAAACGATGAACTCGGAATCCAGCAGACTCACGGCGCGTAGCATTCTCCAGGGAACCAACCGGCCGTCCTTGCGCTGCTGAAACTGTTCACCGCCATAGGCGACCACAACCTTGCAGGATCGGGAGACGCTGTCGAAATGCCCACGAACGCGCCAGGCCCCGGTGAACAGGGTCGAAGAGGCCGTCATGGTTGACTTGGCTTCGACCAGGGTAAGGCCACCCGGTCTTTCCATGACAAGATCGACTTCGGCCCCGTTTCGGTCTCGATAAAAATGCAGGCCACCCCTCTCACCACGGTTGGTCCGGTGCTTCAGAATCTCCGATACAACCCACGATTCAAAGATAGCCCCGCGCAGTGGATGTGAGCGAAGTTGTTGAGGCTGACGGATTCCCAGGAGCCAGCAGACCAGGCCGGTATCGTAAAAATACAGTTTTGGCATTTTCACGAGCCGTTTTCGCAGGTTGGCGTGAAACGCCGGCAGGCGGAAAGCGACAAAACTTGCTTCCAGTATGCTGAGCCACGCTTTCGCGCTCGGCTGCGATATGCCGCAATCATTAGCCAGTGACGAATAGTTAAGCAACTGTGCAGTGCGGCCCGCGCACAATTCGACGAAACGCTGGAACATCATCAGATCGCCGATGTTGCTGAGAGTGCGCACATCCCGCTCAAGATAAGTGGCGACATACGAGCGGAGCCAATTTGCCGGAACCAGATTGTGGTCGAAGATACGGGGATAGCCTCCGGCATAAAGAGTTTCTTCGAGATTTTCGGGAGGCGAATCAAAACGCGAAATCTCGCCGCAGGTCAATGGCAACAGATGGTGAACTTCTGTCCGCCCGGCCAGAGACTGGCTGACCGATTCCAGCAAGGACAGATTTTGCGAGCCACTGAGGATCCAGCGTCCCGGCTGCGGGTTCTCGTCAATGATACCTTGCAGATAAGAAAGCAGGTCGGGTACACGTTGCACTTCGTCGATAATTGCGCCTTCCGGGAACTGGCCCAGAAATCCCCTTGGGTCGTCCAATGCGAAGGCCCGATCATCCGGCGCTTCGAGAGTGACATACGGATGCCGGGGAAATACGGCGCGGCATAACGTGGTCTTGCCGCTTTGCCGAGGCCCGGTGAGCGTAATTGCGGGCGACCGGGTCGCCGCATTGGCCAGTTTTGGTGTAAGGTCCCGAGTAATCATCCAGGCCGCCCTGCCTGAGCGGAAATTAGCCGAGATTGAAGTCTAACAAAAAATTCAGGCTATTTCAAAACCCTGTTTTGAATTGGCATAATCCTATCGAGTACAACCCGATAAACCCATGAATCCATCAGGCAGAACTTGAAAGACCCGAAGCGTAACCCGGTAATCGCGCACTACGGCGATGGCGAAACCCTGGTCAACAGGATCGCGGACGCCTTGCGCGAAAGCGGGAAAAGCCCGGCGCAACTGACCACCCGGGACCTGGCCACCTTCGATGAGTTCCATATCCGCGGACGCGGCGCGACCCTGGAACTGTCGGCGCGGATGAACCTGTCGATGGACAAACGGGTACTGGATATCGGCAGCGGACTGGGCGGGCCTGCCCGGTGTCTGGCCGAAGTGTATGGTTGCAGGGTGACCGGCATTGACCTGACGCCCGCATTTTGTCACGCGGCAACCACGCTGTCCGGGTGGATCGGGCTGTCAGACCGGGTTGACTTCCGGCAAGGAGACGCGACCCGCCTGCCCTTCCGCGAAAACCGGTTCGATGCAGCCATGACCATTCATGCCGCGATGAATATCAAGGCCAAGGACAGGGTATACGCCGAAGCGAAAAGAGTGGTCAGGCCCGGCGGCGTTTTCGCGATCCATGACGTACTCCAGGGGGAAGGGGGTGAGGTATTGTTTCCGGTTCCCTGGGCACGGGATCCGCATATCAGTCACCTGGCAACGACTGAACGGATGACGGACCTGCTTGCGGACGCGGGGTTCAGGTTGCTCGAAGTCACGGATTCCACCGAACGGAATCAAGACTGGTTTGAGAGAATGGCGGAGAAAACCGCGGGCCGGACCGGGCTATCCCCCGGATCCTCGTCATCTGCGCCGCCGGTTTCCTTCCAGGTCATTCTCGGCGATGACTTCCCGGCAATGGTCAAAAATCAGGTACGCAATCTCCGCGAACGTCGAATCAGGACCGTCTCCTTCATTTGCCGGGCCTGAGACCACGCAGGGAAACAGCCCTGACCGGAACCCGTGAACGCCGGATAAAATCCGCCCACTTCTCACCAGGCGCCGAGAGCCTGCAGGACCTTTTTCTGGAAATCATGCACGCCATGCTCGCTGAACCAGCTTCGATCCCGGTTTGCGACAAATCTCCCTTGCGTATAGCCCACGCTGTGCAATCCTTTTTGCACGGTCTCGCAAAGCGGGACATCCTCATCGCGCACCTGGTCCACGAAGTCGATCACCTGTTGCTGTTGCCCGGTCGGTGTCTCGTTCGGGAAATACCATTCACAGATTTGCAGGGTTTCCTCCACCCCGACGGGTAAATGATAAAATACGTTCAGATAGCCTCCCGGATAGACCTCGACCACAAAATTCGGCCACAGCAGCCAACTGCCGAACTCGCGTCCCGAACTGGCGCCGGATGAACCGGCCTGATCGGCGCCTCCGCGGGACCCGCGGCTGGCATGGCTGTGATACTTCTCGTAGACGGTGATCCGGTAGGACTCCATATCCAGCGAATCCTGCGCCAGGCCGGGATGCTGGTTGGGGCAGTGATAGCACTCGGAATAGTTTTCCATCGAGTTCTTCCAGTTTGCCGCCAGCCTGATTTCCCGGCGGCTTGCCCGTTTAAGATTGTCCAGGTCGGGACTCAATTCCCGGATTTCCCATTCCAGTTCGTCCAGGCCATCCGCCAGGGAGTCGGCCTGATCGTTCAGGTTAATGAACCAGAATCCGCAGAAGGATTCCACCCGGACCGGATTCAGGCAGAATTCAGCGCGGTCGAATCCAGCGATCTCATCGCTGTGCCGCGCAAATTTCAGGTCACCGGTGAGCGTGTAGGTCCAGTTGTGGTAGGGGCAGACGATCAGGGCGCCGGTTCCGCCGGAACCTTCGAGCAGCCGGTGCGCGCGATGGCGGCAGACATTGTGATACGCCTGGATCGTGCCGTTCTGGTCACGCACCACCAGCACGCTCTGGTCGCCAAGGTCCCGAACCACGTAATCACCGGGATTTTGCAGAGCGCTTTGATGACAGGCATACTGCCAGCTATCGGCAAATATATCGCGCATTTCCCGTGCATAAACAGCCGGATCGTAGTAATAGATCCCGGGCAGGGTCCAGGATCGGGCCGGGTCGTCGTGAAATTTCCCGACCCCCGGCAGATCACCCGGATTCATCGTCATCGGCTTATTCATGGTCATTTTCCAAAGGTAATGTAACTGCATCGCATTCTAAAGCCGACTGCGCCGGGTTGTCATTACCCGACAAACGGCCCGGCATCCAGCCATTCTATATTCTCTTCAATGCCATTTTGTAGACAGTGTTTCGTTCACGCTTGCCAACTGCGACAACCGACACAACCAATTCATTGTCACGAACCTGGTAAACCAGCCTATGCCCCGTACTACGCAATTTGATTTTGTAGCCATCCTTCATGCCGTTCAGCCGAGCGCTTTCAACGCGGGGAACCTCCAGGCGCTCAATCAGTTTTTTCCTGAACCGGGCTTTTATAGCGGGGTTGAGCTTGTCCCATTCCTTTTTGGCATCTACGCGGAATAAAAGCCTATAACTCATCCAGTGAAACCTCTATTTCCGGCTGGCCCATTCGAGCCCTGGCAATCGCGGTTAGCTCAATATCTTCCAGCTTATCCATCAACTCCTCCCAGGCCATGGCAGGCACGGCATAGAACACCGGCTTGTTACGGTTCAGGATCGCCACCGGCGCGCCTTCGCCCTGCTCAATGACTGACATCGGGTTTTTCTTCAACTCTGAAATTCCAGCGCTCACATCGGCCAGAATGGTGTGTGTATTACTCATAACTTTTAACCTTTTAAAAGATCTTTTAACAGGTCTTATAATACCAGATGGCGTCGAAAAAAACAGGTTGTCCTCAACCCCCCGGATTGAACGGAACCGCACAGCGTCCTACAATTCATTTCTCCTGTGTCGATCATGATTTCATGGATACCCGCCTCTTTTACAAAAACGGTTGGCGCCGGATCGGCTTCGATCCCGTTCTCGAAGCCTGGGTGGACAAGACGCTGCCCTGCGCCAGGAAGCAGGTCAGCGCAGAACGGAACCGGCAATGGCTCCGCTGCAATGGCACCTGGTTTGCCGGGGTCAATGTGATGCCCAATACCGGACTTGGCGAAGTGGGCGACTCCGGCCCGCTGGCGGGAACCGCCCTGGAGTTCATCCGGCAATCACTTCGGATAAACGATTTCGATCTGGACCCCGGCCAGATTTCCGTTTGCTATCCGGGTTACCCCCAGCCCGGCGCATCCGAAACACAGCAGGCGCACCGTTACCGGCTCAGGCGCGATGCCGCCCATGTCGATGGCCTGCTGCCGGAAGGACCCGACCGGCGCAGGCACTTGCGCGAACATCACGCGTTCATTCTGGGTATTCCAATGACGGCGTTCAGCGCCGACGCCTCCCCTTTCGTTGTCTGGGAAGGCTCCCATGAAATCATCCGCAGCGCCTTCCGGACGGTCTGGCAAAAACTGCCGCCGGAACAATGGGGCGACCTGGATGTCACCGAAATCTATAAACAGGCCCGACGGACCATATTCAGCCAGTGCCGACGGGTATTGATACATGCCCGGCCGGGGGAATCATTCGTCGTTCATCGTCTGGCGCTGCATGGCACTTCGCCGTGGGGGGAAAATGCCGAAGCCGGGCCGGATGGCCGGATGATCTGCTTTTTCCGTCCCCAGGCGGGAACCGCAAACCACTGGCTGAACGCGCCATAATGCAAAAAAACAGGTATACCTTGTATACTATCTAATTCAACAAAATCCTGATTCAAAGCATGAAAACACGCTTCAGGTGATATTAGTGTTTGTACTCTTGGGTATAGTAATCAAATCCTGAAAGCGGGATTGTACTGAAATTAAGGAGAATATAATTAGAATGAATAATGCTGTTTTCAAGGCTGAATTGCAACGCAATTTCAATCAAGCAGAAAGAGAGGGACGCTCCTTTCTCGATGTCAATTCAGGGAATCTTCATCGTCAGACAGGCGGCTATCCCGTTAGCAACCACCGAATGCCCATTTGTTGCGATGTCATGTATGCTGAGATGAAAACCGGTGACTCAGTGGTGAGCGCACCCCCGAAAGGTAAGGGAGCTTCTCTCACGATCCGGTATCGGTTGCCAAGATAGACCAGATATGTGATTTGTTTGTGCCGATCTTACTTCTACATTGGATTGATGATTTTGCGGCCAATTCGATTGGGCCGCCGTATACCAGAGTCGCTGAACATTATGCATGCACCGGATCAATAACCCCGTTTCAAATCGGCGACATGGGTCAGCGGCAGGTTATTGCGAAACCGCTCAATGTTGTTGTAAACATGGGCTGCGCTGGATGCCGGTAGCGTCATGCTGGCGACATGCGGGGTAAAGTGGATTTTCGGATGGTCCCAGACCGGACTGGTTTTCGGCAAAGGCTCGACTTCGAACACATCGAGCGCGGCGCCGGCCAGTTGTCCTTCGTCCAGGGCCGCGATAATGTCCGCTTCGACCTGACAGGCGCCTCGGCCGGCGCTGATCAGCCAAGCGCCCCTGGGAAGTTTACCCAGATTGCTGGCGTTCAGAATGCCCCGGGTCCGGTCGGTGCCGGGTAACAGGCAAACCAGTATTTCGCTTGCGGACAACATGGCGTCCAGCTGGTCATCGCCGAAATAACTCCTGACCCCCGGAATGTTTTTTTCGGTCCGGCTCCAGCCGATGACGTTAAAACCCAGCGCCATCAGATATCCGGCCGCGGCCTGCCCCAGTACCCCGAACCCCAAAATGCCAACCGTGCGGTCGCGTGCCGGGGTCTGTATGATTTCATTCCAGTGACGATTCCTTTTGTCCTGTTCATATTGCGGCATGTGTCGATGGAAGTGCAGCGTCTGGTAAACGACGTATTCCACCATGCCCGCCGTCAGCCCTTCTTCAACCATCCGTACAACCGGGACATCGGCCGGCAGAATGTTCTCACCCTTCAGGTGGTCAATGCCCGCTCCGACCGAAAAGACGATCTTCAAATTCGGAAACTGTCCGAGAAAACCGGGGGGCGGTTGCCAGACCAGGGCATAATCTATATCATCCCTGTCGGTAAACTCCTGCCAGTCAACAATATCGATATCGAAATCCCGGAACGCGATGGTCCAGCCATCGGATCTATCCAGGTCGGACTTGATCAGTAGTGTTTCTGACATGTTTTCAGCTCGGATTGTAAATTGAGGTTGAACCGGACAGGCAGGTCAATGATACCGAAATAAGCCGAATTGTCTTCGCTTTTTTGATAGAATCCAGCAATTATTTTGTCTGGTCCTGCCTGACTATCCAGCCAAACCCCTGCCTGACCCGACCGCAATGAAGCTGACGCAGACTCTCCCCCGGCCCTTCGACTGGAGGGAGTATCTGTATCTGTGTAAACCAAAAGTCGTGTTGCTGATCCTGTTCACCGCGCTGGCCGGTATGTTTCTTTCCACTGAAGGGGCAGTGCCTTTCGATGCCTGGTTCTGGGGGTTGATCGGGATCGGGCTGGCCGCCTCGGCCGGGGCTGCCCTGAACCATTGGGTCGATGAGGAAATCGACGCCCGCATGGATCGCACCCGGAACAGACCCTTGCCACAGGGCAATATCAGCGGTCGGCAGGCGGTTTCGTTCGCGCTGGCCCTGGCGGCGATGTCGATGGTGATTCTGCTGGGTTTCGTGAATGTGCTGACCGCGATCCTGACCCTGGCCTCGATGGTCGGTTATGCGGTCATTTATTCGATGTTCCTGAAACGCAGTACACCCCAGAATATCGTACTGGGCGGGGCAGCCGGGGCCGCGCCGCCGGTACTCGGCTGGACTGCGGTGACCGGCGAGTTGCATGGTGAAGCGCTGTTGCTGTTCCTGATCATATTCGTCTGGACACCCCCTCATTTCTGGGCGTTGGCGATCAAGCGGGTCGACGACTACAGCCGGGCGCAGGTGCCGATGCTGCCGGTCACCCATGGCATTGCCTATACCAAGCTCCATGTCCTGCTGTACACCATTTTGCTGGTGGTGGTGACGATCATGCCGTTCGTCACCCTGATGAGCGGCACGATCTATCTGGCCGGCGCCCTGGCGCTCGGCGCCGGTTTCGTATTTTATTCGATCCGCCTCTATCGTTCGCCGGATGACCGGTATGCGATGAAAACCTTTGGTTATTCGATCTTTTACCTGAGCGCCCTGTTCGCGTTCCTGTTGATCGACCATTACGCGCGAATCTTGATCCGCGCTTTTGTCCTGAATTCCTGATTGCCGCCTCTTCATGACCGGAAGCGCAAATATTTCCAGGCGAAGCGACTGGCTGTTCCCGGTCGTTTGCGGCCTGGCGATGTGCGCCTTGCAGATACTGATTGCCCTGTACCGGTATGGCGGCGGCTCCTTCCTGTCCGGGCTTTCGAATAACCAGATGTGGGTCGGACTGGGCCTGTTTTTTATCACCGGAGTATTGATCGGGCTGCTGCTCCAGCTCCTGTTGCGGGGAACGACATCCGGCCTTCGCACCCTGTTGCTGGTTGCAACCGTCCTGGCCACGCCATTCTCGGTCTATATGAGCCTGCTCGGCGGGTTGTTCGGACAGTTTGGCGTAATATTGGCCGGCTTGCTTCCCTACCTGCTGCTGGTCGGTATTCCCAGACTGATTGGCTCGTTATGGGAACTATGGATCAGGAAAGCAGGCTGGCAGGAAAAATCCTGAAGGACGGGGCAACTTCCTTGACGGCAAAATGTATCTGCCAGTGAGATTTGTACGGCTGTCATAATTTGATATAATCGCGGGCGCATTTGAAGCGACACCTCCAATAAGGATGTTTCTTATCGTTGATCAAATACACTTTTATCTGGAAATTCATGCTGTACAAGGCAATGATCGTAGCTATCGATCCGGTTTATCCCTACTGTCGGTGAGGCCCCATAGTCATAATGAAAATATTTGAACGAATGTCCGTTCTCAGGTCTGCGATTCTGTCCGCCATCCTCCTGTCGACGCTCAGTTCCACCGCTTCAGCCGATTGGCAGCTCAATCTGACCGAAGGGGTCACGGAAATCAGCCGCAGGGTGTTCGACATGCACATGATGGTGCTGTGGATCTGCTTCTGGATTGGTGTCGTGGTGTTTGGCGCAATGACCATCAGTATCATCCGGCACCGCAAGTCGAGAGGGGTCACTCCCGCCACTTTCCATGAAAGCATGACGGCGGAGATTGCCTGGACGGTCGTCCCTTTTATCATCCTGGTCGTGATGGCGGTTCCCGCGGCGAAAACCCTGATCGTGATGGAACAGACCGAGGACGCTGAAATCACGCTCAAGGTCACCGGCCACCAGTGGAAGTGGGAATACGAGTACCTGGAGTCCGGCATCCGGTTTATCAGCAACCTTCATCCGGATAGCCGCGAAGCGGCGCAACTGGACTCCGGGATCGACCCGGCCAGCGTTGAAAACTACCTGCTGGAAACCGACCGGCACGTGGTATTGCCGGTCGGCAAGAAAGTGCGGATCCTGCTGACCGCCAGCGATGTCCTGCACGCCTGGTGGCTGCCTGCGTTTGCAGTCAAGAAGGACGCGATTCCGGGATTCATCAACGAAATGTGGATGATTATCGATGAAGAGGGTATTTACCGTGGACAATGCGCCGAGTTGTGCGGCCGGGATCATGGCTTCATGCCGATTGTGGTCGATGCAAGATCGCAAAGCGACTATGACGACTGGGTGACGGCGCAACTGGCCGAAGCCGAGGCGGCGGCAAACTCCGCGGATCGCGAATGGGCGATGGATGAGTTGATGGAGAGAGGGGAAGGGGTTTACGCGACCTACTGCGTTGCCTGCCACCAGGGAAATGGCCAGGGCATCCAGGGAGTGTTCCCTTCACTGGTCGGCACCCCGATGGCGCTTGAGGACCTCGAAGGCCATATCGACATGGTCATGAATGGCAAGCCCGGCACCGCGATGCAGGCCTTTTCCACCCAGCTCAATGACGCTGATCTGGCTGCGGTCATCACTTATGAGCGAAATGCGTGGGGCAACGATACCGGCGACATAGTGCAACCGTTGACCGTTAAAAACCTGCGCGTGCATTAGCCCGCAAATTACGAGAACAGATACCGGGGAAAATCTAAAGATGAACGCATACGCAACAACCGCCCATCATGACGACCACCATGACCATGGCCCGGCGCCTGGACTGATGCGCTGGGTGACGACCACCAACCACAAGGATATCGGCACGCTTTACCTGTGGTTCTCACTGATCATGTTCTTTATTGGCGGCGCCATGGCGCTGGTGATTCGGGCTGAACTGTTCCAACCCGGATTGCAGGTCGTGGATCCGCATTTCTTCAACCAGATGACGACACTGCATGCGCTGGTGATGATTTTTGGCGTGGTGATGCCGGCATTCGTCGGACTGGCCAACTGGATGCTGCCCATGATGGTCGGCGCGCCGGACATGGCATTGCCCAGAATGAATAACTGGAGTTTCTGGATATTGCCTTTTGGATTCAGCCTGATGCTTTGCACGTTGTTCATGGAAGGCGGCGGACCGGCGGCGGGCTGGACCCTGTATCCACCCTTGTCACTGCAAACCGGCAATGCCTTTCCATACCTGATTTTTTCCATCCACCTGCTGGGCGTATCTTCAATCATGGGCGCCATCAACATCATCGCCACGATCATGAACCTGCGGGCGCCGGGCATGACGTACATGAAAATGCCCCTGTTCGTCTGGACCTGGTTTATCACCGCCTATCTGCTGATCGCGGTGATGCCGGTACTGGCGGGCGCCGTGACCATGCTGCTGACGGACAAGTACTTCGGCACCAGCTTCTTTGACGCGGCGGGCGGCGGCGACCCGGTCATGTTCCAGCATATTTTCTGGTTCTTCGGGCATCCGGAAGTCTACATACTGATCCTGCCGTCGTTCGGCCTGGTTTCTGAAATCATTCCGACTTTCTCCCGCAAGCGGCTGTTCGGGTACAATTCCATGGTTTACGCGACCGCGTCCATCGCGTTCCTGTCCTTCATCGTATGGGCCCACCACATGTTTACCGTGGGCATGCCGCTGACCGGGGAAATCTTCTTCATGTTCACCACCATGCTGATCGCGGTTCCGACCGGCGTGAAGGTGTTCAACTGGGTATCGACGATGTGGAGAGGCGCGATGACGTTCGAGACGCCGATGCTGTTTGCGCTGGGTTTCGTCATCATGTTCACGATCGGAGGGTTTTCCGGCCTGATGCTGGCGATGACACCGATCGATTTCCAGTACCATGATACCTATTTCGTGGTGGCCCACTTCCATTATGTGCTGGTGCCAGGCGCGATCTTCGGCATCATCGGCGGAGTATATTACTGGCTGCCCAAGTGGACCGGCCACATGTATGACGAGAGGCTTGGCAAAATCCATTTCTGGTCCTCGACGATTTTCGTCAATATCCTGTTCTTCCCGATGCACTTTGTCGGCCTCGCGGGGATGCCGAGACGTATTCCGGACTATGCGGTCCAGTTTACCGATTTCAACCAGATCGCAACCATCGGCGCGTTCGGTTTCGGCTTTTCGCAGATTCTGCTGCTGGCGATTGTGGTCAAATGCATTCGCGGCGGTGAAAAGGCCACCGACCAGGTCTGGGAGGGAGCGCAGGGCCTGGAGTGGAGCGTCAGTTCACCTCCGCCATACCATACCTTCGACCCGCAGCCGGTCATCAAATAAGGGTTCGGAGGCCGACATGATGATGGGGCGACCCGTGGCAAAAAATGCCAGGATGACGGTGATCATATTGTTTGCCGTCGCCTTCCTGATCTATTTCGGTTTTATTTTCATGGCCGGTACGGGCCGGCTGTAAGGTCGGCTGCAAAAATGAAGAAAAAAATCAATACATGGCATCTGTTCCTGATACCGGTTGTGATGTTCGGCTTCGGTTATCTGATGGTGCCGATTTATGATGTGTTCTGCGACCTGACCGGCCTGAATGGAAAAACCGGCCGTACCAGCGAAGCCCAGGCGAATATTCTCGAGGTGGATCCGGACCGGCTGGTCAAGGTTGAATTCGTGAGTTACGTGAATCGGAACGCGCCGTGGGACTTCAGCCCCGAAATCGGGAAAATGACCGTCAATCCGGGCCGGCAATATACAGCGCAATACATTGCCACCAATCAACGGGACCATGTCATGGTCGGCCAGGCGATCCCGAGTGTCGCTCCGGCGAAAGCGGCCACCCACTTCAACAAGATCGAATGTTTCTGTTTCAACCAGCAAGTGTTCGAGGCAAACCAGCAGAAGCGGATGCCCCTCACCTTTGTAGTGGACCCGGCCTTACCCGCGGATATTGGCACGGTGACGCTTTCCTATACTTTTTTCGATGTAAACAGTCGAATCAACTAAATATCATACAGAGGCACAACTTATGTCAGAAACAGCGCGCGGTCATTACTATGTACCGGAAGCCGCAAAGTGGCCGATCGTCGGTTCCATTGCGCTCACCCTGATGACGGGCGGATTCGGGGCCTACCTGAACGGCAGTGAGATCGGCATGAAATTCACCGTAGCGGGTTTTGCGCTTTTCGTCGTGATGCTGTTCGGCTGGTTCGGCACCGTGATTCATGAGAGTGAGTCCGGCACTTACCAATCCTGGGAAGACACCTCTTTTCGCATGGGGATGGTCTGGTTCATTTTTTCTGAAGTGATGTTTTTTGCGGCATTTTTCGGAGCCTTGTTCTACGCCCGGCAGTTGTCCGTTCCCTGGCTGTTGGGTGAAGGCTCGGGAGTCTCTACGCATGCCTTTTTGTGGAGTGATTACAAAGAGATATGGCCGACCAACGGCCCCGGTGATCTTGGCGAAAGCGATTTCCACATGGGCTGGTGGCCGTTGCCGTTCATCAACACGGTGATCCTGCTGACCTCCGGCCTGACCGTGACCTGGGCGCACCATGCAATCAAGACGCAGCATCGGGCGCAAATCGTCATCGGCCTGTTCCTGACGGTGACCCTGGGCTTCCTGTTCGTTTATCTGCAGGGTGTGGAATATGTCGAAGCCTATCATGAAGGCATGAAACTGAGCAGCGGCATCTATGGTTCGACGTTTTTCATGCTGACCGGGTTCCACGGCATGCATGTGACTCTTGGCGCCATCATACTTACGGTGATGTTGTTTCGCGCGATCAAGGGTCATTTCACCGCAGAACGCCATTTTGCTTTCGAGGCGGCCGCATGGTACTGGCACTTTGTGGATGTGGTCTGGCTGGGGCTGTTTATTTTTGTCTACATCCTGTAAATAGCCCCTGGGGGCGGGCCGGTTTTACCGGGCTAGCGCCCCCGCACACGCCCCTGCACGTTTTTTGCAGGACCGCTCTGTCCTGGTCTTCCCGCAATCCGGTCAGCCCCGAAACTTTTTACTGCCCGAAACCATGCGGTGTCACCCAGCCCATTTTGGCGCCCACCGCCAGAAGCGCCATGATGAACAGCGATAACCCGACCCGGATGAACAGTGATTTGACGATCCGGGTAGAACCGGACGGGTCCTTCACCATATAGTAGAATGCGGTAAACAGACTGACGACGACGAACAGTAACAGGGCAACCAGTGTAATCTTGAAAAACATGTCCGGAACCGATGATGGATGACAAATTGGCATATCATCACGAAAATGAATAAAAAACCAGCAATAGTTGCCATTCTTACCCTGTATTTTACGGGGTTGGGCATACTCGTTCTGCTGGGCGGCTGGCAGCTTGTTCGCGGACTTGAAAAGCAGGCGATCGACCGGCAACTCGCAGCCGGGGGAGACAGCCGGATCAGGCTGGACCGGTCCAGGGAGAACTGGCAGGCACTGAACCACCATCAGGTTGAATTGGGCGGAAAATGGTTGCCGGGTAAGGTATTCCTGATGGAGAATCGCGTTTACAATGGAAAAGTGGGGCATGAATTATGGGCGCCATTCATGCTGGAAGAGGATGATACGGTGATACTGGTCAACCTCGGCTGGAGTACCGACATACAGGCGCTGCCGGGCGCAGGCACAGATGCGGAAGAAGCCGGCAACGTCACCGTCAAGGGGCAGTTGACACTCCCCGGAACCGGATTCACCCTGGGGCCGGCCTTCACCGATCAATCGACCTGGCCCAGGCGTATCCAGTATTTCGACCGTACCGGGCTGGCGCAAGCCCTCGGCTTCGACCTGGCTCCCGCCGTTCTGGTCATTGACCCCGGTGAAAGCCAATCGTTGACCAGAATCTGGGAACCCTATGCAATGAACGCGACCCGCCATATTGGCTATGCCGTGCAATGGTGGGGACTGGCCGTGACGCTGGTTGTTTTCGGGATAATCTGGCTGAAAAACAGCCGTAAACAGCAATCCTCGTAACATCGGATGAAACCAATGGAAACTGATTCGGAAAAACCGGGCGTACTGGTATCCAGACTGAAACTGATCCTGGTTATTTCGGTTTTTCTGGGGCCCCTGCTGGCCTCTTTCATCTGGTACTACGGATTCGATGCCAGCCAGGCTCCGGCAGGCCAGTCGAATCATGCGCCCCTGGTCCAGCCGGCTGTACCGCTCGAAGCATTCGAGAACATGCGTTATGAACAGCATCCGGCCAATCTGGAGTCGCTGAAGAAATTCTGGACTGTGGTGCATCTGGTCCGGCAGCCATGCGGCGATGTCTGCCGGAAATCTCTCTACAATACCCGCCAGACACGCATTGCGGCCGGCAAGGACGGCAACCGGATTCAACGATACCTGATCCTTGAGGACCCGGATTTGCTGAACGGGCTCCGCAACGAACATGCCGATGCCAGCTTCCTGATCGATTCGGGCCAGGGCCTGGAAAAACAGGTCCGGTCCATCTTCAAAGAGAACGGCATCAGCGGCGGCGACGCGATCTTGATTGATCCGTTGGGTAATGCCATGATGGTCATTCCCGCGGACCTGGATCCGCGTCTGCTCCTGAAAGACCTGAAAAAACTGCTGAAAATCTCCCGGATCGGCTGATTGAAATGAGTAAAGTCAAAAAGTTATGGGGCGGACGGTTCGATGCGCCCACCAGTTCATTGATGGAACAATATTCGCAATCCATCCGCTTTGACTATCGCCTGTACGAGCAGGATATCGCCGGGTCAATCGCCCACGCGCGAATGCTGGCCAAACAGGACATCATCTCCCGCGCCGATTTTGACCGGATCAGGAACGGTCTTGAAGAGATCCGCCTGGAAATAGAGAACGGGCAATTCAACTGGCAGGAAAGCCTGGAAGATGTCCATCTGAATATCGAATCGGCGCTGACTGCGAGAATCGGTGAAGCCGGCAAAAAACTTCATACCGGACGCAGCAGGAATGACCAGATTGCGACGGACATGAGGTTGTACCTGCGGCAGGAACTGGATCGGATCTGCGACCAGTTGACCCGGCTCCAGTACACGCTGGTTGAACTGGCCGGCGCGGAAGCCGGGACAATCATGCCAGGCTATACACACATGCAATCCGCACAACCGGTTACTTTTGGACATCATGTTCTGGCCTGGAACGAAATGTTTCAACGGGATTTTGACCGATTACGCGAATGCAGGCGCCGGATCAATGTCTGTCCACTCGGCAGCGCGGCGCTGGCCGGAACCGGATTCCCGATTGACCGGGAAATGACCGCCCGGGATCTGGGATTTGACGAGGTGGCGGGCAATTCACTGGACGCGGTTTCAGACCGGGATTTCATTATTGAGTTTCTCGGTCATGGCGCCCTTTTGATGGTGCATCTTTCCCGTATATCCGAAGAACTGGTGTTATGGTCTTCGGACGCCTTCGGCTTTGTCGATCCGGGTGACCCGTTCTGTACCGGCTCCAGCATCATGCCACAGAAAAAAAATCCCGATGTCGCAGAGTTGACCCGTGGCAAGAGCGGCAGGACAATCGGCAACCTCGTGACATTGCTGACCCTGATGAAGGGACAGCCGCTCGCATACAATCGGGATAACCAGGAGGACAAGGAACCCCTGTTCGATACGGTCGATACCCTGCTTTTGTGCCTTCAGGTTTTTACCGGAATGATTCCACAAATTACGATAAACCGCGGCGCAATGCTGCTTGCGGCGTCTCGCGGATATAGCACGGCTACCGACCTTGCCGACTATCTGGTCAGCCGGGGCATCCCGTTTCGGGACGCGCATGAGATCGTGGGAAAGATCGTCAGCCATGCCCTGGCTTCCGACCAGCCGCTGTCTGCCCTGAACCTCGACGAACTGAAGTCATTCTGTAATCTCATAGAAGAGGATGTATACCGGATACTGACCGTGGAGGGGTCAGTCGGCGCTCGTGACCATTTTGGCGGCACCGCTCCGCACAGGGTCCGTGAACAGGCCGTAAAATCGCGGGAAGCGCTCGATGCAAGAGGTTCCGATCCGGTGTAGAATGAAACAATGAAAAAAATACTCTTCGTAAGCCTGCTCAGTTGTTTGTGGCTGACCGCCTGCGGTCAGAAAGGGCCACTGTACCTGCCCCCGGATGAAGCCGGACAGGAGCGGGCTGGCCAGTCGGCTGAAGTGTCATCCATCGGGGGATCGGCTACCGGGTTTATTGAAACTCCGGTTGATCTTTCCTGATCCGGGGATATGGATTACTTCGAGTATCGCAATGGAACATTGTGCGCCGAGGATGTAGACACTGCGAAGATTGCCGGGGAGATCGGGACTCCATGCTATATCTATTCCCGGGCAACCCTGGAAAGACACTGGCATGCCTTCGATGACGCATTCGGAGACTATCCCCACCAGATTTGCTACGCGGTAAAAGCCAACGACAACCTGGCCATTCTCAACCTGCTGGCCCGTCTTGGGTCGGGATTTGACATCGTATCGGGAGGGGAATTGCTGAAAGTGGTCCAGGCGGAGGGTAACCCGGCCAGGGTGATTTTTTCCGGTGTATGCAAACAGGATTGGGAAATCCGTCTGGCGCTCGAATCCGGAGTGGATCGCTTCAACATCGAATCCCGGGGCGAAGTGGACCACATCAGCCGTATTGCCGGAGAACTCGGCATGATTGCGAAAATCTCGGTGCGGATCAATCCCGATGTGGATCCGAAAACCCACCCCTACATCTCGACCGGTCTGCGCGACAACAAATTCGGCCTGCCGCCTGACCAGGCCCTGCCAGTCTATCTGGCCGCCGCAGAAGACCCGAATCTCGACATACATGGCGTGGCCTGCCACATCGGTTCCCAGCTCACCGAACTGTCCCCCTACCGCGATGCCCTGAAACGGGTATTGCACTTCATTGACCGGTTGTCCGGCCATGGCATCGCGCTGAAGCAGATTGATTTCGGCGGCGGCCTCGGGGTGCGCCATTTCGATGAGCGGCCACCCAGCCCGCACCAGTACGGGCAAATGATATTCGATCAATTACGCGGCCGCCAGGATCGCATCCAGATCGCAATCGAACCGGGGCGGGCGATTATGGCGAATGCCGGCATACTGCTGACCCGTGTGCATTATCTGAAAAAGGGGGAGGTCTCGAATTTTTGCGTGGTTGACGCCGGTATGAATGACCTGATCCGCCCTTCCCTGTATCAGGCCCGGCATGAGATCGTTGAAGCCATGCAAAATCCCGATACGCAGTCTGAAGTGTATGATGTTGTGGGCCCGGTCTGCGAAAGCAGTGATTTTCTAGGCAAGAGCCGTGCCCTGCGGGTCAGGGAGAATGACCTGCTGGCGGTCAGGACCTGCGGAGCATATTGTTCCGTGATGAGCTCGAATTACAATTCACGCCCGCGCCCTGCGGAAGTCATGGTCGATGGCAATCAGTACCATGTCATCAAACCAAGGGAAGAGCTGGCATCGCTATACGCCGGGGAACGACTGTTGCCCTGAATGTTGAGCCGGTTCAGCGGTTGACGATGCCGTTCGGCACATGTCCTGTCGGGACATATTTTCTGGCTGATTCACAATTGTCGAACTGGTCGTCGAAAAAAATATCGGCGTCAAAGGTTTTCAGGAATTCAGCCTTGTCCATACCGCCCAGGAAATAACTCTCATCGACCCGGACTTCCCAGGCGCGCAGGGTTTTGATGACCCGCTCATGGCAAGGGGCCGCCCGGGTCGTGATCAGGGCAGTCCGTATCGGCGACTCATCATGATTCTGTTGAATCTGGTGCAGGGCAGAAAGAAATTTCCT
Source organism: Arenicellales bacterium (assembly GCA_963665165.1). Classification (GTDB taxonomy): domain Bacteria; phylum Pseudomonadota; class Gammaproteobacteria; order Arenicellales; family Poriferihabitantaceae. The sequence continues at coordinate 567,918 of OY761989.1, read as the reverse complement.
GAAAGGTCCGCCGGGCAACGGATTATTGGCGGCCCGCTTCTCATTTTTCGTGAATTCCTTCAGCCCTTTTTCCCGGAAAATCTGTTCTGCCTCATCCGAGAAAATAACGGCATCGCCATCAAAAGCGATTTTCAGTTGACCGACATCGGACGGGTCCACCCGGGATGGCAGTATGGTGGCCGCCGCATGACCGGCTTCCAGCGCCTTGCCAACATCCGACTGGTCGGCCGACAGGAACAGATCGGCGCCGAATGCCTTGACATACGGATATGCCGTACTGCCTCCGGTAAATGCGGCACGGGTTATATCGAGTCCGTAATGCTGGATCGAATTAAATATGCGCAAACCCGTATCGGCGCTGTTTCTCGATACCAGGACAATTTCCACATGCGGGGCATTCCTGTCGGCGTTTCGATTCAGGGCGAGAAATTTGCGGACCATCGGAAAGGCGATGCCCGGCTCCAGTTTCTCGGTCTCACGATGGATCTGGTATTTGCAATAGGCATCGATCCCTTCCTGTTCGAAGACTTCGTGGCTGCGGGACATATCGAACAGGGTCCTTGAAGAAATCGCGATCACCAGGGTTTTATCGAATGTCGGTTTCATGTCACGTCCTGTCGGCTAATATTTTCGAATCGCCCGGATAACAGGCCCCGTATCCGGAGACTTGCGATGCCAGATGGAAAATGATTCAGCCGCCTGTTCAACCAGCATCCCCAAGCCGTCATGGGCCTGGCCGGCGCCCCTGGACAACGCCCATTTCATGAAAACCGTCGGTTCCGGCGAATACACCATATCATAAACGATCGTACCTGAATCGATGCAGGCATCGCTGAGTCCCGGCAACTCTCCGGAAAGACTGGCCGCGGTGCCGTTGATAACCAGGTCATAGCGTGGCCTGTCACAATCCTCGAAACGGCAGCTTGCAAACGCAGTGCGACGGCTGCCCACAGTTCCGGAAAATACTTCCACCAGGTCAGCGGCTTTGGCAAAGGTACGGTTGACCACCGTGATTGAAGCGGGACAGCATTCAAGCAGCGGACCGAGAACGCCGCGCACCGCCCCGCCAGCGCCAATCACCAGCAGGTTTTTATTGTCCAGGGGAACACCGAGATTGCTCTGGATATCCGTCACCAACCCTGCTCCATCGGTATTGTCACCCCGGATTTTTCCCGGCTTTTCCATGCTCAGGGTGTTCACGGCGCGAGCCAGGTCCGCTCTTTGCGACAGGCTGTGCCTGTCCTGGCCGCACAATCTCCAGGCTTCGACCTTGTAAGGGACGGTAATGTTGAGCCCGGCGCCGCCATGGGCGCAGAAATGGCTCACTGCCTGTTCAAAACCGCCGGTATCCACCTGGATCCGGTCATAGGTGAGTGATATTCCGAACTGCCGGGCGAACAGACTGTGTATCAGCGGCGACTGGCTGTGGGCAACCGGATTCCCCATCACCGCAAAGGCGGAAGGTTTCGGTTGAAAATCAAACAGGTCGGCCATGGCTATAATCAGCGCGGAGCGATACGGGCAGCGTGTCGGCTAATCCGGTTCCTCAAAAAAGACAAAAACCGGGCGGGAGCACTCCAGCCGTATTGTACCACTTCCAAAATTACTCAAGCCCAGCGAACTCAACGGTTTGAACCGGGTTGGTTCGGGACATGGATACAGGCAATCGCCACTCATCCTGACCCGGCTTTCTTCCAGGGCGCCGAGACTGAATCCGCCATGACGGCAAAAGCTCCAGCGCCCGGTGGAGCAGGCCAGTACCCGGTCATCGAACCACACCTGCGCGGGCGCGGCGGCTGTCAGGAACCGGTGCACTTCACCAAAATTGAATATTTCATGGTCCCGTCTCCCCCCCAGGAACCCAAGCAGGTGAATCTCTGAAAATCCTTGCGGGATATTGGCCAGGGCAAAAGCCAGATCCGAGAAATCCTTGTCCCGATTCAACAATACATCCATCTCGCCATCGAAAGAATCCCCATCACCGACCGCAATACCCTGACCGGGTTTCCGGCAACGGGCTCCGCCATCGACAAATATGACCGGCTCCCCCAAAGTCGCCGATGGATCGCAAAACGGGCCGGCCAGAGTCAGGGTTTCATGACCTTCAAACTGGCCCAGGTAACGCTTGATGGACCCGGAAGACATGAAGTTCAATACCTGTGAAGAACCGTCCAACGCACGATTGCATTCAACCCAGTCCTTCTTCCACCGCGATCACGGCGGCTTCCACCCTGGAATGGACATTGAGTTTCCTGAGAATGGATTTGACGTGCAACTTGACCGTACCATCGGTAATACCGAGGTCCCGGGCAATGATTTTATTGCTCCAGCCTTTCGTAATATCCCGCAGTACATCCAGTTCCCTTGCGGTTAATACATCGCGAACCGACCGCGAGGCGGATGAAGGGTCGGCGGTTACCTTTTTCTGGACAGCGCTGGCCAGAACCCCGGTCAGGTCAGGAGCGACAACGGTTTCACCGGCCAGTACGTTTTTCAGCGATTTGACCAGGTCATCCGGATCCATGTCTTTCAGCAGATAACCCTGGGCGTCCAGTCGCAGGGATTCAACCAGGTCTTTTTCCTCGCTGGAGGTCGACAACATGACGACCGGGGTTTTAATGCGGGACTGCCGCAGCCACTGCAACACTTGAAGCCCGCTCATGTCCGGCATTCTCAAATCAAGCAGAATGATCTCAAACTCTTCTTCAGCCAGCAATTTCATCCCGCTCTCCCCGTCCCCGGCCTCAGCCACATCGATTTTTCTTCTCTCCAGAAGACTTTTCAGCCCTGCCCGAAACAATGTGTGGTCATCAATTACAAGCAGTTTCATACGGATTATTCCTGTTTCGGGAAGGTGAGAAGAATTCGGGTGCCTTCACCGGGAACACTGTCGATGTCCAGTTCACCATCGATTCGGGCGGCCCGCTCCCGCATGACCTTCAATCCAAAATGTTCATTCCTGCCGTCCGGCGGCAATACCGGATCAAAACCGAGCCCATCATCCTCGACCAGGAGGTGGCAGCGTTCCGACTCGATATACAGCATCACGCGAATCAGGTCGGCCCTGGCATGTTTGCGGATATTCGCCACCGCTTCCTGGACAATCCGGATCACCTGGAACACTACGTCGGACGGAAATTCAATATCTCCCGCCAACCGGTCCTGGAAAACCGCGTTCAAACCGGTCTCGCTCCGGAATTTTCGGATGATGTTTTCCATAGCCGGGATCAGGCTGTCTTCTTCCATCGGCGCTCGAAACCGGCTGATCAACGCGCGCAACTCGGTGTTCGCGACCTCCACATTATCTTCCACCATTTCCAGCAACTCGTAAATTTCACACTCATCGCCACCCTGGATGGCATGGTCGAGATTACGAATGTAGTAACGGACACTGGCCAGTGTCTGCGCCAGGGAATCATGCAACTCATGGGCAAGCCAGGTCCTTTCCAGAATACGGGACTGTTGAATGGTTTTTTCCTGATCCGAAAGCATGATTACTGTTGAGTCTTGTCCCCGTATTCAAGGGAATTATACTTTGATTCGATGACGGATAACGACCCTGTCAGGTTTTGCATTGTCTTATGAAATCAACAAACCTCGATACCCAATCCATCGCCCCCGCCGACCGCAGATGGGAATAGCCGGCCAGGACGTTTTTATGAACCATCCCGTCATGCTTCCCATCCAGCCCCCAGCCGCGTTTGACCTCGAAGGCAAAATGATCCACTTGTCCGATAAACTCAACCCTGGAATAGTGGAACTCATGGGCATGGATAATCTCGTCCGCGGCCGCCAGGCCGCCCCAGATCGACTCACCGGTTTCCTGTAATTCCACATATCCGCGGCCCACGGGTTTTTCCTCAACCACTACATTGACAGGCAGTGCGCCGACCATCGCCGCCTGCCTGCCATTCCAGCGTATCGAGTTTCCCAGATACATCAATCCGCCGCATTCAGCATAGACCGGGCCGCCAGCATCGACAAAGTCGAGTATGGATTTCCGCATGGCCGAATTGCCACCCAGTTCATCCAGATAAACTTCCGGGAACCCCCCTCCGATAAACAGTCCATCCACTCCTTCCGGGATACCATCATCCTCAATTGTGCTGAAACCGACGATCTCCGCGCCCTGGTCTGAAAATGCCTGGAGATCATCCGCATAGTAAAAACCGAACGCGGCGTCCCGGGGTACGCCGATGCGCACATCCGGGGTCGTATGCACTGGCGCCGCCTTTTCGGCGGTTTTCCCGTACCCGGCCTGCCGGGACACAGGCGGCTCCGGAAGCAGGAAATCCAGGTCCACACTGGCTTCAACCACAGCCCGGATCCCTTCAATCCTGGTTTCTATCCGGTCCACCTCATTACCGGGCGTAAGCCCGAGATGCCGTTCCCTGATTCGCAGGCGGTCATCGTTCGGAACCACGCCGGCTACTGTAAAATCGGTATACGCTTCGATGCTGGACCTCAATTTTTGTTCGTGCCTGGAACCAGCCACGCGGTTGAGGATAATGCCTCTGAATTCGATATCCGGATCGAACTGCCGGTATCCGAGCAGCAACGGCGCAATCCCGCGGGTGATTCCCCGGGTGTCCAGCGCCAGCACTACGGGCAGCGCCAGCAATTTCGCCAGCGCGGCATTGCTGTCACATCCGTCAACCGAAACCCCGTCATACAGGCCCTTGTTGCCTTCGACAATCACCCCATCCGAGCCGCGGGATTGCCGCGCAACAAACCGGGTGACCTGCGCAGGACTCTGCGTATTGAAATCCAGGTTGTAGCAGGATTTCCCGGCGGCATGGCTCAACCATAGCGGGTCAATGTAGTCCGGCCCTTTCTTGAACGGCTGGATTTTTCGGCTGTTCCCGGCAAGCGCGGCGCAAATTCCGATAGACAGAATCGTTTTGCCGGAAGACTTGCGGGCGGCGGAAAGATAAAAGCCAGGCGGGTGTTGGTCCGGCATTGCCATCAGGCGCTAATCGGAAGAGGCTCTGTTTTCAGGCAAAAAGGGTAAAATCCGAATCACCAGCAAACTTGCTGCGATGGCCAGCGACAGGCCGCCGAGACCAAGAGACAGTTCAGCAAACGTCGGCGAGTAACCGGCAATTACACCGTCATGGAAACTGCTTGAAACCTCCTTGTTCGGAAAAAGGACAGAAGGATACGCCTGCCCGCCAATGATGATCACATAGAGATGGGCAAGACCGCCCGCAATGTGCAGAGCGCTGGACAGCAGAACCCGGTTCGGGGAAGCGCCGCCGGTTCCGGACAACAGCAAAAGCGGCACCAGTACACCGAGCGCGACGAACCCGGCCCACAGCAGCACAGTCAACAGACCGCCGTCAAGCAGAATGAACCGTTCGAAATCGCGGGTCGCCACGTCCCAGGCTTTCGTAATGTGGAAAATCAGTGTGATCAGAAAAACCGCGCAAATGAAATGGATCAGAAGGTTCCGGAATTTGCCGAGCAATTCCGCGTCACCGGTAAAAGCCGACTGCCTCAACGCAAACAGGTACACCACGAAAAACGCGGCGCCGAAACTCAATGACATGGCAATAAACAAGGGCGCCAGAATGACGGTGTCATAAGCCTGGCGCGCGATAATCACCCCGAAGATTGACCCTGTCCCGGTAGTCAGGACGATTCGCCAGACAAATGCGGCTCGCCCCACCGGGGTTACTTTTTTCGCCATCCCGGGTTCGAACATCATCCACAGATAGACCAGGACAACCAGGACAAACCCGGTATAGAGAAAAATGTTCCAGGCAAAAATCGATTTGAAATTGTAATGGGTCATGGCAATGATCAGGCGGTCGGGCCGACCGAGGTCAAGCACCAGCGCCACCAGGCCTCCAGCCAGCAGGGTGATCGCCAGCAATCCCGATAATCTCGCCCATGCCTTGTATGCGGGTTTCCCGAACACGGATGAGAGAGAAGCGACATTCAGAACACCCGATGCGGTGACGATCAGAAAGATCGCAAAAACATGCGGCAACCCCCAGACGATCTGGTTGTTCATGCCCGTCACCCAATGACCATGATGCTCCATGTACCAGGCAAAATACAGTCCGTTCAAAATCAGGGCCGCGAATCCGGCCATCCACATCCAGTACAACCGGCAGTTATGAGCCAGAGTGATATAAGTGATCCGCTTCATCGGACTTCGGGAGGTCTCAGCGGAGCCGGTCAAACGCCATGATAACGCACCCCGGTATTGAGGTTGAGGTCTTCCCGGATCTGCACAGAGGGTTTTTCCCTGAGTTGCCTGTACAACTCGCTCCCGGGATCATTCAGGTCACCGAACACCAGCGCCTTATGACCCTTTTCCGCACAGGCCTCGACGCAGGCGGGGGTTCCACCCCGGTCCACCCGATGGGTGCAGAAATTGCAGGACTCGACCGTACCCTTGCCACGGGGGGTCATCGGCTTCTGGTCGGTGAGATTTTCATGGATGAACGAACGCGCCTTGTAGGGACAGGCCAGCATACAATAGCGGCAGCCAATGCATGTGTGCTTGTCCACCAGCACAACCCCGTCCTCTCTGCGGAAAGATGCCCCGGTCGGACAGACATCCACGCACGGCGCCGTTTCGCAATGCTGGCACATCACCGGCAACGAAGAAGTATGCCCGGTGGATTTGTCCTTCAGGTTGACCACGCGAATATACTGTGCATCGGTCAGTGGCCGGCCCTTGCCGTGCAGTCCGTGTTCCGTATTGCAGGCATCGACACAGTCGGTGCAGCCATCCGCGCACCGGGTCACGTCAACCAGCATCCCCCAACGTACCAGCTGGTCCGTTGCTTCCAGTTTCGTAGCCGCCATCGCAAGATCAACCAGCTTGACTCCTGAAGCCAGACCGGCAAGCAGGACAGCGGACTTTTTCAGGACAGCCCGGCGCGAATGGGTGGCTGGATTCGAGGTCGTCATCGATCAGCCGCCATTTGCCCCGGAGTCGCGGCATGGCATTGGAAGCAGTCCATCTTCACCGCAGTATAGGAATGGCATTCCTGGCAGAACTGGCCCGGCGCGTTGATTGGGATAAACTGCCCATCGGCATCTGTTTGGGTATGACAGGAGACACACCCGATCAGACTGAACCTGGCGTCACGCACACCGAAATACATGGTTTCATCACGCTGGTGGAAAAGCATGTCCATGTGGTCACGCCGCATTTCTTCAACCGGCGCGACACAGCTTTCACCCCGGACCGCCTTCGGGAGGTCCAGAACCGGCTGCGGCGGTTGATCGTAGGATCTGGATGAGTGGGACAGGCTGATCATACCGAATACCGCAACCAGGCCCGCCATTCGAAAGATGAATATCATGACCGACCCACAACCCTGACCTTATTTTCCGAGACCCATGTCGATATAGCCGGTAGGACAGACATCGGCGCAGATATGGCAGCCAATGCATTTATTATAATCGGTATCGACATAACGACCGAGCGTGGCCTTGTCTTTCCTGACCCGGAACACCGCTGTTTGCGGGCAGTAAATCACACAATTATCGCACTCGAAACACATGCCGCAACTCATACACCGATTCGACTCCGCCACCGCCTGTTCTTCACTCAGGATCATGTGGCGTTCCTCGAAGTGCCCCAGGACCTGATCCGGGTCGGGTACTACCGAGGCCCGTTTATTTCGGGCCAAAGGCTCGAAATGGGCGAGGAACAGTTCGTCTGCCGGGATGATCTCGTTGGCGGAACGGTCCTCGTAATTATGCACCGCAAATCCCGCGCTATCCGTGCCATGCACCTGGCTTTTGTCATACTCGCTGACCTCCAGACCCTGCTCGTTCAATTTGTTCAGCAAATTGAAGTGGTTCACATCCACTTTGGGACGTTTCGAGGGATCGTTACCTGCCATGAAACCGATCGCGCTGGCTGCGGCGATCGAGGCCTGGCCGATCGCGGTGGTCAGCAAATGGGGGCGGATAATGTCTCCCGCGACGAAATGCCCCGGTCGGCCAGGCACCCGGAACCCCGGATCGGCATTGATCAGGTTGCGCTCGTTGGCCATATCCTCCATGCCCTTGAGATCACCACCCTGGCCGATCGCAGAGACAATCAAATCCGCCTCCAGGTCGAATTCCGTACCTTCGATAGCGGTCGGCACGCCCTTGTTATCCATTTCGCACTGCATCATCTTCAGGCCGACTGCCCGGCCAGTGTCGTCAATCAGTAATTCAACCGGCATGACACCGTCTACAATATTGACCCCTTCGGTGGTTGCGTCCTCCACCTCGATTTCCGATGCCGTCATGTTCTGGCGTTTGAACAACGCGGTCAGAGTCACATCGCAACCCTGCCTGAGCGCGACCATCGCCGAATCATGGGCCGCATACCCGCCAATGACCTCTTCCGGACGGTCCTTCTGGTTGATATTGATTATTTTGCCCAATCGTCGCGCCACCGACACCACGTCAATCGAGGTATCGCCGCCGCCGACACAGAGCACCTTGTCCGCCGTGACCTTCAGATTACCCTTGTTGAAAGCCTCCAGAAAGGCAACGCCACTGACACAGTTCGGCGCATCATCCCAGCCATCCAGCGGCAGGGCATTGCCGGTCTGGCAGCCAATCGCCCAGATAATCGCGTCATAATCATTTTCGAGCGCCTGCACGGAGAGGTCGGTACCCACCCGTATGTTCAACCTGACCTCGATACCGTCAAGGTCCAGTATCCGCTGAATCTCATGATCCAGTACGCTCCTTGGCGTTCGATATCCCGGGATCCCGTAACGGAACATGCCGCCAAGCTCCGCCTGTTTTTCGAAAATAACGGAACCATAGCCTTTTCGCCTCAACTGATAAGCCGCGGCCAGGCCAGCCGGCCCACCGCCGATGATGGCGACACGCTGCCGGTTGAGAGGCGGCGCAGCGTCAAACCTGAAGTTTTCCTCAAAAGCAGTATCACCGATATATTGCTCGACGGCATTGATGCCTACAAAGTCGTCCACATTGTTGCGGTTGCAACCCGCCTCACAGGGAGCGGGACAAACCCGGCCCATCATCGACGGGAACGGGTTAGCGTCGGTCGAGCGCCGAAACGCATATTCCTGCCAGCTCATGTCCGCCGGCGGCTTTTCAATGCCACGAACAATCTGCAGCCATCCCCGAATATCCTCTCCGGAAGGACAACTACCCTGGCACGGCGGCGTGCGATGGACATAAGTGGGACATTTGTGGGAGGTGTCTTCATTAAAAATGTCCTCCTGATAGTTTGCCCACTTGAACGCCCCTTCGCTGAATTTCCTGAAGGTCTGCCTGTTTTGTTCTGTTGGTTTCGACATTTCAGCTTCCTGACTGTTGGAACATCATGATCTCTAGTGCTCGGTCTGCATGATCAGCGCATCACCGACAAGCTGATGCACACTGACCACCATATCCATGCCCATGCCATACATCGGCAGGACCTTTGTGAACTGGCTTTTGCAAATGGCGCAAATCGCGGCCATGTGGGTAACGCCGTGATCTTCGATAACCTGTTGCAGGGCCTGTGCCCTTGGCATGGCGCCCTTGACCCTGAGTTCCAGCAGATCATCGGTCAGCAGTCCGCCCCCTCCGCCGCAACAAAAGGTGTTCTCACGAATCGTATCCGGCGCCATTTCGACAAAATTGTGGCTGCACGCCCGGATAATCCGCCGCGGAATAATGAACTGCCCCCCCGGCATGTCGCCCATGCGCGACCCCCGCGACACATTGCAGGAATCATGGAAAGTAATCACCTTGTCACCATGTACTTCCGGGTCAAACTTCAAAACACCCTGTTGAATGAGGTCGTGAGTCAGTTCACAAATATGCTGCGGTACCGGATAGTTCCGGTCGAGGAAATCAAAAGGTCCGATCAGGCTGTTCCAGAAACTGTAGGCCACGCGCCAGGCATGGCCGCATTCACCCACAACGATGCGCCTGACGCCGAGATCAAGGGCCGCGGTACGGACCCGGCCCGCCACTTTTTGCATGTGCTCCCAGGAACCGGTAAAGACACCGAAGTTAGCCGCTTCGGATGCGTAGGAACTGATCGTCCAGCTTATCCCGGCCTTGTGGAAAACCTTCGCGTAGCCGATCAGTCCGTCAATATGCGGTTCGGCGAAAAAATCGGCGCTCGGCGTTACCAGCAATACTTCCGCGCCCTCCTGGTCCACCGGCAATCTGACCGCAACCCCGGTTTCCTCTTCGATGTCTTCCTCCAGACCTTCCAGCGTATCCACCAGCGCGGGTTCGGGCAACCCCAGATTGTTACCGATTTTGTGAACCTTGCCGATGATTTCATTGCTGTATTTCTGTCCGATGCCGATATGGTCCAGAATTTCCCTGGCCGCCATGGTCACCTCGGCGGTATCGATACCGATCGGGCAAAATCCGGAACAGCGCCGACACTCCGAACACTGGTAGAAGTAACGATACCAGTCCCTGACCACTTCCTCGGTCAGGTCCACCGCCCCTACCAGCCAGGGGAAATATTTGCCGGCAAAGGTAAAGTAGCGCCGGTACACTGCCCGCATCAGGTCCTGACGGGCCACAGGCATATTTTTCGGGTCCGCCGTGCCCAGATAGTAGTGGCATTTATCCGTGCAGGCTCCACACTTGACACAGGTATCCATGAATACCCTCAGGGAGCGGAACTTGCCGAGCAACTCCCCCATTTTTTCGATTGCACGGTCATGCCAGTCGGCAACCAGTTCACCCGGATAGCCCAGCGGCTCCTGATGCTCCGGCTTGGCTACAAAAGGCTGGCTGTGTCCCATCGCTCCGTTGACCAGCACTGGAATCTCCGGATATTCCTTCAGTTCAGGAATCTGGAAATCTGCTTTCATGCACTGGTTCTCCTGTCATGACCGCCTGGCTCCCGATGCATGGTTCAGCCCTCACTTGCCGGGCGGCGAATCCGCCCACATTGCAACATGGCGCCGCTCCCTGGGATTGTCGACCTGGTTGCGGGTCGGACTGAAAAGCAGGCCAGGCGCATGCAGCAATTTGCTGACCGGGAAAATCAACATCAGAATGATGACCAGCGCCAGGTGAATCAACAAGCCGGGGTCCGCCGGCAATGGTTGCCAGTTGAATGTGATCAGGCCGGAAATAAAGGCTTTCAGCTGAACGATGTCGCTGTGAAAGACATACTTCACCAACAGGCCGCTGACCCCGATGGCAATAATCAGCAGCAACATCAGATAATCGGACGGGGCCGAAATATAACGGATGCGATCCACCCCGATCCGGCGAACCAGCAATCCCGATAACCCGAAAATCATGACCCAGCCCATGATAACGCCGATGTCCGCGGTCAGCGCCGCCACCCCCCAGACCGGTTCGGTGAAATAACGCAGATGGCGGATCATCACGACCAGCAGGCTAAAATGAAACAACCATCCGAACAACCAGCTCCATTTGCTGCCCTTGAACAAGCTCTCGAAGAACACGATTTCACGGACCAGACGGGCAACCACGCCGGTTCTGGTAACCGGCGCCGGGGTGGTCGGAATTTTAAGCGGCGCCGGAGTGCGTGAATACTGGATGATCTTGCGGCCGGAGCCGATCACCAGCGTTGCGGTGGCGATGTAGAACATCACCGCATAGATGACCGTTATTGCCGACATTCAATCGACTAGACACAGCCCGTCGGCTTCGGCAATCCAGCGTACTTGCAAGCCTGTTTGGCCGGTCCATAAGGGAACAGTTGATAAAGATATTTGCTGTTGCCCTTGTCTTTCCCCAGCTTTCTGCCAATCGACTTGGTCAACACCCGGACTGCAGGCGCAATTTGATATTCTTCATAATAATCACGCAGGAAATTGATCACTTCCCAATGATGTTCACCCAGGTCGCAATCATCCAGTTTGGCCATCTGGTCTGCGATTTCAGGACTCCAGTCAGACAGGTTTGCGAGGTAACCCTCCTCATCGGTATCGTAACTGCGCCCGTCAAGTTCTATACCCATTTTCTTTCTCCAGTCAAATTAATGAATTAAATATTGAAATTGAATTCTCATATTTTACAGCCGAATATGCGTGGACGAATTCAGACTCCTGCGTGACCCGCGCCAGTGGTCGATGTGGTATTTGGTGAATGGCAGGCCGGTACGCTCGAAAAAGCGGGGCCAGCCGATTCGGTCGATCCAGTCATTCATGCGCTCCCAGTCCTTCGCGTCCTCCTTGTAAGTCCGCAAAATCTGTTTCACGATGGCTGTCGCTTCCGGCCAACGCGGCGGATTGTTCGGAATACCGGCAGCAACCAGTTTCTGGAAACTCGGTTTCGATCTGGCATTCGAATGATTGCCGCCGACCCAGATCGCGAGTTTGGTATGTTCAGGATCATTGATCTGCATCGGCGGACACGGTGGATAACAGGCGCCGCAGCAGATGCATTTCTTTTCATCGACTTCGAGCGTCGGTTTCCCGTTCACCACTGCCGGACGGATCGCCGCCACCGGACAGCGGGCCACAACCGAAGGTCGCTCGCAAACATTGGATACCAGGTCGTGATTGATTCGCGGTGGCTTGGTATGCTGGATGTTGATTGCGATATCACCCTGGCCGCCGCAGTTTATCTGGCAACATGAAGTGGTCATGTGCACCCGATTCGGCATTTCGCAGTTCCTGAACTCGTCAATCAATTCATCCATCATCGCCTTCACTACGCCCGAGGCATCGGTGCCCGGAATATCGCAATGCAACCACCCCTGGGTATGCGAGATCATGGCCAGGGAGTTAGCGGTTCCGCCGACCACAAAGCCCGTTTTTTCCAGCGCCTCGATCAGCGGCGCCACCTTCGTTTCGTCATCGACGAAATATTCGATGTTGGAACGGATGGTGAATCGTACATGCCCATCGGCATACTCGTCCCCGATATCGCAAAGCTTGCGCAGGGTATAGACATCCAGTATCCGCTGGGTGCCGGCCTTCACGGTCCATACCTGCTCACCGCTCTTCGCCACATGCCTGAGCACGCCGGGTTGCGGATGGTCATGCCATTGCCATTGTCCATAGTTGCGGACCATCACAGGATGCATATACTGGAATCCGTCGGGACAACCCGATTCGATCGGCATTCTCATTTGTTTCGCCATGGTTCGCCCCCTATACCTGACTGGCCTGGACAGCCGCACGTTTTTCCGCGCGCTTCCTGAACCACGCTTTCGCCTCATCGTCCCAGCCGTCGGTTCTGACGTAGGAACTTTCCCTTGGATGGGCAATCATGTTCGGATCAACGTCAACACCGATACCCTCCAGGAAATTGACCAGTCCGATGCGCTCGATCATTTCACCGCAGCGCTCATGCTCCAGGCCATTCTCCGCCCAGAATTCGATGGTCTCTTCCGCCAGTTCGACAATCCGTTCGTAATCCTCCTCGCTTTCCATTTTCATGAATGGAACGATGACGGTTCCCATCAGATCACCAATTTTAAGTGTCCGTTTGCCGCCTATCAGGACGGTGACCCCTTTTTCCTCACCGGGACTGAGCGCTTTGGGCACCACGTTCAGGCAATGCATGCACTTGACACAATCCGCATTTTCAATTTCCAGTGTGTCATCATCCTTCAGGGACAGGCATGAAGTCGGGCAACGGGTGATAATGTTGTCGATCACATGCTGACGGCCCTTCTCCGCAACATATTTTTTTCCATTCCGGCATATCGACCCGGATATCGTCTTTCCAGGTTCCAATCACCGCAAAGTCGGCGCGTTCGATCGCATTGGTACAATCATTCGGACAACCGGAAATCTTGAATTTGAATTTGTAGGGCAGTGACGGCCGGTGCACGTCATCGGTAAAGTTGTTGACCAGGGTTCTGTGCAGCTTCTGTTCATTGGCGCACGACTGCTCGCAGCGCGCAGCGCCGACACAGGACATTGCGGTCCGGGACACAGGGACCGGCGCCGCCAAGATCGAATCCGTATTCGTTTATTTCATCAAAGAAATGTTGTGTATTCTCCGTCGAGGCCCCGATGAACATGATGTTTCCGGTCTGGCCATGGAATGTCACCAATCCGGAACCCCATTTTTCCCAACTGTCGGCCAACTCACGCAGAATATCGGTCGAGTAATGGTTGCCGGCCGGCGGCTGCACCCGAAGCGTGTGGAACTCCTGGATTTCGGGAATTGATCGCCGACTTCAGAGAATCTTGGAATAATTCCACTGCCATAACCGTAGACACTGACGGTGCCGCCTTTCCAGTAACCTTTCCTGGTCTCGTAGGAATGTTCGAGCTGCCCCAGCAGATCGTTGGCTACGCCGTTGACGCGCTCATCCTCATGGTCGTTACGAAGTTTTTTGATACCGGATATAAAACTCGGCCAGGGACCATTCTCCAGTTCATCGAGCATTGGGGTATCATGGATGGAGACCTCCACGGCGGCATCCTCACCGGATTCCTCCGCGGATTCACCGGGTATTGATTGATTGATTTCGTCAGTCATTTTCACTCCTCCTCTCAACAGTTCAGTTGCGATGCAGGATTTGCAGCATCTACATCAATACAAAGCCTATTCTATGACGGTATTAAAATATAAAACACTGCCCGATGGTTCTAAACCATGTATCCCTTCGGGGATATGTTTTCGGGGAGCGGGAGCTTTGTTATCGCCTCGCGTATCTATAACGTCCCTTTATTTCATAATTGAGATATCGGCCTTTGGAATCAGCAGTTTTCATTCCTTCAATAAATTTGCCAGGGAACATCATAATAGTCATAACGACTTCCACTATTGAATTCAACTGTAAGCACTTGCATTGTTTCATCGTAGCAGAAACCCGCCACATTTGATGATTCTGGTGTAGAAATCCACTCACTCATTGTTTTCTCCTTCTTCTTTGATTTTCTTATAAAACTCATGATCGTACTTTGCAGATTGTATCCGCCATTGATAAATCATAGGTTCGTAGTTTTCATTTTCTCTTTTCTGGTTCCAACCCCCAGGGCTCTCAAATCCACTTTCTTTTGAGCCATGACAAGCAACTTTAGGATCTGTGCTATCTGGTTTTCGGTCTGAGGGAGGAGGTTTTATAAGGGTTCTAATTGGAAGACTGACAGCTTCACCAACAATAATGGCCTCACCAGTTCTGAGAATTGGAAGCATCTCAAACAATCCTTTGAGATTGTCGGAAGCAGTCCCGGTAACGTGTCCTCTATCTAAATTATTGGCAAGTCTCATAGCGATAGTAGTACCACATTGAGATAAAATTGTTGTATCAATTTCAGATGGCCTTTGACTGACAATCATCATTCCCACACCATATTTACGACCTTCTTTAGCAATACGTTTAACTGCTAATGCAGCTGTCCCTGAATTATCCTTTCCAAGATATGAATGGGCTTCTTCAAGTATTAAAAACAGCGGGCGTTCTCTGGCTCCTTCAGGAAGGTTTCTTCCCCAAAAAACAGCATCATAAAGAATTCGAAGTACAGCCCCAATGATGTCATTCAAAATCAAGGAAGGTATCCCAGACAAATCAAGGATCGTTATTGGTTTTGTATTACCAATCCATCCCTGAATCAGCGAAGCCAAATCACTACCTGTTTTCCCATCAATATCCGGCTTCCACTCTATCGGATTACAAATAAAATTGTATCGGGGATCTTTCAGTTTAACACCCAAAGTTGACAGTTGTTGTCTTATACCAATAGGCTCTGTCCCCCACTGGACTCTCTTCTCAGCAGGCCCGGTTGTCTTGACCGTTTTATAGTGAGGCGGCATAACCGACATGGCATCACCTATCAAATCCTTACCTTGACTATCTTTAACATACGCAGGCTCAGCTTCATCGCGAGCCTTACCTGGCTTTGGGACAATCGTCATGAAATCCCTTTTATACAGTTCATACCAAAGCTTATGCAGGCAAAAAGGAGTCGGTGTATCCACTGTAAGTGTGTCAGGCTCAATGCCTTTAATTGGCTGATTCTGTAAAGATTCACGTTTCAGTTTCATAACCCAATCAGATATAACTGCGTACTTTGAATTATCCAAACCTCCAAAAGCAAATTTTGTCATTTCTTCAAAATTCAATGCCCAGAAAGGGATTTGCAATTCCTTTTCGGATTTGCCTGCATCAGCACCGATTTTAAAAACATTTGCACGGTCACCAATTGCTTTTGAATATTCACCATGGACATCAAGCACAAGAATTCTGGCTGAAGGAAATTGTGATTCATCTGATATTGAGCTCAAGTAATCCAGCCACAGTAGTTGACTTCCCACATCCGGTTGAACCAACAATTGCTGAATGGCGCGTAATAAGTTTATTAATATCAAGATAAGCTGGGATACTCTCTGCACTGGCAAGATAACCAATTGATACGACATCAATTGGGTCTGAAGGTCCATAGATGGCATACAAATCCTTTTCCGTAACAATATGTACCTTATCCTCAATCGTTGGATGTTGAGATACACCTCTTTGGAACCGCCCACCCCGTATCCCTTCTCCGATGAGCTGAATTTGAAGCCACCGATTTCCATACGGGGAGGTTTCCAACTCATTTGCAGGAGCCGCTCCAGCACCAACTTGCGATACCAAACCGTATAAATCTATAAACCCAACAGGTATCCGCACAAAACTACCAACTTGACCAATGCGGTAACACTCTCCTTCTATAAAACTAATTCCAGTAATCGTTTCACCGGATAGAGCTACTGTTACCGTAGTTCCCGTGACATCCTGCACTGTACCAACAAATGAAGGATCAGTTTTTATCTTGTCCCTCCATGTCATAATTTCCGGTTTGCCTGAGCAGAAACTGGCTAAAAGAAGCAAAATCACCTATTTTACATATTGTTCTTTTGCCGTCATCTTGCTTATCCACCAGATAATTATATTGACCATCCTCATTCTCTTCCCATCTCCCGTCCTTCCCAGCAGAAGAGGTCGCATTTTTTGCTAATAGATGCAAATTGGTAGTCTGTTTTGCACAAGCTAATGCTTCAGTATATTGTTCAATGTCGTGATACAACAAGCCAAAGCAAACAGTTCTTGGATTAGCAGATAGTCGCTGAGTAATAATTTCATTAAGGTGCTGGTCGCCAAAAGAATAGCCGCTTGTAACAAGAACAGATTGCCCGGTTGATAGAAAACTTGATAATCTATCCTGCATTGCCAAATATGGCATTCTGCGACTCTGCAAATATTTGAGATGGGAGGGATAAATCATTTGTTTGTTACTAGCTTTATTTTTTGGAGTCCCTCTAAAAACTTTACCATTAGCGTCAAGCCACCAATTAACTGAGCCATGAAGCTTCCAAAGTCGAACCCAGCGAGAAGGAATTTTTTCATGTTCCACTGAATGTAAATCAAAAAAAGCACTTCGAGAACCGACAAACCCGTCAAAATAGGGAATACTTTTTGATTCTAAAGAAGCCTCCATTAAAAGGTCATAATTCGGAGTAAATACCTCAACAGGATGTTCCCTTGGTATTCCAGATATCCAAGAAGCCAAGTTATGATACGGAGTAATATCATCCGGCAACTCTTTGTCAACCTCCTTGGTTATTGCATCGCAGATACTCCTTTCCATGTCAGTTAGGTCTTGTTTCTTTAATCCTTCAAATTTACTTTCTCCAATCACATCAATCAATGACCGGACACGACTAAGGATATCTTCAATTGTCACCCCGTTACCTTTAGACAAATCACTTCCTTTTTTGAGTTTTTGAATCATTGCCTGATCTAATTTCGCACATACAGTTTTAGTTAACCCCGCAATATCAGGAATTAGAGGCCTATTACCTTCAATTTGTATGGACAAAGGGCATCCGGCACCCAATAAAAAAGCTACTTTGCTCTTATCTGAAGCCAAGGCTTGCCTAAGAATGTTAATTCTTCCAGAAATGCTATGTTGCTCATTCATTTATCTAAATCTCTTAAATTACACATAAACATCCCGGAAAACTCTTCGGAGCTATTCGTGACGGCGAGCTCAACATCGTTACCCAGAGCTTTGAAGTGCTCCTTATCATATGCGTTTTTGTGATACTTGATACCATCAACCATGAAGAAGCGTATCTGGCGTTGAATAATTGTCGAAACCTGCTCAATAAACTTTTGCGGTTTTTTTTGAATGACTCCAACCAACCACTATCATTGATGATCCTTACTATGGTTCGACGAGTCAGGTTGGTGTCATTCTGAAGATAGGTAATCAGGTCTGAAAGTTTGAAGCAACATTCTTCGTATACACTGGCTGTTTTCTGAACCTGTCCTGCATGAACTCCTCATTCAAAAACACTGCTTTATTCAGTAAAGCCTTAAAAATCTTGGCTTTGTGACAAAGCTCTGGATGAACAGGGCCATAGTCCCATGCTTCAAACTCTCCCCAAACTAAAGGCTCATTTTCGTTTTGTGCCAGATAGAACATTATGAGCAATATAAATCAACTTCTGTATTTTCAGATGCGAAAAAGACCAATCAGATTGGATGCCGATATGTCTCGCAGCTTGTAGAATTGAGATAGTCATGGCACTACGAAACGCAGAACATTAGTTGACAAGATTATTGCCTTTTGTTACGATTTCATCATAGCAAGCAGTGGAATTAATTACAATAAACAAGAGAACAATCAAGACATTGAGCCTGCTTGAATTGATGCAAATGTATCCAACCGAAGAGTCTGCCATGCAGTGCTTTGAACAAATGCGCTGGGGCGACAAACCGGTTTGCATGAAATGTGGTTGTGATCGTAAAATCACGAAGCAGACAAACTATAAGCGGGGATACTGGTGTGGGGTTTGTCGCGAATACTTTACGGCCTTCACGAATACGCCATTGGAGCATAGCCGGGTGAGAGATGTTCGCAAGTGGATATTTGCAGCTTATCTTCTAATGACAACTCGTAAGGGCATTTCCGGTTTGCAGTTGTCTAAAGAACTGGCCGTTACACGGACCACGGCTTGGTATATGCTCCATCGATTGAGGTTGGCCTGTGGCGGGCATATGGAAGCTTTTTACGGAAAAATAGAAGCGGACGAGGTGTACTTCAGCAGGGAGGAAGAAAATGAGCGCTCTAAAAAGAAACTACGGAATGACAGGAGCAATGTCGACAAGCAGACCGTTATCGGCATAAGGAAGCGAAGAAGTGCTACTATTGCCGTTTCAGCTTCTGGTACAACCCTGTACACGGATGACAACCCAGCCTACAACGGCGCTTGTCACAACTGGAGTAAAAAGCGCTGCGCCCAATACGTCAATGAATTTACTTTCAGGTTAAATGAGGGAAAATGTCCCAAGGATACAAAGGACAGACTGGATGACCTGCTCAAGGTCATGTCCGGTAAAACGATTACCTGTGAGGGATTGACAGCATGAGGACCCCCACTCTCGATGTGGCTGAAAAAATCAGACTTCGGGCATCTGTTAATGAATGGGTATCCGAAACACTCCCGGAACATCGCAAATACATCAAGCACTCCGAACCTCAATATGTCGAATCGTCAAGCTTGTGGCGAGTGGATTTAAGTGCCAATAGGGCTTCCGCATTGATCGGATCATTGATGATTGCGCGTGACGCAACCATTGTGACACCCGACAACCTGAACCAGATGATCTGCCGATTGGAAAAGGCAATATCCCTTTCCCGTGATGAGGCGAAATACCCGGCATTGATTACCGGGGAAAATTACCGATTTGTTCTTGGAGACGGGATAGAAGGGGCAAGGGGGTTTTCAGACGGGCAAATAGACCTTCTGTTGACTGATCCGCCTTATGGAATCAGTAAGTCCTATACGTGCGAAAAACAGGTTCCCCGGAGGTTGCGGAACAATGGGCGAGACTTCATTATGCCCAAGGGGAATTTCGGAGATTGGGACAATATTGACCCGACAACATGGCTCAATGCTATTCTGCCGAAAGTGGGCGGGTGGGCCGTCTCGTTTTGTGGCCACGCACAAATCGGAGAGTATCAGCGTATCCTGTATGAACACAAGTTTGTCGCTATTGGTGCGATGGTGTGGCAGAAGACCAATCCAGTTCCCTTCAACCACAAATACAAGCCCATCAATGCTTGGGAAGCAATAGTTGTCGGGAAGCGTCCAGGGACCAAGTTCAATGGTTCCGTTGTCCACAATGTCTTTACCCACAAGTCTCCGTCTCCGCAAATCAGGATTCATCCCACGCAAAAGCCGCTTGCGCTAATGGAACGTTTTATTGACCTGTTTACTGATCCGGGGGATCTGGTTTTCGATCCTTTTGCTGGCGGCGCAACAACATTGATTGCCGCATCAAGAAATGGCAGGGATTCCGTATCCTACGAGAAAGAGGAAAACATTTACCAAGCCGCCTGTGCGCGAATCGGAGAACACTGGTGCTAAATGATTTCGAGGCCAAGTTCAATAAGGACGCAAAGAATTGGCAGGTATATCTTGTCCTGAAGGATCATCAATGGCATTGCCGGGAGTGTGAATATTCCCATGTGGGAACCACGCAGATAGCTGGCGGTGGCGGCATACAGGGGCTTGAGCGTGGGACACAATCCCGACCGGGAATGGTGATTGAGAGTGGAGATCACTTTTGCGCCAGTTGCGAAAGGACAACTCGGCATGACCGTTGGCAAGGCGCATTCCAGTCATCCGTACAAGCATCGTCCATGCCGAAGAAGTTCGTAAGGCGGGTTGTCCAGGTGCTGGGCAGTCGGGACATTGTGGACAATACGGAACGGCCGATCAATCAACTTACCATTGACCATAAGTTACCGATGATTCGGTGGAACGAGCGCACCGGAAAAAAACAAACGAACTACAGTGAAATGTCCGATAGCGATATTCGCCGCAACTTCCAACTTCTGAAGAAGTCGAATGGTAGCGTAAGCCACAACCTGCTCAAGAGCAGGGCTTGCGAGAATTGCTTCAAGAAGGGAAAACGGGGAACACCGTCCGGGATTCAATACTTCTACGATGGCGGGCCTGATTGGAGGCCAGATGACAAGAAAGACGCCAACGGATGTATCGGTTGCGGCTGGTATGATTTTGGCGAATGGAGAAAATCACTTAACTCAATATTACAGGAACGCCTGAAGCTGCAATAGGAACGGAAGACACTATGAACCAGAAGAAGCTCGATCAGGCAGTCAATGCTTTACTGCGGATGGGACCTATCGAACACAAACGACCGAAGAAGCCCGCCAAGCATGACCTTGAACGGAAATTCAAATTAAGTGTGGGTCGAAAGGGCAGACCGTCCATGAAAGAAGTCGAGTAGAATCTACTTTGTAAACTAAATCAAGGCGGTTCCGGAGTCCTAGCCACGCAAAATCCGCACAATGACAATTTCACCGGGTGCAATGCAATAACAAGCCGAACGCGAACCGCACACCGTGCGCCTGTAGCCATTGCGAATATGATCAACTGCGGAGTATCGCATTGGACAGGCTGCCAATTCCAAAAATCGGGCTTTCAGTCGGTAACAATCGGATTGAGCGACGCCGAAATGCTCATGCCATTTTGAGCAATCCTGATCAAATCGTCCTCAGCGGCTCCCGTAAGACGATATTCAGGCACGTTTTATCTTGTCGCCTCTCGCCTCCTTCCAGATTTCATCGACACTGCGGTCGCTGAAACCGCTTTGTTCTCCCTCAATCAGGGCGGCTCGAATAGCGGCAATTCCGGCGAAGGCTTCCTGCTCCCGAATTTGCCGCTCGCGGATCAATTCGCGGACAACTTCGCTTTCATCGCCATAATGTCCGGTTTTGACCTGCGCCTTGATCCAGTTGTCTTGCTGATCGGTAGCGGATATGTTTTTTTGATCATTGGCATTTTTGCTCTCTGGAGGACAAACAGATTCCCCTATCTGACAGTATAATCTGCTCCGCTCTTTTTGCCAATTTTTCCCACCAACACCCAAAATAATAGCGGCTATTGGACCGGCCTCCCGATTGAGTTTAAACTAAGCACCCCTTGAAGAAAATGCAACCCGTGACGGAGACGATGGAAACAACAGACAGCATCCTCGAATTCTGGTTTGGCGGCCACACTTCAAACCGGGAAATCAACGACCACAAAAAATCACTGTGGTGGTCGAAAAACGACCAGGCGGACCAGCAGATCAAGGAGCGGTTTGAAAGTATTTCGAACGCGGTATACCGGGGTGAAAAGCCGGAAATGCAACGTTCCGCCCGTGGGCTTCTGGCCTCGATCATCTGCCTCGACCAGTTTCCGCGAAACATGTACCGGGGTACCGCCCGTTCCTTTGCCTTCGATCAGGTCGCGCTCCGCCTGGCGATTGAAATGGTTGACAAAGCCTGGGACCAGACACTGCCGCCCATCTATCGGCTGTTTGCCTGGCTGCCGTTCGAACACAGTGAGGACATCGCCATGCAGGATAAATCAGTGATGCTGTACGACAACCTGCGCAAGTCGGTGGAACCGGACGAGCGGGACATGTTCGATGAATACTATCGATTCGCCTACCGGCATTTCGAGATTATCGACCGGTTCGGGCGTTATCCGCATCGCAATCGGATCCTGGGCCGGGAATCCACCGCCGAGGAGCTGGCTTTCCTGAGTCAGCCCGGTTCTTCTTTTTGATAGTTCAGGAGCGGACATGCCGCGGCAGCGACGCACCCCGTTCGACCTTGGCGACCAGGACGCTTACCAGCGCTGGCGGGACCGGAAACTTGCCCGCCACATGACCGATGCGTCGGCGCTGATGACCCGGATCGCAGACCCCGGCAACCTTTCAGCCGAAGAGCGTCAGTCATTGCAAGCGTCCTGTGACGGCAATAATCTCTGCTTTTACCATAGTGAAGCCGCGATGACCCGAAGCCGCATACTGGAACTTGGCGCCTGCATGGGATTGCGGCGTGTCGTCTCCAATATCTATGCGGATGATCTGGGTGTCAGTGAAGTCCGGGTAAGCCAAGACCACCGGCAGCAAAAATTCATTCCCTATACCGACCGATCCCTGAACTGGCACACGGATGGCTATTACCAGTCTGACGGAAACGGCGACGACACAGGCGGCCGGATTCAGTCATTTATTCTGCACTGCATCGAATCAGCGCCCAGCGGCGGAGAGAATCGGTTACTGGACCAAGAAATCGCCTACCTCCAGCTGCGGGACCGAAATCCGGATTATATTGCGGCGCTGATGCACCCCGAGGCGATGACCATTCCAGCCAATCGAACCGACGACCGGAGCATTCGCGAAAGCGTCACCGGCCCGGTTTTTGCGGTCACGGCCAGCGGTCGGCTATGGATGCGGTATACTGCCCGTACCCGGTCTGTACAGTGGCGCCCGGATCCGGTTCTCAGTGAGGCGCGGGCGGCGTTGACCGATTTGCTGGATAATTCCGGATACGTCATCAGACATACCCTGTCCCCCGGCCAGGGGCTGATCTGCAATAATATCCTGCACAACAGAGCGTCGTTCAGTCAATGTGAACGACAAAACCGGCTGCTTTATCGTGTCCGGTACCTGGACCGGGTCGACACGCAGTCCCCGACAATCCCTGATCGCTTCGATAACCGCAATGCCGCCCAAAACCAGATTTGACTTCGGCGCTGAAACCGGCGCGGACGCGGTCGTCTCGATCGCCGCCCTCAGGGACCGGCTGGCCGTGCTCGAAACCCGCCTCAACGAACAACGGGCGGCGGCTGAACCGGACCCGGTATGGATTGCGAAACTCGACAAGGACGCCGCCTGGCTATTGCTCGAACTGGGACAGCGCGACCGGGCATGGCAACGGGCAAGGCCCCGATTCGACCCGCTTTTCACTGCCCGCGACTGGCCGGCGTTGATCGACCTGTGCGATCTCCTGTTCCAGTGCAATCAGGCGGACAGCCTGTCCGCGCTGGGCCAGGGCGTCTGGCTCGCGGTCACGTTCCCGGTCAACCCGAAAATCACTATCGACATGCTGCAGCATGTGATCGATGAAACCGCTGACGATGCCGATGGCGCCGCCGTGGCTGCGGCGACCGCGGTCTATGTCCATGATTTGCGCAAGGAGCAGGTCGAAGATCCCGGGTTGTATGTCGATGCCATGCAGCTACTGACCACCGTTGGCCGCCGCCATGCCGATGCCCATGACCAGGCCGCCTTCGACCGGTGGATCAAGAGGATGGAACTGGACAACCCGGAAAAATTTCTGGTTCGGCTGCGTAATGTGATTGACGTGCTGGTACAGGACCAGTGGTGGTTCGACCGGGACCAGGTTCAGGCCGGACTGCCGGGCGATGGCTGACCGTTGACGGAGGCGTAACCATGATCTGGCACGAAACCCGGGACAGGGCACAATCGGCAGTCCCCGACCGGATACAGGATATCTCGTTCCGTATCGAAGCGAAAACACTGCCGCTGGATCATGCAAGCGCATTATCCGACGCGGTGCTCGACCGGCTGCCCTGGCTGGAGGATGAACCCCGGGCCGGAATACATTTGATCAACTACCCTGAATCGGGCAGCGGCTGGACGCGCCAGCCTGATAGTCCCGGACAATGGTTCTTCGCGTCGAAACGGCTTCGCCTGAGATTGCGTTTGCCGAAACAGCGCCTTGAGCAGGCGAAAACAATGATCGGCCAGAAACTCGATATCGACGGACATGCCATGACCATAGGCCGGACAAACACGTTGCTTCTGGCCAGGTCATCCACCCTGTTTGCGCGGCGGGTCATTTTTGAAGAACAGGAAAGCGAATCCGGGTTTATCGAGCGAATGGTCATTGAACTGGACCGGATGGGCATCCTGCCGCAAAAAATCCTGTGTGGCCGACACCGCTACCTGCAAAGGCGCACAGACCGGTTATCGGTCAGAAGCGTCATGCTGGCAGACCTTGAATTCGACGAATCCATCCGCTTGCAGCAAAACGGACTGGGGCCCGGCAGATTGTTCGGTTGCGGTATCTTCATACCCCACAAAGGCATCGGGGCTGCAAAACCGGAAGATTAGGAGCTGGAAGCGCGCAGGGTCGCCAAGCGTTTTCCCTGATCAAAAATGGTGCAGAAATGGTACTTTCCTAAACCAGGATTTCAGGCTATAGTTTTGCCCCCTGTAATTTTACTCGAACAACCATTAAAAAATTTTTGTTTGCAAACACCACGGAGATCATCATGAAAACACCAAGATTCAAGCCATTGACCGCCTTGTTGACGGCCATTTGTTTTTTCCTGACGACGGGTCCGGCCATGGCGGCGGACAGCAGTGAACCGATCAAGATTCCGATCAAGAACTGGTCCAGCCAGGTCGTTATGGCGCATGTGATCGGCGGCATATTCGAAAGCATGGGAAACAATGTCGAATATGTTCCTGTGGACAATCAGGCCAGTTTCGAGGCGGTTCGCTCCGGTGATCTCACCATCGTACACGAAGTCTGGCAATCCACGATGCAGAACGCTTTTTACAGCGCCATGGAGAAAGGCGGACTGATCGACCTGGGTACCCACGCCGCGGAAACCCTGGAAGAGATGGGAGTACCCAACTGGGTCATCGAAAAGGATCTTTGTCCGGGCCTGCCCAGCTGGGAGGCGCTGAAAGACTGTCACGAAAACTTCGCGACACCCGATTCCGATGGCAAAGGCCGTTGGCTGGAAGGCCCGCAAAGCTGGCATGGCGATGTCATGCCGAACCGCCTCAAAGGCCTGGGCCTGGATGATACCTGGGTTGTGAAGTTCGCCGGCGCCGCAGACGCGCTCTGGACGGAACTCAAGGCCGCCGAAAAAGAGGGCCGCGGAACCATCATCTTCAACTGGACGCCCAACTTCACGGACGCCGCCGGATTTACCTTCATCGAATTCCCGCCGTACTATGACGGTTGCCGGATCGCGGATGGCGGCGACCTGAGCACAACCGGCTGCGGATCTCCGGTAGGCTGGCTGAAAAAAGGCGCCAACTACCGGTTCCCGAAATCACACCCGCGAGCGTACACGGCATTCTCCAAATTGTCGTTCACCACCCCGCAAATCGGTTCGATGGCCGCGCTGGTCGATGTCGATGGCATGACCCATGCAGACGCGGCCGTCAAGTGGCTGGCGGACCATGAAGATGTCTGGAAGCCCTGGACCGTATCCATACTCGGCGCGAGCAATTGACGCCGGCAGTCCTCCCGTAAACTGCGGGGACTTCAAACCAATCCCGCGGATTCCCTCTTTAATTGCAGGGGGAATCCGTTTTTGGGTCTGGATTTAACAAATCGGACAGGAAATAGGGTACGCTACCCATATCACCTTGGGGAAGCCATAATTTCGAACATGTCATCAGAAGAAGAACCGGCCGGGAAACGGCAGGCCATCATCCGGTGCGAATCTGTCTACAAGATATTCGGCAATAACGCCGGGAATATGCTCCGGGAATCGGGTGGCGTCGTAGACGCCAAGCGGTTCATGGAGGCGGGACTGATCGTGGGTGTCAATAATGTCTCCTTCGATGTGTTCAAGGGGGAAATCCTGGTGATCATGGGCTTGTCCGGCTCTGGAAAATCCACCTTGCTCCGCTGCATATCGAGATTGACGGACGCCACTTCCGGGCAGATTTTCATCGAGGGGCAGGATATCCTGACCATGAATCACAAGCAACTCGTCGAGTTGCGGCGAAACCGCATGGGCATGGTCTTCCAGAATTTCGGACTGCTGCCGCACAAGACCGTTCTGGAGAATATCGCGTTTCCATTGCAGGTGAAAGGAATCAGTACACGGGATAGTGTCCAGAGGGCCATGGAAATGGTCCACCTGGTTGGCCTGGAGAGACGTGAGAATTATTTCCCCCGGGAATTGTCCGGCGGCCAGCAGCAACGGGTGGGGATCGCGCGTTCCCTGGCTGTCGAGCCAGATATCTGGTTTCTGGATGAACCGTTCTCCGCGCTGGACCCACTGATCCGCAAGGAAATGCAGGATGAATTCCTGCGTTTGCAGGGGGTTTTGGGCAAGACCATTCTGTTTGTCACGCATGATTTTGACGAAGCCCTGCGTCTCGCCGACCGCATAGCCATCATGAAGGATGGAGTGGTTGAACAACTGGACACGCCTTCCAGTATCGTACTGAATCCGGCGACCGAATATGTACGCAAGTTCACGGAGGATGTGCCGCGGGAAAAGGTGCTGCGGGTGAAATCCGTAATGGACCCGGTATCCGACACGGAAGTATGCGGTGATCTGAAAGTCCCCGTGGATGCCGTGATCGAATCGGTCGCGGAGAATATTCTCGGACAGGAAAAACCGGTGGCGGTCGTGAATTCGGATGGAGAAGTGGTAGGCATCCTGCATGCCTCCCACGTCCTCAAGGTGTTGTTCGGAGGAAAATCCGGTAAACCGGAATAGCGCTGATTACCGTACAATGACTTTCCTGACCAAGCATTCGAAAGTCGTTCAGTTTGCCGTCCTGTTGGCGGTATTTTTCCTGCTATGCCTTTTGATCGGTCCCGCTGAATCGAATTATCTGTGGCGGTTGCCGCCATTGCTGGAGCGACTGCCCGCGATCATCAACGACTCGGTCCGGTATCTCATGTTCGACTGGTGGCCGATCAAGGTATATGACCCGATCATCGAGGATTATGAAGAAGAAGCCCTGTTTCGGGAATTCACCCGGGCTGTCTCCGGATTGTTTCTTTTCGTGATCAATTTTGTCCGGGAAATCTTCCTGGGGGGAAACAAGACCTTGGTCGCTTTTACCAGTTGGGATTTCATCAATGAGAATCCCTGGGCGCGCTGGCCAGCACTGCCCTGGACAGTGATTACCGGTTGGGCCATTATCCTGGGGTACAAGCTGCAGGGAATGCGGCTGGCCATACTGACCGGGGTTTGCACGACCTTCATCGCGGTGTTTGGACAATGGAAGCCTTCGATGGAGACCTTGTCATTTGTAATGATTGCCGCACCGGTATCGGTTGTGCTCGGGCTGACGCTGGGTATCTGGGCCTACAAAAGCAAGTTCATCGAGGAGACCCTGAATCCGCTCCTCAACATTGCCCAGACCATGCCGCACTATTCCTACCTGGTACCAGTGATCGTGCTGTTCGGGGTCGGAGACCATGCCGCCGCAATCGCGACCATCGTGTTCGCCACACCGCCCATGGTCCGGTTGACCCTGCTGGGATTGAAGAAAGTGCGCCCGGACGTGGTTGACTCAGGCATGATGAGCGGGTGCAACAAATTCCAGTTGATGTTCCGGGTGCTGATTCCCACAGCGAGGCGTGACATCCTGATCGGCGTCAACCAGACGGTCATGCAATGCCTGGCAATGACCGTAATTGCCTCGTTTATCGGTGCCCAGGGCTTGGGCTCCAACCTGATGATCGCGCTGAATTCCCTTAGAATCGGCACCGGAATCGAGATCGGGGTCTGTATCGTGCTGATTGCGGTTGTGCTGGACAAAATGTCCCTGGCCTGGGCCAACAAGCAGACGGACTACTTTGCCGATCTGACATTCGTACAGCGGCACCGCTACGCACTGCTGGCTCTGGTTGTCTTCCTGGTCGGTACGGCGCTGGCCTGGGTCGGCAGTTTCATCTTCAGGGAAGGCTATAATTATCTGTACATCGTCCCGCACAACAAGGGGATTACGACTGCGCCATTGTGGCAGGCCGCGGTGGATTGGGTATGGGACACGTTCTTCTACGCGCTGAACACTTTCAACGAGTTCCTGATCACGTCCGTACTGGTACCAATGAAAAACATGTACCTTCGTATGCCCGTCGCGGCAACCTTTGTTCTGATGATGGGCATCGGATACATTCTGGCAGGCGCCAGACAGGCGTTGATCATTGGCGGGTTCCTGCTTTTCATTGCGTTGTCGGAATACTGGGACCGGGCCCTGATCACGGCCTATATGGCCTCGTTCTCCGTGATCGTCTCGACCGTTCTCGGCGTTATCATCGGCTCCCTGTGCGCCCAGAGTTCCGTGGCCAGCAAGGGAGTCCTGCTGATCTGTGATTTTCTCCAGACCTTCCCCTCATTCATATACCTGATCCCGGTGATCATGCTGTTTGGCATCACCGATACCTCCGTGATCATTGCCGCCATAGTCTATGCCACCGTCCCGGCGACACGGTACACGGTCGAAGGACTTCGCAGCGTCCCGCAGGTTCTGCATGATACCGGCTCGATGCTGGGTGTCTCGCGCATCCAGAGATGGCTCTCGATCGAACTGCCTCTCGCATTTCCGCACATCATGCTGGGCGTAAACCAGACCGCGGTCTTTGCATTGTTCATGGTGATCATCGGAGCCTTTATCGGCACCACGGATCTTGGGCAGCTGATTCTGAAAGCCATTTCGGATCCACAGGGCACCGGAATCGGGCTGACTTTGGGGTTGTGCGTCGCCTTTATGGGTCTTGCGGTTGACCAGATCATACGGACCTGGGCGAATGAGCGGAAAAAGGCGCTGGATATGAATTGACTCCCGGCGTAACGTTCCGTAAACCGCGCGGTATTCCGGGTCAAGGACGCTTTAACGTGATGGCATTGGATTGAATGGTCGGGGTGAGTGGATTCGAACCACCGGCCCCTGCCTCCCGAAGGCAGTACTCTACCAGGCTGAGCTACACCCCGACATCGGTAGAAAGCGCATATTGTACTTGCCGGAAGGATGGGTGAATAGCCCGGAAGACTTTGGTTATCGATTGGTCGCCAGAAAATCAGTGTACGTTTGACTCATAGGTTACCCCGAAGCGCCTTGACAACCGGGCAAGGCGCTTGTCAAGTGTCCATAATCTGGCTCCGGGCGTAATCAGCGTGGACGAAAGGAGCGCCATGTCCACCAACCCGCACCCCGATCCATACAGTTCTTTACGCTCGACAAAATCAATGACCTCCTCCAGGCTGGCCTGGTCAGCCCTTTGCAGAAGCCCGATATAACCAAGCGTTTGAGCGCGGGGAGCTGGCAACATGCCGCAGGCCAGTTCTACCAGAATCATTGGATGCTTCAATGCCAGGTCTGCTTCTACCAGTTCAACCAGCGCACTGTTCCGTTTCCTGAAGTGGTCAATCCACACGGAAGTATCTATGAGCACGCCCACCGTCAGGCTGATTCCCCTCGACGGCGAGGCACATCCGCAATGTCGGGCATCGTACCACCCAAAGCGGCAAGGCGTTTCGCGGCCTGTACGCGCACGAACGTCTTTACAGCCTCCCGAAAGAGATCTGGTTTACTCATCCCGGGATCAGCCAATTCCAGGGCTTTTTCATAAAGTGAATCATCAAGCGAAATGGTTGTACGCACGAAATATCTCCTGCAACCAGAATTGATGCGATTATACATCAATTATGACATCTCTCAAGTTTCGCAGGCGGGCCGGAAGGAAGGGTGAGGAGCGTACGCAAGGTTATGATTTTCCTTCAGGAAGAAAAACTGGTCGATTATTCTCTGTAAAGGGCCTTCTTTATGATAACCTCGCGAAACAATGACAGGGGGGGATACCAGAGTATCTGCCAAACAAGGGACGGTGCGAAATCAGGCACGGCATACATTTGTCCCGGAACCTCGACTACTGTTTCGTCTTTTGGCACAATGGAGATACGATAATGCCCAAGCGTCAAGGAAACAATCCCAAGCGCAGGGTATCTGTGAAACAGGGAATTGATGCGTCAGTTCTTGAAAGGTGCGCACAACACGCGATTTATACTGGCAGCCCTCATCACAAGCGATTCCCGGCTGATTACGATTTTCACCCGCCAGCCAATCCACGCCCGAATAAATCACTGTGCGACAGTAAAATACGTATCAGGCGTAATGAGGCCCGGACTTTATTTCATGCAGGCATTCAGCGAGGGATGATCAGCAAGCCGATGCACGATGGTTTACCAAAGTATGTTTGGGCTGTGAGCGAAGACGGCTCTGTATATGAGGCGAAACGGGAAGGGGACAGCCGCAATTATCATGGATATGAACTGGGTGGCGACGAGGTCAACATGAAAAAATATATCGTCAAAGAGTGGAATTCAAGATGACGAATGGCCTGACAATTTCATTGAACCCGGAAAACGCTGATAGCGGAACCGAAGTGGAGCGGGCGACATTTGGCCTGTTTGCCATGACCGCAAACGAGCATTTGCTAACCGCAGGTGAGGACATGAACAACGGGAGACTTCGCCACGGCCCGTATGTTCCAGGTTGTCACATCGCCGAGTGGCTGGTATGGAACTGGTGGCGATTACGCTGGGAGGTTCGCCGTCCCTCCGATGAAGATGTTTCGACACATTGGAATTTCGCACATCAAATGTCATCCATAGGCGAAGGGTATGTCTGGCCCAATGTAACGATTTTTTCGGATGATGTGTTGTCTTGCCTGTCATCCGAACCTTCCAGTGACCCGGAAATGGTTCTGTTCCGCTACTTGGGAACATCAGGTCGCCAGTGGGTTCGTGCAGAAACTCTGGAAAACGCCATCGACGATTTTGTGAATGATATGTTGATGCGACTTGGCAACAAGGAAATCGGCAACAGCAACCTGCATCGTCTGTGGAACGATTTGTGCGAAGAAAGAGACAACCCTGAACTGACCTGTTATCGTCGTCTGGAAGCGCAACTCGGCTATGAGCCGGATGAAGCAGATGAAAGTGAACTGAAATCCTGGCTTGATGGTTCGAAAAAGCTGGGGGAAAAGGCTCTGGGAGAGGTCGCGGCTGATGTGAAACCGGGTGACAAAACAAGCCCTTTGATTCATGAACAGGACTTTGTAGAAATCGCTGAACGCGCTGGTTTCAATGCGAATCCAAACGATGCCATTACACTGGACAATGTGACAGATATTTCACAGCCAGAAAAGTCTGTACAAGCATGGCATTTGGGCCAACGTTATGCACAGAGCATCCGTACTCAGGAAAATCTGCATGATCAACCGGTTTGCAATCAGGTTCTGACCAGTTTTGCAGGCGCCCTGAAAGACACGATTTCGGGAAAGCCCGATCAATCAATGCGCAATATCTCTTTTGCATTTGACCGGAGCGACAGTCATTCGTATGTATTCCTTCGGCCATCCAGAGAAACGGGGCGGCGGTTTGATCTGGCGCGCCTGATCGGTGACCGCGTGTTTTGCACACAAATGTACGATTTCAAAGAACCCCTGCTTCCGGCAACTCGCGCTTACAGCTACCGCCAGAAACTTCAACGCGCATTTGCCGCTGAACTGTTAAGCCCGTTTACCTGTGTGGACGACATGATGGAAGGCGATTACGATTCCGAGGAAAAACAGAACGAGGTAGCAGACCACTTCAATGTATCGCCATGGACCATTCGCACCCAGTTGTTAAATAACGGACGGATTGATTCTGAAGATGCCCCCGACATTACTGACCGCCTGCTTTGAATCCTTGCTTAGTGAATTCCCGATTGATTGCTGTCAGTGTTGATACACCATTCGTACAACCTGCCAATTCGTACCCTATGTGGCCTGCCATCTATTACATATATTCCCGACAAATTCTTTTGCCATGTCCAATCGGCGTATCGTCTGGTCCATGTCAATAATGCCATCTTTGTCCAACTCAAGATATCCGTCTCCGTCTATGCTTCCGAATGTAATTTCGGCAACTGCCGCTGACTTGCCTCCCCGAAATCGACCTGCTTTCTGTATTTTGAACGGGTATTTCCCTGCAGCCGTTTCCTGGGCAATTTCCAGTACCTTGTACATCAATTCCGAGCGGACCTTGTTGGAGCCATCCCAAATTCCCAGGCGCAAGGTAAGCCGTGTTGCATCTTCTATTTGAAGATACACATTAATCTCGATTCCCTCCTCCTTGATTGAATCCGAAATAAAGGCAAAAAACTGGAAACCTCCCGCCGCATTGGGCGTATAATCCCACCACACATCATCAATGCGATCAATGCGGGATTCCAGTGCCCGGTATAGTCCCTGAATCGAGTGCCATTTCAGACCCTCATCCCATTCGCCTAAAGGCACAGACGAAAAACTATTCGTTTCGTCTTCCCATTGTTGAAGATGGGAACGAAAATTGTCAATGACCGTATCCGAAATGTCGGCAAAATCGTTCAAAACACCCAGCAAGTCTTGCCGCAGAAATCGACCGCACTGCTGTTGATCGGGTAGATTGGCCATGCACGCATTGCCCGTCTTCAAATAGACCGCCACAACAGGTCTATCGTAGCGTCCTTCGACCTTCTTTATGTAATTGTCAACCTGATTGGAATGCTCGTGAGTATTTACCTTGTCTTCGATCAACAGCACCAGACCATCCGGGTTGTCGTCATTGATTCGAACGAGCACATCAATGCGATCAACTTGTGTCTCTATGTCCACCGACCGCACGGAAGGAATTTCAGAATCGTTCAATTTTGTTGCCAGTAGCGCTCGTAGCAAGGCATCGCCAAGTTCGTGTAACCGGGGATAATGGTCACGATAGTCCGGATCCGCCCACGCCAGAATATAGGCGATAGTGGCATCTTGAGCCAGTTCCTTGGTTGCGAACGAATAAAGGTTTGGCGGTGTCATAATTGGATGTCCTCTACATTGAATTTCATGGATAGCGAACCCGGATTATACTGGTTTCGGTTCTGCAGATGCTTAAATCCGCAATGCCAGATCACCGCACTCGAGACCGCACTGGAACGGCTCCGGCAGAATTGTTAAAATGCGAGGAACCGGACGAACCGGGGCCGCCCACCAACCGTCATAGCATTACCGAATCCCGTTCGACATGAAATACCTGCATACCATGATCCGGGTCAGTGACCTGGAAAGCTCTCTCGCCTTTTTCAAGGACGGCCTCGGCATGGTGGAAACCCGCCGTTATGAAAACGAGGCTGGCCGGTTCACCCTGGTGTTCCTTGCCGCCCGGGACGATGTCGAGCAGGCGTGTGCGGAACAGGCGCCGGTGGTGGAGTTGACCTGCAACTGGGATCCTGAAGATTACGGAGGCGGCCGGAACTTCGGCCACCTGGCCTACGAGGTGGACGATATCTATGCCACCTGCCAGCGGCTCATGGACCGGGGCGTCATCATCAACCGGCCTCCGCGGGATGGCCGCATGGCATTCGTCCGCACCCCGGACAGTATTTCCATCGAACTGTTGCAAAAGGGCGCGGCTCTGGCCATTGCCGAACCCTGGGCCTCCATGGAAAACACCGGCGAATGGTGACCGCCCCGAATCACGCGGCCAGTCTGCAAGCCGCCGAAAACCCGTTGAACCCATTGAAGAGGAGTCATTGAACATGGCAGATGAATCCTCCTGGAAGCCACCCAGAGTCTGGCGCCCGGAACAGGGAAACAGCGGCCGGTGGGCCGGGATCAACCGTCCTGTTGCCGGGCCCACGCATGATCGGGAACTGCCCCGCGGCCATCACCCGATGCAACTGTATTCCCTGGGCACACCCAACGGCATCAAGGTCACGGTGATGCTGGAGGAACTGCTGGAGGCGGGCCACCAGGGCGCGGAATACGACGCCTGGTACATCGATATCGGCAAGGGCGAGCAGTTCGGCAGCGGTTTTGTCGCGATCAATCCCAACTCGAAAATCCCCGCCCTGCTGGACTGTAGCGGCGAAGAGCCCGTTCGGGTCTTCGAATCCGGTGCGATTCTCTGGTATCTCGCGGAGAAATTTCAGGCGCTGGCGCCAACCGGCGCTTCGGACAGGGCCGAGTGCCTGTCATGGCTTTTCTGGCAGATGGGCAGCGCACCGTATCTCGGCGGCGGTTTTGGCCATTTCTACAAGTACGCCCCCCATTTCATGGAATATCCCATCCACCGCTTTACCATGGAAGTCAAGAGGCAACTGGATGTGCTGGATCGCAATCTGGCAGACCGCCGCTATATCTGCGGGGACGAGTATACTGTGGCGGATATCGCCATCTGGCCCTGGTACGGCCGGCTGATGTTCAATTCCATCTACGAGGCGGCGGAGTTCCTGGAGGCAGCCTCCTACCGGCATCTTGACCGTTGGGCCAGGGAAATCGGGGAGCGGCCCGCGGTAGCGCGGGGAAAGCGCGTCAATCGTTCTTCGGACAATCCGTGGCTGCTGCGCGAACGCCACGATGCCCGGGATTTCGAAAACCCCGCGTAAACGCCCGCCGTTCCCGGCCATCCATCGGGGCGCCAGCCAGACAGGAAGCTTCGGTCCGGTCAGTCAGAACTACGGCCTTCCTGGTTGTGGACAGGGTCATGTCCCGTTCGCGGCGGCGGTTTCCCGGAAGAGGTTCCAGAGCGCTTCTACGTGATGGCGTTCGGTGGCCTCGGCGCCGATGGATACCCGCGCAATCCAGCGTTCATCAATCTTCACCGGGGACATGAACGCGGCCCCGGAACGGTTGATGGCATCCACCCAGCCCAGGGTATGCGCATCCAGCGCCTCCCCGGCGAGACCGGGCGGCCGGTGCAGAACGCACACGGTTTGCAGGGTGACCGGGGCCGCCACTTCCCAGTAAGGTTCGGCCTCTACCTGCGCCGCCAGCCAGCGGGCATTGTCGAGATCCACGCGCAACCGCCGACGGATCGCCTCGGCGCCGTCGAGGCGCAGGTGGAACCAGAGTTTCAACGCACGAAAACGTCGCCCCAAAGGGATGCCCCAGTCCCGGTACTGCTTCACTTCCCCGTCCACGCCGGAGCGGAGGTAACTCGGATTGGTGGACATCACCCGGACCAGGTGTTCCGGATCCCGCACATAGAACAGGGCGAAATCGAGAATGGTTCCAAACCACTTGTGCGGGTTCCACGAGATCGAGTCGGCGTTCTCGACGCCCTGCCAAAGGTGGCGGCATTCGGGCAGCAGCATGGCGGAACCGGCCATGGCGGCATCGACATGGAGCCAGATGCCGTTGCGGCCGGCACAATCCGCCATCGCCGCCACCGGATCCATCGCGGTGACGCCGGTGGAGCCCACCGAAGCCACGATCATGGCGGGGATGGCGCCATCGGCCAGATCCCGGTCAATCATGGCCTCCAGCGCTGCCGGCTGCATAGTGCGGGCGTCGGCATCCATCGGCACCCGGCGGATGTTGTCCGCACCGAACCCGGCCAGCAGCGCCGCCTTGCGGACCGAGGAATGAGCTTCGTCCGTGGTGTAGACGATGAGCGGGCTATCCGCCTGTTGCAGCCCACCCCTGGTCTCGCCATAACTGGTCGCCTTTTCCCGGGCCAGGATCATGGCGCAGAGGCAGACGGTGGACGCGGTGTCATGAATCGTACCTTCCCACTGTTCCGACAGTCCCGCCAGTTGCCGCATCCAGTCACACACCACTTCTTCCACTTCAGTCAGGGCGGGGCAGCTTTCCCAGGAAATCCCCAGGGTGCCGAGGCCGGAACTGGCGAAATCACCCAGCACCGAGGCCAGCGAGGCATTGGAGGGAAACCAGCCGAAATGCATGGGATGCTGCACCTGGGTAATGCCCGGCACCACCAGATCCTCAAGATCCCGCAGCACATCGGCAAAGGCTTCCGGCTGCTCCGGTGGAGTCCCCGGCAGCGTCTCGCGGATATCCCCCGGAGCGACCTGCGCCCGCACCGGTCGCGCTTCGATTCTCTGGCGGTAGTCACAGATCCAGTCGATCAGTTCATGCGCTTCCCGGCGGAATGTCTCAGGTTTCATGTGTCTTTCCGGTTTCCCCCTGTATTTTATTCCTTCAACCCGGGTCTGACAATATTCCTCGAGGTCCGGAATCCGGCCCTACCCGATAGCGGCCGTGGACAACAGCCACAATCCAAACACCGTATAAGCCACCATCAGTATGGCCGGGAACACCTGGCTCCTTACCGCGGTCCGGGGGGCCGGGTAAATATCCAGTGCGATCACATGGGCGATGAAAATGCCGATCACATGCCCGAGGACGATGACTGCCGTCTGCAAACCCCATATCAGGGATACCGCATCGAGATGATTGAAAAATGAAGTGGTCACGTGAAAGTGACTGGCGCCGAGCAGATTCCAGCCTTGGGACAACGGATCATTCCAGGCAAGAAAGGCGTACTGGACGTTGACCAGGACCCGGGTCAGGTAGTGGGCGCAATGAAAAACCAGGGATATGGGAATAATGGAGTACACCAATCTCCCGGCGACCTCCGCAAAGCCGACTTTTGCCCCGGCCATTTTCCAGCCTGCGTACACGCACGCCAGATACAGCAAAACCAGTAACCCGAATCCACCGGCCAGCCCCAGGGAATTGTCGGGCATCACTGCGCTTCTGCCCGGGAATTCCAGCGGGTTGACTCCAATCAGGCCCAACCAGAAGAAAGTTCCGGAAAGGCCATCAAAGGAAACCGTGCTCAGGGTCAACAGTACGAAAAGGATGCCGGAAAAAGGCAGGGCGGGCAACGCGCACATGGCTGACCCGGGAGCGGTCAACCGGTTTTTTTCTCTGCCATCGCGGTCGGGTTGGAAGGGTGAAAGTTTTCCGATGAGGCGAAAGAAAATGGAAAAGGGTTCGCCGCGCTCAAACCATTTTTCCTCGCCGTATATCAATACCGCAACCAGGTTTATCAACCAATAGACCAGAACCATCCAGGCCAGCCGGTGGGGGTCTTCCGGGGCCGGATCGACCAGTTCGAACCAGGCGAATCCCGCGAACAGGATGATCCCCGGGAAATATCCAAAGCCTTCCGGCAGTACCGCATACCGGGGCTTGAGGCAAAAAATTCTCCGGACAACCCAGGCTGCGCCACTCCAGGGATTGACGTGAGTCCAGAGATTGCCCGTAATACATTGCAGGAGAGTGAACAGGATCCAGAACAGGGTCCAGATTGTGATCGGCAGCGGATTCAATAACGGGTCGCGGGAACCGAAGAACCCGGTGACGATCAAAAAGGCGAGCGCCAGAAAAGACCCCAAACTGAAAGGAACCGCAGGGAGTCCTGAAATTCCCTTTATCGGCTGGCTGTAACCGGACAGGCGTCTGACAAAATCAGGAGGGATGACGGCTAACACGATAAACGAAAGCAAAACGGCCAGCGCCCCACCGATCATGTAAAGTTCGGTCGGCAGCAGCAGGATCAGCCCGCGTTCTGCGCTGTGGGCCAGAACGTCAGCCGGGCAAAGGCTCCAGCCAGCCAGCAACAATCGGATTGGCAGCCCGGGTTTCAATCAACCCGTCCGACACCGATGTAACGCCTGACCAGCTTTTCATCGCGCTCCACTTCCGCCACATCCAGGGGTTCATGCAAAACTCCATTTTCCATGAATGCGACACGGTCAGCGACTCCCAGCACAGCATCGATGCGTTGTTCCACGAGGAGTATGCCAACTCCCCCCCCGGAAAGTCGGCTGATGACGGTGCGGATAGTTGAAATCATGGAAGGCATCAATCCCTCGGTGGGTTCATCCAGCAAAAGCAGGCAAGGGTCGAGACACAATGCCCGTGCCATAGCCAGCATTTGTTGTTCCCCTCCGCTCAATGTGCCGGATATCTGGTGGAGCCGCGTTCGAAGAACCGGGAACAGGTCCAGCGCCTGATCCAGCAGGCGCTTTTCCTGTTTTTTCAGCAATAAACCGATTTCAAGATTCTCCAACACAGTCAGTTCGGCAAACAGCCGTCTTCCCTGGGGCACATAGCCCACCCCGTTAGCGGGAATTTCATGGGCTTGCAAGGCTGTCAACCCAACCCCGTTCAACAGGATTTCCCCTGAGCAAAATGGCATCAGGCCCATGATCGTTTTCAACAACGATGTTTTTCCGGCGCCGTTTCGTCCCAGCAGACAAAGTACTTCCCCCCTTTCCAGGTCCAGTGAAACGCCCCGGACCACGTTGCTGTCGGAGGTATAACCGGCGTTGACATGGTTTGCTGAAAACATGCGCTCACACACGTCCCAGGTAGGCGGTCTGGACTGCCTCGTTGCGCTGGATTTCATCGGGAGCGCCCTCGGCCAGTATGGCGCCCTGATTCATTACCGTAATCCGGTCCGACAGGGAAGTGACCACCGGAACATTATGTTCAATCAGCAGGATGGTAGTGGATTGCCTGATTTCCCGGATCAGGGATTTGAATACTTCCGTCTCGCCATCAGACAATCCCTGGGTGGGTTCATCCAGTATCAGAAGTAATGGGCGCAACGCCAGTCCCATGGCTATTTCCAGCAGTCGCTGGTGACCGTAGGCGGTCTCTCCCGCTTTTTGCCGCGGGTCGATGCTTAATCCCGCCCTGCCCAGGCACTCGACCACGATCTCATCCACCGACCGCGTCAGGCTGGCGGCGTCAGAGGGTTGCCGGAGTTGCATCCGCAGTTGCGCGGCGATAGCGACATTCTCGAAAACCGACAGGGCCGGGTAGATGCTGGTGATCTGGAAGGTATAGGCAATGCCGAGTCGCACTCTCTGCCACGCCGGCAGGGACGTGACTTCTTTCCCGGAAAACCGGATTGACCCCTTGTCGGGTGACAATCTTCCGGATATGAGGCTGGCGAGGGTCGTTTTTCCGGCGCCATTGGGACCGATGATTGACCGCACCTCGCCTGCATCCATCGAGAAGTCCAAGCTCCGGACAGCCTGTAATCCGCCAAATGACCGGGAAAGGTTGCGGGTTTCGACCAGCATTACGGCAACCAGGCGATCCACCGTTCCCGCACGGCGCCCAGAATACCCCTGGGGAAATAAAGGATCAGGAATATGAGTACGACCCCGGCGGCAAGCAGCCAGGCGGCGGTATAGTTACTGGCGATGTCAATCAGGTAGAACATCATGAAACTGCCCAGCAATGGACCCAGGATCGTACCGGCGCCCCCCACAAGGGTGAACAACAAGGCATCGATGGAATACTGGATACTCGCGAAAGAGGATCCGATATAGGCAAACAGCAGGGCATAGGCGGCGCCTGCGGCAGCGGCCAGTGTTCCCGATATAGTCACAGCCTTGAGCTTGATAGCAAAGGTATTGTAACCCAGCATACGGGTTCTTTCCTCGTTTTCACGAATTGCGATCAATGCCCTGCCGGTGGGGCCATTGACCAGGCGGTAAGTAATGACCAGGCAGACGGTCAGCAGGGCCAACGCGATAAAATACCGGGTGGCCGGGTCTGTCAGGTTTAACCGCAGCCCCATCCATTCCATGCTTCTCGCCGATTCGGGAAGGACCAGACCTTCATCGCCGCGGGTATAAGTCGTGAAATGCAGGGTGCTCAGGTAGGCCACCTGGGCGAACATCAGCGTGACAATCATGAATGCCACGCCGCGGGTACGCAATGCGATGGCGCCGACCGCCGCAGAGACGATGGCGCCGGTGAGTATGGCGAAAACGAACGCGGAGACGACCCCCCATTGCAGATGATAGACAGTCAGGCCCGCGGCATAGAGCCCGGTGGCGAAAAACATCGCATGACCGAGGCTAAGCAAACCGGTATAGCCGAACAGGACATTGAATCCCATGGCAAAAACCGCCAGGACCATGATCCGGGTAGCGGTGAGATGATGGTATTCCGGCAGAACGAACTGCAGGCCAAAAAGAACGACGATGACTGCGGCGTGAAGCAGGAGGGATTTTTTCCCGGCAATCGCTTTCATCGTTCCTTGATCCCGAACAGCCCTTCGGGTTTGAACACCAGCACCATGGCAACCAGGAATGTCGCAGTCATCTTCGCCAGCGTAGGGGAAAAGAACATGGAAATGATGCCATCGCTCATGCCGATGACAATCGCTGCGAATATGGTTCCGCGGAGACTCCCGAGCCCGCCTGTAATGACCACGATAAATGACAGCAGCAGCGGGTCGAGGCCCATCAGGTAGTGGGCCTGTCGAATGGGGACGATCAGAACCGCAGCCAGCGCCGCAAACATGGCTCCGACAGCGAAAACCCAGCCATAGACACGGTTCACGGGAATGCCGAAAGCCCGCGCCATTTCACCATCGGCCTGTGTGGCCCGCATGACCAGACCTGCCCGCGTGCGGCTGAGTACATACCAACTGGCCAGCAGGATGACAATGGCCATGGCAACGACCAGGAGCTTGTAGCCGGAGTAACCGAACCAGGGAAAGTCAACCCGGAAATACAAGGGCGGCTGCACCGGCCTGGCATCGGGCCCGAACAATAACAGCGCAGACTGCTGCAGGATGTACAAAATCCCTATCGTGGCGACGATGGTGGCTTCAGGGTTGTAGTCGAGCTTTTTCAGAACCAGCCTTTCGCTGCAAAAGGCAATGGCTCCGACCAGGGCCGGGCCGATTACCAGCGCCGCCAGAAATCCCGCAGCCGGGTGAACCGGAAACAGGCTGGTGATCCACCAGGCCAGAACGGCGCCCAGCATATAGAATTCCCCATGCGCGACATTGACGACGCGCATGACTCCGAACACCAGGCACAAGCCCAGCGCGGTCAGGCTCAGTACCGCCGACTGCACCAGCCCTTCCAGGGAAGCGAGAAACAGGAATGGGCCGAAATCCACGAAAGAGTCCGGTTTTTTCAGCTTGTTCGAATAGGCGATACAGAACCGGCGCCGACCCGCCCCGTTTCCGGGGCGGGCCGTCCGTGGCGCAGAATCTACAATTCCATCAGAGTGTAATCGGCC
The DNA here is from genome assembly GCA_963665165.1 of Arenicellales bacterium. Taxonomy (GTDB): domain Bacteria; phylum Pseudomonadota; class Gammaproteobacteria; order Arenicellales; family Poriferihabitantaceae. The sequence goes on along the minus strand of OY761989.1, from coordinate 526,567 downwards.
TCGGGTTCGTACAAGCCATCCTCGATGGATGTCCTGTGCACCACATTGAGGCGGCCGCCTTCAACCCGGGAGATGTTCTGATGCCCGAAGCTCTGGTGGATCCGTCCATTGAAAACCTTGTTCCCCTGGGGATGATTCCGGCCTTCGGAAAATTCCTGCAATGACTCCGTGGCTTCAATCAGCGCTTTTTTGTGCGCCGCGGTGGGTGAGGAATAGCCGCTCATTTCCATCGCCTGTTTGATAATGAACAGGGTTTCCCAACAACCGAACATGTGGGAATAGGTCGATACATCGCGGGCGTCGTTCACGCTGGCGCCGTTCTGGTCCACCCCCACCGCCTGTCGGTAAAAGGAGTCATGCTCGCTTTGCCCGGTCTGGGCATAACGGGGATACGCCTCCCAGAAGTGGGTCCCTTCCAGGAACTCAAGCTGGGGCGTAGCCAGGTCAACCGCCTCCAGTGAATCGATAAAACCAAAGATTTGTGGACGATTACTGCCGAAATGCTGCCCCATTTCCTTGACGAAAGTGAGAACGCCCGGCCCGACCATGACATGGTAAAGCACTTCGGTGCTGGAGGGTATTCTGGGCAGATACCGGGTAAACGAAGATTCGGAAGGAGGAATCGCAATCAGTTCAAGCACTTCGCCGCCCTGCTCCTGGATGGCGGCGGAAAAATAGTCCCGATGGTCGTGACCGAAGGCAAAGTCCGGAAAGATCATGGTGACCTTCTTGCCCAGGTTTTGCGCCACCCAGGGCGCCATGGAGATAACCTGGGATCTGACATCGGTGATTCCAGGCTGGAATACATAACGATTCAGGCTGCCCGAGGCGACGTGATGGCCTTCGGATACCACATAATAGGGCAGTTTCAGTTCTCCGGCCCGCGGAGAGGAGCCGATGACGACATGGGAAAACAGGGTGCCGTACGCCACATCCACTTTATGCAGGGTGGCGAATTTTTCGATCACTTCAGCGCCGCGCCTGGGGTCCGTACCGTCATCCTCGATCACCAGTTCAAGCGGGCGGCCGTTGATCCCGCCTTCGTCGTTTATGATTCGGGCCGCAGCCGACGCGGCGCGCTCATACCACCGGCCGTAGGAAGCGCCAATTCCGGTTCTGTGTAATTGCATTCCAACCTTGATGGGCAGGTCGGAGCCTGATACCCAGGCTGTCATTGCCGGGTTGAACTGGGCCGCCGCAGCGAGCGCCGCTACGGTTCCCGCTTTCTTCAGGGTCGCTCTTTTTGCGGGATTGACCCGACTGTTTTTCGTTTTCATCTTGATCTCCTCCTGCCGTGCAGGGACTATTTGATTGGAATACTTCAGCCCGGTTTCCAGGCCGTGAAGCAGACTCCGCCGAGGTTCCCTGCCGTAAACAGGTCGACAATGGCGCTGTAAAACTCCGACAGGCCATTCACGACTTTCTTTCCGTGCAGGTTTTCGTTGCGTTTCCTGGCGTTTTCGAAGGCGGCTTGCCGCTCGACGACAAACCGCGTCCATTCGACTGATTTGTCCACCAGCCCGATGCGGGTGAATCCCGCTTCGGAAAGCTCATCGAAATACGCGGCCATGGTCGGAACATGGTCACAGCAGACTTCCCGGCTCAACAGCAGTTTATCCTGATCGCTCAGGGGCTTGCGTTCAAAATAATCTTCAACATAAAGGCCTGCCCCGGGCTTCAGGGCAGCATGGCAATTACGGTAGAGAACGGGTCGGTCGGGAATATGCAAAAATGTAAGCCAGCTGACCAGAGCGTCATATTGCTTGTTCTCCGGAAGACCATCGAGTATGTCGCCGCACAGATGGGTCACATTGTCCTGAAGACGACAGCGGGCCGTCAGTTCCATCGCCGTGGAATTCAATTCCGGCTGCAATTCCAGGGCCGTTATCCTGCATCCCGAAGTGTGCGCCAGGTGGCGTGCGGGGCCACCGATTCCAGCTCCGATTTCCAGGATTTCCATGCTGGAATCTATATCCAGCTTTTTGATCGCTTCATCCACGGCGTCGGTGCCGAGATAATGGTATTGATCGAATGCGCTCAACACGGACACCTCAATCACGTCCCGCTTCCTGATCCCGAGGGAATCCAGTTCGTTGAATACCCGGTCTACCTGATGGTAGAGCTTCATGGCCGCTAAATCTTCAGTCATGTCTGCGTTGTAGAGGGTTATTGCTGATATATTACTATGGCATAGTGCCAGATACCAAAATCAAATTGAATCGAAATGATACAAAACCATACAGATTGTCTGCTGATTATTGATGTGCAAAACGATTTTTGCGCCGGGGGCGCGCTGGAAGTCCCGGACGGGGATGCGGTTGTTCCGGTTATCAATACCATTTCAAAAAAATTCCAGCACCGGATACTGACCCAGGACTGGCATCCTGGAAACCACAGTTCCTTTGCGTCAAGCCATCCCGGGCATTCCCCGTTCGACCGGATCGAAATGCCTTACGGGAACCAGGTTTTATGGCCGGATCATTGTGTCCAGGGTTCTTCAGGAGCGGCTTTCCATGACCGGCTGGATGCCAGGAGTGCGGAAATGATTCTCCGCAAGGGATTTCGAACGGCGATAGATTCCTATTCCGCGTTTTTCGAAAATGACCGGACAACGCCGACCGGACTCGCCGGATACCTGCGCAACCGGGGCTTCAAGCGAATCTTCATGGCTGGACTGGCGACCGATTTTTGTGTCGCCTGGTCCGCCCTGGATGCCAGGTTGGAAGGTTTCGATGTGGTCCTGGTCGAAGATGCCTGCCGCGCCATCGATATGGAAGGCTCATTGGCGACAGCCCTGAAAAACATGGACGATGCGAACGTGGCCATAATCCGGTCCGGGGAAATCCGGTAAAACGCGGCTAAAGGAATTGCCAACACCGGCTTTATGTGTCAGAATCCGCCCTCCGCAATGGCACGGTATCAGCTGCGATTGCGTTTTCGATAGAATCTGTTCTTGATGGGGCGGGTTCTTTTTCATATTTTCCCGGGGGTTTTTTCGGGAAACCAACCAGAAGTTACTCAATCAAAACACCAATATAGCAGTATTAGGAGATAGAACAAATGATCAAAACTTTTAAACGAGCGGCAGCGATCCTGGTCGGACTGTCCATGCTGGTCGGAACCAGCGCAATCGCGGAGGTAAAAATCCGGGTCCAGTCGGTACTGCCGACCAAAGCGGATGAAATCGTGATGCTGAAGGATTTTGCCGCAAACGTCGCGACCCTGACCAATGGCGAAGTGCAGATCGAAGTGCTGCCGGATGGCGCCATCGTGAGTGGACGGGATATCCTGAATGCGGTGGACAAGGGTCTGGTTGAAGGCGGCTTCGCCTGGACGCATTACTGGTCCGGCCAACACCCTGCCGCCATGCTGTTCGGTTCTCCGGTTGCAGGCGCTGGCGTGGGCATCGACAACATCGCCTTTATCTCATGGTTCATGAATGGCGGAGGACGCGAATTGTATGACCGCCTTTGGGATGAAATGGGCTTGAATGTCCATGGCGTCATGCTCCAGCCTGTTGGCCCCGAAGCGCTGGGCTGGTTCAAGGAACCGATCAACAGCATGGATGATTTCCGAAAATACCGTTTCCGCACCCCTCCGGGCATTCCCGGCCAGACCTATAAGGACATTGGCGTCGCCAGCGTGGCGATGGGCGGCGGTGACATTCTCCCGGCGCTGGAAAAAGGCACCATCGACGCCGCGGAATGGTGCTGCCCGAAACCGGATAGTGTGTTCGGTTTCCAGAAAGTCCTGAAACACTACTATCTGCAAGGACTTCACCAGGTCGTGGTCAACGCTGACCTCTATATCAATGGCGATGTCTGGAACAGCCTGACCGAAGACCAGAAAAACGCGATCAATATTTCTGCCGACGCGTCGCTGATCCGGGCCATGAGCTATCGAATCTATGAAAACGGCAAGGCGCTGAAAGACCTGACGGAAAATCACGGTGTCATTCTTCATGATACGCCCGCCGATTATTTCCCGGCGTACATGAATGCGGCGAAAGCCAGTCTTGAGAAGAATGCCGCCGAAAACGAGTTCTTTGCCGAAGTCTGGAATTCCCAAAAAGCCTTCGCTGATATCGCGGTTCCGTTCTGGGCGGGCGCACAAACGTCAAACGCCGCCCTCGGGCAGGCTTACGCCAAACAATTGCAGATGGCGCAATAAACCTGCGTCGCGTGCCCGAACCACAGGCACAGTAGAAGGATTCACCAATACGGGCTTTCGAGCCCGTATTCGGTGTCATCCTCGAAATAATCACGACTCCGGTCAAAAGCGGGTTATACTGCCGTCCTCCAAACATTGAGGCGTCACGGCTATGGCTGAAGAAATCATTCCAGACGAACTCGAGGTCGCAGACGAACTGATTGCGGAACGCCGTTCCGCCGACCCGGGTAATCTGCCGGACGACATGCCGCCCTGGGTATCCTGTCTGATAAGCTGGATAGACCGTACGAGCTTGCTGGTAGGGAAACTGGTTTGCTGGTTTCTGGTGCCGATGTGCCTGGCGATGGTCTATGAGGTCATCGCCCGCAAGTTCTTTATTGCCCCGACGATGTGGGCCTACGATGTCAGCCGTATGCTGTACGGCGCGATGTTCATGCTGGGCGCCGGTTACGCATTGTCGCGCGGCGTACACATCCGTGCCGATTTCATATACCGGAACTGGTCCTCGCGAACCCAGGGAATGGTGGATGGCGTATTGTACATATTCTTTTATTTCCCCGGCTTGCTGGTTTTCCTGTGGATGTCGATCGACTATGCCTGGACCTCGATCGATCGGGGGGAACGCGGCATGGACACGGCCTGGATGCCCTACATGGGGCCGATAAAAAGCGCGATCCCGGTCGGGATCGTGCTGTTGTTGATGCAAGGCATATCCGAGTTGCTTAAATGCTGGTATGCGGTAACTCGTGGAAGGTGGCCAGTCTGATGATAGATATGATTGTCAATCTGCGGCCCGAGTATATCGGACTGGTCATGGTCGCCTGCATGTTGTTTGCCATATTTGTCGGCTTCCCGATTTCGTTCACATTGATTTTCCTCGGTATGACCTTTGGCCTGTGGGGATTCGGGGAACTGGTCTTCTACCTGATGACGTTCCAGTTTTCCGGGGTCATGCTGGAACAGACACTGGCCGCGGTGCCGTTGTTCATTTTCATGGGCATCCTGATGGAACAGGCCGGCCTGATGGAACGGCTTTTCAACGCGGTGCAACTGACCCTGTCCCGAACCCGCGGCGCCCTTTATATCGCCGTGCTCTTTGTCTCTACCATTTTTGCCGCCGCCACCGGTATTGTCGGCGCTTCGGTTACCATCCTCGGCATCATGGCGGCCAAGACCATGAATCGCGCCGGATACGATGTGAAACTTTCGGCGGGGTCGATTACCGCGGGCGGTACGCTGGGAATCCTGATCCCGCCCAGTATCATGCTGGTGGTCATGGGGCCGATTCTGGAAGTGCCGGTCACCGACCTTTTCGCCGCCGCCATCATTCCGGGATTCATGCTGGCTTTCCTGTACACCGGCTATGCACTGGTCCGTTGCCAGCTCAATCCGTCCCTGGGACCGCCCCTGCCGGAGGATCTCCAGCCTACTTCAATGTCCCATGTCTGGAGGGAGTTTTTCATGGGTCTGGTGCCACCCGCCACATTGGTCGGTTTTGCGCTGGGCAGCATTCTGCTCGGATTTGCCACGCCGACGGAAGCCGCCGGCATGGGCGCCTTCGGCTCGTTCCTGCTGGCGGCAGCCTACAGGAAACTGACCTGGCCGGGGTTCAAGGACGCGCTGGTCAAAACCCTGGAAATCTCGGCCCTGATACTGGTACTGGTGGCTGCCTCGAATTTCTTTGGAGCCGTGTTCGCAAGGCTGGGCACGCCAACCATGTTGACCGAGGTCCTGCTGACACTGGATATGTCGCCTTATGCGATCCTCGCAGTGGTGATGCTGCTGATTTTTGTGCTGGGCTGGCCGCTGGAGTGGGTGCCGATAGTCCTGATCATCGTGCCGATCCTGTTGCCATTGATCGACAAACTTGGATTCAATCTGATCTGGTTCGGAATTCTGGTTGCAGTGAACCTGCAAACCGCGTGGCTATCGCCGCCGGTCGCCCTGTCGGCCTATTTCCTCAAGGGAGTCGTACCCGAATGGGACCTGAAAGATATCTATGGGGGCATGCTGCAGTTCATGGTGATCCAGTTGATCGGCCTGATTCTGATCATCGTCTTCCCGCAAATCGCGCTGTGGCTTCCGGAATACCTGGACAACCTTGGATAATAACTCACACAATCCGGAAACCTGAAACCCGACAATGGCAATCCAATACCTCAGGAAAGCATCCAGAACCCCGGCCTCGGGGCACGACGACACGCATGAAACCGTTCGCTCCATGCTGCGGGAAATCGAACAGGGCGGCGAGGAAAAAGCAAGGGAGTATGCGCGTAAACTGGATGGCTGGGAGAAGGAGGTTATCGTCAACCAGGAGGAAATCGAGCAGGCCGCGGCATTACTGCCTGAACAGACCAGGCAGGATATCCAATTCTCCCATGCGCGCGTGAAAGCGTTCGCGGAAGCGCAGTTGGAGAGCATGAGTGAGTTCGAGACCGAATTGTCTCCCGGCCTCTTTTGCGGGCAGCGCCTGGTCCCGGTGCAGACCGCGGGTTGCTACATACCCGGCGGACGCTACGCACATATCGCGTCTGCAATCATGAGTGTCACCACAGCCAGGGTCGCCGGTGTCAGCAATATCATCGCCTGTTCTCCAACACACGGTGAACGTGGCGTTCATCCCGCGATACTGTACGCGGCGAATTATGCGGGAGCGGATACCATACTCCATCTTGGCGGCGTTCAGGGAGTGGCCACCCTGGCTTTCGGCCTGTTCACCGGTAATTCGGCCGATATACTCGTGGGTCCGGGAAATCGATTTGTGGCGGAAGCCAAGCGAATCCTGTTCGGGCAGGTCGGTATCGACATGTTCGCTGGCCCCACCGAAGTATTGGTCATCGCAGACGAGACGGCCGACCCTGAAATCATCGCCTGTGATCTGGCAAGCCAGGCGGAACATGGGCCCGATTCTCCCGCGTGGCTGATCAGTACTTCCGCGTCGCTTGCCGGGAAAGTCATTGAACGGATGCCAAAGTATATCGAGCGGCTGGCCGAGCCCAATCGTTCGACTGCACGCAGCGCCTGGCGCGACTATGGGGAAGTGGTCGTAGTCGACTCACGTGAGGAAGCCGTCCAGGTCAGCGACCGTTACGCCAGTGAACATCTTGAGGTCCACTGCCGGAACCTCGACTGGTGGCTTGAAAATCTGAAAAACTACGGCTCCCTGTTTCTCGGCGAGGAAACGACGGTTTCTTACGGCGACAAGTGCTCCGGGACCAATCATATCCTGCCAACCAAGGGCGCGGCGCGTTATACCGGCGGACTCAGTGTAGCCAAGTTCATAAAAGTGTTGACTTACCAGCGCATGAGCCAACAGGCCAATCGGGATGTCGGCGCGGTAACCGCAAGAATTTCCCGCGCGGAAGGCATGGAAGGCCATGCCCGCAGTGGGGATGACCGCCTCTTCAAGTACTTTCCGGGAGAAGAATTCGATCTTGGAATTGACCGGCAAATACTGTAAGGGAGATCTGTCCGGACATGCCAGGCCAGCCGCCGACCAGGAATGACCCACTCGACCGGTTTTCCCTGAGTGGCCGGGTATTCGTGATTACCGGCGCCAGTTCAGGAATCGGCCGTGAGATGACCCGGGTGCTGGCCGCGGCGGGCGCCGCCGTGGTCGGCATCGCCCGGCGCAGGGACAAACTCGACCGCATTGTTGAAGAAATCACCGAAAGCGGAGGACAAGCCAGCTCGGTCTGCGCCGACCTGGTTGACCGGTCAGGTATCCGTGAGGTCGCCACAAAATGCAAGGATGCTTTCGGGCATGTCGATGGCGTTGTCAATGCGGCCGGGATCAACCTTCGCCAGCGTGTGGACGAAATCACCATTGAGGGCTGGGACGCGACGGTCAACCTGAATCTTTGCGTACCGTTTTTTTTCAGCCGGGAATTTGTGCCCGGCATGATTGAAAACAGTTACGGACGCATTATCAACATTGCTTCCTTGCAGTCATCCCGCGCATTTGCCGACAGTCTGCCTTATGGCGCGTCGAAAGGCGGCATCTGTCAACTGACCCGGGCGATGGCCCAGGCGTGGTCTCCACAGGGCATCACCTGCAACGCGATCGCGCCGGGATTTTTCCCTACCGAACTGACTGCCCCCGTATTTGACGATCCCGAAACCGAACAGTGGAGAGCCAGCCAGACCATGTTGGGACGTAACGGGAAATTGAGCGACCTGGCCGGCATAACCATCTTCTTCGCGTCTGGCGCGTCTGCCTATATCACCGGGCAGACACTACACATTGACGGCGGCTACTCTGCCCGGTAATACAGGAGGCGAATATGAAAGCCCTGGTCTATACAGCCAATCGGCAAATGACCTACCGCGACGAACCGGAGCCAGCCCCCGGTCACGACGAAGCGCTGGTTGCCGTTCAATCCGTCGGTATTTGCGGCTCTGACATGCACGCCTGGCTGGGTCACGACCCGCGCCGGATACCTCCCCTGATTCTCGGGCATGAGGCCGTTGGAGTGGTGTTACAGGGGAGCAAACCGGGTAAAAGAGTTGTGCTCAATCCACTCATCACCTGCGGCAAATGCGATGACTGTTCAGGCGGTCGCCAGAATCTCTGCGCCCACAGGGACTTGATCGGCATGGTTCGGGCGGGAGCCTTCGCTGAACAGGTCGCGATCCCGGAACGTAATCTGATCGAGGCGCCGGACAACATGGATACCAGCAAGGCAGCATTGACTGAGCCGGGTGCCACCGCGCTGCATGCCGTATCGCTTGCTGAAAAATCCAGCGCACGCCCGGTCAGTGAGGCCAGCGCCCTGGTCATCGGCGCTGGTTCGGTTGGTCTGCTGACTGCATTGATTCTGCTGGACAAGGGGGCGACGCAGGTTGACCTGGCCGAAACCAACCCATTGAGACGGCAAACGGTCATTGAACATACCGATTGCAGGGTTTTTGACCCGGTCAAAAACCCTCCCCGGGAAAATCACTATGACCTGGTCTTTGACGCCGTTGGAAATGCCAATACCCGGAATACCAGCATAGCCAGCGCCCGCCCGGGATCGATCATTGTGCACATCGGACTGATGGACAACAAGGGCAGCATGGATGTGAGGCGCATGACCCTTCAGGAAATAACGCTGATCGGATGTTATACCTACTCTCCCCTGGATTTGCGGGTCACATTGCAGAAGTTGCACAGTGGGGCGCTGGGTACACTGGACTGGATCGAATCCCGCCCGCTCGGCGACGGGGGAGGCGCTTTCGACGAAATCCACAATGGATATTGTGCCGCGCCCAAGGTGGTATTGCAGATTTAGCGCCGGATACGCAGCCGGGAATTCGGCGGGGGAACCCGAAGACGGGTTGCAGGCAAGCCTGGTTTCAGACAAGCTTGCCTGCTTATGCCCGGCCTCCGGAATTACTGGACAGGCACGACATTATTGGCGCAGGGGCCTTTCTGACCCTGCCCCACCTCGAACTCAACCTCCTGACCTTCATTAAGCGTTGCATAACCGCCGCCACTTTGAATTTCAGAATAGTGGACAAAAAGGTCTTTTCCTCCTTCCTGTGGCGTGATAAATCCGAAACCCTTAGCGGCGCTGAACCACTTGACCTTACCTTTACTCATTTATTTTCTCTGAATTAATGGTGAATCAACATAAAATTTCCACATCCAAATTCACCGGTTTGAAGCAGAAAACAAAAATGTGGCGATAACCAGGACCGCCAACTTGAAAACCTGCGAACCTTAACACCTAAAGGGAAAAATTTCATAATAATTTCAACCGAATATGGCCTGAAACGGGATATTTCGACAATTATTCCGTGAAATTGATTTTACTTTGCCGTTTAAATTGGATACCCTGCCGCTCCACCTGATTCCTGAACTGTGCATATGAATCCAGAATTTTCGCTGCGTTGCCGGAAACAGGGCGGCGGCACTCCTGCCCTGAAATACTGGGGCGCCGATTGCGAATACGGCGTACTGCGCGACGTATTGCTGGGACCCGCCGACTTCTACCGCTGGCGGGAAACCAGTTCCGTCTCGAAAAAAAGCATTCGCCGCAACTACCGGTTCGACCCGGAAATCGCCAAAAGACAACATCGGGAAATGATTTCGGCCTATCAGTCGGCCGGAGTGACGGTGCATTTGCATGAGCCGGACCCGGCGCTGCCCTACCAGATTTTTGCCCGGGATTCTTCCATGATGACCCCCTACGGCATGATCATTGCCAGCATGGCGAACTGGTGGCGTCGAGGCGAAAATTTCCGTGCCATAGAAACCTGTGAGCGGCTCGGTATCCCGATCTATGATTACGTTACCGCGGGAACATTCGAGGGTGGGGATTTCAACGTGATCGAACCCGGTACCGTGCTGATCGGGTGGGAAGGCTGCGAAGGCCGGAGCCAGCATGAAGCCGCGCTGCAACTGCAGCAATGGTTTACCGCGGAAGGCTGGGAGGTCATGCTGACCGATATCGATCCTTTCTACGTGCATATCGACCTTATGGTCGTGATGCTGGCGCCCAGGCTGGCGGCAGTCTGTCTCGAATCGACCGACCCGGATGTGGTGAGCTGGTTGAAATCGAAAAACATCGAAATGGTCTCCGTACCATTCCAGGATACGCTGGACCTCGGCTGCAACGTGGTGGCTTTGGGCAATGACCGGATCCTGCTGCCGGAAAAAAGCGTCGTACTGAAAGAAAAGGCCCGCGCTCACGGCCTTGAAGTGTACGACCCGGATGTATCGATGATTACGCCGGGAGGCGGGGGGGTCCATTGCATGTGCCAGGCGTTGAGGCGGGAGCCCGGCTGAAGCCATTCTTGACTCTCTACTCATGCCGAAAATATTGAAACATAGTTTCAATATAGATCGACATTCTGGATTTATTTGGACTAATTTCCCATCCGGTTGGGTATACAATTTTCTTTTTCCGGGTCATCTGCCTGCTTTCGGATGACAACACGCCATCACTTTACTTGCGAGGCCCCGATGAAAGAACACTACTATCTGGACAATGCCGCCACTTCCTGGCCGAAGCCAGAATGCGTATATCAGTTTATGGACCAGTTCTACCGCGGTTACGGGGTGAATCCGGGCCGCGCCGGACACGAACTGGCAGTGGAAGCCGAAAAGATGATTTCCCAGACACGCCGGTTGCTGGGGCAGTTCTTCAATTTCGGCAGTGACAGCAATCGTGTGGTTTTTACCCAGAATGCCTCGGACTCACTCAACATCGCGCTGTTCGGCATGCTGGAATCCGGTGACCATGTGATCAGTACCCGTGTAGAACACAATTCCGTTATTCGACCACTGAACCATCTGGAGCGGGACCATGATGTCGCCGTCACTCGTGTCGAACATGATCAACAGGGTTATGTCGATTCACAGGAAATAAAAAAGGCGATTCGTCCCGAAACGAAAGTGATCGTGGTCAACCATGCTTCGAATGTGCTGGGTTCCGTTCAGGATTTGAAGTCGATCGGACAGATTGCGCGTGAAGCGGAAGTGGCTTTTGTGGTTGATACCTGCCAGACTGCCGGGGTTTTGACCATCGACATGCAGGATTGTTGCATCGATGTCCTGACCTTTACCGGCCATAAGGGCCTGTTCGGTCCCATGGGTATCGGGGGAATGCTGGTCAATGACGGCGTCCGGATTCGTCCGGCGCGGGTCGGCGGCACTGGTGTCGATTCAATCACCCCGTTCCAGCCTGACAACTATCCTCACCATCTCGAGGCAGGCACAGTGGCGCTGCCCGGCATCGCGGGTTTGAATGCCGCGCAAAAATGGTTCGCGGAACTGGGCAGAAAACAACTGAATGGCGCTGGCGGGGACGTCAGCCATACTGACGCCTGCCGGGCCGCTTTGCAGCATATAGAGGAGAAAGAGGTCGCCCATGTGAAGGAACTGGAAACCGCGTTCAGGAATATCGAGAATGTCCGGGTTTACGGTCCGGAAGGGGACCGCCCGCGGGTTGCGACGCTGTCAATCAATATCGGAGATCTGCCCGCGGACCAGGTCGGCACGATGCTGGACGCCGATTACGCCGTGTGTGTCCGGGCCGGTCTGCATTGTGCGCCACTGGTCCATCAGGATGCCAATACAGTTCCACAGAAAGGAACCGTCCGGTTTTCTCCCGGATACTTCACAGACGAGGAAGATCTGGAACAGGCTGTCGAGGGCGTTCAGGAACTGGCGGAAATTTAGCCCGGTTCAACCTGGGGTCCCGGTGCAACCTGGAATCATCGCCTGAGGTCGCCGCCGGGGTCATTGGTTGAACCACCCCAGCTTCGAATGCAGGCAGACGACGGAGCCGACTATGGTCAGGGTCGGCGCCTGGATATTGCTTTTGACCATGACCGCGGGAAGTTTTTCCAGGGTGCTGATATACACACGCTGCTCCGGGGTCGTCCCTTTTTCAATGACTGCGGCCAGAGTGTCAGGGGCACAACCATGGGCAATCAACTGCTCGCAGATTGTCGGCAACCCCTGCAAGGCCATGTAAAAAACCAGCGTCTGCTCGCGGGCAATCAGACTGCCCCAGTCAAGATTGACGGAACCGTTTTGCAGTTGGCCGGTCACGAAGCGCACGGATTGGGCATGATCACGGTGAGTCAGCGGAATGCCCGCATAGCTGGCGCATCCGTTTGCCGCGGTGATACCGGGAATGATCTGGAAGGGAATATGGTTTTCGGCCAGTTTTTCTATTTCTTCCCCACCCCGGCCAAAAATAAAGGGATCGCCTCCCTTCAGCCTCGCGACCCGCTTCCCCTGCCTGGCATACTGCACCAGAAGATCATTGATTTTTGCTTGCGGCAGCGTATGCTTCGAGCGCTGCTTGCCGACATAAATCAATTCCTTGTCCTCTTCCAGCCGGTCCAGGGTTTCCTTCGACACCAGCCGGTCATAAATCACGATCTCGGCCTGCTGCAACAATCGAAATGCGCGCAGGGTCAGCAGGTCAGGATCGCCCGGTCCGGCTCCGATCAGGTAAACCTCTCCGCAGTCTGAAAATCCCCGGTGATCATCAATCGCCGCCTGCAGGCGGGATTCCGCGAGCTCGATGTTTCCCGATAACGCGCTTTCGGCAATATGTCCGTGCACGACCTTGTTCCAGAAGTTTCTGCGCTCACCCGGATGCCGTATCCGTTGATTGATCTGCTGGCGATATCGCCCGAACAGATCCGCAAGCCGGCCATAACCGCTCGGGATGAACAAGCTGATCCGATGCCGCAGCAGGTTCGCAAACTGGGGAGAGGCGCTGCCGCTGGTAATGGCGATCTGCGTGGGCTCACGGTTGATGACAGTCGGAAAAATGACATCGCACAGCGAAGAATCATCCACCACATTGACCGGAATTCCCAGTCTCTTGCCCTCCCCGGCAATCTGCCGATTGACCTCTTTGTCATTGGTCGCCGCCACCACCAGTTTATAGTGACGCTCAAGATCGCTGGAGCGCCAGGGTCGAAGCTGTACGCTGCCGTTGTTTGCGAGGATCATCTCGTTCAGTTCGGGCAGGCATTCCTCCGCAATGACATCAACCCTTCCTCCCGCATCCAATACACGCCGGGCACGTCTGAGAGCCACTTTCCCGCCGCCAGCCACAAGACAGCGGCAACCGGAAAAATTGTGCATTAACGGCAGATACTTCATGTCAATCCCATCAGCCGGGAGAACCCGCTAACAACAGGCCGCCCTGAATCTTGCCAGAGCTTCGCCACTGGCAATCGCCCGGGTCGCCCTGGCCGCCGCCTCGCGTGAATCCGAAACCATCCTGAATTGCCTCAACCCGATGGCGGCGCCGTAAATCAGGCTGTCACGCATCTTGCCGGGAGTGTTGCCCAGCGCTTCAAGCCCAAGCTCGACCGTATGGTCCACAACCCCCCTGAGTATTCGGGTATTGTCACAGGATGTTTGTTCAATATCCGCCTGAAATGATTCGGGAACCGGAATCGCCCGCTGTTTCCGTTCTATCCCGAACTCACCGGGCGCCAGTTTGTTCAGCGTCAACTCCTCATCCCCCCAACAACCGAAATAGCGTGACACCTGGCTAAGCGAAGGAATACAACCTCCTTCGACACCACGGACAATGGCGCTCGAATCAAATCCGGCGTGTCTGGCCAGCATCGCATAAACCGGAGGATAAGCCTTGTGTACGAACCCGGTTACGAGATAGGTGGCGCGGGCGCCCCGCAAGGGTTGCAACACCACCTCAAGTGTGGAAATACAACTTCGTTTTACCATCTCGTCCCGAAGTTCAACCAATTCGTTCAACGCGGGAATATACTGCCCCTGGTCAAGGTAGCTCCATCCGGTATCCGCATGATCCAGTTTTTGCGCCGCCCTGGATGGACCCAGTTCGACCTGGACCCCTGCCGCATCCAGCACCATCCGTGCCGTAATGCCGTACTTTGGACCGACGAACTTCAACCCGTGTATATAGGTCGGCAATCCACAGGCGGCGTAGACAGCCGGCAGAAACGGAGTTGCCGGCAGGCTGCGAGTATACCCGTTGAACGGATCGGCGACAGCCAGGATTTCCGGGCTACGGGCCGTACAGGTCGTGAGATTGCGCATCAGTGCGTTGAGAACGCCGATATTCTCGGCATCGGTTTCGCGCTTCATCCGCAACGCAATCAGGAACAACGCCGTTCGCACCGGGCTGATCTGGCCTCTCAGGATCATGTCCATGGCATCCTCTGCCTGCGCTTCGGTCAGGGATTTGCTCAACTCCGGGCCAGTTGCGATGAGCTGAAGATACCGTCGCATGCGCGATTGGGGAGCGCCGGACGTATCCACCCCGGCCCGTTCAGTGGGAGCATTCAAAGCGAATCCGCCTTGTCGTCAAAACCCGCCTTCCGATACCACATTTTCGCTTTTTCCAGATCCACCTCGCAACCGCGGCCTTCTTCGTACAATAAGGCCAGAGTCGCCTGCGAACCCACCAGACCCTGGTTTGCAGCCTGGGTAAACCAGTATGCCGCCTTTGAAGCATCCTGATTCACGCATTCCCCTTCCATATACATGAAACCCAGCCCATGCTGAGCCAGGGCAAGCGATTGTTCGGCAGCCAGTTTCATGTTTTTGAATGCCATCCGTTCATTCCGGACCACACCCAGGCCATTTTGATACATGATCGCCATACGGTATTGCGCTTCCGCATTGCCGTTTTCCGCCAAAGGCGACAAGATACGCAGCGCCAAAGCGAAATGCTTCGATTCAAACGCGGAAATGCCGCTGCCCAGATTTAACAGAGAGTCATCGTTCATTTTGCAGTACAGCTTACATCGGCGCAAAGCTATCGGAAATATGGCTAATGGGATATTCGGACCATGCCCGTCAGAGCCGGACCATGCAGAATGAACCGGAAGAAAATCGCCAATCCGTCAGGAAATGGATTATTTTGACCCCGAACCTCCTATAATTGCAGTCTGGTCGTGACCTCGCTCAAGACAACCCAATCAACCGGACCCAAAAAACACTTTCATGATCAATCTATATACCTGGAGTACCCCGAATGGACGGAAGGTATCCATCATGCTCGAAGAAACCGGCCTGCCCTACCGGGTTCACCCGATTGACATCGGCAAGAATGACCAATTCGATGAGGATTTCCTGCAGATAAGCCCGAACAACAAGATTCCGGCTATTGTCGATGACGAAAATGGCCTGAACATGATGGAATCAGGCGCGATCCTGATTTATCTGGCAGATAAAACCGGGATGCTGATGCCGGAAGACAAGCGCTGGCAGATTCTGGAATGGCTGATGTTCCAGATGGGCGGCTTCGGCCCGATGCTTGGGCAGGCTCACCACTTCCTGCACTTCAAGGCCGGGACCAGTGAATACGCCGAGAAAAGATACAAGATCGAAGCCCAGCGCCTCTATGCCGTACTTGATGACCACCTGGAAGAAAATGAATATGTCGCCGGCGACTACTCGATCGCCGATATCGCGTTATGGCCCTGGGCATCCAGGTTTGAATGGCAACAGGTCGATATGAACGACTTCCCGAGTGTGAAACGCTGGTACACCGAAATTGCCGCGCGTCCGGCGGTACAAAAAGGCTATCGTGTCCCGATCGAGACAGAAATACCGATGCCCTGACCACCCGCCCGAATTTCAGTGTCCGGGCAACGCAATCTGATACAAACCGATGAACACGACCGATCTGGACACAATCGAATCCCGTACGCTGGATCATTACGATAAGAACGCCGCCTCATTTTTTGCGGGCACCATCGACCATGACGTAACCCAGAACTATGCCGCATTCCTGGCTCCGTTCCGTGCGGGCAAAAAACTCGATATCCTCGATTTCGGTTGCGGTCCCGGCCGGGACCTGAAATATTTTCATGAACTTGGACACAGGCCGGTCGGACTCGATGGCAGTATCGAATTCTGTAAAATGGCCCGAAAATACTCCGGTTGCGAGGTGCTGCATCAAAATTTCCTGAATTTGTCGTTGCCGCCGCAAAGCTTCGATGGCATTTTCGCCAATGCCTCGCTGTTTCATGTGCCGGGCAGTGAACTGCCCGCTGTACTGAAAACGCTGCACGACACATTGCGGGCCGACGGCATCCTGTTCATGTCCAATCCCCGCGGCAATGCCGAGGGCTGGTCCGGTGAGCGATATGGTTGCTACATGGAGATCGACGTGATCGGACCTCTCCTGCGGGCAGCGGGTTTTACGATATTGAACCATTACTACCGGCCCGCCGGGTTACCGATCGAGCGACAACCCTGGCTGGCGATCGTCAGTCAGGCAGTCCCGGTCAAATCCTGAAGAACAGAGTTAATCCAGCAGGGGTTTTATGCCCTTTATCATCTGGTCGGCGGCATCCAGGGAGTCTATGTCGATGATTTGCTGGATGACCCACTTGTTGGTCTGGGATTGCCCCATGATTTCCTGTATCCGGTTTCCCAATAACCTCCTGGCGGCATAACCCGGTTCATCGCCTTCGAATACCCCCTTGGCATATTCGTCGAATCGGGTATTGACGATGCGAAGGAAACCGGTTCGGTAGTCACCGCTTCCCATGATTTCCTCGACATTACGCTGATATTGCCGGGCAACCTGTTCGACCAGTGTCGAGACGTAAATTTGCCGTTGTTCATCATCCAGCCGCTGATGCGCGAGCCTGTCCGTGATATGGCTGAGAAAAATCAAATATTCCGCGATGACCCTGGCCCGTTGATGATCCGATTCATAGTCGAATTCTTCCTGATGCAGGTTTTTGGCAAAATGCAACCCGACTTGCCAGATAATATAAGCGGCCGCAGTCGCATTGTCTTCCAATGCGCGGGGTTTGGCTGTGCGCCATTTATTGCGGATACGCATAATCGTCGGCGTACCCGGTTGCAGGGTGAACGGGATTAACGTCGGGAACCCTTTTCCTGATGGGCCAGGTCAACCACTCTGGTCGCTTTTTCCGCGTAGATATCACGGTAGTTGTTCAGCGGATGATTTTCATCATCCATCCAGTAGCTTTCCTGGCGCATGCCGGATTCCCGGTCATATTCTATGAACTTGCGTTGGAGTTCCAGCATTTCAGCAATCAACTTTTGTTTCTCACTCATGACGACCCTTGACAGTGACGGATTGAAATCCATCTTACCATGAAAAAACCCGGTTCCCGATATACCAGAATGGATATGGGTTTTCCCGAAGCCTTATTCACATACCATTCCGTCATTGTCGCCGTCCGTCATGTAAGCGTAAGCCGGGTGGTCGCGCAACACAGGCGCTATGCCGTGCGCCCGCGCTTCCGAACAGGTAATATACCCGTTTTTATTGTCGTCATACTGCATCAGGACATCGGAAAATCGGCAATCAACCGCCTCCAGCGCGGTACTGTCACACTGGCTCAGGATTGCTGACAAGGCCGCCTTCTCCATGGCGTCAATGGTCAGCCCATAGGTCGAACGGACATCGATTACGCGGGCCGCGAACCAGCAACGGTTGCGCTGCGGCTGCCATTGGGCGGCATCCTTGTCGAACTTTTCCTTGTTGACAGCGCCGGAAGCCAGAGTCAGATTGCGCAAGTCCGACGCGAACTGGCGGCGTATAGCCGGGGACGCCGCGCACAACCCACTGTCGTGGGCCTCGCTAACGGCCACGATATGTTCAATGTGGGTTTCATAAAGAGACGCAAAACAGGTTCCTGTATAGGGTCCGTAAATACCGCCTGATTGCCCGGCAACAAGCGGTTCAAGGCTCTGCGGGTACGAATAGTGCCTGTCGCGCTCATAGGGACTGCATCTTGCTTCTTCGGCAACGGCCAGCTTGTTCAACATCCGCACCGCCTCGTCCACATCGTCACCGGAAACGGTTGCGGAGAACGCGAAAAATCCCATTACGATTCCGAAGATGGATTTAAAGATCATGACTGCCTGTCTGCACTCAATATTTGTAGCGGGTTTCGCACACCGGGTCGATGTCAGCGGCATTCTACCTTGAACTTGTATTCGCACCACCCCGGTCGGTCGTCGGTATCGTCTACTATGGGCAATGTCCAGGCTGGATTGCCCGCGCTGGTCCAGCCGCTGCATGATGACAGTTTACTGTTGACATACGGCAGGCGCAGGCTACCGCACTGCTCCCCGCCAGCGGCGTATCGGGAATTGTACTCGATGCACAACCTGCACTCTGGCGGTTCTGCACATTGCGCGATTCCGCCATCGATCCGGACCGCATTCGAGCAGTTCAATGCCGACATTTGATTCAGCAGATTCACGTTATCCGTATTCAGCCCTTCACCGCCAATCATGATTTCATCTTCAACGCCGACAATATTGTGATTACCCATATCCAGGTCGCCCCTCATGTCCTTCGCACCGTCACGAGCCAGCATCGCTTCGCGCGCCGCTTCGTGTCCGGGGACCGGCACAGTCACGACCACCCAGGTTGCCGCAAGCGGCGGAGTATCCAGAGTCCCGATTTTACCGTTCAGGGGAAACAGCCGCGCCACATCCTCCGCCCTTTCTGCCGTCAACATGTTCGTTTTGATTTTAATCGGCGTGGTACGCATAACCGGGGCTGACGGTGGAATAATGTCGTAGGATTGACCCACTCCGTTGCGCCCGTCCACGATGCCGGGCAGGTAAGGATCAAGAGCGCCCAGCGACCCCGGCCATTCATACGGAAAGGCAGGATCAACGGGCGCCGGACGTGTGTCCAGTCGATAACTGTACAGGGCTTCCTCGATCAGTACGATGCCGTCCGCAGTTCTTTGCGCAGCGCTTTCCCTCAATACGGATTGCTTCCATTGATACCAGCCGCCCGCCAGCGCAGATATGACCGCCAGGACAATCGTCAATTCCAGGAGCGTGAATCCTCCTTCATGTCCCCTGTTTTCACAGTTTTCCCGTTGGTTCAGCATAGTGTGTTTTCCAGCAGCCCCTGGAACCCGCGTTGGTTCGGGGACCCGGGCCTGCGATGGATGTGCAGATAGACATGGTCCGTCCGGGCTACAGACGGGTAAGTATCCAGCAAATAAACCCGCTGCCAGGTATCGGTTCCGACCAGATACTGGAGCGCGGTCGCTGGCCCGGTCAGGCCCGGTCGTGACGTTAACAGGATGCGCCAGCGTTCCGGGTGCTGGACCCGGGCAGTCACGCCCAGATCCGCGGTTGCACGATCGAGCGTGACCGCTCCTGATGGGGGATTCGAGCACTTGAGATTGACGTACGATAAGGCCACGTCGCTGGCGACCCTGAAATCGTATGACAATTTCGCCTCATCGCGCCATTGCGGATAGTGCATCCCGGTCAGCGTCAGAACGAACATGATGAAAAGGATAATGATGATTTCAGCAGGATTCATCCTGTTTTTACCCGGGCTAAAGACTGAACTTCAATCTGACGCTGTCGGTCGAATCGCAGACCTCGCCGGTTATGTTCGGCAGAAGTTCAACCCGTGCTTTCAGTTGATTGCAGTCTTTTCCGGACGTGGTTACATATCTTATCTCCGCCACTTGCGCTGAACTCGACACGATTTCCACATCCTCATCGTACAGATTCACTCCCTTGTTGCCGTTCAACTCGAAATTGATGTTATAGCCGTTATTCTCCAACTTCTTGATGGTTACCCCGGTATAATTGCCCTTCAGGCTGCGCCAGCTTTGCGCGGCCAGAATCACGCTGTGCACTTCCTGGTTCGCCTGCTCAAGGCGGGTGCCTGAAAGGATGCCCGACCCCTGTACCGCAATGAACGCGCCGATCACTGCAAACACGCCCAGCCACACCAGCATTTCGGGCAGCGTCAGCCCTTCTTCTCTCCTCATTCCTGACCATTCTTTCATTATTATTTCCTCATAATGTGTTAAGTGTTATCCGGCTATATTCGTGAGCATCGTATACATGCCTTTGCCCAGCGTAATCAGCAGCAGCATGATCGACAGCAGCAGGAACGCCCTGAACATCCCCTCCGCCACCATGTAGCGTGTTTCGAGTATTCTTTTCTGCACCATTCCCACCGTCCGGAATGCCTGCGCATAGAGGTCGCGCCGCCCGCCCGGCGCCATACCGGACAGTAGTTCGGCATGTTCGGCGGTCAGCAGTCCGCCGCCAATCGCGTCTTCAAACGCCATTCCGTGCACATTCATAGCGGTTCTGGCGGATCGGATGTGATGTTGCGTGAACCGACTGCCCAATACAGATTCAGCGGCATCGAGTATCTCGAGATGGCTGGCTCCGTTCCTGGCCAGCATTTCAGCCAAAGAACAGAAACGGACTCCGAACTGATACCGCGCCTCCGTATCGAAAAACGGCAACATGCGCCGTAACGGACCGGTCCAGGACACTTTCCCGTATGCGACCACGGATGCCAGCGAGACAACGCCGACACCGGTTATGGACCCCCAGGCGTTCAACCACATGCTCAGCTTTACCGCCATGTTGTCCGAATTGCCAGTCACAAAAAGGCCCTTCGCAAAGTCCTCTGCTTCAAATGCGAAGAAAACCAGGATACTGAAAAGAAATACGTAGTAGAGGTTAGGTAGTATGACCTTGTCAGCAAATCCCAGTTTGTCCGATGCGCGTGTTTCAACCGCTTCAATCGCCTCAACCAGTGTGCCGCGCGATTCGGCGACCCGAAACACACCGACATCCATGTCCGGCAGCATCCCGGTATCCGCCAGGCCATCAATCACGGATCGGCCCTCATACCCCGCCTGAGCGCCGGCTTTTGCAATTTTACGGAGTGCCGGCGACAAATCGGTCAGATTTGCCAACGTTTCGCAGGCAGATGACAGCGGCGCCCCCGCACGCAGTTGGGCGCCAATAATCGAATAGAACAGAAGGCGGTGTTGACGCGGGAATATCGCGGTCTGGTTGATCCGGCTTTTGATATCAGTTACCCGCATCCAGTCCTTCCGGGGAATGATCCGCAACCATGGGGCCGATCAGTTTCAACTCATAGTCAAAAGTCCATTCACCGATTATCTCTTCTGTCTTCTCAGGGTCTATCAATCCGAGACGCACCTTCTCTTTGGCATGGTCCTGTTTCGATTCGATGTTGAACTCCCTTCTCATATAGGCTTCAAGTCGGAATAATTCATGAGTGGAGATGTATTTATGTGCATCCTTGCGATCCAGGAAAAATGGATATACTTCCGCAACCAGTGTCTGGCCAGCTACTCCGGACACACATTCATTGCAGCCTGCCTGGTTGATATATCGGATGTCAGGGCCAAACAGGGCACGATAGCGGCGGTCCTTGCCGGCATCGTCATGCTTGTCCCTGCAACAACGCTGACAAACCACAGGCACCAGGTTCTGGTTGACGATACCGGCAATGAATTCCCGCAGCGATAACAGATGGCGGTCCACCCCAAAACTGGCCAGACGGGGTATCGCGGCCACACAGGATTGCGTGTGTAGTGTGGAGAACACACGCTTCCCCTGAATCGCCATGTTCTGGGCGGCCTGAGCGGTGATTTCGTCCCTGATTTCTCCCAGCACCAGCGCATCCGGATTCTGTCTCACTGTTGCCGCCAGTATGTTTTTAAAGGCTTCATCGGCATCTTCGCGGTAATGATCCAGTTCGACGTGAGTGCAATGATCGAACTCGACCTCACACGGATCCGCGATTTCGATCATGCGCTGATTACGCGAAGAAGAATCCATCAATGCCGCCATCGTCGTCGATTTTCCTGAATTGGTTTCCCCGGTGATCAGTATCAACCCGCCGGGCGCCATACAGATCCGTTTGATCAACGAAGCCTGATGGTTGCTGTAACCACTTTTGTCGAGAGGAAGTATGTAACCTGGATCACGTACCCGGCACACGATTGAATTGCCTCGCGTGTCTTTGAGTGAACTCCCCCGGATGCGGTACTCGTGTCCTTCGTGATCATAAGTGAATGCAGTATCGACCGGGTCCGATTCAACCCACTGCGAGTGTCCGGAACGATTCCACATGCCGCGCGCCACACCCTTGGCAATTTCAACATCGAATTCTTCGATGTGTTGAATGACGCCGAATATACGGAATGACAGAATCGCGGTCTCCCTTCTGATATCCAGATAAATATCGCTGGCTTTTGCTTCGACCGCCTTCGCCAGCACGTACTCAACCGTCGCATTGCCTGTATGAACCGCGGATGATCGCTGAATTCCTGTCTTTCTCCGGGTGTTTTTATCTTTCAACTGCCGCAATTCAATGGGCGACACCACCGTCACTGTGCTTTCTGCCTCCAGCCGGCTCTTTACGATCATGATCAGGCCACGAAGCAGGCGGCGGTCAACATTCCCCGCTGCGAAAATTTCTCCGGTCGTACGCACCATCACGTCGAGTTCGTTTGAAACAATGTAATCATTGATCTGGTTGTCCGTAGTCCAGACACCGGATGCGGTTTCGGGTATCGGCGCGGACTCGCGGTGGAACAGGGATCTTTTCATTGCGGGTAATAAACGGTCGTTAAATTCCCGTCAATCACAAAATGTATCAGGATGCGCCCGCCAGCCCCGAGCTTGACTGAATCCAGTAAAATCGTTTTCCCGGCAATTTTTATGGACTGGTCCGCTTTCAGGACGGCGCTGGCGCCCGCTCCGGTCGAGATTGATACGAATCCGGCCGTTCCGGCATCCGCAGTTTGCACATACTGGATGTTCGACGGTCCGAGCGTCCAGGGCTTGGGAACATCTGTAATAGCTGACGAGCCGGTCTGTTGTAATGTCTGTATATATATCGATTTCAGGAATTCGATCTCGGCGCGAATAAGAGCCAGTTCGTCCGATGGCGCGTAATCTTTATCCGACAACACAGCCTTGATCCTCTCCGTCTGGCTTAGATCCTCGTCGAGCAGAACCAGAATGTCGGATCTGGCCCCCTGATTACGCAACTGGTCAATCTGGGTCGTTATATCGACGACGGTTCCAAGCAATGCCCGTTGCTGTGACAATTCGGCCCGGAGTTTGTCCAGCGGTCGGATATAAGCTGTGTAATCCTCCGTTGGAACTTTTGACACGGCCTCTGCCTGCTCCTCTTGCGTCTCCTTTGTCTGACCCTCTTGCGCCTGCGCTCCCTGTCCCGCTGTCTCCATTGCCGCTGCCTGGGCCAATACAACCGGCGGATTCGATAACATGCCGATACACGATAGCAATAAAAACCCTGCGGTTATTTTCATATCAACCTCTTATAATGTTCTGGTTTCGATTGATATTTCACAATCTGACATGCGGTGGTCCACATAGCTGCAAGACAATCGGCGGATGACCGCAGGATAACCGTCCAGCCGCTGCGCTATATCCATCAAATCGAATGTATTGATGTCTGTCTGGTCTATGTTGAACCGCGTGGTGACGGTATAGCCCGCGGTCGGACCCTCAACAAGATCAAGAGCCGGCCAGCCCCGCGACATATTCTCAAGCAACACTCCGGTTCGCACAGGCGTTTTTTGCACAATGTCCGGTACAACGATGTTGATATCGACCGCCCAGCCCGCCGAATTCCATCTGAACCGGCCGTGCCGTTGATCCGCAAAATCCTTCGCCCTCGACGGGTATCCTGGTGATTGTCCACTCAACACGACACGGGACGGGGATGTGAATTCCAGTCGCTGCAGCCCATCGCCGTACACTACATCCAGACGCCACATGAACTTGACCAGCTCACGCAACGTTGCGCCGCCGGCATGGCTCACAATCGGGACAACCGGTTTTTGCTGTTCGCCCGGATCAATCCGGCTGTACTTCAGGACCCTGTCCCGCAACCGGACCAAATCGATCTGACTCAGTGTCGCGATGACGAACAGGGCCAATACCGGCGCGATCACCATTGGATGATACAGTCGATTACGCAGGAAGACAGCGGACACCCGCTCGAAACGATTGGACCACAAGTCAAACGGAAGCGGCTCAAGTTCGACATACCGTTCACCCGGATCAATCTGCCCTCCTGCCGCAAAACCGCGCATAACCCGGTTTTCGGCCCGGTAACGATCCAGATGCTCCAGCACGCTGTTCTTATCGACGACACGTTCTGTTTTAACGAGTCCATTCGCGACTTCGGCCAGATATACGCTTGTGTCAAACGGGATGATGACCACAAAATCATCCGGCGTTTCCTTGTTTTCCTCCAGACTCGTTGAATACCAGTTGTCCAGACTCGCCGCAATCGAAACGCCCCGTTCTTCGGCAGACCACCAAACCTCAATTCCTTCGCCGGCTTTTGCCGCCACGAAACAGTACCTTGTGCGCGTTCTGGCCAGGTGACGGCGGACTTCCCGCGACTTTTGCCACGGACCGACTCCGGTCGATATCGGTAATTGCGCCGCGGCGTAAATCACGACCATAGTCCTGCCATCGACCTGGACCCGGGATGAATAGGACATCAACCCGGAACCACGTTTGCCGTAATCATCATGATTGTTTCACGGGACCGGTTCTGTATGTCACTACTGTTTCCCAATACGCCGAGATATGGAATCTTTTCCTTCCGGTCACTGACAACCGCTTCCGAGAAGGACATCAGTAACTTGGGTTCCCCATCTTTCAATGACACCGACAAAATCCGGTTGAAGTCATCTGTAACAAAATTCACCCCTTCAATGCCAGAGAAATTGAATGGTATCCGCTCAACCGGGGTGGAACGAGACAGAGCCATCCGCAGCGTAATCTGATTGTCTTGTACTGTCGGCTGCAGATGAATCGCCAGCCCGGTCCGCAACTCCGAAAACTCGACTTCCGGAGTCTTCGAATCGGAACCGCCGTTATCCGTCACGATGAATGCGATTTTTGACACATATCGTTCCGTCCGCGTCGCGTCAATGCTCGCCACATGATTGTTCAGGATCTCGATCGTGTCATCGTACGCGATACTGGTATCTCCGAACTTTTTCAACCAGTTGTAAATCAATCCGCTACCGCGATAACTACTATTTGCATTCGCGACACTCCCTGTCAGAATCCCGGCGCTGTCCGTTGTATCTCCGATGATTTCCAGCCCAACCGGGAAATTGCCACTTTGCCGCACGATGTCGAGCAACAAGCTGTGCCTTTCCGAGTCTGACACATCGACTTCCATAATCGAGATATGCAAACGTACAATGGCGCTTGTCGAAAAATTGTATCGTCGAATTACATCTTCAACCCGGCGCATCGCGTGTGGCTTCGCAGTAACCACAAGCTGATTCGCCGCCGGCAATATCGAGACGGAAGTACGGGGGTCAATTTGTCCGGGCTCTGAAGGTTCCGCTTCCAGACCGAGAACAGACCGTACCAGGAAGCCAAGTTCTGCCGTATAGGGATCAAGGGCAACGCTGATCGTGTTGTCCGAGCCGCCGCCCGATGTTGAAAGACTCCTCATCTTCATGTCTGCCTGCGAGGCGCCGGGCTGGGCCGCCAAAGGGAAATGACGGGTTTCGATGTCGTAAACCTGGACTACGCCTTTTTCGATACGGTAGGCCCAGTCCGCCTGGGCGGTAATCGAATCGAGATGATCCCGGATCGTCAACGCCGAAGGCGACCATTTTACTGTTTGCGCCTGTGAATGAGCCGTGTTGTAGCGCACCGGTCGTTTCTGCACCACCAGGTCAATCGCTGAACGCGCATCCAGATTTTTGAATCTCGCAGTAATACGTTTGTCCAGCCACGCGCTCACCCGCGACACCTTGACGCGCTTCAACCCAGTCGGCGCAGGGGCGGCGGCGCTTCCCCGAAATTCTTCGATCTGCTCGTGTATATGCTCAATCGACGAGTGCGGTTCTGGCGGTGCGCTGCAGCCGTTCAGCCCTGCAAGCAGTACGGATAGCCACATTACCGACTTACCTGATTTCATCACCGAAGGCCTCCCGGCAATTCATAATAGTCAATATAACTGCCGCTCTCTTCCCTGCGTATCACACCCAGCAATCCATAGTCCTCCTTCAGCATCTCCAGCATCCCGGCAGCGCCCTTGTTATTCTCCAGCAATCTTGCAGATCCGACCATCCAATCAACCAGATCCTGGCTGTTACCCGGATGCCAGATCCCGAATCGATGACCGCAGTCTGTCGTCAGTCTCTCGATATTGGCGTGCAGGGACCCTGCCTGTATCAGCAACTCCTGGCATTCGGCTTCCTGTTCCGGTTTTGCGTTGTTTGCCTGTCCTTGCCCGATTACGTCCGGTTGTATTTTTTCCGGTATCCCGGACCGTGGCAGGACGGATACTGGTTGCAGCCAGTATTCCCGTATTCTCTCCCGACCCTGATAGCCGGCTACCAGCGTAATTCTTTCTGGCGTGACGATGGGTTTTGTCACCGAGATAACGACATTGACCCCGGATTGGCGCTCTATTGCCTGCCACCTGATCCTCTGCATCACATCCGCAGAGGCGTAGATACTGGCGCTGAAAGTTGAATAGCCGTCTGCCGACACGGTAACAGGCACAACGTAATTTTCCTGGGCCGCGGGCGTTGCCTGGCGCATTCGACCCAGTTCGAATGGACTCTCTCCGTGGGCCGCGGGCATCATCGATACCACCAGCACAATGTTCACGATTGCGGCCTGTAAACCCGCGGGGGCAACCGGGTACGGGAACAGCGATTTCCGCAGCTCTCCCTGACACTCCCGCAATCCGGATTTCACAGGTATGCCTCCGTGAACAGAATGTCCCGGTTGACCACGATCGTGAACCGATAGCCTGGTCGGATACGAATCGTAGGCTGTATCGACAGGTTTCTGTCGATCAGCTTCTCACCCATCTTTGAATAATTCGTAGCGGCGATTTTTCCGAATTCATCATCCGCCTGGGTGGAGCCCGGGGTATCCGATAGCTGCATCGGCAACGCCTGAATCGCCGAAAGCAGGAATGTCTGGCCAAACAGTTTCAGGTAATGGTTCCGGACCTGGTCGCTGAATCCGCTGTAGCCGGATACATCGGAGCCCTGCATGCGTCCCAGTTCAAGTGTGCTGGCATCGGGGAATATGATCCGGTCCCAGGCAACCAGCGCACGATTCTGACCATAGCTGATACGGCTGTCATACGTCCCGTACAACTTCGCCCCCTGCGGAATCAACAGATGCAGCCCCGTGGCTGTATCGTATACATTTTGCGATACCTGCCCGATCAGAACTCCGGGAAGATCAGAGTTGAGTCCGGTAACCAGAATGCCGGGGATTACGGTGCCGGTCTTGAGCGTGTACCGGCCCAGGTCGGCCTGACGGATATGCGGCGACCACGCCTTCTGGTCCGGCTCCCTGAGAAAGTCAATTTTTCCCGCCTGCCCACCCGGATCGTCCTGCGACCGACCCCCGGCTTCCGCCAGTAATGCTTCCAGAGTTCGGTTCCGTATCGAATCCGGTGAAATAACTGTATCCAGTGATGAACCAGCCAACGGTGGTCCGGTTGTTTCCGTGTCTCCCGATACGTTCAGTTCAGTGGTTGAAACCGAGGGTGAGCTTTCCTGTCCAAGAGTGCGGTTTTGCAGTTCGCGCATCCTTTGCTGTTGCAGGTATTCGCGTTGCGCCTTGAGCGCTCTGGAGACGGGCGGGACGGCAATGATCCCGGAATCGTGCGCGGCTGAATCCGGGTCTCCGGGAATGCGGCCTGCAAGGTCGATATCGTTTTCGTCGAGCAACTTCGGCAATTCGTACGATGGTCTGGCGCTGGTTCCCACCCTGGCGTCGCTGATCGCGTTTTCATCACCTGACTGGAAACGGGACAGGGCGCCCCATAACATGCCGCCGACCAGCAGTACCACGAAGATACCGGCGATGACCATCGGTATCACGCCTAAATGACGCCCGCCGAGCCGACGACTGTATGTACCTGGCCTGACAGCTGCGCTGAGTACAGAATCAACCACGACTGGAATCCCCGGTTACTTCTGCCGCGTGGGGGAGCGCTTCGTCTGATAATGATGTCGAGTGTTCCTGCAATTCTCCCCCCTCAAATATGTAAAGCCTCGAAAGCGTGTAATTCAGCCCCACCCGGATAACGCCCAGATACATCGCCGATTCGCTCGCGTAATGTGTCGAGAATGTCACAGGATTGATACCGCCAACCTGATGCACTGCGTATCCGGCCGCCCGTAAAACCCGTTCGAGTCGTTTGCCCCGATCAAAATCGTGAATGGCAAGAGGAGTTTTTGCAGGCGGGAATCGTTTGCTCACCTCAAGCATCAGGTCATCCAGCATCCGCTCCGCAACTTCGACCGGTACGTCCAGGGAGTGGACGGTCACCGGGCCGACCGCGCAACCGGACAGGGCAACGCTGAACAATATTGCGGACAACGCGATAAACTGCCTGGTCGTGGAAAAACGGCATGTCTGGATTGAGTCGGCCACCCTGTATCATCCCCCGGTATAAGTGATCATGACCTTGCGCTGATTTCGGCCCGTACCGGTAATCAGCATGCCCCGGGTGAACAGTTTGTCGACAATGAATGTGCCCCGGCGCAGGCGGTAATTTATAATTTGCGCTGCATTGCGGGGGCCGGCCTCGATAAATGCGGGCGCATCCGACTGCCGCATTGATTTCGGCATCTGGATATACACACGCAGGCCATCATTGTAGACCCGCACCGGCTTCCAGGGCGGATTATCGCCTGAAACCGAATAACCGAAGTCGAGATTAGCGATATCCGGCCGGATCGTCGGGGTCACTTCTATCGCACGCTCCTCGCGCCGACTGACTTCGACTTCCTTTCCGGCATTGACGGACTGTTCATACTCATGCCAGCGTCTGGCCTCTATTTCAGGATATGCAAAGCCGACCGAAGCCATAAACCGGTCCTCGGTTGACTTCAGGTGAAAGTAGTAACTGCGCCGGTCGGTGATCGCAATCATGGTGGTTTCGAGGTTTTCATAGGTCGGTTTGACGACAATATGGGTGATCATCGCCTCTCCCTTGCCCTGTGCCACCGGAATTATGCGCCAGTTCACGCTGTCGCCAATAAAAATACCGTCTTCTACCAGAACCTCGCCCCGCTCGAGTTCGATATGCGTGACATTACCGGGCGCCGTAATTACCGGAGCGCTTGATTCGCCGAAATGGTAAACCACCTTCCCATTGCGTCCGAGCATGGCAGGCGAGTAACGGTCCTGCCAGCCGCGGGACAACCGAACCGCTTCCACTTCGCGGGTTGTCAATACAACAGGCGGCGCTGCCGGGATAACCGGCAACTGCCAGTCCGCCGCAGTGTCATACTCACCAGAACCGCCTGGAGGCTCGGTCCGCTTGATTTCATGCTGGTTGGCTCCTGCTATCGCAGGCGCTTCTGTGGATAGAAACTGTGCCTCGGCGGGTGCGGCATGAAATACCATAAAAAGCATGAATGAACCGGAAGACAGACGGCAATTCATATCGATTCCGCCCAGTTGATGTCTGAAACCAGCAATCCGGTAGGGTTGGTTAACAGGATTTCCGCTGGCACATCGTCCATGAAAGCAAACGTAATGTTGGCTTGCCAGCGCTTCGATACAGCCTGGCCATTGCCCCGCTGTGTTACCGTCTCGACCCAGTCTACCTGCCACGTCATCGGCGAGACCGGCAGGACATTCGAGATGCGGATGCCAACCGTTTCAAAAAGCGCCCGCTTCAACGGATTGGTGGAATCGGATACGATGTAATCACGCAGCTTGGCGAATGCGGGAGAGTTGTTGTCGATGAATTTGGCGAGATCGTTCACTCTTTGCTTCTGGAACGCCGCGTCAATCGATACGATGCGCCAGGTCGAGACGAACTGGGCCAGCGAGGCTTTGGTCACACGCTCATCGTTGACTGCCAGCCCGGCGCCCGGCTGGTACAGGCCGACGGGCATATAGCGCTCGTCCATCACCACCAACACCGGGCGAATCCGGGTCTGGGAGCCAATGTAGGCCATGCCCGAGACGGCACACAGTGATATCAACAACGCGATCAGTGTGCACAGCCGCCATCCGGCGCTCGTTTTCGCTGCATTTTCGAGTACAGAACTGTATGTCATTCTGTTTTGTGTATAAAGATCAGCCATTGCTTTTCGCGCCCTTGTTTCCCGGCACGCTCTTCATCAGATTTTTTCGCAGTTGACGGGCCATTGGACTTTTGTTGGTCATGTTGTCGGCCCATGAACCAAAAAGGCTGCGAGCGACACTACGGCCCATTTCTCCTGGTCCGGTTGCACCCTGGTCGCGGGCCAGTCCGACGGCTGCACGTACGGAAAGAATCCCGCCCGACAGATTTCCGCCAGCAACAGTCGCTCCGGTGACGTGTGCTCCGGCGACCGCGCCCGCCGCAGTGACGGCGCCAGCGGCGCTGACCCCGGAGCCCGGGGAAGCGGTCAGCAGGCTCTGGATGTAATCGGGTACGCGAACCGCAATTTCCTTGTACATGATCGCGGCGGCAGCCATCAGCATGTACGGTCCGACCCGGTGCATGACCGGCATGGCTGCCCATCCTTCAACCATGCGGATGCCCAGTGCGATAATCAATTCCAACGCAAACAGCTTGAAGCCGGTGCCGATCAGACCGCCGAAAAAACGCATCGGATATTCGCGCGTGACTTGCAGGCTGAACAGCCCCAATGACAACAGGCCGACAGCCATTACGATGTACATCTCGCAGAGGACCAGCACCAGTTGCACCGCAGCTACTGACAGCGCCCACAGCACGATCACCGCCGTAAACAGGATCATCAGGATTTCCGGGGCGTCGGTGACAAAATTCAACGGCTTGATCGATTCGAGCATATTCCCAACGACAGTGAGTGGAATTCCCACCAGGTCTGCAAGCGCGTATTCCTTGCCGATTTGTCCCTCGCGCACCAGCGAGGATGAATCACGGAAGCCCTGGATGATCAGTTCAAACGCCACATGGTTCTCCAGCAGGAACAAGCCGAAGCTGATAATCAATACGCGCTTCAGAAACTCAACCGTAAATTCATTCAGTTCGGAACCACGGATCGCCATCATCGAAAAGGTCAGAATAAATTCAAACAGCGCCAGCGACCAGAACAGGGCGGTGGCGATCCTGACAATATCCCCACTCCATTTCTTCGTGTTATCGATAAAGTTGCGGACAATCTTTTCAGAGGAAAACAAATCCGGGTTGGCGTCTATGAAGTTTTCCAGTACCCGATCCGCATTGCGGAAACATTCTGCCTCATCTCCGGTATCCGAGGTAATGCCGACACATTCATCGTAATGGTCAGACCATGCCACCGTCGGCATCCAGCACAGCAGGACCAGCATGACGAGCGCCCGTTTCAACATGTCATTACCGGTACAGATCCGTGTCCGGGTCCTGTTTCCTGCGCTGACTCCTCAGTTGCTCACGGAGTCTTCGATCAGCCTCATACATCCACTCTCTGCGTGATTGCCCGCGGTTACTCCTGGCCTGCCCGGAGGCGAGGTAGTTTGCCTGCAACACAATCTGGGTTTGCAGCAGGTTCTCCATGCGCCGGGCTTGACGTACCTGGGTCAGGGCCAGATCATTACCCAGTTGCATCAGCGCCTTGCGGCTTCTCACGGTTCTGGCCTGGCGGTCAATCAGGTCAAGCATCTGCCCCTCGGCCAGAACCTGGTCCCGATTCAGGTTGACCGTGTTCAGGGCCGCCACCAGGTTTGCCTGGTTTTGTGCGTCCCACGCCGCATAACCGGCATTCCCAACGTTTGCGATACCGTATACCTCGGTCATCAAAGTCCTGTAACCGGGATATTTCAATGCGAATTCATCGTTGATGCTGCCTGCCTGATAACCGATGAGGCGGTCGTTTTGCATCGCCCGGTGCAGTCGTATCAAAACCTTCGACGGAGCATCGGCAAAGTGATGTCCCGTCAACATGCGTTCATTGTCGCGCAGGATCCGAAGCTCATCGGCCAGCGCCTGATAGGTGCGCAGTTGCTGCTGTACCTGGGCCGCCAGTTCGGCATTATTCAGCGCCTGCGTGAACTCGGTCGCCCCGCCGGTGACGGCGCCGCCCGCTATTGCCGTGGCTGCAAGCAATAACGTTCCGCAACCGACGGCCAAAAACTTTCCGGCCGCCTCGACGAAGGCCGTACAGAACCGGACCCCGATCATGTCCGTTCTGCCCGGCTCGCGGGCCAGTGATCCGTCCACTGCACTCCGTACTTGTGTTTCATGAATTGCACTTCCTTTTTGACATTGGCGCCCGACTGCGCCGCAAATGAAAGCGCTACCGGTCCCAGCGCCATGTCGAACAACCGATTACCTTCCGATGACATGGCATAGTACTGCCTTTTTGGCGTGGCTCTCGAAATCATATCGATCTGTACATGATTCAGTCCGACCATCTGGTAGATGGGCCGCGACACTTCGGAATTGGCAGCGGTGTTGGGCAGGAATATTCGGGTGGCGGTCGACTCGATGATGACATCGAGAATGCCGGAATTGACGGCGTCGGTTAATGATTGCGTGGCCATCACGACCGCGCAGTTGGCCTTTCTCAACACTTTCAGCCACTCCACGATTTTTGCGCGGAATACCGGATGCCCCAGCATTACCCAGGCTTCATCGAGAATGATGATCGCTGGCGACCCGGTCAGTTGCCGTTCGATCCGGTGGAACAGGTAGGACAGCACCGGCAGCTTTTCACTGTCCGCATACGACCACAGCGCCTCAAGTTCGAAACAGGTGAAGTCCGGCAGTGCGAGATTGTCTGATTCACCGTCAAGCAGATGCCCCGCATTGCCATGCAGCGTGTAATGCGCCAGTGTGTCGCGCAATACCTGGTCCTGCAACTGGGTATGCAAATCGGTCAGACTTTTTTCCTCCGAATAAGCGAGATGCTGCATGGTGGCGTGCAATTGCTTCCTCTGTTCGGGCGTCAGCGGAGCGCCGAGTTGCAGTTCACAACAGTCGCGCACCCAACCTTCCGCCCAGTTGATGTCCGACTCGGCCAGTGGACAAAAGGTCAGGTTCGAATCACTGTCGCCGACATCATAATGTGTGCCGCCAACCGCCTCGGTCAGGCAATAGATCGAATATCCTTTATCGAAACAAAACACTTTTGCGTTCCGGTATTTGCGAAATTGCGCCGCAATCATCGCCAGCAAAGTCGATTTTCCGGTCCCGGTTGGTCCAATGATCAAAGTGTGACCCACATCGCCGACATGCAGGTTCAGCCTGAAAGGGGTGGCGCCTGCGGCATCGGCATAAATCAGGGCAGGCGACCCGGACGGATACCGGTCGCACGGGTTGTCCGGGTTGCCGGTCCAGATTGACGACAACGGCAGCAGATCCGACAGATTCATCGTGCTGACCAACGGCCTGCGGACATTGGCATAACTGTGGCCTGGCAACGAACCCAGCCAGGCTTCGATGCTGTTGACGGTTTCAAGACGCGCGCCGAAACCCAGATTACGAATGGTGGTGATCAGGTATTTCGCGTCCTCTTCAATATTGTCAAGCGATTCCGAGGCCAGAACGATGACACTGGTCAAATAACCGAATGTGGTTTCCAGACTGGACACATCCGCAAGGGCGCTCTCGGTCTCATCGACCATGCTCACCGCGTCGCGG
Organism: Arenicellales bacterium; assembly: GCA_963665165.1. Lineage (GTDB taxonomy): Bacteria > Pseudomonadota > Gammaproteobacteria > Arenicellales > Poriferihabitantaceae. Next base: position 492,494 of record OY761989.1, on the reverse strand, counting down.
TCGGTGGCGCCTCTGCGGGTTCCCAGGAATTGATCGACAAAACCCCGTTGCTTTTGCTGCCATTGCCTGCGATACCGGTTCAATTCCCTTTTCGCCGTTTCGTGATCCATGTAGATGAATCGGTTCGACCAGCGATATTCCGTCTCCAGGTTTTCCAGTGCAGACAATATGCCCGGACAAGTCGATAACGGATAGCCGGTAACAGCCACAATACGCAAATGCCTGCCGTCGATTGTTGGCTCGAGTCCGCCTGTAAAATCATAACAACCCAACACGGCATCGAGGAACGGCGCTTCCCGGCACAGGTTGACGGGGTAGTATTGACCGATGATACACATCCCCAGAAACTCCACCAGGTCATCCCGGATGGTTTCCTCCCCGGTTTCCGTCGGTATCGTATACCCGGTCATCGGTGATATTTCTGCAATGTCCGACAGGGACTCGGCGAATTCAGCGACCCATCCACGAAAATCGGACAACACCCTGGTTGCAATACTGTCACCATCCAGCCGATGGGTGTCCCTGGAATACATCATCTGTTCGAGCCGGGATTGTGCAACCGTCGGCGGCAGGTAATGCAATACCATTGCATGGATGGTTTCGAAATGATCTCCGTCCCGCTCAAACTGGCTGCGCCGCTCATTGTCTATCCAGCGACTCACCGGGTCGGGGAAGTGCACCATTTCCGGCGACGGATAACTGGCGATTGAGCGCCGGATCGCATCGACATGCAACGTCCAGCCATCACCGAGCCGCTTGAACTTGTCATTCAATCGGGTGTTCAGCGCATTCAACTGTACATTGGTTTGCGCCATCAGGTCCTGACCACGGAAATACCAACCTGCAATCAGTGACCCGTCTTTGCCAAGGACCACGCCTGGCCCCACCAGCGTGGCATAGTTCATCAAATCAGGCAGTGCCCGGCTCCTTGATTTCAAGTGTTCGAGATTCATCTTCGCGCCGGTAAATAGCCATCGCTTGACGGCCGGGCCGCAGCCGGGTAGAAGATTGATCTGTGACGCACCCAGTAGCGCAGGAACACCCGCGATATCTGCTCATCACGCTTCGCCAGTTGGCGCAACAGATACAAACCTGAAAACCAGGTAAGCGCGCCGATCATTGTGGCCTCAATCGACAGACTGGTGAATACCAGAGCGCCGCTGAAAATCATCAGTATCAAAGTCAATTCACGCTCTGCCCCGAGCACCATGAGCGGCCGGGTGGTCGCCCGATAAAGCGGCGCCTGCCGCAACTCCTGCGATGCCTGGTCATCCCTGATCATGTCTGTATCAGTCAGGCATCATGATATGAGCGGTTGAACAACAGCGCCGCTGGTACCGAAGAACTGCAACAACACATTGTTGGCCAGAACAATAATGGCGATAACCAGGACCAGCATGATTAACCGCTTGGCGAAGTCACCGATCTCGCCGCCGAAAACCAGCATCGCGCCGGCGACGACGATGCCAAGCAACGCCGCTGTATAGGCAATCGGCCCGGTGAATACGTTACGCAGTATGGCCAGCGGACTGTCAAATGCCGTCCCGGTAGTGATGGTGGCGAACACACCCGGTGAGGTCAGAAGGAGCCCTGTACCGATCAATATCAGACCCGGATACAGTCTGATACCGGATCGGACCAAGTCATGTTCCTGATTCATTTTTTTACCTCTGCCCTGAAAAGATTCGATTGTTCTTGTAAAACGCCACCCATACAACCCGAATAATAAAATATTAGAATTATTATGCAAGTATAAAATCTCATAATATCATTTATATTTAATTTAATACTATCAATCTTAACTTTTCAAGGCGACCGGATACCTGCAATGGCATAGGGACAGGACGGCTACGGGGAGTCATCCCCGCGATTTCGGTTGGTCCGGGTTGTGGAAGGGATTGTTACAGCATCGCCATGCTATTGGCGAAATTGAAAGTCAGCCGTTGTCCCGGCATTCGGTCTGATTGATCTCATCCGGAAACCGGCGCTTCCGGTCGAATACGGCCTGCATGGCCCGGGCGGCGGCGACATGCGAGTCAATCATTTCCGTGAAACGCTGATTTTCCCCGCGTAATGCCCGGTTATCGGATTCCAGCCTGTCCACCTCCGTAATCAGGGCTTCCCATTTCCCGATCATCTGCCGGATAGCGCCAGCCTGCGTCCTGGCTGTGACCCGCATTTGTGCATTGATGATCCTTTCCAGTTTGTCCTTATGCAGGTAGTCCAGCCGCAATGTGGTAATTGTGGCGAATTCTTTTTTCATCGATTCACATTATCATCTACAACTGCACAGGTAGAAATTAACGCAATACGCGAAAAGGCACTCCAGACATCAATCCCGACAACAGGGAGACTTTAGCGGTACAAGGAGTACCCTGACAGTTGATATTACTTCTACGGTACCGCATTCATTCTATTTTTGCAAATATCTTGCAGGAGTGTTCGTGAATTCAACCGTATAGACTATCTGTTTCCAGCCGGATTGGCTCCTGTTTTTGTGATTCGATTGTAAAGCAATGATTATTGCTCCAGACGTTTGTATGTCAACAAGTTTTACTGGCATAGAGCGCTCATCGGTACTGCATAGCGATTTTTCTGGATCAGCTGCAACGTGTTATTACCGCAGTAGCCCTTAGGATACCCTTCTTGAATCAGGTCTTGCCTGCCTGAAACAATCAAACGAGGCCAGCGCCCAGGCAAAATCTCATTTGGTCTTGAATACTGGCCGCTTCTTAATCAGGTCTTTGGTTGAAAGCCGTTTGCAACGTACGGTATCAACAGGTCAACGTCCACCTGTTCCTTGTCCCGGAAATGGCTTAATCCCAGTTCACTATCCATCCAACTGGTCTGGCAAATGAGTTGCTGCACAACAAAGCTTAACCAGAGCTCGGACCGAAATTGCTCTGTACTTCGGGTCTTAATCCCAGTCTTAATCCAGGTCTTTCAGTTGACTCAACATAGCGGCCATGGAACGAAGTCACATCACATGGACTTTAGGGATTTTGAAGTCTTAATCGCCTGGATTGATTACGATGCCAGGTCTTTGGTTGAAACGGCGATTGTCATATGACGATGCCGCTCAAGTACGGTCAGTGTCTTAATCCCTTCTGTAATCCCGGCGCTTTGGTTGAAACGCATGCGGTCCGTATTACTGATATTGAACGACCAAGTATTTGTACTTAATCCCAGTATCTTCCATCAAGGTCTTTGCATTGAAACCTTCATCACGAATTGCGTGTCTATATCTCGTGACAGGTCGCTCAATCCTGGTAGTCTGAGGTATTCATCGTTGCCATTGTCTGGCTCTGGCTGCACAACATTGTACACGGCTCCGGATAACCACACTAGAAGTACGGAAATAAGGCCCAACCCACACGCAATTAGCAGGTGGTACACCGATATACCTGCGGAAACAATATTGCCGCTGAGCAAGGCATCCAGTAGGGAGTTTTCATTGCGACGATTCTCTTGCTCAGTCAATGGAGAGTGGTTGTCCAATATTTCAACCCTCCCAGCCATGTGATTCCTGTACTCCGGGCATGAGTTGTTAATATTTTTGTCTGCACGCATTTTTCCTCCAATGCGCCCTGAAAACACTTTTCGATCAAACCTGTTTCGGTCGATATTGACTTTGTTGGCGAGCCACAGCTAAGGCTCCCGCCGCACCTGTTTCAGAATGACTTGGCGTTCGGCAGAGCTGTCTCAAATATATAGCCGGATAGGATGCAGTTTTGCTGCGATACATCAGTACAGGTGCCGTCATCAAAATTGATGTAAGTATCGTCGGGTCAATATTCGCAGCACCAGAGTGGTTTTGCCAACCTGGCTAGGTCCCAGCAAACACTCCACTGCCAGTGTCGGAACCAGCGCTAATCTTGCGGCAGAGTGCAGCGAGATACCTCGTTGCCCGAGTAATCTGTTCAGCGATAGTGTGCCAGATGCCTAATACTGTTGCTCGCCGGATGGCCTATCGATTTCAGCGTCCAAGTGACTATTACTAATTCACAGGTCTGATTGCGCTGTCATGCAAGCGTCCAATGGACTATTTGGAAAGAACTTCGCGATATATGCGGGCTTCGACCACCCCACACGGCCACTCAAACATTCATCGCCGAAATATAGGGCACACCGAACAGTCTGGACCAAGCGGCGATGTGCAATCGTACCCTGTCCGGGAGGTTGGTCTCGCTGCCCCACCACAGGTTGCTGGCAACCAGCACCACATCCGGCTCCTGCCAGTGCGTCTGGAAAATAAGCATCGGCAGCGCGATTTCGTAGCAGATCAACGCCCCTGCATGGATTCCATCGAACACGAATGTACCGGGCCGGGTCAGGTCGGCCCTGAAAAATCCGGCCATCCCGCCACGCCACATGAACCAGGGCGCCGGCATGCGTTGCCGATAAAGAATGTCAACGCTCTTCGCCGAAACGTGTGCCAGCACATTATTGTATTGGCCCGAATCCGTGAACTCCTCGCCCCCCAGAATAAATTCACGGTTGGCGGCAACGGAGAATGAGCGCAGTCTGGCCTGTGCCGTACCGGTCAACCGCCCGCCCATCGCTTCCGGGAACAATGGGGTCGGGGCAGAGGCTTGCATGTCTTTCAAAGACTCCAGGATCCGGCTTTGGGAATGGTAATCGGCGACATAATCCGGTTCTGCGCTCAAGGAACGGTTCAATTGTGTATCGACTCCGGCAAAGCGGGGACCGGGCTGGGGTACGGCGCTATCGGCAGCGCCGTACGACGAGATCCCGACCAGCGCAAGCATCAGGCCCGCGCCAACCGGTTTGGCAACGGACAGGGAATAAAGCAGTTGAAACAACACGAGAATCAATGCCAGCCCGACAAAACCGGCGCCCGGCAGAATAGCGCCGGCCACGATCAGGGGGCTTGGCAGCCCGATAATGCCCAGCGGCGGCAATATCATCAGCGCCAGCGCGACCATAACACCGGTCCATGGCATGATTGGCGCCAGCGCGAACGGAACAGAGAGTAACAGCGCGGGTATGGTCCAGGCGGTCAATGCGGTAACCGGATCGTTTGATAACGTATGGATACCGGACAACAGTCCGAAACCCGCCACCAGATTGAACAGGAATGCGATACCGGTCGTGTGGAGGGCGGACGGCGCATGGCGCAGTCCCAGGGGAAACAGGCACAACGCCCAGACCGTCGAAGCCGAATAAAAGCCAAGGCCGGCTGCGAGGCCGCCCAGACCATACCCGATCAAAAAACATTGCGGGCGGCGCCGGTAATCCATGAGGCGTCTATCTCGCCAAAATAACGGCTGTCGAGGCTGTTGCCGGTGTCTCCCGCGAGAATGTATTTGTCGGCTGGCAGGATATACCGGCGATCCATCGGTACTGCGGGAGAGATAATCCGCGCCGTATGCGGCAACAGGGCGCCATTGATCGTAATGCCGCTGTCATCGATTCCAATCCGGTCCCCGGGTACGCCGACTACACGTTTCAGCAACGGCACGATTCCGCCGCATGTGCTGGAGACGGTATGGGTGACCTGTTCATCCAGCCGGTGCCGTGTTACAAAATCTTCCGGCAGGCAAACCAGCGCCAGATCGCCGCGGACGGGACGGGCGCCGGCATTTATTTTCCAGATCAATCCATCCACGGAAAGCGTCAGGTTGATCCGGTAGTCCAGTGCATGAACGGTAACCAGACCGCCAGTGATTACCGATACAAGCCACAGGCAACGGACGTTAATTGAGGACATCCGACTCCGCAAGCGCCCCGAGCCTGCTGCGCGGTCCGATTACCGGATCGTCGAAATGCAGGATCTGCCGACCATAAATCACCGGCTCACCGATCAGGAACACCAGGGAATCACCGGCAACCAGTCTTTCCCCGACCTTGCGCATGCTGCGGATACGCATGACTTCATCCGGTGTCAGAAGAGCGCGGGAGATTTCCCGGATCGAAATATTCCCCTTTGGCGAATGCAGCAGTTGCGGTGTCGAAGACCAGGACATCGCCCGTTTCATGACGGTTGCCGTACCCGCCATCTCGGACAACTCTTTCGCGGTGGCGATCGTATTCGGGGCAAAAGCGATTCTGACGCCGCAGTTGGCAGTGATTGATTCTTTGCTGCCGTATGCTTCGTTGTCCCGAAGTTGAGTGAAATCCTGGATAATGAACAGGCATTTTATGCCGTAACCACGCAGGAATGCGATCGCCTCATTCATGATCGCCATACGACCGAGTGACGGAAACTCATCGATCAACAACAATAATTTGTGCTTGTATGAAGGTGTGTTGATGCCATGATCGTATTCAACCTCGCTGGTCAGTGTGCGGACGATCTGGGAAAACAATAACCGGGTCAACGGCCGTAATCGGGTTTTGTCCGTACTGCCCACACAAACGTACAGGGTAACGGGTTTTTCATGATTCATCAGATCCGCTATCCGAAAATCCGACCGGGTGATGTTTTTCCGGATGATCGGATCCCGATACAGCGTCAGTTTCGCCCTGACCATATCCTGGATTCCGACGAACTGCCGACTGGCGCCCACATCGAGCATACTCAGCAGCGAAGTCGCTTCGGCGCGGCACAGCGGATGGGGTTCCCCGTTGATATGTCTGGTGTTGCCCATCCTTTCCAGTATCTCCCTGAAATCCGCTTCCGGGTCGCTGATCGACTCAGCCACATCCGTCAATGATGCCGTCCTGCCCTTCAATTTGCGTTCATAACACACATGCAGGATATGGGCCGTCAACAATGAGTAAGCCGCTTCGGCAAAGTATTCAATACCGCTCCTGCCTGTATTTGCTCCGTAATCCATGATGATCGCAGAAATGTTTTGTACATCCTGGATATCGTGGTCGGTGCCAAGACGAACCTCGGCCAATGGATTGTAGCTGGCGCCGGAACCATCGTTACACGCGGGTTCGAAGCGCAATACGACATTGTTGGCGTACCGCTTTCTCCATCGTGACGAAAGCGCCCAGTTTTCCTTCTTCAGGTCGTAAACGACGCAACTGTGCGGCCAGGTCAACAAGGTCGGCGCAACCACACTGACTCCCTTCCCGCTCCCGGTCGGAGCGACCATCAAGACGTGCTCAGGCCCATCGTGGCGCAGGATGAAATGTTTCCCGTTTCGCCCCTGCCAGGCGCCCAGCGCCACTCCGTCATTGTCCAGCAAACCCATCCTCCGGATATCTTTCAGGACTGCAAATTTCGCCGAGCCATGCAGCGAGCGGTGCATCTTTTGCCCGGAGCGGCGCAAATACTGTGTAAACAGGATATAAGCGCCGAAGCACAAAGCGAGATACCCGCCATTGCGGGACAGGATCTCCTGGATCGGGGGATGCCTCAGCAGGTTGAACTCGACACTCCAGACCATCCATTCCCAAGGCAGGTAGATATTGCCGTACAGAGGCGGTCCCAATGCTCTCTGGTAACCCAGCAACCCGGCAAACTCACGGGTCGTGAAGATGGAAAATACAATTCCCATTGCGGCCATGGCAAAAATGTCCTGCATCCGGATTGCCGACTTGTCCGTCTCGTCCGAATCATGGCTGCCACGCAAACCATAATCCGGATTTCCATGGCCCGTTTTTTTCATTTAACGGACAAAAAGAGGTAAAGTACCCCCTTCTCCTTGATCATGGCATGAAAATGATAGTATTTCAGGTATCCACAGGAAATGGCGAACGCGGTGACGGCGGACATGAGTGACTCTGCCACGGACGCCGGCCGGCGCGTATTGGCCCAGATCGACCGGGCGCTGGGCAGTGTGGTCGGCCAGGCGCTGGCTGACCATGACGTCACCGATATCCTGCGCAACGCGGACGGCACAATCTGGATCGAACGCCTCGGCCAGCCACTGGTCGAGGCTGGATATTTGTCCGCGAATGAGGCCATGACGGCAATCAACGCGGTGGCCGGTTGGCACCAGGTCACCATTACCCCGGATAATCCGGTCCTGAGTTGCGAACTGCCGGACGGATCGAGGTTTGAAGCGAACATCCCTCCGGTTGCGGTCGGCGGCCCGACATTTTCCATCCGCAAAAAAGCGTCCCGACTGATCACTCTGGATGAATATGTGGCCACCGGTGGAATGACCGGGCAGCAGAAGGAAATCATCCATCAGGCTGTCACTGACCACAGCAACATCCTCATCGCCGGCTCTACCGGCTCTGGCAAGACCACGCTGGCGAACGCGATCATTCATCATATCGTCGAACAGTTTCCGCATGAGCGCCTGTACATCCTGGAAGACCTGACCGAAATACAATGCAATGCCAGAAACAAGGTGGTCAGCCGCGCGACCAGAGATACGACAATGGTTGAACTGCTGCGCTCCGCGCTGCGCCAGCGGCCTGACCGGATACTGATCGGGGAAGTGCGCGGGGGCGAGGCCTGGGAATTGGTGAAGTGCTGGAATACCGGGCATCCGGGCGGCGTATGCACGATCCATGCGGACGCGACGGATGCAAACGGCAATGCCACGGCCCCCGCGTTGAAACGGCTGGAGCAACTCTGCGCGGAAAACGCCCAGGCGCCGCGCCAGACCGGAATCATACGGGATGTCATCGCAGAGGCTGTTGACTTGCTGGTCTATATAGCCCGTCATCCTCGCAGCGGACAACGAACGGTCCTGTCGATGACGCCGGTCGGCGTTTGTCAGAGACCATCGCCCGCGCTCGTGCCCGCATCCTGATATCCGGACAGGTCGACCGCATCGCCGGCGATGTAGAGATGGGTGATCTGAAACAACCGGCTTTTCAGTGACACCCCGGTCTGGCCTTGTTTCGGCCCCTGTGTGTAGGTAAACGTTTCGGCATCCAGGCCGCCTGTCTTGACTACGGCCCGTATGACGGTATTCGCCTGATCGACATTTTCCTGAAGTACATGGTCATTCAGGATATTGAACACCCGTGGACCGGATACAATACAATCGAGGTAAGTCGTCGACACCTTCGAGTAGTCTCCATCGAGGACTTCCCCATCCTGAAGTCCGACCGTGACGGCCATGAATGGCTCCCTGTCCTTTGGGGTCACCATGCGAATCCGGTCGAGAAAGCCGATCCCGCTGATGTGAATATCGTAGAAAGACTGATTTTTGTTTTGTGCAGACATGACGGGTTCCTGTTGTATGTTCAGTGGTAAATGCTCACGGAGAAGCAGACGCGCCGATTCACCCATATGCATTCAGTTTATGTTATCAGAAAGTTTCCGATAACTTGAATACTATCATTTTACAGAAACAAACGACAAGAGCAAGTGGAAATACTCGGATTATGCAATTCAATCGCTCATGGCCTCGGGGCCAAGATGTTTCTTTCCGCGATCTTCCGCCAACTGGACCTGTTTCTCCCGCTCCGCAAACCGGGCCCTGTCCCGCTCCGAGCGCTTGCCATGACATTTCGGGCAACTCACTCCCGGCTGGTAATATTCGCTGGCCTTGTCCTGTTCGGTGATCGGCATCCGGCAGCCATGGCACTGGTCGTAACTGCCCTGGTTTAAATCCTGGTCAACCGTGACCCGTTCATCGAACACGAAACATTCGCCTCGCCATCTGGATTCCGGCGCCGGGACGGTTTTGAGATAATTCAGGATTCCGCCTTTCAGATGATATACGGATTCGAAACCGTTTTGTTTCAGGAATGCGGTGGCTTTTTCGCAGCGGATACCGCCGGTGCAGTACATGGCGATCTTTTTGTGTTTTCCCGGATCCAGGTTTTCCAGTGCGTATTGCGGGAACTCCCTGAAATTCTTGGTATGGGGGTTCACTGCGTTTTCAAAGCGTCCCACTTCGATCTCGTATTCGTTGCGGGTATCGATCACCAGCGCCTCGGGATCTTCCACCAGCGCGTTCCAGTCTTCGGGGTCCACATAGGTTCCCGCCAGGGCCGCCGGATCAATGCCTTCGACCCCCAGGGTGACAATCTCTTTTTTCAGCTTGACCCGGATACGTTTGAACGGCATCCGGTCTGTCCCGGATTTCCTGGATTCAATATCGGAAAATCCGGCCTGTTCCTCCAGCCACTCCAGAAATTGATCGACCCCTTGCCGCTCACCGGCGATCGTGCCATTGATCCCTTCCCTGGCAAGCAACAGGGTACCCGTGATGCGGTGGCCGGACAATTGGTCCAGCATCGGCTGCTGAAGGGAAACATAGTGGTCGAGCGGCGTGAATTTGTAAAATGTGCAAACCACGATGTTGCTTGCGGATTCGGTCATGGCGCTTGCTTGGGGCTGGACCGGAGCGTTCCCCTGAACAACATGGGTAACACGGCCCGTAATCGTTCTTTACTATCGGAAAATCATGCGGGAAATCATGAGCCCGCTCATTGCCCGTTCCCGGTTTCCCGGTCAGGCTGGAGGATCACGGCCTGGGATACGATAACCGAATTGCCGTCGAAGGTCATGGCCGGAGACCCGTACAGTTGATAGCCCGCTTCCAGCGCTTCGCTGACCCGGCGGCAAAAGGAAACGTCATCCGGGCCGGTCAGCAATCGGTAGCGCAACCTGTTTTCGGGTGGATTTGACATGACAGAAAACCTTTTTGCAATTATCAGTTACTATATCCTAAACCCCTGACCCCTTTCCACACCCGCCCACATCCGATGACTCCCCGCATAAAGGTCTCCACCGATCAAAAAGGTAACTGGAATGTTTCGGGGCGACTGCTGCCATACCTGTGGAAGCATCGCGCGCGGGTCGCCGTGGCGCTGTTGTTCCTGGTGCTGGCCCGTGTGGCCAATGTGGCGGTGCCGGTGACATTAAAACAAATCGTCGATGGTCTGGATGCGGACGCGCTGATTGTCGTACCGGTCGCGTTGCTGGTGGCTTATGGCCTGCTGCGATTCAGTACCATCCTGTTCAACGAGATTCGCAATGCGGTGTTTTCCCGAACCGGGATCCGGATAGCCATGGAACTATCCTCCAGGGTGTTCGAGCGCCTGCACAACCTGTCTCTGTCGTTCCATCTGGATCGGAAAATGGGAGCGCTGTCCAGGGATATCGACCGGGGCAATACGGCAGTCACCAATTTCCTGAGGATGGTCGTATTCAACATCCTGCCTGTGGCAATTGAAATCACGGTCGTGCTGGGCATCCTCTGGCAGCAACTGGATATACGCTACGTTGCGATTACCCTCCTTACGATTGCGGTCTACAGTTTATGCACTTTCTGGATTACCCGCTGGCGCACCCGGTTCAGAGTGCAGATAAACAATTCAGAATCGGCGGCGAACACCTGGGCGCTGGATTCGCTGATCAACTACGAAACGGTGAAAATGTTCACCAATGAAAGGCTCGAAAGAGAAGGATATGACCAGGCTTTGCAACAATGGGGCAACGCCTCATTCAGGAACAGCCTGTCGCTGTCATTCCTGAACACGGCGCAAGGATTGATCATTGCCGTTGGACTGACCATTCTGATGATCATGGCCGCTTCCGGGGTCAGGCAGGGCGAGTTGACCCTCGGCGACTTCGTCATGGTCAACGCATTCCTGATCCAGCTCTATATCCCGCTCAATTTTCTTGGCTCGGTTTACCGGGATTTGAATCATGCCCTGGTGGACATGGAGCGTATGTTCGATCTGGTCGATACGGAACCGGAGATCATCGACCGGCCGGGCGCGCCGCCGCTGGCGCTCAGCCGGGGGGAGGTCCGCTTCGACCGGGTCAGTTTCGCGTACCAGCAGGACCTGGAAACACTGAAAGACATCAGTTTCACGATCCCCGGCGGCAAAACTCTTGCCGTGGTCGGGCCTTCCGGTTCAGGCAAATCGACTCTGGCCAAACTGCTGCTGCGCCTGTATGACCCGGACGCCGGTACGATTTCAATAGACGACCAGGATATAAAATCACTGACCCAGGAAAGTGTACGGTCTGCAATGGGAGTCGTGCCCCAGGATACGGTACTGTTCAATGAGACCATCCGGTATAATATCGACTATGGCCGTCCCGGATCGACGGATGAAGAAATCGCGGGAGCGGCCAGGGTCGCCCAGATCCATGACTTTATTTCCTCCCACCCCCAGGGTTACGATATTCTGGTCGGTGAACGGGGTCTGAAACTTTCCGGCGGAGAGAAGCAGCGGGTTGCCATTGCCCGGGTCGCGCTCAAGAGGGCGCGGATTCTGATTTTCGACGAGGCAACCTCTTCATTGGACAGCCGTTCGGAGAATACGATTCAAAAAGCCCTGAAAAGCGTATCGGCCGACAATACGACACTGGTGATTGCCCATCGGCTGTCAACGGTAGTCGGCGCTGACGAGATCATCGTGCTCAACCAGGGAAGCATTGCAGAGCGCGGCAGCCATGAATTTCTGGTCAGCCAGTCCGGGCTGTACTCGCAAATGTGGAAATTGCAACAGAAAAAACCCGAAAATTGACGACGCCTGAAAATTGACCACTCCGACAATGCCGGTCCAGGCATGAGCCGATACAGGCCCCCGCAAGAATCATCGACACCCTATATCACCGAACAGGGTTTCGAAGCGCTGCGGCGCGAGGAAACCGAGATCTGGAAGAACCGCTCTGAAGTTACCCAAGCGTTGTCGGCAGCGGCGGCGGAGGGGGACCGCTCCGAGAACGCGGAGTATATTTACCGGAAGAGGCAATTGGCGGAAATAGACCGCCGCATACGCTATCTGCAAAAACGACTCCCGTCCCTGACTGTCGTTTCCGAAGTCGGGAATGAGAATCGGGTGTTCTTCGGCGCCTGGGTCAACCTGAAAAAAGACAATGGCGAAGAAGTCGAATACCGGATCGTCGGCGGCGATGAGATCGACAGTGACAGCGGCAAGGGATATATCAGCGTGGATTCACCGATGGCGCGGGCCCTGTTGAAAAAAGAAGTTGGAGATGAAATTGTGTTGAGAACGCGGGACAGTGAGGAGATTTACCGGATCACCGCGATCCGTTATCGCTGAACCGGCTACGCGCGTGTGGTAGAGTCGCCTTATGAACGATTTGGAAAAATGAAAGCGGTATGGTATGAAAAACAGGGGGAGGCCCACGCTGTCCTGCAATATGGAGACCGCGCCGCGCCGGAACCCGGAAGAGGCGAAGTCAGGATCCGGCTGCATACTTCCGCGGTGAATCCTTCCGACATCAAGAAAAGGGCGGGGGCGCAGCCAGCCGGTTTTGAAAATGGTTTCGTGATTCCCCACAGTGACGGCGCCGGAGTGATTGACGCGGTCGGTGAGGGCGTTCCCGGACAGCGCCGCGGCCAGCGGGTATGGGTTTACCAGGCGCAATTCGCCCGCAACCGTGGCACCGCCGCACAGTATGTCACGCTGCCGTCCGCGATGGCCCCGGCGCTGCCGGACAACACGGACTTCGATGTGGGCGCCTGTATCGGAATCCCGATGATGACCGCCCACCGCTGTGTCCACAATGCCGGCGATTTGTCCGGCCGGCATGTTCTGGTGACCGGGGCTTCCGGCCGGGTGGGCTGGTACGCGGCGCAATGGGCGAAACTGGCTGGCGCCTGCGTGATCGCGACCGCGGGGAGCGATGCGCGTTGCCGGATTGCGGGGCAGACCGGCGCCGACAAGGTGCTGAATTACCGGCAGGATGATCTGGTCGAAGAGATCAACCGGATTACCGGTGGAGAGGGAGTGGACCACATCGTTGACGTGGAATTCGGGGTCAATGCGAAAACCAGCGCGGCGTTGCTGAACAACAACGGCAGCATATCCACTTATTCGTCTTCACTGGTCCCGGAACCGGTCATCCCGTTCTATCCATTGATGTTCAAGAATATTTCCGTGAACATGGTACTGGTCTACAACATGCCCGACCAGGCGAAACAACAGGCCATCGAGGATATTTACGATGCCCTGGAACAAGGCCGGTTCAGGCATCGAATCGCTGAAACCTGGCCGCTCGAACAAACGGCCAATGCCCACGAATCCATTGAAAAAGGCGGACTCGATGGTTGCGTTATCATTAATGTCGATTCAATCAAATGATCGCCGACACCCCGGAACCGCCATATTACGCCGTTATTTTTTCCAGTCTGCAATCGGAAGACACGCAGGGTTATGCCGAAACCGCGGTGTGGATGCAGGAACTGGCCGCAAGGCAACCGGGCTACCTGGGTTTCGAATCGGCCAGGGACGACCTGGGTATCGCGGTCTCTTACTGGAAGGATGAAGCCTCCCTGTTGAACTGGAAAGCAAATGTCGAACATCAGGCCGCGCAGAAAATGGGCAGGAAGAAATGGTATGCGCGCTACAAGGTCCGGATTGCGAAAGTGGAGCGGGATTACAGCGATCATGAATCCACACTGGAGGTCTGATGCGGATTGCCGCTCGGCCCACACCGCACGGCCGCTAACAGGGAATGTCGGGGTATCTGGCGGAGCGTGATTCGGCGAGTGGCAGATTGTTTTCGTCCCGATAGGTGAAGATGACCGAGGTTTTCACCTGGTCGGTATTGTTCTGGCCCGCCGCATGGATGGTCCTGCTATGGAAAAAAAGCACATCGCCCCGGGAGAGTTCGGCTGGCAACGCGCTGTCAATGAGGGCGCGGTTTTCATCCAGGTCGGGACGCAGGAACAGGGAGGCGTCAAATCGGCCGCGATCCAGATGTTGCCGATGGGAGCCGGGGATCAATCGCATACCGCCATTGCTGGAGTATTCCTCACCCAATGCCAGCCAGACACTGACCAGTTCCGGTTTGTCGAACAGCCAGTAGCGTATATCCTGGTGCCACAATGTTTCGCTGCTGAAACCGGGATGCTTGGTCATGATGCAGTTATGGTGATTCTGGGAAACCGCGATGCGGTCCGCCTCCAGCAACCATTTTACCCGGTCAACGACCATCGGTGAGGTAGCCCAGGTCCGGAACACGGCGTCCCGGGTAATGGCGTGCAACAATCGGCGGGGAGTATCCCCGCCGGGAGACAGGCGGCCTGCCGGAGAACCGGGGTACTGGACATCGGTTTCAAATTCAAGCGGCCCCAGGGGCGGATGCAGTGAGCTGTGCACCACATCCAGCATCTTCCGGCAGACATCGCCATCGACCAGTTGCCGTTCGATAATGAATCCCAGACGGCGGAACTCTTCAATCCGGTCAGCGCTGAACATGACTAGTCATTCTGGTCGAAGGGCTGTACTTCCACCCATTCCCCCGCTGGCACACCGTCGCAATCATCCGGCAGGATGATGAAGCAGTTGGCCCGGCTCATCGAACTCAGGATGCCCGAACCCTGCTCTCCGGTTGACGCGACCACGGTTTCACCTTGATCATTCAGCGACATGATTCCGCGTTGGTATTCCATCCGGCCCGGACGTTTACGCAAATCGGTCGTCGTTCTCATCTTCAGGACCACCGGGACACTGTATTTTTCCCCCGAAAGCTGGCGGATCGCGGGCTCGACAAAAATCCGGAACGTCACCATCACCGAAACCGGGTTTCCCGGCAATCCGAAAAACAGACTGTTGCCCAGTTTGCCGAACGACAGGGGCCTGCCGGGCTTGATGGCCACCTTCCAGAAACGCACCGCTCCAAGACGGGTTATGACTTCCCGGATATAATCCGCATCTCCGACCGACGCGCCCGCTGTGGCGATCACGATATCGGCCTGTTTCGAGGCTTCCAGAATCGCCTCCCCGATCGCGTCCGGATCGTCCCGGACGATTCCGAGGTCGATCCGGTCGACGCCCAGACTGCCTGACATCGCGTGCAGGGTATACCGGTTCGAATCATGGACTTCACCGGGCAGCAAGGGCGCGCCCACCGGCTTCAGCTCATCGCCATTGGAAAACCAAGCGACCCTGGGCTTGCGGAAAACGGGGATCTGGCTGTTGCCGGTCGCGGCCAGCAGCCCCAGTTGGGACGCGCCGATTCGCTGTCCGGAAGGAATCACCACGTCACCGGCCTTGATATCCTCTCCGGCATAGCGCACATTTCCATATCGTTTCTCTCCGGGATAAATCATCACCTTCCGCTGATTGACCTCGACCCTTTCCTGCATTACCACCGTATCCGCGCCGGTCGGCATCACGGCGCCGGTCATGATGCGGACACACTCCCCTGGACGAACCGCTCCGCGAAATGGAGCGCCGGCAAATGACGCTCCGACCATTTCCAGTGCCCTGGCGCCGCTTTCAACCAGATCCAGACCGTTGACCGCATATCCGTCCATCGCTGAATTGGTGTGATTGGGCACGTCGGCGCCGCTGATGATATCGGTGGCCGCGACCCGGCCCAGTGAGGAATACAGATCCAGGGTCTCGATATCCCGCACCGCAACCACCGTTTCATGGATATGCGACCGGGCCTGATCCACCGTGACCGCCGACGGATCGAAATCACAGGATACGGATTCGGTCTGTTTATTCATTATCAATCTGGCCTGGAGAATAGTCCGGTTCGGGGCTCGAGGCTTTAGTCCCGATTCCACTCCCCGGATTTACCCCCGGATTTATGGTTCAACCGAATCGCGTGCATTTCCATCCCCCGGTCGGTCGACTTGCACATATCGTATAGGGTCAGTAACGCCACCTGTACCGCGGTCAATGCCTCCATTTCCACTCCGGTCCTTTCCGTGGTCCGGGTCACGGCCCGGCAAATAATGCCGGCGGCGCATGGGTCCGGCTCGAATTCGATACCCACATGAGTAAGCATGACCGGATGGCACAACGGCACCAGATCCGCCGTTTTTTTCGCGGCCATAATTCCCGCGATCCGCGCAATGGCCAGGACATCCCCCTTCCTGCCAGCGCCCTGTTCGATCATTTCGAGCGTTTTCGGTGACATCGCGATCCGGCCCTCCGCGACCGCCTCCCGGCTGGTCACCGCTTTCCCGCCCACATCCACCATCCGGGCTTCCCCCTTCCGGGAAAAATGCGTCATACCTGATCGGTCAGCCATCAAATTTTACGTAAGTCGACGGGAAATAGTGATATTGTAATGCGGGTGCGAAAACAATGAAACTGACGAATACGGACCGTGCATAGCGAATCCATTCTATTTTCCATCTTTCTGATCTTCGGTGGCGCCGCCCTGCTGGCCACGGTGGCGCTGTATCTGCGCCAGGCGATGCTGATCGCCTACCTCGCAATCGGCGCTATTCTGGGGCCCTGGGGCCTGGGCCTGGTGGCGGACGCGGACCTGATTTCCGATATCGCCCGCATCGGCATCATATTCCTGCTGTTTCTGCTTGGGCTCAACCTGTCCCCGCAAAAACTGTTTGAACTCCTTCGCGAAACCACGCTGGTCACGGTTTTCTGCACATTGATATTTGGCGGGATTGCAGGCGGCATCGCTCTTGCATTTGGGCTGGGCGTCGTCGATTCACTGGTCATCGGGGTATGCGCTTCCTTTTCCAGTACTATAGTCGGACTGAAACTACTGCCGACCACCGTGCTGCATCATCGCCATATCGGCGAAGTGATCATCAGCGTATTGCTGCTTCAGGATCTGATCGCGATTATCGCCATGCTGGTCATACAGGGCCACGGCGGCGGCGAAGCGCTGGCCACCGGCATACTCAAGGGCTTCATTGCGCTGCCGGTCCTCGGACTGATAGCCTGGGCCGGGCATCGCTTCGTCATTTTCAAGCTGTTCCAGAAATTCGACCGCATCCAGGAATATGTTTTCCTGATCTCCATCGGCTGGTGCCTCGGTCTGGCCCAACTGGGTGAGTTTTTGGGCCTTTCTTATGAAATCGGGGCATTTACCGCAGGCGTGGCCATCGCGACCAGCCCGATGGCGCTGCATATCTCAGTCAGTCTGAAACCGCTCCGGGACTTTTTCCTGGTGTTGTTTTTCTTTGCGCTCGGCGCCGGCTTCGATGTGGTCGCGGCGACCGGCATTATCCTGCCCGCTATCCTGATTGCGGCGGTCCTGTTGATCATCAAACCCATCGTGTTCCGGTATCTGCTGGTCAGCCAGGCGGAAACCAACAAGCTCGCCTGGGAAACCGGTGTACGGCTCGGACAACTCAGCGAGTTTTCATTGCTCATCGTATTCGTTGCCCGGCAAAATCAGCTCATTACCCCGGAAACCTTTTATATCGTCCAGCTCGCAACCATTATTTCGTTCATCGTCTCGGTTTACTGGATTGTCGCAAAATATCCTACGCCGATCGCGGTCAATGACAAATTGAGGCGATATTAGGACCCACCCCGGATGACAGAAACCGCACCTGAAAATCCTTATCGGCCTCTGGCCGACCGCATCCGGCCAACCGCACTGCATGAAGTCGCGGGGCAAAAACATATCCTGGCCGACGGCAAACCGCTGTATAGCGCGATTGAAAGCGGCCAGTTGCACTCCATGGTCTTCTGGGGGCCGCCGGGCACGGGTAAAACCACCCTCGCCAAATTACTGGCGGCGAATTGCGAAGCGGCGTTCATCGCCCTGTCCGCGGTGCTGTCCGGGGTCAGGGACATACGCGAAGCGGTGGAGCGGGCAAAACTTCGACAACAGACCGGCCAGGGCAGAACGGTCCTGTTTGTCGATGAAGTCCATCGTTTCAACAAGGCGCAACAGGATGCCTTCCTTCCCCACATTGAAGACGGCACCATTATTTTTGTGGGCGCCACTACAGAGAACCCCTCCTTTGAATTGAATAACGCATTGTTATCCCGACTCCGGGTTTATGTGCTGAAACCGCTTTCGATGGAGGAAATCGTGTCGGTTATCGAACGGGCGCTGATTGACATCGAAAACGGGCTGGGGTCTGCGAACCTGTCCATGGCCCGCGAAGACATCGAGCATCTGGCGCAAACGGCGGACGGCGACGCGCGACGGGCATTGACCTGGCTCGAAATCGCGGCTGACCTTGTGGAAGACGGAAAAATCACCCGCAGCCTGTTGTCCGAGGTTCTGGCGGGGGGCGCATTGCGCCGATTCGACAAGGGCGGAGACGCGTTCTACGAACAGATTTCGGCATTACACAAATCCGTGCGCGGCTCTGACCCGGATGCCGCGCTGTACTGGTTTTGCCGGATGATTGACGGAGGATGCGATCCTGCCTATATTGCCCGGCGAATGGTGCGCATGGCGTCCGAAGACATCGGCAACGCGGATCCGAGAGCGCTGGAAATTGCATTGAATGCCTGGCAGACCCAGGAACGGCTCGGCAGCCCGGAAGGGGAACTGACCCTGGCCCAGGCCGTTATCTATCTGAGCGTCGCGGCCAAAAGCAACGCCGTTTACAAGGCTTACAACCAAGCCATGTCGGCGGCCCGGCAGTCCGGTTCACTGGATGTGCCGTTGCACCTGAGAAACGCTCCGACCGCACTGATGAAAAAACTGGACTATGGCAAGGAGTACCGGTATGCCCATGACGAACCGCATGGCTATGCGGCGGGAGAAAATTATTTCCCGGACGGACTGCCGCCGACCCGGTTTTATCAACCGGTGGACCGGGGTCTGGAAATCAGGATAAAACAAAAACTGGCGCAATTGCGCAAACGGGACAACCCGACAGGCTGACCCGTTGGCTCCCCCATCGGAAAGCGCGGCCTGGCCCCAGGATTATCTCGCCGGCATTTTGTGGATGCTGGTTTCGGGCTTGCTGTTCGTTGGCGTAACCGTCATCGTCCGCCACCTGGGAACCGACATGCCGGCAGTGGAAGCAGCGTTCATTCGTTATGTTTTCGGCTTGCTTTTCCTGATTCCGATGATCATGAAATTCTCCTGGCGGAGACTGGATCGGGATATCCTGACCCTGTATTCGCTGCGCGGTCTGGCGCATGGCGTGGCGGTGATGCTGTGGTTTTACGCGATGGCCAGAATTCCGATCGCCGAAGTCACCGCGATCGGCTATACCACCCCCGTTTTTACAGCGGTTGGCGCGGTACTGATTTTCAGGGAGCGTATCCATGCCCGCAGGTTCGGCGCGATCCTGATCGGATTCATCGGCATGCTGGTCATACTGCGCCCCGGACTTGAGATGATCCAGGCGGGTTCCCTGGCGCAAGTCGCAGCCGCCCTGTTCTTTGCGGCTTCCTATCTGTTTACCAAGAAACTGACTTACAGCGAGAGTCCGGCCAATATCCTGGTCATGCTATCCATCGTTTGCACCCTCGTGCTGCTGCCCGGAGCGCTCGTGCAATGGCGGGATCCGACCGCGACCGAGTTGTTCTGGCTGGCGCTGACCGCGCTGTTTGCAACTTGCGGACACTATGCCATGACCCGCTCCTTTGCCGCCGCTTCGCTGACTGTGACCCAGCCCTTCTCATTCCTGCAACTGGTCTGGGCAATCGCATTCGGCTATCTTCTGTTTGGTGAAATCCCGGATATATGGGTCATCACGGGCGGGATGATTATCGTATGTGCGGTGACTTATCTCACTTACCGGGAGTCCGTAGTTCGGCGCTCCCCGCCAATCCGGTAAAAACCTCCCACACGATTCGATATATCCAGTACAATTTAACGGACAAGGCGCCCGATGCCGATCACGCATCCCGCCATTTAATTCCTGAACTTCGGTACCGCTATGACGACATTGGCCTTCTTTGAGGGGGAAATCGTTCCCATTGACCAGGCGAAGGTGAGCATCACCAATCATACATTGCATTACGGCACCGGCTGTTTCGCGGGTATCCGGGGCTACTGGAACCAGGATCAGCGACAACTCCATATTTTCAGGCTGGCGGATCATTACGAGCGGTTCCTGAACAGTGTCCGGTTCCTGCACGGTGAAATCAATTACAGCAATGAGCAGCTTCAGGAAATCACCCTGGCGCTGTTGAGAAGGGAAGGCTGGAAGGAAAATATCTATATCCGGCCGATCGCTTACAAGGACGAAGGCTTTTACCGGGTCTGGCTGCATGACGCGAAGGACAAGGTTGCCATTTCCAGTCAGGCGGTTGACCATTATCTCGGCAAGGATGAGGGGGTTCGGGTCACGGTCAGCAGTTGGCGGCGGGTGGACGATACCGCACTCCCCGCCAGGGGGAAAGTCAATGGCGCTTATGTGAACAGTTCGCTGGCAAAAAGCGACGCCATGTTAAGCGGGTTCGATGAAGCGATACTGCTGAACCAGGACGGTCATGTGTCCGAAGCCTCGGCGGCGAACTTCGTAATGGTCAGGAACGGGACTTTCATCACGCCGCCGGTCACCGCCAACCTGCTTGAGGGGATCGTCAGAAAGTCATTGATCGAACTGGCCAGGGACCGGCTCGGGATTGCGGTGGAAGAAAGGGAAATCGACCGCTCCGAACTGTATATCGCCGATGAAGCGTTTTTCTGCGGCACCGGGGTGCAAATGGCGGCCATCCACAGTATTGACCACCGCCGGATCGGAGACGGCGGCAAGGGACCGGTTACCCGGGAAATCGAGGAATTGTTTCGCCGCATCCTGCTCGGTGAGGTAGAGGACTACCGTCACTGGGTCACCGCAGTCTACTGACCGCAAGCCCGGCCCGGTCGGTTGTGGTAGCCCGTTTTGCCTCACACCCCGACCCCCTGTGGTAGCCCGTTTTGCCTCACACCCCGACCCCCTGAACGATCCGGTCAGCAACGCCTGCTTCGGCGCGTTCGATCAAATCGCCAGGATACCCTGCCCGACCGAAGCGTACTGCAGGGCTTCCAGCACATCCTCGCCGAGTCCCTTGGCTCCGATCAGGGACGCCACCACCACCATGGCCGCGTCCACGCAAATGGAAATGGAACTGGCCGAAGCTACTTTTGTAGATAAAACAAGCAGTCATATTCGATCAACCCTGATAAACCAACCCCGCCATCGCACTGCCCGCCCGAGACCACAGCGGCAGGTCACCGCGCCTGCCCGCAACCGACGTCGGTCCGCCTTCCGATTGACCGCCTCTCCAGGTTCTTCCAACGCTGTTAAAATATTTGACAACCTTGAAACAAACAGGCTAAATTGCAATCCAGGTATACTGGGAGGCAAAAGCAATATGATGGCGAGTCGTCCAGACTGCTGGCAGGGAGTCGGAGTATGAGTGCCTGGATTCCGGGTGCGTTGACCACCTACTTTGACTTCCTCTGGTCATCCTTCCTGTTGCTGGCGCCCATGCTGTTGCTCGGGCTGCTCCTGTCCGGTTTGATTCATGTGTTCATCTCGCGCCAGGCCATACTCAGGTATCTAAAGGATGACAGCCTGAAATCAGTGAGTACGAGCGCGGCCATAGGCGTACCCGTACCGCTCTGCAGTTGCTCCGTCGTACCGGTCGTCGCCGAGATGCGGAACAAGGGGGCATCCCGTTCCGCCTGCATGTCATTCCTGATCACCGCGCCGGAAACCGGGGCGGATTCCATTCTGGTCACGAACGCCTTCTTCGGCTGGATCGTCGCAATTGTCCGCCCCGTTGTCAGCTTCGTTACGGCAGTCGTCGCCGGAATCTTTTGCATTGGATTGATCAGGGATGACAAGGACGAACCGGAAGCGGATGAACACGATCACGGGCATGACCACAGTCATGGCCACGACCATGACCATGATCATGGCGTGCACAAGCCGCTGATCGAGGAAACCGACGATTGCTACATTAGTCCGTCCCGAATGAAGATGATGCTGATCGCATGGGTAAAGGGATTCCCCACCATGTTCGGCAAGCGAAAGCTGGGGTTCTGGATAAAACCCGACTTTTATCGGGAGCCGGAGTTTGCCAGAGACAATCAGTCCGCGGACACCCCTCCCGCGGAAGGGTCCGGCCTGGATTTCAGGAAGATCGTCAAGCACATCATGCACTACGGATTCGTCGAGATAGCCGATGATATCCTCTTCGCGCTGCTGGTCGGCGTCGCGCTGGGCGGATTACTTTACCTGGTCATTCCGAGTGACCTGATGGCCAACGAATACGCGCGCTGGCTGTCCTACCCGGTCATGGTGCTGATCGGTGTTCCACTGTATATCTGCGCCTCAGCCAGCACGCCAATTGCCGCGGCGCTGGTTGCCAAGGGGTTCAGCCCCGGCGCGGCGATGGTATTTCTGATGACCGGACCGGCGACCAACACCGGCACCATTGCGATCATCATGAGCCAGTTCGGTACACGCTTCGCATCCATCTACGTCTCTGTAGTGATTGTGGTCACTGTCATCCTCGGCATTCTCATCGATGTCCTGCTTCTGGCTACCGGCCTGACGATTTCCGTCAATCTCGACGCCTCCGACTCCACCGTCTTGTGGCTTATCCAGTGGGGCGGCGCCTTCGCCCTGATTGCCCTGATCATCTGGCGGTTCCGCGCTGGCGCCCTGCGCAGCGGCTACGAAGACCTGTTGCTCAATGTTCGCCCGCTGTCCAGACCCTGGAAACGGGTGTGGGGCCGCCTGACCCGAAATCGCTCCTTCGCCGGGACCGTATCACCGACCACGCCAATGGGGATGATGCTCTACAGCCTGCTGCTGGCGCTGTTCCTCGGCAGCGGATTTACGACGGTGCCTCCGGGCCATGTTGGCTATGGCCTCCTGTTCGGCAAGGTCCACTGGAAAGACCTGCCACCGGGGCTGCACTACCTCGCTCCCCGGCCCTTCGTCCGGGTCGACAAATGGCCGGTGCGGGAAGTGAAGTCCATTATGGCTTCCGATCCCCATGAGTTTTTATCGGGTGACCTGAACATGCTTGTTCTCACCATGAACCTGCAATACAGGGTGACGGATCCTCATGCCTGGCACTACCGGACAAGGAACCCGGAGGTTATCATCGAAAACGCGGTCAGGGACCAGGTGCGTACTTTCGTGTCCGCCCGTGACCTGGACCAGTTGATCACGAACTATCGCGACCCGCTGGAGCGGGAAATCGCGGTCTTGTTCGAAGAACCGTCCGGTAACGACCCGCGAATGGCGGTATTCAACAGTGTTGAACTCGTCAAGGCGAATCTGCTGGGTATAAACCCGGTAGCCGAAGCAATGAGTTCCTTCAGGGAAATTTCCAGCGCCCAGGAAGACCGCGAGCGGTTCATTACCAACGCGCAGAGTTTCATGGTATCACTGATACCACAGGCTTACGGCAACGCCGTGTACGAGGTGGAACAGGCCAGGGGAAAGGCTTTCAGGAGGGTGGCCGTTTCCGGCGCGGAGGCCGATGCGATCTCGGCCATTTCCACATCGATGCAGACCGCGCCCGCTGTCCTTCAAAATATGCTTTGGAGGGAAAAGCTGGAAACCGCCTTGACCGGCAATACCAAGATTATCGCGCCCAATCTGCAAACCTTCAGCAAAGTGGCGCTGTGGAAGAAAAAGTCGGCGGGAAAGGGCGCCGAAACCCATCATGACAAGAGGGCAGATAAATGACCGTAAAGGGAAAACGCATTGCCGCAATCATCAGCGCGGTTGCGCTTGTCGTAGTAGCCTCCGATTGTCTCTACGTCATCAATGAAACACAACAGGGTGTACTGACCCACTTCGGGAAGATTTCACCGCCAGTCAGGCAGCCGGGACTGCACGCCAAATGGCCCCGCCCGGTATCCAAAATCTACAAGGTGGACAGACGCATCCATACGCAAACCAGCCTGTCCCACGAGTTGATTACCGAGGACCAGAAAAATATCCTGGTCAGTGGCTACCTGGTATGGCGTATCCAGGATCCCACCCTCTATGTGCAGGCAATCCGAACGGGGGAGAACGCGATTGCGCGGTTGACGGACCTGTACCTTTCAAGCAGCGGCATCGTGATCAGCAACAAGGCTCGTGACGCCTTTATCAGCCTGGGCCTTGAACACGAAGACCTGCACGAGGCTTCCAGGGATATCCTCGCCATGATCAAGCCGGTTGCCGAGGCCAATTACGGGATTGAGGTGCTCCGGGTTGGCATCATCGAATATACCCTGCCGGTTGAGAATCGGCCAAGCGTGATTCAGCGAATGATCGCGGAGCGCGCCCGCATTGCCGCCCGATATCGCAGTGAAGGGGAAGAGATCGCGATACGCATTGAAGCGTTGGCCGTCAACGAGCACGAGAAACTGATGGCCGATGCGCATGCGGAAGCGACCGTCATCCTCGGCAACGCCGAAGCCGAGGCCATGGCCTTGCTGGGCAAGGCATACCGCCAGGACCCCGATTTCTACAAATTCATCCGGGCCCTCGACAGCTATGACCTGATCATCGACAAAAACACCACGCTGATGCTGCCAGCCGACAACGAGTTGTTCAAATACCTGGACAGCAAAACAATTCCAGGACAGGAGTAGTCCGGGCCAATGAATGACGACCGGTCTTTACCACCCAGCACCCGTATCATATACGCGGTGTTCGATGCCTTCTGGCGGTACGACAAGACCCGGCTCCTTTCCGTAATCGCGGTCCTGGTCATTGCCGCAGTGTTGGCCAGCGGCTTCTATATCATAAAGAAGGAGGAACAGGGGGTCCGTCTCCGGTTCGGAAAGGTGGTTGAGGCCGTAGTCGAACCCGGTGTGCACTACAAATTGCCCTTTATCGAAAAAGTCCACATTCGGAAAGTCAAGCGGATTATCAGTTCCCTGATCGGTGACGAGGCCAAAACGACCCACGTGACCTTGCTGTCGGGAGACACCAATCTGCTGGAGGTGGACATCAACCTTCAGTACCGGATTGATAACCTGAGGAACTTTCTGTTCGCGGCCTCCGAGCCGGAAAAATTGATGATCATGCTGGCGCGGGAGGAACTGGTCAACAACGTGGGCAAGCACTTCATTGATCTGGTTATGACTTCGAATCGTAACGTAATCCAGAAGCGCCTGTTTGACCAGGTCACCCGTCGACTGGAATCTCTCGATGTCGGTATTGAACTCATTGCCCTCAACATCGCCGACATACGTCCGATCGAAGAAACGGTCGCCGCGTTTCGGGATGTCAACGACGCGATCTCGGAACGTATGCAGGCGATCAGTAGCGCCAACCTCAGAAAGGAACGGCTGATTGCCCGTACCAAGGGGCAGGCGGACGCATTGATACTGGACGCCAGGGCGAAGGCGAAGGAACGCAAGACGCAGGCGCAAGCCAGCGCCAGCGCCTGGTCCGCCCTGCTCACGGAATACCGGAGAGATCCAGCGCAAGTGGCCATTACACGCTATTGGCAGCGTATGCGTACAATCTTTTCCGAAGCGAGCCTGTCGGCTGTCAACCCGGGCAATGAGGCGAATATCGAAATCAACCTGGTTGACAGTCTCGCTGGACCCCCTGCCGTACATGTACCGGTCGTGTCGGCCAAAGCCGGGCATGGCCCCGAGTATGAGCTTCTGGACAGACCTCTACTGTCCACAATCCCGCCGGATGTACATGCTATTGAAAGCACGGATGAAGACAAAATCCCGCTGGAAGGCCAATTTCATGATCCCGATACGGAACGGGATCACATGAACCTCCCCGGGGACCGCCCGACCACAAAACCGAGATCGCTGATATTCGATACCCCGTCCATATTTTCCCATGATGATGTGTCGCGCAGCAGCGCACAGCAGACAACCGGGCAGCGCATGGACGTATCGACTGCTGGAACCCATGGAAGTGGCGAGTCCGGTAAAAAAGAGGAATCCGCTAACATGGAAAAATCCGGGACGGGAATATCCGATACGAACGGAGAGCAATATGAACAGAAGCAATAGTCCCGTCGGGAAGGCAGCGCTCGCCTGTTGCCTGTTCATCATTCTTCTGGCGGCCCCGCCTTCGTCTTCAATGGCGGCGATGGGGGTCACCGCCGATACGATCACGTTCGGGCAAAGCGCCTGTTTTTCAGGACCGAACAGGAATCTGGGCCTGTTCTACAAAACCGGTATATTGGCCGCCTTCAGGGAGGTCAATGATCTTGGCGGAATTAACGGCAGGATATTACAATTGACTTCCAGGGACGATGCGTATGAACCCGAACAGGCAGCTGCAAACGCACAAGAATTCGCTGCTGAAAACGACGTGCTCGCCGTCATCGGCGGTGTCGGAACACCAACCGCCAAGCGGATAGCGCCGGTGCTGCGGACGGCCGATATCCCTTTTGTCGGCCCCTTCACCGGCGCTGATTTTCTGCGCGATGCCGCGCGACTCCCGAACGTCATCAATTTGAGGGCAGGATATCGGGACGAAGTCATACTGCTGGTTGATCACATGGTCAAAAATCTGGGCAAAGGCCGTTTCGGCGCCATCTATCAGGACGATGCCTTTGGCCGGTCGGTTATGAATAACTACAGGGCGGCCCTTGAACAACATGGACTGCACATACTGGCGCAAACCTCCTATTCAAGAAATACCCATGCAGTCCATGCCAGCCTCTTTGCAATTTCCAAAGCGGACCTGGACGCCGTTCTGGTCATAGGGCCCCATCCTACAAACTCGGAAATTCTCAACCTGATGCACTCGACGGGCTATCATCACTACACTGTGGCAAACCTGTCTTTCATATCTTTGCGGGAACTGCAGGAAGATATTGCGCATCTGGACGAAACGGTCCTGCTGACCCAGGTGGTGCCTGACGCGGAAGAGACCGACCGGGAAGTCGTGCAACGATTTCAAAAAGCCCTCAGGGCGAATCATGAGCCAGGGGCGGGGTCGGTAGAAACCCTGATCAATGAAGTAACCCTGGAGGGGTACATACTGGGGCGTTTTGTCATCCATGTCCTGGAACGTATGGGAAATGAATTGACAAGGGAGCGCTTTATGATGGAAGCATTGTCACCCGAACCCGTGGCAATAGATGATTGGATACTCAAGTTCGAACCCGGCACGAATACAGGTTCCAGCTTCATCAGGCTGGTCACACTGGGCGGCCCTGATTCCTGATTTGGAGAAGACTCTTGAAAAAGATGGATGAATTTTCCGGCGAAGAGATCGGCGAAGAGTGGTTACGTGAACTCTACAAGGTGGTCGCGATGCGGCGCAGCACCATGTTCAGGCTGATTAACGAATCGGTACGGCTGTTGTTGTTCGGCAACGCGGGCGGTACGGCATTGATAATCGGTTTCATGAGCGCAACGGCTTCGGGTAGCGAAGACCCGGTCTACCACTGGGTCAGCCTGATGACGCTGCTGTTGTTTGCCTTCGGGACGCTGTCCTCGGCCGGGACGATGATTCTGGTGTCGCTGGTCTCGGTAAAGGAGGCGCATGGCGCGGAAAAAGGATTGAAACGATTTGTCGACGGCGAGATCAGCCGCACGGATGCCATGTTCATCCTGGAAAACCAGACCTTCCCTCTGGCCAACACGGCCACGGCTTTGGGCATGATCAGCGCCGTGGGATTCCTGTTGGGCGGCTTGACCAGTATTATCCTGCTGATCATGTTCTTCTGAATCCTTGTCGGGTCTGACAGCCGCCAGGCCGATACCCACCAGAAACACCAGGAACGCATGTCCTTTGGCGAACACCCGCCGCAACGGCTTGGTCAGCCCGCTCAGGCGGCGGGCGGGCGGGATGGTTTCTTGCGGCTGATGGCGCCCTTGGTCTGGGTGCGGCCGGGTCTGGCGTTCTTTTCGATGAATTCGATGATCTTTCCCGCGACGTCAATCCCGGTGGCCGTTTCGATGCCCTTGAGGCCGGGGGAGGAATTGACTTCCATGACCACCGGCCCGTCATTGGAGCGCAGCAAGTCAACGCCGCAGACGTTCAACCCGACCGCGTTGGCCGCCTTCACGGCCGTCCTGCGTTCCTGCTGTGTGATCTTGATCGGTTCGGCCGCGCCGCCGCGGTGGAGGTTGGACCTGAATTCGCCTTTCTCGCCGCGCCGGATCATCGCCGCCACGACTTTCTCTCCGATCACCAGGCAGCGAATGTCTTCGCCGCCGGCTTCCTTTACGAATGTCTGAACCAGAAAATTCGTCCTCACCCCGCCGAAAGCCTGGATGATGCTTTCCGCCGCTTTGGTGGTCTCGCCGAGGACGACGCCGATACCCTGGGTTCCTTCCAGCAGCTTGATGACCACCGGCGCGCCGCCGGCGATTTTCAACAGTTCCCGGGCATCGGATGTACGGTGGGCGAAGACCGTGACCGGCAGGCCGACGCCCTGGCGCGACAACAATTGCATACTGCGCAGTTTGTCCCGGGAACGGGAAATGCCGACCGATTCATTCACCGGATAGACGCCCATCATTTCGAACTGGCGCAGCACCGCGGTACCGAAAAAAGTCACGGAGGCCCCGATGCGCGGGATGATCGCGTCATAGCCCTTGAGGGATTCGCCCTGGTAGTGGACCTCCGGGTCGTTGGACGCGATGTCGATGTAGCAGCGCAGATGGTCAATCACATCGATATCATGACCGCGCGCCTGCGCCGCCTCAACCAGTCGCTTGTGGGAGTAAAGCGTCGCATTACGGCACAAGAGGCCAATTTTCATGTTTTTGTCCTGGTTTTATGGGTTGGAGCCGTTGAAAAATCCGCATGGCTGCGTCCGGCGATGAAAGAGCGGTTGGTGTCGATCAGGACTCGCCGCCGCAGCGCTTCCCGTCCCAGAAGCATACGGAACCCCATGGAGTCCCGATCAGTCAGGGATAGTTCGATCGGCCAGGTGGCGCCGCCGAGAGAGACCTCCACCTGGATGATGTAACGAAGCTCACGATGACCGCTCGAACTGGTCACCATACGCTCATCCAATACCGCCGCAGTACAGGCAATCGCCGGCTGGCGGCTGTACTGCTCGGGATGAACGATAAACGAAATATACGGAGCGCCCCGGTCGGTAACGGCCTGAATATCGGCGGCGTGCAGAGACGAGGTGCGCGCGCCACTGTCGATTTTAGCCTTTATGCGACCGACTTGCAGCGTGGGGATGGCGAGCCATTCGCGCCAACCGACAACCGGCAGGCTCTTGACGGCGCGAGTGCGCCGCCCTGTCGTCAATTGTCGCTCCATGGGCGAAACCACCATGCCTTGTTCGTCATCTGACTATAGCACAATTTTACTGTAGCGCCGCTTCAAGACCCGGAATGTTGCCATGAACCTGAACCGGCCATATAATCGCGGGTAGGTCCTGATTTCAGGATTGGACAGTCCCACGGTCATACCCCCGACAATAAGCAGCAGTGTGAAATTCGCAATTGTAATCAACGAAGGCCCTTACCAGCATCAGGCGTCGGATACGGCTTATCTCTTTACGAAAGCGGCGCTGGCCGCCGGGCATGAGATCATCCGGGTGTTCTTCTACCATGACGGAGTCAACAACGGTACACGCCTGACTACACCGCCGCAGGATGACCGCAATATCGTCGAGCGCTGGTCCCGGCTGGGGGATGAGGCTGGCCTCGACCTGGTTGTTTGTGTGGCCGCGGCGCAAAGAAGGGGTATCGTCGATGCGGATGAAGCGAAGAGAAACGGCAAGGACGCGGAAAATATCGCAGACGGGTTCCGTATATCCGGTCTGGGGCAATTGATCGAGGCTGCCATCCAGGCGGACCGCCTGATAACGTTCGGTGACTGATATGGGCGCCATCAGGAAATTCATGTATATCAACCGGACGGCGCCGCACGGCTCTATCTATGCACAGGAGGGTCTGGAAGTGGCGCTGATCGGGGCTGCCTTCGACCAGGACGTGTCCATGGCGTTCATCGACGATGGCGTGTTTCAGATAAAGAGCGGACAGGACACCTCGGCGACAGACATGAAAAACTTTTCACCGGCCTGGCGGGCGTTGGGGGATTATGACATTACCCGATTGTATGTCGAAAAGGAATCGCTGGAAGCGCGGGGATTGAACGTGGATGACCTGATGCCGTTGACCTGGGAGGATGAGGACGATGACTATATCGAGAAACCCTCGATCCGGATCGTCAACAGCGATGAGCTGTCGAAAATCATTGCCGGGCAGGATGTCGTTTTCAATTACTAGAAATGTCGATGTTGCATACCGTCAATAAATCCCCCTTCGAGAAAAACAGCCTCAGAACCTGTTTGCGGCTGGCGCGGCCCGGAAGTGATATACTATTGATCCAGGATGCCGTGTACGCGGCGCTGCCAGATACTGAATTCGCCGCCGGCATGATTGAAGCCGCAAGGCAACATAATGTATACGCGCTTGAACCGGACCTGATGGCAAGGGGCCTGGACCGAGACAAACTGATCGAAGGGGTGGAAGCGGTAGAC
Source organism: Arenicellales bacterium (assembly GCA_963665165.1). GTDB lineage: Bacteria > Pseudomonadota > Gammaproteobacteria > Arenicellales > Poriferihabitantaceae. The sequence continues at coordinate 461,558 of OY761989.1, read as the reverse complement.
TATGACCGGTTTGTCGAGCTTGCAGCCACGAACGACTCGGTACAGTCCTGGTTGTGATGAACCGAAACCAGACAGGAGATTTCAGGATATGACTGATTTTGATCAAGAGCTTGACGCTCGCGGACTCAACTGCCCCCTGCCTATATTGAGGGCGAAGAAAGCGCTGAACCGGCTTGAGTCCGGACAGATTCTCAGAATTGTGGCGACCGACCCCGGCTCGGTCAAGGATTTTGAGGCTTTCGCGAACCAGACCGGGAATGAACTGCTGGATTCCTCAACCCATGAGCAGGAGTTTCATTTCAGGCTGAAAAAGGGGTAACGGTTTTCGCTGCGAGCCATTTGCAGGGGCAGGCTCAAAGACAGGCCCGTCCGCGCGGATCATAGTTGATCGTATACGGTTTCCACTGCACGCAGGTACGGCACGTAGGCTTCCGCGAAATCCCAATCGACCGCGTCCCAGAACCGCTCTTCGAGCACCACGGATACCTGCGAAAAGTAAGTCATCAGGGATTCCAGGATTTCCCGGTTCGCCGGGCCATGACTCCCTGATTGAACCATGGCCGTGGCAATCAACCCGTTCATCTCCATCAGGTACTCGACACTCGAGTTGTCAACGCCAGGGTCCATGAATATCCCTTTTTCCGGGTCATGAAATTCACGAATCGCGGAGCGTATGACCTTGTCGGCGACAGCGCGGTAGCGCGCATCCTGGTAATGCACGGCCGCATCGGCAAACAGGACCGCGGCATGGGCATAATCAGACAAGTCCGCCTGTGAGAACCACTGCTTGTTGTCCAGCATGAAGTAGCGGTTCATGCCTTCATCGCTCATGATCATTTCTGCGAGAAAATCCACCGACTTCCTGGTTTTCCGTGTGAGTGAATCGTCATCGACCAATTCGTCAATCCGGATCATCTGGTACAGCGTCGCGGCCAGCCGGCCGGTGAAAACCTTGTCCATCACCTTGGGCGGGGTCGCTTCTTTCCGGTATTTTTCCGACAGCAGGTAATAACCGGTATCGGCAACCTGGAAACTCAGGAATACGCCGGTCTCATCGTCATACAAAGTCGAGGTCAGGTAGTCCAGTGTGGTTTTCGCGGCTTGTCCAAGCGCCCCGGAACGCTGTTCCCGGTCAAGCCGGTACAGCAACAGGACAGTAGCCGCGTTCAGGTCGGAAAATTTTTCATAATGCGGTATTTTCCAGTCCCGGGTCTCGGCATAGCGAAAGAATCCGCCCTCGACCGGATCATAGATATGATTGATGGCCTGCTCCAGGGTCTTGCTGATCCATTCAACCGCCTGTCCCCTTGCGTCGGCGCCGGTTTGTTCCAGCAGATATAAAAAGGTGCGCGGCTGTATCCCTTTCTTTCCCATGCCGAGACCGAATTCCTCGGGGTCGAAATTGTCCAGCACATTTTCAGCAAAGTAGTCCGGCAAATCCGCCAGCATCCGGTTGTCAAGGCGGGCGGGAGGCTGGTACTCGATCCGGCTCGATTCCATACCCAGGGCGTACTTTCCCTCCCCGGCCTCGGCCGCGACTTCCCGGATCACCTCCAGAAAGGCGTCCCCGTACAGGGTTCCGGTATACTTGTAGTAGAGAGTCCCATCCGGGTTCAGGAATACGGTGTAGGGCACTCCCTTTGCCTGGTACTTTACGTAGGCGGACTGGTGGATATCGACGTCAATGAATACATTGACGAAATGTTGATTGAGAAAATCGGTGACATCTGCACGTACCAGCGCATTTTCCGCAAACTCATGGCACCAGTAGCACCATTCGGCGGAAAACAACAGAAAGTAGGGCTTGTTCTCCTTTTTCGATTCGACCACGACACGGTCGGAATACTCCTTGAAGTCGACCAGCGACTCATGATGCTCGTAGGCCATGGCCGGCGAAACCGAGGCCAGCAGGGCCCAGGCAGTCACAATCCAGCCAGCCCGGTTCATTGCGCCCCGGTCCGGCCGGACAACACGCCCTTTATTTTATTCTCGATATCGTCGATAGTGGCCGGGAAACCGATCCGTGTCTCCAGAAGCCGGCCCTGTCGATCCACAATCAGGATATCGGGCGTATGGGAAATGGCGTAACCACGGGCGGAATCCGGCGCCTCCTTTCGCTCATAAGTCGCGCCATAGCGCTCCGCAAACCGTTCGAGCGCCGGATGGTCCGCAGTCGCGCCGATAATATTTTCATGAAAATAGCCGGTATATTTCTCCAGTAGTTCCGGGGTATCCCTTTCCGGATCCACACTGATGAACAAGGCGGCGACCTGGTCCAGCTCTTCCGCGCTCAGCCTCGATAATGCCCGGGACACCGTGGACAGCGTCAGGGGGCAGATATCCGCGCAAGAGGTAAATCCGAAAAACAGCAGGACAATCCTGCCGTGCAATTGGCTGAGGGTAACCGGGCCATCGAACGATTGCAGGGTGAGTTCCCCGCCTGTACCCGGTTCGGCCTTTTCTTGATTTGCACTGCCATGCGCAAACCCGGATATCAGGGTGAACCAGAGCGCAACGACGGCAATTATCGGATCAGCAGCCCATTTCATCGGGAATTTCAGTCATCAGGTCGTCCAGTAGACGACCAGACTCCCCCATGTGGCGCTGTGCGCTGGCGATATCCCGGGTGAGGTTCATTCGTTACGACCAATACCAGGGTTCTCCGCTCAGGGTTTTTCCAGCGTTTTGATATAGTTGATCACATCCCAGCGCTCGCTCTCCGACAGGATTACGCCCCAGGGCGGCATTTCATTGCGACCATTGGTTATGAACCAGAACAGGTAGCCATCGGCGGATTCGGGCGCGTTGTTCCAGACCCACAACTGGCGCGGAAATGTGGTAATACCGTGCGCCGCCGGACCTTGACCGCCTCCGTCCAGGCCATGGCAGGTGGTACAGTAGCCATCGAACAGGATCTTGCCCTGTGCAATGGATTCAGCGGTCGGCTGGTTCGGATTGGTGAGCGGAACAATGGCAGGAGGCGGCGGGCCGAGCTTCGCCATCGCTGCGATTTCCTCGTCTGAATATTCCGCGTTGGAGACGGGCGGGCCGGTGTGTACCTGGTATTTATGCCCGGCCGGGTCTTCGATACCGGAAATCGCTTTGGCGATGTCATCGGCCGACACCTTGCCGGAATCGAATTCGACACTCAGGACCGGCCAGCCGGACTCCGTGTTTTTCAGGTTGAGGTCAACCACCCTGACTTCGAGAGCCGCCTCGAGTTCAGCGGTCAGGGCCTTTGGACTGGCGGGGGAAATCAGTCCCTCTATCTCGAACGCCTCGACTGAAACCTCAGCGCTTGCGGAGGCGCTGGCCAAAAGCGCAGCGAACAGCGCTGCCAGCAGATTTACAGGGGGAACTGTCTTCATAACATCACCTGGTATTTATCGTATCGGGTTGTCTTGAATCACGAGAACTTTACGTCCTTGGAGGTTTCCCAGCGTTCACCCGCATTGTCGACAAATACGACTTTGACCGGGGCCTCTTTGGTTGCCTTCAGCTTGAAGGCGAACAGCGGACTGTCCGCAATCGCCGAAGTCATGCTGAACCTGCTGACCAGGTCATCGCCGTAATAGACCAGCATGTTTCGCATGAAACTGACCGGCACGGCGCGGTTAAACGCCGGCATCGTTTCAGTATCCACTTGGCCAAGCCCGGTGAACGAAGGATGCTCAAACCGGACCTTGACCTTGAATATCTTGTCAGGAGTGATTTTTCTGTCGATTTTCATTCTGGGGGGTTTTATTTTTGCCATGGGTTCCTCCTGTATTTTCAATTAAGGGTTCGAGGGGCGACACGTGCGACCATTCTGCCATCCAGGCCGGGGGTCACCGGCGAACTGGCCCGGATGTGGCGGATCAATTCCTCCACAAAAACCTTGCCGGTATCGACTATGTCGGTGGCTCCGAACATCGGGTTGTCCTGGAACCGGGTGTGTACGGATGCAACGGAGTAATATTTGTCGGGGGAAAGCGGCTCGTCATCGGCGGTTGTAATCGAAAGAATTCTCTGCCCCCGGTCGTTGGCGGGATCCGTTACGATTTTCAGGCCGGAAAAGCGTATCATGTCACCGCCGACCCTTGCGTACGGATCCGGGTTGACGATCGCGTCCACGATGTTCTCAAGCAGGTCCCTGATTTCCCGGCCCGGCATACTGTAGGTGAAAATGCGGCCGTCGGTCGGCACCATATTGTAGACATCCTCTGCGGTAATTTCCCCGGGCATCAGGCTTACGCCAAACCGCCAGGCCGGGAAAAAGCTGATATCGACCCCTTCGATCCGCCTTAACGAATCGGTAATGAGGTTGCCGAGGGTGCTTTGCCAGTAATCCTGGCGATAAAACAGGCCCTCGGCCTGCCCGACTACTTCATACAATATATCGGCGTGGGTTCTATAGGCTTCTTCCACGAGCGCGTCTATTTCCGGGTCGGCTGGAATGTTGTTCTGCTGCACCTTGACCAACCGGTAATCGTAACCCGCAATTTCGCCGTCCTTTATCTCAAGGTCCAGACTCGCCACATATTCACCGTGCGCCCCGCCTTCATAAACGAGGGTTCCGTTATGGACCACCGGATCGAAAACCGCGGTGTGGGTATGTCCGCTGACCATGACATCGATACCATCGACCCGTTGGGCGAATTGACGGTCCATACCGTATCCGGCATGGGAAATGAACACAATCAGGTCCGGATCATCGGAGCTCTTGATCTGTTCGATCAATTCCTCCGCTTCAGCTTCCCGGATGCCGAAGTTCCACCATTTTGCGGCTCCGGTGGTGGCAACGGACGCCAGCCCTGTCCAGGGGTAAGTCATACCGATGACCGCTATCTTGAGGTCACCGACCTGCTTGATAACATACGGCTCCAGCACCGGCTCATCCCACTCCTTGTCGGTCAGATTATAGGCGACAACCGGGAAATCGGCCTGCTCAACCAGCTTCATGAATTGCTCCCGGCTGAAAAAGTATTCCCAGTTTCCGGGAACCATGGCGTCATAGCCGATCGCGTTCATCACTTTCACCACGGATTCGCCCTGGTCGAACAGGGACAACCCCGTGCCATGCCAGGTATCGCCGCTATCCAGCACCAGCGCCTTGCCCGAAACTTCCGACCGCAGCCGATCAATCACGGTGGCCACATGGGCTATGCCTCCGACCTTGCCCTCGAAACGGGCTTTCTCCAGGTAGTCCCCTTCCGACGACTGCATTCCCCAGGGCCGGAGCTGGTCCATGTAACGGTAGTAGACCGAACGCATATAGGCGTGAATGTCATTGGTACTGATAATGCGCACCTGGCCGCTGCCCGCGGCGGATGCGGCCTGCAACGGAGCCAGACCGAAAATCAGCGGCAGTATCAACCACCCCCGGATCCATCGAATCCGGCTCAAAAACACGGACAACATCGAATCAGCAACCTCCGGCAGCCACCTTGGTTTCCTTCGATGTGGCCCAGCGGCCATGCTGGTTGCATTCCGTGATCACCCAGACCTCGCTTTCCCCACCGTTAAGCCGGACCTGCGTGCTGAGAAACGCTTCACCGTTGGCGGGAGAAAGGTAGAAGATGCCCTTGGTCTGCACCGGATCATTGAAACTGACGATCTGGATGCTGGTTATATAGTGGTCGTCATCCATTGGATGATCCAGTTCCACCTGGACCGGCGCCGCGCTGCCGTCCTCGACGACAGGCGGCAGGGTCAATTTGGCCATGTGCATCTTTTCCAGTTCAGTCGGGTTTTCCGGGTCACGCACGAAATTGAACGCGCTGGCGTGACTCCGGTCGATCAGGCCGAATCCGGCTGGAACGGCCACCCCCCCGACCATGACATAGCGCAGAAAATCGCGCCGGGTATGTAAATGCTTCATAAACCTGGTCTCCTCACAAAACGGAACGCAACGCTTCAGGGGTTGGAACCCAGCGCACCCCGTTATTCTGTATGCCGGCGGCCAGGTCGGTTGTAACAACCTCCCATTCCATCGGATCCATGGATGAAGTATCGACCAGGGTCGCAACCGTTTCCTTCTTGGTGGTGATCGCGGCGCGGGTTCCTTCCGGGTTGAAGGCAATATTATGCGGCCCAAGACCGGTATACAGGTTCTTTACCGCAACATCGTTTTCGGTGTCGATGATCGTGACGATATCCGATTTCCCGCCTTCATTGGCGAACAGCCCGTAACGTGTATTGGCCGGATTGAGATACAGCCGGTTTGCGTCCGGCCCGGTTTCGATCACGGTTTTCAGCTCCAGGCTGGCGATGTCGACCACCGCGACACTGTTCGCCTTGCGCAGGCCGCCATAGCATTTGGAACTGTCCGGCAGACAAGTGATATTGCCGCCACCGCCGGGTACTTCCACGGTTTTGACCAGATCACCGGTTTTGGTATCGAAAAACACGATCGCGCCCTTGGCCGCCACCATGAAGTATTTGCCATTCGGCGTCATGGCGCCGGCACGCGCGCCGGAGATGGGAACCATCCTGATTTCCTTGCGCGACTCGACATCCACAATCGACAGGCCCTTGGGTTCCTGCTGGCAGGTGCTGAAAACCAGTGAATCATCCGGGCTGAACATGGCGTCGCGCGCGCCGTGGCAACTCAACTCGATGGTTTCCAGCGGTTTTCGGGTCGCGGTACTGAGGAATGTCAGGTAGCCATGCTCCTTGTCCAGAATGTTTCCGACTACCGCCAGCGGCTGGGTATAGGCGAAACCGACATGCAAGGGCGCGATCACGTTGGTGCCGTTCATGCTGACATTGAATTTGTCGACGACTTCCTGGGTGGTCAGGTCAATAGTCCAGAACACATCGTTCTCGTAACGCTGCGAAGACCATACATAGCGGGCGCCCGGAAGAACCCAGAGGTGATGGTTTCCGGTTTCGGTCATGTCGATTTTCTTGATGGTTTCACCCAGTTCGTAATCCACCACCGAAACGGTCGGTTCCCCCTGGTTGTCGATCATGAAATGCCCGTCCATGCCCCTGACCGCATCCCAGTCCATGCGGATCGTGTTCTGGGGATCCAGAAATACCAGGGACTGGTATTCCTCGACGCTCATGCCCTCGGTGGGGGCGCCGAATTTTTTGGCGGCGGAACTGTTGGCGTCCAGCGACAGGACCGAAGCCCCGCCCACTGTCGCCAACGCACAGACTGCCGCCAGTACAAGAGATTTGTTTTTCATCATTTCCTCCCAGGGTTTATCGTTTGGTTATTGATACTGATTCACATTATAATCCGATTTCCGGGCCATGTGCAGGATCGCGCTCACGATCCCCGTCTTGACCCGGGCCGGGGTCCGGCAACCATCACCAGGCGACGACCAGCTTCTTTTTCGCCTCGTTCCACACGACCACAAGATACCACAGGCACATGGCGCCGAGCACCGTCGCTATCGACATTTTCCAGCTCATTATATCAGGCAGGAAGGCCGGTTCCCCAAGTTTCATCAGCCAGCCGCTCTCGTCAAGCCAGTTCCTGAACAGGGAACCGGACACCCCAAAGGCGGCAATCGCGACCCACAGCTTGATCTGCCCCTCTCCCGCGCGCCACAGGCAACCGGTAGCGCATCCGCCGCTTAACGACATGCCAATACCGAAAATGGCGCCGCCGAACAGGCTTCCGAACCAGAAGGCGTTCGAGACCTGCGCGTCCCAGTCTTTCAGGTCGGTCCATTTCAGGATTGAAAAACCGAGTACTCCGATCACGACAGCCAGAATGACCGCTTTCGTCATTTCGCCGTCTCCGGTCAAAAACGGTTCGCGGAAAGCCTTGACGAAGCAGAACCGCGAGCGCTGCATGACCACCCCGATGAACAGGCCGAACAACAGGAAACCGGCGCGAACCGGGTAATCGAAGCCGTCATAGATGATCGCAACCAGGAGGCCGCAGGCCAGTACCAGCAGGCCCAGTACCCGCTGTATTTTCAGGCGTGAGAGGATACCGCCGCTTCCGGCGGTTTTTTCGGACGGCGCCGAAGTTGCGAAATCCAGGTAATTGACCTCCAGGATCAACAGCCGCAGGCCGATGTAGACACCGATCATCAGGCCCACCATCATCGCCAGCCCCGCCATCGACAAGGCGCTGGTGGCGCTGAAAAAGCCGCCTATATTGCAACCGAACGCCATGGCTGCGCCAATTCCCATCAGCGTCCCTCCGACCAGGCCCTTGAACAATTCAAACGCCGGAGCGCCCTGGATACGGAATTGTCCGGCCAGCAGCGCGGCGGCGCAAGCTCCGCCAATTACGCCAAAATTCAACAGGGAAGTGGAATACAGGTGAGGGGAAATGATAATATGGTCGGCCAGCCCCAGGCTGTTGAACAGCCAGTCCCCCCAATTCCGCACGCCGTCCGCGGCGCTCCAGGGTTTCTCGTATGTGAACAGCAATATGTTGCTGACCGCCAGCAGTATTCCAGCCACCCAGGCCGCCCATTGCTTCCCGAACAGCACATCGCACTTTTCAAAAAGAACGGCTCCGGGACCGGGTTGAGCTTCAGGGGTTTTCATTTTCGGGCGGGACTTGTTATGGTTTGTTCATTGAATTCTTATAGGATCATAATATAGGATCATAATAAAATCTAATTCATCGCCCCCGCAACTTCAACATCCTGTATGGGATATATCCATCATACACGAATCAGGATATACAGACGCCTGATTTGACCGGACAAAGACCACCAGGCCATGGACCCAATTTCCCAGGGCGCGCTCGGCGCAGTCGCGTCACAGAACCTGGCGCATCGGAAACACCTGGCTGTCGCGTGTGTGCTCGGCCTGCTGTCCGGCATGGCTGCGGACCTGGACCTGTTTATTCGCTCGGACACAGACCCGCTGCTGTTTCTGGAATACCACCGCCAGTTTACCCATTCCCTCGTCTTTATTCCGGTCGGCGGACTGGTCTGTGCCGGCATTTTCCATTTTTTCCTTCGCAACCGGTGGCGACTGCCATTCAGGCGGGTTCTGCTTTACTGTACGGCAGGCTACGCCACCCATGCGCTGCTCGACTCCTGCACTTCCTATGGCACGCAACTGTTCTGGCCTTTCAGCGACTATCGCGTGTCGTGGGGCAATATGTCGATTGTCGATCCCCTGTTCACCCTGCCGGTCGTTGTCCTGATCGTGCTGGCCGCAGTCAGGAAGAAGCCGGTCTTCATACGCATGGCGACGGTCTGGCTGCTGGCCTACCTCGTTTTCGGTTTTGTCCAGAAAGAGCGGGCCCAGTCCGCAGGCCGGGAAGTCGCAGAAGCCAGGGGGCATGCCCCTGTTCGCCTTGAAGCCAAACCCGGATTCGGGAATCTGCTGTTATGGAAAGTGATTTATGAAACGCAGGACAGGATTCATGTGGTCGGGGTACGGACAGGCATGCAAAAGAGGATTTATCCGGGGCAATCCATCGACAAACTCGATATGGAGCGTGATTTTCCGTGGCTGGCTCCCGATTCCCGGCAAGCCAGGGACGTGGAGCGGTTTCGCTGGTTTTCAGACGGCTTCGTGGCCGTTGACCCGAATCATCCCAACCGCATCATCGATGCCCGTTATTCGATGCTCCCGGATGAAATCGAAGGCTTGTGGATGGTTGAACTGAGTCCGGACAAGGCGCCCGGAGAACATGTCGCGTATATCCATGAACAGGAACCCAATGGCGGCAATATTGGCAGACTGTGGTCCATGATTCTGGACCGGGCCGAATGAATCCCGACCTAAACCAGTAAAAATCCGTGGGCGTAGGGGTCGCGCTCATCAATGACGATTTGATTGTGGCCGGTAACCCGCGCCCATCCGCAGACCGCCGGCCGGATCGCACTGTAACCGCCGACCGACGCCGGCTCGATGGCAACCCCCGTGAACAGGCTGCCGATGATGCTTTCATGCACGAATTTCTGCCCGATCGCCAGCTCACCCCGGGCCTCCAACTGGGCCATTCTCGCACAGGTGCCGGTTCCACAGGGGGAACGGTCGATACCCCGGTCTCCATAAAACACTACATTTCTCATATCCGCCTGTTCATGTTTTGCCTGGTCGGTCCACATCACATGGCTGACCGTTCTGATCGTTTCATCCTCGGGATGCACGAAGGACTCCAGCCTGTTGATCCCGTCCCGGACCAGCGGGCTGAACCGCCGGACATCGTCAACGCTGAAACGATCCAGGCCCCGGTAGTTTTCCTGAGGTTCGATAATCGCGTAGAAATTGCCGCCGTAACTGACATCCATGACCAAGCCACCGATGCCGGGAACCTCCACTTCGATTCCCGATGAATGCAAAAAGCCGGGGACATTGGTGATTTCGACGGATTCGACATAACCGTCGACCAGGTCATACCTTGCTTCGACCAGCCCGGCCGGCGTATCGAGCAGCAACTGTCCGGGAGTTTTCGGGGTAACCAGATTTTGCTCGATGGCCACGGTAACCGTGCCGATAGCGCCGTGGCCGCACATTGGCAGACAGCCGCTGACCTCGATGAACAGCACCCCGAGGTCACACTCCTGGCGGGTCGGGGGATACAGGATGGACCCCGACATCGCCTCATGGCCACGCGGCTCGAACATCAGCCCGGTCCGGATCCAGTCATAATCCAGAACAAAATGCTGGCGTCGCTCGCTCATGCTTTCGCCATGGAGTTCCGGTCGATTATCGATCACCACACGAACCGGATTGCCGCAGGTATGGGCGTCGATTATCCTGAATGTGTGCCGGGACATGGGTAGTCGATCCTTAAAGGTTGCCTCCTGAAAAACATAGTATACCCGATCAAAACCGGTGATTTGCCGCCATGGTCGGCATTTCCGTGTCGCCGTGCCGGATTTGCGGATTTATGGTTATAATCGCCAGTATCCCCGAGTTTTTACAGCTATGGGTAAAATGGGCAAAAAAATCATTCTGATCGACCACCACGACAATTCGGGAGACGATCTCGCGACCCGGCATCTGGCTGGCCTCGGTTTCGAGAATGACTTGAGGTGCCCTTTCAGGGGCGATCCGCTGCCGGAACCGAATCATTCCATCGCCGGGGCGGTAATCTTTGGCGGCGCCCAGAACCTGACTGAAATCGGAGACTACCCGTTCCTGCGGACAGAACTGGCCTGGATCAGGAAGGCGCTCGACGAAAATCTGCCCTTGCTCGGAATTTGCCTGGGAGCGCAACTGATCGCTCGTGCGCTGGGGGCGCGGGTAGGCCCTCACCCCGAAGGGTTGTGCGAGTTCGGGTACTATGAAATCGAGCCCGTGAGCCGCGAAGACCCCCTGTTTTCGGAATCAATGTACGTCACCCAGGCGCATTCCCAGCAATTCGAATTGCCGCCGGGTTCGGTTGCGCTGTTCGCCGGGGCCACCTTCCCGAACCAGGCTTTTCGTTATGGAGACCGGGTTTACGGCTTGCAGTTTCATCCCGAAGTCACACAGGACATCTTCCGGCGCTGGCAGGACTCGGACTGGGCGCCTTACGGCAAGCCGGGAGCGCAGGACAGGGATACACAAAACAGGATGATCGAATCGGCTGACCCGATTCAGGGCGCCTGGTTCCGAAAGCTGCTGGAAAGCCTGTTCGTCAACTCCGCCGCGGCACAGGCTGCCTGACATTGAATATGGCTACCGCTACCCGTCAAATCATCGACCGCTATTACCACTACCTCAAACTACGTGACCGGGAAAATCTGCTGGGGCTGCTTTGTGAGGACATTGTGGTCACTTACCATGCCCGGCCAGGCAGCCTGCCCTGGGCCGGACAGTTTCATGGCATTGCGGGATTCGACGAATTTTTCAGCATTATCCGGGACCACCTGAACGTAGTCCGGGTCGATGTCACAGCCAGCGCCGCCAGCGGCAACCGGGTGGTCAACCAATGCGAGGGAATCTGGGAATACAGGAATACGGGTTACCGGGTCAAGGGCGGCATGGTCAACGTATTCACCGTTGAGTCCGGAAAAATCACGAGCTACGAGGTATATGCCGACACGGCCGCGTTCGTGGACGGCTTTCGTGGAACAACAACACGGGCATGATTCCTGCTGGCAATTTAACGCATTTTTAATTTATTTGCCGGACTCTTTGCGTATAATTGCCGGAAACCCCAATCGGATTTTCGTTATGCTGGGTCTGACAATACTGCTTTGCTCAATTCTACTGGGTTCGATGGTTTTCCTGGTCGGGGTTGTATTACCGTCCGTTCACAAGGTTCTGGACAGCGGCACGGCGCTCGCCTTCACCCGCCATTTGTTTCCCCGGTACTGTACGTGGGGTCTTGCACTTTCGCTGCTGGCCACCCTGATTTCGATTGCGGCCGGGTCGTACCATTACATCCTGCTGATCGTCATCTTCATCGGATTTCTCTACAGTCGCCAGATTCTGCTGCCGAAAATATCAGCCGCCAAGGACAACTGGCTTACGAGTGAATCCGCCCAGGACAAGGCGTATTTCAAAAAGCTGCACAAACAAAGCGTACTCATCACCGCCACCCAGATAATCCTGCTGATCGTCATCGTTGTTTCGACCCAGATTATCCGGATACTGTAGCCGAAGGCCGGCCCTGATGACAGATGCCAGATGCACGATCAAATCGAAGGCGGAGCCGTGGCCGTCGAACACGGCGCCCGAGGAAGTTCGATACCTCGGTCCCCTCCCCGTGCCAATCGGTCTGCCGTTTTGACGGGGAACCGTTCTGCCGCGGTTGTTATCGCAATGCACAGGAGATTCGGGAATGGCCGATATTCAACCGAAAACAGAAACTCGAAATAATCGAGAAGATTTCAGAAAGAAGAAAGGCGGATTCGGCTGAACAAATCTGGTAGCGCACCTGCCCCTGCGGCTGCCTTTCGGGAAAGCGCCGAAACGATCTAGCGCAGGGTTCGCGCAAACTTCCTGATATCATCCATCAGCAGTTGCGGTTCCTCCATTGCCGCAAAATGCCCGCCCCTCGGCATCTCGGTCCATTGCTGTATATTGTACACCCGCTCCACATAGGACCTCGGCGGCCATGATAACAACTCTTTCGGGAACAGCGCCGCCGCGACCGGAATTTCGACACGCTTCCCTTCCGGTGACAATATCCGGCCTCCCTCCTCACGGCGTCCGTAGTAAATCCAGGATGCGGAATTGAAAGTCCCGGTAACCAGGTAAACCATGATATTGGTCAACAACTCGTCTTTGGAATGGGCGCTTTCAATATCATCCCCTTCCGTATCCGACCAGGAATTGAACTTTTCAATCAGCCAGGCCGCGACACCCACGGGATTGTCCGTCATGGCATAAGCCAGAGTCTGCGGTTTGGTAGCCTGTTGTGTCCGATAGCCGTTCTCCATGATCTGTTCCCGCTCGAACTCCGACGCCCAGGCCTCCTCTTCGGCGCCCTGCGGGCCGTCCGGATGACGCATGGTCATGATGTTGATGTGGATCGCCTGGCAGGCGGGGGCATGCTCCATGCCCAACCAGGAACAAATGGCGCCGCCCCAGTCGCCGCCCTGGGCGAGATAGTTTTCATAACCCAGAACCCCGGTCATCAGTTTGTTGAAAATCTCCGCCATCTTGCGCGGACCGTACGGGCGCGGCGGCTGACCGGAAAAACCGAAACCGGGCAGGGACGGGACAACCAGGTCAAACGCGTCGTCCACGCTGCCGCCAAATCTTTCGGGATGGGCCAATGGTTCAATGATATGGAGAAATTCTACAATGGAGCCCGGCCATCCGTGCGAAATGACCAGGGGCATGGGCGCGGGGCCGCTGCCTCGTTCATGAATAAAATGCAAATCAAGGCCGTCTATGCTGGCCATTCGGTGATGGAACCCATTGATGACCGCTTCGTACCTGCGCCAGTCATATTCCTCAAGCCAATAGTCGCAGAACTCCTTCAGATAATCGAGGTTGGTTCCATAGGCCCAGCCCCCGTCCTCAGGCATGCTCTGTTCATGCCAGGGATACTCCCGGATGCGGGCCCTGATTCGATCCAGGGTCGCCTGGGGAACATCCAGCCTGAAAGGGTTGATTTTAGTCATCGGTCCGTCACTCCGGGGAATCGCTGATCCGGCCGGTATCGCCAGCGACTACAAAGGCGCCGCGCCTGAATTGAACCACATCCTCAATGGCCGCAACCAGCGCGGCCAGACTGACCATGGCTCCGGTAATCGGGAGAATCAGCACCGCATATTTCTTGGGCATGTAGTTGGGTTTGAACACGAACCATCCGTCTTCCCAGGCAAAATGCCACATTTCCCAGTATTTGCCGCCCATCTTGGAGACCACCTCCCAGCCATAGATGCAAATCACGATTCCCAACAGGAATATAACCCCGGTCCAGAGTTGCTGAACAGCGAATGCAACCGAATCGGGCAGGCGTGAGTAGATCAGGTTGAGCGCGATATGTTCTTTTTCTCTTACGGTGATCACGAGGGCGATGAAAACCAGCCAGATATTACTCAACACGGTCAACAGGTCACCCCACACGGGTGGATTTTCAAACACATAGCGCATGATTACCGTATACACGGTAAACACGACCATCATGAGCAGCAGCAGCATGCAAAAACTCGCGAAAACCCTGCGTACCCATAAATCGGCGCTGATCAGCATTCTGGTCATTTGAACATTTCCCAATTTATCGGTTTAATGGAAAATCACCCGGAAAAGCCCATGACATTGGGCAGCCACATGGTGAAATCCGGGATCACCACCAGCAAGAACAACAATACGAACAGGGCGGCAAGATAGGGCAGCATCGACACCGCAACACTTTCGAGACGCGCCTTGGCAATTGCCGCGCCGGTAAAGTAGGCCACACCCAGGGGCGGCGTCACCGACCCGATGAGAAAGCCCACTACGCAGACCAGGCCGGCCTGGACTTCCGGATACCCCGCTTTCACCATGACATCGACGATCACCGGCCCGACCACAATAATGTTTGCCGCCGAGTCCATGATCATGCCGAGGATGTAAATGAAAGAGATCAGCGCCAACGCGAAAACGATCGGATTGCCCGCATAACCGAGTAGCCATTCCTCCAGCTCATTGATGGCGCCCAAAGAGGTCAGCAACCAGGTAAAGGGGCCGGAGGCGGCGATGATGATAAATACCATGGCGCTGTTGCGGAAAGCCCGATTGAATGCACCCTTGCAGTTGGTCCAGGTAATGGTCCGGTATATGAACAGGCCGATCACCAGAGCGATGGTCGCGGTCAGGGCGCCGGCCTCCACCACACCGGCGATCCCGCCGACCACCGAACCCACCAGCACCAATGGAATAAGCAGCGCAAAGGAGGCTCTTTTCCCCGAATGCCAGATCGCTTCCATGCTGAATGGCTCATCACTGCGCTCGAAGTCGTTCTTGCGCGCAATGAAATAATTGATCACCATCAACAACATGCCGATCATGATTCCCGGGATAATACCTCCCGCGAACAACGCGCCTACGGAAATTTCAGCGGAATTGGCTAGTACGATCATCATGATACTGGGCGGAATGATGCCGCCAATGGTCGAACTCACTGCCGTGATGGCGGCGGAAAACGCGGGAGAATAACCCGCCCGCTTCATGGAAGGAATCATCAGCGAACCCACTGTGGCGGTATCGGCCACCACCGATCCGTTCATTCCGGCAAAGAACATGCTGACCAGCACGTTGGCTTGCGCCATACTGCCGCGCATGCGTCCAATCAGGCGTTGACTCAACTCAACCAGCCGGTCCGTGATCGTAGCGCTGGTCATCAGCTCGCCAGTCAGCATGAAAAACGGTATGGCCGTCAGGGGAACCGAATCAATGGCGCTGAACATTTGCCCCGGAATCAAAATGAGAGGCGCAACATCCGTCAGCAGGATATACACCGTCGGCAACAGAATCAAAGTGAAACCAATGGGCGCTCCCATCAGGATGAGGACTACGAGAACCACGAGAAGTAAAATGCTTTCCATCTACAGTAATAACCTCAGGAGCCTGAGCCGGGCAGGCGTAAAGACCGGAAATATGAAATTTACACGGAGCTTATAACACGAAACGGCATGGAACATGACATTAACCTGTTTTCGCAAGACTCCAGTCATCCGAATCTGCGGTTCGATGCATCCGGCTTTCATGACTTCCCGATAATGTCCGCCAGTCGAATGCGGAGTCTGTCCATGTGTTTTCCCGGAATCCTGACCTGCCATCCATCGAACCTTGAATGGATCCGTCCGGCCGCCGTTGCCTCGCCTGCCGCCGAAGTACGATCCGGAGCCGGGGAAAATATCTCGATCCAGGCTGAACCATCCGGAAGAATTTCTACTACGCGCAATGTAATATCAGGATGGCCCTGTAATTCCGCGTCCACTTCGATAACCGGAACGAAGCCGGAATCGGAACCATCGACTTTCCTGGCATCGATGAAACGCATATTCTCCAGCAGGGTGGCCATATAGTTGATTTGATACGGATGCGCGATCCGGTAACCCGAGGGAAGATTTTTCAGCGTTAATTCCGGAACGTGGGCCTGTGGCCGGTGCAACACGATTTCTTCACCATCGCGGTTAATGGCGAGTGTCCGGACGCTCTCCCCGTCAAAGTCGACGACCTCGTTATCCGACCATTCGATGGCATCATGATGAATGTCCAGGGAACCGGACACCAGCCACGCGGGAGTCTGGCCTGGAATCCGTATGTACACCCCCGGATTGTCGAATCCCTCCTTATTCCTGCCAACCAGAAGGTCGGCCAGCGCGGCGCCCTGGTCGTCCCTGAAGGTGAGTCGGGTCGATTTCGAGGTTGAAGACGCCTCTTCCACACCAAGCCTGGGGTACAGCCCGGCCCGCCTGGTTTTGGCCGCGATATATTTCAGGCTGGCAACTACTGCGATGGTATCTTCGATTCTCTGCACTAAAGCCGGATATCCTCCAATGCCGTGGTTGAACCAGTCTCCGCCGTTCCGGGAAAGCACAAACCGACTGCCTGACCGCGTCACCTCGATCGCGGAAATCCGTTCCCGATTTTCCTGCAGGGACGGGAATACCGGTGTTGTTTCCGGGTTGACTTCATAACTTGCCTGGTCACGCTGCGCCGCGGTGAACCAGCATCCCGAGACGGTGGCCAAAGTGACCAGGGCGAGAACTGTGAGACCACGGCCGGGCATGCGATCAGGCGATTTTTTCCGGGGATGAAATGGCTTGGCGCCGACGGCGGGCAAACCGGGAAATCCCGAAGGCCATCCCGGTCACGGCAATCAGCAGGGGAATCATGCCTATGTTCAGGAATTGAAGCCACCCTTCGAGTGTTTCAACTTCTTTCCGCAAGCTCGCTCGCACATCGCGCAGTTGTTTTCGAACAGCAAGCATTTCATTTCGCAACCGGTCCAGTTCAGTGCGTTGATCGGGGTCAAGAGACACCACAACACCCGCAGGCCGGTCTCCGGAGCCCGGGTGTATTCCTTCAAACCCGGCAATCTTTTCCCGGGTTTCCGATAACTTGTCCTGCAATTCCCGCTCTCTTTGTTGCAGACGCGCCTCCGCCCGCTGCCGCAACTCGATCACCGTTTCAAAAGGGCGTTGGGAAACACCGCGCGAGCGAAGTGTGAGTAATTCATCACTTCCCACCAGGTTGCTCAACGCATTCACCACCAGATCCGCGTTACTGGCGAATTGCTCCTCGACTTCACGGCCGAAAAACTGCTGCTTGCGAATCCAGAACCGGTCTTTCAACAGGTCCGAATCGGCCACCACGATGATATGGACGAGGCCGCTGGATTTCATCCGTTGCACGGGGGCCGGGGCGTTTGCGATTTCCCGGGCTGTTTCCGGGATCATTCTTTGCGGAGGCCCCTCCGGGAAGGCGGTCGCCAGTTCGCCGGACAACCTTCCCGCCATGACATAAGTATGGTCATCCGGTTTGAAATCGGCCAGCAAACCGAGGATGTCGGGCCTGGCTCCGCGCACCCGTTCCGCCGCGACCGGACTGGAATCGGCACTGGAAAACACGATGGGCCGCAACGTGAGCGGCGAGTCTTTTTCAATGTCGATGTACCCTGCGCTGGCCAGGTTGATTGCGGGCAAATTGCTGGTCGCCGGATCATCCTGGTCCATATTGCCACGAGTGACATTCAGCCACACCAGATATTCCGCGGGAATCGGTTGCGCGGCTGTCCCGGCATTGATCCGCAATGCCATTGCCCGGTCTCCGACCAGTTGTCCTTCCGGTACGCGAATACCCCACCGGTCGAACAACAGGCGCACCCCATCGGCGGAGGTCGAGACCTCATCGGGGTCATCGAACAGGTCCGGTTCGGATTTCGGGTCGATAAAAAACAGGGCCCTTCCGCCCCGAAACAGAAATTGTTCCAACTGGTAAAGTGTACGTTCACTGAGTGAACGGGGATGCACCACCATCATGACATCAATGGAATCCGGCAAATCGTCGATGGCTTCGGGAAGGTTGACCACATTGAAATTCGCTCTCAATTTCTTCGCAATCGCCCAGGGCACGGTGACCCCGCCCCGCAGTCCGACATTCATATCCCCCATAACCGGCAATGAACTCATCACGCCCACTACAGGCGGTTCCACATTGGACAGGGTATGGATCATCTGCACCAGATCATACTCAAGCAGGTTTTCCCGCTCCGTCTGAAAAAAGGGGATCCGTTCGATCTCATCGACCGAATTGATCCCGGACAAGCCGAAATACGCGAGTTCCCGGCCCTGGTCGACCGGAATACCCTGCACCCCATGGGATACGGCCAGCTCTTCCGCATCGCTGAATGGTTCGGGGTTGTGTTCCAGCAAAACCACCTTGCCGCCAGCCGCTGCTTCGATTTCCGTCAAAAGCTCTCTCACCCGCCGCGCATAGGAAGCGTAAAACGGCACTTCCCGGCCAAGCAGCTCCGAAAAAAAGAAGTGAAGCAGGATCGGCTCGTCGATTCCGGCCAGAATCCGGTGAGTGCCCTCGGACAGCGTATACAAACCTTCCTGCGTCACATCCAGCCGCGTTGTCGGAAACCACATACTGACCAGTGTGTTGGCCGCAATATACAAAATCAGCGCAAGTAGCAGACCCGGAGCGGAAACCAGCCCGGTTCGAGGATGTCTGCGTTTCCCTTCAGCCATCTTTCCAGCGGTTGACCGCAACCACATTGGCAAACACAAAAACGACGATGGTGGAAATGAAGAACATGGCATCGCCCAAATCAACCACGCCGCGCGAAATACTCTGGAAGTGTTCGAGAAAACTGAAATTCGGCACCGCGTCAAGCACCATGGGCGGCGCCCAGCCGCTGAAAAATTCGAGCACCAGGCCCAGTCCACTGGCGGTAAAGAGGAGACAGATCGCAACAGCGATTACGAAAGCGATAACCTGGTTACGGGTCAACGCCGAGGCGAACGCACTGATTGCCAGATAACCGCCTGCCATGGCAAAACTGCCTGCGTAACCCGCAGCGATGGCGGCATTGTCCGGCGAACCGAGGTAGTTTACGCTGAACCAGAGCGGGGCGGTCAACAACAAGGCCAGTCCAAGCACCAGCCACGCCGCAACCAGCTTTCCGAGCGCCGCGCCCAGGATGGTTACCGGGAGGGTGAGGAGCATCTCGATTGTACCGCTCTTGCGCTCTTCGGCCCACAGGCGCATGGCAATCGCCGGAATCAGGAACAGGTACAACCATGGATGAAACTGGAAGAACCCATCAAGGCTGGCCTGCCCGCGGGTAAAAAATCCACCGGCAAAAAATGTGAAAGCGCCCATCGCCACCAGAAAAATCGCGATAAACACATAAGCCACCGGGGTTGAAAAATAGTGGATCAGTTCATTTTTGCAGATAGCCCGGATCGCGTTGAACTGGCCGCATGAGGGAACTGCCACCCTGTCCGGTGGGGATATTCCCGTTTCCGGACGCGGACGCACAGCCGGTCGTTCCGTGTCGTCAGTCGTGGTGACGCTGCGGAAAAGCTCATTCAGATGACCCTCTTTGCGGCGCACCTGGTCAACGGACCATTCCTGTTGATGGACCATTGGCGCAATATCGACCAGAATATCGGCATTGTCATCCGCCAGGGCCACCAGTTCAGCCGTGTTTTCATCATTCCTGTTTTCCTCCACGGATTGAACATCGGGTAAGGACTGGAGCCACTGGCGCGCTTCGGGCGCGCCGGATTGCGGCAGGACCAGGGAAACCGCGTTGTAATACCGGGATTGCCGTTCGAGTTCATCCACCGTTCCGCTGGCCACGATATTCCCCTTGTTGATGATCAGCGCACGATCGCAAATTGTTTCGACTTCATCCAGTATATGGGTTGAGATGATGATTGCCTTGTGCCTCGATATCTCCCGGATCAAGTCCCGAACCTCATGCTTCTGGTTCGGGTCAAGGCCGTCCGTGGGTTCGTCCAGAATCAGCACATCCGGGTCGTGCAGCAACGCCTGGGCCAGCCCGACACGACGCTTGTAACCCTTGGACAAAGTGCCGATGGGCTGATGCAGCACTTCGGATATACCGGTGCGGTCGACAACGTAGTCAATCCGGCCTTTCCTTTCAACTCCACGCATCTGCCGGATGTTGGCAATGAATCCGAGATAGGCGGAAGTCGAAATATCGGTGTAGGTCGGAGCGCCTTCAGGTAAAAATCCAATGTGCCGCTGTGCGGAAACGGGATGGGTCCGCATATCCGTACCGCAAATTTGCACCTGCCCCTCGTCCGGCCTGAGGTAGCCGGCAATCATTTTCATGGTGGTGGATTTACCGGAACCATTGGGGCCGAGGAAACCCAGCGCCTCGCCGCGGGACACAGTCAGTGAAATATCGTCAACCGCGCACAGATGACCGAATTGCTTTCGCAATCCATCCACGAACACCATGCTGGTCATGGATACGCCTGGTTTGCAACCGCTCCGGAAATACGCATTTGGAACAACGCAGCCGCATCACTGGCCGGACAGGCCAGGAATGCGGCTGCAAGGAAAGTGTTTACCGCAATATCGAACCTGGTTCGATTACAGGGCGTCAGCCGCCTTCAGGGTCGCAATGAAATCATCCAGCCCCTGTTCGGCAAGCGCGCGTTCCGCCAACGCCGGGTCGAATGTGCCCTTCGCGTTTTTCCATGCGCCCACCGCGCCTTCACGCCACAATGCCATCTCGGCGTCAGTCGGCACATACCATTCCGTGATCTCCTGTTTGATCGCGGCGATGCCATCGTCCACCCACTTTTGATCGAGCTCGCGCACCGCGTCACCAAATGCGGCGCTGGCCGCCTGGATCCATTGCTGCTCATCCGCGCTCAAAGCTTCGTATTGGGTAACATCCATCGCAATCTGGTTGCCTGACCAGGAACCGCCAATTTTGGTGTAGTACTTTGCGACTTCATGCAACTTGGCGACATGCTGCCACGGTATGGCGACATATTGTCCTTCCACGACGCCGGTCTGCAAACCCTGGTACAACTGGGTCCAGTCATAAGGCACGGGCACAGCGCCCCAGTTCTTGATCAGGGTATATTCAATCGGACTTTTGGTTACCCGCCATTTGATTCCCTTGATGTCATCCGGGACATGCACGGGCCTTACGGTGTTGCCCATTTCCCGGAATCCGCCGCTTGAGTACACCACGAAACATCGGTGTCCTGTGGTTTGGGCCGCCTCCTCACATTGGGAATCCGAAAGCCAGTCCTTGGAGATCTGGTCTGCCGCTTCAATACTCTTGAAAATATAGGGTAAATCGAAAATCGCCAGCGCGGTGCCGAAGTTGCCGAAATTGGCAGTGGAGCTGGTCCACAGTTGCAGCAATCCCTGGTTCGCCTGTTCGCCGCATTTTTGCTCACCGCATAACGAACCCCGATAATGAGGCTTTATCGTCATTTTCCCGCCGGATACCTCGGTCGCCGTTGGAATCAGCGCCTGGTCTATCGCGTCACCTATCGGCATGCCCAACCGGCCCACAGTGCCCAGATTGAGTACCGTTTCCGCATTCGCCATATTTGCGAACTGCATGAAAACAACACTCAAGACCAGCATTCTTATACATCTGAAGATTTTCATAGATTACCCTCCCAGGTGTTACAACAGCTTTGTGATTTGTATTGGAGCGCGCCAGTATATAACAATCGGTATGAAAAGTGGCCGGTTTCTTCAATTTGCCGGAGCGGGAATCCGCAGGCGGGACGGGACAATAACTTGCATTATCGCCGATACACTATTATCCTCGTCATTCGTTTACGTCAATGTGTCCGCTGACCTTTTTCATCTCAATTTATGGAGCCGATAATCATGAATCCGCTAAAAAGTATCCCTGGCACGATCATCTCCGGAGTCGTTCTTGCCATTGTAATCGCCCTTGTTTTGTAGAAACCTGATTCCGGGAATTACGGAAACCGAATCAGGGAAACGGAATCGGGTCGTCACATTACTTACATCCAATAATATAGACAAACAATAATTTGAATTGAGAGGTTAATTATCATGAACATGTGGTCCCTTGTCGTCTGGTTGCATGTGCTCGCCGGTATCACCTGGATCGGCTTGCTTTATTACTTCAATTTCGTGCAGGTGCCGGCCGTGGCTGAAGCCGCTGCCGATTCGGATGGCCCCGGACCTGCCGCTATTTCAAAATACGTCGCGCCGCGGGCGTTGCTGTGGTTTCGCTGGGGCGCGGTGGCCACCTGGGTGACCGGCGCAGTCGCCCTTGAATACCTGCCTGGAACCGGCATCGTTTCGGCATTCGCACTGCAAAGCCCTGTAATCGGGGTAGGGGCGTGGCTCGGCACGATCATGCTGTTCAATGTATGGGTCCTGATCTGGCCCAACCAGAAAAAAATACTGGGGATCGTGTCCGCCAGCGCGGAGGAGGTCGCGAAAGCCAAGAATGTGGCCCTGCTCGCTTCCCGGACCAATACCGTGCTTTCCATCCCGATGGTGATGTGCATGGTCGGCTACGGGCATAACCTTCCCTTCTGAACCTTGTTCTCATTCAGGCCGGCCACTTGCCCTGAACCGGATCGGGTCCTGCCCGACCGGGAGCAGCGTATGCAGGTGACCAACCGGCATTTCGTCAACGGCAATCCGCTCCAGGGGCCTTTCGACGACCATTTGCAGTCAGCGGTGTTCGGACTTGGCTGTTTCTGGGGCGCCGAAAGGAAGTTCTGGCAACTGGAAGGCGTGTTTACCACCGCGGTGGGGTATGCCGGAGGGCAGACCCGCAACGCCACCTACCGGGATGTCTGTTCGGGACTGACCGGTCATGCCGAAGTCGTGCGGGTGGTATTCGATCCCGGGAAAATCAGTTACGCCGCGTTGCTCAGGGTATTCTGGGAATCCCATGACCCAACCCAGGGCATGCGCCAGGGAAACGACCATGGAACGCAATACCGCTCTGTGATCCATGCCTGCAACGAGGACCAACTGTCCCGGGCGCGGTCAGGCAGGACCGACTACCAGGCCAGGCTCCGGTCTGCGGGTTACGGAGCCATCACCACCGAAATCTGCGAAGCGCCCGAATTTTTTTACGCCGAGGATTACCACCAGCAGTATCTGGCGAAAAACCCGAACGGTTATTGCGGGATCGGAGGCACAGGGGTCGGTTGTACTGGTTGAGCTTATACTGGAACGGGGCGTCTTCAGGTTCGCCGGGGCTGCATCGGCGGCAACGGAAAGGATGCGACATTGCCGCCGTCCTTGTCCTTGACGGAGTCGATAATCCGGTTGATTCCCTCCTTGTCGACTTCATCGATCCTCACTACCGAGTGCAGAGGGATGTAAGTCCGCTTGACGGAGCCGAATTCCTGCTTGAGCCGCTCTTCCGAGGGATCAACCACAAGTTTGGACTTCTCTCCAAAAATGATGCCCGCCACTTCAACGAACGCGTACATGTGACTCTGGCCGATTTCCCTCGCATAAAGCTCGTACAGCTTTTCCTGGTTATGAAACTGAATCCTGTAGATTGTTTTTTTCTGGCTCACGTCCTGACCGGCCCACATTTTAATCCGGGTTGATTGAAAACAGACAATATAATAGCGTGAATTGTAATGTCCGGTGAAGCATTTCCGATAAAATTTCTGATGAAGTTCCGCCTGCGCCATTTATACCCTGCCATGCTGGCCAGTATCGTTGCCTGGTTTCTTCACGCTCCCGCTTTCGCAGCCGGGTCAATGCCGGACAGTGTTGTCCGCCTGCTCGGTCAATATGGTATTCCGCCGGATGCGGTCAGTCTGGACGTGCGCGATGCCGATAGCGGTGAGAAAATACTGGGTCTGAACAGCCGCAAGCCAAGAAATCCGGCTTCGGCGATAAAAATACTGACCACCCTGTCGGCGCTTGAAATCCTCGGACCGAGTTATCAGTGGCAAACCCGTTACCTGGCCGATGGCGCAATCGAAAACGGGGCGCTCAAAGGCAACCTGGTCATGCAGGGCGGCGGCGATCCGTTTCTGGTCGTGGAACGATTCTGGCGCCAGGTGCAGTCGATCCGCCAAAAAGGCATTCATACCATCCATGGCGACCTCATCATTGACGACGGCTACTTCGATCTTGAGCGGCACGACCGCGGCGCATTCGATGACCGGCCGGACCGTCTCTACAACGTGGGACCGGGCGCGGCGCTGGTGAATTTCTCCGCAACCCGATTCATATTGTCCCCGACCGGCAACCGCATCCGGGTGATTGCCGACCCGCCTTTTGCGGGCCTGGTCATTGAAAACGACATCCGGGCAAAACGGGGCGCCTGCGCCAATCCGGAATCCGGCTGGCGGATCGACGGAATCCGGCGCGGGAACGACCGGGTCATCGTCAAATTTGCGGGCAGCTACCCCGTCGAATGCGGGGAGCATTCCATTGCAAGAGCCATACTCTCCAACCATGAGTATACGTTCAGGCTGTTCAAGTATTTATGGACGAACAGCGGCGGACGAATCCTGGGCGGCTACCGGGTGTCAAAGACTCCGGACAGGGCCACGGAAATACTCGATTCCCTGTCACAGCCTTTGGCCGACATCATTACCGGTATCAACAAATACAGCAACAATGTCATGGCCCGGCAATTGTTTTTAAGCCTGGGTGCCGAGGGGCCGGACAACCCCGGCGCCCTGGACGGGGCGCGGCAACGGCTCCGGGATTGGCTGGCGGCCAACGCGATGTCCATGCCGGAGCTGTTCGTCGATAACGGCTCCGGGTTATCCAGGGACACCCGTATCAGCGCAGACAGCCTTGCACAACTTTTACAGCATGGCTGGAACAGTAATTACCATGCGGAATTCCTGTCTTCCTTCGCGCTCTCGTCGCTCGACGGCACCATGAGCGAACGTTTCAGCGAACCGGGCTCGGAGGGAAGACTCCGGATCAAGACCGGATGGCTGCGTGGGGTACGCAGCATGGCCGGTTACATCAATTCCAGGCGCAACCGTCCGTACACGGCGGTGATGATCATCCAGTCAGACAGGGTCCGTTACGGGAACGGCACCCGCATCCAGGATGCCCTGCTGAAATGGATCTATGATTTGTAGAACCGGACCGCGTGATCAGACCTGGTCGAGGAATGCCCCGATTTCCCTGGCCACTGCCTGCGGTCGGTCCATGTGCAGGTGATGGCCGCCGCCGACCTTGACCACCTGCAGGCCCTGAAGCGCGTCAATGCGTGCAGCGGTCGATTCATGCGAGACGAGCAACCCCTGATCGGCAAGGATCAGCCGGGCCGGGGCGCGGATTCCTTTCAGAATCGATACAACCCTGCCCTGGCTCATGTAAACCGGGGAATGCTGTTTTAACCGGCCATCACTGCATACGGTGACTGTTTCACCTTCCCGAACGGCGCCGCGGCGCAACAGTATCTCAACACTGCTTCTGCTTATTTTCCCTGCCTCCAGCCTCTTCGACACCACCTCCTCCCATGACCCGTAGACCCTTGCGGGATTTTTATCCCGGATTTTCAGGAAATCCATGGATTTCCTGAGTTGGCGCAGGCTGTCATCATCCTCCCCGGAGAGCGGACCAATACCGTCAATCAGCGCCAGCCGCTCAACCCGGTCGGGAAACACAGCGGCAAACATCGCGGCGATGCCTGCACCCAGGGAATGTCCGACCAGGATAAACCGGTCCAGCTCCAGGGATTCCGCCACCGAAAACAGGTCCCCGACATAGTCGGTAAAATGGTATACGCAGCCGTCCGGTCGACAATCCGACCGGCCATGTCCGGGCAGATCCAGGCAAATCCACCGGTACCGGTCCAGGTGTCCGGCCAACGGCTCGAAACTGGCGGCGTTATCCAGCCATCCATGAATCGCTATAATCGGCGGCCCGGACGCGGCGCCTAGAACCAGGGCCGCGACCTGTCCGGTCAATCCGTCCACTTTTATTTCTTCACGTATCATCAGGGCCCATTTTTTCCGGTGAAAGATCGGAGTCACCGATCGTGTGCCCCCAGGTCCGTTTTGCAGACAGGTATCGTTTGTTCCATTTGCCGACTCCGGCAACATGCTTCTCGGGTATTACTTCAGTCAGGCCGCAGTTGGTCAGATCCTCTATTTTCTTTGGGTTGTTGGTCAACAACCGCATTGGCCGGTTGCCAAGAAAATAAAGGATCAGGGACGCCGCATCGCTAAAGTCCCTGGAATCGGCCGGCAAGCCAAGCGACTGGTTTGCCTGATAGGTGTTTTCTCCGGCATCCTGCAACAGATAGGTCGCGGCTTTCGCCCACAAGCCAATACCCCGCCCTTCATGCCCGGCCATGTAAACAATCATGCCGCCGCTGGCATCGTTTGAAATCCGGGCCACGGCCGATTCAAGCTGGGGACCGCATTCGCACCGTTCAGAACCGAACACATCACCGGTCAGACAATTCGAATGAACGCGAACCAGCGGGTTTTCCGTGTTTTGCGGATCACCGAACAGAAGCACACTGTTGACCGCCATCGAAGTAGCCAGCCCGGCAAACAGGGTCTGCCTGCCGCTTTGGCGTAGCGTGGACGCGAGTTCCTCAACCTTGCCAAGTTCGGCTCTGCGAACCGCCGCAAACCAGTCGGCCTGATAATCCTTGCCGCTGATCTTGAGCGGCAATGTAATCGGACCGAGCAGGTTGATAACCCATTCACCCCCGGACATGGTATTTTCATCCGCAATGGGGTTACCATTATGGTCGATGCACAGAAGTTTCCCGCTGTCAATGAGTTGCTGGCGGATATCCGGGTCAAGGTAAGTGAACATATTTGAATGGTCGGCCTGTCTGGTTCGTTGATTTACACAGCCTCTGGAGCGTACCGCAATCCGGACAGAAACAGTATTCCCAAAGCCGGGGTTTTACGCAGAAATGTCAAAATTACAAGCCGTCTCACCGCTGGACAGGGCCGCGCTGCAACCCTTGATGCAAAAGAGCGACGCGGTTGGATTGTTCCGGATATTACAGCATTTCCTGGCGGTCGCGGTCACCATTGTACTGCTGGCCGACAGCGACCATTGGGCGGCGCAGGGAGCGCTGACCCTGGCCCTTGGCGTTTTGCTGACTTTCCTGTTTGCCCCGCTGCATGAAACCATACACAAAACCGCTTTTGCCTCCCCGCTTCTGAATGAGGCTGTGGGCTGGGTCTGCGGTCTGGCGCTGGCGCTGCCGCCAAAATACTTCCAGGCCTTCCACATGGCCCACCATCGCCATACGCAAATCGCCGGCAAGGATCCGGAACTGGATTTTGACAAGCCGCGGACAGCGCCGCAATACATTCGGCGCCTGAGCGGGGCAGACTACTGGCTGGGACAGGCAAAAGCGCTGGTCCTGTTTGCCATGGGCCGCCATCACGCACACTTTGTGAATGACGCCAAACGTCCTGGAATCGTCACCGAGGCGCGCATATTCATCAGTATCTACGTTTCGTTGTTTGCGTTCAGCCTGTTGTCCGGCTCCACCATCCTGTTGCAATACTGGATTTTGCCGATGCTGGTCGGACAGCCGTTCCTGAGGGCGTTCCTGCTGGCTGAACATACACTGTGCCCTCACGTCACCGACATGTTGCACAATACACGCACGACATTGACTGTCCGGGGGATGCGGTGGCTTTGCTGGAACATGTCATTTCATGCTGAGCACCATGCCTGCCCCGCAAT
The DNA here is from genome assembly GCA_963665165.1 of Arenicellales bacterium. GTDB lineage: Bacteria > Pseudomonadota > Gammaproteobacteria > Arenicellales > Poriferihabitantaceae. The sequence goes on along the minus strand of OY761989.1, from coordinate 433,556 downwards.
CCCGTTTCATCACCTGCCCGCGGCGCACGCGGTGATCGGCCCTCATATCGCCATGGTATCCAACGGTTATATCAATGTGCAAAAGGATATTATCCGGACATTGCGGCCACTGGCCTGAAATAAAAGCCGGGAATACGGCAGGGTGGCCACAAATATTGAAAATCTTGCACAGGCAATCATGGATAGAACTGTTTTCAAAGGCTGATTGGGTATATAATCATTCCTGATCAGCCTTGCCAGACACCCATGTCAGATAATCAACAAATTCATATCACTGTCGTTCCACAATATCTCTGGGACCAGTCTCACCCGGAAAACAACCAGTACGTGTTCGCCTATACCGTCAATATGGAAAACACCGGGCAGGTTGGCGCCCAACTGCTGAGCCGCCACTGGATAATCACAGACTCCGAAGGACAAACCGAAGAGGTCAGGGGGCCGGGGGTGGTTGGCGAACATCCAAACCTGAAACCCGGTGAAAGCTTTCAGTATACCAGTGGGGCCATCCTGAAAACCCCGGTTGGCACCATGACCGGCAGTTACCGGATGCGGGACGAAAACGGCGACCTGTTTGACGCGATGATTCCGGTTTTCACGCTGTCTGCGGAAGTGGTATTCCATTAACGGGCGATAAAGCCCGAACCGGAGAGCGCCCGATGAATCTCAAACAAGCGCTGTCAGCGTTCACGCTGGCAATCGGACTGGCGACCAGCGCCGCCGCCGAAAAATGGGATATGCCGATGGCTTATTCGGCAACCAACTTTCATTCCCAAACCGGGGCGCAGTTCGCCAGTTGCGTGACCGTCGGCACCGGCGGCGCCCTGGAAATCGTAACCCACCCCTCCGGGTCACTGTTCAAGGGCAATGAGATCAAGCGCGCGGTGCAAACCGGCCAGGCGCCTATCGGAGAACGACTGTTATCCGCCCATCAAAACGAAAATCCGCTTTTTGGCGTGGACTCGATCCCGTTTCTGGCGCCTTCTTTCGAGCAGGCTGAAAAGCTCTGGGCCGCATCCCGGCCCACCCTGGAAAAGCTGTTGGCCCGGCAAAACCTGATACTGCTGTATTCAGTGCCATGGCCTCCGCAAGGACTGTATTTCAACCGGGCGATCCACTCTCTTGACGATACCAGAGGGCTGAAATTCCGTTCCTACAATTCCACAACCGCCCGTCTGGCTGAACTGGCCGGGATGTTGCCGGTACAGGTCGAGGCGGCCGAATTGAACCAGGCCCTGGCCACCGGAGTTGCCGAAAGCTTCGTTTCCTCAGCCGCCACCGGTTATGACCGCAAGGTCTGGGAACACCTGACTCATTTTTACGCGGTGGATTCCTGGCTGCCCCGCAACTCGGTTTTCGCCAACCGGGACGCCTGGAACGGTCTGGATGAAACAACCCGGAATGTAGTGCGCGGTTGCAGCGAGCTGGCCGCTTACGCCGGTTACTGGCGGGCGGTTGAATATACCACTTTCACACTGAACGGGTTACGCGCAGGCGGCATGAAAGTCGAAGAACCCGGCGACCGGTTGCGCGCTGGCCTGCAGGACATCGGCAAAACCATCACCGCCGAGTGGCTGGAGGCCGCGGGCGCTGAAGGCCAGGCCATCGTGGACGCCTTCAAAGCCGCCCGGTAGCCACCGTCACTGCCCCCGATGGCGGGTGACCCTCTAGCCGAAACCACGCAACGCCCCGGGCGCCTTGCCGGAAGCCTGTTCCGGTTTCTGGATGGCCTCTACTTCTGCAGCGCTGTTCTTGCCGCGATTTTCCTGATCGCCCTTCTGGTCATCATCGTACTGCAAATGGCCGCGCGCTGGAGCGGAATGGTTTTTCCGGGTTCAACCGACTATGCCGGATATTGCATGGCGGCGGCGTCCTTTCTCGCTTTCGCTCACGCTTTCAACCGCGGCGCCCATGTCCGCGTCAACCTGTTACTGTCGGCGCTGGGTCCTTATCGTCATTATGTCGAGATCTGGTGTTTTGCCGTCGCCTCGGCCCTGGGCTGCTATTTTGCCTGGTATGCGGTCAGGGCGGTTTACTGGTCATACCGGTTGCACGATATCAGCCAGGGACAGGACGCCACTCCGTTGTGGATACCGCAACTGGCCATGGCCGCAGGCACGATTTTACTGGCTGTCGCAATCATGGATCATCTGGCGCGTTTGATCCTTACCCGTGACCACGGCATCAAAATGGAGGCCGTGCAATAACATGGCGACATGACCTCATGGAACAGCTTGGACTGATCGTCGTATTCCTGTTTGTTCTGCTTGTCCTGCTGGGCAGCGGTGTCTGGGTCGGTCTGGCGTTGCTCGGCGCCGCTTTTGCCGGTATGGAGTTGTTTACCGACCGGCCGACCGGAGACAGCATGATCACGACCATCTGGACCGCTTCATCCTCATGGTCCCTGACTGCGCTGCCGCTGTTTATCTGGATGGGGGAAATTCTGTTCCGGACACGCCTGTCGAAAGACATGTTCCAGGGACTCGCGCCCTGGTTGAGAGGACTGCCCGGCGGCTTGCTGCATACCAATATCGTTGGCTGCGCCGTGTTCGCCGCCGTCTCGGGATCCTCCGCCGCCACCCTGACCACGGTCGGCAAAATGTCGATACCCGAATTGCGCCGCCGCGACTACCCGGAGAATATGATTCTCGGGACGCTGGCCGGAGCTGCTACTCTGGGCCTGATGATACCGCCCTCACTGATCCTGATCGTCTACGGGGTAACGATCAACGAATCCATTTCAAAATTGTTTATCGCCGGAATCCTGCCGGGGCTGGTACTGGCTGGCCTGTTCATGGCATATACCGCGCTGCGGGCCGTCTTCAACCGGCAATTTCACCCTGAAGTCGAACAACCCCTGCGGCTGGCCGAGAAAATCAGGAACTCCCGCTTCCTGATCCCGTTGATCCTGCTGGTCGGACTGGTTATCGGCTCCATGTACCTGGGGTTTGCCACCGCGACCGAAGCGGCCGCTTTCGGGGTCATCGGCGCATTGCTGCTGGCTGCCAGTCAAGGCTCCCTGAACTGGTCGGCATTCAGCGAAAGCCTGATGGGCGCCACCCGCACTTCGGCCATGATCGCCCTGATCCTGGCTGGCGCCGCGTTTCTGTCGTTGTCGATGGGCTTTACCGGCCTGCCGCGCGATCTGGCCGAATGGATCGGCTCATTGAATCTGAGCCGTTTCGAGTTGTTGATGATGCTGCTGGTATTCTACATCATCATTGGCTGCTTCCTCGACGGCATCTCCTCGGTCGTGCTGACCATGGCGATTGTCGAACCGATGGTTCGCCAGGCTGGCATTGATGTGGTCTGGTTCGGTATTTTTATTGTCGTAGTCGTCGAGATGGCCCAGATTACACCGCCAATCGGGTTTAACCTGTTCGTCCTGCAAGGCATGACCGGACACGAAATGGGGACAATCGCACAGGCGGCCCTGCCGATGTTCGGCATCATGGTGCTGATGGTGTTCATTTTGATCTTTATCCCGGAAACCGCCACCTGGCTACCCGAAAACATGCTGTTCCGCCCATCAGGTTGACATGTGGGACCAGGAGAAACCGAAATACAGCCTGCGCCATTGCCAGTCAACAGGAAGTGGTTTATCCTCTTCAATCCATCCAGCCATGACAAACAGCGCATCGGAGGGTCGTCAAGAACGCGCGGCAACGGCGTAAAAAAATGATTGCCTGGATGGTATGGCGGAAAATACTCTCACCTTGATTTCAAATCTGCCGGAAGACTCCGTTCATTTCTGATGTGTTTGGCGGGTCGGCGGCGATTTTGCTTAACGAAAACCGAGTCAGGGATATCGACTCCGAACTGGTCAATTTTTTCGAGACGCTGAGAAACCAGGCGAAACTCACCAAGGCGATCAGTCTGCGAAGAACTGATGAAGGCGTGCCGCCCTCACTGACCAAATTGGAAAGGGCTCAGAAGATTCTATGTAAGAGCCAGACAAACACGCACCGGTGGCTCAAACGAGTTCCGAAGGGCGGTGGGCGTGTGTTCTCACTCTCGCGCGGGCATGGCTGGAGCCGTCTCTCGCTGGCTGGGGGGTATTGATGGTCTGCCGGAGATTGTGCAGAGGCTGCAAAGAGTGCAAATTGAAAATGCTCCGGCCCTGGAAATCATCGAGCGATATGATACCGGCTGTTTTATCTGGACCCTCCTTATGTCCACGACCGCAACGATACCCGCTTATGGAAGTGAAATGACCGACGGGGAACACATTGAGCTCGCTGATGTACTCCGCGCCATTCGGGGCAGAGCGGTCATCTCCGGGTAAACACCGCTTTATGATTGTTTGACGGGTGGAAACGGATCCGTCCAAATTATGTAATTCATCGAAAAGCAGCAGGCAGGAGTCGTTATGGATAAACTTCAATCCTGAAAAGCCGGAGGTTCAAACGAGTATCTTCCCGGATGCTTGAGTCCGCACGCGCGCGACTGGATGAACTGTGGCAGACCGTTCATCGTGAAACAAACGGAGAAATCAATCAGGCATGGTAACGGATGACGATGATGCCGAGCGCCACCAGGCAGGCTGCGATGATGCGTTGACGGCCGAAGGGTTCCTTCAGCAGCAACGTTCCGATCAATGCGGCAAAGATCACGCTGGTTTCCCGCAGCGATGACACCAGCGCCATGGGTCCGATACTCATCGCGTGGATGACGAGGCCGTAGGCGGCGGTAGAGGCCAGTCCGCCAACCAGTACCCGGGCGCGGTTCCGGCAACTGGATACATACAATACTCAACCGATTAACAGGATGACATACCCAAGCCACATGTGCCGCTGTGTCATGAAGAGCCACAAGCAGATCGGCAGCGCCTCACCGGCGAACAACCAGAGGATGTAGGACAAACTGTTTTCCACCGTCCTCACCCCGGCGCCGCGGCGATCAATAGGCGGCGATCAGAACCGCGGTGGCCACTCCCGGCAGCCGAGCAAGGCCGGAAGTGAACCTCGCAGGCGATGTCCGCCGAACAGGGCAAGGGCCATGAGGCTGGTATCGCGCGAGACCTAGCGCGCCAGGGCGGACATGGAGGACGAGGTCAGGAAGGATATCGACGGCGTAACACTGAATCGGCTTCCCTGGTAGGAAACTCTCATGAATCAGGCATGGTAACGGATGACGATGATCGCCACCAGCAGGCGCGATGATGCGTTGACGGCCGAAGGGTTCCTTCAGCAGCAACGAACGGCAAAGATCACGCTGGTTTCCCGGCGATGACAAGCGCCATGGGCCCGATACTCATCGCGTGGATGACGAGGCCGTAGGCGGCGGTAGAGGCCAGTCCGCCAACCAGTACCCGGGCGCGGTTCCGGATGACGCCACATGTGCCGCCATGAAGAGCCCCGGGCAGCGCCTCACCGGCGAACAACCAGAGGATGTAGGACAAACTGTTTTCCACCGTCCTCACCCCGGCGCCGTCGGCGATGGTAGCGGCGATCAGAACCGGCCGCCGGAAGTGATGCCCCAAGGGCCATGAAGAGCGGGTGCACACCAGCGACAAGTCGCCGCTTCGGTATGCCTGGGCCAGGGTGAAATAATACACCGTGTGTATCAATACGGATGCGGCGAGAAAAGGCCAGGCCCCGGCAGGCGGCAGGGGCGCCCACCAGACCAGGCACAGGCTTGCGGTGGCGGAAACCAGACGGTAGGCCGCGATACTGTAGAGCGGCGAGCCGCCGGATTTCGCCAGAGCGTTCCAGCCCGCGTGCAGAACCGCTGCGAACAGGACCAGTGCGATCAGGTCGGGCGACATGGCGTCTGGCCCGTCAGGTTGACATGTGGGACCAGGCGCGCCAGGCGCGGACATGGAGGACGGGGTCGTGGACGCGAATGATATCGACCCCCTTCTGGCATAGCGCCAGGGAAATTCCCAGGGTTTCGGGATCGCGGCTGGCGAAAGGCTGATCGGAAAAACCGCCGATAAACGATTTGCGCGAATGGCCAACCAGCAGGCGCAGCCCGGTCTGTTTGAAACTCATGCAGCCCTGCAACAATTCGATTGACTGGCCAGCGGTTTTGCCAAAGCCGATTCCCGGATCGAATATCACCTTGTTCAAATCGATCCCCGCGTCCAGCCACTGATCCATTCTGCGATCAATCCAATCCTGCAACTGGCTGACTGCGCCCTGACCGGCGGGCAATGTTGCGGCGGGGTCGGCGGGGATGGTGACGCTGTGCATCGCCACCACCTGGCACTGGCTTTGTCTTGCCAGCGCCAGGATATCCGGATTCCGGAGGCCGGTCACGTCGTTGATGATTTGCGCTCCGCAATCAATCGCTTTTTCCAGGGTCTGCCAGTGCCGGCTATCGACGGAAATGGCCGGTCGAATCCGCAAACCGCACAATCTCCGGTCAAGCGCAGTCAACACCGGTTCCAGCCGCCGCCATTCTTCGTCTGCGGATACCGGGGCAGCGCCGGGCCGGGTGGATTCGGCGCCGATATCGATAATCTGGACATGCTGTTCGATAAAGTCTTCGATCCGGTTGTCGAGCGCCCCCTTGTCCGCCCATTTCCCGCCATCGGAAAATGAATCCGGGGTGATGTTCAGAATTCCCATCCATAACGGTACCGGCCGGACCTTCCGGCACAGTTCGAAAACCGTCTCCCGTTGGCCCGGTATGATTAAATCCGGTTGCAGATGCATGAGCGGGGTCAAGACAAAAGGGCGTTCGGCCATGGCGTAATGGGGGATGGTCAACTCCTGGGTATCCAGAGTCAGCCCCCGCCACAGCAGGATGTCGATATCAATCGGGCGCGGCGCCCAGCGCCGTGCGGGCTGTCGGCCAAGCTGACGCTCGATTTCCCGGATCATGTTCAATCCCTGCGCGGGACTCCACCTGGCCTGGCCCGCTATGACGCAGTTCAGATAGGGCTTGTTCCAGGACGGTTCGGCCCGGTCCGGCAACCATGCCGGGGTTTCCACCAGCGCCGAGATTTTCGATAATTCAAACCCGCGGGATTGCAGGCGGTCAATCGCCCTTTCGAGATTTTCCCGGCGATTCCCGAGATTGGAACCCAGTCCAAGCCAGATCGTCATTGGCGCCGGTTTCCGGTAGTATCGACGGCGATTAACTGCGACAATACATCCCCTGTAGTGGTGTTGATGTTCACATCGCAAATTATAAGGCAGCTCCCCGCTCCCGCAATCATGTACATATCCGAAATTCATGTTTATCCGGTCAAGTCCCTTGCCGGGATTTCGCTCGATTCGGCGCAACTGAATGAAGCCGGGTTCGAGTATGACCGCCAGTGGATGGTGACCCGCCCCGACGGCGCCTTCATGACTCAACGCAATTATCCACAAATGGCGCTGGTCGAGACCAGGGTCGATAATGGCCAGCTGACGCTGTCTTCCTTCGGCATGGAACCGCACACGGTCGCTCCGGTTGAAAAAGGCGGCGGCAAAAGAATGAACACACAGGTATGGGGAGATCCGGTACAGGCATTGGAGCACGACGCTCAGACCAGTGAATGGCTGAGCCAGGCGCTCGGCGTTGATTGCAGGCTGGTCTCGTTCCCCGACGATGAAATCAGGCTATGCGACCCGGAACTATCGAAGGCGGGGGAACACACCCGGTTCGCGGATGCGTTTCCCCTGTTGCTGCTTTCCCGGGGTTCACTGGACGACCTCAATGCGCGATTGGAAAATCCGGTCGGAATGGATCGCTTCCGGCCCAACATTGTAGTCAGTGGATGCGGGCCGCTGGCTGAAGACAACTGGAAAAAGATCACGGTCGGTGAGGTTCGCTTGCGGGTGACACAGGCCTGCGCGCGCTGTTCCGTACCGACCGTAAACCAGCAGACCGGCGTGTTGTCGGGACCGGAACCGATTCATACCCTGTCGAGCTACCGTCGCCGGAAAGACGGTGAAGTTTATTTCGGCATCAATCTGGTTCCCGAAACCACCGGCGTGGTCCGTACCGGAGATCGCGTATCCATCCTGGATTAATGAATTTCGGATGAAATTCCAGACCATTGAATTTGCCCGCCATGGACCGGTCGCGATGATCACGCTGAACCGGCCGGACAAACTCAACGCAATCAACAAGACCATGCTGGATGAGTTGAATGTGGCGCTGGATCGGGCAGAACAGGATGAAAAGGTTTATTCGGTAGTCCTGAATGGCAACGGCAGGGCCTTTTGTGCGGGTTTCGACTTGCAGGCAGGCATCGAGGCAAATCGTCAGGGTGAACGACAATGGCGCGAGGCGCTGCAATATGATCTCGATGTGATCATGCGCTTCTGGAACCTGTCGAAACCGACCATCGCCGCGGTGCATGGCTATGTGCTTGCCGCCGGGTTCGAACTGGCCCTGGCCTGTGATCTCACGGTTTGCGACACGGACAGTGTTTTCGGAGAACCGGAACTGCGTTTCGGCAGCAGTATCGTAGCGCTGCTGCTGCCCTGGTATACCAATCCAAAGCGGGCCAAAAAGGTATTGCTGACCGGCCAGGACCGGATGACTTCGGCTGAAGCGCTGCAACTGGGCATTGTCAATGAAATTGCCGCATCCGGAGAAGCGCTGGCTCGTGGTCTGGCCCTGGGCAGGGAAATCGCGATGATGGATCCGGATTCAGTCAGGCTGACCAAACAGGCATTGAACCGCAGCTACGAAATCATGGGGATGAACCAGGCCCTGGAGATGGGTCTGGAGACTTCGATAGAGATCGAAACGACGGAAACCGGATTGAGGCGGGAATTCAACCGTATCCTGCGCAGCGAAGGATTAAAGGCGGCGCTCGCCTGGAGAGAAGAGAGACTGAAGTCATAATGGCTCACCGCCTGGATCCACTTTTAAGGCCCGGGTCAATCGCGCTGGTAGGCGCGTCCGGCCGACCGGACAGTCCCGGCCGGGTACTCGCGGACATGGTGATCAACTCTGCCTGGCGCGGAGCGGTTTACCCGGTCAATCCGGGATATGGATCGCTATTCGGTGTCCGCTGCTATCCGGATCTGGATTCGTTACCCGAAACGGTGGAGCACGCGGCTCTCGCCGTCTCCAACGAAAGACTGGAACAGGCCCTGCGTGACGCGATCGGACACGGGGTGCGAGCGGCGACGATTTTTTCCAGCTGCATCCTGGAAAATGACACCGAACCGCGGTTGCAGCAACGGATTTCAGAGCTGGCCAAACAGGCCGGGATTGCCATTTGCGGAGGCAATGGCATGGGCTTTTACAACATCTCCGACTCCCTCTATGCGGGACTCTTCCCGATGAACAGGAACCGGCGCCACGATTCGCCCGGCGGCATCAGTTTTATCGCTCAATCGGGGTCCGCTTTCGCCGCGTTGGCGCACAATGGCTGCCGCCTGAAGTTCAATCTTTGTGTTTCCTGCGGCAATGAACTGGCGACCACAGTGGCCGACTACATGGATTGGTCGTTGTCCCGCCCCGACACCCGGGCGATTGCCCTGTTCCTGGAAACCGTGCGCGAGCCGAAGGCGTTTACCGATGCGCTGGAACAGGCCATGCAACTGGACATACCGGTAATCGTGATGAAGGCCGGGAAATCGCCGTTGGGCGCCGGTATGGCAAAAACACATACTGGCGCCATCGCCGGTAACCATGCCGCTTATGAAGCGGTATTCGATCGCTACAATGTCATCGAGGTCAGCGACTTCGATGAAATGGGGGCCACGCTGATGATGTTTCAATCCGGCCGTCGGGCCGGCGACGGCGATCTGGCTACGGTGCAGGAATCGGGCGGGTTGATGGAACTGGTAGCGGATATCGCCTGTGATCTCGGAATCCGGTTTGCCTCGATCAGCGAAAACACCAAATCGGCGCTCCGGGAAAATCTGGAACCGGGACTGATCGCCGATAATCCACTGGACGCCTGGGGTTCAAACCATGATTTCGAGAACCGGTTCTATCGGTGCATGGCGGCCATGATGCGCGACCCGGCCGTCAGTGTGGGTCTGTTCTTCTCCAATTTCCGCGATCACTACTACCTGTCCGAGGCTTTCTACCGATTGATGGTCCGGGTTGCCGGGGAAACCGGCAAGCCGGTCGCGATGGCGAACTGCCACACCGATATTGACAACCCGGACCTGTGCAGAAGAGCCGGTGAGGCGGGGATTCCGTTTCTGGACGGCACCCGGCCATCGCTGCTGGCGGCCAGGCACCTGCTGACCTACCGAAACAGGCGAAAAGAACCGGGACTACTGGCGCCAACCGATCTTCCCGATACCGGGAAAGTGGACAAATGGAAACAAATCCTGTCCGGTCATACCGGAACCACTCTGGGTGAGCGGCAGGCGCTGGAACTGTTTGCCGACTTCGGCATCCGCACGCCGCGATGCCGCAGCGCGCAAAACCCGGACGAGACGCTCCGGGCGGCATCGGAACTCGGCTTCCCGCTGGCGCTGAAAACGGCCCGAACCGGGATCGCCCACAAGAGCGACCAGTCCGGCGTGATCACCGGCATCACCGATGCACAGGAGTTGGAACAAGCTTATGCGGCCCTTTCACGACGTCTCGGTAACCGGGTACTGGTATCCGAAATGGTGGCGCCGGGAACAGAGGTCGGTCTGGGAATGGTCAACGATCCCCAGTTTGGTCCGTTCATCATGGTCGCGGCCGGAGGGATTCTGATCGAATTGATCTCGGACTCCCGGGTTGCGCTGGCGCCGGTGACTCCGGCCAGGGCGGAACGGATGATCGCGTCCCTGAAAATAGCGAGGCTGATTGACGGTGTACGCGGCAACCCTCCCGGTGACCGGCGCGCCCTGATCGAGACGATTGTCCGCCTGTCCGGGCTGGCTTACGCCCTGCGGGAAGTCATATCGGAAATTGACATCAATCCGGTCATAGTCAATCAGGCGGGAGCCTGTGCGGTGGACGGGCTGGTTTCAGTATTCGATTCCAGCCAGGCCAGAAGCAATCTCTCGAACCGGGAAACGGCTTGTGCATAGTCTGTGTGGCCGACATGATCCTTTAACCGGGTCACGGACAAGCCCTTGATGCCACAGGGTACGATCCAGTTGTACGGGGCCAGGTCCGCATCAATATTGAGGCTGAGTCCATGGTAGCAATATCCTCGTGAAAACCGCAGTCCCAGCGCCGCGATTTTCCTGCCTTCGACATACACGCCCGGCGCGCCGGCCCGGCGCGCGCCTTCCACACCCCAGGAATCCAGAAAATCAATGGTCACCCGCTCCAGGGCGCTGACCAGCGCTCTCGGGCCGATATTCATTTTCCTTACATTCAGCAAAAGATAGACGACCAGTTGCCCCGGACCATGCCAGGTCATCAATCCGCCGCGGTCGGTATGCACAACCGGGATATGGCGGCCGCCCGGTTCGGGCAGTTCGTGACAGCGGACGCCCTGGGTATACACCGAATGGTGCTGCATAAACCAGATCTGGTCCCGGCTCCCGGCATCCCGGGTCCGGGTGAATTCAACCATTTCCCGCCAGACTTCGTGGTAATCACACACCCCTTGATGTCGAATGACCGGGTTCACCGATGAGTCCCTGGGGTTGATTGCGCCGACTTCCCACTGACCGTCAATCTTTGCGAATTATCAGGATCTTTTGACAAAACCTGAATCATTTTGGATACATTACCGGGTAAGAGCCAATCGGATTTTTCTTATGAATATACTATTTGTAACCGCAGATCAATGGCGCGGCGATTGTATTTCCGCTATCGGCCATCCATGTGTAAAAACCCCCCATTTCGATCGGTTGATCGAAGACGGCGTTTTGTTCAGCAACCACTATTCGGTAACGGCGCCTTGCGCGCCAGCGCGGGCCAGCCTGCTTACCGGCATGTATCAGCAAAACCACAGAGTGGTATGCAATGGCGCCCCTCTGGACGAACGTCACACCAACCTGGCCCGCGAGCTTCGCGCCGCGGGTTATCGTCCCCTGCTGTTCGGATATACCGATACCACCCTCGACCCGAGACACCACAGTGAAAGCGAGGTAATCGAACACGGCTACGAAAACATGCTGCCGGGTTTCGAAGAAGGCCTGCTGCTGACGGATGGCAATCCCGTTCCCTGGCTGCGGCATTTACGGGACAACAGTTATTCCGTCCGTACCGCACTCGAAGCGCATCTGGGGGTTCAGGACAGCGGCCAGGCTGTTGCAGAGCCGTTGTACCGGGACGCGCATTCGCAAACGGCATTTTTAACTGACCAGGTTATCCGTTATATTGATTCAGCAGACGCCGACTGGTGCATACATTTATCGTATTTACGCCCGCACCCGCCGTTTGTAGCCACTGCGCCATGGAATACGATGTACTCCCCGGATCATGTGCCCGCCCCTGTTCGCATGCCGGATCCCCGGCAGTTCCAGAAACTGCACCCCTGGATCAAGGCGGCATTTTCCCCGGCATGCGAATGGCTCGGGCCCTGGCTTCAACAGGACATCGGCAGCGACCGCTATGAACAGGAAATGCGGCAGACCCAGGCGACTTATTATGGCCTGGTCAGCAAGGTTGATCACTATTTTGGCAAATTGGTCGATCATCTCAGGAATATCGGGCAATACGACAATACCTTGATCGTGCTGACCGCCGACCACGGCGAACTGCTTGGCGACCGCTGGCTGTTCGGCAAGGGCGGGTTCTTCGATTCGGCCTACCACATTCCGTTGATCGTGCGGGACCCGTCACAACCCGAAAGCGCCCGAGGACACACATTCTCATCCTTTACGGAGTCAGTGGATGTGATGCCGACCATTCTGGAAGCGCTGGGACTGTCCATACCGCGTCAATGTGACGGCCTCTCGTTGATGCCGCATGTACGCGGTGAAGAAACCCGCGGTGTGCGCGAAGAGGTTCATTGGGAATATGATTTCCGCGATGTTGAAAACGCCGTGCCCGAAACCCTTCTCGGCATTGCCATGGACGACTGCCAGATGAATATAATACGCGACCGGCGTTACAAGTATGTCCACTTCACCGGATTACCGGCCTTGTTCTTCGATCTGGAAAACGATCCCGGAGAAACAAACAATCTGATTGATGATCCTGCCTGCGCCAGCGAAGTGATGCGATTGATGCAGCGGATGATTTCATGGCGAATGCATAATGACGAACGGACGCTGACCCATATCAACGTATCAAGGGAAGGGGTTTGTCAACGCAATGGATAAATAGCCCCTGATGGGGAGGAATCGCAAGGGCAGATCACTGTGCCTGCCCGGTTCAGCGGTTCAGATCACCATCAGCACTTCAGGATGGGAGGAAAGGTAACGATACAACTGATCCATCTGCTGCCTGCCCGAAGCCCGGATCCGGCAACTGAAGGAATGGTACTTTCCGTGTTTGCTTTGCTTTTGATGGATACTTTCCAGTTCATCCGGCAGAATCGATTGCAGCAATACGTCGCGCACCAGCTCAAGATTGTTCTCCCGGGCAGACAAGAATATCTTCACGTCGATGAAACAGGGGAACGTCAATCCCCGTGGATTCCCGCTTGCAGTCAATCTTTCCCTCGCGTTTCCCTTTTCAATTCATTGTAGCATGGCCGACAACCCGGCGCAGGTATGCAACTGCCGCAACGCAACAGGTATAATCGCCTGCCAGCCAGTCAACCGCAATGAAAACTCCGGTCTTATCCACAACACAGGGGACAGCATGAAATCCGAAGGCATAACCCGCCCCCTGTCCATTCGGGAAGCGAGGAAACTGGCGCTCCATTCACAAAGGGTGTTGACCGCCAACCGGCGCGGAAAGGCTGTTGACGCCACCTGCGAGGCCATAGATCACCTCGGTTATGTCCAGATCGACACCATTTCGGTCATACAGCGGGCCCATCACCACACCTTGTGGGTGCGTAATCCCCGCTATCGGCAGGAGCATCTCGACCAATTGATGCAACAAGGCAGAATCTTTGAATACTGGTCTCATGCGGCCGCCTTTTTGCCGATCAGCGATTACCGGTTCACCTTGCCGGCCAAGCGTGAATTCGCCAAAGGCAAACGATGGTGGTATCAATGCGACCCCAAAATCAAGCGCCAGACGCTGGACCGGATCACCCGGGAAGGCCCCCTGCGATCCAGGGATTTCCGGAATCACGGAAAAAGACAACTGTCGATGTGGCAATGGAAGCCCGCTAAAATGGCGCTGGAACAACTGTTTATGGAAGGCCGGCTGATGGTGGTCCGGCGGGAGGGATTCCAGAAGGTATACGACCTTGCGGAACGGGTGCTGCCCGACCGGGTTGACACCTCGATGCCGGATCGCGCTGAATTCCTGCGCCACCTGATACTGCGTTATCTCAAGGCCCATGGCTTTGGAAGCGCATCGGAAATAGCCTGGCTCCGGAACGGCCTGAAACCGGACATCCAGAGCGAACTGATGGCGCTGACCGAGAATGGCGAGATCGTGCCGGTGCAAATTACGGGCAAAAAACCGGGTCCGGTTTTCTTTGCCCTGCCGGATTATCCCGACCTCATCAACAGACCGCTGGCCCGATCCAGGGTGCGGATCTTGTCCCCGTTCGATAATCTGGTGATCCAGCGAAAAAGAATAAACGCCCTGTTCGACTATGACTACCAGATCGAATGTTACGTTCCGGCGGCAAAACGAAAATACGGCTACTTTTGCCTGCCCGTTCTGTGGGACGGAAATCTGGTGGCACGCATGGACTGCAAGGCGGACCGTCCCTCCCGGACCCTGATTGTCAGGAACATCGCGCTTGAACGCCGGATCCACCGGATTGACGCTTTCTACACGGGTTTTGCCGGGGCATTGACCGGGTTTATGACATTCAACCATTGCGATAGCCTGCTTGTGGAGAAAGCGCCGGATCGCGGCCTGCGAAGCGCTCTCGACTGCGCGCTTGAATCCGTGGTCCGGCGCTGAGACTGCCTGTGTTCCACTCTTTGTCAACACACAGCAAGGGAATCATCATCACCGCGCTGGGGGTACTTGCAATCAGCCCCGACGGGTTGTTGAACAGACTGATTACGGCCGATGTGCTGACGATTACGTTCTTCCGGGGATTGTTTTACAGTATTGGCATGCTGCTGGTGCTGACGATGCACTATCGAACCCGGATAACCGCGGCGCTGTTGGGCATCGGGTGGCCGGGAGTCTGTCTTGCGGCACTGTATTTCGTTGGCAACCTCAGTTTCATTTACTCGATAACCCATACCGCAGTGGCCAATACCCTGTTTATTATCAGCACCACGCCCCTGTTCGCCGCGCTGATATCCTGGTGGATCTTCAAGGAACAGGTGATGCGCCGGACATGGATCGCGATATTTGTCGCTGCGGCGGGAATCGCCGTCATTTGTTCCGGAAAAAGTATCATGCCGAACGCGTATCTGGGTAATATCTCGGGACTGTTTGCAGCGCTCACCCTGGCGGCCAGCTTCACCGTGGTTTCAAAGAACCGGAGCATGGATTTGCTGCCCTCGTTTGTATTCGGCGGTCTTTTATCCGCCCTGGTTCTATTCCCTTTCGTATCCCCGGCGCAGACCTCCGCCAGTGATTTGAAATACCTGTTCCTGATGGGCTTCGTAATGCTGCCGGTAGCGGCCAGCCTGATGTTCATCGGACCCCGATACATCAGCGCGCCCGAAGTCAGTCTGATGATGCTGCTCGAATCCATATTCGGACCACTCTGGGTCTGGTTTGCACTCAACGAACATCCCGGCAACCTTACCCTGGCGGGCGGCTCGCTCGTATTGATCACTCTGGTCGTGCATGGCTACCTCGGCATTCGGGACAAAGGTCACGGATAGCCTTTCGCGCCGGTACGGTTACCGCGACATGTAGCCGGTTTTGACTTGCCGCAGGGATTCGGATATTGTCCGCCACCTGAAAACCGGTTCGCGAAATCAAAACAGATGAACCCTGCAAGCAGCGCGGTCAAATGAAAAAATGTGGCTCACCGCCATTCACCACCGGATACCACCATGAGTGATCTTGAACTGTGTTATCTGCCGGCAACGGAGATGATCCGGCAATTCAAGACCGGAAAGATTTCGCCCGTTGAAGTCATGCAGGCTATTATCGACCGCGCCGGTTCAACCGAACCGGTGGTGAATGCGCTCAGTCATCGATTTTTTGACACGGCGATGGACCAGGCAAAAGCCGCACAGGAAAAATACGCCCGCGGGAAACGCACCCGGGCGCTGGAAGGGCTGCCGATCGGCATCAAGGACGAAACCGAGGTCAAGGGAATGCCCTGCACAAACGGCTCTTTGACCCGCAAGGATTTTATTGCGGATCGGACTTCGGCGAACAACCAGCGCATCCTGCGCGCCGGTGGCATTCTGCATGCCCGCACCACCACCCCCGAGTTCTCCTGCGCCGGTTATACCCACTCAAAGCTCTGGGGCGTAACACGCAATCCATGGAACCCGGTTTACACTTCAGGCGGATCGTCCGGCGGCGCATCGGCCTCACTGGCCAGCGGAACCAGCAGTATTGCCACCGGCTCTGATATCGGCGGTTCGATTCGTATCCCGGCATCGGCAACCGGGCTGGTCGGTTACAAGCCGCCTTACGGGCGCAACCCCGAAGACCCGCCGTTCAATCTGGACCAGTACTGCCATACCGGCCCGCTGGCGCGCAATGTGTCCGACGCGATTCTCCTGCAAAACGTCATGTGCGGCCCCCACGACGAAGATATCGCCTCACTCAAACCCAAACTGGTACTGCCCGCGGCATACAAACCGATCAGGGGATGGAAAATCGCATTTTCGATGGATCTTGGGGTTTTCGAAGTCGATGCCGAAGTGCAGAAAAACACCCGGTGCGCGCTGGACGTTTTTCGCAGTCTCGGAGCCAGCGTAGAGGAAGTCGACCTCGGATGGACCGATGAGATTCTGCAGGCGGGGATGAATTATCTGGATCACATTTTTGGTGTGTCGATGGCCGAAGCCTGGCAGGAGCACGGTGACCTGCTGACCGACTACGCCAGGCAGTTCGCGGTACGGGGCAGTCAATCGACCGCCGAAAAATTCTACAGAAGCCTGGAAGTCACCGCCGGGATGTACCAGACCTTCGGGCCGTTGTTCCGCAAGTACGACCTGTTCGTTTGCCCAACCAATGCCCTGGCAGCGGTGGCGGCGGAGCACGACCAGTCCCGCGACCCGATTTTCATAAACGGCAAGGAAGTCGACCCTCTGCTGGGCTGGGTGCTGACCCTGCCCTTCAACATGATGAGCCGTTGCCCGGTCATCAGCATGCCATCCGGCCGGACCCGTGATAATGTGCCGACCGGCATTCAACTGGTTGGCCCGACCTATCGGGACAAGGTCGTGTTCCAGGCCGCCATGGCATTCGAAAACGAAACGGGGCAATGGTATACCCAGGCTGGGAACCGGCCTTCGCTATAGCTGGCGGTTTCTCCCGGATTTCAGGACCGGGCGCTTTTCCATTTTTTCCTGCGTTCCGTCTTGCTACGCGCTTTCTCCTCCCGCGTTCGCTTCACTTCGATCATTTCGGCCTCGATCATCGCCGGCGTTTCCCAGGTGATGCGCCCCAGCCTGCCATCCCGGATATCGGCAATGACCACCTTGGCCGCCCGGTCGAGGTCCACCCTGCCGCCGGCGGCCAGGCATCCCCGCCGCCTTCCCACCGCCGTCAAAATCTCCTGCTCTGCCATTTCAACGCCCGCCAGCCGGTATCGTTCAATCAGGTTCGAGGCATGGTTATCCTTCAGGTAGCCGACCGCGAAAAGCGCGATTTCGACATGGGAGATGGCCGTATCCCGGATCGCTCCGGTCACGGCCAGACGGTATCCGGCGTTTCGGTTCTCGACATTCGGCCACATCAGTCCCGGCGTGTCCAGCAAAACAAATCCCGGCTGGATTTCGATGAACTGCTGTTGCCGGGTAACCGCAGGCTGATTCCCGGTTCTGGTCACCGCCCTGCCTGCCAGACGATTGATCAGGGTTGACTTGCCGACGTTGGGAATCCCGACCACCATGGCGGTGATTCTTTCACGGGAACCGCCATTGGCAAGATACAATTTCCGGCACAAGCCGGGCGCCCGGGCAGCGCTGCGGCCATGGCGCAGGTCTGCCGGAAGAATCCGGGCACCCGGACTGGACTCATAGAATCCTTGCCAGACCTCATTCAACGCCGGGTCGGACAGGTCGGTTTTCGTCATCACCCGGAGACAGGGTTTGCTTCCCCGCAAATGCGCCAGCATCGGGTTGGCGCTGCTGAACGGAATGCGGCCGTCCAGCAATTCAATGAACACGTCCACCCTGGGCAAAGCTTCCCGGATCTCCTTGCTGGCCTTGTTCATGTGGCCCGGAAACCACTGTATGCGCTGGTCTGTCATCTATTCCGTCTGGACGCCAATCCCGGATTTCGTGAAACCCGGCTGGCAATCTGGCAAAATGCGCCGCTTATGTGTATATTGTTTCTCGCCATCAACCGGCATCCCGACTACCCGTTGATTATTGCGGCCAACCGGGATGAATGCCATGACCGTCCGAGCCAGGCCATGCATTATTGGCCTGACCACCCGAAAATACTGGCGGGCCGTGATCTGGACAAGGGCGGAAGCTGGCTTGGGGTCAATCATGAAGGCAGTTTTTGTGCGGTCACAAACTTCCGGATCGGGACGCCCGCCGTTCCCGGCAAGCAAAGCCGGGGCAATCTGGTCCTCAAGTTTCTGGCTGATGATTCCAGCGGCTCGACAGGGGATGATTTTACAGAATACCTGAAACGCGAGTCTATCAGGTTTAACCCGTTCAATCTCATATTTGGCGACCGAACCGCCATCCGGATTTTTTGCAGCCAGGACCATTCATTGAAAACACTGTCCGATGGTTATCACAGCGTCTCCAACGGGTACATGGATCACGAGTGGCCCAGGATGTCTTCCGGCGTGAGAAAACTGACCGAAATCGTGGAAAAGAAGTCACCGCTCGGGATAGACGAACTGAACGTAATAATGCGTGACCGAACCCAAGTCGCGGAAGACCGGCCACCGGATACCGGAGCGGAAAAAGAATTTGACCGATTCATGTCCTCCATCTTTATCCGTGGCGACCACTATGGTACGCGCACCACAACCTGCCTGTTGTATTCCCGGCAGGCGATCATCGCGTATGAAACCAATTATGACCGCCGGGGGCAAAGCGCCGGGCATCAGGTATTCAAGCTGGAAGATCATGGGTGAGAGGGGACAGCACATTGCGGTTATCGGCGCAGGAGTCGTCGGGGTGAGCTGCGCGCTGTGGCTTCAGAAAAAAGGATTCGACGTCACACTGGCCGACGGCAATGAACCGGGGTCGATCACCTCTTCGGGCAATGCCTGTACTTTCGCTGATTATGGCTGCGTCCCGGTTAATGACCCCAGCCTGTTCCGGCGGCTGCCCTCATTGATGTTTCGCAGGGACAGCCCGTTAAAAATTGATCCCTGGTACGCCCTTACCCATCTCCCGTGGATGCTGTCATTCCTGAGGCGCTGTCAACCGCGCGAAGTTGAAAAAACCATCCAGGCGCTGGATATGATTCTGAAGGAGACCCATGCCGGACTGGATCCGCTGATTTCACTGACCGGAACCGGCGACCTGATCACCGCCAACGGCTGCATGCAGCTTTATCAAAACGCCCACGAGTTTGAAAAAGACCGGCCCCGCCGCAAGGTTTGGACAGACCTCGGAGTTCCGTATTTTGAAATCAACCGGGATGAAATCGTTGATCTCGAACCCAACCTGAACCGCAAATTCGAAAAAGGCGTAATGCTCAGGCACACACGACAGACCCGCAACCCGAAAACCCTGGTAACCCGGTTTTTCCAGTGCTTCATGGAGGCGGGGGGAAATTTCGTTTCCGACCATGCCCGGGGTATCACCCATACACCGGACGGCATCCAGGTCCATCTTCACAGCAGGAATCCCCTGACGGCGGATCAGGTCGTGATCAGTTGCGGCGCATTTTCCAGGCAGATCAAGGGCTGCGGCTCGGAAAACCTCCCTCTGGATACGGAAAGAGGCTACCACATCCAGTACGCCGGCTTGCAGGACATGATCAGCCGCCCTGTGACCTGGGTCGAGAGCGGATTTTACGTAGTCCCGATGGACGAAGGGTTGCGCTGTGCCGGTACAGTGGAGATCGCCGGATTAACGCAGGGAAAGAACCGGAAGGTTCTGGACTACATGATTCGTAAATCCCGGCAAATACTGGATTTGCCCCAAAGCCCGACCTCCGATTGGCTTGGTTTTCGGCCAACCATGCCGGACTCGCTTCCCGTGATCGGCCCTGCGTCTGACTCGCCCGGCGCCTGGTATGCCTTCGGCCATCATCATCTTGGCCTCACCCTGGCCGGCATAACGGGCAGGGTGATCGCAGAACGGATCGCGGGCGAACCACCCTGCATAAACATACAACCATTCTCCCCGTCCCGATTCACATGATGCAGACCTGGCGACGAAATACCGTAAATGCCGATGTATTTCAGGTCGCATTTATTGTATATGTACCTGTTCCTGACCGTAACGAAACGCCGACATGGAAATTTTCCGAAAAACACTTGACCCGGTAATCGCCCTCGCTGCGATAGCGATCCTGGATGTTTTCCTCTTTTTGCAGATTGGCGCCTGGACTGTGGGTGGGGGTGAAACCATGATGACCGGGCTGATCGCCGAATTTTTTATCGGCGATGCGATCGGTCGAATCCCGTTCTGGCAACTGGTGTTTCAACCGGATGCCGGTTACTGGAAAATTTACATCAGCCTGGGCATGCTGTTCGGCGCCATTGTCGGCGCCGCGCTCAGCGGTGAATTCTTTATTCGTTATCCGAGAAGACTGTCGGAATGGATCATGATCACGGTTGGCGGGCTGCTGATGGGAATTGGCATAAGGCTCGCCTTTGTCTGCAATGTCAGCACCTTCTTCGGGCTGACGCCTGAAATGAACATGGGCGGGTATCTCGCAATCAGCGGCATTATCGCTGGCGCGTGGGCGGGTTCCCTGATCTACAAGCGCGTACTGGGCATGTAAAATGGGAGTCGTCGCGGAATGTCTGCTGGCTTTTGTGTTCGGCTCGGTGGTTGGCCTGCTGGTGCAACGCTCCCGGTTCTGCAATACCGCTGCGCTGCGTGATGCCATGTTGTTCAAAACCTTTCGTAATACCAAGGCGTTACTGGTCGCCATGATGATTCTTACCATTGGCTTTACCGGCTTCATAACCATTGGCGAAGGCAACCCGATGCGGTTCGATGTCGGCCTGAACCAGATCGTCGGACTGTTCCTGTTCGGGATCGGCATGGTGCTTGCCGGCGCCTGCACCGTTTCCACCTGGGTGAAGACCGGTGAAGGCAATATCGGCGCGCTTTGGGCCCTGGTCTTTACCTTTATCGGGATGTTTTTGTTTTCACTGGTATGGTCCTTTACCTACTGGCCGCCGGCGCCGGCGACCATGAGTGGTGAACCGGCTCTGCAGGGACTACAATTCGGGTACGCCAACGCGGGCACGCTTCAGGAAAAAACAGGCATTCCGGCAATTTTTTTCGGTTTGCTGCAATTCGTGGTATTGTTGGCAATTTACCGGGCCATTCTACGGAAAGAGAAGCCGACAACACAAAAACGGACCATTTAACTGATATTAAAGATACGGCATGGGATTATTCACCAGAAGAAAACAGGAGCCTGAATCCGGCAACGCTACCGAGGTTATTCTGGATGATGGACAGGCGATTGCAGTAAATAACGTGGTCGATTGCATTGGCGATTCCTGCCCGAGGCCACAGTTGATGACAAAAAGCGCCTTGAACAAGGCCTCAAGCGGCTTTGTTCTCGATATTCATGTTGACAACCCGACATCGATGGAAGCCCTGCCGGCGGTGATTACTGAAAATGGAGGAACCCACCTGGCGACATTGCGCCAGAAAAAGTACTGGCAGGTGCTGGCCAGGAAAACCTGAATGGACAGAACGCTGTGACCCGAGCATTCCAGCTTTCCCTGTTTACTGCCCTGACCGCAGTCCTGTCTGTTTTTTGCCTGGTTTACATCCTGGTCGTTTCACCGGACTACCTCAATAAAACCAGTGAGGGCACTCCTTTTTTCACCCCTCCCCTGATCAATCCCGAAACCGGCGAAACGATTGAGCTGGATGAGTTGATCAGACATTACAAATCCGGAGATTGAGCCTTTGGATATTGAAACCACACTCCAGTTGATTACATTCGTCGTTGCGATGTATGCCATGTACATCGGCTTCCTCCGTGATGACCCCTGATGGATTCGGACCATGACGCCCATCCAAATGATTTCCTTCTGCACGCTCTGCCTGCTGGCGGCGGTCGCCCTGAGCGCGGTGTTGTTCCCGTACAGCGCGATGACCCGCGAACAGGTGATGTCCGTGCAGCAACCCTTGCCGATGGAGGATTTCGACCTGATCGATCTTGGAGAAGACTACGGTCAGCTGTCCGTGTTCGACCTGATCGGTTATTACATCGACAATCCGCCGAATCCCGCGACTTTGGACAATGCGCCCAGGAAAAAACATTTCGGCGGTTGCTAGTGCAGCGTCCAGCATGATCGGCTTGGTCCTGATCTCGGGGGTGGTTTACGGCAACCATCCGGATGGTCTGGCCGAAATACCGGAACTGTCTGAAATCAAGGCCCTTGAGGCGTCTGGTTCGAAGCTGGTTTTTATCGACACCGGTCCGATGGAAAGCTGCTTGTCGAGCGGATTCGCCGGGACATGGTGCCTGCCTGCTGATCACTTCCTTTATCCGGATGGGCAACTGGCGGGCTTTCGGGATATCAACTGGCTGGTTGGGACTTATGGCCTGGAGGAAGACAGCGTCGCCGTCGTGTTCGGTGATGACGAAGAGGATCTGCGGTTTGTCGCCGGAGCGCTTTTTCTGATTGGGGCGGCTTCGGTGAAATTATGGAAAGGAGAGGCCAGCGACATCGGCAAACTGACCGGAAGCGGACGCAGCGTCACACAGGGATTGTTGCGGCTCAATTACTTCGCAAATCCGGTGCGCGACCGGTTCATTGCCCTTGACAGCGAATTACGTTCCTTTTTCGGGCAGGGTTCCGGCCTGTCCATGTCCAAAAGCCCGGCCGGGGCTGGTTCAGGTCAGGTCTTTCAGATCGAGGGCGGCGGGTCGGATACGGCCCGGCGCATGGTGGTTGCCGACACTCCCCGGCAGGCGCTGGATACATTTGTGCATAACCTGCTCCTGACTTCCCCGGACGGGCTTCGGGTTCATATTGATGGCTTGCAGGGAAGGTCGCTTGAAGACATGGGCTATCACGCCATTTCGGGATGGCGCGATTACTTCATCCGGATCCTGCTTTTCGCATTCGCGCTGCTCATTGCATGGAGCGGTTTCCGGCTATGGTCGAAATTTTACTCCCGGACCCGGGTATGAGTCTGCTTTTTATCGTGGCCCATCCGCAATCCGGCGCCTACCTTGCCGGTCTTGGAGCGGCCTGCATCCGGCAACAGGTTGATTTCATGCTGTTCTTTACCGGGGATGGCGTGATTACGTTGCAGCGGGACCAGGAATGTCTGGAGTGCATATTGAATCACGCAGTAGAAGCCGTCGCCTGTGAATATTCCTGGCAGCAGAAAATGACCGGGCAGGTCTGCCCGGTCACACAGGGCAGCCAGACAGACCACAGCAGAATGCTGGGACTGGCTGGAAAAGTGGTGTCGCTATGAGCCGCGACGCGGAAAAAACCGTGGTCGTCATCGCGCGCCGGGACCCGGTCGAAGCGATGCGCGTAGCCGCCGGCATTACCGTGTTCGGCCATCATGTCTCACTGGTGTTCGCCCATGGCCTGCTGGAGTTGTCACCGGAGACAATGGAGGGCGCCGAACTGATCGAACTGGCGGAGGTTGCGCCGTTCTCTTTATTCGATGATCCCGAAATTCAGGATTTGCCCGCGCATTTGTTTGCCGGCCTGCTTGAAAAATCGGACGCGGTCATCAATGTATGAATCTGGCATGTGCACTGACGGAAAATCCACGATCCTGGTTCTTGAAACAGGACTTCATGACCGGAATGACATGCCCGCCGCCTTGCGGGAACTCGGCGAGAACCTGCTCGTCACCGAAGTCGCCGCAAACCCTGAAACTGCAAAACCAGCCGATTGGGATTCAATATTGCAAGCAATACTGGATCATGATCAATGTATAACGCTCTGAATCAAGAGCCTGTCAAACAATGAGGAGAAGACAATGAAAAACCTTGTAAAAATGATTACGCTATCGGGTGCGTTGAGTGTCAGCCTGGCCGCCCTGGCGGCTGAGCCGATCGTCGACGCCGCCTGGGTCAAGGCGCGTTCGTGCGATGGAAATGTGCGCGTGCTGGATATCCGGAATCCGCTGGATGGCAGTTCGAAAACCGATTATCTGAAGGGGCATATTCCTTGTGCCGTGCATACCAATTATCTGAAAGATGGCTGGCGGTCTGCGGTCGGCGGTGTTCCGGGGCAACTCTCCAACCCGGATGACCTGGCTAAAATCATCGGCGGCCTGGGTATCGACAATGATACTCATGTGGTGATTTCCCATAATGGCAAGAATGCGCTGGACATGGGCAGCGCCACACGGGTCTACTGGACTTTCAAGGTGCTGGGACATGATCAGGTGTCTATCCTGAATGGGGGTTACCGCGGCTACGCCAGTAATCCGGAAAATGAAATTGAAAAAGGCAATAACAAGCCCGAGCCCAAAACATTTACCGTTTCACTGCGCCCTGAGATGATTGCCACCAAAGAGGATGTGAAAATGGCGATAAATGACGGCTCCACCGCGTTGGTTGACATTCGCCCCACACATCAGTTTCTGGGCGTCAACCGTCATCCCAGATCAAAGCGCAACGGCACCATTCCGTCCGCCAAAAGCTTTCCCGAAAGTTGGGCGACCGCGAACGGCGGCGGCTCCTTTCGCAGTGTTGAAGACCTGAAGCAACTGTATGCCGCAGCCGGTCTGGAAACAGCCGGGAAACAGATCAATTTCTGCAATACCGGACACTGGGCCTCGCTGGGATGGTTTGTTTCCCACGAACTGATCGGCAACAAGGAAGCGACCTTGTATGACGGTTCGATGGTTGAATGGAGCGCTGACGAAAGCCTGCCGATCTATCAACAGGTAACACTTGAATAATGCCATTCGGGCACTTTGCCTGATTCTGGTTTCTGCGGCTCCTACCGGAGTCGGAGCCGCAGAGCCTGCCCGAAATTTGAACAACAACCTGTCGTGTCCCGCGGAATTACTGGTTTTGCAGTCCGATGTGAGGCAGTACCGGGAAATCGACAACCAGAGCCCCGGGGAAATCGGCCTTGAAAACCGGATCCGGGTTGCGATATCCACACTGGCTGTGATTTGCAGGCAATATCTGGATGTCCAGCCAGCCGGCCGGACAAGCCATGCCGCCAACGGCCCGGATTTTATTGCCGGCATCCGTCAACTGACGGCAGATTTTACCGGCAACAAACTCGAATCGTTTGAAACCCGGATCAAAGCCCTGATAGAGCAGGCGCCGTTGCCATTACAAATTTTCCGGATCGATCGGGAAGGACCTGATGACGAAAATCAGGCTGGCAAAATATATCGGCAATATTGTCACGGATGCCACTCGAACACGAACCCGTCAAGCCCCAATCCGGCGTATGGGTTGGTGGACATGGCCAGACGACTGCCTGAAAATGAATTTATCGCACGCATGTGGCTGGGGGTCAAGGGTACCCCGGAAATCGGTCTGTCAAATCCGCTCACTCCACTTGAAATCAGCGCCATGCGACGGTATTTGCGATCCTTGGGAAAATGAACCCGACAATGTCATTTTGTCAGACACGCCGTATCCTTCCGCCATCCGGTTCGGGCTGAGAACAGGCCTTCCTTCAGGTGATCGTTTTACGGCGAACGCTCGGGCCGGTTCACCGCAGAGGTTTGTCCATGACCCGCTCGAACCGGGCCACAGAAACTAAACGGGGGTAACGTTATCCGCCTGGGGTCCTTTTTCCCCATTGGTTATTTCAAACGTTACCTGCTGGCCATCGTACAAAGTTTTCCTGCCTTCGCCATTGATTGCGCGATAATGAACGAAAACATCTGTCTCCCCTTCTCTCTCGATAAAGCCAAAACCCTTGGCATCGTTAAACCATTTTACAGTTCCGGTTACCAGATTACCTGACATACTAACCTCTTACTTCTATGAATGAGCCGCTTGGCGGCTGAAAAAGCCAACTTTCCGACAAAGCCGTCTTCGAACAATACGGAAAGATATCCAAACGATTTCATCACCGTATTCGGGCGGAAGTGTAGCACCTTTACAAACAATGCAATAAGTTTTTTTAACATCCCGATTAATCCAATTTAAAGCGGGCCCGGAGACAGTGGATCGTCAATTCAACCCGGACAGGACGCTGACCAGCGATTCGACAGGGATATTTTCGTCCCTGCCGGATGCCCGATGGTGATACTCGACGACTCCGCGCTCCAGGCCGCGCTGACCTACTGTGACACGATGCGGGATGCCCAGCAACTCCATATCGGCAAACATCACACCGGGCCTTTCGTCCCGGTCATCCAGCAACACTTCAAGACCGGCCTGCTGTAAGTCACGATGCAGTGCATCGACCGTGTCGCGTATACGCTCCGATTTTTTGATACCGACCGGTACGATGGCGACCTGGAAGGGGGCAATCGATTCGGGCCAGATAATACCCTTTTTATCGTGATTCTGTTCGATCGCAGCAGCAACAACGCGGGTGACGCCAATTCCATAACACCCCATTGCCATTTCAACCATCCCGCCGGTTTCATCAAGTACCGTGGCGCCCATCGCCTTGCTGTATTTTGTACCCAGTTGAAAAATGTGACCGACCTCAACCCCCCGGGCAATAGTAATTGTACCATCACCATCCGGACTCGGATCGCCTTCCACCACATTCCGGATATCAGCCACCTCACCCGGTTTGACATCCCGGTCCCAGTTGATACCGAAATAGTGCTTGCCGTCGATATTGGCTCCAGCGCCGAAGTCAGACATTTCAGCGACACTCCGGTCAACAATAAACGGGATCGGCAGGTTGACTGGTCCCAGCGAGCCGGGGCCCGCCCCGATAACATTCCGTATCACCTCTTTATCGGCCATTTTCAGCGGCGAGGCAACCTGCCAGAGCTTTTCAGCCTTGACCGGATTGAGCTCATGGTCTCCCCGAACCAGTAATGCAACCAACGGGGATTCGCACTGGCCGGACCCTTCAACCACCAGTGTCTTGATGGTTTTCTCTATCGGTAAATTGAATTTTTCAACCAGGTCGGCTATCGTTTTCACATCGGGCGTTTCGACCAGTTCCATTTCTTCCCTGGCGGGGCCGCGCTTCGCCCCGTGGGTCACGGCTTCGGCCAGGTCGACATTTGCAGCGTAACGGCCATTACTGGAAAAAGCGATCGCGTCTTCACCCGAATCCGCCAGCACATGAAATTCATGAGAAGTATCGCCGCCAATACTTCCCGAGTCTGCGGCCACAACACGGTAACGCAACCCCAGACGATCAAAAATTGCGCAATATGTCTGGTACATGACATCATAGGTTTGCTGGAGTGAAGCTTGGCCGGTATGAAAGGAATAGGCATCCTTCATGATGAATTCACGTCCGCGCATGACCCCGAACCGGGGCCGGATCTCGTCTCTGAACTTGGTCTGTATCTGGTAGAAGTTCATTGGCAATTGACGGTAGCTGCGGATTTCGTTCCTGACCAGTGCGGTAATAACTTCCTCATGGGTTGGCCCAAGACAAAAATCCCGTCCATGACGGTCTTTCAATCGCAATAATTCAGGGCCGTATTCCTGCCATCGGCCGGACAAGTTCCAGAGTTTCGCGGGCTGGACGCCCGGTAACAGCACCTGCTGGGCGCCCGAACGATCCATTTCCTCACGCACGATAGCCTCGACCTTGCGCAGTACCCGCATCCCCAACGGCAGCCAGCTGTAAATTCCCGCCGCCGTCCTGCGAATCAATCCGGCCCGCAACATGAGTTTGTGGGATATGACTTCTGCGTCAGCCGGTGTTTCCTTCAGGGTTGCCAGTAATAGTTTTGAGGTGCGCATGACTTTTGCGAATGAACGGCAGGTGTCGTCCGGGGGTTATACTTGCATTTCACGATAGATGCAAACACCGTGAACCGGTCTGTTTTTTCAGGTGGCGGTGAACGACTCGCGGAAAAAGCGCAGCCAGTTCAGCCCCATTACCTTTTCAATCTCCTCACGGGTCAACCCGGTTTGCTCCAACCCACGGATAATATTAGAAAAATGAGTGGAGTTGCCAAACCATTCCGGTTGCACCGGCCAACCGGCGTTGGAGGCCGTTCCCTCGCCATAGTCGGTGACCTTGCTCCAGCGGCCGTTTCGCATCCAGGTCACGATTGAATCCGGCTGGTCCTGGCATAAATCCGAACCAATACCGATGTGGTCAATACCGATCAACGAAGCGGTGTCGGCAACCATGTTGCAAAACTCCCGCAAGGTGCAATCCGGCCCCCCCTTCAAATGAAATGGATACAGGCTGAAACCGAGCATGCCCCCACTCTGCCCGAGCGCCTTGAGCACGGTATCCGATTTGTTGCGCAGGGCCGGCTCGAAAGAGGACGGATTGGCATGGGTAATGGCGATCGGGCGGTCGGAAATTTCGATGGCCTCAAGAGTGGACCGTTCGGCGCTGTGTGACATGTCTACAACCATGCCGACACGATTCATTTCCCGGATAACCTGCCTGCCAAATCGGGTGATCCCCGGGTCGTTCTGTTCATAGCAGCCGGTCGCGAGCAGGCTCTGATTGTTATAACTGAGTTGCATGAAACGCACCCCGAGCGTGTGAAAAATTTCCACCAGTCGATAGTCATCCTCGATCGGAGAGCAATTCTGGAAGCCGAACACAACCGCCATGCGGTTGTTTTTTTTCGCATCCAGAACGGCTTCCGCACAATCCGCCTTGACAATCAAATCACCGTGCCGCTCGAACAGCCTGTTCCACTCGCCGATATTCCTCAGGGTTTCAACACAGGTCTCATGGTACGCAATCGTGACATGGACACAATTCAAACCGCCTTCGCGCATCTGCTCGAAGATTTTTCGACTCCAGTTGGAATACTGCAATCCGTCGATAATCAACATGGCCTTACGCTTTCAGGTAGGTGGTTTTCACCTGTGTATAAAATTCGGCGGCATATTGTCCCTGCTCGCGAGACCCGAAGCTGGAGTTTTTCCTGCCGCCGAAAGGGACATGATAATCGGTCCCCGAAGTCGGCAGGTTGACCATGACACAGCCTGTTGCCGAATGCTTCCGGAAATGACTGGCATGGGAGAGAGACCGGGTGATGATGCTGGAAGTCAGCCCGAACCGGGTATCATTGGCCAAGTCCAGGGCGTGGTCATAATCATCTGCCCTGATCACACAGGTGATCGGCCCAAACACTTCCTCTGTGTTGATTTGCATTGCGTTGTTCCCGTTAATGAACAGCGCCGGCTTCATATAGTACCCCGGGGTGGACAATTCAATACGCTCCCCGCCGCACACCAGGTCCGCGCCCTCTTGTACGCCAATCGCCAGGTATCGCTGATTTTGGTCTAATTGGGCTTGGTCCACAACTGGACCAATATTAGTCCTCTGATCCAGTGCATGGCCGGTGACCAGGCCGCCCATGGCTTTTTGCATGGCTTCGACGAATCGATCATGAATTCCTTTGGTGACAATTATCCGGGATGACGCCGTGCATTTTTGTCCGGTACTGAAGAACGCCCCGTTCACCGCACACGCCACCGCAATATCCAGATCTGCGTCATCCAGGATAACCAGGGGGTTTTTACTGCCCATCTCCATTTGCACTTTGGTCAGGTTTACTGCCGCCGCCGCCGCAATTCTCCGGCCGGTCGCGAGCGAACCGGTGAAAGTGACGGCGTCGATGCCGCTGGAGGCGATCAACGCTTCGCCAACCGACCGACCGCTGCCGAGCACCATGTTCACCAGGCCGTCGGGCAGGTCCTGATCCGCAATGATCTCCATTAGCGCAACCGCGCTGGCTGGCGTCAGATTAGCCGGCTTCCAGACTGCACCATTTCCATAGGCAATAGCCGGCGCGAGTTTCCAGCAGGGCAGCGCGATCGGAAAATTCCAGGGCGTGACCACGCCGATTACACCAACCGGCTCCCGGGTCACCAGAACTTCCACTCCGGGACGGACAGAGTCACAGATGTCCCCCATCTGGCGCAACACTTGCGCCGCGTAGTATGTGAAAAACTGCCCGGCGCGATAGACCTCCCCTTTTCCTTCGGGCAGGGTCTTGCCCTCCTCCCGGCACAGCAATTCACCCAATTCCGTGGAACCGTCCATCAGGGCCCGGCCTATCGCCATCAACACATTGTAACGCTGCTCCAGTCCGCTGCCGGCCCAGACAGCCTGCGCCCCGCGGGCCGCGTCGACTGCCTCCGCAACCTGCGCGGCGCTGGCCTGGGCAAACTCGCCGACCACCTCCCGGGTATCTGACGGATTCACATCCGGTATCCTGTCAATCCCATCGACCCATCGGCCGTTGATGTAATTCCGTGTTTCCATTGCCATAAGCTACCTGTTACCCGAATGATTGAATTCGCATGGATGATACCGCGAATATCCGGGATTACAACCTTGACAACCGTTGGTTCAAAGATTTGATTATTGGACCGCCTTATCCCACAATCGCTTTCATGGAAGGAAACACGCGCCGCGTAATGCAAAAGACCACCTGCAACAGAAATGGAGCCATAAAATGAGCACAACGACACTTTCCCTCGAACAGGTTCATCAGCTTGCCTTTGATACGCTCAGGGAAAACAACTGCAACAACGAAAACGCGGAAGCCGTGGCAGACACCATCACCGCTGCGGAACGGGATTTTTGTCACGCCCATGGGTTGTTCCGGCTTCCCGGATACGTCGCATCGCTGAAAAGCGGTAAGGTGAATGGTCATGCGTTGCCGAAAACGCAAAATCTGGCGGTCGGCGTATTGCGTGTCGACGGGGATGACGGCTATGCGCCGCTGGCGCTGAAAACCGCGCGCGACCCACTGGTGGAGTGCGCCAGACAGAACGGCATCGCCGCGCTGTCCCTGGTCAGAATCCATCACTTTGCCGCACTTTGGGTGGAAATCGAGTCCCTGGCCGAAAAAGGCCTGGCAGCATTGGCCTTCACCGCCTACACGCCTTCCGTGGCGCCCGCCGGAGGAACCCGGCCGTTTTATGGGACCAATCCGATGGCGTTCGGTTGGCCGCGGCCCGGCAAGCCGCCTATGGTCTGGGACCAGGCTACGGCAACCCAGGCGCGGGGCGAAGTGATGATTGCCGCACGCGAAGGGCATGAACTGCCGCCAGGTGTCGGTATTGACAAGGACGGGAATCCGACCACCGACCCGAACCAGGTTCTTGCGGGTTCCCTGTTGCCATTTGGCGGATACAAGGGCGCATCCATCGCGTTGATGATTGAACTGCTGGTGGGGCCCTTGATCGGAGAGCGCTGCAGCTTCGAAGCGGCGGCGGCCGACAACAAGGACGGCGGCCCGCCTCGCGGCGGGGAACTGTTGATTGCGATGGATCCTTCCAGGTTCGGCAATACGGAAGACCCCTTTACTCACGCTGACCGGCTGTTTGAAGCGTTGCTTGAACAGCCGGGAACCCGGTTACCGGGCGACCGCCGCGTGAAAAACCGCAAAATATCAACAACTCGGGGAGTTGCGGTTCCACAATCCCTGATGGATAAAATCCAGCGCCTGCGGGGCTGACGGTCACTGTCCGGAACAGGAGACGAAGAGAAAATCAAATATCCAGGTTTGAAACCGCAAATGCGTTTTTCTCGATGAATTCCCGGCGCGGTTCAACATGGTCTCCCATCAGCGTGGTAAAGGTTTCGTCTGCACCCACAGCGTCCTCAATGGTGACCTGAAGAAGGCGGCGCACCGCGGGGTCCATGGTGGTTTCCCACAGTTGTTCGGGGTTCATTTCCCCGAGTCCCTTGTAACGCTGGATCGACAACCCTTTCTTCGCCTTTCCCATCATCCATTCCACCGATTTGGGAAAATGGTCAAATTCCTCTTTGCTGTTACCCCATTCAACAACAAACTTTTCCCCGACATTCTTTAACCGGGCGACATGGGCAATCAGCGACTGGTATTCAGCGCTGCTGAAAAGGCTCGCGGGGAAATCAATGGTTTCTTCCAGCCCATACCGCTGGATCGACACGGTCAGGGCTGATTGGATCGGGTCGCCGACGACGGTATATCGGACGGCGCCGCTATCATCCGCGTTCAGTACCGCTTCCAGGGTGGCCGCTATGCGGGCCGCGCTTTCCCGGTCACCCAGTTCCCGTTCCACTATCGGCTCGATCAATAACAGCGCTTCCAGTATTTCCCGGTTATAACGTTTGGACAGCCGGTCTATCGTCTGTGCGATAAAATTGTTTTGAGTCACCAGCCCCCTCAATTCCGCCCCGGTTATGATTTTATCCGTGGCTTGCAGTCTTGCGTTGTCCGCAACGATGTTCAGCATGTGGCTCACCATTTCGGCGTCATCCTTGATGTAAATCTCCTTTTTCCTCATCTCCAGTTTGTATAGCGGCGGCTGGGCAATATAGATGTACCCTTTTTCAATCAATTCCGGCATTTGCCGGAAAAAGAAGGTCAGTAACAGTGTCCGTATGTGCGAGCCGTCAACATCCGCGTCAGTCATGACAATGATTCGATGGTACCGCAATCTGGCGACATCGAAATCAGCCTTGCCTATTCCGGTTCCAAGGGCCGTGATCAGGGTAGTCACCTCTTCCGAGGAAAGCATCTTGTCAAAGCGCGCCTTTTCCACATTCAGGATTTTACCCTTGAGCGGCAGGATCGCCTGAAACTTTCTGTCCCTGGCTTGCTTCGCGCTCCCTCCCGCGGAATCCCCCTCAACCAGGTAAAGTTCACATAATGCCGGATCCCGTTCCTGGCAATCTGACAGTTTGCCGGGCAAACTGCCCAGGTCCAGGGCATTCTTGCGCCGGGTCATTTCCCTGGCTTTTCTCGCAGCCTCCCGGGCGCGCGCAGAATTGACAATACGGTTGGCGATGATCTTCGCTTCCCTGGGGTTTTCAAGAAGAAAGTTTCCCAGCGCTTCGGCCACGACTGACTCGACCGAGCCTTTTACCTCGGAAGACACCAGTTTATCCTTTGTCTGGGAAGAAAATTTCGGATCGGCGACCTTGATCGACAAGACAGCGGTCAGGCCCTCGCGGCAATCGTCTCCGCTCAAACTCACTTTTTCCTTCCTGGCCAGCACCAGTTCGGTGACATATCCATTCAAAGTGCGGGTCATCGCACCCCGAAGTCCTGCCAGATGTGTACCGCCGTCTACTTGTGGTATATTATTGGTATAGCAGAAAGTGTTTTCCTGGTATGAGTCGTTCCATTGCATCGCGAGATCAACCAGAACCCCTTCCCTTTCGCCTGTGGAAGTGAAAACCGTGGGATGCAAGGCATTCTTGTTTTTGTTCAGATGTCGTACAAAAGCGGCGATCCCTCCATCGTATTCGAATACATCCCTGGCATCCGTGCGCTCGTCAATGAGTTCTATGTGTACTCCGGAATTCAGGAACGACAGTTCACGCAATCTTTTCCTCAGAATTTCATAGTGGTACTCAACGCTTGAAAATATCCGGGTGCTGGCTGAAAAAGTAATCGTCGTCCCGGTTTCCTGCGTTTCTCCGGTAACCGCCAATGGTGCAAGAGGTTCGCCATTTACATACACCTGACTGTGAATCTTGCCACTGCGGCATATCCGAAGAACCAGTTTTTCCGACAACGCATTTACAACGGACACACCCACCCCATGCAGGCCGCCTGATACCTTGTAGGCATCCTGATCAAACTTGCCACCTGCGTGAAGCACTGTCATGATCACTTCCGCGGCGCTTCTTCCTCCTTCTGCCTCCAGTATACCGGTGGGAATTCCCCGGCCATTGTCACTGACGGTAATGGAGCCGTCCATGTGAATCACTACCCGGATGCAACTGCAATACCCGGCCAACGCTTCGTCTATGGCGTTGTCTACAACCTCGAATACCATGTGATGGAGCCCCGTGCCATCATCCGTATCGCCGATGTACATACCCGGACGTTTACGGACCGCATCCAATCCTTTCAGTACCTTGATACTGTTGGAATCGTAGTCATTCGCCATAAAAGGGCATCCTCACATAAAACCCGGATTTTATCACAAACGAGACTTGAACTTTTTCTGAATCGAATGAATCGCACCCGGATGTTTCACGTGAAACGTTCGGGGTTGCGGGCTTGCGGTCACCCCTGATAAAAAAAGTAAGGGTTTAGCCGCGAATTCAAGCCCTGGAGGCCAGTCCTCAAACGGGCATCCATAAGGGAGGTTTTTGGAGATAAGGAATATTCCCGAATCACGTGGCTACAGAATGTTTCACGTGAAACATTTCTGCCGTTAAAGCCGTCTTGGCATTACCAGCCAAATGGACCGATCATCTCCGGGCTGTTTCATGACACAAATTCCTTCATTTCCCTGATAATGCAGTTCAAGTTCTTCTGTAGTGGCCGCCCTGGCCGGTTCTATCAGATAGCTGATGTTATAGCCAGCCTCAAAAACCGCCCCATTGTAATCAATTCCAAGCTCTTCTACCGATTCCTCGTTTTCGTTATTTCGGGTGACCAGCCGCATGTTGTTCTGTTCCATGGTGATTTTTACCCCTTTTTCATGGTCCGTGGTCAATACCGCGGCGCGGGTCAGGGTTTCCAGGAACTCGATCCGGTTTACCCGAATTACAAGATTCAGTTCGGTTTCAAGTACGCTTTTGTATTCCGGAACTTTCCCGTCTATCAGTTTGGTAATGAGAACGGGCGCCGGACGCCCGGTACTTTCCGGTTGCGCGGATTTCCCCCAGGTCACTTTCAGATGGTTGCTATTTACCTCCACGGTAAGTTCACTTCCATCTTCCCCATCCAGAAAACGGGCAATTTCACTCACAGCCTTCCTGGGAACAATGATCTGCCTTTCCTCGTTGGAAGCCAGTGTGACGTCCGTACTGGTTTGAGCCAGCCGATGCCCATCCGCTGCCAGCGCTTTTACATTATTTCCCTGCATATCCACGGACAATCCATTCAGGTAATATCGAACATCCTGAACGCCCATGGCGAACGCCGTTTTGTCGATTATCGTTTTCAATTCCAGTTGGCTGATTTTGAAACGTTCCTCCCACTTCCCTTCGGTTATCCTGGGGAAAAATTCAGCATCCAGCGTGTTCAGGGTATATCGAATCCGGCCAGATGAAACAATTGCCCGGTCCTTTTCGAGCTCAATCAGGATAACTGAATCTTCTGGTAAGATGCGTACAATATCGGAGATCTTACGGGAAGATAATGTAAATTCACAATCTTTTCCCTGGACGTCGTCAATCGTTTCCGAGATTTCCATTTCCAAATCCGTTCCCACCAGGGTGAGTTTCCCGCCGACCAGACTGAAAAACAGGTTTCCCAATATAGGCAGTGTCTGCCTTCTTTCAACGACGCTGCTTACCCGGGTGAGTACCGGCAACAATCTGTTTTTGTGGATGCTGAAGTTCATCTATTTATAATATTAATAATTAACGCTGTGGAGATGTGAGTATCATATAGAAACCGGTTGCGGTTCAACTACTTGCTTCCAGGATTTTGTGTGGGTAACTGTTGAAAGCGTATTGTAAAACGAATTGACAAATTGTGGGTAAGTCTTTTCCACAATTTCATACACAGGAGAACAACAGATATCAACGAATTCCCCACATATTCATGCACAAACCCCGTACAGTTTCGGAACGAACACGGAAACCCGCCAGCCCGCGCCGGACGACGAAACCACCCTGACTGTATGGGGCGCGGCTAGGGTTCCAGCAACTGCAGGAGATTCTGGTAATCTTCCCGGACCTTGAGATCGGTTTTCCTCAGCTCTTGTATTTTTCGACAGGCATGGAGTACCGTTGAGTGGTCCCGGCCGCCAAAACGGTCACCAATTTCCGGCAGACTCATGCTGGTCAGTTCCCTGGTCAGGACCATGGCCAACTGACGGGGTCTCGATATTGACTGGTGGCGTCTTTTTGAGAGCATGTCCGAAACCCGTATCTTGTAATGGGCCGCGACCACTTGCTGGATATTCTCGATATTTATTTTGCTTTTGCGGTAAATCAGGATATCCGACAGCGCCTGTCTGGCTATCTCCAGATCAATATGATGGCCGGTAAAGCTGGCGCTGGCAATGATCCGGTTCAGCGCGCCTTCCAGATCCCGGACATTGGAGTGGACATTATGGGCTACAAAAAAAGCGACCTCTTTGGGCAGGGATATCCCTTTCAGCAGCGCTTTCTTTTCCAGAATGGCGACCCGCGTTTCAAGTTCCGGAGGTTCGACAGCCATGATCAGGCCGCTGCTGAACCGGGATATCAGGCGAGCTTCGATACCATTGATCGCGTTTGGGATGCTGTCACTGGTAATAATGATCTGCCGCTGGCCCCCGAGCAAAGAGTTGAATGTATGGAAAAACTGTTCCTGCGATTGTTGTTTCCCGGCAAAAAACTGGATGTCGTCGATCAATAACGCGTCCAATGAGCGGTAGTATTCCTTGAATCTGGCCATTGTGTTGTCCATTACCGCCTTGACCATGTCGTTCACGAACAACTCCGAATGCACATAAATCACCTTTGCGTCGGGTTTCCTTTCGAGAATCATGTTTCCCGCAGCCTGCATCAGATGGGTTTTACCCAGTCCTACACCGCCGTAAATAAACAGGGGGTTATAGGCAGTGCCAGGGTTCTGACTCACCTGGAGCGCCGCCGCCCTGGCCAATTCGTTGGACTTGCCTTCAATATGGGTGGAAAAGACAAAGTCGGGGTTCAATGTCCCGCTGGAATACGGGGTGTCGGAACCAGGGCGCCGCCGGGCCGGGTCCTGACCCTGGCCGCCGCCGTTTGAGTCGAACGGGCTGTCCAGGCCGTAACTCCCGATTTCCAGCCGGATATTATTGACTCCCGCGTCCATATTCATAACCACTTTCTCGACCTCCGGGAAAAGATTGAGTTTCACATGGTTCAGAACATAGCGATTGGGCGCCAGTAATTTCAGTGTGTTTCTGTCATAAAATACATGCAGCGGGGCTAGCCAGGTTTCCACATCCTCATCGGACAGGACTTCCCTTAGTTTTTGCAGGCAAGGATTCCAGAACTGTGGGGTCGTCACTGGTTGTTATCCCGATTTTCGTTGTTTTCTTGAATCGGCAATTCCATGCTATCTAAACTATTGATTTAAAACAATAAAGAACATATGCTTTCTTTTTTTAAGTACGGTCGGGCCGACCGGACCACTTAAGTCTAATCGCAAAAGCTGAATTTATCCACAGATAAGCGAAGTAATATACAATAAAATTCAAGGCCGCGCGTCCCTGTATCCGGTGTTTATCTCCGATACCAGGAAATGAACGACATACAGACACCGGCAGGTCGGTCGCGACCTGTCAGTCAAAATATTAACCAGACTTTCCAGAGGCATCATCAATTATGAAAACCCGCACAAAGGCCTTGGTCATAGGCGGCGGCGTTGTCGGCGCCAGTACACTTTATCACCTGGTAAAAAAGGGATGGACAGATTCCGTGCTGATCGAACGAAAAGAGCTGACATCCGGCTCTACGTGGCATGCGGCCGGACTGTTGCCGTTATTCAACATGAGCTATTCAGTGGGAAAACTGCATCAGTATTCGGTCGCTTTCTACCAGGAGCTTGAAAAGGAAACAGGATTGTCTACAGGATTCAGGCAGGTAAGCAATATTCGGCTGGCCTGTACTGAAGACAGGATGGATGAATATCGTTACTATGCCGGGGTGGGCAAGACCGTCGGGGTGGATATCCGGTTCCTGACTCCCGATGAAGTCAGGCAGGCATGGCCGATGTGCAACATTGAAGGATTGGTCGGCGCCATACAACATCCGCAGGACGGGTATATTCAACCTAACGACCTGACCACGGCTTTTGCCAAAGCCGCTCGTGCCCGGGGCGCTGAAATTTATCGACACACCTGTGTGAACGCGATTGAACAGGACAATGGAGGATGGCGGGTGGTCACCGACAAGGGGGATATTCGTTGCGAGCATGTGATTTCATGCACCGGCAACTTTGCCAGAAAAACAGGAGAAATGGTAGGACTGGATATTCCGGTGATTCCGGTGCAGCACCAGTATATTGTTACTGAACCCCATCCTGAAATCCTGGCCCGAAAAGAGCGGGGCCTGCCTGAACAGGGCGTACTCAGGGAATCGGACGCGGGTTACTACCTGAGAGAGGAAGCCGGAGGATTATTGCTCGGACCCTATGAGGCAGGCGCTCCTTGCTGCTATGTGGATGGCCCGTCCGTGGACTGCGAAAATGAGTTGTTCCAGGAAGACATCGACCGTTTGATCCCGCATATCGAAGCGTGTATCCATCGCGTTCCCGCGTTTGGGGAAGTGGGAATCAAGCAGGTGTATAACGGCGCTATCGCGTATACCCCGGACGGAAACCCGATTGTCGGGCCCGCCTGGGAGCTTGAAAACTTCTGGCTCAATGAAGGACACAGCTTTGGTATTACCGCGGCCGGCGGCGCGGGTTGGCAACTGGCGGAGTGGATTGTCGATGGCGAGCCGACTGTGGACATGATGGGTGTGGATCCCAGAAGGTACGGACCTTATGCCGCCCGCGGTTATTTGCTTGAGAAAAACGAGGAAGCCTATCGCAACGTGTTTACAAACCATTTCCCTGACGAGGAACGGCCGGCGGCGACACCACTGAAAACCTCGCCATGCTATGACCGCATGAAGTCGCTGGGTGCGGTTTTCGGTCATGTCTATGGTTGGGAAAGACCGAACTGGTTTGTGCCGGAAGGCTATCGGTTGCCAGCCAGCCAGATCGGAAGCGGAGACGTCTTGCTGGGGCACAACACTTCCCCCGCGCTGGAGGACGGGCGCGTGGTGGAGCGGTATTCATTCCGCCGGTCGAATTACTTCCCGTTCGTTGGCCAGGAATGCAGGCATGTCCAGGAAAAGGCGGGTTTGCTGGACATGTCGGCCTTTTCAAAGTTCACAGTGAGCGGCGCGGGGGCGGCGGACTGGCTGGAGACGCTGGTTTGCAATCGAATACCAAAGGGGATCGGTCGAATCGGCCTGTGCCACATGCTGTCACTGAACGGCGGTGTGCGCGCTGAATTCACCATTTATAAAACCGGCAAAAACAGCTACTACATCGTATCGGCCGGCGCCATGGAACGCCATGACTGGGACTACCTGCTAAAAAACAAGCCATCGGACGGGAGTGTTGAATTACAGAATATCACCACCCGGTATGGCGTATTGGTGATCGCCGGACCCAAATCACGGGCGCTGCTGCAGAAATTGACGGATACTGATTTGTCCGATGAGAAATTCAAATGGCTTTGCGGCAAACCGATCAATGTGGGCGCCGCACAGGCGCAGGCTTTGCGGGTCAATTTTGTCGGTGAACTGGGATATGAATTGCACCACCCGATCGAAATGCAGAACTATATTTTTGACGCGGTCATGAAGGCCGGAGAGGAATTCGATATCAAACCATTCGGCATTCGCGCTATGGACAGCATGCGGCTGGAGAAATCCTATCGTCTGATTCCGCGGGAAATGTCGATTGAGTATTGCGCGTTCGAATCGGGACTGAACCGCTTCATCCAACTGGACAAGGACAGCGACTTCATCGGGAAACAGGCGCTGGTCGAATGGCGGAAACGCGGTTTCAGCAATGCTTTTGTAACGCTGGAAGTGCATGACGTGATCGATGCCGATGCCCGTGGTTCGGAAGCGATTTACCGCAATGGCGCCCTGGTCGGAAGGGCGACCTCGGGCGGTTATGGTTTCCGGGTCGAAAAGTCTCTGGCGCTGGGGCTGATTGACCCGCAATTCGCGGTGGCCGGCGCTGAACTGGAAATAGAAATTCTCGGTAAACCGCATCGGGCCACGGTGATTGAAGAATCGCCTTACGACCCGCAAAACCTGAAATTGAGGTCCTGACAGTGCGGGCCGGGCTTTCCGCTTCCTGGCCGCATGGCTGCCCGTTTGCAATCCGGTTGCCCGTTGCGATACAGGATTGAATCAGGAAGCCGGGTTCCGGTTTACGGGTGCGTGGTTGCCGGCTCCCTGCTTGTCGCCTTGTGGAGTTATTACATTGACCCGGTCATCAATGAGGACGGGGTCCGGTATGTGATGACGGCAAACGCATTTGCCGAAGGTAATTTCCAGGACGGGCTTGCCTGGTACAAGTGGCCTTTTTATCCGCTGATGCTCGCTGTCATCAGCAAAATCACACCGCTGCCCGCCGAGTATGCAGCACTGATATTCGGCGCGGCCATGCGTGCGGTGGGTGGAATCGCGTTCATCCGACTCAGCGAAATGCTGGGAGCCGACAAAACCCAGGTCTGGCTGGCCGGGTTCGTCTATCTGTTTTACCCGGGATTGAATGAAATACAGTCCATGATCATGCGCGATATACCCTATATCGCCTGTTTCCTGTGGATGATGGTGTTTTTCGTGCAAACCTGGCAGCGCCCGAACAACCGTGGCCTGGCCGCGTTTCTCCTTACCGGCTTGCTGGCTACGATTTTTCGTATCGAAGGAATGGTATACCTCGGCATTATCCTGTTCTGGATGCTGGTTTCGGGCCGGTATACCCCGGCATGGCTGACCCGGAAGCTGGCAATCTCCGCCGCGCTGGTTTTACTGGCGTTACTCGGTTATGCCACTTTGTACTGGCTGTATGACGGCAGGATATCGGTCGCCCGGGAACTGGTCCCGAAAATCTGGCTGCCGCCGAAAACCGAGTTGCTGGGGTATATCGACAACCTGGCCCCCGGAATGTGGCGGTCCGCTCTGGAGAAAGGGCTCTACCCGGCAGCGGTGATGCTGCCTTTTGCGAAAGCGATTTTCAATTTTCTTGAAATACTGACATTGGGTTATGTGCTGATCCTGATGGCCGGGATGTTTGTCCGGCCGTGGCTGGACAGACAGACGCCCGGTTTCAAACAGGCGTGGCAGTGCTGGAAAATCATCGTTGTGATCAACATCCTGATACTGGCCGCTTTCGCGGCGCTCAGATTCCTGTACAATGACCGCTACCCGCTTACCTTGTCGGTGATGACCATGCTGCTGGTTCCGTTCGCGGTTACCGCGCTTTGCCGTTCGGGCAGAATCGCGGGCAGAATGAGCCGGAAAACAAAGGCGGTCTGCGCCGCCACCGGTTTTGTGCTGTTGATCAATTCCCTGGAAGGGCTGGACCGGTTTACCTCAAAACATCATCTGCGGGAAGCCGGAACCTGGATCAGGCAACAAACCGGCGACGATTATCACCGCTTCCGGATCTACAGCAACAATCGAATCCTCGACTATTACGCGGGGCAGGATGTATTTCTGCCCCACAGGCATTATCTCGGTGCGATAGCCAACCCGGAGACCTTGAAAGACAGGATGGATCTAATCGCAATCCGCGCCGACAGGAGTGGCCTGGACGGGTATTACCAGCGTATTCTATCCCGGATCGGCGAATCTCCAGCCATGACTTTCGAAGGCCGCAAGGGCGACCGCGTGGACATATTCGATTTCAGGGAAAAGCAACCCTGATACGGACGGAGCGGCCGCTTTTTACCGCCGGGCGGCCTCGGCCAGCGCCTGGTGGATGCGGTCGGCGACTTCAGACAGTTGCTCCCCGGTTATGACGAGAGGAGGCAGCAAGCGGACTACGGTGGGACCGGCGGGCAACGCTAAAACACGGTTCCTCAACAGGTTTTCGATCACCGGGCGGGCTTTCGATTTCAGCTCGATTCCCACCATCAATCCAAGATTGCGGATTTCCCGTACCCCCGGCAGGGGCCCGGTTTCAAGCTGGCCCACCAACTGGCGGCCTTTCAGCCGCGCCTGCTCCGGGAGCGCCTGGTCTTCAATAAACCCGATGGTTGCCAGCGCCGCGGCGCAAGCAAGCGGGTTGCCGCCAAAAGTGGAGCCATGTTTCGCCAGCGCCGGAGAGATACGGTCATTGCACAGCACGGCGCCCATCGGGAATCCGCCGGCGATTGCTTTTGCCAGTGTCATGATATCCGGCTGTACGCCGGAATGCTCGCAGGCAAACATTTTTCCGGTGCGGGCGAACCCGGTCTGCACCTCGTCGATGATCAGCAGGATCCCGCTGGTATCGCAAATTTCCCGCACGGCCTGGAGATAGCGGTTGTCTGCCGGTCGAACGCCGCCGTCACCCTGGACGACTTCCAGAAGAATGGCGGCGGTCTCATCGTCAATCGCCCGGACCAGTTTTTCCAGGTTGTTGAAGGGCACGAAGCGGTGGCCGGGAAGCAGCGGCTCAAATTCGTCCCGGTACTTGAAGGTCGCGCTCAGCGCGCCCATCGTTCGTCCGTGAAACCCGCGCATGGCGCTGATGAAGCCGTTTTTCCCGGTGGTGATGCGGGCGAATTTCAAGGCGGCCTCGACGGCCTCCGTACCGGAATTGCAGAGGAAAACCCGATTCAGGCCGGTCGGGCTGATGGACACCAGTTTCTCCATCCACTCGCCCCGGATATCGTTGTAGAAGATGCCCGGACACGAAACCAGCCGGTCCGCCTGGCGTTTTAGCGCCCGCGCCACGACCGGATTGGCATGACCGATACTGGCGACGCCAATTCCGGCGGCGCAGTCGATATACGAATTGCCCCGGTCATCCCAGACCAGCGCCCCCTGTCCGCGAACCAGGGTTATCTCACGTTTCGGGTAGACCTCAAAACCGTATTTTTGTTCGAGCAGCATGGCCGTTTTTACTCGATCCAGGTGCCGCCGCCGGCCAGGGCCGCCGTAATCGGTTGTTCGATTCGCCCATCGCAGAGGATGATTCTGGCATTCCCGGCGCGGGCTATCCGGTTCAGGGCATGCAGCTTCCGCCTCATTCTGCCTTGCGCCATCCGTTCGCGTGTGGCGAGTTCCGATCGACACACTTTCCGGATCAGTGAGTCCGGGTTGCCGATGTCTTCCAGCAGGCCGGCAGCCTCGATCAACTGGATGATCGTATCCGCCCCGAGAGCAGCCTGGAACCGGGCAACCACGTCGTCATTCTCCGAATTGATTGCGTAGCCGTTTTCGTCGCAGATGGGGATGGTCAGTACCGGAACATAACCTTCACCCATCAACAGGTTGACCAGGCCGGTATTGATCCTTTCCGGCTTGCCGGAGCGGTCTCTTTTCAACATTTTTTTGCCGTTTTCCATTACCCGGATGCCTTTATTGCGAACTCCCTGCACAAGCCGCCCATCCAGCCCGGTCAGCCCCACTGCGTTGACGCCATGGCGCTGGAATAATTCAACGATGCGCTTGTTTCGCAATCCGCTGTACGCCATCATAATGGCGTCAAGGGCATTGTCATCGGAAAAAACACTGCTATAGCCGGAGAGGGAAGTCACGATGTTTTTGGTGAAACCCATTTTCTCCACAATATGATCGCGCAAGGCGTTCGCGCCGTGAACCACGAGATACGGCTGTTCGAGCGCCACCAGGTCCTGGATGATTTCGGGCAGGTTGATCGCCTCTCCGCCGCCGATTTTTATGATAATCATTCAGTCCCGGGCCAGGTCGATGGCGTAGAAATGGTTGTTGGGTATCCTGTGCCAGTGACTGCCGCCTGAGTCGTAGGTTTGCGAGCAGACAACCCGGACATCATCGCAGGTAGTCCCGCGCAACTGGAAGTAATCGGGGTTTTCGGAAAACTGGCTGTAAATCCGGACTGTCCTGGAATCCGCAAGGAAAAAGTTCATCGCCCGGACATAACGGGTTCGTTTGTTAATGACCTCCACGCCGCGCCGGACGGCTTCAGAAATATCGCCCGAGTTGAATTTCCTGAGCGTGTTGAATATCTTTTCGGCGCCAATTCTGCCTTCGGCCTTTATTCTGACACCGCGCAGTTCGCCATTGAACAGGAAGACCCGACTGCCGTCACAAAATGGCATGTTGTTTCGAACCGTAATCCCCTCGTTGCGAAAAGCGCTTCTTGCATGAGCCAGAAACAACGTGGTTTCCGGAAATGAGCGGGTATCCTCCCAGACTGGCTGGATACTGTGGTGCAGGGACCAGGAACGATCCGGGTTCAGCCAGGCGCATCCCCAGCCATGCCCCTGGTACTCCGGGCTGTTTTTCGAAAGCGCCCTGAAAGCGTCAAGATGAGGGCCGGGCTCCATCCCGCCCCGGCGCTCCAACAGTAATAACCGGCACACGGCTTGACCTCCAGGGTTCAGGCCGGATGCAGCCCGGTGAATCCCAGCGCTGTCCGTTCGGGGAAACCGCACATCAGATTGAATGCCTGGACGGCCTGGCCCGCCGCGCCTTTCATCAGATTGTCTATGGCGCTCAGGACGACCAGACGATTACTGTGCGGGTCAATTTCAAAACCGATGTCGCAATAGTTGGTTCCGCTCAACAATTTGGGTTC
Organism: Arenicellales bacterium; assembly: GCA_963665165.1. Lineage (GTDB taxonomy): Bacteria > Pseudomonadota > Gammaproteobacteria > Arenicellales > Poriferihabitantaceae. The sequence goes on along the minus strand of OY761989.1, from coordinate 389,079 downwards.
GGGATAGCGGTAAATTCCGGTCGCCTCCTTGATGATCCGGACAAATGGCTCGTCTGCATACTCCTGCCGGTAGATTTTCCATATTTCCTTCTCCGTCATCGGTTGCTTCAGAAAAACATGACACGTAGCCAGTATGCCGCGCACCATTTCAATGGCGGTGGCGGACAGGGAAATATCCGTACCCGGCCCCAATTCCTGGAGTATTTCCGCGATGTGGCGGTGCCCGGTTGGCTTGTACGACCTCACGGCGCCGGATCGTTCCGGATGGTGACTGGCTTCGGATATGCGGTTACCTCCCTCGCTGGAACCCACCTTGACCTCGATCACAGCCCTGGTTGCAAGGCCGCGCCTGAAGACGGGGCGCAGCCCGAGCAGGGCCGCAGTGGCGTTGCATCCGGCGCCGGTAACCCGTGAAGCGTTGCGGATGGCATTCCGGTTGATTTCCGGGATGCCATAAACGAATTGGCTTAAATATTCGGGGCAACAGTGGTCGCGTCCGTACCAGGTGCGGTATGCCGTCGCGTCCTGTAACCGGAAATCCCCGCTCAGATCAATTATTTTCGGCGCCAGGGATTTGAAATGCCCGAGTTTTTGCATCGCGTGACCATGGGGCAGACTCAGGAACAGCAGATCGCATGGTTCAAGGTCGGCGATTGAACAGAACGGGAGCGTGGTTATTTTGCGCAGATTCGGGTGAACCCGGCTCACCCGCTTTCCCGCAAACCGCTCCGAAGTGACCTGATGCAGGCTGGCGCCGGGATGATCCAGCAATAACCGGACCAGTTCGCCACCGGCGTAACCGCTGCCGCCGGCAATCGAAACCCGTACGGGAGGAGGGTTATCCGGCATGGTTTTCGGGGTCAGCCATTTGTGCAGGACAGGACATGATCCACCACCTTGCCCGGAATATGAATACCTGTGGTGTCGATACTGTTTCGAAATTCCATGGTGTAGTTTACTTCATTGACCAGAAAGCCGTCAGTTGATTCGAACAGGTCGATAGCCAATACGCCGCCACCGACCGCTTTCGCGGCGCTCAGGCAGAGTTCACCCAATTCCGGAGTGACCGGGCAGCAACTGGCCGTCGCTCCACGGGCGGTATTCGTGATCCAGTGCGTGGAGCTGCGGTAAATCGCGGCGATACAATCGTTTCCCACTACAAACGCGCGAATGTCCCGGCCTCTTTTGTCGATATATTTTTGTATGAAAAAGATGGAATGGTGGTAGCTGCCGAGAACAGCCTTGTGTTCGAGGATGGTTTCCGCGGCGTCCCGGTCATTTACCCTGGACAACAGCCTGCCCCAGGAGCCGACGGCGGGTTTCAGCACCACCGGATAGCCGAGCTCCTCAATGGCTTTGAGAGCGGACTCGATCGTGAAGGCGATTCTCAAATCCGGCTGCGCAACGCCGTGATCCTGCAATGCCGCCGCAGTGAGTATCTTGTCACCGCAAGTCAGGGAAACGTCATAACTGTTTACGCAGGGGATTCCGAGGCCCTGGTAAAGCCTGAGCGCATGAAGCGCCCGTGAGTGATTGATGCTGCGTTCGACGATCACGTCGACTTCGGGGCGATGCTTCAAATCGAAACAAAGCCGGCGGTCATCGATCAGGACCAGATTGACATTCCGGCGCTGGTTGAATTCCCCGATCAGAAGTTTTTCCTCCCTTCTGACCAGTGAATGCAGAAAGCCGACGGTTATTGACCCCAATCTTCTTCTGCCTCGGGAGCCTCTTCAAGCTCTACCGGGTCCAGCGAGGTGACTTCGAGCTCCGACCCGCAATCACCGCATTCAAGCAATTCACCCGTGACGACATCGTCCGCCAGGGTAATTTCTCCACCGCATACAGGGCATTCGCTCATTTATGATTTCCGGAAACAGTAATGAAAAAGTAACAGCCTGGAACCAGCCAATAGCGCTATTACTGGCGAAGTGGGGCATTTTACCGGAGAATCGGAAATTGACAACTGCCCGCGTCACCGGCCTTTGGGGGAGGCCGTCCGGACGGGTTATTAGAATTAGTTTATAAAAACCATTAGAATCACCAGTTTGTACACGCCCTCCGATCATAATGACAATACAGGCAGATTTACTGAAATACGGCATAGAAAACGCTACGGAAATCATCTGCAATCCGGATTACCGGACGCTCTTCGAAGAAGAAACCCGGCCAGACCTGAACGGCTATGAAAGAGGCCGGCTCACCGCAAGCGGCGCCGTATCCGTCGATACCGGAATTTTTACGGGACGGTCGCCCCGGGACAAGTATATTGTGCGCGATGATGTGACACGGGATACTTTCTGGTGGGCCGACCAGGGAGAGAATGACAACAAACCCCTGTCGCAGGAGAATTGGGAAATTCTCAAAAGCAGGGTCGCCGGCCAGTTGTCAGGCAAACGATTGTTCGTTGTGGATGCCTTTTGCGGGGCGAATCCAGGCAGCCGCCTCGCGGTCCGGTTTGTCATGGAGGTGGCCTGGCAGGCGCATTTTGTAAAAAACATGTTTATCCGGCCGGAACCGGCCGAGCTTGAGAACTTTGCACCCGATTTCGTTGTGCTGAATGGCGCCAGGGCGACCAATCCGCACTGGCGGGAAATGGGGCTGAACTCGGAAAATTTTATCGCGTTCAACCTGACTGAAAAGATGCAGGTCATTGGCGGCACCTGGTATGGAGGCGAAATGAAAAAAGGGCTGTTTTCGATCATGAACTACCTGCTTCCCCTGCGTGGTATGGCGTCGATGCATTGTTCCGCCAATGTCTCCGATGAAGGCGAAACAGCCATCTTTTTCGGATTGTCGGGGACGGGTAAAACCACCTTGTCCACCGACCCCCGGCGGAAACTGATCGGTGATGATGAACATGGCTGGGATGATGACGGTGTTTTCAATTTCGAAGGGGGTTGCTATGCCAAGACCATCGGGCTGAACGCAGAGTCCGAACCCGATATCTACCATGCCGTGCGCCGGGACGCGCTGCTTGAAAATGTGACGGTTCTTCCGAATGGCGAGATTGATTTTGAGGATGATTCAAAGACCCAGAATACCCGGGTTTCCTATCCGATCCACCATATAGACAATATTGTCAAACCGGTTTCGAAGGGAGGACACGCGAGCCGGATCATTTTTCTGTCGGCGGATGCTTTTGGCGTGTTGCCGCCAGTATCGAGATTAACCGCGGAGCAGACCAAGTATCATTTCCTGTCTGGCTTTACCGCCAAGCTGGCCGGTACGGAAAGAGGCGTGGATAAACCGACACCGACTTTCTCCGCCTGTTTTGGCGCCGCGTTTTTGAGTCTGCATCCAACCCGGTATGCCCGGGAGCTGGCCAGGAAAATGGAGGCGGTGAATGCCCGTGCGTATCTGGTCAATACGGGCTGGAACGGGAGCGGCAGACGAATTTCCATACAGGCCACCCGGGCGATCATCCACGCGATTTTGAATGGCGGAATGGAGAAAGCCGCCTTCACCACGATACCGTTTTTCAATTTGTCGGTGCCGGTTGTTCTGGAAGGGGTTGACAACAATATTCTGGACCCCAGGAACACCTATGCCGACCCGGCCGAGTGGGACAGAAGGGCAAGGTCGCTGGCCACCCTGTTTATCGAAAACTTCAAAAAATACGAAGACACCGATGAAGGGAAAGCCTTGGCAACGGCCGGCCCGAAGCTGGGATAGGACCAGGATTCCCGGCCTTTGGAACCGCGTATTTTCCTCCGGATGTCAAAGGTTCCAACGGTGCGGATGAACATTAGAGGACTCACATTCCTGGTCTGCCTGGCAGTCACGGCCAGCGCCATAAGTGACCAGTCAATCGAGACGGCCCGCACGGCATACGCGGAAGGGCGCTTCACCGAGGCGGCCGAACTCGCGGAAGCCCTCAAAACCTCCGCAGGATTTGCGCTGGCGGCCAAATCCCTGGCGATCTTCGGCTACCACATCGCCGATGGCGACCGCAAGCCGGCCTTGTTTGATCGTGCTGCGCTGCTGGCGGAAGAGGCGACCCGGCGGGATGCGGACAATCCGGATGCCTGGATTCAACTGGCGCATGCGCTGGGCCGATACGCGCAGACGATCGGAATGCTTGAAGCGGCTGGTACAGGGTATCCGAAAAGGGTGCGTAGCGCCCTTGAGAATGCGCTTCGGTTGGACCCGGAAATTGCAGAAGCCCACGTAAGCCTGGCCACCTGGCATGCGGAAGCGATCAACACGGGGGGATTTATGGCCAGGGCGCTGTACGGCGCTTCAAGGAAGGACGCGCTGACGCACTACAAGAAAGCAATCCGGCTGGCGCCCGGGGAAAAGGTAATGTATGTCCAATATGCTTTGGGTCTGTTGCTGCTGAACGAAAACGCGAACCGCGACCAGGCGCGTGAGCTGCTTGAGCAGGCGGTCGGAATGCCGTCCAGGGATGCGCATGATCGCCTTTTTCACCAAATGGCGATTGAGCAGCTGTCGGCTCTCAGTATCGAACAACCGAAAGCGGATCCAATAAAATCGGGTCGGTAGTTTCCCCTGCCAGGAACATGCCGTGAAAGCCGCGCCGGAAGAATTGCAGGAAAAACTGGATGAAGGATGCCGGCAAATGAACATCCAGGTCAGCAAGGCGCAGCGGCAACAGTTGCTGGACCATATTGACCTGGTCGAAAAATGGAACCGGCGCCTGAATCTGACTGCGATCACGAATCGCGGCGACATGGTTGTCCATCACGTCCTGGATTCCCTGGGAGTCATGCCCTGGATAAGGGGGAGCAGGATACTCGATATTGGCTCCGGCGCCGGATTTCCCGGTATTCCCCTGGCTATTGTTGACCCGGACACCGAGCTTACCTTGCTGGACAGTCGGGGAAAGCGGATCGAATTCCTCCGGTATGCCTGCCAGAGCCTGGAACTGGACAATATATCACTGCAAAAAAGTCGGGTGGAGGATTATCGGCCGCAACAAAAATTTGATACGCTTGCGGCACGCGCATTCTCGTCGCTGGCGAGGCTTGTGGAACTGACCGGGCGGTGCCGGTCCCGGGGGGCTCGTCTGCTTGCATTCAAGGGGAAATACCCGGAAGGGGAGATTGCGGAATTGCCCGCAGAAGTCAGAACGCGCGTTACGGTTGAAAAAATCGATATACCCTGGTTGAACGCCCAGAGGCATATTGTCATAGTCGAATTTTAAATTGACCCGAATCATCGCCATCACAAACCAGAAAGGAGGGGTGGGTAAAACCACGACTGCAATCAATCTGGCGTCTTCACTCAGCTATGCACAGAGCCGTGTACTGCTGGTTGACATGGACCCGCAGGGGAATGCAACGGTGGGGTGCGGGGTGGCCATGCGGGAAATGGAAAACAGTGTCTACGAAGTCCTGGTGGATGAATGTGATATTAATGACGCGCTGGTCGTTACCGATTACGGGTTCAGCGTCCTGCCGTCCCATCCGGATCTGTCGGGTGTCCAGGTCGAACTGATGCGGCATGAACAACGCGACCATCGGTTGAAAAACGCGCTGGCCGCCACCGCCCGGAATTTTGACGTGGTGCTGATCGATTGTGCGCCTGCGTTGAATGTCCTGACGGTCAACTCATTGACCGCGGCTGGCGAGGCGCTGATACCGGTGCAATGTGAATACTATGCGCTGGAAGGGTTGACCAGTCTGGTCGAGACCATTGCGCTGGTCAAGCGCAGACTGAATCCCGGGCTGGAAATCCTGGGGTTGTTCCGCACCATGTATGATGGTCGCAACAACCTGGGTGTCGAAGTCTCGGAGCAACTGGCCGAACATTTCCCCGAAAAGCTGTTCCGCACGATCATTCCCCGGAATGTGCGCCTGGCGGAGGCCCCGAGCCACGGTAAACCGGTGCTGGAATATGACCGCAACTGCGCCGGGGCGCGGGCCTATACGGCGCTGGCGTGTGAATTGTTGAGGCGCGGGGCGGTTCCGGCGCCGGCGGGGTGACGCGGATGTTGGCAGCGGCCACAGTGGACGACCCATGGTGAAGAAAAAAACCAGGCTGGGGCGGGGTCTCGGGGCATTGCTCGGGGATATGCAGTCGGTGGCCGACCGGCAGCCCGCCGCCGCAACCGGCCCCAGTGGCAGGGATGACACGACGGCCGGAACCTACGGGGCCCGAACCGGGTTTCGCGAAATTCCGATAGAACAATTACATCGTGGCGAATACCAGCCCAGAGTTCGAATGGACAAGGAGGCCCTGGTGGAATTGGGCAACTCCATCCGGTCGCAGGGTGTGCTGCAGCCGCTGCTGGTCAGGCCGAAAGGGAAAGACCGCTATGAAATTATTGCGGGGGAACGCCGCTGGCGCGGCGCCCAGTTGGCCGGGTTGCAGACGGTGCCCGCCGTGATTCGTGAGGTTGAAGACCGAACCGCAATGGCGGTAGGGCTGATCGAAAACATACAGCGGGAAAACCTGAACGCGGTTGAGCAGGCCAGGGGTTACCACCGCCTGCTTGACGAGTTCGGACTGACTCATCAGGAGGCCTCCGACGCGGTCGGATGTTCGCGCGCCACGATCACCAATTTGCTGCGGCTGCTGTCACTGCACCCGGATGTGCAAAAGATGCTGGAAGAGGGACGACTCGACATGGGTCACGCCCGCGCCCTGCTCGGGCTGGCGGAAGCGGACCAGCCCCGCGCCGCCAGAGTCGTGGCGGACAAAAAACTTTCAGTCCGTCAAACCGAGCAGTTGGTAAAATCAATCAACCGGCCAGTGGTTCACGAGGATGCCGAAGTAGAGCAGGCCGCCTCTGACCTCAGGCTGCTTGAAGAAGACCTGTCGAAAAGACTGGGCGCGAAAGTCGATATACGGCACAGCGCGAAGAAAGGCAAACTGGTGATCCACTACCATTCCCTGGATGAACTGGACGGCATTCTGGGAAAAATAAAATAGCGGGAAAGACTGGAATAACCCGGTGAGTCTTTTGAATGACTGTTGATTTCAGCGAACCGATACCGCCGCTTGAGAGCGATTCGTTTTCGTTGAGGCCGAAAAACGGGCTTTCACATGTGATTGGCGAGAGTGTTCCCGGGCTGTGGAAAAAAACAATTCCGGCATTGCTTGCTGAAACGGTAGCCCGGTTCGGGTCGCGGGAAGCGCTTGTCGTCGCCGGGCAGAATATTCGCTGGACTTACCGGGAATTGGCGGAGAAGGCGGACTCGTTCGCCGCGGGTTTGCTGGCGCTCGGTCTTGGAACGGGGGACCGTGCCGGAATCTGGTCGCCCAATCGCGTGGAATGGATTGTATTGCAATATGCCACGGCTCGTGTCGGCATTATTCTGGTAAACATCAACCCGGCATACCGTCTGGCGGAGGTGAAGTACGCGCTCAACAAGGTGGAGTGCAAAGCCATCGTGATAGCCCCGAGTTTCAAGTCGAGCAATTACGTGGAAATGATGCGCTCACTCGCGCCTGAACTGGATGGCTCGGAACCCGGCAAACTGGAATCGGAAACCTTGCCGCATTTGCGAATCATCATACGCATGGACAACGAATCAACGCCGGGAATGTACAACTACGATGAGGTAATGACTCTGGCGGGGCCTGCATGGCATCGGCGGCTTGATCCAGTCACGGATTCTCTTGACCCGGATGACGCGATCAATATTCAATTTACCAGCGGTACGACGGGAGCGCCCAAGGGCGCCACGCTGACCCACACGAACATTGTGAATAATGGCCGGTTCACGGTTGAGCGGATGAATTTTCGTGAAACGGACCGACTCTGTATCCCGGTACCCCTGTATCACTGCTTCGGTATGGTTATGGGGTCTCTGGGGTGCATGTCAAAGGGGGCGGCCATGGTCTTCCCCGGGGCGTCTTTTGAGCCGGTCGCAACGCTTGCGGCAGTCCAGAAGGAAAGGTGCACCGCAATGTATGGGGTGCCCACCATGTTCCTGGCGATGCTTGAGCATGAGGAATTCGACCGCTTCGATCTTGAATCGTTGCGAACCGGCATTATGGCGGGAGCGCCCTGTCCTGCGGAATTGATGAAGCGGGTCAATACGGAAATGCACATGCGGGGAGTGACTATTGCTTATGGAATGACGGAAACAAGTCCGGTGTCGTTCCAGAGCCACCCCGGCGACCCCTTCATCCGGCGTGTCTCCACAACGGGCCGGATTCATCCCCATGTCGAGGCGAAGGTGGTTGACGAAAATGGACAGACGCTGACCGTGGATCAAAAAGGAGAGCTGTGCACCCGCGGATACTCGGTCATGCGCGGCTACTGGGGGGACGGGACCCGGACCCGGGAAGCGATTGACCGGGATGGCTGGATGCATACGGGGGATCTTGCGGTGATTGACGCGGAAGGCTATTGCAGCATTGTCGGACGGGTCAAGGATATGGTCATTCGCGGCGGCGAAAATGTTTACCCCAGGGAAATCGAGGAGTTCCTGCATCGACATCCGGATATTCTGGATGTACAGGTGTTTGGTGTGCCGGATAGAAATCTTGGTGAAGAAATTTGTGCCTGGATCATTCCAAGAGAGGATGTTTCACTGACCGGGGAGGACGTCAGGGACTTTTGCAGCGGGCAGATCGCCCACTACAAGATTCCGCGTTATATTCGGTTCAGGGATTCCCTGCCCATGACTGTTACGGGCAAGCCGCAGAAATTCCGGATGCGCGAAGAAATGATTTCGGAACTTGGAAACACATGATTTCGTGGTTTATCCGTTCAGACTTCCACATACAGTCTCCAATTTCTGGCTGTAAGTTGACCCTTTAGGGAGAATGCTTTTATAATCCGTACCTTGCCGCTTCTCAGCCTGTCCCGGTTCCTGTATGAGAGCGCGCAGTGCGGAATTGACGCGCAAACGCACGATGGTGAAGGGTGAAGCACAGACTCTGCGGCAAGGGCTCAAACAGGTGTTGGTGTTACAGGGTATTGCCACGGTTCTGCTGTTGCTTGTGGTTGCAATCTGGCAGGCAGTGACGGCCGGATTTGAGGATGCAACCCTGTTTTCCCTGGTTCGGGGCGGGTTCGGGAGCACATTTTACGGGGCGTTGCTGGCCATGGCCGGTACCATCCTGAGCTTCAGAAGTGTAATGCGTGGTTTCGGTTCGGGCGCCGGCCAGACAGGCTGGGCAGCGCTCGGTTCGATTTATGCCGGGTTGCTGTACAAGCTGGTGATAATCGGTGGTGGAATTGCTTTCGGGCTGATCCACCTGGAATTTCAGCCGGTCTGGGTGGTGACTGGTTATGGGATGGTACAAATAGCGGGCGCCGGGGTCATGATCAGGCGAAGAACCCGGCCCGAGGAGAGGTGAAGACCCGGTTCCGGGTAATCACGAACGTTTTAACGAGCGGAAATTTGGATTCAGATGGCATCGTCAGAAACAATTACCTCGACTGAATTTATTCGGCATCATTTGACCAACCTGACCTTCGGACGTCATGTCGACGGCTCATGGGGGATGGCCTACACGGGCGCCGAAGCCGCCGAAATGGGAGTCATGGCGGTCCATGTGGACAGTCTGTTCTGGTCGTTTGCGCTGGGAGCGCTGTTTCTGGGGCTTTTCCGGCGGGTGGCAATCCGGGTAACGGCTGGCGAGCCGGGGATGTTGCAGAACTTTTGCGAGTGGATTGTTGAATTCATAGATGAAAATGTACGCGGTTCGTTCAACGCGAAAAACGACCTGGTCGCGCCAATGGCGCTGACCCTGTTTTGCTGGATCTTCCTGATGAACCTGATGGACCTGGTTCCGGTGGAGGTGATCCCGAGATTTCTTGAGTTGTTTGGCGTCAAATTCCAGAAAGTGGTGCCGACCACCGACCCCAACATTACCTTTGGCCTTGCCCTGAGCATCTTTGCGCTGATGATTTATTACAGCATCCGGATCAAGGGCCCGGCTGGATTTGCGGCGGAACTGACCATGCATCCGTTCGAGGCAAAAAACCCGGTTTTGAAACTGTTGTTCATACCGGTGAATTTTTTCCTGGAGTTCGTCAGTATGATTTCCAAACCGATTTCCCACTCGCTGCGCCTGTTCGGCAACATGTACGCTGGCGAGATGATCTTCATCCTGATTTCGTTGATGTTCGGCGCCGGTATCACCCTGACCTTGTTCGGCGGCGTCCTGCAGTTCATCTGGGCGGTTTTTCACATATTGGTTATCACCCTGCAAGCCTTTATTTTCATGGTATTGACCATTGTGTATATGGACATGGCCCATCAGCATCACTAAGACCGGTACTCTTTACTAACTTTAATCCAACTTTTATTTTCGGAGATTGAGATGGAACAAGCACTTCTTTACATCGCAGGCGGGCTCATGATGGGTCTGGGCGCTCTCGGCGCCGCCGTCGGCATCGGTATTCTGGGGGGGCGCTTCCTTGAGGGCGCTGCCCGTCAACCGGAGTTGATTCCAATGCTGCGCACCCAGTTTTTCATTGTCATGGGCCTGGTTGACGCGGTGCCCATGATTGCGGTGGGTATTGCGATGTATGTCCTTTTTGCGGTGGCATGACCGAAGCGTCGTGTTTGTTCCTGACGCAATACGATTATTAACGCGATAACAGAGGCTTTAGCGGGATGAATCTGAATCTCACACTGGCTTTCCAGGTATTGTTTTTTATTGGCTTTGTCTGGTTTAGCAAGAAGTTTGTCTGGACCCCGATCATGGGGGCGCTCAATGAACGGAAAACCCGGATTGCCGATGGTCTGGCCGCTGCTGAAAAAGGCCAGATGGCGGAAGCCGAAGGACACAAGGAAGCCGAAAAGGTGATACTGGAGGCCAAAAACCAGGCTAACGATATCATTGGCAAGGCGGAAAAACGGGGTTCTGAACTGGTCGATGAAGCCAGGGGCGCGGCCAGACAGGAAAGCGAACGCATCATGAACGCCGCCAGGGCCGAGATTGACACCGAGTTGAACAAGGCCAGGGATGTCCTGCGCGGCCAGGTGAGCCAGCTTGCGGTGGCCGGGGCGCAAAAAATTCTCGGCAGGGAAGTGGATGCGAAAGCCCATGCGGACATACTCGACGATCTGGCCGCGAAGCTGTAATACCCGAACAGGAACCGATCATGCCTGCTCAAAGTAATATTGCCAGACCCTATGCCCAGGCCCTGTTCGAACTGGCCCTGGAACGCGATGCGTTGTCTGTCTGGGATGACCGGATAAGGCTGCTGGCAGCGGTGGCGGATGATCCTGTAATGGCTGGCTTGACTCATGATCCCCGCATATCATCGGAGCGACTGTCTGCCCTGATCATCGACGTATGCGGCGACCGACTGGATCAGGAGGGGGAAAACCTGGTCCGGTTGCTGGTCAGGAATAACCGGGTCGATGCGATTCGTGATATTGCACAGGCGTATGCGGTGCGCAGGGCGGATGCTGAAAAGGTGGTCGTGGCGCAAATGACGACCGCGTCCCCGCTTGACGAAAGTCGGCAGAAACAATTCGCGGAAGCCTTGCAGTCAAAACTGGGGCGCAGCGTCAATCTTGAATTTGAAGTCGATGAAGAACTCATCGGCGGCGCCGTGATCAGGGCCGGAGACCGGGTAATAGACGGCTCGGTCAAGGCACAACTTGAACAACTTGCGGGTGCGCTGGGCGCCTGATTCGTTACGGGTCGGGTCCGCAACACCTTACACAGAGGAAAATCCAAAATGTCCATCCAATTGAATCCGTCTGAAATCAGCGAACTGATTAAAGATCGAATCAAAAACTTCGAAGCGGATACCGAAGCGCGTACAGAAGGCACGATTGTCATGTTGACGGACGGTATTGCCCGGATCCATGGTCTGAGCGAGGCGATGCAGGGTGAGATGCTTGAATTTCCCGGAAATACCTATGGTCTCGCCCTGAACCTGGAGCAGGATTCGGTGGGTGCGGTGGTGCTCGGTGATTACAAGCATCTTTGTGAGGGCGATACGGTTAAATGTACCGGCCGGATACTTGAGGTTCCGACCGGGGAGGCCTTGCTCGGGCGGGTGGTCGATTCACTGGGGTCCCCGATTGACGGCAAGGGACCGATTGAAAACACGGTCTCGTCGCCGATTGAAAAGATTGCTCCCGGGGTGATCGCCCGGCAGTCGGTTGACCAGCCGGTACAGATCGGCCTGAAGTCGATTGATTCGATGGTGCCGATTGGCCGTGGGCAGCGCGAACTGATCATCGGCGACCGCCAGACCGGCAAAACAGCGGTGACCATTGATGCCATCATCAACCAGAAAGGTACCGATGTGAAGTGTATCTATGTTGCGATCGGCCAGAAGGCGTCCAGTATCGCCGGTGTCGTACGCAAGCTCGAAGAGCATGGCGCAATGGAGCATACCATCGTGGTTGCCGCGTCGGCGTCCAATTCGGCCGCGGAGCAGTTCATCGCGCCTTACGCCGGTTGCGCGATGGGCGAATACTTCCGTGACAAGGGGGAGGACGCCCTGATCATTTATGATGACCTGACCAAACAGGCCTGGGCCTACCGGCAGATTTCGCTGTTGTTGAGACGCCCGCCGGGACGGGAAGCCTATCCGGGTGATGTGTTCTACCTGCACTCGCGGTTGCTGGAACGGGGCGCGCGAATCAACGCGCAGGAAGTGGAAAAACTGACCGGCGGAGCGGTCAAGGGGCGAACCGGCTCGCTGACGGCGATACCCATTATCGAAACCCAGGCCGGCGATGTTTCCGCTTTTGTGCCGACCAATGTAATCTCCATTACCGACGGACAGATCTTTCTGGAAACCGGCCTGTTCAACGCCGGTATGCGTCCGGCCATCAACGCCGGCTTGTCGGTATCACGGGTGGGGGGCGCCGCCCAGACCGGCATCATCAAGAAACTGGGCGGGGGGATTCGACTGGCGCTGGCGCAGTATCGTGAGCTTGAAGCCTTCTCCCAGTTTGCGTCAGATCTCGATGAAGCCACGCGCAGGCAACTGGAACGGGGCGAGCGCGTTATGGAAATGATGAAACAGCCCCAGTATATGCCAATGTCGGTCGCGGAAATGGCGCTTTCATTATATGCGGTCAACCAGGGCTATCTCGATGATGTCGCCGTTGGCGATGTGGTTGCTTTCGAGGATGCGATGCAGGCTTATGTCCAATCGAATCACGGTGGCCTGATCGAGGAAATCAATCGGGACAAGGCATGGTCCGATGAAATCGGGGACAGGCTGGGCGCCGCGGTTGAGGATTTCAAGAAAAATGGCAGTTGGTGATTTCGTAATCCAGGCAGCAGCATTGACGGGGGCTTGTAATGCCAAGCACTAAAGAAATACGGAACCAGATCAAGAGTATCGGCAGCACTCGCAAGATTACCAAGGCGATGGAAATGGTTGCCGCGAGCAAGATGCGACGTGCCCAGAACCGCATGAACGCGGCGCGGCCGTATGCGAATAAAATGCGCGTGGTCGTCTCCCACCTGGCAAACGCGCATCCTGAGTACATGCACCCTTATGTATTCAGTCGCGAAGAAGTCAAGGCGGTCGGCTTTATCGTCATCTCCAGTGACCGGGGGTTATGCGGCGGCCTGAACGTCAATGTTTTCCGCAAAGCGGCGGGTGCGATGGCGCAATGGCAGGATGACGGCGTACAGGTCAGGGTCTGCGTGATCGGGAAAAAAGCCAGCGCCTTTTTCCGGCGGTATAACGCCGAAGTGATCAGCGAAGTTACGGACCTGGGCGACGCGCCCGAACTGCACACGCTGATTGGCGCCACCAAGGTGCTGATGGATGATTATCTGGACCACAAGGTGGACCGGGTATTTGTGGTCAGCAATGAATTTGTAAATACCATGACCCAGTCTCCCCAGGTCGAGCAGTTGATCCCGATCGTGCCGAGTGAAGAGCCGGAACTGAAACATTACTGGGATTATATTTACGAACCGGACTCAAAAGAAGTGATTGATTTTCTGATGTCACGTTATGTCGAGTCGCTCGTTTATCAGTCCGTGGCAGAAAATTCCGCTTGCGAACAGGCGGCGAGAATGGTGGCGATGAAAGCGGCCACGGATAATGCAGGTAACCTGATTGATGATTTGCAATTGGTCTATAACAAGGCCAGACAGGCGGCGATCACCCAGGAGCTGTCGGAAATTGTGGGTGGTGCGGCAGCGGTCTGACCACGGACCGGGTGATTCAGGACACGCAAGCACGAGAAATTGAAATATTAACAGAGGGCTTTTCGAACCATGAGTTCAGGAAATATCGTAGAAATCATCGGCGCGGTGGTAGACGTCCAGTTTCCCCGTGACACAGTACCGCAAGTGTATGACGCGCTGAAAATAGATGAAGCAGGCTTGACCCTGGAAGTGCAGCAGCAAATGGGAGACGGCGTGGTGCGATGTATCGCCATGGGCTCTTCCGATGGCCTGAAACGTGGTGTTGAAGTCAGCAACACCGGCGCTCCCATATCGGTTCCGGTTGGGGAGGGCACCCTGGGACGGATCATGGATGTGCTGGGTGATCCGGTCGATGAGCGCGGTGCGATCCAGTCGGACCAGCGCATGCCGATCCACCGTCCTGCTCCCACCTACGAGGAACAGGCAGCCAGCGTCGAGTTGCTTGAAACCGGGATCAAGGTGGTTGACCTGATCATGCCGATTGCCAAGGGCGGCAAGATCGGGCTGTTTGGCGGGGCGGGTGTGGGCAAGACCGTTACCCTGCTGGAGTTGATCAACAATATCGCGACGGCCCACAGCGGGTTGTCGGTATTCGCCGGGGTCGGGGAACGGACCCGGGAAGGCAATGATTTCTACCACGAAATGCAGGAGGCGGGCGTGGTCAATGTCGAACACCCGGAACAGTCGAAAGTGGCCATGGTATACGGTCAGATGAATGAGCCTCCGGGCAACCGGCTGCGGGTGGCGTTATCCGGGTTGACCATGGCGGAATATTTCCGCGACGAAGGCCGGGATGTCCTGATGTTTATCGACAATATCTATCGCTATACCCTGGCCGGGACTGAAGTTTCGGCGCTGCTTGGGCGAATGCCTTCCGCCGTCGGTTATCAGCCAACCCTGGCGGATGAAATGGGCGCGTTGCAGGAACGCATTACTTCCACAAGAGATGGCTCGATCACCTCGTTCCAGGCGGTCTATGTGCCTGCGGACGATCTGACCGACCCATCCCCCGCGACCACATTCGCGCACCTTGACGCAACCCTGGTACTTTCCAGGCAGGTCGCGGAACTGGGTATTTATCCGGCGGTGGATCCGCTGGATTCGACCTCCCGGTTACTCGATCCCCTGGTCATCGGTACCGAGCATTATACCGCGGCCCGCGCCGTTCAGGGTACGCTGCAACGCTACAAGGAGTTGCAGGATATCATTGCGATCCTGGGGATGGATGAATTGTCGGAGGAAGACAAACAGGCGGTAGGGCGTGCGAGGCGTATGCAGCGTTTCCTGTCCCAACCATTTACCGTGGCGCAGACGTTTACCGGGACACCGGGAAAGTATGTGACGTTGAAAGATACCATCAAGGCTTTCCAGGGTATTGCCAACGGGGATTACGATCATCTGCCGGAGCAGGCGTTCTACATGGTAGGCGGGATTGAGGAAGCGATCGAAAAGGCAAAAGAACTAAGCTAGAGCCGGGTAAAATCAATGTCTACCATACAAGTTGAAATCGTCAGCGCTGAACAACCGATCTGGGACGGCCAGGGCACAATGGTGTTTGTTCCGGGGACCCAGGGTGAACTGGGCATTGCGCCGAAGCACGCTCCATTGATTACCCGGCTCAAGGCCGGCGATGTCCGGGTTGAGCAGGAAAGCGGCGAGCAACTGTTTTTCTTTATTACCGGCGGGCTTCTCGAAGTCCAGCCGTATCTGGTCACGGTATTGTCGGATACCGCAATGCGGGCGGATGACCTGGATGAGTCTGCCGCCCAGGAAGCGATGAAAAGGGCGGAAGACAAACTGAAGGAAACGCCGATGGATGACCACAGTTACGCGGAGATGAAAGCGGAACTGGCGGCCTACGCGGCCCAGATCCGCGCCATAGACAAACTGAAGAAACTCCGGAACTGACCCCTGGCCTGCCGTTTAACGCTACCTGGCGTCGCTCTGGCGCTCCTCGGTTTCTTATCCCCGGCTCATGCGGCTGAACTGCCGGGAACGCATGACTCGATAGAACATCGTTTCCGGCTGGTTCCGGTAACGGACGGTCTTGAGCATCCCTGGAGTCTGGCCTTCCTGCCGGATGGCTCAATACTTGTGACCGAGCGGCCGGGACGGCTCCGGCGCATCGTGGATGGACGGCTGGACCCGAATCCGGTCGCCGGTGTTCCTTCCGTTTATGCGAATGGCCAGGGCGGGCTGCTGGATGTCGCGCTACATCCCCGTTTTGTCGAGAACAGGCTGGTTTACCTGTCCTATGCGAGTCCGGGGCCGGGCGGCGGCGCGACCGCTGTCGCACGCGGCAGGCTGATCGGCAACCGCCTGGAAGATACTGAAGAACTCTATGTCGGGTTGCCGCGGACCAGCGGGGGCCGCCATTTCGGTTCCCGGCTGCTGTTTGCGAACGGTTATCTGTTCATCACTGCCGGTGACCGGGGCAACAAGGATCGGGCCCAGGCGCTGGACGACCCGGCCGGCTCGATCATTCGCCTGCATGAAGACGGGCGCGTACCCAAAGACAATCCATTCACAGGGGAAGCCGACGCGGAACCCGGAATCTACGCTTACGGCAACCGCAACCCGCAAGGCATGGCGCTGGAGAAAGCGACCGGGCGGATTTATGCGGTAGAGCACGGCCCGAAGGGCGGGGATGAGCTTAACCGGATTGAGCCGGGAGTGAATTACGGCTGGCCGGTGATCACTTATGGCCGAAGCTACGCCGGCTTCAAGATCGGGGAGGGCACACACAAGGCAGGCATGGCCCAGCCTGTCCATTATTGGACGCCGTCGATCTCGCCTTCCGGCCTGATGATTTATGACGGCGACCGCTTCCCGGCCTGGCAGGGCAGCTTTTTCACCGGCTCGCTTTCCAGCAGGCTGCTGGCCCGTCTTGAGGTCAGGCCGGGCGGAGTGGCGCTGGAAGAGCGGCTGCTCACGGATTGGGGAAAGCGTATCCGGGACGTTCGCCAGGGACCGGACGGCCTGATTTACCTGCTTACGGATCAGGCCAACGGGATGCTTGTGCGCCTCGAGCCGGCTGACTGACCCCACTCACGTCTCTCGCAACCCGGCCTGGTTGCCGGGGGAACCGGCCATGCAAGTGACGGATCTGCCGATTCCGGTCAACCCGAATCCTTGCGGGGTAATCGGGTGACCAGGCTGGATGTGTCATGGCGGTTTCCGCCAGCGGCCTGGATTTCGGCGTAATATCCATCAACAATCCGGGTGATGGGCAGTTCCGAGTGGTTTCGTTCGGCCTCTTCCATGCACAGGCCCAGATCCTTTCTCATCCAGTCAACCGCGAATCCGAACTCGAATTCGTTATTCAGCATGGTCTCGTGTCGATTGATCATTTGCCATGAGCTGGCCGCGCCCTTTGAGAGGACATCGAAAACCTTCATGCCGTCCAGCCCCGCATTGACACCGAAGGCCAGTCCCTCGGACAACCCCTGGACCAGTCCGGCAATGCATATCTGGTTCACCATTTTGGTGAGCTGGCCTGAACCGGACCCGCCCATTCGCAGCGCGGACCGGGCGAAACAGTCGATCAGCGGTTTGGCGCGCCCGAACACTTCCTGGTCGCCTCCGACCATCACCGTCAATACCCCGTTTTCGGCGCCCGCCTGCCCGCCGGAAACCGGGGCGTCGAGAAAACCGAAATCATGTTTTCCGGCATGGTCGTACAGCTCCCGCGCGATGTTGGCGGAAGCGGTTGTGTGATCGATAAAAATCGCGCCGGGCCGGATTGAATGGAAGGCGCCGTCCACGCCGGTGGTCACACTGCGCAAGTCATCATCATTGCCAACGCAGCAAAACACGAAATCAGCGTCTGCCGCGGCCAGGGCAGGAGTCGGCGCATGGGAGCCGCCATATTCAGCAACCCATTTTTCGGCTTTTGCGGTGGTCCGGTTGTAAACGCAGACCGAATGACCCGCGGCGGCCAGATGCCCGGCCATCGGGTATCCCATGACGCCGAGGCCGATAAAAGAGACTTTCATATCGTTCATGCCAAATTTATTTCAATACAGGAGGGCGGTGACCATAACCCAATTGGCGGCAGGAAACAATCGAAACCGGAGTCGGGTCCGGGAATCCGGAACCGCCCCGTCAAATCCTCCGCACAAGCACAATCGTCCCGAGCAGGAACACCGCAACGGGAGCGGTGGCGCCCAGCAAGGGAGGCAAATTGCTGGCAAGGACAAAGTGGCCGAAACCGTTGTTGAGGACATGAAAGCCGATACCGAGCATGATTCCGATAAACAGATTTCTCTCCAGGCTGCCAGAGCGTACATTCACGAAAACGAATGGAACGGCCAGAATGACCATCATTGCCGTGGAAAGCGGCAACATGATCTTGTTCCAGAACGCAAGCTCGTAGAGATCGGTTTTTTGCTGGTTGTTATCGAGGTGCTGAATATAGCGGTTCAACTGGATAAACGAGAGTTCTTCCGGTTTGATCAAAAATACGGACAGAATTTCCGGCGTAACCCGGGAGTTCCATTTTATAGAACCGGCGGCTGAAGTCTCAGCCTTCCCCGAGTCCGAGGCAATCCGGGTGATTTTAACGTTTTCCAGCATCCATTGCTCCCCGACGAAGGTGCCTTTTGCGGCTTCAACCAGTAACTCCAGCTTTCTGTTTTCATCGAAGTGGAACAATTTGATTTTCAGCAGCGCCAGGTCTGGCAGTACTTCACGAATATTCACATAGGTCTGTGAGTCGCGCATCCAGAGACCGGAGTCGGTATGCTGTTTGATATCCTGTTGCATGGTTTCGGCCCGGTTCCGTTGTGCCCGGGTTTCCGTATAGGGAGAAACCAGTTCGCCGATGAGAATGGCCGCGATCATGAAAAACGCGCCGGTTTTCAGGGTTGCAATGGTGATCTGGAAAATTGAAATTCCGCTGGAGCGCATCACGACCAATTCCGAACCATTGGCCAGTATGGACAGTCCGATGATTGTGCCGAGCAATGCCGCCATTGGGAACAGTTCGTAAATCGTGCGCGGGATTGTCAAGGCGACATAGGAGAGAGCGGCTGTCAGGTCGTAATTCCCCTTTCCCAGGTTGGAAAGCTCGTCCAGCAAATTGACAAGCGTGAACAGTCCGAGTAACGCCAACAGGGAAATCAGGGCATATTGCAGAATGATCAACCCGAGATATCGGTTGAGAATCGACATCAGGCTCTCAATCCCGGCAGTAGTCTCAAGTTGCGGCTGCGTCTTGAAAAGAAGTAAACGGCGACAGTCAGGAACAGGAGGTGAACAACCCACAGGGAAAGATGCGGGTGAAGCGTACCGCGTCGTATCAGGGCAATTCCCGCCCCCATCGCGTTGAAGTAGGCAAAATAGACCAGTAATGCCGGAATCATTCCGGGGAACCGCTTTTTCCTGTAGGTCTGGTTCGAAAAGCAAAGTGCGAAAATCATTAAAATCGGTAACATGACGATTTTCGCGATTCTCCAATGGAGCTCTCCCGCGGCTGCCCGCTGACGCCCCGATTGTTCAATCAGGGTCGTCGTAGGGCGGGCCTTGACCGGCAAGCCAATGTTGTCGGCGTTTGGCCGGGGCTTCAGCCGGAGGGAGTAAGAGTCGAAATCCAGCAAGGTGTATTGGTCGTCCCCGGCGGCGGCGCTGTATCGTGTGCCATCGACAAGCACCAGAAAATCGGAATTGGCCTGCTCGTCTGTGCTTCTGTACCCGGATGCCGCCACGACGACCTCATCCTGATTTTCACCTGCCGTATAAATGAAGATATTTTTGAATTCGCCGGTTTCCGTGTTACGGTTTTCCACGAAATAAACGCCGTTGCCTCGTTTGGTTTCAGTAAATACCCCAGGGACAACGCCAGTCAAATCCGAACGGTTTTTGTGGTTGAATTCCATGACATGCACGGCTTCGGCCGAGACCGGCGACAGGTAGAGTGACAACACGGCCACCACGGAACCCACTATTGCAAACAACACGACGACAGGACGCAGGAATGTGTTCATCCCGATTCCGCAGGCATTGACAACAGTGAGTTCGTTATCGCGAATCCATCTGCTCATGACCAGCAAGGTGGAAATATAGATCACCAATGGTACAATCAGGTCGAGATAGGTGATCAATTTAAGCAACAACAAAACCAGAACCCTTTCCATGGCAATGCTTCCCTCAGCGGCCTGATCCAGCAGGCCAACGAGACGAACGACGAAAAATATTGAAATCAGGATAGTGGCAACACCGGCGCAGGTTTGCAAAACCTCGCGGACGAAGGCCCGATGGATAATCATGCGGGTTTTATAATGATAGAATCATGCTGATCGATAGACCGCTCTATTCTACGTAATATCAACCGAGACGTTAATATGGATTTCTCTGCGAAGACATTGAATCTGATCAAGCAGCCTTCACAATGCATTGTTGCAGGTGTTTTCGGGGCGGGCAAGTCCGCATTGTCACCTTCTGCCGGTATTCTCGACAAGGCGACCGGGAAACAGATCAGCAAACTGCTTGCCCAGGGTGACCTGTCAGGCAAACCCGGTTCCACACTGATGGTATATGAGCCGCGGGAAATCAGCGCCAAAAGGATATTGCTGCTGGGTCTTGGCAAGAAAGGCGAGTTGACGAACCAGGTCATGCGCAAGGCCGTGGTTGCGGCCATCAGGCAACTGGACAATGGCAATATCAAAAGCGCAGACCTGGCCCTGCTGGATATGGCCGGCGATGATCCGGATGTGACCCGTCAGGCCAGGAGCATGGTTGAGGCGATTGACGCGGCGCTCTACCGCTATGATGAAACGAAAAGCGGCAAGAAAAAAGCGCCCGCCTTGAAGAAAGTAAATATCATCGCCGATCGGGGCAAGCTGGCCGCGGCCAAACAAGGGGTTGTCGAGGGCGCTGCGCTTGCCCATGGCGTCCGTTATTGCCGGACGATTTCGGACCTGCCCGGCAATATATGCACCCCGGGATATCTCGCCCGTCAGGCGAAAGCGTTACAGAAAACCCATAAAATCAAAACCACCGTGCTGGATGAAGCACAAATGAAACGATTGAAAATGGGGTCGTTGCTATCGGTATCCAGAGGCAGCCGCGAACCGGCGAAATTGATTGTGATGGAGTACAGGGGGGGAGATCCCGCGGACAACCCGGTGGTTCTGATCGGCAAGGGATTGACCTTCGACGCCGGAGGAATATCGATCAAGCCGGCTGCCGCCATGGATGAAATGAAGTACGACATGTGCGGCGGCGCCAGCGTATTCGGAGCGCTGATTGCAGTGTCGGAGATGGAATTGCCAATCAATGTGGTCGGAATAATCCCGAGTAGCGAAAACCTGCCCGATGGCGCCGCCAACAAACCGGGCGATATTGTCACGAGCATGTCCGGCGCCACCATCGAAATACTCAATACCGACGCCGAAGGCCGCCTGATCCTGTGTGACGCGATGACTTATGCGGAACGCTACAAACCGACGGCCGTGGTCGATATTGCAACTTTGACCGGAGCCTGTATCATTGCCCTGGGCCATCATGCGAGCGGATTGTTCAGTAACAGTGACCTGTTGGCCGAACAGTTGCTGACCGCGGGCGAAAACGCCGGTGACAGGGCCTGGCAGTTACCGCTTTGGGAAGACTATTCGAAGCAGTTGAAAAGCAATTTTGCGGATTTGGCCAATATCGGCGGCCGCAGCGCGGGTTCCGTGACCGCGGCCTGCTTTTTGAAACACTTTGCCGGGAAGTATGACTGGGCCCACCTGGATGTCGCGGGAACGGCCTGGAAATCGGCCGATCCCAAAGGCGCCACAGGCCGGCCGGTACCCTTGCTGGTCGAGTTTCTGATGGCTCGCGCCAGACAGGAATAGACCGGCGCAGTCATTCATACCGGCATTATGCGGCAGGTGAATTTCCACATCCTTGAAAATGAGGATTACAATGGAAAGCTGCGTTATGCCTGTCGTCTTGTGCGTGAAGCTTACGGTCAGGGCATGAAGGTGAGTATCCGCACCTCGAATACCGACCAGAGCAATCAGCTCGACGCCATGTTGTGGACATTTTCCCAGGGCAGTTTCATCCCCCACACCCTAACCGGCCCAAAGCGGCTGGACTGGGATGATTACCCGGTGCAGTTGGGTGAAAATGCCGGCGAAGGACCGCACGAAGACGAAACCGCGGATATGCTCATCAATTTGTGTCAGCAACCGGGACCGTGCCCGGAACAATTTGCCCGTGTTGACGAGGTGGTTTGTTCGGACCCGGTGGACAAGCAGGCCGCCCGCGCCCGTTTCCGGGGTTATCGAAGCCAGGGTGTTGAGCCGGACACCCATCGGATTTCCTGAACAAGTGGCCATCGACAAGTCCTACAACCCCCATCAGGTCGAAACCAGGTGGTATAACCACTGGGAGGAAGCCGGCCACTTTGCGCCTTCAGGCCGGGCGGCCGACCCGTATTGCATTGTCATTCCCCCGCCCAACGTCACCGGCAGCCTGCACATGGGCCATGCGTTTCAGGACACGATTATGGATGCCCTGGTTCGTTACCATCGCATGCTGGGAGACAATACGCTTTGGCAGCCGGGCATGGACCACGCGGGTATCGCGACCCAGATGGTGGTCGAACGATTGATAAACGCGGAGGGGCAGACACGTCATGATTACGGTCGGGAGAAGTTCATAGAGAAAGTCTGGCAGTGGAAGAATGAGTCCGGAGGCACGATTACCCGCCAACTGCGGCGGATGGGAGCCTCGGCTGACTGGGAACATGAGCGGTTCACCATGGACCCCGGATTAAGCCGGGCGGTCAGTGAAGTGTTCGTGCAGCTTTATGACGAAGGCATTATTTATCGCGGCAAACGACTGGTAAACTGGGATCCGGTCCTGCATACGGCGTTGTCCGACCTCGAGGTCCTGTCCGGGGAGGAAGACGGCAGCCTGTGGCATTTGCGTTATCCGATTGCGGATGGAGATGGCTGGCTTGCTGTCGCCACTACGCGCCCGGAAACCATGCTGGGTGACAGCGCTGTCGCGGTTCATCCCGATGATGGGAAATACCGGGCGTTGATAGGCAAATGGGTTGAGCTTCCATTGACCGGACGCCGGATACCGGTCATCGCCGATCATTATGTGGACCCTGGTTTCGGCTCAGGTTGTGTGAAGATCACCCCGGCTCACGATTTCAATGATTACCAGGTATGGACCCGGCACCGGAATACCCCGGCAATCCGTGAGCAAATCCACCAGGGGTTGATCAATGTGTTCACGGCGGATGCGAGCATACGGGAAAACATCAACGACCGGAACCTGAGCGAAGGCGAATTGATTCCCGAGAACTATGTCGGTCTGGACCGGTTTGCGGCCAGAGACGCGATTGTCGCTGATCTTCGGCAGCAGGGACTGCTGGACAGGATAGACGATCACAAACGGATGGTTCCGAGAGGGGACCGCTCAGGGGCAGTGGTCGAACCGTTCCTGACTGACCAGTGGTATGTCGATCTTACCCGGGAAACCCTGGATGACGGCCGGCCGGGGGGAAAGACCCGGATAGTCGCGCCATCAATCGACGCAGTGAAAAGCGGGGCCATTGAATTTGTGCCGTCAAACTGGAGCAAGACCTATTTTCAATGGATGGAGAATATCGAAGACTGGTGCATTTCGCGTCAAATATGGTGGGGCCACAGGATTCCGGCATGGTATGACGAAGCCGGTAATATTTTTGCAGGCGTGGATGAATCGGCTGTCCGGGCGAAATACCGTATTGCCGATGAGGTTGAATTGCGGCAGGACGAAGATGTGCTCGATACCTGGTTCAGTTCAGCGTTATGGCCATTCTCCACGCTGGGATGGCCTGCGGCCACAGACCGGCTGAACACGTTTTATCCGACCAGCGTGCTGGTGACGGGTTTTGACATCATCTTTTTCTGGGTGGCCCGGATGATCATGTTTGGAATGCGGTTCATGGACGAGGTTCCGTTTCATCAGGTCTACATTCATGGCCTGATTCGTGATTCGCACGGACAGAAAATGTCGAAATCCAAAGGTAATGTGCTTGACCCGATTGACCTGATCGATGGCATTGAGATCGAACCACTGGTGGAGAAGCGAATACAGGGCTTGATGCAGCCCCACTTGCGGGAAAGGATCGAGCGGCAGACACGCCAGGACTTCCCAAACGGAATTCCGGGTTTTGGTACGGACGCCCTGCGCTTCACATTCATGGCGCTGGCATCGAATGGCCGTGACATTAATTTTGACCTCGGCAGGATCGAGGGCTATCGCAATTTCTGTAACAAAATCTGGAACGCAGCCCGTTTCGTATTGCTCAACACGCAAGGAAAAGACTGTGGCCGAAACGGCGGTGATGTGATGTTGTCGATGATCGACAAGTGGATGATATCGCAGTTGCAGCGCAGCGCAGGGAAAGTGCGGGAATCCATGGAGAATTATCGTTTCGACCTGGCTGCCCAGGAAATGCATGATCTGGTCTGGAATAAATACTGCGGCTGGTATCTGGAGCTCAGCAAACCGGTACTGAACAGCCCGGTCAGCGCCCCGGCGTTACAGGCTGGCAGCCGACAAACACTGGTCCGCGTACTTGAGGCGGTTTTGCGGCTGCTTCATCCGGTCATGCCGTTTATCACCGAAGAAATCTGGCAGCAGGTTTCGCCACTGGCGGGCAGGACGGGAGAAACCATCATGACCCAGCCCTACCCCCGGTACGATGAATCCCGGATTGACCGCGATGCGGAACACGAAATGGACTGGGTCATGCAATTCATACTCGGAATCCGGAAAATCAGGGGCGAGATGGATGTTTCACCCGGTAGAAAAGCGCCGGTTTTATTAGCCGGGGCCACGAGCCGGGACCTGGAAATGCTGGAGAGGAATCGGACGTATCTTGATATGGGCGGCCAAATCAAAAGCATTGTCGTGCTCCGGGAATCGGATGAGGAACCCGAATCGGCGGTGGTTATCGCAGGCGGGATGAAGATATTGATTCCCATCGCCGGACTGATTGACAAGCGGGCGGAGGCAGAACGCCTCGGCAAACAGGCGCAACGGTTTGATAGTGAGCTGGCCCGGGCCAGGGGAAAACTGGAGAACAAACAGTTTGTCGCCCGGGCGCCAGCGCGGGTAGTCGAAAAAGAGCGGCAAAAACTGGTTGATCTGGAGTCGAAATGCCGGGTAATCAGACAGCAGCTGGAAAAAATATCGTCCCTTTAGAAACAGGAGGCGGCATCCAAATCGCACCGTTGTGTGACGCGAATCACCGAACCGATGATGGATAGGAAACCGGCTGTGAACAGGGTAAGATTTGAAACTGGATATTTCATTGGTTGATCTGCAAACCTGAACATGAATTCGAGTCTTGACAAGAGCCGGTACAGCAAAGAAGAACTGATTGCCTGTGGGCATGGTGAGTTGTTTGGTTCCGGTAACGCACAGCTGCCCTTGCCGAATATGTTGATGTTTGACCGCATAATCCATATTGATGAAGACGGCGGCAAATTCGGCAAGGGATGTGTTATTGCCGAACTGGATATTGTCCCGGACCTGTGGTTTTTCAACTGTCATTTCGAAGGAGACCCGGTAATGCCGGGCTGCCTGGGCCTGGACGCACTGTGGCAACTGGTCGGCTTTTCCCTGGGATGGAGAGGGGGTCAGGGGCATGGCCGGGCGCTCGGTTCCGGTGAAATCAGATTCAGCGGCCAGATAACCCCCGACAACGAACTGGTGACCTATAAAATCGACTTCAAGCGGGTGATCATGCGCAGCCTGGTGATGGGAATTGCAGATGGAGAGGTTTTGGCGGATGACAAGCAGGTCTATGTCTGCAAGGGCCTGCGAGTGGGTCTGTTTCAAAATGTGGAGTCATTTTGAATTGTTAAAGCGTGGTGAGTTTTAGATGAAAAGAGTAGTAATAACCGGATTTGGTATTGTTTGCAGTCTGGGCAACAACAAAGATGAAGTGAAAAAGGCGCTGATGTCGGGACAATCCGGAATTGTATATTGCGATGAATACGCCGAACTCGGCATGCGCAGCCGGGTCCATGGCGCCGTCAACATCGACGCAAAGTCGATAATAGACCGAAAGCTCTACCGTTTTATGGGAGATGCCGCCGCTTACGGGTACATTGCCATGCAGGAGGCGATCACTCATTCGGGGCTGGAAAATGACATGATCAGCAGCGAACGGACCGGGTTGCTGCTTGGAACCGGCGGCGCTTCGCCTGAAAATATCGTCAAGGCCGCCGACACATTGCGCCAGCGGGGCGTCAAACGGGTCGGGCCTTATATGGTGACCAAAACCATGGCAAGCACGATTCCTGCCTGTGTCGGTACCGCGTTCGGGATAAAAGGGGTCTCCTATTCAATCAGTTCGGCCTGCTCCACCAGCGCCCATTGCATCGGTCATGGCGCGGAACTGATCCAGCTTGGCAAGCAGGATGTCGTGTTTGCCGGAGGAGGTGACGAAGTCCACTGGTCGTTATCGGTACTGTTTGACGGCATGGGCGCCTTATCCTCGAATTACAATGAAACCCCGCAAGAGGCGTCGCGGCCTTACGACAGGGACCGGGATGGATTCGTCATTTCAGGAGGGGCCGGTGTGGTCGTGCTCGAAGAACTCGAACATGCCAAAAGAAGAGGAGCGCGAATTTGCGCCGAACTGGTGGGTTATGGGGCGACTTCCGATGGCTACGATATGGTTCAGCCTTCGGGTGAAGGCGCGGCCCGCTGTATGAAACAGGCAGTCAAGACACTGGACCGGCCGGTACAGTACATCAATGCCCATGGCACCAGCACCCCTGTTGGGGATATCAAGGAGCTGGAGGCGATTGCCGGGGTTTTCGGTGACGATTGTCCGCCCATCAGCGCCACCAAGTCACTGAGCGGCCATGCGCTGGGCGCCGCCGGGGTAAACGAATCGATTTTTACCCTGCTGATGATGGAGCATGGCTTCATAGCCGCTTCCGCCAATATCCGGAATCTGGACCCGGACGCAAGCGGATTCCCGATCATGGTCGAGACCAGAACAGGTATGAATATTGATGTCGCGATGACCAACAGCTTCGGGTTCGGCGGCACAAATTGTTCGCTGGTCTTTCAGAGCGGGCAGTAGACAGGGGGCCGGATCGTCTGAACGGCCGGACGGGCGGGGCGGGACAATCATGACGCGCCAGGATCGAAAACTGGTGGCCTGCTGGTTGGTTGCATGCGCCGTCCTGGTGTTTGCCATGGTGTTGTTGGGCGGTGCGGTCAGGTTGACCGGTTCCGGACTGTCCATGGTGGACTGGCGGCCGATTACGGGCAGCATCCCGCCATTGAATGAGCGAGCGTGGAATCAGGCGTTCGAAGAATACCGCCAATTTCCCGAATACCAACGGGTCAACCACTCGATCACGCTGACAGAGTTCAGGTTCATTTACCTGATGGAATTCGCCCATCGCTTGGCTGGAAGGATAATCGGACTGGTTTTTTTCGCGCCCTTCCTGGTATTTCTTTACCTGAAAAAAATACCGGTTGGCCTGGCCGTGGAACTCTGGCTGCTTTTTCTGGTGGGAGCCATCCAGGGGGTCATGGGCTGGTATATGGTGAAGAGCGGTCTGGTTGATATTCCCGCAGTCAGCCACTATCGGCTGACTGCGCATCTGGTCATTGCCGTGGTCATTTATGCTTACATGGTTCGCATTATCGTCGGACTGCATTCGAAACGACTGCCCCGCTCAAAACCCGCGGCCCGGCTCGGGCCGGTATTGCTGGGAATGATCCTGCTGATGGTTAGCAGCGGTGGTTTTGTCGCGGGCACTCACGCGGGGTTTATTTACAATACCTTTCCAATGATGGGTGAACAGTGGATACCCGACCAGATACTGGCGCTGTCGCCGGGCTGGAAAAACGCCTTCGAGAACCCGGTTACGATTCAGTTTATCCACCGTTGTCTGGCGGCGGCGCTACTGGTTCTGACAGTCTGGTATGCTGCTATGCTGGCCGGGCACAGGCATTATATGACCAGGGGTTGCGCAGTCGCCGTTTTTCTGGCCGGGGCGGCCCAGGTCACGCTCGGCATCGCCGTGTTGCTGCTGAAGGTCCCTGTAGCGTTGGGTGTGGCCCATCAGGCCGGAGCGCTGATCCTTTTGACAGCGGTACTGGTCGCTGTGTTTTCAGGCTATCCGCCCCTTTGCGACGTCCGGCCAGGCAAGGTCGTGTCGGCATACCCCCGATATCTGGAAGGTTCCTGAACCGCCGCTAACCGGTTGCCAGTCGGTTGGCGTGGAATCGGATGTGATCTTCAATAAATGAAGCGATAAAGAAATAACTGTGGTCGTAGCCGGGCTGCATTCTGAGTACCAGTGGCTGCCCGGTTTTTTCACAAGCCTGTCGCAATAGCTCCGGTTTAAGCTGGTTCTGCAGAAAATTATCCGCCACACCCTGATCCACCAGAATTTCCCCGCTGCGGCAGCCCTGTTCAATCAGGCATACCGAATCGTATTTCCGCCAGGAGTCACGCTCATTACCGAGGTAACCGGATAGCGCCTTTTGTCCCCATGGGCAATTGACCGGCGAGCAGATTGGTGAAAACGCGGAAATGGATCGATAGATTTTCGGATTTTTCAGGCCGATGACGAGAGCGCCGTGTCCGCCCATCGAATGCCCCGTTATTCCCTGTGCGTCCCGCCTCACCGGAAAATGTTCAAATACCAGCGACGGCAATTCCCGGGTCACATAACTGTACATCCGATAGTTCCGGTCCCAGGGCGATTGGGTCGCATCGACATAGAATCCCGCGCCGGCGCCGAAATCATAGTCGTCATCCTCTCCCGGAACGCCGGCTCCGCGCGGGCTGGTATCCGGCGCGATCAGGATCAGGCCATGCTCTGCCGCAAATCGTTGGGCTCCCGCCTTTACGGTAAAATTCTCTTCCGTACAGGTCAGGCCCGACAGGTACCACAATACCGGCAACGCGGCGCGCTCTGCCATGCCTGGCTGAAACACCGAGAATTGCATCGCTGTCCCGGTCTCGACCGAGTCATGACGGTATATCCCCTGGACGCCGCCAAAGCAGCGTTGTTCACTCAGGATTTCCAAGTTCGCTTCCGGCAATCAGAACTCGACCACGCTTCGAATCGACTCCCCGGCATGCATCAGGTCAAATGCGTCATTGATCTTGTCCAGCGGCATTTTGTGGGTGATCAGGTCGTCAATGTTTATTTTACCCTCCATGTACCAATCGACGATTTTGGGTACATCGGTTCTGCCGCGCGCGCCACCGAACGCGGTGCCGCGCCAGACTCGCCCGGTGACGAGCTGGAAAGGCCGTGTACTGATTTCCTGGCCTGCTCCCGCCACCCCGATAATGACACTTTCACCCCATCCCTTGTGGCAGCATTCCAGCGCCTGGCGCATCAGGTCGGTATTGCCGACGCATTCAAAACTGTAGTCCGCGCCGCCGCCGGTAAGATCGACGATGTACGGCACCAGGTCACCCTCGACCGCGGTCGGATCGACAAAGTGCGTCATGCCGAATTTTTCAGCCAGGGCCTGTCGACCGGGGTTGATATCCACTCCGACAATCTTGTCAGCCCCGGCCATCCGCGCGCCCTGAACCACATTGAGGCCGATACCGCCCAGGCCAAAAACAACGACATTATCGCCCGGCTGCACTTTGGCGGTATTGATCACCGCGCCAATCCCCGTGGTGACACCGCATCCGATGTAGCAAACCTTGTCAAATGGCGCATCGGACCGAATTTTTGCCAGCGCTATTTCAGGCAGAACGGTATGGTTGGAAAAAGTTGAGGTTCCCATATAATGAAACAGCTTCTGATGACCGATCGAAAACCGGCTGGTGCCATCGGGCATGATGCCCTGGCCCTGGGTGGCGCGAATCGCCTGGCACAGGTTGGTTTTGCCGCTGGTGCAATATTCGCATTGCCGGCATTCAGGTGTATACAGGGGAATGACATGGTCGCCTTCGCTCAGGCTGGTTACGCCTTCGCCCACCGCAACGACCACTCCGGCCCCTTCATGCCCCAGGATCGCCGGAAAAAGTCCCTCGGGATCGGCGCCCGAACGGGTAAATTCATCGGTATGGCAAATCCCGGTGGCCTTGATTTCGACCAGTACTTCGCCTGCTTTCGGACCATCCAGCTCGACCGTTTCTATTTCCAGGGGCTTGCCTGCCTCATAAGCTACCGCTGCTCTTGTTTGCATTTTTCTGTCCGGATTGAAATTCAGGTTATTTTATAAAAACCCGTCTGCAACATTCAAGCGGCTTGCAAGGGATACGGGGATTCCACGGGAGTGTCGAAGCGGGCTTCAATCCTGGTCGCTATTTGGGTACGATCACGGTTGAACCGGGCAAGGCCAGGGCATCCGGTAACGGATTGATTATCCATGAGGAGTGGAGTTGATGAATAAACAGTATGATTTTATCGTGATTGGCGGAGGCAGCGGCGGTATCGCTTCGGCCCGGCGGGCCGCGCAATACGGAGCGCGGGTTTTGCTGATTGAAGCCGACCGGCTGGGAGGCACCTGTGTCAATGTCGGATGTGTACCCAAAAAAGTCATGTGGATCACGTCGCAGATCGGGGAGACGCTGGAAATAGCGGGGCATTACGGGTTCGATGTCAACGAAAACGGCTTTGACTGGTCGGCCATCAAGTCCTCCAGGGATCGCTATATCAAGCGGTTGAACGACATCTACCGGAGCAACCTGGATCAATCCGGTGTGCAAGTCGTGGAAGGAGTCGCGAGGTTTGCGGACGGCCGTACCGTGACCGTGAACGGGGAGGACTATTCGGCCCGGCACATCCTGATTGCCACGGGCGGCAGCCCCACCGTTCCGGACATTCCGGGCGCCCGGTACGGCATTACCAGTGACGGATTCTTCGAACTGGACCACCAGCCCCGGAGAATACTGGTGATCGGCGCGGGCTATATCGCGACCGAACTGGCCGGGTTGATGCACGGGCTGGGCAGCCGTGTGTCGATCCTGTTGCGCAAGGATAAATTGCTGCGAACATTCGACCACGATATACACCAGGCGGTCATGAGGGAGATGGTCGCGTCGGGCATTGAAATTCTTCCCAATGTCGCAATCGGTTCCCTGGTCAGGAATTCCGGCAGCCTCGGATACCGCGACCTGGATGGCTCCGGCAAGGACGGTTACGACTGCATTATCTGGGCGGTTGGCCGCCATCCCGGCGTGGAGAGGCTGGCTCTTGATGCCGCCGGGGTTCGTGTGGACTCGCGCGGTTATATTGAAACCGATGAGTTTCAGAACACCACGGCAAGCAATATTCATGCCGTTGGCGATGTGACCCCGAGGGCGCAACTGACTCCGGTGGCGATCGCGGCGGGGCGCAGGTTGTCCGATCGGCTGTTTGACGATCAAGCGGAGGCGAAGCTCGATTACAGCAATATTCCCACGGTCATTTTTTCGCATCCGCCGGTCGGCACGGTCGGCCTGTCAGAATACCGGGCCATCGAAAAATACGGCGCCGATACCATCCGGGTATACAAAAGCGAGTTTGTCGACATGTATTTCGCGGTTACCGAACACAAACCACGGACATTGATGAAACTGATTGTGCAGGGTGAAAACGAAAGAGTGGTCGGCTGTCATGTGGTTGGCCGGGGCGCGGATGAAATGATCCAGGGATTTGCGGTCGCAATCAAGATGGGCGCAACCAAAAGGGATTTCGACAACACGGTCGCCATTCACCCCACCGCGGCAGAAGAGCTGGTCACCCTCCGGTGAGACGCCGCTGATTACCTGTATTTCGGGTTGAACGGGGCGGGCCGCGGGAATCGGGAGGATATATCGAGGCGGGTCAGGTCCTGGTGGCTTCGGGTGTATTCCTCGGCGGCATTGCGCTCCGGGTTGTAATCCCAGCTTTGCCGTTTGCCGATGGTGAGCGCCCTATGAACCTTTCTTCGCCGGTTCTGGTCGTTGATCACGGTTTGCCGCAGCTGTTCGGCGTCCCAGTGTTTTTCGGCCTGGTTTTCAAAGTCCCTGACCAGCGCGGAGAAAGCCGGGTCGCCAGCCAGATTGGTGGTTTCGTCCGGATCGTTTTCCAGATCGAAAAGCTGGTCCGGGTCGGTTGCACAGGTAATGTACTTGTAGCGGGAAGAGCGGATCATCAGCATCGGAGCCGCGGTTCCTTCGGCCAGATATTCACTGACCGTTCTGTTCGGGTCCCCGGATTCTTCGCCTGAGCACAATGGATACAGGCTGCGCCCGTCCAGGGGGTCGATGGCCTCCGGCTTGTTGGTATCGGCGCCAGCCGACGCAATATCCAGCAAGGTCGGCAGCACATCAACCAGGGAAACCGGATGGCTGACCTTGCGTGGCGGCAATGCGGTTGGATGGTTAATGATCATCGGAATTCGGCAAGACCACTCCCGGAATGACATTTTGTACCATAATCCATATTCACCGAGCATGTCGCCGTGATCCGCGGTCACAATGATGACGGTATTCCCACTCAGTCCGCACTCGTCCAGCGTGTCCCGCAATCGCCCCAGCCACTCATCCACGTAGGAGACATTGGCGTAATAGGCGCGCCGGGCATTGACGATCTGATGATCGTCAAGCTCAACCGAATCAATCGCAATCGCGTTTTCCAGGCGTTGATTATGGGGGTCCGGCTGAACGGACGGTCGTGGAACCGACGGCAGCGAAATATCCACATCGTCGTAAAGGTCCCAGTATTTTTGCCGGGTTGCATAAGGGTCGTGGGGGTGGATGAAACTGGTTACCAGGCACAATGGCCGGGAGTCTTCGGACCGCGCATGGTCGTAGATTACACGCATTGCCCGGGCGCCAACCTCATCGTCATAGGCCAGTTGGTTGGTGATACACGCCACCCCGGCCTGGGTTACGCTTGACATGTTGTGATACCACAGGTCAATGCGCCGGTTCGGGTTCGTCCAGTCCGGTACCCAGCCGAAATCGGCGGGATAGATGTCGGTCGTGACCCGTTCCTCAAATCCATGAAGCTGGTCGGCGCCGACGAAGTGCATCTTTCCCGAAAGACAGGTGCGATATCCCATCATACGCAGATAATGGGCGAAAGTCGGCATCGTCGACGGCAGGTAGGCGGCGTTGTCATAACCTCCGCAGCGGGAAATATTCTGCCCGGTCATGAAGGCATATCGCGCTGGCGCACACAACGGGCTGCTGGTATAGGCGTTCTGGAACAAAACCCCTTGACTTGCCAGAGTATCGATATTGGGGCTGTAAAC
The DNA here is from genome assembly GCA_963665165.1 of Arenicellales bacterium. GTDB lineage: Bacteria > Pseudomonadota > Gammaproteobacteria > Arenicellales > Poriferihabitantaceae. The sequence goes on along the minus strand of OY761989.1, from coordinate 355,794 downwards.
TTCATCGTTTCCATAGCATCCCAACGCCCTGGCGCTCAACTGGTCCGCCATGACCACAAGAATATTTGGTTGGTTTCGGTCCGATTCCATGAATGATCCCGGTTAAAAACCGCCTGTCATTTTTCGGGGACGGCAGCCCACATTGCTGCAAATACAATGCTGATGAAAGTACCGATACCGACGGTTAACCCGATTGCTTCCAGAGGTGGCGTCCAGGACAGGGAAAGCACGCCGAATACCAGCATAGTAGTGATCCCGCATACCCAGATGGACTTGAACGTCGTATCCCACTCATCGTCATTTTCGGGAAGCCGGTTGAAAAACAAAGCATAATCCAGACCCAGACCGACCACAAGCAACAACGAGATCAGGTGGAAAATACTGAGCGGATGACCGCTGAAAACCAGTATGGCGGCTACGGTCAACGCCGCTGAAAAGGTTGGCACCATGATTTTCAATGGCCGTGTCAGGCTTTTGAATCCCAGCGACAGCGATATATAGATAATCGTGATACAAGCGATCATGGACAGAGCGACCCGGTTTACGCTCTTGGCAACCAGGGCCGTTGACGCCGACCTCAGGCGCATGTAATCGACTTCCCCGTATTCGTCGGCGAAACGTTCTATCGCCGCCTCGTCGCGGACACCGTGCAGGAGAATCACGCCCGCTGCCCCGTCTTCAAAATCAAACAGTAACGGATCCAGTTTTTTGCCGATGGGGGTGTCTTCCAGACTGGCTATATCCAGTGTTTCAAGTCTGTCCAGCGCCCGGATATCCTCGATTGCAGGGTCAAACACATTTTCCTGAAAAGGGAAATCCGCGAGCGCTTCGGTCAGGTTTTTACGAATTGAATCCACCTCTTTCAATTGTTCCTTCCGCATTGACTGTCGTTGTTGGCTCGGTAGAAAGTGCGAAGCCATGTCGAAGCCTTCGAGAACGCCGGCTTCTATCAGGTCATCCAGGCCGGGTTCCAGATTTTCGCTCATTCGCAGCACATCTTCCTTGTCCATTGCGGTCATCATCAGCATGCTGCCGCCGTACCAGAATCCGATATCTTCCCGCAACATTTTTCCTTCCGCCCTCCTTTGGTCCTTGATCGGGCTGAGTGAATCCACATTCAGGTGCAACACCGGATTTTCATGGAACAACAACACAGCCGCCGAAACCCCAAGCATCGTTACCACCACCAGCCGAAACCGGGCGGCTGACCGACCCAGTGTTTTCAATCTGCCATGAACCCCGGATAATCCCGAGGGCGGCCCCCGATGGTCGGCAATGAATGGCAGCACCCACCGTGAAAACAGCGCCGCAGTCACCAGTCCCACAATGGTGAATGTTCCCAATTGCTGTAATCCGCCAAAGCCGGACAACAGAAACGCGGCATAAGCGATGATCGTGGAAAAAACGCCGAGCCGCAATGTGCGCCACACCTTTTGCAATTTGTTTCTCTCGTCCTTCAGGTTTCGGCTCAGGCCACTGGTCAGCAGATGAATCGGATAGTCCACGGCGACTCCCGCCAGGGTGATTCCGAATACCAGAGTGATGTCGTGGATTTGTTCGTAGAAAAGTAAAACGGATGCGGTCGCCACGATCACGCCAATCACTAATGGCAGTATGGTCAGCACGACCATGCGGATGGACCGATAGGCAGCCGAGATAAACAAAACCACCAGCAGTATCGCCATCATGGACAGGTTTTTTATATCATCCCGGATATTCTGTGCGGATTCGACGGCGAACACCGTCGGGCCTGCCATGATCACATTCAATCCCGGCGGTTTCACGGCATCAAGGGTGGACCGGATTTCCTCGACCACTGCCTCCTGGTTTTCCATCTGGGTGATATCAGCCCCGACTTCAATCAGAACCAGCGTGCGCTGATGGTCCGCGGAGAACCAGACTCCGTGTAATTCCTCCGGTTTTTTATGACGGCTCACCCGGCCTTGCCAGTTTTCCAGCAAATCCAGAATTTCGCCTGTCGGATCCTTGCGCAGGAAGCGTTTTTCAAGAACGGCGGCGGAGGAATACAGTTCATCCAGCCTGGCATTGAGCGCCGACTTCAAACCGGGTATCGAAAACTGTTCTGTCAGGTTATTGCGAGTCAGCAAATATCGGTACATTTCCAGAAAGGAAAGAACCTCATCGCTGGATTCCGATGCTCCATTGGTGATTTTGTCGAATGTTTCGGAAGCCCTCAGTTTGTCAGTAAAGGCCTGGTTGAATTCGGCAAGCCCTGTTGAAGGCAACCCGGAAAAGGCCAATAGAATAATGCCGGTTGACGCCCCGTTGTCCAGTTGGTGATGCAACAGTTTTTCGAACCGGGTTTCAGGCTCCGGGAGAAATATTCCGATGTCGGTCGATACGTTGAATCGAGTGAAGATCGTGAATAGCGCAAACGCAAGAATGCACAGCATCAGAAACGCTTTGTTACGCGCAGAATCCACAGCCGTTCATGGGTTGGTTGGTTGCAGAAGCTGGTAGGTCAACTCAAGCATGGATTGGTCCCCATCGGCCAGGACCGAGACTATTTTCCGAATGCGGGCATCGCTGCCATGGAGCGTTATCCGGTCAAAGTATTTCAGGATTTCCGGATTATCCGGAATGAGATTGAGTTGCCAGTCGGCGCGACTGCCTTCCAGTTCGATTTCAAAGTCTTGTCTGATCAGGGTCTCGTCTCCATCCAGTATTGCCCGGAGACTTGCAACTGCGGTTGCCAGAACCGGATGGGATTGTACCGGGTATTTCTGGATTTGCACCACATCCTCGCCTTTTCTCTGGTGAACGACTTTTTCTATCGACACGTAATCACCGGCGATTACGATTTTTTCTGCAATCGGCGATACGACATTTTTCTCGATATAGTCCGGTCGGCGGTACTCGATACTCCCGGTTGTAACGAGGTCGGTTACGATGAAAGCCGAGTTCCTGGTTTCCCTGAAAACCAGTTTTGCATGTACGATTCCGGAAAACCGATGCATCAGACCGGATACGTCCCATGTCTGCCCGTCTGCGATGGCCGCAGGCGGGACAGCCAAAAATAAAAACAGCAATAAAATACGTACAGGCAACGCGGAATGTTCCCGGACTTCAAGGGCAAGGCGCAAAGATAACACAGTCAGGCCGTGTTTCTGTTGTCTCAAGCCAGCAGTTGTTGCAGAATTTCGTCGATAAATCGATATCCTTTTTCCGTGCATCGAAGCCGGTTGCCGGATATTTGCAACAGGCCCTGTGAAATCGGTCCGTCCAGCGCATGCGCGGCCGTTTCCATGCACAATCCGGTTCGAAGTTCCAACATATTAACATCAATACCGTTTTTGAGTCTCAACGCATTTAACAGACATTCGAACAGAATGTCGTCCCGCGCCACCCTTGCCGGATAACGCCAGGGTTTTCCGGCGTTGACGGAGGACATGTAGGTCTCCGGTCTTTTCTGTTTCCATGCGCGGGTGATGCCGTCGCGGTCCGTCACTTTGGAGTGAGCGCCGGCGCCGATACCCAGGTAGTCGCCAAATTGCCAGTAATTCAGGTTGTGGACGCATTGTCTGCCCGGTTTGGCGTAAGCGGACACCTCATAGCGCGTATAACCGCTTTGATCCAGTCGGTTCGCGATGGCATCCTGCATATCTGCGCGCACATCTTCGTCCGGCAAGTCAGGCGGATTTCGATGGAACCAGGTGTTCGGTTCCAGAGTCAGTTGATAAAGCGACAAATGTTCCGGTGAGTGGTCCACGGCCCGGTCACAGTCATCCAGCGCCATGGCCGGTGTCTGTCCGGGCAGGCCGAACATGATGTCGAGGTTGAGGTTGGTGAAACCCGCCCGCCTGGCATGGGTGACCGCGCGGTCAGCCGCTTCGGCGTTGTGAATTCTACCCAGGATATCCAGGTGTCGATTGTTGAAACTCTGGGCGCCGATCGACAGGCGATTGACCCCGGCTTCGAGATAAGTTTCAAACCGGTCGTATTCCAGTGTCCCCGGATTGGCTTCCAGGGTGATTTCCATATCCGGTTCGAATTCGATTTTTTGCCCGACGAATTCAAGCAGGGACGCAATCGACTTTCCCCGGAACAGGCTGGGGGTGCCGCCTCCCAGAAAAATCGAACTGAGCCTGCGCGCCGGATTCAACCGGCGAACATCGGTATCGAAATCGGCTTTCAGGCTTTCTATATAGCGTTGTTCCGGGAAATCTCCTGAAAACGTGTGCGAGTTGAAGTCGCAATAGGGGCACTTTTTGACGCACCAGGGAAAATGAATATAAAGGGAGAGCGGAATGGCGTCCCCAGTCGTATCCATTCCGTCTGTCCGGCTTAACTGACCACATTGACCGGGCGACCGTTCAGCCATCCGACCAGGTTTGCCGACAAGGCGTCAACCAGTCGTTGCCTGGTTTCCCTGGATCCCCAGGCATTGTGAGGGGTAATCAACAGGTTGGGCCGGCGGATTTGCAACAGTGGATGATCGGGCGGCGGCGGCTCAATGTCCAGTACGTCAATACCGGCTCCCGCTATTTCACCGTTTTCGAGCGCATCGGCCAGCGCGGCGGAATCAATGATGGCGCCTCGCGCGGTATTCACAAGGATCGCGGATTTCTTCATTTTTCTGAACGCTTGGTCGTCGAACAGATGATGCGTGTCGGCATTCAGGGGGCAGTGAAGCGATATGATGTCCGAGCGTTCGAGCAATTCATCGAAGCGCACACGGCCAGCTTCAGGCGCGCCTTCCGACCCGGGTCTCTGGCACAGCAATACCTGCATGTCCAGCGCCTCGGCGATTGCCGCCACCTTCCGGCCCAGCGTGCCGTAACCGATGATCCCCAGTGTTTTGTCGCTGGCTTCGCGAATCGGGTGGTCCAGCAGGCAGAACACATCGCTGCCGCTCCAGTTTCCCTGTTGCACATCATGGAGATACCGGGTCTGGCTGGTAAGCAGGTTCAGGATCAGTGCGATGGTATGTTGCGCGACAGCCGGGGTTGCGTAGTGACGGACGTTACAGACCACGATGCCCTGCTCGCGGCAGGCGTCGAGAGCGACATTGTCGGTGCCGGTTGCCGCAATCAGGATCAATTCCAGATTCGGGCAGCGGCTCAATAGCTCGCGATCCAGCACAACCTTGTTGGTGATCACGATTTGATGAGGGCTTGTCCGCTCCAGGGTCTGCCCGGCGCGGGTGGCCGGATAACTGGTCCATTCAATCCCGGAGATTTCGAGCCCGACCAGGGCAATGTCGTTTTTGTCGAATGAGCTTTTATCGAGAATCACGCCTTTCATGGTTAATCGTTTCCTGGGAGGTTGATCGGATTACATTACACGGAAACAAGAATATAAAATAGACCTTTCTTTTCCACTATCGCCGGACGATTGATGTCCGGCAGGTTTCCAGCGACCCTCGTACATGGTTTTAGTCCCTGATATCCAGCAACGCATCCGGGCCTGCCGCGCCGAACTCATTCCGGTTGCAGGGAAAAAACAGGCGGCGGTCGCATTGATCCTGTGCGACCTTGCCTCAGACCCGAAAATGTTTTTTATCGAGAGGGCAAAACATGAAAATGATCCCTGGTCCGGTCAAATCGCGTTTCCGGGAGGGAATCGGGAATCAGGGGACGCCAGTCCGTTTGCGACCGCCTGCCGGGAAACCGAAGAGGAGGTGGGTCTTGAATTGTCGCGCCGGAACCTGTTGGGCCGGCTCCATGACCAGCAGGGCAGAAACAAAAACCGGGAACTGCCATTGGTGATCAGCTGTTTTGTGTTCGGTATGGAGGGTACGGAACCGACAAGCAACAGCAGTGAAGTGGAAGACAGTTTCTGGGTGCCGGTCTCACATTTGATGGATGACCGGAACCGGATCGACTATCAGCCCGGATATACAGACGGCGCCTGGCCGGCGATCCGCCTCGATGGGCAGCGGGTATTGTGGGGGCTGACCTGGCGTTTTGTACGGATGTTCCTGGACCTGGCGGCCTGAACGGTATTTTGCGTTATTCTCGCCCGCCGACTCCTTGACTTTAGTGTCAGCTCATCCGACTGATCCACTGGCTGTCTACTGTCCCTCGAAACGCAGGGTCGCGCTGCCTGTTTAATAGCCCTTTCCAGTTGTACAGCATATTTCGATATCAGCCGAAACGAAAATAATTGCAAAATACTTTCCCGCACGTTGCAGGCGCGCTCGGCGCCGAGATTGCTGAAAAGCTGGTTGAGCAGAAATTCATTATCCAATCCCGGAATGACCGTTCAGTTGCCATAACCCGGTCAGGGATATCATTTTTTGTTGATACGTTGAAGTTCAACCCATCATTTTTTCACGATGCTGTCGATGTCAGAAGGTTTGAATACCGTGGTCGTAAGGATACTTCGTATATAAAACCTGATGCCCGAGGTTACAAGGTAAGTGCTGACAAAATCATAAAACCATGAAAACTTCTCCGAATCTGTTAATAGCAGGGTTCTACAAATGTGGGACAACATCATTGTCCAAATATTTATCCGAGCACCGTGATGTATGCGTACCATTTGCCAAAGAGCTTTATCATTATGTTGATCCGGGGTCTCCTTTTTATTCGATGAGTAAGGTTCTTCAATCGAAGGATGATGGGTCGCAGGGAGATATTTCCGGCCTGTACCTCCATAGTCGTGGGGAAAAATATTATCTTGATGCAACTCCCTGCTATTATTCCCAAAACAGAGCAATGGAGTATGCAAAGGAAAGCGGTTCGAAAGTGATATTTACTATCAGAAACCCCGCCGATAGATTGCTATCCAGTTTTCGATATTTCAAAAATGTATATCAAGAATATCCTGAGTCATCATACGAAGATTTTGTATCTTCTTTATTTGATAACGGCGATAAAAAACGCAAATACCTGGACAGAATCGAGAAAGATTTCTTCAAGGAAATCTTTAATTTGGAATTAGAGATGGGGTGTTATGAAAGCCACATAACGCGGTGGAGAAATGCGGTAGGGACGGATAATGTCTACGTTGGAACATTGGAACAGATTTCAACCGACCCGCTTGGTGTAATGATCAAGATATGCAAATTTTTAGATATCAATCCAAAGGTCTACACAAACTATGACTTTAAAGCATATATGTGTTCATATGAGGTACGGCTACCTTTTATTCAGAGACTCGGGCGAAAAATATTTAAGGAAGACCCAGAACGATACTCTCAACTGAGCAAGTACCATAGCAATTTCCATATTATCAAAAATGATACATTAAAAAAATCAATTGACGGTATTTATAACTGTTTACTAGTTAAACAGGAGAAAAACAAATACAAGCTGCCTAATTCACTTAGGGAGAAGGTGAGAGAATTTTACTCAGATACTAACCGCCAATTGCTTGATAAATACCAGATTGACTATTCATAACTCATTATCATTATTGATAGGGAAATAATGTACAAATTTATTGGTCTTGGTCTTGGTCCTTTCAACCTTGGTCTTGCCGCTCTCTCAGAGGAATTGTCAGAAGAAAAAGGAATATTTTTGGAGAAACGGCCAGTTGATGATCTTTGGCATAGTGGCTTGCTATTCGAATTTGCAAAGCTTCAGACATCGTTCATCAAAGACCTTGTCACACTCGCATCACCACGAAGTAAATACAGTTTTATAAATTATCTGCACCAGAAAAGGAGTATATATAAGTTTCTGAATGCTGATTATGAGTATATACAACGAAAAGAATATGCCCTTTACATGAAATGGGTATCGGAGTCACTTGATAATGTCCATTACTCCTGTGCAGTTAACCACATTAACTATGATGGTCAAAAATACCGTGTGTATACAGATAAAGGTGATTTTTATTCAGAGCACATAGTGATAGGAACAGGTCAAAAGGAATCGGTTCCCAACCTCGTTGTCGGTGATACAAATAGTGAAAATCTGATAATGGCACGACAGTACTTACATTCTTTTCCTGATAACTTGAAAGGTGTCGTGGTGTTAATTGGTGGTGGACAAACAAGCGCTGAAAATATTCGTAGACGGAAAGTCGAATCACAAAAATTAGCTAGTGATGGAATTTCGCTTGGAATACTCAGCGAAGTATATAAAGAACTCTATAAAAGGGTTTATATTGATCAGCAGCAAAACAGGTTTTACATCGCACCTGATCGGCAACTGTCTAAGCTTAATCAAACGGAAGAAGGATGGAATCTTGAATTTTCTCATCTCTCCAATAATTGCACAGAGAATCTCAGTGCAGATACCGTTATTTTGTCTCTCGGTCAAACTATTCAACTTCCCGGGCTGCTTGAAGAAGTATTGATGAATTTAGAAATCTCAACAACTAAATTTGAGATAAATGACGACTTTTCCTTGAAGTCTGAATATCTTTGTAAAAACAAGATTTATCTACAAGGAATGTCAAAGCTGGCTAATGGGATAGCTGAACCAAATTTGGGGATGTCGCCTTGGAGAAATTCGATAATATTAAATAGCATTTGCGGGAGAGAGGCATTCTCCGTACCAGATATTGACCGATTTATGGTCTGGGAAAATCTGGAGAGAGTCTTTAAAAAATGTACCCTGTGCTGATACCCATTCTGCTGATTGTCGTGGTCGCCGTTTGCCGGGGTGCATCCTTTTTGTTCATCAAATTTGGAGTGGAATCGATACCTGTTTTCACCTTGGTCTTCTTACGGGTCGGCATTGCCGCGCTGGTCTTGATCGCATACCTGTTAATTCGTCAGATCAAGCCAGGCGGCGACCTTAAATCCTGGTGCATTGTTATAGTGATGGGAGTTGTTGGAAATGTTATTCCATTTTCCCTTGTATCGTATGCGGAGAAATCAATTGATAGTGGGCTTGCGGGCCTGCTGATCGGAATGGTGCCGATGTTTGTTTTCATACTGGCTTTCTTTTTTGCAAAAGACGAAGTCATCGATAAAGTCGGAATACTGGGTGTTGTCTCCGGTTTAATTGGACTGGCGTTTATTTACTACCCGGAAATATCGATACAAAACATAGACAATATTACGGCTGTTTTTGCGGTGTTGCTTGCTGCGGCAGCTTATGCGGCATCTACGATTTTTGCGAAAAAGGTAAAAGACATAAAACCGGAGGTGATTGCAGCTGCAGTGACTACAGTGGCTACCATAGTTCTGATACCCGCTGTTATTTTTGAAAACCCGGATTATTCCGGGTTTAGCCCCCAATCCTGGTACGCAACGATTGCGCTCGGGATTGTCAGCACAGCTATTCCGTTTGTAATCATGTACGGTTTAATCGCTGCCAAGGGAGCCACTTACTTCACGATGAACAATTACCTGATTCCTTTGGTCGCTCTGGTATTCGGCGTTGTTTTTGCCAACGAGGTTTTGTCGATCGAGTTGGCAGTCGCATCGATATTCATATTTGCGGGGATATATCTTTGCGTATCCGGACGATTTCGAACATAGCTCGTTACCGAGCTATATACTATCAACCCTAATCAAATTGGAGGCGAAAATGGATATCATTAAATAGTTTTGAATAGGCCGAATCTGGGACCGCGCGCAATTCTTTTGGTTCCAGACTCGGCCACCCAAATCACACTTTTGCGGAAGCATGAATATGAAACTATTAATTACATATGGTGAATTTAAAAAGGAAATAGATAACCTCTTCAAATCTGAACTTGAGGTATATTTTGATACTGTGGATTATGCGGATCATTTAACTGATAAGCAACAAGGATTAGATGAAAATTACTACCTGCGGCATCGAATTGAAACAGTAAAAAGAATCCGAATGACAACCTCGATTGACTCCTTGGCCCTCTCGCAGATATCGAAAATTGACTATGACTTGGCGAGAAAATGGGGATTATATACTGTCCAGGAAATGAACCACGATAAGATGTTCCTAACTGATATAGAGAAGCATAGTTTATCTCCTGAGTATGTTCATTCAATAGAGCCATTTCAAGCTACTAAAAATATGGGTGAATATCTTACAGAAGTAGTTTCCAAGGGTGAGCCTTTAGGGGCATTAGGGTATTCCTTGTTTGTCGAATGGAACTCTGACCAATATTCCCCGGCGGTGGTTAAAAAAGCGGAAGAAAAATATTCAGCCAAGCATGTTAAGGGATCAAAGGCGCATGTAAAATTTGATGTTAATGAAGATCATTTGGAAATGATTTTCCAGATAAGTTACGCCCTTCTTAAATCAGATGCGCATTTTTCTGACTTTGTAGTGGTGCTTAAAAATATATCCAGACTATTCAGAGAATATTTTCAGGAGCTATATAAGTACGCGATAGTTGATAATAATCAGGTTGTTTCCGATGTGGCTGCTTGATACACACGTAAACTGACCACCCAACCCACCTAACGGCGATAAAGGCAAGGACATATTTCAAACGATCGTTACAATGACTGTGGAGTTCTGCATCGCTGCTACTCTATTTGCAAGGCGGGTCGTTCTCTCTTGAATTGACTAGGGCAATGGCATGAAATTGTCGAATTTACGCGAGGATAGCAGGTTTCAGCCCGGATTCAGGGCCGCGAGCGGGGTTCTCAGCGCCTGGAGGGTCTGGCCGTTGTCCGCGTCGACCACGAACACGGCGAGGCCGAGATTATCCGTGTTCCATGTTTCATCGATATTCATGGATACCATGCGGGCGCTGTCACCACGGGCAACCGGTACCGGTTCACTGAGGTGGTGGACAACAAAGTTGTAAGTGATCGTTTTACCCCGGTTCTCTCCGCCTTTTATTTCCCGGACAATATTGTTTTCATACACGGCGATAAACATTTCCGGCAGTCTGGTATCGGTTTCGTTGCGTATGGCCAGGTCAGCGACGACTTCCCCCTTCCCCGGAGCGGATACATCCATGGTTATGCGGACAGCCGCGGGTTTTCGGTTATGCTGGTTGATCTGGTCGAAAACCATGCCGCCGCCCCGCGCTTCCAGGCCCGAAACCACGATCTCGGGCGTGTAAATGGATCTTTGCCGGTTCAACTGTGCGATCCAGCGCTGGCGGTCCGTGAATTTCGCCTGGGAAAAGGGATCCTCCCAACCCAGCCTGTTCCAGTAATCGACATGAAAGGCGAGCGGCACCGCGTGAAAATCCTGATTGATATTCTCGCCCAGCAGGGTCAGAAAATTATCGGCCCTGGGGCAACTGCTGCACCCTTCCGAGGTGTACAGCTCGACCACAGGGGTGATATGTTCCGCGCTGGAAATGCGAATACGCGGGGCATCCCCTTCGCTTCCTTCGCTGGCCGCCACGATGGAGAAGGCCCCGATTAAAATGGACAGTCCGATGGTTTTCAGATCATGCACTGGAAGTTCCTCATTGCTCGAACAATGAAAGATATTGCCCGTAATTTTCGGTTTCCATGGATTCTTTCGGGATAAATCTCAGCGCCGCTGAATTCATGCAATAGCGCAGTCCGGTCGGCGCCGGGCCATCCGGGAACACATGGCCGAGGTGGGAGTCGGCATGGCGGCTTCTGACTTCGGTTCTTCGCATGAACAGCTTGTAGTCTGTTTTTTCGACCACGCAATCCGGATGAATCGGCCGGATGAAACTCGGCCAGCCGGTTCCGGAATCGAATTTGTCGGTGGATGAAAAAAGCGGTTCGCCACTGACGATATCGACATAGATGCCTTCGCGCTTTTCATCATTGTACGGGTTGGCGAATGGCCTTTCGGTCGCGTCCTCCTGGGTTACCCGGTACTGGATGTCGCTGAGGCGTTCGCGCAGGGTTTCCCGCTCCGGTTTACAATAGGATCGGGGATCAGGTGATGGATTCGGGTCAGTCATTGCGCCAGTATGATTACAAGTGTCCAGTACTTGAAGACCCGCTGTAATACAGATAGTTCAATCCAGCAAATTTTCCAGTTCCGCGATATTCTCAAGTACCGTGTCGGTATGTTTCCCGAGCTCGTCGCGATTATGCGAACCGGTCAACACTCCGACGGAAAGGGCTGTCCCGGCATGGATGCCCATGTTGATGTCTTTCGGGCTGTCGCCCACCATGATAACCTGTCCGGGGTTCAGGCCGCAGTGGCGGCAAAATGCTTCAACCATGCCGGGATCCGGTTTTGCGCCATAGCCGCTGTCGGCGCCGCAAACAAAATCGAAACAGTTCACCAGGTTGAGTTTTTCGATCATGGAAACCGCATTGCGTTCATCGTCCATGGTCGCCAGGCCGTTTTTCAGACCGCGGTCCTTCAGCCCAAGCAGAAATTCCCGGAGGTTGCCGATCGCCGGTACCGGGTTGCCCGCCGCGTGCGAGAATATATCCCGGATGGTGGATAATCGAGGGCCGTTCAGGGGTTGCCCGAGTTGGTCTGACCAGAAATCCAGGATCTGCCGGTTGCTGCCGGAAGCCAGTAACGAATCGGCGCCCCACTGGCCGGTCACCCTGTCGTAGCCGCCGCTTCGCAAAAGCGTTTCAGCGAGTTCCGGCTGTCCGGCCGACTCGGCGATATGGTCCGCCGCCTGGATATAGGCATCCAGCCAGGTGGCGTTGAAATCCAGCAGGGTGCCGTCCTTGTCGAACAGGATGCCTTTAATCAACGGTTAGCTCCCCGGGTTGACTTCCTGACCGAGGGCACCCAGCAATAACCGTCCGGGTCGAGTAAAAAGCATTCCCGCAGGCCATGGGGTTTGTCCGATGTCGCCATCAACACCGCATAGTTATTGTCACGGGCCCTGGCTTCCGCCAGGTCGGGGTCAAGCTCGTACAATCTCAACTCCAGCCCGCCGCCGCGGGCGCCGGATTCGGGAAGCAGCGAGGGTAACGGATTATTCCAGTAGGTATGGTCACCGTGCAACATGAACCACTGGCCGTTGGCGCTGAGCAGGGCGTAATCCCGCGATGAAGTGACCACGGAAAAGTCCAGCACAGTGGTCAGGAACAGAATCGTATTTTCAACATCGGATACCAGCAGATTCACGCCAAAGCCTTCCAGCGCCTGCCCGGTTTCTTCCGCGTCGGTCGGGTCGAATTTTTTCATGGATACGGAATATAACCCCAAAGCGCTCTATCCAGAAGAATTTTTGTCGGCCATCGACGCTGCGTTGTCACCGGAGGCGGACTGTCTGGCCGCGTGGATGGCGGCGATGCGCTGATCCCGGATCGCTCTTTTGATGCGCTGGCCCGTCTGGCGCCCCTCTCCGGATTCATCCAGGATCCGTCTCGCAATCGGCTCCTGTTCCACCTGAAGCGCCGCGTGGTGCATCTTCAGCATCAGGCCGGTGTCCTCGCGTCCGTCGTTTTCATGGCCGGTACGCCCCCTTCGATCCGCATCGCAGCATAACGCGAATTTCTCAACCAGTTCAGGCTGGCGGAAACCATCAAAGGCTTCAAGCACTCTCAGCGCCGTGCCCGGTCTTAATTCCCGGATGCGGTGACAGTGCAGGTGGTATTCGCAGACCTTGAGGGCAAACTCACGAAAACGGGTCGGGACACCGAGGCGGGCGCACAGCGATTCAATCGGTTTCAGACCGCGTTTTTCATGTCCTCTGTGCCGGGGCAGTTCGGCGCGGGGCGTAAGCGCCTTGCCCAGGTCGTGTACCAGGACCGCGAAAATCACCATCGGATCCCGGGTCATGGCGCTGGCTGCATCGACCGACATCAGGATATGAATTCCAGTGTCGATTTCGGGATGATATTTTTCAACCTGGGGAACCCCGAACAAGGCCTCCACTTCGGGCAGAATCCGTTTCAGCGCGCCGCACTCCTTCAGTTCCGTTAAAAACCGGGAAAACCTTTCCTCCTGCATGGCCTGATGCATTTCCTGCCAGACCCGCTCCGCCGCCAGCGTATCGACTTCGCCATTGTGGACCATTTCGGCCATTAATCCGCGCGTATCCGGGCAGACGCTGAAGTCCGTGAAACGGGCGGCAAAGCGCGCGACCCGCAACAGTCTGACCGGGTCTTCGCTGAACGCGCCCGAGACATGGCGGATGACCCCGCGCTTTACGTCCCGCCTGCCGTTATAAGGATCGATCAGATTGCCTTTGTCATCCATGGCCATCGCGTTCATGGTCAGGTCGCGTCTGCCTAAATCCTGTTCCAGGGTAATATCCGGGTCGCTGAAGAATTCAAAGCCGTGATATCCCTGCGTTGTCTTCCTTTCTGTGCGCGCCAGCGCATATTCCTCGTGGGTATCGGGGTGCAGGAATACCGGGAAATCCCGTCCCACCGGTTTGAATCCAAGCTCCGCCATTTGATCAGGAGTTGATCCCACCACCACCCAGTCACGGTCTGTGACCGGTCGCCCCATGATCCGGTCCCGGACCGCGCCGCCAACCAGGTACCGTTCGAGTGTATCTTCAGGAGGGTGTTTGTCAGCTATCATTTCCAGCTTTGGAGAATCATGTCGGCGCATTTTTCGCCGATCATGATGCTGGGGGCGTTGGTGTTGCCGGAGGTGATATCCGGCATGATGGATGCGTCCGCAATCCTCAATCCATCCATACCATGCACTTTCAACCGGTGGTCGACGACCGCCATCGGGTCATCGGCACGCCCCATTTTGCAGGTACAGCTTGGGTGGTAAATGGTGGTCGCGGAGTTTCTGGCATGTTCGAGCAGTTGTTCGTCGGTGCGGATATTTTCTCCGGGGTCGAATTCAGCGAGGATATGGCGCTTCAGCGCCGGCATGGAGGCAATTTTTCGGGAGACCTTCATGGCCTTGACCGCAATTTGGCAATCTTCCTCGACAGACAGGTAATTGGGCTGTATGGCGGGGTGGCGGTCGGCGTCCGGGGTCCGGATCTTGACGAATCCCGCGCTCCTCGGGCGTAACTGGCAGACCGAGGAGGTGAATGCTGAAAAAGGATGAGTTCCCTCGCCCGGATCATCCGAACTGAGCGGCTGGAAATGGAACTGGATATCGGGTCTTGCAATCTGCTCCGAGGTTCGTGTGAAGATGACCACCTGGCTTGCCGCCAGTGTCAACGGGCCTGTTCGCAAAAACAGATACTGAAGTCCGATGAGCAGCTTCCGCAGGGGGTTGTTGACCTCATCATTCAGTGTCGGCTGGACGGTTTTGTAGACAGCGCGTATCTGCAGGTGGTCCTGCAGGTTTTGCCCTACCCCCGGAAGGTGCAGCGCCTGGGGAATACCCAGGTCCTGCGACAATTCTCCGGGACCAATCCCGGAAAGTTGCAGAATCTGCGGCGAACCAATGGCGCCGGCGCTCAATATCGTTTCCTTTTCGCTGTAAACCTGCTGAATCCGGTTATCCTTGCGGAATTCCACCCCGGTGATTTTTCGACCATCGATCAGCAACCGGGTCACATGGGCACGGGTAATGACAGTCAGGTTTTTTCTGGACATTGCCGGCTTCAGATAGCCTTTGGCCGTACTCCACCGCCTGCCCTTATGGGTGGTCAACTGGAAATAGCCGACTCCTTCCTGGGATTTACCGTTTATATCGTTGTTCGCCGGGATGCCGTACTGGATCGCCGCTTCGATAAAAGCGTCCGTGACCGGCCTTCGAAACCGGATATCCGAAACTTTCTGGGGGCCGCCGGCGCCATGGTAGGGAATTTCGCCGCGTTCCTGGTCTTCCGACTTGATGAAGTAAGGCAATACATCCTCATAAGACCAGCCCGGATTGCCCTGGCCAGCCCAGCCATCAAAATCTTCCGGTTGCCCGCGAACATAAAGCAAGCCGTTCAGTGAACTCGAACCGCCCAGCACTTTCCCGCGCGGCCATTTCAACTGTCTCCCGTTCAACCCCGGGTCCGGGTCCGTGACATAACACCAGTCCATTGCGGGGTTGTGCATCGTCGTGAAATAGCCGACCGGGATATGAATCCAGGGGCTGCTGTCGCGGGTCCCCGCCTCAAGCAACAAAACACGGTGGCCGGGATCCGCGCTGAGTCGATGGGCCAGAACGCAGCCGGCCGAACCCGCGCCGATGACGATAAAGTCATATTTGGGCTTGTCTGTCATTCCAGGACAACAAGCAGGTCGCCCGATTCGACCCGGGAGCCTGCCCCTACCAGCACCTCTGCAATCCTGCCGGATTGCTCGAAAGTCAGATGGGTTTCCATCTTCATCGCCTCAAGGGTGACCGCCGACTGGCCTTTTTCGACCAGGTCGGTGACCGATACGGCAACGCTGACAACCATCCCTGGCATCGGGGCGGCAACCTGCTTGTCATCATCGGGGTCCGCCTTTCGATGGGAAATGACACTGGAAACCAGGCTGTGGTCATTCACCACGACCTCCCTGGGTTGGCCGTTTACCTCAAAAAAGGTGGTTCGCGTACCGTCCTGGTGAGGGTCGCCGACTGTCTGATATTTGATAATCAGCGCTTTGCCGAATTCATCGTCAATGACGATTTCCTCCCGCGGCCTGAGTCCGTAGAAATAAACCGGTGTGGGCAAGTGGCTGGTATCGTCATATTTGCGGCGATGCTTGATCAGTTGCTCGAATACGCCGGGATAAAGTGTCCAGGACAATATGTCCCTCATGGTCGGCTGGTCCAGTCCTTTGGTTTTCAGCAGATTTCCGGTTTTTTTGAAATCCGCCTTCGGAAGGCTGCGCCCCGGCCGGCCGCTCATGGGCTTCTCGCCTTTCAATATCCGGTTCCTGACATTTTTCGGGAAACCCTGATACGGTTTGCCCATGCGCCCGCTCATCAGGTCTATGACGGACTGGGGATAAGCGAGTTCCCGCTCCCCGCTCTCGATATCCGCGCAGGCCAGATCATTGGAAACCATGAACAAGGCCATGTCACCGACTACTTTCGAGGTGGGGGTCACCTTGATGATGTTACCGAACATCTGGTTGACCGAGGCGTATGTTTCGCATATTTCCACCCAACGGTCCGACAGGCCAAGCGAGCGCGCCTGTTCATACAGATTGGTATACTGCCCCCCCGGCATTTCGTGTTTGTACAGGTCCGCCGAGGCAGGCAGCGTTTCACATTCGAAGGGTTTGTAGAATTCCCGGGTCGAACGCCAGTAATCGGCGAGCCGGTCGAGATGGTCGGTGTTCAGCATGGTTCCGCGTCGATTGGATTGCAGCGCCGCGGCGAGGGTATTCAAGTTGGGCTGGGAGGTGCCTCCCGACATCGGCGCCATAGCCGCATCGGCGATATCCAGTCCCACTGCCGCGCCATTCAATATGGAGGCGGCCTGAATCCCGGATGTGTCATGAGTATGGAAATGGATCGGTATGTCGGTCTCCCGCTTCAGCGACTGGATCAAAAGAGTGGCCGCGTCTGGTTTCAACAGTCCCGCCATGTCCTTGACACACAGGATGTGAGCGCCCATGTCTTCCAGCTCTCGCGCCATTTCAAGATAATAGTCGAGGGTGTACTTGGTTCTGGCCGGATCGAGTATGTCGCCGCTGTAACAAATCGTCGCTTCGCAGATGCCGCCGTATTTTTGTACGCTGTCCATGGCGACCGCCATATTCGGGGTCCAGTTGAGTGCGTCGAAGACCCGGAAAATATCCATTCCCGCATCGACCGATTGCCGGACGAATTCACGCACCACGTTGTCCGGGAAATTGATATAGCCGACCACGCTGGAGGAGCGCAGCAGCATTTGGAACAGGATGTTCGGCACTTTTTCGCGCATTTCAACCAGGCGTTGCCACGGATCTTCCTTGAGAAACCGCATGGACGTATCGAAAGTGGCGCCGCCCCACATTTCCAGAGAAAACAACCCGGGGGCAAGAGTCCCGTAATGTTCTGCGATGTTCAGCATGTCCACGGTACGCATCCGGGTGGCGAACAGGGATTGGTGGGCGTCCCGGAATGTAGTGTCCGTCAGCAACAGTTTCTCCTGCCCCTTTATCCAGTTTTGCAACCCTGAAATTCCCTCCTGCAACCAGATTTCACGACTCCCCTTGCAGGGTTCCGTGTCAGGCAGCCCGGGCGCCGGTACCGGGTCGCGCCGTTCAGCGACCGGCCGGCCCCTGACCTCGTCATTGCCATTGACGATGGTGTCGGAAATGTAAGAAAGGATTTTGGAGGTACGGCTGGGGTTGATCTTGAAATCCGTAAGCTCCGGGGTTTCATCAATGAACCGGGTGGTACATTGTCCCTGTTCGAATGTCGGGTGGTCCAGCAGGCGCAACAGAAACGGAATATTGGTTTTGACTCCTCTGACGCGAAACTCGTTCAGGGCCCTTTTCATACGGCCAATGGCGCCATCGAACATCCTCGCCCGGGCGCTCACTTTGACCAGCATCGAGTCAAAATACGGGATTACAATGGCTCCGGAAAACGCGCTTCCGGCGTCAAGGCGAATTCCGATGCCGCTGGAGGACCGGTATTCCGTCAACCGGCCATAGTCCGGCATGAACTGGTTGGTCGGATCCTCGGTCGTGACCCTGCACTGTACGGCAAAACCATGGGTTTTAATCGCCTCCTGGGACGGCAGGTCCACTTCCCTGCTGTCCAGCGAATAGCCCTGGGCAACCAGGATCTGCGCGCGCACAATGTCAATGCCGGTGACTTCTTCGGTGATCGTGTGTTCGACCTGGATTCTCGGATTGACTTCTATGAAATAGAATTGGCCGGTCTGGTCATCGACCAGAAATTCCACAGTACCGGCATTCCGGTACGAAACAGCCTCTGCTATCTTGCAGGCGGCATTGCATATCTCTTTCCTGAGACCGGCATCCAGATTTGGAGCGGGCGCGATTTCCACCACTTTCTGGTAGCGGCGCTGAATGGAGCAGTCGCGTTCAAACAAATGCACCCGGTTGCCGTGTTCGTCGCCGAGAATCTGGACTTCGATATGGCGTGCCCGGGAAACCAGTTTTTCCATGAAAATATCCCTGCTGCCAAAAGCGGTATGGGATTCCCGTTGCGCCGCCTCGAACGCGGGCTTGAATTCCACCTCGCTGTGTACCACGCGCATGCCGCGGCCGCCGCCGCCATGAGCGGCCTTGAGCATAACCGGGTAGCCTGTCCTGGCCGCGTTCTCCAGGCCGTCGGCCACATCCCTTATCGCTCTGTTGACCCCTCCGAGTACGGCTACCCCGGTGGATTGGGCGATCAATCTTGCCGAAGTCTTGTTGCCAAGGGATGTCAGGGTTTCGATGGAAGGGCCGACAAATACAATGCCCTCCTCCCGGCAACGTCTGGCGAACTCGGGGTTTTCGGAAAGGAAGCCATAACCCGGGTGGATGGCGTCGATGTTCTGCGCTTTGGCGAGGGTGACAATTTCTTCGATGTTCAGATAATTTCTGATCGGTTCTCCGGCGCCGCCCACCTGGTAAGCCTCGTCGGCCTGAAACCGGTGCAGGGAATATCGGTCCTCATAGCTGTAGATTGCAACCGGCGTGATGCCGAGTTCGCGGGCGCTGCGAAACACGCGGATCGCAATCTCGCTGCGGTTGGCGACCAGCAGCCTCTCAACCTGTTTTATTTGTCGGGGCGCAGTCATCTCGAATATAATTATAACCTGAAGCAACAGCCCGCGAGTCTATCACTTTGTGGATACCCCATGGAGAGTATTCAACTGCGGTCATAAAAGATCAACAATAGCCGGTCGGAAGCAACCTTAACAGTGAAAGAGATGTACTACGAAACCATACGGAAACTCGAAAAAACGGAAGTCGATCCTGAATATATTCAAGGTTGGGCAAATGGCTTTCTGGGCAATCCCAGACGTGAAGAGCAAAGAACCAACGATGCCTATGAAGCGGGATACGAAGATGGCGAGGCGAATGTCACAGACCAGGCGGAGCGGTTTACAGGCTAGTTTCGACATTATTTTGCCTTGATCAAAAACAGCCGCGTCCTGCCGTACCTGCTGATTTTCGTCGCCGGCGTTTTGTGGGGTGGCACTTTCTCACTGGCGTTAATTGCGACCTCCGATGGATCCCATCCACTGGTTCTGGCCACCTGGCAGGTGTTGGTGAGCGCGGCCATCTTTACCGTCGTGTGCCGGGCGCTCAGGATTCCGGCGTTCCGTCTTGGAAATCTCGGCAAGTATCTGTTTATCGGGCTGGTGGGCCATGTCCTGCCCGATGTACTGTATTACACCGCGGCGCCGCACTTGTCTGCCGGAATCCTGTCGATTACGGTGTCTACCGTACCGTTGTTCACTTATGCCATTATGTGGGCGATGAAATTTGAACGCATTGTGATCAAACGTGCTGTGGGGTTGCTGTGCGGGATGCTGGCTATCCTTTTGCTGGTGATACCGGATCAGGGATTGAGCGGTGATGACGTGAATTTCTGGATCCTGCTGGTGGTCCTGTGCGCCCTGCTTTACGCCGCTGAAAATGTTTATATTTCCGAAGGCGTCAGTTACGAGACGAACATTTTTGAACTGTTGTGCGGGTCGACCATCGTGTCCCTGGCTTTTCTGGTTCCGGCCACCTTCTCACTGGAAACGGAGAATCTGCTTCCGTGGATTCTGACCACCTCGGGCTGGGCGATCACAAGCATCGCGGTGATCAGTGTGGTCGCTTATTCGATGTTCTTCTATACCATCAAGACGGCGGGTCCGGTATTCGCGAGCCAGTGCGCCTATATCGTGACCGTGGCGGGAGTGCTGTGGGGGATCGCCATCTTCTCCGAAAAGCACACCGTCTGGGTCTGGATGTCGGTCCTGATCATCATGGTTGGAGTGGCCCTTGTTTCGCCATCGCGAAGAGTCGCAAGCTGAATTCCGCCTCCGGGGCCGGGGAACGGGGTTCCCGCCGCCGGTCAGCCAGTCAGGAATTTCTTATTTTTTCGACCAGTGATGTGGTCGAAACCGGGTGTTCGAACCGGATCGAATGGACCGATCCGCCCCGATCCTGTACTTCCCTGCCGCCCACGATGTCTTCGATCTTCCAGTCACCGCCCTTTACCAGTACCTCCGGTTCGACCTGCATGATCAATTCCAGCGGGGTATCCTGGTCAAACGACACGACCCCGTCCACGCACTCAAGGGCAGCCAGCACAATGGCCCGGTTCGCCAGGGTATTGAACGGTCGGTCCGGCCCCTTGTCGAGCCGTTTTACCGACGCGTCCGAATTGATGCCCACCACCAGAGAGGCTCCCAGGGCGGCCGCGCTTTGCAGGCAGGCGACATGTCCACAATGAAGAATGTCAAATACGCCATTGGTGAAAACCATTGGACGGTCAAATCCCGAAATCCATTCGTCGAAACCGGCCTCGGGGCCGGGTGAGTATATCTTTTTCTGCAATATCAACCCTTTCCCCGGAAGCCGGACCCTTGAGCCGCTTATTCGGTTTTTATGTATTCGAAAACCTTGACGATATGGGTTACGCCAACAACACTTTGCGCCGACTCGACCGCGGCCTGCGCTTCAGCCTGCGTGACCAGGCCCATCAGATAAACCTTGCCGCGTTCCGTAACCACCTTGATGTTGGATGACGGCACCTTGTCCGCTTTCAGCAGGCCGGATTTGACCTTTCCGGTGATCCAGCTATCGTTTGCGCGACTGTTGATATTGCTTCGTCCGGCCAGATCAAGTTCATTGACCACCTTCCGGGTCTGCTCATACCCCTTGGCCAGGGATTCGGCGTACTGACGTTGTTCATCGGTATGGACTTCTCCGGTGAGCAGTACGATTCCATTGATCGCCGTCACACTGATATTGACCGGTGAGCCAAGATTCTCATCGGTCCAGTAGTCGGTTCTTAATTTCAATTCCAGCAGATTGTCATCGATATTACGCCCTATGCTTCGTCTTTCGGAATGCAGGTCGATGGAGGTTACTATCGCGGTGCTAATCAAAAGAGGGGTACAGGCAGTGATGGACTGTATGGCTGCAAGAATAATCAGGCCACAAAAAAGGTTTCTCCATATTTTCAGGAAAAAACCCGGATGGTCGTTTGTCGGAATCATGTCGGTTTTCTCGAACAGAGGTTAAGCCGGTCACGGAACAAGCAGGCGGCTTGTCAGGAAACCCGGGCCGGGTGGATTATACATCAGTTTGTCGGACCTCTTCCGACATTCGGGGTTGTCGCCATTCAAAACGCATGTTTTATCCAGTCAATATCAAACCGGTCTTGCGGTCCGGTTATCGCAATGACATCAAACCGGCATTGGTCATACTGGCCGCTGCGGTATTGCTGCAAGAAGGATTCCGCGGTTTTACGGATTTTATTTTGTTTCCTGCGGGTGATACTTTCTTCCGCTCCGCCAAAAGCCCGGTTTTTCCGATAGCGTACCTCGACAAATACCAGGTCATGACCCTGCCGCATGATCAGGTCGATTTCGCCGCATTTTCTTGAATAGTTGCGTGTGACCAGCGTAAGCCCCTGTGTTTTCAGCCAGGATAATGCAATGGATTCCGCGTCTTCACCGCGTTGCAAATGAGGCGCTTTCAAGGTCGTTTTTCCGGATTCCCGGAATTCAGGAAATTACTGCGGCCGCTCGCCGCGGGCAAGGGTTCTGCCAGACCGGATTCGAACCTTGCCCAGACCGGAAGGTGAACCGCGTTCCCGTTCGGATCCACACGGATGGTCATGGCCTTGCCGGAGAGTTTCATCCATGAGTTCTGCCTTAATACCTGTAATCGGGGAATGATCTGGTAACTCTGTACTCCGAGCGCATACAACCGATCCAGGGGCGTCCGGGCGTAAGGGCGCTCCAGATCTACACCGAAATTATCGGATTGAGCGCTTTCCACCGATGAATCGGGCAGGGTTGCATCGTTGTCCGGAGACTCTCCAGGGATGTCCGGATCCGGGGGTGGATTTTCACTGTCGTTCGGGCTGCCAGCCCCCGACTCTGCTTCTGCCTTCGCCTCTGCTTCTGCCTCCGCCTCTGCTTCTGCCTCCGCCATCGCCTTTGCTTCTGCCGCTTCACGGGCTGCGTTGACCGCCTTTTGCTGTTTGTACAACGCGACGCCGTCCAGGATCCACCGCATTTCTCCGAAAACCAGTCCATCCAGATCCGCGTCCATTGCCGGATCCGGGTTGCCCGCGTAAACATAGGAGGTCGCGTAGAGAGGCACGCCATGAGCCTGGAAAAACCGGAGTTGAGGCACGATCAGCCTGGCCTGGGTTGTGGTGGCCGCCAGAAAAATGAAATCCAGGTCTTCATTGCGCCTGGGCGAAAATTTCAGATTCAACCCGGTTTGCGCTTCTATCAGACGATGGCGAATGATGCTCTTGTCGATTCCCAGAAATTTCCGGACCACTTTGGCGTGATTCGAGACATCTTTCGGAAATGAACTGTTTTTCAGAATCCGGCCGCCCAGATTTTCCCAGTGAGCGATGAACGCGCTGGCGACCCGTTCGCCCCATTCTCCCTCGCTTCGAAGCACGGTGGCATTCCTGTACTCGGTGGCGTAAGCCTTGTCCGCCACCTGGCGCGCTTCATTTTCCGGGGACAGGCTGATGCCGTACAGATTGTCCGATACCTTTCCGGGCGGAATATCCGAAAGCAGCAATGTATCGGTTTCAAGTTTTCCGATGGAGAGCAGGCTTCCCACCGTTTTTCTCCCCAGCGGGCCGACAATGAAATCAGCGCCGTCCGCTTCGGCGGCACGATAGTAAAGAGAAGCCAGCGAGGGATCCGCGCCGATATCATAGAGCGCCAGCTCCGGTTTCGGGTAGGAACTATCCCGGTTGTGCGCCTCGGCGAAGCCATCGTAAAAAGCCTGGGCGGCCCTGCCGTCCGGTGAAGCAAGAGGCAAAAGCAAGGCGATTTGCCGCCGAGCCTGCGGGCGGCTCACAACGTATGACTGGATGAGTGCGGCGCTCGCGGGATGGTTCGGGTAGGCCCGCCGCCAATCCTGCAATTCAGCTTCAGGCTGTACCTCGGCGGCCAGCGCCTCAAGCAAGGCCAGCCAGCCAGCCAGATGGGGGTCGGTGATGTCTTCCAGCAGCAGTGAACGATGCAGCGAGTCGAGTGATTCGAGTATTTGCAGCAGGGTTTTCCGGGTTTCCAGTTGAGCCTTTCCGGTGACCCCGGAATCCAGTTTCAGAAGCGTCTCTACCGCCTCCGCCGGATTGCCCAGGGCCAGTTGCGTTTTTGCCAGCAGAATCTGCCGTTCCGATTTTTCACGGGTCGAAGGCAGGTCTGCCTCCCATTCCCCGGCGCTGTCATCATCGACAATGACAATCGTCTCCTCCTCTTCAAGACCATGACTGACTACAGCCGGTTCCGGCTTTGCCGGGGGTTCCCCTTCTTCTTTCAGGTCCGTTTCTTCTCCAGTGTCCGCCGGTTGTGCAACCTCCGGGGTTGTTGCCGGTGTCTGCGGCAATGTCTCCGGTAATGGTGTACAGTTGGCAAGGAGCAAACAGGCCAGGGCGAGAGCCGGATATGGGGCTGGCAGCCCCGGTTTTCCGGACGCCCAACTGAATTCCGGGATCAATTTCGACAAGCTTTGGTAAAACGGAACCATGGAAATTCCTTGAACTGCAGTATCGGATGAATACACTCACAGTATAAGAGATTCGGTAATGAACGGCAAAACGGGAGCGCTGTATATCGTGGCCACTCCAATCGGCAATCTGGAAGACATCGGGTTGCGCGCGAAAACCGTACTGGCACAGGTCGGACTGGTACTGGCGGAGGACACCCGACAGGCGGCAAAGCTGCTGAATCACTGCCAGATCAGAACCAGAACCCGGTCATTTCACGAACACAACGAAAACGAACAGACTCCCGGGGTCATCCGGTTGCTGCGGCAGGGGTCGGATATTGCGCTGATCAGCGATGCCGGTACGCCGTTGATCAGTGATCCGGGCTATCGGCTGGTCCAGGCAGCGCGAAACAATCAACTGCCTGTCATTCCGGTTCCCGGACCGAGCGCCGTTATCGCGGCGCTTTCGGCATCCGGGTTGCCGACTGACCGATTCTGCTTCGAGGGCTTTCTGCCAGCCAGGCGAGGGCAGCGGCTGCAAAAGCTGACGGAATTATCGACCGGAACAAGAACGCTGGTGTTGTTCGAGTCGAGCCACCGCATTGTCGCGGCGCTTGAAGATATCCAGTCCTGCCTGCCGGAAAATGCACAAGTCACCGTGGCCCGCGAGATGACCAAGAAATTCGAATCGTTCTACCATGGTGACATCGGGACAGTCCGCCGACAGATCGAACAGGACGACCAGCGCCAGAAGGGGGAATTCGTCATCGTGTTGTCCTGGCGGTTGCCGGAAGATCCCGACTGGCAAAAAGCCTCGAAGCTGGTGGCGGCTCTGGTCGACTACATGCCTGCGAAAGCGGTGTCAAAAATTGTCGGCGACACGTTCGGGGCAAGCAAAAATCGACTGTACCGGCTTGCTCTCGACCTGAAGAAGGAAAGTTGATGGAGAAGACTTCGATGACACGCACAAGCATCCTGTTCGCCGTGACGGCATTGTTTCTCGCGACCAGTGTCCGCGCCGGGACATTGACGATCCTGCACACGAACGATTTCCACTCCCGCATAGAACCGATCAACCGATATGACGGCCGTTGTCCGGAGGCGGACAATGCGGCGGGCGAATGCTTCGGGGGAGCCGCTCGTCTGGGCTCGGCCATCCGTAGCGCGCGGATGGAAGCGCCGGACGCTCTTCTGGTTGACGGGGGCGACCAGTTCCAGGGCTCGCTCTTCTACAACCGGTACAAGGGAAAAGCCACTGCGGAGATCATGGTCGCGCTGGGTTACGATGCAATGGCCGCAGGCAACCATGAATTCGACGATGGCCCGGAAACGCTTCGCAGCTTCATGGACACGGTCGGTTTCCCGGTGCTGGTGTCCAACGTCGATGTGTCGGCCGAACCCGCGCTTGCCGGGGTTCTGATGCCATCGACGGTGATTGAGCGCGGCAGCCACCGTTACGGCCTGATCGGTCTGGCTCCCGAGAATACGCCCGAGATATCCTCACCGGGTCCCAATATCCGGTTCATTGATCCGATCGAAGCGGTTCGCCGTGAAATCGCGAAGCTTTCCGGGCAGGGCATTAATCGTATCATTGTGCTCTCACATTCCGGCTACGATACGGACCAGCGCATCGCTGCGATGGTTGACGGCATTGACGTGATTGTTGGCGGGCATTCGAACACCCTTCTTTCGAACATCTCCGACCAGGCCGGAGGACCCTACCCGACCTGGGTAGCCGGTCCGGACGGCGGACGCACGGCCATTGTACAGGCCTATGCCTACGGGAAATATCTCGGTCGGCTTGATGTCATCTTCGATGACGACGGCGCCATCGCCGCAGCGGTGGGTGAGCCGCTGCTGATGGACAGCGCGATTGCCGAGGACGACGCGCTGAAGACGCGCATTGCCGCCCTGGCAGCTCCACTCGCCGAAATCCGCGACAGGGTCGTCGCCGAGGCCGGAGCCCCGATCAACGGCAGCCGCGAGCATTGCCGCGTACGGGAATGCGAGATCGGCAATCTGGTCACAGACGCGATGCTCGAACGCATGCAGCATCTGGGCGCTGACATCGCGATTACCAATGGCGGCGGCCTGCGCGCTTCGATTGATCCGGGTCCGGTCACCATGGGCGAGGTGCTGACCGTACTCCCGTTCCAGGATCTGCTCGCTCATTTCGAGCTTGCCGGCGCCGACGTCGTGGCGGCGCTCGAGTCTGGCGTCAGCCAGGTCGAGGGCGGGGCGGGGCGGTTCCCGCAAGTGGCTGGCCTGCGCTATAGTTACACTCTGTCCAGAGGGCCGAATGAAGGGCGTGTTTCGGATGTCGAGGTGATGCGGGATGGAGAGTGGGTTGCGATAAACCCTGACGCAAAATACGGTGTAGTCTCGAACGACTTTTTGCGCCGTGGCGGCGACGGCTACGTGGTCTTCGTGGAAAAAGCCATGAACGCCTATGATTTCGGGCCTGATCTTGCGGATGTCGTCGCTGAATACCTCGCTGACCGCAGCCCGTACACACCGGAACCGGATGGGCGGATCACCGTGAAATAATTTCCCCGCATTGTTTTTTGACCGGGAATCCAGTAGGGTGTATGTCGGGAGTTGGCCAGGCAGTTGCGGTATCGAATGATATCGAGGAAAGTCCGGGCTCCAACGGGTAGAGTGCCAGCTAACGGCTGGGCAGCGTGAGTTGACGGCCAGTGCCACAGAAAATATACCGCCTTGTACTGTATGAGGTAAGGGTGAAATGGTGCGGTAAGAGCGCACCGCGCTATTGGTAACAATAGTGGCAGGGTAAACCCCACTCGGAGCAAGACCAAATAGGGATCCATTGGTGTGACCCGCGCCGGATCCGGGTAGGTTGCTTGAGACGTTTGGCGACAAACGTTCCAGATGAATAACTGTTCAAGACAGAACCCGGCTTATCGGCCAACTCCCTTATTCCGGAGCAACCATTGGCAAGAGACAACACGGTCCCGTTACGAGACCCTGACAAGGTAATGCGCCTTGACCGCATGGGCTGTTTTCACCAGACCCGGTTGAGCTTCATGCGCACGCTGCTTCGTTCCATCGGCGGCCAGCGATGGCGTTTCCGGCGAGCCTGCTGGGATATCGACAATAATGGGGTCGGAACCGCGGTTTATCAGATCGAAGGACCGGACCGCGTCTATTCGCTGATCTGTTATGCGAACGACCTGCCCCCGGAAAAGCGGTCGGACCGGGTGATCGCCACCGAATGGGACGCCACATTCACGCTTTTCGACGGGACGCCGGAGCCGGCCGATATAGAAAGACTGAAAGCCGCTGTCCCGAAACAGGAAGCCGGACATTGTTCGCAAACCGAACTGGTTCTGGCCAGGGCCAATCGCAGCGTACGGTTGTTCGAGCATGTCGTCGATTCACTTTCGCAAGGCCGCCAACCCGATCGGGAAGTGATTGACAAAGTGGGTTATCTGATGCGCACCACCGCAGTGTATGGCAACGGCAAATTTGGAATCAGCGACCGTGAACGGATATCCGACCGCCCGGAATTTTCCTCCGCCTTTCATACCGAGTTGCTCGCGGTATGGCTGATTCGCGGTTTTACCGTGGATATTGCCGAGCATCTGGCCCGCGCCAGAGGGGGTGGCCGTGCAGTGGCGATGCATCCCGGCCTCAGGCGCAGGCTGGGGGTTGGCAACTCGACCGGGCTTGGAATGGCTCCGTTTCTGGTTCTCCATCCGGCGCTGATTCATCGCTGGATGTTTGCCCGGGAATCCGCTTTGGCCAGAGTCAGAAGCCTGCCGGACAGTACCCCGCAGACCCGGAAAGAATTCGGGCAACTGATTACACGGATGAAGTCCGGACTCGAAGACTGGGTGACCGGGGATTTGCGGCAGCAGAACCGGATCCGGGCGCTTGGGAAGGACCTGGAAAGATTGGCGCGCTATACAGAATCTCCGGGGTTGTCCATGCCGTATCCCTGGAATGCCCTGGTGACCTGGTCGGAGCAGGCGTTGTCCCTGGAGGGACAGGAGCTCATCGTCACCCTGGTGATCGAACCCCATGGCGAACTGGTGGATGATCTGGGTCCTACCATGTCTGTTGACGAGGCCCGGTATTTTCCGGTTGACGGCAGCCAGACCGTTGCCGAAGCCATTGACGTGATCGAAAGAAAATACGGCTGGGCGCTGGCTGTCGATTATTCGACAAAGGATCAGTCCGCCCGGTTCTGGTATTACTCCGAAGAGAAGCTCGAACCCAGACTCGGGCAGCGCTACACGGAACCGGGAGCCGAAAAGGAACACCCGCTGGCCTATGGACGGGACGTCCGGGCATTGTATGAAGACCTGAAAAGACTCTCCGGACAGGACCAGGGCGGGGAAAAACTGGCCGGATTTCTGCTCAGCCATCCGCAGCATCGACACAGTGTGCGCAGAATCCAGATAGCGGACCGGCTGGACTATGCCGAGATACGGGACAACCTGATATCCGCTGACCTGACCCCGATAGACCTGCTCCGATGCAAACTTTCATTTTTCGGGGCCAATAAATTCGACCCGAAGTCGGATCGCTGGATACGGATAAACATGTATCAACACGCCCCGTTCCCGGACGAACTCGGAGAGTACGAAGGGGAGGGCTGGATTTATCCGCCGCTGCCCGATCGATGAAACGCTCGTTGAATGAAATTGAGCAAACCTGCCGAAAAGCGGCCAGAGGAAGCGGATTGCCCTGGGGGCTGGCCGATGACACAGGCCGGGCCGTCCGCTGGCTGCACGCGTTCCAGCTCGACGGCGTTTCGAGTCTGGCAGCGTTACTGGAAAGGCTCGATCATCAGCGGCCGGTCGACCATGCGCCGGAATCGCTGGACGGAGTCTGGCAGGGGCCGGGCAATGTGTTGAGTCCGATCATGACCGGGCTGGCCCTGAGTGATTGCCTGGCGTTGATACCGGAGCGCGGTATCGAGACACGCGCAATCGCCTGCCCGATACTGGTTGCAGGGTATGTGGGCCAAACCATATTGAACCGGGAGCAATCCGTGACCCTGGGCTGGTTGTCAATCGGCTTGTCGATTTACCCTGACCGCCTTGCCATCACCGGTGACGAGGCCGACCTGTACGCTGTCCGGGCAGACCGGCTGACCTGTGAAAAAGCCCTTTTCGACCGTGATTGCAGCGGTGGCCGGTATCCGAAGGTCGGGGACACACGGGTGAATGCCGGCGCCTGGGAAAAACTCGAGAATCGGGCCTGGCTTACCTACGTCGAAGCCACCGAAGCATCCCGACTGTCGGGGGCGGGAGCCGGATTGAGCGACAATGACTGATCGGTTCCGTGCCTTCGACCCGTGCGAGACAGGAATGGCGGCGCGGTCAGGCTCGTTCCATGTATTCGCCGGTGTCGGTATTCACTTTCACTTTTTCACCCACAGTGATGAAAGTCGGAACCGTGACCTTGTGCCCGGTTTCCAGAACTGCGGGCTTGCCGCTACCGGAAGCGGTCTGACCCTTTACCACGCCTTCGGTATCGACCACCTCCAGTACGACGGATCCGGCCAACTCGATCCCGATCGGGACTTCATTATGAAAATTGATCTGGACATCGGTGTTGGGCAACAAGAACGGGATCTGGGTTTCGAGTTCCTCGGCGCTTAACGTGATCTGCTCGTAATTATCGTTGTCCATGAAGATATAATCTTCACCATCGAGATAAAGGTACTGCATCTGCCGGGGTTCGACGTAAGCCTTTTCCATTTTATCCTCCGAGCGAAATCGTTCATTGAGTTTGGCGCCATCTGATATACACTTCATCTCAAGTTGAACGAATGCGCCGCCCTTGCCCGGCTTGACATGGTTTTTCTTTAATATCCGCCACAGTTTACCCTGATATTCCATCAGATTGCCG
This sequence comes from Arenicellales bacterium, assembly GCA_963665165.1. Lineage (GTDB taxonomy): Bacteria > Pseudomonadota > Gammaproteobacteria > Arenicellales > Poriferihabitantaceae. Next base: position 325,667 of record OY761989.1, on the reverse strand, counting down.
ATGCGAGCTTCGAAGGCCGAGATTTTCACTGGAACAGGTTTCCTGATATTGGGTGATGAACGGCGCCGAATTGTATCCACTATGGCAGGCAGCATCAACATACCGGCGCCCGGGCCCAGACGATCATGAGCGATAACAAGCCATGTTTTGACGCGCGCCAGTTTCTTGAGGCCGTTTCCGAGCGGCCCGGAGTCTACATCTTCACGGATGAACAGGGCGGCACGCTCTACGTCGGGAAAGCGAAAAATCTGAAAAAGCGTCTTCAGAGTTATTTCCGCCCGACCTCCCTTTCGCCGAAAACCCGCCTGATGGTTTCAAAAATCGCCCATGCCGAAACCCAGCAGACCCGCACGGAAAGCGAAGCGCTGTTGCTTGAATACAACCTCATCAAGGACAGGCGTCCGTACTACAATATCACCCTGCGGGACGGCAAAAGTTTCCCCTACATCCGATTGACCGAAAAAGACACCTTCCCCAGATTTACATTCTATCGCGGCCCCCGGACATTGCCGGGCCGGTATTACGGGCCTTACCCCAATTCCGCCGCGGTTCGGGAAATGCTGGCGCAACTGCAGAAAATTTTCCGGTTGCGCCAATGTGATGACGCCTTCTTCAGAAACCGGTCACGGCCTTGCCTGCAATACCAGATCAAGCGATGCAGCGCGCCCTGTACGGGCCGGATCGGCCCGGACGATTATCGGGAAGACATCCGCCAGGCCAAAGCCATGCTGGCTGGTGAAGACACCCGCCTGGTGAATGAACTGGCGGAGAAGATGGAACAGGCGTCCGGCCATCTCGATTATGAAAACGCGGCGGTTTATCGGGACCGTATCGCCTTGCTGCAAAGGGTCCGCGAGAAACAGTATATTTCATCCGATGCCCAGGACGCGGATGTGGTCGCCGTAGCGGCCGAATCCGGCATGGTCTGCTTCGGCGTCACCTCCATTCGCCGGGGAAGGAACCTGGGTATCCGGTTCCACCTGCAACCCAACGCACTTGACAAAACCCCGTCCGAACTGCTGGAAGTCTTTCTCGCGCAACATTATTTCGGTTCGGCGATGCCCAGGGAGATTCTGTTGAGCGAAGCGATTGACAGTCGAAGTTCCCTGCAGCAGATACTGTCCATTGAAAACAAAAGGAAAGTCGAAATCAGGCAGCATTGCCGCTCCTACAGGGCAAGGTGGATCGAGTCAGCCCGGTTGAATGCGGCAGACCATCTGAGCCGTTACCTGAACCAGCGCAGCCAGATCAGCAGCCAGATCACCGAACTGGGCGATTACCTGTCACTGGCCGAAACCCCTTCCCGTATCGAATGTTTCGATATCAGCCATACCATGGGAGAAAGAGCTGTGGGCGCCTGTGTGGTATTTGACCAGAGCGGCGCCGTAAAGTCCGACTATCGGCGTTACAATATATCCGGTATCGAACCTGGCGATGATTATGCCGCGATGGAACAGGTTCTGACCCGGCGTTATAAAAAAGTACTCGAAAACGATGGCAGGATTCCTGACCTGGTGATTATTGATGGCGGCAAAGGGCAGTTGAGTGTGGCGAGAAAAGTCTTTAAGGAATTACAGATACTCGATTCGGTCGCGCTGATGGGGGTATCCAAAGGTCCGGAACGAAAGGCGGGGGAAGAACAGTTTCATCTGGCCGGGGTGGCAACACCGTTCCAGCCCGCAGGGACTTCACCGGTTTCCCACCTGGTGCAACGCATTCGTGACGAAGCGCACCGATTCGCAATAACCGGGCACCGCCTGCGCCGGGGGAAAGCGCGGAATCGATCCGCCCTGGAACAGATCGCGGGGGTGGGAGACAAGCGCCGCCGAAATCTGTTGCGGTATTTCGGAGGGGTTCGGGAAATCAAGCGCGCCGGAGTCGAGGACATAGCAAAAGTCCCGGGAATCAGCCGGAACCTGGCGCAACGGATTTTCAACGATTTTAATCGGTGAGCGCTCATGTCATGCTGAATATCCCGAATATACTCACGCTGTTCAGAATAGCCCTGATCCCGGTGCTGGTATTGCTGTATTTCTGGGAGATGGAATTGCGATCCATACTGGTAACCGGGGTTTTCGTTACCGCAGCCATAACCGACTGGCTGGATGGATTTCTTGCAAGGAAGATGAATGCGACATCGGCGCTGGGCGCTTTCCTTGATCCGGTGGCGGACAAACTGATCGTTTCCAGCGCGCTGGTGCTTCTGGTTTCCGACCTGGAGGTGTTGAACCGTGTGATACATCCGATGTTATTTTCCATTTCGGTGTGTATCATCATCGGTCGTGAAATCGCCATTTCCGCGTTGCGTGAGTGGATGGCCGAACTGGGCGAACGCGGCGTGGTTTCGGTCGGTATTCCGGGGAAGGTAAAAACGGTATTCCAGATGGTTTCCATTTCCCTGCTGCTGTATGCCGAACCGATACTGGATATTCCCTCGTTCCGTGTCGGAGAACTCGCTTTTTACGCCGCAGCGATTCTGACCCTCTGGTCGGTGTGGGCCTACCTGAAGGCAGCGATGCCGTATTTGCTGGAAAAAACCGACAGTTGACGGATAATCAATCCCGGATCGATTGAAATCAGGATTGCCGGGCAGATTGCTATTGACACTATCCGATGCTCGGCTAGAATCAACCTCCCCGAAAATTTGATATAAGCGGGAATAGCTCAGTTGGTAGAGCACAACCTTGCCAAGGTTGGGGTCGCGAGTTCGAGTCTCGTTTCCCGCTCCAGTATTGCGTACCCCTGCGTGTATTGTCAACGCCAGGATTCCTGGTTTTTTTGGTCAGCGATATGGCACACTACGGACAGATGCCATGGACAAGATCAAGGGGCTGAGTGGCAGAGTGGTTATGCAGCGGCCTGCAAAGCCGTTGACCTCGGTTCGATTCCGGGCTCAGCCTCCAGCTTTATGATTATTCGGTACTGTTTGCCCGGGTGGCGGAATTGGTAGACGCAAGGGACTTAAAATCCCTCGATGGCGACATCGTGCCGGTTCAAGTCCGGCCCCGGGTACCATAGTCATGTTCCGGCGCTGTTCCTGTCCACATAGTCCGCCATCTCACCCATCGTGTTGAAATAAAAATCGTAATCCGGCCAGGTTTCCATTCGGGCCGTGGCTCCCCAATCCCCCTTTTCTTTCAGGCGCTGCCGGTCGATCCAGGCATTGGCGAGGCCGAAAGCCCGCGCCTGCCGGTGGTCGTGAAACAGGCTTTGGGCCGTGTGGAGAATGCCCTCCCTGCGGATATTGAAGTCAGTGTGAAGCCGGTTCAGCATATATTCAAAGTTGCGCGGATCCGGCTTGTAGCTGCCAATATCCTCGGCGGTGTAGACGGCATCGAATTCGACCCCGAGTTTCCGGTTGGAAGCGGCGAACCCATCCCGGCTCACGTTGGACAGAATCACGAGCCGGTAGCGCTGCTTCAGCCGTCGCAATGCGTCCGCGCTGTCACTGAAGGCCGGCCAATGAGCAATCGCGTCTGCGAATGCCTGATCCTGTATATCCGTTGTCCGCAGGTCAAACCGCTCAGCAATCCGCCGGTGAGCGGTTTTCAGCACATCGGAATAATGCCTGTCCGGCGCTTCCCGCTCAAGCGCGCTCTCTATGTCAGAAAAGGCCCCAAGCCCGGCGCGGCGGTCAATATGCCTGACGCCATTTTCCATCAGGAGCGGCTGTAGCGCGTCCCAGATACCGGTTTCCCAGTCAATCAGGGTTCCATAACAATCGAAAGTCAGCGCTTCGAACTGATTGATTTTTGGTGGATTCATCGGTTATCTCCAGTTTGCAATCTGTATCGACGATTGAAATTGTACTTGAATTCCGCCGGGGGCGTTGTCATATTTTCGGATTGAGCGCCCTCGTCGTTCCCGTAGAACAAAAGGGCAGGAATCCACAACCGCTATCATGCCGTCCCTGAATATGCCATATTAAAAAGCTGAGCGAAAAAAGCTGGTATGCGAACCAGAGGGGTACGAAAAGTGATTAATATCTTGATTTGGCTTGTCGGGGGTAGAGTATAAATGAGGTTTTCTGAAAAATACGGATATAAGCCTGTAAAGGAAGTATTTCAAATTGAATCAATGGATGACGATTTGAGGAATGGTATCTGGAGTATTCTGGATATGTTTATCTGGAGCAAGGCACAGCCCGATCAAGGCACGAATTATATTGGTCTTACAAGTGATTCGAATTCAGGATTACTTTCGCTCTGTCGTAATTTGTGGTTTCTGCATTTTAAACAACCAACAGATGCCATAAAGAGTAATTGGACGATGGACGTCTCGCCAAGGATCAGGAATCATTTTTTCGGTTGCGAGTGGTATGAGGTATATGATTTCCTTGAATTTGTTGCAGCCAATTATGATCAATTTCAATCCCGAAAGGAGTTTTGTAAAGCCTGCAACGATCTCTTTGAAAGGGAGATGTCCGCTTACCGTTTTGTGGATGAGCGCATTGCCCGGTTGACAGAGAATCATGAAATCGCTGCAATTGAACAAGCATTGGAAAGCAAGACTGGCCCAGTTAGAACGCATGTTCAACGAGCACTGGAATTACTATCCGACAAGAGCACACCCGATTACAGAAATTCAATAAAAGAATCTATCTCCGCTGTTGAAAGCTTGGTTACACAGATATCTGGTGTTGGCAACGGGACATTAGGGCAGTTAATCAAGAAGTTAGAAAAAGAAATTGACCTTCACCCTGCGTTACGAGATGCCTTTAGAAAACTCTATGGCTATACTTCAGAAAAGAATGGTATCAGGCACGCTATATTGGAGAAAAATAGTAATGACTATCATGATGCCAAGTTCATGTTGGTGGCTTGTTCCGCTTTTATAAATTATGTTGAAGGCAAATTCGGGGACAAGTGATAATTTTCTGGACCGGGTTTCTGGTATCAACAAGCCGTTTTTCAAGCGGATTGATCAATACGGGAGGCAAACCGGCCTCCATTGGCTTACACTCGCACTATGAGAAATATGGGTGTACATTAGGCAGGTGGATTGATGCCGAACGCCAACCAGACACCTGAACAGGCGGCGCGGGATGTCATTGACGCGAAACTGTCGCAGGCAGGCTGGGCCGTTCAGGACAAGGACAAGATTGACTTTAACGCTGGTACCGGGATTGCCATCCGTGAGTATCAAACGGATGTCGGCCCGGCCGATTATGTTCTTTTCATCGACAAAAAGCCCGTCGGCGTGGTCGAGGCCAAGCCGGAGCATTGGGCCCAGAAGATCACGACAGTCGAGAGTCAATCCGGGGCCTATGCCAGCGCCAGATTGAAGTGGGTGAACAACAGCGAGCCCTTGCCGTTCGTTTACGAGAGCACCGCCGTGTTGATCCGCTTCACAGACGGCCGTGACCCCAAGCCCCGCTCACGAGAGATATTCAATTTCCCCCGACCGGAGACAATGCGGGACTGGCTTGTCCAGCCCGCCTCACTCCGCTCATGGTTCCAGGAATTGCCGGATCTGGATACTCGGGGACTGAGGGAGTGCCAGATTGACGCCATCGAGAATCTGGAAGCATCCTTCAAGGATAACCGTCCGCGCTCGCTCATCCAGATGGCAACCGGTTCAGGCAAGACCTACACGGCCATTACCTCTATCTACCGATTACTCAAACACGCGGATGCCAGACGGGTTCTCTTTCTGGTAGATACCCGGAATCTGGGTGAACAAGCCGAGCAGGAATTCATGGCCTACGTACCCAACGACGACAACCGCAAATTCACCGAGCTCTACAACGTACAACGTCTGAAATCATCCTTCGTCGCCAAAGACAGTCAGGTCTGCATCAGCACCATCCAGCGTATGTATTCGCTCCTGAAGGGCCGGGAAATGGATGAGGCCGCCGAGCAAACCCATCCAGCCGAGATGGTTCAGCCAAAAGAGCCGATGCCGGTTGCTTACAACGAACGGATTCCACCTGAGTTTTTCGACTTCATTATTGTCGACGAATGCCATCGCTCGATATACAACATCTGGCGGCAGGTTCTGGAGTATTTCGATGCCTTTCTCATTGGCCTGACCGCCACCCCTGATAATCGTACATACGGTTTCTTCAGGAAAAACATAGTCAGTGAATACGGTCATGATCAGGCCGTTGCCGATGGTGTCAATGTCGGCAACGAGGTTTATCTCATTGATACGGAGATCACTCAACAGGGCGGTGAAATAGCCGAGGGTCAGATGATTGAGAAACGCGAGCGCCAGACGCGGAAAAAACGTTGGGAAACACAGGACGAGGATGAAAATTATTCTCCCCGGCAACTGGATCGCGATGTCGTCAATCCTGACCAGATTCGCACGGTCGTCAGGATCTTCCGTGGCAAGCTGCCGGAGATTTTTCCGGGCCGTAGGGAAGCGCCGAAGACACTGGTTTTTGCCAAGACCGACAGCCATGCGGACGATATTATCCAGACCGTGCGGGAAGAATTTGGAGAAGGCAATGAATTTTGCAAGAAGGTGACTTACAGAACTGTAGAAGACCCGAAATCCATTCTTGCCCAGTTTCGGAACGACTACTATCCACGCATCGCCGTAACCGTTGACATGATCGCGACGGGCACTGACGTCAAGCCGATTGAATGCCTGCTTTTCATGCGTGACGTGCGAAGCCGCAATTATTTCGAGCAAATGAAGGGGCGGGGTACCCGTACCTTCGAACACGATGATCTCCGGAAAGTCTCGCCCTCTGCGACCAGTGGGAAAACTCATTATGTAATCGTGGATGCGGTCGGTGTCACCCGGTCACTCAAGACCGCCAGCCAGCCACTCATTACCAGACCCACGGTGCCGCTCAAGGATTTGGCCATGGGTGTGATGATGGGTGTGCGGGACGAAGACACCGTGAGTTCCCTTGCAGGGCGTCTGGCCCGTTTGAACCAGCAACTTGACCAGACGGATAAAAACCGGATCAGGGAGCAGGCGGGGGGCGCCGGACTTGCCCAAATCGCAGGTGGCCTTCTGGCAGCCATTGACCCGGATCACATTCAGGAGAAGGCGCACGAGATCGAACCGATTCCCGAAGACGGCGAACCATCTCCTGAGGTTTGTGATAAAGCCCGGGAACAGCTGATTGATAGCGCTGCCAGTGTCTTCAACGGCGAACTGATCGAGTTGATCGACTCAATCCGCCGCAACAAGGAACAGACCGTCGACCATGATAACCTGGATACTGTGCAACACGCCGGATGGGCGGGCGACAATCATGAGAACGCGGAAGCCATGGTGCAGGACTTCCGGCAATATCTGGAAGCCCACCGGGACGAGATCGAGGCATTGACAATTTTCTACGGCCAGCCACATCGGCGCCGGGAGTTGACTTACGCCATGATTCGGGAGTTGTCCGACAAACTCAGGAAAGACCGGCCACACCTATCCCCTTTCAGAGTCTGGCAGGCTTATGCCCTGCTGGACAACTATAAAGGCAGACAACCACAAAGCGAACTGATTTCACTGGTGTCTTTGATCCGGCGCGTCTGCGGAGCGGATGCGAAGCTGTCATCTTATCGGGATACTGTGCGGCGCAATTTCCAGAACTGGATCATGAAATATCACAGCGGTAGCGGGGAAAAATTCAATAAGGAACAAATGGAATGGCTTCACATGATTCGTGATCACATCATCAACTCCTTTCATCTGGAGAGGGAAGACCTTGAATTAGCCCCGTTCGATAGCAAGGGCGGCATGGGCCAAATGTACAAACTCTTCGGTGATCGCATGGATGATGTGATTGATGAATTGAATGAGGCATTGGCGGCGTGAGTGAAGGGACAGCACTTCCCTGTGGATGGAAGCGGTGTAAACTCCCCGATATCGCAAACATTGTAATGGGGCAATCCCCAGATTCAAAAACCTATAACCATAGTCGTGATGGATTACCTTTCTTTCAGGGTAAAGCAGAATTTGGTGATCTATTCCCAACTATCAACCTGTACTGCTCTCAGCCCAACAAGATCGCCAAGCAAGGCGCAACCCTCTTGTCGATTAGGGCTCCAGTCGGACCGACCAATCTTGCAGAGCACGAGTGTTGCATTGGCCGTGGTTTAGCGGCAATCCATCCTTGTGGAGATATAGAACCTAAGTTTATTTTATATCTTTTTAGAGGTATAGAACCGGTTATATCGAAACAAGGAACTGGTTCAACTTTTAAAGCAGTCACAAAGGGATTTATTGAAAATCTTGAATTCAATTTACCCCCACTTGCTGAACAACGACGCATTGTTTTCAAAATCGAAGAACTGTTTTCTGAACTCGACAGAGGTGTAGAAAAACTGAAAAAAGCGCGGGAACAGCTAAAGATATATCGTCAGGCAGTACTCAAACACGCATTCGAAGGCAAGCTGACAGCACAATGGCGAGAAGAGAATAAAGACAAACTTGAGACGCCAAAGCAATTGCTTGCACGTATCAAATGCGAAAGGGAGGCGCGGTACGAACTACTACTCGAAGATTGGAAAATTGCTGTCAAAGAATGGGAGGCCGCCGGGAGAAAGGCAAGGAAGCCTCATAAGTCACAGAAACCAAAAAATCCTGATCTTACAAAAGCTTACCCAGCCAAAAATCCTTTCTGGGTACTTCTGTCCTTGGATGATTTGGCTGCCGAAGCCGTGCTCGGCAAAATGCTTGACAAAGAAAAGAATAGTGGCACTGCTAGATATTACCTCGCTAACATCAACCTTCGTTGGGGAAAGTTTGATCTTGACAATTTGAAGACGATCAAAGTGGAAGATAGTGAAATTAAGCGCTATAGCTTGGAAAGAGGTGACCTTGTTGTCTGTGAGGGTGGTGAGCCTGGGCGTTGCGCAGTGTGGGAAGGAGAAGAGGCCAACATGATAATACAAAAAGCATTGCATCGCATCCGGTTCACGGAAAGCTATAGTTCACATTTCGCATATTACTTCATGATGTATGCAGCTAGTTCAGGTCAGCTTTTGCTGCACTTCACTGGGAGTACGATCAAACATCTCACGGGTAAAGGGCTAAGAAACGTTTTGTTTCCACTTTGCACCTTAGCAGAGCAAAAGCGAATTGTGCACCTCTTATGTAGTGCCATTACTCTTTGTAATGAATTGGATTGCCAGATCGAAAGGAATATCCAATACTCAAATTCGCTTCGTCAATCAATTCTGAAAAAAGCCTTTTCCGGTAATCTCATTCCTCAAAATCCCATTGACGAGCCTGCGTCTGTACTGCTTGAACGGATCAAGGTGGAAAAAGCGGCCCGATCCCGCCTATGAACACCGCCCCCATCGTTTCCAGAGTCTGGAGTTTTTGCACTACCCTGCGTGATGACGGAGTCGGCTATGGCGATTATCTGGAACAGCTTACCTACCTGATCTTCCTCAAGATGGCTGACGAATATTCCAGGGCTCCTTACAACCGCGATGTCGGCCTCCCTGGAGAATATAACTGGCAGAGCCTGCGGTCGAAAAAGGGGGCAGAACTCGAAGGCCATTATGTTGCCCTGCTTCGTGAACTCGGGATCAGGCCGGGTATGTTGGGGCAAATCTTCACCAAAGCCCAGAACAAGATTCAGGATCCGGCGAAACTGTACCGCCTCATTGATATGGTCAACGAAACCGAATGGGTCACGATGGGCGCTGACATCAAGGGTGATATCTATGAGGACTTGCTGGAGAAAAATGCCGAGGATACGAAATCGGGCGCTGGACAGTATTTTACGCCGCGCTCCCTCATCCGCGCCATGGTCGAATGTGTACGGCCCGAACCCGGCAAGCTGATCGCTGACCCGGCCTGCGGTACGGGCGGTTTCTTTCTGGCCGCCTACGACTTCATGACTGACCCGGCCAACTTCAGTCTCGACAAGGAGCAGAAGGCGTTCCTGAAACACGAGACATTCCATGGCAATGAGATCGTTGCCAACACGCGCCGACTTTGTCTGATGAATATGTTCCTGCACAATATCGGTGAAATTGAGGGTGGGGCGCCCATATCACCGAATGACTCGCTGGTGGCTGATACCGGCAAGCGTTTCGACTATGTGCTCGCGAACCCGCCTTTCGGCAAGAAAAGCTCCATGAGTTTCACTAACGAGGAAGGTGAGCAGGAAAAGGACGACCTGACCTACAACCGGCAGGATTTCTGGGCGACCACATCCAACAAGCAACTCAATTTTGTACAACATATTCGCACGATGCTGAAAACCACCGGTCGCGCTGCCGTTGTCGTACCGGACAATGTACTGTTCGAAGGAGGCGCTGGTGAGACGATCCGCCAAAAGCTGCTGGACAACACCGACCTGCATACCATCCTGCGTCTTCCAACAGGCGTATTCTACGCGCAAGGGGTCAAGGCCAACGTGATCTTTTTTGATAACCGCGAGGCCAGCCCGAACCCCTGGACCAAACAGGTCTGGTACTACGACTACCGAACCAACATTCACCACACGCTCAAGAAAAAGCCGATGCGGCATGAGGACTTGTCGGATTTCGTCCACTGCTATAATCCATTGAACCGACACTTGCGCAAGGCAACCTGGGACGAGGCAGACTCACCGGAAGGCCGCTGGCGCAGCTACAGCTACGAAGAGATCAAAGCCCGCGACAAGACCAGCCTCGATATCTTCTGGCTCAAGGACAAAAGCCTGACTGATCTGGACAATCTGCCTGAACCCGATGTCCTTGCCGAAGAGATCATTGAGAATCTGGAAGCTGGTCTCAGCAGTTTCCGTGAGGTGCTTGCCCGGTTAAAGCCGAACCGGTAGCCGGGCGAAACTAAAGATGAATGACGATATTACATCATTGAGTATTTTTACTCAATGATGTAATATAGGTGGATGCCGGATTATCAGCGCCACTACGTCAGTATACTCCTTTCCCGTCTGCAAGAGCGCCCGGAACGACTGATTGTCGTTTCCGGCCCTCGCCAAATCGGAAAAACCACGCTCGTCAAGCAGGCGTTGCAACGCACTGCTCTCAGGTGGGGCTACTTGCCGGTCGATGAGCCGGAATCCGGAGAGCCTGAATTCTTCCCGACGCTCTCCAACCCTATGACACCGCTCAGCCCGGTTGGCAGTTTGACTGATGCGCGGGACAGGGAATGGTTGGTCCGCAAATGGGGGGAGGCGCGCAGGAAAGCCAATGAATCCGACAACGGCTTTGTTCTGGTACTTGATGAGATCCAGAAGATTCCCCAGTGGTCGGATACGGTCAAGGGTTTGTGGGACGCTGACCGTGCGGCCGGATGTCCTTTGCATGTTGTGGTCCTCGGGTCGGCTCCCTTGTTGATGCAGCAGGGTTTGACGGAGAGTCTGGCCGGGAGATTCGAGTTGATCCGTGTCAGCCACTGGTCATTCAGAGAAATGGTTGACGCTTTCGATTTCAGCTTGTCGGACTATATCTATTTTGGCGGTTATCCCGGTGCGGCGCGCCTGATCAGTAACCAGCCGCGCTGGCGCGACTACATCCGTGCCTCTCTGATCGAGCCGGTTATGGACAGGGATATCCTCTCCATGACGCGCGTCGACAAACCGGCGTTACTGAAGAGTACCTTTGAGCTTGGCAGCAGCTATTCCGGTCAGGTATTTTCTTACAACAAGATGCTGGGGCAGATGGTTGATGCCGGTAACACGACAACACTTGCTCACTATCTGGATTTGCTGTCGCAATCCGGCCTGTTGGCCGGACTTTCCAAGTATGTCGGCCAACAACACCGGCGCAGGAATTCAAGTCCCAAGCTGAATGTTCTGAACACCGCCTTCATGTCGGTGAATTCCGGTTATTCGTTCGAGGAGGCGCAGGCTGACAGGACAGTCTGGGGAAGATTGGTGGAAAGCGCTGTGGGCGCTCATCTTTATAATACAGGGATGCCGGATGTCAAGGTTTATTACTGGCGGCACAGCCCTCATGAGGTTGATTTCGTCCTGGAGCGTGGCCACGGGCTGATCGGTGTTGAGGTAAAAAGCGGGCCGGGTGGCGGCAACCCCCGTAGTCTGGATATGTTCCAAAAGAAATTCAAACCTGAACGCATCATACTTGTTGGTGAACAAGGCACTTCGCTTGAAGAGTTCCTGACTCGACCAGCCACTCACTGGTTTGGTTCGATCTGATGGGTTCCATCATCCGCTTTTGTACTGAAGCCCGTGAGAGCGGGCAGAACAGCCCCCCGGAACCGCTTTCTGCATACGAAGATTCGCCCGCCTATGTGCTGCTTGGCAATCCCGGAGCGGGCAAGACGACTGTCTTTGAACAGGAAGCTGAAAGAACAGGCGCCTGTTTTGTGACCGCACGGGATCTGATCACATTCGACGTGGCGCACAAACCTGAATGGCGCGGCAAGACATTATTTATTGATGGTCTTGATGAAATACGTGCAAGGTCACCGGATGTCCGTACACCTCTGGATCGCATACGCGCCCAGCTTGACAAGCTGGAAAAACCCCGATTTCGCTTGTCCTGCCGCGAGGCAGACTGGTTTGGCGCTTCGGACCGGGATAGATTGAAAGCCGTCTTGCCTGAAAGTGACCCCCCGATAACGGAGATAACGGTGCTCCACCTTGAGCCGCTTACAGACAATGACGTTATCGGTATTCTGAGCGCGAAGCTTGATGAAGCGAATGCCCGGACATTTGTCGACGAAGCAAGAAAGAGAGGGCTTGAGGAACTCCTGAAAAATCCCCAGACCCTTGACATGTTGGCGAAGATTGTCATTGACGGGAACTGGCCGGACAGTCGAACAGAAACCTTCGAAATGGCTTGCCGAAAAATGCTTGGTGAGCATAACAGGGAACACGAAATTGCAGTAAAGGGAACACCCATCAATGAATCCCGACTGCTTGATGCCGCCGGCTTTCTTTGTGCCGTACAGCTTGTCGCAGGCAATGTCGGCTATGCGCTGACACCCGAAACAAAGGACGCAAACTTTCCGTGTATCGATGATCTCGATTACGACGATCACTCATTGTTGAGACGGGTAACACAAAGAAATTTGTTCAAGGCTTCCGGCGAAGAACGGGTTGAACCGGCCCATCGTCATATCGCCGAATATCTGGCGGCCGGATATCTTGCCGATCAAATTGATACAACCGGACTTCCGGTCGGGCGCGTTCTTTCCCTGATCACGGGCGAAGATGGGGTCGTGGTATCCGAACTGCGCGGGCTTTCGGCATGGCTGGCTGCCCAGTGTATCAGCGAACGCCGGGCAGTTATTGATCGTGACCCATTGGGAGTTGTGCTGTATGGCGATGTCAAGGCATTTGCTGAGCGGGACAAGCGCCGTTTGCTGGATGGTCTGCGCGAGGAAGGAACAAAAAATCCATGGTTTCGTTCCTCGGATTGGGCATCATCCCCTTTCGGGGCTCTCGCCACGCCGGATATGGAAGGAGCGTTTGAGAAGATACTGACCACCCCAGGCCGTGATGGAAGTGATCAGACGCTCGCTCAATGTGTGCTTGACGCCATGACCCATGGCGACAGGCTCCCGGCGCTGGATGACATCCTGATCCATATCGTTCGAGACGAAACCTGGTGGCCACTCATACGCCGAGCAGCGCTTGAAGTTCTCCTTAATGGACTTGAAACAGAATCAGATCTCGCGGCCCGGATGAAGTCGATACTGGAAGAAATCAGAGGCGGAAAGGTTGCGGACACTTCTGATGACCTTGCGGGGCATCTTTTGTCGGCGCTTTATCCAGACACAGTGAAAGCGGAAGAGGTATTCGACCACCTGCACGCCCCAACCAATTTGAATTATTCGGGTTGGTATGGTTGGTTTTGGAGCAATACACTTCTTAAGAAATCTTCAGAAGAAGATATTTACAAGCTTCTTGATCAGCTTGCATCCAGAACTGATGACGAGCGCTCATCCCTCTATGATCGGATGCGTACAGGCCTGCTGACCAGGGGACTGGAAGTGCACGGTGAATCCATTGATGCGGCTCGCTTGTATCAGTGGTTGGGTGTTGGACTTGATCGTGATGGGTATTGCTGGCGCGTAAGGGAGTACCCAATCAACCCGATACAGAACTGGCTTTCTATGCATCCCGAAATCCAGAAATCAATCATTTGTGTTGGAGAACGGCATTGCCGGGGAAGTGAGGATGAGGATTTCGGAACCTGCTTCCGTCACATGAAGGATCGGCTTTACCAGGCAAGGCCGCCGGCCGATTATGGCCTGTGGTGCCTTCAGCGCATGTCATCATTACCCGATGATGAACTGGCAAGGAATATGCTGCTGGAAGCTGTCGATTCCATAATCAATGAATGCGGCAATGAAGGATTGTCACTGGAGCGGATCGAAGAGACTGTAGCCGGAAATGAAAAGCACAAAACCTGGTTGAATGAATATCTGTTCCGTTCTCTCGACGAAGAACATTGGCGTCGACAGGAACGCAAGAGGCACAATACGGATAGGCGAAATCAAGAAAAAAATGAATGGGTAGACCATGTTATATCCCAGGAATCCGCATTACAGGAAGGGACTGCCCATCCTCGCCTGCTTCATTATTTGGCAGCCGTATATTTCAACCGTTTCCCTGATCTGGATAGAGACACGCAAGTCAAGCAGCTCCGCAATTTCACTGATCTGGATAGAGACACGCAAGTCAAGCAGCTCCGCAATTTTCTGGGAGGCAACGAGGGCTTGGTGGAATCTGTACTGGAAGGGTTCCGTTGTTCCATGGATCGAAATGATGTTCCCGCGGTTGACGAGATCATTCAACTTGATGTCCAGAATCAACTCCACCCGCTGAGTTATCCATCACTTGCAGGGCTTGCAGAAAACTCCCAGCGTTCACCGGACTACATATTGCAGTTGAGTGACAGCACAATTGAAAGGATGATCGCATTTTATATGACCGGAATTCGTGAGAATGCGCCGTGGTACAGTTCACTGTTGGAATCACGCCCGGAACTGGTTTCCCGGATACTGATTAAATATGTCGCCGCGGTTCTTCATGGAAAAAAACAGCATGTAGCCAATTTGCATGGAATTCTGAATTCATTGGTTTACGAGTCCGAATACGTTCCGGTTGCCCGGTCGGCGACACTGGAAATGCTAAAAGGGTTCCCTGCTCGCTGTACGAACCAACAGCTTGAGTTACTGGATCCTTTGCTGAAATCATCCCTGCGGCATCTGGAACACTTGGACAGGGAAGCGTTACTGGCCCGGATAGAGGCGAAACTGGGTCTTCGCAGCATGAATTCAGCCCAGTGCGTATACTGGCTTGCAACAGGCTTCATGGCCGATCCGGCACAATACCAGGAAAAATTTACCGGTTTCATACAAGGAAATGAGAGTCGCACACGACATCTTGCCAGATTTTTGTGGGACCAGCATGAGCAGTGGTCGTTCCTGGATAATCTGCCGGTATCCACTATTGCTCTTCTGATTCGCATCCTGGGTCGTTATTTCGCGCCGTACTCACGGATGGTGGGTGCGGTTTCCCCGGCAATGTACGCAGCGGATTTTTTACAAGGGTTAATCGGGCGGCTGGGTTCCAACGCTGAAAAAGAAGCTACTGACGCACTTGATTCCTTACTGAAAGATACCAATCTGGTCAAATGGCGCGATAGTTTGCAACGCGCCCGATTTGAACAACTCGCAGCCCGCCGGGAAGCGGGCTTCCGACACCCGAAAATCGGACAAGTCGTCTCCACATTAAAAAATGAAGTCCCTGCCAATGCCGGCGATTTGGCGGCGCTGGTTCTGGATACCCTGCAGGACATGGCCAAACGGATACGGAACAGCAGCACGGATGATTACAAGCAATACTGGAATCTTGAAAACTTGCGGCCTGTACGCCCAAGGCATGAAGATGCCTGCAGGGACACGCTCCTGTCCGACCTGCAGCGGCTCCTTGCTCCGTTCGGTGTCGATGCACAGCCCGAAGGTCAATATGCGGATGACAGACGTTCAGATATCCGGGTTTCCGTGGGTGGCGACAACGGCTTCGCAATACCGATAGAAATCAAGAAGAACAGTCATCGAAATCTGTGGCGTGCGGTACATGACCAGCTTGTTGCCCGGTATACACGGGATCCGCTCGCCGACGGTTTCGGGGTATATCTGGTTTTCTGGTTCGGCCCTGACACAACTTCCCCGCCACCAGAGGGCAGGCGACCGCACAATGCGGACGAACTGGCACAGCGTCTCCGTGCAACACTGTCGGCAGATGAGAGCAGGAAGATATCGATTTGCGTGGTCAATGTTGAACTCTCACGGCCATAGTTTAAGATATTCAGACAGCCGTGTTACCGGCAAATTACTCAGCAAGAAACGGATGGAAACGCGTATGGAAATCAGGCTAAATCATCACAAGCCAACTTGAATGAAGTAATATGATGTCCATGCCATCCGAACAGAATATGCGAAAAGCGGTAGCGGAAAGGGACAGTACCCGCGATGGAAGTTTTTTCTATGGAGTAGTCACAACGGGGATATTCTGCCAGCCTTCGTGTTCTTCCCGCCCCGCGAAACCTGAGAACCTGAGATTCTTTCCAAGTATGGAAACAGCGATGGCGGCCGGATTCCGGCCTTGCAAGCGATGCTGCCCTTCACAGGGAAATCCACGACTGGACCGACTTGTAAAAATTGCTCGCTATATCGAAGAGCATGCTGACCAGCCATTGCCGTTGTCGCGCTTGTCCGATATCGCCGGACTCTCGCCTTCCAGATTACAGCGAGTATTCAAGGAAGCTTTCGGTATTTCACCCAAAGCCTATCAGGACGCTATTCGAATGCGATGCTTTAAACAGTCCCTGAAAGACGGGGACAGCGTCACTGACGCGATATTCTCATCCGGATTCGGTTCTATCAGCCGTGTCTACGGCGAAGCGGCCCGCAATACGGGTATGCCACCCAAAGCCTATCGAGCGGGCGGTTCTGGCGAGACAATCGCTTACGCATGCCGTACCACGGCGCTCGGTTTGATGATCATGGCTGCGACAGACAAGGGGGTTTGTTTCGTACAATTTGGCGACTCTGAAGAGTCTTTGATTGCCAGTCTGAAAGAGGAATTTCCTGATGCGGAGTTGAGCGTTTCACCGGCAGAATCCGCGCCAGGACTGGATGTCTGGGTGAAAGCGCTGGACCGGCATATCGGCGAAGGAGTGGCCCGGCCTGATTTGCCGCTCGACATACGGGGTACGGCATTTCAAATGAAAGTGTGGCAGTTTTTGTTGAGTGTCCGTGAAGGCGAAACTCTTGGTTACGGCGAACTCGCTGCAAATATCGGCCAGCCCTTAGCGGCTCGGGCCGTTGGTTCGGCGTGCGCCAGAAACCGCATCGGAGTGCTGATTCCCTGCCATCGTGTCTTGAGGGGAGACGGAGGTCTCGGAGGATATCGTTGGGGCCTGGAACGTAAAAGAGCGCTGCTTGACGCGGAAAGAAATCGATGAAACCGCCGATTCATCCCGTTATTCTTCTCTGGGCGCACCCTCGCTCACTTTCTACGGCCCTGGAACGGATCATGCGGGAGCGTGGAGATTGCCGCTGTTTGCATGAACCTTTCATTCACTATTACTATTCCCATTTGGGGCGTAGAAACCTGCCTCACTTCGATGCGGAGCCGGATCGGCCCCGGTCTTTCGACGACATTATCGGGCTGATTTACAGGGAATCCCGGAATCAACCGGTTTTCGTCAAGGACATGGCTTATTACGTGGTGGCGGAATTCATGAAGCATCCCGAGCTGGCAAAACATTTTCGCCATGTTTTTCTCATCCGTGACCCGTACCGGGCGCTGATGTCCTACTACAGGCTGGATACGGAATTCGTGTGCGAGGAGGCAGGACTGGAAGCGCAGTGGCGCCTTTTTCGCTGGATTACGGGACTTGCCGGCAAAGAACCTCCGGTAGTTCGCGCCGAGGACATACAGTGTGACCCGCGGGGAACCATCGGCGCCTTGTGGCAACGCCTTGGACTTGAATATGTGGACGAGGCGTTTTCATGGCAGGCCGGAAAGGTTCCTCGTGATTGGGAGCCGGTGGCGGCCTGGCATGCACGCACAGCGCGTCATTCTGCGATTGTTCCGGACCCGCGAGAGGATGCACAAGTGCATGCGGAATTTTCGCAACTGGTCAGGCAAGAGCCGAAACTGCAAGAATTTCTTGACCACCACTGGCCGTATTATCTGGAACTCTCGTCTCGCAGCCGGTCGGTTGGCGCTGATTAAGGCAGCGTCATCAGTCTTTGGACAGGAGCATGAGTCCGAGCGAAAAAAAGCTGAGCAAACCGAATCCCGTGACCAGTGGAATCACTGAACTGTCGTAGGCGTGACCGATGAAATAACCCAGGACCAGGGAAATAAATGTGGTTGCGGACCCGATCATGGAAGATGCCAGCCCGGCCACATGGCCCAGTGGTTCCATGGCCAGAGCGTTGACATTGCCGAACAGGATGCCGGTACAAAAAAAGGTGATTCCCAGATACGCCATGAGCAGCCAGAGACCAGGCTGCTGAAACTGGCAATAGAACCAGAAAGCGAAAGACGTCGCAATCGTTGCCGTGAGGCCGAGGCGGCACAGGAAACGCATGCCCAGACGCATTACCAGCCTGGAATTCACGATGGAGGCCCCGCCAATGATCAGGGCCAGTACCGCGAAATAAGCCGGGAACTGCGCCCCGAGACCATACAGTTCCTGAAAAATCTGCTGGGCAGAGTTCAAAAAGCCCACGAACGCCCCGAAAATCATTCCGCCCGCCAGGGTATAGACCACGGTCACCCGGGTTTTCAGTATCTCGACCAGTGATCTTCGAAGCGCGGTCGGTGTCAATGGTCGGCGTCCCTCGGGCGGCAGGGTTTCGGGTTGCCGGAGATAAAACCAGACCAGTGTCATGCTGGACAGCATCAGCAGGGCGACGAAAATTCCCCGCCAGGAAGTGAATAGCAGGATGGCCTGTCCGAGCGCCGGGGCGATTGCGGGCACCAGAATGAAGACCATCATCACCAGTGACATCAGATGGGCCATTTCCCGGCCTGCGACGCCGTCCCGGATGATGGCGAGGGTCACGATGCGGGGGGCTGCCGCCCCGAGGCCCTGCAGGAATCGACCGAACAGGAGCCACTCGAAAGTCGGGGCAACCACGGCGAGGATGCTGCCGATGATAAACAGTCCGTAGCCGAAGAAAATCGGAGGCCTTCGGCCCAGGAAATCGGATACCGGGCCATAGAACAACTGGCCCAGCGCCAGTCCGAGGAACAGGATGGTCAGAACCAGTTGCCGGTCATTGTCATGCGTCAGGTCGAGGTCGGAATCGATCCCGGCGAGGGCGGGCAGCATGGCGTCAATGGCCAGCGCGACGAGCGACATGTTGAGCGCCATCAAGGCGACAAATTCTTTCTTCCCGATCATGTGCAATGGGGTCAGGCCGGATTCCTTGAAATCGACTTCAGGGTTATAGCCGGTGGGGCCAATCGGGAAAGTCTATCGGGAAGTTATAAATGACAGCATGGGTAAGATTGACCAGCGGGGCAACGGCTGTAAAAGGCGATTATACCCCTATCCCCCTGCATCGCTACAAAACAGGCCGGCAATCCGCCTGTGTTGCGGAAAATCCTGTAGCGTCCTGTCAAAAACCATGCGCAATCTGATATATAATCCGGTTGATTTCGTGTCTGTGTAATATAAAGATCTGAGAAAAACCAGGAGATGATTTTATGACTGAAAAGAGTAAATGCCCCGTCCATGATGTGCCGGATAATTCTGCCGGAGGCGGAACCACGAACCGGGATTGGTGGCCGGGCCAGTTAAACATTAATATTTTGCACCAGCATTCTCCCCAGTCTGCCCCGACGGATGACGGTTTTAATTATGTGGAGGAATTCAAGAGCCTCGACTATGATGCGCTGAAGCAGGATCTGTATGAATTGATGACGACATCACAGGACTGGTGGCCGGCTGACTATGGCCATTATGGCCCGCTCTTTATTCGCATGGCCTGGCACGTCGCGGGCACCTACCGTATCGGCGATGGCCGCGGCGGCGCCGGAACCGGCAACCAGCGCTTTGCGCCTGTCAACAGTTGGCCTGATAACGGCAACCTCGACAAGGCGCGCAGACTGTTGTGGCCGATCAAGCAGAAATACGGCAGGAAAATTTCCTGGGCCGACCTGATGATCCTGGCCGGTAACTGCGCTCTGGAGTCGATGGGATTCAAGACGTTCGGGTTCGGGGGCGGTCGTGAAGACATATGGCAATCCGAGGAAGACATCAACTGGGGTACTGAGAATGAGTGGCTTGGGGACGAGCGCTACTCTGGCGAACGCGACCTCGCGACGCCGCTCGGGGCCGTGCAAATGGGTTTGATCTATGTCAATCCGGAAGGGCCGAACGGTAACCCCGATCCAGTTGCGTCCGGGGTCGATGTCCGCGAGACTTTTGCCCGCATGGCGATGGATGATGAGGAGACCGTTGCGCTTACCGCCGGTGGACACACTTTTGGTAAATGCCACGGCGCCGGGGATGCCGCCCATGTTGGCGCTGAACCGGAAGGCGCCAGTATCGAGGCGCAGGGTTTCGGCTGGATGAGCAGCCATGGTTGCGGGAAAGCCGGGGACGCCATCACCAGCGGACTCGAGGGTGCGTGGACGACCAATCCAACCAAATGGGACATGGGTTATTTTGACAACCTGTTCGGTTACGAGTGGGAGTTGACCAAGAGCCCGGCCGGCGCGAACCAGTGGGTTCCGAAGGATAACGCGGCATCTGACGCGGTGCCGGATGCGCACGATTCGTCAAAACGACATGCGCCGATCATGACTACGGCGGATATGGCCATGAGGATGGATCCGGCCTATGAGCCGATTGCGCGTCGTTTTCATGAGAATCCCGAGGAGTTCGCAGACGCGTTTGCCCGTGCGTGGTTCAAGCTGACGCACCGCGATATGGGTCCCCGCGCCCGTTATCATGGCCCGGAGGTTCCACAGGAGGAGCTGATCTGGCAGGATCCGATTCCTGCGGTTACCCATGAGTTGATTGATGAGCGGGATACCGCCGATCTCAAGGACAGGATCCAGGCTTCGGGATTGTCCGTTTCGCAACGGGTTTCTACGGCCTGGGCATCCGCGTCAACCTTCCGTGGTTCGGACATGCGCGGCGGCGCGAATGGCGCGCGTATTCGTCTTGCGCCTCAAAAAGACTGGTCGGTTAATCAACCGGACCCGCTTGCGGCGGTATTGCAGACCCTTGCAGGCATCCAGCGGGAGTTCAACGACTCGGCGCCAGACGGCAAGGCGGTCTCGCTGGCTGATGTAATTGTTCTGGCTGGCTGTACAGGAGTTGAGCAGGCCGCCAAAAATGCCGGGTACGATGTGACCGTTCCGTTCACGCCGGGTCGTGCCGATGCGGCCCAGGAGCAGACCGATGTGGAGTCGTTTGCTGTGCTGGAGCCGACTGCGGACGGGTTCCGTAATTATCTCAAGGCGAAGTCCACCGTACCGGCAGAGCAGTTGATGGTTGACCGGGCGCAGTTGCTGACACTGACGGCCCCGGAGATGACGGTTCTGGTTGGCGGCCTGCGCGTCCTGAATGCAAACTCCGGGCAGTCTCCACACGGGGTCTTCACCAGTCGGCCAGAGAGTCTGACCAACGATTTCTTCGTGAATCTGCTTGATATGGGAACAGCCTGGACGCCGACTTCCGAAGACTGCGATTTGTTCGAAGGGCGCGACCGCGCAACGGGTGAAGTGAAATGGACCGGCACTCGTGTCGATCTGATCTTCGGTTCGAACTCCCAGCTTCGGGCTCTCGCGGAATTCTATGGATGTGGAGATTCCGGGCAACAGTTCGTACAGGACTTTGTGGCGGCGTGGGACAAGGTCATGAACCTGGATCGTTTCGACCTCGCCTGACCCTGGGGATGGGGGCGGTGGAAGCCCCCTTGCCAGGACGGGAAATTAGCGGTTGGCGCGGGTTCCGGTATTTGCGGGTTCCCGTTCCCGGCCGGGTTCGATGGTATGCTCATCAAGGATGACGGGAAAACATTACATATCGGCACAGGATCTCCTCGAAGATTCCTGCAGGCTGGCGGCGCAGATTGTAGAAAGCGGTTATCGGCCGGATTTTGTGGTTGGTATCTGGCGCGGCGGCGCGCCGGTGGCGATTGTCGTTCAGGAAATGCTCGAATATTTCGGCGTTCGGAGCGACCATATCAGTGTGCGAACTTCGTTTTACACTGGAATTTCAGAGACAGCCGACAAGGTGCGGGTGTGCGGTCTGGACTATCTGGTCGAGAACCTGAAACCGGAGAATGCGTTGCTGATCGTGGATGATGTTTACGATTCAGGCCGAAGCATACAAGCCCTGCTGGAGGAACTCGTTGTGAGAACCCGGCAGAATATGCCGCAACAGGTGAGGATTGCGGTTCCATGGTACAAGAGCGCAAACAACCAGACCGGGCGTGAACCGGATTACTATGTACATACCACCGGGCAGTGGCTGGTTTTCCCGCATGAGATTCTGGGGTTATCGAAGGAAGAACTGGTACAGGGAAAAGGTGAATTGATGAAGATCATTCAGTCGGTCAACTGTAATGGATAATGTTGGATAATATCGCAAAATTATATATTGCATAATCTCACGGGCTTGTATATTCTGGCCCCACTTTAAAGCAGTTTGGCTGCGGCGCTTTCCCTGTTCTTCATACTTTCTTTTAATCACGGGACTTTAAGATGGTTGACGATAACTATGATGACGATGAACTGGATTTATCGTCGTTGCCCGACGATGAACTCGTTGAACAAATGCACGATGATCTTTATGACGGGTTGCGTGAGGAAATCGTAGAAGGCACCCGGATTCTTCTGGAACGGGGATGGCAGGCCACCCGGGTTCTGGATGATGCCTTGGTAGAAGGCATGCGAATTGTCGGTATCGACTTCCGGGATGGCATTTTGTTCGTTCCTGAAGTGTTGATGTCGGCCAACGCGATGAAAGGCGGGATGGAAATACTCCGTCCGTTGCTGGCCGAGACCGGCGCCGAGCCGATTGGTAAAATGATCATCGGTACGGTGAAAGGAGATATTCATGATATTGGCAAGAATCTCGTCGCCATGATGATGGAGGGGGCGGGGTTTGAAGTGATCAATCTCGGCATCGACAACCCGGTGGATAATTACATGAACGCGATTGAAGAACACAATCCGGATATCATCGGCATGTCGGCGCTGCTGACAACCACGATGCCGTATATGAAAGTGGTGATCGATACTCTGGTGGAAAGAGGCATTCGTGATGACTATATCGTATTGGTTGGCGGGGCGCCTTTGAACGAGGAGTTCGGTCAGGCCATAGGCGCAGATGCTTACTGCCGGGACGCGGCGGTTGCAGTGGAAACGGCGCAGGCCAAGATTGCCGAAAAGCGCGCTGCGTAAAAACCCTGGCGGTTCCGTGATTTAACCGATGGTTGTCTGAAGTTCCCGGTGAGGCGCTTCCAATGAAAAAAATTCTGGTGATTGCCTGCGGCGCCCTGGCCCATGAACTGGTCCGGATCAAGAGTCTCAATCAATGGGACCATGTCGATATCCAGTGTCTGCCTGCCGAGTTGCATAATCATCCACAGGATATTCCGCAGGCGGTCCGGGAAAAAATCCGGGATAATCGTGCAGACTATGAAAAACTGTTTGTGGCCTATTCGGACTGCGGGACAGGCGGGTTGCTGGACAAGGCGCTCCGAGAAGAAAACGTCGAACGATTGCCGGGCGCTCATTGTTATGAAATGTTTGCCGGCAAGGAAAAATTTCGTCATTTGCATGAATCCGAACCCGGCACCTTCTATCTCACCGATTTCCTGGCCATTCATTTCGACCGGCTGGTCATACGCGGATTGTCGCTGGACAAATATCCCGAGTTGAAGGACCAGTTCTTCGGAAATTACAAAAAACTGGTTTACCTGGCCCAGAAGGAAGATGCCGGGGTAGAGAAAAAAGCGGAAGAGGCGGCTCAGTATCTGGGCGTGAGTTATGAAAAGGTGGTGACCGGGGACAGGCTTCTGGAATCTGAACTTCAAGTCCGGCTTGCCGGTGAGGCGGAGCATATACCAGCCACCGCGTCCTGATTCCATCTCACCACTGACACTGACTGGCAGGTTTTGCCTGGAGATATCTTATGGCTCAATTGATTACGGTTTACTGGCGTGATATTCCCGCCCAGGTGATCGCGAAAGAACGACGCAAATCGGAAAAAGTGCAGCTTTCCGAACGTTTCGCCGAGGCCATTGACGCGGCGGCGATGCGTGCCGGCAAGGCCGGGACCGACGCCTATCTTGAGGAATGGAAACGGGTTTCCGAGAACTGCGGTGATGACCTGAAATCTGTGGCAGAGGCGAGAGCGGCCAGTCTGGAAGAGTCATACGACCGGGAAAGATTGATCGGGCTTGTGCGCAACCACGGCAATGATTCTGGAGGTCAGGCTCAATCCTGAGACTTCAGATGGTTTTGAGATGGCCGGAGCGCACTGAAGCGGGCCATTTTTCCGGCTGATTCACATGGGTGAGTCATGCGAACGTAACAGAACTTGCAAATCAGGTTAAAACAGATAAGGCTATGACGGATACGGTTATCAGTTCAGCAACCCGGGAAGTGCGGATCGGCTTTGAGCAGCCATTCGTGATTGTCGGAGAAAGAATCAATCCGACCGGGAGGAAGATTCTCGCGGACGAAATGAAAGTCGGGGATTACAGCCGTGTGCAAGGCGATGCGCTGGCACAGGTTGCCGCGGGCGCCGCCATGCTGGACGTGAATGCCGGGATTCCTCTGGCCGATGAACCGCGGATTCTGGCTGAGGCCATTCAACTGGTGCAGTCGATTACCGATGTTCCGCTTTCCATCGATTCGTCCATTGTGGCGGCGCTGGAGGCGGGCTTGCAGGTTTATCAGGGCAAGGCGTTGTTGAATTCGGTGACGGGTGAGGAGGAACGGCTTGAATCCGTATTGCCGCTGGTCAGGAAATACGGCGCGGCCGTAGTCGCTATTTCCAACGACGAGGCCGGCATATCGGAAAATCCGGATGAGCGTTTCGATGTCGCAAAAAGAATCGTTGAACGAGCGGCGGACCACGGGATTCATTACAGCGATGTAGTGGTTGATCCGCTGGTCATGCCGGTCGGAGCCGTCAACAGCGCCGGCCGCCAGGTATTGCATCTGGTCAAGCGGTTGAGAGAAGAGTTGAAAGTGAATACCACCTGCGGCGCTTCGAATTTCAGCTTCGGCATCCCCAATCGAAAGGGGATGGATGGACATTTTCTCAGTATGGCGATTGGCGCAGGCATGACCTCGGCGATCACCAATCCGCTTCACGAAGAGGTGATGCAGGGGGTCATGAGTGCCGATGTGGTCATGGGGCATGATGTGAATTGCGTGCGCTGGTTAAAAAAATATCGACAACCGACCCATGAAGGCGCGGGCGGCGGACGTTCCAATCGCCGACGCCGCAGGGGATAAGCTCCGTTCCGTCCGGATTTTTGAAGAGCGCCTGTTCATGACAGAAAAAGACCGACGCAGAACCGGGAGTTGTTTGTGCGGGGGGGTGCGCTATACCCTGCTCGGTGAATGCCGCGATGTGATCAACTGTTTTTGCTCCCAGTGTCGTAAAACCACCGGTCATCATTTTGCCGCGACCCAGGTCGGTCTTGATCGGTTCGAGTTGAATGCGGACTCGACTTTAAGCTGGTATTCTTCTTCTGAAGCCGCGAGAAGGGGTTTTTGCAACCGTTGCGGGAGCAGCCTTTTCTGGCAGAAATCCGGTCTTGACAGTATCAGTGTTACCGCCGGAACGCTGGATCCTCCGACCGGTCTTGAAACCGTAAAAAACATCTTCGTTGAAGATGCCAGTGATTATCACGGGTTGCCGGGTCTGCGAAATCGAATTTGAACGAAAAATGAACGAGACCCGCGCAACCGTACAGGTCGTCTTTACACCGTCAGGCAAACGCGGCGAGATTGTCCGGGGAAAGTCCGTGTTGGAGGCGGCCCAGCAACTGGGCGTGGATCTGGATACCGTGTGCGGTGGCCGGGGCATTTGCGATCGTTGCCAGATCGATCACAGTATCGGTGAGTTCGCCAAGTTCCGGATTCACTCCAATGCGGAAAACCTGTCTCCCCGAAGCGCCAGCGAGAAGGAATTTTTTGACAGGCAGTCGCCTTCGACCCGCAGGCTGGGTTGTCAGGCGAAACTGCTTGGAGATGTGGTGATTGATGTGCCGCCGGAAAGCCAGGCGCACAAACAGGTGGTTCGCAAAAGGCTGGACGTTCATGCCATCACCCTGAATCCGTCTGTCCGACTGCATTATGTTGAAGTGCCTGAGCCGGACATGCATGACCCGACCGGGGATTTGCAGCGCACCCAGGATGCGCTTGAGTTCGACTGGGACCTGTCTGGTGTTTCATTCGATTTTCATCTGCTGGCTTCATTACAGAGCGTATTGCGGCAGGGGGAATGGAAAATAACCATTGCGGTGCATCGGGAGAAACAGGCGATTGCCATCTGGCCGGGGCTGAAAACGAACATTTACGGCGTGGCGGTGGATGTCGGTTCGACTACCATTGCGGCGCATTTATGCGATCTGGTCAGCGGCGAAGCGGTTAATTCGGCTGGACGGATGAATCCCCAGATCCGGTTTGGTGAGGATTTGATGAGCCGGGTTTCATACGTGATGATGAATCCGGGCGGCGAAGCGGATATGACCCGGACGGTCCGGGTTGCATTACAGGGGTTGATTGAGGACCTGGTTGCCGGTACGGACATCGCGTTGAGCGATGTAGTCGATCTGACGCTGGTTGGAAACCCGGTCATGCATCATTTGCTGCTGGGTATCAATCCGGTCGAACTGGGCGGCGCTCCGTTTGCCCTGACCACGGACGCTGCGCTCGATATCCGGGCCGAAGAACTCGACCTGAAAGTCAATCCGGGCGCCAGAGCCTATATTCTCCCCTGTATCGCGGGCCATGTGGGGGCGGATGCGGCTGCCGCCACGCTTTCCGAGGCTCCCTACGAGCGCAGTGAACTGACCTTGCTGGTGGATGTCGGCACCAACGCGGAAATCGTGCTCGGCAACAATCGGAAAATGGTGGCGGCTTCCAGCCCGACCGGCCCGGCTTTCGAAGGTGCGCAAATCAGCGGAGGCCAGAGAGCGGCGCCGGGAGCGATCGAAAGAGTGCGAATCGACAGACAAACCCTGGAACCCCGATTCCGGATTATTGGCAGCGAATTGTGGTCGGATCAGCCCGGTTTCGCGGAGGAGACCGCGGCCACCGGCATTACCGGAATATGCGGTTCGGGCATTATAGAGGTGATGGCCGAGATGTATCTTGCCGGTTTGATCAAGCCGGATGGTGCGATTGATGGTAACCTGGCCTCAAGAACCGGACGGTTGATCCTGAATGAGAAAACCTGGAGCTACAAACTGTATGACGAGGGGCGGATTCAGGTATTGATTACGCAGAATGATGTTCGGGCAATCCAGTTGGCGAAAGCCGCGCTGTACGCGGGCGCGCGATTGTTGATGGACAAACTGAAAGTCGACTCGGTCGACCGGATTCGTCTGGCGGGAGCATTCGGGGCACATATCGATGTCAAGTATGCGATGGTGCTGGGGATGATCCCGGATTGCGAACTGGCCCATGTCAGTTCTGCCGGCAACGCGGCCGGAGCCGGAGCCACCATCACATTGCTCGATACCGATGCGCGCTCGGAGATCGAGGATGCAGTCAAGCGAATCCGGAAGGTGGAAACAGCGGTGGAAGCCCGTTTTCAGGAACATTTTGTAGACGCTTTGGCGATACCGCATAAAACGGCGGCATTCGATCATCTGCAGCGGCAGGTTGATCTTCCCCAGCCTGCCGCTACCGGATCAGAACATCCCGGCGGTGGACGACAGCGCCGCCGCCAGCGCCGTCAACCTGCGCGGTGATTTAAATCCCCCGGTTGTTGCCGGGCAGTTTACCGGGCCTGTCAATCCAGGACATCCCTGAACAGGGCCAGCATCGCCGCCCAGGATTGTGCGTCCGCATTGGCGTCGTACCCTAATGGAAGTTCGTACAGACTGGCGTTCCGGTCTGCCTCCCTGCTGGAGAAGCCGTGTTTTGCGCCGGCATGGACCACTACCTCGTAATTCGCATCGGCCTGATCCATTTCCTGTCTGAAAGCGGCGACGTCATCCATCGTCACCATGGCGTCTTCTTCGCCATGGCAAACCAGGATGCGGGCCCTGATCTGTCCCGGCTCCGCGGTGTGGAACGAACCCAGCGCGCCATGGAAACTGACTGCGGCCGCCAGCGGCATACCGGTTCTCGCCATGTGCAATGCCATGGCGCCGCCAAAGCAATAACCCATTGCCGCGGTTCGATCCGAATCGACTTCCTGCTGTGCAACCAGCGTATCATAGCCTGCCTGCAAGCGCCGGGTCCCTGTCTCCATGTCACCCAGCACGGCGTTCATCGCTTGTCCAGCCTGATCCGGATTTTCGGCTTCCATGCCGTTGCCGTACATGTCTATGGCCAGCGCGCAGTAACCCTGTTCCGCCAGCATGTCGGCCCGCGTTTTTATATACCCGTTCAACCCCCACCATTCGTGGATTACGATAATCCCGGGCCGGGGCGACTCCCTGTCCTGGTCCCAGGCGAAATAACCATGATGGGTTTGATTCCCGCTCTGGTACCGGATCGTTTTACTGTTCAAATTCATTATGGAACCCTGTTGGTTTTGGACCATTTTATGCCTTCGACCGGATCCGGTAAATAGCCGAAGCAAAAAGACCCGCCCCGGGCGGGCGGGTCCCGGCCGTCAGCCGTTATCAGCTGCCATGATTTCCGCCATGGTCCCGCTTCCTGTGGTGAAACCGGAGTTCATCACGGTCCAGTGCGTCATCGCCGTTGGTATCGCCATACGCCATCATTTTGCGGAGCGGCTCAGCCAACTCGAAATCGGTCACCCGGCTATCTCCATCCTGATCGAGATATTGGAAGTGGTCCACCATTTTATCGCGCATCACCGCGAGCCAAAGCAGTTCGAACTCTGACAGCTGTAAAGCGCTGTCCTGGTTTGCGTCGTAGTCAGCCAGTTTCTGCTGGCGATGCGCATCAATCTCCTGCCGGGTGATCGTGCCATCCCTGTTGACATCGATCTGGTCAACCACTTTCATAATCGCGTGCCGCTTCGCGAATTTGCCGCCGTGCTTGCCGCGTCCATCATGTGCAAGAATGGATACGGAGCCCGTGATGATTACTACGGAAACCAGGCCAGCAACCGCGAGCGATCGTTTGTTTTTTAAAAGTTTCATGAATTTGTACCTGCTGTATCTGTGTGTTGTGCTGGAGCCGCCAATATATTCGGCAAGTCGGTATTTTTAATGGATCAAGTATGGAGTAACTGTGGAGATTGAAAATCTGCTCCCGAATGGAATTGCATTCCCTCTTCAGGTCGGTTTCAATCCGGGTTTCCTGTAGCTCTTGCCGCTGCATCGGAACTACTTGTGAATCTTAAAATCACACCGAAATTATTCTTCGCGTTGAGCGTCACGATTCTGGTCGTGGTCGCGATCATGCTGTTGATGATCCGGTTCAGTTTTCACAGGGGTTTTCTGGATTACGTCAACCGGGCGGAATTTCGCCGGATCGATCAGGTCGCCGAGCAGTTGAAGGAAGGATACAGGTTGTATGGCAATTGGAGTTTTCTTGAAAACAACGAGCGAGCTTGGCGGGGCCTTACCTGGTCGACCGGTTATCCCCGGTTTCGCTGGACCGGTCACGAACCCCGTCCGGACAATACCCTCCACCACGGAAAAGGCCACGGTCACGGCCAGCTTTTGGATATCGGACCTCGTCTGGGTCTGACCGACCCTGACCGGAACCATATTGCGGGCCTGTCGGATATTCCGATTGACAGCACTTCCCATATTATCAGCTTGGATGACACGCCTGTCGGGATATTGCATCTGGCGCCTTTACGAAGATTTGAAAAGCAGCTTGAACTCAAATTCGTAAAACGGCAAAACCGTTCTTTTTATCTCATCGCATTACTCTCGCTTATTGTCGCCGGTATTGGTTCCGTGTTGCTCGCCCGCCAGTTTTTATCGCCCATTAAAGACATGGCCCAGGCCACCCGTCGTCTGGCGGGTGGTGATTTTGATGTTCATTTGCCCACCCGTCGGAAAGATGAGCTTGGCGAGCTGGCCCGGGATTTTAACCGTCTCGCCGATACGCTCTCCAGAAACGAACAGTTGCGCCGGCAATGGGTGACGGATATCGCCCATGAGTTGCGGACCCCGCTAACCACGCTTCGCGGTGAAATCGAAGCCCTGCAGGACGGTGTCCGGCAGTGGTCGGATGAAGCGGGCAATTCATTGCATGTCGAAGTACTGCGCTTGAGTACGATGGTCGATGATCTGTACGAGTTGTCCAAAGCGGATGAAGACCAGTTTCGCTATGATTTACAGATGATCGATATCATTCCCTGTCTGGCCGATGCCCTGGAACTTTTTCAGGGGCGTTTCGATGAAAAGGAGATCAGGACGACTTTCGCGCATGAACCGGATACCACTTATCCTGTCGAAGCCGACTGGAACCGGATGGTGCAGTTGTTTACCAACGTATTGGAAAACTCGCTTCGCTACACAGACCAAGGCGGGCAACTGGAGGTCAGGACCACACGGGATAAAGGCTGGATCGTGATTGATTTCAATGACAGCGTTCCCGGGGTGCCGGATGATGCCCTGCCGAAAATCTTCGACCGCCTGTTCCGTGTCGATCCGTCCCGAAGCCGCTCTTCAGGCGGCGCCGGGATTGGATTGTCGATCTGCCAGCGAATTGTCCAGGGCCATCACGGCCGGATTTCAGCCGCCCATTCCCCACTTGGCGGCCTGATGATCTCCATCCGGTTACCCGAAATACCAGAATCCGGATGAAAACGTGAACAGACCGGAGCGCCACATCCTGATCGTTGAGGATGAAGTAAAACTGGCATCCCTGACGTCCGATTATTTACAAAATAATGGATACGATACCCATTGTATCCACGCTGGCGACGAAGTCGGTGTCTGGCTGGATGAACATTCCACTGATCTGGTGATACTGGACATCATGTTACCCGGCATGGACGGCTTGACCGTATGTCGACAAATTCGGCAAAAGAGCGATGTTCCGATTATCATGGTCACCGCCCGGGTGGAGGAAATTGACCGTATTCTGGGTCTGGAACTGGGCGCGGATGACTATATCTGCAAGCCCTTCAGCCCGCGAGAGGTCGTGGCCCGGGTCAAGGCCGTATTGCGCCGCCCCCGGTCAGGATCATTGGGCAATGCAGCCGCAAATGGAGAATCGAAACTCAGGATTGATAAAAGCAGATTCTCCGCAACGCTGAACGGGAAAAAGCTTGACCTGACGCCTGTGGAATTCAGGCTGCTCCAGGCTTTTGCTTCGCAATCAGGTCATGTGTTTTCGCGGAGCCGGTTGCTGGATGCGGCATATAACGATTACCGCGTCGTTTCGGACAGAACCATTGACAGTCATATCAAGAATCTCCGCAGGAAACTGACCATGCTGGAACCGGCGGCGGACTGGATTGAGTCGGTTTATGGCGTCGGTTACCGATTTAATCAGGAAGAACTTGAACCTTAACCGGCTGGTTTGCCCGGCGCTCTTCAAGCATTGATTTCATCAATCAACTGTTTGACCTGCTTTTGATCGGCCGTGTTCAGCAGCCGCTTTACCAGGGGCCGGATTTTGGTGGTGTCAGTGAGTCGGGTCTGTCGTTTCACTTCGAGGATAGCCGACGGGTCCATGCTGAAATCCCGCAGCCCCATACCAAGCAATACGCGGGTGTAACGCACATTCCCGGCCATTTCACCACACATGGAAACCGGAATCCGGGCCGCTTTCCCCGCATTGATTGTGGTTTTGATCAATCTTAAAATGGAAGGATGCAACGGGTCGTACAGATAGTTCACTTCATCATCCACCCGGTCGATCGCTAACGTGTATTGAATCAGGTCGTTGGTGCCAATGGCCAGAAAATCGAGCTTGTCCGCGAACAGGTCGGCTGCAACCGCTGCCGCCGGTACTTCGATCATACCGCCGACAGGCACATCGGGGTCGTAATCAAAACCCTGGAACCGAAGTTCTTCACGTACCTCATCAAGCAAAAAAAACAACTGGTCCAGTTCATCCATGTTGGACAGCATCGGCACCAGCAGTTTGACCCGTCCGTGGACCGCCGCCCTGTAAATTGCCCGCAACTGCGGTTTGAACAGGGCCAGGTCGTGCAGGCACAATCGAATCGCACGCCGTCCCAGGGCGGGATTGGTGATCAGATTGTTGACACTGATCCCTTCCACCGGTTTGTCTCCGCCGATATCCAGGGTTCGAAATGTGACCGGGCGGGTCGTCTGGTTCAGGACCTGGCTGTATTTCCGGTATTGCTCCTCTTCGTCCGGGATTTCGGCCCGATTCATATACAGGAACTCGGTTCGATACAAGCCGACTCCGGCAGCATTCAACGACTCGCTTTCAAGCACCTCCTCGGGCAATTCAATGTTGGAGTTCAACGCCACCTCGATGCCATCCAAAGTGGTGGCGGTTTCTCCCACCAGGGCCTCCAGCTCCTGGGAACGGCGAAGAATTTTCTCCCTCCTGATCCGATAGGCTTCCAGCGTGGCCTCATCGGGATCGGCAAGGACCACCCCCCGCTTGCCATCAATAATCAACGGGTCTCCGGTATGCAAGTAGCGAATACCGCCATGCAATCCGACAATGGCCGGGATTTTCAGGCTTTTCGCCAGAATCGCGGTGTGTGAAATAGGGCTGCCGAGATTGGTGACGAATCCCCTGATATGATGTTTGTTCAGTTCGATAGTGTCAGCGGGGGTCAGATCATTGGCTACAATAATTTCCGCTTTGATCATCCCTTCAGCGTTTTCGCCTTCAGGCGAGGCTCCCGGGTCATCCTGCTCATCCATTAAAGCGCCTTGAATACGGTTGATAACCTGCACTACATCGACTGATTTGCTGCTCAGATAAGGGTCATCGATTTCGCTGAATATCCTCTCGAGATGATTGGCGTGCCGCTGCAGCGCCGCTTCCGCGTTGATGCCCTGCTCGCGGATGATGGCGGCAGGCTCCTGACTGAGCATCGGGTCATCCAGCATCAACGAATGCGCGTTCAATATGCCGCGAATTTCAGATACCCCTGTAGCGGGTAACTGGGCATCAATGGCCGCGAGCCTCCGGGCGGCGTTCCTGATCGCCTGTTTGAGACGCTCGACTTCCTGTTCGATGTTTTCAGGGGCTATGTCGTAGCTCGGGATATCCGGGTCGGGTTTCCGCATAACCCGGGCGGTACCGATGGCAATGCCATACCCGACGCCGTTTCCATATAGCGCTAACATGGTCTTCCCCGCCTCCTATTCCCCTTCATCGAAATAATTTTCGAACAGCGCCACTATTTCTTCGCTGGCCGCTTCGGCATCATGGCCCTCAACTACCAGTTCAAGTGATGAGCCCTGGGTAGCGGCCAGCATCATGACACCCATGATACTTTTGGCATCCACGGATTTTTCGCCATTGTGGAGCGCGATTGCACTTTCATAGTCAGAACACAGCCTGACCAGCCTGGCGGCGGCGCGGGCGTGCAATCCAAGTTTGTTGATAACCTGAATCTGCTTGCGTACTCTCATTTTGCAATGTCCCGGTGGCGTATCTGCACATCGATACCCTCTTCTGAAAAAAACCGCATCAACTGTTCGCTGATAAAGACCGAGCGGTGCCGCCCGCCGGTACAGCCTATCGCTACCGTAATATAACTCCGGTTTTCACTGGTGAATCCCGGCAGCCACTTTTCCAGAAACCGGAATATTTCCGTTGTCATGTCATTCACAATCTGTTTGTTTCCCATGAAGTCCTGAACTGCCTTGTCCAGCCCGTTCAACGGCCTGAGGGATTCGTCCCAATACGGATTGGGCAGACACCTGACGTCAAACATGAAATCCGCTTCCCGGGGAGTCCCGTGTTTGAAGCCAAACGATTCGATCAGAAACAGCGGGGTGGAGGACAAGCCGCCCCCGGCAAAATCCCGGATCAGGCCGCGCAGTTCATGCGGGGTCATATCGGTGGTGTTGATGACATGATCGGCTCTGTCATGCAGGGGCCGGGTCAGGGCGCGTTCAAGGCGAATCCCTTCAACCAGCGGTGTCCGGGCATCGGTGAGCGGGTGTTTTCTGCGGGTTCCACTGTATCGGCGAACCAGTTGCCGCTCTTCAGCTTCGAGAAATAATATCCGATAGCGGATACCATGATCTTCGAGTGTCGATAAATGAGTGTTCAAATCCGCCAGGTAACTCTTGTTACGGGAATCTATGCTCACCGCAGCGCCCGAAAATACGTCGCTATCGGTGTTGATGGTGATGGCGCCGGCCTGACCAGGAAAATCGACAATGAATTGATGCAACAGGGATGCAGGCAGGTTGTCGATACAAAAATAGCCGATATCTTCCAGCGACTGCAACGCGACACTTTTGCCGGAGCCGGACAGGCCGCTGATGATGATAATGTCAGTGTCGGGTCGGGTCATCTCCTTGCGTTCCGGGACCATTTCCGATGATCCGGTCAACGGGACTCATACTCCGGAAACGAAACAGTGGTACAGCGCTTCCGCGGTTCGGGTTTTCCT
Source organism: Arenicellales bacterium (assembly GCA_963665165.1). Lineage (GTDB taxonomy): Bacteria > Pseudomonadota > Gammaproteobacteria > Arenicellales > Poriferihabitantaceae. The sequence continues at coordinate 291,045 of OY761989.1, read as the reverse complement.
GAGGTTGTCTGTAAATCGTTCATCGTTGAACTTCCCCGCCAGCAAGGCAAGCAGGTTCAGATGCACGTCATGTGCATTGGCTGGAACCAGCAGACAGACTGCGAGCCAGACGGGCATGCCGTCCGGCGCGTCATAGTCCACCGGTTGTTTGAGTCTGGCGATTGAAATTACCGGTTGGGTCAATCCTTCAATCCGGCCATGGGGTAATGCGATTCCTTTTCCGAGCGCGGTGCATCCGAGACGTTCACGGTTGTATAAAGTGTCAAAAATCAGGTCGAGGCCGGGCCTGTTTTCATCCTGGCCATCCTGGTCATCGTCGCTGTTGGCAATCAGTTCGGCGAATTGTTCAAGCAGCCGCTTTTTGCTGGTCACCTCCATGTCTGCAATGACCAGATCGCAATTCAGGTAATCTTGCAGGGTTACGCGAGGGGCAGTGAGTGGCTCATCGTTGTAATGAGCCGCCTCGTTTACTGAGTCAGTCATCCGGGGATATGTTTGATGGATTGGGTGTTTCTATGGTGGTCAACCCGTTTTTCCTTGTGCTTTATGACCTGCCTGTCCAGTTTATGCGCCAGCGCGTCAATTGCCGAATACATGTCTTCCGCAGTGCTTGAAGCGTGAATCATGGCCCCTTTCGTATTCACAGTGGCTTCTGCAATGTGTCGGGTTTTCTCAACATGCAGTACCACATTCGTCTTGGTAACAGAGTCAAAATGCCGGGCGATCTTTTCGACTTTTTCTGAAACGTGATGGTACAGGGAATCGGTTATTTCAAGATGTTGACCACTTACAGATATTTGCATAAATTTTGCTCCAGGGTTTCAGGTGGGTTATTTGTTCCCGACAACCTGGTAACGAAGGCCGCAGCCGACATGGATTCAGGTTTATCGGAAGCGCGATTCGTTAGCTGCTCTTTACGGCACATATTTCCAGTGTACAGCAAAAAGGCGGGAAATGCAGGTGAGTTCATCGGCGGGTCACATTTTGAAGTCACGGCCAAGATAGACGTCCCTGGCCCTTTCATCGGCCATGATGGTTTCCGGTGGTCCGGAAACCAGTACTTGCCCCCGGTGCAACAGGTATGCCCGGTCACAGATGCCGAGGGTCTCCCGGACATTATGGTCGGTAATCAACACGCCAATCCCCTTTTGCCTGAGCATTTTGATGATGTACCGTACATCCTGAACCGCGATCGGATCAATTCCGGCGAAAGGTTCATCCAGCAGAATGAATTTGGGCTCGAGGGCCAGCGCCCGGGCGATTTCCACCCGCCGTTGTTCACCGCCTGACAATTGAATGGTCTGCTTGTCCCTGAGTCCCAGAATACCGAATTCCTCAAGAAGCCTCGCGCTGATCCAGTGTTGCTCTTCCTTGCTGTGTTTTCCCGAGATTTCGAGTACCGCGAGCAGATTCTGTTCAGTGGTCAACTTCCTGAATACCGAATGCTCCTGGGGCAGATAGCCGATCCCTCTTCGCGCCCGTTCGTGCATGGGCAGGTGGGTGATATCTTCGCCATCCAGGTTGATCACTCCCTCGTCACACTGGACCAGACCGATCACCATATTGAAGCTGGTTGTCTTGCCGGCTCCGTTTGCGCCCAGTAATCCGACCACTTCGCAGTCGGATACAGTCAGGTTGATTCCGTTGACAACCGTGATCTGCCGATATTTCTTTTTCAGCCCTGTGGTGGTCAGCCTTCTCATGGAGTGGCAAACTGTCCTTCAATCATTTTATGGAGCAGTTTGGTCGGCAGGCTCACCCGGTCTCCTTTTTCCTTGGCTGGATAATCACCCTGACCCTGGAACTGTCTTGCGAATCGCTACCGCTATCCGGTTGCATGCCCGGATCGCCTCCGGTTATTTTGGCCTTCCTGGTAGCCAGATCATAGTTGACCTTATCCCCGGTGATGATCGAACCGCCCTGTTCTATTCTGGCCTGGCTTTCCAGTAGCAGCCGGTCATTTTTCTGATTCAGCGTAATCTCCAGCGCCGAGGCCCTCATGTCCTCATCCTGGTTCTGAAGCCGTTGTTTGAATCGTGCAGGGTCGCCAGTACAAATTGCCTCTTCCAATGCCTGATCGTCATCGATATAAGTCACCAGTTTATCACAATTCAGGCGCATACTGCCCTGGGTGAACACCACATTGCCTCGATAGATCCTTACACCCTTGGTGAAATCGATTTCCATGTCATCCGCATCCAGAAAGGCAGGCTGGTTCGTGTCGTCATCCAGCGCCCAGGCTGTTTGGACCAGCAGACCCAGCAGACACGATAGTAAGCCGGAAATGGTCCGGTTCAGCATTCTATTTCACTCCCCTTTGTCATCATTTGCCGTTCAGGTTAATCGTCATTTTATCCGATGTGGCCACACTGCGGGGAACCCCGTCCCGATTTTCTACAATCCGGACATTTCCATCCAGAAAGACAGTGGACTGATCGTCAAATACCCATCCTGTGTCAGCGAAAGTATGGCTCAGGGTCTGATCGGAATCATATTGTATGATTTGCGGATTGTTCAGCAGCGAGCGGCCCACGGCGGGATAATGCACCAGTTTGTCCGCAATGATCCTGTATTTCCTTTCATTTTCCCCGATGGTGGTCGAAGTCAGGTTTTCAATAAAATAGTCCGGGTCATTCGCTCCGGGGGCGGTTGCGCTATCCGGTTCGCCCAGCAGGTCGAACTGAGTCCAGATAGACGACAGGGAGATAATGATGAATACCCCGGCCAATACTCCGGCCAACAGCAGATTGTCCCTGATCAAGCGCATGGATCAAATCACGCCGCTGCGAAGCAGGTCATGCGTATTCAGCGCCCCCACCACATGATGGTTTTCATCCACTACGAAAAGGCAATTGATCGCGTGGGGTCCCTGTTGCGCAAAATCCCTCATGGTTTTGACAATTTCTTCCGCCAATGTATCCGGGCCGATGGTAAACGGGTCCCTGGTCATCAAATCCCCCGCTTTACTCCGGTACACATTGACTTCCTTTTCCAATGCGCGTCGTAAATCCCCATCGGTGAACATGCCCAGTAATCGGTTGTTCTGATCCACCACACCGACCATCCCCAGGGATTTGGAGGACATTTCGAGTAACAGCCTGTCCATGGTCGACTGTTCCCTGACCAGGGGCAGTTCATCGCCAGTGTGCATCAGGTCGCGGGCATACAACAACAAACGCTTGCCCAGCATTCCGCCGGGATGGGTTCGGGCAAAATCATGGATTGAAAATCCGCGCAGTTTCTGCACCGCCACCGCCAGCGCATCGCCCATGACCAGGGTTGCGGTCGTGCTCGCGGTCGGCGCGAGGTTATGCGGGCACGCTTCCTTGTCCACGCCGACATCCAGATTGGCGTCGGATTGATGCGCCAGTGTCGAGACCGGGTTGCCGGTCATCGCGATCAGTTTGATGCCGAGCCGCTTGACGATCGGAATGATCGAAACCACCTCCATGGTTTCGCCTGAATTGGAGATCGCAATAACCAGGTCACGAGTGGTCAGCATTCCCAGGTCGCCATGACTGGCTTCTCCCGGATGCAGGAAAAAAGCGGGTGTTCCGGTACTCGCCAGGGTGGCTGCAATCTTGCCGCCGATGTGCCCCGATTTACCCATGCCGATCACGACAACCCGTCCCTCGCACTGGAGTATCATGCTGCATGCCTTGCTGAATCCGGCGTCCAGGCGATCAGGCAGGGCAAGCACAGCCGCCGCCTCGATCTCAATGACGGAGCGTGCGTAACTGACAGGGTCGCTTTCAGGTTCCAGGGCGGGCATGGTTGACATGTTTTGGCTACAAGGTAGAGTATATCAAAAGGCGCAATCATAATTGACAGAGAATGAATCATGACTGAACTACCGGAAATAAACGATCTCCAGAGTACCCGGATTGAAGCGGCGGTCTTTCGTAAAATGATCGACCACCTGCGCAGAAACCCGGAGGTGCAAAATATCGACCTGATGAACCTGGCCTATTTTTGCCGCAACTGCTTCTCCAAATGGTACATGAGCGCCGCCCGGGACCAGGGCATCGAACTCGACTACGACCAGGCGCGGGAAATCATCTACGGCATGCCGTACAGTGAATACAAGGCCGCGTACCAGCAAAAAGCCACCCCGGAGCAACTGGGAAAATACGAGGAAAGCCAGAAAAAAGCGACGGAATGAGTTTGTGGAGTCTGCACGTGCAAAAAACATTCCGGTTACTTGCAGACATTCAACAGGACCAGGGCTCCCGGAGCCGGAATATGATGGGGTGATACTGGCGTTTGACCGGCGAGTTGTGTTGCAGTTTCCCCGGCGGGCAGGTTTGACTTACCCTTCGGGGCTCTCTCCTCAAGTTGTATGTCCATGAGAAGTTCTTCTGCAAATTCCAGGCAGAGTCCGCATCCTGTACCGACACCCAGGCGTTTGCGCAGGCAAGCCGGCGATGAGACATCGCCGCGCTTCACGGCGTCTTCGATTTGCCGGTGATTGACAGAGTTGCAGATGCAGACGTACATGTCCCTGAATTCGGTTAATGCGAATCGAAGTATAAATGAGAATTGTTCCACACGCAAATGTAAATCGAGATGACCGATCCTGCCGGGAACAGGAGGCATGAAAGAGCGTCCCACCTTAAGGAACAAGAATCAGAATCATTATTATTTTCTTTTAAATCAAGCACTTGCAAATGATTTCCGATCTTGTTATGCTCGCAGGACATTCATAAAAAAATGGCGGCAATAGTTGATTTTCCGTTGCCCCGCTACAGAGAAACCGGAAATGAAAGGAAATAAAACAGTAATCAGGCACCTGAACAAGGTCCTGAAAAACGAATTGACAGCCATTAACCAGTATTTTCTTCATGCACGGATGCTGAAGGACTGGGGGCTGGTTGCGTTGGGCGAGCATGAATTCCATGAGTCCGTGGATGAAATGAAACACGCTGACCGCCTGATCGAACGGATTCTCTTTCTGGAGGGTCTCCCGAATTTGCAGGACCTGGGAAAACTCATGATCGGCCAGGATACCCGGGAGATTCTCGAGTGTGATTTAAGCATGGAGATGAAAGCGCACCCGGATCTAAAGGACGCCATCCTGGATTGTGAAAAAACCGGGGATTATGTTTCCCGGGAACTGTTCGAATCCATCCTGGAATCCGAGGAAGAGCATATCGACTGGCTGGAAACCCAGTTGTCGCTGATAGACCGTGTCGGTCTTGAAAATTATCAGCAGTCACAGATGGCGCCCGGCCCGGACGCCTGAGTCCCGCTATCCGCTACGATTCAAAACAGCGATTCGTTAGCCGGTTCGCTGTCGCCCGCATCCGGATCCGCGCTCTTTGGACCGACCGCGTCACCGGGTTCCGTGCCGGCGAGATAATATTCCAGGTATCCGTCCGGATCATCCGGCGAGGTGGGTTTTGCGGTTTCCGTGTTGATAAAGCGGGTGGTTATGTTTTCAGGAATGACCTCAGGTTTCTCGGGGTAGTCCGGTAAAACGCGGCCCATGAAATCAACCCAGATCGGGAGCGCCGCGGTTGCTCCGGATTCCCGTCTGCCCAGATGGGAAGGTTCGTCAAAACCAACGAAAACCGTGGTGATCACATCCGGGTTGAACCCGGAAAACCACGCGTCTCGAAAATTGTTGGTGGTGCCTGTCTTGCCGGCCAGGTCGGAGCGGTTCAGTGACTGTGCCCGGCGTCCCGTACCGGTTGCAATCACCTGCTTCATGATGTTCCGGGTCAAAAAGGCATTCTGGGCAGAGAGTACCCGTTCCGGGGGTTGAGCGGGAAGTCCGGTTTCAGCAGGTTCGGTTTCCCCGGATTCATCCGGACAATCTGGACAAACCGGGTCGGGCAGGGAAACCAGGTTGCCTTCGGCGTCCTCGATCTTTTCGATCAGGTAGGGTGTCACCCTGAATCCGCCATTCGCGAGAACGCCAAAACTGGATGCCAGGTTGAGCGGCGTGACACTGGTGCTGCCGAGGGCAAGAGAGAAACTCCGGGGCATTTTTTCCGGATCGAACCCGAATCTGGCGAGATGTTCGATAGTCGTATCCAGCCCCATTGCACGGAGCAGGCGGACGGACACCAGATTGAGGGAAAGACTCAGCGCTTTCCTCAACCGGGTGGGACCGAAAAATTTCTTGCTGTAGTTTTGCGGTTTCCAGATTCCCTCAAGATCGTCTTCCACGATGACGGGCGTAGCGCTTACCTTGCTGGAAGGCGTAAAGCCATTGTCGAGCGCCGCCGAATAGATGAATGGCTTGATATTCGATCCCGGCTGCCGTTCGGCCTGGGTGGCGCGATTGAACTTGCTCAGGTAATAATCGAATCCGCCGGTCAGTGACAGGATAGCCCCGGTATGCGGATCCAGGCTGACCAGAGCGCCGGACACTTCCGGTAATTGGGAAAGCATCCAGTTGTTTTCTTCCAGCTCCCTCAGATAGATGACATCGCCTGTGGAGAGGATTTCACTGACAGAATCCAATTGCGGACCGATACTGTTGACCCGGATATATTTTCTGGCCCATTGAATGTTTTCCCATTCAACCGCGACCGTATCGCCCCGGCTGTTGAATGCCTCGAAAGACCGTTCGGCCACTGCGGTCACGACACCCGGTATCAGTTCCCTGCTGGACGGGTATTGTGACAGTATGCCAGACAGATTCTGTGCGGAGGATCCAGCCTCCGGCAATGCAGCCGGGTCAACCTTGCCGATCGGGCCCTTGAAGCCATGGCGCATCGTATAATCAATGAGGCCCTGCCGCAGCGCCTCGTCGGCTTTTTTCTGGTATTCGCTGTGCACGGTGACCGTGACGCTCAATCCCCTTCGATAAACATCCTCGCCCATCCGTTCGAACAGGAGTCGTCTCGCCATTTCCGATACATAAGGCGCCTGGAAATCGACATCGGCGATATGGAGCCGGGCCGTAATGGGCGCCTTGCTGGCGGTTTCCAGGCTGAGTTTGTCGATTCTGCCGAGTTCATACAGCCGGTTCAAAACATGGGCGCGTCTTTCCCTGGCCCGTTCCGGGTTGGATATCGGGTTGTCCCTGGAAGGGGCTTTGGGCAAGCCGGCCAGCATGCAGAGTTCCGGCAGGCTGAGTTCCGCAAGACTGACGCCATAGTAGATCTGTGCCGCTGCGGCAAAACCATAGGAGCGGTAGCCGAGGAAAACCTTGTTCAGATAGAGTTCAAGGATTTCGTCCTTGGTCAAGGCCCGCTCCAGCTTGAAGGCCAGAAGCATTTCCTTCAGCTTCCGGGTATAGGTTTTCTCCGGATCCAGGAAGAAATTTCGCGCCACCTGCATCGTGATCGTGCTGGCGCCCTGGCTGCGCGAGCGACTCATGAAATTACTGATCGCGGCGCGGGCAAGGCCCGGGAAGTCAACCCCGGTATGATGGTAGAATTGGTCGTCCTCGGTCACCAGCAGGGCATCTATCAGAAGCGGCGGGGCCTCATCGAGAGTAACGGGGATACGTCTCTCTTCTCCGTATTCGGCGATCAGTTGCTGGTCGGAGCTGTAAATTCGAAGCGGGATGTTCAGGGGTATCTGCCGAATCTCATCGACTGACGGCAGACCGGGCAGCAATGAGGTGGCGTAAAGACCCAGCCCGATTGCCATGGTGAAGACGAAAACCAATCCGATCGAGATGAGTTTCAGAACGATTTTTCCCAGAAATCTGATTGACACGGACAATAATCAAGGACATGAGTGACGATTGAGAACCCCTCCGATGCAAGTTGTTGAAATCGCATCTTTTACCAGAGATTCCATGGATGAAACTGCTTTCAAAAGGGTTGTTTCAGGGGTTATTATAGCTGTTATGGAGAATATTTATTTGATTGGCCTGCCCGGATCGGGAAAGACTACCGTGGGTAGAAGTCTTGCCCGGCTCCTGTGTCTGGACTTCGTTGACATGGATCAGATGATCGAACAGAGAACGGGTGTTTCCATCAGCCACATCTTTGAGATAGAAGGGGAAGCGGGGTTTCGCAAGCGGGAAACCCGGTTGTTCGAAGAGGTCAGTAACCGCACCCGGATTGTCATCTCCACTGGCGGCGGTATTATTCTGGATGATTCTAACCGGCAACTGATGAGTCGGCGCGGACAAGTGGTTTACCTGAAGGCCTCGATGGACATTTTGTGGTCGAGATTGAAGAATTGCCAGAATCGGCCCCTGCTGCAAACCTCGAACCCCCGCGCCAGAATCGCCGGATTGATGAAAGAGCGCGAACCATTGTACGACGCGCAAGCGGATTTGATTGTCGAGGTGACTTCGGAAACGGCGAACCGGACTGCCCGAAAAATTGCGCAGTTGATCAGGAGCCGGGCAGCAGGCGGACAACCATGAAAACCGTCCATGTCGGTCTTGGTGACCGAAGCTACGACATCCGGATTGCCCCCGGCATACTGGATGATCGCGAACAGTTGCGGCCATGGATTGGCGGCCAGCAGGTATTTATTATTACCAATGAAGTGGTTGCCCCGCTTTACCTGGAGAAAATAACAAACAGTCTGGCTGGCAAGACAATCGGGCAAATGATCCTCAGGGATGGGGAAGGCGTCAAGACGCTGCGTACTGCGGAAGAGATTTTTGACCGGATGATTTCGGTACCGCTGGATCGTTCGGGTACAGTGGTCGCATTGGGGGGAGGCGTGGTCGGCGATATAGCCGGATTCACTGCCGCCTGCTATCAACGCGGTATTCCATTCATCCAGATACCGACGACGCTGCTTTCCCAGGTCGATTCATCCGTTGGCGGCAAAACCGCAGTCAATCATCCGCGGGGAAAGAACATGATTGGCGCGTTCTACCAGCCGCAAAGAGTGTTGATCGATGCTTTGACCCTTTCCACGCTGGATCCGAAGCAGTTTTCCTCCGGTGTCGCGGAAGTAATCAAATACGGGATGATCAATGATCTGCCGTTTTTCGAATGGCTGGAAGACAACATCGACCGGGTGATGGACCTGAATGAAGAAGCGCTGGAGCACATGATTGAACAATCCTGCCGTAACAAGGCGAATATCGTCGCGCAGGATGAAAAGGAAGCGGGTATCCGGGCGTTGCTGAACCTGGGGCATACATTCGGCCACGCAATCGAAACATCGACACACTACGCTGGCTGGCTGCATGGCGAAGCGATTGCCCTCGGCATGATGATGGCCGGGTTCCAGTCGAAACTGCAAGGCGATTTCTCCGACCGGGAACTGGCCCGTCTGGAATCATTGCTGGACAGGGCGCGGTTGCCGACACAGCCATGTCATGGCCTTTCAGCGCAAAAGCTGAAGGAGTTGATGATGCTCGATAAAAAGGTCCGCGACGGGAAATTACGGCTCGTGTTGTTGAAGGGAATTGGTCAGGCATACGTCACGGATCAATATGACGGGGCCGCGCTTGACACTACGCTTGAATACTTCGCGCTGGATTGATACCCCAATAATGGTTAAAATGCCCGGTTCGATGCGCTGGGCTGGCTGGTTCATGATCAATCAGCGCCATTCGCTATTCAGGTAATCCATATCAGGTTTCATGCAACATCCGATGAACGGATCACGTCCGAAAAAACAGGGCCTGTACGACCCGGCCAATGAACATGATTCATGCGGGGTCGGCTTTGTCGTCAACATAGACGGCGTGAAGAGCCATGAAATCATAACCAGCGGGCTGACGATCCTGCGCAATCTGACCCACAGGGGCGCAGTCGGCGCTGACCCGAAAGCCGGTGACGGCGCGGGTATCCTGTTGCAATTACCCGATGAGTTTTTCCGCGGCAGGATCGGTCGAACGCTCCCGGCCAGCGGCCATTATGCAGTGGGAATGCTGTTCATGCCCAGAACCCCGGCCGGACAGGCCGAAGCGAAGGGAGTGGTGGAACGCTTTGTGCTGGACGAAGGACAAACAGTCATAGCCTGGCGCAAGGTGCCGGTCGACAATGCAGATCTCGGTGAGAGCGTATTGCCCACCGAACCGGCCATCTGGCAGGTCGTGGTGGGGCGTGGAGCGGATCAAGCCACCCAGGATGACTTTGAAAGAAAGCTGTTTGTCATTCGCAAACAGATCGAACGCCATATCCGGTTGTCCGATATACGGGGGAAGGATGATTTTTATATCACAACGCTGTCATCGAGATTGATCAACTACAAGGGAATGCTGTTGTCCCACCAGGTTGGGGAATTCTATCCGGACCTGGTTGACCCGGATATGAAGTCCGCCATGGCTCTGGTGCATCAGCGTTTCTCCACCAATACCTTCCCCACCTGGGATCTGGCGCATCCGTTCCGGATGATCGCGCATAACGGGGAGATCAATACCCTGCGGGGCAACATCAACTGGATGGCTGCCCGCAGGAGTACGTTGTTTTCGGATGTGCTGGGTGACGACATCGACAAGGTCTGGCCTGTAATCCCGGAAGGCCAGTCGGATTCAGCGGCGTTCGACAATGCGCTGGAGCTGCTGGTGGCCGGTGGCTATTCGCTTTCCCACGCGATGATGATGCTGATACCGGAAGCATGGTCGGGCAATTCATTGATGGACCCGGGCCGCCGCGCGTTTTACGAATATCACGCGGCATTGATGGAGCCGTGGGACGGACCGGCGGCAGTCGCCTTCACCGATGGCAAACAGATCGGCGCAACCCTGGACCGGAACGGGCTGCGCCCGGCGCGATACCTGATCACCCGGGACAATCTGGTCGTAATGGCGTCAGAAATGGGCGTACTGCCCATACCCGAAGAAAATATCAAAAAGAAATGGCGGCTTCAGCCGGGGAAAATGTTCCTGATCGATCTTGAACAGGGCCGCATCATCGAAGACGAAGAAATCAAGAATCAACTGGCTTCATCCAATAATTACCAGGAGTGGCTGGATCGCACCCAGATTGAGCTGGGGTCCCTGCGTATCGCGGTGGGAGCGATGTCGCCGGATCCGGAGACCTTGCTGAAGACCCAGCAGGCCTTCGGTTATACCCAGGAAGACCTCAAGTTCCTGTTGCTGCCGATGATTGAGCGCGGCGAGGAGGCCCTGGGTTCCATGGGCATGGATTCACCGCCGGCGGTCATGTCTGACAAGCCGCGGCACATTTCCAATTACTTCAAGCAGAATTTTGCCCAGGTCACCAATCCCCCGATCGATCCGATCCGTGAAGAACTGGTGATGGCGCTATTCTCCCTGATTGGCCCCCGTCCGAACCTGTTCGGTCAAAGCGATGGCGGCCAGGAAATGCGCTTGACCGTGGACCAGCCCGTGCTGACCAACAATCAGCTTGAACGTATTCGGCAGATCGAGGACCACACCGGGGGCGCATTTCGAACCAAGACGTTGACCATCTGTTACCAGGTTACAGAGGGGAAGCAGGGACTGGCCAGGGCGCTCAGGATTTTATGCGGCAAGGCTGAACAGGCGATCCTGCAAAAAGGATTCAATATCCTGATTCTGTCGGATCGGCGAATGGATGCCGACAGCATTGCCATTCCAGCGCTGCTGGCGACCTCCGCGGTACATCATCACCTGATCAGGAAGGGGTTGCGAACCAAAACCGGTCTGGTGATCGAGACCGGCGCCTGCCTGGAAGTGCATCATTTTGCGACACTGGCCGGATATGGCGCAGAGGCGATCAATCCTTATGTCGGGTTCGATACGGTCAATGCGCTGCTTGGCAATCTGGCTTCGATGCTTGACTTCGAAGAGGCGCAGTCCCGCTATATCAAGGCCATCGACAAGGGGTTGAAAAAGGTCATGTCGAAGATGGGCATCTCGACCTTCCAGTCCTATTGCGGCGCCCAGATTTTTGACGCCGTCGGTTTGTCGGAAGAGTTTGTGGATGAATACTTCACAGGCACAAGTTCGCCGGTTCAGGGGATCGGCCTGGACGAAATTGCCGAGGACATGTTCACCCTGCACCAGCGCGCTTTCGGAGACCAGCCCCTGTATCGGAATGCGCTGGACGCCGGAGGCGATTACGCGTTCCGGGTTCGCGGGGAGAGCCATGTATGGAACCCGGAATCGGTATCCCGCCTGCAACATGCCGTGCGGGCCAACAATGCCGGAACCTGGCAGGAGTTTTCCGACCTGGTCAATAAGCAGGATAAAACACGCTTCAATCTGCGAGGGTTGTTCGAGTTCGACTGGGCCCCATCCGCCATTCCGATCGACCAGGTGGAGCCGGCCTCACAGATCGTCAAACGATTTTCAACCGGCGCCATGTCGTTCGGATCGATTTCCCAGGAGGCCCATTCAACCCTTGCCGTCGCGATGAACAGAATTGGCGGAAAATCCAATACCGGCGAAGGCGGCGAAGAGGAAGAGCGTTACCGCCCACTGAAAGACGGATCCGGCAATCCGAAGCGCTCCGCAATCAAACAGGTCGCGTCCGGACGGTTCGGGGCTACGGCGGATTATCTGGTGAATGCCGATGACATTCAGATCAAGATGGCGCAGGGCGCAAAGCCGGGCGAAGGAGGACAGTTGCCCGGTCACAAGGTCAGCCGTCAAATCGCCAGCGTACGCCACTCGACTCCGGGCGTAGGATTGATTTCACCGCCTCCGCACCATGACATCTACTCGATTGAAGACCTGGCGCAGCTGATATTCGATTTGAAGAACGTCAATCCCCAAAGCCGTATTTCAGTGAAACTGGTCTCGGAGGTGGGTGTCGGCACAGTGGCCGCGGGGGTATCGAAAGCACACGCCGACCATGTCACCATTTCGGGTTATGAGGGCGGTACCGGCGCCAGTCCGCTGACGTCGATCAAACATGCCGGTTCGCCGTGGGAAATCGGTCTGGCGGAAACCCACCAGACGCTGGTATTGAACCGGCTGCGCGGACGGATTGCGGTTCAGGTGGACGGCGGCTTGCGGACCGGACGTGATGTCGCGGTGGCCGCGTTGCTGGGGGCGGATGAATTCGGCTTCGCGACGGCGCCGTTGATCGCGCAGGGATGCCTGATGATGCGAAAATGCCATCTGAATACCTGTCCGGTCGGTATCGCGACCCAGGATCCAGAGTTGAGGAAGAAATTCACCGGCCAGGCCGAGCATGTCATCAATTATTTCTTTTTCGTTGCAGAAGAGTTGCGCGAAATCATGGCCAGACTCGGCATTGGCGCCGTCAACGAAATGATCGGCCGCATTGACCGGCTCAAAGTGTCGGAAGCGGTCAGCCACTGGAAAACGCAGGGCCTCGATTATTCCCGGATTCTGGCCAGGCCGGATGTGGGCGCAGATGTCGCGGTTTACAATTGCGAATCCCAGCAGCATGGCCTGGACAATGTGCTGGACCGGGAACTGATCCGGCGGGCGGGACCGGCGCTCGACAACGGGACTGCGGTGCGGATCGAAATCGGCATCGCCAATGTGAACCGGACATCCGGTACGATGCTGTCGGGAGAAGTGGTACGGAAATACGGTCATAATGGCCTGCCAGCGGATACCATCCGCATTGACGCAAAGGGCACGGCGGGGCAATCGCTTGGCGCCTGGCTTGCCAATGGCGTCACGATCACGCTGGAAGGGGAAGCCAATGACTACGTGGGAAAAGGATTGTCCGGCGGCAAGCTGGTCATTTATCCGCCAGCGAATTCCGGGATCGGGGATCGCCGCAAAAACATCATTGTCGGCAACACCGTGTTATATGGAGCGATTTGCGGTGAAGCCTATTTCAATGGCGTGGCGGGAGAACGATTCTGTGTGCGCAACTCGGGCGCAATCGCCGTGGTCGAGGGAGTCGGAGACCATGGCTGTGAATACATGACCGGTGGGGTCGTCATCTGCCTGGGAGATACCGGCCGGAATTTTGCGGCGGGGATGTCGGGTGGAATCAGTTACGTGCTGGATCCGGGCAGGCGTTTTTCCGTGCGCTGCAATCAGCAACTGGTATCGCTGGAATCGGTTGACGCCGACCGCCGGTATGAAAATATCGACAACCCGCTGGAAGCGGACGAGGCGCGGCTGAGGAAATACATCGAAAACCATTATGAATATACCGGCAGTGAAATTGCCGGACAGGTTCTGGAAGACTGGGAAAGATGTCTCCCGGACTTTGTCAAGGTACTGCCCCATGACTATGCGGCCGCCCTGCTGAAACTTGAGCAGGAAAATCAGCCCGAATACAGGAAGGCTCGACATGGGTAAACCGACCGGGTTCATGGAGATCGAGCGCCAGGATCGAAAATACGAGGATGTGCAAAGCCGGATTACCCATTTCAACGAGTTTGTCATCGAGCTCAGTGAAAACGAGCTGAGCAAACAAGGCGCGCGGTGCATGGATTGTGGAATCCCGTATTGCCAGGTCGGGTGCCCGGTCAACAATATTATTCCGGACTGGAATGACCTGGTTTATCGTGGAGACTGGAAACGGGCCAGTGATGTGCTGCATTCGACTAATAATTTCCCGGAATTTACCGGGCGCATCTGCCCGGCCCCCTGTGAGGCTTCGTGTACCCTGAACATTGAAGACCGTCCGGTTACGATAAAAACCATCGAACAGAGCATTGTCGATCGGGCCTGGGCGGAAGGATGGATACAACCCCGGATTCCGGCCCACAGAACCGGCAAATATGTCGCCGTGATCGGTTCCGGTCCGGCCGGACTCGCCTGTGCCCAGCAACTGGCCAGGGCGGGGCATTCGGTTTCGTTGTACGAAAAACAGGAGCGAAGCGGCGGATTGCTGCGCTACGGTATCCCGGACTTCAAACTGGACAAACTGGTGATTGACCGCCGCATGGCGCAAATGAAAACCGAGGGCGTGAAATTTCATTCGGGCATCCATGTTGGCGTCGATATTCCGGTTTCATTCCTGTTCGAGACTTTTGACGCCATTGTTTTAAGCGGGGGCGCCGAGCATCCGCGAGACCTGGAAGTGGCGGGCAGGGAATACGAGGGGATCCACTTCGCGATGGATTTCCTGAGGTCGAACACAAGAAGAGTGCAGGGACACACGGTCGATGAAAGTCAATTTATCAGCGCCGAAGGGAAACAGGTCGTCGTCATTGGCGGCGGGGATACCGGGTCGGACTGTATCGGCACATCCATCCGGCAAAGGGCCCGGTCAGTCACCCAGATTGAAATACTGTCGGAGCCGCCCGCAAGGGAAAACAAGGCTTTGACCTGGCCGAACTGGCCGCACAAACTGCGTACCTCTTCATCACAGGAGGAAGGATGCAATCGGATCTGGGATGTCAAGACGCAGCATTTCAATGAAGACGGCAAAGGGCGCGTTTCATCCATACAATGTATCAAGGTAGCCTGGGACCGGGGGGCGGACGGGCAGTGGCAGATGAGGGATGTCGATGGCTCGGAGTTTGTGCTGGAAGCTGATCTGGTTCTGCTGGCGATGGGATTCCTTCACCCTGTTTATACGGGGCTGCTTGAAGAGATGGGGATCGAACGGGACAACCGGGGCAACGTCAAGGCGCCGGAAAGCGGCGTCGGCGCGTACCAGACCAACATCGAAAAAGTGTTTTCAGCGGGCGATATGAGACGCGGACAATCGCTGGTGGTCTGGGCGATTCGGGAAGGACGTCGCTGCGCCCGGTCGGTTGACCGGTTTCTGCAGGGACATAGTGACCTTCCCGAATAAGCCCGCGCCCGTTTTGAAGCCACCTGTCAAGAGCCTGATCCCCGGCTTGCCTGTTCCTGTCATCCCGTAAATGATCCATGAATGACCGGTTTCTGAAGGCGTTGAGACGCCAGCCGGTTGACTGTACGCCAATCTGGATCATGCGTCAGGCCGGACGCTACCTGCCGGAATACCGGCAAAGCCGCGCCCGCGCCGGGGATTTTCTGACGCTGTGCAAGGCGCCCGAGCTGGCCTGCGAAGTGACGCTGCAACCGATTCTCAGATTCGACCTGGATGCCGCCATTATTTTCTCCGACATTCTGACCATCCCGGATGCCATGGGATTGGGGCTGACGCTGAATGAAGGAATCGGCCCCCGCTTCGAACGCCCGTTGCGGTCAGCGAACGAAATCGAAAAATTGCCGGAAGTGGAAGTGGAAGCACAACTGGGCTACGTTATGGAAGCCATTCGGCTCACCCGCAGGGAACTCGAAGGCAAAGTCCCGCTGATTGGATTTGGCGGCAGTCCATGGACTCTGGCCACCTACATGGTGGAAGGCGGGTCGAGCCGGGATTTCATGCAGGTCAAGGGCATGATGCATGATCAGCCGACGACCATGCACCGGCTGTTGCAGAAGATCACCGCGGCGGCGATTGATTACCTGAAGGCGCAGGTTATGGCGGGCGCGCAGGCCATCATGGTGTTCGACACATGGGGCGGCGTGTTGAGTACGCCGGACTACCAGGAATTCTCACTGGATTACATGGCGCAAATCGTGTCCGCGCTGAAAACGGATCCGGCCTGTTCCGCAACCCCGGTGACCCTGTTTACCAAAGGCGGGTCCGGGTGGCTGGAGCAGATCGCACAAACCGGATGCGATGCGATCGGACTGGACTGGACGGTTTCACTGGGCGAAGCCAGAAAAAGGACAGCAGGATCGGTGGCCCTGCAAGGCAATATGGACCCCACCGTACTCTATGCCTCCAATGACAAGGTGGAACGGGAAGCGAAGCGCGTACTCGAAGATTTCGGCTCAGGCGAAGGACACATCTTCAACCTGGGCCACGGCATCCACCCCGGCATAAACCCCGAGCGGGTGCAAACGCTGGTGGAAGCAGTGCACAGGGAGAGTCGGCGGTGATCTGCCTGCCATAAGTCATATCGACTTTGCTGATTGATCCGATGAGGCGTGTGGGATATTTTATCCGTTAAAACGTATATATTGAAATTATCCTGAAAACCGTATATATAAAGATTATACGTATAAACGTATAAATAAAGGATAATGGGAAAGATCATACGCAGCAACAAAGACCTCGGTGCGACAATTCGTCTGGAACGCAAGGCCAGAAACTTGCGACAGGTTGATGTTGCCCGGAAGGCCTCCGTCCGGCAGGCCATGGTCTCCGAACTTGAAAACGGCACGACAGCGGCAAAGCTTGATACCTTGATTCGGGTGCTGGCTGCCCTGGATCTGGACTTGTCTGTCGTCGAACGTCGAAAAACCGGTTTCGACCCTACGGAGTATTGATTGTGGGACGCAATCGCCAGCGCCGTATGCTGGATGTGTATGTTGGTTCAAGTAAGGTAGGCCAATATTCCCTAGCCCCAAGCGGCGCCACCTCATTTCGTTATGACCCGGACTGGTTGTCGTCTGAACGGGCATTCCCTGTTTCGTTGTCCTTGCCATTGCTTGACCGTAGTTGGTCAGGGGAGGTTGTGACCAGCTACTTTGATGGACTGTTGCCTGATGATCGTGTCGTAAGAGAAAAAATCGCGAGGCGTGAGAGAGCCAAAAGCTCCAGTATTTTTGATCTCTTGGCGGTCATCGGACAGGATTGTGTAGGCGCTCTGCGTTTTGTTCCTGAGGGGCTTGATCCTGGTGACCCGACCAAAATGAAATACAGGCCGATCAGTGACGATGAAATCACAACGCGAATCGCTTTTTTGGCGGAAAACCCTCTTGGCATGCATCCTGATGAGGTTGGCTTTCGTATCTCGATTGCCGGAGTGCAGGAAAAGACCGCTTTTCTTCGTGTCGATGAGCAGTGGCAGTTGCCGCTTGGGCCTACACCGGCTTCTCATATCTTCAAGCCAGCGATGAAAGGAGGTCCGGACAGTGTCGACTTTTCCGACACTCCCTGGAATGAATGGCTTTGTCTGGCGCTATGTCGCAACCTCGGTCTTGAAACAGCCGATGCTGATGTATTACTGTTTGGCGGCAAGCCTGTGATTGTTGTTAAGCGTTTTGATCGAATCTGGAAGAACGGAGTGCTGTACCGGGTTCCGCAAGAGGATATTTGTCAGGCGTTGGGCATCCCGCCAGTACGAAAATATCAAAGCGACGGTGGACCGGGCATTATCGATATCCTGAAACTCCTGAATGGCGCCATCACTCCGTATGAAGACCGTCTGGCTTTTATGAGAGCGCAGATTGTGTTCTGGTTACTGGCTGCTATCGACGGTCATGCCAAGAACTTCTCCGTATTTCTTACGCCAGGAGGTTACAGGCTGACGCCGCTCTATGATGTGATGTCTGTTGAACCCTATCCGGAATTTCCGACTCAGAAAACCAGACTGGCGATGGCGATAGGGGATCGGGGATATTATCGTCTCAACCAGATTCAGCTTCGGCATTTTTACCAGACTGGTCGAAAAACCGGTATCCGCGAGCAGGACATGGATAGTCTGTTTTCTGGTCTGGCAATGCAGGCAGGAGATGTGATTGCAAGGGCGACCGCTTTGGCTGCCAATGCCGGTATGCCGGAATCAACGTATGAACCGATACTGGCTGGCGTGGAAAAACGGGCACGAATGATCAACGCCTTTTTTCGGCAGCGCTGACGTTCTTCATTCCAGTATTTTCGTGCAATTTCCGAAGTTATTTGGTACACCTTTCAGTAGCATGGGCTTTTCATCGACTCCTTGCCATAAAGCGGCACTGTTCCAATCTGCGCGAACAGGGCGCACAACGCGTTTGATTTCCAGTTCAATAACATCACCGGCTTTGGCGCTGATGGTCTTCAATTCCTGGCGGGTATGGTGAAACCGATACTATTGCCGACTGGTCGAAGTTTCGCTTGCATAATGATCACCCTTTTAGATAGTGATAATATTGTTATAATATTTTGGCGTTGTTTGCCCGGGAGGTCAAAAAATTTGCTAACAGTAGTTTGTGTGGGGACATACATTCAACCAGGGCCACGGCATCCACCCTGGAATAAGCCCCGAGCGTATACAAACGCTGGTGCAAGCGGTGCACAGGGGGAGTCGGCGTGATAGGGTAGGATGTCAAAGGTCTGGTCACAATCTGAAGTTGAGGCGGCGGTAGAAGACTACTTCGACATGCTTTGCCTGGAACTTGATGGGCAGGCGTTTAATAAAACGAAACATCGGCGCTCACTAATGGCACGGCTTGACAATCGGTCGCATAGCGCTATCGAGTTAAAACATCAGAACATCAGCGCTGTTCTGATTGAGATGGGTATTCCATATATTGATGGTTACAAGCCGCTATCAAACTACCAGAGGTCAATTTTGCCCGACGCTGTACATCATCACCTTGTGAAGAATCCCGAACTTCAGAAGCTGTTCAGAGCAGATGCTAAGTCCGCCCCCGTAATTCCCTCAGTCGATGACTGGCTTGCAGCGATGGATAAACCGCCGCAAAAACCAATTGATCCGGTAAATACAATAACCGGGGCCATCTACAATCCTACCGGGGTGAACTATCTCGAAATGGAGGCACAGAACCAAAGCCTCGGAAACGCCGGAGAAGAATTCGTCATGAACTTCGAACGTGCCAGGCTAATCCAGGCTGGGCGAGAGTCTCTGGTTGACCACATTGAGCGGGTTTCTGAGACACAGGGACCCTCGGCTGGTTTCGATATACGATCCTATGAAAAGAGCGGGCATGACCGTTTCATTGAAGTGAAGACGACAAAGTACGGAAAAAATACGCCGTTTTTCATTACTGGAAACGAACTTGCGTTCTCACAAGAAAATGCGTCCCGGTACTTCCTGTATCGCCTTTTCAGGTTCCGTAAAAAGCCACGGATGTTTGCGCTGCGTGGCTACCTTCAGGGCCAGTGCAGCTTGAAGCCGTCACTTTTCATAGCAAAAGTGTCATGAATTAACTTTTCCGGATGCCTCCGTAGCAATATACGGGAACTTGTGGTTGAAGTGTATGGAAGAAAACTAAAGAGGAGTGAAATAATGAAAAAAGAGTTCCTGTCAGAATATATTGTCGATGTGGCTGCAAAACGGCTGAGTGCGGCTGAAGCTGATTGTGACAGCTCATACTATTATAAATTCAATGGGGACGCGCAGTTGGAAACGCTGCTTGGGAAAGAAAAGCTGATAGATCAGCAGATTTGTACTCAATGGCTTAGTGGTGAAGAAGATAGTGATTATTTCGAAAGTTCGTATTTTACGTGGTATGGCGCATGTGAACGGCATTCCACCCGGAGTGAATACCGGCTTTATGTCAAGGCCGACCTTGCGATGGGATGTGTTAGTGCAGGAGATCTGCTGGTTATTGCTCGGAGACCTTCCGGTGAACTGAGAATGGTTGCGGCCGCCGAAGGAAGTGCGGAAGGAAACCAGCTTACATGGCTTTTTGGTCTTTCAAACTGTACGGACACCAACTTCATGTATCGGAATATTGAAATCGATGGCGACCACGAGGTTGGATTTGCTGTGAGTTCCATTCTTGAGGAGTTATGTATAGAACTTAAGGAGCATGACCTTGATGAACTGGAGGAGGCCGCGCTATGCTCTTTGCTGATCAAGTTTCACGAAAGGAGTTGAATTTCCAGCTTCGCCTCAAGAAACCTTTTCTTTCAATCAGCCCGCGGAAATCGCGGTTTTCATGGTTTCCATGGCACGTTTTTCTATCTGGCGGATTCTTTCCGCTGATATTCCGTACTCATCCGCAAGGTCATGCAGGGTGGGTTTGTCGTCGCTTAGCCATCGGCGGGTGACGATGTCCTTGCTGCGTTCATCGAGTTTTTCGAGCGCCGCGCCGAGTTGCTGCTGCTGTTGCTGCTGGTACTCGTTGTTGCCGACCACAGACTCGGGGTCATAACGGTTGTCTCCGAGATACTGGGAGGGCGCCAGCCAGGCGCTGTCTTCGTCCTGGTCCGCCGAGGCGTCGAAAGTGACATCCGTGCCGCTTAATCTTGATTCCATTTCCCGTACGGTGCGGGTATCGACATCCAGATCATCAGCCAGGCTGGTCACGTCTGCGTCATCCATCCACCCCCATTTGGAGCGGGACTTTCTCAGGTTGAAGAACAGCTTGCGCTGTGCCTTGGTGGTGGCCACCTTGACAATGCGCCAGTTGCGAAGCACATAATCGTATATTTCCGCACGTATCCAGTGCACCGCGAACGAAACGAGTCGAACGTCACGGGTCGGGTCGAAGCGTTTGACGGCCTTCATCAATCCGATGCTTCCTTCCTGAATCAGGTCGGGCAGCGGCAAGCCGTAGCCCATGAACCCTCGCGCCACCTTGACCACATACCGAAGATGGGACAATACCAGTTCGCGTGCGGCTTCGAGGTCGCCGTCATCGCGATATCGCATGGCCAGGTCGTACTCCTGTTCGGCAGTCAAAACCGGAGCCGCGTTGACCGCCTGCATGTAGGCCGCCAGACTGCCGCTGGCAGAAAGTTGCATCGGACCGGGTAAACTTTGCGTCATCGAACTGGAATATTCAGGTTTTGGTTATCACGTATTTTAGCACTCAATGGGGTAGAGTGCTAATAATTTTTTAAAGTTCCACGGAATGACTCATTTATTTTTCTCTTTATCCGGTCCTTCCTCGACCCACGCCCGGATTTTCGCCTCCGCCTCCCTGGCGAGCCGGTCCCGGGAATCGCTTGGCGCCAGTAATTCAAAAACCTGGACGCGAGCCCGTATCCTGCCCAGACAGACAGTCTGCCACAGGCTTTGCAGGAACGTCATGTTTCCCCTGTAACCGACGCCGGGAAACAAATGGCCCTCCTTGTCCGAATAGCGCAGGGCGACCGGTTGCACGCGGGCATTGCTGTCAATCGCGGATTGCATCAGCCGTGGATAAAACCGGTTGACGGAGTGTCCGTCTGTAGTCGTGGCCTCGGGAAAGAGCAGGACCGCCTGGTTTTTCGATAGTGATTCCGAAAGTCTGGCGTTCGCATCCTTCGCTCCCCGGCCCCGGTCGATGAACAGCGTTCCCGCTGTTTTTATAATGAATCCCAATACTGGCCAGCTTGCGATTTCACCTTTTGCCAGGAATACAACCGGCAGTTCCGATCCGATCACCGAAATGTCCAGCCAGGAGACGTGGTTGGATACGACCAACGTCCCTGGAACGGGCGCCGCCCCGCTGAATTCGCATTGAACGCCCACTGCCCGGACGACCCCTTTATGCCAGAGCCGGGCGATTTTCTGGTAAAAACCGTATGTCAGAAAAGCCGACAGGATGCTACAGATTACCCCTGCGCAAACCAGCAGGCAAAGCAATAAGACTTTGGCGGCGCCGGCAATCCTGTTCACATCTAAAGTATGTACCGCGACAGATCCTGGTCGTCTGCGAGGTCTTGCAGATGCCGCTCCACATAGTCAACATCGATACAGACGCGCTGACCGGATTTGTCGGCAGCTTCGAATGAGATAGTTTCCAGCAGGCGCTCCATCACGGTATGCAGTCTGCGGGCGCCGATATTTTCGGTTTGCTCGTTTACCTGCCAGGCGACCTCGGCAATGCGCTGAATGCCCTGTTTCGTAAATTCGAGCCGCAGACCTTCGGTTGCCATTAACGCCTGGTATTGTTCTGTCAATGAAGCATCCGGCTCGGTCAGTATCCGGACAAAGTCACTACTGTTCAGCGCCTTCAGTTCGACACGAATCGGAAGCCGGCCCTGTAATTCAGGAATGAGGTCCGATGGCCTGGACAGTTGAAACGCGCCGGAGGCGATAAACAGGATATGGTCGGTTTTTACCATTCCGTATTTTGTCGACACGGTTGAGCCTTCGACCAACGGCAGCAGATCCCGTTGCACCCCTTCCCTGGAGGCGTCCACACCGCTTTGCGTTGCGCTGGAACGGTTGACGATCTTGTCGATCTCGTCCAGGAAAACGATTCCATTCTGCTCGACCTTGTCCAGCGCCTGTAGCCTGACTTCCTCTTCGTTGATCAGTTTTGACACTTCTTCTTCGGTCAGCAGTCTTAACGCTTCCGCCACCGGAACTTTCCGGGTGGATTTTTTCTGCCCTCCCATATTCTGGAACAACCCCTGGAGTTGATGGGTCATTTCCTCCATTCCGGGGGGCGCCATGATTTCCACGCCAATGGAGGCGTTGCTGACCTCGATTTCGATTTCCTTGTGATTCAGCTTCCCCTCGCGCAGCATCTTCCTGAATTTCTGGCGGGCGGCGCCGTCGTCATTTACGGGTTCCCCGCGGGCCGGCGGCAACAACGTATCCAGCACGATTTCCTCAGCCATATCCTCGGACTTGCTCCTGACTTTTTCCATGGCCTGTTCCCGGGTCATTTTCAGGGACATATCCATCAGGTCGCGGATAATCGAATCCACCTCTCTGCCGACATACCCCACTTCGGTGAATTTGGTCGCTTCGACTTTGATGAATGGCGCATTGGCCAGTTTGGCCAAACGTCGGGCGATTTCAGTCTTGCCGACCCCGGTGGGGCCGATCATCAGGATGTTTTTGGGTGTGATTTCCCCACGCAGATCCGGATCGACCTGCATTCTTCTCCAGCGATTCCTCAGCGCAATCGCAACTGAACGCTTTGCCGCATTTTGGGCAATGATATGCTTGTCCAGTTCCTCGACAATTTCTCTGGGGGTCATTTCAGTCATGGTGGCTTCCGGGGTGGAACGTGTAATTAATAATCGAGGGTTTCAATGGTCAGGTGGTCATTGGTATAGATGCAGATGCGTCCCGCAATTCCAAGGCTTTTCTCAACGATCTCGCGGGCGGACAAATTCGAGTTTTCGATCAGGGCGAGCGCTGCCGACTTGGCGAAATCACCGCCGGACCCGATCGCCATTACACCCTGTTCAGGCTCGATGACATCTCCGTTCCCGGAAATGATCAACGATGCCTCACTGTTCGCCACCGCCAGCAAGGCTTCCAGCCTTCGCAGCATACGGTCGGTACGCCAGTCTTTAGCCAGTTCCACCGCAGCCCGAACCAGTTGACCCTGATGCTTTTCCAGCTTTCCTTCAAATCGTTCGAACAGGGTAAATGCGTCCGCGGTTCCACCTGCAAATCCTGCCAGCACCTGTTTGTTGTACAGGCGCCGCACCTTGCGCGCATTGCTTTTCATCATTGTGTTGCCGATCGAAACCTGGCCGTCGCCGCCAATCACGACCTGGTTACCGGCTCGGACAGACAGAATGGTTGTACCTCTGAACTGCTTCATTGGATCACTCCGGGATAAACGGGCCTCTCCTGACGAGAGACGGATATTTTACTTGACCAGTTTCAAATGAGGTGACGAATCCGGCTTTTTATCTGACTTGTTTCCTGGTTCACCGCCATTCGACGAGTGTTTTTCCGGGTCGTGCCTGCCTCCCGGGGGCGGTGATACACTCTCCTCGAACACGATTCCGACACCGTTTTCCCTGGCATAGATCGCCATTACGGCAAACACAGGCACACAAATCTCGAACGGTTTCCCGGAAAAACGAGCCGAGCACATCAGGAACTCATTGCCAAGCTCAAGCGATTTCACCGATTGGGGATGAATATTCAACACGATTTGATTTTCCCTGACATATTCCAGCGGCACAATGACATCTTTGAGCCCGGCGTTTACCCGAACCTGCGGCGTCAGTCCGTTGTCAATCGCCCACTCGTAAATCGCGCGAATCAGGTAGGGCCGGGTGGAGCCGGGCAGTGCGGACCGGCGATTGCCTGACCTGCCGCTTTTACCTTTGTCTGAAGTTCCCATCAGGGGTCGATTCAGGCAGCCTTGTGCAGGTTCACTTCGTAGTCGCTGAGGCTTTCCCTGAATGCAGGTCGTTCGAAAAGCGATTCTCCGTACTTGATCAGGGGAGCGGCCTGCTTGGGCAGGGTTACCCCCAGAGCGGGGATGCGCCACAGCAGGGGTGCAAAATAAGCGTCGATCAAAGTGTAGTCCGTGCCCAGGAAAAAGGGTTTGTCAGCAAAAATCGGAGACAGGGAAACCAGCCCGTCGTGCAGGTCTTTTTTCAGGGCGGAAGGGGGATCAAGGGCGGATATTTCACCCAGGGCATAAATCGGTTTCAACCAGTCCCGCGTCAGGCGCCAGACCATCAGGCGGGTTTTGGCCCGCATAATGGGGTCGACCGGCATCAGGGGAGGATGGGGAAAGCGTTCGTCCAGGTACTCGACGATGACTCCCATGCCGTAGAGTGCGACATCGCGGTCAACCAGGGTAGGCGTTTCCCCATACGGATTGTGTTGCCCTATTCTGTCGGCATCGTCTTCCGGCGAAACGTACTCGATCGCACAGTCGATGTCTTTTTCGATCAGAACGATGCGGCAGCAATGGCTGAAAACGTCAAATTGGCTCGACAGCAACGTCATCGCAGGGTGCCGGTCTGCATGCAAGCCCGTGGTTATCATGAAATCAGCAGAATCCGGTACAGCCTAGTGGACATCCCGCCAGTATTCCTTTTTCAGGAAAAACGCAAGTGTACCCAGCACGGCCAGAAACAGCATGACCCACATCCCGTACCCAATACGGACCATGCGGGCAGGTTCCGCCATGTAATACAGGAAATTGGTCAGATCGCGCATCGCGTGGTCATACTCTTCAACGCTCATTTTCCCCGGCTGCGCCAGTTCCAGGTCAATGGTTTCCTGTTGATTGCCATGACTGTCGGTCCCGATGGTCTTGCTGGCATGCTGTATTCCCTGCAATTCGTAAAGGGCATGGGGCATGGCAACCTGCGGGTACACCAGATTGTTCCAGCCGCTGGCCGTGGATTTATCCCGGTAAAAAGTACGCAGGTAGGTGTAAATCCAGTCCGGGTCCCTCAGCTTGCCGATCAGGGACAAATCCGGGGGCGCGACCCCGAACCATTCCTCGCCCTGTTTTGCGGTCATGGTTGTGGTCATGCTGTCGGTAATTTTGCCGCCTGTGAAAATCATTTGGGATTCAACCAGATCTTCAGGAATCTCCAGATCCGCGGCCATCCGGTTATAGCGCATATATTTCGCGCTGTGGCAGGACATACAGTAGTTTACAAACAGTTTGGCCCCGTTTTGTAACGAAACCTTATCCCGTAATGACACCTCGACCCGGTCCAGGGCTGCGCCTCCGCTTGCTGCAAATCCGGCAGGCGAACTGATCGCCAGGGCCAGGGCCAGAGTCAGAAACCGTTTTTTCATCAGCTAATCCTCTCCGGAACAGGTTTGACTTTTTCCGGGCTTATGAAAGCAGGCCGGATACCCAGTATGAAAAGTATCGCAATGGACAGAATCGAATAAACCAGTTTCAGGCCTGTGCCCGGACCACCGCTCCAGCCAAACCACCAATAGAAAAGTGTCCCGGCAAACAGGGCTGCCGCTATCCAGAACAGGAGTTTCCCGGCTATCGTCAATCCCTGGCCAGCCGCGCTGAAACTCGGATACAGCAGGAAATACGCGAAGTAGATCAATGTGAAAAACTGCGCCATTATGGTCAGGTTCGTGGTCGGCGCCTTGGTTCCCAGCCACCCCAGAATCAGGAATGTCGTCACAAAAAGCGCCAATGAAAACCGGGTGGTCAGACCTTTGTACCGTATGGATTTGACCGGACTTTTATCCAGCCATGGCAAGAAGAAAAATACGGCGACGGAAGCGAACATCACCAGTACCCCCCAGACTTGTGTGCCGGCAAAACTGGGTATTGCCCGCAGGATCGCGTAATAAGGCGTGAAGTACCATACGGGTGCGATATGTTCCGGGGTTTTCAATGGATTGGCCGGTTCATAATTGGGTTGCTCCAGGAAATACCCACCCATTTCCGGCATGAAAAACACAATGGCGAAGAAGAAGGCCAGGAACACGACCGTTCCCAGGATATCCTTGACTGTGTAGTACGGATGAAAGGGGATGCCGTCGGCGGGCGCGTCCTCGCTCCACTGGTTGCCTTTCGGGCCATTCTTGATTTCGATGCCGTCGGGGTTGTTTGATCCGACCTTGTGCAGGGAGACGATATGCAGGAAAACCAATCCGACCAGAACAAATGGAATCAGGTAGTGAAGCGCGTAAAAACGATTCAGGGTAATGTCTGAAATCACATAGTCGCCCCGGATCCATTCCGACAACATGGGTCCAATCCAGGGCAGGGTCTCGAACAGGTTCACGATGACTTGCGCGCCCCAGTAAGACATCTGGCCCCAGGGCAGCAGATAACCGAAAAAGGCGGTCGCCATCATGGCAAGGTAAATGACCATACCGAAAATCCAGATCAGTTCACGGGGATTCCGGTAAGAGCCGTACAGCAATCCGCGGAACATGTGCAGGTAAATTACGATAAAGAACATCGACGAACCGGTGGAATGCATGTAACGCACGAACCAGCCGCCCCAAACGTCGCGCATGATGTATTCGACGGAATCGAAGGCGAGTCTGGCATCCGGTTTGTAGTTCATCGCCAGCAATATTCCGGTCACGATTTGCAGGCCGAGCACCAGCAGCGCCAGACTGCCGAAGAAATACCAGAAATTGAAGTTCTTTGGCGCGAAGTATTCGAGCAGGTGCTCTTTCGCCACCTTGCTGGCCGGGAATCGCTCATCCAGCCAGTTCAACAGGAATCGCATCATGCCACCTCCCCGTCTTCACCGATCAACAACACATCGTCGGACAGATACTGGTAGGGAGGCACCACCAGGTTGGTCGGCGCCGGTACACCGCTGTAAACCCGGCCCGCGAGGTCGAATTTGGAGCCATGGCAGGCACACAGGAACCCTCCTTTCCAGTCATCGTCGAATGAGACCGCGCCGATTTCGGGCTGATATTTCGGAGAACATCCCAGATGAGTGCAGATGCCGACCAGAACCAGAATGTCGTTCTTGATCGAGCGATACGGATTACGGGCATATTCGGGCTGTTGATCCTGGTCTGAATCCGGGTCTGCGAGACGATCGTCCATGCTCGGCAACAGGTCCAGGACTTCAGGCGAACGCTTGATTATCCAGACCGGTTTCCCACGCCACTCAACCGTGATCTGCTGGCCTGTTTCAATCTTGCTGATGTCCACCTCTACCGGAGCGCCCGCCGCCTTCGCCTTTTCGCTCGGCAACATACTTCCGGCAAATGGCACCGCCAATCCTGCCGCACCCGCCAGGCCCACACCTGTGGTTGCAATAGTCAACAAGCGTCGCCGCCTGTTATCCACATGGTCGCCAGTCATGTTTAAACCTCTGAATCGGGAAAATTGTTTGACCTGTCCTGAACACCCTGTCCAATTCGTGAATCCCTGGTGTGAATTCCAGAATTGATTTGTACCCGGACCTTGAAAAACGCCAGATTATACCAGAACCCGCGAATGATTCTAAAGTACTTCATTCTTCACTCCTCCAGCAACCGCCGGGCCGATTCGGGCAACTGCTTTCTGGACCTGGCGCCCAGTTTTTCGAGATTGTCGATACGCCTGACGATGCTGCCTCTGGAACCGGTATGCAGACGGTTACGCGCCTCTTCATAGCTTTCCTGTACGGAACGGATGTTTTTGCCGAGTTTGTCGAGCGATTCGATCAGCAGCGCGAACTGGTCATACAGCCCCCCGGCGCTGTCGGCGATCTGCTGCGCGTAACGGTTCTGTTTTTCATTGCGCCAGATGTTGGCGACGGTTCGCAGTGTCGGCATCAGTGTCGTGGTCGATACGATCACGATGCCCTTGTTCCAGGCTTGCTGGAACAGCTCCGGTTCCTTTTGCAGGGCCAGCATCCAGGCCGGTTCCACCGGTATGAACATAAAGACGAATTCCAGACTGCGGACGTTGTCGAGACTCTGGTAGGATTTTCCAGCCAGGTTGGCGATATGCGATTTGATGGACGCCAGATGGTCCTTCAGCGCCTGTGCCTGTTCCGCTTCCGCGCTGGCATTGAAAAAAGCTTCCCAGGCTTTCAGGGATACTTTCGCGTCCACCACGATATCCTTGTTGTCGGGCAGGTGGATAACCACATCGGGTTGTTTGAGCCGGCCGTCCTGGTCCCGATAGCTGGCCTGGGTTTCGTACTCCCTGCCTTTTTCCAGGCCGGATTCTTCCAGCAGACGTTCCAGCACCATTTCGCCCCAGTTGCCCTGGGCTTTGCTTTCGCCCTTGAGCGCCGCGGCAAGCTGTACCGCGTCCTGGCCAATCTGCCGGGCCTGATTCTGCAACTCGAGGATCTGGCCCTGGAGACGGCTGCGGTCTTTCAGGTCTTCCAGGTGGGTTTCATTGACCCGTTTGCGAAAGGATTCAATTTCCTGTTTCAGTGGTTCGAGGCTGGAATCGAGGGTTCGTTTGCTGTCCAGGTCAAATTTTCTGCGGCTTTCCTCGAACACCCGGTTCGATAACACCTCGAAATCCTTTTGCAGTTGTTCGCGGTTCCGGCTGATCTCCCGATTGAGTTCCTGGTAAGACTTGAGTTGCTCTTCGGAGCGTACCCCGGCAACCTGAAGCTCGAGTTCCGTTTCGCGCAGCCTGCCCTGAACGGTATTCAACTCAGTCTTGCGGCGCCCGCTGGCGGCCCCGCAGGTCGCAAGCAATATCAGCAGTACGACGACCGCCGCCAACAGCACATAAGACATCATTTCCATCGGCTAACCGGGTTCGGGGAATCGTGCCTGATGGACAAACTGGCCGTTTCCTCGCCGGTGTAGCCGGGGCCGTGAAATTCCGGCTATTGTGCGGTACACTGTCGTTTTCATCGGGCCATTGTCCTTGTGTCGAAGCCGGGTTGTCAGACCCGGATCATTAATGAACCGCAATCATGCCACGAGACAGGCCCCTGTTCAATTTGCAATCTTGAGATGTGGACCGCCAGAGAGTTGATTCCATGACACGCCAGGTGAACTGTACGAAACTCGGAAAGAAAGCCGAAGGGCTGCCGCGACCGCCCTGGCCCGGAGAGCTGGGGCAGAAAATATATGACCAGATATCGAGGGAGGCCTGGCAGGAATGGCTGCGGCAACAAACCATACTGATCAACGAATACAAGCTCAATCCCCTGGACGCCCGACACAAGAAATACCTGGCCAGCCAGATGGAAGCCTGGCTGTTTGGTGACGGCATCGTATTGCCGGATGCCTGGAAGGCGCAGTCGGAGTCCTGATCCATGAGAATCCTGTTCGCAGTTTTTCTGATGGTTCTGGTTGCTCCGGCGGCGGCGAAAAGTCCAGGTGTTGAAGTCCCGGACCGGGTTGACATCGCCGCGATTCCGGTTTGTTATGATTTTGCCTGCAAAAGCAGCGCCGTGGTCGATTTGTCTGTGGCTGAATGGCGGGAAGTCGCAGACTGGTTCGCTGTGGCGGCGCCAACCCCCGAACAGGAACGCCAGCAGATCCAGCAGGCCATCGGCTGGATGGAAGTCCTGATTGGACGCCATACTCCGACCCACAAGGACCTGGCCTTCAACCTGCCGGCCGGACAGGAAAACCTGTCCGACTTGTTTCCGGGCCAGCAGGATTGCATCGATGAAGCGGTTAATACCACTACCTATCTGCGCCTTCTGGAACAACAGGGTTTGTTGCGGCACCATGTCGTCATTGAACAGGCTTACCGCAAGGCTTTCTTTGACCAGCACTGGGCCGGACAGGTCCGGGAAATCGTTTCCGGCAAGCGGTATGTGGTGGATTCCTGGTTTCAACCGAACGGTTATCTGCCGATTATTCAAAACAGTCCGGACTGGGAGGATATCCTGCCTCTGAGCGCGCTGGTGGACAGTTCGCGAAGGGATGAAAGCCCGGATGCCGGCCGGAATGCTCCGGCTGGCGCGGGCAATCGCTGCGGTTTCAATTGTCGGCGTGACAAAAGGGACGCGGAAATCCAGAACAGGAAATAGTTGTGAGTAATGTAATTGTCGGCATGTCCGGAGGCGTTGACTCCTCAGTGGCCGCGGCGAAGTTGCTGGAAGACGGTCATCTGGTCACCGGCCTTTTCATGAAAAACTGGGAAGAGGATGATGACCGGGAATACTGTGCGGCGGCAGAGGACCTGGCGGATGCGCAGGCAGTGTGCGAAACGCTGGGAATCAAACTGAAAACCGTCAATTTTTCCCACGAATACTGGGATCGCGTATTTCGAACCTTCCTGGATGAATACCGGAACGGACGAACCCCGAATCCGGATATCGTCTGCAACAAGGAAATCAAGTTCAAGGAGTTTCTGCAATGGGCCATGAATCTGGGCGCCGAATTTATCGCGACCGGCCACTATGTCCGCCTGGGGAAACAGAACCATGTCCGGCTGCTCAGAAAAGGTCGCGACCGGGAAAAGGACCAGAGTTATTTTTTGCATACTCTGGATCAGCAGGCATTGTGCCATTCGTATTTTCCGGTCGGCGGGATGCACAAGGAGACAGTCCGGGAGACGGCGAAAAATCTGTCCCTGCCTGTTCACGACAAAAAAGACAGCACCGGAATCTGTTTCATCGGCGAGCGGCGATTCGCGGATTTTCTGGAGCGGTTCCTGCCGTCCCGTCCGGGGCCGATAGAGACGCTGGAAGGGGACCCGGTCGGCCGGCACAGGGGGGCTTGTTTCTATACCATCGGACAACGCCAGGGGCTTGGTATCGGTGGAGAGGGAGAACCCTGGTATGTGGTTGACAAGGATGTCGAACGGAACATTGTCTATGTCGTGCAAGGCCGCAACCATCCGGCTCTGACCCGAAAAGTGGTGATTGCCGAACAACTGCACTGGGTGGCAGGCTCCCCGCCCGCGTCGCCGCTCACGTGCAACGCCAAAATCCGTTATCGGCAGGAGGACCAACCCTGTGTTGTCGATAGGACCGGAGTCGACCGTGCACAGGTCGGGTTCAGCCAGCCGCAATGGGCGGTCACGCCCGGTCAGTCCATTGTGTTCTACCAGGATGACATCTGTATCGGCGGCGGCATTATCCGGGAGGCCCCGAACCTGCGGGAAGAGGAATGGAACTGAGTCCCCTGTCCGCGATTTCACCGCTGGACGGCCGGTACCACGACAAAACCGCCCCCTTGCGTTCTCATTTCAGTGAATTCGGGCTGATCCGCGCCAGGGTGGAGGTCGAGGTGAAATGGCTGTTGCATCTTTCACGGCAGCAGGCCATTCCCGAGGTGGCCGGGTTTTCCGACAGCGATGTCGCCACTCTGGAGGCAATCATTGAAAATTTCGACTCCCGTGAGGCGTTGCGTGTCAAGCAGATCGAGAGCGCCACCAATCATGATGTCAAGGCGGTTGAATATTACCTGAAGGAAAAAATCGAAGGCAGCCCCGAAATTGAAAAAGTCAGTGAATTCATTCATTTTGCCTGCACCTCCGAGGATATAAACAATCTGGCGCATGGCCTGATGCTGCGGCGCGCGCGCGATCAGGTCCTGATTCCGGCGCTCGACAGGCTGATTGATTGCCTGAAACGAATGACGCGATGTCATGCCGACCAGCCCATGCTGGCCCGAACCCACGGCCAGCCGGCCAGCCCGACCACGGTTGGCAAGGAATTCGCCAATGTGGTTGCCCGGTTGCAAAGAAGCCGGAATCAGCTTGCGACGCAAAAGTTCTACGGCAAGCTCAATGGCGGAGTGGGCAACTTCAACGCTCACCTGTCCGCATACCCGGACGCGGATTGGCCAGCGATTTCACATGACTTCGTCAGCGGTCTCGGCCTGGCCTGGCAACCCTATACCACGCAGATAGAACCCCACGATTACATTGCCGGGTTTTGTCATGCCCTGGCCAGGAACAACACCATAATTCTCGATCTCGACCGGGATATCTGGGGCTATGTGGCGTTCGGTTACTTCAGGCAAAAAGTCATAGAAACAGAAGTCGGATCAAGCACGATGCCACACAAGGTGAACCCGATAGACTTTGAAAATTCGGAAGGCAACCTGGGGCTGGCCAATGCGGTGCTCGGTCATCTGGCGGAAAAGCTGCCGGTCAGCCGGTGGCAGCGGGACCTGACGGATTCGACCGTGCTGCGCAATCTTGGAGTGGGCGCGGGCTATACCCTGATCGCGATCGAATCGACCCTGAAGGGCCTGGATAAACTGGCCCTGAATGAGGCCGCGCTGGATGCTGACCTTGAACGAAGCTGGGAAGTTCTGGCAGAGCCGATCCAGACCGTGATGCGGCGTTACGGCGTCGCTGAACCCTATGAAAAACTGAAGCGGCTTACCCGGGGCAAGCAGGGCATCACCCGGGCATCGTTGCATCGGTTTATTCAGGAGCTGGATATTCCGGCAGACGCGAAACATTCCCTGCTTGAACTGACGCCGCAAAAATACACCGGGTTGGCTGCCGAGGCTGCCCGGAAAATTTGTCGGGACATTGACTGATCCGGTTCGACTGGCGAAAGTAATGGCACAGCGCGGGCTGTGTTCGAGGCGTGAAGCGGACCGTTTCATCGAACAGGGACAGGTCCGCGTCGATGGCCGGATCGTCTCCACCCTGGGCGCCAGAATTCAGCCGGACCAGGTGATTTCCCTGGATCGGCAAGCGGTGTCGGAGCAGTCCGGAAAAGTCACCGTGCTGCTCAACAAACCACCGGGGTATGTTTCAGGGCTGCCTGAAAAGGGCTATCCTGCGGCGGTCAGGCTGATCACCGGAGAGAATGCCTGGATACCGGGAACCCGGGCGCCGGACCGGCATGGGCTGGCGCCTGCCGGCAGACTGGATATCGACTCCTCGGGACTGATCGTATTTACCGGGGATGGCCGGATCGCCCGCCGCCTGATTGCCCCGGACAGTACCCTGGAAAAGGAATACCACGTTCGGGTAGAGGGCCGCATTACCCCTGCAAAACTGAAACTGCTCACTCACGGGCTGTCCCTGGATGGCCGGGCATTGAAACCCGCGGTGATCAGGCAACGCCGCGGCCAGGAGCTTGTCGTCATCCTGACCGAAGGCAGGAAAAGGCAGATTCGCCGTATGTGTGAACTGGTTGACCTCAGGGTATCCGGTTTGATCCGGGTCAGAATCGGGCGTGTCTCGCTGGGGAATCTTCAGCGCGGGAAATGGCGCATGCTCGGTCCCGCGGAAACCTTTACCGCCTGACCGGGGACCGGCGCGGATCCGATGTATTCACTGGCAAGAGCGATTCTTTTCAGATTCGAGGCCGAAACCAGTCACCATCTGGCCATGGCCGGACTGGCTCTTGCCTCCAGATCGAAGTTCCTGTCGGGCGTGTCCGCCACAATGATGGGAGCGGGCAGCCAGACCGGGAACCGTCTCCGTCCGCTTACGGTCATGGGCATCGAATTTCCCAACCGGGTGGGGCTGGCCGCGGGTCTTGACAAGAACGCGGTGGCCTGCAACGCCCTTCACAGGCTCGGCTTCGGATGGCTTGAACTCGGTACGGTGACACCCGCGCCGCAGCCAGGCCAGCCGAAGCCGAGGATGTTCCGATTGCCCGAACATGGCGCCGTGATCAATCGATTGGGTTTCAACAGTCCGGGGCTGGACCGGTTTATCCAGAATATCGAAAAGTCGGACCCGGGCATTGTCAAGGGTATCAATATCGGCAAGAATTCCTCCACTCCGATCAACGAAGCGGTCCATGATTATCTCCAGGGATTGCAGCGGGTGCATGCGTATGCGGATTATGTCGCGATTAATGTTTCATCGCCGAACACGCAAAATTTGAGAGACCTGCAACAGGATGAAATGCTGGATACCCTGCTATACAGCCTGAACCACAAGCGCCAGCAACTATCGGACCGTTCCGGCAAAAGAATTCCCCTGGTCCTGAAAATATCCCCGGATATTTCCGAATCCGGGGTGGATGCCATCGCGGCGCTATTGAGAAAACATCAGATAGACGGAGTCTGTGCAACCAATACTACGATCTCCAGGGAACAGATTGGTTCGCATCCCCTTGCAGGCGAGGCGGGCGGCCTGAGTGGTCCGCCGCTGCGAGCCCGGTCAACCGGGATCATTTCAGCCCTGCACATAAACCTGCAGGGAGAAATCCCGATCATTGGTGTGGGCGGGATCCATGATGCGGACTCGGCGCAGGAAAAATTCGATGCCGGCGCCAGCCTGATCCAGCTTTATACCGGATTGATCTATCGGGGGCCGAAACTGGTTGGCGAAATCCTGAAACGGTGTGGGGATTGAAGGCTGGACGGAGCAATCCTGACCTGGGCCGCGAAGCCGGATGACTAGAACACAGGACCGAAAATCTGGATGTAGCCGTCGTAACTCATTCGCAACGCGACATACAGGATGATAAACAGTCCGAGGTAGCCGATCCAGCGGTGTTTTTGCAGGATATCCGCGATCAGGGCTGCAGCCACGGTCATGAATACGACTGAAAGC
This sequence comes from Arenicellales bacterium, assembly GCA_963665165.1. Taxonomy (GTDB): domain Bacteria; phylum Pseudomonadota; class Gammaproteobacteria; order Arenicellales; family Poriferihabitantaceae. The sequence goes on along the minus strand of OY761989.1, from coordinate 256,028 downwards.
GCCAGACCGAAAACCAGTATCCCGGTATGCCCGTCCGCAACCGCCGCGACAGCGAGGACATTGTCGAGTGACATCGAAACGTCGGCTACTACGATCTGGAAAATGGCCGAACGCAACGGCGGGTTTTGCTGGTCGGCAGCGGGGACCTGATTCGTTCCTTCAGGAAGCGAAGGCGGTTCGTGAGGATGGCGGAGGTCCTGCCACAATTTCCAGCAAATCCAGAGCAGCAGCAGACCCCCGACCAGCAGCAATCCCTTTATCGCCAGTAACTGGACCGTGATCAGGGCGAAGACGATTCTGAGGATGACCGCAACCCCCACGCCATACAGGATCACTTTTCGACGGTAGTCCTTGCTGAATTTTGCAGCGACCAGTCCGATAATGATGGCGTTGTCACCCGCCAGTACCAGATCCACGAATATGATCTGGACGAGTTTCAGAAACTGTTCTGCAAGTTCCAATGGAATGACCCCGGAAAAAAGGATTCCTTTTAACTTCTGTCGTTACGGAAAGCAAGGAAAACCTTGATAACCGGAACATCCCCGGATCATCACGGCGCCCGGACCGCCGTGGCGGAATCCATAATCCATACTGTGATACTCTCAACTCATGTACAAGAATATTTTTCTGTTATCGCTTTGTCTGGCGCTGGTCATGTCCACGACATCCCTGACCATGACCTCTTCGGCGCTGGTCGGTCTGTCGCTCGCTCCGACCGGGAACCTGGCTACACTTCCGTTGGGGATCAGCTTCATCACCGTCATGGCGACGCTGATTCCGATCTCGTTGCTGATGCAAAGATACGGCAGACGGGCCGGTTTCGCCACCGGCGGGTTGAGTGTCATTGCCGCCGGCCTGTTGGCGGCGACAGCCATTTACCGGGGCAGCTTCGAGTTGTTCTGCCTGTCCGCGGTTTTCCAGGGAGTTGCGATGGCAACTACGCAGTTCTACCGATACGCGGCCACCGAAGTGGCGCCCGAATCCTGGAAGAGCAGAGCGATTTCCTGGGTGCTGGCGGGGGGACTGGCAGCCGCCTTCCTGGGGCCGGGGATTGCGAGGTTTACCCGGGACATTCTGCCGGATGCCCTGTTTGCGCTTTCCTTCGGTTCCAATGCCGTTCTCGGACTGGGCATTCTGGCCTGCCTGGGCTTTCTCAGGATACCGCCGCCGGACATTGTCAGGTCAACGGAAAAAGCGAGGCCGCTGATCCGGGTTCTGTTGTTACCTTCATTCATCGTTGCAGCGCTTTGCGCGACGATTGCCTATGGAACGATGAACCTGTTGATGGTTTCGACCCCGCTGGCAATGGATCACCACCATTTCAGTTTCGATCGAACCGCAACGGTCATCCAGTGGCATATCGTCGGTATGTTCGCGCCTTCATTCTTCACCGGTCACCTGATCCACAGATTCGGTGTCCTTCCGGTGATGGCCGCAGGCGTGCTGATGTTGTTTCTGTGTACCACCCTGAGTCTGGCGGGCGATGGTTATAATCTGTTCCTGGCCAGTCTGATTACGCTTGGTATCGGTTGGAATTTTCTTTTTGTCGGCAGCACCACCCTGCTCACCGGAGTACACCGGCAATCCGAGAAAGGCCTGGTCCAGGGGATCAATGACTTTCTGGTTTTCAGCGGAGTTGCATCCACCGCCCTTTTGTCCGGATATCTGCACCACCAGATCGGTTGGCAGAATATGAACTATGGGGTCATGCCGGTTTTGCTGCTCGCCGCAATTTCGATTGCGGCGCTGGGCATCATGCGCGCCAGATCATCGGTTTTCAGGCGTGACAATCAAACGGCTGCTTGAAAAAAGGTCATGCCAGGCGAGTTTTTCAGGGTGGAAGGCTGACCAGGCAAATCCTGCGCCGACGGTTATCCAGGAGAATAACGCGGCAATAAAACGCAGCCATGCTGTTTCCCAGGTCACCGCCCGGAATGGATCCGGTGTCCGGTCGGGATACATCGGCGTTAATTTTATCTTCCATGCGCGCATACCCAGGGTCTGTCCGCCATGGCGCCAGAACCAGCCGAAGAACAGGAAGCAGATTGCAAGCAGGTAACCCAGTCGAATGGTCCTTTCCAAGGCCGGATGCAGCGACTCCGGAATCAACGGGACCGGCTGCCATGCGATAAACACCAGGCAGCACAACAAGACCGTGTCGTAAAGAATGGCCAGCAACCGGCGCCACAACGGGCAGGGGCTGAATGGGCCGGGGGTTGGCGTGACGGGTTGCATGGCCTGGTTTTTGAGCGGATCCGGCGCAGCGATGTTCTCACTGACTGGCTTGCAATTTCCCGGTCAGCATCGACAGAATAAACAGGATGGTTGCCGCAACCACGATGGAGGGTCCCGCCGAACTGTTGAAAAACAGGGCAGCGGCGAGTCCAAGGACGATCGAGAGGCAGCCGAACAGGCTGGCCAGACAGGCCATCTGTTCCGGGGAGTTGGAGAACCTTCTGGCGCATGCCGCCGGAATTATGAGCATCGACACGATCAGCAGGACACCGACCACTTGCATGGAGACCGCGACTACAAAACTGAGCACGACCAGAAATGTCAGTCGGGTTCTCTTTTCCCGGACACCGTCAATCAATGCCAGGTCTGGCTGTATGATCAGCGAAAGCAGTGACCGCCAGATGGTCCCGAGCAGGCCGATGACCACGATACCACCCATGTAAATCCAGAAAACATCCCGCCAGCTAACCGAAAGGATATCGCCGAAAAGATAAGCCATCAGATCCATTCGCACCGCAGGTATCATGCTGAGAACGACAATGCCGAGGGCCAGTGTCGCGTGCGCCAGAATTCCCAGGCTGGTATCCGTCGTCAGGTTCTTGAAGCGGTCCATGTATAACAACAAAAACGACAGTGCGATACACACCGCCAGGATGGAAAAATAGAGATCGAGAGCAAAAAACAACCCCAGCACGACCCCCAGCAGTGCGCCATGGGACAGGGCGGCGCCGAAATAGACCATGCGTTGCCATACCATCAGACAACCCAGCGGTCCGCATATTACAGCGACTCCGAGGCCGCCGACCACTGCCCTGACAATAAATTCGTCCATTGTCAGGTATTTTCGCCGCTGGCGGTTCGATCGATCGGGTCAGGTAAGCGAATATTTCCGTGCAAATCATGTTCGTGGTCATGCAAATGGCGATAAATACCCAGTGTCGCCGCATTTTCCTGGCTGAACAAGTAAAGGAACTCGGGGTTTTTCTGCACGTCTTCCGGGGCGCCGGAACAACAGATATGGCGATTCAGGCAGAACACTTTGTCGCTGTCGCCCATTACAATGTGGAGATTGTGGGAAACCAGCAGAACTCCGCAACGGGTTTGATCCCGGATGGATTGAATCAAGGCATAGAGGCTCGCTTGTCCGCTGATATCGACACCGGCGGTGGGTTCGTCAAGAATCAGCAGATCGGGTGATTTCAATATGGCTCTGGCCAGCAGGACGCGCCTCAGTTCCCCGCCTGAAATGTCCTGCAGGGGTTTTTTCCCCAGTCGTTCGCCGCCGACAAGTTCCAGCGCCTGTTCGAGTCGGCGTTTTTCCCGAATGCCGGAAAGCTGGAGAAAGCGGGTGACGTTGACGGGTACGCTACGGTCCAGATTGATGGATTGGGGGACATAACCGACATGAATACCAGGACTTGCGGTGACGAAACCCTGGTCGGGTTGAATGAGGCCGAGGGCGATTTTGACCAGACTGCTTTTTCCCGCTCCATTGGGACCGATCAGGGTGACAATTTCGTTTCTCCCAACAGACAGACTGACGTCGTCGAGAATGGTTCCGCTTCCGCGAAACATCGAGACATTGTGCAGATCAATGAGTGTTCCGGATTGCATCGGCAGGTTCGCCTTGTGACCAGCTGGTTTGACAGTTCGGGCAAAGGCCCAGAATTTCGACTGTTTGATGAACGATTTCCAGTCCTGCCTTCCTGGCCTGACGGGAGATCACCTGTTCGATCAAGGGATCATCGAGTTCCACAACCTGGTGGCACTGGTTGCAGATCAGGAATTGGCTGATATGTCTTTGATCCGGGAAATCACATCCCACATAAGCCCTGAGAGACTGGATTTTATGGATCAGCCTGTGTTTCAAAAGAAATTCAAGTGTGCGATAGACCGTAGGGGGTTGTGCATTCACTTTTTCATTTCGCAGGGTTTCCAGCAGGTCATAGGCCAATACCGGTTTGTGGCTGGACCAGATCAATTCGAGAACCCGTTTTCTGAGGTGCGTAAAACGGGTGTTGTTTTCGATACAGATGGCTTGCGCCTTTTCCATCGCCGTGTCGATACATGAATCATGGTCATGTTTCAAACTGTGGAAACGCGGGGAACCGGATCGGGTCATGGATAGCAGGGGGTATCAAGGAGGCGCAGGCGGTTGTTTCCGGTTATGATATATTATAACATTACTGGAACAATCCCATCAGCCTTTCTGATCATGAACTCATCTGTAAAGCCGTCTTTGTATCACAGGGTACCTTCTCCCGCAAGCAAGCGGTTGCTGTACCCTGTTCTGTGTTTCATTATACTTTTCTGGTCGACCGGAGTGTTTGCGGCGGCGCCCAGAGTGGCGGTTTCAGTGAGTCCGGTGCATTCCCTGGTTTCCGGAGTCATGCAAGGGGCGGGGTTTCCTGAATTGCTGATTCCGCCCGGACACTCCCCGCATGTCCAGCCGTTGTCTCCATCCGCAGTCAAAACCGTATACGGCGCTGATCTGGTGATTTGGGTCGGTCCCGGTTTCGAAGTCACCATGTCGAAAATAGTGGATCAGGTCGAGCGGCAGGACCGGGTTAAAACCCTGATCGATGACGCCGGCCTTCACACCCTGCCACTCCGCGAACAGAGTGTATGGGGTCACGGGCATGGGCATGGAGAGGAAGAGGAAGAAGGTGAAGAGGAAAATCACGGAGATGAAGAGGAAGAACACGAAGGCGAAGAGGATGAGGAGGAAGAACACGGAGATGAAGAACACGGAGATGAAGAACATGAAGGTGAGGAGCGCGAAGCCGCTCTGGACCCTCATGTCTGGCTCTCTACCGACAATGCCATTTTGATCGTTACCGCCTTTGCCGACTGGATTTCCCGAATAGATAGCGACAACAGGGAGCTTTACCAGAGCAACCGGGATAAAGTCATTGCCAGAATCCATCAAACCAGGGAGGAGATGTCAGAATTGCTGGAACCCGTCAAAACCCTCCCGTATGTCGTATTCCATGACGCATATCAATACTACGAAAACGAGCATCAGTTGAATGCGCAAACTTCAATCTCCCGTTCAGCAGACCACGCCCCGGTTATCCGGCAGGTTCAGGATTTGAATCGCCTGATTCGGGAACGCGATGTCCGGTGTGTTTTCAGGGAACCCCAGTTTGAGTCCAGAATCATCCCGACCGTGATCGAAGGCACCCAGGCCAAAGTCGCCGTGCTTGATCCGGTGGGCGCGGAACTGACTCCGGGGCCGGATATGTGGCACGAATTGATGTTGTCGATCGCCACATCGCTGAACACCTGTCTGACCGGGGAATAAAACGGGAATACAGCCGGAGTCCGGTGGCGTCACCGACTCCGGTCGAACCGGGAGCGGCAGTCCGGTTCGTCCTGGAGTTTCCCGTGTTGTAACGACTACTATTCAGGGCTTTTCGCAAGCAACCGAATCATGAACCGTTCGTCCCGTTCGACCAGGTCGGGTTCCGTGCCGTTGTGCACCCTCATGCCTCTGATGATTTTCCGGGGAATCCCCATTCCCATATGTTCCAGATACCGATAGTCGCGCATTACATCTTTCAACAACTGGTTTCGCGCAGCCCGTGTGCCGTATCGCATGCGATCTGGAGTTATGCCGTTCGGCAGTCGCCCCGGCGAGACAATTTCCAGCCGGTCGCTGTAAACCGCTAACTCGACATCGGTGCTTGTGAGCAGGTAATCGCGGTGAATAAGGGCATTGACGATGCCCTCGCGGAGCACATCGCGGGGATAGACCGGACGCTCCACCCGTCTCCCGCCTTTTGCTTCAACGACCACACGCGTGTTGCGTTGTACAAAATCAAGAGCCTGTTCGACAAGGCTGTTTTCAACGATATCGCCGCCTTCGCTCAACAAGGGAGTCATGGGGCCGCGAAGCGTAACGCGTTCTTGCGCGTCATAGTCCTGTTCCGTCCCGGGATATGCGACAGCGTCTATTCCTGCATGAGGCAGAAACCGGTTAGGTGTCTTGCCGAACAACAACATGCCGCCGACGGTTACACCTTCCTCGGTCATGATCTCGGTATTGATGAGCAGTGATTGCCATGCTCTCTCATCTTCGTCGGCGGGCACATCCTGCTGGCGGATATCGCCGAAATAGTTTCGTAGCCGCCTCCGGTCCAGGTTGGCGAGCGTGGCACCCGACACGGGCCGCAGTTCGGCCCGTACAGAGCCTCTTTGCTGGAACAGGCGCGCGAGTTCCTCCTGGCTTGCTTCCTGACTCTGTGTGCCGACACGCACCAGATATCTGTTGGTGTTGTTGTGCCAGAGCGCATGCACGTCGTAGCCACGGGTCACGCGCACAATGGCAATATCGTGATTGCCCTTGACCCCGCGAACCACTTCGAAGAACGGAACAATAGCCGGCCTGATCTTGTCGCGACATACATTCATTACCCATTCTTCGAGGTCGTCTCGCGTAAGGCCCGTGATTGTTCCGTCATCTTCGATGCCGAGCAGCGCCATGCCGCCTTCAAGATTCGAGAAAGCGACGAGTTCCTTGGCGAGGTCCTGGATGCGCAGATTATCCCTTTTGAATTCCACTCCGGAATTCTCGCCGCTCGCTATGATTTCCAGCAGTTCGGTGCGTGTCGTCATACCTCAAAACCCGTACTTGGAGCGGCGCATCCCCAAACGCGCTCTTCATCATATTACACCATAATGTGTCCGAACCTGTACACACAGTGGGGCATATTTGTTCATTCGGGATACATTGCACTCCCTTACAGCGCATCATCGGCAAGCTGGCCAAGCAGGCATCCGTGGGCTCTGGAATTCTTTTCTATGCCCATGCGGCAACTTTCTTCTTAATCAGAATTTTCGACTGATATGGATTGGACAGATCCTCATACAGCATCCAAACAAACTGACTCAGATAAAACTCATCCGTTTCATTTTCATTGTCCTGAAGCTCATCCTCAAACTCATCTTTGATGATCTTCAACAAGAAAATGTTTTTGAAAACCAATCGTCTTCTGCCGAATAAGGAAGGTTTGTCCAAAAGCAGGTTTTTAGCCTACAATTTCAGGATGAGAATCATGAGGTTGCAGACTATGAGTACAACTCGCGCCAGAAACGATAGATCGGCTATCTATTCTGCAGGGAGAGCCTGACATGCCAGAGCCTGAACGTACTGACCAACTCGTTCCGCAGCGGCAACACAACGAAGACCGGATGCGCCGCGCCCACTCCTGGATCAAACGTAGCAAGCAGAAAGGTACGAAGGAGATTGAACGATTCATGTTTCTATGGATTGCTTTCAACGCGGCCTATGGTGATGAATCGGCGTTGCGTGATTTCGTCGAGGATGAGAGCGAAACCTACCGTTTCACGGTATTTCTCGAGAACATCGTGAGGCAGGACCGAGCGGGCGTTCTGGAAAGGATTGTATGGGACAAGTACCCCGGCCCAATCCGGATCCTGCTGGACAACCACTACGTGTTCCAGCCCTTCTGGAAGGCTATCTGGGACCGGAAGCCCGATTATCATTGGAAACAGCGTTTTGAAAGTGACAAGAGGAAGGTGAAAAGGGCGCTGTCGGAACAGGACGTCCTTTCCATCCTGTCGGTTGTGTTCCGCCGCCTCTATACCTTGCGCAATCAGTTATTTCATGGCGGCGCAACCTGGCCGAGCGGCTTTGGGCACGATCAGCTCCGGGACGGCAGCCGGATCATGGCGTCTCTCGTGCCGACGATCGTGGACATCATGCAGCAGGACATCAATCGCGACCCGGACTCGGAGACATGGGGGAAGGTCGCGTATCCGCACATAAACGAGCGGCCAGATTAGCGCACCCGGAATTTATGCGGTAGCAGGAAAAGGTACAGAGTCCTCTTCGATTTGATCCCGGAATGATTCGGGCACCTCATCCCAGACGAAAAGGTCCACCCGAAACGGCAGGTTGCTTTCTTCGAATGCTTCCCGCAGGTCGCCGACTTTTGGGGATTGCTCGGGGGGAGCGAATACCACCAGATCAAGGTCGGATTCCGGTCGGGATGTCCGTTTCGCGCGGGAACCATAAACCCAGGCCTTTACACCGGGCAAGTGCTGATGAAGCAGGTCCAGAATAACCTCACGTTCCTCGCCGGTAATGTCGATGGCCCGGTCTATTCCCATGTCGTTTCGCTCATGGTCTGGTACAGGGCAACTGCATCGCCAATAAATTCGTTCATCAGTACAAGGCAGGCTTTCGCCTTTTCACCGTCATAATCATGCGCCGTGCCGATACGGATGTCAGCATATCGCAACCACCGTTTGATCGGTGAAGCAAAAAGACGGTTTTCACCTGCAAGCCTGAAAATCGGTTTCGGGCTGTTTGGCACATCCACGAGTCCAAGCCTCTCAACCAGATATCGCCTCAACACTTTCCACAGGCAGTCATAGCAGGTCTCGAATCGCTGGATGACGGACTCGGAGATACCCTCGCGAATCAGTTTTGGCAGGGCCGGATCCAGTGTCCGGTGGTTTTCGTGTTGTTCCTCAAGACGCTTCAGCGATAATTGGAACTTGCTGTAGTCAATCATAGTTAATTATAGCTTGTCCTGCGGTTCCTTACGGGTGACAGGGCCCCGTCCCGGGTTTTTTGACCCCGTCCAAACCGGGGAATTTATCAGGTTCGGGAGGCGGATACGATTGTGTCAATGGAACTTCCCAGGGTATCGCTGAACTCGGCGTCGGACTGGTGGACCGACAGCCCCTCGGTCAGCGCCCTGGAAAAACTGGCAATCATTCCCGCGTTCTCGCTGAGTCGGCGATTGGCTTCTTCGCGGCTGTATCCACCGGACAGGGCCGCCAGTTTGAGTACATTGGCATGTTCCAGGCAGGGTTGGTAGAAATTGGCCCGTTCGGGCAGGGTCAGTTTGAATATGACATTCTGGCCCTGATCCAGGTGGGCCAGGTTGGCCAGCAGTTCGTCCCTCAGAAGCTGTTCGGCTTCGGCTTTTTGCGGCGAGTGGATATCGACCTCGGGCTCGATGATCGGCACCAGCCCGCGGGCAATGATCCGTTTGCCGATTTCAAACTGCTGCGCGACCACATCCTTGATACCCTGTGCGTTGCCGGTCTTGATCACGGATCGCATCTTGGTCGCAAAAAAACCGTTTGCCACCGCCTTGTCCAGCAGCGCGTCGAGGTTCGGCATCGGTTTCATCATCTGCACTCCGGAATCGATATCCGCGAGACCCTTGTCCACTTTCAGGATCGGAATGATCTGTTTTTCCCGCCAAAGATAATGCGACGTCAACTGGCCTTCGACTTCCCGTTCCATGGTGTTTTCGAACAGGATAGCGCCGAGAATCCGGTCGCTGGTGAAGTTTTCGTTGGTCATGATCCGGGTCCGCATTTCATGCACCTTCGCATACATTTCATCTTCACCGTGATACTGGTCCTGGTCCACTCCATACATCATCAACGCTTTCGGAGTGCTGCCGCCGCTCTGGTCCAGGGCTGCGATAAACCCGGTTGAATTCGTCAGTTTTTCAAGTTGTCGCGTTGCTTCTGTGCCAGTCATGATTTTCGTCAAGGTTGTCGGGTTGGTTTCCGGGTTGAATTCTACAATAAAATGAGCGCAGCCTGCGGGGCAGGCTCAAGTCGCTTTGCCCAGGGATATGACCCAGTTGTCATCGTCCAGGGTTCGCTCAGCCGTAAAGCCGCCCTCCAGGGAGTCCACCAGTTCCACCGCCAGGGTCTCGGTCAAAATGGTTTCACGATGCTGATGCAGCGCGGCGCACACCTTCGGAGTTCCGGTAATACACAGTGAAATCCGGTCCGAAATCGCAAGCCCCGCCGATTTGCGGGCATCCTGCACCGTTCGCACCAGCTCGCGAGCAACGCCCTCGATCAATAATTCGTTGTCGAGAGAGGTATTGAGCGCAACCAGATAACCTTGCCCTGAGCATGCGGCAAAGCCTTGCGCCGATGAGGTCAGGATCTGAATGTCCTCACGCTCGAACACGATCTCCCGGCCTTCGATTTCCATCTCGAAAGCCTTTCCGTCCTGAATCTGCCGCGCAACCCGGTTTCCATCCACCCCGGCCAGCGCCGCCTTGATGGCCGGCATCAATTTGCCGTAGCGTTTCCCCAGCCGCGGGAAGTTCGGTTTGATGGTATGGCTGACCAGTTCCTGATCGGAACGGATGAAGTCGATGGCCTTGATATTCAATTCTTCCAGGATTTGCTGCTCGTGCCTTTTGATTGCCGAGCGCACGGCTTCATCGGTCGAACTGACCAGCATCTGCGAAAGCGGCTGGCGCACACGAATCCGGCTTTCTTCGCGGGCGGAGCGGCCGAGGCCGACAATGGCCTGCACTACATCCATTTCATCCACCAGACCGTTATCGAGACTTTCCACATCCCATTGTGGCCATGCGGCCAAATGTACGCTTTGCTTATGGCCGGAATCGTATTTTCCGAGATTGTGGTAGAGCGCTTCACTCAGGAACGGCATGAATGGCGCAATCATTCGAGCAATCAGGTCCAGGCATTCATACAGGGTCAGGTAGGCGGCCTGTTTGTCATCGCCGTCGTCACTTTTCCAGAATCGACGCCGATTGCGCCGTACATACCAGTTGCTGATCTGGTCCATCAGCTTCTCGATCGCCTGCCCCGCCCCGAATGCGTCATATCGGTCCAGCGCTCCGGTTACGGTTTTCAAGGTCTGGTGAGTCAGAGCGAGCGCCCATCTGTCGATTTGCGACCGGTCGGAGAGGGCGACCTGACGGCTGGCGTCAAACCGGTCGAGCCTTGCGTACAGAATGAAAAATGACCAGGTGTTCCATAACGTATTGATGAAGGTCGCCGCGACTTCCCTGACAATTCCCACCGAAATCCGTTTTTGCGCGTCGGGCGCGGTACGCGCCAGGAACAGCCAGCGCAGCGCATCGACTCCGACCACATCGAAAACCTCATACGGATTGACGATGTTGCCCTGGGATTTGGACATTTTTTTACCGTGCTTATCGACAATATGGCTCAGGCAAACGCAGTTCTTATAGGCCACGCTGTCATCGACCAGGGCGGCAATGGCATGCAGGGTATAAAACCATCCCCGGGTCTGGTCGATGGCCTCGCAAATATAGTCGGCGGGAAAGTGTCTGGCGAAAACATCCTGATTCTCGAAAGGGTAGTGCCACTGCGCGTAGGTCATGGCGCCGGAATCGAACCAGCAGTCTATGACTTCGGGAACCCGGCGGTAGGTTCGCCCTTCCCGGACGAATGTGACCTCATCGATCCGTGGGCGGTGCAGGTCAATGTTCCGCATGGATTGCCCGGTGAGCGCTTCGAGTTCATCCAGTGAGCCGATGCAGATGAAATCCCCCTGACCGTCCGTCCAGACCGGCAACGGGGTTCCCCAGAAACGTTCGCGGGACAGTGCCCAGTCGACATTGTTTTCCAGCCAGTGGCCGAACCTTCCGTCCCGAATGGTTGGCGGCACCCAGTTGATGGTTTTGTTCAGCGCCACCATCCGGTCCCTGATTGCGGTGGTCCTTATGTACCAGGCTTCCTTCGCATAGTAGATCAACGGGTCTCCGGTGCGCCAGCCAAAAGGATAGTTGTGGAGCGTCGTTTGATTCAGGAACAGGTTGCCCTGGCTGTCCAGCATTTCACAGATGACCGGGTCGGCCTGTTTGAAAAACAATCCGGCAACCGGCGTGGCCTGCTGTTTGAAACAGCCGTCGAGTCCGACCCCGTGCACGACGGGCAACCCTTCCCTTTGTCCGAGCGCAAGGTCATCGACCCCGTAGGCGGGCGCGGTATGCACGATTCCGGTGCCGTCTCCGGTATTGACGAAATCCGCGCTGACCACGCGGAAACAATCGCCGGATTCGATATCCAGCCAGTCGAACAACCGATGATAGCGCAGTCCGACCAACTCGCTGCCCTTGACCGTCCGGATTACTTCGAAGGGCTGGCCCTGTTCCGCGAAATAGTGTGCGATCCGGGCACAGGCCAGAATCAGGACTTCATCGTTATGACGCACCCAGGCGTAGTCGACATCCGCGCCGACTGCGAGCAGCAGATTCGAGGGCAGCGTCCAGGGGGTCGTGGTCCAGACCAGAAATGAGGTGCGGTCTTCTCCTTCAAGCCTGAAGCGAACGGTGACAGACGGGTCTTCGACTTCCTTGTAGCCCTGTGCCACTTCGTGGGATGACAGGGTGGCGCCGATGCGCGGGTCGTAAGGAACGACCTTGTAACCTTTGTAAATCAGTCCCTTGTCCCAGATTCGCTGAAGCAGATTCCAGGTGGACTCAATGTACCGGTTATCCAGTGTGTAATAGGCTTCATCCAGATTGACCCAGTATCCCATGCGGCGGGTCAACGCCTCCCACTCGCCGATATAGGTCATCACCGATTCGCGGCATCGCCGGTTAAATTCGGTGATGCCGACCCGGTTTTCAATTTCCGTCTTGTCGAAAATGCCGAGTTGTTTCTCTATTTCATGTTCGACCGGCAGGCCATGCGTATCCCAGCCGCCCTTGCGCGGCGCATGGAATCCGCGCATGGTCTTGAACCGGGGATAGATGTCCTTGAATGTGCGGGCCAGGACATGATGAATGCCCGGTTTGCCGTTGGCCGTCGGCGGGCCTTCATTAAAGCTGAAACGCGGCCTGCCTTCGCTTTGCCGCAGGGTCTTTTCGAAGATGGAATTCCTTTCCCAGAATTCGAGAACGGATTTTTCCAGTTCCGGGCCATTATAGCGGCCTTGGACATCATCGAATTCTTTCTCGTATCGTGTCATTTCCCGGGGTCTGCAAATTGGAAATTTTGTATGGGGTCAGGCGGCGCATTATGCACACTTGCGAGACCATCCACAACATCATGATATCCACCGGTTCGGACGCCGGATCAACTGCCGAGCAGGACAACATGCATGACTCGCCCCGGCAGCAGGGTAAACGCTCCGGTAATTACCAGCGCGAAAACAAACAGACAGGACATGATCCGCTTGTGGAGATGGATTCGTCCCCGTCTGGCGGCCTGTACGGCGAACCAGAGGCTGGTGAGAACCAGAATGGAAAGCAGGTGGATGGGTGAGAGCGGTCCCCAGAGCCTGATCTCATGGATAAACAGGCCGCTTGAGGCGACCCACGCCATCAGGCCCACCCAGAGATATCCGATCACGCGATGGCTTCCGGTTCCCTTGGGACGCCATAACTGTATGGCGCCGAGCAGTAACGCGATGATCGCCAGAACAGTATGGGGGGCGACCGGGAATGTCTGGTTCCAGAGGTGGGCCAGATTCAAGGCCAACGCTCCGTATTCTGTCCGGGTTTGATATGCATCGCGGTATCGTACAGGGCAACCATGATTATTTTCCGGAACCCCGGACAATGCCCGAGACGATCAGGGCCGCCAGCGCTCCGCTTGCCAGGCCTGCGCTATGGGCCGTATTGGCAACGGCCAGCCCGAAAAATTTTTCAAGCAGTCCGGACCAGCACAGTACGAACCAGCCCAGCATCAGCTTTACGATCACCGGGTTAAGACGAATCCGGAATCGCGGACTGGTCAATGATTGGATCCAGACATAACCGAACAATCCATAGATGACTCCCGACATGCCGCCGAACAGGGGTCCCGACACCATGTATTGGGCCAGGTTCGAAGCCACACTGACACCGGATATCAGGACGGCCAGCAGCCATGCGCCCTGTCGCCATTCGATAATCCGCCCCAGTTCCCATGTCCACAACATGTTGAACACGAGGTGAAAAATACTGAAATGAAGGAACATGGGTGTTACCAGACGCCACCACTGGCCCTGCCGGATTTCCGGAAGAGTGGGCCGGATATATTCCGAGATCAGCAAAGGTCCCACAATGATGTGTTCCATGCCAAAGGCCATCAGGGCGTAGACCGCGACTGAAATACCGACCATCAGCAGGGTGAACGGCGGGGCGCTGGAGAATACAGGAGAATTAACGCCCATCCATTTCTATCCGGTCGCCCTCCCCCAGGGTCACCTGCTTGTTGTCGAGGGTGGTGAAGTGTCGACCCTTGATGGTTTTTTGCCGTGCCTGGTAAATCGTACTGGCGCCATCCCCGGAAATGACGCGAATGGTGATGATTTTATTGTCGGCCTGAAATTTGATAATGAACACTCCGGCCGCGATCAACAGCAGGATGCCCAGCAGAGAATACGTTACGCCGCGCACAGACAGGTTTGAAGGTTCATCCGGCGTTTTCACGGTTCGCGCACGGGTGGGCGCCGCCTTCGTTCGAAACACGATGGCAACGATGAGAATCACCGCCACGGTAATCAGGATTTTGGTCAGCATGTCGACGTGACGGAACGAGTTCCGGGGCCGGTCAATGAAGTACCGGGTTTATTTGTTTGAGCCGCCCCAAAGCCAGGACCAACTGACTTTCTTTTCGGTATGCCCCCGTTTTTCGATGGGGACGTAGGGGCGTTTCAGATTGCCCTGGTAAAGCTGTCGGGGTCGGCCAATCTTTTGTTCATCGTCCACCAGCATTTCCTTCCAGTGTGAAATCCAGCCCACGGTCCGGCCTATGGCAAACATGACGGTGAACATCGAAGTCGGGAATCCCATCGCCTTCATGATGATGCCCGAGTAGAAATCCACGTTGGGGTACAGTTTCTTTTCAATGAAATAATCATCCTTGAGCGCTATTTCCTCAAGCTTCATCGCGAGCTCCAGTTGCGGATCATGGATACCGAACTCTTTAAGAACCTCATGACAGGTCTGGCGCATGACCGTTGCCCTGGGGTCGTAGTTTTTATAGACGCGATGTCCGAAACCCATCAAACGGAAGCTGTCGCCCTTGTCCTGAGCCTTCTGGATGTATTTATCGATTTGATCGACACTGCCAATTTCATTGAGCATTTTCAATACGGCTTCGTTGGCGCCGCCATGCGCCGGCCCCCATAATGACGCGATCCCGGAGGCGATACAGGCGTAGGGATTGGCGCCCGAAGAGCCCGCCAGCCGGACCGTCGAGGTCGAGGCATTCTGTTCGTGGTCGGCGTGCAGGATCAGTATCCTGTCAATCGCCCGGGCCAGAACCGGATTGATCTTGTAGTCTTCCGCCGGATTCGAAAACATCATTTGCAACAGGTTTTCCGAATAACTGAGGGAATTACGCGGCATGGGGAACGGCAACCCCAGGGAATACTTGTAGGCATATGCGCCGATGGTCGGCATTTTCGCGATCAGGCGATGGGCCGCCGTTCTGCGTTGCTCGATATCGGTAATATCCGTACTGTCGTGATAAAAAGCGGACAACGCCCCGACCACCCCGACCATGATCGCCATCGGATGGGCGCTGCGCATGAAGCCCGAATAGAACTTCGCCAACTGCTGGTGGATCAGGGTGTGATGGCGGATGTCGGCATCGAATTCACTTTTTTGTTCCGGGGTCGGCAATTCGCCATACAGCAGGAGGTAGCAGGTCTCCATGAAATCGCTCTTTTTCGCAAGCTCATCAATGCTGTAGCCGCGATGCAGCAGGATGCCCTTGTCACCGTTGATATAGGTGATATCCGATTTGCAGGATGCGGTGGAAGTGAATCCCGGGTCATAGGTGAGGATGCCGGTATCGCCGTACAGCGTCTTGATATCGATCAGCCGGTTGCCGGTTGCCCCGACCCGCGCCGGCAACCGCCATGATTGCCCTGTGCTGTTGTCAGTCAGGGTGAACGAGTCCATTTCCTTGTCCGTCGGCTGTTCTGGTTTGTTCATTGGATATCTTTACCACAAAAAGGTTTTCGCTGGTTCGCACGCTATATACGATAATCTAATTTTGATGCAATGACAAATCCGTTTGTCGTGAAACCCGGGGCAACATCGGACTTGTTGAAAGGTTCCCTTAATGGTATCTTATCCCTGTAAAGAGTATGGTTAATGAGGTTGGGAGGCATCACCAGCTTGATGAAAAGATAACGCACAAGGCAAATCACGAATTTGTCGGGGTTATGTGCATAAACAACAAGACAATAATTATCCGGGAGGAGCGAAATGCTACGATCACTGAGTATAGACCCTGAAAAATGCACTGGCTGTTTGCAGTGCGAAATGGCCTGTTCCTACGAGAACGAAGGAGTGTTCAATCCGGCCAAATCCCGGATAAAGGTTTTTACTTTCCATGACGAAGGCCGGTTCGTGCCTTATACCTGCACCCAGTGCGATGAAGCCTGGTGCCTGCACGCCTGCCCGGTCGAGGCGATTACCATGGACCGTGGAACCGGGGCGATGATCGTCAGCGACTCGGTCTGCGTGGGCTGCAAGGTCTGCACCATCGCCTGCCCGTTCGGAACGGTGAATTACAACCAGGACACCGGCAAGGTCATCAAATGCGATCTTTGCGGTGGGGATCCCAAGTGCGCCAGCGCCTGTCCGACCGCCGCCATTACTTACGTGGACGCAGATGCCACCGGGCTCGAGAAAATGAGGGCGTGGGCGGCAAAGACGGACAACGCAGCCGTGAATTGAGGGGAATAATACAATCCAGGAGGTAAATACAATCTTAGGGGGACAATACTGATGAGTTGGACCGGAAAAATACTGCGGGTCGATTTAACCCGCGGTGAAGTGAATGAAGAAGCGCTCAATATGGATTGGGCGGCGGACTATGTCGGACAGCGTGGACTGGCCACCCGTTATCTGGTCGAGGAGACGGATCCGCGCTGTGACGCTCTCGGCCCGGATAACAAGCTGATTTTTGCCACCGGCCCCCTGACCGGGACCGCGGTATCCACCGGCGGGCGCTATTCAGTCATTACCAAAAGCCCGTTGACCGGGGCGGTGGCCTGTTCCAATTCCGGCGGATTCATCGGCGCGGAATTGAAAATGGCTGGCTGGGATATGATTATATTCGAAGGCAGGGCCGAATCTCCCGTCACCCTGAATATCGTCAATGAAAAGGCGGAAATACTGCCCGCCGACGATCTTTGGGGTAAATCCGTCTGGGAGACCGACAAGCTGCTTCATGCAAAACACGGGGACCCCCAGATGCGGGTCGCTGCGGTGGGAAGGTCGGCGGAAGCGGGATGCCTGTATTCCGCGGTGATCAATGATCTGCACCGTGCCGCGGGGCGTTCCGGCGTAGGCACCGTTATGGCCTCGAAAAACCTCAAGGCCGTCACCGTGCGCGGCACCCGCGGGATCGGCAATATCAAGGACCCGGCGCGATTCATGCAAAGTGTCGCAGAACAAAAGCAGGTGCTGGCCGAAAACGCGGTGACCGGACAGGGCCTGCCGGCAATGGGCACCCAGGTGCTGATGAATGTAATCAATGAAATCGGGGCGCTGCCGTCGAACAATATGCGGGATGTGCAGTTTAAGCACGCGAATGACATTTCAGCGGAAGCGATGGCGAAACCGCGGAACAGCGACGGCAAGCCGAACCTGACGACCAACGCCGCCTGTTTTGGATGCACCATAGCGTGCGGACGGATTTCGACTATCGACAAGGGCCATTTCTCGGTTGAAAACAAACCCGAATACTGGGGAAATTCAGGTGGACTCGAATATGAGGCGGCCTGGGCTCTCGGTGCTGACACCGGCGTTGGCGACCTGGATGCGCTGACCTACGCCAATTTTATCTGTAACGAAGACGGTATGGACCCGATTTCCTTTGGCGCCACGGTGGCCGCCGCCATGGAACTGTTCGATATGGGGGTCATTACCACCGAACATACCGGAGGCATGGAACTCAACTTCGGATCGGCGGAAGCGCTGACCTGGTGTGTGGATCAGGTCGCAACCGGTCAGGGTTTTGGCAAGGACCTTGGAATGGGATCGAAAAGACTGTGCGAAAAGTACGGTCATCCGGAGTTGTCGATGACGGTCAAGGGCCAGGAATTCCCGGCCTACGATCCACGCGGGGTGCAGGGCATGGGGCTCACCTATGCGACTTCCAATCGCGGCGCCTGTCATTTGCGCAGTTATACCGTAGCTTCCGAAGTGTTGGGCATTCCCGAGAAAACCGATCCACTGGTTACTGAGGGCAAGGCCGGATTGGTCAAGGCGTTTCAGGATGCGACCGCGGCGGTGGATTCGATGGGGCTGTGTGTATTTACCACCTTTGCCTGGTCACTGGATAACATGGCGCCGCAAATTGACGCGGCCTGCGAGGGTGACTGGTCTGTGGAACGCCTTCTCGAAGCCGGTGAGCGCATCTGGAATCTGGAGCGGGACTACAATATCAAGGCCGGATTGACCGGGAAGGATGACACACTGCCGCCCAGACTGCTCAAGGAAGCAGCCAAAACCGGGCCTGCGGAAGGCAAGGTATGCGGTCTGGATGAAATGCTGCCGGAATATTATTCACTGCGCGGCTGGACCAAAGAGGGTGAGTTGACTGACGAAGTGCGTGAGAAGTTCGCGCTGCCCGCATGAACCACGTCATCATTGGCGCCGGCCCCGCGGGGGTGGTGGCGGCTGAGACGTTACGCAAACTGGATCCGTCCGCACACGTCGCCATCATTGGCGATGAGCCTGAGCCGCCCTATTCCCGAATGGCGATTCCCTATCTGCTGATAGAAAAAATCAATGAGTCCGGCACGTATCTGAGAAGACAGGAGGAGCATTTCAGCGGGCGGGGAATCGAGGTCGTGGTTGACACGGTCGAATCCGTAGACCCCGTGGGGAAGACGGTGGCGCTCGCGAGCGGGGGCCGACGGGATTATGACAGACTGCTGGTCGCGTCCGGGTCGCGCCCGATTATCCCTCCGATTCCGGGCATTGACCACGACCGGGTGACAAGTTGCTGGACGCTGGCGGACGCCCGAAAGATATCAGGCGCAATCCGGCCGGGTTCATCCGTTGTATTGATTGGCGCCGGTTTTATCGGTTGTATCATTCTGGAGGCGCTGGTTTCATCCGGCGCGAAGCTGACGGTGGTCGAGATGGGAAACCGGATGGTGCCCAGAATGCTGGACCAGACCTGCGGCACATTGCTGGAGAGATGGTGCGCCGATAAAGGGGTCAATGTGATGACCGGTTCCCAGGTTGAAGCCATCGAATCTTCCGGCGACCACGTCCGGGTCCGGGTCAGTGGCGGCCGGGAGGTGGAAGCCGAACTGGTGATTTCCGCTACGGGCGTGCAGGGTAATGCCGGTTTCCTGACAGACTCCGGCATAGAAATGTCAAACGGGGCGATTGTCGTGGATGACTGCATGCGCTCATCCATCGAGGATATCCATGCAGCCGGCGATGTGGCTTGCGGGCGGGATTTTTCCACCGGCGAATACAGTGTCCAGGCGATTCAGCCGACCGCGGTCGAGCATGGCTATGCGGCTGCCGCCAACATGGTCGAATATGGCTCCATCCATCATCGGGGCAGCTTGTTGATGAATGTACTGGACACCATCGGCCTGATATCCGCATCCTACGGTCAATGGGAAGGGGTCGATGGCGGGGATACTGCGAGACTGGTCGATGAAGAAAATTTCCGTTATATCCAGCTTCAGTTTGAAGAAGATCGCCTGATTGGAGCCAATACGCTTGGATTGACCCAGCATGTCGGAGTGATCCGGGGGCTGGTGCAGGGACGATTCCCTTTGGGGAAATGGAAAGACCGGCTGATGGATAACCCGTTGATGGTCATGGAAGCCTGGCTGGCCGTGACCCAGGGCCAGGGGTAGGTCTTCGATACTGCGAGGGGCCTGGTTTTCCGGGGAACCTTGCCAGAGGCGTTGCAGATGCAGGTCCACTTCAAGCTGTTCGCGACCCTGTCAGGATATTTGCCGGCAAACGCGGTAAAGAACGAGGCGGTTCTGGAAGTGGCGGACAACACGACCCCGAACCAGTTGATCGACCAGCATTTCGTACCCCGCCGTGAGGTTCACCTGGTATTGTTGAACGGGGTGTACCTGAATGAGGCGGACCGGGATATTCCGTTGAAGCCCGATGATACCGTTGCCGTATGGCCTCCGGTTGCCGGAGGATGAACAGGGCCGGAGGCTTCGGTTACTCCGCACAGATGGGCTTTACCCATCGCGAACTGATCAGAAGTCTGGCCTCCGCGGTGGCGCCCTACCAGGTTTCAACGGAACGGCCCGCAGGGCCGGGAGAACGCAGATTCAGTATCACACTGGACGACAGGACAGCGCGCCTGACTATCGGGGAGGAGAAAATCCGCCGCATCGCTTCACTGGAATTACCGGTCGTGGATGTTAAAATCGAGTTCGAACACTTTTCACAGGCCGAGCGTAATGAATTTCTCGACAGATTTAAAAAGTATCTTCAACGCGGCGGCGGGTAGAGGGCTCCCTCAGGGCATTTGAGGTTCCCCCAGGGCAGTATGAAATGAAAATCACGGTCAAATTTTTCTCCAATCTGATGGAGTACCTGCCCAAAAACATCGAGGGAAACGCCATCCAACTGAATGAATCCGGTTCGGTTACGCCGAACCAGATCCTGAAGCGGTTCAATGTGCCGGACGCGGAGGTGCGAACGGTGATGCGAAACGGGGTGTTTCTCCCCGAAGAGGAGCGCGATGAAAAACTGGAAGAAGGCGACGTGTTGACGGTCTGGCCTGCAATTCAGGGAGGCTGACCGCTGTGCCCGAAGACAAACTCCGGCGGCCGCTGCATGATTTACGCATATCGGTTACGGACCGGTGCAATTTTCGCTGTGGATACTGTATGCCGAAAGATGTTTTTGGCAAGGGCTACCCGTTTTTGAAATCGAGCACCCTGTTAAGCTATGAGGAAATCGAAAGACTGGTCAGGATATTTGCCAGTCTGGGTGTCGAGAAGATCCGGCTGACCGGCGGCGAGCCTTTGTTGAGAAAGGACCTGGAGACGCTGGTTGAAAAGATTCACCGGGTGGATGGAATCCGGGATATCGCGATTACGACCAATGCTTCGCTGTTGAGCGGGACGCGGGCGCAATCGCTCCGGGAAGCCGGCGTGAAACGGATCAACATCAGCCTGGACGCGCTGACGCCGGAAATCTACCAGCGCATCAACCAGGTTTCCTTTCCGATGGAGGATGTGTTGCAGGGAGTGGACAATGCGATGGCCGCCGGTTTCGATACGGTCAAGGTGAATATGGTGGTGCAAAAGGAGATCAACGTCCCCGACATATTGCCGATGGTCGAGTATTTCAAGGGCACCGGCGTGATTTTACGGTTTATCGAATTCATGGACGTGGGGAATCATAATCAATGGCGGCGCGACCGCGTCTTTGGCGCCAATGAAATCATTGACCTCGTCCAGTCCCGGTATCCGATCGAACCGATAGACCTGAATTCCCGGTCTGAAGTTGCCAAACGATGGCGGTTTATCGATGGTTCGGGCGAAATTGGCGTTATTTCTTCAATCACCCAGCCTTTCTGCAATCACTGTGTCCGGGCCAGGCTTTCCGCCATTGGCGAATTGTTCACCTGCCTGTTTGCGACCTCCGGCGTTGATTTGAAAGGGCTACTCGAAGCGTACGATTCGGATTCCGTAATCCGGCAACGCATCGAAGCGGTCTGGCTGAATCGGGATGACCGGTATTCGATGCAAAGGAGTCAATCGACATCCACCACCCCGGCGCACAGCCACTCCCAAAAAGTGGAAATGTCCTATATCGGCGGGTGACGGTTTGTAACTCTGTCCGTTGCGACACAGCGGACAAATCGCCCAGAATCGGCAATATCTGGTATTATAATGCCTGTCATTTTTTACCTGTTGGCTATATCCAAATGACAGGGTTCACCGTATCGCGATACTCATGGTAAATGTCAAAGTCATCGTCACCAACAAGCGGATCTGAAACTATCGAAAAATTGTCGTTCCAGCCGAAACGGGCAAGGCAGCAGTACGATATGTTCTCGACTGAAGCGCAAGGTGAGGATATGAAGAGCCAGACGGTTCTCGCTTGCCATGACAACATGGCATTTATGCGCCACTATCCGGACGCAAGTTTCAAATTGATTGTCACATCTCCGCCTTACAATCTGGATAAGGAGTATGAAGACAAGCAACGAATGGATGATTATCTTGTAGTGCAGGAACGGGTGATCAGAGAGTGTGTACGGCTCTTGCACGCCCAAGGGTCAATATGCTGGCAAGTTGGCAACTACGTTGAGGACGGTGAAGTCGCTCCCCTTGATGCGCTTTTGTATCCACTGTTCAAGGCGCATGGCCTGAAACTGAGGAATCGGATCATCTGGCACTTCGGTCACGGACTACACTGCACCAGGCGCCTTTCCGGACGCTACGAGACAATCAACTGGTGGACCAAAAGTGATGACTACACATGGAATCTTGACCCAATCCGGGTTCCGCCCAAGTATCCGAATAAACGCCACTTCAAGGGCCCGAATGCTGGCAAGTTGTCTTGCCATCCTGATGGCAAGAACCCAAGCGATGTGTGGATGTTTCCCAACGTCAAGAGCAACCACCCGGAGAAGACGATCCATCCCTGCCAGTTCCCGGTTGAGCTTGTCGAACGTTTGGTGTTGTCGATGACCAACAAGGGTGATGCTGTTTTCGACCCCTATATGGGAGTGGGGTCGGCGATGGTGGCCGCGCTGATGCATGGCCGGGATGCTTATGGTTGCGATATTGTCAGCGAATATGTCGATATTGCCCGTCAGCGTGTAAAGGCATTGGAAGCGGGAACACTGTCAACCCGCCCTATGGGAAAACCCATATACGATCCTGCACTGCCTAATGGTGGGCATTGATGCGAATTGGGGCAAATTATTCTCACCTGAACGGGGTGGAGTATCTCATGGTGCATCGCCCGGAACTTTGGCAAGAAATTCAGGACGTAATTTCCCAGGTCGACGCCACCATCTGCAAGACCAAGGTTTCCAGGGAAAAGACAATGCCTGGCAAGAAGTTATACTCTCCCGTAGATATGAACAGAGAGTTCAAGAAAGGACTGGAAGCAAGAGGATGGAGCGAACGTAGAAGTACTTTTTGGGTGACTGCTGATGAAAAGCTGCTGCGAGGTATCTATGGACGCTCTGAAAAAGATCAGAAGAAAGCTATCGAGGAGTCAGGCCAGACTCCTATTATGTCCTACAACCAGACTGACTTTGTAAAAGACAGGGTCGAGGAGTTCCAGCAGTCCCCCTTGTCCTGATCGGCGTTCTTCCCTGACACCGTGAAATCCGGATGTCGCCGGTAATAGCCGGAGATTTATTTCAGCGGCAGCAGGTGGGTGCGGTCGTGGCCGTATTCCTCGCTGTCATGGTCGTGGGTCAGAAAGGCTTCCCAGGGTTCTCCGGCGGCTCCCCTGACCCAGGCCTTGTCCGACCGGGCGTAGCAGCATGTCGTGCTCTCCGGTTCCAGCCAGGGGTTCCCGGATTGCCGGATTCTCTCGACCAGAGTGTCCAGCTGGTCCCGGTCATCGGCCTCAATGCCGATGTGGTCGAAGCCGATACGGCCGGAGTTTGCCGCGCAGCAATTCGATTCGATGACGAAATTGACCGAAGGGTCGTCTACATCCCACTTGGCATAATTGTCGCGAACGATGTCGGCCGGTTTGCCGAACAGGGAAGAATAGAAGGCTATGGATTTGTCCATATCTTCTACATTCAGGGAAATGTGTAATTTCATGGTTTTTTCCGGTTTGATGTTTCGGGTTGATCCGGGATTCGGTTTCGCGGGCCGGGCAGACAGTCACAAGTCGCGGACTGGTCGGCGCAGCATTCGTTCAGCAGATAGTCGGCGAGTTCCTGAATTCTGGTGAATTCGGCGCAGCGTGTCAATGGTATCCCGGATTGAGCGCCGGTGTTGTCTGGCGTATTGTGGTTTCCCGGCCCGGCTTCGGGTTGACCGGGATCATCAGCGCCAGCAGCAGTGAGATGCCGGCCATGGCGGAACCGAGATAGAACACCAGACCGGGGTCGTCGATCCAGATCAGCCCGAAGACCGCGGGAATGGCGACCGCCGCGATATGGTTGATGGTGAAGCTGACTCCCGCGGTGGAGGCAATGTCTCTCGGGTCGGCAATTTTCTGGAAATAGGTTTTGATGGCGATGGCGAAGGCGAAAAACAAATGATCCAGAACATATAACCCGGCCGCGTACCGATGGTCGTCGACCATGGCGTAGCCTGCAAAGACGGCAATCAGGCCAACATATTCGATGATCAACGCCCTCCGTTCTCCCAGTTTCTGGATGAACCGGCCGACATAAGGGGCTATCCAGATATTTGCGAGCAGGTTGACCAGGTAAAGCAGGGTAATGGAGGTCACGTCATAGCCAAATTTCTCGACCATGAGGAATCCGGCGAATACCATGAAAATCTGCCGGCGCGCGCCTCCCATGAAGGTGAGCGCATAGTAAAGCCAGTAGCGTTGTCGCAGGAAAAGCGTTTTGCGCTGCACTTCGCGGGATTCGTAAAGGGGATAATACAGTTTGCAAAAGACGGCTGCGGCCAGGGTGAAAATTCCGGCGACCAGGTAGAGCGGGGTAAAGCCGAGGGCAAATCCTTCGAATGCCGTTCCCATTCCTGATACCTGCTGAATCGCCAGCAACACTTTCTGGTCGAAACACAGGATAATGACAATGAATATGGCAAGCGTACCGATGGATGCCGACTTCAATTGCCTGGCCAGGTGCACGGGCGCTTCCGACTTGTCGACCAGTTGCAGGGTCAGGGATTGATTCATCGTTTCATAATAGTGAAACCCCAGGGACATCAGGAACGTGGTGGCGTAGAGCGCCAGTTCAGTAGGGAAAAACCCGGTGATTGCCGTGCCGACGCCGAGCATGGCCAGGGCCAGGTATGCGAGGTTCTGTTCCCGCATGAACGGCAGCAGGAATATGGCCAGGAAGGACAGGAATCCCGGTACTTCCCGGATGGATTGCAGGAATCCGATTTCCCTGCCGGTAAAAGCCGCGCGCTCCACGACAAAGTTGTTCAATAACGTGAACCAGCCGTACAGACTGACCGCCATGGCGCAGGCCATCAGTACCAGCATGCCTTCGGCTCCTTGCAGAAAGCGGGGTACGAAGCGATTCAACAAGGTTCTCCGGGAAATTCAGTTGGATAATGCGGGCTTGTCCTTCCTTTTGTTTACCGTATTTCCATATAATGACAATGACGAATTATATCCGGATGTTACCAATCATACCAGCCGGACCGACCCGCAATCTGCCAGCCTGACTGGCCGGAGGGCCCGGGCGAGTCGGAGGCCGGGTGGCTTATCCAGGAAAACAACAAAATGAAAGCGATTTTACTGAAGGACTTCGGCGGTCCGGAAATGATGGAGTGGGGCGATGCCGACATGCCTGTTCCGGGGGAGAACCAGATCCTGATCCGGGTCGCGGCCACATCGGTCAATCGTCCGGATGTCATCCAGCGCCAGGGTCATTACCCGCCGCCCAAGGGGGACTCTGAAATCCTCGGTCTCGAAGTCGCCGGAACCGTGGAGGCGGCAGGCGCAGGTGTAACCCGGTGGAAAACCGGTGACCGGGTCATGGCGCTGATCGGCGGCGGCGGCTATGCGGAGTTTGCCGTAGCCTATGCAGACCATGCCATGGCGATACCTGAAAACATGGACTTCGCACAGGCTGCCTGTGTTTGTGAAATCGGGTTGACCGCTTACCTCAACATTTTCATGATCGCCGGTCTCGGCAATAATCAGTCGGTGTTGCTGCACGGCGGCGGCGGTGGAGTGAATACTGCCGCGATTCAACTCTGCCGGGCATTGACGCCGGATACGGACATTATCGTGACCGCGTCCACCGGAAAGGTTGAAAGGGTGAAGGAACTCGGCGCACACTGTGTAATCGACTACAAGACCGGATCATTTGCCGACGAGGTCAGGGAACGGACCGGGAAACGGGGAGTGGACGTGATCCTGGATCATATCGGGGGGCCTTATCTGGCGGCCAACATGAAATCCTTGAGCGTCGGTGGAACACTGATGCTGATCGGCGTTCTCGGCGGCATACAGGCCGAGATCAATCTGGCGTTGATGATGGTAAAGCGGCAAAGAATCATCGGTTCCGTGCTGCGCTCCCGGCCAATAGCTGAAAAAGCCGCGATCATTGCTGAATTTGCGAACACGGTCCTGCCGATGATGGCCGACGGCAGAATCATGCCGCTTGTGTCCGACGTCTATCCGTTGCGGGAAGCCGCCAAGGCGCATCGGGTCATGGAGGCCAGCCGTCATTTTGGAAAAATTGTCCTTTTGGTTTAGTATTGACGGATAACCGGGTCCGATCCGGCATCACGTTCACCTGTACCGGGAATTGAATTGAACCTTTACGAATACCAGGGCAAGCGCCTTCTGGAAGGGGCTGGAATCCTGATTCCTCCCGGGGAAATTGCGGCCACTCCCGAACAGGCGGAAGAAGTCGCGACGCGCCTCGGCGGCGACCGCTGGATGATCAAGGCGCAGGTTCTGTCCAGCGGCCGCGCTCGCGGTTCTTTTGTCGATGCGAACCGGTTTCGGGGTCTGGATGCCGTCGGCGGCGTCCATCAGGTAAACAATCACCTGGATGTCCATCCGTATGCCAGCGCGATGCTGGGAAATACATTGAAGGCCGCGCAAACCGGAGAAGGAGGCGCAGTCGTTGAGCGGATTTATCTGGAAAAGGTGCTGGAATTCGAGCGCGAACTTTCGATGGCGATGCTGGTGGACGCAAAATTGGGGAAAGTGGTCTTGCTGTATTCGAACCATGGCGGGTCCGATATCGAATCGGTTGCGGCACAGGAACCGGAATCCATATACAGGCTGGTCATTGAAGAGGATACCGGGGCCACGCCGGCGCAACTTGAAAGGCTGGCCGGAAACCTCAACCTGACCGGTAAACTGGCCGACCAGGCAAAACAGATCGTGCACAAAATCCACGACCTGTTTGTTGGCCGGGACGCGAGTTTGATCGAAATCAACCCCCTGGCCGTCACTGGCGGGGACCTGGTGGCGCTGGATTCAAAGATTGCACTGGATGACAACGCGATGTTCCGGCAGCGGCAAAACCGGTACCTGGCGCAGGACACCTGGCGGCCGGATGATCGTTTGCAGGCCAGCAAGCATGGTTTCAACTATTTCAGGATGGATGGAAATATCGGTTGCCTGGCAGTTGGGGCGGGACTGTCCATGGCGACGATTGATGCCATCAAATACCTGGGTGGCGAGTCGGCGAATTTTCTGGATTTGCCGCCGGATTCAAAGATTGCGCGTAGCCGCAGCGCAATCGAGCAGGTTTTGAACACTCCGTCTGTGAACTGTCTGCTGATCAATGTGTTTGGCGGTGGCATCATGCGATGCGATACGATCGCCGATGCGCTTTTGCTGATTAACCGGTCAGCTCCGATCAAAACCCCGGTGGTTGTACGCTTTTCGGGCACCAATGCGGATTTGGCCAAACGTCGGCTGAAGGAGTCCATCCCGCAGATTTTTATTGCCGGAAGCATGGCCCAGGCTGCGATGAAAGCGGTTGAAATTGCCGCAGCCGCAGGTTCGTTCGGCAAACGGCTGCCGCAAGTCGAAGGCCATTCCCTGGTCGGACGATTCAAAAAGCTGCTGGTCGGCGGGAAATACGGGTAACCCATGTCCATTCTGGTTGATTCTTCCACTCGTGTCATCTGTCAGGGAATAACCGGCAGTCAGGCCACTTTCTATGTTGAGCGAGCGATTTCATCCGGCACGAAAATGGTGGGCGGAGTCAGGCCGGGCAAGGGCGGAGGCCGCCACCTGGGGTTGCCGGTTTTCGACAGCGTAAAACAGGCGAAAGCCGAAACCCGGGCCGATACAACCGTTATTTTTGTGCCGAAGGAGTTCGCGGCGGCGGCCATGCTTGAGGCGATTGAAGCCGAAATGGCGCTGATTGTCTGTATCACTGAGCATATTCCGGTACTGGACATGGTTCATGTGGCGCGGATACTCGAGCAGGGGAATTCCACATTGATCGGCCCGAACAGCCCTGGAATCATTACTCCGAAAGGCTGCCGGATCGGCATCATGCCGGCAGAGATTTTCAAGCCGGGGCGTGTCGGCGTGGTTTCCCGTTCCAGTACGCTGACCTATGAAGCGGTAGCGCAAACGACTGCGACAGGGCTGGGCCAGTCAACCTGTATCGGCATTGGCGGCGACCCGGTTCATGGAATCAATTTCGTCGATTGTCTGAAGCTGTTCAATGACGACCCGGAAACCGATGGGGTTGTCCTGATCGGGGAGATCGGAGGAACCGAAGAAGAACAGGCGGCAGAGTATCTGTCGGAACAGTCCCGCTCCAAGCCGGTGGTCGCGTATATCGCCGGGCAGCATGCCCCCAGCGAGCGTCGTATGGGACATGCCAGCGCCATCATTGAACATAATGCGGGTACGGCCAGAGGAAAAATGGCGTTGCTCGCAGAAGCCGGGGTGACCGTCGTTGAGTCCCCGGTTCATATTGGCGCCACCATTTTCAACATGCTGAAACCGGAAAACACACCATAAGATCGACAATCCGGGCGCCTGCCCTCTGCCTCCATCCCAACATGGGTTGGCGGGATGGAGACAGGATGACGGCCTGTGCAGCAGGGTTTGGATTTGTTGCTCCCGATAGAGTAATATTAACGGGTCACTTGCCAGTGACGATAGCAATGCCGCCTGATCGTTCGGGCATGGGATTTTGTATCCGGAAATGCTTTACAACGGAAGTCAGGTTGGTTATTCTTGGAATTGGTATGTGGTATACCAGATACCAATTGAAAGTTATCCCGTCTGGCTGTTTGCGGATTCATGCGCTTACCGCTCGGTTCGGGACCACATTTTTGGAGAATATTAATGATTAAACAAGCAAAAGCCTTACTGCTGGCCGCCATTCTCGTAGTGGTTGGCGCGGGTACCGGCTATTCCCAGTCAGCAACAGCCTGGGAGCCGAAAAAACCCGTTGAGTTGATTATCATGGCCGGCGCAGGTGGGGGTGCAGATCAGATTGCACGACTGTTACAGGGGTTGATTGAAGCGAAAGATCTTTCACCTCGCCCTTTTATTCCGATAAACAAGCCTGGCGGTTCCGGTGGTGAAGCCTTGCGCTATCTGCAGGATAAGGCAGGTGACGACCATACCGTACTGGTTACGCTCAACAGTTTTTATACGACACCGATCATCCAGTCGGAACTTGGCGTCGATGTCAGCAACTTTACCCCGGTCGGGCGTATGGCTGTGGATAACTTCCTGTTGTGGGTCCATGCCGACATGGCCGATATAACCGATCTGGACAGCTATATTGCGGCAGTGAAAGCGGCAGGAGGCACCTGGAAAGTCGGAGGTACAGGTACGGGGCAGGAGGATTCCATTCTGACCGCGATGATGGAACAGACTTTCGGCTATGACGTGACTTATATTCCCTTCCCGGGTGGCGGAACGGTCGCCAAAAACCTGGTCGGCAAGCACATTGACTCAACCGTCAACAATCCTGCCGAGCAAAACGAATTCTATCGCGCGGGGAATACCAAGCCTCTGGTTCAGTTTACGGCGGAACGGCTTCCGGCATACCCCGATATTCCCACCGCGAAAGAGCTGGGCGTGGACATGCAGTACTACATGCAGCGTTCAATCAACGGCCCTCCGGGAATGTCAGCCGAAGCGCAGTCATTCTACATCGATCTGTTCAAGCAACTGTTCGATTCCGAAGAATGGCAAAAGTTTTGCACAGAGGATGGGCTGGCCTGCGATACCTGGTTAGCGGGCAGTGATCTTGGCGCTTACCATCAAGACCAGATAGCGCTCCACAAAAATCTGATTCAAGCAGTCGGCGCGTCTGCAATTACCGGCGAGTAATTCGTCTCCGCCCAATGTGTCGGCCGGCTTTCAGGGAGGCTGACACATTCAGGACGCTGTTCGGGATGGTCTGGCGAGGCGCTCTGCCTCGTCAGGTATCCCGGCAGGCCAGTTGATCTATTGTGACAGATTCCGTGTTCATTGCGCTGCCCCGGATTTCCCTGAATCGGGATTGGCCAGAGAAGAAGACCAGAGGTTGACATGACAGTACGGACCGCTGAGTTGGTGATGGCGCTCATTTGCGCGCTGTGCTCCATCGCTCTGATGATGAAAAGCGCCGAACTGAAAATTGGCTGGATCGAGGACCGGGGTCCCGGCTCCGGGGCCTGGCCTTTCTGGCTGTCTACCGGAATGCTGCTGGCTTCTCTCGCCACGGTCTATCGCTGGTTTCGTCGGATCACTCCGGAATCGCGCTCGCTGGAACCCTATATCAGCCGGGACGCATTGCTGGTTGTCGGGATTTCCGCTGGCGCTATCCTGTTTTTGCTGGTGGGGACTCATCTGGTCGGGATTTATGCGTCATTGCTGCTGTTCCTGCTGTTTTATCTGCGCTTCGTGGGTCGTCATACCTGGCTGCTGACCATTGTGGTGATGTTTGCGGTTCCGGTATTCATATTCTGTCTGTTTGAGTGGGCGCTCAAAATACCTCTGCCAAAGGCGGGGACCGAGCCGTTGTTTTACCCGATTTACGACCTGATGTATTCCTGATGCGAGTCGAAATGGATATCACTGATACCGGACGGAATAATGCTTGATGCAGTAGTCCCGTTGTTGATGGCCGGATTGCTCGAGGCGCTGCAACCTACCAATTTCCTGATGATTCTGATCGGTTGCACGATCGGGTTGCTGGTAGGAGCCATGCCCGGTCTGGGGTCGGTGAACGGGGTTGCCATATTGCTGCCCGTCACTTTTCTGGTGCCTCCGACCGCGGCAATCATATTCCTCGCCGCAATTTATTATGGCGCTATGTATGGCGGCGCCATCAGCTCCATAACACTGGGCATCCCCGGCGCTTCGACTGCAGTAGCCACTGTTTTCGATGGCCGCCCGCTGGCACAATCCGGCCACTCGGACAAGGCTCTGACCGCCGCGGCGGTCGCCTCATTCGTTGGCGGCACGGTATCGGTTGTGCTGTTCACATTATTCGCGCCGCCGCTTGCTGTTTTCGCCCTTAAATTCGGGCCAACAGAAGAATTCGCCCTGATGGTGCTGGCTTTCGCAACCTTCATCGGACTCGGCGGAGACGACATACCCAAGACCATTTTTTCCATTCTGATCGGACTGGTGCTGGCCTCGGTGGGTCTCGACATTATCTCCGGCCAGCCACGGCTGATTTTTGGCAATATTTCCGGCTTCCTTCACGGGATCAACTTTCTGGTTCTCGCGATCGGGATTTATGGTATTGGCGAGATGTTGTGGACGCTTGAATCCACCCGCGGCAAGGTGGTCGTGCACAATGTGAAAATGTCGATAAAATCCACACTGGTGAATTTGAAGGATGTCCGGAAATATATCGGAACGACCTCATTGGGATCATTTCTGGGTTTTTTCGTCGGTACGTTGCCTGCCGCCGGCGCCACCCCCGCCTCGCTGATGTCTTATGGCCTGGCGAAAACCTTTTCAAGAGAGCCGGATTCCTTTGGCAAAGGCAATATTTCCGGGGTTGCCGCTCCGGAGGCGGCAAACAATGCCGCGTCAACGGGTTCCATGTTGCCGATGATTACACTGGGCATTCCGGGTTCTCCGACAACCGCCATTCTGCTTGGTGGAATGATTATCTGGGGTCTGCGTCCGGGGCCGTTACTGTTTTCTGAAAACCCTGATTTCGTCTGGGGCCTGATCGGGTCGCTGTATGTCGCCAACATGGTTACGTTACTGATCAACCTGGCATTTATCCCGATATTCGTCCGTGTCCTGACCGTGCCATTCACTATACTGGCGCCGATTATCTATATTCTTTGTGTGGTGGGCGGCTATGCGCCAACCCAGACCATGCATGATGTATGGTTGATGTTCCTGTTCGGCATCGTCGGGTATTTATTGAGAAAACTGGATTACCCGGTGGCGCCGGCGGTGCTGGCTATCGTCCTCGGACCGCTTGCTGAGCGATCTCTCAGACAGACCCTGATCGGTTCTCATGGCGATGTCTCTGTCTTTTTCGAACGCCCCATTTCCGCAGTCTGTATCGGCATAGCCGTTGCGCTGATACTTTATCCGGTTATCCGCAATCGAATGCGCGGCAAGGACCCGGCTGCTGCAAAGGACGGCGGAACCGGGTAGGTAAATGCCGGAAGCGATACGCGTGCTACCCAGGGGTGATTTCTCTGGTATACGAAATACACACGACAGGCAAGGACAATCGGAAGCATAGAAATGGCGAATCCAAAAGTAAACCTGAAACCGCTGGAAACCAATCCGATGCTCAAGGAAAAGGTTTATACGGCGTTGAAGGAAGCCATTTCCGAAATGGATATCTACAGCGGAACCGAGGCGCCTGTCCTGGACGAAAGAAAACTGGCCAGCGACCTGAATGTCAGTCGAACCCCGGTGCGGGAGGCGATTACACGCCTGGAGCAGGAGGGACTGGTGGAGACGATTCCGAGGCTGGGAATTCTTGTCATTCGCAAAACCAAGAAACAGATACTGGAGATTATTCAGGTATGGGCGGTACTCGAAGGGGTTGCCGCCAGGATGGCGACAGAAAACGCAACTGATGGAGAATTGGCGTCGATGCGCAAGCTGTTCGCCACCTTCGATGGCGCAAATATGGCGCGCGCGCATATCGACGAATATTCAGAGACCAATATCACCTTTCACCAACGCCTGATCCAGTTGAGCAAGTGCGACCTGTTGATCGCCATGACCGAAGGCCTGTTCATCCACATGCGCGCGATACGGAGGAAGACCATCAGCGAGCGCAATCGGGCGAGTGAATCCATTGTCGACCACATCCGGATTATCGAGGCTCTTGAAGCCCGTGACGCACGAAAGGCGAAACGTCTGGTCGAAGACCATGCGATGTATCTCGCCGACCATATCGACAAATTTGTCGACTACCTTGAATGAAAGGGTTGAACGACCACGGGAGAAACCGGATCTCCACAAAATAATCGTGAGTAAATGAACATGAACAAAGAACTGGACCAAAAAGCACAATCCGATACCGCAACGGACACTCTTGCCAGGAAAAGCAGGGACCGGAACGTCATATCCGGTGGTCATCTGGTCGCCAGGGCCTTGCGCAACGAAGGGGTGGACACAATTTTTACACTGTGCGGCGGTCACATCATCGACATCTATGATGGTTGTATAGATGAAGGTATCCGCATAATCGATGTTCGCCATGAACAGACTGCGGCCCATGCGGCGGATGGTTATGCCCGCCAGACCGGGAAGCTCGGTTGTGTCGTGACGACCGCCGGACCCGGTTGCACCAATGCGGTGACCGGTATCGCGACCGCGTTTCGTTCGGAAAGCCCGGTGCTCCATATCGGCGGCCAGAGTTCACTGACCCAGCATAAAATGGGTTCGTTGCAGGACTTGCCTCATGTTGACATGATGACGCCGATTACCAAATTCGCTTCTGGCGTGTTCTCGACAGAAAGGGTGGCCGACATGGTTTCGATGGCTGCCCGGGAATGTTTTAATGGCGCCTATGGCCCATCCTATCTCGAAATCCCGCGGGATATCCTGGACCGCGAAATTCCTCTGGAAAGCGCCGTAATACCGGGGCCTGGCCGTTATCGCGCATCGGTACGCTCAATCGGCGATCCTGCGGATATCGAGAAACTGGCTGACATTCTGGTCAAGGCGGAAAGGCCTGCCGTTCTCTTTGGCCAGCAGGTCTGGAGCAGCGGCGGGCACCACGATGCAATCCATTTCGTTCGCTCTCTGGATATTCCCGCCTACATGAACGGCGCCAGCAGGGGGATGTTGCCGAATGACGATCCTCATCATTTCGACCGTACCCGTCGGGACGCGTTTTCAAACGCCGACGTGATCCTGATTGTGGGCACCCCCTTTGATTTCAGAATGGGGTACGGCAAGCGGATTTCAAGCAAGGCGACATTGATTCAAATTGATCAAAGCTATGCGACCGTGGGCAAAAACCGGGATATCAGCCTGGGGCTGGCGGGTGATCCGGGGGCGATACTGGCGGCAACGGAACAGGCGGCATCGGCCCGGATCGACAATGGCGCACGTCAGGCCAGGCAAAAATGGATGGCTGAATTGCGCGAAATCGAGGTGGCCAAGCTGGCAAAACTGATGCCGATGTTTACGACCGGCCAGGATCCGATCCATCCTTATCGGCTGGCCTGGGAAATCAATGAGTTCCTGGGAGAAGACACGATTTATATCGGCGATGGTGGCGATATCGTGACCATTTCGGCGCAGGCTGTCCGCCCGAGAAATCCGGGCCAATGGATGGATCCGGGGGCATTGGGTTCGCTCGGTGTCGGCACCGGCTTTTCGATGGCGGCCAAGCTGGCCAATCCGGATAAAGAGGTGATGTGCCTGTACGGCGATGGTTCATTCGGCATGACCGCC
Source organism: Arenicellales bacterium (assembly GCA_963665165.1). GTDB lineage: Bacteria > Pseudomonadota > Gammaproteobacteria > Arenicellales > Poriferihabitantaceae. The sequence goes on along the minus strand of OY761989.1, from coordinate 221,544 downwards.
TTTGATATGGAAACGGCCCAGCGGTTCGGCGCTCCTTATCTCGCTGTGGTCGGCAACAATTCGGCGATGAATCAGATCAGATACGGGCAGATAACGAAATATGGCGTAGAACGGGGCAGTGTCGGCAACAAGCTGGGCGACATTCCTTTTGGCCGGTTCGGGGAAATGATCGGCGGCTATGGAGAAGAGGTTCATGAAGCCAGTGAAATCCAGCCGGCGCTGCAGCGGGCGCGTGAAGCCATTGCGAAAACCGGCAACTGTGCGGTTGTCAATGTCTGGGTGGACCCCGACGAATACGCGCCGGGCACCAAAGCCCAGACCATGTACAAATAGGCATCCAGGCCAAAATTAATTTTAGATGAAACAATAATATGAAAGCTCTCGAAGGAATCCGGATTCTTGACTTTACCCATGTTCAGTCAGGTCCAACCTGTACCCAGTTGCTGGCATGGCTCGGCGCTGATGTGATCAAGGTGGAACGCCCCGGAGTCGGGGATGCGACACGCAAGCAACTGGTTGATGTCGAAGGCGCCGATTCACTGTATTTCACGATGTTGAATCATAACAAGCGCTCACTCACCCTGAACTCCAAAAATGAAACCGGCAAAAAGGTGCTTGAGCGGTTGATTCGGGAATGCGATATGATGGTCGAGAATTTCGCTCCCGGGGCGCTGGACCGGATGGGTTTCTCATGGGAAAGGATCCAGGAGTTGAATCCACGGATGATCATGGGGTCGGTCAAGGGTTTCGGTCCGGGACCCTATGAGGATTGCAAGGTCTATGAAAACGTAGCGCAGTGTGCGGGCGGCTCGGCTTCGGCCACCGGTTTTCTCGATGGACCCCCCTTGGTGACCGCCGCACAAATCGGCGATTCAGGCACCGGACTGCACCTGGCCCTGGGATTGGTGTCCGCGCTTTACCAGCGCGAAAAAACCGGGCGCGGTCAAAAGGTACTGGCGCCGATGCAGGACGGCGTACTGAACCTTTGCCGGGTAAAACTGCGCGATCAACAGCGTCTGCAGCGTGGTCCCCTTACCGAGTATTCACAATACGGTGAAGGCATCGAATTTGGAGACGCCACGCCGCGCGCCGGCAATGATTCGGGCGGCGGGCAGCCGGGGCGAATTTTGAAATGCAAAGGCTGGGAGAAGGACCCCAATGCCTATACCTACTTCATTACCCAGGCGGCGGTGTGGGCCAATGTCTGCGATGTGATCGGCAGGGAAGAGTGGAAAACGGATCCCGACTACGCTACCCCGAAAGCGCGCCTGTCCCGGCTGACTGAAGTATTTGAAACGATTGAACAATGGACGATGACCAAAACCAAGTTCGAGGTCATGGAAATCTGCAATCCCCTGAATATACCGGTCGGTCCGATACTCTCAATGAAAGAACTGTCGGAAGAACCCTCCCTGAGGAAGACCGGGAGTATTGTCGAAGTGGATCATCCGGAGCGGGGAAAATATCTCACGGTAGGCTGTCCGATCAAGATGTCGGACTCCCCGGTCGAGGTCGGACGTTCCCCGTTGCTTGGTGAACATACCGATGAAATCCTGATGGATGTACTCGGTTATTGTGCGGAAGAAGTGGTGGCCATCAAACAATCTGGCGCTGTGTAGTTGCGGAACACGAGTGGCCGGTTTCAATCGGGGAGACAAGAAATGAGAATCGTAGTGCATGGTCAGCAGGCATTCGGCGAGGCCGTATTGAAAAGGTTGCTTGAACGCGATGAAAATGTCGTGGCGGTGTGCACCGCACCGGACAGGGAGGGTCGCCCGGTCGATCCCCTCAAGGCGCGGGCGCTGGATAACGATATTCCGGTACACCAGCCCGCTTCCTGGAAAACAGATGAATCGCTGGCCCTGATGAAATCGTTTGAAGCCGATATCTGCATGATGGCTTATGTCCTGCTGTTTGTGCCTGAGGCGGTTTTGAATGCCCCGAAACATGGAACTTTTCAATATCATCCGTCACTGCTGCCGATGCATCGCGGTCCGTCTTCAATCAATTGGCCGATTGCGACCGGAGCCACCCGCACCGGCCTGAGTATTTTCTGGCCGGATGATGGCTTGGACGAAGGCCCGATCCTGTTGCAGAAAGAATGCCCGATAGGTCCTGATGAAACACTGGGTGATGTCTATTTCAAAAAACTGTTCCCGATGGGGGTGGATGCGATGATTGAGTCGCTGGATCGGGTAAAAGCGGGAACCGCGCCGAAAATCACCCAGGATTTGTCGGAAGGAACGTACGAATCCTGGTTCGGAAAGGAACAATCCAGGGTCCACTGGCGGGAATCGACTCAACAATGTTACAACATCATTCGCGCTTCCAATCCACAGCCCGGCGCCTGGACCACACACAATGGCAATACACTGAAGATTTATGATGCCGGGATTTCGACTGAAACAGGTCGACCGGGCACGGTGCTCTCGATATCCGGTGAGGGAATCCTGGTCGCTGCCGGTGACGGTTCTGTATTGGTCAAGCGGGTGCGGGCAGATGCAGGCAAGGTCGCCGCGTCAGAGTATGCGGCATCCACCGCACTGGCCGAAGGCGGACAATTCGGCTAGAATCGCCGCTTTTCCACCTGTAATCGAATATTAAAATGAAAGTATGTGTTGTCGGCGCCGGCGCGATCGGTGGTTTCCTGGGCGCCCGCCTGGCCGATGCCGGACATCAGGTGTCGCTGGTTGCCCGAGGTCCTCATTTGAATGCAATCAGGGCCAACGGCCTGAAATTGATACAGGACGATGAGGAACTGGTTGCCAGGGACCTGGTCGCAACCGATGACATTGCCGAGCTGCGGGAACAGGATATTGTCCTGATGGCGCTGAAGTCCCACCAGATTGCGGCGGTCGTGGACAAGCTTCCCCATTTGTTCGGCGAAGAGACCGTAATGGTGACGTTGCAAAATGGCATCCCCTGGTGGTATTTTCAAAATTTGCCCGGACAGTACACCGGACAGACCGTGCAGACGGTTGACCCGGGAGGGACACTGGCCAGTGCGATTGATCCGCAAACCCTGCTGGGTTGTGTTGCCTATCCGGCGGCGATCATATCCGAACCCGGTGTCATAAAACATGTCGAAGGCATCCGGTTCCCGCTCGGCGAACTGGATGGTTCGGACTCGGAGCGCGCTCACCGGGTTTCGGACATGCTGATCGGGGCCGGCTTCAAGTCCCCGGTTCTGACCGATATCCGCTCGGAGGTCTGGCTGAAGTTATGGGGCAATCTTTCATTCAATCCGATCAGCGCGCTGACCCATGGAACACTCGAAGGGATCTGCCAATTCCCGCTGACCCGCGAACTGGCGGCGACCATGATGCTGGAGGCGAAGGACATTGCCGAAAAGCTCGGAGCCGGGTTCAGGGTAACACTGGAAAGGCGGATCGAAGGCGCCGGGAAAGTCGGCAAACACAAGACCTCCATGCTACAGGATGTCGAAGCCGGCAAGCCGCTTGAAATTGACGGCATGCTCGGCGCCGTGATCGAACTGGCGGAAATCACCCAAACCCCGGTTCCCGCCCTCAAATCAATCTATGCCTGCGTCTGCCTGTTGAATAAAACCATTCAGGACCGGAACGCAACCGGCGGGTAGCCGAAACGCCGCCTTCGGGAAAGCGGGCATCAGGTGCATGCAGCCCTTTGCAAAGCCGGATCATCATGAGAATCGAATGGCTTGGTTGACGACGCCCTGACCGCAGACAGCGCCCGCGTGAAAGCAGTGGCCCGATTGCTGCTGGAAGCGTTTGACCGGTTTTACAGCACCTTTCTGAGTGTGCCTGATCGGTCAAAACAGGCTTTTGTGCAAAGGGATCATTCCGAGTCGCTGAAACTGAGCACGCAGCGGCTGCAATTGTACCGCGACAGCATGAATCGGCTGGCCGCGGACTTCAAAGTCAATCTGCCGGACATATCGAGCGAAGAAAAAAACTGGGATCTGGTCGAGTCGGCCTATCGTGACCTGATCCGGGACCGTTATGCCGAAGACCTGGCGCTGGCCTGGTGTCATTCGGTACGCAGGAAGATTTACCTGGGTGAGTGGCGAGCGGAAGATTATTCCGGCCATCAGCGCAATCGGTCGCTAGACGATATAGACGGGGAATATATCATCCAGTACCCGGTTGACCGGATGCCGGACAGGGGCGCCATCGGGAAAATACTGGATCTCGAAGCATTCCCGATTCCGTATGAAGACCTGGAACGCGATGCCGCCCTGATCCTGGATCGAATGGCCCGCAATTACCGCCTGTTCGAGCCGGGCGCCCGCCGGATACGCCGTATCGAAATGGTCAAGGCCGGGTTCTACAGAAACCGCGGCGCCTATCTGGTCGGGCGGGTGGATTTCGGTGAAGGCAAGTATGCTCCGTTCATTATCGCCCTGCTGAACGATGACGCGGGCCTCTATGTCGATGCGCTGATAACCAGTTCGACATACGCGCACAATATGTTCAGTTCGACGCTGGCGAACTTTCATGTGACCAATGCCCGTTACCATGAGCTGTGCCTGTTCCTGCAGAGCATCATGCCGATGCGCCCCCTGGGGATGCAATATACGACGATTGGCTACAACCACCTTGGCAAGGTGGTGGTTATGAAGGAGTTGGAACATGAAATCAGAACCACCGGCCAGAAACTGGATAATGCCGTGGGCGTCGAGGGTACGGTGGCGATTGCGTTCACCGCGCCCGATTCGGCTTACATCCTGAAGGTGATTCGCGATACCCCGACAAAAGGCTATAAATGGGGGGACTTCGAGGGTGTGGAATCGGTGTTGAAAAAGTATTCGCGGGTTCACGACATCAATCGCACCGACAGCATGATGGATGCCATCATCTACTATAACCTGCGCATCGACAAGGACTGGTTCGAGTCGCCGATGTTGTCCAAACTGCTGGAATTTGCCGGTAACAGCGTAACCGTACAGGGCGATGCCGTGATCTTCAAATACCTGATCGTGCAGATGAAGCTGACCCCATTGCCGGTGTTCCTGAAAAACGCCACCCGGCGACAGGCTGAAACCGTGGTCAGAAACCTGGGTTACTGCATCAAGAACAACGCCGCAGCCAACGTTTTCAACAAGGACCTGGATGCCAGAAATTATGGCGTATCGCGCTATTCGAAAGTGTACCTGTTTGATTATGACGCGCTGGAAATCCTGGTCGAGGTCAAGATTCGCACCAACCTGGGCCGCGAGGACGGAGAGGAGGATATTCCGGACTGGTATTTCGAAGACGGCTTCGTTTTCCTTCCGGAAGAAATCCTGGTCGGCCTGTGTCTGCCCTACCGGGACTTGAGGAGGGTTTTTGCAGAACAGCATCCTCAGCTTTTCACCGTCGAATACTGGGAGGGAATCCAGCGAGAGTTGAAGGAAGGGACCGTGCCCGGTGTCAGTGTCTATCCCGACAGCGAAAAACTGCACCCGGATTCATGCCGCCGCATGGGTTCCTGCCTGCCGGAGACTTCGGGTGAACCTGCCGAGCGGTGAGTACGCCAGATTTGCGGGACTGTTTTTCGTCCAGACGTTTTCACGAGGTATTCTGCTTTCGGTGATTCCCCTGCAGGCGCTGGCCATCATGGAGAATGCCCAGCGTACCAGCACCCTGTTTTTCGTGGTCAGCATCGCGAGCATCCTGACGGCGCTGGGGATACCAAAGATCATTTCGAAAATCGGGACTTATCAATCGTTCCTGTGCGGCAGCGCGGCGATGTTCGTATCGGCGGTATTACTGTCGTTTGAAGAGCCGGCTCTGTTTATCGCCGGGCTGTTCTTCCATGTGTCCTCGGTTGTCTGGATAGAAATCACGTTTACATTATATGTGCTGGCGCGGATTCCCCGTCGTAAGCTGACCCGGTTTGAGCCGTTGCGAATGTTCGCCAGTATTCTCGCATTGACCATCGGGCCGGTTCTCGGGGTTTTCATGGAGCAGCGCCTGTCGCATGGCGCGCCCTTTGTCGTAAGCGCCGTGTTTGTGGTTCTCGGGATTCTCTATTTTCGGATGCTGGGCATGCATCTGGTTGAAATCAGGAAACCGGATTCCCGGGATGTCAGCCCGCTTCGGTTTCTGAAGCGATTCGCCGGTCAACCCCGGTTAAGACTGGCGTACGGTCTGACCATGGCGCGTTCCTGCTGGTGGACCGTGTTTGTCATTTATGTGCCGATCTATGCGGTTGAATCCGGTCTTGGGGAACTGACGGGCGCCGCGATCGTTTCGCTTGGCACAGCCTGGACGCTGACGGTTCCTTTCTGGGGATCGGTGGGCCGCAAATATGGTGTCAGGAGGCTGTTGTCCGCGGGTTTCGTCACCACCAGTATGCTGAGCCTGCTGGTATATGGTTTTACTTCGATTCCCACGGTTGCTTCGGTGTTGCTGGTGATCAGCGCTCTCGGCGCGACCATACTCGACGGCATGGGTAATATCCTGTTTTTTCGCGCGGTGCACGGCAGGGAACAATCCGAAATGGCAGCCGTCTTTTCGACTTACCGGGATTTGTCCCAACTGGCGACACCCGGCATTTATGCGGTTTTGCTGAAAGTGTTCGCGTTGCCTGTTGTGTTTCTGGGCGCCTCGGTATGGATGCTGGTTGCGGCCTGGTACTGTCGGTATATTCCTGGACGCATGCGCTGATCCGGTTACCCGCTTTTTTTCCGTAAAGCGATTTTCGTTTCCAGGTCCTTGAGTCGGGCGGTCAGACTCTGTTTGAGGTATTCATCGGAACCGGCTTCTTTCAAAGCCAGTTCAACCGTAGCGAACGCCTTTTCGTAATTTCCCAGAATTGAGAAATATTCCGCGCCAGCCTGATGGGCTTCTGCGACATGGCCGAGACCGGCATTTGCCTGGGACAGCAGCCGATACAACCGGTAGTCATCGGGATGTCTTCTGATCTGATAGCGCAAGATTTTTTTCGCGAGAGAGGGCTGGTTGTCGATCAGGTATGCTTCCGCCAGCCGATAACTCAGGTAACGCTGGCCGGGATGGCGCTCGATCGTATCGAGGTATCTCCCAATGCCTTTCTCCACCTGGTTGTCCGCAATATCGAGTTCGGCCCAGGCAGACTGAATCCAGGGATGGTCCGGGCGTCTGGCAAGTAATCCGGCCAGTATTTCCCGGGCCTGATCGAAATTCCGGTTGTACGTGTGTGCAATCGCGAGGCCGTATTTTGCCGCGTCCCTTGTCTCAACCGAACCGGTTTCGATCTGGTCCAGAAAATAAGGAGCGGAATCTTTTTGACGTTCCACGTAAAGCGCCCGGATACGGGCCTTGGCAAGAAAATACTCAAAGCTGCTGATGTGTTCGCGGTCAGGATAGCTCTGTGCACGCGCCTCGGATTCAGCCATCCGGGTGTAAGACAGCGGATGGGTGCTCAGAAATCCCGGCATGTTGCTGTCGATCCGGTTATGTTGTTCCAGTTTCCTGAAAAATGTGACCATGGATTTCGGGTCATAACCGGATTGCGCCAGCATTTTAATACCGATCGAGTCGGCTTCTCTCTCAAAATCCCGGGTAAAGGCGAGTCTGTCAGATTCCATCGCGGCCCCGGTCAGGGTGATTCCCGCCGTGCCTGCCTGCCCGCCGACCAGTATTGAACCGATAATCGCCGCCATGGCCGGAAGCGCGTTCCGGTTGGCTCTGGCAATCAGTTTGGGCAGGTGCCGTTGGGTCAGGTGGGCGATTTCATGCGCGACCACCGAGGCCAGTTCGCTTTCGTCATCGGTCGCCAGAACCAGCCCGGTGTTAAAGGTGAGGTAGCCGCCCGGCACGGCAAACGCGTTCAGGTCATTGTTCCTGACCAGACTTAAAGTGAGTCGGGTCCCGCGCAGGTCGGCGTGTTGTCCGATATCGTCTCCCAGCGCCTGCAGATAATGCTGCAACTCATAATCAGCGAGAAACGAGGGGTCGTTGATCAGGCGGCGCAGGAATGCCTGTCCGATCTGTTTTTCCTGACGGGAATCAAGATACTGGGTCGAACTGTCGCCCAGTTCAGGCAGGTCGTCCGCACAGGCCAGCGGCGCTGCCAATGTCATTGAAACCGCCAGCAGGACAGTCCGCCATGTCCGGCCCAGTAGCTTCAGCAGGGAAAGGAAATGATTCATCCGAGCTTCCTGACACCGGAATCGGTTCCCAGTAACAGCACATCGGCGCCGCGCAACGCGAACAGGCCGACCGTGACCACGCCGGGAATCTGGTTCATTCGCCTTTCCATGTCCACCGGGTTTTCGATATCCAGATTTCTGATGTCCAGAATGATGTTGCCGTTATCCGTGACGCAACCGGCGCGCAGCACAGGCTGTCCGCCAAATTTGAACATTTCGCGAGCGACCATGCTTTGCGCCATGGGTATGACCTCAACCGGAAGTGGAAATGTGCCCAGTCGATCAACCAGTTTGCCCTGGTCTGCAATGCATACGAACTTTTCCGATGCATGGGCAATGATCTTTTCCCGGGTAAGCGCCCCGCCGCCGCCTTTAACCAGGTGCAGATGCCGGGTTGCTTCATCGGCCCCGTCCACATAGACCGGCAATGTGCCGACCTGCCCCAGGTCCAGCACCGGAATATGGTGAGTCCGCAGTCGGTCGGCGGTCGCTTCGGAGCTTGCCACTGTCCCATCTATTTTGCCCTTGACCAGAGCCAGGGCATCGATAAAGCAGTTCACGGTGGAGCCGGTACCGATACCGACGACATCTCCTGGTTGAATGTAATCGAGGGCGGCTTTGGCGGCTTGTTCTTTCTGGCTGGCTATCGACATGGTTGTTTCATCAAAACAGCGAAGCGCTCAGTTCACTTACGGCCTTGAGCATGTCCGGGTCGTCACTCAAGGTTTCCGATATGGCGCCGCGGCAGGCGTCTCTCGGACTGATGCCGCTGACCATCAACTTTGCCGCATGCACCAGCAGTCGGGTACTGGCGCCTTCTTCCAGGCCACTGCCCTTGAGGTTCCGGGTCATTCCCGCATATTTCACCAGGCGGGCCGCCGTTTCTTTGTCGAGGCCCGATTCCTGTACGATTATATCGGTTTCATGCCGGGCCGGGGGGTAGTCGAATTCAATTGAAATAAAGCGTTGCCGGGTGCTTTGTTTCAGGTCCTTGAGTACGCTCTGGTAGCCGGGGTTGTACGATATCGACAGACAAAACCGGTCGGAGGCGGCCAGCAACTCGCCGGTTTTCTCGATCGGCAAAACCCTGCGGTCATCCGCCAACGGATGGATGACGACGGTGGTGTCCTTGCGCGCTTCGACGATTTCATCGAGATAGCAGATGCCGCCGCCGCGTACTGCCCGCGTAAGGGGGCCGTCCGACCATCGCGTCTCGCCGCCTATGATCAGGTATCGGCCCACCAGGTCCGAAGCGGTCAGGTCGTCATGACAGGAAACGGTAATCAGGGGGCGCTTTAATTTCCATGCCATGTGCTCCATGAATCGGGTCTTTCCGCATCCTGTCGGGCCTTTCAGCAGTACCGGGATCCCGTTTTTGCAGGCGGCTTCAAACAACTCCACCTCGTTTCTCTGGGGAGAGTAGAATGGCTCGTCCGGGATCCGGTATTCCTTGAGATCGAGGTCAGCAGTCATCGTTCACAGGGGATGGTTGTTGATTGCGGGAGTTCCTTCAGTGGGGCGCCCTGGCGTGTTTTCGGCCATGATTGCAGGAATCTGGCAGTGCAGGCAAGTGTATCAGGTTCCCGCCTGTTTATCGAACGGTTACAATCCGGTGATATGAAAACCAAACCCGGGAGCGCCGGATATGCGGATGAGGTTGTTGACAAGAGTCCTGGTCGCGCTGATTGCCCTGACTATGGTCATCGTGGTGGTCGCGGCCATCAAAATATACGGAAAACTGTCGAAATATCCGGAGTTTGTCGATACTCCCCCGGTCAAGGTCGTGGCTCATGACCAGCGAGTGGTATTGTTCGCCCTGGGGGACTCCGGCTATGGCGGGGTGGCGCAGAGCGATGTTGCCGATGCGATGGAGGAAAGATGCAAACAACAAAAACCCGACGCCCTGCTTTTTCTGGGTGACCTGATCTACCCGAATGGTACAAAAACGCTGGAAGACCCGCGTTGGGATGAGTATGTTTTCGACATGTATGGCAGCGAGTGCCTGCAGGCTCTTCCAATCTTTTCGGCCCTCGGTAACCATGACTATGACGGCGATCCGTGGATCTGGAAAGAAGCGGACACGATCAATCCTCGCTGGTGGTTTCCGCACCGACATTACCAGGTACTGTTTGAGGACCTTCTGGCGTTGTATGTAATCGACACGGTCAGTCCAATATTCATACATACCGCGCTCCCCGCCCTGGGAGACCGTTCGACTCCCTGGTCCATCGCTTACGGCCACCATCCTCTCGCTTCGCAGAGTAAGGGCGGTGGCAGACACCGGGGCGGGGGCCTGGGTGGAATATTTGTCAGCCGCGCCATTTGCGATCATGTGGACACATTCCTTTCCGGCCATGCCCATCATCTGGAACATCTGGATATCGATAACTGCCAGGCGGACCAGTTCATTTCAGGGGGAGGTGGAGCGACATTGTCCTCATTCAAGGAAAATCCGGAGCACCATTTCGGAGCGAGTGAGTACGGGTTTCTGGAGATCGAAGTGGAGCCGGACACAATGACGTTCAGATTCATAGCGGCGGACCGAACAATCCTTTACGAACGCCAGAAACGAAACCAGGCGACTGCGACTGAATAGATATCCGGTTCGGCATGGATGAGGATGATCGTGATCAATACGATAAGATTGCCTGGCCGGGGAAATACACATTCTCTATTGCTATATTGGAAATACTTGTGGGAACAAGTCCAGCCGCAGACTGGTCTATTGTATGAGAAACCCGTATAGTAAGAGGTTGTATCCACAAGCTCCGGGCCAGGCGAATCAATCACAGTATGAACGATATCATTGCCACAAATGAGACCATTCTGGTTGTCGGCGGTGGCATCAGCGGCATCACGACTGCTCTTGAAGCCGCTGAATGCGGCAAGGATGTCATTCTTGTCGAAAAAAATCCGGCGCTGGGCGGACGGGTTTCCCAACTCTACAAGTACTTCCCCAAGCTCTGCCGTCCGAGCTGCGGGCAGGAAATCAATTTCCGAAGGATCAAGGCGAACCGGCGCCTGCGGATTCTGACCATGGCCGAAGTGGAAACCCTGAGCGGCCGTGCGGGAGACTATACCGCAACCATCCGGATTCGTCCGCGCTATGTGAAGGAAAACTGCACGGCTTGCGGCAGTTGCGCAAAAGTGGTGGATGCCGAAATCGACGATCCCCACAATTACGGACTCAACAAAATCAAGGCGGCTTACCTGCCCCACAACATGGCTTACCCCCAGCGCTATGTGCTTGATCCGTCCATTGTCGGCAATGAACAGGGAGAGAAGGCCAGGGCCGCCTGCCCGGTGGATGCGATTGACCTGGAAATGCGGGAGCAGACGATTAACCTTACATGCGGCGCTGTCGTATTTGCGACTGGCTGGCGCCCTTATGACGCCGCCCGTATAGAACCCTACGGCTATGAGCAGTACGAAGATGTCATTACCAGTGTCGAACTCGAACGGATGATGGACCCTTATGGCCCGACTGGCGGCAAGCTGGTCAGACTTTCCAACGGAGAGCCGGCGAAGGACATTGCCTTCATTCAATGCGCCGGTTCGCGTGATCGAAACCACTTGTCGCATTGTTCGAGGATCTGTTGCATGGCTTCATTGAAGCAAAGCACCTATATTGGCGAACAGTTTGGTGACGATGACAGCGCCAGGGCGACGATTTACTATATCGACATTCGCACTATCGACCGGTTTGAGGATTTCGAGAAGAAAGTGCGGGCGGATGAAAAAGTGCGTTTTGTCAAATCCAAGGTCGCCAGTATCGCCAGGGACCCGGAAACCGGCAGGCCGGTTTTGAAAGGCGTCGATACCCACGGCTATAAACGATATGAAAACCCGCATGACCTGGTGGTGCTGGCAGTCGGAATGGAGCCGAACCTGGATTTCAGGTCGGTGATCGACACCGGGCATGGCCTGAGCATCGATACCAGCGGCTTCATCGAGCTGGATCCCGCCAATGGAGGTGTTTTTGGCGCCGGCTGCGCAACCAATCCCCTTGACGTGAACCGCTCTGTGCAGAGCGCGACCGCGGCGGCGCTGCGCGCAATCCAGGTGGTCAATACCGTGTCCGCGTAACCGGAAATGTCGAACGGGATGAAAACAGCGGCGTATATTTGCAAAGGCTGTGGCTTGGGAGAGCGACTGGATATCGACCGGTTGGTGGATATTGCCGGGGCGCAGGGTGGCGCCGACATTTCCAGATGCCATGATTACCTGTGCGGTGACGACGGCCTGTCCCTGATTCGCCGGGATATCGAAGACCAGGGCGTGACCCATGTCGTGTTGGGGGCCTGCTCCCGGAGAGCGAAAACCGAAGCCTTCAACATGGAGGACGTAGCCGTTGCCAGGGCGAACCTGCGTGAAGGGGTGATCTGGAGTCAACCGGATACCCCGGAAGCCAGGGATTTGACCCAGGATATGGCGGACGACTATGTGCGCATGGCCTGTACCGAGGCCAAATTCATGAAGCAGCCCGCTTCCAATCCCGCGCGCGGCGTGAACAAGCGGATACTGGTTGTCGGCGGCGGCATCAGCGGCATCACCGTTGCGCTTGAGGCGGCCAAAGCCGATTACGAGGTGTTGCTGGTCGAGAAAAAGGCCACTCTGGGAGGGTGGGTGAAGGACTTCCATCGGGTCTTGCCGGCCAGGGAACCGTATGCGGATCCACAGGTCAACCCTCTCGGCGAATGGATCAGCCAGGTCGAAACCGAGGTCAACATCACGGTATTCCTGAATGCCACAGTGACCCGGACCAGCGGTTCGCCGGGACAGTTCAGCGTCGATATTTCGACGGAAAGCGGGGCGACCAGTACTGAAAATGTCGGCGCCATCGTACAGGCCAGCGGTTTCACCCGCTATGACGCCAGACAATTGCCCGAATTCAGTTATGGCCAGACTGCCGACGTAGTGGATCAAACCGGACTTGAGGAACTGGCCCGCGCGGCGGATGGTCAGGCGATCACGCGGCCTTCCGATGGCAGGCCGGTTGAGAGCGTGGTGTTCGTACAATGCGCCGGTCAACGCTCGGAAAAACCGGGCCACCTGCCGTATTGTTCCGGTTATTGCTGCAATGTCAGCATCAAGCAGGCGATGTATTTCAAGGACCGGAATCCCGATGTCGAAACCCATGTGATCTACAGCGACCTGCGAACGCCCGGCAATGGCGAGGATTTCTACCGTTCGGCGCAACTGAAAGGCGTGGTCTTCACCAACGGTACGGTCCATTCGGTGAGCGAGGCGGCAGTTCAATCCGGTCCGGGACAGCTCGATGTGGTTTTGCAGGACCATATTCTGGATCAGGAGGTGACGCTCCAGTCCGACCTGGTGGTTCTGGCAACCGGACAAGTGCCGAATTCCGGGATCGACATCAATGCCCCCGCTGACTCCGGGACCAACGGAGGCCAGGTCAGGGTGAATGTCGATTCAATCCTGAATCTCGACTATCGGCAGGGGCCGGACATGCCCCATCTGAAACATGGTTTCAGCGATTCGCATTTTATCTGCTTCCCTTATGAAACCCGCCGAACCGGAATTTACAGCTGTGGCCCGGTGCGCCGGCCCATGGACATCGTGCAGTCCGTTGAAGACGCCACCGGAGCCGCGATGAAAGCCATACAGGCGGTGGAAGGGGCTGCAATGGGCCGCGCGGCCCATCCAAGGTCCGGGGATTTGTCCTACCCTTCCTTTCGGCGCGAAGGTTGCACACAATGCAAGCGTTGTACCGTTGAGTGCCCATTTGGCGCCATTGATGAAGATCAGGCCGGTTACCCCGTTTTCAATGAATCCCGCTGCCGGCGATGCGGTACCTGTATGGGCGCCTGCCCGGTTCGGGTCATTTCCTTTGAAAACTATTCGGTCGATACCGTGGGCCAGCAGATCAAAAGCATCGACATGCCCGATGAGTTTGATGAGAAACCGCGAATTCTGATTCTGGCATGTGAGAATGACGCCTATCCGGCATTGGACATGGCGGGCCACAACCGGATTGAATACAACGCGTTTGTACGTATCGTACCGATCCGTTGCCTGGGATCGGTCAATCTGATCTGGATAACCGATGCGCTGAATTCGGGATTCGATGGCATCATGTTGATGGGTTGCAAGAAAGGCGAGGACTATCAGTGTCATTTCGTTGACGGCTCAAGACTGGCCCACGAGCGTATGAGCAAGGTCGATGATACCCTGAGCCAGTTGCAGCTTGAACCGGAGCGGGTGCAGGCGTATGAAGTGGAAATTACCGACATTGACCGTGTACCCCGGCTGATCAATGAATACGCGGCGCGCATCGACGAAATCGGTATGAATCCATTCAAGGGCTTTTAATCATGCATCCCGCTACAGCGCCATCCGATGCCAATGCGGCGATGATCGAGAAATATCGAAACAGTTTCCTCAGGGAAGTCGAGGCCAATGTCGAGGAAGGGGACTGGGTGAAAATGTGCATGCAGTGCGGAGTCTGTTCCGGTTCCTGCCCGCTGGGCAACGCCTGGGACCACCCGCCGCAGGAATTGTTCATGATGATCCGGGCGGGGCAGCGGGAAGAGGTGCTCGGCAGTGAGTCGATGTGGATGTGCACTTCCTGCTACAACTGCATTGTGCGTTGCCCGCGAGGTCTTCCGATCACCCATATCATGCATGGTCTGGCGAACTATGCCAATCGACTCGGCCTCGCGCCCAAAATGAACCCGACAAAACGGTTCGCCAAGATTTTCTGGGACAACATCAGCGTCACCGGCCGGGTCAATGAAACCCGATTGTCCCTCAAGCTGTATTTCATGAATGGTTTTGTCCAGGGAATCAGGAACGCCTTCGCGATGCGAAACGTGGGTCTCGGAATGCTGTTGACCCGTCGCTTCAATCCTTTCGGATTTTTCAGGTCCGGCGGGATCAAGCAAAAATCCCAGCTTCAGCAGATGCTCAAAAAGGCTTACGAGATCGAGGATAAACGAAAGGGATTCAATTAAGAGAGGTTTGGTTCAAATGGCTAGAAAAGAATATTCGTTTTATCCGGGTTGCTCGTCAGAACGCAACGCGTCCGCCTCCAATTACATGGTATCTGTGGAGTCCATGTGCAAGACCCTGGACATCAAGCTGAACGAGATTCCCGACTGGAATTGCTGCGGCGCGTCGGTTGGCTATGGCGAAGGCGGCGAGTTGCCCCGTCATGTGATGAATGCGAGAAACATCGCCCTGTCCCAGCAACACAATACCGGTCAGGATATCGTCGCCACCTGTGCCGCCTGCTGGCTCGGCGCCAAGGAATCGGTGGAAAGATTGTCAAAGTCGGAACAACTGCTGGCAGATACCCGGAACATTCTGGCCGACGCCGGCCTCAAGGTGGACATCACCAAAGACACCGCCAAGGGGGTTCGTCATATGGTCGAAGTGCTGATCGAGGATTTCGGTTACGATGAGCTTGAAGCGCCTGTAGAAAAGCCGCTGGAAGGATTGAAAATCGCAGGCTATGTCGGTTGCCAGACCAACCGTCCGTTCGGTATTGACGGCGAGTCATTCGAGAATCCCAAATACCTCGATAAAATGGTCGAGATCATGGGCGCCGAAGCCGCCGACAAATATGAACAGAAAGTCACCTGCTGCGGGGGCGCTCTGGCCTTCTCCGAGCCTGAGAAAAGTCAGGCCCAGATAAAGGAAATCGTTGAATCGGCTTATGATCACGATGCCGATATGATCGTCACCCCCTGCCCGGTCTGCCAGATGAACGTCGAGGTTTACCAGGAACAGATCAACAAGACCTACCACACGAAATTCAAAATGCCGGTGGTTTATTACAGCCAGTTGATGACAGTAGCTTACGGTGGCACCGCCAAAGAGGCTGGACTGAACGGCCAGGTGATCCGGGCGAAAAAGCTGGAAGAAATCGCCGCCGCATAGCCCATCAGCCGGGTCAACCCATGAATCTCCTGGTTTTTCAGCATATAGACTGTGAACATCCGGGCATTTTAAGGGATTTTCTAAAACAGGACGGGATTGAGTGGCATGCCGTGGAACTGGACGCGGGCGACCCGATTCCCGAGCTGGAGCGTTACGATGCGTTGTGGGTGATGGGTGGCCCGATGGATGTATGGGATGTCGATCAGCATCCCTGGATGATCGCCGAGAAACGGGCCATTCGTAAATGGGTAAACGAACTGAACAGGCCTTTCCTGGGCTTGTGTCTCGGTCATCAGCTTCTGGCGGATGCACTCGGCGGTACCTGCGGGCCGCAAAACCCGCCCGAGATCGGCGTAATGGAGGTGGAATTGACCGAAGAGGGGGCATCAGATCCGATTTTCGCGAATATGCCGGTCACCCAGAAATGCCTGCAATGGCATTCGGTCTGCGTTGCCCAGCCGCCGGAAAACACCACCGTCCTGGCTTCTTCCGGTTTATGCCGTGTGCAGGCGATGCGGGTCGGTGACCGTGCCTGGTCCATGCAATATCATGTCGAGATCGAGCAGGACACGGTCAGCAACTGGGGTGCAATTCCGGCTTACCGGCAGGCGCTGGAAAATTCCCTGGGGCCGACCGGCCTGGAGGATATCCGGGCACACAGCGACGCCAGCATGGATTCCTTTGCCCGCAACGCCAGACAGCTTTACGACAATTTCATGTCGCTGTGCCGGTCCCTGGAAGGATAAGGATGCGCATGGTAATCGCTGTCATTCAGTAGCCGGACGCCGTCAGACCAGGGTCAGGGTCGCGTTCATCGCCAGGTCTCCGTTCGGGTTGGCGGCCCAGATTTCGCAGTGGTTTTCGTGTTCCTTCAGGTGAATGGAGAAATCCTGGTCACTGAACAGTGGACTGAGCGCCTTGAAATTGAATTCATCCAGATGTCGTTCGATCCTGTATCTGTCGCGGGTCTGCGCCTCTTTCAGCATTAACGTGACGACCAGTGGCCCGTGTACCACCAGATTGGGGAAATTCTCGACCCGGCGGCAATAATCCAGGTCATAATGAATTCGATGGCTGTTGAAGGTGAGCGCTGAATAACGGAACAGCAGGACGCTGTTGGGGTGGATAGTTACAGAGTGGTCGGCATCCCGGGCTGCGGGAATTGGAGGCTTGGCCGGGGCTCCCGGTGGCGCGTTTCCGCGATAGACAATATTCTGCCCTTCCTCGAGCTTCAAGGTCGATCCTGAAAAAAACCGGTGCAGTATGGTGACAAAAACCAGTTCACCCGAGGCGCCGTACTTTCTGGTGATGCGGTCAATCGTGGAAGTCTTGACGATTTCTTCGCCGATCACCAGAGGGTTGTGGAATTTCAGCCGCGAACCGGCCCACATCCTTTGCGGCAGCGCCACTGGCGGCATGAAACCGCTGAGTGAAGCGTGACCGTCTTCGCCGAGTTGATCGAGTCGCTGCGTTTCCAGGAAGTACATCCAGTGCCAGCCTGGCGGGAGGATGTCGCCTTCCAGAAAGTCCCGCCTGTCCTGATTCAGGGTTTCTTTCAGGAAATTCGCGGGTCGGGCGTCGATACGATCCCGGGTTTCCTTGCATCGGCCAAGCCATTGATCGAGAACTTCCTGGTCCAGTGTCAGCATCGGTGATTCGGTCGCCATGGCTCAGGCAAACTCCCTGCGAATGGCCTGGTTGTGTTGCCCGATACGCGGCGCCTGCCGTTTTTCCGGATCCGGTTGATTGGACATGCTGTATTCATGATGAATCGGCCGGGCCGGGAAGTGGATGACTTCGCCCTGACTGGAGAGGCCGGATCGCTTGGTCAATGCAGGATGGGCAGACAGGCCGGCAATGTCGTTCACCACGCCATACGCGATATCCGCGCCCGCCAGTTTTTCGACCAGTTCGTCTCGTGTCAGCGCTTCAGTTATCGAAAGAATGATCCTGTCCATCTCGCCGCGGTGAACCACACGATGGTTATTATCCATGAAACGCGGGTCGTCCGCCAGTTCTGCCCGTCCCAGTATCCGGTTGCAGAATCCGATCCATTCCCGCTGGTTCTGGATCGCGATAATCACAGTTTGTCCATCAGCCGTCCGATAACCGCCATAAGGCGCGATCGAGGGGTGGTTCAGTCCTGCGCGGGCAGGGGCCTTGCCGCCATAATCATAGTGTAGAAGCGGAACCGTCATCCAGTCTGCCGCTGTGCCGAACAATGAAACCTCGATACCCGAACCCTTGCCGGTTTTCATCTTCCGGAGCAGGGCTTCGAGAATACCGGCATGGGCATTCATTCCCGCGTTGATGTCACAAATCGACACACCCACCCGTCCGAGTTCATTTTCACCGCCACTGATACTGACCAACCCGCTTTCGGCCTGAACCAGAAGATCATACGCTTTCATGTCCTGTACTTCCGGGTTGTTTCCGTATCCGGTGATGTCACAGGTAATCAGGTGAGGGTAACGGCCACGCAGCGCTTCACTGCCGAAACCGGCCCGTTGCAAGGAGCCGGGCGCCAGATTCTGTACGAAGACATCGGCCCGGTCGAGAATTTTATACAGCAACTTCTGGTCTTCGCGATTCTTGAAATCCAGGGTCAGGGACTCCTTGCCCAGATTGGCCCAGATAAAATAGGAGCTGTCGCCGCCCGCCACGTTATCGTAACCGCGCGCGAAATCCCCTGTTTCCCGTTCGATTTTTATCACCCTCGCTCCCGCTTCGGATAATCTCGCGGTACAAACCGGCGCCGCTACCGCCTGTTCGATGGAAACCACCAGAATGTCCTGCAGGGGGAGCATCAGTAACTGCGCGGAAGCCCGAGGACATGTTCCGCCACGAAGCCGAGGATAAAGTTGGAGGATACAGGCGCCGTTCGATAAAGACGGGTCTCCCTGAATTTCCTCTCGATATGGTATTCCCTGGCGAATGCGAATCCACCATGCACTTCCATACATACATCCGCCGCCTTCCAGCTCGCTTCGGAAGCCAGAAGCTTGGCCATGTTGGCCTCCGCTCCACATTTTTCCTGCCGGTCAAAAAGCCGGGCGCCCTTTTGCACCATCAGGGCGGCAGCTTCCACATCAATGCTGCAGCGCGCTATCGGGAACTGCACTCCCTGATTCTGTCCGATCGGCCGGTTGAACACCTTGCGGTCATTGGCATAGTTGACCGCCTTGTCAATGAAAAAACGGCCATCGCCAATACACTCCGCCGCGATCAGGATGCGTTCCGCATTCATACTGTCGAGGATGATGCGGAAACCATTGTTCTCCTGCCCCAGCAGGTTTTCCACCGGCACCTCAAGGTTGTCGAAGAACAATTCACAACTATGGTGATTGATCATCGAATCAATCGGTTTAACCGTCAGGCCCTGTTCCATCGCCTGGTTGATGTCTACGATGAAAGTCGAAAGACCATCGGTTTTGCGCTTGACCCGGTCGACTGGCGTAGTGCGGGCGAGTAATAACATCAGGTCGGAATGCTGGACCCGGCTGATCCAGACTTTCTGTCCGTTCACGACATATCGGTCTCCTTTTCTGGTTGCAGTCGTTTTCAGGTTGGTCGTGTCCGTGCCCGTATCCGGTTCGGTTACGCCAAAGCTCTGCAATCGAAGAGAGCCGTCCGCAATCGCTGGCAGGTATTTTGCTTTTTGCGTTTCTGACCCGTGACGGAGGACCGAGCCCATCACATACATTTGTGCATGGCAGGCGCCGGGATGACCTCCCGAGAAGCTGATTTCCTCGAGAATGACACAGGCTTCTTCAAGTCCCAGACCGGCCCCGCCAAACTCCTCGGGAATCAGCGCGGACAGGTATCCGGCGTCCGTCAGGGCGGTAACGAATTCAGTGGGGTAACCCCGCTCGCGATCCAGTTTCAGCCAATAGGCCGGGGCGAAATTTTGACATAAATCACGGACTCCCTGTCGTATTGCGGCAATGTGGCCGGATTCCCGATTCATTGGATATCAGTCCGGGACCGGGACAAAATAGTTGAGTCCCTGTCTTCCGCCATCGGCGTAAATGGTTTCGCCGGTGATATAACTGGAATAGTCGCTGGCCAGAAAGACCGCGAGTTTGGCCACTTCATCGGGTTCTCCGGGGCGCAGCATCGGCGTTCGGGACATGATCTGGCGATATTTTTCAGGGTTTTCCGATATGGTATCGAACATTTCCGTGGCAATCGAGCCCGGACCGATTCCGTTGACCCGGATACCCTGGTCGGCAAACCGTATCCCTAAGCATTTGGTCCATTGATTGACGCCGCCCTTGGCGATGACGTAAGGAGAGATGGCCGGAATCGCCAACACCGCGTTCAACGAGGACATGTTGATAATGGTACCCCTTGAACCATCCCGGTCCGGGGTTTGCGCCACCATTCGCCGGGCCGCGGCCTGGCCGGTCAGGAACACACCCTTCAGGTTTATCGAGATGACCCGGTCGAAGTCAGCCTCTTCCAGTTCCAGTATATCGGCCATGTGCACGATGCCGGCATTGGCAATCGCAGTATCCACCCGGCCATACTGTTCAATGGCGAAATCAAACAGGGCTTCCACATCGGATTTGCGGCTGACATCGCAATGCCGATACACCGCATCTCCGCCCTGCTCGCGAAGTTGCCGGGCCGCCTGCTGACCGGCCTCGTCCGCTATATCGGACAGCACGACCCTGGCGCCCTCTTTAACGAACCGGGCGGCACACGCATGCCCGATGCCCCGGGATGCGCCTGTTACAACTGCGACCTTGCCTTCAATCATGACATCCTCCTGCCAGTATTCAGTGTTTTCGATATTGTATAATGGTTGCAGCCGGGGCGGACCAATAAACAAATCCAAACCGGACAGATTCTGTATGTCAACGGCGGTCTGGTACTGGACGGGCCGGGACTGTCCAGGACCGTGTAACCGGGTTTTCCGCCGGAATATTCTGCGTGCCAGGAGACCTTTCATAGTACAATCGGATTGGCATACTTGAGCGACAATCAGCATGGGACAGGCCAGCCAAAGTGGACAACCAGCAATCGCCCCGACCGTTTGACGTAGAGAAAATTCGAGAGGATTTTCCGGTGCTCGGCCGTGAAGTGAACGGCCAGCCCCTGGTTTATCTGGATAGCGGGGCTTCCTCACAAAAACCGGACCAGGTGATTGACCGTCTGGATCGGTATTACCGGTTGGAACATTCCAATATTCACCGCGGGGTGCATCATTTAAGCCAGCAGGCGACCGAAGCGTACGAACAGGCCAGGGAAACCGTCCGCTCCTTCATCAACGCGAAAAACCGGCACGAAGTATTGTTCACCAAGGGCACTACCGACAGCATCAATCTGGTCGCTTCATCGTTTGGCAGGGCATTCCTCCAGCCGGGTGACGAAGTGATCGTTTCTACTATGGAGCACCATTCCAACATCGTTCCGTGGCAGATCATTTGCGAACAGAAAGGGGCGAAGGTCCGGGTCATTCCGATCAACCGGCGTGGAGAATTGCTGATCGAGGAATTCCAGTCGATGCTGAACCCGCGCACCCGCCTGGTTTCGGTCGTTCATGTTTCAAACGCGCTGGGCACGATCAACCCGGTACGGGATATTATTCGCTTTGCCCACGGTCACGGCGTACCGGTATTGCTGGACGGCGCCCAGGCCGTGCCGCACATGCATATCGATGTCCAGGCGCTCAATGTCGATTTTTACGCTTTTTCTGGCCACAAGGTCTTCGGTCCCACCGGAACCGGCATCTTGTACGGCAAGGAATCGTTGCTCAATGACATGCCGCCCTATCAGGGCGGGGGCGACATGATCGAGCGCGTGACGTTTGAAAAAACCACTTACAATGTCCTGCCTCACAAGTTTGAGGCCGGTACGCCAAATATCGCGGACGGTATCGGCCTGGCTTCGGCAATCGACTACTATTCGCAATTCGAAGAGTCGGAAGTCGCCGCCCACGAACAGGATATCCTGCATTATGCGACCGAACGGCTGCTTGACATTGACGGATTACGCATCATCGGCACGGCCGCAAACAAGGCCAGCGTAATTTCTTTCCTGCTCGCGGACACCCATCCATTCGATGTCGGCACGATCCTCGATCAATTGGGTATCGCGGTGCGAACCGGGCATCACTGCACCCAGCCGCTGATGGATTTTTACGGGATCACGGGGACCGTGCGGGCTTCTTTTGCCATGTACAACAATCGCGGCGATGTCGATAAACTGGTTGCCGGAGTCGGCAAGGCCGCCTCGATGCTGTTGTAAACCGGATGTTATGCCCCTGGACACGGATATGGCGACTATCGACCAGATACAGGACGAGATCATCGAGGAATTCGGTATTTTTGACCAGTGGATGGACAAATATGAATACATTATCGATCTGGGCAGGAACCTGCCGCTGATAGACGAGCAATACCGGCACGAAGGCAATCTGGTGCCGGGTTGTCAAAGCCGGGTCTGGCTGCATGCCGAACTGGACCAGGGCAGGATCAGATTCACCGCGGACAGCGACGCCATTATTACCAAGGGAATTATCGCACTGTTGATTCGCGTCCTGTCCAACCAGCCGGTTGAGCAGGTAAGCGGCGTCGAACTCTATTTCATTGACCGGATCGGATTACGGGAACATCTGTCCTCGACCCGTTCCAATGGCCTGGTCAACATGGTGGCGAAAATCAAATCCACCGCGCACACGCTGGGCATGAACACGCCCGGAGAATCCGGCTGACTACTTTTTCACAAACATTTTACGGGGGACATGGGCGAGTGTTTCAGCGCCCTGGTCGGTGACGACGAAACTTTCGGTAATCTCCATGCCCCAGTCTTCCTGCCAGACGGCAGGGATGAAATGAAACGTCATTCCACATTCGAGGACGGTTTCATCTCCCGGCCGCAGGCTCATGGTGCGTTCACCCCAGTCCGGAGGATAGGAAATGCCGATCGGGTATCCGCACCGGCTGTCTTTTTTGATGCCGGTGCGTTTTTCCAGAATACTGCAAAACGCTTCTGCAATCTGCTGGCATTGATTGCCGGGGCGAGCCATTTCCAGTCCCGCACCAATGCCTTCGACCACCGCCTTTTCCATGTCCAGGAACTTTTTCGGGGGCGTGCCGAGGAACACGGTGCGCGAGGTCGGGCAATGATAGCGCCGGTAGCAGCCCGCTATCTCGAAAAACGTAGCTTCCCCGCTCTTGAAAGGCTCATCGGTCCAGGTCAGATGCGGCGCTGAGGCGTCCGCGCCGGAAGACAGCAGCGGCACAATCGCGGGATAGTCTCCGCCGTGTTGGCCTACCCCCATGCAACCCGTGTGAAAAATCTCCGCGACCATCTCGTTTTTCCGCAATCCCGGTTCCACACGCTCAATGATATGTTCGTGCATTCTGGTCGCAATCCGGCCCGCGATTTTCATGTATTCCAGTTCCCTCTCACTCTTGATCGCGCGCTGCCAGTTAACCAGGCCGGTACTGTCCGTCAGGACGGCGGCGGGCAGTCCGCCGGCCAGTTCAGAGTGGGCGCGCGCGGAATACCAGTAATTGTCCATTTCGACCCCCAGACGGCCTGAGCCGAGACCGCGTTCCCTGAGTATCTCCACCAGTTCCTGCATCGGATGGAGGGGTGGGTTCTGCACCAGTATTTCGTCATAGCCGTGAACATCTTCATCGGGCATCCAGACCGTGCGTACTGCGCCGTTGGCATCCTGTGCGCGAACGAAACAGACCGGATTGCCTTCCATCGGCAGAATCACGCATTGATGAACGTAGAATGACCAGCCGTCATAACCGGTCAACCAGTGCATATTCGACGGGTCGCTGACGATCAGGGCGTCCAACCCCCGCGCAGACATTTCAGCGCGGGTTTTGGCGATACGGGCATCGTATTCCGATTGCTCAAAAGGGAGATTGACTGCACTCATTGGCTTATGGCGGTTCCGGCTGGTTGAATACTACGGTTAAATTCGGTTGTTGGATACGATTACTGGCTATTTTATGATTAATTTCAGAAAAGTTACTTTGGCGCCTTTCTGTCGGAAGGAAAGAACCGGGTGCAATAAAGAAAGGGTTCCCTGATGAAACCGAGATGGAATTGGCCAAAGCACATGAACAAGGGTTACGTGCCGTCATTGTATCAGGCGCTGCAAGAAGCACGACTGACTGAAATATCTAAAGATATGGAGCCCCTTAAGTTGATATATGGATCGGGTATGCCCGATATCACTACAGGATCCTGTCTGAAATCGCTGCGTGATTTTCCTGATGGTGCCTTTGATACTGTGATTACGTCTCCTCCTTACGTCAACCGATACGATTACACTCGAACCTATGCCCTTGAACTTGCCTGGCTTGGGTATACCCAGGATGATTTTTCCGCGTTGCGGCAGGCGCCGTATTCATGGTAAATGACAATGTGCAATATCATGGCGAGGAGGTGCCAGTAGACTTGATTTTGTCTGATTTCGCGGAACAATCCGGTTTTGAGTGCCAGCATATCTGGATGCTGGCGCGGGGAAAGGGGAATTCAAGCCAGCAGATGGGCCGGTACGGACGTAAAGAGATCAGGAAGTGCATGTACAAATGGGTGCGCAGATAATGACCAAACTGGATGATGCGAGGAAACGCTCATTCGTGCTTTCTGAAAGAATCAGGAAAAGAACGGATATAAGGTTGCAAAAACGGATAGCGCAGTTCAAGTCCGAACTTTCCTTTTTGCCATTGGACGATTTAATGATCAGCATGGATGCCTGGGACCATGTCATATCATCAAATATTGGTCCGAGAAAGGTCTTTGCTCATCCTGAAATGCTTCGCGCTTACCCTGAAACATCCGAATCTGATCGGACAGGATGCCGAGAACATTGTCAAAGAACGAATTTTACACTGGCTGGATAGTCGGGGTTGTGACTGATGAGATGAAAAATCGTTTGGAAGGACTGGGTATTGGCAAATATTTCCTTCTTGACGATGTCAGCCATGATGGTGATGGCTGGTCAGACTTCCTGAATGAGGTTTTTCATTGATCATTTTGGGGATTTGTCCCTTTGGACCACTACGGAAAGCAGCGCCAGCATTCCCGAGCCCACGATCAGCAGGAACGACATGGCGTTTAGCACCGGAGTGGAGCCTACTTTGGCCATTCGGTCATACATTGTGATCGTCAGTGGAGCTTCTGATCCGACCAGGAACAAGGTCGTGTTGAAATTCTCGAACGATACAAGAAAGGCCACAATTCCCGCCGCAATCATCGCCGGACGAAGAAACGGCAAGGTGACGGTTGCCAATACCCGCTTCCAACTGGCGCCCAGATTCAGGGCGGCCTCCTCCATTGCAATATCGAATTTTTTCAGTCTGGCCGCGATGACAAGGGTGGTTATGGTCGTTATGAATGAAAACTGGCCAAAGACAACGAGGAGGATCCCCGGACGCAAAAAATCAAATTCGATGTTGTAGTTGTCCTCAAGGCCATTGGCGATGACGCTCGCCAGAACCAGGATGGATATTCCCAGAATGACTCCCGGAATCACTAGCGGCAGGATCATCATGATGTAAAAAAAGTTTTTTCCAGGGAAATTTCCACGCTCAAACAGGAATGCGTTACAAGTGCCGACGAATACGGACAACATGGAAACGGCCAGCGCGATAATGAATGAATAATGGAGTCCCCGAAGTAATCGACGGTCATGAAACACACCCAACTGCGGTTCTGAATCGTTGAAAAACCAGTTCAGGGTGAATCCTTGCCAGGGAAGGGCCGGAAACAGGGAATCATTGAATGCAAATATGCTTGCGGCCACCAGAGGAGAGACCAGAAAGACCAGGAAAGCCAGGATATAGGTCCGGTATAACCAGATAAACCTGCCGGGGTTGTTGCCTCGAGGCATGGGCGGTCCTAATTTCTCGCTACCGTGTTGGTTAGCGTCTGACCCGTCAGCTTCAATCCCAACCAGACGACGACGGATGTAAACGCCAGCAGAAAAAAGCCGAATGCCGCTCCCGACTCCCAGTTGTACCGCGTTATAAACTGATCATAGATTTGCTCTGTAAACCAGCTTGAGTTCTTGCCGCCCAAAAGGATGGGGGTCAGGTAGCTTCCCGCCGTCAACATGAAAACGACGATGCACCCGGATGCGATGCCCGGCATGGCGTAGGGAACGATGATGCGTCCCAACACAGTGAGCCCGCTGCCGCCCAGATTGTAGCCGGCTTCGATCATGGAGTTATCCATGCCGTCCAGAGTCGAAGCGATCGGGACGATCATGAATAAAATGACCGTGTAGACGAGACCGATAATGACGGTGACGTCGTTGTACAGAAATTCCACCGGCTCAGCGATAATCCCGGACCATTGCAAAAATCCGGAAATCACTCCGGTCTCCCGCAATAACAGAATCCACCCGAATGCCCTGATCAGGTCGCTGACCCAAAGAGGAATGAGGCAAAACAGAAACAGAGCGCCCCGTGTCCTGTACCCGGCGACCTTGGCGATGTAGTAAGCGATCGGGAAACCGATTAGTAACGCCAGAACCGTCACAAGCAGCGACATGGAGCCGGTTCGCAACAGCGTGTTCCAATAGATTGGCTCGTTGATAAACTCAATATAGTTGCCCAGCCCATACTCGTATACCCGGGGGGCCACCTTTTCGCGTAATGACAGAACAGCCATACCGATATGCGGCACTACGATCAACAGGATAATCCACAACCCGAAAGGAAGGAACAACAAGAACAGTGAGAGTCGTTTTAAATCCTGATGCACAGTTCAGTCAAATTACGCCGCGAAACACATTGTCTGGGCCGAAGACCAGATCAGCTTCACTTCTTCACCCGGACGAAAGTCGTCGGTTCCGCCGGTCAGGGTTACGTCGGCTTCAATCAGTTGATTGGACTGATCCCGAACCAGGATCCGGCTGTTGGCGCCGTTGAACAAAAGACTGTCCACCTTGCCCTCGTGAATATTTTCATTTGCCTTCCGCGAATTTACCGATGTTCCCTCAACCCGCCCGGAGCGAATGAATTCAGGCCGCACGAATACTTTTACCGATTGCCCGATTTGTCTCGCCGTCAATCCGGACGCATTGCATATCAGGCTCAGCCCGCCATCCGTATCGACTTTTATGGTCTCGCCGTCAAAATTGACCACTTGTCCCGTCCAGCGATTGCTTTCCCCTACAAATCCCGCCACAAAGGCGGTATCGGGGGCGTGGTACAACTCTTGAGGCGTGCCTACTTGCTCGAACTCGCCCTGGTTCATGATGGCTACATGATCTGACATCACCAATGCCTCACCCTGATCATGAGTGATATAGACGAACGTCGTGTTGAACTGGTGCTGTAACAGTTTCAGTTCAATCTTCATGGCTTCACGCAACTTCAGATCCAGCGCGCCAAGCGGTTCGTCGAGCAACAGAACGTCCGGATCCAGAACCATGCATCTGGCGATCGCGATCCGCTGTTTCTGTCCACCGGACAATTCGTGAATTTCCCGCTCCGCAACATCCGGCAGGGCGATCCGTTCCAGAACATCTTTTACCCTGTGTTTTATCTCTGTTTTCTGTACGCCGTTGCATTTCAGGCCATACGCGATGTTTTCATAAACATTCATCATCGGGAAAAGAGCGAGATGCTGGAACACCATCTTGACGTTACGCTTGTTCGCCGGTGTATTTATGACGGATTTGCCACGAATCCTGATCTCTCCGGAATCAGGGGTCTCGAATCCGGCAACCATTCTCATCAAGGTCGTCTTGCCGCAACCGGAAGGTCCGAGAATGGAGAAAAATGATCCTTGTGGAATGTCGAACGAGACATTCTTTACTGCGCGGATGGAACCGAAGTTCTTGCAAAGATCAATGCATTCGAGGTCGTGGACTGTGGAAGAGGTCAAGGCGCACGTCCACCGGGCAGGGAAAGATGAATTTGTCCGAAGAGCCGTTGTGCGAATATGCAATCGGGCACAACGTCTCCCGGACAGGTAGTCAAGTGATTCTAGTTGCCAGTAGCAGCCTTGATTTTTTCAAGAGCCTTTCCTTCCATATCTTCGATGCCCGGAGGAATGTTCGCGAAGAACTGCAGGTTGGCAATGTCTTTCGGGCTGAAGGCGGCATTAACCGCCGCTTTCTTGTCGGGCGGCAACAGGTCGGGACCACCCTTCACCGCTGCAATAGCTCCGGAACTCGCAGACATCACGGTGACGTTCTCCGGCCTCAATACGAAGTTGATCCACTTGTATGCGGCATCATCCGCTTCGCCCTTGCGCGGCAGGGCGAAAGTGTCAATCCATGCCAGGGCGCCGGTTTCAGGTGGAACGAAGACGATATTTTCATTCTGGCCGAACAGTCTGTAGGCAGTGGAGTCCCAGGTTTCAGAGGCGACTATTTCGCCGGACAGCATCATTGCCGACAGGTCGTCACCGCCTACCCAGTAAGCTTTGATATTGTCCTTGCAGGCGATCAGTTTCTCGACAGCCGCATCGAGAATCGACTGATACTTGTCCAGGTCGGTATACGCCGCGAACGGGTCTTCGCCCATAGCGAATGCGGTACCGAGCAGAATGGTCCGCTTCAGGCGCATGGAAGTCTTACCTTTATATTTTGGGTCACACAGGTCCGCCCAGCTTTTCAGATCAGGGGCTTTGGAAATGTCCGCCATCAACCCGGAAGTTCCCCACTGATGTGGAACCGCGTACACTTCACCGTCGATCGTGGTATTCGCCTTCACGCCATCCAGAAGGCCCGGTTCCATGACATCGGTGTCGATCCGGGACAAGTCCAGCGGTTTGTAAATGTTGTATTCCAGGTGCGCGGCATGAATACGGTCATGGCTTGGTTGCGCCAGATCGAAACCGGCGCCGCCGGTGGCTCGCAGTTTGGCGATCATTTCTTCATTGTTTGAATAAGTGACTTCTACGTCAATGTCCGGATACTCCGCTTCGAATTTCTGAATCAACTCTTCCGGGGCGTACGAACCCCAAGTCAGGAGCCGCAGGGGTTCCGCCTGTGCGACGGTGGTTATGCCCAGGGTGGCTGCAACGATGAAAGCCGGGATTTTCGCGAAAAGTCGCATGGTATGCCTCCTCTTGTAAAATGGAAAAATTATCGAAGGATTAAGTACATACTGCAATCCGACAGTGGATATGCGAACTGCCTGGAATGCGCTCCCACTATGTCCGCCAGTATACTGCCTGACTGGAAAATGTCAAACTTCTGCGGGTTCAACATACATGAGCCCCAGGTCGGGATGCAGGTCCCCCAATCCTCCCGATCGAGTCTGGGACAGTCGTTGAACACGGTTTTCAGGGGGCGGTAGCGAAGGCGCGCATCCTTTCGACGGGATTGATTTTGGCCGGGTCCCGCGCCCCGGATTCCGGCGCTTCCAGTTTCCGGGCGACTTCATTTGCGCCCGCCCGGTCATTGCAGAGCAGCGCCATGTCACAGCCGGCCTGTAATGCGCGTTGTGTCCGTTGCAGAAGTGTTCCGGCGCCCCCGGCGCCCTTCATGCTCAGGTCATCACTGAAAATCGCGCCACCGAATCCCAGACGTTGCCGCAGTATCGATTGCATCCAGAACGATGAATAAGTCGGTAACTCATCGTCGATGTCCGGGAAATGCACATGAGCGGTCATGATCCCCCCCAGTCTGCCAGCCAGGTTTTGCCAGGGTATCAGGTCGCAGTCCTCCAGTTCCCGCAGGGTCCGGTTGTCGACCGGCAACTCCGCGTGGGAGTCCTCAACGACTCCGCCGTGTCCGGGAAAGTGTTTGCCGGTGGCCGCCATTCCCGCTGCATTCATGCCGCTGACAAAAGCGCCGGCCAGTTCCGCGATCACTGTCGGACGCTGATGAAAACCCCGGTCCCCGATCACGCGGCTATCGCTGTTGGCGCGGTCGAGCACCGGCGCAAAACTGAAATCGACACCGACCTCAACCAGCTCCCGGGCCATCAACCTGCCCGTTTCCAGACTCAGCGCCAGCGCCTTTTCCCTGTCCTGATCGTAAATCCTGCCAAAATCGAGGGCGGCGGGCAGGTTGGAAAATCCCTTTCTGAATCTCTGCACCCTGCCCCCTTCCTGATCGACCGCGATCAGTAAAGCCGGGCTGCGAATGGATTTGATCTGATTGATCAGGGCTTTCACCTGCGTCCGGGACTCGAAGTTTCGACTGAACAGGATTACGGCGCCCACAGCAGGCCGTGACAGTAATTCGATGTCCTCGCGGACAAGCTCAAGACCGCCCACATCCACCATCATCGGACCCAAAGGCAGATTGACTGGCTGACACATCCCGATCAGGCATGAATATTGACAACGGTCCCGACTGAAACCATGTCAAACAGTTCAAGCAGGTCATGGTTGCGGACCCGGATACAGCCGCGCGAACCCGGAATACCCATTGCAACCTCATCCGGGGCGCCATGGAGATAGATATATCGGCGCATGCTGTCTACACTGCCGAGTCGGTTAAAGCCCGGTTCGCATCCGCTTAACCAGAGGATCCGGGTCAGAATCCAGTCCCGGCCGGGTTCCGCTTCGCGCATGCCGGTCCGGTATATTTCACCGCTCGGTCTGCGTCCCCTGAAAACCGCGTTCAGCGGCTGTCCGGCTCCAATCTTCGCGCGGATAATGTGTTTCCCGGTGGGTGTGCACAGGCTGTCCATTTGTTGTCCCGCGCCCCGTGCGGCTGTCGAGACCGGATAGACCTTGCAGACACAGCCGTTTTCATCGACCACGACCAGTGTCTGGCCGCCGATATCAATGTCAAGAGCGATACCAGCGGTCATCGTTGACCAGACAACAGATGGTCCAGCAATTCCCGGCAGGACGTTTCAATCAGGTCCAGTACCAGGTCGAATCCGTGTTCGCCTCCGTAGTAGGGGTCGGGCACTTCCTGTTGCGCAGAATTTCCGTACTGTAAAAGAAGCCGGATCTTGTGCTGGTGGTCCACCGGCGCCATGGATTTGAGTCTGGAAAAATTCTGATTGTCCATCGCAATGATGGTGTCGTAATAGAGCAGGTCGTTGACGGTGATTTGCCGCGCGCGCAGGGGGGTCAGGTCAATTCCGCGGGCCTGGGCGGCTGCAATGGCCCGTTTGTCCGGAGGATGTCCCAGATGCCAGTCACCCGTTCCCGCGGAATCGATTTCAAACAGGTTTTCCAATTCTCTTTCAAAGACCTGTTTTCTGAGTACGCCTTCCGCGGTGGGGGACCTGCAGATATTGCCCAGGCAGACAAAAATGATTTTGTGGCGCGGCATTTCCGGTCAGGCCCTCGCCAGTTTGATGACACTGGATTCATTATGCAGCCTCCGCATGATACTGGCCAGATGTTTACGGTTCGTAACTTCGATAGTGAATGTCATGAATGAGGTATTATGACGTCGTTGATCCACTGTGACATTATTGATGTTGGAGTTGAATTTGGCAATGATATTGCTGACACTGGCCAGGACACCGGGCGTGTCTTTCACTTCCACATTGATCTGCACCTGGAACTGGCCTCTGGTGTCTTCCGACCAGTTGAGATGAAACAGGTTGTCCGGATGGCGAAAGATAATTTTACTGTTCTTGCAGCGGGAGCGGTGGACAACCAGCCCCCTGCCGCTGGTCGTGGTTCCGATGATATGGTCGCCGGGAACCGGATTGCAGCAATTGGCGTAAGTGACCAACAACCGTTCGGTGCCCTGTATGGTCAACGCGGAGCGCTTGTGATCCGGCAGTTCAGGGTGATGCTGCGCCCCGGATTCCGCGATCAATTGTTTCGCCACCAGTCCGGGCAGCCGCCTGCCAAAACCGATGTCCGCCAGAAGCTGCTCCCAATCGTCGAGTTTGAGATGCTTTAACAGGTTGATCTTGTCGGCGCTCGGAATCCTGGACCGGCGGTAGCCCTGGTTGACCAGCGCGGTGCGAAGCAGTTTCCGGCCGAGTTTCAGGGATTCCTTCTGTTTCTGCTGGTTCAGGTAATGGCGAATCGAAGCCCTGGCCCGGGAGGTGACCGCATAGTCGAGCCACGAAGGAATCGGCCGGGAAGACTGCGATGTCTTGACTTCGACACGGTCCCCGTTGGAGAGAATTTCATGCAGGGGCACCATCGTCTGGTTGATCAGCGCCCCCACACAATGATCCCCGATGTCAGAGTGTACGGCGTATGCGAAATCCAGCGCCGTCGAACCTCGCGGCAACCTTTTGATATCCCCTTGCGGAGTGAACACATAGACCTTGTCCGGAAACAGGTCGGCTTTGAGGTGTTCAAGATATTCTCCCGAATCGCTCGACATGGATTGGGATTCAAGAAAACTGCTCAGCCACTGCTGCGCCAGTTGCTGGGGCGCGTGCTCTCCGGTCGTTTCCGTCTTGTACAGCCAGTGGGATGCCACCCCTTTCTCTGCGGCCCGATGCATCGCCCGACTTCGTATCTGGATTTCCACCGGTTGCCCAAACGGTCCGACAACGACCGTATGCAGCGACTGGTAGCCATTGATCTTCGGAATGGCGACATAGTCCTTGAAGCTTTCGGGCCTCGGTTTGTAGAGTTGATGAATGACCCCCAATGCCTGATAACAATGCGGCCGACGTTCTGTGATGACCCGAATCGCATGGATATCCTGAACATCCTTGAGCGACAGCCTTTTTTGCTGCATTTTGCGATAGACACTATAGATATTCTTTTCGCGGCCATAGACTTCTGCAGAGAGGCCGTTCATATCCAGTTTTTTCTGTATGTTTTTACAGACCTCGTTGACTACGGATTTTCTGCCGCGTTTGGAAAGCCTGATTTTCTTCTCGATCGCATTGAAACGCTTCGGGTACAGATTGAACAGGCTCAGATCTTCAAGCTTCTGGGCCAGTTCACGCATTCCCAGGCGATTTGCCATTGGCGCGTAAATCTCCAGGGTTTGGCGCGCGATTCTGCGTTTGCGGGTATTGTCCAGTGATTCCAGAGTGTGCATGTTATGCAGGCGGTCGACGAGTTTGATGATAATGACCCGTATATCCTGGGCCATGGCCATAAACATCTTGCGAAAGGACGCGGCTTCGGCGTGTTCCCTGGATTCGAGTTCCAGTTGGCTGACCTTGCTGACCCCGTCCACCAGAATCGCGATGTCCTCCCCGAATTCCTGCGATAATTGACGCAGGGTGATGTCGGTGTCCTCGACCACATCGTGCAGGATCGCGGCGATGATGGTGCGGCTGTCCATGCGCATTTCTCCCAGGATTCGCGCAACCGCAATCGGATGATAAATATAGTCTTCGCCGCTTTTTCTCTTTTGTCCTTTATGGGCTTTGGCGCCATATATGGTGGCCCGGTAGATCTCGTGAACGGAAGGCTCGTCAAGATAGCTTTCCAGTACCCCGTTCAGATCATTGAACAGGTTGTCATTTTCCGGGGAGGTGGTGGAACTCTGCCTCGCCAGAAGATCACTCAGACTTTTCTTCCACCTCTGAGCCAGCGCCATCTGCGTCTCCACCCGTGTGCCCAAGTATGGCCTGACGGATCGCTTCTTCCATTGCTTCGTCATCCATCTCGATCACTTCCCGGTCATCATCGAATTCCAGTCCAGGGAGTGTGGCCTCCTCGTCCAGAATGGATGAGGTAACCAGGCCTTCCGCGATTTCCCGAAGGGCAATCACCGTCGGCTTGTCGTTTTCCGGCTCGACCAGGGGTTCGGCGCCCAGGGTCAATTGCCTTGTCCTTTTGGTTGCGATCAAAACAAGTTCAAATCGATTGTCTACATGTTCCAGACAATCGGTTACTGTAACACGCGCCATTGTAAAACCTCCTGAATCAAATATCGTTTACTTCAAGATCGCGAATGGCTCATGATCCGGGTATCGTCGACCATCACGGATGTGTTCAGGTCGGCGAGTCGATCGAGAACATTCTCCAGTTCCGTCAGCGCCGTTTCAAAATTGTCATTCACAATAATTACGTCAAATTCGTCCTTGTGGCCGATCTGGTCCGCCGCATCTTCCATTCTTCTCGCAATCACTTCCTGGCTGTCCTGTCCACGCTCCAGCAAGCGCCGCTCAAGCGCCTCCAGGGAAGGCGGCATTACGAATACGGATACAGCGCCGGGAAATTTTTCCCGGACCGTTCTGGCGCCCTGCCAGTCGATGTCCAGAATAGCATGCCTGCCGTTTGCAATCTGGTGTTCCACCGCCTTTACCGAAGTTCCGTAACAATGATCAAAGACCATGGCATATTCAATAAAATCATCCTGTTCTATCATTTTTTCGAAAGTCTGCCGGCTGACGAAATAATAATGAACGCCGTCTTCTTCTCCCGGACGCCGCTTGCGGGTGGTATGGGATACCGTGACACCGGCATCGCCGCGCATCGCCACCAGCGCTTTGGTCAGACTGGTTTTTCCGCCGCCGGATGGAGAGGAAAGAATTAAAATGCCGGGCATGGCTTGCCTGAAATCCGGGTTTTATCACTCAAATTGCTGTGTTTCCTCCGAACCCAACAGCACAACCGACGTAAATCTCAATTTGCAGATGATACCATTGTTGTTGCTGGTTTGATACGCCCCGCCCGATATTGAATTCGCGTTAAATCCAGTAAGCGGTACGGGTCATGATTCGGGATGCCAGTGCCATCAGTTTCCTGATCGGGGGGGGCAGGTCGGCGGCCCCGGCGTTGACGGCCTGCTCGGCATGGGCAGCTTCATCCGTCCTCATCTGCGACACGATCTGCCGGCTTCTCAAATCCTTGTCCGGCAGCCTGCCGAGGTGATCGTCCAGATGGGCCACCACCTGTTTTTCGGTTTCCGCGACGAAACCGAGGTTCCATTTGTCTCCCGCCGCTCCGCTTACCGCTCCGATGGCAAACGAAGCCCCGTACCAGAGCGGATTCAGGACGCTTTTGCGGCTGTCGAGTTCATCGAGGCGTTGCTCGCACCAGGCCAGATGGTCGGTTTCTTCTGCAGCGGCCTGTTGCATCCGTTCCCGGGTTGTCTCGTTTTGGGCCATGCAGGCCTGGCTTTGATACAGCGCCTGGGCACAGATTTCGCCCACATGGTTGACTCTCATGTAGCGGCCTGCCAGGGTTCGTTCGCGGGCGCTCATGCTGTCGTCTTCTGCCGCGGTGGCCGGGTAATCCCGGCTTGAACGCGCTTTGACACACAGCGTGTCCAGTGTGCGGGCGGCGCCGATCAGGAGATGATCGAGACGGCTGTAGTGTCGCTGGTTTTCCATAGCGCCACATAGTGTATCAGGATATGAATCACCCGCCAATTCAGGCGTCGTCTGGTGTAGACTCTCCTGTAAGGACCAGGGGGATGCAAACATTCTTACGACTTCAATGAACACGAGTGAAATCCGGGCGCTGTTTGAGAGGGTTCTGCCGACGCAATCCATCGTGTCGAACCCGGCCGAATTGCGGGTTTATGAATGTGACGGGTTGAGCGCGTACAGGCAGGTTCCAAAGCTGGTGGTATTGCCCGATTGCATCGAACAGGTTCAGCGCGCCATGGCGATTTGCCGGGAACACGGTATTCCGATCGTCAGCCGGGGTGCTGGAACCAGTCTGTCAGGGGGCGCCTTGCCGCACAGGGACGGCATTGTGCTGAGTCTGGCGAAAATGAACCAGATGCTGGACCTGGACCTGGACAACCGCACCGCCACAGTCCAGTCGGGGATGCGTAACCTGGCCATCTCCGAAGCGGTCCGCAAACACGGGCTGTACTATGCACCCGACCCTTCATCCCAGATCGCGTGCACAATCGGCGGCAATGTCGCCGAAAATGCGGGCGGGGTACACTGCCTGAAATATGGATTGACGGTACACAACATCACCGCTTTGAAGATAGCGACCATCGAAGGAGAACTGGTCGAGATCGGGGGCGCCGGCCTGGATTCTCCCGGTTTCAACCTGCTTTCACTGATGATCGGATCCGAAGGGATGCTGGGGGTCGTGGTCGAAGTCACGGTGAAACTGTTGCCAATCCCGGATACCGCGAAGGTAGTCATGGGTGTGTTCGATTCGGTGCAAAGCGCGGGCGACAGCGTGGCCGATATTATCGGTAATGGCATCATTCCGGGGGGTATTGAAATGATGGACAACCCGGCGATACGCGCCGCCGAGGATTTTGTCCGGGCCGGATATCCAACTGAAGCCAGCGCCATACTATTGTGTGAACTGGATGGCACATCGACCGAAGTGGATGACCAGATCGAGCGGGTGAAACAAATATTCGATCAAAACAGCGCCGTGGAAAGCCGGGTTGCCGGGGATGAGCGTGAGAGAGCGCTGTTCTGGTCGGGCAGGAAGGCCGCCTTTCCGGCGGTCGGCCGGATTTCACCGGATTATTACTGTATTGACGGTACGATTCCGCGCAAATCGCTAGGCCATGTGCTGACGGAAATAAACCGTCTCTCCGGGCAGTATCAACTGCCTGTCGCCAATGTCTTTCATGCCGGGGACGGCAATCTGCATCCGTTGATTCTTTATGACGCCAATCAGCCCGGTGAATTGGAGAAAACCGAAAAACTGGGCAGCGAGATTCTCCGGCTATGCATTGAAGTGGGCGGCACCATTACCGGAGAGCATGGCGTGGGCGTAGAGAAAATCGGTGAAATGTGCATCCAGTTCAACGATCAGGAGCGCGGTCAATTCCACTGTGTGAGGGACTGTTTCGATCCCGCCGGATTACTCAATCCCGGCAAGGCCATACCTACCCTGGCCCGATGCGCGGAGCACAATGCCATGCATGTTCATGCGGGAGAATTGCCTTTCCCTGAACTGGATCGTTTCTGATGGCGGGGAACATTGAGGAAGAGTTGCAGGAGCGTGTTGTCCGCGCCCGCAGGGAATCCACACCGTTGGCTATTCGCGGAGGCGGCAGTAAGGATTTCTATGGCCGGGAAATAACCGGGCAGCCGTTTTCGATCCGGCGGCATGCCGGGATTCTGGATTATCAGCCAACGGAACTGGTGATTACGGCGCGGGCGGGCACCTCCCTGCAGGAAATTCAGGCCGCTCTGGCCGACCGCAATCAGATGCTCGGCTTCGAACCTCCATTGTTTGCGCCGTCCGCGACCCTGGGAGGCGCTATTGCCGCCGGTCTGGCCGGCCCCCGTCGTCCTTACGCCGGGTCGGTGAGCGATTTCGTTCTGGGCCTCAAGGTGTTGACCGGGAAGGGTGAGATACTCCGGTTTGGCGGCCAGGTCATCAAGAATGTGGCCGGATTCGATGTTTCCCGGCTGATGGTCGGCGCCATGGGATGTCTGGGCGTCGTTCTGGAGGCGTCACTCAAGATATTGCCGCTGCCGCTGCGTGAAACCACGGTCAGGCTGGAACACGACCGTGCGGCGGAGTCTCTCGAATTCATGAATGCGCTGGCTCGCAAACCGTTGCCGGTTTCAGCGGCCTGCTGGGTTGACGGGGTGACCCGGTTGCGCCTGTCTGGTTCGGACGCCGGGATTGAATCGGCGCTCAGGTGGATTGGCGGAGAGGCGGATGACCAGGGTGCCGTGTTCTGGGACAGCGTCCGCGAGCACAGCCATGAATTTTTTGAGGGAGGAATCCCGCTGGTGCGCGGTTCGGTAGCGCCAGCAACGCCAGTGATTTGCCCGCAGACGCCGCAACTGATGGATTGGAGCGGCGCCGTGCGCTGGGTTTGCGGTACCGGGGACCACAGTGAATTCGATCAACAGGTTCGTTCGCGCCGGGGGCATGTCACCCGGTTCAGGAATGCCGACAGAAGCGGGGAGGTATTCGGTCCGGTCGATTCGGTGAGGATGAAATACCATCAACGTCTGAAGGATGCCTTTGACCCGGACCGGATCCTGAATCCGGGCAGGATGTACGCGGATTTGTAACCATGCAAACGTCATTGACAAGCGAAATTGCGAGTACTCCGGAAGGCAGGGCCGCGGACGGAATTCTCCGCAAATGCGTGCATTGCGGTTTCTGTAACGCCACCTGTCCGACCTACCAGTTGCTGGGGGACGAGAGAGATGGCCCGAGGGGAAGAATCTATCTGATCAAGCAATTACTGGAAGGGGAGTCGGTAAACCAGTCGTCCAGGATTCATCTCGACCGTTGTCTGACCTGCCGGGCGTGTGAGACCACCTGTCCGTCGGGTGTCGAATACGGCAATCTGCTGGAAGTGGGCCGGTTGTTTTTCGACCAGCGTGTGCCGAGAAAGCGTTCGGAGAAATTAACGAGGGAATGGCTGGCCGGGATCATCCTCCGTCCACGGTTGTTTTCATTTCTGCTTGCGGTGGGACGCCTGGTCAGACCGGTTTTGCCTTCAGCGCTTAAAAACAAGGTGCCTGAACATCCGGCTGAACCATTGGGCGGGGATCGGATTCGATGGCCAAAGCCAGTGCATTCCAGGAAAATGGTGGTTCTGGGCGGCTGTGTGCAGACGATCCTCTCCCCTGGTACCAATGCCGCTGCCGCAACGGTACTGGACCGCTCGGGAATTTCATTGGTCGAGGCCAGCGCCGCCGGGTGTTGCGGTTCACTGGATTTGCATACCACCGATGAGCGCAAGGCCAGGCAACGCGCGCGCAGCCTGATTGATGCCTGGTGGCCCTGGCTGGAGCGGGGTGTCGAGGGTTTTATCGTGACTGCCAGTGGATGCGCCGTTACCATCAAGGAGTACGATCATTTGTTCCGTGGAGATCCGCAATACCATGAAAAGGCCCGGTTCATATCCGCAAAAACCCTTGATCTTTCGGAGGTTGTCGAACAGGAAATGAATTCGTCCAACCGGGTCAAGGCAATCGGGGCAACCGGGGCAGCCAGAACCACGGTGGCCTTTCATTCCCCCTGTACGCTTCAGCATGGCCAGCAGATCAAGGGCAGGGTGGAAGCCATTCTGGAGCGCGCGGGATACCGGATCTGTGAAGTGGAGGATGCTCATTTGTGCTGTGGTTCGGCGGGCGCGTATTCCCTGTTGCAGCCGGGATTGTCGAGACAACTGCAAACCCGGAAAATTGCCGCGTTGCAGAAGAACGATCCTGACATCGTATGCACGGCAAACATCGGTTGCCAGATTCATCTGAACAGCGTCAGCTCCGGCCCGGTCAGACACTGGATCGAGCTGCTGGTATAGCCCAAGGGGCGTATTTTTGAAAAATTTGCCTGAAAACAGCGTCGGGACACTTGTATCGCGCTTCTGTATCCAGTATCATCCGCGCTCCGTTTTTTACCTGTATTTTGTCTCAAGCAAATGAAAACGTTCTCAGCAAATCCTCAAACCGTAAAACGCGACTGGTTCGTGGTGGATGCCGATAACCGGGTCCTGGGGAGGCTGGCTTCTGAAATTGCGCATCGTCTGAGAGGCAAGCACAAGGCCGAATATACTCCGCATGTCGATACCGGGGATTATATTATTGTGGTGAACGCAGAGAAGGTTGCGCTGACCGGCAACAAGGCCAACGCGAAGAAATATTATCGTCACACAGGCTATCCGGGCGGAATCAAGGAGACTTCGTTTCGTGAAATGGTTGAAAATCATCCGGTTCGCGTAATCGAAAACGCGGTCAAGGGGATGTTGCCGCGCAACAAGCTTGGCCGGGCCATGTTTTCAAAGCTCAAGGTTTATGCGGGAGAGCGGCATCGGCATCAGGCCCAGCAGCCCCGGGTTCTGGAAATCTGACTTCGATACGGAACTCAATCAAACGGGATCGCATCGATATGGTACAGACTCAGGAAACCTGGCGGGGAACCGGTCGCCGCAAATCTTCAACAGCCCGGGTTTACCTGGAACGCGGCAGCGGCAACATTGTAGTCAACAAGGTTCCACTGGAAGATTACTTTGGGCGCGAAACTTCGCGAATGATCGTTCGCCAGCCTCTGGAACTGGTCGAAATGCTCGACAAGGTGGATGTTACGGTGAACGTCAGCGGCGGCGGCAACAGCGGTCAGGCGGGTGCGATCAGACACGGCATCACCCGAGCGCTCATCACTTACGATGAAGAGCTTCGCAGTTCCCTGCGCCACGCCGGATTCGTCACCCGCGACGCGCGGGAAGTCGAGCGCAAGAAAGTGGGCCTGCACAAGGCCAGAAAGCGTCCGCAATACTCCAAACGGTGAGTTCGGACTCATCCGTCATCAACTGAAGAACGCCGCATCGGCCACTTCCAGTACAGGGACAACCAGGGCGCGATCCAGATAGCGGTTGCCGCGTTCACAGGAAGTTTCCGACACAAAAGAGCAGGCGTGGCAGGAGGCGGCATGCAACGAGCGGTCCTTGTCCGGTTCGTGCTCTGCACAGAGCGGGTCTGACGAGCAAATTCTGGCGCGCGCCAGGGCTTGTGTGAGAAGTCGGCCCAGATTTCCCGGTTTGCCGAGTTCAACCAGCCCGCCAAGCGTGCCATCGGAGTCGGCGGCGGCGGTATAGACCAGAATACCGGCCTGCGGTTGTTCCGCTTCGGCATCGGCATAGATACGTTCCCGAATGCTGGCGGCGTTATAGCCGCATTCGAGAGCGAGTTCCCGCAGCAGCAGATGCGCGAGCGTATGTAACAGTGTGTAACGGGCGCCGGGATAGTCTTCGTCGGGGTCCAGTTTGCGCGAGTTTCTCCAGTTCCTGTGCCCGGAGACCAGTTTTACTTCTCTCGCCTGAACGCTGTCCCGCTGTTCCCATTGCCGAAGCGCCTCTTCGTCGAAACGGATGAAAATCCCTTCACCGTGTACCTGGCCGGAGGGAACCCAGGTCGGCGCGCCCCTGCAGAGTCCGGCCATCGGAGGGCGCTCGTCCGGGTTGCGTGAATCTTCCGGCGCTTCGACACGGGTGAAGCCGAGCAGCGCATTCACTTCC
The DNA here is from genome assembly GCA_963665165.1 of Arenicellales bacterium. GTDB lineage: Bacteria > Pseudomonadota > Gammaproteobacteria > Arenicellales > Poriferihabitantaceae. The sequence continues at coordinate 180,799 of OY761989.1, read as the reverse complement.
CGCAGCCGTTCGAGCAAAAGGACGCCGGAAATCCGGCGCTCGAACCCATTCGGCGCCGCTTCCGGCTTACTCAGAAAATGTGGCCCGTTCCTGGGCGAGTCGGGGTCGGTCAGCACTTTCCATTCGGGGCCCTTGATGTCTGTTCCGGTGACATCCGCCTGGGGCTGGTCGGCGTGTACCGCTGTGATCGCGTCCCGAATCACGGTGACGGGATATTTGTCGATTCCCGGCAGCATCCCGGTCTTTTTCAGGGTTTTCACCACGAAGGTGACCTCGGCTTCCGAGTCGGTGTCATGGAAATAATTCCAGCCGTCCTGAACCAGCTGGCGGACCGGATCCCGGGAGAGAGGAATCGCCAGCGCGGACAGTGTAATCGGGAACCAGCTGTTGGTTGCGCCCAGCAGCACGGTGCGCGCCTGTTCCCTGCAGTCGTCGTCGTAGCGGTCGAGATGCGGGTGGCGTCCGCGGCAACGCGGCAGGTACTCCCGGCCGGATTTGCCGAAAGCGCGGGCCATGTTGCGTGATGTGCCGCACTGGTCGCATTTGATCCACAGATTTTCAGTTTGCAGGGATGCGCCGCTTTCAAAGAACCGCAGCGTACCTGTGCAGGCTGACGATCCACTGTGTACGAAGTAGCGCCACGGGAAATCGTCGAGGTGGCCGTTTCTGCAGGCGGACAGGAACCGCGCCGGAACGGCATCGGCGTCTCTGGCGGGCAGGTTGCCGCCCGATCCCGTACAGTCCCCGTGAACGAATCGTGTTTCCTCCGGGCGGAAACGGTTCGCCTTGATTTTGAACAGGCCCAGATCGAACTCGGACAACAGGCCGCATCTCACACAGCGCAGCCAGCGTGGAAACGGTTTGACCGGGATGCCGACCCAAGCTTCTTTGTATGGATGAATGCCTTCACCTGGATTGGAGGGCGGCATACGCAGGCTTTCGACCTGGTGGCCGAGCGCTTCCCGGACTGCCGACAAGAGGCGGGCTTCTTCGATTTGAATGCAATGGTCCTTTTGCCATTGATCGATTCCCATCGTGACCACGGACAGGTTGGGCAGGTCAATCAGCGCTCCCGGACCGTAGCTCCAGAAAATCTGGCTCGAACGGATTTCGCCGACCGGGGCCTTGTCGTTCACGATGTGTCCTTGTCTTCTTCGCCGGTCACCGGCGGCTGTGTCCAGGCGGGACCCGGATTGTCGAATCTGGCTGAATTCATGACCAGCCGTACCCCGGATTCGACTTCGCGCATGGAGACCGGGATCGTGAAATTGGTCCAGGGTTTAATACCGGGACGGTGCAGCAGCGGCGCCATCATGTCCTTGCTCCTGCCCTTTTTCTGATAGGCCAGGGTTCGGCCGCCCCGGCCCGCTTCCGTGACCCATTCTTCGATACGTTCCCTGACTTCGGCGCCAGTGTGTTCCTCGATGGCGGACTGTCCGGAAACGGACCCTGCGCGCCGGACCATGACTTCGCTGACGTGAACGACTTCCTTCAGGTCGGCGCGGTCAAGTTTCCCCGCTCCGGTATTGGGGTTGAGCCGGGGAGTTTTCAGTCGGAGGGCGCTCAGCATGACGCCGGTCAGGCCGCGGTCCAGGGCTCGGGGCGAGAACGGGGTTACCGACTGGGCTTCGACATGCTTGTAGAATGTCGCGTGGTAATGCTCGAAGGTTTCATAGTGGGACAGGTCGCGCGGTCGTGTCCAGGTCAGCGCCGTACAGACCAGTCCGGGAAAGGATCTGCCGACACGACTGGTAGCCTGTATGTATTCTGCCGTTCCTTTCGGTTGCCCGTTGACGACCATCAGGCCAAGACGGTTCACATCGACACCGACCGAAAGCATGTTCGTGGCCAGGACGATATCAATGGAACGGGTTTCGCCTTCATCCCACTGTGTAACGAATTTCCCCTCCTCGTCATTGAAATCCGACTTGAACTTCACCTCCAGCTGGTCGAGATGTCTGGGGATGTCCCGGTTCGAAATGCGGGAAGTCAGCTCCCGGATCTGGCGCACACTGCGTTGGGACAAGCCGGGGCGGTCGACCAGACTCCTATTGATCCGGAAACAGCGTGTCTGCACGTCGTCTTCGGCAAGGCGTTTCATGCCGCCCAGTTCGCGCAGTGAGTTGAAGTAGCCGACCGTCGTCAGGTAGGGGTCGGCTATCTGGCCGAAACAGTCGAACAGCGCCTGCGCGGCAGTCAAAAATGCTGTGTAAACCCGGATCAGTACCGCCGGGCGCGAGCTTCCGGGTGAACAGACACCGACATACCGGCGCCCCGGATTCCCGCTGACCGGTCTTTGCACGGAGAAGAAATTGTCGGCAACATCCAGTCCGCCCGGAGGGAAGATCGAGACTTGCCGCATAAAGACATTGCGAACCTGCTCTTTCGCCTTGCGGACGGTCGCGGTTGAAGCGACGATCTTGGGTTTTACGGTCTGGCTGCCGATGTTCCAGGCGCACAGTTCGTCGACGGCGGTTTCGTAGAGGCCGACCATGGTGCCGAGCGGCCCGCTGATGAGGTGGAATTCGTCCTGAATGATCAGGTCCGGCGGACGGATTGGCCGGATGTTTCTGGCCGCGGTCGCCGGCAGGCCACCCTGTGCGGGGTGATTGCCATTGCAATCCGCCTCCGGCCAGAGCAGGCCGTGGCGTGGACACTCCGTTTCGGCGCGTCCGAACAGGGTACGGGTTTCGCCGCGCCAGGCCATCATGGCGAACTTGTCAACGGTGGCGATCATCAAGGCTGGCGGACGATGGTAGATTTCTTCGTCAACGATCAGGATCGGCAGGCCGGGGCGGGCCTGGTCGCCCGACTGCCCTCTGGAGAAGGCACAGCGTCCTTTCCCGTCACCGCAATAGATTTTCGTACGCAGGGCGGTCTTGTCTACATCGATATCGCGCCTGTCCAGTATTTCCGCGCCGCACCAGGGGCAGTTCGTCAATTGCGCCGGCGACACCCGGTTTGTGTCGAACCTGCCTGAATCCCGCAGCCGTCTGATTGTCGAGTGAATCTCGGCTGTCGTGCCCGGAGTGACCCTGTTTCCGACCCATAGTCCGACCGTGAAGGGTTCGGCGCCCAGGCCGTCGTCACCGGAGGCGAGCGCTTCCCGCCGCACCACCTCCATGGCGCAGATCAGTGTCGTCGCGCGCTGGAACTGCTGCAATGTCAACAGGCGGAGCGTATAGCGCATGATGACGGTCAGGCCACGGCTGCCGTCATATCCCCCGACTACACCCTGCATGCGCCGGATTGCCATCGCGAAAGCGGCGACTCCCAGATAGGCTTCGGTCTTGCCGCCGCCTGTAGGGAACCAGAGCAAGTCGGCGAGCGCTTCGACCGGCCTGGTCCGGTCAGCATGCGCCGGATCGGCCAGGCACGGCAGGCAGAGCAGGACGAAGGCCAGTTGGAAGGGGCGCCAAGAGCGGTTGCCGGGCACGTCGAAGTCCTTGACTTCAACCTTTTCCCGGCGTCTCCGGGCAAGTGAATACATACTGTGTATTCGCTGTTTGGCCATCACGCGGTTGGTGAACCGGAATGCTTCGAGGGCTGTCTCATCGTCCTGATTCGCCAATAGGCCAATACCTTTATCGAGGCGCCGATGAATTTCAAAACAGCGTTCCAGAGCCACGTTTGCAGGTTTTTCGAAACCAGCGGCGTCTGTTTCGATGCGGCCACGCTGTTCTTCGATCCATGTCCTGTAATCGTCGGCCAGGACAGTGAGCGCCTTGACCAGATCCGATCTGTCCATTTCCGCGAGCCGCGCCATATCGAGAAATCCGTGATCTGCCATCTTTCGCATCGCGGCACGGTCTCCAGCACAAAATCCAGGTGTTTCGGTTACCGGAACCTCGTACTGGGGCATTACGACGGCGCTCACTTCGATGGCGCGTTCGGGATCGCAGGGGGCGGTTCGGGCATGCACGGCAACGCCGTGACCCACCGCGAACTCGACTTGCCTGCGGTAAATCATTTCGAGTGTGTCATGCTCCGGATCGTCCTGGTTCCTGTGAACCGGCACTCTGCGGCAGAATGCGGATTTCCGGGGTGCGCCGGCCGGTGTGCGAACAATCAGTTCCGGTTGGAATACCCAGGCCAGATCCTTGTTTTCGTTCGGCTCTTTCTGTGCGTTGACGAGAAATAACGTGACCATGCGATCCCCGTTGACGTTATGGTCACGCACGGCGCCCTGGATGCGGATTTTCGGGTTGTCGGCGTCCGGCGTCCGATGCTGGACCGGTCCTGCGCGCAAATCGATATGGATAACGCCTCCGCAGGGGACGCGCTGCCATACCCTGGCTCTGTGGCCCGGTTGTTTCTCTTTCGTGGCGGGATTCGTTTTTGTCTTGTATATTTCGAGGTCGTAATCACGGCGATAACGTCCCCAACGCGCTTCGACTTCAATGATATCGACTTTGCCATCCACGCAAATGGTCATCCCGAAACTGGACGGGACGAGAGACTGGTTGCCGGATGTCCGGATTTCGTCCGGCGTTTCGACTTCCGCATCGACGCGACCGGGCGCGTTATCGAATTCCACTCCCGGGTCATGTCGGCCCTTGTGCACATCAAGGTTGCCGGGTTCTTCCTCGTCGGTTTCGACAGACCAGGTTCCTTCCACCGCGAAGCCTGATTTCATGGGCGCCAGTCTGCCGACCAGATACCGGTCGCGCACATTCGTGTCGATGATTTGCTCCAATGCCCCGTTGGCCGGGCCCAGCAGATCGTCCATTACCGCCAGTTGCAGCAGTTCCCGGACATAGGCGTGGTTTTCAATCAGGAGGGCATCATCCACGGTCTGGCCGGCGAGGGTCTCCACCGCTCTTGCAAAATCATCCCATTGCAAGCGGCTGACTGCCTCCTCGGGTAATGTGAGGCCAGCGGTTCCGACTGCGGCCCGGTTGCCTGCTGTCAGCAGACGATCAAAATAGATGGTTGTCTGGCCGCTATCGATCCGCAGGCGAAGGATCCGCCCGGCGCGCGCAAACCGGCCATCCGGTGTGGCCACGAGTATCCAGTCGTATTCCGCGATTGCGTAAAACAGGGTCGGCGAACCGATCAGTTCGAGTGTGCAGCCGGGAAAGGCAGGGTTGCTGTTCGAGGATGGATGTTCAAGCGCGATCCAGGCGCGGGCGGCATTCACCACCCGCCATCGGCTCCATGACTACAGTCGACACATTCGTTCAATGTGTCGATCATGCGCGGCTTTTTCTGGTTGTCCCGCTGACATTTCTTCGACATTCGAGTTTCCTGTAAACTGCTTGAGAGGGTGGAAACAAGGGTTCGAAGAAAATTCGGTCCATCTTCTGCCCATTCCTGTTGGTTAGATCCACTTCCGGGTAATCCGGGTAAACGCCGGGTCCAGCAACGCCTGGCGGATATATGTCACAGATCGGACCGGACTGCAAGGAGATTGTGGTCGGCGCCGTCAACATCCGGGTTGTCCGGGCATGCAGCCGCGCCGCCCCTTTCCCCCGGAATCGCGTGTAGAATCGGCCGATGGTCGCATCGGTCTGCAATATCACATCCGCCTCCTCGACGGTTCAATACTTCGAGAAGGACGGCTATTACTCGAAGAACGACCCGGAACACCGTGAGGCGAGCTACTGGGTTGGACAGGGCGCCGTGCTACTCGGCCTTTCCGGCCCTATCGATCCTGTGCAGTTCCGTTCGGTTCTGGAGGGATACGTGCCGCAGGCCGATATCCGGCTGGGGCGTATTCGCGACGGTGAACACGAACACCGTCCGGGTGTTGACCTGACCCTGTCGGCGCCCAAATCGGTCTCGCTGGAAGCCCTTGTGCAGGGTAATGAACGGGTGCGGAGCGCCCATGACGCGGCCATGCGTACGACACTTGATTTCGTGGAAGAGCGTATAGTGCAAACCCGGGTCTGGAATCGTACAGAGCGGAAGATGGAACGGGTATTCGCGCCAGCAATGGTGGCGGCGACCTTCCGTCATGCCGCCAGCCGCAATCTCGACCCGCAGCTCCATACCCACTGTGTGGTTGCCAATATGGTTTGTGACACGAACGGGAAATGGCGGAGCATCGAGACCGGAGCCCTGCAGCGCAATCAGAAGCTGATCGGCGCATTCTATCGCAATGAGCTTGCCCGGCGGTTGCGGCAACTGGGGTTTGCGCTGGCGCCGTCCATGATTGGCCGCGTTCCGGGATTCGAGATCGCGGGCCATGACCGGGTGGCGCTGGAGGCCTTTTCCAGTCGGCGCCGGGACATGCTGGATTATATCGCGGAGCGGGGTTGGGAATATAACGCCGGGCGGGCACAGCAGGCGGCGCTGGCGACCCGGTTGCGCAAGAATGAACCCCACTGGGAAGCGCTGACAGCCCGTTGGCGGCAGCGCGCAGAGGAGCTGGGAGTCGACAAGACCAACCGGGAAAACGCCCGGGATCCGTTCCCTGTGCAGTCACCGCTGGAGATCGCGTGGCAGGCGGCGGAGCGGCTCGAAGAGCGGCCTCCGGTGTTCGCGCAACGAGACCTGACCACACTGGCGCTCGGTCATGCCGCCGGTCGTTATACGATCACGGACATGGATGGCGCCACTGACCGGATGCGCGTGGACGGCCACTTGATTGCGGGGATGCGGCGAGGTATCGGGGCTTCGTTCGTGACCGACCGCACAGTACGCGCGCAGAAGGAGGTGGTCGCAGCGATGATGGGGGGCATTGGCGCATCCGCGTCAATGCTGCCGGGAGAGGCGGTGGAGGCGCGAACGGCTGACACCGGGCTGACCGAAAGCCAGCGCGACGCGGTAAAAATCATTCTTGCCAGTCGCGACCGGGTGGTGGGAGTACAGGTTTACGCCGGAATCGGCAAGACAGCCATGCTGCGCCAGGTGGCGGCGCTGGCGCGAGGGCGTTTGATCATCGGGCTCGCGTCTTCGCCAGCCGCGATGCGGGTACTGGCGCGTGAAACCGGCATCGCATGCCGGACACTGCATGGATTTCTGGAGCGCCACCGCGATGTGGTGGACAACCTGGCCGGTGAGGAACGAATGGACGAACTCCGCAAGGACTTCTCCGGTTCGATCCTGGTGGTTGACGACATGGCGCTGGCATCCACGGAACAGGCGCGGCGGCTGATCCGGATCGCCGACCGCCTCGGCATCGGGCGGCTGGCGCTGGTCGGAGACAGGCGGCAACTGCGGGCAGTCGGCGCCGGGCAACCCTTCAGGCAGCTTCGGGACACCGGGATGCAGGTCGCGCTGATGGACGATATCCGGCGTCAGCGCAATCCGGGATTACAAGCGACCGCGCTGGATGTAATCGGAAGCGCACACAAGCCGATACCCGGAAACCCGGCAGAGAACCTGTACCCGGTTGCGGCTGACCGCCTCGGCGGGACTGCGGCTCGCATCTGGCTGGAGTTGACTCCGTCGGCGCGCGCGAATACGGCGATTCTGGCGTCAACCAGCGAGTTGCGCGAACAGATCAACGAAACCGTGCGTGAGGGACTCGAAGAGGAAGGCGCGCTGCATGGCCGCGAGCTTGAGATTGAAACCCTGGCAGAGATCGGGTTGACGCAAGCTCAAAAGGACGACACGCACAACTGGCGCGAGGGGGATGTCGTGGTCTTTCATAACGATCTTTCACGATTCCGCATTCGCGCCGGTGACACCTGCACGGTGACTGAGATCGGCAACGACCGGGTGTGGCTCCACCATCCCGATGGCGCTCCCCGCCGTATCGCGGCGGGCGGCGCTGTTCGTCTCCGCCTCGACCTTTGTGAATCATCCCGGATTCGCATTCGGGCGGGGGACCGGATTCGCTGGACCCGCAACGACGATGACCGGGGGCTGGCCCGCTTCGATCAGGCCGCAGTCCTTTCAATCAGCCACCGCACCGTGCAACTGCGAGCGGATGATGGCAGGATGCTGGAGTTTAACCATGGCGACCTGCAACTCCGGTATATCGAGCATGCGTACGCATCCGCCGTACATGCGGCACAGGGGCTGGAGCAGGACGATGTGATCGCGGCGCTGGATTCAGGGCACGGCCTGTTGAGTGGTCAACGCAGGTTCTGGCTGGAAATCAGCCGGGGGCCGGGTAATGCGGTGGTACTGACGGACAACCGCGAAGACCTGGTGGAACTTGAGGAGGAGAACACGGCTGAGCGGCAGGAGGACCTGATCCGCGAGCGCGGCGGCGTGGCCCGGAGTCTGGAACTGGATCTGGATCTGTGACTGGTCAGGTCTGTATTGCCGATTGCCTGGATCGGCAAGGGTATCCTGGTCCGCGCTGGTTCCCGATGATGTTCGGCGCCGCTTCCTGCCTCAACGGCTGGCCGTCTCTTCCGTTTCGATGGCCGCTTCGGCTGCGGCGACGATCTCTTCCCATGCCCCGGTCTTACCCGTTTCCCGGTAGCGTAGCTCCTCAATGCGGGACAGGACCAGCACATCCCGCGCCACTCTGCGGCGGAGCGGCGCCGGCAGATTGTCATCGGACTCTCTTTCCGCGGTTGCGAGGGCGCGTTCAACGACGAAGCCTGAAGTCGACATTCGGGCCTTTTCCGCCCGTTCACCGATGATCTGCCATTCACTGTCTGTCGCCATTACGACACGCGCCTTGCGCTTGCCTTCCGTCATGTCCGCCATCTCCGGGGCGTATGCCCCGTGACTGGCTGTTGGTGAAATTTTCATGTGCTTCCCGGCTTCCCTGGATAAATAATCGTTATGCGGCCCGGTAGAATATCATATCTGGCTCCCCCGGATACGGCTGCATTCACTCCGGTTGCCTGTCCACTGACCGCACAAATGTTTAATTATTTGTAAATCGGTTAGAATATTCCCTTAAGCGCCGGATATGACAAGGTGAATCCTGTAATCGAATTACGCCCCGATCCGACTATTCGATGACCATAATAAATGGCTGCGGATTTTGGGAAAGTCTGACTTAAGAGAATTGAGGAATGCTTTTGGCGCCTTCCTGACCGGGGTAACGGTTGTGACGACCCGGGAAAGAGGAGGTATTCCCCGCGGATTTACCGCCAATTCCTTCACTTCTGTTTCACTGGACCCGCCCATATTGCTGATATGCGTGGACAAGGCTGCCGAAAGTTTTGAGGTGTTTACCGGGTCCCCGGGTTTTGCCGTCAACATACTGTCCGAGGAACAGATCGAGACATCGGGGCTGTTTGCCTCGAAAAGGCCGGATAAATTCGATATTACCGACTGGACTGAAAGCTCAGCCGGTTACCCTCTGATGGACGGATGCTGCGCCTGGTTCGAATGCCGGCGGAAGCAGGTCATTGACGCGGGGGACCATGTCATCATTCTGGGTGAGGTTTCAAGCTATGATTACAATGACAGGATCGGCCTCGGTTATGTGCGGGGCGGTTATCTCAGGCTGGGACTGGAACAGTCCGCTTTCAGGGCGGTTTCCGCCAGCGCCGATGTGGTTGTCGGGGCAATCGTCGAGCATGACGGCAAACTGCTGTTGATTCAGGATACCGAGACCGGAGAGCTGCGTGTTCCGGCCAGTGGACAGAAGGGGGAACCGGGCTCCCTGGCCAAGCTCCATAAAACCCTGTCCGACCTGGATATCGAAATCAGTATCAGTTCATTGTTCGCCGTCTTCGAACATGAACGATCCGGACAGCAGTTCATTTACTATCGCGCCAAGGCGAATACGGGCTTGAGCGGGAGTGACTTCTGGTCGCCCGAAGAAATTCCCTGGAACCGGATCAAATCCGCGGCGGTCCGGACCATGCTTGAACGATATATCGCAGAATCGGAACGGGGCAGATATGGTGTTTATTTCGGCGGTCATCGTGATGGCGCGGTTAAAATACTTACCGAATAGACCGGAGATTCGGGTCTTATGAGCGACAGGGCACAGTTTCACCAGGGAACCTGCTACAGACTGACCGGACGGGACAGGCGCAAACCGGTCGTTGTCCTGATACATGGCGTGGGGTTGGACCAGGACATGTGGCAATCCTGGATTCCGCTTTTGTCGCAAAGCTACGAGGTACTGACTTATGACCTGTCCGGGCATGGCCGTTCGGCCAATCCCGAAGGGCCACGCACTGCCCGGGATTTCGCCGCTCAACTCATGGGTCTGGCCGATTATCTCGGAATTGACCGGTTTGCGCTGGCCGGATTTTCGCTCGGCGCCTTGATCACGCAGGCAGCGGTCTCGTTACATGGTTCCAGATTGACCCATGCGGTGTTTTTGCATAGCGTCTATCGAAGAACCGAGGAGCAGTGCGAGGCGGTCAGGGACCGCTATCGGATTACCAGGGACCAGGGCCCGATGGCGACGGTCGAACTGGCGATCAGGCGCTGGTTCAGCAAACAGTATATCGACCTCAATCCGGATGAAATGGATGATATTCGCCGGATGTTTTCACGGCACAAGGGTGACGGCTACCTGAAGGCCTATTATTTCTTTTGCCATGCCGAAGCTGAAATGAAGCGCTATACATTGAATCATTTTGACCGCCCCGCCCTGGTGGTCACAGGCTCCGCCGAGACCGGGTCCACTCCGGCAATGTCGCAGGCGCTGGCTTCTGCCCTGCCTCAGTCGGAACTGGTCATCAATCCCGGGCATTATCACATGGCTCCGGTTGAGCACGCCGGGTTGCTGGCCGCCCAGGTATTGGCATTCCTGAACAAACACCAGACAGGGGAAAATTGAACATGAAAAAATATCAGCATTATATTAACGGAGAATGGAGTGACGCTTCGGACGGAGGAACCCTGGTCTCGATCAACCCGGCTAACGAAGAACCCTGGGCACAGGCTCCCGCCGCCACCGAACACGATGTGAACCGGGCAGTCGATGCCGCCAAAAACGCGCTCTTTGACGGTCCCTGGTCAAAAATGACGCCGACTGCCCGCGGTAGAATCCTGTACAGGCTGGGTGACCTGATTTCAGAGAAGTCGGATCATCTCGGCGATATCGAAACGATCGACAGCGGCAAATTGCTCAAGGAAACCAGGGGGCAGACCGGGTATGTCCGTGACTACTATCATTATTTCGCCGGCATGGCCGACAAGATCGAAGGCGCCACGCTGCCGATCGACAAGCCCGACATGCATGTTTTCACTACGCGCGAACCGGTCGGGGTGGTAGCTGCCGTAGTGCCGTGGAATGCGCAGATGTTTTTGACCGCGACCAAACTCGGTCCCGCGCTGGCGGCGGGCAATACCATTGTGTTGAAGGCTTCTGAAGATGCGCCTGCCCCGATGTTCGAGTTCGCGAAAATTGTCGATCAGGCGGGGGTGCCGAAGGGGGTGGTGAACATTATTACCGGCTACGGCGACCCCTGCGGCCGGGCTCTGACCAGCCATCCGGATGTCGCCAGGGTAGCCTTCACCGGCGGGCCGGAAACGGCTTCGAGGGTGATTGAAAATACCAGCCGCAACTATGCCCTGGTTTCATTGGAGCTGGGCGGGAAATCCCCTATTGTCGTGTTTGACGACGCGGATCCGGAAGGCGCGGTGAATGGCATTATCGCCGGCAATTTCGGAGCTTCCGGGCAAAGCTGTGTGGCCGGGTCGCGAGTGTTCATACAGGAAGGAATCCATGATGAAATCATCGCCCGTGTCGTGGAGAGGGCGAAACAGATCCGGATCGGCGACCCATTGGCGGACGATACCCAGATGGGCCCCCTGGCGACCAGGGCGCAACTGGATCGTATTGTCGCGGCAGTGGGAAAATCCTGTGAGCAGGGCGCCGAGCTGCACCATGGGGGCAGACGGCCTGAATCATTCGACAAGGGGTTTTACTATGAGCCCACTATCCTGGGTTGCCCGGACCAGCGAATTGAAACCGTCGAACAGGAAATGTTCGGTCCTGTACTGAGCGCCCTCAGGTTCAGGGATGAAGATGAAGGGATCGCCATGGCCAATAATACGAAATTCGGGTTAGGGGCGGGGGTCTTCACGGAAAACCTGGCGCGCGCCCATCGGGTGAGCTCGAAAATCCGTTCGGGAATCCTGTGGGTGAATACCTACCGCGCGATTTCGCCTATCGCGCCTTTTGGCGGGTTCGGCCACAGCGGATTCGGGCGTGAAGCCGGTATCGAGGCGGTACTGGATTACACCCGGACGAAAACGGTCTGGATCAATACATCCAGCCAGCCGATGGCAAACCCTTTCGTGATGCGCTGACCCCGCCGTTCCCGGTCAGGCGATCCACTGTGTACAATCGTCAGTCATCAGGTTATGCGCATTCCGGGTATGGCGCCTTCGTCGGGACTGAGCAGGAACAGATCCTTGCCGCCGGAACCGGCGCAGAGCACCATGCCTTCCGATGTTCCGAACTTCATTTTTCTCGGCGCCAGGTTGGCCACCACCACGGTTAATCTTCCCTTGAGGTCTTCGGGCTGGTAGGCGGACTTGATTCCCGCAAGGATATTGCGGTTTTCCCCGCCGAGGTCCAGCGTCAGCTGGAGCAGTTTGTCTGCCCCTTCGACATGACTCGCGTCCACAATCCTCGCGATCCGCAGATCCACCCGGGAAAAATCATCCATCTTGATCGGGTCGGCTACAGGCGTGTCAGCGAGCGATCCGGAAGGTTTTGGTTTCGCCCTGGTTTCTTCGATCATGGCCGTGACCTGTTTGTCTTCGATCCGGGTCAGCAAGGGCTTGAACCGGTTGATTCGATGGTTCAATAGCGGTTGTCCGGTATCTTTCCATGTCAATGGCGGGATGTTCAGGAACAACTCCACATTCGAGGCGGTTTTCGGCAATACGGGCTTCAGATAAATCATCAACAATCTGAAAAGGTTCAGGCCCTGGGTGCAGATGGATTGCACCTGGCCGCGGGTAGTGTCCTCTTTTACCAGTACCCAGGGTCTTGCGGCGTCAATGTACTGGTTGGCCCGGTCGGCCAGAGCCATGACATCGCGTATTGCACGGCTGTAGCGGCGGTTTTCATAAGAGGCCGCGATTTTTTCTCCGGCTTCGACAAATTCCTCAAACATGGCCGCATCGGCCAGGACGCCACTCAGCTTGCCGTCGAATGTCTTTGTGATGAAACCGGCGCAGCGGCTGGCGATATTGACCAGCTTGCCGACGAGGTCCGAGTTCACCCGTGTCTGGAAATCGGCCAGGTTGAGATCAATGTCATCAATCGTATTGTCCAGCTTGCCGGCGAAGTAGTACCGGAGATATTCGGGGTTGAGGTGGTTGATGTAGGTCTCGGCCATGATGAAGGTTCCCCTGGACTTCGACATCTTCTGGCTATTGACGGTCAGAAAGCCATGCACCCATACCCCGCTGGGGGTGCGAAACCCGGCGCCATGGAGTTCGGCTGGCCAGAACAGGGCGTGAAAGCGCGCCACATCCTTGCCGATGTAATGATATAGCTCACATTCGCTGTCTTTGCGGAAGAATTCATCGAAATCCAGGTTTTCCCGGTCACACAGGTTCCTGAAACTCGCCAGATAGCCAATAGGCGCGTCCAGCCAGACATAGAAATACTTGTCTTTCTCACCCGGTATTTCGAAACCCCAGTACGGGGCGTTGCGCGAAATATCCCATTCGAGCAATTCCTGCGTGAACAATTCCATTTGCTTGTTGGCGATCTCTTTTTGAGTATGCCCCTGTTCGAACCATTCGATCATGAAGTCCCTGAAATCACCCAGTTTGAAAAACAGCTGTTCGGATTCCCGCATCTCCGGCACGGCGCCGGACATGGCGGAGACCGGATCAATCAACTCCGAGGAGGAATAGGTGCTGCCGCAGGCTTCACAATTGTCGCCATATTGACCGTCCGCACGGCATACCGGACAGGTTCCCTTGACGAACCGGTCGGGCAGGAACATCTGCCTTTCCGGATCATAAAGCTGCTGGATGGTTCTTCGACTGATATGTCCGTTTTCATTCAATCGGTTGTAAATCAACTCGGCGTAATGCCGGTTTTCCGGGGAATGGGTGGTGTAGTAGTTGTCGAATGAAATCAGGAAATCATCGAAATCGCGCTTGTGTTCGACCCAGACCCGCTCAATCAACTGCATCGGAGAGATTCCCTCCTCTTCCGCCTTCAGCATGATCGGTGTGCCGTGGGCGTCATCCGCGCAAATGAAATAGCAGCAATGGCCGCGCATGCGCTGGAACCGGGCCTGGATATCCGCCTGGATATGCTCCAGGAGGTGGCCCAGATGGATCTGCCCGTTGGCATACGGCAGCGCACAGGTGATCATGATCTTTCTTGTGCGGTCGGTTTCCTGGGATGTCGGGGGATGGGTTGTCATGGGAACCTTGGGAATCAGATAAAATTGCGTCAGGTGGTGATCGTATTGGGATACAATATTATATTTGATGTTGTCCTTGAACGGTCGGATTTAAATACCATCTTTGTTCTGTGCCGGCCTGCGCACTTGCCGGCAACACCGATCTTCGGGCATTTACCAAACGGGTTATAGCGCTATGACAGCAATGAGTAAGGAGTCAGTTGAAACACTGCTCGAAGGGGTGATCGACCCCCATACCGGCAAGGGTCTGGTTTCCGGCAAATCGGTTGACCGAATCGAAATAAACGGGGATTCCCTGGAAATTCACATCGTTCTGGGCTACCCGGCCAAAAGCTGGGAGCCGGAACTGCAAAAACTGGTTGAAGAGGCGGTGCCGGGAGCGGCTGTGACAGTCGGCTCGAATATGGTTTCCCACGAAGTGCAGGAAGGGGTCAAGCCGCTCAGGAATGTGAAAAACATCATTGCGGTGGCGTCCGGCAAGGGCGGTGTCGGGAAATCCACCCTGTCCGTCAATCTGGCACTGGCGTTGTCTGCGGAAGGGGCCAGGGTAGGCATTCTGGATGCGGACATCTATGGCCCGAGCCAGCCCAGGATGCTCGGTGTGAGCGGGCAGCCGACCTCAAAGGACGGCAAGACCCTGGAACCCATGAACAGCTACCATTTGCAGGCAATGTCGATCGGTTTCCTGGTTGATGAGGAATCACCGATGATCTGGCGGGGGCCGATGGTTACCCAGGCGCTGGAACAACTGCTTAAGGATACCCAGTGGGACGATCTGGATTACCTGGTTGTCGACATGCCCCCTGGAACGGGTGATACACAACTGACCCTGGCGCAGAAAGTACCGGTATCGGGTTCGGTCATTGTCACCACTCCGCAGGATATCGCGTTGCTGGATGCCCGCAAGGCCTACAAGATGTTCGAGAAAGTGGATATCCCGGTTTTGGGCGTAGTGGAAAATATGAGTACGCATATCTGCTCCAACTGTGGGCACGAAGAACATATATTCGGAAGCGGCGGCGGTAAAAGTATGGCAGAACAATACGGCACGGATTATCTGGGCGATGTGCCCCTGGACCGGAAGATCCGGGAAAACGCGGATGGAGGCAGGCCCACCGTGGTTGCGGATCCGGATGGCGTGATTGCCCGGAACTACCGGAAGATCGCGCGCAATGCCGCCGCCAAGCTGGCCATGCGCAAAAAGGATTTCAGCTCGAAATTCCCGAACATCGTGATCCAGCAAAACTAGCGGTGTCCATCAAATCGGACAAATGGATCCGGCGTATGGCCCGGAACCATCGAATGATCGAACCGTTCGAGCCAGAGCAGGTGCGCGAATCGAACGGCGACAGGAGGATTTCCTACGGCACGTCCAGTTACGGCTACGATATCCGGTGCTCCGACGAGTTCAAGATATTCACCAATATCAATTCGGCCATTGTCGACCCGAAGCAGTTTGACAAAAACAGCTTTGTCGATTTCACCGGGGATGTCTGCATCATCCCGCCCAATTCATTCGCGCTCGCCAGAACGGTGGAATACTTCCGGATCCCCAGGAATGTCCTGACTGTCTGTCTGGGCAAGAGCACTTACGCGCGTTGCGGCATTATCGTCAATGTGACCCCGTTCGAGCCGGAATGGGAAGGTTATGTGACGCTGGAGTGTTCGAACACCACCCCCCTGCCAGCCAGGATTTATGCCAACGAAGGCATCGCCCAGGTTTTGTTCTTCGAATCCGACGAGGTCTGTGAAACGTCTTACGCGGACCGGGGAGGAAAATATCAGGGCCAGACCGGAGTCACACTGGCGAAAACCTGACCGGCAACCACTGCGTACCGCTGGCTACCCACTGTCGTCCAGTACCTGCTGGACGATCTTCATGTAATGACTGAGGGCAGGTGTGACCGTTCCGGGGACCTTGCCGCCGTCGTCATAGCGTCTGACCCGGAGAATAGCCTGTAAATGCGGATTTTTTTCGAATTCCCTGATTTCCTGCAAATTCATCGGGCCGCCCTGGAGTTCGAGGGTTTTCACGGAGGCCTCGGACAACCCGGAAAAATAATCGGGTTCCACTGCGCACAGATACCTTTTCGCTTCAACGTGCCATCTGACCGGTTGCGTGACTTCCTCGGGGAAAAAATTCTCCAGAATCGCCGCTCCCATTGATTCATGGCGGTTATTGAGGCCGAGATCAATATAATTTTCCGGGAATTCTCCGGTGTAATGTCCGATATCATGAAGCAGGGCCGCGGCGATGACGGCGTCCGGTTCACCGGCGCGTTCCGCGTTTTGGGCGGCCTGAAGCATATGTCCGGACATTGTGACTTCCTCTCCCAGATAGGAATCGGCGCCCTTGCGGTCAAAAATATCCGTGAGAAACGCTACGATGTTTCCACGGTTCAGCTGGTCTGGTTGCATGATTGTAACCTGTCGTGTTTCAAAACTCCGGGTGATTTTGCGGTTGCTTTTCTGGTAATGTGAGGGCAATCATCATTTTGCCAAAAACCGGTTTTATACTAACATCAAACCAGCCATGACGCTCAATGACATACTGGATTATGCCGGTCAATACGGGCTGGTTGCGCGCGGCGGTTTTATCGTTGCCGATCAGGACAATGTACCTGACATCGGAGCCGATGCCGCGCAATCGCTGATTTTGTTCGGCAATGCGGGATCCTCCCTGTGGGAATGTTTCTCCGCTTCTGATGAGTACCTGGACGGAAACCCGCAACCGCTGGATCGCTGGAGCGAGAGAATCGGGAACCGGATCGCAGACCGGTTCGGCGGTCTGGCGTTGTTTCCGTTCGGTGAGCCGCCGTACCGGCCGTTTTTGCAATGGGCTTCGAGATCGGAATCGCTGTATTCTTCAAGGCTCGGGATGCTGATTCATCCGCGATACGGTCTGTGGCATGCCTACCGGTTCGCGGTCGCTTTCCCGACTGTGCCGGATGGCATGGCCACGGTCGAGACCGAAGTGGATCAGGATATATGTGCGAGGTGCCCGGACCAGCCGTGTCTGAGCCATTGTCCGGTTGACGCGTTTACCGGACAGTACTATGACGTCGAACGATGTTACGGCTACCTGAAGAGCGATCCGCGAAATTCGTGTTTGAACGAGGGCTGCGCAGCCAGGCTGGCCTGCCCGGAAGGATTGCGGTTCAGGTATCGGCCTGATCACGCCAGATTTCATATGGCGGCTTTTTATTCCAGTATTGCGGCCCGGCTGGGCGGCTGAATACATCGTTTACCGGATACACAGATGAAACACAAGCGGAGCAGAGCAACCGTCAAAGCGGAGACCAGGCATCCGGACAGGGTGCGCCGCGGTATTCTGCTGGCGGCGTCGGCGCTGGCGCTGACCGTGTTCACGGCAGCGGGCGCATGGGGGGCGGACGCGAAACGCGGGGCCGAACTTTACCAGCAATGCAAACGTTGCCATCAGGCCGGTCAGGGCGCCGGGCACCGGGTCGGACCTCATTTGAACGGAATCTTCGGTCGCCGGGCCGGTTCGGCCACGGATTTTACCTATTCCCGTGCGCTCAGGGACGCAGGGGCGAACGGCCTGGTCTGGGACGAGCGGACACTGGACGCCTTTCTGGCAAGCCCGGCAACCGTGGCGCCGCAGACGCGGATGAGTTTCGGCGGCATGCCGACAGCCGATGATCGGGCGGATCTGCTGGCCTGGCTGCGCACGTTCTCGGGTTCCCTGGCCGATGCTCCCGCGGCGCAACCAACCATGACAGCGGCTGAATTCGGCCTCGACCCGGAGATCCTGCGGGTCCCGGGGAATCCGCAATACGGCGCCTATCTGGCGAGCGAATGCACAACCTGCCACCGCAGCGACGGGGTGGATGCCGGGATCCCCTCCATCACAAGTTGGCCGGTGGATGATTTCGTGATAACCTTGCAGGCGTACAAGAACGGGAAGCGTGTCCATCCGGCAATGCAGATGATTGCTGCCCGATTGTCTGACGAAGAGATTGCCTCGTTAGCCGCGTATTTCCGGAATTTGAATAACCAACCGTAAATCCGAAGGAGGGAAATATGAAATTGAACAGAAGACAACTTCTCGCCTCGGCCGTTACTGTTTCGGCAGCGCTATCTGCGCCGGCAGTACTGGGTCAGGGGCGGCCGCGTGTAGTCGTGGTCGGCGGCGGCGCTGGCGGAGCCACGGCGGCGCGCTATATCGCCAAGGATTCCGGGGGTGCGATTGACGTGACCCTGGTTGACTCCTCCAAAGCCTATTATTCGTGTTTTTTCTCGAATCTCTATATCGGAGGCTTTCGTGACTTCGATTCGATCGGACACAGCTACGGCGCCCTGGCGAGCGATTATGGAATCAATGTCGTTCATGACTGGGCTGTAGGTGTCGACCCCGACGCCCGCACCGTTGCGCTCGCTGGCGGTGGCAGCCTTTCCTACGACCGGCTGGTGCTGTCCCCGGGAATCGATTTCAAATCCGGGTCCGTGCCGGGCTGGGATCTGTCGGCGCAGAATCAGATGCCGCATGCCTACAAGGCCGGGTCGCAGACGCAACTCCTGAAAGCCCAGGTCGAAGCGATGCCTGAGGGCGGCGTCTACTGCATGGTGCCGCCGACGAACCCGTTTCGCTGCCCGCCGGGACCCTATGAACGGATATCAATGGTTGCCCATGTGTTGAAGCAAAAGAACCCGACGGCGAAAATCCTGATCGTTGATCCGAAACAGAAGTTTTCCAAACAAGCCCTTTTCGAGGATGGATGGAAACGCCATTATCCGGGCATGGTCGAGCGAATCTGGCCGGAATTCGGTGACCGGCAGATTGAGGTGCGCCCCGACTCAATGGAAGTAGTGGTCGACGGTGAGGCCACCAAAGTGGATGTATGCAACGTGATTCCGGCTCAAAAGGCCGGGCGTATCGCCGAAGTTGCGGGGATTACCAACGAGGCCGGATGGGCGCCCGTTGTTCCGCACACAATGCAGAGCCGGATGGATGAAAACATCCATGTGCTGGGTGATGCCTCGCAGCAGGGCGATATGCCCAAATCCGGCTTTTCGGCCAACAGTCAGGCCAAGGTATGCGCCATGGCGATACGGGGCGCCCTGAGCGGGTCGGATGTCTTCCCGGCCCGGTTCTCCAATACCTGCTGGTCGCTTATCGAGACCGATGACGGTGTCAAGGTCGGCGCTACCTACAAGGCGACGGATGAGAAAATCGCGAAAATAGACGGGTTCATCTCACAGGTCGGTGAGACCGCCGAGTTGCGCAAGGCGACTTATGAGGAGTCTCTTGGCTGGTATGAAGGCATTTCTGCTGACATGTTCGGCTGATCCGGTATAAAATCGGGCGCGGTCACCGGTCCCGCGCCCGTTTCTCCAGGCTGACCGTGACCCGGGTTGCTGCATCGAAGCGGCGGGACAGGTCGGGCATGGCGGTTTTTTGATTTCAAAGCGGCATTGCCAGGCCCGATTCATATCTCATTGTAACTGTCATGGCATATCAACTCGGGATCGATACCGGAGGCACCTATACGGACGCGGTGATCGTGGATGAAAATCAGTCCGTACTGGCAAGGAACAAAAGCCTGACAACCAGTTTCGATCTGACCATCGGTATCGGCAATGCGATTTCGAATTTGCCGCCGTCCTGTATCGCGGAGGTCAATCTCGTTGCGCTTTCCACTACTTTATCCACGAACTCGGTGGTTGAGGGGCGCGGGTCGCCGGTCGGAGTCCTGTTGCCAGGCTACAACCAGGCCCAGGTGGATAAAAGCGGGCTGACAGAGATCGTGGACCGGGACCTGATTTCCCTGATCGTTGGTGGTCATGACGCGATCGGTGAGAAGTTGAAACCGCTGGACATCGAATTTGCCAGAAACAGGATTCTGGAACAGAATGACCGGGTTTCCGCATTCGCGATATCCGGCATGTTCGGGACTCGCAACCCCACTCATGAAAAACAGCTTCGTGACCTGGTCCATGAACTAACCGGCAAACCCGCTGCCTGCGGGCATGAACTGGCTTCAAATCTGGGCGCCCCGAGGAGGGCGCTGACTGCTGCCCTCAATGCACGGATGATCCTGTACATTCAATTGCTGATCGATTCAGTGGAAACCATACTGAACGAAAAAGGAATCGAAGCGCCGTTGATGATCGTCAAAGGGGACGGCTCGTTGGTCAACGCGCATACCGCCCGCTTGCAGCCGGTTGCCACCGTCCTTTCCGGGCCTGCGGCCAGCGTGATCGGGGCCTGTGCCCTGAGCGGGCAGAAAAACGCCATCGTTGTCGATATGGGTGGAACCACCACCGATATCGCCATTGTCACCGATGGTCAACCAGAGCTGTGTGAAGACGGCGCCCGGATCGGCGCCTGGCAACCGATGGTTGAGGCCATCCGGGTGTTTTCGATTGGCCTGGGCGGCGATAGCGAACTCGGATTCAGGTCCGGGTTGAATATCTCCGGACGCAGGGTGGTGCCGATGAGCCTGCTGGCGCACCAGTTCCCGGAGGTAATGTCGGCCATCGAGCGGCAGGAAAGCGGTTCACCCAGCCCGAGAAACAACAAATTCGCTCTGCCGCTGCAGAAAAATGAAGTGTTGCTGCGGCAGCTGAGTGAAATCGAGCAACAAACCTGGGAGAAGTTGCAGCAAGGACCGCTCGAACTTGAAACGCTGATCAACGATAATCGGAGCATGCTCCGGGCGGTTGCCAGAATGGAACGGATGGGACTGGTGATTTACAGTGGATTTACCCCGTCAGACGCAACCCATGTGCTCGGCATGAGCGATCACTGGGATAGTCAGGCTGCCCGGCTCGGGGCGAAAATCTGGGCCAGGCAGATGCGCCACCTGTATGGCTATGGCAACTGGAAGGATGGCGACGCAGTGTCGCCCTGCCAGGAAGTGTTTCATCTGGTGACCAGCAAAATCAGCCAGAAACTGATTGAAGCCGGTCTCAACCAGCATGGCAAACTGGCGGATTCGCAATCACAGAACCTGACCCGGCTGCTGGCCGACATCGTACTCAGGCAGGGCCGCTCCTCGAAAGTGAATCCGCTGTTCAAACTGGAATTTTCAGATGACTATCCGATTGTCGCCGTCGGCGGGCCGGCAGCGGATTATTTCCCGGATGTAGCGAAAAAACTCAAGGTTTCCCTGAATTTGCCCGAAAATGCCGAGACGGCGAATGCTATCGGCGCAGTGCTCGGCGCCGTCGTGCAGATCGCCCATGTGACCGTGGCCCAGCCTCAATTCGGCGTGTTTTACCTGTTCCACAAGGATCAGCCGATCCGGTTCGAGAATCTGGAACCGGCGATCGAGGAAGCCACCAGAATCGCCAGGCAGGAAGCCTACGACATGGCCGTGGCGGCCGGGGCGACCTCGGTCGAAACCAGAATCCGGCGGGACGCGAATCATGTCAGGCATGATATTGACGGTGAACTGTTCGTCAGCGCCCGGATCACCGCCATCGCTTCCGGACGCCCGAATTGCCTGATGCAGTGATTGCTGGCGCGGTTCAGGTATACTCACCCTGCACATCCTGTAAATAATCGGAGTTTCAATCATGAACAAGCCGGTCAATATAACCGTGTTCCGTTGGGCGGGCGCGTGGGGGCCATTCAAGGTCAATATTCCGTGCGGGGAATGTTCATTGACCAAAGACATCATCCAGGATTGTATCGATTCCGATTTGAGCGGGATCGATGTGGCGCTTGAAATGCGCGACTGGCTCAGTGAGTGGTGGAAACCCCTGCCCAAAGGCGGCTGGCATGCCCCGATTGTACTGGTTGACGGCAAAATGGTTTCCCAGGGCGCGGCGCTCAACCGGGGAGTGTTGACCCAGGCGGTGATTGAGCGGGCCGTCGGTGGAACGAGGATGCAGGGTAACCATATCTTCGGCAAGGCCACCTGCCCCCATTGTGTTCACGCGAAGGAATATCTGGAACAGGCGCAGCTTGAATATGAGTACCATGATGTCGTCAAGGACCCTCGCTCACTGTATGAAATGCTGGCAAGGGTAAAACCGATCATCGGTCCCAAAACCCCGGTCACCGTGCCGCAGATATGGATTGACGGTCAATACACGGGAGGCGCCAGTGAATTGAAGCGGATTCTCGATCTGGCCGAGGTTGAGCCGAACCCGGATCGCGGGCAGTGCTCGCTTTCCCCGGATCGCTGACTCACCAACAGAAACCCTCGGGAACCCCCGGTTACCAGGCCCGGAAGCGGTCAGATCCGGATATGTTCCCTTTTGTACGGGACTTCGTCAATGTCTGCATTGCTGTCGAATTCCCGGGCGTAGCGGTGGCCTTCGTATACCGCAGCCGCAATGGTTGAAGGGGCAAGACAGTCGCCGATTCGCGTGACCGACTGGATACCAGCCGACTCCAGGCCATCCGGGTCGCCATCCAGATCAAAAAACAAACTGTCCTGCGGGCGTCTTGCGGCCACCATGACCAGACTGTCGGCATCAAGCCGCTGGCTTCTTCCGCTGACGATATGCTCCAGTGTCACGCTTCCCCGCTGTATTGAAGCCAGCAGAAATTTCTCCTTTATGTCCACGCCCAGGTCATACAGCCGGGATTCGATGTGGCCCTGTTCCAGGGTATTGTGTGTCCATGCGGAAACATCCGCCGCGGGGGTAATCAGGGTCACCCGGGCGCCTTTCCCGGCCACGGCCTCAGCGAGTGCGCTGCCCATGTAATAGTGGTCATCGTCATAGATTGCGATATGGCCCGCTGTCGGTATGTTCGCCATGACATGATCGGGAGTCAGCACGATTCCGTCCTGATCGCGGGGAACCGGATGATAGTGGTTGCGCCCCACGCCCCGGGCATCCCATTTTGAACCGGTGGCGATGACGATGTGCCGGATATCGAGTTCTTTGGAGAAATCCAGCGCCTGATCCTTGTTCAGGGCGCTTTGCAGGAAGATTTCAACCTGATCCAGTTTTTCGATCTGGCCCAGGCGGTAATCGACCACCCGCTGCCATGCAGACAGTCCGGGCAATCTGCTCTCGATTGCCACCCGGCCGCCGGGAGAGTCGGCCGCTTCGGCAACCACAACCCGATAACCCCGTTTGCCGAGTGACATGGCCGCTTCCAGGCCGGCCGGACCGGCGCCGACAATCAATACCGCGTCAGAAGAGGTCTTTGCGTGGATTGTTTCCGGGTGCCAGTCCCGGCGATACTCTTCTCCCGAGGTCGGGTTCTGGGTACAACGGATCGGGATCATGGTGTTGTCACTGACAATGCAGACATTGCATCCGATACATTCCCGGATGTCGTTGATTCTGCCTTGTTCGATTTTTTTCGGTAAAAACGGGTCGGCAATCGACGGGCGGGCGGCGCCAATCATATCGAGTACCCCACGTTTTATTTGCGAGACCATGGTGTCCGGCGAGGTGAACCGACCCACGCCCACGACCGGTTTTCCGGTTACCTGTTTGACGAATCGGATATATTCCTCCTGGAACCCTTCTTCGGAAAAGCGGGAGGATTGTGAATCGTTCGCCCATCTGCTGATGTTGACATCCCATATATCGGGTTCCTCCGCCAGCATTTCCACGACTTCGCGCCCTTCGGAGCCGGATACCAGCCCGGTATCGCCGAGCAGTTCATCGACCGCGAAACGCAGGGCGATTCCACAATCGTCGCCGACTGCGTCTTTGGTGTCTTCGAGTAACTCGCGCAGGAATCGAACCCGGTTTTCCAGGCTGCCGCCGTATTCATCGGTGCGCCGGTTATACTTCGGGGAGATGAAATGGAACGGAAGGGCGATGTCGTGGGCGGCATAAACGTAAACGATGTCGTAACCGATCTGCCTGCAACGCAGCGCGGCCCTGCGGTGCCACCGGCGCACGTTGGCAATGTCTTTTCTGCCCATGCAGTAAGGCTGTATCGGATCCATCGAGCCGATAATCATTGCCGACGCAGACATGGTCGGCAGGCGGCTTTGCCCGTTGTGCGCCGCGTGTCCATAAAAACCGAGCTCGACGGCCGCCAGCGCCTCGTGTTGATGGATCGCGTCGACACTCAGGCGCAGTCGTTCCATATCCTCTGCGTCCCACAGCTTTGCTTCGACGTAAGGAGTCGAATCGGAGGACGGGTGGATGTCGGTTTCCTGGTTGGATACCACGGCCCAGCCGCCCTCGGCCTTCATGCCGCGGAAAGCGGCTTCGCCTTTCGGGGACAGATACCCCAGACCATTGCAATGGGGCACCTGATAGAAGCGGTTTTTTGCCGTTACCGGACCGATCCGGACCGGCTCGAAAAGGATGTCATATCTGGGATCACGCATTTTACAGCCCGGTTTTTACGCTCATGGCGCTCAAGTTCACAAATACCAGTGGCTTTGGGCGTCCCCGGATTCGACAAACCCGCGGTATTCACTCAACTTGCAACTGGTATAGGCACGAATATATTTTTCTCCGAAACAGTCCGACAAAACCCGGCTTTGACGACTGCGGGCCTGCGCCTCGGTCAAATCGAAAGGAATGCCGGGACCCAGCTTTTCTCCGGCATTGCCCTCGCTGGGTGGTCCGGGGGCAATCTGCCGGGTGATGCCATGGTACATGCCAGCCAGTATTGCGGCAAGAACCAGATAAGGATTGGCATCCGCACCTGCGACACGATGTTCGAAACGCCGGGCGGTCCCCGGACTTTTCGGGATTCGTATCGCCACGCTGCGGTTTTCAAACCCCCAGCTTGCGGTGACCGGAGTGTAGGTGTTCGGTACGAACCGGTCGTATGAATTGACGTTCGGGGCGAAAATCCCCATTGATTCCGCCATGATGTCCGTTAACCCGCCGATGCTGTGCATCAGCGTCCCGGCGGCGCATTCCAGGGTTCCGTATTGCCCTTTCCCGTCGAACACGTTATTGCCTTTTTCATCCAGCAGGCTGACATGCAGATGCAGTCCATTGCCGGAATTTTCGGTTCGGGGTTTGGCCATGAAAGTCGCCTGGTATCCGCGTTTTCGCGCGATTCCCTGCACAGCCCGCCTGAACATGACGCAGTGGTCCGCCGCTGCCATCGGATTGTCACTGTGCTTGAGGTTGATTTCAAATTGTGCGGGCGAGTACTCTGCGGAAATGGCGCTGGTGGTCACGCCCTGCAGCGCACATGTAGAGACGACCTCGTCGAGATACAGGGCAAAATCCTCTACGTCCTCAAGGCTGTAAACCTGGGTGGTATTGTTGCGTTGCCCGGTCAGGGGACTTCGCGGCGGTTGCAATCCGTCCGACCGGTCCGCGGCGAACAGATAAAATTCCAGTTCGAACGCAACCATCGGACGAAGGCCAAGCCCGGCAAAACGATCCAGCGTCCTGGCCAGTACGTTGCGGGGTTCATAGTAGTACGGTTCGCCGTCCAGTCCCTGCAGGGTCAGCATCACCTGGGCTGTAGGGATCTGTGTCCACGGAGCGGGCGCCAGGGTTCCCGGAACGGGGATCGCCAACTGGTCGGGGTCGCCATCCGAAAACCCCAGTCCCTCCGGATCCATCGACTCACCGGTAACTGCAAGCAGGAAAGACGAGCCAGGACTCATCATACCCGCCTCGAATACCTTGTCCGCCTCAGCAACGGGGTAACGCTTGCCGCGAATGACGCAGGACAGATCGCAATAAAATGCGTCCAGGTATTTCGTTTGCGGCCAGGTTTCGAGGAATTGCCCGAATTCGGTGACGGCGCTCAATGGTCAAGTCCGGTTTCCAGATTACAGATAACCTAGAATGTGCGTTTTAATGATTGTTTCGACTCGAAATGTGCGATGGCGAGTTCGACCAGCCTGTCGACCAGGTCTTCGTAGGCGATGCCGGAGGCGGCCCACAACTTCGGATACATACTGATTGGGGTGAACCCCGGCATGGTGTTGATTTCGTTCAGTATGACCGCGTTCGAATCCCGGTCAACAAAGAAATCCACCCGCGCCAGTCCGCGCCCGTCAATCGCCTTGAAAGTCCGGACTGAAAGCGACTGGACCCTGCGGATTGTTTCCTCATCCAATGTCGCCGGAATGACCAGTTGGCTTTTGTCGTCGATATACTTGGTATGATAGTCGTAGAATTCCGCGCCCGGAATGATCTCGCCCGGAATGGACGCTTGCGGGTTTTCGTTGCCCAGCACCGAGCATTCGATTTCCCGGCAGTTCTCCATGGATTGCTCGATCACGACCTTGTTGTCGAATTGAAATGCCAGACTGGCGGCCTCTATCAATTCCTGGCGGCCACCGGCCTTGCTTATACCCACACTTGAACCCATGTTGGCCGGTTTTACGAACATCGGATATTCCAATTTTTGCTCGCTCAGGGTAACGATCCGGTTTTGGTCCCGTTGCCACTCAGCCGATCCGGCAATCAGATACGGCGCCTGGGGAATGCCGTTGGCGGCGAACACCATTTTCGCAAGGGCCTTGTCCATGGCCAGGGCGGAAGCGGCGACACCACATCCCACATAAGGCATCCCGGCCGTTTCCAGTACGCCCTGCATGATTCCGTCTTCACCGAAAGGGCCATGCAGAACCGGAAAAACCACATCCAGCATGGGGGGCCGGGCAGGAGCGTGAGGTTGCGTTGTCGAGTCGGTACGCCGGCTGACCAGGTTACCGCTATTGTGCAGTTCCAGTGATACCGCGGAGTCGGGACGGCCCTGGACCTGCCGCAGTCGAGTGACCGAGCCCGATGAAGTCAGGGCCTCTACATCATTGCCCAGATGCCAGCCGCCGGATTTATCGATACCGATCAGGTGGACATGATATTTTTCCCGGTCGATGGCTTTCTGGATTGATTTCGCCGATGTGACCGAGACTTCGTGCTCACAGGATTGCCCGCCGAACAGGATGCCGAGATTAATTTTTTCCTTCATGAAAATGGTCAGTGGACGAATTCAAGGACAACCTGATTACAGAGTGAGATGAGTGATCCGATCCAGGGCAATATGGCGATGACAATGAGGACATTCAACGTCAATACCGCCACACTATCCTTTACCCAGAATATTGCCCGGTCAGACTGCGGCGTGTCGAAATAAACCAGTTTGATAATTCTCAGGTAATAATAGGCTCCAATCACGGCCAGTATTACCGCAACGACGGCGACCCAGACCAGGCCGGCGTCAACCAATGCCTGTATGACCGACAGTTTCGCGAAGAAGCCGGCGGCAGGCGGTACCCCGGCCATCGAAAACATCAGGACCAGAATGAACAGCGCCAGTACCGGGCTTCTCTGGTTCAAACCTTTCAGGTCACTCAACCGATCGGACTCGAAGTTTTTGTCCGACAGAACCAGAATCAGCCCAAATGCCCCACAGCTCATGGTGGCATAAACCAGGACATAAAACAGGGATGCCCCATACCCCTCGTCTGTTCCACTCAGGATACCCAGCAGGAAGAAACCCATGTGCGAGATCGTGGAATAGGCCAGCATCCTTTTCAGGTTGTCCTGGGCGATTGCGATAATGTTGCCGATCATGATTGACAATAAAGCCAGGACGATCAGCATCTGCTGCCACATTCCCTGCAGGTCTTCCAGTCCTCCCACCAGCAATCTCAACGTGATTGCGAAAGCGGCGATCTTGGGAGCCGCCCCAATGAATGCGGTGGTTGAAGTCGGAGAACCATGATAGACATCCGGAACCCACATGTGGAACGGTACGGCTCCAAGTTTGAAGCCGAGAGCGACCACTATGAACACGGTGGCCAGGATCAGCGCCAGATTGTCCGGCTGCACATCGGCCACCGCGGCGCTCAATTCGGGCAGGCCCAGGGCGCCGGTCAAACCATATAGCAAAGACATGCCGTACAGCAGGATACTGGATGCCAGGGCGCCCAGCACGAAGTATTTCATGGCCGATTCAACGGCCAGGGCGTCATCCCGGTAAAAGGCGATCATCGAGTAAAGACACAGCGACATCAGTTCCAGGCCGAGGTACAGGGTCAGCAAATGATTCGCCGAGGACATGACCATCATCCCGCAAACCGAGAACAGTCCAAGCACGTAGTATTCGTTCTGGAAGATACCCCGGTGCCGGTTATATTGCCGACTGTAAACAAAAATGACGGCAGACAGGATACAGATTGCGACCTTGAGCAGATCAGACATCGGGTCATCGACAAACAGTCCGTTGAACGCAGTGACCGACCGGGTTGAAAAATCTCCGATGATCAGGGCAGCGGTCACCAGCAGGGAACCGATACTCAACCAGAAACAGGTTTCCTGGCTCCTGGCCGGTTTGAGAAACAGGCCCGCCATCAGAATAACCGAAGCCATGGACGCGATTAAAATCTCAGGCAGCGCCAGTTCGAAATGGAGTGTTTGAAGATTCATGATGGCGGGCCAGGGTTTGGGTGGCAGACGCTCCGGTACCCGATCAACGACATTCTGTCAGACATTTCGAGACCTCGACATGTTGCAGCAGATTGTCGATGGATACATGCATCACATCGAGAACGGGATTCGGCCAGATGCCCACTGCCAGCACCATCAATGCGAGAATGCCCAGCATCAGGATTTCCCGGCGGTCAATATCATTCAGCGCGGCGACCTCATCGTTCAGTACCTTTCCGTATACCACCCGTTTTACCACCCACAGGGTATACGCGGCGCCAAACACCAGGGTCAGCGCGGCAAAAATGGCGAACCAGGGATTGACCTTGAAAGAGCCGAGTATGACCAGGAATTCCCCGACGAATCCGGAGGTGCCCGGCAGACCGGCATTGGCCATCGCAAACAGTACCATGAATGCGGCAAAAACGGGCATTGGAGTGGCAATGCCCCGGTAACTGTCAATCCTGCGTGAGTGCAAACGGTCATAAAGTACGCCAACGCACAGGAACAGGGCGCCGGAAATGAATCCATGGGAGATCATCTGCATCATTGCCCCTTCCACTCCCTGCGGGTTGAAGACGAAAAACCCCAGGGTAACAAAACCCATGTGGGAGATCGACGAATAGGCGATCAGTTTTTTCATATCCTGCTGCACCAGCGCGACCAGTGCGATATAGACCACCGCGATCAGGGAGAGTCCGATCATCAGCCATGCCAGTTGATGGCTGGCGTCGGGGGTAATCGGCATACTGAACCGAATAAAACCATAGCCGCCCATCTTCAACATGATCGCGGCCAGAATAACGGAACCTCCGGTCGGCGCCTCGACATGGGCATCGGGCAACCAGGTATGAACCGGGAACATCGGAACCTTGACCGCAAAGGCAGCGAAAAAAGCCAGAAAGATCAATATCTGGGCATCCAGCGACAGCGGCAAACGATGGAAATCGAGAATGCTGAAACTTCCGTTGCCGGCATTGTACAAATAGATCAGGGCCACCAGCATCAGCAGAGAACCCAGCAGGGTATACAGGAAAAACTTGATCGTCGCGTAGATCCGGTTGGGTCCGCCCCAGATTCCGATTATCAGAAACATCGGAATCAGCATGGCCTCCCAGAAGACATAGAACAAAACCGCGTCCAGCGCGGAAAACACGCCGATCATGACGCCTTCCATAATCAGGAATGCGGCCATGTATTGCGCGACCCGCTGTTGAATGACCTGCCAGCCCGCGATCACGACCACTACGGTCAACAGCGTGGTCAACAGGATCAGCGGCATCGAAATGCCATCCACCCCGATCGAATAGAAAATGTTGAATGGCTCTATCCACCGATAATGTTCGACGAACTGCATCCGGGCAGTGGTCGGGTCGAACCCGGTATACAGGGGAATGCTGAGCAGGAATATCACAATCGAAAATCCGAGGGCGAGTTTGCGCGCGGTTTCCGCGCGCCGGTCATCCCCGGTCGCCAGCACCAGTACACCGGCAAGGACAGGAAGCCAGATGAGTACGCTGAGCAGTTTATTTTCCATTCGGGACCCTGCTATCCGGCATCAAGTCAAGTGTCATCGTCAAAACCAGACAAACAACGTGATCAGGCTGAACAATCCGATAATCATCACGAAGGCGTAATGATAGGTATAACCGGTCTGGATTTTTCTCAAGGCAACCGAAATGGCGGCCACGGTATAGGCGGTTCCATTCACCAGCCCTCCGTCGATCAATCCCGCATCGACATTCTTGTACAACAGTTTCCCGGACCATACCGACCCCCTTGCGAACAGGGCCTGGTAGAAATCGTCAAAGCCGTACTTGTTTTGCAACATGCGGTAGACCGGTCCCACGGCTTTCGCAATCCTCTCCGGTATTGCGGGATTATGGCAATAGCAATACCAGGCGCCGGCGATTCCACCGATTGCCAGCCAGAAAGGCGGGGTCAGTATACCGTGCAGGATGGCGCTGAATATCAGCGCGCTCCCGGTCTTGCCGGTATATGCGCCGGCAATTTCCCGCGTGACATCATGGTTGCCGAGAATGAACAGGGAGTCGCCAAAGTGTTCCCCGCTGATCACCGGACCGAAGAAAACCAGACCGGCAAGGATCGAGGGAATGGCCAGCGCAACCAGGGGCAGCGTCACCACTGGAGGCGATTCATGCAGGTGCAACCGGGTCTCTTCGTCTGAGCGGTTTTTGCCATGAAAGGTCATGAACAATAATCGGAAAGAATAGAACGCAGTGACGAATACACCGGCCAGCACCGCAACATAGGCGAATTGCGCCCCCGTGGTTTGGCTGTGACGGACTGCTTCGATAATCGCGTCCTTGGAGAAAAAGCCTGCGAACGGAGGGATTCCGGCCAGCGCCAGCGAGCCGATCAGGCAGGTCAGGTAAGTGACCGGCATGACCGCTTTCAGTCCTCCCATTTTTCTCATGTCCTGTTCGTGGTGCATGGCGATAATGACCGATCCGGCAGCGAGAAACAGCAGCGCCTTGAAGAACGCGTGGGTGCCCAGATGGAAGATTGCAATCTCGTAGGCCGAAACCCCCAGCGCCACGGTCATATAACCGAGTTGCGACAGGGTCGAGTAGGCAACCACTCTCTTGATGTCATTCTGGACCAGGCCGATCAGGGCCATGAGGATTGCGGTGGTGGCGCCGACGATCAATACCACCGCCAGGGCGGTCTCGCTCAATTCGAACAGGGGGGACATGCGGGCTACCATGAAAATCCCTGCCGTAACCATGGTCGCCGCATGAATCAACGCCGAGATCGGGGTCGGGCCCTCCATCGAATCCGGCAACCAGACATGCAGCGGCACTTGCGCGGATTTACCCATGGCGCCGACAAACAACAGGATGCAGATCACGGTGATCCATTTCCATTCACCAAAGGGCGAGGTCACGGTGGCTTCCCCGAACGCTTCGGCGCTGCCGAACACGGTGGCGTAATCGAGCGAACCGAACACGGCCAGAATTGCGGCGATTCCCAACAGAAACCCGAAGTCACCAACCCGATTCACCAGAAATGCCTTCATATTGGCAAAGATCGCGGTATCCCGGTCAAACCAGAAACCGATCAGCAGATACGATACCAGCCCGACCGCCTCCCAGCCGAAAAACAACTGCAGAAAGTTGTTCGACATGACCAGCATCAGCATGGAGAAGGTAAACAGGGAGATGTAACAGAAGAATCGCTGGTAACCCGGATCCTCTGCCATGTAGCCAATGGTATAGATATGGACCATCAGCGAAACAAAGGTGACGATCACCATCATCGTCGAACTCAACTGGTCGATCAGGAATCCGATCTGAAAAGGAATGCCGCCGCTGATTGCCCAGGTATACACGGTCTGGCTGGCGCTGGCGCCGCTGCGAACATCGGCATAGACCCACACCGACAACACGAAGGCGATGGCCACCCCGGCAATGGTGATCGAGTGTGACCCCCGGCGTCCGATGGATTTGCCGAACAGCCCGGTTACGACCGAGGCGGCCAGACAGACCAGGGGAATGGCCAGATAGATATTCTTCATCCCTTCAAGGCATCCAGTTCTTCAACATTGATGGTTTGTCTGCTCCTGAACAATACGATCAGGATTGCAAGTCCGATTGCGGCTTCCGCCGCGGCTACGGTCAGGATGAAGAACACGAACACCTGGCCCGCGATATCATTCAGATAGTATGAGAAGGCAACGAAGTTCAGATTGACCGCAAGCAGCAACAGTTCAATCGCCATCAGCAGAATCACGACATTCTTGCGATTCAGGAATATTCCGACGATGCTGATGGCAAACAGGATCGCTCCCAGGATGAGGTAATGGGAGAGTGGAATCATTGCGGCTCCCGGTCATTGGAGGAAGGGGTTTCCGGTTTCATTTTCACGATTCGCAGCCGGTCTTCACGTTTCACCAGCACCTGCTCTCCGGGGTTGATATATTTGGTTTCAGGGCGCCTTCTCATGGTCAGGGCAATCGCCGCGATAATCGCGACCAGCAGGATCAGCGCGGCAATTTCAAACGCGAACACATAGTGGGTATACAACTGTCCGCCCAGTTCCTTCGAGTTGCTGTAGCCGGCGCCGGGATCGGCAGGCGGACTGTATTCGCCCGCGCCGAAGGAACCATACAATACCAGTGCGATTTCAACCACAAGCAGCGCCGCGATCAGTGAGCCAATCGGCAGATAACGGGTGAATCCCGCACGCAGTCTGGCGAGGTCGATATCCAGCATCATCACGACGAACAGGAACAATACCATCACAGCCCCGACATAGACCAGTACCAGGACAATGGCCAGGAACTCGGCCTGCAAGGTAATCCAGATACAGGCCGCGCTGAAAAACGCCAGTACCAGAAACAACGCGGATTTGACCGGATTGCGGATGGTCACCACCATCATGGCCGCGAAGACCAGAATCGCGCTGAATACGTAAAAGGCTGTTTGCAGAAGTGTCATCGCCCGATTTATCTGTAGGCTGAATCCTGTTTGCGCGCGGCGGCGATCTCAGCTTCGTAGCGGTCGCCTATTTCCAGCAGTCCCTGTTTGTCGATCACACGTTCCTCGTTCTCTTCCATGTGGAATTCATGTATATCGGTCATCACGATCGAATCCACCGGGCAGGCTTCTTCACAAAATCCGCAGTAAACGCACTTGAACAGGTCGATATCATATCGGGTGGTGCGGCGGGTGCCGTCCTCGCGCTCTTCGGAATCAATGGTGATGGCCAGCGCCGGGCAGACCGCTTCACACAGTTTGCACGCGATGCAGCGTTCCTCGCCATTGGGGTAGCGCCGCAGTGCGTGCAGGCCACGGAAGCGCGGGGATTTCGGCGTTTTTTCCTCCGGATACATGATCGTCGTTTTCTTGTTGAACAACTGACGGCCGGTTACACCCAGTCCTTTCCTCAGTTCTTGCAGGGAAAAGGTTTTATAGAGTTGTTTGAGATCCAGAGACATGTCGTATACCTGAAATTACGTTTTCATACCGTTATTCAAAAACAAACCCGAGCGGCGTATGGAACTTTCCCAGACCGATCACGACAATCCATACCAGGGTGACCGGGATCAGGACTTTCCAGCCAAGGCGCATGATCTGGTCGTAACGATAGCGGGGAAAGGTTGCGCGAAACCACAAAAACAGGAATGCCACTGCGGCGGTTTTCGCTCCGAACCAGAACAGGCCGGGAAGCCAGGTGAAGGGCGCCATGTCGACCGGCGGCAGCCACCCCCCCAGAAACATCAACACGGTGAGCGCCGCGATCAGAACCATATTGGCATATTCCGCCAGGAAAAACACCGCAAAACCCATACCGGAATATTCGACATGGAATCCGGCGACGATTTCCGACTCGCCTTCCGCCACATCGAACGGCGCGCGATTGGTCTCTGCCACCCCGGAAATGAAATACACGATGAACAGCGGCAGCAGGGGCAGCCAGTACCACTGCCAGAAGCCGCCGGATTGGTGCATCACGATTTCTCTCAGATTCAGGCTGCCAGCGACCATCAGCACCCCCACCAGGGCAAATCCCATGGCGATTTCGTAGGCAACGATCTGTGCGGCAGAGCGCATCGCGCCAAGAAAAGCGTATTTGGAATTCGATGCCCAGCCAGCCACAATCACGCCATAAACCCCCATCGAAGTCAGGGCGAGCACATACAACAGACTGGCGTCGATGTCGGCCAGCACCAGCGAGTCGGTGAACGGAACCACGGCCCAGGCCGCAAGCGCCGGCGCCAGGGAAAGAACCGGCGCGATCAGAAACAGGTACCGGTTCGATTTTCGGGGTATGATGATCTCCTTGAACATCAGTTTGATCGAATCCGCGATCGGCTGTCCCCAACCCTTGATCCCGACCCGGTTCGGTCCGACCCGGGTCTGCATATAGCCGATCACCTTGCGTTCCGCAAAAGTAAACCAGGCCACGCAGGCCATCAAGGGTAATATGATCAGAGTGATTTTCAGCATGATCCAGCCGAAATGCTGTACGCTGTCCGGCAGCCACCCTGTCATTGAGAAATAGAAATCAACCATCAGGCTTTGCCGTCCTGATGCACTTTCAGAATGTTGACCGTGACGTGACCTCCCAGGCCAGCCGTTTCATGAAATCCCGCGGGAACATGGACACAATTTTCCACCAGGCGAGGGTCCAGCCTGAGTGGCAACCGGACGCGGCCGGCCCCGTCCTTCACGAACGCCTGTACAACCACTTCCACTTCGCCGCCTTCGTCCAGCTCCAGTTTTTCCGCCGTGGCGGGATGGATGGACACCGCCGGCGCGGGATTGTCCGCGGTGCGCTGGAGCGCGTCCGCATTACGCAGTGTGACTTCGCCGCGGTACATCGGCATATCCGTGATTCGCAGCAGTCCGTCGGCGCTGGACGCGGACAACAACGGACCGATCCGGCGCTGTGTCGAACGCGCGTTCGGTCGTATGTCGCCAATCCCGGTCGTTGACCTGATTTCCGCCATGACATCGTCGAGCGTGATGAATTCGAATCCATCGCAGCGCATGAAATTTCCGAGCACACGCAGCACCTTCCAGGCGGGTCGGGCCTGCCCTGCGGGGTTGGCGGCAATTTCGGCCGTTTGCACCCGGCCTTCGCAGTTGATAAAGGCGCCGGCAGACTCGGTAAAAGCGGCGACCGGCAACAGCACATCCGCGTATTTCCTGACCGACCCACTTTGAAACGCACTCATCTGGACGACGAACCGGGCCTTGTTCATCGCGGCCGCCGCCGCTTTTCCGTCCATACAATCGAGCTCGGGTTCACAGCCGAGCAACACGAAGCCCTGCAATCCCCCGGCCAGCATGTCATGAAGGTTTTTGCCGTTGGCGCGCGGCCGGCAATTCGCGATATGCCCGGCCACACTGTTCCCTTGCGCCAGGATGGCCAGTTTGCAGTCTGTCGTATCGGCAATCCAGTTGGCGATGGCCCTGATCACACTGGCGTCCGGATGCTGCTGGGCCGAAGCCCCCAGAATGATCAACCCGTCGCCGCCAGCGTCAACCAGATTCTGCGCGGACCGCCGCATGCCGGGATTTTCCCCGGCAAGCGCCCGGATATCTTCGGGCAGATCGACCGACCGGATTGCGGCGACACTCATTGCAAACTCTGCGAGCCGGGATATCATCGCCCTGCCGGCGCCGAAACCGGATTCGACCAAGCCGAAATTCAAATCATAGTCCACCGGATTGACGGCGCTGATCCGGGTCAGGCCGGATAGAAATCCCTGCCGGATTTTCAGGGAAAGCAAGGGCTGTTCCTTGCGGATATTGGAGCCCACCAGCAATATGGCCTGTTGTTTGTCATAGTCGCGGATAGCCGCTTCCGATGCGGGGAAAGCCGGAGCAATGTCATCGTCCCTGAAATCGCACTGTTGCAAACGATGGTCCACGTTTTCGCTGCCCAATCCCCGCAGCAGCTTCTGCAGCAGGTAAAACTCCTCCAGCGTCGATGCGGGACCCGCAATTCCGCCGATGTCACTGGCCGACCCGGCATCGATGATGGTCCGCAGTCCTTCGGCGGCAAAGGCCAGGGCGGTTTCCCAGTCGGTTGTCCGCCAACGGCCGTTTTCCCGGATCATCGGGTTGAGCAGGCGTTGTTCACTGTTGACCGCTTCATAGGAAAAGCGATCCCGGTCAGCCAGCCAGGATTCGTTGATCCCGGGATTTTCGATCGGCAGAACCCGTTCAACCCGGCCCCTGAGCGTCTGGATATTGATATTGGTACCGAGACAATCGTGCGGACTGATGGCCGAGTGATTTTCCAGCTCCCATGAGCGCGCGGCAAAACGATAAGGCCTGGACGTGAGGGCGCCGACCGGGCACAGGTCAATGATATTGCCCGAAACTTCAGAATTCACCGGGCGGCTGAGGAAGGTGCTGATTCTGGCATGTTCACCGCGGCCCGGCATGCCCATTTCAACCACCCCGGCGACTTCCTCGCCGAAACGCACACAGCGCGTACAATGGATGCAACGTGTCATTTCGGTGGCGACCAGGGGGCCGATATCGTAATTCGGAACCACCCGTTTGGCTTCCATGAAGCGTGAATCGTCGTTGCCGTACCCCATCGCCTGGTCCTGCAGAGGGCACTCTCCGCCCTGGTCACAAACCGGACAATCCAGCGGATGATTGATCAGCAGGAACTCCATCGTGCCTTTCTGGGCTTCGTGCGCCAGTTTCGACCGGGTAAAGACCTTCATGCCGTCGTTGACCGGGGTCGCACAGGCTGGCATCGGCTTGGGCGCCCGTTCCACTTCCACCAGGCACATCCGGCAATTGGCCGCGACCGACAGTTTTTCATGGTAGCAGAATCGGGGGATATGAATATCATTGCGGTCGGTGACACGAATCAGCATTTCGCCTGCCTCGGCCTCAAGTTCCCTGCCGTCCACTTCTATCGTTATCGTACTCATCGCTTGCCGTTACCTGATCTTCGCTTCGAACTCATGCCGGAAATGCGCAAGGAAACTTTGCACGGGCCAGGCCGCCGCGTCCCCCAATGCGCAGATGGTGCGGCCTTCTATCCGGTTGGCGACATCGAGCAGGGTATCCAGGTCTTCAGCCCTGCCATGTCCTGAATCGATTCGTTTCAGAATGCGGTACAACCAGCCGGTGCCTTCCCGGCAGGGCGTGCACTGGCCGCAGGACTCTTCGTAGTAGAAATACGCGATGCGCTTCAGGATTTTCACCATGTCCGTGGTTTCATCCATGACGATCACAGAGCCGGCGCCGACCGCGGAGCCGTGTTTTTGCAGTGAATCGTAATCCATGTTCGCCTGCATGATATTTTCCGCCGGCATGACCGGAACTGACGACCCGCCGGGGATTACGGCTTTCAACTTGCGGCCTTTCCAGACTCCGCCCGCCATTTCCAGCAATTCACGAAAGGGCGTACCCATCCTGATCTCATAATTTCCGGGGCATTCCACATGACCGGTCACCGAAAACACTTTTACCCCCCCGGCGTTTTCAACCCCCAGTTGCTTGAACCATGTGCCATCCATCCAGTTGCCATTCGCCCTCAGGATTGCCGGCACGGAGGCGAAGGATTCGGTATTGTTGATCGTGGTCGGCTTGCCATACAAACCGAATGCGGCCGGGAAGGGGGGCTTGAAGCGCGGCTCGCCTTTTTTGCCCTCCAGTGAATTGAGCAACGCGGTTTCCTCGCCGCAGATATAGGCGCCCGCGCCAAGATGGTTGTACAGATCGAAATCGAATCCCGAGCCCAGCAGGTCGCGGCCCAGCAGGCCGGCCTGGTAAGCCTCCCTTACCGCCTCCTCCATGACCTCGTAGGGTTCCCAGAATTCGCCGCGGATATAGTTGTAACCCACCGTGGCGCCCATCGCATAACCGCCAATGGTCATTCCCTCGATCAGGGCATGAGGATTCAGCCGCATGATATCCCGGTCCTTGCAGGTGCCGGGCTCGCCTTCGTCGGAATTACAGACTACATATTTCTGCACGGGCGAACTGCGCGGCATGAAACTCCATTTCACCCCCACCGGAAATCCGGCGCCGCCCCGCCCCCGGATGTTCGATTGTTTGATGGTATCCAGTATCTCGGTATGCGGGACCTGGCCTGAAAGCACTTTTTCCAATGCCTGGTAGCCGCCGTTCGCCCGGTAGCTTTGCAGTGTCCAGGGTTTTTCGATGGCCGGGTCGGGCAGGCTTACATTGCATGCCCTGCGCAGGGAACTGAACCGGTCGGCAACCAATGGCAGGTTCATGTCAGCGCCTCGAGAATCCGGTCCACCTTGTCCGGGGTCAGGTCTTCGTAGTAATCACGCCCGACCTGCATCATCGGCGCTCCGGCGCAGGCGGCCAGGCATTCCACTTCCTTCAGGGTAAACCGGCCGTCGGCGGTGGTTTCGCCAAATTTGATGCCGAGCTTTTGCTGCAAATGAGCGACGATCTCATCCGAGCCGCGCAACATGCAGGAAATATTGGTGCACAGGCACACTTTATGCCTGCCGGTCGGACTCAGGTCGTACATTGAATAAAAGGTGGCAACCTCGTAAGCCTTGATCGGCGGTACCCCGATGATGCCGGCGACGTGTTCGATCAGCTCTCCGCTCAGCCAGCCATGCTCGTCCTGGGCGATCCGCAGGGCAGCCAGCAGCGCGGACTGGCGGCGGTCCGCCGGATATTTATCCAGTTCATGGCTGATTTGCTGCATGGAGGCATCGCACAGCCGGGAGTGGTTCATACGATCTGCTGCCATGGTCTATCTGTCTATCTCTCCGAACACGATATCCTGGGTGCCAATGATCGCGACCATGTCGGCCAGCATGTGGCCGTTGGACATTTCGTGCAGGGCGGCGAGGTGAGCGAAACCGGGCGCCCGGATTTTGACCCGGTAGGGTTTGTTGGCGCCGTCCGAAACCAGATAAATACCGAACTCCCCCTTGGGATGTTCGATGGCCGCGTAGGCTTCCCCGGCAGGTACGCAATAACCTTCGGTGAACAACTTGAAGTGGTGGATCAGGGATTCCATGTCGTTCTTCATGTTTTCCCGCGAAGGCGGGGTCAGCTTGTGATCATCGAGAATGACCGGCCCCGGATGATTTCGCAACCAGTCGATGCACTGTTCGATGATACGGTTGGACTGGCGCATTTCCTCGACCCGCACCAGATAGCGGTCATAGCAATCCCCGTTGACGCCAACCGGAATATCGAAATCCATGCGGTCATACACTTCATAGGGCTGTTTCTTGCGCAAATCCCATTCCACTCCCGAACCTCTCAGCATTGCGCCGCTGAAGCCCAGCGCCTTTGCCCGTTCGGGGTCCACGATTCCGATGTCCACCGTCCTCTGTTTCCAGATACGGTTATCGCTCAACAGGGTTTCATATTCGTCTACGCAGGCCGGGAACCTCCGGGTGAAGGCCTCGATAAAATCCAGCAGTGAACCTTCCCGGGCTTCGTTGCGTGTCCGGGTCTCGGTTTCGGAATGCCGCCCGGTGGCGGCGTATTTCGGCATCTGGTCGGGTAGATCCCGGTAAACTCCGCCGGGCCGGTAATAAGTGGCATGCATCCGCGCGCCGGACACCGCCTCGTAACAATCCATCAGGTCTTCCCGTTCACGGAAACAGTACAGGAACACGGTCATGGCGCCGACATCCAGCGCGTGGGCGCCCAGCCACAGGCAGTGATTCAGGATACGGGTGATCTCATCGAACAGCACCCGGATATATTGGGCGCGGAGCGGGATTTCGATGCCGAGCATTTTCTCGATCGCCAGGACATAGGCATGCTCGTTGCACATCATGGAGACATAATCGAGACGGTCCATGTACCCGATACTCTGGTTATAGGGTTTGGTCTCCGCCAGTTTTTCCGTACCCCGATGCAGCAAACCGATATGCGGGTCACAGCGTTCAATCACCTCGCCGTCCATTTCCATGATGATTCTGAGTACGCCATGCGCCGCTGGATGCTGCGGCCCGAAATTCATCGTGTAGTTGCGAATCTCGGCCATCAGTCCGGCGCCTCGACCGGGTTGGAACCGGCGAATGTATCCTTGCGAATGGTTCTTGGAACCAGGATACGGTCCTCGATGGTGACGGGCTGATAGATGACCCGCCCCTGCTCTTCATCGAACCGCATTTCGACCTGGCCCGACAGCGGGAAATCCTTGCGGAACGGATGACCGATAAAACCGTAATCCGTCAACAGGCGACGCAGGTCGGGGTGTCCGTTGAAAATAATTCCATACAGGTCAAAGGCTTCGCGCTCAAACCAGTCTGCCGAGGGCCAGACATCAATCACCGAGTCGATGATCGGCTGCCGGTCGTCCAGGTTACAGCGCAGTCGAATACGCTGGTTGTTGTCAATCGACATCAAATGATAGACCACCGCGTAACGACTTCCCGGCCAGGGGTTGCCGCCTTCCTGGCCCCAGGTGGAGTAATCCATACCGCAAAGGTCGATCAGCTGATCGAACCGGGTTCCCGGGTCGTCTCTCAGGCGGGTGCAGACATCGGCGATCGCCTGAGACCGGATTTCGCAGGTCAGTTCACCCAGCCGGATTTTGCTGGTAACCAGATCTTCGCCGAGCGATTCGGTCAGGCGCCCGGACAAGGCGGACAGGGTCATCATGTCAAATGGTTCCCGGCGGTGTTTTCACGGCAATCCGGTTCATTGGCGAGGCTGCCTGCAACGATAATCAGGCTACCGCCGCTGCCGGTCGTGCGATCGTACTGGTTTTCCTGATTTTTTTCTGTAATTGCAGGATACCGTAAATCAATGCTTCGGCGGTAGGCGGACAACCGGGGACATACACATCCACCGGTATGATACGGTCGCAGCCGCGCACCACGGAATAGGAATAATGGTAATAACCGCCGCCATTGGCGCAGGATCCCATCGAGATGACCCACCGCGGCTCGGCCATCTGGTCGTATACCTTGCGCAGGGCGGGCGCCATCTTGTTGGTCAGGGTGCCCGCCACGATCATTACGTCAGATTGTCTCGGGCTCGGTCTGAATAGAATACCGAAACGGTCGAGATCGTAGCGGGCCGCCCCCGCCTGCATCATTTCGACCGCGCAACAGGCCAGGCCGAAAGTCATCGGCCACAGTGAACCGGTTCGCGCCCAGTTAATCAGATCGTCCAGTCTGGCTGTCGCAAACCCTTCCCGCAAGGTACCTTCGAGCGCCATCTAATCTACTCCCATTCCAGCGCGCCTTTTTTCCATTCGTAGATGAACCCGACTACCAGGACCCCGAGAAACAACATCATCGCCCAGAATCCGAACACGCCGATTTCATCGAGCACAATCGCCCATGGAAACAGAAACGCAATTTCAAGATCAAAAATAATAAACAGGATGGCAACCAGATAATAGCGGATGTCAAATTTCATCCTGGAATCTTCGAATGCCTCGAATCCGCACTCGTAGGGCGAATTCTTTTGTTCGTCAGGTTTGCTCGGGGCCAATACTCTCCCCGCCGAAATGGCGATTACACCGACGGCGATGCCGACGATGATAAATAACAGGATCGGTAAATATTCGGTTAACAAAACAAACTCTGTTCAGTTCACTGGCCTGTCTGTCTGGATCTGCCCCAGCGTAAAACCGTTATTTTAAATCATTTGACCGGAAAAAACCCGGTATCGGCAAGGGAATTGCACAAGGCGGTCAAATCAGGTCCTCACTCCGGCCAGGCCGGGTTCCGAGATAGTTGAGTAAAGCGCCGTAGGCAGGGAGAAACAACACGATCGATACGATAATCTTGAAACACAAATCCACAGTGGCAACCTCAACCCAGTTGGTTGCCATGAATTCATCGGCGGACCGGTGGAACGCGACCCCGAAAAAAGTATAGGTATCGATTATATTGGCGACCAGAGTCGAGACCAGGGGCGCCGGCCACCATGCCCTTGCCCGTTCACGTATTTTCTGGAACACCACAATATCCAGTAACTGTCCGACCAGATAGGCGGTGCCGCTGGCCATTCCAATCCGCCAGTCCGCCATCAGGGCGCTGATCAGGATGGCCGGAATATAGGCCAGGCCCACCACAATCCGGGCATTGTGCTGGCTGGATAACCGGACGGTCAGGTCGGTAGCCAGTATGACGGCGGGAAATACAAACATGGCCCAGGTGAAAGCGTATCCCAGGAAGGCGCCGGTAAATTGGACCATGTAGTTCGACAGCGCGATGATTACGACGTGAAACAGGACAAGCCTGATGACCAGAGGCCGGTTGATGCCGGTGAGCATGGGTTTGTTTTTCAGGGTTGGCCTTGAGGATTCTGCTGAATTCACCCGGATATTGAATCAACTGGTGCCGAAGGAGGGACTCGAACCCTCACGCCGTGAAGCACAGCCCCCTCAAGACTGCGTGTCTACCAGTTCCACCACTTCGGCTGTTTACGTTTTATTCTTCCGGTATTGCGGGGATATCGGACTCCCCGGTTTGCGTTGTCGTTTCGGGACTGGTTATTGCCGCTTCTTCCACTTGTTCGTCCGTCTGGTTGATGATGGATTCGGCCAGTATGCTGGTGTCTTCGCCCTGCCGCGTGTACAGGTAGGCCAATACCAGACTGGTAATGAAGAACACGGTAACCAGGGTAGAAGTAATTCGGCTCAGGAAGTTGGCTGAACCTCTTGCGC
This sequence comes from Arenicellales bacterium, assembly GCA_963665165.1. GTDB lineage: Bacteria > Pseudomonadota > Gammaproteobacteria > Arenicellales > Poriferihabitantaceae. Next base: position 138,149 of record OY761989.1, on the reverse strand, counting down.
CAAACAGGGATTGCGAAGAACCACCCCCGAACGCCGCGCCCATTTCCGAACCTTTCCCCTGTTGCAGCAGTACCAGTACGACGATGGTGACTGCGATAATCAAGTGAACGACCAGTAGGAGATTGGAAATCATGATTGTATTATTGTGTTTGACTTTTCGTTTGGGTCAGGCCGCCGAAGCAAATGCCAAGGAAGTCTTCCGCTTTCAATGAGGCGCCGCCAATCAGGCCGCCGTCGATGTCCGGTTTGGCGAGCAATTCGCCCGCGTTGTCCGGTTTCATACTGCCGCCATACAGGATCCGGCAGCCTTCAGCGATACCGGCATCATGCCGGGCAAGCTGTCGGCGAATCAACTGATGAACCTGCCGGGCCTGCTCGGGAGTTGCGCTCAGCCCGGTGCCGATCGCCCAGACCGGCTCGTAAGCAATCACGATATCCTTGAATTGCTCGATGCCCACGGTGTCGATCACCGTCTGGATCTGCCGTTGCACCACTTGTCCGGTCGCGCCCGACTCCCGTTCCGCCCGGGTTTCACCGACGCATACGATCGCGATCAGTCCATCGGCAACCGCCCGTCCTGCCTTGTCCGCCACCATCTGGTCCGATTCTCCACACAGGGTGCGGCGCTCGGAATGTCCGAGGATGACATGGCTGCATCCGCAATCCAGCAGCATGGTCGAGGAGACCTGGCCGGTAAAAGCGCCATTTGAATTCGCCGCCATGTCCTGGGCGCCCAGTTGGCAGGCACTGTCCCGAATGATCGAATCCACCGTCGATAACAAAGTAAACGGAGGGCAGACCAGAATATCCGGATTACCTGTGTTATCGCTGTCATTCCCGCCCCGGTTCCGGGCGCCTGCGACAATATTTTCGCATACAGCCCGGGCCATGGCCTTGTCGCCATTCATTTTCCAGTTTCCAGCGATCAGGGTTGTACGCACTGTTTACCAGGGTCCGGTCGGAAATCGACCTGGATGTGAAGATTTTTCGGGGGCTGGATATTACCGCCCATGGCGACATAAAGCAATTAAATATGTATAGATCCACTGTCTTGGCGCTGGATATGGGTGGATGCTGCTGGCCGGGTGGTCAGGGTTCCTTGCGGGCGGCATGGTACGGGGAGTGTGCGGCTGCCGCCTCCATGTAGTGTTGCACTCCGGCCTGTTCATGCTGGACAAACTGCTGGATGGCCAGATTGAACGGATTGTCTGACATCCAGTGCAGGGAGTGGGTCCGGGTCGGTTCAAAGCCACGCGCAATTTTATGTTCGCCCTGGGCGCCGGGGTCGAATCGTTCCAGCCCGTGCCGGATACAGTATTCGATGCCCTGGTAATAACAGACCTCGAAATGAAGGCAGTCCACATAGCGGTCGCATCCCCAATGACGGCCGTACAAAGTGGTATCGTCACTGTACATCAGCGCCGCCGCGACACTTTGTCCGTCCACTTTCGCAGATACCAGATGAACCTGATCGGGCATGGCTTCGCTGACCGCGGTGAAGAAAGCCAGGTTGAATGCGGGCATACCGTATTTCCGGTGATAGATTTTTTGATATAGCCGGGTGAATGCGCGCCAGTCCGCCTCGGTTGCGGAATGACCGTCAAGCCACTCTATCCGCACATCCGCATCGACCACTTTCCTTCTTTCCCGGAGGATGGTTTTACGCTTTCTGGATTTGAGTGTTTGCAGGAAATCCCGGAAGCAGGTATAGCCCCGGTTATGCCAGTGGAACTGGCAATCATAGCGCGAGACCGCCTGCAGCCGATTGAGCAGATCATAGTCATCGGGATCCGGAAACAGACAATGAACCCCGCTGAATCCGTGCTCCCGGGCCAGGGTTTTCGCGGCCCTGACCAGAGTCTGCGCCCATTCTTCCCGGTGTTGCCCATCCATCAGGATGCGTTGACCGGAAGCCGGTGTGAACGGGACCGCGTTGACCAGTTTCGGATAGTATCTGACTCCGTATTTGTGGAAGGCGTCAGCCCAGGCATGATCAAACACGAATTCGCCCCAGGAATTGTGCTTTTCATAAACCGGCATCGCGGCGACCAGGGTCCGGTCCCGCTGGCAGGCCAGATGCCGGGGAATCCATCCGACCTGCTCACCGACACAGTCAAAGCGCTCCACCGCGGACAAAAACCCATGATTCAAAAAGGGGTAATTTCCCCTGACGAGCCGGTTCCACTGTTGACCGGGGAGTTCATCGATAGAGGCGCAAACGCGAATGTTCAGAGGTGTTTCAGTTTCCATCACGGCTATTATAAGCCGATGTGTCCGGATATTCCGGGGAATGCTCTCCCGGCAAACCGGAAAACAACTAAAAAAGTCTTTGACAGCGTCCGGGCTTAACGTCTATTATAGAGCGCTTGAAAATTAACGACTCTATATATAGTGCTTTCTGTGAGTTGATTCCACTATATGTGGAATTCTTATAGAATTGGAATACCCCGCGGATGGTTAGCGCAGTCAGTAAAAAAAGCCATGATACCGGAGCCGTTTCGCTGGACGAAATTGCCCTTCAGCCTGCGGCGCTTGATATCTGGGATAAAAAATATCGGCTGAAAACCATGCAGGGTGAGCCGGTGGACCAGGATGTCATGGCGACCTTTGACCGGGTGGCCAGGGCCCTGGCAGAGGTTGAGCATACTCACGAAAAGCAAAAGGAATGGCACGAAAAATTTCTTTGGGCATTGCAGCGCGGCGCCATTCCGGCCGGCCGGATTACATCCAACGCGGGCGCCCTGGAACATAAATCCGCGACCAGCACGATCAACTGTACGGTTTCAGGCATCATTCCGGATTCGATGGATGGTGTGCTGGCCTGCGTTCATGAAGCGGGACTGACCCTGAAGGCTGGATGCGGGATTGGATACGAATTCTCCACCTTGCGCCCCAAGGGCGCCTTTGTAAGCGGCGCCGGAGCGTATACCTCCGGCCCGCTTTCTTTTATGGACATATTCGATTCGATGTGTTTCACGGTATCGTCCGCCGGTGGACGCCGCGGCGCACAAATGGGCACCTTCGATATTTCCCATCCTGATATTCTGGAGTTTATTCGCGCCAAGCGCGAAAACGCGCGACTCCGTCAATTCAACCTGTCCTGCCTGATTACCGATGAATTCATGCAGGCGGTTCAGGACGACGCACAGTGGCCCTTGTCATTCCCGGCCACCCGGCATGAAGTCGAGAGCGGGGAATACCGGATTATCTGGCGGCGCTGGCCGCATACCACGAATTACGTGACCAACGAAGTGGGCGATGTCGCCTGCCGCGTTTACCGTACCATTCGCGCGAAAAAATTGTGGGACACGATCATGAGTTCCACTTATGACTATGCCGAGCCCGGATTCATCCTTGTGGATCGCATCAACGAGATGAACAACAACTGGTTCTGCGAAAATATTCGCGCCACCAACCCTTGCGGAGAACAGCCGCTCCCGCCTTATGGGGCCTGTTTGCTCGGATCGGTCAATCTGACCCGGTTTGTCCGCAACCCGTTTACCGATGAAGCCGGATTTGACTGGGACGAGTACCGGGAAGTGGTCGCCGTCTTTTCCCGGTTGCTGGATAATGTGGTTGAAATCAATGGTTTGCCGCTCACCAAACAAATCGATGAGTTGAAATCGAAGCGTCGTCACGGTATGGGTTTCCTCGGACTGGGTTCCACCCTGACCATGTTGAAGATGAGATACGGAGATGAACGATCCCTGGCCTTTACAGAGCGGGTAGCCAGGGAAATGGCCATGGTCGGCTGGGAAGTGGGAATCGCCCTGGCAAAGGAAAAGGGGGCTGCGCCCGTACTTGAGCAGGAATACGCGGTGACCCGGGAGATGCTGGCCAAACGCCCGGAAATGGCAGAGGATGGATTTTGCGAAGGCGACCTGGTCAAGGGTTCGGTATTGATGGCCAGATACAGCCGTTACATGCAGAAGTTCCCCAAGGAAATACGAAGCGGGATCGAAGTCGACGGCTGTCGTTATACCCACCATACCTCAATCGCGCCCACCGGCACGATCAGCCTGTCTCTGGCGAATAATGCCAGCAACGGAATCGAACCGAGTTTCGCCCACAAATACAGCAGAAACGTCATTCGCGAAGGCAGGAAAACCAAGGAAAAAATAGACGTCTATTCCTACGAGTTGCTGGCCTACCGGCATCTGGTGAACCCGGCGGCCGTACCCTCCGGGGAAAATGACAACGAAAGGCTGCCCGGTTATTTCATTACCAGCGAGGATATTACGCCGAAACAGCATGTGGACATACAGTCGGCGGCGCAGAAATGGATCGATTCGTCCATCTCGAAAACCGCCAATGTGCCGACGGATTTTCCGTTCGGGGAATTCCAGGACATTTATCGGTATGCCTGGGAAAAAGGCCTGAAAGGCTGCACCACATTCAGATTCAATCCTGAAGTGTTCCAGGGGGTGCTGGTCAAGGAGCAGGACCTGAAGAACACGAAATACCAGTTCGTTCTCGAAAATGGGGATATGGTCGAAGTCAGGGGTGACGAAGAAATCGAGTACGATGGCGAATTACACACCGCGGCGAATCTGTTCGATGCCTTGAAAGAAGGATATTACGGACGGTTCTAGCGACTTTTATCCGGCAATCCATCCACAGGACGCGTACGACAGATTGAAAAGTCCAGGCAAAAAGCCCCAGATCCGGTACCAGGAAAAAAACCGGAGAGTCCAGTTCAGCCTGCAAATCGGCCGCATTGCGGCAACGCCCCATGATCGCCGGCAAAAATCATTGCCAATCAAACAACAAACCCTGTCGAGATTTTGATGAGTATTAAAATAGACCAGAGAATCGTTGACTACAACGTGATCAAACCGGAGGAAAAAAGCGCCGGGAGCGCCAGTTCGACAGAAGCGGCTCCCGGATTAACGGCCGCTCTCGATGCGGCACAAGACCGGGTCGTCCAGATGCATGAAAAGGTCGTTCGGCCTGAAATGCTGGTTGGTAATACCTACAAGATCAAGACCCCGGTTTCTGAACACGCGTTTTACATTACCATTAACGACATCCTGCTGAATCCGGGCACTCCCTACGAAAAGCGCAGGCCTTTCGAGATTTTTATCAATTCGAAAAACATGGACCACTATCAATGGATATCGGGACTGACACTGATCATCTCTGCGGTTTTCAGAAAAGGAGGCGACGTCACTTTTCTGGCCAACGAGTTGCGCAGCGTATTCGATCCCAAAGGGGGTTACTTCAAACGGGGCGGCAGATATATGCCTTCGCTGGTCGCTGAAATCGGGGATGTCATCGAATCCCATCTGAAAATGATCGGCATGATTGTCGAGACGGGTCTGGATGAGCATCAGCAGGCGCTGGTCGACCAGAAGCGCAGGGAATATGAGCAAAGCCATGCCCGCTCTTTGTCAGACACACAGGACAGTGTGTTCCCCGATGGAGCCATTCTCTGTAACAAATGCAACACCAAAGCCATGGTGTTCATGGATGGTTGCATGACCTGCCTGAGTTGCGGCGAAAGCAAATGCGGGTAGCGTCCTTGAAGGGTTGAACCGGGATTTCATGGGTTATTCCGGGCATTGTCGTTTTCAAGCTGCGCCATCAGGGTTTTCATATCTTCGGGCAGTGGGCTTTGCCAGCTTGTTTCGACATTGTTCCGTGGATGAATCAGGGTGAGCTTTTCCGCATGCAGCGCCTGTCGCGGAAAAGTCTGTAGACAGTGCTTGAATGGCTCCGACGCTCCCGGCGGCAATCGGGTTCGTTGTCCGTAAAGCCTGTCACCGACAATCGGGAAACCTCTCCAGCTCAAATGTACGCGGATCTGGTGAGTACGCCCGGATTCCAGACTGGCCTGCACCAGGCAATGGTGACGGTATTTCCTTTTGACGCGAAAATGAGTGATCGCAGTCTTGCCCTGCGGGGTTACCGACATGCGTAACCGGTCCTGACGATGCCTGCCGATTGGCTGATTGATGGTTTCCCCCGAAATCATGACGCCATTGACGATAGCGAGATACTGGCGACTCATTTGCCGACTGTCGAGTTGGGCGATCAGATGCTGTCGGGCCTGTTCTGTCTTCGCCACTACCATTAGTCCGGTCGTATCCTTATCGAGCCGATGAACGATTCCCGCCCTGGGCAGTTTTCCCAGTTCGGGATTATGATGGAGCAAGCCGTTTTGCAAGGTGCCGTTCAGGTTGCCGGCGCCCGGATGGACCACAAGACCGGAAGGTTTGTCAATGATCATGATCTGATCGTCCTGGTCCAGGATTTCCAGATCGATCCGTTCGGGAAGACAATCCGGAACGGAGGGGCATGGAAGCCGGATTTCCAGTGTTTCCTCCCCCGACAACCTGAATTTCTGTTTTGCCGATCCCCCGTCTATCAGCACCAGACCCTGCCGGATCCACTGTTGAATTGCATTTCTGGTATATTCCGGCAGCAATTTCGAAAGCGCCTTGTCCACACGTTCCCCCTTCATTTGCGGAGTGGACCTGATAAAAAGATGGGATTCGGATTCCGACATGTCGAATTAGTTATGGCACAATGGGCGCGTGAATCATTATAATTGCGGCCCCGGTCAAGCAAATCCAATTCTACCCCATAGAAAAAATTCCGTGCCAATGACAACCAAAACTGCTGGAGGCTGGTTTTTCAGCAAGACTGGCCGCGGCAGGCTACTGGCTGTTCGACTGTTCATTGTGATTTTGTCCAGCCTGCTGGTGGCCGGGTGCGCCACTAACAAGGAGAAAGAGGAGGATAAAACCGCGGACGAGCTATACAGCGAAGCCAGGGAAAGCATGGACAAAGGGAACTGGGAATCGGCCCTCGGGCAGTTGCGAACGCTGGAGGCGAGATACCCTTACGGCAAGCACGCGATCCAGGCCCAGATCGACACGGTTTATATTTATTATCGAAGTGATCAGACCGGTCTGGCGCTGGCCGCCGCAGACCGGTTCATCAAACTCCATCCGACCCATTCCTCGGTGGACTACATTTATTATCTGAAGGGCCTGTCCGGTTTTGAGGAAGACACGTCGATGCTGGGCAGGCTGCTTGGGCATGATGACCTGAGCGACCGGGATGCGTTGCCGATGTATGATGCGTTGATTGCTTTCCAGGAGGTGTATACCCGTTTCCCTGATAGCCGGTATGCCCCGGATGCCCGGGTCAGGGCCCAGCGCCTGCTTGAGTCCATGGCGAGAAATGAAATTGTGGTCGCGAAATATTATTACTCGAAGGATGCCCATGTGGCCGTGGTCAACCGGGCCAGTGGAGTCGTTCAGGACTATGCCTCGACTCCTGCCGTCGAAGAGGCGCTTGCCCTGATGATGTCGAGTTACCGGAAGATGGGCATGGATGATCTCTCGGACGATGCCCGCAGAGTGCTCGAACACAATTTCCCGGACAGCGAATACCTCGAACAGTATTCCGACATTAAGGCGGATGACAGCGAAGCGAAACCGGGCTGGTTTTCCAGGCTTGTGAACCGCTTCAGGAAACCCGACTCTGCCGAAGAGTAGATGTCCTGATTTTTACCCACTGCCATCCTGAAATCAGGAGTTTTGGCGAGTCTTGCCTTTTCGACCCGATTCTGGCGTAGAATCCGGTGCTTTCTGTCAGAAAGGATGTTTCCATGCAAAATGTATTGATTGTTGGCGGGAACCGCGGGATTGGGCTGGAACTCTGTCGCCAGTTCTCTACCCGTGGCGACAAGGTATATGCCACCACCAGGCAGCCATCCAACGCCCTGGACTCCCTGGGCATCGAGGTAATTACCGGCGTGGATGTCTCGGATGATGCCTCGGTTATCCAAATGGCGGAGCAGCTGACGGGTGTCCATTTTGACATCGTGATTCACTGTGCCGGGATACTGACCCGGGAAACGTGGGATGACCTTGACCTTGAACGGATCAGACGTCAGTTCGAAATCAATTCACTGGGCCCGCTTCGCGTCATTTCAGTCTTGCGGGATAATATCAGTCCGGGTTCCAGGGTCGGTATCATCACCAGCCGGGTTGGCTCCATCGAAGACAATGGAAGCGGCGGAATTTACGGCTACCGGATGTCCAAGGCTGCCGCCAACATGGTGGGGAAAAACCTGTCCCATGATCTCGGAAGACGCGGGATCGCCGTTTTTCTCCTGCATCCCGGACTGGTCGCGACGGAAATGACCCGTCGAACCGGAATCGACCCAAAAGATGCCGCCCGAGGGCTGATTGAACGTATGGATCATTTGACACTGTCTGACAGCGGAACATTCTGGCACGCAGAAGGATATCCTCTGCCCTGGTAGCCCTGTCGGCTGGAACGGCCCACATCGTGGACTGGCGTCTGCCGGGGTTCGGTTCTTGCTTCCATTCCATTCAATCGAAACGGTTCCTGGCTTCTCTGGATGCGACTTGCTTCATAAGATCATTCTAGCCACAATGACTGCGGTAAACAATGGTCCGGCCGGTTCTGTCAGTGCAAAGCTGTAATGTCCCTTTGCGCAATTCCAGGGAAATTCTGATTAATTCAGTTGTTTTGCGCTGTTCTTATGGCCCGCCGCTTTTTCCTCGATCAGGTCGCTGACGGTTTCCGGCATTCGGTAGAGGTCGGGGTTTTTGCCGTATTCGATGCCGTTTTGGCGCCATTCGGCGCGGTGGCCGGTGGTCAGGGCGTTGTGCAGTTCATGGTTGAATTTCTGCTGTGTGAATGGTGATTCTGAAACGATGCCTGCCTGCGCGTCGGTGACATGGTGTGCGTAGCCGCATACATCGGTAACCAGAACCGGTAGTCCGGACGCCACGGCTTCGATCAGTACGGATCCGGTATTTTCCCTCCGCGCTGGATGGATCAGCAGGTCACCAGCGGCCATCAGGTCCACTATGTCATCCCGGCCGCCGAGGAAGCGAACCTTTTCGGCCAGCCCGGACCGGGCCGCCAGGCGTTGGCAACGGGCTGCCTTGTCCTGACCGGCCACCAGCAGGACGGTGTCCTGACGAAGTATTTCGGGCAATGCGGCCATCGCCCGGATGGCGCGGTCAAGACCTTTTCCCCTGAAATCGGAGCCTGTGAACAAAAGCAGGGACTGGCGGTCCTTCAGCCCAAGCTCTGCGCGTTTTTTGCGGCGCACGGCGGCAGGTTGATGATAGGGTTTCTGCCGGATATCGAGATTCGGGGGTACTGGTCTGAATCGGCTTTCCGGGGTACCGTAGTATTCCCGGTACACCTCCTTGGCATGCTCCGAAAGCGACAGGATGGTGGTGGATGCCTGGACATCGAAGACGGCCCGCTCAAATGACTGTAAATGGCGGAAGCGGGGACTTATCCACTGATACAGCCTGCCGTGAAGTTTGTCTCGATTGGCATAGCTGACGTCTGCACAATAATACAGATCCAGTCCGGGCATCTTGTTGAAGCCAACAATCACGTCAAACTGCTGACGGGCGGTTATTTCCCTGAATTTCCGGTAAAAACCCCTGTCGCGGGCGTGGTTGGAAAAAGCCGAAACTTGCAGTATGTTGACAGGGATTCCGGCTGGTCGGTCTCCCTGCCATTCACGGGCATAAACCTGCGTGTCATGACCGCGCCGGTGGCATTCCTGTACGACCCGCAGGAAATCCCGCGCCAGTCCGGACCAGGGGAAATACCGGAACAGACAGAATGCCAGTTTCATGCGGTTGAAGTATTCCGGTCAGTCATTGCGTAACCGGGGCGTTGTCCGTCGTTGCCGTGGAACCTTGCCGCTTTTCCCATTCCCAGGCGGAGCGGCAGATCGTCTCGAGGTCATCGTATTGCGGTTGCCAGTTGAGCAGTCGTCTGATTTTAGCGCTGTCTGCGACCAGTTGTGGCGGATCGCCGGGCCGGCGTTGCCGGACATCCACTTCAAAGTCCGTATTGCTGACCGACTTCACGCATTCGATGACTTCCCGGACACTGAATCCATGACCATACCCACAATTCAGTATCCGGGTTGTACCCCCGTCCTCAAGGTGGCGCCAGGCATCGAGATGGGCGGCGGCAAGATCATCGACATGGATATAATCCCGGATGCAAGTCCCGTCCGGGGTATCGTAATCATCTCCGAATATGGACATTCCGGAACGAGTGCCGCAGGCGGCCTGGCAGGCCACTTTGATCAGATGGGTGGCTTCGGGTGTCGCCTGCCCCAGTTTGCCGCCCATGTTCGCTCCCGCGACATTGAAATATCTCAGCGCAATGTAGTTGAGGTTTTCCCCTGATGCCTGTGCGAAGTCGTGCAGCATCCATTCGGTGATCAATTTGGATGTTCCATAGGGATTGATCGGGCGGGTTGCGTCGCTTTCATTGACGGCCCTTTTACCGGCAGCGCCGTAAACCGCGGCGCTGGAGGAGAATATGAATTGGGTGACTCCCTGTTCGATGCAGGCTTCGATCAGATGGAGCGATCCGAGTACATTGTTGTGATAATATTTTGATGGATTCTGAACCGACTCGGGGACCACTGTGTGGGCGGCAAAGTGCATGACCGCTTCGATTTCGTGCTGTTCCAGAATTTGGCTGATCCGCTTGCGGTCGTGGATGTCTCCCTGGTAAAAGACGGCCTGCCGGGGCACGGCCCATTCGTGGCCTGAGTAGAGATTGTCCACAACCACAACCGAATTCCCTGCCGCCAGCAACTGCAGGACAGTGTGGGATCCAATGTAACCGGCGCCCCCAGTGACCAGAATTCTACCGGGCAACGGTTTTTCCGTGAATCATATCCAGTTCCATCATACGGGGCAATTCGGCTGTGGTTTATGCGGAGCCTGATTATACTAACAGTCCGGCAGATTGCCACGCCCTGCCCCTGCGAATATGGTGGGCACAGCTATGACGGGGGCGGTTATGGCTGTATCCGGCAGCAACATGAAGAAGTGATTTCGAAATCCGAGTTCGCCATGGCCGCGTTGAGTCTGGCTGTAATTCCGGGCAATTCGTTCGTTTCATTCCTGTGGCGCAGGCATTCCGCCAATCCATGCAGCGCCCACACGTTGTCAGGGTGGTGATTGCAACGGTTCAGTTTGTCGTTCAGTCCGAGGTCGGTTCTGTATACTTCTTCGGCCTCTTCATGGTGTCCCTGCTGGATCAGCAACGCGCCCAGCGCATGTCTTGGCGGGTGCATCCAGGGCCAGGGTTCCGAATAGGCGAGGTTGTCGTTCAGTTGTACGCTCTTGCGCAGGAATTCGAATCCCTGGTGGTGGTTTCCGCTGTGATACTCAAGTTCACCATTCAACATGTGTTCGGCGACAGCCAGAATGTCGAGCGCCGGATTGTTGAAGAATTTGCGGTCTTCGGGAATCCTCTTCAGCGACTGGTAGAATTGGCGTCGCTCGGACCGGGCCTGTCCGATTTGCCCGAGCGCGGACAGGCCGATCCCCCTGGCGTAATGCTGCATGGCGGTGGAAACACAGTAGAGCACCGGGTTATCCGGCATCGGCATATCCATGATTTCCCGCCACTTCCCGAACCGGACCAGGACATGCGTTCTGGTCGAATAATATCCTTCCAGAAGTATGGCAAGAAACGGCCGGTCTTCCATCTCCAACAGGTCCTGCGGCAGGGTTTCGCATAATTCCTGCGCTGCGTCGAAGGCAGATTGAAACCGGCCCAGAAGCATGCCGGCAAGCATCATCATGTGCAGGTCATGACAACGCGACGAAGTGTAAAAGTTGTATGGCCCGGCATGATCCAGGTATTTGCGGTCCGTCCTGATTGCCTTTTCGCTGATAATCCTGGCGCGGTCATAGAGTCCGCACAGGACGTAGATATGGCTTGGCATGTGGACCAGATGACCGGCGTCAGGGCACAGGTTTTCCAACGCGTCTGCCGAGGCCAGCGCTTTTTCCGGGGTGGGCGACATTTCGAGGCAATGAATGTGCAGATGCAGGATTGCCGGGTGCGGCGCGGCGCCGGATTCGCGTATCCGGGAGAGGGCACGATCCAGTACGGACAGGCACTCTTGTGTATCCGCGCCCTCGGTCGGTCGCCCGGCGCTCACATCCCACAGTTTCCACGGCGTCCGTGTCATCATGGCCTCGACGAACAACGCCGCGACATCCAGATCTTCGGGGTATTTTTGATAAACCGCCCGCATGGCATCGGCCCAGGCGTCATCCCGGGCCTCGAACTGTTCCAGCGATACACTGCGGTTTGACGGAAATCTTGTGGACAACGCATGGATCAGGTCTATTTCCACATCGGATATTCCAGCGCACAGCGAACGGGCGGTGCGGATGCTGTCGTAACAAAGCCGGGTGCAGCGGTCTTTTTCCTGCTGGCCCAGGTCACGCCACGGCAAGTTGTAGAACGGCGCCGACCCGTAAGCGATTCCCCAGTATGCCATCGCGCAGCGGGAGTCATGCGCCAGCGCCTTGTAAAAACACTTGACCCCTTCTTCCTGGTTGAATCCGTAGCACCAGTTGAGGCCCCGGTCGAACCACATTTGCGCCTCAGGAGAGGATGTCGAGATCGGGCGGCTGTGTCCACCCAAATCGAAATAATCGTTCATCCGCGCTATCTGTAAACCGGGGTTGGAATTTATTCTACAACTCTGACAGATGTCAAGAAATGGGGTTTCGCAAGAGTTAAAATTTATGTTTGCATTGTATGTTAAATTATGTTTGTATGTAGCATACATACAATACAGACCAGACTCACGATGATTGCTGATTTTAAATATGTCTTTCCTGCTATACGGGGCATACAAGCTCAGAGGGAATATTATGTTTCAATGTGCCCTCTGCGGCTTATCCCGAAACTTTTTTTGTTTGATGAAGATGAAGTGGTCCCGGAGTTACGGGCGCAACGCCATCTCAATAAGTCCCGTGTGCCGGAGATGTCGCGCTATCTGACTGAAAATCCAGAGAACTATGTTTTTTCTGCTATAACCGCTTCTATTGACGGAGCAGTGACGTTTGAACAGTTCACCGAAGAAGGGGATGCCAGCAGAATTGGATTTCTACACATTCCAATGACCGCAAGATTTATTATCAACGATGGGCAGCACAGGCGCGCGGCGATTGAGACGGCGCTTCGTGAACAGCCTGAACTTGGTGACGAGACAATTGCTGTCGTCTTCTTTCTTGATATAGGACTGGAACGCTGTCAGCAGATGTTTGCCGATTTGAACCGGTATGCGGTTCGCACATCGTCATCAATCGGTATTCTGTATGACCATAGAGATGAATCCGCAAAGCTTGTCAAGGAAATGATCGCCAAATCGCCAATTTTCCGGAATATGGTGGAATTTGAGAAAACCACTCTCTCGGTTCGTTCGCGACGGCTCTTCACGCTCAGCGCAATCTACCACGCTACTGGAGAGCTTCTGAAGGATCTTGGAATTGAAGATCCCAAGGAGAGAGCTGAACTGGCACTTGTTTTCTGGGAAGAGGTCGCTACGCATATAAAAGAGTGGGGGCGCGTGAGGTGTGGTGAAATCACTTCCGGGGAGGTTAGAATGGATTATTTACATACCCATGGTGTCGTTTTGCAGTCGTTGGCCCGTGCGGGCAACACCCTTATCAGAAAATCTTCCAAAAACTGGACAGAAAAAATCTGGAAGATCAGTGAGATTGACTGGAGGCGCTCTAATGTCGCGTTGTGGGAAGGTCGGGCACTGATAGCCGGGCGTGTTTCGAAAGGACAGCGAAATGTCTCTTTGACGACGAATGCCATCAAGAGTCACCTTGGGTTGGTTCTCTCTCCTGAAGAACAGAGATTGGAAGACGCTTTCCAACGAGGAGGGTCGGACTATGCCTAGGTCTAGGAAGAATACCTCGGCATTTGCAGCACTTGGGTTGAAGAGTACGCTGGCGGCTCTTTTTGACGAGGTGGTCGCCCTCTATGAAAGCGACCATAGTCCCTGGGTTATCGGCTATAGTGGGGGAAAAGACTCGACCGCTACGCTACAGCTTATATGGCTCGCGCTCTCGAGACTACCCAGAAAGAAACGAACCAAGCCTGTGCATGTTATCAGTACCGACACTCTTGTTGAAAATCCCATCGTCGCTCTTTGGGTTTTGAAATCCCTTGACAAGATAAACGAGGCTGCCGACGAACAGGAAATCCCCATTACAGCCCATCGCTTGACGCCTGACACCGAGAATACTTTCTGGGTCAACTTGATCGGACGTGGCTACCCGGCCCCACGGCCGAAATTCCGTTGGTGCACCGAGCGGCTCAAGATCATGCCATCGACAAAATTTATTACTTCAATTGCACAACGGTATGGGGAGACCATTTTGGTATTGGGTACCCGAAAATCAGAAAGCAGAAGTCGGGCGAAAGTCATGGAAAAGTACGAGAAGCGTCGTGTACGTGAAAAACTGAGCCCGAATGGAAGCCTTCCCAATTCTCTTGTTTATACTCCATTGGAGGATTGGACGAACGACGATGTCTGGCTGTTCCTGATGCAGGTCTCGAATCCATGGGGTTACCGAAACAAGGATTTGTTGACCATGTATCAAGGCGCTTCAGAAGATGGCGAGTGCCCCCTTGTCGTTGACACGACCACACCGAGTTGTGGAGACAGCCGGTTCGGATGCTGGGTGTGCACACTTGTCGCGAAAGATAAGTCAATGCAGGCCATGATTCAGAACGATGAAGAAAAGGAGTGGATGCTGCCGCTTCTGGAATTGCGCAACGAACTGGATCCGCCAAAGACTTCCGATACCGACCGTCATCTTCGTGATTTTCGAAGAATGAGTGGTGTGGTCCAACTTTTCAATGATCGCCCGATACCAGGTCCATACAAACAAGAGGTCCGTGCGGACTGGCTGCGTAAGGTATTGTCTGCCCAACAACATGTCAAACAGAATGCGCCGGCCGAACTTCGCGACATTGAACTTCTCAGTCTCGCTGAACTGGAAGAAATTCGTCGGATATGGGTAGTGGACAAGCATGAGATCGAAGATATCTTGCCAAGCATTTACGAGGATGCGGTTGGAGATCGTTATCCTGGGCGACGGTTGGATGATAATCAGGTGTTTGCTGCTGACGAGATGGCAGTTTTGGCGGAAGTGTGTGGTGGTGATGAGTTCCATTATCAGTTAGCCCGGGAGCTTCTCTCTATTGAGAAGCGGCACAAATCCATGTTGAGCCGACCCGGGCTTTTCAAATTGATCGAGAAAGCTTTTTTTCGTCACTTCTATGAGGATGAGCAAGACGCGGTGGCTCGAGCACAGGTACGACTCGATGCGGTAGAGGGTGCACAGGCGCACATGTCCAATGGAATCGCACGTGACCCGCTGATCCATAGAGCACAGCGTCATTCTTCGGATACCGGGAGACCCGAGCGATGATACTGGATGAAATTGTTGTTCACGATTTTGGACTTTACGCGGATCGCCAGAAGATCGGATTGACTCCCCCATCACCTGACAAGCCAATCACCCTTTTTGGTGGTCTGAATGGTCACGGTAAAACGACATTGTTGGATGCGCTTCAGCTTTGCTTGTACGGCCCTTTTGCAAAAATTTCGAACAGGAATGAATTGTCGTATCAGGACTATCTGTCTCGTTGCCTTCGTCGAGGATCTGCAACCAAAGAAGCGGCTATCGAGATTGCTTTTCGACATACTGTTGACGGTAAGGAAAATCGTTACCGGCTCCATCGCTCGTGGCGTATGAGGAAGAGTGGCTGCAAGGAATATTTTGAAGTTCTCAAAAATCGTCAGCGCGATGTGAAACTGGCTGAAAATTGGATCAGCCATATCGAAGATCTGATTCCCGTAAATATCTCCAATTTGTTCCTATTTGATGGGGAGCAAATCGAAAACTACGCATCACCGGACAACTCTATGCAACTGGTTGGCACGGCGATCCGAAACTTGCTCGGACTTGATATCGTTGATCAGTTAGAAAAGGATCTGCTTACATATTCGCGCCGAAAGCGGGTTGAAGATAAAACTGACCCAAAACGCCACGAAATTGAGAAAGAGGAAGCGCATTTAAAAGAACTTCGGGCACGCGCTTCCAATTTGAAGCAAGAACAGGCGGCATTGAAGACAACCAGCATTGCCCCGGCTTGCAAGACCCTTCTGATCATAGAAGAAGAATACCGAAAGCTTGGCGGTGAGCTCTACGATCATCGGATGAATATCGAGCGCGACTTGGGAACAGCCGAGTCGATTCTTGAAGAGAGTGCACATCGGTTGAGAGGTTTCGCTGCTGCTGATCTTCCCTTGCTTTTGGTACGTGATCTGTTGGAGGAGATGCGGATTCAGGATCAGCAAGAGGAAGAGAGTAGGTGGTCTCAACAGGTCGCAGTACTTCTTGAAAACCGCGACGAAGAGTTATTGCATCAAATGCACCTGAACGGAGTAAATCATAGTGCGGTTTGTGCACTGCGTTCCTATCTTGAAGGCGACCGCAATCAACACAAGAGGCTTGCCGAGCGAGAGTCGGTTCTGAATCTTCTTCCGGAGATTCGTGGAGACCTGCACATACTACTCTATCATCGATTTGATGAATTGATCAAGTCTGTGGTTTTGGAAGCGGAAAGTTTCGAAAAGGCGGGAAAACAGGCAGAGGACGCACGCCTTATGTATTCCAGTATACCAAGCGATGATGTGATTCTGGAAGTCATGGACCGGCGGGAAACTCTAATCGGAGAAATTTCCGCCCTTGAAATGAAATATGCCGGGATACAAGATGAACTGGATCAATTGGCTCGACAGATTGAGCGCAGCGAGCAGGCTCTTCTGCATTTGATTGAATCGGATATCCAGGCGGAAGGAGAGCGTCAAGACCGCGTCCGAATCCTGCATCATGCTAACCGCATGAGAACGACACTGGATATCTTTCGCGGAGCTGTGATCGCACGACACGTACGCAGGATCGGGCACCTTGTATTCGAAAGCTATCAACAATTGCTTCGCAAGACCTCCTTGGTCACCCGGTTGGAAATTGATCCTGAAACCTTCGCCCTTACGCTGTATGGCAGAGACGGGCAAGTACTAAGCGCCGAACGCCTGTCTGCAGGCGAGCGTCAGCTTCTTGCTATCGCTTTGCTATGGGGCCTTGCCAAGGCATCGGGCCGTGCGTTGCCAACCGCGATTGATACACCTTTGGGACGTTTGGATGCCGGGCACCGGGAGTTTCTAGTGGAGCGTTATTTCCCCTTCGCCAGTCATCAGGTTCTTTTGCTTTCAACGGACGAAGAGATATCGGGACGCTATCTGGAAGCGCTCAGACCGTTCATAGGGCGAAGCTATTTTCTTTGCTACGATGACGCTGAAGGGAGTACAAGGATTGTAGAGGGGTACTTTGATCAAATGGAAGCGGCCTAATGACTATTGATACTATCCGGCTTTCTCAACAAGCCAAGGGACAACTCATCAGACTGAAACGGGTAACCGGGATTATGCACTGGAATGAGTTATGTCGGTGGGGATTCTGTATATCTCTTGCAGAGCCGGGTATTCCGCCCGATACCCGGATACCCTCCGACAGCAATGTCGAAATGACTTGGAGGGTCTTTGGTGGTCGATATGCGGATATCTATATGGCGCTTCTTAAGATGCGGTTGCTCCGTGACAATCTTCCACTTGATGACGAGACATTCAGTCGGCAGTTTCGTTTGCATCTGCACCGTGGTATTTCCTATCTCGCTGGTAACAAGGCGCTTCGCAAGATTGATGATCTGGTTCAACTGGCTATCAAAGCAGCATGATGCACCGTTCGTGTTTTCGTTATTGAATCGGCAAGATGGTATAGGGAATTGTTTAGTGGGGGCAACATGGTCGGAATGAGCCGCACTTCTCTACCCACTGTAGCAACGGGCCCGGTGTATCTTGATTGTGCTGCAACGGCCCCGGTTGAGCAGGCTGTGCTTGAGGAGATGTTTCGTATCTGGACAGAGGAGCCGGGTAATGCAGGAAGCCGTACTCACGAGTATGGAGTGCGAGCCAAGAAGATTGTTCAGAATGCGCGGGAACAGGTAGCTTCTGTTGTGCAATCCAGATCCGAGGAGGTGATCTTTACGAGTGGTGCGACGGAAAGTAACAATATCGCCATTCTCGGTCTGATGGCTTGTGGGTTGGCCTGTGATTGCCGCCATGTCGTTTCGACGGCTATCGAACACAAGGCAGTTCTGGAGCCTTTGCAGGCATTGGAAAAAAAGGGCTTTGAGGTCACACTGGTACCACCCGATCCTTCAGGCGCCGTATCACCGGAAGCCATTCGGGAAGCGCTTCGCCCGGATACTCTGCTGGTATCAATTATGCAGGTGAATAACGAGACCGGGGTCCGACAGCCGATCAAAGAAGTCGCCGAGTTGCTTGCCAGCCATCATGCCTACTTCCATGTCGACGCCGCGCAGGGCTTTGGCAAGGATATTGAGACACTGCGTACCAGACGAATTGATCTGATTTCGATTAGTTCTCACAAAATTTTCGGTCCCATGGGAGTGGGGTGCCTAATCGCCCGTAGGCGGGGCACAAAAAAAGCGCCACTCGCGCCGGTGTTTTTTGGAGGTGGGCAGGAGCGTGGGCTTCGACCGGGTACACTGCCCGTCCCGCTTGTCGCGGGCATGGGATTGGCATCTGAATTGGCGGAACAGGATCATGTCCGGCGCAAAGAGAAATGCCTTGAGATACGATTGGAAGTATTAAACGTACTGACCCCGTTCAACGTGACATTTGTCGGTGACCAGATGCTTGTGCTTCCCCATGTCCTCAATTTCGCCATTGATGAAGTCGATTCCGAAGCATTGATGGTGGCCTTGAAAGATTTTGTTGCAATATCAAACGGTTCAGCCTGTACATCGCAGAGCTATGAACCGAGTCATGTTCTAATGGCCATGAATGTTCCAGACCAGGTTTTGAGCGGCGCTGTCAGGCTATCCTGGTGCCATCTCACGCCGAATGTTGATTGGCAGGGAGTTTCGAATCGGATCACCGAAATGATTTGATTTTAATTCGTTCTCCCGGTATAGGTGAAGACCACAGCTTTATGTGGTATCAAACAGGCTGAGCTTGTGGCATCCAGTACTTCGGATTCAAATCCCCTTTATTTTTCGTGAACCTCGGGTGCGTTTTCATAAGAAGTTCCCGAAGACTAGGTTCGTTAGCGACTCCTACCAAAAGTAGTGGATCAAGACCCATTTGTGATTCAAGGCGATTGAGGTGTCTTACTGCGCTGGCAATATCATGTCCGAATACATCAAACTGATACACCATTTTCTTGTTATTGATCCACGCCAGCGCGATATTATAGGGATCTGAAAAATTCAGTAGCTCAGTTTGCACTTGGCTTGGGTTAGCTTTCTCCCATTGTGCTATTTTATGCGAGCACTCCCGAAGTGTAGCCACCAAATCCTGTGTTGCGGCATCATCATTGGCTCGATTTGGAAACCCTTCCTTGGCTTGTTCACCATGGCTCTCGCACCAACACGCCCATAAATGTTGATACCAGCTTCTAACCTGGATTTCAAAGCGTACAGTTACAGATGAATTGTGGAACGGTTGTTTGAATTTTACAATTCCATGTTGCGCTCTGTACCCAATACCTGCCCCATGATCATTTTCCAAATAGTTTTTAACCGAGGCATTTAAATTATTCGCAATTCTTGAGCTCATGGCAACCGCGTCGCCGTAGGACTGGCAAATAATTCGGAACCCGATAATGTCATCCATTTCGTTGACTGCCCCTTTTTGCCCACGCCTTAACTTGCGCAGAATACTTGTGAGCCGCTTTAGACGTGCGCTGATCAGAACCTTGTCAGGTGGGCTTGCTTTTCTGAGTAGTGAGAGACTGGTTCGTATGCAGTTCAGGCGGAAGTTCCTGTATGCGTTTAGTACATCAAGAGCTTTGGGATTTTTTGGTTGCTTTCGAAATGTTTCAGTAGCCCGGGCAATATCACCCATTGATGCAAATATCGGGTTCCCATCCTCGCCAAGGATGGGCTTCTCACTGTATCGGCAATCTGGCTCCATGCGAAATGTATGTTGCTCGTTTACTGCCAGGGATCTGGAAGGTGAAAGTGTTCATCCAGTTCCCTTAACTTCCCTGCTAGATCGTATGCTTTCGCGACCTCGCCTACTTCTGTGCCACCCCTGCGCGCATCGAAGAAATCATCACGAAGTTTCTTACGCGCATCATCCTGAAGCCCCCCTCCAAGAAGGTAGATTAACATTTCCGCGCATAGATTCTGGTAAAATTTATGGCGTCGGATTTTCTGTTCAATGGGGTCGCAAAGAATCCCAAACCATGGCGTTGTTGGATCTGTTAGCCTGAGTTGGCCTTTCGCTTCATATCTAGCAATCATATTGACCAAATCACCCAAGGATTTCCCTTTTTCAATCTGAAGATCAGCGATTGCCGTGGCGAATGCTATCTGTGCAATAGGCCAGAACAGGATGTTGTCTTGATACTGCCTGGATCTAAAATTTTGGACACTTGTACCCTGAATTATGTTCTTGTGTGAGGGTATGGACTTCAGAGCGTCAAAATATTCGTTCAATTTCTCAACTGCTGCTTCTATATTTTGATCTTCCGGTCTTAGGTAGCCAAGTTCTTTAATGTCCAATATCGGTTCCAGCCATTCTTTGAATCTTTCGTCGGATTTCAGATATTCCTTGGAAATTTCCACAATTGTATTGAGTGTCGTGTAGTCTTCAGAAGTTTCCGTGACATTGCTTGTTTTTGTATTCACACGCAGTTGATTGCCAGATCCGAACAGGCTATGTGTGGTGAGAATAATTCGCGAAACAATTCGAAATCCATCATTTTCATCCAGTAATGTCAATTCGCCTTTTTCCAGCCTCCTGGCATTTTCATTGATGTCCACAAAAATGTTGCGGAGGCGCGATGTTGCTTCTGCAAAAAGCTCGTTATCCTGAACGGCGGGAATGATTTCAATGCCCATAACCTCATCCAGCAATCCCTGAAAACTGTTTATATCAAGACCAAATCGCTCTCCGTTCTCCTCATAGTACTTCTCGATGTCTTCGCTAGTTATCGCTTTTTTGGGAATTGAGGTCCCATCCTTTCGTTTGGCTTCCAGGCGACCGTCGAGCAGTGAGTGAAGGCCTTTGATCGCCATTAGGCGATGTTGTCCATCAAGTGCGAAGTACTTTGTATTTTCTGTATCCAGATCAACAAGGCACATGTTGCTATCCAGACTTACCAAGCTCAATGATGGCTCCAGAGCACGATCGTCGGAACCCCATTTGTCAGAATTTTGGTCATATACCCAATCTTTATATGCAACAATGATCAAGGGGCCAAACTTGTGATACTTCCTGGTTGCCAAATACATGGCCATAGGCAGTTGGCGACGATAGTCTGGTTCACGTTGTTGAATGAGGTCGCGCGTTATGTTATTTATTGAAATCGGGTCATTGTCATTGGAGATGTGTGGCTTGAAAATAGGTAGATCTTTGGCATAAAGGACATTTGCCGCGATCCATTTGAGAGACACCGAGGTAATGTACGAATCGGTACCGCCCATCTTCGCTGGTGTGGCAGTCAGATGACCTTTTCTCTCGCTGGCCCAGTCAAGTAGTTTCCGCAAGGTGCGCCGATAACGAGTGTCTTTATCTTCAAAATCTTCGACAATATTATCCAGATTATCAGTGGCATTTTCAGACATTATTGTTATCTCCGTCGTTTCCCGTGTGTATTGAATTCTGGCATAAAGAATCGGATCAGCTCGCCTTCGAGTTTCATTCTTTCAATGGTTGAAATTTCGGCCGACTGACAATACCAGCACCGTGCCTCGGAATAATATTCAAGAAGAAATTTTTTTAACATCGTATTTGTTTCCTTTTTTGGACTGTGTTGATCCAGTCTCCGCCTGAGATTGTCAGTTTGGCCAATATAGACATATGTTCGCTCTGCATCAAGGCCATGATAGCATTGCTTGTCCCGCCCAAATGCGTACAGCCCAGGTGTGGAAGGAACATGGCTAAGGGATGACGCGATACGTTTCGACCTCCAGCGCAGTTCAAAACGTGGCTTGTCAGTGATGTTTGCGTTTCCATTACTCATGATTTGTACACGAAAATGAAGGTGTTTAATGCTCTTGTAATAGTCTACACTTTATTCCTGCATAGGCGGTCATAAAAAAGGCGCCTTGACGGCGCCTTTTTCAGTCCTGTGACAGGGGAGATTACATCATTCCGCCCATTCCGCCCATTCCACCCATGTCAGGCATCGCAGGAGCAGGCTTGTCTTCAGGTACTTCTGCAATCATCGCTTCGGTTGTGATCAACAATCCGGCAATGGAGGCCGCGTTTTGTAGTGCGGTACGAGCTACCTTGGTTGGGTCCAGAATACCCATTTCGATCATGTCGCCATATTCACCGGTACTGGCGTTGTAACCATGATTGCCATCGTTTCTGGCCACTTCGTTGAGTACGACAGAAGCATCGCCCCCCGAGTTGCTGACGATTTGACGAAGCGGTTCTTCCAGCGAACGCAGTACAATCCGGATACCCAGGTCCTGATCCTGATTCTCGCCTTCGACAGTGGAGACGGCATCGACACAGCGAACCAGCGCTGTACCACCGCCGGGAACCACGCCTTCTTCGACTGCGGCGCGGGTCGCGTGCAGCGCGTCTTCGACTCTGGCTTTCTTTTCCTTCATCTCGATTTCAGTGGCAGCGCCCACTTTGATCACAGCAACACCGCCGGCCAGTTTGGCCACCCGTTCCTGCATTTTTTCGCGATCATAGTCAGAGGTTGCCTCCTCAATTTGAGTCCTGATCTGGTTGACACGACCTTCGATCTCATCGGAACTGCCGGCGCCATCGATTACCGTGGTGTTTTCCTTGGTAACCTGGATACGCTTGGCCTGCCCGAGATCATCCAGAGAAACGGCGTCCAGATTCATGCCGACTTCTTCGCTGATCACCTGGCCGCCGGTCAGGACCGCGATATCCTGCAGCATCGCCTTGCGACGGTCGCCGAAACCCGGCGCCTTGACCGAGCAGACCTTGACAATACCACGGATGTTGTTGACAACCAGTGTAGCCAGCGCTTCTCCGTCCACATCTTCCGCAATCACCAGCAGCGGTCGGCTGGATTTGGCAACGCCTTCGAGAGTGGGCAGCAGGTCACGGATATTGGAAATTTTCTTGTCGTGAATCAGGATGAAGGGGTTTTCGAGATCAACCGACATGTTGTCCTGATTGTTGATGAAGTAGGGAGACAGGTAACCGCGATCGAACTGCATACCTTCCACAACTTCCAGATCGTTTTCCAGCGCATTCCCTTCTTCTACGGTAATTACGCCTTCCTTGCCCACTTTCGCCATGGCTTCAGCGATGATATCGCCTACATTCTTGTCGGCGTTCGCGGATACGGTTCCAACCTGGGCAATTTCCTTGTGGTCGGCACAGGGTCGGGAAAGTTTCTGCAGATCTTCAACGCCTGCGATAACCGCCTTGTCGATTCCGCGCTTGATATCCATCGGGTTCATGCCGGCGGCAACGGCTTTCATGCCTTCACGCACGATACACTGAGCCAGTACGGTTGCTGTGGTTGTGCCATCACCCGCAACGTCAGAAGTTTTGGATGCAACTTCCTTGACCATTTGCGCTCCCATGTTTTCGAGCTTGTCTTTCAATTCGATTTCCTTGGCGACCGAAACACCGTCTTTCGTTACGGTGGGCGCCCCGAATGATTTATCCAGCACGACATTTCTGCCCTTGGGCCCAAGGGTTACCTTTACAGCGTCCGACAGGGTGTTCACCCCCTTGAGCATGCGAGCGCGTGCATTCTCGCCAAATACGACTTCTTTAGTGGCCATTTCTATAGTTCCTCAATAATTTGTTCTTGGTTAGGATAATGAATCAACCTTCGATAATCCCCATGATGTCGTCTTCACGCATCACGAGCAGGTCTTCGCCATCAATCTTGACTTCAGTGCCGGAATACTTCCCGAAAAGCACTTTATCGCCAACTTTGACGTCAAGCCCCCGTTGGTCACCATTATCGAGCACCTTGCCATTTCCTACTGCCAGAACTTCGCCTTGCATCGGTTTTTCGGTAGCAGAATCAGGAATGACAATTCCACCTGGGCTGGTTCGTTCGTCTTCGACTCGTCGAATAACGACACGATCATGAAGCGGACGGATTTTCATACGTTCATATCTCCTGTTGTTTGGTTAAAAATCAAGTGAATCCGGTGAGCGACAGACGATGATGATCATGTTTGTTAGCACTCACCTTGAGCGAGTGCTAATATAGTGACGAAGATTCAAAAGTCAAGGGCGAAACCGATATTTTTTGATCGGTCCGGGGCAAAAGGGGCTGGCTTCAGGGGAAAATGATTTGCACCAGATTACGGATACGCACGGAAAGCCACCGGGCGGCTGTCTCGATCCGCCCTGGGTTCGCGTGCCGAAGGCATTCCGCGGGCGTGATCAGTTGCGGGGCGTATTTCTCCTTCAGTTTGAATACCGCGCCATGGTCAATCGGCTGGCACAGCTTGAACAGGATCAGCGAGAGGACATTGAAACGATGACCGCGATGGACGGCCGAGACGAAATCGACCAATACCGGGCGCTGTTGCGGCGTCGCCAGAATGTTGGTCGTATTGCGCAGGTCGCCATGAACCACTCCTTTATCGTGGAGCGCGCCGATCAGCGCCTCGATCCGTGGAATGAACTGCACCCAGTCGATCCCTTCCTCTGCCAGGCCGATCTGCCGGGCCGGAATAAACTCGATCAGGAATGTCCGGGCGGACAGTTTCCGGATGAATCCGGGCACTCCCTGCACCTCATCCAGAGCGCGCAGCGCCCGGATCTCACGGTAGACCAGCAAAGGCGCCACAAACCACCTGAAACCCTTGTTCGAGCCGGAGTAATCCTTGAGAATCGCCTGGTCGCCACGAGCCTCGATCAGCAGTACGTCCGCCCGCGTGCTTTCTGCTGACCGAAGCGCTTCAACGGTGCATTCCCGCAGTTCCTGATAGCTGAGAGATTGAAATGCAGACAAATTATCGTCCCCGCGTTGGATGTTCTGCACCGGACTGGCCAGAGTCGGATCAGTCCAGATCCTTGTATTCGCCTTCTATCACCCGGTTCGACCGCGGAGTGTCTTTCGATTCGGCAGTGGACCGGGCTTGTCCGGTTACAGGATTGGCGCCGCGCAACAGTCCCTTTTTCAGTATGGTCCGGATGATCCATCGGCGCAGGGGCGGGGTGAGGAAGATAAACCCGAGGGTGTCGGTGAAAAATCCGGGTGTCAGCAATAATGCTCCGGCAATAAACAGGAATAGCCCTTCGATCACCGCAAGCGCGGGTATCTGCCCCTTCAGCAACTGCATCTGCACCCTGCCGAGGGTTGAAAACCCCTGCACCCTGACCAGAAATGCGCCGAGCAGCGCGGTGAACACCACCAGGAATATCGTTGTCCCGGCGCCAATCACGGAGCCAATCTCGATGAGCAGGTAGATTTCGACCAGCGGGACGATGAGAAAAATCAAAAACAGGGCTTTCATCTGGTATATTTTACATGACCCGGATTGATATCGGGCAGATCGGATACACATTTCAGGCATGACCAAAAAACCGCTGATTGCCGGATTACCCGTAATTTCAGGATTCGTGGCTGCGCTCGTCCTGATTTTACAATTCGGGGGTGGCTTCGCGTCCCATGCGCAAACCCTGCAGGAGGATCTTCCGCAACCGGGCCTGGCAAAGGACGTGCGTTCATTGTTCGGGGCCAGCTTTGCGCAACAGGAATTCCTGCCAGTCGATGAAGCCTTCCGGCTGACCATACACGCCGTTTCGAAAAACAGGGTGAGCGCGGATTTCCGGATTGCCGAGGACTATTATCTTTACCGGGACAAGATTCAATTCACCACGCAGCCCGGAGATTCGATTGAATCGGTTGCGTTGCCTGCGGGGAAAACCAAACAGGACCCGTATTTTGGCGAGGTGGAGATTTATGACGCGGATTTTACGGCGCCGGTCGGATTTTCGCGGGATATTGCCGGGCTGACACTGCATGCCAGCTACCAGGGATGCGCCAATGACGGGATTTGCTACTCCCCCGTCAATCAGACGTTCGACCTTTCCAATCTGGCGGACGCCCTTGTGGTCAACCTGCCGTCCGGCACCGCCGCCGGTAACGACCAAACCCGGAACCGGTCCACGCCCGCTCTTTTTCTGGCGGCTTTTGCCGCGGGACTTTTGCTCACCTTCACCCCCTGCGTGCTGCCGATGATTCCGGTCCTGTCGAGCATTCTGGCGGGCCAGGGACAATCCCTGACCCGGACAAGAGGCGGGTTGATTGCGTTGTCCTATGTTCTCGGAACCTCGGTGACCTGGGCCGCCATGGGCGCGCTTGCAGGCGCTACGGGAGACCAGCTCCAGGCGTATTTCCAGAATGTCTGGGCGATTGGCCTGCTGAGCGTGTTGCTCGTCGTCATGGCTATGGCGATGTTTGGCGTTTTTACGTTCCAGGTTCCGGGCGCCGTCCAGGAAAGGATCCAGCGCCACACCCGGAGCCTGGTCGGATCCGTTCCACTGGTTTTCCTGCTGGGCCTGTTTTCCGCGCTGATTATCGGCGCTTGCGTGTCCCCGGTATTGATTTCCGTGCTTGGAATTGCAATAGCCAGCGGCAGCGCGCTGCTGGGGGCTGAACTGATGTTTACGATGGCAATCGGAATGGGAATACCCTTGATCGCGTTGGGCGTGGGGGCGGGATATCTTATTCCCCGCGCCGGTCCGTGGATGGAAAAAATCAGGCAGGGATTCGGAGTCATGCTGATCGCCCTGGCGATCTGGTTCCTGGGGACGCTTCCGCAAATCCCGGTTCTGTTGCTGTGGGGGGGCTTTTTCATCATGCTCAGTGTCTTTGCCGGGGCTGTCCGGCGAAATGACGATCCGGTTTCAAACTGGCAGCGGCTCGAAAAGGGGGCGGGAATCATCTTGCTGGTATGGGGCATCGTGGCGGTTGTCGGTGGCCTGGCCGGTCAAAGGGATATTTTAAGGCCGTTGCCGCCCTCGCTGTTCAGCAGTTTCCCCGCAACCGGGGGCTCTGTCGGAGCTGTGCAGTCGGCCCGGATGGATGAGCCTGTGTTTATCCGGGTGTCCGATTCGGCAGAATTGCAGGAACAACTTGCGATGGCAAAATCGAACAACCGGAAAGTGCTGATCGATTATTACGCGGACTGGTGCGTTGATTGTGTCAGGATGGAGGAAGCCACTTTTGCCGACCCGCGGGTCAAGGAGAAACTGAAGGCCGGGTTTGTCGCCCTGCAAATTGACGTGACCGACCCGAAGGATGAATCGAAGAAACAGTTAAAGCGGAAATTCGGGGTTTTCGGGCCGCCCGCGACCATATTCCTGGATGAGAATGGGCAAGTGCTGGACGACAGGGGATTTTACGGTTATATGGACAGTGAGGAATTTCTGGTCCTGCTTTCGGAGTTGTAGCCGCAGGAACTACCGGGGGGCGTTGCGTTGAAAACAAACTGGCTGGTCGGGATTATCGCCCTGCTATTCATGCTGGCTGGCGGCTGGTTCGGCGTCCGGCAATTTTCCCCGGACCACAACACGCCAACGGCTGTATTGCAGCAACTGGAATTACCGGATGTCCGCAAGCAACTCCGCAGTGGCGAGGAATGGCTGGGGCGGGTTGTGGTGGTCAATCATTGGGCGACCTGGTGTCCGCCCTGTCTGGAGGAAATCCCGATGCTGATTGAATTCAATGCCGCAATGTCCGCAAAGGGCGTACAGGTTGTCGGGATTGCCCATGATTTGCTCGATTCGGCCCGCGCCTTCGGGGATGAGATCGGCATCGATTACCCGTCTCTGGTCTCCATTGTCGGCAGCAATGAATTACTGGCTTCCCACGGCAACGACAATGCGGGCGCGCTCCCGTTCACGGCGATTTTCGATCGCAATGGCCAACTTGTGAGTACCCGGCTCGGCAAACTCGACTATCCGGAACTGGCCGGCATGGTGGAGCCGTTTTTGTAAGGCGTGGGTGTGAGAAGAATTTGCGGTATGCAGTGGCACGCACTAGAATTGTCGCCTGCTGGACGAAACGGAGAAGCCATGGACCTCGATGTTGAACGCCTCCTCGGCGCGGTGGAGCGCACGGTGTCGTCCCTGGAGCGCGACGGACAGGCCGCTCGCGCGGTCACCCTCGCCCGCAGCTACGCGACGACAGTGGAGGACCTCTGGGACGCCGTGACGAACGCGGAACGAATCCCGCGCTGGTTCCTGCCAGTCAGCGGTCGCCTCGAACCCGGCGGTCGCTACCAACTGGAAGGAAACGCAGGCGGGACGATCAGGCGCTGCGAGCGTCCCTCGTATCTCGGGCTGACGTGGGAGTTCGGCGGTGACGTGAGTTGGGTGGAGGCGCGTCTGGGAAACGAGGGCGCCGGCCGCTCGCGCCTTGCGATTACGCATACCGCGCTGGTGTCGGACCACTGGCACAAATTCGGTCCCGGCGCCGTGGGCGTAGGTTGGGAGATGGGCTTGCTGGGGATGGAACTGCATCTTTCGCGGCCGAACGAACCCAAGTTGGACGGAGCAACGTTCCACACGACTCGTGACGGAAAGGCGCTCATCGTCGGAAGCAGCGCGGCGTGGGGCCGGGCGGCCGAGTCAGCGGGAACGGACCCCGACGTTGCGCGCGCAGCGGCGCAGCGTACGGCGGCCTTTTACACGGGCGA
This sequence comes from Arenicellales bacterium, assembly GCA_963665165.1. Classification (GTDB taxonomy): domain Bacteria; phylum Pseudomonadota; class Gammaproteobacteria; order Arenicellales; family Poriferihabitantaceae. Next base: position 109,526 of record OY761989.1, on the reverse strand, counting down.
CCCGGTCGCGCCGGATTGATGCGCGCCGATGTGCTCCGTGACCCGGAGCGCCGCGGCATCCTGCACCACCACCCTGCTCGCCGGTTCCTGCGAATCCCGCGTCAACCCGAAATATTATCCACCCAGCGCTGCCCGGCAGAACCGGTTGAATCCACCAGGGTTTCCTTTTTCCAGAACGTGGCTTGGGATTTCAGGTGCTCCATCATTTCGCGGCAGGCGTCGAGCGCGGCTCTTCGATGCACCGACCACGCGGCTACCAGAACGATGGAATCATTCGGCAGGATCCGGCCGACGCGGTGCAGGATCAGAAGTTCCAGCAAGCCATGGCGCGACACCAGCGCCACGGCATGGTCGGTCAGCAGTTTTTCCGTCATGCCGGCATAATGCTCAAGAACCATCTCGCTGATATTTTCACCCTGGTTGAAGTCCCGCATGGTGCCGACGAAGGCGCTGCAGGCGCCGTAACTGCCCGGCGACAGGCCGCTCTCGTTCTGGTAACGGTCCAGTTCACGCCAGGGGTCGAATTGCCGTTGTCTAATCTCGATCTGCATTTCAGCCTCCGTTGACCGGCGGGAAAAAAGCGATTTCATCGCCGTCAGCGACCATCCGGTCCAGCATCGCGTATTCCTGATTGACCGCGCAAAGCAGATTTTCCGGAGCGTCGGATTCGCTGATGAGCGTCCACACTCCCGCCACTGTGACCGGTTTCGGCAAGTCGATCGATTTTCTGTCAAAGCCGAGCTTTTCCCGCAAGCCGGCAAAGGTTCTTACTGTAACAACCATCATTATTCAGGTAAAATCATCCAACGCGAAATTACCGCATACTATAGCATTTAACCAGGCTGCCACAGGGACAATCCATGCCAGATACAGTAAAACGTGAGTTCATTGCAACCACGATTTCGGTACTGACGATATCCGACAGTCGAACCGAAAGTAATGACAAATCGGGAGACGCGCTGGTTGGCCGGTTGACCGCCGCCGGTCACCAATTGCACGAGAAGCGAATCGTCGCGGATGATATCTATCAAATCCGGGCGGTGGTTTCGACATGGATTGCGTGCCCGGAAGTACAGGTCGTGATCACCACCGGAGGAACCGGCGTCAGCGGCAGGGACGGTTCCCCGGAAGCCATCGCTCCCCTGCTCGACAAGACGCTGGATGGATTCGGGGAAATGTTCCGGGTTCTGTCCTACGATGACATCGCAACCTCGACACTGCAATCGCGCACTTTGGCCGGAGTCGCAAACGGGACTTACGTTTTCGTTCTTCCGGGTTCAACCGGAGCGGTCCGGCTGGCCTGGGACAAACTGGTCTGCCACCAACTGGATTACCGCACCCGCCCCTGCAACCTGGTCGAAATGATGCCGAGGCTTCTGGAAGCCTGAAATCCCGGATATGGCGAGAAAGCCCCCACCCACCCTGCTGGAAACCGAAGCGCCAGCCAAAATCGGAACCGTGCCGATGGCTGAATTCGCCGAGAAAGCGTATTTGCACTATTCGATGTACGTGATTCTCGACCGGGCTTTGCCCAGTATCACGGATGGGTTGAAGCCGGTCCAGCGCCGCATCGTCTACGCCATGTCCGACCTCGGACTTCACGCTACCGCCAAATTCAAGAAGTCCGCCCGCACCGTGGGTGATGTGTTGGGGAAATTCCATCCTCACGGCGACACTCCCTGCTATGAAGCCATGGTTTTGATGGCGCAGCCATTCAGCTATCGGTATCCGCTGATCGACGGCCAGGGAAACTGGGGCAGTCAGGATGACCCCAAATCGTTTGCCGCAATGCGCTACACCGAATCCCGTTTGACCCGGTATGCCCAGTTGCTGCTGGAAGAAGTGGATCAGGGCACCACCGACTGGGTACCCAATTTCGATGGCACTCTGGAGGAACCCCGGCAGCTTCCGGCACGGTTGCCGAATGTGTTGTTGAATGGCGGTTCAGGGATCGCTGTCGGTATGGCGACCGACATTCCCCCCCACAATATGCGCGAAGTGGTGACGGCCTGTGTGCGGCTGCTCGATGATCCGGCAACCACACTGGCCCAAATTTGCAAGCACATAAAAGGTCCCGATTTTCCTACCGAAGCTGAAATCATTTCCAGTCGCAAGGAAATACTCGATATTTACAAGTCCGGTCACGGCGGAATCAAACAACGGGCCGCCTGGCAGGCCGAGGACGGCAACATTGTCATCACCGCTTTGCCTTATCACGTTTCCGGGGCGAAAATCCAGGAACAGATAGCGGCGCAAATGCTGGCAAAAAAATTGCCGATGGTGATGGATCTGAGAGATGAATCCGATCACGAATTTCCGACCAGGCTGGTTATCGAGTTGCGTTCGAACCGGGTGGACCGGGAGGCTTTGATGCAGCACCTGTTCGCCATTACCGACCTGGAAAGAAGTTACCGCGTCAACCTCAACATGATCGGCCTGGATGGCCGTCCAAAGGTGTTCGATCTCAAGACGCTGCTTTCGGAGTGGCTTGAATTCCGTATGGATACGGTCAGGCGGCGTTTGCAGTTTCGCTATGATACGGTAATGGCCCGGCTTCATGTGTTGCAGGGATTGCTGGTTGCCTTCCTGAATCTGGATGAGGTGATCCGGATTATTCGATACGAAGAAGACCCCAGGACCGAATTGATCGAGCGGTTCGAGCTGAGCGATTTACAGGCGGACGCGATTCTGGATACCCGTCTGCGCCATCTGGCGAGACTCGAGGAAATGAAAATCCGTTCGCAGCAGGAGGGACTGGAAAAGGAAGCGAACGACCTGCGCGACCTGCTTGAATCCAGAACCCGGCTGAAAGTCGTCGTCAGAAATGAGTTGCTGGCGGATGCCGGGGAGTATGGCGACTACAGGAGATCCCCGATTGTCCAGCGCACAGCGGCAAAGGCCCTGGATCATAGCGAGTTGGTGCCGGCAAAGGCCGTGACCGTGATGTTGTCCGCCAAAGGCTGGATTCGAGCCGCAACCGGCCATGATGTCGGAATCGACAAACTGAACTTCAAAACCGGAGACCGGCACTTGTGCTCGGTCGAGGGGAAAACCAGCGATAGCCTGGTTGCGATTGATTCCGACGGCAGGACTTATTCGATAGCCGCTCACGACCTGCCTTCCGCCCGCAGCTTTGGTGAACCGTTGAGCAGCAGTTGCACTCCACGGCCCGGGGCGACATTCCAGGGCTTGATGATGGGTGATGAAAAATCGGAATACCTGCTCGCCACCGATGCCGGATACGGATTTGTCGCGGCCCTTTCGAACCTCGGTACCCGGATCAAGGCAGGCAAGTCTGTTTTGCGGGTGCCTGACGGGGTCAATGTGCTGGCGCCCCGTCCGGTCGCCGATTTTGACGATGACTGGATCGCAGTGGTTACCAGCGTGGGCAGGTTGCTGATTTTTACCGTGGGTGAAGTGACCCGGTTGAACCGGGGCAAGGGCATACGATTGATCAATATTCCTGCGGCAAAGTTCAGGTCGGGCGAAGAGTTCGTGGTGGACATCGCTGTTTTCCAGGAAGGTCACAACCTGCGTATCGACAGTGGGAAACGCTACCTGAAGATGAAGCCCGCAGATTTTGACAACTATGTCGACAGCCGGGCGAAAAGAGGAAAATTCCTGCCAAAGGGATTTCGTCGAGTCCGGTCCATTGTACCCGTTCCACGATGATGTTCCTGTAAAATCCAGCCATTCCCCCGGGAATTATCTGATTGAAGTCCTTTGGAAAATGAATATGAGCCAAGCCCTGTTTGAATCCGACCTCGCTGACCTCGAATTATTGAATCGCGGAAAAGTAAGAGACATTTACGATGTGGACGATGATCATTTGCTGATCGTAACCAGTGACCGTCTTTCCGCCTTTGATGTCGTTCTTCCCCAACCGATTCCGGGCAAGGGCCAGATACTGACGCGGGTTGCGAATTTCTGGTTTGAGCGAACCTCGGATTCGGTTCCGAATCATTTAAGCGACAAGACGCTGGAGCAGGTTGTGCCCGGCGCCGGGGACAGGCTGGCGCTTGCAGGGCGCAGCATAGTCGTGAAGAAACTGAAACCGTTGCCGATCGAGGCCATTGTCAGGGGATACCTGATCGGGTCGGGTTGGAAAGACTATCAGAAAACCGGCGCGGTATGCGGGATTGCCCTGCCCGCGAATCTGAGGCAGGCAGACCGGTTGCCGGAAGCGATTTATACCCCTTCCACCAAGGCGGAAGCGGGAGCCCACGATGAAAACATCAGTTACCGGCAAACGGTCGAATTGCTTGGTGAAGACCTGGCTGAGCGGGTTCGGGATTTGAGCCTGGAGATTTATACGCGGGCGGTGGAATACGCGGCTGCCCGCGGCATCATCATCGCCGATACCAAATTCGAGTTCGGCCTTGATGAAAACGACACATTGCATCTGATTGACGAAGTCCTGACCCCGGATTCATCCCGATTCTGGCCGATGGACCAGTATCGACCCGGAACCAGCCCGCCAAGTTTCGACAAACAATTTGTCCGGGATTACCTGGAAACCCTGGATTGGGACAAGGCCCCTCCGGCCCCGCGGCTGCCGGAGGAGATCATAAATCGGACAGCGCAGAAATACGCGGAAGTGGAGCAGGCGCTGACCTCCTGAACGGGCGGGTGGCGCCGGGTATCTCGGTGAAGTTGAAAATCCGGTTTCAAAGCGCCGAAGCCCGGATGGCTGGCGTCGATCTGGAAAAACTCCTGGGGGGACTGGAGGGTGATTGCCCGAAAAGCGGCGCGCCGGCTGGCGCAATCCTGTTCAAGCATGATCGGACCACGACGCTGTACCGGGCGCCATCGGCAGTGGGTGACTTGATGGTCAAACGATACAATACGAAAAACCTGTGGCATCTGCTGCGACGCAACTTCCAGACCAGCCGGGCCAGGAACTGTCTTCTGATGGCGGAAAAGTACAACGGCGCGGGTATCCGGGTGGCGCAGCCGGTTGCGATGATCGAGAGCCGGTTGGGTCCCTTTGCCGGACGCTCGTGGTATGTCAGCCGATTTGTCGATGGCGTCGTGCTGTCGGACTACCTCGACATCGAAGACCGGGCCGCGCCGCTTCGGTCCATTCAAGGGAAAATTACGGCGTTGTTCGAGGCATTCCAGGATCATGGCTTGTCCCACGGGGATATGAAGGCGACCAACCTGCTGGTATACGATGAGGATCTGGTGTTGATCGATCTGGACAGCGCGAGACAACACCGCTGGCAATTTTTTCATCGGATCGCGTTACGGCGTGACAAGGCGCGGTTCCTGGAAAACTGGAATGACCGACCGTCATTGTACCGGCATCTTGAGCGGGAACTGGAGCATATCGGGGTGTAGACGATGAATCCCGAAGAACTGATTGACAGATTGTGGCGAAAAGACGCGACCCTGTGGAAAACCGCATTTGCGAACGGGGATGATCCGGGAAAGTGGATGGGATGGCTGGACGCGGTCGAGTGGATGCGCGAGCATATCGATTCATTGTCCGCCTGGGCGGATGAGGTCTGCAAGTCCGGCAGGTACGATCATGTCGTCTTGCTGGGTATGGGCGGGTCGAGTCTGGCTGCCGGGGTATTCTCCGGCATATTTGCCAGTCGGCCCGGTTTCCTGCGGCTGATTGTAGTGGATACCACTTCCCCCGCGCAGATCAACGCTTTGGATTTCGACTTCGAAAGGGCCCTGTTCGTGGTTTCCAGTAAATCCGGCGCCACGCTGGAGACCATGGACCTGTTCGCCTGGTTTTACCAGCGAGCCGCTTCGAAATGGAAGAGTCCGGGTGAACGGTTTGTCGCGATTACCGATGCCGGGTCTCCGCTTGCCCGCGAGGCGGAGAGGTCGGGCTTCTGCCGTATATTCCTGAACCCTGCGGATATCGGGGGACGTTATTCTGCGCTGAGTTTCTTTGGTCTGGTTCCGGCGGCGCTGATCGGGGTGGACCTGAATTTATTGTTTGAAAATCTCAAGCAGTTCTGCGATCAGGTGAAGTCGGGGGACGACACGACGGTGATTGAACTGGCCCGACTGCTGGGCGGCAACGCCCTGGCCGGTAACAACCGGATGCGACTGGATATCGCAAAACCGATCCGGGTCCTGGCGGGCTGGATTGAACAACTGGTCGCCGAAAGCACCGGAAAAAATGGCGTTGGGCTGATTCCGGTTTACGGTGAAACCGGGACTGGATGTGATCGCGGGATATCGGGCCGCAGCTTCACAATAAACATCGGGGCCGATTTCGGTCCGCGGAGCCAGACCGTCCCGGATGGGAATTCAAGCCGGTCGTTACGGGAACCTTATGATATCGCCAGGGAATTTTTTCGCTGGCAAATGGCGACCGCCCTGGCTACGGTGATGATGGACGTCAATCCCTTTGACCAGCCGGATGTGGAACAGGCGAAAAGCCAGACCCGGATGTTTGTCGAAAAGAAACGGCCGGTCGGATTCAGGGAATGGATGGAGAATGATTTTTGTGTTTTTTATGCCAGTGACGCCATTGCGGAAGGCTCAGGCTGCAACCGGCTTGCGGATGTGTTCGACCGGTTTCAATCGAGTCTGGCGGCGGCTGGATATCTCGGCATCATGGCCTGGCTGCCGGTTTTCGGTCCGGTAGAGGAGCGTCTTGGGCAAATCAGGGCGCAGTTGTCCCGCCGGTTCGACTTGCCCACAACCCTGGGATTCGGTCCGCGCTACCTGCATTCCACGGGGCAGTTGCATAAGGGCGGCCCCGTGAATGGCTGCTTTATCCAGTTCATGGACTCCGGGCTTGACCCCTTGCCGGTGCCGGGTCGCAACTATGGCTTCGATGATCTTTATCGCGCCCAGGCCGATGGCGATTACCGGGTTCTTGAAAACATGGCGCGCCCGATAATGCGTATTGAACTGAAAGGCGATAGACTCGAAGCCCTGGACCGCCTGCACCAGGGACTGGTGGAAATGACCGGCCCGCATCCGGCGATTTGACAATGCGGATGGATGGGTTCACTTGAAGTATCAGGATTGACGATAGTATGCTCACATTTCAGCAGTTGATCATAACCCTCCAGCAATACTGGGCTGAGCAGGGTTGTGTGCTCATGCAACCCTGTGACATGGAGGTGGGGGCGGGTACATTTCATCCGGCGACCTTCCTGGCGGCAGTGGGTCCGGAGCCGATTCGCGCAGCTTATGTGCAGCCGTCCCGGCGGCCCACGGACGGACGCTATGGTGAAAATCCGAACAGATTGCAGCATTATTTCCAGTTTCAGGTCATCCTGAAGCCGTCACCGGATGATTTCCAGGACTTGTACCTGGGTTCGCTGAGCCGTCTGGGGCTGGATATGCAGAAGGACGATATTCGTTTTGTTGAAGATGACTGGGAGTCACCGACGCTTGGGGCCTGGGGCCTGGGCTGGGAAATCTGGCTGAATGGTATGGAGGTTTCCCAGTTCACTTATTTTCAACAGGTCGGAGGCCGCGATTGCAGGCCCGTGAGCGGGGAAATCACTTATGGCCTGGAACGCATCGCGATGTATCTGCAAGGCGTGGATTCCGTATTCGATCTGGTCTGGAACCAGACCGGGAAATCCGGCGCCGCAGGACAGTACAAGTACGGTGACCTGTACCTGCAAAATGAGCGGGAGCAGTCCGCCTACAATTTCGACCATGCCAATGTCGGGGTTCTGAAGGAACAATTCGACAGCGCGGAAACCGCCGCCGGTGAGCTGCTGGAAAAAGAGCTGTCCCTGCCGGCTTATGAACAGGTTTTGAGAGCTTCCCATACGTTCAATTTACTGGATGCCCGTCGCGCGATCGGTGTTACGGAAAGAGCCAGGTACATCGGCCGGGTGCGAAATCTGGCCAGGGGCGTGGCCGACAGATACTACGAAAGCCGGGAAAAACTCGGCTTTCCGAGGGGGAAAGCCGGATCGGGCGGTGCGAAAACAGCAATAGCCCCGGAGGAGTGATTGTGCCGAGTGAAAGAAATCCTCCTGCCGAGAGAAAGCTGCTGCTGGTCGAGCTCGGTACCGAAGAGCTGCCGCCGAAAGCCCTGAAAGGTCTGGCCCAATCGTTTTCCACGGCCTTTTTCCAGGGACTGGTTTCCACCGGACTGGCCGAGGATAATCCGGCGAATATGAAGTGGTATGCGACTCCCCGGCGTCTGGCGGTCGGGATTCATAATGTGCTGGCGAGGCAACCCGATCGGATAGAGGAAAAAAGAGGCCCCGCGTTGCAGGCTGCATACGATGAGCATGGGGCCGCGACTCGCGCCGCGCAGGGGTTCGCCCGGTCCTGCGGGGTGTCGTTGTCTGCGCTGAAGATCAGGCGGACCGAAAAGGGCGCCTGGCTGGTTTTTGAAAAGAAGCGGTCCGGGAGCGGGCTGGATGAGATTGTGACACAGTGCCTGGACCAGGGCATCCGGTCCCTGCCCATCCCTAAAAGAATGAGATGGGGGGATCATGAAGCGGAATTCGTCCGGCCCGTTCACTGGCTGCTTGTATTGCATGGTAGCGATCTGGTGCGGGCTGAGGCGCTGGGACTTGAGTCCGGCAGGACGACCCGGGGGCATCGCTTCCACAGCGCTGGCTGTCTTGAGATACCCTCTGCGGACCAATACCTCGATCTGCTGAAAACCGAAGGCCGGGTCATTGCAGACTATGATGAACGTCAGGCCATCATCAAAAGGCAGGCGGCGCGACTTGCCAGCAAGGCCGGCGCCCGGGTCGTGATCCGGCAGGACCTGATGGATGAAGTGGCCGGATTGGTGGAATGGCCGGTTGCCCTGGTCGGTGAGTTCGACAGGCGGTTCCTGGACTTGCCGGGAGAAGTTCTGATCGCTACCATGGCGGATCACCAGAAATATTTTCATACGGTTGATGACCATGGCAGTCTGGCGCCCATGTTCGTGACGATCAGCAATATAAAAAGCAAATCCCCCAAGCGGGTCCGACGGGGAAACGAGCGGGTATTGCGAGCAAGATTGTCCGATGCCGAATTCTTCTGGCGGACCGACCAGAAAATCCCGTTGCGAAACCGGGTCGAGGATTTGAAAGGCGTGTCGTTTCATGACCGGCTCGGCTCGATCCATGGCAAGGTCGGACGAATCCGTAGGACCAGTCGTTTTATTGCCAGGGAACTCGATGTCGATTTACAAGCCGTGGATACGGTAGCCGAACTCTGCAAGGCGGATCTGGTTACCGATCTGGTCGGGGAGTTCCCGGAGTTGCAGGGCACGGTCGGCAGATACTATGCCGACAATGAAGGTTACGGGAAAGTCATTGCCGATGCGATCGAGACGCATTATCAACCGCGAACCGCCGCGGACGCGGTTCCGTCCGATCCGGTGGCGATATGCGTCGCCCTGGCTGACCGGGTGGATAGTCTGGTTGGGCTGTTCGGTTGCGGTGAGGCTCCGAGCGGGGACAAGGATCCGTTTGCGCTGCGCCGGGCGGCGCTCGGAGTGTTCAGGATCATCGTGGAAAATCAGTTGGACCTTGATTTGTACTCACTCCTTGGGGAGGGTGTGGCAGCGTATGTCTTCGATACTCTCCAGTTGCCCCATCCTGGCCCCGGACCGAGCTTTGTCGGGATGGAGGGCGAAGAAGGCGGCAAAAACCCGTGCAATCGGGCTTATGATTTCACCATGGAGCGTTCCAGGGGTTATTTTGAACTACAGGGCTACAGCGCCGATGAGTATGCGGCCGTATCCGGCGCCAGTCCCGCACCGACCCGACCGATGGATTTCACACGGCGTATCGAGTCGATCCACCACTTTTTCAACCGCAACGCCAGCGCTGCCCAATCCCTGGCTTCGGCCAACAAGCGGATCGGCAATATGTTGTCGAAGGGCGATGCAGCCGTTGACGCGAAGGATTTCGACTCGACCATGATTTGTGACCAGGCCGAGAAAGACCTGGCGGCCATACTCGACCGGATCAATGACCGGGTGCACTCCCGTTTCCGGTCGAACGATTATGCGGGGGGTCTGGTCGAACTGGCCGAATTGAAAGATCCGGTGGACCGGTTTTTCGACAGTGTCATGGTCATGCACCACGATAAAACCATCCGCCGCAACCGGTTGGCGCTGCTGGCCAGGATTCGCCGGCTGTTTCTGGGAGTCGCGGATATTTCGAAAATCAGGATCAAATCATGAACCCGGATTCCTTTACTGAAATGATGAATGAGGTGCGCGGATTCCATCGCAAACACCGTTTTAACGAAAAGGGCGGCGAAGATATGGTCTACCGGGTCGCGCTTATGACCGAGGAACTCGGAGAAATTTCCGCCTGTGTCAGCAAGGGAAAATCCACGGAGGAACTGGCCGAGGAATGTGCAGACCTGTTGATACTGTTGCTGGGCAACGCGATTGCCGCGGATTTCGACCTGAACCGGGCGTTCTGGCAGAAGATGCAGCGAGTCAACCTGCGATCCGGCAAAATGATCGATGGCCGGATTCGGGTGTCGGATTTTTCACAGGCCGGTGACGATACTGTGCCCAGGACCCCGGATTGAAAGCGAAGAAGGGCGGAAAGACTATGGATAACCGAAAACTGATCGTACTGGACCGGGATGGCGTGATTAACCAGGATTCAGATACCCACATCCGCTCGCCGGAACAGTGGATTGCGATTCCCGGCAGCCTTGAAGCGATTGCCCGGTTATGCCGACAGGATTACCAGATCGTGATTGTAACCAATCAGTCGGGAATATCCCGGGGATACTACTCGGTCAACACCCTGAACCGGATTCATCAGAAAATGCTGGATGAACTGGGTCATTTTGGCGGAGAGATCAGCGCAGTGTTTTTCTGTCCGCACAGCGATGAGGATCGTTGTGCATGCAGAAAGCCAAAGCCGGGAATGCTGCTGGCGCTGGCGCAGCGCCTGAAATGCAATTTGAATGATGTTTACGTTGTAGGAGATTCACTACGTGATATACGGGCGGCGCATTCGGCGGGGGCCAGGCCGGTTCTGGTCGAGACCGGTAGTGGTCTCGATACTTGTACGCAACTGGAATCCGGCTTGTATCATGAAGAAATCGGACAAGTGCCCCGGTTCAGCGACCTGGCTTCTTTCGTGGATCACATACTGGCTCCGTCTCCCGTTTAAGTGAACCGATAACGCCCACGCCTCAAGTACTTGGTAAGAAAATGAAAACAGGCTTGTTGTTCTGCAAATCCCTGCTCTACTATGCAGGCCAGATGGTGAGTACAGTCGTCGTTTGTATTCTCGCATTGCTGTGTTTCGCACTGCCCCCGTTGGCCCGCGCCAGGGTGATCGGACTTTGGGCCCGATTCAATATCTGGACACTTGAATGGCTGTTCGGTGTTCGCTATCGCGTATCCGGGTTAGAAAACATTCCCACCAGCCCCGCCATTATCATCTCGAATCACCAGTCCGCTTGGGAAACGCTGGCTTTTCAGTTGATTTTCCCGGCGCAGTCCTATCTATTGAAACGGGAATTGCTGTGGATCCCTTTTTTCGGATGGGGTTTGGCTCTGAACCGTCCGATTGCGATTAACCGGTCAAAAAGAATCCGGGCGCTTGACACTCTGGTGAAGGAGGGCGTGATCAGGCTGGAGGAGGGCCGCTGGCTGGTCATCTTTCCCGAAGGGACGCGCCGGGAGCCGGGGAAGATGGCGAAATTTCAGGTCGGGGGCGCCATGATTGCGGCAAAATCAGGCTATCCGGTCGTACCGGTGTCTCACAATTCGGGATTGTTCTGGCCAAAAAGAAGTTTGCTGAAATATCCCGGGACGATTGATGTCGTGATTGGCCCGGTGATCGAAAGCCGCGGCAAGAAAGCGCGCCAGATCAATCGGGAGGTAGAGGAATGGGTGATATCGAGTCAGAAGGACCTGCTCGGGAGTCAGCAAACCAGAGCGTAGGGGTCGGTCACCGTGCCCGCCTGCGGTGAAGCCCCGTGCGGTCAGGCGTTGGACAGGGTGATAAACTGCCCGACGCTGAGTTTTTCGGCCCTCAGCGAGGAATCAATCTCCGCATTTGCGAACTGGGATTCCGAAACCAGGTTTTTCAATGAGTTTTTCAGGGTTTTGCGACGCTGGGAAAATGCCTGCCTGACAATCCGGTTCAGCCTGCGGCTATCGTTGACGCGATGGGATATTGACTCCGGATACAGTCTCGCAACCGTTGAAGTGACCTGGGGAGGAGGGGCAAAGGATTCGGGACCGACATCGAACAAGCGCTCGCATCGCAACGCCAGACCGGCCATGACCGACAGGCGGCCATAGTGTTTACTGTCCGGACCGGCAGATAATCTCAAGGCCACTTCCTTTTGCAGCATCAGCATCATGTCCTGGATGAATCCCGCGTTATCGATCAGGTGGAACAACAGAGGAGTCGATATGTTGTAGGGAAGATTGCCGATAACCCGGATTTTCCGCCCGTTCGCGTCGTTGGCAAACAGCGATCCGATATCCAGTGTCAGCACATCCTGCTGGATTACGGTCAGTTTCCATGAATCGAATTTCCGATTGAGCAACGCAGCCAGGTCACGGTCCAGTTCCACCGCCACGAGATGATCGACACATTCCAGCAGCTTTTCGGTCAACACGCCCGTGCCGGGGCCGATTTCCAGAACCACCTGGTCTTTTTGCGGCGAAAACGCCCGGATCATTCTGTCCAGAACCAGCGAATCCGTCAGAAAATGCTGCCCGAATCGTTTGCGTGGAGCCGTTTTGTTCAAGGCGTCACCTGCCAGTCGCCTGTGTCTGTCCGGCAAATTGCAGCGCAAGGTTTATCGCCGACAGTAAACTGGTTTCACTGGCCGCGCCGGTCCCTGCAAGGTCCAGGGCGGTGCCATGGTCCACCGATGTCCGGATAATCGGCAGGCCCAGGGTCACATTGACCACGGTTCCGAACCCGCTGTGCTTGATCACCGGCAGCCCCTGGTCATGATACATCGCCAGCACTCCGTCAAGGGCGCTTGCAACAGACCGGGTGAAAATCGTATCCGCGGGCAAGGGGCCGACCAGGTCCAGCCCTTTGCTTCGCAAGTGATTCAGGGCCGGTTCGATAATGGCGGTTTCCTCGGTACCAAGGTGGCCGCCCTCGCCTGCATGAGGATTCAGCCCGCACACGCCAATTACCGGAGCGGGAATGCCGTACAACGTTGAAATTCCGGAGTGCATGACTTCAACAACCGCTTCGATGCCGTCCCGGGTTATGTTTTCCGGAACCTCGCGCAAGGGCAAATGCGTGGTAGCGAGGCAGACTCGCAGCGAGTCGCTGGCCAGCATCATGACCGGTTGGGCGCACCGGGTCCGTTCCGCAATCCATTCCGTATGCCCGGAAAACCGGATACCGCCATCATTGATCACGCCTTTATGTACCGGGGCGGTCACCATCCCCTGGAAACAACCAGCCCGACACAGGTCTGTCGCCTGGTCGATGCAATCAATCACATACCGGCTGTTATCCGGGTTCGGTTTCCCGACTGTCACCGGCGCTGGCAAGGCGACCGGTATCACCTGCATACGGCCGGGTTCATGGGAGTCGATTGATAATGAGTCATCAACCGGGGATATTTCCAGTTCGATACCCAGCCGGGCTGACCGCTCCCGAATCAGGTCCGGGTCGCCGGTGACGGCAAGACGACCGGATATCGGGTGTTGCAGCGCCCGGATGACGATATCCGGTCCGATACCCGCCGGTTCGCCGCTGCTGATTACAATTTGTGGATCAGACATGATAGAAGGAGGTTATGGAAATTCGGCCTCAATCCAGCCAAACCGTTCAAAATCAATTCGATCATTCTTGTCGAAACCGATTCCTTCGTCAATCAGCATGGTTCTTTGTAGATGGGCGCCGCCGCCTTCCTTGCGCGCGCTGATTTCTCCCTTGCCGTTGATTACCCGGTGCCAGGGGATGCCTTCGTCCGCAGGGGCAGCGGCCATGGCATAACCGACCTGGCGGGCGGAACACCCCACCATTCTGGCGATTTTCCCATAGCTGGTCACATTGCCCGTCGGGATTCTTTTCACAACATTATAAATTTTGTCGTACAGGGTCATCGGAATGGGCTGTCCCGGAACGATTCAAGCAGTCGTCCCGGTGCGAAAGCGGTGGCGATGGTAGGCAATATCAAAAGGTGTCTTGGCATGGAGGACCAGCATGTCGTCTCTGTAGGCCGTGGTAATCCGCCCGCGCGCGCGGGTAAAAAATTCGGTGTGTTCCATAACCTTCAGGTCATCGTTCCAGCGCACCCGGCGGATGGATTCGGTACGGGCAATGAAGTAATTCTGGACCTTGTCGACCACACGATTGTCGCCGAGCATCCGGTTGAGCGGAGTTTTGGGTTCTGCGGTGGAGGGAACCGGGATGTCCTGAAAGTCATGTATGATATAAAAGGGAAGATCAATAGTCCTGCCGCCGAGTATGTCGATTTCGTCATGTTCTTCCATCCGGGAAATCAGGGTTCCAAGTCTCTGGCGGCGGCTGAATACGAAATCGTCATCCAGTAGCAGGAGGTACCGGGTCCGGATCCGATCCAGCGCCGCATTCCTGCCAGCCGAGATGCCGGTGTCGTAAGGCATGATGAGGTTTTCCACCCCGTCCAGCTTCGAAGGGTTCTTGCTGTCATTGACGACCAGGATTCTGGCTTGTCGATAACGGCGCTGGATGCTTCTGACCAGCCTCCTTACCGCATAGGGCCGCTCAAAGGTTTTGATTACGATGGTCAGGTCACGGATGTCCGAATCGTCTTTTGGCGCGAAAAGATCAACCATCCGCTCGAATACCAGTATGGCGCCCAGTACCAGGTCATAGCACGGTTTGGCGAGGACACCCAGCCTGCCGTATACCAGTTTCTCGTATAGAAAAATTTTCTGTTGGGGTGAGAGTGGTTTCATGGGACGAAACCTATTCCACCGTAACCGATTTGGCGAGGTTTCTGGGTTTGTCCACGTCTGTGCCCTTGATCAGGGCTACGTGGTAGGCGAGAAGCTGGAGGGGGATGGTGTAAATGATGGGGGCGATGGAGTTGTCGACCGGGGCTACATTGGTGACCTGGAGATTTTCCTGATTGGTCATTCTGGCGTTGGGGTCGGTGAAAACGATCAGTTTTCCGCCGCGGGCGCGTACTTCTTCGATGTTGCCCTTGAGTTTGTTCAGCAGGCGATCATTGGGGGCGACTGATATGACCGGCATTTCGTTGTCCACCAGCGCCAACGGGCCGTGCTTCAGTTCTCCGGCGGGATAGGCTTCTGCGTGAATATATGAAATTTCCTTCAGTTTCAGCGCTCCTTCCAGGGCAATCGGGTAGTGGACACCCCGTCCCAGGAACAGGGCATGATGCTTGTCTGCGAACTGTTCCGCCAGGGTCCGGATTACCGGTTCGAGCGCCAGCGCACCTTCCACCTTGCCGGGCAATTCCCGCAATTCACGGACCAGTCTGGCTTCGTCTTCTGCGGTCAGCTTGAACCGGCGGCCGAGCGCGATGGCCAGCAGGCGCAGCGCGGTCAGTTGGGTCGTGAATGCCTTGGTTGAGGCGACTCCGATTTCCGGCCCCGCATGGGTCATCAGGACCAGGCCGGTTTCCCGGACCAGGGCGCTTTCCGGGACATTGCAAATGGCCAGGGAATGCTTGTAGCCTTCCGCTTTGGCCAGGGCCAGGGCCGTCAGTGTATCGATGGTCTCGCCGGACTGGGACAGGGCGACTACCAGGCAATCGTCCGGCACGGCATGACCGCGGGAATGAAACTCACTGGCGATCTCGACCTGGCAGGGTATACCGGTCTCCTCAAACCAGTAACGGGCTACCATTCCGGCATGGTAGCTGGTTCCGCAGGCGATAATCTGGACCGACCGGGTATGATCGAAGACGGCGCTGGCGTCGCTGCCGAAACAGGCTTCCAGGACACGGGTTCCGGTAAGCCGCCCTTCCAGTGTATTGGCAATCGCAACCCCTTGTTCGTGAATTTCCTTTGCCATGAAGTGGCGGTAATCCCCGAGTTCGGTGGCGTCTGCCGATATTGCGCTGATCCTGACTTCGCGCTGACAGGGTTGGCCCGCCTGGTCGGTGATCGTGACATTACCGCCCTGAATATCGACGATATCGCCATTTTCGAGAATGTGGAATTCGCGCGTAACCGGAATCAGCGCCGACATGTCCGAAGCGATGAAGGATTCACCCTGGCCGATCCCGACCACCAGCGGCGACCCGCGCCGAGCGCCAACCAGGCGGTCCGGTTCATCCGCGCTGACCACGCCAATGGCGAACGCGCCTTCCAGTACCGTGAGCGTCTCCTTGACCGATTCCAGAAGATCCAGCCCGTTCCGGATATGTCGATGTATTTCGTTGACGATGACCTCGGTGTCGGTATCGGAGTGAAATTCCATTCCGTCTGCGATTTGCGCTCGTCTAAGGCTTTCGTGGTTCTCGATGATGCCATTGCAGACCAGCGCGATCCGGGTACCGCTCATGTGGGGATGGGCGTTGGTTTCCGTAGGCGGGCCATGGGTTGCCCAACGGGTATGGGCGATGCCGGTTGTACCGTGCAGGACATCGGAATCGGGAAGCGCCTTTTCCAGTTCGGCGATCTTGCCGACGCTGCGGGTGCGGGAAATATTCCGGCCCGGTCCGATCAGTGCAATCCCGGCGGAATCGTATCCACGATATTCCAGGCGTTTCAGTCCGTCCAGCAGAACCGGAAGCACATCGGATTTTGCGACTGCGCCGACTATCCCGCACATGACCTGTTTCCCGTCAATGACATTATGTCGGCGTCTGTTTCTTGCCAGGCCGTTTCCAGTGCCTGACCGAACGCTGCCGCGAGCGAGCGACGGTGAGCGTATCACGGGTTACGTCATGGGTGATGGTCGAGCCTGCGCCGATGGTCGCTCCGTCTCCAATCGTGACCGGCGCCACCAGTTGGCTGGATGATCCGACATGCACATCATCGCCAATTACCGTTTTGTGTTTGTTGGCTCCGTCGTAATTGCAGGTAATGGTTCCGGCGCCCACATTGACGTGTTTGCCGACCTCGCTGTCCCCGATATATGAAAGATGATTGATTTTGCTCTGATCCTGGATCCGGCTGTTTTTGACTTCGACGAAATTCCCGACCCGTACCCCGTCTTCCAGTACAGTCCCCGGTCGAATTCGCGCAAATGGCCCGATCCGGCAATTTCTCCCGATTACGGCATTGTCGACCACGCTGTTGGCCTCGATCACACAGTTTCCGCCGATAGTCGAGTTGCGTATGACCGTATTCGGCCCGACCATGACCGCGTCGCCAAGCTTGACCCGTCCTTCCAGTATCACATTGATATCAACCACGCAATCCCGGCCAAAATCACAGGTTCCGCGCAGATCGAAACGGCAATGATCCAGCAGTGTGATGCCCTGGTCCATCAATTTTTCAGCCAGTTGCCGCTGATGGATTCTTTCCAGCCGGCCGAGGTCGGCCTTGCTGTTTACGCCCAGGGTTTCGGTCACCGAGTCTGGAGAAACACTTTGTATCCGGGCCCCGTCCCTGGCCGCGTTTTCGATTGCGTCGGTCAGGTAGAGTTCATTTTGCGCGTTTGCGGAGTGGATCGAAGCCAGCCACCGGTTCAACTGGCGCGCCCTGGCGCACAGACAGTTGGTATTGGTTTCCCGGATCCTTTTCTGCGCCTCGGTCGCGTCCCGTTCCTCGACGATGCCGATGATCTCGTTGCTGTCGTTGCGGATGATCCGGCCCATTGCGTGAGGGTTGTCGAGCGATACGGTGAGCAGGTTCAGGTTTTCACCGTGCGCAACGACCCGTTTGAGCGTTTCCAGGGAAATGAGCGGGACATCGCCGTTGAGAATCAGTACCGATGAATTTTCCGCAATATCCGGCAACGCCTGCATTACGGCATGGCCGGTTCCCCGTTGCCTGGCCTGCTCGACCCATTTCAGCTTCCGATCCGGGAACCGGGAGGGACCGCGTTGTTCGATGGCCGATATGACCTGTTCCTTGCCATGGCCAACGACCACATGGACTCGTTCCGGCTCCAGCCCGGCTACCGTTTCGAGCAGATGTTGCAGCATGGGCGCGCCGCCTACCCGATGGAGCGCCTTGGGCAGGTCGGAGTGCATTCTTGTGCCCTGTCCGGCGGCGAGAATAATGATTTCAAGTGGCATGTTGCGGCTGTATCAGCGCGGGTCGTTCGATTTGAATTGCCTGTACACGGCGCAGGCGTTAAGATCAGGTAGCCTCATTTTACATCTGTTTCCACGGAGTTGCCCAACAAATGTCTCTGGAAGATCTCGAAAAAATAAAGGAAGAGATTCCCTATGAAAGCCCGGTTAATCCGGTTGAATTGACCCTGGACAGCGAATTCCAGTTTCACTGCCACAAAGACATTTCCTGTTTCAATGAGTGCTGCAAGAACATTGATATTACCTTGATGCCTTATGATATCCAGCGTCTGAAGCGGAGGGAGAATCTCTCGTCTTCCGAGTGGGTTGCGAAATATACCATGCCTTTCCCGATGGATGCCCATGATATGCCCGGATTGAAGCTGGCCACCCGGCCGGGGTCTTCTGCCTGTGTGTTCCTGACGCCGGAGGGTTGCAGTGTTTATGAGGACCGGCCTACGGCCTGCCGCTATTATGCCCTGGGTTCAATGGGAGTCCGGAAACAGGGTTCGGCCGAAGTCGAGGATGTCTACTTCGTGGTCAGGGAGCCTCACTGCAAGGGACACGAGGAGCCCCGTACCCAGACCGTGAGGGAGTATCTCGCGGAGCAGGGGCTTGTGGAGTATGATGAGAAAAACCGGGAGTGGCGGGACATTGTGCTTAAAAAGCGCTCTTCGGGACCCACTGTGGGCAAGCCTACGCCCCGCTCGATGCAGTTGTTCGACATGTGCAGTTACGATATTGACAATTTTCGCGCATTTCTGGAGAGTCCGGGATTTTCAGAAGTATTCGATATCGGTCAACAGGAGAAGCGGGAACTGGTAGAGGATGAGGACAAGCTTTTCCAGTTTTCATGCCGTTTCCTGAAGCAGGTGTTATACGGGGAAATGAGTATCCAGGTGCGCGCCGATGCAAAACAGCGGCGTCTGCAAAGGAGAAAGGAGCGATTGGACGAAAACCAGGCGGGCATTCTTCCCGATAGCGGAAAACAAGAGGCAGGTTGACCGTGGCGGTGTCGCCGGGCAGGATCGGTTTCGTCAGTCTCGGCTGCGCCAAGGCGACCGTGGATTCGGAACGGATTCTGACCGAGATGCGGATACGGGGTTATCGGATGACGGCGCAATACAGTGACGCGGACCTGGTCATCGTCAACACCTGCGGTTTCATGGATGACGCGATCGAGGAATCGCTGGAGGCCATTGGCGAGGCGCTGGCTGAAAATGGCAGGGTGATCGTGACCGGATGCCTGGGCGCGAAAGGCGATATCGTAAAACAGGCCCATCCCGAAGTGCTGGCGGTTACCGGCCCTGACGCGGCGCAGGAAGTCATGCAGGCGGTGCATCAGCATCTGCCCCCGGTACATGATCCTTTCCAGGACCTGGTTCCGCCGGGCGGTTTGAAGCTGACTCCCCGGCACTATGCGTATTTGAAGATCTCGGAGGGCTGCAACCACCATTGTTCGTTCTGCATTATTCCGCAAATGCGGGGCCGGCTGGTCAGCCGCCCGGCCAGTGACGTGATAGCCGAAGCCGAAGCCCTGGTCAGCGCCGGGGTGCGGGAGCTGCTGATTGTCTCCCAGGATACCAGCGCGTATGGCCTGGACCTGAAATACCGAACCTCATTTCATGGCGCCAGACCGATCCGGGCGCACATCCAGGATCTGGCGGAAGCGCTGGGCCGGTTGGGGGTCTGGGTACGATTGCACTATATCTATCCGTATCCCCATGTCGATCATCTGGTACCCCTGATGGCCGATGGCGTGCTGCTGCCTTATCTCGATATTCCGTTTCAGCACGCAAGCCGGTCCGTACTCAAAGCGATGAGGCGGCCGGCGCATAGCGAAAAAGTGTTGGAGCGAATCGCAAGCTGGCGCCGGATTTGCCCGGAACTGACCATTCGCAGTACTTTTATCGTTGGCTTTCCCGGGGAGACCGATGAGGATTTTCAGGCGTTGCTGGATTTTCTGGATGATGCGCAAATCGACCGGGCGGGTTGCTTCCGATATTCCGATGTGCAGGGCGCCGCGGCCAATGCGATTGAGGACCGTGTATCCGAACCGGTCAAGGCGGAGCGGTACGATGCCTTGATGCAGCGTCAGGCAGTCATTTCAGCCGGTCGGCTGCGACAAAAGACCGGGACGGAGATGGAGGTCATGATCGATACCGTGGACGGCGGCCAGGTTGCCGGTCGAAGCAAGGGAGATGCCCCCGAAGTCGATGGCGTGGTCGAAATCGAGGGCTGCGAACCGCAATGGTCGCCCGGTGACATTATCAGGGTCAGGGTGACCGGTGCGACGGACTACGATTTGCTGGGCCGCGCTGTCTGACTGTTACACGCCCCCGGTTTGCCAGGAAAGCCGGCACGTACAGCCGTGTCCGGGTTGCGGTTGAAAATCGATTGATTATCCCCATTTAAGAATCACCAGAGTGTTGCCTGACGACAGTCAGGCGGCAGCGGGTATGTGGTTTTTTGGGTGAATGAGGTCAAGTGATGCGATTTGACAAGCTGACAACGAAATTCAGACTGGCCCTTGGCGAGGCCGAAAGTCTGGCGATCGGGCGTGGCCATCAGTTCGTGGAGCCCCTGCATTTGATGCTGGCGCTGCTTGACCAGGATGGCGGCAATGCCAGGCATCTGCTCGCCCGCAGCAATGTCAATGTCAGCCAGTTGAGGTCTGCACTCGGTAAGGCGCTGGATCAGCTTGCCCAGGTCGAAGGTAACCAGGGGGAAGTTCATCTGTCCGGCAGTCTCGCAAAATTGCTCAATGTCTGTGACGGCCTGGCCCAGAAGCGCAAGGACCAGTTCATTACCAGTGAGCTTTTCATTCTCGCGGCGGTGAATGACAAGGGGACGCTTGGTAAACTGATGCGCGATGCGGGAGCTTCCGCAACCCCTTTGGAAAAGGCGATCGACACGATGCGCGGAGGTCAGTCCGTTGACAGCGAGAGCTCGGAGGACAATCGTCAGGCGCTGGAAAAATATACGGTCGATGTGACCGAGCGCGCCGAGCAGGGCAAACTGGATCCGGTGATTGGCCGTGATGACGAGATTCGCCGGGCGATTCAGGTTCTCCAGAGAAGGACCAAAAACAACCCGGTTTTGATCGGCGAGCCGGGTGTGGGCAAGACTGCCATCATCGAAGGGCTGGCACAGAGGATCGTGGATGGAGAGGTGCCGGACGGCGTCAGGAACAAAAGGGTGCTTGCGCTTGATTTCGGTTCGCTCCTTGCGGGCGCCAAATATCGGGGCGAGTTCGAAGAACGCCTGAAGGCGGTGCTGAATGATTTGTCGAAACAGGAGGGGCAGATCATCCTGTTCATTGATGAGATGCATACCATGGTGGGCGCGGGCAAGGCGGAAGGAGCCATGGATGCGGGCAATATGCTGAAGCCTGCGCTGGCGCGCGGGGAGTTGCATTGTGTCGGAGCAACCACCCTGAATGAATATCGGCAATATATCGAGAAAGACGCGGCGCTGGAACGTCGATTCCAGAAAGTACTGGTGGACGAACCGGATGTCGAAGACACGATTGCCATTCTGCGGGGCCTGAAAGAACGCTACGAGGTACATCATGGCGTGGATATTACGGATCCGGCTATTGTCGCGGCGGCAACGCTTTCCCACCGCTATGTCACTGACCGGAACCTGCCGGACAAGGCGATTGATCTGGTCGATGAGGCGGCGAGCCGGATTCGTATGGAAATCGATTCCAAACCGGAAGCGATGGACAGGCTGGAACGCAGGCTGATTCAATTGAAAATCGAGCGCGAAGCGTTGAAGAAGGAGAGCGATGAGGCCTCTCTGAAGCGGCTCGATATCCTGGAATCCGAAATCAGCAGACTGGAAAGAGAATTTGCCGATCTGGAGGAAATCTGGAACGCGGAGAAATCAGCCGTCCAGGGCAGCCAGCACGTCAAGGAGGAACTCGACCGCGCTCGCATTGAACTGGAGGCTGCCCGCCGGGCCGGAGACCTGACCCGGATGTCCGAACTACAGTACGGACGTATCCCCGAACTGGAAAAACAGATCCAGGCCGCCGATCTGGCCAACCAGCAGGAAACGACTCTGCTGCGCAGCCATGTCAGTGAAGATGAGATTGCGGAAGTCGTGGCCCACTGGACCGGGATTCCGGTTTCCAGGATGCTGGAAGGGGAACGTGAAAAACTGTTGCAGATGGAAAGCAAGCTGCATGATCGTGTAGTGGGCCAGGAGGAAGCGATTGCCGCGGTATCCAATACGATCCGCCGTTCCAGGGCCGGGCTGTCCGATCCGGGCAGGCCCTATGGTTCATTCCTGTTCCTGGGTCCGACCGGGGTGGGCAAAACCGAGTTGACCAAGGCGTTGGCTGAATTCCTGTTCGACAGTGAGGAGGCCATGGTGCGGATCGACATGTCGGAGTTCATGGAAAAACACTCGGTAGCGCGGCTGATTGGAGCGCCGCCTGGATATGTGGGTTATGAAGAGGGCGGGTATCTGACCGAGGCGGTTCGCCGCCGACCTTATGCGGTGATCCTGCTTGACGAGATCGAGAAGGCGCATCGGGACGTGTTCAATGTCCTCCTTCAGGTGCTGGATGATGGCCGATTGACCGACGGACAGGGGCGAACGGTCGATTTCAAGAACACGGTAATCGTGATGACCTCGAATCTGGGGTCCCAGATGATTCAGGAAATCAGTCATGACAGCTCATCAAGGGATCATCATGCCCGGATGAAAGAAGCTGTGATGGGTGTGGTCGGGACACATTTCCGCCCGGAATTTATCAACCGGGTGGATGATATGGTAGTCTTTCATCCGCTGCAAAAGGATCAACTCAGGGAAATTGCGCGAATCCAGATCCAGTATCTTGAGAGCCGCCTCGCGGAGCGGGACATGACGCTGGAAATCTCTGACCATGCTCTGGACAAACTGGTTGAAACCGGTTTCGATCCGGTTTATGGAGCGCGGCCGTTGAGGCGGGCAATACAAACCCGGATAGAGAATCGACTGGCGCAGGAGATATTGGTCGGCAAATTCAAGCCTGGCGACCAGGTTTCGGTTGCCCTTACGGGTGATGAGATCTGTTTCAACTGCTAATCCGGCGATGCGGATGGCGGTATCAGGCGTTCTTCATCGGGGTCGGATTTGCCCGAACACTGTTGACATTGTAGCGGTACTTTTCCATAATGATCCATCATTCATAATGTTGACCAGTGTAATCTGATGGCTTGCGACCTGTTGGTCCGATGATCCGGTTACCTTTTCGATTCAGTTTAAACACATTAATCAGGGGGAAGCTACTATGGCATCGGTTGAAGAACGTGTGGGAAGTCTCGTTGAGACGCATCTGGGTATAGAAGACCGTGCGATGCTGGATGTGCCTGTCAGCGAGCTGGGAGTGAACTCGATGGATGCTGTCGCATTTCTCAAGACCATCACGCAGGAATTCAGCGTCGAGATCTCTCCCGAAGAGGCTGCAAACAATTTTACCAGGTTAAGGGACCTGATTAACCACCTGGAAGCGAATGCCGGTTGAGCGCGATATCGGGATTCGGGATTTTTCCAGCGGCTCTGCGGAGATTGCCCGGCTGATAGCCTGGTGCGCCTGAGCGCGCCTGCCTGGTGTGCCATGTGGCTACCCCTTCCCGGTACTCACAGAAGACTGAATAGCCATGTCTACAAAGGCTTTCGGTCCATGGTTCCGTCCAATTCATGAAATTGACGATATTGTCGTCATACACATTGATCTGACGACGCATGCGAGCTGCGAGGCGCACGCTTTTTCATGGCTCGACCCGGAAGAACAGGACCGTTGGCATCGGTATCGACATGAACGCTCCCGCCGCGAGTTCGCTTTGTGTCGTGCTGCACTACGCGCAGTTCTCTGCACCCGGCTCGGGTGCGATAACGATCAACTCAGGTTCGCCCTCCATGATCATGGAAAACCATTCGCCCTGGTGGATGGGACGGCAACCTCCATCCGCTTCAACGTCAGCCATAGTGGCAAACATGGGCTGATCGCGATTGCGCGTGAAAGAAGGCTGGGCGTGGACGTGGAGGAACGAGTGCCCCGTCAGGATCTTGACGGAATCATCACGACCGTTTTCGGCGCGGACGAACGAGCCGAGCTTGCTTCAGCGCGTGGACACCAAAAGCTGCACTTGTTCTTCACGCTCTGGACACTCAAGGAGGCGCTGATCAAGGCTCTTGGAACAGGCTTTTCCCTGGACCCATCCCGATTCGAGATCCCTCTTGCCATGCGGCGTGGCGCGGAAAAGGATATATTCCGGTTTCCCCATCTTCCCACCATCGAATGGAGACTTGATAATCTGGGCAATGAAGAGTTCGCTGCGGCGATTGCACACGAATCGAATTGCCGCGTGCCGGGACATCGAATCGATTGAATGGTGACTCTCTGGAAAGGCCATTCACCTGATGACGACTTCGGACAAAGTCTGGGAAATTCCTGAACCGATTTCCACGCATGAGGTCCACATGGACGACGGCGCCGTCATCATTCTGCGGTGTCATGGTAATCCGGTCGGTCCGAGGCTCGTTCTTTGCCACGGCAATGGTCTCGCGATTGATCTCTACTACCCCTTCTGGTCATTGCTCAGGGATGATTTCGACCTTATCGTCTATGATCTCAGAAACCATGGCTGGAATACGATCAGCTCCCAATGCAAACATAATCTTCCTGCCTTCGTTGAGGATCACGACCGAATACTCGAAGAAATAGATACCCGCTACGGGAAGAAGCCGATCATTGGCGTGTTCCATTCCGTTTCGGCCCTGACGACGCTCCTGTCGCCCACCTGCGGCAGCAGGTTTGCAGCACGTATTCTGTTCGATCCTCCGGTGTGCAAGCCGGAAGAATATCCTGAAGAGTTCGATGTGGCCACCAGACGCCAAAACGAGATGACCCGACGCCGCACGGAACGATTCGACTCCATAGAAGAATGCGTGGATTTCCTCCGCTATCTACCTGTCTATAGCCGTACCGTACCCGGAGTTCTCGAACTTGTGGCGAGGACGACGTTTCGCGAATCCGTGACGGGGGGTGGTATTGAGCTTCGGTGCCCCCGTGAGTATGAGGCGCAGGTGATCCATTACGCCCGGGCATTTGCCGTGATGGTGGATTTTGAGTCGTTTCGTTGCCCGACAAAAGTTATCGGATCCGACCCGATGTTGCCATACTCATTTCTGCCGACTCTCGACCTGGGTCACATCTCGGACGTGGATTATGACTTTGTGCCCGAAGCGACACACCTGCTTCAAATTGAGAAGCCGCGGGAATGCGTTGCTGCGATGCGGGAATTTCTGGAGACTAACCATATCCTCCAAAGTTCGGAAAATTCGTAAAGGCCCATGGATCTCCACTACCAGGCCGACGAAAAACCACCACTGACGATCGCTTTCGGCCTTGGACTGCAACTGGCCGTTCTCAATGTTTCCGTCACGATACTGATCTCGACTCTCGTCATGAGAGCTGCCGGCCAGACCGATGCATATCTGGCATGGGCCGTATTTGCAGCCGTCGCGATCAGCGGTGTGGCCACGATGCTTCAGTCGTTCCGGGCCGGGCGCTTCGGTATGGGGTATGTGTTGATGATGGGGAGTTCCACGGCCTTCATAGCGGTCTGCATCATAGCGCTGTCTAAAGGCGGGCCTGGTCTGCTTGCTACCCTGGTGGCTGTCTCGGCGCTCTTTCAAATCGTCATTTCCGGTCGGCTCTCACTGTTTCGGCGGATCCTGACCCCGGTCGTTTCGGGAACGGTACTCATGCTGATTCCGGTTTCGGTGATGTCGTCCGTCTTCCAACTGCTGACGGATGTTCCGGAGGGCAGCCCGCCTCCTGGCGCTCCGCTCAGCGCTCTCGTGACCGTGCTCCTCATCTGTGGGATAACGCTCAAGGCCAAGGGGACGTTTCGACTGTGGGCGCCGGTTATCGGCGTATTTGCAGGTTCGCTCGTCGCCGGCTTTTTCGGCCTTTACGATACAGCGCGTGTTGCGCAGGCCAGGTGGCTGGGTCTTCCCCGGATTGAATGGCCCGGAATTGATTTGAACTTCGATACGCTATTCTGGGCGCTGCTCCCGGGATTCTTGCTGGCGGCCGTAATCGGTTCAATCCGAACGATCAGCAGCGCCGTCGCCATTCAGCGCGTATCCTGGCGTCGGTCGCGGGTCGTGGACTTTCGGGCTGTGCAGGGTGCGGTGGCCGCAGACGGTCTGGGCAACCTGCTTTCCGGTCTCGCGGGGACGCTGCCGAATACGGCTTATTCGACGGGCGCATCACTGGCCCAGCTTACCGGGGTCGCGGCCCGCCATGTTGGAATCGCCGCCGGTTCGGTGATTTTGATGCTGGCGTTCCTGCCGAAAGCGCTCTCCCTGGTGCTGGCGATACCAGGACCGGTTTTCGCGTCCTTTCTCCTGGTCATGATAGCGATGCTCTTCATTATCGGCATGCGGGTGGTCGTCCAGGGAGGGATTGACTATCGCAAGGGTCTGATCGTCGGAGTGTCGTTCTGGGTTGGAGTCGGCTTTCAGAGCGGTGCGGTTTATCCGGAGTTTTTTTCTGAATTTGCGGGAGGCCTTCTGGACAACGGCATGACGGCCGGTGGCCTCACTGCCATACTTATGACCGCTTTCATGGAGATGACCGAGCCCCGTCCCAGACGACTCAAGGTGGCGTTTGAACTCCAGGCCCTGCCGAGGGTGAGGGAATTTCTGGGCAAGTTCGCTTCCGATAACGGCTGGAACGAAGCAATGGCGAATCGTCTGGATGCCGCCTGCGAGGAAACTTTACTGACGCTTCTCAGGCGGGATGAGGGCACGGAGAAGGAAGAACCACGGCAATTGCTATTACTTGCGCGGAAGGAAGGCGACGGCGCGGTTCTCGAGTTCGTTGCCGAGATGGGGCTGGGAGAAAATCTTCAGGAAGAAGTTATGCTGCTTGGTGAACTGACCGAGGAAGATTCGGTGGACCGGGAGATTTCACTCCGGTTGCTTAGACATCTCTCGGCCTCAATTCAGCACCAGCAATACCATGGCGTGGATATCGTGACGGTCCGTGTAGAGGCTCTACAGGCGGTTCCCAAGCTCTCCAAACCAGAAGCGCCGACGTTGGAACGGATATCCAGGAAGTGAGACACGGCTTCGCATCTCTCCGGAGAAAAGCCCTGTGAAATCGACCGTGATCCCCGCTTCATATGCTTCCGCAACCGCTTCGACAAATGCGCTTGCGCCCTGAGGGGTATCCCCGGACGGGGGCTTCAGACTCGGCAGTATTACCAGCGGAGCGGCGCCATTTCCTGTCGCACCTGTACCGCCCGCAGAATCCGGCGCCTTTGGGCCGATCTCTACGATGGCATCCACTCCCAACTCCACAAGGGTCTTCACGCATCCGCTGAACATCGCTGGATCCTTGAACTTGTTGAGCCAGTTCATCCCATCGGGTTTTTCTCCCGGCTGCACCACCTGGCCCATCACCTCACTCACCAGGGTTCGCGTTGAAGGCGAAATCACAATGCCTTCGGGCACAGTATCCATGTCGTCTGACACGGCATCCATCAGAGCGCCCTGTCTTGTCACAATACGCAAACCATCTTCCAGGCTAATAATACCGGCCATCTGCGCCGCTGCAATCTCTCCGGAGCCGTTCCCTGCCACCATGTTCGGCCGGATCCCGACGTTCAGCCAAAGCGCCGTGAGGGCGCATTCAAGAGCATAGGCCGCCGGCTGTGCACAGGCTGGATTGTCCAGGTCTTCGGCGCGAGCGAATATTACATCCAGCAACGAGGTTCCCCTTTCTGCCCGAAACACCTCTTCGCAGCGGTCCAGAACCGCCCGGACCACCATTTCTCGCTCGTAGAGTTCCTCCCCGATACCGGGACAGTAGTTCCCTTTCCCGGAATACACGAAGGCGACTTTTCTCGCCGTTCGGGATGCCGGACAACTATCTGATTCAGTGATCGCTTTCAGGCGCTTCCGCAAGGAGATTGCGTCGTCGAACACGACGCCCGAACGGTGAGTGAAATGGCTCCGCCCAACAGCCGCTGTCCAGGCCATGTCTGCAAGTAGCGATTCTGTAGCGGCGCTATCAGCGGCAAGCTTTCCAGAGCACCCGTCGAGCCAGGAGATATAACTCGCTGCCAATTCCCGAAGTGCATCGTCGGATTTCCCGGAAACAGGCAGCAGCCGGGTCCGGCGCGGATGGAACCCCTCCACTATCTGCAGCCCCTCGAACGGTTCCGGCACGGAAACATCGACAAGCCGGGCAGAGCCTGTCGCGACTCCCCCCCCATCCATTACGACCGGATCACCTTCCGGCGTACCGTATCCCTCCACTACGAGGTGGGCGTTCGTGCCTGAAATCGCGAAAGCGCTGATTCCCGCCCGCGGTGGACGATCAGGAGACAACGGCCAGGCCATCGCTTCAGACGTCACCCGAACCGGGAGTCCGTCCCATTCTATATGCGGATTCGGGCATTCGAGATTCAGGTGTTTCGGTATGAGCCCCTGCTTCATTGACAGCATCACCTTGATCAGACCGGCGATTCCCGCTGCTGGTTCCAGATGGCCGATATTGGTTTTTACGGTGCCGAGCAGCAGGGGGCGGCCCGGGTCACGTCCGCAGCCGTAGACCGCCGCCGCTGCATGTATCTCAATCGGGTCGCCCAGCTTCGATCCTGTCGCATGCACTTCCAGAAAATCGACCTCCGCGGGTGGAATTCCTGCCCGGGAGAGGGCTTCCTCAATCACTCGTTCCTGTGCCGTGCCCTTCGGTACCGTCAGCGCTGCGCTTGCTCCGTTCTGGTTGACCGCTGAACCTTTGATCACACCCCAGATTCGGTCGCCATCCGCCTCCGCATCACTCAGCCGTTTCAGGATCACCATCCCGCAGCCTTCGCCCCGCACGAAACCGTCTGCGGAGGCGTCGAAAGTCCTGCACCGACCACTTGCCGATAACATCCCGTATTCCGCCATGAATCTTGTAATCGCCGTGGACAGGACTGCGTGCACGCCCCCCGCCAGGCATAAATCCACCTCGCCCTGGCGAAGGGCTGCGACCGCCTGATGCACTGCAACCAGCGAGGACGCACAGGTCATGTCCAGCGGTATCGCTGGTCCCATCAGACCCAGTGCGAAGGAGACCCGCCCGAGCGCGACGCTTCCCGCAGTGCCAAGATAACCGGCATCCTGACCACTGGCTGCAACCAGGTCCCGGTACTCACTGCCACCGCCTAACCCGGCGTAGACTCCGGCGCGACTGCCTATGAGCAGCGCTGGATCCATTCCCGCATCCTCGAGCGCCCGCCAGCTCGTTTCCAGCAACAACCTCTGGCGCGGGTCCATCATGCGTGCTTCGATCGGCCTGATACCGAAGAAATTCGCATCGAACCGGTCAAGCCCTTCAACGAATCCTCCATACCGGTACATGGCCTCCTCAGCCGCCGGATCTCCGACGACACCTTTCCATGGACCGGCATCTTGTCGTCCGTCCGTCACCGCGTCTGCGCCCGCTTCGAGTTGACGCCAGAATGTGGCCAGATCCGGTGCGCCGGGGAATCGGCAAGCCATTCCTGTGATCGCAATTGCCTCCTCTTCGTTTCGCAACACCGCTTGCCGCTTCGGTTCCGGCTCTGCCTGCAGGGTGGGAACTTCACCGTCAACGACATCACCGAGTTCGAGCGCCAGATGACGAGCGAGCGTTGTGATGTCCGGGTAGTCGAATACCACGGTATTCGAGGCTGTGTATGCCTCGGCAAACGCGCGATTCAAACGGTTTCGCAATTCCACTGCCATCAACGAATCCATCCCCAGATCGAAAAAACCCACCGTAGGCTCCGGCGTTGTGGACAGCCGAAGAACAGCCTGTAATTCCTGTTGAAGGAACGAAACAAGAAGGCCCTCCCGTTCCATCGCGGGTGTCTGCAGCAGTCGGGACATCAGGTCATCCGCCAGGGCGGGCGAATCGGCGTCGGCATCGGAGCAGATCGAGAGCATATCTTCGAGCAGGGGCGGGCGCTCCTCAACAGCCTCTTCAAACACGGACCAGTCCATCGCCATCACCACGGAATTCGGGACATCCTGACTCACCAGCCTGTCGAACGCCCTGAGGCCCTGTTGCGGGGTAAACCAGCGCCCGCCGAGGGCTGCCCGTTGTCTCTCAATCCGTTCCCGTTGTTCCGCCGCCTCTCCGATCTCTGACCACGCCCCCCAGGCAATGGCCTGTCCCGGAAGTCCCAGCGCCCGCCGGTGGCCGGCGAGTTGATCCAGGAATGCATTGGCTGCGGCATGGTTCGATTGTCCGGGATTGCCCATGACGCCGACCCGGCTTGAGAAGAGGATGAACAAGTCCAGATCGCGACCCACTGTCGCCTGATGCAGGTTCCATGCTCCCAATATTTTCGGCCATAGCACATCCTCGAACCGTTCCCAACTCTGGTTGGTCAACGCGCCATCCGACAATACACCGACGCTGTGGATCACGCCCCCAAGCGGAGGTAGCTCACGGTCCACCCGGGCCAGAAGTTGGCCCACTGCAGCGGTGTCTTTCACGTCTGCAAGTTCCACCCGCACCTTCACTCCGCGTTTCCTGAGTGCGTGGATCGTCTCTTCCGCGTCTGCGTTCGGGGGCCGTCGACCGTTGAGCACGATCGCCCCCGCTCCCTTGTCCGCAAGCCATTCAGCCACGGCGCAACCGATGCCACCCAGGCCACCGGTAACCAGGTAGGTCCTGTCCTGGCGCAACCCACCCCTGACAAGAGGTGGAGGCGTCACAACAATTTTCCCGAGGTGGCGGGCTGACCGCATGAACCTCAACGCAGCTCCCGCTTCGGCAAGTGGCCACCTGCTGTGGATGAGCGGTTTCAACTCTCCAGCCGAAAGGCGTTTCATCACGTACCGGAGAACCTTTCCCACCGAAGCGGGGTCCGTTTTCTTCAGTACGTCCAATTCCAGAATGGCGTAGGCCACATCGGGACGCACTGCCGCCATTTCCTCCTCACTCAATATGTCCCGTCTGGCCAATTCCACGAACCGACCGCCCTGATTCAGGCAGGACAGGCTCGCTTCGATGAATCCCTCTCCCGTCAGGCTGTTCAGAACCACATCCACGCCTTCACCATTCGTCGCTTCGAGAATTTCCTCCCCGAACTTCGTCTGGCGGCTGTCAAAAATGTGTTTCACCCCCAACGACCGGAGCCAGGCCTGTTTCGGGGCGCTCGCTGTGGCAAATATTTCTGCTCCTGCCGCCTGTGCCAACTGGATGGCGGCAAGTCCCACACCACCCGCACCTGCGTGTATCAGCACTCGTTCGCCGACATCAAGCCCTGAAAATTGGTAAGACAGCGCGGCTGAAACGAAAGCGCTGGGCACAGTTGCCAGTTCGGTTGCCGATAAGTTCGATAGCGCGGGCGCCACCAGTTCCTCCCGGGTGACCATTTCTGCCGCGAACGCACCGAAACCCAGTCCAACCACACGGTCACCGACCGAAACGGTGGACACCCTCGAACCTACGTCAAGTACATGCCCGCACATTTCCCTGCCCAGATTCCCTTCCTCAATGAAACCGAGCGAACGAAACACATCCCAGAAATTGAGTCCGGCCGCATCAACCGCGACACGTACTTCTCTTGGCTCCAGAGGACATTCCGGAAGGGGCTTGACGCAGGGTTTCTCGAAATCACCGCCCGGATCGGGGGTCAGCACCCAGGCCGAATCCTCCGGCAATGCCAGACGCTCCACCCCTGTACCTGCGCGAACCAGGCGCGCCACCTGTCGGCGCCCCAATCGGTACGCGATGTGATTTTCGGGATCAGGATATAAAAGCTCATTGACCAGATCAGGTGTGGATGCGGATGCGGATGCAATACCTCCTGGATCCAGATCAATCATCCTTGGGCGGAGATGTGCCGCTTCCCGGGCTACAGCCTTGCCAAAACCCCACAGAGCCGCGCCGGTAATTTCCCCGACAGGCTCCCGCTCCAATACCTGTGCTCCACGCGTGACAAACCACACGCCTTTCTGCGGCGCTCTGTCGGCGTCTTCTATCCCCTGCACCATAGCCAGAGCGCTCGCCCCGGCTCGTCTCACATCTTCTTCAATCTCTTCTGTGGACGCCTTCGCCCCGTGGCCATCCAGCGCTACGAGGTGAACGACGCCATCAAACGGGACATCCGTGGGCAGATTCTCCACCAGCGAACACCACGACTCGCGCTTCTCCATCTCCAGGTCCGTACTGATTAAACCCGTGTCCCGGCAGCCAGTCTCCCTTTCGTTGTTCGATGAATCGTCTCCCACAACATAGACAGTCCGGTTTCGTGCCGCCAAAACGGTTCCCAGATTCATTGCCAAACCGCCGTTGTCCACCACAAGAACCCATATACCCGGTGGCTCGGTAACCTTCTCCGGCCCCCGTGCCACGATCACGCCCTTGTCCGGAAACTCGTCCGCGTTGGACTCGTCTATTCCAAGGACCTCCACCTCCTCGAAGCCGACATCGCCGAGTACGCGCCGCCACACTGCGGGGCTGGCCAGTGCGTGGTGGGGGCGATAGTCGTCCGCGAACCGCCACCAGCCGTCCAACTGCCCGAAAGTCAGATCCATCCAGCCCTGGCCGCTCAAATTCTCCAGCGCCACCAACTGCCCCAATGGCGCAAGAAGTTTCAGACAGTGTGCCAGTGTTTCCTCCAGATACCGGGTCGCGTGCAGCACGTTGGATGCAATGATCAGGTCATAGCCATGTAGCGCGAATCCCTGGTCCACCGGATCTTTCTCGATATCCAGCGCCCGGTATACAATGCACCCGCCACCGTCCCCGAACAGCGCCTCCGCTTCCGCAAAGAAGCCCGCCGATATATCCGTGTAGGTATAGTCGAACCGTCCTTCCGGGAGTTCAGGCAGGATGGAAGCGGTCGCTGACCCTGTGCCCGCCCCCACTTCAATCACTCTGAGTCGCCGTCCGTCGGGCAACCCGGCCACAAGCGCCTGTACTGTTTCTTTCAGAATCCGGTTCGCTGCGCGCGCTACCGGGGCTTTTCGATACAAATCAGCCGGAGTCGGGTCTCCGCTACTGAACAGGATCGTCAGCGGATCCGCTCGACCGAGAAGCACATCGACCAAGGCGGCGCCAGATCGACGAAACAGGCCGATTTCGGCCAAACCGTGAGGATACAGCCCGGTCATACGAGTGGGGTATTCCTCCAGATCCCGCGACATTCCATCTGGCAACGGATCCCCGGATCCGATTCTCACGACAAACCCGTCGTCCACCTCCTTCAACACCCTGGATTTTACCAGCATTTCGAGTAACCGGCGGAACAGGCGCTTGTGTTCCTCCCCGACTTTCAGGCGTTTCCGCAATTCCCCGGAATTCACGGCCTCACCCGCATGACACTCCCAGCCCAGTGTTTCCAGGGTCGAAAGTGCACGGGAGCGCGACCATAACTCCAGGTCTCTCAGCAGGGAACTCCTGTCATTCCGCCCGACTCCCTCAACGGTCAAATAATCGGAAAGCAGACCCGAACGGGACGCAACAGTAGCCGCAGAAGGGAGGAAGTCCGCAGGCAGGATTCCCGATTCAAGGACGCTTTGACGCCACACGACCTCGTAGAGCAGATCTTCCACTCCTTCGATTACGGAAAGCAGGGCTGCCCGCGTCGCACGCTTCACCGTATATCCACTCAATCCGCCAAGCTGATTTCCGTCGGGATCGTAGATACGCAGTTCGCCGCTCAGTACCTCCGGAGAGTCGTTCCCTTCTGCTTCGGTTCCGGGGGCAGGCTCATTCATAAGCACATGACAGATGACATGCTCCGGCAGTCGTCCCGTCAACCACATTCGTTCCCATCCGAAGGGCAAATAGGTGGTTCCATGTTCGATTCCATCCCGATTGCGCGCCGCAGCCACGACCTGAAAGCAACCATCCAGAAGGAGCGGATGCACTTCCGGGCCATTGCCGTCGAAAGCTTCCGGTAGGGACACTTCGCCTATCGCCTCGCCCGGCCGGGACCAGACCCTCCCGAGAGTTCGGAAGGACGGGCCAAGTTCAATCCCCGTATCAGCCCTGGCGCGATACCAGGACGACATGTTCACTGGCGTCAGGCCGGCCTTCAGATTGTCCGGATTGATTCGCCCACCGGTTTCCGGCATGTGGTCGCCTGTATGTACGCGGCCTTCCACGTGTATCGTCCATCCCTCTTCACTCCCCTTGCTGAAAATTTGAACTCCGCGAGAATTGCCCTGATCGGTAGGGTCGAGCACGACCTGTACCTTCCGGCCCTGTTCATCTTCATCCTTATCGGGGTTCTTCTCTTCGAAAATCAATGCGTTGTGCAGTTGCATGTTCTCGACAACAACCGTTCCGCTTCCTTCGGCAAGAACCGTCGACGCCGCCATAGCGCCATAGAGCGCGCCCGGGGCGATAACCCGGCCGAACACCCGGTGATCGCTCAACCATTCCGGATCCGATTGAAAAACTTCTGTCTCGAAGGTGATCTCACCGCTGGCTGATTCGTGCCGGATGCCCAGCAATGGATGGCCGGCGCCTGGACGCCGTTTCCTCGTTTCCCTGAGCCAGTGGCGTTCACGTTGAAATGGATAACCCGGCAAGGAGATGCGCCTGCGCGCCTCACCCGCGAAGAGTCCCTCAAAACGGATCGGTAGTCCCGACTGGTACGCTTGTGCGACCGCCTGCACGAATTCGGTACCGACCGGGAATGCAGGTGTCTTGTCATCCGGCGGACACAGGCTCGACAACATCGTCGGCACGGGTGTCTGCACCGTCTCCGGCCAAGCCGGGACTGCCAACGTAGCCAGTACCGGGCGCGGGCCTATTTCCACCACCAAATCCACCCCGAGTTCCGCCAACGTCCTGACACCCCGGGCGAACGATACCGCCTTGCGGGCATGCTGACGCCAGTAGCCCCCATCAAGCAGTTGGCCGGTTTCCACCGCCTGCCCCGTCAGGTTGCTGACCACGGTGATGGCAGGAGGCTTGATTTCCATACCATCCAGGGAGGCTTCCAGCGCGTCCAGAGCCGGTTCCACCAGGGCGCTATGGAACGCCCGGGTCGTGTTCAGCCGCCTTACCCGGGTTCCTTCCGATTCGAAATGCCTTGAAACGGTTTCAATATCCGGTTCCGGGCCGCTCACCACCTGGTGAGTACCGTTGTCCGCCGAAATGGTCAGCCCGGGCCCGGCAGATGACGCGTTCTGCGCCTCGACTGCTGCCTCCACCCGTGCCGGTGAGGAAAAAACCGCGGCCATTGCGCCCGGTTTCGTATCCGACAGCAGGGTCCCTCGCGCTTCGGCAAAGCGCAGCCCATCCTCCAGACTGAAGATCCCCGCTGCCTGCGCTGCCGCCAGTTCCCCGACGCTGTGCCCCATCACTGCGCTTGGGTGGACCCCCACACTCGCCCACAATGCCGTCAGCGCGCACTCAAGCGTGTAGAGGGCTGGCTGTTCCCACGCCGTATCGTCCAATCTCCCTTCACTTCCGGCTCGACCAAACATCACGTCCAGCAAAGAGGCCCCTCTGGTATCCTGGAATATCTCCTCGCAACGGTCGAAAACCGCCCGCACCACCGGTTCATGTTCGTAGAGAGACTTTCCCATGCCTACCCACTGGCTGCCTTGCCCGGTATAGATGAACGCCACCCTGGTGACCGCCCGGGGCCTTTTGTCCTCACCCGCTTCAGCCAGCGCACGGAGCCGCTCCCGTAACGATCCCGTATCGTGAAAAACAACGCCCGCCCGGTAGTCGAAGTGGTCCCTTCCAACGCCCGCGGTCCATGCCGTGTCCGCGAGCAGAGACTCCATTACCCCATCTTCCGACATCCATTCACCGTCTTGTTTGTCGAGCCAGGAAAGGTATCGTTTCACAAGATCCCGTAGCGCTTCCTCCGATTTTCCGGACAGAGGCAGCATATGTGCCGGGCGCCGCCGGAACTCCTGCCCCGGCAGCGCCAGATCCGCCAAGCCTGTCGGGAGCCATACTCTTGCCGTCCTGGCCGAGCCTGCAACCTGATCCTGGCCATAGGGCATCCCGTCCGCAGCTCTGTACTCTTCCACCACAATGTGGGCGTTCGTTCCAGTTATCCCGAACGAGTTCACTCCCGCCAGTCGCTGCCGTCCGTTCCTCTCCGGTAGATCCATCATGGATGAAGTCACCCGCAAAGGCAGTCGATCCCAGTCGAGGCTCGGGTTGGGATCCCGGAAATGCAGGTGTTTCGGAATGACCCCACGCTGCAATACCAGCACTGCCTTGATCAGACCGGCGATCCCGGCAGCCGATTCCAGGTGGCCGACATTGGTTTTTACCGAACCGACAAGAAGGGGGCGGTCGGGCTCACGCCCCCTGCCGTAGACGGCGCCAACGGCGTTGAGTTCGATCGGATCGCCCACAGCCGTTCCGGTTCCGTGCGCCTCCAGGTAATCGATCTCCGACGGGGGGATTCCCGCCTGCGACAACGCCGTTTCGATCACCTGCTCCAGTGCGGGCGTGTGCGGCACCGTCAGTCCGGTACTTGCCCCACCGTGATTCACCGCTGTACCCCGGATCACGCCCTGGATCGGGTCGCCATCCGCCTCCGCCTCGCTCAACCGCTTCAGAACGACAACCCCGCAGCCCTCGCCACGTACATACCCGTTCGCGGACGCATCGAACGCCTTACACTGTCCATCCGGTGAGAGCATCATTGAATCTGCGCGGAGTTCGAAAACACGGCCGTTCAGGATAGCTTGAACGCCTCCCGCAATGGCCAGGTCCGCTTTCCCCTGCTGAAGGTCTGCTACCGCGTCGTGAACCGATACCAGAGAGGATGCACAGGCGGCGTCCACGGCCTTTGATGGTCCCATGAGGCCCAGCACGAAAGAAACCCGCCCACTGGTGCCGTTCAGGTTGGTCCCGCTCAGGGCATACAGGCACGAGGCAGCTTCGGCAGGTATGCTTGAATCCAGAACCAGTATTCTGTATTCGTCGTTGCTGATCCCGGTATAGACCCCGGTCCTGCTGCCCTTCAGTCGGGCTGGATCTATCCCGGCATCCTCAAGCGCCTGCCAACTGGTCTCCAGCATCATCCGCTGCTGCGGGTCCAGCAACTGGGCCTCGACGGGAGATATTCGAAAGAATCCCGCATCGAACTGTTCAATCCCATCCACATAGGCACAGAAACGACAGGCATCACCCGGGTTCGAGCCGTTCGAGAATAGTTCGTCCACACGTCTGAAGCCCGAACCCGGAGCGCTTTCCATCACCGAATTCCGGCCAGACTCAAGCAACCGCCAGAAGTCCGCAATGCCGGGCGCACCCGGGAAGCGACACGCCATGCCCACGATCGCTATCGGTTCTTCAAGAGAAGAAAACCCCGATGCCCGATCTGCAGGTACACCAGTAATTATCATTTACAAAGGTAACAAAATGTTCGTGAACCGTGGGTCGTTCGATCATGATACCACCACATCAGGTAAATTCAATC
Source organism: Arenicellales bacterium (assembly GCA_963665165.1). Classification (GTDB taxonomy): domain Bacteria; phylum Pseudomonadota; class Gammaproteobacteria; order Arenicellales; family Poriferihabitantaceae. Next base: position 71,967 of record OY761989.1, on the reverse strand, counting down.
CCGGAGATTCCCCAATAGCGGCATCAGGTTTTCTTTTCCCGGTCGGATTTACCGAATACCTGGGCGATGACCATGGCGGCCGTCGTAACCAGAATCATGATGGTGGATATGGAGGCAATGGTCGGGTCAATCTGGTCCCGCAACGCAAGAAACATGCTTCGTGTCATGGTTGACATGTTTCCTCCCGAGATAAACAACGCTACGATGACCTCATCGAAAGACACGATAAATGCCAGCAATGCGGCGGTGATTACGGAAAACCGGATTTGCGGCAGGGTTACCAGCATGAACGCCCTGAGTCTGGATGCGCCCAGACTGCGCGCCACGCGCTCCTGGTTCATGTCGTAACTTTTGAGTCCGGCGCTGACTACGATCAGCGCCATTGGCAGGGCCAGTACCGAATGAGCGAGCACCAGGCCGAACAGGGTGTTATTGAGTTTCAGTTTGGTATAGGCAAAGAAAACGCCAATCGCAATCAGGATAACCGGCACCATCATCGGCGTGATCAGCAGTACAAAGATGAATCTGGCCGCTTTCAGGTTGGAAACGTATAACCCGTAAGCCGCCATGGTGGCGATGGGAGTGATTACCGCTACTGTCAGGAACGCAGCCTGGAAAGAGACCAGGGTCGCCCTCATCCAGGAATTGGAACCGAAGTAATTTTCGTACCACCGGATTGACCAGTTGCGCGGCGGGAATTCCAGATACTGCGAGTCGGAGAACGACATTGGAATGACGATCAGCGTGGGAATGATCAAAAAGGCCATAATCACTCCGGCGACAATATATAACCACAATCGCCTGCCATGGGTAATCTGGGTATCGGAGGCCGGACGGCTCAGCCAGTTCATGTATGATGTCCTCCACCGAGCACCCGGTCCAGTTGCAGCAATCTGTGGGCCAGAAACAGTACACCCAGGGTGAGCAGGAGCAATACCACGCCAAGCGCGCTGGCGGTGCCAAAGTTGAAGAACAGATCGATCAGTGTCTCGATCTTCATTGAAACCATGATTACCTTGCCGCCGCCCAGCACTGCCGGAGTAATGAAAAATCCCAGACACAGGACGAATACCACAATCATGCCCGCGAACAGGCCGGGCAGGGATAACGGGAAGAAGACATGCCAGAACGCCTTGACCGGACTCGCGCCGAGATTGGAAGCGGCTTTCATATAGTCATGGTCGATTGTTTTCATTGCGCCGAACAACGGCAATACCAGAAATGGCAGCATGATATGCGCCATTCCGATCAATGTGCCGTTCATGTTATGCACCAGCCTGATCGGTTCATCCCACCAGCCCAGGTCCATTCCCCACTGGTTGACCAGTCCTTTTCGCTGAAGCACAACCAGCCACGCGTAGGTCCGTACCAGCAACGAAGTCCAGAACGGCAGCAACACCGTTACCATGCCCAGCGCCGCCCATCGCCTTGGCAACTGAACCAGGAAATAGGCCAGTGGGTAACCAATCAGCACACAGATCAGGGTGGTGAAAAAACTGACTTCGAAGGTGGTGCGAAAAATTCGCGTATAGGATTTGCTGTCGAGCATCCGGGTATAGTTGCTCAGGGACAGGGTCCCTTCATCATTGAACAGTGAAAGCCAGAACAGCCAGCCCACCGGGACCACGATAATAACCAGAACCAGTATCAGAGCCGGAACGGACAGACCGAACAGCGTCAGCTTTTCACGGATTCTGTCGCGCCGCAATCCTTCCGCGTTGAGGCCCGCTGTGGTCGGGTTGTTCATTTGACCGGTTGATTCCTCGTTCCTGGCCCCGGGTTACAGGATTTGCGCGTTGTCTTCGTCGCGGGCGATCAACACGGTTTCGTCCGGGTGCAGACCCAGCGTAATTTCCTGCCCCCGACCGGGCACGGCCGCCAGGGTCTGTTGTTGACTGATACTGCGTACCGTTATTTTCGTGCCGTCGTTCAGTGTTACCCAGGTTATGAAGCTTTCACCCTGGTAGACTGTTTCGTCCACCCTGCCCCTGAAGCAATTATAGTTCGTGTTGCCGGAACCGGTCTCCGGGTTCAATATGAGCAATCGTTCGGGCCTGAGCATTAACAGATCGCCTTTTGCCATTTCAGGATGGGTGATTGCCAATGGCGCTCCGTTGTAACAGGCTCTGCCATTCCTGCGTTCAACCGGGACCAGAGTGGATTCGCCGATAAAATTGGCGACGAACGAGTTGGCCGGTTGATCGTAAATCTTTCGGGGTTCATCCAGCTGGATCAGTTTCCCGTGATTGATCACCGCCACCCGGTCCGACATGGTCAATGCCTCACGTTGATCATGGGTCACGTAAACGGTTGTCATACCGAGTTTCTCATGGAGATGTCTCAGTTCGATCTGCATGTGTTCACGCAATTTCTTGTCGAGCGCTGAAAGCGGTTCATCCATCAACAGAATCTGCGGCTCGAACACGATTGCCCGAGCCAGCGCCACCCGTTGTTTCTGCCCCCCGGAAAGCTGGGTGATCTGGCGGTCTCCGTAACCATCCAGTTGCACGGTAGCCAACGCATCCTCCACCCGTTGCGAGATCCGGTCTTTTGGGGCGCTGCGCAGCTTTAACGGGAATCCGATGTTGTCCGCCACGTTCATATGGGGAAACAACGCATAGTTCTGAAAAACCATACCCACTTCACGCAGATGGGGCGGCATCCGGATGATTTCCTGATCGCCGAACTTCAAGCTGCCGTAATCCGGACGAGTGAAGCCGGCCAGGACCATCAATAGCGTGGTTTTACCCGAGCCGGAAGGGCCCAGCAAGGTCAGGAATTCACCGCTTTGGACGTCAAGATCGACATGATCCAGGGCAAAAACGCTGCCGTATGTTTTGGTTACGGAACGTATATGGATCGGCAACGCTCTGGCGGACCGGGTGTCAGTCATCAGCCTTGCCATCTATCTGGTTGGAGGCCGGGGCGGGCAAAAGGCGGGTTTTCAATACCGCCTTTTGCCCGCGGGGTTCCCGGGTTCCGGATGATCTTCCTTATTCAGTCATCATATCGAGATACATCTCGGATCCGATTTTCTCCCATTTCGCATACCATTCCTGATTGATCGGGAGCAAATTGGAGGCGTTGTCAGGATGGGTAGGCAGCATACGGGCCAGCGCGTCATCTATCTTGCCGGTTTCATACGCCTTGGAGTTGGTGGGTCCGTAAGTAATGTATTGCGGAATGTTCGCCTGATATTCCGCTTCGCTCATTTTGGCGATCACTTTCATGGCCAGATCCTTGTTCGGCGCTCCTTTGGGTATACCGAAGCAATCGTAATCCTGCAGGGCCTGGTTATAGCTGTACGACGCTTTCGCGCCATCGGCGATGGCAACGTCGAATCGACCATTCCATCCGGTAGTCATGTCCACTTCGCCGTCTTTCATCAACTGTGCGTGTTGGGCGCCCGATCCCCACCAAACTGCGATATGGGGTTTGAGCTCACGAATCTTATCCAGCGCCCGCTTGATTCCCTCTTCACTGTCCAGAACGGAATAAACCTCATCCATTGGCACTCCGTCAGCCATCAGCGCCGGTTCCAGCATGCCGTGCATTTTTCCACGAACCGCGCGGGTGCCCGGGAATTTTTCGACATCCCAGAAATCCGCCCAGCTTTGGGGTCCGTCCATACCGTAGGTATCGGTATTCCAGGCCGCCACAGTGGCAAACACGATGGTCCCCACACAACAGGACAAGGTGGTGTCCGCCACGAAATTGGAAACGTCTATCATGTCGTAGTCCAGCGGTATCAGAATTCCTTCCTCGCACCCTCGTGCGCCCCCGCCTGAACCCGTATCAATGATATCCCAGGGGACCGCGCCTGCCGCGACCTTGGTCCGCACCTGGCCGATGCCCTTGTAGGATTCCTCGTTAATGGTAATACCCATCGCTTCGGCTACGGGCATGAACAGCGCCTTGCTCTGGGCATCCTGGTAGGAGCCTCCCCATGAAGCGATGGTCACTTCATCCGCGCTCGCGGTGATTGCCATCGGAACCGACAGGCCCAGTACCATACCCGCCGTCAACGCGGCTTGATTAAACTTGAATTTCATTGTGTTTTTCTCCAGAAGTCAGTGATTATCATTTATTGAACCAGACAATCCATTATTCCGGTTCACTTGTCCATCCTACTACCAATTGCGGGCGTATTGCCAATGACGATACGGGCCGCTCATTTTTTCAATTAAAACCGTATTTGTATTTTACTTCGGAATCCGAATTCACCTGGGCGTGGAACGATACGATAATCCGGTCCTCTTCACCGTTGTAGGGAAATGCCATGTGTTTGAGGTGCGAAGGAAAAATAATCAGGTTGCCGTCCTCGGGGTAGCTGGTCCAGGTGTTGTCCTGGAGATAGTAATTGCCCCAATCGCCGTGCCCGGCGGCGCTTTCTTCCAGATGTTGTCCATAAAACCGGGTTACGCCATTCAGCATTCCATTGGGCATGCGGTCGTTGTGCGACTTGCTGGCTGAACCGGCCTGGACATAATACACGCCGGACCATGAGCAATTGCCATGGACATGGGTCTCATGGAAGGTGAATCCATTGCTGATCTGGAACCACATGCCAGTCACATCGACTCTCAGTGTTTTCAGCGCAAACCGTGTCCAGTATTGCTCGTTGAGCTTTCTGGAAATTCGATATACCCCGTCGGTAATGAATGACTTGAGAATATCCAGCGCCTGGTTATCCAGATGATTCGCGAAATGATCCGGGCTGATGAAACCGGAACCCGGATCCGTCGAATTTTCCTGCCGGTACTGATGGAAAAGTCTTTTCAGTTCAGCGTTGATCTCCTGATGGTTCTCCAGCCTGCTCTTGAGGATAGTGGCGGGCCAGAGCTCGATGAACGGGTTTTGATCCTGACTGGACAATTTGGTTACGGGTATTGAAAAAGTGAAGGGCGACAATAATATTTTAGGGAACCGTGGGTCATTCGAAACATGATACCATACCATACCACATCGGACATATCTGTGAACAAATCGTGAGGGGATGATTCCGGCACAGTCTCTACGCCATCGAACAGGGCCCGCTCCTGTACAAACGTTTTGCAGACTCGATGTCTCCATCCAGCAACTTCGCGGACAAATCAATCACCCGCCCGGCCGCCAACCGGGCAGACCATTCATCCGTCATCCGCTGATGGCCCAGCCGCCCCATATCCAGCAGACGTTCGCGACTGGTTGTGGCGACCTCGTCCAGTCGTTCGCCCTGGGTTTCATCACTGTACAAAAACCCGTTTTTGCCATGCTCCACCAGCCAGGGCGCCGCCCCCGATTCGCGGTTGGCCATCACGCAGCAGCCGCAGCCCAGGGCTTCATTCACCACCATACCCCAGCCTTCGCCGCGGTTCGAGGTCATCAGGAACAGGTCCGAGTCCAGCATGCGCCGCCTGACTTCGTCCTGATTCTGCCAACCCGTCAGGGTGACGTAACCTCCAGCCCCCGATTGACTGATGTGTTGCTCAATCGACGGGCGCAGGCTGCCGTCGCCGATCATCGTCAAGTGAACCGCCATGCCCCGCTCGCGCAACCCGCGAGCTATTTCAAGCGCTTTGTGAGGCTGCTTGAAAGGTATAAAACTTGCGCACCAAAGCAATGAAATCGTGTCTCCCCGCTGTTTTTTCACCTGGTATTCAGGCGTATCCATAAAATATCCGAACTTCCAGCTTCGGCCTTCGAAGATGCCCAACCCATTCAAATCCTGTGCCGCCCAGGCGCCAATCGCGAGAAAGTGATAGTTTTCCTTGTTGGCGACCGAGTGGTAGTTTTTGTAAAGGCGCGGGAACCGCGTGATCCGGCGTCGCAGTGACGGGGGGTTTTTCCAGAACCGTTCCTGGCTGGCAAAGGTCAATTTACCCTGATTTATGCGCTCACGCACATACTTGGTCGGAAAGTGTCCCTGTATCACCACGTCGGCCCGGTTGATCCGGCGGAGCGCTTCCGTTTTCGTTTGATCCGATTGCCAGAACCGGATGATAAATGGTTCGTTGAAACCCCCGTCATCCGCCCATCCCATTTCAATACGCTCTTTATATACCGGCTTCCGGAACACGATGCGGAAATTGTCGATGCCCGACAACTCCGCCATCGCCCGGGCAAAATCCATCTGATGGTGGGACGCCATGTTCGTTAAAAGGACTGTTTCCATTTCTGTAAATGCATTTGCTGTATCGGGCAGCATCCTGTGTTAGTTTATGACCGGATTGTTACACAGACCACCGGTTTTTTATCTGAAAAGTTCCACTCGCTGGAAGAACCCCGACAAAATTGAAACTCGATCTCGAAAAATTCATAATTGCGAGGAGGAGATTTTCCAGGGATCCGGCAGGCATGGCCTATTTGATGCAGCCCATTCGCCGGGAACTGGAAGAGCGTGCAAGGCTGGCGCGGCCATCGCTGGAATCCATTCTGGTTATCGATTTCGAGCCTGGCTGTTTTGAATTTCCGGAGGCCGGACAGATCGAGTATTCGAGTCTGTTCGAGTCCGGTCCGGTCAGCCGCCGGTCAGCCTTCCCGGTCATCGCGCTACCCGGTACCGGGGCCTCATTCGATTGTGTGGTGAGTAATTTACAGGGGACATGGTTCGAGTTCGAACCATTCATCCGGCAAGTGAAACGGGTCTTGAAACCGGGAGGAATTTTTTGTTTTTCCGCATTTGGCCCCGACACACTGGCTGAAATGGTTCACGCCTGGAAAAAGGCGGATTCCCGCCCGCATGTCCACCCGTTTATCGACATGCACCATCTGGGGGACACACTACTGCAAGCCGGTTTTGAGAAACCCATTGTGGATGCGGACTGGATGCAGGTCGAGTACGCGGACTGCATGACCGTGATTTCGGATTTGCGAAGCGAAGGGTTTGTCAATCTGCACACCGGACGCAGAAAATCGCTCACTGGCAAGCAGCGGTTCCGGCAATTTGAAAGTCATCTGGCGAAGCGGACCAAAAACGGGGAGAAGGTGATGATCACGTTTGAAATCATTTATGGTTATGCGCAAAAACCCCGGCTCCCGGAAGGGCGGGTTCTGGTCAGTCCGCCGGCGGCCGCTTCCGATTGACTGCCACGCCGCGTACGGCCAGCCGGATTCTATGGAATTACGCCTGTATACCAGTATACTGTCTCGAACGTCGACCTGGCAGTCTGGATCCTGACCATGCCTGTAACTGAACTTGAAAATGTTTTTATCCCGCTTGCCGACGGGCGCAACCTGTCTGCCCGCATCTGGCTCCCCGACGGCGCCTCAGGCTCCCCGGTCCCGGCGATTCTCGAATATCTGCCGTACCGCAAGCGGGATGGAACCGCATACCGGGATGATGGGAATTATCCGGTATTTGCGGAGGCTGGATACGCCGGGGTGAGGGTCGATATCTCCGGGACGGGTGAATCCGACGGCAATTTCGATGATGAATATTCGCCCCGTGAACTCGCCGACGCGCTTGAGGTCATTGACTGGATCGCAAGTCAGCCCTGGTGCGATGGCAATCTCGGCATGATGGGTATTTCCTGGGGCGGATTCAACAGTCTCCAGGTGGCCGCGCTTCAACCGGCGCCCTTGAAGGCGGTGATCGCAGTGGGTACGACCGTAGATCGCTACAATGATGATATTCATTACAAAAACGGGTGTCACCTCTATTCCAATTTCATGTGGTCCAGCACGATGCTGTGTTATACCTCCCGTCCGCCGGACCCTTTGCTGGTGGGCGACCGGTGGAAGGAAATGTGGCAGCATCGACTGGATACCCAACCCTGGCCGCTGGAAACCTGGCTGGCTCACCAGCGCCGCGATGAATACTGGAAACACGGTTCGGTCGGGGAGGATTACGGGAATATCAGGATTCCTTCCCTGGTCATCAGCGGGTGGGCGGACCTGTATATCAACGCCCCTCCCGCGATGGCGGCGAACAACCGGTTGTCACGGGCGATCAATGGCCCATGGGTCCATAAATATCCACATATTGCATGGCCAAAGCCGGGAATGGATTTTCTTGCGCAGGCCATTTGCTGGTGGAACCGGTGGTTACGGGGGCAGGACAGCCAGGCCATGCAGGTCCCGGCCTATACTGCCTATATTTCGCAAGGCGTGCGCCCTGGAGGTTATCGTGATTTCGAACCGGGCCGATGGGTAGCCGAGGACAACTGGCCGTCAGCGAACATTTCGACATCCACACTCTACCTGGCAGCCGGTCATGCCCTGAAAAGCCAGCCGCAAGACGCTGGAGTGATGTCGATATGCTCTCCCCAGGATTGCGGGGTCGCCTGCGGGGAAGCGTTCCCGCTCAAACCCGATTCAGAACTGTCGGGAGACCAGCGTATCGACGATGCGGGATCCCTGGTTTTCGAAACCGGAGTTCTGGATCAATCCGTCGATATCCTGGGTCGTCCGAGGATATTCCTGAGGCTGTCGATTGACAAACCGATTGGCAATATTGCGGTCAGGCTGATTGATGTGCACCCGGACGGACTCAGCCACCGGGTGAGTTGGGGTGTGCTGAACCTTGCGCATCGCCTGGGAAATGAAAATCCGGTTGCCATGCGTCCCGGAGAATTTGAAGACGTGGAACTGCTTCTCAACGAATGCGGCTATCGTTTCCTTGCGAATCACAAACTGCGAATATCGATCTCGACTGCATACTGGCCGATGGTGATGCCGCCGCCGGAAGCGGTTACCGCGAGTATCCAGCCGGGTCAGGCCTCTTTTCTGGAACTGCCGGTTCGGCGGGGAAACGACCGCATCGAACCAGCCGGGCCGGCTGCGGATTCAAGACCGGATTATCCGTGCTATCGCCAGCCCGATCATGGACGCTCGGTGGAAAAGGATTTACAGCGGAACAGGACCCGGTACCGGGTTTACGATGATTCCGGCGATTACCAGGTGCCCGGCCATGGTATGCGGACACGATACACTCACGAGGATATCCGGAGTATTTGTCCTGACGATCCGTTGACTTCAAAGGCAACCAGCGTCTTCACCTGTTATATGCAAAGGGATGACTGGCGGATTCGGACGGTTTGTGAAAGCAGTTACCAGTGCGACGCAAAAAACCATTATCTGCGGGCAACGGTAACCGCTTACACAGGGGATACTGAATTCAACCGGCGAAGCTGGGAGAAAACGATTCTGCGCGATTTTATCTGACCGACCCGTCGCGAGGCCCTGCCAGGGAGCGTTCGCAAGGGTATGGATTCGATCTCTCAGGCTCCTGCCTTTTCCAGCTCAAGCCACTCTGCAAGTGAGCTTCCGAATGGAATCATGACATGGGTACGGTAGGAGTCCCGCTGTTGCAGTCGGTGGTACCAGGCTTCGATATTAGGCAGGGACGGGCGCTCGATATCCAGGTGGGAATAGCGATACAGGATGGCTCCCAGCGGGATGTCCGCCATGGTGAAGTCATTGCCCAGGATGAATGGCCGGTTTTCAAGGCGGTGGTCCAGGATTTTCAGTTTTTCCCCGGTGAGGCGGGCGCTTGCGCGGATCTGCTCCGGGTTCTGTTCTTCTTGCGGCGTTCGCACCAATCCCCAGAACGCGGGATAAAGGCTCGGCATGACAGTCGATTTGAACCACTCCATCCATTGATCCGCCAGCGCACACTGCTGCGGGTTCGCGGGGTACAGGGAGCCGTTGCCGTATTGCCTGCACAGGTATCGGATAATGGCATTGGATTCCCACAGGATGAACCCGTTGTCGTTCATGGCGGGGACCAGGCGGTTGGGATTGATGGCGCCGTACCCGGCTGAATCCAGCCCGCCGAATGTGCCGCCGATGTTGCGCCGGACATGTTCGAGCTTCAACTCTGCGATAGTCCACATGACCGGGATAACGTTGCTGGAATTTTTCCTGCCCAGGATTTCTAACATAAGGGTCTCCAAAATGGGTTGAACGGGTAACAAACCTAAAGGGTATTAATGATATCCGCGGCCTGTTTCAGGGTCGCGTCCTGCTTGGCGAAGCAGAATCTGATCATTTTGCTGTCGGGCGGTTCCTTGTAGAACGGTGACAATGGAATCACCGCCACTCCCTTTTCCTGTGTCATCCAGTGGGCGAATCCGATATCCGTCTTGTCTGAAATCCGGCTGTAGTCGGCCAGTTGGAAGTAGGTTCCGGCCGACGGCAGCAGTTTGAACCTGGAGCCTTCGATCATCCGGCAGAACCTGTCTCTTTTTTGTTGATAAAACGCCCCGAGCCGCTGGTAGTTCTGCGGGTTGGATTCGAGAAAGTCCGCGATTGCCCACTGCATCGGAGTCGGCGTCGTGAATACGTTGAACTGGTGAATCTTGCGAAATTCCGTGGTCAGTCCGGCAGGGGCGATACAGTAGCCGATCTTCCAGCCGGTCACGTGATAGGTTTTGCCGAAGGAAAAAACCGCCATTGACCGCTTGCGGAGTTCATCATGAGTCAGTACGCTGGCGTGCTCCCGGTCGTCAAAGATGATGTGTTCATACACTTCATCGCTGAGCACGAAACAATTCAGCGGGCGTATTGCCGCGGCCAGATTATCGAGGTCCTCCCTTTGCAATACACTGCTGCTTGGGTTATGCGGCGAGTTGATGATGACCAGGCGTGTGTTGCTGTTGAGCTTTTGATGCACGGTGCGCCAGTCAATCCTGTAGTCCGGCAGGGTCATCGGTATGTGGATGGTCTTGCCTCCGGCCAGGGAAACCGCGGGTTCATAAGAGTCGTAGGCCGGGTCGAATACGATGACTTCATCTCCGGGCCGCACGACGCAGTGGATCGCACAAAACAGGGCTTCGGTGGCGCCACTGGTTATGGTGATCTCCGTTTCATGATCGATATCGACTTGGCTGTTGGTTTTCAGCTTGCGGGAAATGCCCGCGCGCAACTCGGGGATTCCGATCATTGGCGGATACTGGTTCCTGCCGTTGCGAAGGTAATAGTCGACCCGGTCGATCAGAGCTTCATCGGGTTCAAAGTCCGGAAATCCCTGGGACAGGTTGATGGCCCCATAATCCTGCGCCATTTTTGACATGATTGTAAAAATGGTGGTGCCCGCGTCGGGCAACTTGCTGTCCAGTTTCAGCGGCATGCTCGAAGATCGTGTACTTTAACTTCCGGAGGGGTTTGATTCAGGCCAAGTTCTCCAGCGTACCGTAACATAGCATATTCCCCTGTTTTCCACTATCCGGGTATATCCGTTGTTGAATTCGCTGTGTACAATCCGTGTTTTGCAAAGCGTGGCTGGATACTTGAAAATTATTACCTGGAATGTGAATGGCATCCGTGCGGTCGAGCGCAAGGGGGAAATCCAGAATTTTATCACAGGCCATGATCCTGACATATTCATGATCCAGGAGATCAAGGGGACTACCGATCAATTCAGTCCCTGGCTGACTGCGCACGACGACTATCGCCAGTACTACAGCAGCGCGCGGAAAAAGGGTTATGCGGGTACCTCGTTGTGGGTGAAGAAACCCCTGCTCGAAAAGCTCGAAAGAGTGGAGTTCGCAACTGCGGCGCCGAACGCGCCGAATGCGGACGAAGGCCGGATATGCCATTTTTCCTTTGCCTTGCGTGAAAATCGTTGGGATCTTTTCTCGATTTATTTCCCGAACGGCGGCAAGAGTGAGGAGGCCTGGCAGGAGAAGCTGGTGTTTTATGACTGCGTTCATGCCTGGATGTCCGAATTACGCCAGCAGGGCCGGAAAGTGCTGGTCGGCGGGGACATGAATGTGGCCCATCAGGAAATCGACCTCGCGCGCCCGAAGGAGAACGATGGCAAAATCGGCTTTCATCCATTAGAGCGCGCCTGGATGGACCGCCTGGTCGAAGATGGCTGGGTGGATGTCTGGCGAGAGAGGAATCCCGGTGTCACTGGCGTCTATTCCTGGTGGCATGCGATTTCCCGCAGTCGGCTGCGTAATGTCGGTTGGCGCATTGATTATTTCCTGATGGACCAGGCCGACCTGGCACGGGTGGAGCGGATCGACTATCTGAACGACCAGATGGGTTCGGATCATTGCCCGCTTTCGATCACTTTGGAAACAATATGAATATGAACTGGAATTATCCTACCGCCATACGGGTCGGCGCCGGGCGGGTCAATGAAATCGCCGAAGTCTGCAAAGCATACGGGATGGCCGCGCCGCTTCTGGTCACCGATCCCGGGATCGCGGCATTGCCGATGGTCCGGGGAATCGTCGATATCTGCCGTCGCGCCGGATTGGGAATCCAGGTTTTCAGTGATGTCAAGCCCAACCCTTCCGGGGACAATGTCGCCGCTGGCGTAGCCGCATACAAGGCCGGGAATCATGACAGCGTGATTGCCCTGGGGGGCGGTAGCGGTCTGGATGCCGGCAAGGCGGTTGCCGTCATAGCCGGGCAGGAATGCAGCCTGTGGGACCTGGAAGACGAAGGGGATAACTGGATGCGGGCGGATGCCGACAGGATCGCTCCGGTCGTGGCCATTCCCACTACCGCGGGCACCGGTTCGGAAGTAGGCCGCGCTTCGGTCATCGTCAAACAGGACGAACATCGTAAAGTCATCGTGTTTCATCCCGACATGTGCCCGGATTGTGTGATACTGGACCCCGAACTGACCGTCGGTTTGCCACCGATGCTGACTGCGGCGACCGGGATGGATGCCCTGTCCCATAACCTCGAGGCTTTTTGTTCTCCATTGTTTCATCCGATGGCGGAAGGGATTGCGCTGGAAGGCATTCGGATGATCAGGGAGACCCTGCCGACCGCGGTTGCCGACGGCGGCGATCTCGAAGCGAGGACCCGGATGCTGGTAGCCTCCTCGATGGGAGCGACCGCGTTCCAGCGCGGTCTCGGCGCCATGCATGCGCTGGCCCATCCATTGGGCGCGATTTATGACGCACATCACGGAACGCTCAACGCCATCCTGATGCCATATGTGCTGATAGCCAATAAATCCGCCATTCTGGAACCGGTCGAGAGGCTTTCCCGCTATCTCGGCCTGAAACCGGGATTCGATCCCTTTCTCGAGTGGGTGATGGAATTACGAGCCGGCATCGGCATCCCGAACACATTGCAGGAAATCGGTATTGGCGATGAGCGAATGGAGGAAATCGGTGAAATGGCGGTTGCCGACCCTTCGGCTGGCACCAACCCCATAGACTTTGACGCAAAAACATATCGCGCAGTAGCCGTAAACGCGGTTCACGGCAGATTTTGATCCCGGAGCGCCTCTTCGGCGCGGTCTACTGACTATAGCGTCGTATTCCGTAAACCAGGTAGATCAATGCAAAGGCGGCGGACAGCCAGTAAATCGGGGTCAGTGGCCAGGCGCCGGGTTCGATGCGGTACAACCAGTAACCCATCAGGCCAAAAATAACGACAATCGCCGATTGGGAGTAGTAGCTTTTCAAGACAAGATAGTCGTGCGAGCAGGTCAGTTTTGCCAGATCATAGAACCGCTTGTTCATCGCGAGCCTGAAAAAGGCGGTGCAGAAAGTAATGACCACCAGAAACAGGTAAAGCACTTCCAGGCTCAGCGTGTCTTCGGTCAGCGCCCGGAACGCCCAGGACAACGCATACAAAATGACCGCGAGTCGATAGATTCGATTGCGTCCCAACCGGTCAATCGTGTTCTTCAGCAAATAGAAGATCATGCCGAATACGACGGCCAGGGAAAGCACCATGATGCCGAGCCGGGAGAAACTTTCGTGAGCCAGCAAAAACAGTGTGATTACCCAGAAGAAGCTTTCCGCAAACAGGAAAAAGCCGTCCAGCAGGAAGATCAGCCGCGAGTTTTCATTGTCCCGGAATCCAGCCACCTGTTTGAGGCTCAAACAGCCATGCTGCGCCAGGACGGCCGGATAACCCGGTCGATTCCAGATGACCATGAAATATCCGACCCCTGCGATGACCGCCGATACGACCAGCAGATAGATGAGGCTGGTTTTTTCCAGCAGGAACCCCCCGACCAGAATGCCGGCTTGCAGAGAAAAGCCAACCAGGATTTGCAGGTTTCCGTATTTTCGACCGGAAGATTCGACATCAATCAGATCGAAAAACAGCGCGCGCAAGGTGGTCCAGTAAAAACAGTTGTAGATTCCATACATAATGCCCAGCGCCAGCAATGTCGGACGACTCATTTCCAGAAAGTGCACATTGAAAACCAGGGCGATTTCCAGAACCAGTGACAGCGCGATCAGTTGACCCAGGCCAATTATCAATCGGAGTCGGTCCCACAACCACAAACCGCAACAAAAACCGATTCCGGCCAGCGAGATGAACATCGAAATATCTCCCAGGCCAAACTTCTGTTTCCACAGGTAAACCGGGATATAGAAAGGGAAGATTCCGATCAGCAGGGAATGCAGCCCCAGATATCGATTGAAGGTACGGCTGTCGGGCGGCATTTTCAGAAAATATCCCGGTCAGTGATGTCCAGTTTTTCCAGTTCCGCCAGCGCGTGACTGAAGTCTTCGGCCGGGCCGTATCTTGGATAGTGATGCATTTTGATATAAGGCCGGGAATTGACCTCGATAAAAATGCAATTTTGTTCTGAATGGGGAATTTCGATCCCCTTTTCAAAAATCACGTCAATGCCGAGTATATTGGCGCCGAACATTTTGACGACTGCCATGAACAAGGTCTTGTTTTCCTCGGCAATGGTATCCTGGTCGATGGTCTCGACCACACCTCCGGGGGCCAGGGCAACCCGATGAAATATTTCAACATGCTGCCCTTTTGGGGGAATGGATGACAGGTTGAGATTCTGTTTTCGCAGATGCCGGATCGCATGGTGGTTTTTGGATATCGGGAAGATTACCGGGTGCAGGTTCATTTCCCTGCGAATCCTGTTTTCCTCGTCGATCAGCATTTCCACGGTGTCCCGTCCGTTGCCTGTGACAAACGGCGGGTATCGCCGAATTACGGAAACCAGTCCCCTGCCTTCGGTCAAAACCCGGTAATTGGCTCCCTTGAGGTATTGTTCGATCATCGTGGTTGGCCACCAGATCTTCGCCCGGAATATGGCCTGCCAGAGCTCACGGTAATTTTGTATCGGGAAATAACTGCCGCGTGAATAGCCGCTCACATTCGGTTTTATCACCAGCGGGAAGCCATGGCGCCGGGCAAACCGGTGCGCTGACCAGGGCCAGAAAAACTCCCTGCCGCGTGCGTGCGGGATATTGTTCTTCTGGAAAACCGCCCGTCCCTGCGCTTTTGATCTACAGCCTTTTCGTACAGCCAGCGTATTGAAATTACTGCAATCATGCATGAATCGTTCACTGATCCAGGCATAGATCAACGCTTTCAGCTTCCTCATCTTCCCCTCTGTTTAAAATTTGTGAAAATGCTTTTGCGGTTGTAGAACATGATTCGGGTATAAACCGGTTTTTCCACGAGAAGCCGGTCCCGAACCCGGGTCAACCGCGCAAGATACATCATGTATTGACGAATCATTTTCCATAAATCCCGGAGTTTGTACTTTGGGTCCAGCATGTGGATCGGCATCGGGGTATACAGGTTCAACTCAATTACCTGGAAGTTGCCGGCCACCAGTTGTTCGGGCGATTCAGCGCGAACGCTGAGCCGTGATATTGCAAACGAGCCAATCCGGTTCAGAAATCCGTGTACGGTCTTTTTCTGCTCTTCGGAGAATCGATCGGTCAAATCCTGATATTGTGTGTCCCGGTTATGGATACTGTTTATCGGGTTTGGCTCCCTGCGATTGATGGTCTCGGTAATCGAAAAAACCGAAAACCGGTTATTGTCCCGGTAATCCCGCAAACAGAAAATCTCGAATTCCCGCCTGTGGCTCGCTCCCTCCTGCAACAGATAGGGCACCTTCGACGCGGCAATTTCTTGTCGAATCGATTGCAGTTCTTCCGGGTTATCCGCCCGATGGATTCCTTTCGCGTTTTCACTCCATTCCGGTTTCAGAAAAACCGGGAACGAACCGGGGTTCGACACGCCATCGTCATAATTCTGTCGCAACCGCCAGCGTTCAGGGACCAGTCTGTCCAGGTCCATTTTCGAAAACACGCCCTTGCGCTCATTGAACCAGGGGGAATTAAGCTGAAAATACTTGCAGGGTTTCGTCCCGATCAGGCAGCAGTCGATAATGTAGGTTGCCACCATGACGGCGGTAATCTTCACAAGCGAGTACCGATTTCAATATCCGGGAATGAAAATCCGGTCCTCGCCGCAGATATTACCTGGCCGGTTTCCCGTTTATAAAGAACATCACAATGCCCAGAACCAGGATGGAAAGCGCCGCATAGAACAGGGACCCGCCATCGGATTTGCCTTCATGCAGAACCACAATGCCAAGCGGTGTGGCCACATGGAAAAATACCGCGCCCGCCATGACCAGCGCGGCCATGGCGCCGCCAACGCGATGAAATTTTGCCCTGGCCGGCTCTCTCCTGCCGTTACCCACACCGGCTTTTGCAAGTAGCCAGATCAATCCGGGTAGCAGCAGGACCAGCGAGGTCAATATCTCGAAACTGCCTACGGCATAAGGGCCGATACCGGCAAACAGGGCGCCCGGACCCTGTCCCAGAATGCCTGCTATCCAGTCGCCGATGGTGTCGAATATGTGCCGGGTGTCGGGGTGGCCGGTAAATTTGTAGGGAATCGAGAACAGGAACACCTTGCACATCCAGATTGCCATGGCCCAGCTTGCTATTGCGATTGCATGTTTCTTCATTTCGCCGCTACTTCATCTTGTCTGTGACACTGTCGATCTTGTCCTGCATCGACTGTTCGCGGTCAACCCGGGTCCCCAGGCGTATGGAGGTACTGATCCGGGGGGCGCCCATTTGGTGAACTTTTTCATGGCAGCGTTTCAATGCCGCCATCACGTCATCCCATTCACCTTCGACGTTGGTTCCGTATGCGTGCAAGCGGGTATCCAGACCGGCTTCATTGAAAATCTCCTGGCAAGCGGCAACATGCCTGGAAACCGATACGCCATCCCCGATCGGAATAATACAAATATCTGCCAGTGCTTTCACAACCCTTTCCCCAATGTTTCGATCTGACCTTCGGATCGCCCTATCATACTACTTAATGGGGAAATCACCAATTATTGCAATGTCGAATGTGCGTTTCCGGAGTTAATGAAAGACAGGAGCGCGGATGGTAGAATTTCCGGATGATGGAAGGATTTGAATCTTTGCCACTGACCTCCAGCCACTGGGGAACCTATCGCGTAGAAACCTGTGACGGCAGGGTCACGGCGCTGCATGGTTTCGAGCGGGACACGGAACCCTCCGCCATCGGTCACGGTATCGTGGATGTTCTCGATGGGCCGACCCGGATCCAATTCCCGATGGTGCGGAAAAGCTGGCTTGAGCATGGACCGGGAGCGAATTCTTCAGGACGGGGGGCCGATCCGTTTGTCCAGGTCGACTGGGACGTGGCCTGTAAACTGGTTGCCGGTGAACTGGATCGTGTGCGCCGGAAGTATGGCAACGAATCAATCTTCGCGGGTTCCTATGGCTGGGCCAGCGCCGGGCGATTCCACCATGCCCAAAGCCAGTTGCGCAGGTTCCTCAACTGTATAGGCGGCTTCACCAGATCGGTCAACTCCTATAGTCTGGCCGCGGGCGAAGTGATCCTGCTCCATGTGCTGGGGGATGTCCGGGAATATGTCTATTTTCCGACAAGCTGGCAGTCGATCATCGAGTCATCCGAACTGATGGTCGCCTTCGGCGGACTGCCGATAAAAAACAGCCAGATCACCCAGGGTGGAACCGGCAGCCACCGCCAGGGCCAGGCGATGCGGCAGGCCAGCGCGGCAGGGGTCGAATTTGTCAATATTTCGCCGCTGCGCAGTGATGCGATGGCTGAGGTGAATGCCGAATGGCTGGCGGCGCGGCCTTCCACCGACACCGCTATCCTGCTGGGTCTGGCGCATACCCTGCTGGCCGGGAATCTGCATGACCAGGAATTTCTGGATCGGTATACCACCGGCTTTGACCGGTTTGCCGCCTATCTTCTGGGCCAGGAAGACGGGATCGAAAAGACGGCGCAATGGGCGGCCGGAATCAGCGGGTTGTCCGATGAATCAATTCGCGCACTGGCCGGACGCATGTCCGGATGCCGTACCATGCTGTCATTAAGCTGGTCGCTGACCAGACAGGACCACGGTGAGCAGCCGTTCTGGGCCGGGGTCGCGCTGGCGGCGATGATCGGCCAGATCGGGTTGCCCGGCGGCGGTATCGGCTTTGGATATTCCGCGGTCAATTGCGTCGGTAATGAAATAACCCCGGTCCGTTTCAAGGAGTTTCCCCAGGGCACGAACGCAGTGAAGCCGTTCATACCGGTTGCCCGGATCAGTGATTTGCTGCTGAATCCGGGCAAGCAGTATGAATTCAACGGCAAAACCCGCACCTGGCCGGATATCCATATTGTTTACTGGGCCGGCGGCAATCCCTTTCATCATCACCAGGACCTGGGCCGGATGCTGACCGCCTGGCAAAAACCGGATTCGATCATCGTCCATGAATGGTGCTGGAATGCCCTGGCAAAACATGCCGATATCGTGCTGCCCTGTACGACCCCGCTGGAACGTCAGGATCTGGCCCTGACGCCGCTTGACCCTTATATCGTGTCGATGGACGCAGTGATTGATCCGGTCGGTGAATCACGCAGTGATTTTGACATTCTGCGGGGAATCGCGAAAGAGATGGGGGTCGAAGAGAGCTTTACCGGGGGGCTTGACGCCGAAGGCTGGCAGCGGTGGATTTATCAACAGAGCGGCGAACTGGCAAAACAGTCCGGTATCGAATTGCCCTCTTTTGAAAAATTCCGGTCGGATGGCTGGCATAAAATGCCGATACCGGTTGAACCGATGGTCATGCTGAGCGCGTTCAGGCAGAACCCTGAAGGCAATCCATTGAAAACACCCAGTGGAAAAATAGAAATTTATTCGCAGACGATTGCCGGCTTCGGTTATGATGATTGCCCGCCCCATCCGGCCTGGATGGAGCCGGCGGAATGGCTCGGCGCCGGCGATCGGTCCTGTCCATTGCACCTGGTTTCGAACCAGCCGAAGGACAAGCTGCATTCCCAACTGGATCATGGCGCGGTAAGCCGCGCGGCCAAGATAAACGGCCGCGAGCCGGTCATGATCCACCCCGACGACGCCAGGGCGCGGGGTATCGAACAAAATGACCTGGTGCGTGTATTCAATCAGCGCGGCGCCTGTATCTGCGGCGCGCTGGTCAGCGACCGCATTCGCCGCCATGTCATACGGATCAGTACCGGCGCCTGGTTCGATCCGATGCCGGACGATGGACAGTTGCTGTGCAAGCACGGCAACCCGAACGTACTGACCCTGGACAAGGGTACTTCCAGTCTGGCGCAGGGGCCGGTCGCGCATAGCTGCCTGGTTGAAGTGGAGAAACTCAAGGGCCCGGCGCCCGTGGTCACCGCCTTCGACCCGCCGGAAATAATCAGGGGATAATCAGAAAATGGATACCTGGGAAAAAGTGGTTATCGGCATTTTCATGGTCGTGTTGTTGTTCTGGTTCCTGCCCGGGCTCAAACCCCGGCTGGAGCAGGACCGTGACGCGCCCAAAGATTGGGCCGGGGTACTGATACCGGTCGGATTGGTGGCGCTTTTCGTGATTTTCCTGATTTCCAGCGTGTAGCCACTGTTCCGCACTCATCCCGGTTCTATGAATTTCATTTTGATGGAATATGGCAAAATGACTTGCCGACCTGTACTGATTGCTTTTACACTTCGGCTATCGGCCAAAGTAATGGAATAAATGTGTTATACGAATAGCCTGTTTTCTCTTGTTACGATGCCGTTGAGTGGTAATCGGACAGGCGGCTCTGGTATTTCCATTACCGATCCGGATTATTGAATCATAACGATTTACCCAAAATATCACAAAGCTGGAGTACAGAAATGAAAAAAACAAACAAGAAACTCGTCGGAGCGCTGATTGCCGGCGCAATGGGAGTGAGCGGTGCGGCCCAGGCGGCCGATATCGTTATCGGCGTGCCAAACTGGCCCACCGTAGCCATGACTGCGGATGTCCTCAAGGTGGTTATTGAGGAGAACCTCGGGCTCGAAGTGGAATTGCAGAACGGCACCAACCCGATCATATTCGAAGCAATGGACAGTGGTTCCATGCATGTGCACCCGGAAGTCTGGATGCCCAACCAGGTCAACCTGCACAATACCTTCGTCAAGGAAAAGGGTACGGTAATCATGAATCCGAACAGTGTGCCTGGCCCGCAGGCGATGTGTGTGACCACAGAGACGGCACAGAACACCGGTATCACGGCGCTGTCCGAGCTGGCTGACCCGGAAATGGCGGCGAATTTTGACCGCGACGGCAACGGCATGGGCGATATCTGGATTGGCGCTCCCGGTTGGGCTTCGACCAATATTGAAAAAATCCGGGCGAAAAGCTATGGCTACGACGCCACCATGGACCTGCGCGAAATGGATGAAACCCTGGCTTTGGCCGAGGTTGATGCTGCGATCACAAAAGGGGAGAATATTGTATTTTTCTGCTACAAGCCGCATCATATGTTTACCCTGTATGATCTGGTGATTCTGGAGGAACCTGCATACGACGAATCTCAGTGGACTATCGTACAGCCAACCGATGACCCGGACTGGCTGGAGAAATCCAATGCCCCCGTAGCCTGGGATTTGGCCCAGCTGCATATCCACTACGCGGCAAGCCTGCAGGACTCTCATCCTGAGGTGGCGTCATTGTTGTCAAAAGTGGCGCTGGATTCCGATTCCTTGTCCGACTGGGCATACGCGATTATTGTCGATAAAGTCGATAACGCCGAGTATGCAAAACAGTGGGTGATGGATAACGCCGACCTTGTGAATTCATGGTTGTAGTCAACCGCAATCGGTTATCTTGAATGGACGGGTGATACAGTTTCTGTGTTGCCCGTTTTTCTTTCGGGAAAGCCAGGCAATCTGCTGAGGAGACATCATAAAACATGAATGACGTAAACAAACAAGTCATACGTCTGGATGATGTGTGGAAGATATTCGGTGAGCGCGCCAATGAGGCCATGCAGGCGGTGAAGGATGAGGGGTTGTCAAAGCCCGAGGTGCTTGAGAAGTACGGCTGTGTAATCGGGGTCGCAAAGTGTACGTTCGAGGTCAATTACGGAGAGATTTTCTGTGTAATGGGGCTGTCGGGGTCAGGTAAATCGACCATGGTGCGGCATCTTAACCGGCTGCTCGAACCGACCTCCGGCCAGATCCATGTGCTCGGCAAGGACATGATGTCGCTGAATGAAACCGATCTGCGTCAAATGAGGGCGGCGCATATCGGTATGGTGTTTCAGCACATGGCGCTGTTCCCGCACCGTACGGTGCGCGATAACGTCGCCTTCCCTCTGCAAGTGCAGGGAGAACCGAAGTCAAGGCGTTGGGAGGAATCCCAGCGTTGTCTCAGTATGGTCAACCTGGATGGATATGAAGACCGTTATCCGAGGGAGCTGTCAGGAGGAATGCAACAGCGTGTCGGTCTGGCCCGGGCATTGGCTTCCGATCCGGAAGTTTTGCTGATGGACGAGCCGTTTTCGGCGCTGGATCCGTTGATTCGGCGCCAGTTGCAAGAGCAGTTCATGGCGTTATCGGCCGAACTCGGCAAAACAACGGTCTTTATCACCCATGACCTGGATGAAGCGATCAGAATCGGCAACCGGATCGCAATCATGAAGGATGGCGTGATCGTCCAGATTGGAACCCCGGAAGAAATAGTCACCAATCCCATTGATGACTATGTGACTGATTTCGTCGAGGGCATTTCCACCCTGAAATTGATTTTTGCCCACACTATCATGGTTAAAATGGATGAGTATCAACCAGAACGGGGGGATGACCTGTCGAAGTCTCCGAGAACGCCCCATGACACCGATCTCTCCGGATTGATAGACCTGTCCGCGACCACCGATCAACCCATCATCATTACGGATGACGGAAAAGATGTCGGAGTGGTCAACAAAACAACACTTCTCAAAGGCATTAAAGGGGGTGACAACTAATGGAAGAAACCGGAATTGTGCCTGAGGCAAACAAACTGGGGAGTTCGGTAAGGGATTTTGTCGGAACCGGCGAATCCTACTATGAAAAGGAGTTTGACAAGATCCAGTCTGCGACGAAATTTCCGTGGACCTGGAATATGATGGCTGCTGTGGCTGGCCCCTTCTGGGGTGCGGCGAGAGGACTGTGGGGGTACTTCTGGACCTTCATGGTACTCGAAATTCTCGCGCTTGTGCAGATCGGTAAGGGACTGTGGGGCCAGCTTGGGGCGGACAAACTGGCCAGGGCTGAAAAACTGACTGAGAAATATACCGAAACACTGGCCCAGGCGGATGTCGCAAAGGCGGCGGGAGAAGCAGGCGCAGACGCCATTTACACGCGTGCCGAAAACCTGAAAAAAGTGATCGACCGCCTGGCTGAAGAAGCCGCTGCAGCCTCGTCAGGGGCGATTGGCTATCTGGCTGCCGGCATCGCGCTGTTTATTGTTTTCAGGGTGGTGCAGGGTTTTTACGCGAATATCAGGTATGAGCAACAATATCTGGTCTGGAGGGCCGAACCGAAAACCACCCAGTCGGGCTTTAATTGGCTGTGGGCCGGATTTGGCGGGGCGCTTTGGCTGGCGATCGTTCCCCTGACCCTGTACAAGTTTACAGTCGGGAAAATAGCGCCTGCCCTGAGCCCTTATGTGGGACTGTTTCCGGTCGAGAAAAAACAATACTTTTCACCGATTTCCACCTGGATGGATGAGTGGTTCGACACGATTTCCCTTAATTTCGGGGACGTTTTCGACGGTGTGGTGGCAACCATAAGAGCCGTGCTGGATGGTCTTGAAACGGTATTTGTCGATACTCCCTGGCCAGTCGTAATGACCGTCATACTGGTTACCGCATGGCGATTGGCCGGTCCCCGCGTTGCAGTATTTTCTGCGGCTTCGCTGGCTTATCTCGGCCTGTGTGGTTTGTGGGAGACCAGTATGATCACAGTGGCGCTGCTGGGGGCAGCCGCCTTTTTATGCCTGTTGATCGGCATACCTCTCGGCATCTGGTTCGGCAAGAGCCAGCGCGCCTACAACGTCGCCTTGCCGGTTCTCGATTTCATGCAGACCATGCCGGCATTCGTGTATCTGATTCCGATCATCGCTTTCTTCGGAACCGGCAAGCCGCCCGGCGTACTGGCAACCCTGATTTTTGGCATGCCGCCCGTAGTCAGGCTGACCGCTCTCGGAATGCGCGGTGTACCGGAAAACACCAAGGAAGCCGCAATCGCTTTCGGCGCCACCAAGTGGGAAATGATGAGGGATGTCGAAATTCCCCTGGCGATGCCGTCCATCATGACCGGAATCAACCAGACCATTTTGATGTGTTTGTCGATGGTGGTGATCGCGTCATTGATCGGCGCCAAGGGTCTCGGCCAGGATGTGCTGGTGGCGCTGCAATACGCGGCCAAGGGACAGGGCATGCTGGCGGGCTTGGCGATATTGTTCGTAGCCATGGTGATTGACCGCATCATCCAGGGGCACTACCGCAGGTCAACCCAGGGACGCTGATCGAGTCCCGTAATGTGTTGAGCCCGAAAATACAGGATCAGAAGAAAGTGGCGGACAGACAGCGTTCTCCGGATTATTGGGGTATCGACAATGACTATGGCGTCCTGACCGATGTGCTGCTGGGCAAACCCGATTATTTCAGGTGGACCGAGGCCGGGCCGCTGATCAGGCGCACGCTCAGCAACATGCATAAAACCGGTGTCGAATTCGATTTCGACCTGGCTCTCGAACAGCATCGGGAAATGGTGCGGATTTATGAGGAGGAAGCGGGTGTTACCTGTCACTACCTGGATGCGGATCCGGTTTTGCACCGGAACTTTTTCGCCCGGGATTCCAGCGCCATGACACCGTGGGGCGCGTTGATTTGCCACATGCAATTGAAATGCCGCCGCGCGGATTATGTCACCGCGATCCGGTTTTATCAGCAGAACCGGATTCCGATCTGGAACTATGTCACGGCCGGACATTTCGAAGGCGGGGACTTCGTTATCCTCGAACCCGGCACGGTTTTGATCGGTCACGGCGAAGAGCGTTCGGAACAGGCGGGCGCCGAACAGGTCGCCGGATTCGTTCGCGCCGAGGGCTGGGATTGTGAGGTAGCGCCGATCCCCGCGCTTTTTGTCCACATGGATGGCCTGGTGGTTCCGCTCGATGAGAAACTCGTGGTCACCTGTCTGGATGCGCTGGAAGGATGGGTGATCGACTGGTTGAAAAAGAAAGGCTTCGGTTTTGTCGATGTGGGATTCAATGAAGCCAAAAATCTCGGCGTCAATCTGGTGGCTCTCGGCAACAAAAAGGTACTGTCGATGTCAAGCAGTGTCGGGCTGAATGAGAAAATGCGCGCGCTGGGCTACCAGGTATTCGCTCCCGATATGTCGATGTTCACCCTCGGCGGTGGGGGAGTGCACTGCCTGTGCCAGTCGCTGCGCCGCGAACCCGTCTGAACGGAGATACGAACGTGGTTCCCGTACAAGACCTGAGGGTTGACGGTCAACGCCTGTGGGACAGCATCATGGATATGGCGCAGGTCGGGCCGGGGGAAAAAGGCGGTTCCCGCCGACTTGCCCTGACCGACGAAGACCGGCAGGGCCGGGACCTGTTCATAAAATGGTGCAAGGCGGAAAACCTGGGCATCACGATAGATGACATGGGCAATATATTTGCCCGGCGCGCGGGGACCGATAGCGAATTGCCGCCTGTTTGCGCCGGCAGTCATCTCGATACCCAGCCGCATGGCGGCAAATTCGACGGAGTCTATGGTGTTCTGGCTGCCCTTGAAGTGGTGCGTACCCTGAACCGGAACCATATCGCGACCCGGGCGCCGGTGGAAATCGTGATGTGGACCAATGAGGAAGGGTCCCGGTTCGCTCCCGCGATGGTGGCTTCCGGGGTTTTCGCGGGTTTGTTCGAAAAGGAGTATGCCTGGTCGCGCAGTGACGCGGAGGGCAGGACGATCAAACAGGAACTGGAGCGGATCGGCTACATGGGACCGGAAGAGTGCGGCAATCATCCGATGGCCGCATTGTTCGAAGCGCATATAGAACAGGGTCCGATACTGGAACGCGATGGGGACCAGGTGGGGGTGGTTACCGGAGGACAGGGCCAGCGCTGGTTCGACATCACCCTCTACGGCCAGGACGCTCACGCGGGGCCGACCCCCATGGTCGGGCGAAGGGACGCGCTGACCGGGGCAGCCGCCCTGATCCAGGCTGTCCAGGGCATCGCGCTCGAACACGCGCCTGAAGCGGTGGGCACGGTGGGGGAAATCTCGGTTTCACCCAATTCGCGCAATACTATTGCCGGCGAAGTTACGTTGACAGTCGATTTCCGTAACCCGGATGATGACGTGTTGAAACAAATGGCGGCGTCCCTGGCGGCTTCGATTGAAGCGGTTGCCAAAGATCATGACCTTGAAATCATAAGCGAGGAAATCTGGTACAAGCCTCCCGTCCGGTTTGACCGGGACTGCATCGAAGTGGTGTCGAAAGCGGTGAAAATGCTGGGTTACAATCATCAGAAAATCGTTTCCGGCGCGGGCCATGATGCCTGCCAGGTATGCCAGAGCGTCCCGACCTCGATGATTTTTGTCCCTTGCGAGGGCGGGTTGAGTCACAACGAAGAGGAATCAGCTACGCCGGAAGACCTGGAAGCGGGTTGCAATGTCCTGCTGCATGCGGTGATGGATATGGCGGGGCAGGACGAATGAGCGACTATCCGGAATATGCGAATCCCATTACCCGACCGCGTTATACCGGGATCCCGACATTTTTTCGTTGTCCGTACAGTGAGGATCTGGACCAGGTCGATATCGGTGTGATCGGGGTTCCTTTCGATGGCGGCGTGACCAATCGCCCGGGAGCCCGTCATGGCCCCCGGGAAATGCGTAACCAGTCCAGCCTGATCCGGAAAATGAACCAGGCGACCGGTGTCAGTCCCCATGAGATTTGCAGGGTATGCGACATTGGCGATGCCTGGGTGCAAAAGCCCTATACCCTGGAAGGCAGTCACAACGAGATCGAGGCTTTTTACCAGCGTGTGGCCAAGGCCGGCGTCATTCCGCTTTCTGCCGGAGGGGATCATTCCATTACCCTGCCGATCTTCCGGGCGCTGGCGAAGGACAGACCGGTTGGCATGGTGCATTTCGATGCACACTGTGACACCGGGGATGATTACCTCGGATCGAAGTTCCATCACGGCGCACCCTTCAAGATTGCGGTTGATGAGGGACTTCTCGACCCGAAACGAACCATACAGATCGGTATTCGCGGATCCCTGAACGACCCGGATGTCTGGAAATTCAGCCATGATTCCGGCATGCGGGTGGTTTATATGGAGGAGTATATCGAGATGGGCTGCAAAGCCGTGATTGAAGAAGCGAGGAAAGTGGTGGGTGACGGCCCGACCTATATCAGCTTCGATGTGGATGCCCTTGACCCGGTGTTCGCGCCGGGTACCGGCACCCCGGAAGTCGGCGGCTACACGACTGCGGAGGCGCTGATGATGATCCGGGGGCTGGACGGTCTGAACCTGGTCGGCGGTGACGTCGTTGAAGTGGCCCCGCCATTCGACCCCAGCGGGAATACCGCGCTGGTCGGCGCCACCATGATGTTTGAAATCCTGTGTGTCCTGGCGAAAGCGCGGGCCGGTACGGTCGGCGCCGTTTCAATCTGACCGCCATGCCGAAATCCGGATCGCCCCATGCCGTATGGCATCCGCCGACCGTGACCCGAAGCCGGCGGCGGCAGCTCAACGGCCACCATAGCGCGATCATCTGGTTTACAGGGTTGTCCGGCAGTGGCAAGTCCACCCTCGCGCACGCGGTCGAGGAGTTGCTTTTCCAGAGAGGTTGCCGGACTTTCGTTTTTGACGGTGACAATGTACGCCACGGCCTGTGCGGCGACCTCGCTTTCTCCGACGCGGATCGGACCGAGAATATTCGCCGGGTCGGCCAGATGTCAAAGCTGTTTATCGAGGCGGGGGTGATTGCGTTGACCGCGTTTATTTCGCCTTTCAGGACGGATCGTCAGCGGGTCCGAATGATGGTTGACGATAGCGGGGATTTTATCGAAATCTACTGTCAATGCCCGCTGGAAGTGTGTGAAAACAGGGATGTGAAGGGCCTGTATCAACGAGCGCGCAAAGGAGAGATCCCGGATTTTACCGGCATCTCATCTCCCTACGAAGAACCGGAAAATGCCGATCTGGTGATCAATACCGCGGAAAATGACATCCGCCAGTGTGTTGAAATGATCATGAAACTACTGGAATCAAGGGCAATCATTCCCGCGAAATAAGCATTACACTCGCCCGTTCCCGCAGGCCGGGCAGTCCGGATTTTTGGGCAGCCGCATTTTCTGCCATTCCATCATATAGGCGTCGAACAGCCAGACCACCCCGTGAAGCTGCCCATGCCCGAGCAGGATATTGACCGCTTCCATCGCCTGCATCGTGCCAATTACCCCGGTGACTGGCGCTATCACGCCTTCCATGGCGCAGGTGGCGCTTTCAATTCCGGTATCCGGATACAGGCATCGGTAACACGGGCTGTGTTCGTTGCGCGGGTCGAAAGTCGTGACCTGGCCCTCCCATCGAATCGCCGCGCCGGAAACCAGGGGTATTCCGGTTGCAAGCGAGACCTCATTCAGAATAAACCGGGTCGGGAAGTTGTCCGTACAATCCAGGATCAGATCGACATTGCCGCAATGCTCGATAAAATCCTCATAGCCAAGCGAGTAATCCAGGGTTTCGATCTGGATGGACGGGTTGATTGCCCGCAGTGAAGCGGCTGCGGATTCGGTTTTCAGTTGATCGATGTCGGCCTGCTGGTGGATGACCTGCCGTTGCAGGTTGGATTCATCCACTACATCAAAATCCGCGATCTTGAGGCGCCCTGTTCCCGCCGCGGCCAGATACAATGCGGCGGGTGAGCCCAGCCCGCCCATGCCGACAATCAATATGCTGGCATTGATCAATTTGTCCTGCCCCGCTTCGCCGACCTGCGGGAGACGGGTCTGCCTGCTGTAGCGCTGTTTCAAATCCGGTCTGGTCATGGCGGTTGGAAACCGGTAAATGGACCGGCATTTTACACCAGAGCCGGATTACCGGAACACGGGAATTGAAGTTGGACGAAATTTCATCCCAAATTCCGGGAACAGGGCAAATAACCCGATATTTGCAAAATCACGGTGGTCAAGCGCAATTGCTTTGGTATACTCACGAGCATACCATCGGTATTTCGACAATAATTATTCCGTATCATGAAATCCTCTGGCGGTAATGGTAGCGCAAACAATGTGGACTTGAGTTTCCTGAGCGGAGCGAACGCCGGTTATCTGGAATCCCTGTATCGGGAAATGATGGAACGGGACGCGGCCAGTTCATTGTCGGATCAGCAGAAGCAGTGGCAGACCGTGTTTTCATCGTTACCGGAAATGTCCATCAGTTTCGATCCTTCCGGGGAAACCGGGTCCCGGATCTGGTTCGAGAGCCTTGAACATAAACAGGCCCAGGTTTCCAAGCTGATCATGGCCTGGCGCTCGCTGGGGCATTTGCGGGCGGACGTGGATCCGATCGGGGTCATGCCCAGGGGCAGCGCCGAAGAAATTCAGCTCGAACGCTATGACCTCAGCGCCGAGGACCTAGATACGGAGTTCGACATCGGAGATTTGGCCGGGGGCGGACGGATGGCCCTGCGTGGGATTCTCGATTTCCTGCAGGAGGTCTATTGTGGTTCCATCGGCTACGAAATCCGGTACCTGCATTCCCTGGAAAAACGGATGTGGTTGCAAAGACAGGCGGAGATCGAATCCCGGGCTTCGTCCATCCCGGACGATCTTCGCATCGAGATACTGGAACGCCTGACCGCCGCAGAAGGCCTGGAAAAGTATCTGCATACCAGATACGTGGGCCAGAAACGCTTTTCGCTCGAAGGGGGGGAGTCACTGATTCCGATGATGTCGGACCTGATCCAGCAATTCGGGGCCAACGGCGTAAAGGAAGTAGTGATTGGAATGGCGCATCGTGGGCGTTTGAATGTCCTGGTCAATATCCTGGGCAAGGCTCCCAGCGAATTGTTCAGTGAATTCGAGGGTGAATATGAAACTGATTGCGCGGATACCCGGACCGGCGATGTGAAATATCATCAGGGGTCATCTTCGGATATCCTGACCGCCGGCGGCAATGTACATGTGGCGCTATCCTTTAATCCATCCCACCTGGAGATCATCAGCCCGGTTGTAGAAGGCTCGGTGCGGGCCCGTCAGGAGCGGCGCAGGGATTCCGCGCGCAAGCAGGTGATTCCCATTCTGATTCATGGGGACGCCGCGTTTGCCGGACAGGGAGTGGTCATGGAAACGTTGAACATGGCCGCTACGCGAGGATTCTCCACTGGCGGCACCATTCATATCATCGTAAACAACCAGATCGGTTTTACCACTAACACACTGGATGCCCGTTCCACGGTCTATTGTACGGAAATCGCAAAACTGGTTCAGGCTCCGATACTGCATGTCAACGGAGATGATCCGGACGCGATCGTTTTCGCGGCCCGGGTCGCAATGGAATACCGCATGAAATTTGGCGGTGATTTCGTACTGGACATGGTTTGCTACCGAAGGCACGGCCACAATGAAGCCGATGAACCGACGGTGACCCAGCCGATCATGTACGGAAAAATAAAGCGGCACAAAACCACGCGGCAACTGTATGCGGAAAAACTGGCGGGTGAGGGCGTTCTGGAACCATCGACAGCCGACCAGATGGTGCGGCAATACCGGGACAGGCTCGATGAAGGCCATGTGGTTGCCGGTCAGGTGATCGATCCGAACAAGTCACTGATGACGCTGGACTGGAAACCCTACATGGGAGAGGACTGGCGGGAGGAGGTGGATACCGGCGTCAATCCCGGGCGCTTGGGTGAACTGGCGGAAATCCTGGCCCGGTCGCCGGATGATTTCATCGTGCACAAACGGGTTCAGGGCATTCTCGACGAACGGGTCGCGATGTCCACGGGGGAGAAACCCATGGATTGGGGTTGTGTGGAATTGTTGACTTATGCCACGCTGATCGACCAGGGGTACCGGGTCCGGTTATCCGGCCAGGACGCGGGTCGGGGAACATTTTCCCATCGACATGCCACATTGCATGACCAGTCCCAGCCCCGTACCCATATTCCGTTGCAATACGTGGGAGCGAGCCACAGCGATTTCCTGGTCATCAACTCGCTGCTTTCCGAAGAGGCCGTGCTCGGTTTCGAGTTTGGCTATTCAACGACGGAACCCAGGACGCTGGTTATCTGGGAAGCCCAGTTCGGTGATTTCGTGAATGGCGCACAGGTTGTCATCGATCAGTTCATCAGCAGTGGGCAGGCAAAATGGTCCAGGGTTTGCAGTCTGGTTCTGTTTTTGCCTCATGGCATGGAAGGGCAGGGTCCGGAACATTCCTCCGCGCGGCTGGAACGGTTTCTGCAACTCTGCGCAGAACACAATATGCAGGTCTGTGTACCGACGTCACCCGCACAGATTTTCCACATGCTGCGCCGTCAGATGATGCGCTCGTTCCGGCGGCCATTGATCGTGATGACGCCAAAAAGCCTGCTGCGGCACAAACTCGCCGTCTGCACGCCGGATGATTTGGCCAGGGGCCGGTTTCATCCGGTTTTGCCTGAGGTCGACCCGTTGCCCCCGGAAGCGGTGGAAAAAGTCATCATCTGTTGCGGAAAGGTCTACTACGATATATTGGAAGAACGCCGGAACAGGGGCCAGCAGAATGTGGCCATTATTCGCCTGGAGCAGATCCATCCTTTCCCGGACGTCGAACTGAGGGCGGAAGTGGAAAAATACTCTGACGCCAGGGAGGTTGTCTGGTGTCAGGAAGAACCCAAGAACCAGGGCTGCTGGTACCAGATCAGCTATTACCTGAGACAGTTGTTGAACCGGAACCAGACATTGGGCTATGTGGGGCGGGAAGGGTCTCCATCCCCCGCGGTTGGATTCTTCAAGCTCCATCTGGAACAACAGAAGAAAGTGGTTCAGGACGCACTCACCATAAAGGATTAGTTTATAACCAGGCGACAATTTCCAGGCAGGCCCAAATCATGACCATTGAGATAAAAGTGCCGGTACTCCCTGAGTCCGTGGCGGATGCGTTGTTGCTCGAATGGAGCAAGCAGCCGGGTGACCGGGTTTACAGGGATGAAATACTGGTTGAGGTGGAAACCGATAAAGTGGTGCTTGAAGTGCCGGCGCCCGCGGATGGCATCCTGGGTGAAATCGTCGAACAGGCGGGCGCTACCGTCCTGGCCGGACAGGTGCTTGCCCGCATCGAGCCGGGATCGAACACTGATGAACTTGTGGTTTTAACGGAAATAGCCGAGCAGGCCCTGACCGACATCGACTCTGTGGAAGCCGACAGCCCAGCCCGGGGCAGCGGGGAAAACCGGAGCGCTGCTGCCGGGGACGACAGGAAATTCGGCCCGGCCGCACGCAGGCTGATGGATGAAAACGGACTGGACCCGGCACAAATCAGCGGTTCGGGTCGCGATGGACGAATAACCAAAGAGGATGTGCTCAATTACATGGCCGCCGCCGCACCCGCCGGGACTGCGGCTCCTGTTGCGGATGCCGCGGGTGGACTGCGGCAACAGAACCGGACGCCGATGAGTCGTTTGCGGCAGACCATTGCCGACCGGTTGCTGCATTCCCAGCACAACGCGGCCCTGCTGACCACCTTCAACGAAGTGAACATGCAGCCGGTCATGGAATTGCGGTCCAGGTACAAGGAAGACTTCGAGAAAAAACATGGCGCCCGCCTGGGTTTCATGTCCTTTTTCGTCAAGGCCAGCGTGGCCGGATTACAAAAATTTCCCCTGGTCAACGCCTATATCGACGGGACGGAAATTGTCCAGCACAACTACTGTGATATCGGTATTGCCGTGGCGTCTCCGAGGGGACTGGTCGTTCCGGTGCTGCGAAGCTGCGAATCCATGAGTTATGCCCAGGTCGAGCGACAGATACAGGAATTCGGCGCCCGCGCCAAACAGGGGAAGATCGCCATGGACGAACTGACCGGCGGCACCTTTACCATCACCAATGGCGGCGTGTTCGGCTCCCTGCTTTCCACTCCGATCGTCAATCCGCCGCAAAGCGCCATA
Organism: Arenicellales bacterium; assembly: GCA_963665165.1. Taxonomy (GTDB): domain Bacteria; phylum Pseudomonadota; class Gammaproteobacteria; order Arenicellales; family Poriferihabitantaceae. Next base: position 39,795 of record OY761989.1, on the reverse strand, counting down.
CTGGGTATGCACAAGATACAGCAACGGCCGATGGCGGAAGAAGGTGAAGTGGTGGTCCGGCCCATGATGTACCTGGCGCTCTCTTATGACCACCGGATCATTGACGGCCGGGAAGCGGTCCGGTTTCTGGTTACCATCAAGGACATGCTGGAAGACCCGGCCAGATTGCTGCTGGATTGTTAAACCCGATTGGGCCGTCCGGGGGGCGAAACTATGTCGGATGAATTGGATGTAATTGTGATCGGCGCCGGACCGGGGGGGTATGTCGCCGCGATCCGCTGTGCCCAGCTTGGGCTGAACACGGCCTGCATCGACAATCAGGTCAACCCCGAAATCAATCCGGCGGGCGGAGCCAGCCTTGGGGGCGCCTGTCTGAATGTGGGCTGTATCCCCTCCAAGGCGCTGCTGGATTCGTCCGAACAGTACCACCGGATCACGCATCAGTTTCCCGCCCATGGCATTACGGTTGAAAATGTGTCTATCGACATTGCCGCGATGCAGGCCCGGAAACGGGACATCGTCAAACAGCTGACGGGGGGCATCACGCAATTATTCAAGGCCAACAAGGTGACATCGATTCATGGATTCGGGCAGGTGGCGGCCAACGGCCGGGTTCATGTTCTCGACCGTGACGGTGTTGTGACCGATACCCTGGTTGCCCGTGAAATCATTCTCGCCCCGGGTTCCGTTCCGATCGAATTGCCGAACATCCCGTTCGACCATGAGGTTGTGGTGGACTCGACGGGAGCGCTGGGTTTTGACCATGTACCCGACCGCCTGGGGATCATCGGCGCCGGCGTGATCGGACTCGAACTCGGCAGTGTGTGGAATCGCCTCGGCTCGGAGGTGGTCATTATGGAAGCGCTGGAAGACTTTCTTCCGGCAGCGGATCACCAGGTCGCCCGTGAAGCAAGAAAACAACTGACCCGGCAAGGTCTGGATATTCGCCTGGGGGCCATGGTGGAATCGGTTGAACGGGTGGATACGGGAATGGGCGGTGTCCGGGTGGGCTACCGCCAGCAGGATCAGGATGTGTCGATTGAAGTGGACCGATTGATTGTCGCGGTCGGACGCAAACCGGCAACCGACGGTCTGGTCGAGCCGGACTGCGGCGTTGCCATCGACAGCCGGGGGTTTATCGAAGTGGACGATCAATGCAGAACCGGCGCGCCCCATATATGGGCGATCGGCGACGCGGTGCGCGGCCCGATGCTGGCCCACAAGAGTTCGGAGGAAGGCGTCGCCGTAGCCGAGCGTATCGCTGGCGGCAAGGGTCATGTCGATTTCAATTGCGTGCCGTGGGTGATCTATACCGCCCCTGAAATAGCCTGGGTCGGCCAGACGGAGAACCAGTTGAAAGAGCGGAGAATCGAGGTCAGGACCGGCCAGTTTCCATTTGCCGCCAATGGCCGCGCGCGGGCGATGGAGGAACCGGTCGGCTTGATCAAAATGATTGCCGACAAGGACACGGACCGGCTGCTGGGTGTGCACATGATCGGTCCACATGTGTCCGAGTTGATCAATGAATGTGTTCTGGCCCTGGAGTACCAGGCCAGTTCGGAAGATCTGGCGAGAACCATTCATGCCCATCCCACATTGTCCGAAGCGGTTCACGAAGCGGCTCTGGCGGTAGACCGGCGAGCGATCCATAAAGCGGGTTGATGCCGTTCGCCTCAGTCGTTCTCCCACAGGAACAACCCCTGTGAACCTGGCGAAAGAGATTTTCAAGGCCTACGACATTCGCGGGGTGGTTGACGCTTCACTGACGGCGGACACGGTCGAATGGATCGGCAGGGCGCTCGGCAGCCAGATGCTTGACCAGGGCGCCCACACTGCGGTGACCGGCCGGGATGGCCGATTGACCGGACCGGAGCTGGTGGAAGCGCTGAATCGGGGTATTCTGGCGACCGGCTGCAATGTGGTTGAAATCGGACAGACGCCGACCCCGGCGCTGTATTTCGCCGCCACTGAATGGACGGGCGGAACCGGGGTTCAGGTCACCGGCAGCCACAATCCGCCCGAATACAACGGCCTTAAAATGATGATCCATGGCGCCACCCTGGCCGGAGAGGCGATCCAGCATATCCGGCAACGAATCCTGGACCACGATTTCAGGGTCGGTCAGGGGGGGTTGACCCGCCAGCCAATATTGCCGCGCTACTGCGACGCGGTCGTCCGGGATGTTTCCCTGCCGCGTTCGCTCAAACTGGTCCTGGATTGCGGCAACGGCGTGGCCGGCGACAGCGCACCCGCGATATTTCGTTCCCTCGGCTGCGAAGTGATCGAACTGTTCTGCGAGGTGGATGGGACCTTTCCGAACCATCATCCTGATCCGGGGCAGCCTGAAAACCTGCGCGACCTGATCGAAACGGTGAAAGAATACAAGGCCGACCTGGGCATCGCCTTCGACGGCGATGGTGACCGGCTTGGGGTGGTGTCCCCGACCGGAGAGGTGATCTGGCCGGATCGGCTGATGGTATTGTTCGCGCGGGAACTGTTGCAACTCCACCGGGGCGCGGAGATCCTGTTCGATGTCAAGTGCTCCCGCATATTGCCGGAAGTCATCGAGCGCCATGGAGGCAAGGCCACCATGTGGAAATCCGGCCATTCGCTGATCAAGGCCAGGCTCCGGGAGACCGGGGCGATTCTGGCCGGAGAAATGAGCGGCCATCTCTTTTTCAATGATCGCTGGGGCGGTTTCGATGACGGGATTTATGCGGGAGCCCGGTTATGCGAACTGCTGGCCCGAAGCGAAAGCCGTCCCGACGAAGTATTCCAGTCAATTCCCGACACCATCAACACGCCTGAACTGCGTCTGGAAATGAATGAAGGCGAACCCCGTCAACTGGTCGAGGAACTGATCCGGGCCGCGCAATTCGATAACGCCACGGTCAACACGATGGACGGCCTTCGCGTTGACTTCGATGACGGCTTCGGGCTGCTCAGAGCCTCGAACACGACCCCGGCCATCACCATGCGGTTCGAAGCCGATAACCAGAACCGGCTTGCAGCGATCCAGCAGAAATTCCGGGAACTATTCGCCTCGGTCAGACCCGGGATCGGGTTGCCGTTTTGAGTTGAGTACGATAGTACGATGAAGTTTGTTATCGAAAAAACACCGCCAAAGGGTCGGGCGCCGAAAACCGACGGAGACTTTGAACGACATCTCTACGAAGCAGCCGTGATGCTTGCCATGGCGCAGTGGATGTTCGTCAAACTGGGTGCAAAGAAAGTGTGCGTATATCCCGATGGAATGCACGTCCGGTATTTTTGTATTCGTAGCTGGTTGGAGAATGAAGGGTTCAAGAAGACCGGTTCGATTGGCACGACGCCCGAAGGGGGAACGTACATTCGCAACGACCAGACACTCGTAGTCGAATTTCAACCCGGGCGGGGTGATGTTGTAGGAGAGGATGAACAGGGCTCCCGGGTCGTAGTGGAAGCAAAAGGCGGTATCGTCAATACGCGCCATCCGGGGCAGAAATCAAAGCTAAGGAAACATCTCTATGAAGCAGTCGGTATGCTACTTGCCGGTTCTTATGATACGGCGGATCGCTTGATTGTAGCTGCTCCTTTCCACAGAGAGACTGAAACGATCGCCAACAAAATGATGCAGTCCAAGCGATTTCTCGATACAGAGATCGAAATTGCCCTTGTCTGCGAAAACGGTTCTATCCAACTGTGTGCGTAAGATGTAGGGGGAAGTGTAGAAGTCCAGACTTGAGCTGACATTGTTAAGTCAAGCCAGTTGTACCCAGGCCTGAAAAAACGAGGACTACCGGTTTGGATGAAAGAGGTAATCCTTATGACTCACGTTACCGATAAAGTCATCAAACATAAAGTGGGTCTGCTAAACTTGGCGGAAGAACCTGGAAACGTATCCAGAGCTTGTCAGGTGATGGGCTTTTCCGGGACACTTTTTCTCGCTATAAGTCGGCCATCAAGGAAGGTGGGCTAAACGCAGATTTGTAAATTGATATGAGCGAGAAAACACGTGAATTCGGGCGCCGTGTGGATTTTGGCAGGAGCGCGGAAAATTATGGCAGGTATCGGCAGGGGTTTCCTGAAAGGTACTTCGCGCTGTTGTCGGAAAAGGGATTGTGCCGGGAAGGCCAGAGAGCTTTGGATCTTGGCACGGGGACGGGAACGGTCGCGAGAGGTCTGGCGGCGCTTGGCGCGGTAGTGGATGCAATAGACCCGGCTGTGGAAATGTTGGCACAAGCCGGAATACTGGCCAGTCAGGCCGGGATAACAATCAATTTTTCTGCCGGGAAAGCCGAGGAGTTGGCGTTCGATTCTTCATCATTCGATGTGGTGACGGCAGGACAATGCTGGCACTGGTTTGATCGGACAAGGGCGGCCAGGGAGGTTTTCAGGGTTTTGAAGCCAGGCGGCCGTGTCGTTATTTCACATTTTGACTGGATTCCCGGCCCCGGAAATGTGGTGGAGCATACCGAGAAATTAATCCTCAAATTCAACCCTGCCTGGACAATGGGAGGGGGAACGGGCCTGTATCCGCAGTGGTTGCAGGATTTGACATCCACGGATTTGTTGACCTGGAGACCTTTTCTTTCGATTCGGAAGCGGTCTATTCTCATGAAGGATGGCATGGGAGAATTCAGGCGAGCGCCGGGGTTCAGGCCAGTCTTGGCCCGGAAGAGACGGCGGATTTCGACAAGGAGTTGAGAGGGTTTCTGGCCCGGAAATTCCCTGAGAACCCGCTCAGGATACCTCACCGATGCTGGACGGCGACAGCGAGGAAACCAGACGATTGACGAGGGGAGATCATGAAGTTTGAAAGAACCGGTTTGATACTTTGTACAGAGAAGTATGATGAATGTGTCGCGTTTTATTCAGAGGTGCTGAACCTTCCGATATCAGGCTCCCTGGACGATGAACATTCGAAATTGACGGTGTTGGGTCTGGGCACGGATACCTATCTCATGATCGAGACCGGCGGCAAGGCGATTCCATCCGGAAAAAACGCGACACAAAATCCGGTCTGGTTGAGATTCAATGTGAATAGTGTGGATGACGCGGCGCAGGAACTTCTCGAAAAGGGCGTGAAGGTAAAAATCAGGCGGGAGATATGGGGGACCGTGGGTGATTTCATGGACCCGGACGGGAATATGTGCTCGTTACGGGAGGAGGCGTCAGATGGGTTGTTTGACCTGTAAACGAAAATCAGACCATTAACTAGCCAACTTCTGTGGTTTTACCCTTGCCTAGTGTCAGAGTGTCAGAGTGTCAGAGTGTCAGAAAGATGATACTATCCGGTGACACCGGAGGAAAAATACATGACAGATTCCAATAAAATACCGATTCATGTGACGCCCATGGGACAGCGATGCGTGAAGGTTGAAGACTTGCTGCGTAACGAAAGTGTGCAGGAAACGCTGAGAAAGATGACCGAGCTTTCGAAGAAATACACGCAAAAAAGTGAAAGTGAATCTGAGTTGGAACAGAAGGAGAAATAAGTCCGTGAAATGCAATTAGGAGAGCTTTTACTGCCCATTCTTGCAGGATATTGGTTTCTCACACGCTTTTGTCGTACTCGATACACGGCGGTTCGCGATACCGGATATCATATCTTTTTCAAATCCGCTATCGCAGGAAGCATTGCACTGGGAATTGCTTTTTTATCAGTCAGTCTGATTTGGCCTTCACTACCAGAGTCTATTACGGATTTTTGGGACAGGCAGCTGACTACAGTCATAGTCAGTGCATTACTTTGTGGAATATCACCGCTTATTTTTAATCTTTTTTGTGACGGCAAAAAAGCTGCTGGGGAAGCCGCCCGAAACCGTGGTGACTGGATTGGGTTAATAATGGCGCGCTCGGCGTCTGAGAAACCAGTACAACTCGAAATATCATTAAAGAGTAACAAGTGTTACATTGGGTATGTTATACAAAGCCCGGTACAAACCCCCTACGCCCACCACGGCACAGCATGCACAACGATACTGCCGACAGCAAGTGGTTACCGACAATCCGAAACCAGAGAACTGATATTGACTACCTGGTATTCAGATTTTCTCGCTTCTAATCTGGAGGATCAGAACATGGATGATTTCGCAATAGTCATCCCCATGTCAGAAGTCATCTCGGCTCGCGTGTTTAATTTTGAAATATACGAGAAATATTTCAAATCAGGTTAGATAGAGCCGGATGAACTAGTTTTGCTTTGGCTTTTCAGTACGGCTTGTTTGCGATATTCAAGCTGCCCGAACTTGGAAGTGTAGTAATATGGTATTAGCGACATAATATAACGCTCAGGTCCCGATCAAGATGTATGGCATAACCGTAAAGAAGCTCGCCAGGAACATAGGCACATCCGTTGAAAACCTGATAGAGCAACTCAATGAAGCAGGTGCTGACGTGGAATCGAAGGAGGACTTGGTTACGGGTGAGCAGCAGCTTCGTCTGCTCCAGCGGTATCGTTCTCTTGAGCATGCAAAGACAAAAAAAAATATCTCTATTGCAGATATTAATTCCACAGCGACCCTGAAAGAGCTTGATGGGTTGTTAACTCTGGTTATGGCAGACCGGGCTATCCATGCGCTGATCAAGGATGACGGTCTGGAGTCTGTAATTGACTCGGTTCTTGATTTGGTCGTCGACCCAGGAGATGAGTTGCTTGCTGCGGCAATACTGGGACGCCTTGCAGCTGTAGCTCGGGGACGTGAATCAAAGATTTTCGAGCATGTTGACCGGATATTTACAAAAGAACCAGACAGCATTGAGACGCTGTCGGATGGAGAGGCTAAATTATACGCCGCAACAATTCTTGCGCATACATCAGATTCATGGGTTCCAGAATACTCCTATCGGGAAGCTCTGAATATTGATTCGGCGGACAAGGCGCGCAAAGAACTGCTGACTGCCAATCTCAAAAGAGAGGACAATATCGCGCAATGGCTTGAGCAAATTACTGAGCATGTTAAACGGTTTGACATAGACAAAAATACAGAAGCTCGTCTCAAACGAATGCGAAGAGTTGCCGCTGTGATGCGTGATGTTGTCGATTCCTGGCGTGGAGATATAGGTGAAGCTGTTGGAGACCGTCTATACAATTGCATGGCATCGTTTTTGGCCGGGAAACTCGCGGACTTTGACCAAAATGTCCTGCATGAAGCGCTGGATAGCCTGTTAGCGATTCTTCAGCGAGTGATTGAGTTACGCTTTTCAAGCGCTCTACATCCTTCTACATACGCGGCAATAGACAAAGGGAAGAGGTTGCTTCGCCCAGGACCATGGGGACGATTCATTAGTCAGTCCGTAGTTATACCGGAGATACGTATTGCATTGCTGGAATCCGCGCTTGTGTTGGCCCGACAAAATCGTTCTGACAAGCAGATCATGGTGGTGCTGATGGCTTCTTACAATTCAAGACCGCAGGTATCCGCAGCAATCAAGCGACATTTCCAGGATGCCCGGGACCTGGACCCCGATATAGACGATTGGTGGATCAGTTGTGGTAGTGTTTCCGAAACCCAGCGCAGGGTGGAACAGAAAGTCGGGAATACTGAGGATTCACAGATTGGCGCTCTGCTGATTGAGGTCGAGAGTAACCGCGAGGCCATGGATAAAGTCGGGCGGGCTGTCGTCCCTTTACTGGAAATCTCCGATCCGGTATTGTCTTCCACTGTAAGGAAGGCGGTGAGTCGCTATAAGATTATCGATCAAACAGCTCGCCACTTGGCGCGTATGCGCAAGCTCACGAAGACGGATTTGAAGGGCGAGCGTCTGGAATATAACCCGTTGGAACATGAGATGCTGGGAGGCCATAAAGCAGGCGTACGCCGGGTGAAGGTTGTTCGTGACGGGATCAAGAAAGAGTTCTCCGGAAAAATAAAAACGTTGGTGAAGCCATGGGTAGAACCGGAAGATTAGATAATGAATGTATTATGGACTCAAATATCGCAAAAGTTTTACTAGAGAATTTGCTTAACCGTGTGGAGACACAGGAGGATGGTAGCAAGCAGATAACCGGTGTACTTACGGTTGCTGAGTTGGAGGCATTGCAATTAGCCTTGGCAAGACTGACTCCAGACCCACTAGAGTCCCCTGTGGATGTTCAGACTGAAATATCCTATCAGATGGAACCGGTTTCCCCGACGAAAAAAGAGATGGAACTGGACTTTAGTTCATTGTCACTTCCAGAGTCACTTAACGATGCCCGATTATGTCTGGATTTCGGAACCGCTATGTCCAAAGCCACATTAGTGCAGGACAACGATGATGACGAGAGTGAGGAAATCCATGTTCTTCGCTTGGGTGTGCCGGGTGACCAAGAGGAAATCAGTGAAGTCATGCTGATTTCGTCGATATTTATCGATAACGACGGCAATTTGTGGTTCGGAAATAATGCCGTGAAGCGCTCAATGGTTGAGGCAGAGAATGGCGGCGGTCGCTGGCGTCTGGATAACATAAAACGTTGTCTTTCTGAGGGAGACTGGAATGACATTGTAGACAACCCTTCTAATCCAACAAAGGTGGAAGTCACCTATGGTGACATGGTATTGGCTTATTTGATGTTCATGACCTGGACTGTCAATAGCTGCCTTAATGAGTTGGGTTATCCCTTGAATCTGCCGAGACGCTATGCAATGCCTTGCCTAACCGGTGGAAGGAAGCGGGAGGCTGTGGACCGCTTGAAGCAATGGGTAGGGGAATCTCAGGTGCTGGCTGATACATTTGACCTCAAGTTAAAGGGCGGTATCCCGATTAGTGTTAGTGATTTTATCGTTGCAGTTAAAAGCCTGAGAGCAAACCATGGGGATAGGGATTATCCATTCGTTGCTGAGGAAATTACTGAACCTCTAGGTGTGGCTGGCTCAATGATGAGTTGGAAGTGGAAGAAACCAGTTGATGCGCTGATCATGGTCGTTGATGTTGGTGCGGGCACCAGTGACATCAGCTTATATCGTATCCATTTTAATCCTGAGAGTGGCAATGATGTTGCATTTGAAGTTAGAGATTCCTCCAGAGTTCTTACCGAGGCGGGTAACTATCTTGACAGGATTCTGATTGAGTTGATCATCAAGAAAAGCGGTATCACTTCTGATGACCAATCAGAGGTGAAATTTCGTGGTCAGCTTGAGTTGGAAATTAGAGAGCGCAAGGAAACGCTCTTTACTGAAGAATCCGTATATATTAGTCTGATGAATGGGGTTGGAGTCGATGTGAATCTTGAGGAGTTCCTTGAACTTGAAGCCGTAAAGAGTTTCAGCACAAATCTGAGGAATGAGATGATTGATATTCTGAAATCAATTGACGCCAGTTGGGTTAACTGGATAACAGCCGACCCCAGAAGAAATTTAATTTTAGCGCTCACGGGGGGTGGCTCTGAGTTGCCGATGGTGAGAGACTTGGCTGAAGGTTCCATTAAAGTCAATGACATGGATGTCCCTGTAGCCAGAGCAAAACTATTTCCAGATTGGTTACGTGAGGTGGATGAAAACCTGGAATCTGATTATCCAAGAGTAGCCGTCTCGCTGGGAGGAGCCAGAAAACGGCTAATTCAGGATGAGGGTACAGCAACTATTACTGGTGGCGATGTACTTAAGACACCTGTTTTGGGTGGTTACTACCAGAAGGGAAACTGATAAAACGGGCAGTGATGAACAAGAAACTCGATTCGCTTAACGAGGAAGATGATAATAGTGTACAAGAACCGGCTTTCGGCGGACAGGCACAAGGGCCTGCCTGCCAGATATGGTTGGGCACGAAACAATCAAAACAACGAAGGGTTCAGTGGAGAGCCGACGGTCAATCCGCCATCCACTACATAACATTGCCCGGTGACGAATCGGGATTCGTCGGACGCCAGCCACACGGCCATGTTGGCGACGTCGGTTGGTTGCCCCATTCGCCCGGCCGGGTGACGTTGCAAGGCGTCCTTTCTGGCATTGGCCGGGTTGTCCGCAACGTCGAACGCGGCATCCGCCATTCCGGTCAGAATCCAGCCAGGGGAAATCGCATTGCAACGAATGGCGGGGCCGTGATCAACGGCGATGGACCGGGTCAGACTATGGACAAAACCTTTCGATGCGTTGTAGAGGGCCAGGCCGGGGTCGGCCAGGTTTGCGGAGATGGACCCGATATTGATTATCGAGCCGCCCGCTTCCATGTCCGGGATCATTTCCCGGCAGGTTAGAAACGTCCCCTTTGCGTTGATGCCCATCAGGGATTCCCAGTCTTCGTCCGTTGTTTCGAGTATGTTTTTTTCGATCTGGATGCCGGCGTTGTTGACCAGCACACACATCGGGCCGAGCGTTTCCCGGAAGCGCTGATTCAGGGCGGTCACGTCATCGGTTCGGGATACATCGGCGGTCATCCAGAATACCGAATCGGGGAGGTCTTGCGGACGCTCACCTCTTCCGCAGGTCATCACTGTTGCGCCTTCCGCTTCGAACCGATCCACAATCGCGCGGCCGATTCCTCTTGAGCCGCCGGTAATCAGGGCGGTTTTGCCGGACAGGCGGGTAGAAACCGGTTCATTCATTTTCTGACCACCCCGGTGCAACGACAAATTCACACGGTCCGCATGGCGCTGACCAGGTAGTCCCGGACGTATTCGGTATAGCTCCACCGCACCTGGATGTCGAATGCGGGGGTGTCGGCGGTCTTGTGCAGCAGGATGCTGGCGTGGCCGAACCGGGTCTGGGCGCAGTCGCCGACCGTGAATTTAGCCGGATGCAAGTCCAGTGGGCAGGCTTTCGCGAGCAATGCAATGGCGTCGGGTCCGTCCAGGTGCAGGACTGTGTAGTAATCCGTAACCTCGGTCGCTGCAAAATGAGTGTCCGGGAGTTTCTCTTGCAGGGCCTGGGTAATCGCTCCGGTCTCATCCAGCCGGCAGTGCAGCAACCATTCGTCCGGGCCGGTCCAGTAACAGGTTCGGTCTCCTGACGAGTGTTGTGTGTTGGATTGCAGCGGGAGCTGAATATCGAGTACGGATTCCGCAGTTGCCAGGAATTTCCGGTTTTCGGGGTCGCCGCGCAGATTGACCTTGCCGCGCCAGGGTTGTTCCCTGAGGCTGTTCCTGCCTGTAACCGGCTCCAGGTTACAGGCGGGTGAGGTGGCCTGCCATCCAGTGGCCAGTCCGGTTTTACCGATGGATGCGGAAGGCTCTGCGCCATCCGCCGGGACATCGGCGATGGGCGGGGTGGGCGCAGGCAGAAATACGGGGTCGGTCAGGGTGACCTTGTGGGCGCTGCCGTCCAGCAAAGGCACATGGAGTACCTGCCCCTTGCGGGCAAAACCGTCCTTGACCAGGGCCAGGGCAATCGACCGGCCCACATTCGGACTCATATAGCTGGAACTGATATGGCCGAGCATGTCCATTGGCGGGGCGCTCTTTAGTTCCTCAACCACATGGGCGCCTTCCGGCAGTACTCGTCCAGGGTCTTCGGTCAACAGGCCGACCAGTTGTTTGCGGCCTTGCCGGGCGGTGTCCGAGCGGGCATGCGAGCGCTTGCCGAGGAAGTCCTCTTTGGTCTTCGATACGATCCAGTCCATGCCGAGGTCCATTGGCGTGACGGTGCCATCGGTATCCTGTCCCGCGATGATGAATCCCTTTTCGGCGCGCAGAACATGCATCGCTTCGGTGCCGTAGGGACAGATTCCGTATTTTTCCCCGGCATCCATCAGCGCGGTCCACAGGGCCAGGCCGTATCGGGCCGGGACGTTGATTTCGAATGACAACTCGCCGGTAAAGCTGATGCGGAATATGCGGGCCGGAATACCGGCGATCCTGGTTTCCCTGACCGACATGAACGGGAAGGACCGATCGTCCAGCGGCAGGTCAACCAGTTCGCCAAGCAGTCTGGCGGAGGCCGGTCCATTCAGCGCGACCACTGCCGATTGTTCGGTCACGCTGGTGGCATGGACTTCCAGTTCCGGCCATTCGGTTTGCAGCCACTCCTCGATCCAGTTCATGACCCGCGCCGCGCCCCCGGTAGTGGTGGTCATGTGGTAATGGTGGTCGCCGAGGCGGCTGGTCACGCCGTCATCGAATACCATGCCGTGTTCATCCAGCATCAGGCCATAGCGGCAGCGGCCCGGAGCCAGTTTGCTCCAGTCGTTGGTATAGAGCATGTTCAGCAACCGGATGCAGTCGCGGCCTTTCAGGTCAATCTTGCCAAGCGTGGAGGCGTCCAGTATGCCGCAGCTTTTGCGTACTGCGAGACATTCACGCTGAACGGCGTCATGCATGGTCTCTCCTTCCTTCGGGAAGTAGCGGGGGCGTTTCCAGTCTCCGACATCTTCAAAAACCGCGCCCTGCCGGTGGTGCCAGTCGTGCATCGGGGTTTTCCGGGCCTGCAGGAACAACTGCCTTCGATCATGTCCCACGATGCTGCCGAAAGTTAGCGGGGTGAACGGCGGGCGGAATGTGGTCGTGCCGACTTCGGGAACCGGGATACCGCGGATTTCAGACATTGCGGTCAGGGCATTCAGGTTCGATGTCTTGCCCTGGTCGGTTCCCATGCCGGTTGTGGTATAGCGTTTCAGGTGTTCCACCGACTGGTATCCTTCGCGGGCGGCCAGATGGATGTCGGCCACGGTGGCGTCATTGTGCAGTTCATGGAAATGCTTTTTGCGGCCCTGTCCGATGGGATGGTCGGACGGCAGGATCCATAATGGCCGCAATCCCCCGGATGATTCGGACAAATTCGCTTCCAGGGGGTTGGCCCCGGTCGCCGGAGGTTGCGCCGACCGGGTTTCGAATCCGGCGTTGCCGGCCGCTTCGCACCCGGCCTTGAATCCCTGGCTGAGGCAGTCGTCCAGGCGATAGTCGGCATTGCAGGCTCCGGCCATGATGGCTGAGTTGCTGGCCGGCATACGATCCGCGACGAAGCAGTGCAGATCGTCCAGATATTTGAGTTTTCCCTTCGCCTGGCTGTATAAATGGACAGTCGGTGTCCATCCCCCCGCGACTCCGATCAGGTCGCAGGACAGGCGTTGCCGGGGGCCGGTCACGGATGCGCCGTCCTCGCTGAGCGCCATGATTTCGATTCCCCGGATCCGGCCTCTGGCATAGTCGACTCCGACGATGGTCTTGCCGGGGTGGATGGCGATTCCCTGGTTTTTTGCCCGTGCCTGGGCCGCGGACGCGGCGTTTCCCCGGACGTCGATCACGTATACCGACGCGCCTGCGTCCTGTGCGTCCAGCGCGGTCTGCCAGATGCTGTCATTGTTGGTCAGAAACGCGATATTCCTTCCCGGCAGCACGGCATACCGGTTGATGTAACTGCGAATGGCGCCCGACAGCATCACTCCGGGCCGGTCGCTATCGGCGAATACCAGGGGCCGTTCAATGGCGCCGGCGGCGATCACGACCTGTCCGGCGCGGATTTTCCACAGCCTTTCCCTGAAAGTCCGACCGGCGCTGGCCGGGCCGGAATGTTCACTCGACTTTTGATTGGCCACCAGGAAATTGTAGTCGTAGTAACCGGCCAGTGTCGTTTGCGGCAGCAGGGTGGCGTTGTCCATCGCTTCAAGCCGGGCGATGATGTCGGCAACCCATTCGATTGCTTCGACCCCGCCGATTGTTGAAGACCGGTCGCTTAGCAGCGAGCCGCCGAATTCGCTCATCGAATCCAGCAGAATGACTTGGGCGCCTGACTGTGCCGCCGCCAGGGCGGCCTGCAGGCCGGCCGGTCCGCCTCCAATTACCAGCACATCGCAGTGGGCATGAGTCTTGTCATAAAAATCAGGGTCGATTTCAAGCGGAGACCGGCCCAGTCCGGCAGCCTTGCGAATATATTTTTCGTACGTCATCCATAGCGATGCCGGCCACATGAAAGTCTTGTAGTAGAAGCCGGCGGGAAGCAACCGGGACAGTCGCGAGTTGATCGCACCGAGATCGAATTTTACCGAGGGCCAGCAATTCTGGGAGGCGGCGCGGAGACCTTCGTACAGTTCCACTTCGGTGGCTCGCATGTTGGGGGTGGTACAGGCCCCTGATTCGAGTTGCACCAGCGCGTTCGGTTCTTCGGAGCCGGCGCTGTAAATACCTCGTGGCCGATGATATTTGAAACTGCGGCCGACCAGATGGACGTCATTCGCCAGCAGGGCCGATGCCAGGGTGTCGCCGGGGTGCCCCGTATAGCGTTTGCCGTCGTAATAAAATTCGATTGTCCTGCCGCGGTCGATGCGACCGCCGGAAGCCAGCCGGTTTTTCCCGGCTCTGTCAGGGACGGGGGCGGTCATTCCTTTACCCCGGGGCGCGGCTCACCGGGCTTGCAGGTTGCGTGTATCCGGTCGGTGACGGTATCCCTGACGACGTTGAACCAGCGCCTGCATCCATGACTGTGCACCCACCTTTCGTAATGAATGCCCTTGGTGTTCTTGCGGAAAAAGACATAGTCCCCCCATTCTTCGTCGGACAATTGTCCAGGTTGCCGGGGCCGCGCAATATACGCTTCCCCGTGCGCGGTAAATTCGCTCTGGTCGCGCTGGCCGCACCAGGGGCAGTCAATGATGAACATCAGTGTGCTACCGCCGCTGCCGCGCCTTCGTCAATCAGGGCGCCGCTGTTGAACCGGTCGATCGAGAACGGCGCCGCGATCGGGTGCATTTCACCACGGGCAATCGAGTGTGCGAACACATGTCCGGATCCCGGTGTCGCCTTGAACCCGCCTGTCCCCCAGCCGCAATTGAAAAACAGGTTTTCCACCGGGGTTTTGGAAATCAGCGGTGAACGGTCAATCGTCACATCGACGATGCCCCCCCACTGGCGCAACATTTTCATTCTCGAAAAAACGGGATAAAGCTCAAGTACCGGACCGACCGTTTCCTCGATGACATCGAATCCACCGCGTTGGGAGTAGGAGTTGTAGGCGTCTGAACCGGCGCCGATCACCAGTTCGCCCTTGTCGGACTGGCTGATGTAGGCGTGAATACTGCCGGACATGACCACGCAATCGAGAATCGGCTTGACCGGTTCGGATACCAGCGCCTGAAGCGGGAAGGATTCGACCGGCAAGCGGAAACCGGCCATTTCGGCGAGCACACTGCAATGCCCCGCCACCACGCAACCGACTTTCCCGGCGGCAATGAAACCCTGGCTGGTCTCCACTCCCTGAATGACGTTGCCCTGCTGACGGAATCCGGTGACTTCACAGTTCTGGATGATATCGACTCCGGCTGCGTCCGCCGCTCTGGCATAGCCCCAGGCTACCGCGTCATGCCGGGCTGTCCCCCCGCGTTTTTGCAACAGGGCGCCCATCACCGGGTAGCGACAGTCCAGATTGATGAATGGCACCATCTGTTTGACCTGGGAGGGAGTCAGGAATTCCGAGTCGATTCCGTTCAGGTGGATGGCGTGGCCCCGGCGCCCGATTTCCTGCAAGTCGTGGACACTGTGCGCCAGATGAAGCAGTCCGCGCTGGGAGAACATCACGTTGTAGTTCAGGGTCTGGCTCAAGCCTTCCCACAGCTTCATGGCGTGTTCGTATATGGCTGCCGATTCATCCCAAAGATAATTGGAGCGCACGATGGTCGTATTGCGGCCGGTATTGCCGCCTCCGAGCCATCCTTTTTCGATTACGGCGACATTGCTGATTCCGCATTCGGCGGCCAGGTAGTACGCGGTCGCCAGGCCATGGCCGCCGCCACCGACGATCACGACGTCATATTTCTTTTTGGGGGTCGGGCTGCGCCATGATTGCTGCCAATCCTGATGATAGCGGATGGCGTTGCGGATCAGGCTGAATATGGAGTAGCGGTTCATCGCCTAGAATTCAACGCCCTGGGCAGCCAGGATGCCCTGTTCGAAAGCATGTTTGATCTTGGTCATTTCAGTCACGGTATCCGCCGCTTCGATTACTTGCGGCGCGGCATCCCTGCCGGTGAGGACAAGGTAGAGCCAGGGTGGTTTGCTGTGGGTGATGAATTCCGCAATTTCTTCGCCGGTTATCCAGCCAAAGCCGCAACAATAATTAATTTCATCCAGTACGACAAGATCAAATTCACCGGAAAGGATTTTTTCCTTGCTGAATTCCCAGATTTCCCGGCTGGTCCTGATATCCTGTTCCGGGTTATTGGTATCCCAGGTAAATCCATCTCCCATCACATGCCATTCGATGTTATCAAATTTTTCTGCGGCAAGCTGCTCGCCGGTTTTCCATTTTCCCTTGATGAATTGAATCACACAGACTTTCAGTCCCCAGCCGGCGGCCCGGAACACAACGCCGAAGGCGCTGGAAGACTTTCCCTTTCCGCTGCCGGTATGGACCAGTGTGACACCGTCCCGCCGCTCTCTTGATTTCATGACTGTGCTGAATTATATCGTGATGCCGAACATTCTAATCATCCTCCCTGAATGATACCCCGGTTGCTCAATGAAACAAATTCCCCGTCTCCGACAATAATGTGGTCGAGCAGTCGGACATCGATCAGTTGTAACGCTTTTTGAATCTTGACGGTGATGTCGGCGTCACTCTGACTGGGTTCGGCGATGCCGGACGGGTGGTTGTGGGCAATGATGATCGCCGCCGCGTTGTGATGCAGAACCTGTTTGACCACTTCCCGCGGGTGCACTGACGCACTGCCCAGCGTGCCGTAAAACATCTCTTCGTATTTGATCACCTGATGCCGGTTGTCGAGGAACAGGACCGCGAATATTTCCCGGCTCCGGTCACGCAGATGGAAGCTGAGAAAATCGTTGACCGATTCAGGATTGGTCATCACATCCTGGCGTTCGATTTTCTGGCCCAGGAAGCGCCGACCCAATTCCAGGGCCGCCTGCATGTAGGAAAATTTGACCGGCCCCAGCCCCTGCATCCGGCAAATCCGGTCCCGGTTTGCGGTCAGCACGCCTCTCAGGTCACCGAACTGGCTGATCAGGTCCCGGCTGATATCCACTGCTGATTTGCCGGGCACGCCGGTACGCAGGAATATGGCGAGCAGTTCGGCGTCGCTGAGTGAACCGGCGCCATGATGCAAAAGTTTCTCTCTCGGCCTTTCCAACTCTGGCCACTCCTTTATTGTCATGATTAATTTCCATACAAATACGTTACACTTGACACGGGCGCTTCTGACAGGCGCTATACGAACTATCAGTGTGTTGCTGGCGGGCAGAAGCCGCTGTTCAAGGGCTTCCTCGTTTGCAGCCCGGACTCTACATGATGAACGCGGTTTCGACAATACGGAGAAACAAAAGAATTCTGGTCGGTGTGACCGGCGGGGTTGCGGCGTATAAATCTCCGGACCTGGTCAGAAGATTGACAGAGCGCGGTGCGGATGTCCGGGTCGTGATGACCGAGGCGGCGCAGGAATTCATTACTCCACTCACTCTTCAGGCGGTCAGCGGGCATCCGGTTTCCCGGCATTTGCTGGATACGGATGCCGAGTCGGGTATGGGGCATATCGAACTGGCGCGCTGGGCGGAAATCATTGTCGTCGCTCCGGCGACCGCGAACTTCATTTCGAAAGTGGTGCACGGAGAGGCCGGTGACCTGTTGTCCACCCTGATTCTGGCCTCTGAGGCGGAAGTGGTCATCGCCCCGGCCATGAACCGGCAAATGTGGCAGAATCCGGCGACCCGGGAAAACCTGGAAAGGCTGGAGGCGCGGGGAATTCGTACAATCGGTCCGGCCCGGGGCAATCAGGCCTGTGGGGAAACCGGGCCGGGGAGGATGACTGAGCCGGAACAGATTGCCCGGCAGATACTCGGTGACGGCGTGCCGCGGCTGCTGGCCGGAAAATCGGTTCTGGTAACGGCGGGCCCGACCTGGGAGGCGATTGATCCGGTCCGGGGAATCACCAATCGAAGTTCCGGGAAAATGGGGTTCTCCGTCGCCCACGCAGCCATCGACTTCGGCGCGGATGTGACCCTGGTTTGCGGGCCGGTCAATCTGGAAACGCCGTCCGAGGTCCGGCGAATCAATGTGGTCTCGGCCCGGCAGATGCGTGATCAGGTCATGCAACAGGTGGACAAGACGGATATTTTCATTGCAGTGGCGGCGGTGGCGGATTATCGTCCAGTGCAGGCGTCAGCGCAGAAAATCAAAAAGGACAGCGAGCGCCCCACCCTCACCCTGACCCGGAATCCGGATATACTGGCGGAGGTGGCGGCGTTGGAAAACCGGCCCATCACGGTCGGGTTCGCCGCCGAAACCGGGAATCTGCTGGATAACGCAACGACCAAACTGAAGACGAAGAATGTCGATATGATCGTGGCCAATGATGTCGCCGGGGATTCCGTGTTCGACAGCGAGGACAATGCCGCTACGTTGCTGTATTTCCGGGACGATGGGGACAGGGGCCGGGGAAAGGTGGAACAGGCCGTTCTTGCCCGAACCGACAAGTATCGCCTTGCAGTCCGGATACTCGAAGTCATTATGGAATTGCCGGGATGCGAGGCTGCTCCAAAATCATGATGCCCCAATCGAAGCAATCCCCCCTCCATGTCGGGCTGCTGCTGTGTGATGATATCGATGAAGCGGACCGGGACCGATATGGCACGTATACCGCGATGTTTCAGAATGCCCTTGATCCGGGTTCGGATGAAATCCGCCTGACCGCGATTCGCTGTTTTGAGGGGGAAGTGCTTCCGGAGCCGGAGGAATTTGACGGCTATGTGATTTCCGGGTCGCGTTACAGCGTGTATGAAGACCGGCCATGGATAAAATCCCTGCAACGGTTTATTGTCGATTGCTGGGAGCAAAATGTTCGTGTGGTGGGGATTTGTTTTGGTCATCAACTGATCGCCCATGCCCTCGGCGGCAGGGCCGAGAAAGCTGAATCCGGGTGGGGCTTTGGTATCCAGACCGCGAAAATCACGGAGAGAAAGCCATGGATGAACGACTTTGGCCTTTCCTCCAACCGGCCCATGGAGCCGTTGGACGATGACCGCTACAATCTGGTCGTCATTCATCAGGACCAGGTTGTCGATGTTCCGCCGGAATTCGAGACCATCGCGGAAAATGATTTTTGCCCCAACAGCATGATTGTCGCCGACAACAAAATGCTGGGTATCCAGGGGCATCCGGAATTCAACAAGGAATTCTGCGCTTTCAGGGCGGAATACAGAAAAGAACTGATCGGGCCGGAGGTTTACCAGCGCACACTGCGTTCCCTTGCGCAACACGATACCGATTCAGCCATCGTGATGAGATGGATCAATAATTTTCTCCGCCAGGAGTGACAAAAATGATTACCAGGCAAATCTGGACCGGCAACGCGTACCGGAATTTCAATTACCTGATCGCCTGCCCGGAAACGGGCGAAGCGCTGGCTATCGACCCGCTGGACCACCGGAAGTGCCTGGGGTATGCAAAAGACCAGGGATGGGATATTACCTGTATAGTCAATACCCACGAACATGGAGACCATACCGGGGGAAACCGGAAAATGGTGGCCGCCACCCGGGCGCGGGTTCTGGCCCATCATCGCGCGCGGACGGCGATTCCTGAAATGTCACGCGGCCTTGAGGCCGGGGATGTCATCCAGGTCGGGAAAACCGTGGAACTGGAAGCGCTGGATACCCCCGGACACACGATGAGCCATGTCTGCCTGCTGAGCCATACCGAAACCCCGGCGTTGTTCAGCGGGGATACCCTGTTCAATGCGGGCGCCGGAAATTGTCATAACGGCGGCCACCCGAAAGAGCTGTATGAAACCTTCACGCGGCAGTTGGCGGGATTATCCGATGACACATTGATCTACCCGGGGCATGACTACCTGCATAACAACCTCGAATTCACCCTCGACCGTGAACCGGACAACGAGGCCGCGCGATCACTGCTGGATGAGACAGCCAACCAGGATCCTGAAAAGGCTCTGGTGACCAGTCTGGCCCAGGAAAAGGAAATCAACACATTCTTCCGGTTGCAGAACCCCCAGGTGATCGAGCGGTTACAGGCAGAATTCCCCGAAATCGGCGACTCTCCCGACCCGCAAACGGTATTTCTCAAACTGCGCGAGTTGAGGAACAGTTGGTGAGGATGGCGCTGGCAATCGGAGCAGGAAAAATTGAACAACGCCGACCTGAACTGGATCACGAACTACGTCTGGGGCATCGCGGGCGACATCTTGCGCGACCTGTATGTGTGCGGAAAGTATAGCGACGTGATCCTTCCGATGACCGTTCTGCGCTGCCTTGATGCGGTGCTGGAAGATGGCAAGCAGGCCAGGATCAGGAAGCTCAAGGAAGAGGGCGAGCTGTGAGGGAAATCTGCGGTACCGCAAAAAACCTGCGTGCGCTGCTCGCCGGCGCCAAATTTGCGATTGACTACTACCAGCGCGAGTACCGTTGGCAGACGAAGCAGGTTGCGGAACTCATTGAGGATCTAGCGGAGAAGTTCAGGGAAGATTACCAGCTTGGCGACTCCCGCAGTGCTGTCGAGAATTACGGGCACTACTTCTTGGGTTCCATCATCATTAGCGAAAGCGACGGGCACAAGTTCATCATTGACGGTCAGCAGCGGTTGACCACGCTGACACTGCTTCTGATCTACATCTATCTGCACTTGGAGGACGACCATCAGAAGGCGCAGCTTGCCGATTTAATCTTTTCGGTGAAGTTCGGGCGGCGCTCGTTCAACCTCAATGTGGACGAGCGTGCAGCCTGCATGGAGGCGCTTTTCACCGGAAATCCGTTCGAGGAGACGGACCAGCCCGAGTCCGTGGTGAATATTCTCCGGCGCTTTCAGGATGTGACCGAGCTGTTCCCGGCGGGACTTGTCGATCCCGCACTGCCTTACTTTGCGGACTGGCTGATCGAGAATGTTCACCTCGTCGAGATCACCGCATACTCCGACGCAGACGCGTACACCATTTTCGAGACCATGAACGACCGCGGACTCTCACTCACGCCTACGGACATGCTGAAGGGGTATCTGCTTGCGAATATTGATGATGCGGAACTCCGCAACAGAGCCAACAAGGAATGGCGCACACAGATAACGCAGTTGCAGGATCTCGGAAAGGAGGAGGATTCGGATGCGATCAAGGCGTGGCTCCGAAGCCAGCATGCGACAAGCATCCGTGAGCGGAGACGAGGAGCGGAGCCACGCGACTTTGACCGCATCGGTACGGAATTTCATCGCTGGGTGCGGGAACGGGAGAAAAGTTTGGGCCTATCCTCGGAAGCAGAATTCTCTCGATTCATCAAAGAGGATTTTGCCTTCTACGGTCGCTGGTACGCCCGTCTGCGCGAAGCTGCGGAGACCCTGACCGTCGGGCTGGAGTCGGTTCATTACTGCGCGGGGCACAATTTTACCCTGCAATACCCCGTGCTGCTGGCACCCTTAAAGTGTGATGATCGCGAGGAGGACATCCTGCGAAAGCTGCGCGTCGTATCAGCGGCCCTCGATATTCTCATCAGCCGGCGACTCTGGAACTGGCGCACGATCGGCTACTCGGCCATGCAGTACGCCATGTTCGTGGTCATGCGCGACATCCGCGGCAAGGATGTATCCGATTTGGCGAGCACTCTCCAGGAACGACTGGCTGGGGAGGCCGAGACATTTGTCACGAACGACCGTTTTAGCCTCCATGGCACGAACAGGCCGCGGATTCACCGCTTGCTTGCGCGGATGACCGACTTTGTTGAAACACGGGCCGGACGTTCCTCGCGATACCAGGAGTATGTTGACCGGCACGCACAAGACCCCTACGAGGTAGAGCACATTTGGGCTAATCATCCGGAACGCCACACAGATGAGTTTGATCATCCGGCGGACTTTTTAGAGTATCGCAATCGGATTGGAGGACTGCTATTACTGCCAAAGAGCTTCAACGCCAGCTATGGCGATCTCCCTTATGCGAAGAAGCGAGGGCACTACCTGAAGCACAACCTATTAGCTCAGAGCCTCCACGAGGACGCATACGAGCGAGACCCTGGCTTCGACGCTTTCGTGCGCTCAAGCGGGTTACTGTTCCGAGGTCATTCCGAGTTCCGCAAGGCTGACCTGGAGGCAAGACAGGAACTGTTTCGATGCATTGCCGAAGAGGTGTGGAGTCCCGAGCGTCTGGCGCGGGAGGCTGAGTCATGATCAACGGACTCGGTCCTTGCAAGGCGGTAGAGAGAAATCCCTGCAAAATCAGCGGCACTTGGGAGTCTGTGCCGTAGGAATCTCAAAGGTAGTATAACCCGACTGGATATAATTGAGGAGAGACAGATGCCCACGACCTTTCGTTGTACGATCTGGAGCAGTCGTTATTGCTGCCGCCGGACTTGCGAGAATGGCTTCCGGAAGGCCACCTTGCGGAACAGGTGAGTGATCTGGTGGACTGTTTGGACCTGACGGTGTTTTACGCGCCCCACGAACTACAGCGCAGACTCCTGGTTATATCTATCAGCAAGCACTTGAGCGTCCTGCTTATAGTCACGCCGGACCTTCAAATAGTCCTCATTGAAATGAGTCGGGGCATGTAAAACCGCCATAATCGGGTTGTAAACACTGGTTATTCGGCCTTTGGGCGGGTGAAAAAATCGGCATGGTCGAAAGGAGGCTTACGAAAATTTGATAATCCGGGGTATCGCGGCTTGTCAAGCGTGATGCTTGACCAAACCGGGTAGTGTCGTAAAATAGTCATGACTTTTTACGATTGGGGAGAATTTGGTCATGAAGCGTTATTTGCTCGGAGAGCTTGCCAGCCATTACCGGAATAATCGTCAGATGATCTTTCTGTCGGGTCCACGGCAGGTTGGCAAGACAACGGTTGCCAGAATGCTGGGAGAGACATTCCCCGACAACCAGTATTTCAATTGGGATAACCGGATACACCGGGAGATCATTCTCAAAGGACCGGATGCAATTTCCACAGAGCTGGGTTTGGATCGTTTGCAGGCCGGGTTGCCGTTATGCGTATTTGATGAATTACGCAAATATCGCGATTGGCGCGATTTCCTGAAAGGTTTCTTTGACCAGTATGAGGAAAGGGCTCGGGCGTTGGTAACCGGCAGCGCCTCATTGAAAACGTTCAAACGCGGTGGCGATAGCCTGATGGGCCGCTATTTTCCCTATACGTTACATCCGATCTCGGTCGCGGAGTGTGTTGACGTCCAGGGAAAGAATGCAACAGATGGGCTGGTCAACCCGCAACCCGGGCCGATTGCAGACGACCAATGGAATGCGCTCCGGAAATTCGGTGGATTCCCGGAACCCTTCCTGAAAGCCGATCAGCGATTTTATAACCGCTGGCGAACCCTTCGCACGGAACAACTCCTGCGGGAAGACCTGCGGGACCTTACCCGTATTCAGGAGTTGAGCCAAGTGGAGATGTTAGCCGAATTACTACGCAACCAGGCTGGACAACTGACCGCTTATTCCTGGCTGGCGAAAAAGATTCGTGTATCGGTAGACACCATCCGGCGCTGGATTGCCACTCTGGAATCACTCTACTTCTGCTTCACCGTCAAACCCTGGCATAACAACATTGCGCGCGCCTTGCGCAAGGAGCCTAAATACTACCTGTGGGACTGGTCTCAGGTGGACGACCCGGGCGCGCGGGCCGAAAACATGGTGGCAAACGCCCTCCTCAAGGCGGTTCACTGGTGGACGGAAACAGGCGAGGGGGATTTTGGTCTGCACTTTATACGGGACAAACAAAAGCGCGAAGTCGACTTTCTGGTTACCCACGACCAGAACCCCTGGTTTCTGGTGGAGGTCAAAGCCAGCGGTAAAACAGGTTTATCGGATTCACTGCGCTATTTTCAGCGGCAAACCAGGGCGACCCATGCTTTTCAGGTGGCGATGGATGCGGAATTCGTTGAAGGAGATTGCTTTGAATACCATGATCCGATAATCGTACCGGCGAAAACATTTCTCGCTCAGTTGATATAACCGGGGTATGCGAACAGAGCCGTGCGGACGCATAAACCGGGCTTGTTTAACAACATTGAAAACAGTAAGATCATCGGCTTGTGAAACTGTTATCCGCTTGAGGAAAAAATGCTGAAAGGTAGTCTGGTGGCGTTGATTACGCCGATGCTGGAGGATGGCGCCATTGATTATCCCGGCCTTCGGAAACTGGTGGATTTCCATGTTCAGAACGGGACCGACGGAATCATTTCGGTGGGCACCACAGGGGAGTCGGCGACCCTGACCATCGATGAGCAACTCGAGGTGATCGCCAGGACGGTCGAATTCGCCAATGGCCGCCTGCCGGTCATCGCAGGCACTGGCGGGAATTCGACCTCGGAGGCCGTGGAACTGACCAGCGGAGCCGCGAAACTGGGCGTTCACGCCTGTCTGCTGGTTGTCCCCTACTACAACAAACCGACCCAGCATGGCCTGTACCGGCATTTCAGGCATATTGCCGAAGCGGTTGACATTCCCCAAATCCTGTACAACGTTCCGTCACGAACCTCGCTAGACATGTTGAACGATACGGTCGTCGAACTGGCCGCCATTCCCAATATCACAGGCATCAAGGACGCCACGTCGGATATTCCCCGGGTAGCGGATTTCAACCGGCGCTGCGGCCCGGATTTTGCGATTTATTCGGGCAATGACGACACGGCCCTGGAGTTGGTCAGGGCGGGTGGTCATGGTTGTATCTCGGTGACGGCCAATGTTGCGCCAAAACAGATGCATGAGATGATGACCGCGGCGGTGCAGGGTGATCTCGGCGCTGCCGGGGAAATCGATCGGCGGCTGGAGCCGTTGCATGCGGCGCTATTCCTGGAATCCAATCCGATTCCGGCTAAATGGGCCCTGCATGAAATGGGTTATGTGGACCAGGGGATCCGCTTGCCGCTGACGGTGTTTTCCGAGCAGTATCATGACCGTCTGCGTAAGGCGATGGCTTTTGCAGGGGTTGTGTGCTGATCGTCCCGGGCGCGGACGCGCTATCCGAATTTCGCAAGCAAAAAATTCTCGCGCGGATTCAGGAATTCGCGCCTTCCTGTGTCCGTATCGACGCAATCCATTATTACTTTATCGATAACAGCGAAAAACTGCTCCCCCGGCAGGATGCCATTGTCGCGCAGTTGCTCGATGTGGACGCCACCGATGTCGAGGCCGCCGATGGCCGGCCAGCCGCGTCAGCCCGGTCACAGGGCGTCCAGCCACTGACGCGGTATGCGGTTCCCCGGTTGGGGACGATTTCCCCGTGGTCCAGCAAGGCGACCGATATATTTCATCTGTGCGGTCTGGGTTCGGTCAGGCGGGTTGAACGGGGTATTCGGTGGCAGTTTGCCGGACTCGGCAGTTTGCCCCCGGAATCCGCCGCCGGAGTGATCTATGATCCAATGACTGAATCCCTGCTCGACAGTGAGCGCGATACCGGGGCGCTGTTCGTCCAGTCGGCTCCCGCCCCCTTGACGGTGATCGATCTGCTGGCAGGGGGGGCGCAGGCTCTCGAGGCGGCTGACCGGGAATCCGGTTTCGCGCTGAACCGGGAGGAACGGGACTATCTGGTGGAACGGTTTGCCGAATTGGACAGAAACCCCACCGATGTCGAATTGATGATGTTCGCCCAGGTCAATTCCGAACATTGCCGGCACAAGATATTCAATGCCGACTGGAACATAGACGGCATCGACCAAGACCGGACCCTGTTTTCGATGATTCGCGCCACTCATGATCGAAACAGCGGCGGAACATTGTCGGCCTACCGGGATAACGCGGCCGTACTGGAAGGTTTCGATTCGGAGCGGTTTGCCCCGCACCCTGAATCCCGCCTGTATTCTTTCACGGAGGAGCCGGTACACTTCGTCGCGAAGGTGGAAACCCATAACCATCCCACCGCGATCTCACCCTTTGCCGGCGCCGCCACCGGTTCAGGAGGGGAAATCAGGGACGAGGGCGCTACCGGCCGGGGAGGAAAGCCGAAAGCGGGGCTGGTCGGTTATTCGGTATCGCATCTGCGGCTGCCGGGTCTGGAACGACCCTGGGAGCCGCCGCAGCAAAAACCACGGCGTATCGCCGGACCGTTGCAGATCATGCTGGAGGCTCCGGTCGGAGCGGCGGCGTTCAATAATGAGTTCGGCCGCCCCAACATCTGCGGCTACTTTCGTACTTTCGAGCAGGCTGCTGACAAGCCGGGCCTGCGCTACGGTTACCATAAACCGATCATGCTGGCGGGTGGGCTGGGCAACATACGCCCCGCGCATGTCGTCAAAAAACCGATACCGGACAACACGCCCATCGTTGTTCTGGGCGGGCCCGCCATGCTGATTGGACTCGGCGGTGGGGCGGCTTCCAGCATCGCTTCCGGAGACAGCTCCGAATCGCTGGATTTCGCTTCGGTGCAACGCGGCAACCCGGAAATGCAGCGGCGCTGCCAGGAGGTGATCGACACATGCTGCTCGATGGGTGAACACAACCCGATTATTTCCATCCATGATGTCGGAGCGGGCGGCCTGTGCAATGCGTTGCCTGAATTGGTGCACGACTGTGGATCGGGCGGGAGATTCGAGTTGCGCGATATACTGAATGCGGAGCCGGGTATGTCGCCGATGCAGATCTGGTGCAATGAATCCCAGGAGCGTTATGTGCTTGCGATTGACCGGGACCGTTACCGGGAGTTCGAGCGGATTTGCCGTCGGGAGCGCTGCCTGTACGCCAGGGTGGGCGTGGCTACGGCCGAGCCCACGCTCCGGCTGACGGATTCGCATTTCGATACGCAGGATATGCGGGGCACACGGGATACGGATGCTTCCGGGGTTGCGGATTCCCCGATTGATCTGTCGATGGAAACGCTGTTCGGGTTGCCGCCGAAAATGTTTCGCAACGCGGTTACCGAAACCCGGTCGTTGGATGAACCCGACTTTTCCGGGCTTGCCATTGGCGACGCCGTGGACCGGGTGCTGGCGTTTCCCACGGTGGCGGACAAGACCTTTCTGGTAACCATTGGCGACCGCAGCGTCACCGGCCTGGTTGCCCGCGACCAGATGGTGGGGCCCTGGCAGGCGCCGGTGTCGGATGCCGCGGTCAGTTGCGCGGGCTATCGAGGGTTCACGGGCGAGGCTTTCGCCATTGGGGAACGAACCCCGCTCGCGGTGATTGACGGGCCGGCCAGCGGCCGTATGGCGGTTGGCGAGTCGATTACCAATCTGGCCGCCGCCTGTATTGACGACATCGGGCAAATCCGGTTGTCGGCAAACTGGATGGTGGCGGCTGGCGAAGAAGGTCATGACGCCCGGCTTTATCGAACCGTTCAGGCCGTGGCTCTGGAATTATGCCCGCAGTTGGGGATTTCCATTCCGGTAGGCAAGGACTCGATGTCGATGAAAACGGTATGGCGGGATGACCACGGCTGTGAACAGAAAGTGGTCTCTCCGTTGTCCCTGATCGTCAGCGCTTTTGCGGCCGTATCCGATGTTCGCAAAACACTGGTTCCGGTTCTCCGGACAGGCGGTGAACCGACCGATTTGTGGTTGATTGACCTGGGCCTGGGGAAACATCGAATGGGAGGGAGCGTCCTGGCCCAGACCCTGAACCGGATCGGGTCGGATGTGCCTGACCTGGATGACGCCGACCATCTGAAGCGATTCTTTGCCCTGATCCAGGGACTCAACCGGGATTCCTGTCTGCTGGCGTATCATGACCGGTCAGATGGCGGCCTGATCGCCACCTTGTGTGAAATGGCGTTTGCTTCACGTTGCGGACTGTCCATTGATCTCGACCATATCACCGGAGAACCCCTGTCGGTTCTGTTCAATGAAGAACTCGGCGCGGTGATTCAAACCCGGCGGGAGCGGCGCGCCGAAATCCTGCATCGAGCCCGGTCCCTGTCCATGGAGGATTGCCTGCATCGAATCGGTCAGCCCGTAGCCGGTGACCGCATACAGGTCGCCAGACAGGGTGAGGTGTTGTTTTCCCGCAGCCGGATACAGTGTCACCAAATCTGGTCGCAGACATCCTGGCAGATGCAACGCATCCGGGATAATCCACAATGCGCCGACCAGGAATACCAGCGTCTGGCTGATGAGGCGGACCCCGGCCTGTTTTGTGAATTGGGCTTCTGCCTGGAAGAGAGTGTCCCGAAGCGGCTTTCCGCTGCCGTGGAGTCAGCGCCGAATCTCTCTCTGGCCCGGCCAAAAGTGGCGATCCTGCGGGAGCAGGGGGTCAATGGACAAATGGAAATGGCCGCGGCTTTTCACAGCGCCGGGTTTGACGCGGTGGACATGACCACCACGGACCTGATCGATGGGGCGACACTCGACGATTGCAGAGGGTTGGCCGCCTGCGGCGGCTTTTCGTTCGGCGATGTGCTGGGCGCCGGTGAAGGATGGGCCAAGTCGATTCTGTTCAACCCGGACCTGAAGGAGCGCTTCGAGCGCTTTTTCGAGCGCCCGGATGTGTTCGCCCTGGGCGTGTGCAATGGCTGTCAAATGATGTCGTCAATCCGGAGTATCATCCCCGGCGCCTCGGACTGGCCCGGATTTGTCCGCAACCGGTCCGAGCAGTTCGAAGCCCGTTTTGTCATGGTGGAGGTGTGTTCGGAAAAATCAATCCTGTTTCGCGGCATGGCCGGGTCGAAAATACCCGTCTCTTCAGCCCATGCGGAAGGCCGGACGTCATTCGCGGATGCGGCTGGCATGCGAAGGATACAGGACCAGGATCAGGCGTGTTTGAGGTATATCGATAATCGCGGCAATCCAACCACCGTCTATCCATACAATCCGAATGGCTCGGCGAATGGATTGACCGGATTCACCAATGCCGATGGCCGGATTACCATCATGATGCCCCATCCGGAACGGGTCTTTCGAACCGTTTCCAATTCATGGCATCCCGATGACTGGGGTGAATACAGTCCGTGGATCAGGATGTTCCTGAATGCCCGCGACTGGGTGGCGTAGACCTGCGTTACATGGCGCTGTAATTGGGGCCGCCCGCTCCTTCGGGCGTGACCCAGTTGATGTTTCCGGTCGGATCCTTGATATCGCAGGTTTTGCAGTGTACGCAATTCTGGGCGTTGATTTGCAGTTCAGGCCGGGATTCCGTGTTGATGAATTCATACACGCCAGCGGGGCAAAAGCGTTGTTCCGGCCCGGAGTAAATCCGGTAATTGGTCTCTACGGCCCGTCCGGGTTCCTTGAGTAGCAGATGCCCCGGTTGATCTTCCTCGTGGTTGGTATTGGACAGATAGACTGAAGAGGTCTTGTCGAAACTCAATACGCCGTCCGGTTTCGGATATTCGATGGGCGTGCAGTCATTGGCCGGTTTCAATGACTCATGGTCGGCAACCGGGTCGGTGATCCTGAACGGCAATCTGCCGGCGAAGAGATTCTGGTCGATAAAATTATAAGCCCCTCCGAGCCAGGCGCCCATCCTGTGTAACGCTGCGCCGAAGTTCCTTGATCGGTAAAGCTCCTGGTAAAGCCAGGAATCCCTGAAACGGGTCGGGTACTCTTCGAGACTTCCGCCACCCTGCAGGCTGTGGTAAACCGCCTCCGCCGCGATCATGCCGGATTTCATGGCGGTGTGGGAGCCCTTGATTTTGGAGAAATTCAATGTGCCGGCATCGCAGCCAATCAGCAGGGCATTGGGCATGTGCATTCTGGGCAGTGCGTTGAATCCTCCTTTTGTAATCGCCCGGGCGCCATAGGCGATGCGCTCGCCGCCTTCCAGATATTCCCTGATCCGGGGATGGAGCTTGAAACGCTGGAACTCATCGAACGGACTGAGCCAGGGATTGTCATAGGACAGGTCGGTAATCAATCCCATCGAAACCTGATTGTCTCCGAGGTGGTAAAGAAAAGAGCCTCCGGATGCCCCGTGTTCGGACAAGGGCCAGCCCGCTCCGTGCACGACCAGCCCTGGCTGGTGTTTGTCCGGACTGATCTGCCACAGTTCCTTGATGCCGATTCCGTAGTGCTGGGTCTGCGCGTTCGCCGCCAGATCGAATCTTTCGATCAGTTGTTTGCCCAGGTGCCCCCGGCAGCCTTCTGCGAACAAGGTGACCTTCGCGTGCAGCTCCATGCCGGGTTCCCAGGAGGCTTTGGTTTCGCCGGTTGCGCTTCTTCCCATTTCTCCGGTGGCCACCCCCTTGATGCCGCCATCTTCATGGAACAGGATTTCCGAAGCGGGAAAACCCGGAAATATCTCAACCCCCAAGCCCTCGGCCTGCTCTGCCAGCCAGCGGCACAATTCCCCCAGGCTGATAATGTAGTTGCCGTCATTGTGCATGGGAGCGGGCACCATCCAGAGGGGCAGGTTCCACGCTTTTGCGCTGTTTCTGAACATCAGCACCCGGTCTTTCGACACTTCAGTGTGAAGCGGCGCCCCGCGCTCTTTCCAGTCCGGGAACAATTCGTTCAGGGCCCGGGGTTCGAACAGCGCGCCGGACAGGATGTGAGCGCCGACTTCGGAACCTTTTTCAAGGACAACGACTGACAATTCCTGTTCCTGTCGCGTGGCCAGTTGCATCAATCTGCACGCGGCTGACAAACCGGCCGGTCCGGCGCCCACGATAACCACATCCACTTCCATCGATTCACGTTCAGGTATCTGTTCAGTCATGCCTGTACTCCCGGTACGGGTGAATAGTTAAAAAATAATCTGATATTCTGTTGTCTGCGGGGTTAGAATTCCAGTCCCGCGGCAGATTATTGTGCAATAACCAGGACAATCAGGAAATATGGCTACGATACAACCAAATACCGAAACTGTAAATGACACGACTGAAGAGGTGTCATCCGTTCGCGCGGCTTTCGATGCGGTGATGACGCCGAACTATGCGCCTATGGAAATCATGCCGGCTTATGGCAGGGGCTCACGCCTGTGGGATACCGGAGGTCATGAGTATGTCGATTTTGCCGCGGGCATTGCGGTCTCCGCGCTGGGTCACGCACATCCTGAGCTGATCGACGTCCTGACGGAACAGGCCCGCAAATTCTGGCATGTCAGTAACATCCTGACCAATCAGCCTGCCCTGGACCTGGCCAGTGCGCTTTGCGCGGCGACCTTTGCCGAGCGTGTTTTTCTGGCAAATTCCGGGGCGGAGGTGAATGAGGCTGCGTTGAAACTGGCGCGACGTTACGCAGTGGACCATTTCACGCCGGAAAAATACCGGATCCTGGCTTTCGATGATGCTTTCCATGGGCGGACGCTGTTTACCGTGTGCGCCGGCGGCCAGCCGCAATACAGCAGTGGTTTCGGTCCGAAGCCGGCCGGTATCTCGCATTGCCGGTTCAACGATGCCGGGGCCGTCCGGGAATATTTCGCAGAAAACCGGGGGCGTGTCTGTGCGGCGATCGTCGAGCCGTGCCAGGGCGAAGGAGGGGTAGTGCCTGCCACAGTGGAATTTCTCAAGACCCTGCGGTCATGCTGTGACCGGGAAAACGCGCTTTTGATTTTCGATGAGATACAATGCGGGATGGGCCGGTCCGGGAGTCTGTATGTCTACCAGGAACTGGGTGTGACGCCGGATGTACTGACCACGGCCAAGGCGTTGGGGGGCGGTTTCCCGATTGGCGCCATGCTGACCACAGCCGGGATTGCAAAGAGCCTGGTGGTGGGTACCCACGGCAGTACCTTTGGCGGAAACCCGATGGCCTGCGCCGTCGCCTGCAAGGTTCTCGAGCTGGTCAATACTCCGGAAATGTTGCAAAACGTGGTGGTGGCCAGTCAGCGGTTGACCACCGGCCTGGAGGAAATCAACCGGGAATTCAACGTCTTCCGGGAAATCCGCGGCCTCGGACTTCTGCTCGGCTGTGAACTGGAGCCACGCTATGCGGGTCAGGCGCGGGATGTGGTGGCGGCCTGCACGAAAAAGGGATTGCTGGTACTGAACGCCGGGCCGGAAGTGGTCCGGATTGCGCCCGCTCTCAACATAAATGGGCCAGACATCGACCAGGGCCTGCAAATCATGCGTGAAGTCATTGCCGGCATGGCCGCGAATACCGGGTAAGGCCCATCTCCTGCGGTTGTCCTGAGGCCGTTATCCGGGTCCCCCGCCGGCCTTGTGCCGGGTCTGTTTCAACAAGGCCTTGACCGATGAAGAAGAGTGTATCGTGCCCTGTCCGGCATAGGCTTCATGATTTTTTTCGATATCGGGCAGCTTGTACAGATAGTTCACCATCAGCCCGAAGGAGTGTTGCAAACCCTGCTCCGACTGATCTCCCAGCCAGTTGATCTGTTCAATCCGGGCGCCGTTGTTCAGGTGGAAGTTCGCTACGGAATCCCGGGCTTCGGTCCCGCGCTTCTGATTCAGCAGATAATCCGCACAGGTTCTCATCAACAGGGGTTTTGCCGTGCTTGCGATTTCTTCATTTTTGACCCAATCGTTCCTGCTGTCGAGAATCAGCGCGTTCAGGAGGGCGGCTTCGCTGTCACTGAAAACAGAGGCCGGTTCACTTTCCAGTTGTTGTCTGACGAACTCCAGAAACCCTGGAATCGGTGACAGTGTTGAAAAGGTTTTCAGGTTCGGGAAACTTTTGATCAAGTCGTCAACCACCCGCTTGATCAGGAAATCCCCGAGGCTGACTCCTCTCAGTCCGGGCTGCGTATTGCTGATCGAATAAAAGATCGCGGTATCGGCATTTTCCGGGTCTTCCACCGGCGCGGTATTATCGAGCAGTTCATTCACGTTTGTGGACAATCCGTTCACTAGCGCGACCTGTACGAAAATCAGGGGTTCGTCGGGCATTCCCGGGTGAAAAAACGCGTGACAGCAGCGGTCGATATCCAGCCTGTTCTTCAGGTCATCCCAGGATTGAATCTCGTGCACGGCTTCGTATTCGATCAGTTTTTCCAGTAACGAAGCCGGTTCGTTCCAGGTAATCCTTTTCAGATCAAGGAATCCGATGTCAAACCAGGATACCAGCAGGTTCTTCAGGTCCTGGCTCAGGGCTGCGAGCCCGCTGTGTTGTTTCGAGAGCCGCAGTATGTCGGCCCGCATGTCAACCAGGAACTGGATGCCGCTGGGCAGGGCATTGAACTGTGTGAACAGTTTGATCCAGGGCGGTCGCAGTACGGTTCTCATTTTTTCCGGTATTTCCGGATCACCGGGATTGTCGAGACATTCCCTGGCGGTGGCTGCCAACGCAGTGCGGTCAATCCCGAATTCCTCGACCAGCAGCCTGAAAAAGCGGTACCGTCCCTGATCATTGAGTTCGAGGTAGGCTTGTCCCAGGCTGGCGGCCCGGGCGCGTGCGGAGACTTCTCCGCCCCTGCTTTCCAGACAGTCCTGCATTTGCGTCCTTAATTGTTTCAGGTCGCGATCAGGCAGATTCGGGTGCAGCCTGAAAATACCGGCATTGCCAGACTGTGAAATCCGTTTCCAACCGGATACGAGATTGTCCAGTGTCCGGTCAAGCACGGATTGAGTGATGTGCGATTTGATCTGCATCCGGTCGATTATCGCATATCGGGGCGTTTTGTCGGATTCCGATTATATCGGCGCCAATCACCTGTTTCGAGTCGGACGCGGGCGGATGGCCGGCTCGATGACTATTACAATTTTTTTAAAATTCCATGCAGTAAACTGTATAAATCATGGTGAATTCCTGTATTTATCCAGAGGGATGCCTGTGTGCGCGTACAGGACGGGAGAAAGCGGGAACTTGAATGCTGTTTTTTCGGTATGGGATGATTTTCAAAAGGCGCGCCTGGCCTCCTCTCCGCCAGGTACTGCCAGAAGATGCGATTTTGTGTATAATGACTGCGTTAGAAGTCTTCGCATCCGGTTTCCCGGGATGCGGGGACTGTGTCCGGTGCGATGCAATCAACGCGCCAGCATATAAATATAATTATGAATAACCGGAGTATTAAAACATGAAAAAAACGATAACCCCTGAAAGCGTTCCAGGAAAGACAGGCTATTCCGATCTGTCGGCTTATGACAAGGGACTGGTCGAGAAGGCCGTAAAAAGCCGCTACTCCCGGCGCGATGTACTGAAACTGATGGCGGTGACCGGTGTTTCAATGGCTACTGCACAGAATCTGCTTTATTCAGGCGGGCAAGCCATGGCTTCAACCCCGAAAAAAGGCGGCAGCGTCCGATTTGCTTCCAACCTCCACGGTCCGGACGATCAACTGGATCCGCCACTGTTTACCTCAACCATTGACTACACTCGCGGACGCGCGACCTATAACAGCCTGATCCAGCATTCCAATGAACTGGTGCCCCAACCTGAGCTGGCTGAAACATTCGAACCGAACAGCGATGCAACCGAGTGGAACTTCAAAATCCGCAAAGGCGTCGAATTCCATGACGGTACGCCATTGACCGCGGACGATGTGGTTTACAGTATGAGCCGCCATTTGGGTGATGACTCCACTTCGGTTATCAAGTCTGTTCTGGCTTCGGTGGGGGAATGGAAGAAAATGGGTTCCCATGAAGTTCGGGCAGTCATGAATTCACCGAACGCTGATTTGCCCACCCTGCTTGGATTGTTCCAGACCAAGATTGTCAAGAATGGCACCACCGGTGATGGTATCGGCACCGGTCCGTTTACCATGGAATCTTTTGAGCCCGGCGTGAAATCAGTCCACAAGCGTAACGAAAACTACTGGCGCGAAGGCGCTAATCTGGACGCTTGCGAAATTACCGCGATTACAGACCCGGTCGCTCGAGTCAATGCATTGCTTTCCGGCGATATGCAGATGGTTTCAACCATCGAACCCAAGGCGTTTCGCCAGGTCGAGGAGGCCGACGGCGTTACCTTGCTGTCGACCCCCGCAGCGTTGCAGGTTGGAATCTGTATCCTGAAAAATACGCCGCCGGGAGAAAACGATGATTTCGTCAAGGGCATGCAATATATCATGGATCGTGAGCGTATCGTGAAAAGGATCCTCAAGGGCAAGGGTTCGCTCGGAAACGATACGCCGATCATGTACGCGCACGGGCCGGATTTTTGTTCGGAACTGCCTCAGCGTGAGTTCGATCCGGATCGGGCCAAGGACCACTTCAAGAAATCCGGATTCAGCGGCGCCGAACTGTACGTTGCCCCGGTCGCGCCCGGCATCGAGGAGACCTGTCTGCTTGCCCAGGCGAACTGCGCCAAGATCGGATTCGACCTTCAGATCAAGAAAGTGCCCACTGATGGATACTGGGGCGCTGTGTGGATGGTTGAACCGCTGAATGTGGTAACCTGGAACATGCGTCCGACGGCCAACTCACAAATGGCGATCCAGTTCGGACCCGGCGCGGCCTGGAATGATACTTACTGGAATAACGAACGCATGGGTGAGTTGCTTACGCTCTCACTGGCGGAAACCGATCCGGTCAAGCGCCATGCGATGTACTGCGAAATGCAAACCCTGATCCACGAAGGCAGCGGCATGGTCATTCCCGCTTTCTCCAATATCAACGATGGTGTTGCGGATAACATCATGGGAATACCGACTGTTCCACTGGGTCAATTAGGCGCATGTGAATGGCCTGAATTCTGCTGGCTCGCCTGAACCGGGAGATAGGCCTACGAGACACAGATTCCCGGTTTGATGCTTGTCGATGCCTGCATAAGGAACTCTCCTGTGCAGGCATTTTTTTAAGCCTGACTGTCAGATTAATCCGCTACGGAGGGACATAGCTTATGATGACGCAAATGGTTTTGCGCCGAATAGTAATTGGTTTTGGCACCTTGCTGGTGGTGTCCGTAATCGTTTTCCTTGCGACCAGTATCCTGCCCGGCGAT
Source organism: Arenicellales bacterium (assembly GCA_963665165.1). Lineage (GTDB taxonomy): Bacteria > Pseudomonadota > Gammaproteobacteria > Arenicellales > Poriferihabitantaceae. Next base: position 4,247 of record OY761989.1, on the reverse strand, counting down.
GTTGCGCAGATTCTGCTGGGGCAGAGCGCAACCCCTGAAACCCTGGCTGCCATGCGCAAGGAGCTGGGTCTGGACCAACCGGGGTATGTCCGGTATTTCTCCTGGCTGGGAGACATGATGACCGGCGACCTGGGTACGTCCAAGGCGGGAGGAGCGACCATCGCGAGCCTGATCGGCGGCCGTTTTGGCAATACCATGGTCATGTCGGGCCTGGTCGCGGCGATTTCAATACCGATTTCGATCGCGCTCGGGTTGTGGGCTGCGATGCATCCGGGCACCTGGCTGGATCGCCTGGTCACTTTTGGTACGTTAAGCACGATTTCCGTACCGGAATTCTTCATCGCCACCATTCTGGTTCTGGTTCTGGCGGTGGAATTGCATTGGCTGCCTTCAACTGCATACATGACCGGCGATGAAACCTTCCTTGAATTACTGGGGGCGTTGGCGATGCCGCTGATTACCCTGGTAATCGTGGTTTCGGCGCAGATGATCAGGATGACCCGGGCGGGCATTCTGAATGTGATGAGTTCTCCCTACATTGAAATGGCGATTTTGAAAGGGGTGCCAAGAAGGCGAATCATACTCCGGCATGCCTTTTATAATGCGATTGGCCCGATTGTCAATGTTATTGCCCTGAATCTGGCCTACCTGGTCAGCGGCGTGGTCATTGTCGAGACCATATTCGCTTATCCCGGACTGGCCAAACTGATGGTGGACGGGGTACAGACCCGTGACCTGCCCCTGGTTCAGGCGTGTGCGATGATATTTTGCGCTACTTATGTGGCGCTGATCCTGGTTGCAGACGTAGCATCCATTCTTTCCAATCCCCGCCTCAGAAACCCGAAATAGAGGGAGATAACCGTGACTGACAAAATCGATATGAAAACAAAAGAAGAAGAGGTTATCGCGAAACCGGGTGCCTCTGCGGATCCTTCCGATGGATTGGCCGATACCCCGTCGAAAACAAAAGAAGAAGAGGTTATCGCGAAACTGGACACTTTCGGCGAGTTGCCCGATGCCCCGCCGAAAAGACGGATCAAACTGTCATGGGTGGGCAAGCTCTCTGTTGCAGTGGTCGCTTTCTGGCTGGTAATCTGCATCATCGGTCCATCCATCGCGCCCTACCATGAAATGGATATGGAAGGCGACGACAGTTTCCTGGATGCCTATGACAATTTCTACCTGGGTACGGACTATCTGGGGAGGGATACCCTGTCCAGAGTCATTTTTGGCGCCAGGAACACCATCGGGATTTCACTTGCGTCCACATTGCTTGCTTATGCGATGGGGATCACGCTAGGCATACTGGCTGCGGTCAAGGGAGGATGGATTGACATGGGTATCAGCCGGATCAACGACGCGATACTATCGTTGCCGACCATCATGCTCGGCCTGATCGTGATCGCCGCGCTGGGATCCTCGATTCCGATCCTGGTCGGGACAGCGGCGGTGATCTATGCCACCAGTGTGTTTCGGATAGCGCGTGCCCTGGGCCAGGACATCATGGTCCAGGATTTCGTGGAAGCGGCGAAGGCGAGAGGAGAGGGAGTCTGGTGGATCATAAAGGCGGAAGTGTTGCCCAATGCGGCTATGCCGTTAGCGACCGACTTCGGGTTGCGGCTGGTATTTGTCGTGTTGTTCATTTCCAGTCTGAGCTTCCTCGGCCTGGGCGTTCAACCTCCGGCATCCGATTGGGGAAGCATGGTGCGTGAAAACCTGGGCGGTTTGACCTACGGCTCCTATGCGGCCATCTGGCCGGCTTTCGCAATCGCGACATTCACCATCGCTATCAATCTGATCGTCGATGACGTTTCCGCCAAATCCGGCGGCAGCCTCGCAAAGAAAATGGTGTAGAACAATGGATCAAAGAGAAAAACTGCTTGAAGTCAAAGGTCTCAGGATCAGCGCAACCAATGATGACGGGGTGGAAATTCCGATCGTTAAAGGGGTTGATTTCAATATTCATAAAGGTGAAGTGGTTGCCCTGATCGGTGAATCGGGTTCGGGGAAAACCACGATATCACTGGCTTCCCTGGCCTACACGAAACCCGGCCTGCATTTTGCCGGCGGTGAAGTCCTGTTGAATGGCGAGGATGTGTTGACCATGGCGCCGTTGCGCACCCGCGAAATTCGCGGCGCCAATGTCGCTTACCTTGCACAAAGTGCGGCGGCCACATTCAATCCCGCGATTACCATCGGTGAACAGGTTACAGAGTCCGCTGTTCTTCATGGCATATTTACCCAGGAGGAGGCGACCCGGCGCGCAGTCGAATTGTACCATGCGCTGGAGTTGCCGGACGCGAACCGTATTGGCTTCAGGTACCCCCACCAGGTCTCCGGCGGCCAGTTGCAGCGGCTGATGGCAGCCATGGCGCTGTGCGGTAACCCGGACCTTATGGTCCTTGACGAACCGACCACTGCACTGGATGTGACTACCCAGATCGAAGTCCTTAAAGCGTTCAAGAAGGTTATTCGCGAGGAAAACTCCGCAGCGATTTATGTCACTCACGATCTTGCAGTGGTTGCGCAGGTCGCCGATCATATCGTGGTGCTTTATGGCGGCGAAGTGATGGAGCAGGGTTCGGCCGACCAGATTATCAACAATTCGCAGCATGCCTATACCAAACGCCTGATGGCGGCCGTGCGACCGACTCCGACAGCGGGAATGGGTGTCGAGGTCGGAAGCGAGCATGACCGCGAACACGCGGCAATGGAAGTAAAGGACATGACGGCCGGTTATGGAGGAATCATCAACGGTGAGCCCAAGGTGCCGGTCCTGAGGGATGTGAACGTGGAAGTCAAGAATGGCCATGTTGTCGGCGTTATCGGTGAATCGGGTTGTGGCAAATCAACCCTGGCCCGGGTCATGGCCGGATTGTTGCCACAGGCAAAGGGAGATATAATACTGGCGGGCAAAGAGCTTGAAGGCGCCTTGCTGGACCGCGAGCGGGAAGAATTGCAAAAAGTCCAGTTTGTGTTCCAGATGGCCGATACCGCATTGAATCCGAAGCAGGTGATCGGTGACATTATTGGCCGGCCACTGGAGTTTTACCATGGTCTGAAAGGCAAGGAGAGGCATGCCAAAGTGGCGGAAATTCTGGAGATGGTCGAATTGCCAGCGGAGTTTGCCAGCCGTTACCCGATGGAATTGTCGGGCGGCCAGAAACAGCGGGTCAATATGGCGCGTTCATTGGCGGCGAATCCCGAAGTGATGTTATGTGATGAAGTCACATCCGCACTGGATTCGATAGTCGGGGCCAATGTCATCAAGTTGCTCACGGCGCTGCGTGACAGGACGGGCGTCTCATTCGTATTTATCAGCCATGATTTGTCCACTGTCGCCTCGTTCGCGGATGAAATTGTCGTACTGTACGCCGGCAGGGTGGTCGAACAGGGGCCGACCGATGAAGTGCTGACCCCTCCTTTCCATCCGTATACCCGGTTATTGATCAGCTCGGTTCCGGAAATGAGACTGGGCTGGCTCGAAGATACCATGAAGAAGCGGGAAATGGCGGTCGGCATTGCCAAGGGGGTAGAAATCACCGCTGTCGGTTGCCCGTTTTACAACCGCTGCCCATGTGGAATCGAGGGCACCTGCGATCGCAATAATCCTCCCGTGCTTGAACTGGAGGACGGCCACCAGATCTCCTGCCATCTAAGCCTGGAGCGACTCCAGGCCGAGGAGGCGGAGACGCAGAAAATCCTGAAAGGTTTCGAGAAAGTGGGCCAGGATAAACCGTTCGAAGCTGCGGCGGTCTGAGCGTAACCACCCAGGCAGTTTTTGGCTGAATAGAGAGAAAAAACATCATGAGCAAATATCCCGCCCTGGATGCCATGGGCATTCGCAACCCGGAGGAAATCGAACGGTTTGCAACTTTCATGTCTGACAAAACCGATATTCTGCGTATAACTTACAATCGCAAGAAGGGGTCCATTCTGCCGGTGAGCAAGAAATACCGGTTTCCGCAGCTGAAGAAATCGACCATGGTGGATAGTGGAACCCGCAAAACGGAAGTTATTTTTCAGAGCTCGGCGGAATTTCGGAATGCGGTGGCGGAACTGGAACATTTGATGGATGCCCATAAAAGTGTGGAGGAAATCCGCAAACTGATTCTGGCGGAGGTAGCGATTCTGGAAGAGGATGTTGCGGCGCACATCGGTTATATCAAATCATTGATCGAAAAAGTCTGACCATACCGGCTGCGATCAACCGGTGCGTGCCCTGCCTGATTTCATTTTTGTCTGTA